>NZ_BMUE01000065.1 GCF_014650035.1 Streptomyces lucensis JCM 4490 | reverse complement strand
TGGGTTGGGGGAGGGCTTTGGTGTCGAGTTTTCCGTTGGGGGTGAGGGGGAGTTCGTCGATGAGGGTGTAGCTGGTGGGGATCATGAAGTGGGGGAGGGTGTGGCTGAGTTCGTGGCGTAGTTGTGTGGGGTCGGGGTGGGTGCCGGGGGTGGGGACGAGGTAGGCGGTGAGGGTGGCGGTGTGGGGGTGTGGGAGGACGACGGCTTGGGTGATGTCGGGTCGGGTGCGCAGGTGTGCTTCGATTTCGCCGGGTTCGATGCGGTAGCCGCGGATTTTGATCTGTCGGTCGGTGCGTCCGGCGTAGACGAGTTCTCCGTTGGTGGTCCAGCGGGCGAGGTCGCCGGTGCGGTACATGCGGGTGCCGGGTTGGCCGTGGGGGTCGGCGATGAAGCGTTGTGCGGTCAGGGCGGGGCGGTTGAGGTAGCCGTGGGCGAGGCCGGTGCCGGCGAGGTAGAGCTCTCCGGTGACGCCGGTGGGCACGGGTTGCAGGTGTTCGTCGAGG
>NZ_BMUE01000064.1 GCF_014650035.1 Streptomyces lucensis JCM 4490 | reverse complement strand
AGTACGAGGGCCCCGACCCGGCCCGCCGCGACGCCCCCCAGCCCATGCGCCTCTGAGCCGGCCCCACTCCGCCCGAAACCGACGACGAACGGCTGACTGACCATGCCCGTGAACACGCATGAGGACGAGCTAGAGGTCTGGATCGACCAGGACCTGTGCACCGGAGACGGCATCTGCGCCCAGTACGCGCCCGAGGTCTTCGAGCTGGACATCGACGGCCTGGCCTACGTCAAGGACGAGAACGACGAACTGTGCCAGGCACCCGGCGCCGCCGTGCGCGTTCCGCTGCCGCTGGTCCATGACGTCGTGGACGCCACGAACGACTGCCCTGGTGACTGCATCCACGTGCGCCGCGCGCGCGACGGGATGGAGCTGCACGGGCCCGACGCAGGAGCACTGACGAAGTGAACAGCATGCCCGAGCCCTCGTCCCACCGGGATCCCGAACCGGCGGCGATACTGACGCGTGCCGCTGCCGGTGGGCGGATCACTCCCGAGGAGGCGCTGGTCCTCTACCGGGACGCTC
>NZ_BMUE01000063.1 GCF_014650035.1 Streptomyces lucensis JCM 4490 | reverse complement strand
CGCTGCACGCGCTGGGTGCGGCCGCGGACGCGGTGCGGCGCCGGATGTACGCGGGTGTGGAGCACATCGCGACGTACATCATCGAGCGGAACATCAACTACACGAACGTGTGTGTCACGGCGTGCAAGTTCTGTGCGTTCTACGCGGCTCCGAAGGACACCGCGAAGGGCTGGACCCGCGATCTGGACGACATCCTGCGGCGTTGCGCGGAGACGGTCGAGCTGGGCGGGACGCAGGTCATGTTCCAGGGCGGTCATCACCCGGACTACGGCGTGGAGTACTACGAGGAGCACTTCAGGGCGATCAAGGAGGCCTTCCCGCAGCTGGTGATCCACTCGCTGGGCGCGTCCGAGGTGGAGCACATGGCGCGGATCTCCGGGGTGTCGGTGGAGGAGGCGATCGGCCGGATCCACGCGGCGGGTCTGGACTCGTTCGCGGGGGCGGGTGCGGAGCTGCTGCCGGAGCGGCCGCGCAAGGCGATCGCGCCGTTGAAGGAGAGCGGTGAGCGGTGGCTGGAGATCATGGA
>NZ_BMUE01000062.1 GCF_014650035.1 Streptomyces lucensis JCM 4490 | reverse complement strand
ATGTAGACGCGGGCGTTGTCCACGGGTTTGCCGATAGGCGCGACGACCGGCCACGCACTCGGATCCGGCGGCAGCGTATGGGCGGTGATGGCGTGCGTCTCGGTCGGTCCGTAGATGTTGTGCAGCCGTCGCCCGGGCACCGCGGAACAGAACTCCCGGAGCCGGTCGCCGAGCGTGAGAGCCTCGCCGCCCTGGTACAGATCGGTCAGCGAAGGCAGCGCCAGCCCCTGCGCGTTCGCCGCCTCGACCAGGGACTCGATGGCGAGCGTGGGTCCGCAGATCTCGTTGACCTGGTGCTGGTCGAGCCAGCGGACGAACTCGTTGGGATCCCGCCGGATCTCGTCATCCGGCACGACCAGGGTGCCGCCGTACACCAGTGGACTGAGGATCTCTTCCAGGGAGAAGTCGAACCCGATCGCGGTGAACTGGGCCATGCGCCGTCCGGGCAGTCCCCCGAACCTTCCGGAGTGCCACGTCACGAGGTTGATCAGTGCCTTGTGGGGCATGACGACGGCTTTGGGGCGGCCGGTGGAGCCTGAGGTGTAGA
>NZ_BMUE01000061.1 GCF_014650035.1 Streptomyces lucensis JCM 4490 | reverse complement strand
ATGTAGACGCGGGCGTTGTCCACGGGTTTGCCGATAGGCGCGACGACCGGCCACGCACCCACGTCCTCGGGTAGTGCCCCACTCGTCATCACATGTGTTTCCGCGGGGCCGTAGTGATTGTGCAGCCGTCGTCCGGGCACCGCGGCACAGAACGCCTTGATCGCCTCACTGGGGACGAGGGCCTCGCCCGCCTGTACGAGTTCACGCAGCCGGGGCAGGGCACGGCCATCACGCAGCGCGGCGGCACACACCATGTCGAGGACGAGTGTCGGCGCGAACAGCTCGTTGACCTGGTGCTGGTCGAGCCAGCGGACGAACTCGTTGGGATCCCGCCGGATCTCGTCATCCGGTACCGCGACGGTCTTGCCGGCCACCAGCGCGGAGAGGATCTCCTGGGCCGAGACATCGAAGCTCAACGCGGTGAACTGGGCCACGACGGTCCTGGGGTCCCCGGACAGTTCCCTGATCGTCCAGGACAGCAGATTGGCGAGTGCCTTGTGGGGCATGACGACGGCTTTGGGGCGGCCGGTGGAGCCTGAGGTGTAGA
>NZ_BMUE01000060.1 GCF_014650035.1 Streptomyces lucensis JCM 4490 | reverse complement strand
TTGCCCAGGGTGTTCAGGCAGTGCGGGCAGGTCGCGACGATCTTCTTCGCCGACTTCGGCTTCCTCGTCGACTCGTCCTCGTCATCCTCGCCGAAGGCCATGTTCAGCGCGGCGACGTTCTCCATGCCCAGTTCCTGGAACAGGGGCTCGTTGCCCAGGCGGCGGGCGGAGTCACCGGTGCACTTCTCGTCACCGCCCATGATCGCGAACTTCACGCCCGCGATGTGCAGCAGCTCCGCGAAGGCCTTGGTGGTCTTCTTCGCCCGGTCCTCCAGGGCGCCGGCGCAGCCGACCCAGTACAGGTACTCGACCTCGGTGAGGTCCTCGATGTCCTTGCCGACGACCGGGACCTCGAAGTCGACCTCCTTGGTCCACTCCAGGCGCTGCTTCTTCGCCAGGCCCCAGGGGTTGCCCTTCTTCTCCAGGTTCTTGAGCATCGTGCCCGCCTCGGACGGGAACGCGGACTCGATCATCACCTGGTAGCGGCGCATGTCGACGATGTGGTCGACGTGCTCGATGTCGACCGGGCACTGCTCGACGCAGGCACCGCACGTGGTGCAGGACCACAGCACGTCCGGGT
>NZ_BMUE01000059.1 GCF_014650035.1 Streptomyces lucensis JCM 4490 | reverse complement strand
TGAGGAGTCGGTGTCGTATGCGGAGTTGAACGCGCGGGCGAATCGGGTGGCGCGGTGGTTGCTGGGTCGTGGTGTGGGGGTGGAGGACCGGGTGGCGGTGTCGTTGCCGCGGTCGGTGGATCTGGTGGTCGCGTTGCTGGGGGTGGTGAAGGCCGGGGCGGTGTATGTGCCGGTGGATCCGGATTATCCGGTGGAGCGTCGTGAGTTTCTGCTGGAGGACGCGGCGCCGGTGTGTGTGGTGGATGCGGAGGTGGTGGCGGGGACCGCGGGGTTGCCGGCGGGGGATGTGTCGGCCGGGGAGCGGTCGGGTGTGGTGTCGGCGGGGTCGGCTGCGTATGTGATCTATACGTCGGGGTCGACGGGGCGTCCGAAGGGTGTGGTGGTGTCGCACGGGAATGTGGTGCGGCTGTTCGCGTCGACGCGGGGGTGGTTCGGTTTCGGTGCGGATGATGTGTGGACGTTGTTCCATTCTTTCGCGTTCGATTTTTCGGTGTGGGAGTTGTGGGGGGCGTTGTTGCATGGCGGGCGGTTGGTGGTGGTGCCGTTCGGGGTGAGTCGTTCGCCGGGTGATTTCCGTCGGTTGCTGGTGCGTGAGCGGGTGACGGTGCTGAATCAGACGCCGTCGGCGTTTTATCAGTTGATGCTGGCGGA
>NZ_BMUE01000058.1 GCF_014650035.1 Streptomyces lucensis JCM 4490 | reverse complement strand
TGCCACAGTTCCTCGGGCGTGGTGACACCACCCGGGTAGCGGCAGGCCATACCCACGACGACGACCGGATCTTGCGTCGTGGTGCGCGGGGCGGCCGGCCGTGAAGCGACGGCCTGCTTCTGATCGGACGCCGTGGGGAGCTGGTCGGCGATGTACCGCGCCAGACGGTCGGGGGTCGGGTGGTCGAAGACGAGGGTGGCGGGTAGACGCAGACCGGTTGCCGCCGTCAGCCGGTTTCGGAGCTCAATGGCGGTGAGGGAGTCCGCGCCGAGGGCCTGGAACGCGGTGAGTGGATCAATCGCCCTGCTTTGGGCGTGTCCCAGGACGGTGGCGGTGTGTGTGCACACGAGGTCCAGCAGCGCTTGACTCCGCTCCTCGTCGGAGAGCGCGGTGAGTTGGTCCATCCAAGGCGCGGACTTCACGGGACGTTTCGCGCGACTCGGAATGAGCTGCCGGTACAGAGGCGGAAGCAGACCATCCTGCACGCGCAGGGTCCTCAGGTCGAGCAGTGCCGGGAGGAGGTGGGGGAGTGGGGTGGTGAGTGCGGTGTCTAGGTGGGTGAGGGCTTGGTGGGTGGGGAGGGGTTGGATGCCGTTGCGGTGGAGTCGGGTGTGGTGGTTGGTGTGGAGGGTGGCGGTGATGGTGCTGGTTTGTTGCCAGAGTCCCCAGGC
>NZ_BMUE01000057.1 GCF_014650035.1 Streptomyces lucensis JCM 4490 | reverse complement strand
CGGGTGATCCGGTCTTCGGTGAGCTGGTGGCCCGGGTGCGGGAGGGTGACCTCGCCGCTTTCGAGAACCAGGACGTGCCGTTCCAGCGTCTGGTGGAGGTGCTGCGGCCCGAGCGGACCGCGTCCCGGCATCCGTTGTTCCAGGTGATGCTCGCCCTCCAGAACAACTCCGAGCCCGAGCTGGACATCGACGGCGCGATCGTCACGCCGCAGCCCGTCGAGGTCGCGGTCAGCAAGTTCGACCTGAGCTTCGACCTCACCGAGCAGCTGACCCCCGCCCGGACCGCAGCCGGAATCCTCGGCGAACTCCGTTACAGCAGCGATCTGTTCGACCGGGAGACGGTGGAGTCGGTCGTCGAGCGCTTCGTGCGGTTGCTGGAGGCGGTGGCCGCCGACCCGCAGGTGCGGATCGGGTCGGTGGAACTGCTGTCGGAGCAGGAGCGTGACCGGCTGCTGGTCGAGTGGAACGACACCGCGCGGGACGTCGCCGAGGCGACGGTGCCGGCGGTGCTGGAGGCGCAGGCCGCCCGGACCCCGGACGACGACGCGCTGGTGTGCGGGCAGGAGGTGCTGTCGTACCGGGAGCTGCACGCGCGGGCCAACCGTCTGGCACGTGTGCTGATGGGGCGGGGCATCGGGCCGGAGCGGATCGTCGCGCTGGCGCTGCCCCGTGGTGTGGAGC
>NZ_BMUE01000056.1 GCF_014650035.1 Streptomyces lucensis JCM 4490 | reverse complement strand
ATCATCGCCGGGCGGGTGAACGCCTCCGCCAGGAAGATCACGTCGGGGTCCTTGTCGTTGACCTCGGCGATGACGCGTTCCCAGAAGACGACGGGCTTGGTGTGGGGGTTGTCGACGCGGAAGATCCGCACGCCGTGGCCCATCCAGTGCCGCAGGATCCGTACCGTCTCGGTGACCAGGCCGTCCATGTCGGCGTCGAAGGCGACGGGGTAGATGTCCTGGTACTTCTTCGGCGGGTTCTCCGCGTAGGCGATGGTGCCGTCGGGGCGGTGGTGGAACCAGTCGGGGTGCTTGTCCACCCACGGGTGGTCGGGGGAGCACTGCAGGGCGAAGTCCAGCGCCACCTCCAGGCCCAGTTCCCGGGCGCGGGCAACGAAGTGGTCGAAGTCCTCGATCGTGCCGAGCGCGGGGTGGACGGTGTCGTGGCCGCCCTCGGGGGAGCCGATCGCCCAGGGCACGCCGACGTCGTCGGGGGTGGCGGTGAGGGTGTTGTTGCGGCCCTTGCGGTGGGTGGTGCCGATGGGGTGGATCGGGGGCAGGTAGACGACGTCGAAGCCCATCGCGGCGATCGCGCGCAGTCTGCGGGCGGCGGTGCGGAAGGTGCCGTGGGGCTGCTCGGCGGTCCCCTCCGAGCGGGGGAAGAACTCGTACCAGGAGCCGTACAGGGCGCGTTCACGCTCCACCAGCAACGGCAT
>NZ_BMUE01000055.1 GCF_014650035.1 Streptomyces lucensis JCM 4490 | reverse complement strand
CGCCGCCGGCGAGCAGGTAGGGGGCCTTGGCGTGGGCGTGGTCGCGCAGCGACATGATCAGCAGCTTCGGCGAGAGCGGCTTGCCCGTGTTCCACGCCGGGCACTGCGACTGGCAGCGGCCGCACTCGGTGCAGGTGGAGAAGTCCAGCAGGCCCTTCCAGGAGAACTGCTCGACCTGGGAGACACCGAAGACGTCGTCGTCACCCGGGTCCGTGAAGTCGATCGGCTTGCCGCCCGACGTCATCGGCAGCAGCGCGCCCAGGGCCGTCCCACCGGTGGCGTTCCGCTTGAACCAGATGTTCGGGAACGCCAGGAAACGGTGCCAGGCCACACCCATGTTCGTGTTGAGCGAGACCGTGATCATCCAGATCATGGTCGTGCCCAGCTTGATCATGGCGAACAGGTAGGTGAGGTTCTGCAGAGCGGAGACGCTCAGGCCCTTGAACGCCAGGACCAGGGGGTAGGAGGCGAAGTAGGCGGCCTCGTAGTGGTCCACGTCGTGCTGGGCGCCCTCCAGGGCGCGCAGCACGTAGATGGCCAGGCCGATGACGAGGATGACGTACTCGACGAAGTACGCCTGGCCCATCTTCGAGCCCGCGAACCGGGACTTGCGGCCGGGCCGCGACGGCAGGCTCAGCAGGCGGATGACGATCAGCGTCGCGATGCCGAGGGTGGTCATCGCGCCGATGAACTCGATGTACAGCTCGTACGGCAGGAAGCCGCCCAGGAGGGGGAGCGTCC
>NZ_BMUE01000054.1 GCF_014650035.1 Streptomyces lucensis JCM 4490 | reverse complement strand
GCCCAGCGCTCGTGGACCTCCAGGTACTCGCCGTCGTCGACGATCTCCTCGATGACCTTGGCCATGTCGTAGGGCCGGTTGCCGTCGGCCGGGACCAGGTCGAGCAGGACGTCCGAGCGGCGGTCCACCGGGTCGGAGGAGTCCGCCCGCGGGGGGTTCTCCCGGTTGTTCTGCGGCAGCAGGGAGAGGAGGTAGCGCACCTCGGCGATGCACGTCTCCTCGTCGTCGTAGGCGAAGTGGCACACGCCGGAGGTCTCCGCGTGCACGTCCGCGCCGCCGAGGCCGTTCTGGGTGATCTCCTCGCCGGTGACCGCCTTGACCACGTCCGGGCCGGTGATGAACATCTGCGAGGTCTCGCGGACCATGAAGACGAAGTCCGTCAGGGCCGGGCTGTAGGCCGCGCCGCCGGCGCAGGGGCCGAGCATCACCGAGATCTGCGGGATCACCCCGGAGGCCCTGGTGTTGCGCTGGAAGATGCCGCCGTACCCGGCGAGCGCGGAGACGCCCTCCTGGATACGGGCGCCGGCGCCGTCGTTCAGCGACACCAGCGGCGCACCGGCCGCGATGGCCATGTCCATGATCTTGTGGATCTTCGTGGCGTGGGCCTCGCCCAGCGCACCGCCGAAGATCCGGAAGTCGTGGGCGTAGACGAAGACCGTACGGCCCTCCACCGTGCCCCAGCCGGTGATCACACCGTCGGTGTACGGCTTCTTCGCCTCCAGGCCGAACCCGGTCGCCCGGTGCCGGCGCAACTGCTCGACCTCCTGGAAGGACCCGGCGTCGAGCAGCAGCTCGATCCGCTCCCGCGCCGTCAGCTTGC
>NZ_BMUE01000053.1 GCF_014650035.1 Streptomyces lucensis JCM 4490 | reverse complement strand
CGTCCTACACCCTTACCCCGGGACAACCACCGCCCGGGATGGACTACCTTCCTGCGTCACCCCATCACTCACCTACTAACCGCTTGGTTCGGCGGCTCCACCACTCCCCTCAACTCCGAAGAGATCAGGGCGGCTTCACGGCCTTAGCATCACGATGCTCGATGTTTGACGCTTCACAGCGGGTACCGGAATATCAACCGGTTATCCATCGACTACGCCTGTCGGCCTCGCCTTAGGTCCCGACTTACCCTGGGCAGATCAGCTTGACCCAGGAACCCTTAGTCAATCGGCGCAAACGTTTCTCACGTTTGTATCGCTACTCATGCCTGCATTCTCACTCGTCAACCGTCCACGACTACCTTCCAGTGCCGCTTCACCCGGCAGACGACGCTCCCCTACCCATCACAGCACCCGTTGGGGCTATATGCTGCAATGACACGACTTCGGCGGTACGCTTGAGCCCCGCTACATTGTCGGCGCGGAATCACTAGACCAGTGAGCTATTACGCACTCTTTCAAGGGTGGCTGCTTCTAAGCCAACCTCCTGGTTGTCTGTGCGACTCCACATCCTTTCCCACTTAGCGTACGCTTAGGGGCCTTAGTCGATGCTCTGGGCTGTTTCCCTCTCGACCATGGAGCTTATCCCCCACAGTCTCACTGCCGCGCTCTCACTTACCGGCATTCGGAGTTTGGCTAAGGTCAGTAACCCGGTAGGGCCCATCGCCTATCCAGTGCTCTACCTCCGGCAAGAAACACACGACGCTGCACCTAAATGCATTTCGGGGAGAACCAGCTATCACGGAGTTTGATTGGCCTTTCACCCCTAACCACAGGTCATCCCCCAGGTTTTCAACCCTGGTGGGTTCGGTCCTCCACGAAGTCTTACCTCCGCTTCAACCTGCCCATGGCTAGATCACTCCGCTTCGGG
>NZ_BMUE01000052.1 GCF_014650035.1 Streptomyces lucensis JCM 4490 | reverse complement strand
CTCAAGACTCCTACGCGCACAGCGGATAGGGACCGAACTGTCTCACGACGTTCTAAACCCAGCTCGCGTACCGCTTTAATGGGCGAACAGCCCAACCCTTGGGACCGACTCCAGCCCCAGGATGCGACGAGCCGACATCGAGGTGCCAAACCATCCCGTCGATATGGACTCTTGGGGAAGATCAGCCTGTTATCCCCGGGGTACCTTTTATCCGTTGAGCGACGGCGCTTCCACAAGCCACCGCCGGATCACTAGTCCCGACTTTCGTCCCTGCTCGACCCGTCGGTCTCACAGTCAAGCTCCCTTGTGCACTTACACTCAACACCTGATTGCCAACCAGGCTGAGGGAACCTTTGGGCGCCTCCGTTACCCTTTAGGAGGCAACCGCCCCAGTTAAACTACCCATCAGACACTGTCCCTGATCCGGATCACGGACCCAGGTTAGACATCCAGCACGACCAGACTGGTATTTCAACGACGACTCCACCCACACTGGCGTGTGAGCTTCAAAGTCTCCCAGCTATCCTACACAAGCCGAACCGAACACCAATATCAAACTGTAGTAAAGGTCCCGGGGTCTTTCCGTCCTGCTGCGCGAAACGAGCATCTTTACTCGTAGTGCAATTTCACCGGGCCTATGGTTGAGACAGTCGAGAAGTCGTTACGCCATTCGTGCAGGTCGGAACTTACCCGACAAGGAATTTCGCTACCTTAGGATGGTTATAGTTACCACCGCCGTTTACTGGCGCTTAAGTTCTCAGCTTCGCCCTGACGAATCAGAGCTAACCGGTCCCCTTAACGTTCCAGCACCGGGCAGGCGTCAGTCCGTATACATCGCCTTACGGCTTCGCACGGACCTGTGTTTTTAGTAAACAGTCGCTTCTCGCTGGTCTCTGCGGCCACCCCCAGCTCACGGAGTAAATCCGATCACCGAGCGTGGCCCCCCTTCTCCCGAAGTTACGGGGGCATTTTGCCGAGTTCCTTAACCATAGTTCACCCGAACGCCTCGGTATTCTCTACCTGACCACCTGAGTCGGTTTAGGGT
>NZ_BMUE01000051.1 GCF_014650035.1 Streptomyces lucensis JCM 4490 | reverse complement strand
AAGGAGTCGATGTTCCACACGGCGCCCTGGACGAACACCTTGTGCTCGTAGAGGGCGATGAGCTGGCCGAGGACGGACGGGGTCAGCTCGGCGGCGAGGATCGTGGTGGTCGGCCGGTCGCCGGGGAACGTCCTGTGCGCGACGAGTTCCTCGGGCACGCCCTCCGCGCGGACCTCGTCGGCGTCCTTGCCGAAGGCCAGGGCCTGGGTCTGGGCGAAGAAGTTCGCCATCAGCAGGTCGTGCTGGGCCTTCAGTTCCCCGCTCAGCTCACCGGACGGCCGGGCGAAGCCGATGAAGTCCGCCGGGATCAGCTTGGTGCCCTGGTGGATCAGCTGGTAGTAGGCGTGCTGGCCGTTGGTGCCGGGCGTGCCCCACACCACGGGCCCGGTCTCCCAGTCGACCGGCGTGCCGTCACGCTGCACCGACTTGCCGTTGGACTCCATGTCCAGCTGCTGCAGGTAGGCGGTGAACCGGGACAGGTAGTGGCTGTAGGGGAGGACGGCGTGCGACTGCGCGTCGTGGAAGTTGCCGTACCAGATGCCCAGCAGACCCATGAGCAGCGGGGCGTTGGCCTCGGCCGGCGCGGTGCGGAAGTGGTCGTCGACGATGCGGAAACCCTCGAGCATCTCGGTGAACCGCTCCGGCCCGATCGCGATCATCAGGGACAGGCCGATCGCGGAGTCGAAGGAGTACCGCCCGCCGACCCAGTCCCAGAACTCGAACATGTTCGCCGTGTCGATCCCGAACGCGGCGACCTTCTCCGCGTTCGTCGACAGCGCCACGAAATGCCTCGCGACCGCCTTCTCCTCACCCAGCGCCCGCACCAGCCAGGCCCGCGCGGAGGTGGCGTTGGTGATCGTCTCGATCGTGGTGAACGTCTTGGAGGCGACGATGAACAGCGTCTCGGCCGCGTCCAGGTCACGCGTGGCCTCGTGCAGGTCCGCGCCGTCCACGTTGGAGACGAACCGGACCGTCAGATCACGGTCGGTGAAGGCACGCAGCGCCTCGTAGGCCATCGCGGGGCCCAGGTCGGAGCCGCCGATGCCGATGTTGACCACGTTCCTGATGCGCTTGC
>NZ_BMUE01000050.1 GCF_014650035.1 Streptomyces lucensis JCM 4490 | reverse complement strand
CCTGGTAGCCGTGGACGGGGTCCATGATCGTGGGCAGGAAGAGGCGTCCCGGGTCGCAGGACGAGAAGCCGGCGTTGCGGTCGGGGGTCCACTGCATGGGGGTGCGCACGGCGTCGCGGTCGCCGAGCCAGATGTTGTCGCCCATGCCGATCTCGTCGCCGTAGTAGAGGATCGGGCTGCCGGGCAGGGAGAGCAGCAGGGCGGTGAACAGCTCGATCTGGTTGCGGTCGTTGTCGAGCAGGGGGGCGAGGCGGCGGCGGATGCCGATGTTGGCGCGCATGCGTGGGTCCTTGGCGTACTCGGCCCACATGTAGTCGCGTTCCTCGTCGGTGACCATCTCCAGGGTCAGTTCGTCGTGGTTGCGCAGGAAGATGCCCCACTGGCAGTTGGTGGGGATGGCGGGGGTCTTGGCGAGGATCTCGGAGACGGGGTAGCGGGACTCGCGGCGCACGGCCATGAAGATCCGTGGCATGACGGGGAAGTGGAAGGCCATGTGGCATTCGTCGCCGCCGGTGGAGTAGTCGCCGAAGTAGTCGACGACGTCCTCGGGCCACTGGTTGGCCTCGGCGAGCAGGACGGTGTCGGGGTACTGGGCGTCGATCTCCTTGCGGACCCGCCTCAGGAAGGCGTGGGTGGCGGGCAGGTTCTCGCAGTTGGTGCCCTCCTGCTGGTACAGGTACGGCACCGCGTCCAGCCGGAAACCGTCGATGCCGAGATCCAGCCAGAATTTCAGCGCGGAGATCATCTCCTCCTGCACGGCCGGGTTCTCGTAGTTCAGGTCGGGCTGGTGCGAGAAGAAGCGGTGCCAGTAGTACTGCTTGCGTACCGGGTCGTACGTCCAGTTGGAGACCTCGGTGTCGACGAAGATGATCCGCGCGTCCTGGTACTGCTTGTCGTCGTCGGCCCAGACGTAGTAGTCCCCGTACGGACCGTCCGGGTCGCGCCTCGACTCCTGGAACCACGGGTGCTGGTCACTGGTGTGGTTCATGACGAAGTCGATGATCACACGCATGCCGCGCTGGTGCGCGGCGTCCACGAACTCCACGAAGTCGGCGAGGTCGCCGAACTCGGGCAGCACGGCGGTGTAGTCGGA
>NZ_BMUE01000049.1 GCF_014650035.1 Streptomyces lucensis JCM 4490 | reverse complement strand
CCTCGCCGACTGCTTCCCCGCGGTCGACTACTTCGAGAACTCGGGCCTGCCCTTCGTCATCGCCCTCAACGGCTTCGACGGCAACCAGCCCTACCAGCCGGACGAGGTCCGCGAGGCACTGCAGATCGGCCCCGACACCCCGATCATCACCACCGACGCCCGGCACCGCGCCGACGCCAAGAGCGCACTGATCACCCTGGTCGAGCACGCACTCATGGCACGCCTGCGGTAGCACCGAGACACGACGTGCGGCCACCGAGCTGCTCCGGACGGTCCTCGACACGTCCGCGGGTGCCCGGTGGCCGTTCGCGTAGTTCCCCGCGCCCCTGAAGAACACTGAAGGGCCCCTCTCCTGGAGAGGGGCCCTTCAGTGTTCTTGCGGACTCAGTGCCAGCTGTGCGGCGCGCGGAAGCCGCCCTCGCGCTCCAGACGGCGCCAGCCGGCCTTGGCGCGGCCCCGGTGGGTCCGGGCCGTGGTCTCGGGCTGGGCGGCCGCACGGGCGAGGAGGACGGCCGTGATGGCGGCGACTTCCTCGGGCTCGGCGTGGCCCTTCTCGACGCGGATGTCAGCAGTGCTCATGGGTGTCAGTCTCCGTGAGAGAGAGGTCCGCGGGGTTGCCGCGGCGGGTCCGCTCGGTTACTGCGGGGGGTTGCCGTGCTTGCGGGAGGGCAGGTCGGCGTGCTTGGTGTGCAGCATCGCCAGCGACCTGGCCAGCACCTCGCGGGTCTCGGCGGGGTCGATGACGTCGTCGACGAGGCCGCGCTCGGCCGCGTAGTACGGGTGCATCAGCTCGGCCTTGTACTCCTTGACCATCTTCTGGCGCATGGCCTCGGGGTCCTCGGCGCCGGCGATCTGCCGCCGGAAGATGACGTTGGCGGCGCCTTCCGCGCCCATGACGGCGATCTCGTTGGTCGGCCAGGCGTAGGTGAGGTCGGCGCCGATCGACTGGGAGTCCATGACGATGTAGGCACCTCCGTACGCCTTGCGCAGGATCAGCGAGATCCGCGGCACGGTCGCGTTGCAGTAGGCGTACAGCAGCTTCGCGCCGTGCCGGATGATGCCGCCGTGCTCCTGGTCGACGCCGGGGAGGAAGCCCGGGACGTCCAGGAGTGTGACGATCGGGATATTGAAAGCGTCACACATCTGGACAAAGCGCGCAGCTTTTTCGCTCGCCTCGATGTCCAGGACGCCGGCGAGGACCTGCGGCTGGTTGGCGATGATGCCGACGACCTGGCCGTCCAGACGGGCGAGGGCGCAGATGATGTTGCGG
>NZ_BMUE01000047.1 GCF_014650035.1 Streptomyces lucensis JCM 4490 | reverse complement strand
GGGTCAGCAGCGGCGGGTGCTGGGGGAGGAGCATCCCGAAACCTTGCGCACCACGTCCAATATGGCGCTCCGGCTGGCGCAGGTGGGTCGGGTGGAGGAGGCACGGGAGCTGACCGAGGTAACGCTGGGTCGGCATCGGCGGGTGCTGGGGGAGGAGCATCCCGACACCCTGCGCACCGCGCGATTGCTCGACTCCCTCATGTCACCAACGGCGGCTGACACATCGGAAGACGAAGGATCTTCCCAGACATCCTCCGAGCCATGAGTCAGCGATGGGACTGCCTGGTCAGGCACGTTGACACCGGCCCGCTGCACATCTGCCGTGTCGGGTCACCCCTGCCAGTGAGGGCATGTCCTGGCGGCGGAGGTCAGCGCCAGTCGGTGTCGTGGCTGATCCGGTGGTGGTCCGCGTCGTACTGGTCGACGGAGGTGATGGTCTTCCCGTTGGCGATGGGTGCGGCCCAGGCGCGGTAGGCGGTGCCGGGGACGGTGACCGTGGTGGCCTTCACCTGGGTGCCGTCGGAGAGGGTGACCACGCCGTAGGCGACCTCGGCCTCGGGGTTGGAGACCATCAGACGGCTGCCGCTGAGACCCTTGTCGTGCAGGCCCCACAGTCCCATTCCGCCGCCGGCCTGGGGGTCCTGGGTGCCGGTGACGGGCTGGCAGTCGGCCCAGGGGCCGCCCTGGTGGTCGATGCGGACGCCGCCGATGTACATGCGCTGGCACAGCAGCGAGGTGCCGGGCGCTGTGGTGCCGCCGGGCAACTTGGGCAGGGTGTAGCCCTTGGGCAGCGTCCGGTGGAACTCCAGGGCCACCGACCACCGGTGTCCGTCCACCCGGCCCTCGGCCACCCGGACGACGACCTTGTCGGGGGCCGGGGTATGGGGGGAACTCGCGACGGGCATGGGTCGTCGCTCAGGGCCGACGGCGGTGTGCGACGGTTTCAGGAACGGAATCGCCAGGCCGATGCCCAGGACACAGGCGGCACTGGTCACGGCGGCCGCGGCACGGCGGCGCTTGCGGCGGATGCGCGCCGCGGTCAGGATCCGGTCGACGGGAGCCGGGGACGAGGGGTAGGCGGCGCGGGACCGGGCGAAGGCGGCGCGTACCCGGTCTTCTTGGCCGTGGTCGGGGTTCATCGTGCCTCTGCAGAGCGGCTGGGTAGGTAGGTGCGGGTGAGGGCCGAACGGCTGCGCAGTTTGGCCAGGGCCCGGGATGCCTGGCTCTTCACGGTGCCGACCGAGCAGCCGAGGACGTCCGCCACTTCCTCGACGGACAGATCCTCGCAGTAGCGCAGCACCACGACCGCCCGCTGCCGCTCGGGCAGGTCGGCGAGCTCCCGGGCCAGTGCGTCGTACACGTCCACGCCTCCGGCACCGGCCCCGTCGTCGTGGACGGGGCCGGTGTCGGGAAGCGACGGGAGAAGGAGGTGGGTGATCCTGCGGCGCCGGTACCGGCTGCGATTGGTGTTGACCAGCGAGCGCCGGACGTAGTGCTCGGCGCGCTCGGGATCCAGCCGCCGCCAGTGCGGGTACACCTTCGCCAGCGTCGTCTGCACCAGGTCCTCCGCTTCATGGAAGTCACCGGTGAGCAGGTACGCGGTGTGGGTCAGGGCCCGCCAACGGGCGGCGACGAACCGGGTGAACTCCGAGTCCGGTCCGCTGTCCGCGGCCCTGGGGTCACTTGGCTGCACAGCAGGGGGTGCCCGTCCTTCGTGTGGGTGGTCAGCGCCAGTCGGTGTCGTGGCTGATCCGGTGGTGGTCCGCGTCGTACTGGTCGACGGAGGTGATGGTCCTTCCGTCGGGGATGGGTGCGGCCCAGGCGCGGTAGGCGGTGCCGGGGATGGTGACCGTGGCGGCCTTCACCTGGGTGCCGTCGGAGAGGGTGACCACGCCGTAGGCGACCTCGGCCTCG
>NZ_BMUE01000046.1 GCF_014650035.1 Streptomyces lucensis JCM 4490 | reverse complement strand
TGATGTAGGCGGGGTGTTGGGGGTGGAGGGGGGTGGGGCGTTCGCTGTCGGTGATGTTGCCGTCGCTGGTGTCGCCGGTGTTGGTGTTGGTGAGTTGCTGGAGGTGGATGGTGGTGGTGTGGGGGTTGGTGGTGGTGTGGGTGTCGGTGATGAGGAGGGTGGGTTGGGCGTCGTTGAGCATGTGGTCGAGGCGGTCGGCTGGGTAGTCGAGGTCGAGGGGGAGGTAGGCGGCTCCTGTTTTGAGGATGGCGAGGAGGGTGCCGATCATGTGGGTGGAGCGGGGGAGGGCCATGGCCACGGTGTGTTCGGGGCCGGCGCCGTGGGCGATGAGGGTGCGGGCGGTGTGGTTGGCCCAGGTGTTGAGTTGGTGGTAGGTCCAGGTGGTGTTGTTGTGGGTGACGGCGGTGGCGTGGGGGGTGAGGGCGGCGCGGCGTTCGATGAGTTCGGTGACGGTGTGGTGGGTGGTGGGCCGGGTGGTGTTGTTCCAGTGGTGGAGGAGTCGGGTTCGTTCGGTGGTGTCGAGGAGGTTGATGTCGCTGATGTGTTGGTGGGGGTTGTGGGTGAGGGCGTTGAGGGTGGTGGTGAGTCGTTGGGTGAGGGTGTGGGCGGTGGTGGGGTCGAACAGGTCGGTGCTGTATTCGAGGTAGCCGTCGATGCCTTGGTGTGTTCCGGGGCGTTCGGTGAGGCTGAAGAAGAGGTCGAATTTGGAGGTTTGGGAGGGGTGGTGTTCTTCGCGGAGTTGTAGGTCGGTGAGGGTGACGTCGATCTGGGGGGTGTTCTGCAGGGCGAGCATCACCTGGAAGAGAGGGTGGCGTGCCATGGAGCGGGGTGGGTTGAGGTCTTCGACGATGCGTTCGAAGGGGACGTCTTGGTGGGCGTAGGCGGCCAGGGCGGTGGCGCGGACGCGGTCGATGAGTTCGGTGAGGGTGGGGTCGCCGGAGGTGTCGGTGCGTAGGACGAGGGTGTTGACGAAGAAGCCGACGAGGTCGTCGAGGGCTTGGTCGGTGCGGCCGGCGATGGGGGAGCCGATGGGGATGTCGGTGCCGGAGCCGAGGCGGGTGAGCATGGCTGCGAGTGCTGCTTGCAGGACCATGAAGAGGCTGGAGCCGGTCTGGCGAGCGATGTGGGTGAGGCGTCGGTGGAGTTCGGGGGTGATGTCGAAGCGTGTGCTTGCGCCGTTGCCGGTGCTGATGGGGGGGCGTGGGCGGTCGGTGGGCAGGGGGAGTTCGTCGGGCAGTCCGGCGAGGGTGGTGCGCCAGTGGGTGAGTTGGTGGGTGAGGATGCTGTCAGGGTCGTCGTCGGTGCCCAGGAGTCGGCGCTGCCAGTGGGCGTAGTCGGTGTACTGGACGGGTAGTTCGGTCCAGGTGGGGATGGTGCCGGTGTGGCGTGCCTGGTAGGCGTGGGCGACGTCGCGGGCAAGGGGGGCCAGGGACCAGCCGTCGGCGGCGATGTGGTGGACGACGACGACGAGGATGTGTTCGTCCTCGGTCAGGGGCAGGAGGGTGACGCGGAGGGGGAGGTCGTGTTCGACGTCGAAGGGTTCGGCCATGGCCGCGGCGACGGCGGTGTCGGTCTCGTGGGCTTCGACGGTTTTGACGGTGATGGTGGGGCGGGCCTGGTCGGTGGGCAGGACGTGCTGGACGACGGTGCCCTGGAGTTCTTCGAAGCGGGTGCGCAGGACGTGGTGGCGTTCGGCCACATCGGTCAGCGCGGTGTGGAGTGCGGGCACGTCCAGTGAGCCGGATACGCGCAGGACCATCGGGATGTTGTAGGTCGCCGAGGGGCCTTCGAGCCGGTTGAGGAACCACAGGCGGGACTGGGCGAAGGACACCGGTACGGGCTGTGTGTGCTCGATGCGTTCCAGGGCCGGCCGTCGGGAGCCGGCCGTGTCCAGTCGGGCCGCCAGGCCCGCCACCGTGGGTGCCTCGAACAGGGACCGGATGGGCACGTCCGCACCCAGCACCGCCCGGACCCGGGCCACCACCCGCGTCACCAGCAGCGAATGCCCACCAAGGAGGAAGAAGTCGTCGAGCACCCCGATACCCGACTGG
>NZ_BMUE01000045.1 GCF_014650035.1 Streptomyces lucensis JCM 4490 | reverse complement strand
GCCCGGCGAACAGGAACGCGGTCTTGCCGCCTCCGGTGGCTGATCCCCGTACGAGGTGGGGGTGTTCGCCGCCGGTGGCGAGGGCGTCCAGCCCGGCCAGGAAGCCGGCTCGGTCGTCGGCGATGACGGCGGCCCGGTGTTCGAGGTGCGCCCGGGTGGTGGCGAGGGAGAACCCGACGTCGACGAGCGGGCGTTCGTCCTCCCCGGTCGTCGAGTGCCGCAACCGCGCCGCCCGTTCCCGCAGTGCTCCCTCGTTCCTGGCGGACAGCACCCACGCCAGCGGACCGGCCGGAGCCTCGGTTACGTAGTCGCCGGCCTCGACAGCAACCTCGGGCGCCTGCTCCAGGATGATGTGGGTGTTGGTGCCGCTGATGCCGAACGAGGAGACGCCGCCGCGTCGCGGCCGCCCGGTCTCCGGCCAGGGGCGGCCTTCGGTGAGCAGGCGGACCGCTCCCGACGACCAGTCGACGTGGGGTGTGGGCCGATCGACGTGCAGGGTCCGGGGCAGTGCCCCGTGGCGTATCCCTTCGACCATCTTGATGATGCCGGCGACGCCTGCCGCGGCCTGTGTGTGGCCGATGTTGGACTTGATGGAGCCGAGCCACAGCGGATGCTCGGGGTCTCGGCCCTGGCCGTAGGTGGCGAGGAGCGCCTGTGCCTCGATGGGGTCGCCGAGCGTGGTGCCGGTGCCGTGGGCCTCGACGGCGTCGACCTGGTCGGGTGTCAGACGGGCGTTGTCCAGCGCGGCGCGGATGACGCGTCGCTGGGAGGGACCGTTGGGGGCGGTGAGACCGTTGCTGGCGCCGTCCTGGTTGACCGCGGAACCCCGAAGCACCGCCAGGACGCGGTGGCCGTGGCGTTCGGCGTCGGAGAGACGCTCGACGAGGAGGAGGCCGACGCCCTCACCCCAGCCGGTGCCGTCGGCTGCCGCGGCGAACGGTTTGCAGCGGCCGTCGGGTGCGAGGCCACGCTGGCGGCTGAACTCGATGAAGATCGACGGTGTGGCCATGACGGTGACGCCGCCGGCGAGGGCGAGGTCGCATTCGCCGTTGCGCAGGGCCTGGGCGGCCAGGTGCAGGGCCACCAGTGAGGACGAGCACGCCGTGTCGATCGTCAGGGCTGGGCCTTCGAGCCCGAAGACGTAGGAGATGCGGCCCGAGGCCACACTCGCGGAAACACCTGTGGCGAGATACCCCTCGACGTTCTCCGTGCCCGACAGCAGCCCGCGCGTGTAGTCCTGGCCGTTGGTTCCCGTGAAGACGGCGGTGCGGCTGCCCCTGAGCGATCCCGGATCGATGCCCGCCCGTTCGAACAGTTCCCAGGAGGTCTCGAGGAGCAGGCGTTGCTGCGGGTCCATCGCCAGTGCCTCGCGCGGGTTGATGTTGAAGAACTCCGCGTCGAATTCATGGGCGTCCTCGACGAAGCCGCCCTCGCGCACATAGGTCTTGCCCGAACTGGCGGGATCCGGGTCGAAGAGCGCTTCCGTGTCCCAGCCGCGGTCGGCCGGAAAGCCGGAGAAGGCCTCTTTCCCCGAATCGAGCAAGCGCCACAAGTCCTCCGGGGAGCGAACGTCCCCGGGGAACCTGCACGCCATACTCACGATGGCGATGGGCTCCCGGCTCTTGGCCTCGACCTCCTGCAGCCGCTGATTGACCTGACGCAGATCCGCGGTCGCGCGCCTGAGGTAATCGCGGAGCTTGTCTTCGTTCATGAGAAGGCCGCCTCCTGGGCAGGGGTCGCAGTCATTTGTGGGAGCGCGCGATACCGAGTTCGTTGTCCAGCACGCTGAAGAGCTCGTCGTCCGAAGCCGAACCGAGATCGTCGTCCTCGGGCTTCCGCCTCGTCGCCGTGTGCGGGTCCGAGTCGAGCTTCCAGAGCAACGCACGCAATCGGGCTGCGAGCCCTGGACGCAGCTCACTGTCCGCAGACAGCGACAGGACCGTCGCCTCGAACCGTTCAAGCTCCGTGAGCGCGGCGCTCGGGGCGACGCTGCCGGCACGGAGCTCCGTGCGCAGGCGGTCCGCGAGCGCGGCGGCGTTGGGATGGTCGAAGATCACCGTCATGGGGAGCCGGAGCCCGGTGGCGGCATTGAGCCGGTTGCGAAGCTTCACCGCGGCCAAGGAGTCGAACCCCAACTCCTGGAACGCCCGTTCTACAGCGATGGAATCCGCCGACATGTGCCCGAGCACCGAGGCGGCGTTCGTGCGCACCAGTTCCAGCAGGACGGCGGACTGCTCGTCCTCGGCGAGCCCGGCGAGACGCTGAGCGAGCGACCGCTCCGCGTGACCGCGCCTGCGGGGCGCCGACCGTTCGGCGAGAGACCGAAGCGGAGAGGGCAGCACTCCGGCCTCGGCGGCACTGCGCAGCGACCGCAGATCGAGACCGATCGGTGTCAGCTGTGCTCGGCCACTGCTCAGCGCGGCGTCGAACAGCGCGAGAGCCTCGTCGGTCGGCAGCGCGGTGACGGCGCCGGCACCGACACCACGGTGGTTGGTGTGGAGGGTGGCGGTGATGGTGCTGGTTTGTTGCCAGAGTCCCCAGGC
>NZ_BMUE01000044.1 GCF_014650035.1 Streptomyces lucensis JCM 4490 | reverse complement strand
CGGCGGTGTGGATGACGGCGGTGAGGGGGTGTTCCGCGGGGATGCTTGCGAGGAGGTGTGCGAGTTGGTGGGGGTCGCTGGTGTCGCTGGCGGTGATGGTGATGTGGGCGCCGAGTCGGGTGAGTTCTTGGTGGAGTTGGGTGGCGCCGGGGGCGTTGGGGCCTCGTCGGCTGGTGAGGAGGAGGTGGTGGGCGCCGTGTCGGGTGATGAGGTGGCGGGCGGTGATGGCGCCGAGGGTGCCGGTGCCGCCGGTGACGAGGACGGTGCCGTCCGGGTCCAGCGGCGGCGGCACGGTGACCACCCGCTCCTCCGTCAGGTGCGGTGTCCATGTCGTCCCGTCGCGCAGGGCGATCTGAGGCTCATCACCCTCCAGAGCGGTGGCGACGGCCATGAGGGACGCGTCTGTTCCGTCCGTGTCGAGAAGCTGGAACTGACCCGGGTTCTCGGACTGGGCGCTTCGCAGCAAGCCCCACACCGCAGCAGCGCCCAGGTCGTCCGCACCTTCGGCGTCGGAGGTGGCAACGGCTCCTCGGGTGACGACGACCAGCCGGGAGCCGGCGAGACGGGGCTCCGCGAGCCAGGCCTGCAGAAGGGTGAGGAGGCGTTCCGTCATGGTGTGGGCGGCCTGGGCCGCGTCGTGGACGTCTGCACGGACGCAGGTCACGACGACAGACTGCGGCGCCCCGCCCTCGCTGCTGTCGAGGGCCGCGACCAACGCCTTCACGTCGGGAAACGCCGCGACGCCGACCTGACCGGCGGCTTCCAGGGATGCCCCGATGCCGAGGCCGTCCTCACCCAGGACGGCCCAGGTTCCGGTACCGCGACGATCCCGGCGCTTCGGCGCAGCGGGTTCCCAGTTCAGGCGGAAGAGGTGGTCGCTCACGGAGCCGGAGCGACTGGCGCGCGGCAAGGAATCGGGTAAGGCGCCCAGACGGACGGCAGCGGCCGTGGCCACGGACACGCCCGTGTCGTCGGCGATCTCGACAGCCAGAGCGTCGGCTCCGGCAGGCGTCAGCCGTACTCGGAGGACCGAAGACGGTTCACCGTGCAGCGAGACCCCCGACCATCGCAGTGAGGTGCGCGCGTTGCCGCCGTCGGCCCCCA
This sequence comes from Streptomyces lucensis JCM 4490, assembly GCF_014650035.1. Classification (GTDB taxonomy): domain Bacteria; phylum Actinomycetota; class Actinomycetes; order Streptomycetales; family Streptomycetaceae; genus Streptomyces; species Streptomyces lucensis. The sequence continues at coordinate 1,608 of NZ_BMUE01000044.1, read as the reverse complement.
GAGGACGCAGCAACGGGTGGAGTGCGGCGTCGAGGAGAGCCGGATGGACACCGAATCCGTCACAGGCCGCGCTGGTGCGCCCAGGTTCCTCGGGCAGGTCCACCTCCGCGTAGACGGTGTCGCCGCGCTGCCAGGCGGCTCGAACACCCTGGAAGACGGGTCCGTACCGTAGGCCCGCGGTGGCGAGGTCCTCGTACAACTCGTCGACACTGATCGCGCGGGCTGCTTCCGGCGGCCAGACAACAGCCCAGGGGGGTCGCTCCTCCACGAGGTCCTCGATGACGTCAGCCGCGGCCGGTTCCACGGCGGCGGAGGCACGGGTGATCCAGGCGGCCTCCGGATCCGACTCCGACTGCGTGTCGATGGTGAGCACGGCCGGCAGCTCACGCTCGGCGGCGGCCTCGACCGTCACACGCAGTCTGACGGCTGTGCCCGCCACGAGCGTGAGGGGCGCGTCAACGGTCAGCTCCCTGATGCCTCCCCTGCCGGTGCGGCGAGCCACGTGCAGGGCGAGATCGACGAGGGCCGCGGCGGGGAGGACGGCTGTGCCGTGGATCGTGTGGTCGGCGACCCAGGGGTGGGTGTCCAGAGAAAGTCTGCCGGTGAACACGTACGCGTTGCCGGGAAGTTCGGCGATGGCTCCGAGGAAGGGGTGGGTGGAGGGGGCTTGGCCGAGGTCGGTGGCGTCGGTGACGGTGGGGGTGGGGTGGAGCCAGTAGGGGTGGTGCTGGAAGGGGTAGGTGGGGAGGTCGACGGTGGTGGGGTGGTGGGGGGTGTAGAGGGCGGTCCAGTCCACCGGGGTGGCGTGAGTGTGGGCGGTGGCGAGGGCGGTGAGCAGGGTGTGGGTCTCGGGCTTGTCGGGATGGAGGAGGGGGATGGCGACGGCGTCCCCGGTGGTGGTGCTCGCCAGTGTGGTCAGGGTGGTGTCCGGGCCGAGTTCGAGGTAGGTGGTGGTGTTGAGGTCGGTGAGGGTGGTGAGGGCGGGGTGGAAGCGCACGGCCTGGCGGAGCTGGCGGGTCCAGTGGTGCGCGCTGGTCAGGTCTTCGGCGGATGCGAGTCGGCCGGTGAGGGTGGAGACGATGGGGATGCGGGGTCGTTGGTAGGTGAGGGTTTCGGCGACGGCGTGGAACTCGTCGAGGACGGGGTCGAGGTGGGGGGAGTGGAAGGCGTGGCTGACGTGCAGGGGCGTGATCTTCCTGCCTTGCTCGGCGAAGCGTGCGGCTGTCTCCGCCACCGTGCCGGCGTCACCTGATATGACCGTGCTGTCGGGCGTGTTCAACGCGGCGACGGTGACCGCGGGGTGGCCTCTCAGCGCGGTGAGAACTTCCGCTTCGGTTGCCTGGAGGGCGGTCATGGCGCCGCCTGCGGGGAGGTTGTGGAGGAGGCGGGCGCGGGTGGCGACGAGGGTGCAGGCGTCTTCGAGGCTGAGGACGCCGGCCGCATGGGCGGCGGCTATTTCTCCGATGGAGTGGCCGGCGAGGTAGTGGGGGGTGACGCCCAGGTGCTGGAGCAGGCGGTAGAGGGCGGTTTCCAGGGCGAACAGGGAGGGTTGGGTGTAGAGCGTGTCCTCGAGAAGGACGGCCTCTTCAGTGCCCTCCTCGGCCCACA
>NZ_BMUE01000043.1 GCF_014650035.1 Streptomyces lucensis JCM 4490 | reverse complement strand
TGTCGGGTGATGAGGTGGCGGGCGGTGATGGCGCCGAGGGTGCCGGTGCCGCCGGTGATGAGGACGGTGCCTTCGGGGTTGAGTGGGCGGAGTGGGCGGTTGGTGGTGTGGGTGGGGAGGGTGGCGTGGCCCAGGCGGGGGGCGTAGACGACGCCGTCACGCAGCGCCAACTCGGACTCACCCGTGACAAGAGCCGTATCGAGAAGCTCGACCGGGATCTCGGGAGTATCGACGTCCAGCAGCACGAGACGGTCGGGGTTCTCCGACTGGGCGGCGCGAACGAGGCCCCAGACCGCGGACGCACCGAGGTCATTCACTTGCGTCCCGTCACCCACGGCGACCGCTCCGCGTGTGATGACGAGCAGCCGGGCCGACGTCAGGGTCTCAGCGTGCAAAAAATCCTGCACCACAGTGAGGACGGCCTCTGTCACACGATGAGCGGAGGTCAGAGGGTCCACGCCCGGTTGAGATACCGATGCCACCGCGATGGCGGAGGGTCCAGGGGCGGAGGAGTCGATCGCCGCGACGAGCGACTGGACGTCACCGTGGGGCGTGATGAGCTGGGAGGCCCCACCCACGGTGCGGACGAGTGAGCCTGTGTCATCACCGAGCAGTGCCCATGTCGCGTGGGTGTCCGACTCCCCATCGGTAGGGACGGCCGTCCAGGCGACCTGGAACAAGGAGTCGCGAAGGGCACCGCGGGAGGCCTGACGCAGGGTGTCGCCGATCGGACGGGTGGTGAGTGACCGAACCGTGGCGACGGGCATACCGTGCGGGTCCGCCACGCTCAGGGACAGCTTGTCCGCACCAGAGGTCGTGAGTCGGACGCGTAGGGCCGTCGCACCGGTGGCGTGCAGGGTGACACCCGACCAGGTGAAGGGCAGACGCAGGTCACCGTCCGTCTGCTCGACGAGGGCATTGGCGTGGAGCGCGGCATCCAAGAGGGCTGGATGTAAACCGTATCCAGTGGCCTCGACGTCACGCGGCAGCCGCACCTCCGCGTACACGGTGTCCCCGTCCCGCCAAGCGGTGCGGAGCCCCTGGAACAGCTCGCCGTAGGCGTACCCACGGTCTGCGAGCCCTTCGTACAGATGTGTGGCGTCGACGGGAACGGCCGGCGCGGGAGGCCATGAGGCTTCTTGGAAGTCCGCTTCTGCCGCACCGGACTCGGCAACTGTTGTGACGGTGGCGCCGGCATGCCTCGTCCACTCCGCATCGGAAGCCGACGCGTTCCCTTCCGGCTGAGAGTCGATGGTGAGCGACCGACTGCCGTCGTCACCGGATCCCTCGACCGTCACCCTGACACGTACGGCTCCCTGTGGGGGCAGAACGAGGGGAAGGTGAAGGGTGAGTTCTTCGATGTGATTGTGGCCGGCGTGGTGAGCGGCGTGCAGCGCGAGATCGAGCAGCACGGTGCCGGGAACGACAGCGGTGCCCTGGATGGCATGGTCCGCCAGCCAAGGATGGGTGTCGAGAGAAACTCGTCCGGTGAACAGGTGAGCGCTGTCGGCCAGTTCGATCACCGCGCCCAAGAGAGGGTGCGCGGTGGGAGAGAGGCCTGCTGCGGTGACGTTGTGGCTGGGGGTGTCGTGGAGCCAGTAGGGGTCGTGCTGGAAGGGGTAGGTGGGGAGGTCGGTGGTGGTGGGGTGATGGGGTGCGAAGCAGGTGGTCCAGTCGACGGAGGTGCCGTGGGTGTGGGCGGTGGCGAGGGCGGTGAGAACGGTGTGGGTCTCGGGCTTGTCGGGGTGGAGGAGTGGGATGGCGATCGCGTCCGTGCCGGCGCGGACCAGTGTGGTGAGGGTGGTGTTCGGGCCGAGTTCGAGGTAGGTGGTGGTGTTGAGAGCGGTGAGGGTGGTGAGGGCGGGGTGGAAGCGGACGGCTTGGCGGAGTTGGCGGGTCCAGTAGTCCGCAGTCGTGAATTCATCTCCTGTGGCCGCCTCACCGGTGAGGGTGGAGACGATGGGGATGCGGGGCTGGTGGTAGGTGAGGGTTTCGGCGACGGCGTGGAAGTCGTCGAGGACGGGGTCGAGGTGGGGGGAGTGGAAGGCGTGGCTGACGTGCAGGCGTGTGGTCTTGCGGCCCTGTGAGGCGAATAGCCCGGCGATCTCCGCGACGGTGTCGGCGTCACCGGAGATGACGGTGCTGTTGGGGGTGTTGAGTGCGGCGATGGTGACGCCGGGGTGGCCCTCCAGAGCGGGGAGAACTTCGCTCTCCGTCGCTTGCAGGGTGGTCATGGCGCCGCCTGCGGGGAGGTTGTGGAGGAGGCGGGCTCGGGTGGCGACGAGGGTGCAGGCGTCTTCGAGGCTGAGGACGCCGGCTGCATGCGCGGCGGCTATTTCTCCGATGGAGTGCCCGGCGAGGAAGTGCGGGGTGACGCCCAGGTGCCGGAGCAGGCGGTAGAGGGCGGTCTCCAGGGCGAACAGGGCGGGTTGGGTGTAGAGCGTGTCGTGGAGGAGTCCGGCGTGCTCGGTGTCCTCGGCCCACATGACTTCGCGGAGCGGCACGTCCAGGTGAGGGTCGAGCAGTGCGCAGACTTCGTCGAGGGCTTGCGCGAAGACGGGTTGGGTGGTGTAGAGCTCGCGTCCCATGCCGAGGCGTTGGCTGCCTTGCCCGGCGAACAGGAACGCGGTCTTCCCGCTCCCGGAGACTGACCCCCTGACGAGGTCCGGGTGTTCGGTGCCGCTGGCGAGGGCGTCCAGTCCGGCGAGGAAGCCGTCCTGGTCGTCGGCGATGACGGCGGCCCGGTGTTCGAGGTGTGCCCGGGTGGTGGCGAGGGAGAATCCGACGTCAGCGACCGCGAGTTCCCTCTCATCCACAAGGCCCCGCACCCGCGCGGCCTGTTCCCGTAGGGCTTCCTCGGTCTTGGCGGACAGCACCCATGCCACCGGTCCGCCCGGCGTGACATCGTCCCGTGTTTCCGGCTCCTCGATCGGGGCCTGTTCCAGGATGACGTGGGCGTTGGTGCCGCTGATGCCGAACGAGGACACGGCAGCGCGCCTCGGCCTGCCCGTTTCCGGCCAGTCCTGCTGCT
>NZ_BMUE01000042.1 GCF_014650035.1 Streptomyces lucensis JCM 4490 | reverse complement strand
CGTCGATTTTGGGTTGGAGGACGGTGTGGAGTTGTTCGGGGGTGAGGTTGGTCAGCGTGGCGTCGTCGGTGGTGCCGGCGGTGTGGATGACGGCGGTGAGGGGGTGTTCTGCGGGGATGCTTGCGAGGAGGTGGGCGAGTTGGTGGGGGTCGCTGGTGTCGCTGGCGGTGATGGTGATGTGGGCGCCGAGTTGGGTGAGTTCTTGGTGGAGTTGGGTGGCGCCGGGGGCGTTGGGTCCTCGTCGGCTGGTGAGGAGGAGGTGGTGGGCGCCGTGTCGGGTGATGAGGTGGCGGGCGGTGATGGCGCCGAGGGTGCCGGTGCCGCCGGTGACGAGGACGGTGCCGTCCGGGTCCAGCGGCGGCGGCACGGTCAGCACGAGCTTCCCGACGTGCCGGGCCTGGCCCATCAGCCGGAACGCCTGCGGAGCCCGCCGCACGTCGAACGCCGTCACGGGAAGCGGCCGCAACACCCCCCGCCGGAACAACTCACCCAGATCGGCGAGCATTTCGGAGATGCGTTCCGGGCCCGCCTCGATCATGTCGAACGCCCGGTACAGCACGCCCGGATGACGCGCGGCCACCTCCTCGCCGTCCCGTACGTCCGTCTTGCCCATCTCGACGAACCGCCCGCCGCGAGGCAGGAGGCGCAACGACGCATCCACGAACTCCTGCGCCAGTGAGTCGAGCACGACATCCATGCCGGTCCCGCCGGTCACGTCGAGGAAGGCGCTCTCGAAATCGAGCGTGCGCGAGTCGGCCGTATGGGCCTCGTCGTAGCCCTGCGCGCGCATCACCGGCCACTTCGGGGTGCTGGCCGTGCCGAACACCTCCGCACCCCAGTACCGGGCGAGCTGTGTCGCCGCCATACCGACGCCGCCCGTGGCCGCGTGGATGAGCAGCCGCTGCCCCGCACGCAGCTCCGCCAGATCCGCCAGGGCGTAGTAGGCCGTCAGGAACACGATGGGCACGGACGCCGCCTGGGCGAAGGACCACCCGGCCGGCACCGGTGCCAGCAGCCGCCGGTCGGCGATCGTGACCGGTCCCATCGCGCCCCGCATCAATCCCATCACCCGGTCACCGGGCCGCAGGTCCGCAACCCCCGGCCCGACCTCCACGACCACGCCGGCACCCTCGCTGCCGATCGCCACAGGGCCCGGATACATGCCCAATGTCATCAGCACGTCACGGAAGTTGAGCCCAGCGGCGCGCACGGCGACCCGCACCTGCCCCTCGGAGAGCGGCTGCCCGCCCTCCGGGCAGGGCACCAGGGCCAGGTTCTCCACCGTGCCCGGCTCGGTGACATCGAGCCGCCACGCCCCCGTACCCTCCGGGACCAGCACGTCCTTGTCGTCGACGACGGCCAGCCGGGGGACCAGCGCTCCCGACTCCCGCAGCGCCAGCTGCGGCTCACCCGTGGCCACCGCCCGCGCCAGCGACGCCCCCGCCTCGGCAGTGCCGTCGACGTCGACCAGCACGAAGCGGCCGGGCTGCTCCGACTGCGCCACGCGTACGAACCCACAGGCCGCCCCCGCCGCGACGTCCCGCACCCGTTCGCCGGCGTGCACGGCCACCGCGCCGCAGGTCACCACGACCAGCCGGGACGAGCCCGTGCGCTCGTCGGACAGCCAGTGGGAGACCAGCCGACGCAGCTCCTCCGTGAGCAGGTGAGCCCGCACGGATGCGTCGGCCGTCCCGCCCGCGCCCCGGTCCGGCCCGTCGTCCGGTCCGGCGCCCAGGCACACCACGACAGTCTGTGGCAGCGGGCGCTCGTCGTCTGCCGCACCCAGAAGGGTGGGCAGGTCGGCAACGGTGCGGTGACCGGTCCCGTCCGCCTCCAGACCGTCGAGGAGGGCAGGGGGCACTTGACCGGCGAGGACCCAGGCCTGGCCGTCCTGACCGCTCGGGTCGCTCTCGTTGAGGGTGAGTGGTGTCCACTCGACCCGGTACGAGGGAGGCCTGCGTGCGTCTCCCGCCATCCGCTGGGTGTCAAGGGCGCGGACGGTCAGCGCGTCGACGGAGATCACTCCGGCACCGGTCGCGTCGGCGACGGTGACCGAGACGGTGTCGGCCCCCCGCGGGCTGATACGGACACGTACGCCGCTCGCGCCGATCGCATGCAGCGTGATTCCGGACCAGGAGAAGGGAAGCCGGGGCACGTGACCGCCCTCGCCCTCCGCGGTCAGGACGGTCGCATGGAGCGCGGCGTCGAGAAGGGCCGGGTGAACCCCGTACCCGGTGGTGTCGGCGTCCTCGGGCAGCTGAACCTCGGCGTACAGATCGTCGCCGTGACGCCAGGCGGCCCGCAGTCCCTGAAAGACGGGTCCGTAGGGCAGACCGAGGTCGGCGAAGCCGGGGTAGACATCCTCGACCGGGAGGCTTGTCGCACCCGGCGGAGGCCACGCACCGGCAAGCGGTTGGAGCACACCGGCGGCAGCGGGCGGCACGGTGGTCAGCACGCCGGTGGCATGCAGGGTCCACTCGGTACCGGGCTCGGCACCCGTCCGCTGCGAGTGCACCGCGAGCCGCCTCAGCTCGGGGCCGTCGTCCCCCGCCTCTTCGGACGGATCAACGGTGACACGCAGCCGCACCGCGGCCTGGTCCGGCAGGACGAGGGGAGCGTGGAGCGTGAGCTCTTCGACGTGATTGTGCCCCGTGTGATCGGCGGCATGGAGGGCCACGTCGAGGATGGCCGTGCCGGGCACGACCGTGGTGCCGAGCACGGTGTGGTCGGCCAGCCAAGGGTGGTCGCTGAGGGAGAGCCGGCCGGTGAACAGCTGAGTGGTGTTGGGGAGTTCGGCGACTGCGTCGAGAAGGGGGTGGCTGGTCGGGGCTTGGCCGAGGTCGGTGGCGTCGGTGGTGGCGGGGGTGGGGTGGAGCCAGTAGGGGTGGTGCTGGAAGGGGTAGGTGGGGAGGTCGACGGTGGTGGGGTGGTGCGGGGCGTAGAGAGTGGCCCAGTCCACGTGGACGGTGTGGGCGTGAGCCGTCGCCAGGGCGGTGAGGAAGGTGAGGTGCTCGGGCTTGTCGGGGTGGAGGAGTGGGATGGCGATCGCGTCCGTGCCGGCGCGGACCAGTGTGGTGAGGGTGGTGTCCGGGCCGAGTTCGAGGTAGGTGGTGGTGTTGAGGTCGGTGAGGGTGGTGAGGGCGGGGTGGAAGCGGACGGCTTGGCGGAGCTGGCGGGTCCAGTGGTGCGCGCTGGTCAGGTCTTCGGCGGATGCGAGTC
>NZ_BMUE01000041.1 GCF_014650035.1 Streptomyces lucensis JCM 4490 | reverse complement strand
CACCCTGACCCGTGAACACAACCCCCAACCGGCCATCACCAGCCACCCCCTCCACCGCGGTCCAAGCCGTCAACTCCCCCGCCAGGCCGGCCGCGTCCCGGCCGACGAACGCGGCCCGGTGCGCGAGGTGCGCTCGCCCGGTGGCCAGAGTGAGGCCGACATCCGCCGGATGCACGCCAGTGTCCAGCCGGAGTGACAGTTGCTTCGCCTGCGCGCGCAACGCCGCCGGCGTGTGCCCGGACAGCACCCACGGCACGACCGCGTCGACCGGTGCTTCGGCGCGCGGCCCGGCATCCGGGGCCTGCTCCAGAATCGTGTGCGCGTTCGTCCCCGAGATCCCGAACGACGACACCGCCGCCCGCCGCGGCCGGTCCACCACCGGCCATGGGCTGGCCTCGGTCAGTACCGACACCGCGCCCGAGTCCCAGTCCACCCGGGACGACACTTCGCCGACGTGCAGCGTCTTCGGCAGCTCGCCGTTGCGCAGCGCGAGGACCATCTTGATGACGCCCGCGACACCGGCGGCGGCCTGGGTGTGCCCGATGTTCGACTTCACCGAACCCAGCAGCAACGGCGTCTCACGGTCCTGCCCATAGGTCGCCAGCAGAGCCTGCGCCTCGATCGGATCACCCAGCGACGTGCCCGTGCCGTGCGCCTCCACGGCGTCCACTTCGGACGGCTCGAGACCGGCACTGGCCAGCGCGGCCCGGATCACGCGCTGTTGCGAAGGGCCGTTCGGCGCGGTCAGGCCGTTCGACGCGCCGTCCTGATTCACCGCCGAACCCCGCACCAGGGCGAGGACTTCGTGACCGTTGCGGACGGCGTCCGACAGCCGCTCGACCACGATCATGCCGAGGCCCTCGGCCCACCCCGTGCCGTCGGCGTCCTCGGCGAACGCCTTGCACCGGCCGTCCGGCGCCAGCCCGCCCTGCCGGGAGAACTCCACGAACAGCCACGGCGTCGTCATCAGCGTCACACCGCCGACCAGCGCCAGGGAGCATTCACCGCCGCGCAGTGCCTGCGTCGCCCAGTGCAGCGCCACCAGCGACGACGAGCACGCCGTGTCCACGGTGACCGCCGGTCCTTCCAGACCGAGCGTGTACGAGAGGCGGCCGGACAGCACGCTGGCGGCGAGGCCCGTGCCGGTGTGCCCCTGGCGGCCGGCCTCGGTGCCGGTGAGCACGTCGCCGTAGTCCTGGCCGTTCGTGCCGACGAACACGCCCGAGGAGCTGCCGCGCAACGACAGCGGGTCGATACCTGCGCGTTCCAGCGCCTCCCACGACGTCTCCAGCAGGAGCCGTTGCTGCGGGTCCATCGCCATGGCCTCCCGCGGGGAGACCTCGAAGAACTCCGCGTCGAAGCCGGCGATGTCGTACAGGAAGCCACCTCGTTGGGTGGCGCTGCGGTCCGGTCGATCGTCTGCGAGTCCGTCCAGGTCCCAGCCGCGGTCCGTGGGGAACGGCCCGATCGCGTCGCTGCCCTCGGCCAGCAGCGCCCAGAGGGCCTCCGGCGAGTCGATGCCGTTCGGGAAACGGCACGCCATGCCGACGATGGCGATCGGCTCGTCGGTGACGGCGGCGACCGGTGCAGTGACGGTGCTTCTCGGGCTGTCGAGCAGCTGGCCGAGCAGGAGCTCGGTCACTCGGGCCGGGGTCGGGTGGTCGTAGAGCAGGGACGCGGGGAGGCTGAGGCCGGTCGCCGCGACAAGCCGGTTGCGCAGCTCGACGGAGGCCAGGGAGTCGAAGCCCAGCTTGCCGAACTCGCGGTCCGGCGTGATGTCGCCGGGCACCCTGTGCAGGACCGCCGCCACGGCGCCCCGCACCACGCCGGCGACCCGTGCCAGGCGTTGGTCCTGGTCGAGAGCCCGCAGCTCTGCGGCGAGTCCGGACGACGGAGCGGCGGAGGAATCGGCGAAGCGGCGTGCCTCCGGCAGTGTCGACAGCAGAGGGCGGTGCGGCCGTGGTGTGAGCAGGGTGGCCAGCACGTCGGGGTGGCGCATGTCGAGCACGGTGAGCGTGGGGTCCGGTGCCGTGACGGCCTGCTCGAGCACGGTGAGGGCCAGTCGCGGGTCCAGCGCGGCGGCGCCGACGCCCGTCGCGCTGCCGCCCATGCCGTCCCCGGCCCACGCGCCCCACGCCAGCGAGGTGCCGGGCAGCCCCAGCGCGCGGCGGCGCTGGGCGACGGCGTCGAGGACCGCGTTGGCCGCGGCGTAGTTCGCCTGGCCGGGGTTGCCGACGGAACCGGCGGCCGAGGAGAACAGGGCGAACACCGACAGGTCGTGACCGCGGGTCAGTTCGTCCAGCACCAGCGCCGAGGCTGCCTTGGCCCGGAACACCGTCTCGAACTGCTCTCCGCTCAGCCTGGTCAGCACGCCGTCCGCGAGGACGCCGGCCGCATGGACGACGCCGGTCAGCGGCTGGTCGGCGGGGATCGCCGCGAGGACGGCCGCCATGGTGTCCCGGTCCGCCGTGTCCGCCGCGACCAGGTCCACCTCGACGCCCGAAGCGGTCAGTTCGTCGTGCAGCTCAGTGGCGCCCGGCGCCGTGCCACCCCTTCGGCTCACCAGCACGAGACGTGCGACACCTCGGTCCGCGAGCCAGCGGGCCACGCGCGCGCCGAGCGCACCGGTACCCCCGGTGATGAGCACCGTGCCGGTCGGGGTCCACTCCTGCGCGTCCCCGGCGGGCGCGGGTGTCAGCCGTCGGCCGAGCGCGACGCCCCCGTTGCGGATGGCGACTTCCTCCTCGCCGGCGGGATGCGCGAGCAGGGCGGCGCAACGCGTGAGTGCGGCGTCGTCAGGCTCGGTGGGCAGGTCGATCACGCCGCCCCAGCCGTCCGGGTGCTCGAGCGCGGCGACCCGTCCCAGCCCCCAGACGCCGGCGCGTTCGGGGTGCTCGACGGTGTCGCCCTCGACGGCGGCGACGGCGCCGCGCGTGACCGCCCACAGGGGCGCGCTGATGCCGAGCCCGGAGAGAGCGCGGAGCAGCGTGGCCGTGGCAAACGGTCCGGCCGGGTCCTCGGCCAGTAAGGACAGCACGCCCGCGAAGCCCGCGCCCTGCGCGATGGACAGCCGCGCGGCGAGAGCGTCGGCGTCGGCGTTCACCGGTACGTGCACACGGATCGCGCCCGGACCGGCCGTGCCGGCCACGCGGCTCACCCAGGTCTCGTCGGCTCCCTCCGGCACGATCACGAGCCAGGTGCCGCGCGGGGCGCCGGTGACGGGTCCGGTCAGCGGTGCCCACGTTTCGCGGTGGCGCACCGCATCGAGGTCGCGTTCGGTCCGCCGGCGGCGGCGCCATGCGGCGAGCGCCGGCACCACTCCGGACAGCTCCTCGCCGGTGAGACCGAGGCCGGCGGCGAGGCTGTCGAGGTCCTCGCTCTCGATGGCGTCCCAGAACTCGGCGTCCACCGGGTCGGTCGCGCCCGGCTCGTCATCGGCCGGTTCGGGCCAGTAGTGGTGGTGCTGGAAGGCGTAGGTGGGCAGGTCCACGCGGGTGGCGTGCAGAGGCCCGAAGAACGCTGCCCACTCGACCGGCACTCCTACCGAGTGCAAGGCGCCGAGCGCGGTGACGACCGACTCCTCCTCATCCCGGTCGCGGCGCAGTGCGGGAACCGTGGTGACGGCCGCGGTCTCCTGGATCATCGCCGACAGCGTCCCGTCCGGCCCCAGCTCCAGGAACGTACCCACACCATCACCGACCATCGCCCGCACCGCATCGGCGAACCGCACGGCCTCACGCACATGCC
>NZ_BMUE01000040.1 GCF_014650035.1 Streptomyces lucensis JCM 4490 | reverse complement strand
AGTCGGCCTGGAAGAGCTGGCCGTAGGCGTTGATGATGGTCGGCGGCAGCGTCAGGAAGCCCACGGCGACGAACCAGTGCGCGACGCCGATGACGCCCCAGCGGTTCATCCGGGTGTGGCCGATGAACTCCCGCGCCACGGTCAGCGTGCGCTGATACGGGTTGTCGGTCCGGGTGCCGGCCGGCACCGGCTGACCGAGCCTGAAGTACCGTACGAACTGGCCGATCGCTCTTGTGAGCAGCGCAACGCCGACCACGGTCAGCACCAGCGACACGACGATCGCGGTGAGTTGCATGAGTGGACTCCTCAAGCCTGCGAGGCGGGGACGACACCAGGGGCATTACTAAGCGGTAACTTACCTATGTAGAACCGAGGTTACCCGACGAGCGAACACCCCCTCCCGGCGACCCGCGGGTGATCCGTGCCGCTGACGCCGCGAGGGCCGCCGGACCCGCTGGTCCGGCGGCCCTGTCCGGCCGGTTCACGGTCAGGCCTTGTCGTAGGTGCGCTTGGCCCAGAGGTAGGAGACGAGGGCCGTGCCGCCGCACCAGGCGGTGGCGGCGGCGCCGCTGCCGCCGATCGGGGTGCCCAGGAGGAGGCCGCGGACGGTCTCCATGATGGGCGTGAAGGGCTGGTACTCGGCGAACCAGCGGACGGCCGTGGGCATGGAGTCGGTGGGGACGAACCCGCTGCCGAGGAAGGGCAGCAGGATCAGGGGCATCGGGGCGTTGCTCGCCGCCTCGGGGGTCGGGGACTTCAGGCCGAGGGCGACGGACAGCCAGGTGACGGCCACGACGAACAGGGTGAGCAGTGCGGCGGCGGCCAGCCATTCGACGGCGGTGGCGTTCGGGCCGAAGCCGATCGCGAGGGCGACGCCGATGATGACGGCCATGCCGAGCAGTTGCTGGATGACGCTGCCGACGACGTGGCCGGTGAGGACCGAGGCGCGGGAGATCCGCATCGTGCGGAAGCGGGCGACGATGCCCTCCGTCATGTCGGTGGCGACCATGACGGCGGTACCGGTCGCGGCCGTGGCCCCCGCCATGAGCAGGATGCCCGGGACGACGTAGTCGACGTAGGTGTCGCGCCCGCCGCCGAGGCCGGCGCCGAGGGTGCCGCCGAGGACGTAGACGAACAGGAGCAGGAGGACGACGGGCGTCGCGATCAGCTGCACGGTCATGGACGGGTAGCGGAGCAGGCGCTTGAGCTGGCGCCGGACCATGGTGGAGGAGTCACGCACGGCAAGGCTGAGGGTGCTCATCGCACGGTCTCCTTCTGCGGGTCCTGCGGGCCGGTGAGGGTGAGGAAGACGTCGTCGAGGTCGGGGGTGTGGACGCTCATCCCGGCGACGTCGACCGCGCGTTCGTCGAGGAGGGTGAGCAGTTCGCGGATCGTGCGGACGCCTCCGTCGCTCGGCACCCGCAGGGTCAGTGTCCCGGGGTCGGCGGTCCCGGCGCCGATGAGCCCGCGGGCGGCGTCGAGCTGGTGTGTGTCGGTGAAGGTGAGCCGGATGTGGCCGCCCGGGATGAGCCGCTTGAGTTCGTCCGCGGTGCCCTCGGCGATCAGCCGTCCGTGGTCGAGGAGGGCGATGCGGTCGGCGAGTTCGTCGGCCTCCTCCAGGTATTGAGTGGTGAGGAAGACGGTGACGCCGCTCGCGACGAGTTCGCGGACGATGCCCCACATGGAGCGGCGGCTGCGCGGGTCGAGGCCGGTGGTGGGCTCGTCGAGGAAGATCAGACGCGGGTCGCCGACCAGGGTCATCGCCAGGTCGAGCCGGCGCCGCATGCCGCCGGAGTAGGTGCCGGCCGGTCTGCGCGCCGCGTCGGCCAGGTCGAACCGGTCGAGCAGTTCGGCCGCCCTGCGCCTGCCGTCCCCGCGGGACAGGTGCTTGAGGTCGGCCATGAGGAGCAGGTTCTCCTCGCCGGTGAGCAGCTTGTCGACGGCCGAGTACTGACCGGTGACGCCGATCGCGCCGCGCACGTCGTCCGGCCGGCGAGCCAGGTCGTGGCCGGCGACGCGGACGGTGCCGCCGTCGGCCGGTATCAGGGTGGACAGGATCTGGACGGTCGTGGTCTTGCCCGCGCCGTTCGGGCCGAGCAGGGAGAAGATCGTTCCTTCCGGGACGGTCAGGTCCACGCCGTCGAGGACGGTCTTGTCGCCGTACGACTTGCGCAGTCCGTTCGCCGCGATGGCCAGGTCGGTCATGCCGGTGCTCCTCACAGGCTGCGGGCGGTGATGTCGCCGTGGGCGGTGGTCGCGTGGATGTTCAGGTCGGCGGCGCCGTCGGTGTTCCTGAGCGCGTTGTGGATCCGGCCGTGACCGGTGCCGGCGTCCAGGGAGGCGCAGACGCCGCGGGCGGCGCCGACCGAGATCCCGCCCTGCGCGGTGCGCAGGGTGACCGTGCCGCTCACGGCCTCGGTGACGCGGATGTCGCCCCTCGCGGTGCTGATGTCCGCGGGGCCGCCCAGCCGGCCGATCTCGATGTCGCCGTCGACCGCGGTGAGGCGGACGCTCGCGGCCTCGTCGATCTTGATCCGGCGGTAGGCGCCTTCGAAGGCGACGTCTCCGAGGCGGCCGACGCCGCGGAGTTCGGATGCGGCGGCCCTGGCCTCGACACGGGAGCCGGTGGGCAGCTGGACGGTGATCTCCACGGATCCCGAGGGGCCGAAGAACTGGCTCCCGCCTTCCGGGGTGTGGATGCGCAGGACGCCGTCGGCGTAGGCGACCTCGGTCCGCTCGGCGGCCTTCACGTCGCGGCTCCGGGAGGCCTCGGCGGGCCGGATCTCGACGGTGGTGTCGGCTCGGTCGGCGGCGATGAACTGGATGCGTCCGGCGGGTACGTCGAGGACGGCCGAGACCGGGGCGGGGGTGTCGAACTTCCGCGTCAGGCTTTCGTTCTCACGCATGGTGCGCTCCTTCGGTTTGTCGTTTCCGATGACAGAAACGCTACGTTGCGTTCACCGATCCGGCAACAAGCTCGTTGCATGCAACTGATGTTTGCGCAGGTGGAGTTACTTATTTCATTGCAATGATCGTGAAAGCTAACGCAACGCCAGAACCCCTTTCGTTGCAATGACATGAAAGGAACGCTACGCTGGCGCCACCACGGACCACGAAGGAGGCCGCGCCGTGCCGGGAGGCAGACTCACCCAGCAGGAACGTCAGCAGATCGCGCTGGGACTGGCCGACGGCCTCGCCTACGCCGAGATCGCCAGGCGCCTGGACCGTCCGACCTCGACCGTCACCCGGGAGGTGATGCGCAACGGCGGCCCGACCGCCTACCGCGCCGACCTCGCCCACCGCGCCACCGGGCACCGCGCCCACCGCCGCAGGCAGGTCACTCCCCGCGACACGGACACGTCCCCGCAGGCGCACGGACGTGACGCCGAGGCGGTGCGCGAGTACGAGGAGGCCTTCACCACCGCCCTGATGCAGTCGGGCCTGTCCAACAAGATGATGTGCCGGGTGCTGGTCTGCCTGTACACCACGGACGCCGGCAGCCTCACCGCGTCGGAACTCGTCCAGCGCCTCCAGGTCAGCCCGGCGTCCGTCTCCAAGGCGATCGCGTTCCTCGAGAGCCAGGGCCTCGTCCGCAGGGAACGCGACGAACGCCGCCGCGAGCGCTACATCGTCGACGACGACGTCTGGTACCAGTCGATGATGGCCAGCGCCCGGTCCAGTGCGCAGCTCGTGGAGACCGCGCGGCAGGGCGTCGGCGTCCTCGGCCCCGGCACTCCGGCCGCCACCCGCCTCGAGAACATCGCCCGCTTCCTCGACTTCGTCACCGAGAGCATCACCCGCGCCGCGGAGCAGGCCCGCGAGGTCCTCTACACGAAGCCCGGAACGCCTCCGGACAGCACCGGCTGAGCCCGCCGGCCGGTGTGCCCCGTCCCCCGCCGCCGGGCCGCCGACCGGGCGGACGCGGGCAAGGAGCGGTCACCATGCTCTGCGTCGGCGACAGGTTCGGACCGCGTGGCGCCACTAAACGACATGTCGCCACGCCGCCGCACGGATGGCACTGGAATGGCCGGTCTCATGGCGAGCCCTGGGGACGAGGATGACAATGGGTGACCTGGCCGCAGCTGTACCACCGGACTCCACCGGCACGGTGGCGCACAAGACCTGCCTATGCGGTGCCCGCGACCTCGCCGGGGGTCCGGGGGCCGCCGAGGAGAAGTTCAGGGGGCTGCTGGAGGCGGCGCCGGACGCGATGGTCATCGTCGACGACACCGGC
>NZ_BMUE01000039.1 GCF_014650035.1 Streptomyces lucensis JCM 4490 | reverse complement strand
GTGAACACAACCCCCAACCGGCCATCACCAGCCACCCCCTCCACCGCAGCCACCGACAGCTCACTGGACGTCCGGCCCACCGAAACCAGACGATGGTCGAACCGCGTCCGCGACAACAGCGAGTACGCCACGTCCACCGGCCGCGCGGACACCTCCGCCAAGCGGGCCAACTGCTCACGGGCGGCCATCCCCGACCGGCCACACACCAGCCACGGCACCACGCCATCCATCACCGCCGGCTCGACGACCTCACCGACCGGAGCCTGCTCCAGGATCGTGTGCGCGTTCGTCCCCGAGATCCCGAACGACGACACCGCCGCCCGCCGCGGCCGCCCCACCACCGGCCATGGGCTCGCCTCGGTCACCAGCTCGACGTCACCGGCTTCCCAGTTCACGTGCGACGAGGGCCGGTCCACGTGCAAGGTCCGCGGCGCAACACCGTGGCGGAGCGCCACGACCATCTTGATCACGCCCGCGACGCCGGCGGCGGCCTGGGTGTGCCCGATGTTCGACTTCACCGAACCCAAAAGCAACGGCGTCTCACGGTCCTGCCCATAGGTCGCCAGCAGAGCCTGCGCCTCGATCGGATCACCCAGCGTCGTACCGGTGCCGTGACCCTCCACGACATCCACGTCCGCAGGTGACAGCCCCGCGCTCGCCAGCGCCTGCCGGATCACGCGCTGCTGGGACGGTCCGTTCGGCGCGGTCAGACCGTTCGACGCGCCGTCCTGGTTCACCGCCGAACCCCGCACCACGGCAAGGATCTCGTGCCCGTTGCGTACCGCGTCCGACAGCCGCTCCACCACCAGCATGCCGACACCCTCGGACCACCCGACACCGTCGGCGGAGTCGGCGAAGGACCGGCAGCGGCCATCGACGGACATACCCCGCTGGCGGGAGAAGTCGACGAAGAGGTTCGGGGTGGACAGCACGGTCACCCCGCCGGCCAGCGCCAGGTCACAGTCACCCGACCGCAACGCCTGGGCCGCCCAGTGCAAGGCCACCAACGAGGACGAACACGCAGTGTCGACCGTGACCGCCGGACCCTCGAAGCCGAAGGTGTAGGCGACGCGGCCGGACGCCACGCTCGGCGCGCTGCCGTTGCCACGGTATCCCTCGAACTCCGGGGTGTTCAGCAGTTCCGAGTAGTCGCTGTACATGACGCCGGCGAACACACCGGTGCGGCTGCCCCGCAGCGACACCGGATCGATGCCAGCCCGCTCCAGCGCCTCCCACGACGTCTCCAGCAGCAGGCGCTGCTGCGCGTCCGTGGCGAGCGCCTCCCGGGGGCTCATGCCGAAGAACTCAGCGTCGAACTCGCCCGCGTCGTGCAGGAAACCCGCCTCACGCGCGTACGAGGTGCCGAGGTGGTCGGGGTCGGGGTCGTACAGGCCGTCGAGGTCCCAGCCCCGGTTGTCAGGGAATGCCGACACGGCGTCCACCTCGTCGGTGACCAGCCGCCACAGGTCCTCCGGCGACCGCACCCCGCCCGGGTAGCGGCACGCCATGCCCACGATCACCACCGGGTCGTCGGACACGGACGGCAGTGACGCGACCGGCGTCTCCGACGGCTCGATCCCCAGCAGTTCCCCGATCAGGTGGGCCGTCAGCCCGACGGAGGTCGGGTAGTCGAACACGAGCGTCGCCGGCAGCCGCAACCCGGTCGCGGCGGCCAGGGCGTTGCGCAGTTCAACGGCCGTCAGCGAATCCATGCCCAGCTCCCGGAACGAGCGCGCGGGATCCACCGACGCCGAGGCGTCGTAGCCCAGCACGGCCGCCACCCGGCCACGGACCAGGTCGAGCACGACCTCCGTGCGGTCGGCTTCTGGGAGCGCTGTGAGGCGGCGGGCCAGGCCGTCGGCCACCTCCCCGCCGTGGGCCGCGATCCGCCGGCTCCGCATGCGCACGAGTCCGCGCAGCAAGGCGGGCACCTCGCCACGAGCCCGCACCGCCGCCAGATCGAGCGGCACGGGCGACACCACCGCCTCGTCCGGCACGGACAGGGCCGCGTCGAACAGCGCCATGCCCTGCTCGACCGTCAGCGGCGGCACGCCTTCACGGGCGAGGCGGGCGCGGTCGGAGTCAGTGAGTCCGGCGGTCATGCCGGTCTCGGGCGCCCACGCGCCCCACGCGAGCGACAGGCCGGGCAGCCCGTGGGCGCGGCGGTGGGCGGCGAGAGCGTCGAGGAACGCGTTGCCAGCCGCGTAATTGCCCTGGCCGGCCGCGCCGAGAATGCCGGCGACCGAGGAGAAGAGCACGAAGGCGTCGAGGTCGGTGGTCAGCTCGTGCAGGTGCCAAGCGGCATCCGCCTTCACTCGCAGCACCGTGGCGAGGCGCTCGGGCGTGAGGGAGTCGATGACACCGTCGTCCAGCACACCGGCGGCGTGCACGACGGCACGCAGCGGGTGCCCGGCCGGCACGGTGGCAAGTGCCGCCACCAGTGCCTGCCGGTCCGTCACGTCGCAGGCGAGGACCGTTGCGGTGGCACCGAGTCCTGTCAGATCGGCGACCAACTCGGTGGCGCCCTCGGCGTCGGGTCCGCGGCGACTGAGCAGCAGCAGGTGCCGCACGCCGTGCTCGACGACGAGGTGCCGTGCGAGGCTCGCGCCGAGCCCGCCGGTGCCGCCCGTGATCAGGACCGTGCCGTCGGCGTCCCAGTCCGTGCTCGTGGCGGGGGCGGTGAGGCGGGCGAGCCGAGCGGCGCGGACCTCGCCGTCCCGCACGCGCACCTGGGGCTCGTCGGTGGCGAGGACCGCGCCCAGCGGCAGTGGTCCGTGGTCGGCATCGACGAGGACGAAGCGGCCGGGGTTCTCGGTCTGGGCGGACCGCACGAGGCCCCACGGCGCGGCCGTGGCCGGATCGGCGCCGTCGATGGCGAACACCAGCCGGGTTCTGTCGGACGACACGTCGGACGCGAGCCAGTGCTGGAGCAGGCTCAGCACACGGGCGGCGAGGTCGTGGGTTCCGGTGAGCACGTCACCGTCGGCGGCGAGAGGTACGACGACGGCGTCGGGGGCGTCGGGAGCGTCGCCGAGCGATGCCAGGTCGACGGTGGCCGAGACAGTGACGCCTGCCGAACGCAACCGGTCGGCGACACCGCCCGGGTCGTCGCCGAGCACGACGGCGGTCACCGGCTCGTTGCCGGCGCGTACCCGTGCCGACCAGTCGATCCGGTAGAGCGCGTCGGTGCCTGGGCCGATCTGGTCGGCGGCGACCTCGCGGAACACGAGCGAGTCGACGGTGGCAACCATGTTGCCGGCGGTGTCGGCGGCGGCGATGGCGACGCCGTCGGCGGGATTGCCGGTCAGGACCACGCGCAGCGCGGCGGCCGCCGAGGCGTGCAGGGTCACACCCTCCCAGGCGAACGGGAGCACACTGCGATCGGTGTCGCCGGTCAGCGACGCCGCGTGCAGAACCGCGTCCAGCAGCGCCGGATGCAGGCCGTACGCGTCGGCCCGGCCGGCCGTCTGGTCCGGCAGTACGACCTCCGCGTAGATCTCGCCGCCGCGGCGCCAGGCGGCCGTGAGACCGCGGAACATCGGGCCGTAGCCGAAGCCGAGGTCGGCGAGCCGCTCGTAGAAACCGTCCAGGGCGATGGCCTCCGCGCCGGCCGGCGGCCACGTGGGGAAGTCGGCCGTGGCGGCCTCGGAGGCGGACAGGGCGCCGAACGCGTGTTGTGTCCACGGACCGTCGGTGTGTTCGGGGCGGGAGAACACGCCGAAGGCGGTGCCGTCAACCCGTACCTGTATGTGCACCGCGCCGGTTTCGGGCAGAACGAGTGGGACCGCCAGGGTCAGCTCGTCGATCCGGTCGAGCCCGACCTCGTCGCCGGCGCGCAGCGCCAGCTCGACGAACCCGGTGCCGGGGAACAGAACCTGGCCGTGCACGGCATGGTCCGCCAGCCACGGCACGGACCGCACGGACAGCCGTCCGGTGAGCACGGTGACCTCGCCGCCGGCGACCGCAACGGCCGCGCCCAGCAGTGGGTGTTCGACCGAAGCCAGGCCCGCACCGGACACGTCTCCGGTGGCACTGGTCCGCTGCGGCCAGAACCGTTCGTGCTGGAAGGGGTAGGTCGGCAGTTCGACCCGGCGGGCGCCCGTGCCGGCGAAGAACGCCTCCCAGTCCACGGCCACCCCGTGCGCGAACACGCCGGCCACGGCCGTGACCGCCGAGGTCTCCTCGTCACGACCGCGCCGCAGCATCGGCACGGTCGTCACCTCGGCGCTCTCCTGGATCATCGCCGACAGCGTCCCGTCCGGCCCCAGCTCCAGGAACGTACCCACACCATCGTCGACCATCGCCCGCACCGCATCGGCGAACCGCACGGCCTCACGCACATGCCGCACCCA
>NZ_BMUE01000038.1 GCF_014650035.1 Streptomyces lucensis JCM 4490 | reverse complement strand
CCTCGCCGACTGCTTCCCCGCGGTCGACTACTTCGAGAACTCGGGCCTGCCCTTCGTCGTCGCCCTCAACGGCTTCGACGGCAGCCAGCCCTACCAGCCGGACGAGGTCCGCGAGGCACTGCAGATCGGCCCCGACACCCCGATCATCACCACCGACGCCCGGCACCGCGCCGACGCCAAGAGCGCACTGATCACCCTGGTCGAGCACGCACTCATGGCACGTCTGCGGTAGCACCGAAATGCGACGTGCCGTACGGCAGTTGCCGTAAAGCGTCCGGAGCCGGCTGTGGCCTATGACACGGTCGGCTCCGGTGTTCATAACAGTTCGGCAGAGGAATCGCCTGGTACCGACACGCGACGCTGTCGCGCGATGCCGCTGCGCTCACAAACGCCCCGCCTTTTGGCGGGGCTCGCGTTTTATGACCGTTTTATCTACGGCTTACAACGGTGCCGTCACAAGGTTTCCACTGTTTGGAAGTGCGCTGGTCCGCGTGCTGGAATGCCTGAACTGCCCAATGGTCGACGACGTACTGAATGGTCGATGACGAACCGGGCTCTGAGAGACTGCGGCACGACGAAGGTGCCGACCGCCGAGAGGTTGTTGGTCGAGTGAGGCGAAGCAAGAACGGTCCCGAGCCGTCGGCGCGGGGCAACTTCACCCCGCCGCCGCGCGCTGCGGCGCCCACCCCCGTGTCCGGTTCGGAGCCGGTGGCCACTCCCGCGCCGAGCGGCGGCCGTTTCTCCCCGCGCAACTGGCGGGTGCCGACCCGGCTGAACGCCATCCTGCTCATACCCGTGGTGGTCGGTCTCGTCATGGGCGGCTTCCAGGTGAAGAACTCGATCGACACCTGGCAGCAGGCCCGTGACGCCGAGAACACCGCCCGGCTGGTGCGCGCCTCCCTCGGCTACGCCGACGCTTTGGAGAACGAGCGTGACGTCACCGCCGTTCCCCTGCTCCTGAAGCAGAAGAGCGGGTCCGGGAAGGCGACCGTCGATTCGGCCCGCAAGGCCACGAACCAGGCCGCCGACGTCTTCGACCAGGCCGCGGAGGACATGCCGCACACGTCGGGCCTGGACCGCCGGCTGAAGCTGTTCCGCGAGGCCGAGCCCAAGCTGGCGCAGCTGCGCCAGGTCGCGTACACCTCCAAGGTGACCGGCGTGCAGACCGAAGAGGGCTACGTCGAGGTCATCCACCCGCTCATGGAGTTCGCCAACGAGCTGGGCCTGGGCACCGGAAACATCACCTCCTACGGCCGCACCGTCTACGCCATGGCGCTGACCAAGGCCGCGCTCTCGCTGGAGCGGTCGATCGGCACGCACCTGCTGGTCAAGCCCGGCCCGGACGCCCCGAACCTGGCGACCCAGCGGGTCTCCCTGTCCTCCTACGCCTACCTCGAGGGCATCGCCGTCGAGGAGTACAAGGGCGGTGGCACCGAGGCCGACGCGCAGAAGCTCGTCGACGCCAAGGACAAGATCAAGACGGACGGCGCCGCCCTGGTTGAGAAGGCCAAGGGCGAGGACCCGAAGTACGTCGCCCCGCCGGCCGACCCGACGAAGATGGTCGCCGAGCTCGTCAACATGACGGACACCAGCGCGGCCACCCGTCAGGCGCTCGCCGGGAAGGGCATCACCGTCCAGAACTGGTGGGCGCTCAACACGCTGAAGTACAAGGCCTACCGCCAGATCGAGTCGGACATGGCCGACAGGGCGGTGAACGAGGCATCGGGCATCGCCGACGACGCCAAGACCTCGGCCTTCATCACCGGTTCCGTGGTCGTCCTCACCCTGCTGCTCGCGTTCATCCTGGCCGGTCTGGTGGCCCGCCAGATGAGCCGCTCGATGCGCCAGCTGCGCAACGCCGCCTTCGGCATCGCCGAGCAGCGGCTGCCGATGCTGGTCGACCAGCTCTCGCGCACCGACCCCGGCCGGGTCGACACCCGGGTCGCCCCGATCCCGATCACCAGCAAGGACGAGATCGGCGAGGTCGCCCGCGCCTTCGACCAGGTCCACCGCGAAGCGGTCCGGCTCGCCTCCGAGCAGGCCCTGCTGCGGGGCAACATCAACGCGATCTTCACCAACCTGTCGCGCCGCAACCAGTCGCTGATCGAGGGCCAGCTGACCCTGATCACCGACCTGGAGAACAACGAGGCCGACCCGGACCAGCTGGAGAACCTGTTCCGGCTGGACCACCTGGCGACCCGTATGCGCCGCAACGGCGAGAACCTCCTGGTCCTCGCCGGCGAGGAGCCCGGCCGCCGCTGGGACCAGCCGGTCCCGCTGGTCGACGTCCTGCGCGCCGCCTCCTCCGAGGTGGAGCAGTACGAGCGCATCGAGCTGTCCGGCGTCCCGGAGGCCGAGATCCACGGCCGCGCGGTCACCGACCTCGTGCACCTGCTGGCCGAGCTGCTGGAGAACGCCACCACGTTCTCGTCCCCGCAGACCAAGGTCCGCGTCACCGCGACCCGTCTCCCCGACGGCCGCGTCATGATCGAGATCCACGACAAGGGCATCGGCCTGACGGCCGAGGACTTCGCGGACATCAACCACAAGCTGGCCAACCCGCCGACCGTGGACGCCGCGATCTCCCAGCGCATGGGCCTGTTCGTGGTCGGCCGGCTGTCCGACCGGCACGGCATCCGCGTCCAGCTGCGCCCCTCGGGCGAGCAGGCCGGCACGACCTCGCTGGTCATGCTGCCGGACGCGATCACGCACGGCGGTGGCGGCGAGGCGCTGGACCGCGACGAGTTCACCGTCTCGCAGATCATCCCGGAGCAGCAGTTCCAGGGTGAAAGCTTCAGCCAGGTGCAGCCGATGCGCACCGCCGCCGAACTCGGCTTCGACGACAGCCGGTACACGGACGTCCCCGACGACCTCCGCGACCTGGACCCCGTCGGCCGCTCCCTGATGCGTGAGGAGCGCCGCGCGGCCCTGGAGTCCCAGTCGCACGGCCAGCCGCAGCAGGAGTCCGACGGAGCTCCCGCCGGGTTCGGGGACGAGTTCGACGCGCGGCAGGGCTACGGCAACGGCGCCACGGGCTACACCGAGCAGCCGTACCAGGAGCAGCAGCCCTCGTACGAGGAGCAGCGGCCCGCCGCGTACCAGGAGTCGTACGAGCAGCCGTACGAGAAGTCGTACGACGAGCAGTACTACGCGCCGAACGGCGTGCCGCAGAACGACGGCTCGCACGCGAACGGCGGCTACCAGGGCGCGGCGTATGCGGAACCGGCTCAGGAGGAGCAGGCGCCCTCGCACGCTCAGGCGGCCGACGGCTTCGGCTCCTACGACAGCCCGTCCTACCAGGACGACTGGCCGCAGCAGGACAGTTACCAGAACGGCTATCCGGCCCAGTACGCCGCGCAAACGGAATCCCCGCAGGCCGCTGACACGAGTGAGCGCGACCGCGTAGGCTTCGATCGTCCGGGAACGGCCTCCACCGCCTCCCACGGGCTGACCGGCGCCGGCCTGCCCCGCCGCGGAGCCCCCGCGAGCGGTGCGAACGGCCTGGGCGGCTCGAACGGCCAGGCGCGCGTGGAGCGGCAGGCCCCGGCTCCCGCACCGGTCGACGCACCGGGGGGCAACGGCGAGAGCGGCTGGCGTTCGGCGAACGACGAGCGCTGGCAGCAGGCCTCGCAGCTGCGCAAGCCCAAGGCAGGCGGGGTCACCGCATCGGGTCTGCCGCGGCGGGTACCCAAGGCCAATCTGGTCGAGGGTTCCGCCGAGACCACCCCCCAGGGAGGCCCCCAGGTCTCCCGCGCCCCGGAGGACGTCCGGGGCAGGCTGAGCAACCTGCGCCGGGGCGTCCAGCGAGGACGCAGCGCAGGCAGTGAAACGAACGGCCAGGCCACTGGGAATCAGCACAGTGGGCCTGACAGCACCTACAACCAGGAGCGTTAGTGTGAGCCCGATGAGCCAGGCGGCACAGAACCTGAACTGGTTGATCACCAACTTCGTGGACAACACCCCGGGGGTGTCCCACACGGTGGTGGTCTCCGCCGACGGACTCCTTCTGGCGATGTCCGAAGGCTTCCCCCGCGATCGCGCCGACCAGCTCGCCGCCGTCGCTTCCGGTCTGACCTCGCTGACCGCCGGTGCCTCGCGCATCTTCGAGGGCGGCAGCGTGAACCAGACCGTTGTGGAGATGGAGCGGGGATTCCTCTTCATCATGTCCATCTCCGACGGTTCGTCGCTCGCGGTCCTGGCCCACCCGGAGGCGGACATCGGCCTCATCGGGTACGAGATGGCCCTCCTGGTGGACCGCGCGGGCACGGTTCTCACCCCGGATCTCCGCGCGGAGCTCCAGGGAAGCCTTCTCAACTAGTAATCGGACGGTGCGTTTTAGTGTCCCGGGGCCGTAAGGTTTCGGGACGCGGCGCCACAGGTTTGGGTGCCCGGCGCAGTCGGAGGAGGAGAAAGTGGCAACACCCCCAGGCGGTTCGTCTTCGGGCAACTGGTCGTACGGCCCTGGCCAGGGCCGGGGCGATGGTTCGGCGAACCAGTACAACTTCCCCTCCGCACCGAACCACCGGCAGCCGTACGCCCCGCAGGGCCCCGGCCCGTCGCCGTACGACCAGCCCCCCGCCCCGCGGATCCAGCCGGTCCAGCCGCAGCGACGCCCCGATCCGGCCCCCGCGGCGGCCTCGAACAACCCCCTGGTGCGTCCGTACGCCATGACCGGCGGACGGACCCGCCCGCGCTACCAGCTCGCCATCGAGGCGCTGGTGCACACCACCGCCGCTCCGCACCAGATGCAGGGCCAGCTGCCCGAGCATCAGCGGATCTGCAACCTGTGCCGGGAGATCAAGTCGGTGGCCGAGGTCTCGGCCCTGCTGACGATCCCCCTCGGCGTGGCCAGGATTCTCGTCGCCGACTTGGCGGAGGCGGGCCTGGTCGCCATCCATCAGCCCGGCGGCGACGAGAACGCCGGTGGCCAGCCAGACGTGACACTGCTCGAAAGGGTGCTCAGTGGACTTCGCAAGCTCTAGCGGCGGTCCTTCCCGCTCCACCACCTCCGCGAAGATCGTGGTGGCGGGCGGCTTCGGCGTGGGCAAGACCACGTTCGTCGGCGCCG
>NZ_BMUE01000037.1 GCF_014650035.1 Streptomyces lucensis JCM 4490 | reverse complement strand
CGAGGGCGAGGTCGCATTCGCCGTTGCGCAGGGCTTGTGCGGCCAGGTGCAGGGCCACCAGTGAGGACGAGCACGCCGTGTCGACACTCACCGCCGGACCCTCGAGACCCAGTGCGTAGGCGAGGCGACCAGAGGCGACGCTGTAGGAGCTACCGGTTCCGATGTATCCCTCGAACCCCTTGGGGATGTCGTGGTGGAAGCGGCTGCCGTAGTCGCCGTACATGATGCCGGTGAAGACGCCGGTGCGGGTGCCGCGCAGGGTGGTGGGGTCGAGTCCGGCGCGTTCGAGGGTTTCCCAGGCGGTTTCCAGTAGCAGGCGTTGTTGGGGGTCGGTGGCGAGGGCTTCTCGGGGGCTCATGCCGAAGAAGTCGGCGTCGAAGTGGTGGGCGTTGTGGAGGAAGCCGCCGTGACGGGTGTAGCTGGTGCCGGGGTGGTCGGGGTCGGGGTGGTAGAGGTTGTCCAGGTTCCAGCCGCGGCTGGTGGGGAAGGGGCTGATGGCGTCGGTGCCGTCGGCCACGAGGTGCCACAGCTCCTCGGGCGTGGTGACACCACCCGGGTAGCGGCAGGCCATACCCACGACGACGACCGGATCGTCGTCGATGTCCGCCCGTGCCCGAGGCACCTCGGCGGCCGCACGGTGCCCTGACGCGTCATGCGACGCCATGAGCTGGGCATGGAGGTGCAGGGCGAGGTGGTGAGGCGTCGGGTGGTCGAAGACGAGGGTGGCGGGCAGCCGCAGGCCGGTGGCCGCACTCAGCCGGTTGCGGAGATCAACGGCCGTGAGGGAGTCGAGCCCGAGGGCCTGGAAGCTCTGCTGGTTGTTGACGGTGTGGGTGTGCGCGTGTCCGAGCGCGGTGGCCGTGTGACTGGTGATGAGATCGAGTACCGCTCGCTGCTGCTCGCTCTCGGTGAGGGTCACCAGCCGTGCCGCCCAGCGGGAGCCCGCCGCGGCCCTCCGCGTGGGCTTCGGGACGAGCTGATGGAAGACCGCGGGTAGGTGGTCGGCCTGGGCGCGGAGCACGGCCGCGTCTAGCAACGCAGGCACGAGGTGCGGATGCGCGTCGGTAGCCAGTGCCGCGTCGAGGAGATCGAGGGCCCGGTCGGTGGGGAGCGGGCTGATTCCGCTGCGGGTGATGCGGGCGCGGTTGGTGGTGTCGAGGGTGGCGGTGATGGTGCTGGTGTCGGCCCAGGGTCCCCAGGCGAGGCTGGTGGCGGGGAGGCCTTGGGTGTGGCGGTGGTGGGCGAGGGCGTCGAGGAAGGTGTTGGCGGCGGCGTAGTTGGCTTGCCCGGGGTTGCCGAGGGTGCCGGCTGCGGAGGAGTAGAGGACGAATGCGGCCAGGTTGAGGTGCTGGGTTTGTCGGTGGAGGTGCCAGGCGGCGTCGATTTTGGGTTGGAGGACGGTGTGGAGCTGTTCGGAGGTGAGGTTGGTCAGCGTCGCGTCGTCGGTGATGCCGGCGGTGTGGATGACGGCGGTGAGGGGGTGTTCCGCGGGGATGTCTGCCAGGAGGCGGGCGAGCTGGTGGGGGTCGCTGGCGTCGCAGGCCGTGATGGTGACGTGGGCGCTCGACTGGGCAAGCTGTTGCAGCAGTTCGCCGGCTCCGTGAGCGTTGGGTCCCCTTCTGCTGACAAGCAGCAGACGACGTACACCGTGCTCAGCGACGAGGTGACGGGCGACGATCGCGCCCAGCGTGCCGGTTCCACCCGTGATGAGTACCGTGCCGTCCGGGTTCAGCCCGGCACGCCCCGCGCCATCCTCCCCGACGGTCGCTCGGACGAGGCGCGGTACGTGCCACCGTGTGTCACGCCGGACCAGCTGTGTCTCGTCCCCCATCACCATGGAGGCCAGCACATCTCCGGTGCAGCTGCCCTCGTCCAGGTCGACTATGCAGAAACGGCCGGGCTGCTCGGACTGGGCCGACCGCAGGAATCCCCACAGCGTTGAGGCGCCGAGGTCGTGGGGCTGCCCGTACCCCTCCGGCCCCGGTGCGGCGTGCCGTGTCACGAAGACCAGCCGGGTGGATTCCAGCGAGCTGTCGGACAGGAACTCTCGCGTCAGTTCGAGGGCTCGAGAGGTGAGCCGGTGCGCCTCCTGTACGACGTCGGCCTCTTCCCACGAGGTCAAGGAGACGAACAGCACCTGCGGCGCCGGCGTGCCGGAGTCGACGGCGCATCGGAGCTCTGCGAGGCCGGGGAAGACCGAAGCACCAGCGCTCCCGGCATCCACCAGCGAGGAGTCGCCGAGCACTGCCCAGGCGGTCGGCGTCCTCCCGCTGCCGGACGGCTCGGCGAAGGTAGTCCACTCCAACTGGTAAAGCGACGTGCGGCGCGTACGTGCCGAAGCGCCGAGTCGGCCCGCCTGAACAGGACGGCTGGCCAGTGATGAGACCACGGCCAGCGGTACGCCCACACTGTCCGCGATCCGCAGCGACGTCCCGTTCTCCGACCCCGCCGAGAGGTGCACGCGCAAGGCGGTGACGTCGTGGAGGTCCCCGCCCATGAGGACACTGACACCGTTCCACGAGAAGGGCAGCAGGGGCGCGTCGGTGGTGTGGGTGGTGTCGGTGGTGAGGGCGGTGGTGTGGAGGGCGGCGTCGAGGAGGGCGGGGTGGATGGCGTATCCGGTGGTGTCGGTGTCGTCGGGGAGGTGGACTTCGGCGTAGAGGTCGTTTCCTTGTTGCCAGGCTG
The DNA here is from genome assembly GCF_014650035.1 of Streptomyces lucensis JCM 4490. Taxonomy (GTDB): domain Bacteria; phylum Actinomycetota; class Actinomycetes; order Streptomycetales; family Streptomycetaceae; genus Streptomyces; species Streptomyces lucensis. The sequence goes on along the minus strand of NZ_BMUE01000037.1, from coordinate 2,520 downwards.
CTTTGAGGCCTTGGAAGGTGGGACCGTAGGTGAGGCCCAGGTCGGTGAGGCGGTCGTAGAGGTCGGTGGTGTCGAGGGGAGTGGCGTCGACGGGCGGCCAGGTCGTGAGGGGAGCGGCCGCGGCGGGTCGTCGTGTGGGCGTGTCGGAAAGGACGCCGGTCGCATGGAGGTCCCACTCTGCGCCCGGGGCCGCGTCATCCGGCTGCGAGTGAAGTGTCAGCCGCAGCAGGGCTGTGGGCTGCGCTTCCTCGCCCTCGCCGCCGGGCTCCATGGTCAGCCGGAGACGAAGGGCCTTGTCGTCGGCCAGGACCAGCGGGCTTTGCAGAGTGAGTTCTTCGACATGCTCGCTACCGACGTGGTGAGCGGCGTGCAGCACCAGATCGAGGAGTGCGCTGCCGGGAACGACCGTGGTGCCGTGCAGTGTGTGGTCGGCCAGCCATGGGTGGGTGTCCAAGGAGATCCGGCCGGTGAAGACGTGTGCGTTGTCCGGCAGTTCGACGGCTGCGGCGATCAAAGGGTGCGTGATCGGGACCTGGCCGATCCGCGCTGCGCTCGCGTGGGGGGTGGGGGTGTGGTGCAGCCAGTAGGGCTGGTGCTGGAAGGGGTAGGTGGGGAGGTCGACGGTGAGGGGGTGGTGGGGGGCGAAGTATGCAGTCCAGTCGACCGGGGTGCCGTGGGTGTGGGCGGTGGCGAGGGCGGTGAGGAGGGTATGAGCCTCGGGCCGGTCGGGGTGGAGGAGGGCAATGGTGATCGCGTCCGTGGTGGTGCGCGCCAGTGAGGTGAGGGTGCTGTCCGGACCGAGTTCGAGGTAGGTGGTGGTGTTGAGAGCGGTGAGGGTGGTGAGGGTGGGGTGGAAGCGGACGGCCTGGCGGAGTTGGCGGGTCCAGTAGTCCGCAGTCGTGAACTCGTCTCCTGTGGCCGCCTCACCGGTGAGGGTGGAGACGATGGGGATGCGGGGCTGGTGGTAGGTGAGGGTTTCGGCGACGGCGTGGAACTCGTCGAGGACGGGGTCGAGGTGGGGGGAGTGGAAGGCGTGGCTGACGTGCAGGGGTGTGGTCTTGCGGCCCTGTGAGGCGAACAGTCCGGCGATCTCCGCGACGGCGTCGGCGTCGCCGGAGATGACGGTGCTGTTGGGGCTGTTGAGTGCGGCGATGGTGACGCCGGGGTGGCCCTCCAGAGCCGGGAGAACTTCGCTCTCCGTCGCTTGCAGGGCGGTCATGGCGCCGCCTGCCGGCAGGGAGTGGAGGAGGCGGGCGCGGGTGGCGACGAGGGTGCAGGCGTCTTCGAGGCTGAGGACACCGGCTGCATGCGCGGCGGCTAGCTCGCCGATGGAGTGCCCGACGAGGTAGTGCGGAGTGACGCCCAGGTGTTCCAGGAGACGGTAGAGGGCGATCTCCAGGCCGAACAGGGCGGGTTGGGTGTAGAGCGTGCCGTGGAGGAGTCCGGCGTGCTCGGTGCCTTCCTCGGCCCACATGACCTCGCGGAGCGGCACGTCCAGGTGAGGGTCGAGCAGTGCGCAGACTTCGTCGAGGGCTTGCGTGAAGACGGGTTGGGTGGTGTAGAGCTCGCTTCCCATGCCAGGGCGTTGGCTGCCTTGCCCGGCGAACAGGAACGCGGTCTTCCCGCTCCCGGAGACTGACCCCCTCACAACGCCGGGGTGTTCGGTGCCGGTGGCGAGAGCGCCGAGTCCGGCGAGGAAGCCGTCCTGGTCGTCGGCGATGACGGCGGCCCGGTGTTCGAGGTGTGCCCGGGTGGTGGCGAGGGAGAATCCGACGTCAGCGACCGCGAGTTCCCTTTCACCCACAAAGCCCCGCACCCGCGCGGCCTGTTCCCGCAGGGCTTCCTCGGTCCTGGCCGACACCACCCACGCCAGCGGCCCGCCCGGAGGTTCCACCTCGTCGGCTGCCTCGGCAGCAGCCTCGGGTGCCTGCTCCAGGATGATGTGGGCGTTGGTGCCGCTGATGCCGAATGAGGAGATGGCGGCTCTGCGGGGGTGTGTGGTTGTGGGCCAGGGCTGTTGTTGGTGGAGTAGTGCTACGGCTCCGGTGGTCCACTCGATGTGGGGTGACGGTTCGTCGGCGTGCAGGGTTTTCGGTAGTACGCCGTGGTGTATGGCTTGGACCATTTTGATGATGCCGGCGACGCCTGCCGCGGCTTGGGTGTGCCCGATGTTGGACTTGATGGAGCCGAGCCAGAGTGGTTGTTCGGGGGTTCGGTTCTGGCCGTAGGTGGCGAGGAGTGCCTGTGCCTCGATGGGGTCGCCGAGTGTGGTGCCGGTGCCGTGGGCTTCGACGGCGTCGATCTGGTCGGGGGTGAGGTGGGCGTCGGCGAGTGCGGCGCGGATGACCCGCTGCTGCGACGGCCCGTTGGGCGCCGTGAGACCGTTACTGGCGCCGTCCTGGTTGACGGCCGAGCCGCGCAGTACGGCGAGCACCGGGTGACCGTTGCGCCGGGCCTCCGACAGGCGTTCGATGAGGAGGAGGCCGATGCCTTCGCTCCAGCCGGTGCCGTCTGCTGTGG
>NZ_BMUE01000036.1 GCF_014650035.1 Streptomyces lucensis JCM 4490 | reverse complement strand
CCACCCAGCCCGACCTGCCCCGGGACCTGGACGTCCCCACACTCGAACTCGACGCGGCGGCGACCCTCGGCGCCATGGAGACGCAGGGGACGGACGACGTCCGGGACGACGAGCGCACCGCGCCCCTGCGGCTGGACCACCCGGCCTACGTGATCTACACCTCCGGTTCCACCGGCCGGCCCAAGGGCGTCGTCGTCACCCACCGGGGACTGCCCGGCTTCGCGGCGGCAGAGCGGGACCGCTTCTTCGTCACTCCCGGCAGCCGCGTCCTGCAGTTCGCCTCTCCCAGCTTCGACGCGGCAGTGCTGGAGGTCTGCATGGCCCTGGTGCACGGCTGCGTCCTCGTCGTCCCGCCGAGCGGCCCGCCGGCCGGCGACGACCTGGTGGCCTTCATGCGGGAACACCGGGTCACCCACGCCCTCATCCCGCCCGCGGCCCTGGCCGCACTCCCCGGCGCGGATCTGCCGGACCTGCGCACCCTGGTGGTGGGAGGCGAGGCGTGCTCCGCCGAGCTGGTCGCCCGCTGGGCCCCCGGACGCCGGATGGTCAACGCCTACGGACCGACCGAGGCCACCGTGATGGCCACCACCAGCGCACCGCTCGCCCCCGGCGCCGGAGCCCCGCCGATCGGGAGCCCCGTCACCAACGCCGCGGTCTACGTCCTGGACGAGGCGCTGCGGCCGGTGCCGCCGGGTGTGGTGGGGGAGCTGTACATCGCCGGCCGGGGTCTGGCGCGGGGTTACCTGGGCCGTCCGGGTCTGACCGCCGACCGGTTCGTGGCCGCCGTGCACGGTGCGCCGGGGGAGCGGATGTACCGCACCGGTGACCTGGCCAAGTGGCGCGCCGACGGTCTGCTGGAGTACGCGGGCCGGGCGGACGACCAGGTCAAGCTGCGCGGTTTCCGGATCGAGCCCGGCGAGATCGAGGCCGCTCTGACCCGGCACCCGGACGTCTCCCGGGCCGTCGTCGTCGTACGCGAGGACCAGCCGGGGCGACGGCAGCTGGTCGGATACGTGGTGTGCGCCGACAGCGCGCTGCCCGATCCGACGGACCTGCGCAAGCACGTCGCGGAGTGCCTGCCCGACTACATGGTCCCGTCCGTGTTCGTGCGGCTCGACCGGCTGCCGCTCACCCCCAACGGCAAGCTGGACACCAAGGCGCTGCCCGCGCCGCAGCGGACCGGCGGCGCGGGGCGGGCACCGGCCAACGCCCGCGAGGAGACCCTGCGCGGTCTCTTCGCCGACGTGCTCGGCCTGGACGAAGTCGCCCTGGACGAGGGCTTCTTCGAACTGGGCGGTGACAGCATCGTCTCCATCCAGCTGGTCGCCGCCGCCCGCCGGGCCGGACTGGCCATCACCCCCAGGGACGTCTTCCGGCACCGTACCGTCGAGGCCCTGGCCACCGTCGCCACCGAGATCGGCACGCAGGGCGAGCCGGCCCCGGTCTCCGGCGACGGCACGGGCCCGCTCCCGACGACACCGGTCATGGAGTGGCAACGGGCCCGCGGCGGTCCGGTGGAGCGCTTCAGCCAGGTCATGCTCATCCGGGTACCGCGGCGGCTGGGAGTCGAGCGGCTCACCGGCGCCCTGCAGCGGGTGCTGGACCACCATGACGCCCTGCGCATGCGGTGGACGCCGGACGCACCGGACGGCTGGAGCCTGCACATCGCGCAGCCGGGCGGCGTGGACGCCGCCCAGGCCGTCACCCGCGTCGACATCAGCGGCCTGACCGGCGACGACGCGCTGCGCCGGGTGTACGAGGAACAGCGGGACGAGGCCCTGGCCGGACTCTCGCCCAGGGACGGGCGCATGATCCGGGCCGTCTGGCTGGACGCGGGGGACGACCGGCCGGGCCGGCTGCTGCTGGTGCTGCACCACTTCGTCGTCGACGGCGTCTCCTGGCGGATCCTGGTGCCCGACCTGATGGCCGCGTGGCAGGCCGGCCCCGACGCCCCCGCCGCGCTGGACCCCGTGGGCACCTCGCTGCGGCACTGGAGCCGGCGCCTGCGCTCGGCGGCGCACTCCGGGGAGAGGACCGCCGAACTCCCGCTGTGGCAGGAGATGACGCGGGAGCCGGACAGGCTCGTCGGCAGCCGCCCGCTCGACCCGGCCCGGGACACCACCAGGACGGCCCGCTCGCTCACCCGGACCCTGCCGCCGGAGCAGACCGAAGCGCTGCTGACCAAGGTGCCCGCCGCCTTCCACGCCACGGTCAACGACGTCCTGCTGACCGGGCTGGCGCTCGCCGTCTGCGACTGGCGGCGGCGCCACGGCGGCGGCACCGACACGGCGGTCCTGCTGGACCTCGAAGGCCACGGCCGCGAGGAGTTCGCCCCGGACATCGACCTGTCGCGCACGGTGGGCTGGTTCACCACCGTCTACCCCGTCCGTCTGGACACGGGACTGCCCCCCGGCGCCCAGTGGCGGACCGGGCACGCGACGGGCGACGCGCTCAAGCGCGTCAAGGAACAGCTGAGGCGGCTGCCGGACAACGGTCTCGGCTACGGCCTGCTGCGCTGGCTCAACCCGGACACCGCCTCCGTACTCGCATCCGGCCACACCCCCCAGATCTCCTTCAACTACCTCGGCCGCTTCGCCGCCTCGGACCAGGCGCCCGAGGAAGCCGCCGCGTGGACGGCCGACCCGCTGGCCGACGTGCTCACCGCCGGCGCGGACGAGGACCTGCCGCTCGCGCACTGCCTGGAACTCAACGTGCTGACGCAGGACGGCCCGCAGGGGCCCCGGCTCGTCGCCACCTGGTCCTGGGCGGCCGGTGTGCTGCCCGAGGCCCGGGTCCGCGACCTCGCCGAAACCTGGTTCACCGCCCTGGACGCCCTGTCGGACGCGAGCAGCCGGACCGACACCGGTGGCTGGACTCCATCGGATCTTTCCTTGGTGTCGCTGTCGCAGGCGGAGATCGACCTTCTGGAATCCGACTGGAGGAACTCATGACCACACAGGGTCTCGCCGATGTTCTGCCCCTGTCTCCGCTGCAGGAGGGCATGCTCTTCCTCGCGCTCTACGACGAGACGGCGGTGGACGCCTACACCGTCCGGCTCTCCTTCGACCTGCGGGGACCCCTCGACGCGCCGCGGCTCAAGGCCGCCGCCGAAGCCCTGCTCGACCGTCACGCGAACCTGCGTGCCGCGTTCCGGCACGAGAAGCTGAGCAGCCCCGTACAGCTGATCCCCAAGTCCGTGGAACTGCCCTGGCGCGAGGAGGACCTCACGGCCCTCGCCGACGCGGAACGCGGGGCGGCGCTGGAGCGGCTGGCCGAGGAGGAGGGCGCCCGGCGCTTCGACCTCACCCGCCCGCCGCTGGTGCGCTTCACCCTCGTGCGGCTCGCCGAGGACACCCACCGCCTGATCATCTGCCTGCACCACATCCTGCTGGACGGCTGGTCCTTCCCGCTGCTGGTCGGCGAACTCTTCGAGCTCTACGAACGGCACGGCGACACCGGCGGCATGCCCAGGGTCACCCCGTACAAGGAGTACCTCGCCTGGCTCGCGCGCCAGGACAAGGACGCGGCGGCCAAGGCCTGGCGGGCCGCGCTCGACGGCCTCGCCGAACCGACCCTCGTGGCGCCCGGCATCACCCAGCGCCTGGCCCGGCAGCCCGAGGAACAGGTCGTCGAGCTGTCCGAGGACCTCTCGGCCTCCCTCACCGATCTCGCGCGGGCCCGCGGCTGGACCCTCAACACGGTGGTGCAGAGCGCCTGGGCGCTGCTGCTCGCCGCGGTCACCGGCCGCGACGACATCGTCTTCGGCGCGACCGTCTCCAGCCGTCCGCCGCAGCTGCCCGGCGTCGAGACCATGGTGGGCCTGTTCATCAACACCCTCCCCGTACGGGTGCGACTCGACTGGTCCGAGCCGCTCGCCGGCCTGCTCACCCGGGTCCAGGACACCCAGGCCGAGCTGATGGACCACCAGCACCTGGGCCTGGCGCAGATCCAGCGCCAGGCCGGCGGCGGCCCGCTGTTCGACACCCTCGCCGTCTTCGAGAACTACCCCCTGGACGCCGCGGCCCTGGACCGGCGGATGGACGGAGTGTCGGTCTCCGGCTTCACCGGCCAGGACGCCACCCACTACCCGCTCAGCCTGATCGCGTACCCCGGCACCAGGATCCGGCTGCGCGTGGGCTACCGCCCCGACGCGCTGGAGGCGGACGCCGTCGCCACGCTCACGGACCGGTTCACCCGCATCCTGGCAGCGGTGGCGGCCGGCCCCGACCGGCCCACCGGGTCGGTTGACACCCTCTCACCGCAGGAACGCGGTCAGGTCCTCACCGGCTTCAACGACACCGCACACGCCGTCCCCGACACGACGCTGCCCGAGCTGTTCGAGACGTGCGCGGCCCGCACACCCGACCGCACCGCCCTCGTCTTCGAGGGGGAGGCGCTCTCCTACGGTGAGCTGAACGCCCGCGCCAACAGGCTGGCCCGCCTGATGGCCGACCGCGGCGTCGGCCCGGAGTCGACGGTGGCCATAGCCGTGCCGCGCTCCGCCGAGATGGTCGCCGCCGTCCTCGCCACGATCAAGACGGGCGCCGCCTACCTGCCCGTGGACCCCGACTACCCGGCCGACCGCATCGCCTACGTCCTCACCGACTCGGCGCCCGGCCTGCTGCTCACCACGGAGGCGACCGCCGGCTCCGTCGTACCGCACGCCGACACGGTGCCCACGCTCGTCCTGGACTCGCCCGGGACGCTCGCGGCCCTGGCCGAGCACCGCACCGACGACGTCACCAACGACGAGCGCGTCACGCCGCTGCGCGCGGACCACCCCGCCTACGTCATCTACACCTCCGGCTCGACCGGCCGGCCCAAGGGCGTCGTCGTACCCCACCGCGGCATCGTCAACCGCCTGGCGTGGATGCAGGGGGAGTACGGGCTGACGGCGGACGACCGCGTGCTGCAGAAGACCCCGCTGGGCTTCGACGTCTCGGTGTGGGAGCTGTTCTGGCCGCTGACCGAGGGAGCCACGCTCGTGGTCGCCCGGCCCGAGGGACACCGCGATCCCGCCTACCTCGCCGAGGCGATCGACGAGTACGGGGTGACCACCGTCCACTTCGTGCCCTCGATGCTCCAGGAGTTCCTGCGCCACCCGGCCGCCGCCCGGTGCACCGGTCTGCGCAGGGTGATCTGCAGCGGTGAGGCACTGGGCAGCGAGACACGCGACCGCTTCCTGACACTCCTCGACGCCGAGCTGCACAACCTCTACGGCCCCACCGAGGCGTCCGTCGACGTCACCGCGTGGGCCTGCCGCACGGACGACCGGACCGGGACCGTGCCCATCGGGCGACCCGTCTGGAACACCCGCGCCTACGTGCTGGACGCGGCCCTGCGTCCGGTACCGCCCGGCACCGCCGGCGACCTGTACCTCGCGGGAGTCCAGCTGGCCCGGGGCTATCTGGGGCGTCCTTCGCTGACGGCGGGTCGTTTCGTGGCGGATCCGTTCGGGCCGGCGGGTGGCCGGTTGTATCGCACGGGTGATGTGGCGCGGTGGGACGGGGACGGCCGTCTGG
>NZ_BMUE01000035.1 GCF_014650035.1 Streptomyces lucensis JCM 4490 | reverse complement strand
CCACCCAGCCCGACCTGCCCCGGGACCTGGACGTCCCCACACTCGAACTCGACGCGGCCGACGCGGACTTCGGGAACCTCGGCGACGGCGTGCCGACCGACGCCGAGCGTCTTCGGCCGCTGCGTCCCTCGCACCCGGCCTACGTGATCTACACCTCCGGTTCCACCGGCCGGCCCAAGGGCGTGGTGGTGGAGCACCGCTCGGTGGTGGACTACCTCGCCTGGACCACCGAGGCGTACCCCAGCTCCCGCGGGGCCGCCCTGGTGCACTCGCCGGTCTCCTTCGACCTCACGGTCACCACCCTGTACACGACGCTCGCGAGCGGGGGCTGTGTGCACCTGGCCGAGCTGGAGGAGGAGCCCGGCACCACGGCGCGGCTGGCCGGACGGCAGGTCACCTTCCTCAAGGCGACCCCGAGCCACCTGCCGCTGCTCGACGCGCTGCCCGAGGCCTACTCACCCAGCGAGGAACTGCTGCTGGGCGGTGAGGCCCTGGCCGGCGAGATGCTCACCCAGTGGCGCAGGGAACACCCGGACGCGGCCGTGCTCAACGTCTACGGTCCCACGGAGGCGACCGTCAACTGCGCCGAGCACCGCGTCGAACCGGGCGCCGAGCTGCCGCCGGGTCCGGTGCCGATCGGCCGGCCCCAGGGCAACGCCCGCCTCTACGTCCTGGACGAGGCGCTGCGGCCGGTGCCGCCCGGTGTGGTGGGGGAGCTGTACATCGCCGGCCGGGGCCTGGCGCGGGGCTACCTGGGCCGTCCGGGCCTGACCGCCGACCGGTTCGTGGCCGCCGTGCACGGAGCGCCGGGGGAGCGGATGTACCGCACCGGTGACCTGGCCAAGTGGCGCCCCGACGGTCTGCTGGAGTACGCGGGCCGGGCGGACGACCAGGTCAAGCTGCGCGGTTTCCGGATCGAACCCGGCGAGATCGAGGCCGCTCTGACCCGGCACCCGGACGTCTCCCGTGCCGTCGTCGTCGTACGCGAGGACCAGCCGGGCGAGCGCCGCCTGGTCGGATACGTGGTGCCCGCCGGTGGTGCCCGGCCGGACCCGGCCGCCCTCAGGGACCACCTCGCCGGACACGTGCCCGACTACATGGTCCCGGCCGCGGTCGTGGTGCTCGACGCGCTGCCGGTCAACCGGCACGGCAAGCTGGACCGGGCCGCGCTGCCCGCCCCCGACTTCCGGGTGGCGGTCACCAAGCAGGGACCGCGCACGCCGCGCGAGCAGGTGCTCTGCGACCTGTTCGCCGATCTCCTCGACCTGCCCGAGGTCGGGGTCGACGACAGCTTCTTCGATCTCGGCGGCGACAGCATCATCTCCATCCAGCTGGTCAGCCGCGCCCGCAAGGCGGGTCTCGTCATCACCCCGAGGGCGGTCTTCCAGCACAAGACCGTCGCGGCGCTGGCCGCCCACGCGAAGACCGTCGGCAGGCGGGTGAGCAGCGGAACGGACACCGGCGTCGGCTCCGTACCGCTCACGCCGATCATCCACCGCCTGCGCGAGCGCGGCGGACCCATCGGGAAGTACGCGCAGTCGGTCCTGCTGCAGGTCCCCGCGGACCTCGGCGCGGAGCCGCTGGAGCGGGCGCTGCAGAGCGTGCTCGACCACCACGACGCCCTGCGGACGCGGCTGACGCGTCCCGAGGGAGGCGGGGACTGGTCCCTCGACGTGCCGCCGCGCGGCACGGTGCGGGCCGCCGACTGCGTCACCCGGATCGACGTACGCGGCCTGGACGGCCAGGCGCTGACGGCCGTCATCGAGGCGGAGGGCGAGTCCGCGTGGGCCCGGCTCGCCCCCGAGGAGGGCCGGATGGTGCGGGCCGTGTGGTTCGACGCCGGCACCGAATCCTCCGGACGGCTGCTGCTGATCATCCATCACCTCGTCGTCGACGGTGTGTCCTGGCGGATCCTCGAGGGTGACCTCACCGCGGCCTGGGAGGCGGCCCGGGAGGGCCGGGACGCCGGGCTGCAGCCGGTCGGCACCTCCTTCCGCCGCTGGGCCGAGCACCTGGCCGCCTCGGCGCACGACGCCAAGCGGGTGGCGGAGGCCGGCCAGTGGTCGGAGATCCTCGGCCGCCCGGAGCCCCTGCTGAGCGACCGGCCCCTCGACCCGACACAGGACACCAACCGCACCATGGGCGGTCTGTGGCAGGTGATCTCCGAGGAGACGACCGAGCCGCTGCTCACCACGGTGCCGGCAGCCTTCAACGCCGGTGTCAACGACGTGCTGCTGACCGCGCTCGCACTGGCGGTCGCCGACTGGCGGCGGCAGCGCGGCGGAGGCGACGAGACGGCCGTGCTGGTGGACCTCGAGGGCCACGGGCGCGAGGAGTTCACCGACGGCGTGGACCTGTCCAGGACCGTCGGCTGGTTCTCGAGCATCCACCCCGTCCGGCTGGATCCCGGAGCCCTCGACCGCCAGCAGCTGCGGGACGGCGGAGCCGCGGTCGGCGAAGCGATCAAGCGCGTCAAGGAGCAGCTGCGCGGCATACCCGACAACGGGCTGGGCTTCGGGCTGCTGCGCTACCTCAACCTGGACACCAGGGCGGCACTGGCCGGCCATCCGCCGCGGCAGATCGGCTTCAACTACCTGGGCCGCTTCGACATGGCCGACGCGGCGCAGGCCGCGGACTGGGGACCCGCGCCGGAGAAGGCGCCGGGCTTCATGGACCCGGACGCCCCGATGCTGTACGCACTGTCGATCAACGCGATCACCGAGGACCACGCGGACGGCCCCCGTCTGCGCGTCGCCTGGGCCTGGCCCGGGGCCCTGTTCCGGGAGGACGACGTCCGGCAGCTGTCCGAGGCGTGGGAGCGGGCGTTGCGGGCCATGGTCGCCCATGTCCGGGGCGGCGGTGCGGTCGGTGGCCACACACCGTCCGACCTGACGCTGGTGTCGCTCAGCCAGCAGGAGATCGACGAACTCGAGAGCGAGATCGACGACGAGTTCGACGAGTTCGACGACGAGTGGGGATTGAGCCGGTGAAGAAGTCCGTGATCGAGGATGTACTGCCCCTGGGTCCGCTGCAGGAAGGCCTGTTCTTCCACGCGCTGTACGACGAGGACGGCGTGGACCCGTACACCGTGCAGAGCCTGTTCCACCTGCGCGGCGACATCGACGTCGACTCGCTGCGGGAGGCCGCCCGGGCCCTGCTGCGCAGGCACGGCGTCCTGCGTGCCGGCTTCCGGCAGCGCGGCGGCGAGCGTCCCGTGCAGGTCGTCCGGCGCGAGGTGCCCCTGCGCTGGACCGAGCACGACCTGTCCGGGCTGCCCGACGGCGAACGCGAGACGGAGCTGCGGCGCCTGGTGGACGAGGACCGCGTCCGGCGGTTCGACATGAACCGCCCGCCCCTGATGCGCTTCACGTTCGTCCGCTACGGCGCCGACGAGTACCGGCTGCTGGTCACCAAGCACCACATCCTGATGGACGGCTGGTCCTCGCCCATCGTGGTCCGTGACCTGTTCGAGCTGTACGTCAGCAAGGGGGACGCGTCCGGCCTGCCGCCCGTCACCCCGTACCGCGAGTACCTGGCCTGGCTGGGCAAGCAGGACCGTCCGGCCGCCGAGGCGGCCTGGCGGCAGGAGCTGGCCGGCCTGGCCGAGCCGACCCTGCTGGCCCCGCGCGACCCCGGGGCGCTGACCGGCGTCCCGGAGAGCTTCGAGGCGACGTTCTCCGAGGAGCTGACGGCGTCGCTCACCGCGCTGGCCCGCGGGCACGGCTGGACGCTCAACACCCTGGTGCAGGGCGTCTGGGGACTGCTCCTCGCGTCCCTGACCGGCCGGGACGACGTGGTGTTCGGCACCACCGTCTCCGGCCGGCCCCCCGAGATACCCGGTGTGGAGCACATGGTCGGGCTCTTCATCAACACCCTGCCGGTGCGGGTCGCCCTCGACCCCGCGGAGCCGCTGACCACCCTGTTCGACCGCCTGCACGACCAGCAGGTCCGGCTCATGGACCACCAGCACATCGGCCTGACGGACATCCAGGCCCTGGCCGGCCGGGGACCGCTGTTCGACACCCTGCTGCTGTTCGAGAACTACGCCGTCGACACGGCGGGCGTCGAGTCCACCCTCGCCGGCGCCAGTGTCACCGCGGGCTCCGGGCGCGACGCCACGCACTACCCGCTCACCCTCACCATGGCACCCGGCCCCCGGATGATGCTCAAGCTGGGCTACCGCCCCGACCTGTTCGACGAGGCGGAGGTACGGGACCTGGTCGCGCGGCTGACCCGGCTCTTCGAGGCGGTGGCCGCCGACCCCGGACAGCTGGTGGGCCGCGTGGACGACCAGCCGGCCGCCACGCGGCGGCAGATGCTGCCCGAATGGGACACCGGCGGCAGTGAGGCCCCCGCCACCGTCCTGCCCGCCATGTTCGAGGAGCAGGCGGCCCGCACCCCGGAGCGGACCGCCGTGCTGCACCACGGCACCTCGCTCACGTACGCCGAGCTCAACGCGCGGGCGAACCGGCTCGCGCACCTGCTGGTACGGCGCGGCGCCGGGCCCGGCCGGCTGGTGGCGCTGGCCCTGCCCCGCTCCGAGCGAATGATCGTCGCCCTCCTCGCCGTTCTCAAGGCCGGCGCGGGCTATCTGCCCATCGACCCCAAGTACCCGGCGGACCGGCTGCGCTACATCCTCCAGGACGCCGGCCCGGCGCTGGTGCTCACCGAGTCCTCCGTGGCGCAGCGGCTGCCGGCCGAACGGGAACTGCTGATCGAGCTGGACGACCCGGCCACCGCGGCGGCCTGCGAGGCCTGCCCGGACCGCGACGTCCTCGACACCGACCGCACGGCCCCGCTCTCGCCCGCCCACCTGGCGTACGTCATCTACACCTCCGGCTCCACCGGCCGCCCCAAGGGCGTGATGGTCACCCACGGGAACGTGGCGAACCTGGCGCTCTGGGCCCGGCACGGGATCGGCGTGGAACGGATGCGCCGGGTACTGCTGACGACGTCGCTCAACTTCGACGTCTCGGTGTTCGAGATGTTCGGCCCCCTGCTCTCCGGCGGCACCCTGGAGGTCCTCGACGACCTGCTCGCCCTGTCCTCCCGGCCGGCCGGCGACCCGCCCGGAACGCTGGTGAGCGCGGTCCCCTCGGCGCTCGCCCAGCTCATCTCCCAGGGTGATGTCCGGGTCAGCCCCGACACGGTCGTCCTCTGCGGGGAGCGGCTGAGCGCCCAGGCCGCGGCCGACATCCACCGGGCCCTGTCCCCCGAACGCCTCGCGAACGTCTACGGCCCGACCGAGGCGACCGTGTACGCGACCGAGTGGTCCACCGGGCGGCCCGTCGACGGCACGGCGCCCCCGATCGGCCGCCCGCTGAGCAACTACCGGGCCCTGGTGCTCGACCGCCGGCTCCGGCCGGTGGCCCCCGGGGACGAGGGCGAGCTCTACCTCGCCGGGGCGGGCGTGGCCCGCGGCTACCTGGGGCGCGCGGGCCTGACCTCCGAGCGGTTCGTCGCCGACCCCTACGGGCCGCCCGGCAGCAGGATGTACCGCACCGGTGACCTGGTGCGCCCGCGGGAGGACGGCGACCTCGACTACGTCGGCCGCACCGACGACCAGGTGAAGCTGCGCGGGTTCCGCATCGAACTGGGCGAGGTCGAGGCCGTGCTGGCCGACGACCCCGCCGTGGCCCACGCCGCGGCCGCCGTGCGCGACCACCAGGACGGCGACCGGCGCCTGGTGGGATACGTGGTCGCCGCGCCCGGCAAGCGGCCCGAACCCGCCCGGGTCCGGGCACGTACGGCCGACCGGCTGCCCGAGCACATGGTGCCCTCGGCCGTCGTCGTACTGGACGCGCTGCCGATGACCGCCAACGGCAAGCTGGACCGCAAGGCCCTGCCCGCCCCCGAGACGGCGACCGGTCCCGCCCGTGCGCCGCGCACTCCCCACGAGGAGATCCTCTGCGGCCTGTTCGCGGAGGTGCTCGGCGTCGACCGGGTCGGTCCGGACGACAGCTTCTTCGACCTGGGCGGCCACTCCCTGCTCGCCACCCGGCTGGTGTCCCGGGCGCGTGCCGCGCTCGGCGTGGAGCTGGCCATCCGTTCCCTGTTCGAGCGGCCGACGCCCGCCGCCCTGGCCGGGCTGCTGTCCGCCTCGGACGCGGGCCGCGGGCGCCCGGCGGCGCGCGAACGGCCCGCGGAACTGCCGCTGTCCTTCGCGCAGCAGCGCCTGTGGTTCCTGTACCGGATGGGCGACCACGGCGCCTACCACATCCCCACGGCCATCCGGTTGACGGGAACGGTGGACCTGGGGGCGATGCGGGCGGCGCTGGACGACGTGGTGGCCCGGCACGAGAGCCTGCGCACCGTCTTCCCGGAGGAGGGCGGCCGGCCGCGCCAGGCGGTCCTGCCCGACGCCGGAATGCCGTTCGAGCACGTGGAGGTGTCGCCGTCCGCGCTGCAGGAGCGGCTCGCGCGCGAAGTGGCGCGCCCCTTCGACCTGGCGCGCGACGTTCCCATCCGTGCCCACCTCTTCTCGCTCGGTGCCACCGAGCACGTGCTCGTCCTGAACGCGCACCACCTGGCCGCGGACGGCTGGTCGCTCGGCCCGCTGGCGCGGGACTTCTCCCTGGCCTACACCGCCCGGTGCCGGGGGCTGGCCCCCGACTGGCCGGAACTGCCGCTGCAGTACGCCGACTTCGTCCTGTGGCAGCGTCAGGTGCTCGGCGAGGAGCACGACCCCGGCAGCGCCGTGGCCCGGCAGGTCGAGTACTGGCGCGGGGCGCTGGAAGGCCTGCCCGAGGAGATACCGCTGCCGGTGGACCGGCCGCGGCCCGCGGAGCTCACCGGCCGCGGCGGCACGGTGGTCTTCACCCTGGACGCCGCCACCCACCGGAGCCTGGCCGCCCTCGCCCGGGAGACCCGCACCACGCTGTTCATGGTCCTCCAGGCAGGCATCGCCACACTGCTGCACCGGCTCGGCTCCGGCTCCGACATCCCCCTGGGCACGCCGATCGCCGGCCGCACCGACGACCTGCTCGACGACCTGATCGGCCTGTTCGTGAACACGCTGGTCCTGCGGACCGACGTCTCGGGCGACCCCGCCTTCCGGGAGCTGCTCGGCCGGATCCGCGAGCAGGACCTGGAGGCGTACGCGCACCAGGACCTGCCCTTCGAACGACTGGTGGAGGTGCTCAACCCCGAGCGGTCGCTGTCCCGGCACCCGCTCTTCCAGGTCATGTTCACCCTGCAGAACACCGGGGACAGCGAACTCGAGCTGCCGGGCCTCACGGTGGCCCCGCAACCGGTGGCGCTGGACGTCAGCAAGTTCGACCTGGGCTTCGAGCTCAGCGAGGAACTGACGGCGGACGGCGTGCAGGACGGCATCGACGGCGTCCTGCGCTACAACGCCGACCTGTTCGACCCGGACACGGCACAGTCGCTGGTGGACAGGCTCGTCCGCGTCCTGCACGGCGCCGTCATCGACCCCGACCAGCCCGTCAGCCGCATACCGGTGATGGACGCCGCCGAACGGCACCGGGTCCTCCACGACTGGAACGACACCGCACACGACGTGCCCGACGAAACCCTGGTCACCCTGCTCGAACGGCGGGCGGCACTCGTCCCCGAGCGGACCGCGCTGGTCTTCGAGGGCGAGAGCCTGACGTTCGCGGAGCTGAACGCGCGCGCCAACCGGCTGGCGCGGCTGCTGATGTCGCACGGCGCGGGACCGCAGCGGCTCGTGGCCGTGGCGCTGCCCCGGTCGTTCGATCTCGTCGTCGCGCTGCTCGCGGTGCTCAAGACGGGCGCCGCCTATGTGCCGCTGGACACCGGCTACCCCGCCGACCGGCTCGCCTACATGCTGGACGACTCCCGGCCCGTGCTCGTGCTGACCGGCGGCGACGCCACCGGCGCCCTCGGGAGCCCGCCGCCGTGCCCGGTCCTGGTCCTGGACGGCGACGACGTGCGCGACACGCTGCCCGGGCTGCCGGACGGCGACCTCACGGCGGCCGAGCGGGGGGCGGAACTCGTCCCGGGCCTGCCCGCGTACGTCATCTACACCTCCGGTTCCACCGGCCGCCCCAAGGGCGTCGTCGTGGAGCACGCCGGCATCGTCAACCGCCTGCTGTGGATGCAGGACCGGTACCACCTGACGGCACAGGACCGCGTCCTGCAGAAGACCCCGGCCGGGTTCGACGTGTCCGTCTGGGAGTTCTTCTGGCCGCTGATCGAGGGGGCGACCCTCGTCGTGGCCCGGCCGGACGGCCACAAGGACCCCGAGTACCTGGCCGACCTGATCCGCGCGGAACGTGTCACCACGGCCCACTTCGTCCCCTCGATGCTGCGGGTCTTCCTGCGTGACGAGGCGAACCTGCGCGACACCCCCCTGCGGCAGGTGATGTGCAGCGGCGAAGCGCTGCCGCGCGAGCTGGCCGAGCGCTTCCTGAGCCTGTGCGACGCCGAGCTGCACAACCTCTACGGCCCGACCGAGGCGTCGGTGGACGTCACCCACTGGCAGTGCGCCGACGACGGCACGGACCGGCCGGTGCCGATCGGCCGGCCGGTGTGGAACACCAGCCTGTACGTGCTGGACGAGCACCTGCGGCCCGTACCGCCGGGCGTGCCGGGCGACCTGTACCTCGCCGGCGTCCAGCTCGCCCGGGGCTACCTCGGCCGGCCGGAGCTGACCGCGCGGACCTTCGTCGCGGACCCGTTCGCCGCCGACGGCACGCGCATGTACCGCACCGGCGACGTCGCGCGCCGGCGCCCGGACGGCGTGCTCGAGTACCTCGGCCGTGCCGACGACCAGGTCAAGCTGCGCGGCTTCCGGATCGAACTCGGCGAGATCGAGGCCGTGATCGACCGGGACGAGCGGGTGGCACGCAGCGCCGTGGTACTCCGCGAGGACCGGCCGGGCGACCCGTGGCTCGTCGCCTACGTGGTGCCGGCGGCCGACGCCCGGCCGGACATCGCCGAGCTGCGGACCCGGCTCGACGAGGCCGTCCCGGACTACATGGTCCCGGCCGCCTTCGTGACGCTCGAGGCCCTTCCGCTCACCCCGAACGGAAAACTCGACCGCAGGGCCCTGCCCGCGCCGGAACACCCCACGACGGCAGGCCAGGGCCGGTCCGCCCAGTCACCCCGCGAGGAGATCCTGCGCGGCATCTTCGCGGACGTCCTCGGACTGCCCTCGGTGGGAGTGGACGACAACTTCTTCGACCTCGGCGGTCACTCGCTGCTCATCGCGCAGGTGGCCGAGCGGGCGCGGCGGGAGTTCGGCGTCGACATCGGCATCCGTACGGTGCTGCGGGCCCCCACCGCGTCGGCACTCGCCGAGCGTCTGTACGAGCTCGACGAGGGCGACGACCTGGACGCAGTGCTCCCCGTGTGGCCGCACGGCTCGCTGCCGCCGCTGTTCTGCGTCCACCCGGGGACCGGCCTGAGCTGGCCGTACTCGACGCTCATTCCCGAGATCAGCCGTGACCGGCCGATCTACGCCTTCCAGGCGGCCGGTCTGCGCCAGGGTGAGGCGCTGCCGGAGAGCATCGAGGAGGTCGTCGACGACTACCTGCGCCGCATCCGCGAGATCCAGCCGCACGGTCCGTACCACCTGCTGGGCTGGTCGCTCGGCGGAGCCCTCGCCCAGGCCATCGCGGCCCGCCTGCAGCATCAGGGCGAGGAAGTGGCCCTGGTGTGCAGTCTCGACGGCTACCCGATGGAGGCGGTCGCGGTGAGCGTCGAGCCGTGGAGCAGGCAGCGCTTCCTGTCGGACCTGCTGCAGACGGCGGGTCTGCGCGCGCCGCACGACGGCCCGCTGGACGGCGAGGAGGTGATGGCCGCCCTGCGTGCCGACGGCTCGCCCTTCGGCTCCATGTCGCTGGAGCAACTGGAGAGCCTGTTCCGGGTGTTCAGGAACTTCGCGGTGATCGGTGACCGTTTCACCCCGGAGCGGTTCAGCGGTGACCTCCTCCTCTTCCGCGCCGCCAGGACCGCCGACGAGCTCGGCGTGTCCCCGCGGTCCTGGGACAAGTACGTGGACGGCACGGTGGAGGTCCACGACGTCGACTGCGGCCACGGCTCGATCACCCAGCCCGAGGCCATGGCCGTCATCGGCCCCGTGCTCCGGGCGAGGCTGGAAGACCCCTCCTGACCCGGCGGCCGGACCGCCCGGCGCCGTGCGAGACCGACCACCGTGCGTACAACCGAGCAATGACGAACCAAGGAGAGAGATTCGCCATGAGCAACCCCTTCGAGAACGAGGACGGCCGCTTCCTGGTGCTGGTCAACGACGAGGCCCAGCACTCCCTGTGGCCCTCCTTCGCCGAGGTGCCGGCCGGATGGACCGTCGCCCACGGTGAGGACACCCGCCAGGCCTGCCTGGACTACGTCGAGACGCACTGGACCGACATGCGGCCCAAGAGCCTGGTCGAGGCGATGGACGCCGCCGCCTCCTGAACAACCCGCGGCCGCGTGCCGCCCCCGGGCGGGCCGCGGCGCCCGCCCACCCGCGCACCTCGCGGACGGCCGGGTCGCCGAACGGCGACCCGGCCCAGTGCCACGACAGTCCCACTTCACCACCCCGAGGACGGACAGCCATGCCTGACTCCCAGACCACTCGGCTGCCGCTGACCGCTGCCCAGTCGGGCATGTGGTATGCCCAGCGGCTCGACCCGGACAACCCGATCTACAACGGCGGGCAGTACTGGGAGATCGACGGCCAGCTCGACCCCGACGTCTTCGAACAGGCGCTGCGCCAGGTGATCCGTGAGACCGACGCGCTGCGCACACGGTTCGTCGAGGACCGGGACGGTCTGTGGCAGCTGGTGGAGGAGAACCCGCGCCGGGTGGTGCAGTACCTCGACGTCAGCCGGGAGGACGACCCCCGGGCCGCCGCCGAGGAGTGGATGTGGGCCGACCTCACCCGGCCGATCGACCTGGCAGCGGCGGCCCCGGCCGACCTGTCCGCCTTCGCGCTGATCGAGCTGCGGACCGACCACTTCCTCTGGTACCACCGCTGCCACCACATCCTGCTGGACGGGTACGGCAGCGCGCTCGTCGCCCGCAGGGTGGCCGAGGTCTACACGGCACTCGCCGGCGGCGCCGCGGCCGCGCCGAACGACTGGCGGCCGCTCGGCGAACTGGTCCGGGCCGACCAGGAGTACCGTGCCTCCGACCGCCACGCGCAGGACCGCGCGTACTGGCAGGCCCAGCTGGACGACCGGCCCGCGGTGCGCACCCTGGCCGGCCGGACCGCCCCGATGCCACGGCGTCTCGTGCGGGCCACCGCGCACCTGTCACCCGAGGTCACCGCACGCCTGCGCGACACGGCCGCCCGCGCCGGGGTGCCGTGGCCGCCCGTACTCACCGCCACCTTCGCCGCCTACCTGCAGAACCTCACCGGCGGCGAGGACGTCGTCGTCGGACTGCCGGTCACGGCCCGGGTCGGCCAGACCGCGCGTGCCACGCCCGGCATGGTCTCCAACGTGCTTCCGGTTCGTCTGCGCGTGAGCGCGGACATGACCTTCACCGAGCTGCTCACCCAGGTGTCCTCGCGGATGCGGGCGGCGCTGAGGCACCAGCGGTACCGGTACGAGGACATGCGGCGCGACGCCGGCCTGATGGGTGAGGACGAGCAACTCGTGGGCCCGCAGGTCAACATCATGCTGTTCGGCGAGAGGCCCTCGTTCGCCGGGTTCACCGCCACCGCGCACACCCTCAACCTGGGTCCCGTGCAGGACCTGTCGGCGGTCTTCCAGGACCAGGGCGAGGGCCGGCCCCTGCGCGTCGACTTCGAAGCCAGCCCCGGCCTGTACACCGAGGACCGGCTCGCCCTGGACCAGCAGCGGTTCCTCGCGTTCGTCGACCGGCTCACCGCCGGCGGCGACGATCCGCCGCTCGGCGCGGTCGACGCCATGCTGCCGGGAGAACGCGACCGCCTGCTGGAGCGCGGCGCCGGTGCCGCCCCCGGCACGCCTCCCGACCGCACCCTCGCGGAGTTGTTCGAGGAGCAGGTGGTGCGGGGTGGGGATCGTGTGGCGGTGGTGTGTGG
>NZ_BMUE01000034.1 GCF_014650035.1 Streptomyces lucensis JCM 4490 | reverse complement strand
CGACCTCGGCGTGGCCTCCGGCAACGGCAAGGGCCAGATCTTCGTCAAGGGCGAGGTCGTCAAGACCGTCCCCGAGTCCAGGATCGTGGAGACCCTCATCGAGGAGGCCGTGAAGCTCGCCGGACGGACGGGCCCCGCGGAGCAGTTGAGTTGAGGCAAGGCACAGACCGAGAGGGGGCCCGAGCGTGACCATCCTTGAGACGATCCGTGGACCACGCGACCTGAAGGCGCTGTCCGAGGCGGAACTCGGCCGGCTGTCCGAGGAGATACGTGAGTTCCTGGTGCAGGCGGTGTCCAGAACCGGCGGCCACCTCGGGCCCAACCTGGGGGTGGTGGAACTCACCGTCGCGCTGCACCGCGTCTTCGAGTCACCGGCCGACCGCATCCTGTGGGACACCGGACACCAGAGTTACGTCCACAAACTCCTGACGGGGCGCCAGGACTTCTCCAAGCTGCGAAGCAAGGGCGGACTGTCCGGCTACCCCTCCCGCGAGGAGTCCGAGCACGACGTCATCGAGAACAGCCACGCCTCCACCGCGCTCGGCTGGGCCGACGGCCTCGCCAAGGCCAACCAGGTGCGGGGGGAGGAGGGCCACGTGGTCGCGGTCATCGGCGACGGCGCGCTGACCGGCGGCATGGCCTGGGAGGCGCTGAACAACATCGCCGCCGCCAGGGACCGCCCCCTGATCATCGTCGTCAACGACAACGAGCGGTCGTACGCCCCCACCATCGGCGGTCTCGCCAACCATCTGGCCACCCTGCGCACCACCGACGGCTACGAGAAGTTCCTCGCCTGGGGCAAGGAGGTGCTGCAGCGCACCCCGGTCGTCGGCAACACGATCTACGAGTCCCTGCACGGCGCCAAGAAGGGCTTCAAGGACGCGTTCGCCCCGCAGGGCATGTTCGAGGACCTGGGCCTGAAGTACGTCGGCCCGATCGACGGCCACGACATCGGCGCCGTCGAATCGGCGCTGCGCCGGGCCAGACGCTTCCACGGCCCCGTCCTCGTCCACTGCCTCACGGAGAAGGGCCGCGGCTACGAGCCCGCCCTCGCCCACGAGGAGGACCACTTCCACACCGTCGGCGTGATGGACCCGCTCACCTGCGCTCCGCTCGCACCGTCCGGCGGCCCGTCCTGGACGTCGGTGTTCGGCGACGAGATCGTCCGCATCGGGGAGGAACGCGAGGACGTCGTCGCCATCACGGCGGCCATGCTGCACCCGGTGGGGCTCGGGAAGTTCGCCGAGCGCTTCCCGGACCGGGTCTGGGACGTGGGCATCGCCGAGCAGCACGCCGCCGTCTCCGCGGCCGGGCTCGCCACCGGCGGGCTGCACCCGGTCGTCGCCGTCTACGCCACCTTCCTCAACCGCGCCTTCGACCAGCTCCTGATGGACGTGGCCCTGCACGGATGCGGGGTGACCTTCGTGCTGGACCGGGCCGGCGTCACCGGTGTGGACGGGGCCTCCCACAACGGCATGTGGGACATGTCCGTCCTCCAGGTGGTGCCCGGCCTCAGGATCGCCGCCCCGCGCGACGCCGGCCAGCTGCGCGCCCAGCTGCGCGAGGCCGTCGCCGTGGACGACGCGCCCACCCTGGTCCGCTTCCCGAAGGAGTCCGTCGGCCCCGCCGTCCCGGCGGTGGGCCGCGTCGGCGGCATGGACGTCCTGCACCGCGCCGAACGCCCCGAGGTGCTGCTGGTGGCCGTCGGCGTGATGGCCCCGGTGTGCCTGCGGGCGGCCGAGCTGCTGGCGGCCCGCGGCATCGGCTGCACGGTGGTCGACCCGCGCTGGGTCAAGCCCGTCGACCCCGCGCTGCCGGGCCTGGCCGCCGGGCACCGTCTGGTGGCGGTCGTGGAGGACAACAGCCGGGCCGCCGGTGTCGGCTCGGCGGTGGCCCTCGCGCTGGAGGACGCCGATGTGGACGTGCCGGTGAGGCGGTTCGGGATCCCGGAGCGGTTCCTCGCGCACGCCAAACGCGCCGAGGTGCTGGCCGACATCGGCCTCACGCCCGTCGAGATCGCCGGGCGGATCAGTGCGAGCCTGGCCGCCGGGGACGCGGACGGCACAGCCAAGGAGAGTGAATGACCACCGAGTTCGACCTCGGCGCCCTGCTCGCCGAGCGCGGAGCCGAACGCTACGAGCTGCACGCCAAGCACCTCAACCCGCAGCTGCCGCGCATGCTCCGCACCATCGGCTTCGACAGGGTCTACGAGCGTGCCGAGGGCGCCCACTTCTACGACGCGGACGGCAACGACCACCTGGACATGCTCGCCGGGTTCGGCGTGATGGGCCTCGGCCGCCACCACCCCGTCGTCCGCAAGGCGCTGCACGACGTCCTCGACCTCGGCCTCGCCGACCTCACCCGCTTCGACTGCCAGCCGCTGCCCGGCCTCCTCGCCGAACGGCTGCTGGCCCACAGCCCGCACCTGGACCGGGTGTTCTTCGGCAACAGCGGCACGGAAGCCGTCGAGACGGCCCTGAAGTTCGCCCGGTACGCCACCGGCAGACCGCGGGTCCTCTACTGCGACCACGCGTTCCACGGCCTGACCACCGGCGCGCTGTCGGTCAACGGCGAGAACGGCTTCCGCGACGGCTTCGCCCCGCTGCTGCCCGACACCGCCGTCCCCCTCGGTGATCTCGACGCCCTGGCGCGGGAGCTGAGGAAGGGCGACGTGGCCGCGCTGATCGTCGAACCGATCCAGGGCAAGGGCGTGCACGAGGCCCCGCCCGGCTACCTGCGCGCGGCCCAGGACCTGCTGCACCGGCACAAGGCGCTGCTCATCGCCGACGAGGTGCAGACCGGCCTGGGACGCACCGGCGACTTCTGGGCCTACCAGCACGAGGACGGCGTCGAACCGGACCTGGTGTGCGTGGCCAAGGCGCTGTCCGGCGGTTACGTCCCGGTCAGCGCCACCCTGGGCAAGGAGTGGATCTTCAAGAAGGTGTACTCGTCCATGGACCGGGTCCTGGTCCACTCGGCGAGCTTCGGCTCCAACGCCCAGGCGATGGCGTGCGGTCTCGCCGTGCTGTCGGTCATGGAGAACGAGCAGATCGTCGCCGGGGTGCGGGCCACCGGTGAGCTGCTCAAGTCCCGGCTGAGCGCGCTGATCGACGGCTACGAGCTGCTCGCCGACGTGCGCGGCCGGGGCCTGATGATCGGTATCGAATTCGGCAGGCCGTCCTCGCTGAAGCTGCGCGGCCGCTGGACCATGCTCCAGGCGGCGCGCAAGGGCCTGTTCGCGCAGATGGTCGTCGTCCCGCTGCTGCAGCGGCACCACATCCTCACCCAGGTCTCCGGCGACCACCTGGAGGTGATCAAACTGATTCCGCCGCTGATCATCGACGAGGCCGACGTGGACCGGTTCGTGAAGGCGTTCACCGCCGTCATGGACGACGCGCACCAGGGCGGCGGCCTGGTGTGGGACTTCGGCAAGACCCTGATCAAGCAGGCGGTCGCCCATCGCACCTGACCGGCGGGAAGACGGACTCTCTTTCGGGCCTTGCCTCTGAGGCAAGAAAATTGCCCCACAGGCAAGAGTGGGGCTCAATGGAGGCATGAACGCCTCAGACGCCGCGCCGACGGCGGGCCAGGGCGACGACCTGCCCGCCGTCGCGCCGCAACTGCGCGAACTGCGCCGCCGGGCGAGCCTCACCCTGGAGGCCGCGGCCCGCGCCGCCGGGCTGTCGGCGGCGCACCTGTCCCGGCTGGAGACCGGGCACCGTCAGCCTTCGCTGCCGATGCTCCTCGCGCTGGCCCGCATCTACGGTACGACCGTCTCCGAACTGCTGGGCGAGAGGGTCGCCGACCGTGACGCGATCGTGCGGTCCGCCGACATGGAGCCGACCCGGGCGGGCGGCTGGACCTACGTCCAGGCCGGGGCGCCCGGCCGCGGCATGCAGGCGCTGCGCGTGCAGGTGCCGTACGGCTCCCAGGGCGACATCGTGCGCGTGCACCCCGGCGAGGAGTGGCTGTACGTCCTCGAGGGGCGCCTGCGCCTGCGCCTCGGCGACACCGCGCACCTGCTCGCGCCCGGTGACAGCGCGCACTTCGACTCCCTCACCCCGCACCGCCTGGCCGCCGAGGACCGGGGCGGCGTGGAGCTGCTGTTCGTCCACACCCTGCTGCAGAGCCCCACGGCCGCGCTGTGCCTGGGCCCCCTGACTGGAGAGCTGCCATGAGCGACTTCGAGGAGAAGTTCCCCCGCTCCCTGTGGATCCGGCTGATCATCTACATCGCCGTGGGCCACCTGTTCGCCGCGTTCCTCTACCTGCTGTTCGCGGTGGGCGCCAAGAGCTGAGCCCCGCACGGCGTCGCGGGTCAGTCGAGCAGGCGTTCGCGCAGCCGCTCGCGGGACGCGGGGGAGAGGCCGAGACCGCGCTCCAGGTAGACCTCGACGCCGCCCCAGGTCTCCTCGATGCCGGCGAAGGCGGCCTGCAGGTACTCGGCGCGCGCGTCGAAGAGCGGGCTGAGCAGTTCCATGATCTCGGGGGTGTAGGCCGTCTCGGCGCTGCCGCTGCGGCGGATCCTGTAGCGGCGGTGCTTGGCGTTGGACTTCAGGTAGTCGGAGACGATCGCCTCGTGCTCCACCCCGAGCGCGAGGAGGGTGACCGCGATGGAGATGCCCGCTCGGTCCTTGCCCGCCGCGCAGTGCATCAGGGCCGGCACGTTGTCCTCGGCGAGAGCGTGCAGCACCCGGGAGTGCTCGGCGGTGCGCTCCCTGACGATCTTCCGGTAGGAGGCGATCATCCGGGCCCTGCCCTTGCCGTCGTCCAGGATGGCGCGCAGCTGGGCCAGGTCGCCGTCGCGCACCATCTTCCAGAACTCCGCGCCGTCCGCCGGGTCGCTGAGCGGCAGGTGCACGTTGCGCACGCCGGGCAGTGCGACGTCGGGGCCCTCCAGCCGCTGGTCGGCCGCGTTGCGGAAGTCGAAGATCGTGTGCAGGTCCAGGGAGGCGAGGAAGGCCGCGTCCTGCTCGGTCGCGTGCGCCAGGTGCCCGCTGCGGAACAGCACACCGTGTCGCACCCGCCGCCCGTCCACGGTCGGCAGTCCGCCCACGTCGCGGAAGTTGCGCACGCCGGTCAGCTCCGGCTCGGTCGACGGGACCTGCTGCGTCACGGCGGCTCCTTGCGGTCGGGCCCGGCACGGCTCGTCGACGGGCGCTGCGACGACCATACGGCATCGCTTTCCCAGGGCAATGAGTTGTCCAGAGGCATTGCCGACGGGTGCCGAGAGGCCGATGATGTTCGTACCTGAGCGTATCTGTTGACCCCTGTGAGGTCTCGATGGTGGAAGTCGCCGAGAACGGCCGCACCTGGCTCCTGTCGGGGCCCACGAGCGGTTACGCCCTCCATCTCACGGACGCGGACGAACTGGTCCACCTCCACTGGGGGCCGCGCATCGCGCTCGCGGACGCCGA
The DNA here is from genome assembly GCF_014650035.1 of Streptomyces lucensis JCM 4490. GTDB lineage: Bacteria > Actinomycetota > Actinomycetes > Streptomycetales > Streptomycetaceae > Streptomyces > Streptomyces lucensis. The sequence continues at coordinate 8,280 of NZ_BMUE01000034.1, read as the reverse complement.
GGCGCTGGCGACCGACCCCCTGCCGCCCTACCGGCCCTTCGAGTCCCCGCTCGACGGACGCGAGGAGTACCCCGTCGAGGGCGGCCCCCGCTTCGTCCGCCCCGCCCTGTCCGTGCGCACCGAACGGCGGCGCGGCACCGAGTGGCGCTTCGTCTCGTGCGACACCGCCGACGGCGACGAGCTGCGGCTGCGCTTCGACGACGACGGGCTGGCGATCGTCCTGCACTACCGCATGCGCGGCGACGTCGTGGAGCGCCGGGCCACCCTGGTGAACGGCGGCCACGCGAACGTGGAGCTGCTGCGCGCCGACGCCGCCACCTGGACCCTGCCCGACCGCGAGGGCTGGCGGCTGTCGCAGCTGCACGGCCGCTGGGCCGCCGAGTCCCGGCTCACCAGGGCGCCGCTCACCTACGGCGAGAAGGTCATCGGCAGCCGCCGCGGCCACACCGGCCACCAGCACCTGCCCTGGGTCGCGCTGGACACCGACGCCACCGAGGAGCACGGCGAGGTCTACGGCTGTGCGCTCGGCTGGTCCGGCTCCTGGCGCATCGCAGTCGCCCAGCTGCCGGACGCGCGCGTGCAGATCACCGGCGGCGCCGGCCACGACGACTCGGGCCTGCTGCTCCTGGAGCCCGGCCGGTCGTACACCACCCCCGTCTTCGCGGGCCTGTGGAGCGACGGGGGCTTCGGCGGCGCCAGTCGTGCCTGGCACGCCTACCAGCGCGCGCACGTCATCCCGGACGCGGAACAGGACCGGCCCGTGCTGTTCAACTCCTGGGAGGCCACCGGCTTCGACATCTCCGAGGAGCGGCAGGCGGCCCTCGCCCGCCGCGCCGCCGCGATCGGCGTCGAGCTGTTCGTGGTGGACGACGGCTGGTTCGGCGCGCGCACCGGCGACCGTGCCGGGCTCGGCGACTGGACCCCCGGCCCCGACCGCTTCCCGAACGGCCTCGGGCCCCTGGCCGAGGAGGTCCACGGCCTCGGCATGCGGTTCGGGATCTGGGTCGAGCCCGAGATGGTCAACCCGGACAGCGACCTCTACCGGGCCCACCCCGACTGGGTCCAGTACCAGCCTGGACGCAGGCGGACGGAACTGCGCCACCAGCTCGTCCTCAACGTCGCCCGGGAGGACGTCCGGCAGCACCTCTGGGAGCGACTGGACGCGCTGCTGTCCAGTGCCCCGATCGACTACGTGAAGTGGGACTTCAACCGCTGCTTCACCGACGCCGGCTGGCCGGGCGAGCCCTACCCGCAGCGCCTGTGGGTCGACCACGTCCACGCCCTGTACGGCCTGATCGACCGGCTGCGCGCCGCACATCCCTCGGTCGCCTTCGAGTCCTGCTCGGGCGGCGGCGGGCGGATCGACCTCGGGGTGATGAGCCGTACCGACCAGGTGTGGACCTCCGACAACACCGACCCTCTCGACCGGCTCGCCATCCAGCACGGCTTCAGCCAGATCCATCCCGCGCGCGTGATGGCCGCCTGGGTCACCGACAGCCCGAACACCCAGCTCAACGGGCGGGTCAGCGCACTGCGGCCGCGCTTCGTCAGCTCGATGGCGGGCGTCCTCGGCGTGGGCGGCGACCTCACGCGGTGGAGCGAGGCGGAACTGGCCGAGGCCCGCCGGTGGGTGGAGCTGTACAAGGAGATCCGGCCGGTCGTCCAGCGGGGCGAGCTGTACCGGCTGCGCCCTCCGGCGGGCGGGCTGAGCGCGGTCCAGTACGTCCTCGGGGACGAGACGGTGGTCCTCGCCTGCCTCCAGGCGCAGAGCTACGGCGAGCCGGCGCCGGCGCTACGACTGCGCGGACTCGATCCGACGGCAACGTACGAATGCCGCGAAACGGGTGAAACGTACAGAGGGGCGGTGCTGTTGCACCACGGGCTGCGGACCGGACTCAAGGGCGACCTGGATGCGGCGGTTTTCCGGATGCGCCGCATCTAGGACTCTCTGTCCCTGATTCGACGTATTCGCCCCAACTCGCCGCTTCCCAGGGGCACGTGGCGGCGCGATGCGTGAGGAGCGTCATACCGGTCACCGTCCGTCGCGCGTCATGTCCACGTAATGCGGGCGCGGACATGGGGAAACGCATGAGGCGGAGAGGGGAGGATTCACGCATGGTGACCGGGAACTCCCGAATCTGATCTTCTCGGGCTCAACCACCGGGAACCGGCCGCTTGTTTCCGTACGACTCGCTCGCCTAGGTTCACCCCAATCCGGACGGAACGCCGAATCCTGCCGCCGCCCGGAGCCCCACACACTTGACCCGCGTCCGGCAGGAGCGGGGGACCCACCAGGTACGACTGCCTGTCCCGGTCTCCGCGACAGGCTCGGGGTGAAGCCGCGCAGGGCGCGGCCGGGCAGCTCCAGCCCGAACCCGACAGCTGACCTCGCAGGCGCCGGAGAGGAATGCGCCATGCCCGCGAAGGGTAAGCACCGCCGTCCCAAGCCCCCGCGTTTTTCCCGCTCCATCGCCGTCGCCGGAACCGGTGGCGCCGCCCTGGCCCTCCCGCTCGTCGGGGCCACCGGAGCCCACGCCGCCCCGGCCGCACAGCCCGTTTCCCAGAAGTCCGCGCAGTCCCTTCCCGGCACGGCGAAGAAGACGGCGGCCCGGCCCGGTACGACGGTGCGCACCTACACGGTGAAGTCCGGCGACTGCCTCGCGACGATCGCCGCCCGCGAGCACGTCGCCGGCGGCTGGCAGCGGCTCTACGACGACAACCGGCAGGCCGTCGGCGGCGATCCCGCGCTGATCCACCCGGGCCTGGAGCTGACGCTCGGCAAGAAGGCCACGCAGGCCGGCGCCGGGTCCACCGCCCCCCGGCAGTCCCGGGCCGCGGCCCGGCCCTCCGCCGCCCCGCAGGCGGCCCCGGCGGCCGAACCGGCCGCCGCCACCGCCGCTACGGCCGCTCCCACCGCCGCTACGGCCGCTCCCACCGCCACGGCGGCCGCCCCCACCGGCTTCACGCTCCCGGTGGCCGGCGCCACCATAGGCACCGGCTACCACGTGGCCGGCGGCATGTGGTCCAGCGGCTACCACACCGGCGTCGACTTCGTCGTCCCGACCGGCACCCCCCTGAAGGCCGTCGGCGCCGGCACGGTCGTCTCCGCCGGGTGGGGCGGCGCGTACGGCAACCAGGTCGTCATCAAGCTGGACGACGGCCACTACGCCCAATACGGACACCTCTCGCGACTGTCCGTCTCGGCCGGCCAGACCGTGACGGCCGGCCGGCAGATCGGCCTGTCCGGCGCGACCGGCAACGTGACCGGTCCGCACCTGCACTTCGAGATCCGCACCACGCCGGACTACGGCTCCGACATCGACCCGGTCGGCTACCTCCGCGAACACGGCGTTCCGGTCGGCTGAGCGCGATCACACGTCCAACGCCCGGGACGGCGACGCTATTCCGGGCTTGGCAAACTATTTAAGGGTGTCTCATCTCACCGTTCGTCAACCCCTGCCTACGTTCGCGTAGGTCACATCCCGCAGTGAATCATGGCCCGATGTGGCAGACGATTCGAAGAATGACAGCAGATCAGTGATCGGGTCGTACGTGGCGGTGGGGGACAGCTTCACCGAGGGCGTCGGCGACCCCGGCCCCGACGGGGCGTTCGTGGGCTGGGCCGACCGGTTCGCGGTGCTGCTCGCCGACCGGCGCGACGAGGGCGACTTCCAGTACTCCAATCTCGCCGTGCGCGGGAAGCTGCTGGACCAGATCATCGCCGACCAGCTCCCGAAGGCCCTCGAACTCGCCCCCGACCTCGTCTCCTTCTGTGCGGGCGGCAACGACATCATCCGGCCCGGCACCGACCCGGACGAAGTGGCCGAACGCTTCGAGCGCGCCGTGGCCCGGCTGACCGGGGCCGCGGGCACGGTCCTGGTGACGACCGGCTTCGACACCCGTGGCGTCCCCGTGCTGAAGCACCTGCGCGGCAAGATCGCCACGTACAACGGGCATGTGCGGGCCATCGCCGACCGGTACGGCTGTCCCGTGCTCGACCTGTGGTCCCTGAGGTCCGTGCAGGACCGCAGGGCCTGGGACACCGACCGGCTCCACCTCTCGCCCGAGGGGCACACGCGCGTGGCGCTGCGCGCCGGGCAGGTCCTGGGGCTCGACGTCCCGGCCGACCCCGAGCAGCCGTGGCCGCCGCTGCCGCCCCGCGGCACGCTGGAGATCCGCCGCGACGACGTCCAGTGGGCCCGCGAGTACCTCGTGCCGTGGATCGGCCGCCGGCTGCGCGGCGAGTCCTCCGGGGACCATGTGACGGCGAAGGGCACCCTGTCGCCGCACGACATCAGGATGCGGATCACCTCGGTCGCCTGACGGCCGCCGGCGTGCCCCGGTCCCGCGCCCCCGCGCGGTCCGGGGCACGACCGCACCCGTGCGCGCCCTCGCGGACACGGCCTAGCGCTCGTTCAGTGCCTTCCGGTCCAGGCCCAGTTCGCGGGCGAGGGCGTCGTCGACCCACTCGCGGGCGCGTGCTCGCGGCACCGAGCCGGGGTACGACGTCAGCTGCACGGCCAGTCCGTCCAGCAACGCCGTCAGCCGCAGCGCGGCACCGGCCGGGTCGGCGCAGGTGAACTCGCCCGCCGCCACGCCCTCGGCGATGACGTCGGCGATCGCGGCCTTCCACCGCGTGTCCAGGTCCCGGGTGACCTGCCGCAGGGCGGGCTCGCGCAGCGCCACCGCCCAGCCCTCGATCCACAGCCGCCAGCCCTTGGCCTGCCCGGTCGGCGCGTACCAGCGCACGGCGGCCCGCAGCCGGCGCAGTGCGGTCGACCGCCGTCCCAGCAGCCCGCGCAGTCGCGCGAGGTCGTCCTCGGCCGCGTACGCGAACGCGGCGGCGACCAGCTTCTCCTTGGTCGAGAAGTGGTACAGCACCAGCGCGTTGCTCACCCCGAGCGCCGCGGCCACGTCGGCGATCCTCACCGCCGCGACGCCCCGCACCTCGATCTGCTCGATGGCGGCCCGCAGCAGCTCCTCCCGCCGCTCGGCCACGCTCAACCGCACTCTCGCCACGCGGTCACCCTAGTCCGTTGTCATGGTCAGCGCCGAAACGGACCGTTCACCGGTACCACCCGAAGCGCTCCGCGATCACCGGCAGCCGGTCCGCGGCCAGGGCGTGGGCGGCCGCGCGCGGAGTCGTACCGTCCGCCCGCGCGCGGGTCAGCACGAGATCGACCAGGGCTCGCATCGAGTGCCGGATGTGCGCGAAGGCCTCGTCGGCGTCCGCCCCCATGTCGCCGAACAGGGTCCACCACCACCAGGCGTTCGTGGCGGAATTGACCACCACGTCCGGCAGCACCGTCACCCCGCGCGAGGCCAGCAGCGCCTCCGCCCGGGGCAGTACGGGCATGTTGGCGGCCTCGACGATCCACCGGGCGCGGATCCGCTCCTGCCCGGCGGTGTCGACCGCGTACGACACGGCGGCCGGCACCAGCACCTCAGCGTCCGCGGACAGCCAGGAGTCCGCGGGCAGCTCGCGGTCACCGGGGCGCAGCACACCGCGGTCGACGGTGCCGTAGGCGTCCCGCGCGGCCAGCAGGGCCTCGACGTCCAGCCCCGCCGGGTTGGCTATCGTGCCCTTGACGTCGGCGACGGCCACCACCGTCAGTCCCGCGCGGACGAGGAAGCGCGCGGTGGCCCCGCCCATCGTGCCCAGACCCTGGACGGCGACCCGCGCGCCCGGGTACGGCACCGCCGCCCGGTCCAGGGCCGCGAGCACCGACTCGGCGACCCCGCAGCCACCGGCCAGTTCGTCCAGGCCGATGCCGTCGACCTCCACCGCGAAGGCGTCCGCCAGCCGTCCGCGGGCCGCCGCCTCGTCGTCCAGCAGCGGGAACACCGCCTGGACGGTGGAGACCAGGCCCGCGTCGGCCGCCGCGCGGTCCACCAGGTCCTGGCTCAGGCCCAGGTCCTCGCCGGTGGCCCACACGCTCTCGATGTACGGCCGCATCGCGCGCAGGTAGCGCACCAGCACCCCGTACGCCTCCGGGGCCCGCGGATCGCAGTCGATGCCGCCCTTGGCGCCGCCCAGCGGCACGTAGCGGCTCGCGGGGTCGTAGTGCAGGGCCTCCTTCACGGTCATCCCGCGGGCGAGTCCGGTCACCTCCTCCAGCGTGCACCCGGGGCGCATCCGCAACCCGCCGCTGGCCACGCCCCGCACCAGCCGGTCCACGACCAGGAAGCCCCGGCGGCCGGTGACGTGGTCGGTCCACACGAGCGACATCAGGGGAGCGGGGGCGGTCATGGCGTCTCCTCGGCGGCGATGGTCGAGCGCGACCGGGCCACGGCCTGCCGGCGGCCCCGCCCAGGACCGTGTTCCACTGAACCGCGAGTCAGTATCCGGAGCCGGTCGCGGCCTGTCAACGGAAGCGGACCGGGCTCCGGCGGCGCACGCCGTCGGCCCCGGAGCCGTCCCGGCGGCCCGGGGCCTGCGCCGGGGCCGACCATAATGGAGAGCCTCAGCCACTCACCTGGAGGTAGCGTGACCGGATTGCGTCCTTCGAGCTCCGGGCTCCGCGGCCTGCGGCCCGCGGCCTTCGGCGCGGACCCGGGCGGTGAGCGTCTGGCACGCATCCGCCGCTCCCCCCACTTCAAGGACGGTGTCTTCCAGAACCCCGGCGGACCCGCGCGCACCCGGCCCTCCGGCTCCGCGCTGGACTTCGCGAAGGTCTTCTTCGACAAGGACACCCGGCCGCTGCGGGCGCCGAAGGGCACCGTCCCGGTGCACCCGACGACCTTCGCCGACCTGGCGAAGCCGCCCGCCACGGGACTCCGGCTGACCTGGATGGGCCACTCCAGCGTGCTCGCGGAGATCGACGGCAACCGGGTGCTGTTCGACCCCGTCTGGGGCGAGCGCTGCTCCCCGTTCCCGTTCGCCGGTCCCAAGCGGCTGCACCCGGTGCCGCTGCCGCTGGCCGCGCTCGGCGAGGTGGACGTCGTGGTGATCTCGCACGACCACTACGACCACCTGGACCTGCCCACCATCAGGGCCCTGGCCGGCACGGACACGGTGTTCGCCGTGCCGCTCGGCGTCGGCGCGCACCTCGAACGCTGGGGCGTCTCCGCGGACCGGCTGCGCGAGCTGGACTGGCACGAGTCCACCAGGATCGGCGCGCTCACCCTGACCGCCACCCCCGCCCGGCACTTCTGCGGCCGGGGCCTGCGCAACACCCAGCACACGCTCTGGGCCTCCTGGGCCGTCGCCGGTGAGGAGCACCGGATCTACCACAGCGGCGACACCGGCTACTTCGACGGTTTCCGGGACATCGGCGCCGCGCACGGGCCGTTCGACGCCACGATGATCCAGCTCGGGGCGTACAGCGAGTTCTGGGCCGACATCCACATGACCCCCGCGGAGGGCCTGCGCGCCCACCTCGACCTGCAGGGCGGGGCACCGCACGGTGTACTGCTGCCGATCCACTGGGGCACCTTCAACCTGGCCCCGCACCCGTGGGCCGAGCCGGGGGAGTGGACGAAGGAGGCGGCCGAGCAGGCCGGCCAGGCGGTCGCCCTGCCCCGGCCCGGCGAGCCCTTCGAGCCGGCGGGCAAGCTGCCGGCCGAGGCGTGGTGGCGGGGCGTGTCGGGTGACGTCCGCCGGACCTGGCGCTCCGTCGGGGCGTTCGTCGCCGAGCCGCCCAAACGCGGCTGAGACAGAAGGGCCGGGAACGTCGCCCTGACCGTCTCTCCGCCCGGACGGCCAGGGTCGGGCCAAAGCCGACACTCTCCGTGACGTCGCCCGTCATCGGCTGCGGGGCCGCGACGCGGACGGGGCGGGTGGTGCGACTGGGTGTTCGCGTGCGGAACTCGAGGACGGTGAGGCGGGCCCGTTCGGGTCCGCCGGGCGCTGCGCCATTCCGATGACCGTTTCCGACCAGGTGCTATCGGTTGCTTTCGGGTCGCCCCGCCGGGTCCGGCCCGGTCGTCGGTCTTTCGTACGAGGCTTCATACCAGAGCGGGATGCCGGCCGCAGGACTTTGTCAACTGCCCACCGCACATGAGGCACGGCCAACTACTGTGAGTGTCCGTCGGGCACGGCGGCCGTACACACCGGTCCGCCGTCCGACCTCGCGATGACGCATGCCCGCACCCACGCATGCCCGTACGAGCACCGCGCGAGAAAACAGCCGACGGACCAGTACGAGGACGCAGATGTCTCACCTCCGAGCACCGGCCGCCCGTGCCGACCGCCGCGAGGGCGGCCGGCACGGGCGGCCGGTCGCCCGAACCGCTCCCGCACTGACCGAGACGCACATACGGCCCCAGCTCATGCGGCTC
>NZ_BMUE01000033.1 GCF_014650035.1 Streptomyces lucensis JCM 4490 | reverse complement strand
AGTACGAGGGCCCCGACCCGGCCCGCCGCGACGCCCCCCAGCCCATGCGCCTCTGAGCGACCCGGGGCCCCGGTGTCCCACCCCAGGGGCGCGGGGAACTGCGCGATCAGCCACAACGCACCCGCAGCCGGACCCGGGCGGCGGACCGGACGCGCTCTTCGCCTCCCGTGACGTACGAGGGGCCCCGGTGTCCCACCCCAGGGGCGCGGGGAACTGCGCGATCAGCGACAACGCACCCGCAGCCGGACCCGGGCGGCGGACCGGACGCGCTCTTCGCCTCCCGTGACGTACGAGGGGCCCCGGTGTCCCACCCCAGGGGCGCGGGGAACTGCGCGACCAGCCACAACGCACCCGCACCCGCCCCCGGCACCGCCCGACCGCCCCCTTCGTTCGCCGGGCGCAGCCCACGGGTACCCGCCAGGCATGCCCACCACCGCTCCCGAGGACCAGTACACGGCGGAGCCCTTCGTGCCGGACGGCGCCGACCTCCCCGCCCTGCGCCGCGCAGCGGCCGGCTGCCGCGGATGCCCCCTGCACCGGCCCGCCACCCAGACCGTCTTCGGCGCCGGAAACCCGCACGCCCGCGTGATGCTCGTCGGCGAGCAGCCCGGCGACCAGGAGGACCGGCAGGGCAGGCCGTTCGTCGGCCCCGCCGGCAAGCTCCTGGACCGCGCCCTGGCGGAAGCCGGTCTCGACCCGGCGGACGCCTACGTCACCAACGCCGTCAAGCACTTCAAGTTCACCCGGGCCGAGCCCCGCAAGCGCCGTATCCACAAGGCCCCGAGCCTGCGGGAGACGCACGCGTGCGGGCCGTGGCTCGCGGCCGAGCTGGCGGCCGTGGAGCCCGAGCTGATCGTGGTGCTGGGCGCCACCGCCGGCAAGGCGCTGCTCGGGTCGTCGTTCCGGGTGAGCCAGGTGCGGGGGACCGTACTGGAGGAGGAGATCCACGGGCGCCCGGAGCGGCTGGTGCCGACCGTGCACCCGTCGGCCGTGCTGCGGGCGGACGACCGGGAGCAGGCGTACCAGGGTCTGGTCGCCGATCTGGAAGTAGCCGCGCACGCCCTCGGGTAATGGATAGCATGCACCCATGCCCCTTACCTTCACGCTGGACCCCGCCATCACCCCCGCCCTGCGCGACGGCATCCTCGACCTGTGGTCGGACGTCTCCAACGCCGGCGGAGCCGTCGGGTTCGTGCCCCCGGTGACCCGCGAGGACATCCGTCCGGAGCTGGTGAGGCACTTCGTGGGCCTGGCCGAGGGCCGCCAGCGGCTGCTCGTGGGCCACGACGCGGCGGGCGAGGTGGCCGCCACCGCCTTCATCTCCCACAACACCCACCGGCTCCAGCTGCACTGGGTGTGGCTCTACACGGTGATGGTGCACCCCCGGCACCAGGGGAAGGGGTACGGCCGCGACCTCATGGCGGCGGCCGCGGCCGCCGCCCGCGGCATCGGGCGGGTCGACGCCATCCGCCTCACCTGCCGGGGCGGCCTGGGCCTGGAGCACTTCTACGCCTCCTGCGGCTACAAGGAGGTCGGCAGGGTGCCCGGCGCCATACGCGTCGCCCCCGACGACGACCGCGACGACATCATCATGCTGCTGCCGCTCACGTGAGGCGTCCCACCCCCCGCCGAGATCGGCCGCCGCTCGTGCTTCACTGGACGGTGCCCCTCGTGGGATTTCCGACCGTACGACACGGAAGAGTGGATTGAGATGCTCCGCTACACGCTGATGCGCCTCGGCATTTTCGCCGGCTGCCTCGTGGTCGTCTGGGGAGCCGTCTACTCCGGCATCTTCCCGCGCGGCTACGGCGACGCCAACTTCCTGTGGCTGCTGCTGCTCTCCATGGTCCTCTCGGCGCCGATCAGCTGGGTGGTGCTGCGCAAGGAGCGGGACCGGGCCTCGGTGCAGGTCGTGGGCAAGGTCGAGCGCATGAAGGCCAACCTGGACGCCAACCGCAGCCAGGAGGACGGTGCGGACGACACCGCTCGCACGCAGGGCCAGCCGTCCTGACCGTGCGCTCCGGGGGGCCGGGGCGCAACTAGTCTTGCCCCATGGGTGCCGTGAAGACCAAGCGGATGCCGCGTGCGGTGCGGGAACAGCAGATGCTCGACGCCGCCGTACGGATCTTCGGCCGGCGGGGGTACATGGCCGCGTCGATGGACGAGATCGCCGAACTGGCGGGTGTGTCCAAGCCGTTGGTGTACCTGTACCTGAACTCCAAGGAAGACCTCTTCACGGCGTGCATCCGCCGGGAGGCCGCCGCGCTGACGGAGGCGGTGCGCACCGGCGTGCGGGCCGACCTGCCCGCCGACCGGCAACTGTGGGACGGACTGCGGGCGTTCTTCGCCCACACGGCCGAACACCCCGACGGCTGGTCCGTGCTGCACCTGCAGGCCCGCACCCACGGTGAGCCCTTCGTGGGCGAGGTCCGGTCGATGCGCGAGGAGATCGTCGCGTTCGTGACCCGGCTGATAGCGGTCGCGGCCCGTGAGGCCCACCAGGACCCGCACCTGGCCGAGCACGAGGTCGGCGGCCTCGCCGAGGCCCTGGTCGGCGCGGCGGAGTCGCTCGCGGCGTGGGCCAACGCCACGCCCGGCGTCACCGCCCGGCAGGCGGCGGCCACCCTGATGAACTTCGCCTGGGCGGGTCTGGGGAACCTGATGCGGGGGCGTCCCTGGGTACCGCCGACGGGCGAGGCCTAGCGCGGCACATCGCCGTCGCCGGGTGCGGGCAGTCTGTGGCCGTTCGCGCAGTTCCCCCGCGCCCCTGGGGGGTGGCTTCGCCGTTGCCGGGTGCGGGCGGTCCGTGGCTTGTCGCGCAGTTCCCCGCGCCCCTGGGCAGGTCCACCACAGCCCACCTCAGGGGCGCGTGGAACTGCGCGAACGGCCCCCACTCACCCGCACCCGCATCGGCCCCTAGCGTCACCGGCGCCCCGGCCTCCCCACCTGACCGGACAGATGCAGCCGACCGTCGGCCCCCCGGAGGGAGAACCGGCCCGCGCCGTCCGCCCCGTACGTCACCGTCCCCGGCAGCAGCACCGGCGCCCGGAAGCGGGCCCTCACCACGGTCGTGTCCGGTGTGCCGTGGGCGGCCAGGCAGCGGGCCACCGTCCACATGCCGTGCGCGATGGCGCGGGGAAAGCCGAAGAGGCGGGCGGTGAGCGGGTGCAGGTGGATCGGGTTGCGGTCGCCGGAGGCGGCACCGTACCGGCGCCCGACGTCCTCGGCGAGCCGCCACTCGGCGACCGCGGGCAGCGGGGTGCCGTCCTCCCGCGCCCCGGGTGCCGTACCGCCCCCGGTGCGGTGCCGGGCCAGGTACGTGCTCCGCGACTCCCACACGACGTCCCCGCCGGACCGCAGCCCGGTGACCACCGTGGCCTCGGTCCCGCGCCGGTGCGCGGCCAGCCCGTCGACGTGGACGGAGAGTTCGTACTCCCCTGAGGCCGGCACGGCGGTGTGGCGGACGATCTCGACGGAGGTGTGGACCAGGCCCAGCAGCGGCAGCGGGAAGTCACGGCCGCTCATCAGGCGCATGGCCAGCGGGAAGCCCAGGACGTGCGGATAGGTGACGGGCAGCGCGTCCGCACCGGCGCCGGTGTCCGGGGTGAAGCCGCACACCCGCTCGTAGGCGGCCAGTTTCGCCAGGTCGACGCGGAGTCCCGGCAGCACCAGCCGGGTGCGCGGGAAGCCGGCGTCCGGGGCGGGCCGCTTGAAGGGGGAGCGCAGGGCGCCCCGGGCCAGCAGCGGCGCGAGCGCGGGCGGCGCGTTCAGGGTCACGGCGGTCATCAGGCCCCCAGGGCTCAATCTGCTTACTCTAGAGTAAGGTTACCGGAGGTAAGTCGAGGTGAGCCACTGTCACGGGTGAGGAGCGCATCGACATGGGTCCGCTGAACCAGCCCACGGTGGAGCCGGCGGGCCGCCGAAGCCGAACCCCCCTCACATGACCTCCGACGCTGCACACCCCCGGCCCCGGACCCTTCCCGATCCCGCACAACCCCCTCACAGCGGAGCCGTACGATCACCTGCCTAACCAGCGGTAACCCCTTGTCAGGTCGTCAGAAGGCGTACCGCCGGTTCACGCACGCCCGAGGAGCCGCCCCGTGTCCATCCCGTACGCGAACACCCCCGCCTCCTCCGGCGCCGCGCCCCTGACTCCCGGGGCCCCCGTCTCCGCCGTCGACTACGACGGCCGCCCCGTCCTGGTGGAGCCCCAGATTCTCCGGCTGGACGGCGCCGTACGGGAGGCGTCCGTCCCCCCGTTCGCCCCCACGGTCACCCACGGCTCCCTGGCCGACCTGCCCTTCGACAACGCCGAGGCGGCCCCCCACGCGGTCGTCCTCAGCCGCAGGCTGCCCGACGGCCGCTGGACGGACATGACAGCCGTCCGGTTCGCCGCCGAGGTGCTGGCCGTCGCCAAGGGGCTGATCGCCGAGGGCCTGCAACCGGGCGACCGCATCGCCGTCATGGCCCGCACCCGCTACGAGTGGACACTGCTCGACTTCGCCGCCTGGGCCGCCGGCCTGGTCACGGTCCCCGTCTACCCGACCTCCTCCGTCTTCCAGACCCGCTGGATCCTGCACGACTCCGGCGCGGTCGCCCTGGTCACCGAGACCACGGGCCAGGCCTCCGCCATAGGACCGGAGCTGCAGCACCTGCCGGACCTCGGACACGTGTGGGTGATGGACAAGGGCCACCTGGAACGGCTCGCCGAGGCCGGCGCCGGGGTACCGGACGGCGAGGTGGCCGTACGCCGGGGCATGCTCGGTCCCGCCACGCTCGCCACCCTCATCTACACCTCGGGCACCACCGGCCGCCCGAAGGGCTGCGCCCTCTCCCACGGCAACTTCTTCGCCGAGGTCGACAACGCGATCGAACTCCTCCACCCGGTCTTCAGGAGCCAGGACGAGGAGCCGTCCGTCCTCCTCTTCCTCCCCATGTCCCACGTCTTCGGCCGGATGGTGGCCATCGCCTGCGTCCGCGCCCGCGTCCGCCTCGGCCACGCCCCCAGCCTGGCCCCGCAGGACCTCCTCCCGGACCTGGAGGCGTTCAGGCCGACGTGCCTGCTGACCATTCCGTACATGCTGGAGAAGATCTACAACTCGGCACGGGCCAGGTCCGAGGCCGGCGGCCGGGGCGCCGTCTTCGAGCGGGCGGCGGCCGTGGCCCGGCGCTACGGCGAGGCCCTGGAGGCCCGCCAGACCGGCACCGGCAACGGCCCGAGCCGCTCCCTGAAGACGGCCCGCTCCTTCTACGACCCCCTCGTCTACCGCCGCATCCGCGCCGCCATGGGAGGCCGCGTCCGGTACGCCATCTGCGGCGGCTCCCCGCTCGGCCGACGCCTCGCCGCGTTCTACGCGGGCGCCGGCATCGAGATCTTCGAGGGCTACGGCCTGACGGAGACGACCGGCGCGTCCACGGTCACCCCGCCCCTCAAACCCCGCCTGGGCACGGTCGGCTGGCCCCTCCCCGGCACGCGCGTGCGCATAGCGGCGGACGGCGAGATCCTGCTCGCCGGCGACCACGTGCTCCGCGGCTACTGGGACCCGCAGGCGGGCGGAGTGGTCCCGGCGACCCGCGACGGCTGGCTGCCGACGGGCGACCTGGGCGAACTCGACGACGAGGGCTACCTGACCATCACCGGCCGCAAGAAGGAGCTGCTGATCACGGCGGGCGGCAAGTCGGTGGCCCCGGCCCCGCTGGAGAACTGGCTGCGCCAGCACCCGCTGATCTCCCAGGTGATGCTGGTCGGCGACGGCCGCCCCTACGTCGCCGCCCTGATCACGCTCGACCCCGACGGCACCACCCACTGGCGCCGGATGATCGGCAAGCACCCGGTGCCGCCGGAACTGCTCCGCGACGACCCCGAGCTGGCGGCGGTCCTCCAGCGCGCCCTGGACGAGGCGAACAAGCTGGTCTCCCGCCCCGAGTCCATCCGCCGCTTCACGGTACTCCCGGTGGACTTCACGGAGGAGGCGGGCCACCTCACACCGTCGCTGAAACCACGGCGGGAGCAGATCATGCGGGACTTCGCGACGGAGGTGGAGGGCCTCTACGAGCGCTGAGCCGGGCCGCGCCGCCCGGGGACGGTCGACACCCGCTCCCCGTCCGTTCCCCGCTTCGTCCGGACTCGGCGGGGGCGGGGAGCGGGTTGCCGCCTGGGTCGGTTCGCGGCCCGCGCACGATCCTCGTACGACGCCTGTGGCCAGTCAATCCTTGGGTTTCCTCCCCAACCCCAAGTGTTAGCTTGGGTGTTGTGACCCTGGACGACCTCCGTGTCTTCGTGGCCGTGTGCCGTGCGGGCAGCCTCAGTTCCGTGGCCCGCGACCTCGGCTGCACCCAGTCCGCCGTCAGCCAGCACGTCAAACGGCTGGAGCGCGAGACCGGCGTCGCCCTGCTGGAACGCCAGCCGCGCGGCGTCGTCCCCACCCAGGCCGGCCGCATACTGGAGGCCGCCGCCGCCGAGGGCATCTCCGGCCTCGACCTCGCCGTACGCCACCTGCGCGACCTCCTCGACGGCCACAGCGGATACGTCCGCGTCGCCACCGGCGCCACCACCGTCCGGCACTTCATGTCCGACGCGGTCGTCACCTTCCGCCGCCGGTTCCCCAAGGTCAATCTGGAGTTCCACACGGTCAGTTCCGGACGCGGCACGTTCGACCGGCTCGCCGACGGCACCCTCGACCTCGCCTGGATCACCCTCGGCCCCCCGGTCCGCGGCATCGAGCAGCGCACGGTCGTCGAACTGCCCTGGGTGCTCGCCGTCCGCGCCGACGACCCCCTCGCGGACCGCCCCCGTCTCGACGCCGCCGAACTCGCCGACGTCCGGCTCATCCGCCTGCCGCCCAACTCCGCCTCCGCCGCCCACCTCGACACCGCGTGCGCCGAGCTGGGCGTCCGGTTCGCCTACGAGCCGAGCGTGGCCGACTGGGACACGGCCCTGCTCCTCGCCGAGCTGGGAGTGGGGCGGGCCGTGGTCCCCGCCGTGCCCGGCCTGCCCGTCCCCGGCGAGGGCCCGCTGCGGCTCGTACCGCTCCCCGGGCTCCGCCCCCTCCCCGTCGGCTGGGCCGTCCGCCGCTGGGACGCCCTCAGCCCACCGGCCCGGGCGTTCGCGGACACGGTCGTGGAGTGCCGGGCCGCTGCCCTCGCCTCGCGGTGAGCGGCAACTCCGCCCAGACCGTCTTGCCGACGTCCCGCTCGTCGACGCCCCACAGCGACGCCAGCACCTGAACGACGACCAGGCCCCGCCCGCCCTCGTCCTCCAGCCCACCGGCCAGGAACCGCAGCGGACGGTCGCCCCGCGCGTCGCTCACCTCGATACGCAGCGCGTCCGCGTCCGGCCGCAGCAGCAGCCTCAGCTCGAAGTCCCGTCCGGGCACGCGACCGTGGGTGACCGCGTTCGCCGCCAGCTCGGCCACGAGGAGCTGGGCGGTGTCGTTCTGCTCGCTGTCATGGGCGTATCCCCAGGTGGCGAGCTGGTCGGCGGTGAGACGACGGGCCAGCCTGGCGCCGCGCGGGGTGGCGCTCAGCCGCTGGACGAGTTCGGTCGAGGGGGTGGAGATTTCTACGTTCACGTCACAGAGCGTGGCCGGTCCTCCCTACGCTGACCAGGGGAGACCCGGCGACGGAGGGTAGTCGTACGGGTGCGGTACGTCCGACGTACGAGAGGTACGGGTGCGGTATGGAGGAGCGGGAGCGCAGGCCGGAGACGCCCGCTGAGGAGAACGGGGCGGTGGGGGTCTTCCTCGTGCTGGGCAGGCAGTTGAAGCTGCTCAGGGAGAGGGCGGGCCTGAGTCAGCGGGAGTTCGGCGACCTGGTGGGCTACGGGCCGGACCAGATCTCCTCCGTGGAGAGGGGGGTACGGACACCGAGGCCGGAGTTCTTGCAGCGGGCGGATGAGATCTTGGGGACGGAGGGCCTGTTCAGGGCGGTCATCCCTCAGGTGGAGGAGGCGATGACGAAGGCTCGGACGCGGCATCCCGAGTGGTATCGCGGCTATGCCGAGCTGGAGGCCAAAGCGGTCTCCCTGCACGACTACAGCACCATGGGCGTGCTGGGACTGCTTCAGACCGAGGGCTACTCACGTGCGGTGTTCACCCAGCGGCACCCGCCCCTGGATGAAGAGACCATCGAGAAGCGGGTGGCCGACCGGCTCTCGCGTCAGCAGATCTTCGAGCAGTGGCCGCCACCCGAGTTCAGCTTCGTCATGGAGCAGGCTGTACTGGAGCGTCCGATCGGCGGACCAGGGGTGCACAAGGAGCAGCTCCGCCAACTGCTGCGGATCGGCCGCATGCGGAACGTGCAGCTTCAGGTGATGCCGACAGTCCGATCCGAACACCCTTGTCTGGATAACTCGTTCACCTTGCTCACGCCGAAGGGTAAGGAGCAGGTGGGCTACCTGGAGAGCCACGGATACCCACGGTTGATCACTGACAGGGAAGAGGTCCGCACTCTCGCCGCTCGCTATGGGATCATCCGGGCTCAAGCCCTCAACCCACACGAGTCCCTGGACCTGATCGAGAAGATGCTGGAAGAGCGATGACCATAGAGCAGTTGAGCTGGTTCAAGTCGAGCTACAGCAGCGGCGAGGGCGGCCAGTGCCTCGAAGTCGCCGTCCTTCCCACGGCCATCCACATCCGCGACTCCAAGCAACCCGCCGCCGCCCACCTCACCGTCACCCCCGCCGCCTGGTCAGCCTTCCTTCTGGGCGAGCAGGAACGCCTGAGGGACCGCTGACTCCCCGTGCTGCACGTCCACCGCGCGCACCGTGCTGGAGCGGACGGAGAAACCGGCGTCCGCCAGCAGGTCGGCCATCTGCTCGGGTCGGCGCCGTTGGAAGTCCAGGGACACCGGGTGCCCCCAAGGCCGGTCCACGCTGAGCGGCAGCTCCCCGCACTGGAAGGCGAGCAGCAGGTGGCCTCCGTCAGCCAGGACCCGGTGGAACTCGGCGAACAGCGCGGGTAGTTCATCCAAGGGCGTGTGGATGCTGGAGTACCAGGAGACGACCCCGGCCAGCGAGCCGTCCTCGATGGGAAGGTCCAGCATGGAGCCCTGCTCGAACCGGAGGGCGGGGTGTGCGCGCCGGGCGACGGTGAGCATGGACTCGGAGAGGTCCAGGCCGAAGACGGACAGGCCGAGTCCGGCGAGGTGCGCGGTGACGTCGCCGGGCCCGCAGCCGAGGTCGGCGACGGGTGCGCCGGGGCCGACGAGTTCGGCGTAGGCGCCGAGCAGCGCCCGCTCCAGGGGGCGGCCGGCGAGCGGGTTCCGGAAGTGGTCGGCGTAGTCCTCGGCGACGGTGTCGTAGAAGGCGCGGGTGGCGTCGAGGGGGTCGGTGTCGGTCACGACGAGGGACCGTAGCGGAGTGCGGTGACAACCCCCCTTTAGGCTGCTGTGGTTGGCCGACGCATGACACAGGGGGTACGCGCCGATGAATCAGGCGACGGAGGTCTTCCAGCCACTCCAGGCGGACGACCCCACCGCGGTGGCCGGATACCGGCTGGCCGCGCGGCTCGGCGCGGGCGGCATGGGCCGGGTCTACCTGTCGCACACGCAGGGCGGCCGGCCCGTCGCGATCAAGGTCGTCCGGCCGGAGCTGGCGGACGATCCGGACTTCCGGCGGCGGTTCGGGCGGGAGATCAAGGCGGCCCGGCAGGTGCGGGGCGCGTACACCGCCGAGCTGATCGACGCCGACGCGGACGGCGTGCCGCCCTGGCTGGCCACGCTGTACGTGCCCGGCCCCTCCCTGTCCGACGCCGTGAACCGGCGCGGACCGCTGCCCGTGCCGGCGCTGCTGTGGCTGATGGCGGGCGTGGCCGAGGCGCTGCAGGCGATCCACGGGGCCGGGATCGTGCACCGGGACCTGAAGCCGTCCAACGTGCTGCTGGCCGCCGACGGGCCGCGGGTGATCGACTTCGGTATCGCGCTGGCCGCGGACGGCACCGCCTACACGGCGACGGGCGGCGCGATCGGTACGCCTTCGTTCATGGCCCCGGAGCAGGCGAACGGCGGTGAGGTGACGGCGGCGACCGATGTGTTCGCGCTCGGGCAGACGGCCGCGTACGCGGCGCTGGGCAGGCCGCTCTACGGCGAGGGTCCGGCCGTCAACGTGCTGTACCGGATCGTGCACTCCGAACCCGACCTGTCCCTGCTGCCCGAACCGCTGCGGCCGCTGTTCGCCCGGTGCCTGGCCGCCGACCCGGCGGAGCGCGCCACCCCGGCGGAGGTCGTGGACTGGTGTCGGCAGCGGCTGGGCGCGGACGCCGACGCGGGCGGCGGTCCGGCCGTGTGGCGGGAGATCACGGGGCCGGAGGTCGTGGTTCCGGCGCCCGTCGCCGAACCCACTCCGGCCTTCCCGCAGCCGCTCGCCACGCGACTGCAGCCGCTCGCGACGCAGCCGCAGCCGCCGGCCGGGTGGCCGCAGCCGACGCCGGAACAGCGGAAGGCCGGCAGACGGCGTGCCGCGCTGATCACGGCCGGTGCGGTGGGCGGCGCGCTGCTCGTGGCGGCGCTGGCGTGGCAGGTGATGGACGCCGACGGCGGGGGCGACACCGGGAAGGCGGCCTCGTCCTGGACGTCGGGCACGGTGGAGTCCACCAAGCCCGC
This sequence comes from Streptomyces lucensis JCM 4490, assembly GCF_014650035.1. Lineage (GTDB taxonomy): Bacteria > Actinomycetota > Actinomycetes > Streptomycetales > Streptomycetaceae > Streptomyces > Streptomyces lucensis. Next base: position 6,376 of record NZ_BMUE01000033.1, on the reverse strand, counting down.
CGAGTCCGCTGCCGCGAAGGCGTCCTCGTCGGCGTCCGGGCGGAGGTCTGGGACGGACGCCTCGGACGCGGCCTCCCCGGCGGGCTCGGCAGCCTCGCCCCAGGACCCCCGGCCGGAGGGGTTCGCCCTGGTACGGCTGGACGCCGAGAACTCGCTGAGCCTCAAGGACAAGGAACCCGAGCGCAAGAACCGCAAGGGTGACATCCGCTTCGACTGCCAGACGTCCAGCTGTGAGCTGAAGAGCGACAGCACCGTGTTCGTCCAGATCTTCGGCCAGTCCGGCACCAGCCTCGACGAGTGCCGGCTCATTCTCAGACACGCCACGCGTCACCGCTGGACGCTGGCCGCGGCGGCGGCCGGCACCGACATCTGCATGAAGGACGCCGACGGGAACATCGGGCTCTTCACGATCCAGGTGAAGTCCACCGCCATGCCCGACCTCGCCTTCCTCATGGGCGACCTGACCATCTGGCGTGGCGCGGCCTAGCACCGCCCCGCCCCCGCGCCGGCGTCGCCCAGAATTCGCCAAGAATTCAACAAAAGGGGTGCACCGGAGCGCAGCGGAAAAGGCAGGAGCCCCGTCGCCTGACGGCGCGGGGCTCCTTGGGTACTGCTCTCAGGTTCTGCGATCAGGCAGAGATCAGACGGGGGTGACGTTCTCCGCCTGCGGACCCTTCGGGCCCTGCGTCACGTCGAAGGAGACCTGCTGGTTCTCCTCCAGCGAGCGGAAACCGCTGGCGTTGATCGCGGAGTAGTGGACGAAGACGTCGGGGCCGCCGCCCTCCTGGGCGATGAAGCCAAAGCCCTTTTCGGCGTTGAACCACTTAACGGTTCCGGTAGCCATAAGCCCTCCTTGGGCCCAAAAGGGTTTGCCCTGCCTCCAGAACCTGCACGTGCGAAACGGTGCTGCACAACTGCATTCGTCTGAAAACGACGAGAGCCCGCGGTCACATGCTCCGCAGGCTCTGTACTGCAAGGGAAACCAAACTGCAACTTGCGGCGAGCCTAGCACGCAGGCCGCCGAAAGCAATAGAGGTCAAGATCACTTCACCCGGATGTTTGAATGTCCGCTAGCCCGTTTGGTGGCGGGGTCGGTCCCGGCACCGTAGCGCACGGGGGCTAGTCTCGCGATGTGGACAATTCTCGCACCCGGCCGCGCGTCGGCCACATTCAGTTCCTGAACTGCCTGCCCCTGTACTGGGGGCTCGCGAGAACCGGCACCCTCCTGGACTTCGAGCTGACCAAGGACACCCCGGAGAAGCTCAGCGAGCAGCTCGTGCGCGGGGACCTGGACATCGCGCCCGTCACCCTGGTCGAGTTCCTGCGCAACGCGGACGACCTGGTCGCCTTCCCGGACATCGCCGTGGGCTGCGACGGCCCGGTGATGTCCTGCGTGATCGTCTCCCAGGTCCCGCTGGACCGGCTGGACGGCGCCCGCGTCGCCCTGGGCTCGACCTCGCGCACCTCGGTCCGGCTCGCCCGGCTGCTGCTGGCGGAGCGCTTCGGCGTCCAGCCCGAGTACTACACCTGCCCGCCCGACCTCAGCCTGATGATGCAGGAGGCCGAGGCCGCCGTCCTCATCGGTGACGCCGCCCTGCGCGCCAACCTCCTGGACGGCCCGCGCTACGGCCTGCACGTGCACGACCTGGGCGCGCTCTGGAAGGAGTGGACCGGCCTGCCGTTCGTCTTCGCGGTCTGGGCGGCCCGCCGGGACTACGCGGAGCGCGAGCCGGCCACCACCCGCCAGGTCCACGAGGCGTTCCTCGCCTCCCGCAACCTCTCCCTGGAGGAGGTCGGCAAGGTCGCCGAGCAGGCCGCCCGCTGGGAGGCATTCGACGAGGCGACCCTGGCCCAGTACTTCACCACCCTGGACTTCAGCTTCGGTCCCCCGCAGCTGGCGGCCGTCGCCGAGTTCGCCCGCCGGGTGGGCCCGACGACGGGCTTCCCGGCCGATGTGAAGGTGGAGCTGCTGCGGTCGTAGCCGCACGTCACTACGCTGCTGCACACCAGGCGTTGGGGGGAGCGTGCGCCATGCAGCCGCTGGAAGTGGATGAGCCGGCCGTCGTCGGGCCCTACCGGCTGCTGGGCCGGCTCGGCGCCGGCGGCATGGGCCGGGTCTATCTCGGCCGCAGCGCGGGCGGCCGCACGGTCGCCGTGAAGGTCGTGCACCCGCACTTCGCGCTGGACGAGGAGTTCCGGGCCCGTTTCCGGCGCGAGGTGGAGGCCGCGCGCCGGGTCGGCGGCGCCTGGACCGCGCCCGTCCTGGACGCGGACCCGGACGCCCCGGTGCCCTGGGCGGCCACCGCCTACGCGGCCGGGCCCTCCCTCGCGGCGGCCGTCGCCGACGGCGGACCGCTGCCCGCGCACACCGTGCGGGCGCTGGGCGCGGGCCTCGCCGAGGCGCTGGCGGCCGTGCACGAACTCGGCCTCGTCCACCGGGACGTGAAGCCGTCCAACGTCCTGCTGACCCTGGACGGCCCCCTCCTCATCGACTTCGGCATCGCCCGGGCCATGGAGGGCACGGCGTCCCTGACGTCCACCGGCGTGTCGATCGGCTCCCCGGGCTACATGGCGCCCGAGCAGATCCTCGGCAAGGGCGTCACGGGCGCCGCCGACGTCTTCTCCCTCGGTGCCGTCCTCGTCCACGCGGCCATCGGTGAGCCGCCCTTCCGCGGCGACTCCTCGGCCGCCCTGCTCTACAAGGTCGTCCACGAGGAGCCCGAACTCGGCTCCCTCGGCGGCGACCTGCGGGAGCTGGCGCTGGCCTGCCTGGCCAAGGCCCCGGCGGACCGGCCCGCCCCCGCCGAGGTGGGCCGGCGGCTCGCCCCCGAGGGCGCCGGCCGTCTGATCACGGGCGGCTGGCTGCCGGGCGCCCTGGTGGAACAGGTCAGCCGCAGTGCCGTACGCCTGCTCAACCTGGACACGGGGGAGCAGCCGCACTCGGGCCCCGTGCCGTACACCAACCCGTCGGTGGGCGGGCCTGCCGACTCCTCGGACTCCTCGGACTCCTCGGGGGGCTCCTCCGGTTCGCTCCCCTGGGCGGCGGGCTCTTCCGCCGCGTCCGCGGGAGCGCCCTTCGGGGCGGGGGCTTCCGGATCACCGGCGGGGGCCCGGCCTCCCGGGCCGGCCGGCTCTCCTTCCGGAGCCGGAGCCGCGGGAGCGCCTGCCGAGGCGGTGGGCTCCCCTTCCGGCCCCGGTGCGTTCGGGCCCGCGCCGGTCATGGCGAGCGGGGCGCCGGCCGCCGTGTCCGGGGAGTCGACCGTCGCGCCCCCGGCGGGCGACGTGCCGCAGCCCGGGCGGGTCTCGCTCAGCGTCGCGGCGACCTCCACGCCCGTGCAGGGCGGCCAAGGGCGCCGGGTCAGCTGCACAGTGGCGCTCGCGGTCGCCGGCGCGCTGGCCGTGGCGTCCGTCGGGCTCGGCGCCCTGCTGCGCCCCTGGGTCACGGGCGGCGGCAAGGACACCGGCGCGGGCAGCGGCACCCAGTACTCCCCGGCGCCGGCGCCGAGCACGTCCACCGGCGGCAGCGCCGACACCGACACCGAGAGCCCCACGACCGGCGCCCCGTCGAGCCGTCCCCCGTCCGGCAGCCCCGGTACCGGAAGCGGCGGCCCCGGCACGATCCCCGCCCGCTTCCTCGGCACCTGGGAGGGCCAGGCCACCGGCCTCGGCGGCAGCCTGCCCATGGGCACCTTCCGCGTCACCGTCCACCAGGCGGCCGTGGGCGAGGAATTGGGGCGGCTGAAGCAGACCGACCCGATCGGCGCCGTCTGCACCGACATCCTCACCCTGAAGAAGGTGACCAGGACCCGGATCCTCGCCACCTCGACCGGCGCGAAGGACAACCACGCCGGCTGCAACCCCACTCCGCACCAGATCGAGCTGACACCGGTCGGCGACGACCTGGAGTACACCTCGGACAGCTCGGAGGAGGGCAACCCCACCGCGCGGATGTCACGGGTCGACTAGCCGAAGGACACCCCGGATACCGTGCTGTCCGACGGTTCATCAGGGGGAGAAGATGGCAGCACCGCGGCACGACCCGGACGACCGGCTCGTGGCGGCCGTGACCACGAAGGACCACGACGCCGTACGGACATGTCTGGCGGAGGGCGCCGATCCGGACACTCCGGGTCCCGACGGCCTCCCGGTGCTCTTCACGGCTGTGGCCGCCTTCGACCACGAGAGTGCCGGCATCCTGACGGACGGCGGCGCCGACTGCGACTTCGAGCCGCCGGACGGCACGACACCGCTCCTGCGGGCCGTGGACCTCGGCTCCCCGGCGCTGGTCGACGCCACGCTCGGCAAGGACCCCCGGCTCCGGCTCCCCGCGGCGGTCCGGAAGCGGCTGCTCGACCTGGCCCGGCACTGGCACGAGACCGGCCAGGCCGAGGAACTGCGCCACCGCACCGGGGCCCGGGGGCCGGTCACCCGGCGCCTGGTCGATGACGACGAGTACTCGAAGGTCGGCGAGGTGTCCCTCGGAGGGCTCACCGTCAGGGCGGGCCACAGCGCCGTCCTGACCACGCTGGAGTGGAGGTTCGGCGTGCTGCCGCCGGTGGCGGAGCTGGCGGCGCGGGCCGTGCCGTACCCGGAGGAGATGCACGTCAACCGGTTCACCGCCGGTTACGTCCTCGCCCACCGCAGGAGCCCGCAGGCCTGGTCCGACCTGGCGGCCCTGCGTCACCACCCCCAGCCCGGCCACCGCCGGCTGCTCGCCGAGGTTCTCGGGCACCGGCACTTCCTGGGAACCGTCCACGACCGCCAGGACACCCGGCAGGACGTCGAGTTCCTGGCGCGGTGGGCGCTCGACGAGCCGGACGGACGCGTGCTCGCCAAGGTCCTGGACGTCTACACGAACGACGACCACCCCGGCCAGGAGGCCATCGGCCTCCGTCACGCCGGCCACCCGGACCCGCGCGTGCGCCGGGAGGTGCCGTACTGCCTGGTGCCGTACCGGGCCGCGCCGAGCGAGGCCGCCACCGCCGCCCTGCTCGCGATGGCACGCGACCACGACCCCGGCGTCCGCGTCGCGGTCGCACGGAACCTCGCCGCACCGCGCGAACTCACCCCGGCGGTCCGCGAGACCCTGCTCACCCTGGTCCGGGACGCCGATCCGGGCGTCCGGGGCTGCGCCGCCGAATCCCTCTCCGGGTCCGGCGATCGTACGGCCGCCGTGATGGACGCCTTCGCCGCCCTGCTGGACGAGGAGGACCAGCTCCTGAGGCTGGAGGCCGCCTACGCCTTCGCCCGCCGCGACGACCCCCGCACCGACTGGGCCTACGACCGCGTGGGACCGCTCGGCCCCGGTTTCGAGCACGATCACCGCGTGTCCGCTCACTGGCACTACCACCGGCGCAACCGGCCCGAGCCTGCCTGACGTTCGGCTCGGAGTCCGCACTCGGGACCCTGACCCGGCCCCGCCGTCACTACTGTGTCCACGTCGGGCGAGGCCGGATGGAAGCGGGGACGGATGGACGTGGGCGGGATGACCACGGTGGTGCTGGTGTCCGTCGCCGGGGTGTGGGGAGCGCTGGCCGGCACCCTGCTGCCCCGCGCCGCCTACCGGTTCGCCGTCCCGCCCGGCGAGCCCTGGCGGGACCGGTGCCCGGACGGCCACGCGATCCGGGGATGGCTGGGCCGGGCGGGGTGCGCCCGTTGCCCGGGCGACGGGCCGTCCGCCGCAGCCACCGCCACGGCCGGCGCGCTCACCTGCGCCGCCCTCGCCGCCGCCACCGGCACCCGGCCCGAGCTGGCGGTGTGGCTGCTGCTCGCGCCCGTCGCGGTGCTGCTGGCCGTCGTGGACTTCCGGGTGCACCGGCTGCCCGACCCGCTGACCCTGCCGCTCGCCGCCGCCGCGCTCACCCTGCTCGGCCTCACCGCCCAGCTGCCCGAGCACACCGGCCACTGGCTCACCGCGCTCTACGGCGCCCTCGCGCTCGGCGGCGGCTACTGCGTGCTGTTCCTCATCAACCCGGCCGGCATGGGCTTCGGCGACGTGAAACTCGCCGTCGGCATGGGCGCCGTGCTCGGCTGGTACGGCTGGCCCACCGTGCTGCTCGGCGCCTTCGCCGGGTTCCTGCTCGGCGCGCTCTACGGCGGCGCGCTCGTCGTCGCCCGGCGTGCGGGCCGCAAGTCGGCCATCCCGTTCGGCCCGTTCCTGATGGCCGGCGCCTTCGCCGGACTGCTCGCCGGCGCGTACGCGGCCTGACGTGAGGGGGGACAAAACGCTGGCGTAGGCTGGTTCGGTCCGTCCACACCCCTTGACGAAAGGGCCCCCTGGTGACCGAGAAGGCCGACCTCCAGTCTGTCCTCGACCGAGCCGCTGCCGGTGGGCGGATCACTCCCGAGGAGGCGCTGGTCCTCTACCGGGACGCTC
>NZ_BMUE01000032.1 GCF_014650035.1 Streptomyces lucensis JCM 4490 | reverse complement strand
GGTGGGCGTCGGCGAGTGCGGCGCGGATGACCCGCTGCTGCGACGGCCCGTTGGGCGCGGAGAGCTGGCTGCTCGCACCGTCCTGGTTGACGGCCGAGCCGCGCAGTACCGCGAGCACCGGGTGGCCGTTGCGCCGGGCCTCCGACAGGCGCTCCACCAACAGCAGGCCGACACCCTCGGCCAGCACGGTGCCGTCGGCCGATGCCGCGAAGGACTTGACGCGAGCGTCTCGGGCCAGACCGCGCTGACGGCTGAACTCCAGCAGACTCGCGGCGGTGGCCATGACGGTGACGCCGCCGGCGAGGGCGAGGTCGCACTCGCCGTTGCGCAGAGCCTGGGCGGCCAGGTGCAGGGCCACCAGCGAGGACGAGCACGCCGTGTCGACACTCACCGCCGGACCCTCGAAGCCGAAGGTGTACGCGACGCGTCCCGACGCGACGCTCTGTGAACTCCCCGTGACCAGGTAGCCCTCGAAACCCGCGGGCACCTGATGCATCACCCGGGATCCGTACTCGCCGTACATGATGCCGGTGAAGACGCCGGTCCGGCTGCCGCGCAGGGTCTCGGGGTCGAGGCCCGCACGCTCCAGGGTCTCCCACGCGGTCTCCAGCAGCAGGCGCTGCTGGGGGTCGGCGGCGAGCGACTCGCGCGGGCTGATGCCGAAGAAGCCGGCGTCGAACTCATGGGCGCCGTGCAGGAATCCGCCCTCGCGGATGTATATCTTCCCCGGCTTGTCGGGGTCGGGGTCGTACAGTGCGTCGAGGTCCCAGCCGCGTTCGGTGGGGAACTCGGAGATCGCGTCCGTGCCGTCGGCGGCGAGGCGCCACAGATCCTCCGGGGAACGCACCGAGCCCGGATACCGGCAGCCCATCGACACGATGGCGAGGGGCTCCGACGACCCGGACTCCGCCTCGACGAGCCGCTGCCGCGTCTGGTGGAGCTCGGCCGTCACACGCTTCAGATAGTCGCGGAGCTTGTCTTCGTTCGTCATGGCGCGTTGGCTCTCCGGTGTGGCGGGGGACATTAGGAGATTCCGAGCTCGTTGTCGATGAAGGCGAAGACCTCGTCGTCGCTCGCCGACTCGATGCGTGTCGTGACCGTCGGACCGCTCTCGGACTCGGCGGCCCCATTGAGCTTCAGCAGGGCGTCCTGCAGACGGATGGCCAGGACGGTCCGGGATTCCTCCGGCAGCTCGGCAAGTGACGCCTCCAGCTTGTCGAGTTCGGTCAGTACGGCATGGTGGGCCGTCGACCGTCCGGGCCCGTACGCCTCCTGCAGGTGTCCGGCGAGCGAGGCCGGTGCCGGGTGGTCGAACAGGAGCGTGGTCGGCAGGCGCAGCCCGGTGGCCGCCATCAGACGGTTGCGAAGCTCCACCGCGGTGAGGGAGTCGAAGCCCATGTCGAGGAAGCCGCGCCCTGCGTCGACCAGGGCGGGTGAACCGAGCCCCAGTACCGCCGCGGCGTGCGTCCGCACCAGTTCGAGCAGTGCTTCGGTGCGCTCGGCCTCCGGCAGCACGGCGAGCCGATCCCGGAGCGCGGACGCCGTTTCCGCCTGGTGCGGGGCCGCGATCGGCAGGGCCGGGGAGCGTACGAGACCGCGCAGCGGTGGGGGCAGCTCGCCGGCTGCGGCCTGCCGCTGAAGAGCGGCGAGGTCCCAGTGTGCCGCCAGGACGACAGGACGGTCCTGTTCGGGTTCGAGCGCGGCGTCGAAGCCTGCGAGGCCTTCACCGCTGCTCATGGGCAGCAGACCGGACCGGGCGAGCCGCCCGCGGTCGACGGTGCCGAGGGCTCCGGTCATCCCGCTCTCCTGCTCCCACAGACCCCAGGCGATCGACACTCCGGGCCGGCCCTGCGCCCTGCGCTGCTCGGCCAGGGCGTCGAGGAAGGTGTTGGCGGCGGCATAGCCCGCCTGACCCGCGGTGCCGAGGGTGCCGGCTGCGGAGGAGAAGAGGACGAAGGCGGAGAGGTCCAGGTGAGCCGTGCACTGGTGAAGGTTCCAGGCCGCGTCCGCCTTGGGGCGCATCACCGCGTCCACTCGTTCGGGCGTCAGCGTGCCCACGGTGGCGTCGCCGAGCACGCCCGCGGCGTGGATCACCGCGGTGAGGGGGTGCTCGTGCGGTATCGCGTCCAGGACCTTTCGCAGGGCTCTGGCGTCAGCCGCGTCGCAGGCCGCCACGGACACCGAGGCGGCACCGCGGGAGGTCAGATCGTCCACCAGGTCGCCGGCCCCTTCGGCATCCTTGCCCCGGCGGCTGATCAGCGTCAGATGGCGGACACCGTGCTCCGTCACCAGGTGGCGGGCCAGCAGACCACCGAGGGTTCCAGTCCCACCGGTGATGAGGACGGTCCCCGACGAGTGGAACGGCACGCGGTCGTTGCCCGGTCGGCCGGCCACCGGGGGAGTGCCGGCGGCGCTGCGGGCCACTCGTGGGACGAGAAGGGCGCCGCCGCGCACGGCCAGCTGGGACTCGCCGTTCGCGACGGCCCCGACGATCCGCTCCACGTCGTGCCGGCCGGGCGTGCCCGATCCGCCCTCCCCGTCGAGGTCCACGAGGACGAGTCGACCGGGATGCTCACTCTGGGCTGCGCGAACGAGACCCCACACCGACGCGGCCGCCAGGTCCCGGACTCGATCCCCGTTCCCCGTGGACACGGCTTCCCGGGTGATGACGACGAGACGTCCTTCGCGCTCCTCGCGATCCGGACTGTCGTCCGCGAGCCACTCCTGGATGCGGGCCAGCGTCTCGTGCAGCAGCCTCTGCGCCTCCACAGCGGGGGAGCCACCGGTGCGGTCGACTGAAGCGGCGGTGAAGAAGGTCAGGTCGGCTGCTGAGCCGCCCGGACCCCTCTCACCCTGCGCCGTCTCGGTCAGCGGCGTCCAGTCGATACGGGCCAGCGTGGCACGGACGCCGGCGGATGCCGCCACTTGCCGCGCCGACACGGGGCGTACGGCGAACGACCCGATCGTGGTGACCGGGCGGCCCTCGCCGTCGGTCAACTCCAGCGTGAACGTGGAGGGCTCCGCGGCTTCGGCCGTTCCCGCGGAGGTCAGCCGCACACGCAGCACGGAGGGAAGCGCCGCGTGAAGGGTCAGCGCAGTGAAGGAGAACGGCAGGAGAACTCGCGAGGGTGCCTCCCCCCGTGATCCGACGGTGAGGAAGACGGTGTGCAGCGCAGCGTCCAGCAACGCGGGGTGCAGTAGATGGCCGTCTGCCGAGAGCCCATCCGGTAGGCGGATCTCGGCGTACACGGTGTCGCCCTGTCGCCAGGCGGCACTCATCCCTCGGAAGGCCGGGCCATAGTCGAGCCCCAGATCGGCGAGGTGCTGGTACAGCTCCGCGACATCGACCTGCGTCGCCCCGCTGGGCGGCCAGGCCGTGGCTTCCCCGGCCTCGGTGCCCCGGGCGGTGGGCAAGGCGGTGAGGGAGCCTGTCGCATGGAGGATCCACTCGGAGCCGTGTGGGGATGCCTCGGGCTGCGAATGGAGGACGAACTCCGTCCTGCCGACCTGCTTCCCGGCACCGTCGTCAGTGGGGGATGTGGTGAGACGGAGGCGCGTCGCTCCGTGGTCAGGAAGCGTGATCGGCGCGTGCAGGGTCACCTCTTCGACGTGCTCGTGGCCGGTGTACCGGGCGGCGTGAAGGATGAGGTCGAGGACCGCGGCACCGGGAAGGACGGCCGCGCCGAGAATCGCGTGGTCGGCGAGCCAGGGATGGGTGTCGAGCGAAAGACGGCCCGTGAACAGCTGTGCACCATCGGGGAGTTCGGCGGTGGCGCCGAGAAAGGCGTGCGCCGTAGGGCTCTGTCCGAGGTCGGTGGCGTCGGTGGTGGTGGGGGTGGGGTGGAGCCAGTAGGGGTGGTGCTGGAAGGGGTAGGTGGGGAGGTCGGTGGTGGTGGGGTGGTGCGGGGCGTAGAGAGTGGCCCAGTCCACGTGGACGGCGTGGGCGTGAGCCGTCGCCAGTGCGGTGAGGAAGGTGAGGTCCTCGGGCTTGTCGGGGTGGAGGAGGGGAATGGCGACCGCGTCCGTGCCGGCGCGGACCAGTGTGGTGAGGGTGGTGTTCGGACCGAGTTCGAGGTAGGTGGTGACGTTGTGGGTGGTGAGGGTGGTGAGGGCGGGGTGGAAGCGGACGGCTTGGCGGAGTTGGCGGGTCCAGTAGTCCGCAGTCGTGAACTCGTCTTCTGTGGCCGCCTCGCCGGTGAGGGTGGAGACGATGGGGATGCGGGGCTGGTGGTAGGTGAGGGTTTCGGCGACGGCGTGGAAGTCGTCGACGATGGGGTCGAGGTGGGGGGAGTGGAAGGCGTGGCTGATGTGCAGGGGTGTGGTCTTGCGGCCCTGTGAGGCGAACAGTCCGGCGATCTGCGCGACGGTGTCGGCGTCACCGGAGATGACGGTGCTGTTGGGGGTGTTGAGTGCGGCGATGGTGACGCCGGGGTGGTTCTCGAGCGCGGTGAGGACTTCAGCCTCTGTTGCATGGAGGGCGGTCATGGCGCCGCCTGCGGGGAGGTTGTGGAGGAGGCGGGCTCGGGTGGCGACGAGGGTGCAGGCGTCTTCGAGGCTGAGGACGCCGGCTGCATGCGCGGCGGCTATTTCTCCGATGGAGTGCCCGGCGAGGTAGTGCGGAGTGACGCCCAGGTGCTGGAGCAGGCGGTAGAGGGCGGTTTCCAGGGCGAACAGGGCGGGCTGGGTGTACAGCGTGTCCGCCAGCAAATCCGCCTCCGGGCTACCGTCCTCAGCGAACATCACGGTGCTGAGCGGCACGTCCAGGTGAGGGTCGAGCAGTGCGCAGACTTCGTCGAGGGCTTGCGCGAAGACGGGTTGGGTGGTGTAGAGCTCGCGTCCCATGCCAGGGCGTTGGCTGCCTTGCCCGGCGAACAGGAACGCGGTCTTCCCGCTCCCGGAGACTGACCCCCTGACGAGGTCCGGGTGTTCGGTGCCGGTGGCGAGGGCGTCCAGTCCGGCGAGGAAGCTGTTCTGGTCGTCGGCGATGACGGCGGCCCGGTGTTCGAGGTGTGCCCGGGTGGTGGCGAGGGAGAATCCGACGTCAGCGACCGCGAGTTCCCTCTCATCCACAAGGCCCCGCACCCGCGCGGCCTGTTCCCGCAGGGCTTCCTCGGTCTTGGCGGACAGCACCCATGCCACCGGTCCGCCCGGCGTGACATCGTCCCGCGTTTCCGGCTCCTCGGCCGGGGCCTGTTCCAGGATCACGTGGGCGTTGGTGCCGCTGATCCCGAACGAGGACACGGCAGCGCGCCTCGGCCTGCCCGTTTCCGGCCAGTCCTGCTGCTCGTCGAGTAGTGACACGGCTCCCGATGTCCAGTCGACGTGTGGGGTGGGCTGGTCCACGTGCAGGGTCCGTGGCAGCACCCCGTGCCGCATCGCCTGGACCATCTTGATCACGCCGGCGACGCCTGCCGCGGCTTGGGTGTGGCCGATGTTCGACTTGATGGATCCGAGCCACAGCGGCCGGTCAGCGTCGCGCCCTTGGCCGTATGTCGCCAGCAGCGCCTGTGCTTCGATCGGGTCTCCCAGACTCGTTCCCGTCCCGTGGGCTTCCACGGCGTCGACCTGGTCGGGGGTGAGGTGGGCGTCGGCGAGTGCGGCGCGGATGACCCGCTGCTGCGACGGCCCGTTGGGCGCCGTGAGACCGTTACTGGCGCCGTCCTGGTTCACGGCCGAGCCGCGCAGTACCGCGAGCACCGGGTGCCCGTTGCGCCGGGCGTCCGACAGGCGCTCGAGGACGAACATGCCCGCACCCTCGCCCCAGCCGGTGCCGTCGGCCGAGGCCGCGAAGGACTTGCAGCGGCCGTCGGGGGCGAGGCCGCGCAGGCTGCTGAACTCGACGAGCAGGCCAGGGGTCGCCATCACGGTCGCGCCGCCGGCCAGAGCCATGGTGCACTCGCCGTCGCGCAGGGCCCTGGTCGCCAGGTGCAGGGCCACCAGCGACGACGAGCAGGCGGTGTCGACCGTGTAGGTGGGGCCTTCGAGCCCGAAGGTGTAGGCGATGCGCCCGGAGGCGACGCTGGCGGTGTTGCCGGTCAGGAGGTAGCCCGCGAGCTCGTCGGCCCCCTTGTGCTGCAGGGACAGGTACTCGGCGGCCGAGACCCCGGCGAAGACCCCCGTCTCACTGCCACGCAGTGTGCCGGGATCGATGCCCGCCCGTTCGAGGGCTTCCCACGCGGTCTCCAGCAGGAGCCGCTGCTGCGGGTCCATGGCGAGTGCCTCGCGTGGGCTGATGCCGAAGAAGTCGGCGTCGAAACCGTCGACGTCGGCGACGAAACCGCCCTGGAGGGTGTACGTCTTCCCGGCGGCGTCCGGGTCGGCGTCGAACAGTTCGTCCACGTCCCAGCCCCGCCCGCCGGGATACGCGGCGATCGTGTCCCTACCGTCGGCGACGAGCCGCCAGAGGTCCTCGGGCGAGCGCGCGGCGCCTGGGAACCGGCAGGCCATGCCGACGATGGCCACGGGGTCGTCGGCGCCGCCCGCGCAGACGGCGAGTGCGCCGGGCAGGGACGCGGAGGTCGTGCCGTCGGCCGACTCGAGGAGTTCGGTGAGGAGGTGGGCGGCGAGGGCAGACGGCGACGGGTGGTCGAAGACGAGGGTCGGGGAAAGCCGCAGGCCGGTGACGGTGTTGAGCCGGTTGCGCAGCTCCACCGCCGTCAGTGAGTCGAATCCCGCCTCCTTGAACGCCCGGTCGCTGTCCACCGCTTCGGGCCCGGAGTGGCCGAGCACGGTGGCGGCCTCGGTGCGCACCAGATCGACGAGGGTGTCCTCGCGCTCGGCGGCGGACAGTGCCGCGAGCCGGCGAGCCCACGCGTCGAGCCGGGACTCGGCGCCCGCCGGAGCCGAGGGGGCGAGGGAGCGGGGGGCCTGCCCCGTGGTCCCCAGCCGGCTCAGCAGCGGGGGCAGGGTGCCCGCGTCCGCCCGGGCGCGCAGTGCCGCCGTGTCGAGCCGTGCCAGGACGACGAGGGGGGACCCCACGTCGTGGCCGTCGAAGAGAGCGAGACCCTGTTCCGCCGTGAGCGCCGACACCCCGGCCCGCCGGAGGCGTGCGAGGTCGGCCGCGTCGAGGCCGCCCGCCATGCCGTCCGGTGCCTCCCACAGGCCCCAGACGAGCGAGGCGGCGGGCAGCCCCTGCACACGCCGGTGCTGGGCGAGGGCGTCGAGGAAGCCGTTGCCGGCCGCGTAGTTGGACTGTCCGGCGGCACCGAGCAGCCCGGAGAGCGAGGAGAAGCACACGAACGCCGAGAGGTCGGCCGACGCGGTCAGCTCGTGCAGGTTCCAGGCGGCGTCGGCCTTCGGCCGCAGCACCTTGGCGAGCCGTTGCGGCGTGAGTGCTTCCACGGCGCCGTCGTCCAGGACACCGGCCGTGTGGACGACGGCGGTCAGCGGGTGCTCGGCCGGTAGGTCGTCCAGGACGGCCGCGAGGGACTCCCGGTCGGCGGCGTCGCAGGCCCGCAGCGTGACCCGCGCGCCGAGGCCGGTGAGCTCCGTGACGAACCCGTCGGCGCCCTGTGCGGCCGGTCCGCTACGGCTGAGCAGCAGCAGATGGCGTACCCCGCGTGCGGCGACCAGGTGACGCGCGACGAGCCGGCCCAGCGCGCCGGTGGCACCGGTGACGAGTACGGTCCCCTCCGCGTCCCACGCACCCTGCCCGTCGGGAATGCCCGGCATGGTGAGTACGAGCTTGCCGACGTGTCGGGCCTGTCCCAGCGCGCGGAACGCGTCACGCGCGTGGCGGACGTCGAACGACGTCACCTCGGGCGGCAGCAGCACGCCTGACTCGAAGAGGTCAGCCAGCTCCGTGAGGATCTGCTGGATCCGCTCGGCTCCGGCTTCCGCCATGTCGAACGGGCGGTAGTCCACATCCGGACGGCGCTCCGCGATCTCCCCGGGTGCACGGATGTCCGTCTTGCCGATCTCCAGGAAGGTGCCGCCCCTGGCCAGCGTGCGCAGCGAGGCGTCGACGAACTCATGGGCCAGCGAGTTCAGTACGACGTCCACGCCCCGCCCGTCCGTGGCGTCGAGGAAGGCACGCTCGAAGTCCAGGGTCCGCGAGTTGGCGACGTGGTCCCCGGCGAGCCCGGCCTCGTGCAGCCGGTCCCACTTGCCCGGACTCGCCGTGCCGAACACCTCGACGCCCCAGTGGCGCGCCAGCTGCACGGCCGCGCTTCCGACACCGCCCGCGGCGGCGTGGACCAGCAGCCGCTGACCGGGCCGTACCCCGGCCAGGTCCACAAGGCCGTGATAGGCGGTGAGGAACACGACCGGTATCGCGGCGGCCTGACTGAACGTCAGGCGCGGGGGCATGCGGACCACCATGGCGCGGTCGGCGACCGCGACCGGCCCCATCGCCTCGGCGAACAGGCCCATGACCCGGTCGCCGGGCCGCAGGTCCGTCACGTCCGGGCCGACCTCCAGGACGACACCGGCACCCTCGCTGCCGATCGAGAGGTCCCCCGGGTACATGCCGAGGGCCATCATCACGTCACGGAAGTTGATCCCCGCGGCCCGGACCGAGATGCGCACCTGTCCGGACGCGGGCGGAGAGTCCGCCGCGGTGGTCGGCACCAGCTCGAGGCTTTCCAGCGCACCCGGGGCGCGGCAGTCGAGGCGCCACGCCCGTGCCCCGGTCGGCGGGCTCAGCGTGCCCCGCGCGCCGGCGCGCACCAGGCGCGGTGCGAGCAGCCGCCCCTCCCGCACCGCGAGCTGCGGCTCCCCGCCGGCACCGGCCGCGAGTGCGGTCGGCAGGGCGGTCCGGGACGAGAGTTCGCCGTCGAGGTCGACGAGGAGCAGCCGGCCGGGATGCTCCGACTGCACGGCCCGCACCAGCCCCCACACGGCGCCGAGCGCGAGCCCGGCCGGTACGGCCGGAGCCTCGCCGTGGCCGGTCGCCACGGCGAGGGTGGTGACGAGGGCCAGTCGGGCGGGAGCCAGTGACTCCTCGGCCAGCCACTCCTGTACGAGGCTCAGGGCGTCCGCGGTCGCCTCGTGCACCCGTGAGACGACCGAACCGGATCCGGTGCACGGTGCGTCGAGGACGGCGACCACCACGTCCGGCACCGGCGTCCCCGCGGCGACCGCCTCGCGAAGGGCGGCGAGATCCGCGAAGCGGGCCACGGCACCGCCGCCCCCGGCACCGGTCGCACCGGTCGCACCGGTCGCACCGGTCGCACCGGTCGCGGCGGTGGCGACCGGCTGGTGGAGGCGGTGAGCGTCGCCGACGAAGGCGACGGAACCGGCCGGCGCGGCCGTCGCCCCGGTGCCGGCGACCGGTGTCCACAGCAGGTCGAAGAGCGAGTCCTGCCCCGTCCCGGTCGGCGCGACGGTCAGCCGGCCGGCCGTGACGGGTCGTGTCGTGAGCCCCTCGACGGAGACGACGGGCACGCCGTGCGGGTCCGTCGCGGTGAGCCGGTGGGTACGGCCACCGGCGGGCGTGAGCCGGACCCGCAGGGCCCGGGCGCCACTCGCGTGCAGGCGCACGCCCGTCCAGGCGAACGGCAGATGAGCGGAGTCGGTGTCGGCGTCCGTCCCGAGTGCCAGCGTGTGCAGTGCGGCGTCCAGGAGGGCGGGATGGACGCCGTACCCGATGGTGTCGGTGTCGTCGGGCAGCTGAACCTCGGCGTACAGCTCGTCGCCCTGTCGCCAGGCGGCGGTCAGGCCCCGGAACAGGGGCCCGTACCCCAGGCCGAGGTCGCCGAGGAAGCCGTACAGCCCGGCCGTGTCGAGGGCGGACGCCGGGGTGGGCGGCCACTCGCCGGAGTGGTCCGGCGCGGCGGCCGGCGCTTCGCTCAGCGTCGCGGACCCGTGCCGCACCCACCCCGCGTCGGGCCGCGACGCCACCTTCGAATGGAAGGTCAGCCGTCGCCTGCCGTCCTCGTCCACCGCGTCGACCTGCACCTGCACGTGGACGGCGTCACGCTCGGGCACGACCAACGGGGCGTGGAGCATGAGCTCTTCGACGGCGGGCGTGCCGGCCTGGCGAGCCACGTGCAGCACCAGATCGAGCAGCGCGGTCCCGGGAACGACGGTGTCGCCGTGCACCGTGTGCTGGGCCAGCCACGGATGGGTGGCCGTCGAGAGGCGGCCGGTGAAGACCAGCGTCCCACCGTCGGGCGACTCGAGGGACGCGGACAGCAACGGATGCTCGACGGCTTCGAGCCCGAACGTGCCGGGCGTCCCGCCGGAGTGGGGCTTGATGAGCCAGTAGGGATGGTGCTGGAAGGGGTAGGTGGGGAGGTCGACGGTGAGGGGGTGGTGGGGCGCGAAGTACGTGGCCCAGTCGACCGCCGTGCCGTGGGTGTGGGCGGTGGCGAGGGCGGTGAGGACGGTGTGCTGTTCGGGCTGGTGAGGGCGGAGGAGGGGGATGGCCTTGGCGTCGGTGGTGGTGCTGGTGAGTGCGGTGAGGGTGGTGTCCGCCCCGAGTTCGAGGCAGGTGGTGACGTTCTGGGCGGTGAGGGTGGTGAGGGCGGGGTGGAAACGGACCGCCCGGCGGAGTTGGCGGGTCCAGTAGCCGGGAGTGGTGAGATCGTCGGGCCCGGCGATCTCACCCGTGAGGGTGGAGACGATGGGGATGCGGGGCTGGTGGTAGGTGAGGGTCTCGGCGACGGCGTGGAAGTCGTCGAGGACGGGGTCGAGGTGGGGGGAGTGGAAGGCGTGGCTGACGTGCAGGGGTGTGGTCTTGCGGCCCTGCTCCGCGAAGTGCGCGGCTGTCTCCGCGACGGCGTCGGCGTCGCCGGAGACGACGGTGCTGTCCGGGCCGTTGAGGGCGGCGATGGTGACGCCGGGACGGCCTTCCAGCACCGGGAGGACTTCGCTCTCCGAGGCCTGCAGGGCGGTCATGGCGCCGCCGTCGGGGAGGTTGTGGAGGAGGCGGGCTCGGGCGGCGACGAGGGTGCAGGCGTCTTCGAGGCTGAGGACACCGGCTGTATGGGCGGCGGCTATCTCACCGATGGAGTGGCCGGCGAGGAAGTGCGGGGTGACGCCCAGGTGCCGGAGCAGGCGGTAGAGGGCGGTCTCCAGGGCGAACAGGGCGGGCTGGGTGTAGAGGGTGTCCTCGAGGAGAGCGGCCTGCTCGCTGCCTTCCCCGGCCCACATGACCTGACGCAGGGGTATGTCCAGGTGGGCGTCGAGCAGTGCGCAGACCTCGTCGAGAGCCTCGGCGAAGACCGGCTGGTGGGAGTACAGTTCCCGTCCCATGCCGAGCCGCTGGCTGCCCTGCCCGGCGAACAGGAACGCGGTCTTGCCCGACCCCGCCGCTGATCCGCGTACGAGGTGCGGATCCTCGGCGCCGGTGGCGAGGGCGTCGAGCCCTGCCAGGAAGCCGGCCCCCTCCTCGGCCACGACCGCTGCCCGTCGCTCCAGCTGCGCCCGGGTCGTGGCCAGGGAGAACCCGACGTCCGCGGGCGACAAGTCGCCTTCACCCTCCACCAAGCCCCGTACCCGCACCGCCTGTTCCCGCAGGGCTTCCTCGGTCCTGGCGGACAGCACCCACGCCACCGGACCGCCCGGAGAGACACCGTCCCGCTCCTCCGGCTCCTCGATGGGCGCCTGCTCCAGGATCACGTGGGCGTTGGTCCCGCTGATCCCGAACGAGGACACGGCGGCACGCCGCGGCCGCCCCGTCTCCGGCCAGGGGCGGCCCTCGGTGAGCAGGGAGACGGCGCCCGCCGACCAGTCCACCTCGGGTGACGGCTCCTCGGCGTGCAGGGTGCGGGGAAGCGCACCGCGGCGCAGCGCCTCGATCATCTTGATCACACTGGCCACGCCCGCGGCGGCCTGGGTGTGGCCGATGTTCGGCTTGATCGAGCCCAGCCACAACGGCCGGCCGGCCTCCCGCTCCTGGCCGTAGGTGGCCAGCAGCGCCTGCGCCTCGATGGGGTCGCCCAGGCTCGTGCCGGTGCCGTGCGCGTCGATGGCGTCGACCTGGTCGGGGGTGAGGCGCGCGTCGGCGAGTGCGGCGCGGATGACGCGCTGCTGCGAAGGACCGTTGGGGGCGGTGAGGCCGTTGCTGGCGCCGTCCTGGTTGATCGCACTGCCCCGGATGACGGCGAGGACGCGGTGGTTCCTCCTCCGGGCCTCCGAGAGGCGCTCCAGCACGAGGACGCCGACGCCCTCGCCCCAGGCGGTGCCGTCGGCGCCGGCGCCGAACGACTTGCAGCGGCCGTCCGGGGCCAGGCCGCCCTGCCGGCTGAACTCCACGAAGATGCCGGGCGTCGCCATGATCGTGGCGCCGCCGGCGAGGGCCATCCCGCACTCGCCGTTGCGCAACGCCTGCACCGCCAGGTGCATCGCGACGAGGGAGGACGAACAGGCGGTGTCGACACTGACCGCCGGCCCCTCCAGACCGAGGGCGTACGCGAGGCGTCCGGACACGACGCTGGCGATCATGCCGGTGAGCAGATAGCCCTCGGACGCTCCCGCGTCCTCCTGGAGGAGGGAGACGTACTCCTGTCCGGCCACGCCCGCGAAGACGCCGGTGTCGGTGCCGTGCAGGTCACCGGGGGCGATTCCCGCGTGCTCGACCGCCTCCCACGCCGTTTCCAGCAGGAGCCGCTGCTGCGGGTCCATGGCCAGTGCCTCGCGCGGGCTGATGCCGAAGAATTCGGCGTCGAATTCATCGGCGTCGTGGATGAAATGACCGAGGTTCGTGTACGACTTGCCGCGGGCCGTGGCGTCGGGGTCGTAGAGCTCGTCCGGATTCCAGCCGCGTCCGGTGGGGAACTCGGAAATGGTCTCCATGCCCTGGGCGACGACGTTCCACAGATCCTCGGGGGACCGCGTGCCGCCGGGGAACCGGCAGGCCATGCCCACAACCGCGATGGGTTCGTGGTTGCGGGACTCGATGTCGTTCAGACGCTGACGGGCCTGGTGCAGGTCTGCCGTGACGCGCTTGAGATACCCGCGGAGCCGGTCCTCGTTCGCCATGTGACGCCCAGCCTTCTCGAATGCCTACCGGTCGGTCACGAACCAGTGGATTGGTGGTCGGAGCATTCATGGTCGAGAAGGCGTCTTAAGCGGCTCTTTTTTGGGCCTTATGGGGTGCCGGGCAGACTTTTCCATCGGGTATTCCGTGCGATTCACCGAAAGGGAGGCGACTACCAGGCGACCGGGAGTTCCAGCACACCGTACGTGTTGTGGCCCACGCGCGTGGCGACGTCCCGGGACTCGTCCGCGAGGCGAAGTCCGGGAAGGCGCCTGAACAGTTCCGGCAGACCGATCCTGAGTTCCGCGCGGGCCAGGTTGTGCCCGATGCACTGGTGGATTCCGTGCCCGAACGCCAGGTGGCCGTTCTCGCCGCCGTCGACGTCGAACGTGTCCGGCTGCGGGAAACGCCGGCCGTCACGGTTCGCCGCGGAGATGGACAGCGTCACCGTCTCACCCTTCCTGACGAGAACGCCGCCGAACTCGACGTCGGCGAGCGCGGCCCGCGAGGTGAACTGCACGATGGACAGGTAGCGCAGGAACTCGTTGACCGCCTCGTCGGTGAGAACCCCGCCCCCCGTGAGGCTCGCGCGGGCCCTCTCGTCGCGCAGTGCCAGATACGTGCCGAGGCTGAACATGTTGGCGGTCGTCTCATGACCCGCGATGAACATGAGGAAGGCCAGCCCGGTCAGCTCCTGGTCGGTCATGTCTCCGTCGGCGATCAGCACGCTCAGCAGGTCGCCGGAGGGACTGCGCCGCTTGCCGCGGACGAGGTCCGCCATGACCTCGTTCGTCGCGCGCACGGCCGCGCCGGCCTCCTCCGGGGGCGTGGCCGGGTCGAGCGTCACCGCGCGCAGGCGCGAGATCTCCTCGCTGATGCCCGGGTCCGCGCCCAGCAGCTCGGAGATGACCTGTACCGGGATCGGCAGAGCGAACGCGCTCACCAGGTCGGCGGGCGGTCCGTGCCGCTCCATTGCGTCGATGTGCTGAGTGACGATCCGCTCGATCGCGGGTTCGAGCTGTCGCACCCGGCGGACCGTGAAGTGCCGGTTGAGCGGCTTGCGGTAGCGCGTGTGCTGCGGGGGGTCCATGCCGATGAACATGCCCGGCGGTGCCGGCATGGGCTTGATCGCCATGGGCACCGGAGAACTTCGCAGCTCGTGCCGGGAGCTGAAGTCGGGATGGGTCAGCAGCTCGCGCGCGAGGGCGTGGTCGGTGATCAGCCAGCCCAGGGTTCCGTCGGCATAGGACATCCGCGTGATCGGACGTTCCTCCCGCAGCTCGCCGAGTGCGTCGGGCGGGCTGAAGGGGCAGCTGCGCGCCGTCGGGAGACCTTCGACGATCTCCGCGCTGTCGGTCATTTCCGTACCTCTTTCCGTGTGACGGGGCGGGATCGATCGAGCCGGCCCCGGCGTGCGCCGCGGTCTCAGAGCTGGTTGTCGATGAAGTCGAAGATCTCTTCGTCCGAGGCCGCGTCCATCTGGTCGGAGATGTCGAGCGGATCGGACGAAGCCGGCCCCGCGGAGCCGTCGTTCTCGTCCAGCCTGAAGAGGAACTCCCGCAGCCGGATGGCGAGTTTCGCGCGGGTGGCCGCGTCGAGTCCGCCGTCACCGAACACGGCCGACTGGAGCCGGGCGAGTTCGGCGAGGGCCGGCGCCTCCGGCACGTCCTCCGCGGGGGCCAGCCGGTCGCCCAGGTAGGCGGCGAGGGCGGCGGGCGTCGGATGGTCGAAGACGACCGTCGCGGGCAGCCGGAGCCCCGTGGCCGCCTTGAGGTGGTTGCGCAGCTCCACCGCGGACATGGAGTCGAACCCGATGTCCTTGAACGCCCTCGTCTCCTCCACCTCCGCCGCCCCGCTGTGACCGAGCACCGACGCGGTGAAGCCGCGTACCGCGTCCAGGAGAAGCAGGGCGCGTTCGGCCGCGCCCTTGCCCGCGAGCCGCTGGGGCAGCGTCGCCGTCGACGGGCCGGTCCTGCCGGCGGCGGCCCGCAGCGCGCGCCGGCCCAGCAGCGCGCTCAGCATCGGCACCGCGGGCGTGCCGGTGGACGCACGTCCGCGCAGTTCCGGCAGATTCAGCCGGGCCGGCACGAGCACGGCCCGGTCCGAGCCGCAGGCCGTGTCGAACAGGGCGAGCCCCTCCTCGGTGGCGAGCGGAAGCACGCCGCCGCGGGCCATGCGCGCCCGGTCGGCGCCGTCGAGCCCGCCGGTCAGCTCACTGGTCTGCGCCCACAGCCCCCAGGCGAGGGACTGGGCGGGCAGACCCCGCACGCGGCGGTACTGGGCCAGCGCGTCCAGGAAGGTGTTGGCGGCCGCGTAGTTCGCCTGCCCGGCGTTGCCGAGGACACCGGCGACCGACGAGAACAGCGTGAACAGCGCGAGGTCCCTGTCCTGGGTCAGCTCGTGCAGGTTCCACGCCGCATCGGCCTTCGGCCGCAGGACCCGGTCAAGATGCTCAGCGGTGAGCGACGGCACGGTGCCGTCGTCCAGGACACCGGCCGTGTGCACGACCGCGGTCAGCGGCCGGTCGGCGGGAACCGCGTCGAGCAGTTCACCGAGGGCCTGCCGGTCCGCCACGTCACAGGCGACGACCTCGACGTCCGCGCCCAGCGCCGTCAGCTCCCGGGACAAGGCGGCGGCCGACTCCGAACCGGGGCCGCGGCGGCTGGTCAGCAGCAGCCGCCGCGCGCCGTGCGCGGTCACGAGGTGACGGGCCACCAGCGCGCCGAGCGTGCCGGTGCCGCCTGTGATCAGCACCGTGCCGTCCGGGTCCAGCGGCGCCGGGACGGTCAGCACCAGCTTGCCGATGTGCCGCGCCTGACTGAGGTGCCGAAGCGCCTCCCCGGCCCGGCGGATGTCCCAGGTGCGGATGGGCGCGGGCGCGAGCACCCCACCCTCGAACAGCGGCACCAGCTCGGCGAACATCTCCTGGATCAGACCGGGGTCGGTGGCGACCATGCCGAACAGGTCGTACGCCTCGTAGACCACCCCCGGATGCTCGGCCGCCACCGCCTCGGCGTCGCGGAGATCGGTCTTGCCCATCTCCAGGAAGTGGCCGCCCCGGGGCAGCGTGCGCAGCGATGCGTCGACGAACTCGTGGGCGAGCGAGTTCAGTACGACATCGACGCCCCGCCCCTCCGTGACGTCGAGGAAGGCACGCTCGAACTCCAGCGTGCGGGAGTTGGCCACATGAGCCTCGTCGAAGCCGCCCGCGCGCAACACGTCCTGCTTGGGCGGGCTGGCGGTCGCGAACACCTCGGCCCCCACATGCCGGGCCAGTTGCACCGCGGCCACGCCGACACCGCCCGTGGCGGCGTGCACCAGCACCCGCTGCCCCGCCCGCAACCCCGCCAGCCGGAACAGACCGTAGTAGGCGGTCAGGAAGGTCACCGGCAGCGACGCGGCCTCGACGAGGCCGAGACCCGCCGGAACACGGCACACCAGCCGCTGGTCCGCCACCGCGACGGGGCCGAGCCCGGTCGTGAACAACCCCATCACCCGGTCGCCCGGTGCCAGGCCCGACACCCCCGGCCCGACCTCGACGACCACGCCGGCGCCCTCGCCGCCGATCACCACATCATGCGCGGACAGCATGCCCAGCGAGATGAGGACGTCCCGGAAGTTGAGGCCGGCCGCACGCAACGAGACCCGCACCTGACCGGGCCGCAACTCCTGGGCGGCCTCGGGGCAGTCCTCGTACACGAGACGGTCGAGCGTGCCGGTCCCCGCGGAGGCCAGACGCCAGGCCCGGTCGGCCGGGGAGGCGGAGAGGAGGGACACGGGGGCGGTGCCGTCCTCGGCCGTCGACGAGGCACGGACCAGGCGGGGGGCCAGGACGCCGCCGTCGCGGATCGCCGTCTGCGGCTCGGCCGAGGCAAGGGCGCTCAGGAGGAGGTGGGCCGCTTCCGCGCCAAGGGGGCGGGTGAGGCCGGGGACGCCCGTGACGACGGAGGAGCCGCGGGCGGCGAGATCGTCGGGGCTGCCGGAGTTGTCGGAGTTGTTGGGGCGGTTGGGGCCGCCGGGGTCGTTGGGAGCCTCGGAGGACTCCGGGCGGTGGTCAATGTCGATGAGAACGAAGCGATCAGGATTCTCCGTCTGGGCGGTCCGGACCAGACCCCACACCGCGGACTGTGCGAGATCGGGTACGTCCTCGTCGGCACTGGCGGCCACGGCCCCCCGGGTGACCACGGCCAGCCGGGTCCCCCCCAACCGGTCGTCGGCGAGGAAGCGCTGGAGCAGGCCCAGGACGGCATGGGTGACCTGGTGCGCGGCGGCGCTCGGCGACCCCGGGGCCCCAAGGCCGGCGCACAGGACGACCACGGTGTCGGGGGCACGGCCATGAACGTCGATCGTCTGGCCCAACGCGTCCAGACTCGCGTACGCGTCCACGGCCGCGTCGCTGCCCGTGAAGTCGATGCCGTCACCGATGAGGGCGAGCGCCTTCGGCGGCGAGCCGCCGTCGACGAGAGGAACCGCCTGCCAGTCGACGTGCAGCAGCGACTCCTGGCCGCCTTCCCGCACCACTTGACCGGCTGCGACCGGACGCGTCGTGAGATCGGCGACGGTGAGCACCGGGCAACCCTCCGAATCCGCCACGCCGAGTGACACGGACTGCGGACCGGTGACGGTGAGACGCACCCGCAGTGCCGTCGCCCCCGACGCCCGCGTTGGGTGCAGGCGAACCCCGGACCAGGAGAACGGCAGCCGCGCCGCTTCCTCCGAGGTGTCGGCGAACGCGCTGACGTGGAGGCCGGCGTCGAGGAGCGCGGGATGGACGCCGTAGCCGGTGGCGTCCGTGCCGTCGGGCAGGCGCACTTCGGCGAAGAAGTCGTCGCCGTGACGCCAGGCGGCGGTCAGGCCCTGGAAGACGGGACCGTAGGACAGACCGAGGCCGGCCAGATGCGCGTGTACCTCGCCGACGGGCAGCGGGGACGCGTCCACCGGAGGCCAGTCGGAGATCCCCGGGTCCATTCGCGCGTCACCGCTGTCCGCGGTGAGGGTACCGGTCGCGTGGAGAACCCACGGTCGCTCCTCGCCGTCCGTCCGGTCCGTCCCCTGATGGGGTCGCGAGTGGATGGTGAGCGAACGGGTTCCCGTCTCCTCGGGGGAGCCTACGGCGACGTGGAGGTGGACGGCGTGGTCGTCGGGCAGGGCGAGCGGCGCGTGGAGGGTGAGCTCCTCGACGTGCGGCGTACCGGCTTGCTGCCCGGCGTACAGGGCGACGTCGAGGAGAGCCGTGCCGGGGACGACGGTGACGCCGTGAACACCGTGATCGGCCAGCCACGGGTGAACGGCCAGGGAGACGCTGCCTGTGAACAGATGGCCCGCTTGGTCGGGAAGTTCGGCGATGGCTCCGAGGAAGGGGTGGGTGGTCGGGGATTGGCCGAGGTCGGTGGCGTTGGTGACGGTGGGGGCGGGGTGGAGCCAGTAGGGGTGGTGTTGGAAAGGGTAGGTGGGGAGGTCGACGGTGAGGGGGTGGTGGGGCGCGAAGTACGTGGCCCAGTCGACCGCCGTGCCGTGGGTGTGGGCGGTGGCGAGGGCGGTGAGGACGGTGTGCTGTTCGGGCTGGTGAGGGCGGAGGAGCGGGATGGCCTTGGCGTCGGTGGTGGTGCTGGTGAGTGCGGTGAGGGTGGTGTCCGCCCCGAGTTCGAGGCAGGTGGTGACGTTCTGGGCGGTGAGGGTGGTGAGGGCGGGGTGGAAACGGACCGCCCGGCGGAGCTGGCGGGTCCAGTAGCCGGGAGTGGTGAGATCGTCGGGCCCGGCGATCTCACCCGTGAGGGTGGAGACGACGGGGATGCGGGGCTGGTGGTAGGTGAGGGTCTCGGCGACCGCCCGGAACTCGTCGAGGACGGGGTCGAGGTGGGGGGAGTGGAAGGCGTGGCTGACGTGCAGGTGTGTGGTCTTGCGGCCCTGTGAGGCGAACAGTCCGGCGATCTGCGCGACGGTGTCGGCGTCACCGGAGATGACGGTGCTGTCGGGGGTGTTGAGCGCGGCGATGGTGACGCCGGGGTGGCCCTCCAGAGCCGGGAGAACTTCGCTCTCCGTCGCTTGCAGGGCAGTCATGGCGCCGCCTGCGGGGAGGTCGTGGAGGAGGCGGGCTCGGGTGGCGACGAGGGTGCAGGCGTCTTCGAGGCTGAGGACACCGGCTGTATGGGCGGCGGCTATCTCACCGATGGAGTGGCCGGCGAGGAAGTGCGGGGTGACGCGCAGGTGCTGGAGCAGGCGGTAGAGGGCGGTTTCCAGGGCGAACAGGGCGGGCTGGGTGTATAGCGTGTCCGCCAGCAGATCCGCCTCCGGGCTACCGTCCTCAGCGAACATCACGGTGCTGAGCGGCACGTCCAAGTGAGGATCGAGCAGTGCGCAGACTTCGTCGAGGGCCTGTGCGAAGACGGGTTGGGTGGCGTAGAGCTCGCGTCCCATGCCAGGGCGTTGGCTGCCTTGCCCGGCGAACAGGAACGCGGTCTTCCCGGCCCCGGAGACTGACCCCCTGACGAGGCCGGGGTGTTCGGTGCCGCCTGCGAGAGCGTCCAGTCCGGCGAGGAAGCCGTCCTGGTCGTCGGCGATGACGGCGGCCCGGTGTTCGAGGTGTGCCCGGGTGGTGGCGAGGGAGAATCCGACGTCAGCGACCGCGAGTTCCCTTTCACCCACAAGGCCCCGCACCCGCGCGGCCTGTTCCCGTAGGGCTTCCTCGGTTCTGGCGGACAGCACCCATGCCACCGGTCCGCCCGGCGTGACATCGTCCCGCGTTTCCGGCTCCTCGACCGGGGCCTGTTCCAGGATCACGTGGGCGTTGGTCCCGCTGATCCCGAACGAGGACACGGCAGCGCGCCTCGGCCGGCCAGTGTCCGGCCAGTCCTGCTGCTCGTCGAGCAGTGACACGGCTCCCGATGTCCAGTCGACGTGTGGGGTGGGCTGGTCCACGTGCAGGGTGCGTGGCAGCACCCCGTGCCGCATCGCCTGGACCATCTTGATCACGCCGGCCACGCCCGCAGCGGCTTGGGTGTGCCCGATGTTGGATTTGATGGAGCCGAGCCAGAGTGGTTGTTCGGGGGTTCGGTTCTGGCCGTAGGTGGCGAGGAGTGCCTGTGCCTCGATGGGGTCGCCGAGTGTGGTGCCGGTGCCGTGGGCTTCGACCGCGTCGATCTGGTCGGGGGTGAGGTGGGCGTTGTCGAGGGCGGTGCGGATGACGCGTTGTTGTGAGGGGCCGTTGGGGGCGGTGAGGCCGTTGCTGGCGCCGTCCTGGTTGATGGCGGAGCCGCGGAGTACGGCGAGGACGGGGTGGCCGTGGTGTTGGGCGTCGGAGAGGCGTTCGATGACGAGGAGGCCGATGCCTTCGCTCCAGCCGGTGCCGTCTGCTGTGGCGGCGAAGGGTTTG
>NZ_BMUE01000031.1 GCF_014650035.1 Streptomyces lucensis JCM 4490 | reverse complement strand
CCGTCCCGTGGGCTTCCACGGCGTCGACCTGGTCGGGGGTGAGGTGGGCGTCGGCGAGTGCGGCGCGGATGACCCGCTGCTGCGACGGCCCGTTGGGCGCCGTGAGACCGTTACTGGCGCCGTCCTGGTTCACGGCCGAGCCGCGCAGTACCGCGAGCACCGGGTGACCGTTGCGCCGGGCGTCCGACAGGCGCTCCACCAGCAGCAGGCCGACGCCCTCGGCGAAGCCGGTGCCGTCGGCCGAGGCGGCGAACGCCTTGCAGCGCCCGTCCGACGACAGGCCGCGCTGGCGGCTGAACTCGATGAACGTCGCCGGTGTGGCCATGACGGTGACGCCGCCGGCGAGGGCGAGGTCGCACTCGCCGTTCCGCAGGGCCTGGGCGGCCAGGTGCAGGGCCACCAGCGAGGAGGAGCACGCCGTGTCGACACTCACCGCCGGACCCTCGAAGCCGAAGGTGTAGGCGATGCGGCCTGAGGCGACGCTGCCGTGGCTGCCGTTGCGGAGGTAGCCTTCCAGCTCCTCGGGTGCCTGCTGGAGCCTGCCGCCGTAGTCGCCGTACATGATGCCGGTGAAGACGCCGGTCCGGCTGCCGCGCAGGGTCTCGGGGTCGAGGCCCGCATGCTCCAGGGTCTCCCACGCGGCCTCCAGCAGCAGGCGTTGCTGGGGGTCGGTGGCGAGGGCTTCTCGGGGGCTCATGCCGAAGAAGCCGGCGTCGAAGTGGTGGGCCTCGTCGAGGAAGCCGCCGACGCGTGTGTAGACGGTTCCGGGGTGGTCGGGGTCGGGGTCGTAGAGGGCGTCCAGGTCCCATCCTCGGCCGGAGGGGAAGGTCGAGCGGGCCTCGCCGCCCTCCGCGACCAGCCGCCACAACGCCTCCGCGGAACCGATTCCGCCGGGGAACCGGCAGCCGATGCCGGTGATCACGACCGGGTCGCCGGAACGCGGGGCCGGCCGTGCCGGGATCGGCGAGGCCGGTGCGGCTCCGGTCAGCTCGCCGCACAGATGCCGGGCCAGGGCGGCGGGCGTCGGATGGTCGAAGACGAGCGTGGCCGGCAGCCGGACCCCGGTGGCCGCGGCCAGCCGGTTGCGCAGGTCGACGGCGGTCAGGGAGTCGAATCCCAGGTCCTTGAAAGCCCGTTCGTCGGGGACGCCGTCCGTGCCGCCATGTCCCAGCACCTCGGAGATCTGGCCGCGTACGAGGGCCAGGACCACGTCCTCCCGCTCCGCTTCCGTAAGGCTCTCCAGGCGGGCGCGCAGGGCGTTCGCCCCGGTGGCCGTGCCCGCTGTCGTCCGGCGTACGGTGCGTACCAGGCCGCGTAGCACGCCGGGCAGTGTTCCGGCGGTGGAACTCGTGCGCAGCGCGGCTGCGTTCAGCCGGACCGCCACCAGTGCGGCATCGTCCGTGGTGTGCGCGGCGTCGAAGAGTGACAGGCCCTCGTCCTCGGCGAGCGGTACGAGACCGGTGCGGGCCATGCGGGCACGGTCGGCGTCGCTCATCGAGGCGGTCATGCCGGAGGACCGTTCCCACAGACCCCAGGCGAGCGCTCTGCCGGGCAGGCCCAGGGCGCGGCGATGGTGGGCCAGGGCGTCCAGGAAGACGTTCGCCGCCGCGTAGTTGGCCTGGCCGGCACCGCCGATGGTGCCCACGACGGAGGAGAACAGCACGAATTCCGCGAGGGGGAGGTGGCGGGTGAGATCGTGCAGCAGCCAGGCCGCGTCGGCTTTGGCGCGCAGGACGTGGTCGATCCGGTCCGGGGTGAGGGAGCCGACGACGCCGTCGTCCAGGACGCCGGCCGCGTGCACCACCGCGGCGAGCGGGTGCTCGTCGGGCACGGACGCCAACAGCGCGGTGAGCGCCGCGCGGTCGGCCGTGTCGCAGGCGGCCACCGTCACCTGTGCGCCGAGTCCGGTCAGTTCCGCGACCAGCTCTTGCACGCCGTCGGCGGCGTCGCCGCTGCGGCTCGCCAGCAGCAGTCGGCGGGCGCCGTGCCCGGTGACGAGGTGCCGGGCGAGCAGCCCGCCGAGGGTTCCCGTGCCGCCGGTGATCAGCGTGGTGCCGCTCGCATACCCGGTGGCGCCCTCCGGGGACGTCTCCGCGTCGGTGGGGGCGGTCCCCCGCGTAGGCTCGGCCCGGACGAGCCGTGGGGCGTGGACCACTCCCGCGCGCACCGCCAGCTGGGTCTCGCCGCCCGCGAGCGCGGCGGTCACGGCAGGGACGTACGCGGCGTCCCAGGGGCCGTCGACGTCGAGGAGGGCGAAGCGGCCCGGGTGCTCGGTCTGCGCGGAGCGGACCAGACCCCACACGGGTGCCTCGGTGAGTCCGCGTACGTCCGGGGCGCCCTCGTGCTCCACGGCGGCGCTCGGTGTGCCGATCGCGTCGCGGGTGACGAACACCAGCCGGGAACCGGTGGGCAGAACCTCGTGGGCCAGCCATTCCTGGACCATGGCCAGGGCCTGGTGGGCGACGGCTCGCGACCGCTCCGCGACCGTCCGCGCGTCGAAGGCCGGCGGTTCGCCGGACGCGGAGACTTCACCGGACGCGGAGACGCAGGCGTACGCCGGTAGGGCCGCACCCTCCGCGTCCGGCGGTGACGTCACCGGGGAGGCGACGGCGTGGGCCCGCGTCCCGGCGCCCTCGCCGTCCGAGCCGGCCCCGGACACGGGGACGAAGACGTACGCCGGCGTCGTCCCGCCCTCTTCCACGGCGGCGGTGACGGCGGTGAGGAGGGCGGCCAGTTCCGCCGGACCCTCGGCGAACGCGACGTCCCGCGCTGCGAGCGGCCCGGCGGTGCCGTCCACCGGTGCCCAGACCGTCCGGTGCAGGGCCGCGAGCCGCGTGCCCGGGCCTTCGCCGAGCCGGTCCACGGCGGCAGGCCGCAGAACCAGGGAACCGACCGTCGCGACGGGCACCCCCGAGGGGGTGGCCAGGGCGAGCGTCACCGTGTCCTGTCCGGTCGCCGACCAGCGGACCCGTACGGCCTGTGAGCCGGTCGCGTGCACGGTGACGTCGCTCCAGGCGAAGGGCAGACTCAGCCGGCCCGCGTCGTCCGCGCGGAGCGGGCCGCCGGCCACGGCCAGCGCGTGGAGCGCGGCATCGAGCAGCGCGGGGTGGAGGACGAACTTCGCCGCGTCCACGCGCTGTTCGTCGGGCAACGCCACCTCCGCGTACACGGTGTCGCCGTGGCGCCAGACGGCCCGCAGCCCCTGGAACGCGGGCCCGTACTCGTAACCTTCGTCCAGCAGCCGTTCGTACAGCTCGTCGACCGCGACGGGAGTCGCACCGGGCGGGGGCCAGGCCTCACCGGGCTCCGGCGGCCGCTCCTCACCCACGACGAGCGAGCCGGTCGCGTGCCGGATCCACCCAGGCTCCTCCTCCTCGGCGGCGGAGGACTCCGGCCGTGCGTGCACCGTGACCGGACGCCGCCCGGACCCGGACGCGTCCGGCGGGCCCACCACTACCTGCATCCGGACCTCCCCGCGCTCGGGCAGCACCAGCGGGCTCTCCAGCGTGAGATCGTCGAGGCGGTCGCAGCCGGCGTGCCCGGCGGCGCACAGCGCGAGTTCGACGATGGCGGTGCCGGGGACGACCACGGTTCCGGACACCGCGTGGTCCTCGAACCAGGGGTGGGTCCGGCGGGAGAGGCGCCCGGTCAGCACGAGCCGTTCCTCCTCGGCGAGCTCCACCGCGGCAGAGAGCAGCGGGTGACCGGGGTCGGACAGGCCGAGGCCCGCCACGGAACCGGCCGCCGCCGGAGCGGTGAGCCAGTGCCGTTCGCGGCGGAAGGCGTAGGTGGGCAGATCGACCGTGCGGGCCGCCGCGTCGCAGGCGGTGCGCCAGCGCACGTCCGTGCCGTTGACATGCACCTCGGCGAGCGACGCGAACAGCCGCCGCAGGCCGCCCTCGTCCCTGCGCAGCGAGCCCGTCACCACGGCCGGCGAAGCCGCCTCACCGGCCTCCCGGTCGCTCGCGACGGCGTCGGCGGTCTCCTGGACGCCCACCGTGAGCACGGGATGCGGGCTCGACTCCACGAACACCCCGTACCCGTCGCGCAACAGGGCCCGGGTGGCACGCTCGAACTCCACGGTCTCGCGCAGATTGCGGTACCAGTAGTCCGCGTCCAGTCCGCTCGTGTCGACCGGTTCCCCGTACACCGTGGAATAGAAGGCGACGTCGCAGGCGCGTGGTGCGATCCCGGACAGCAGGTCCGCGAGACGCTCCCGGATGGCCTCCACATGGTGCGAGTGCGAGGCGTAGTCGACGGGGATCCGGCGCGCCCGCACCCCGTCCGCCGCGCACTCCGCGAGCAGTTCGTCCAGGGCCTCGGGGTCACCCGAGACGACGGTGGAGGCGGGTCCGTTCACGGTCGCGACGCCCAGGCGGCCCCGCCGGCCGGCGAGGCGGGTGCGCACCTCGGCGGCCGGCAGCGGCACGGAGACCATGCCGCCGGTCCCGGCGAGGGCGACCAGAGCCTGGCTGCGCAGCGCGACGACACGGCAGGCGTCGTCGAGTGTCAGCGCTCCGGCGACACAGGCCGCGGCGATCTCACCCTGGGAGTGGCCGACGACGGCGTCGGGCAGCACACCGAAGGAACGCCACAGCTCGGCGAGGGACACCATCACGGCGAACAGCACGGGCTGCACCACGTCGACGCGATCCAGGCGCGGAGCCCCCTCGCGGCCACGCAGCACGTCGACGAGCGACCAGTCGACGTACGCCGACAACGCCGCCGCGCACTCCTCGATCCGCCCGGCGAAAACCGGTGCGGAGTCGAGGAGTTCGACGGCCATGCCGGCCCACTGGGAGCCCTGGCCGGGGAAGACGAACACGGTCCCGCCCAGCGCGCGTGCCCGGCCGCGCACGACCCCGGGTGCCGATTCGCCGCGGGCGAGCGCGTCGAGGGCGTCCAGTAGCCCGGCGCGGTCCGCGGCCACGACGACGGCGCGCTCCTCGAACGCCGTGCGCGTGGTCGCGAGCGAGAGGCCGACGTCGGCGGGGGAGACCTCCGGGACCGACGTCAGCAGCTCGAGCAGCCGCTCGGCCTGCGCGGCCAGGGCCTGCCCGGACCGCGCCGACACCGGCCAGGCCCACACCCGGGCCGGGGGCGGTTCGGCTCCCGCGCCCTCGCGCTGCTCCGTCCGAACGTCCGCGGGCCCGGACGCGGGCCCGGCGTCCTGCGCATCCCGCACCGGCGGCGCCTGCTCCAGCACGAGATGGGCGTTGGTGCCGCTGATGCCGAACGAGGACACCGCCGCCCTGCGCGGGCGCTCGCTCTCCGGCCACGGGCGGGCCTCGGTGAGCAGCCGGACCGCGCCCGCCGACCAGTCGACGTGCGGTGTGGGTTCGTCGGCATGCAGGGTCCCGGGCAGGACGCCGTGGCGCAGGGCCATGACCATCTTGATGAAGCCGCCGACACCTGCCGCCGCCTGGGCGTGCCCGATGTTGGACTTCAACGACCCCAGCCACAAGGGGCGTTCGGGTGCGCGGCCGTGACCGTACGTGGCCAGCAGGGCCCCCGCCTCGATGGGGTCGCCCAGCTTCGTCCCGGTGCCGTGGGCCTCCACCACGTCGATCTCGTCGAAGGCCAGGCCACCGGCCGCCAGCGCCTGCCGGATCACCTCCTCCTGGGCCGGACCGTTCGGCGCCGCCAGACCGTTGCTCGCCCCGTCCTGATTGACCGCCGAACCGCGGACGACGGCGAGGACGCGGTGGCCGTGGCGCCGCGCGTCGGAGAGCCGCTCCAGCACCACCATGCCCGCGCCCTCGGCCCAGCCGGTGCCGTCGGCCGACGCCGCGAACGCCTTGCACCGTCCGTCGCGGGACAGCCCGCGCTGGCGGCTGAACTCCACGAACATGCCCGGTCCGGCCATCACCGTCACCCCGCCGGCCAGCACCAGCGAGCACTCGCCGTGCCGCAGGGCCTGGGCCGCCAGGTGCAGCGCGGTCAACGACGACGAGCACGCGGTGTCCACCGTGACGGCGGGGCCGCGCAGCCCGAGGGTGTAGGCGATCCGGCCCGAGGTGACACTGGGGGTGGTGCCGGTGAGCAGGTAGCCGTCCAGCCCTTCGGCGCCCTCGGACAGGCGCGGCCCGTACTCCTGGGCGGTGGCGCCGACGAAGACCCCGGCCGCCGTGCCCGCCAGGGCCCGCGGGTCGATGCCCGCGCGTTCCAGCGCCTCCCACGACGTCTCCAGGAGCAGCCGCTGCTGCGGGTCCATCGCGGCGGCCTCGCGCGGGCTGATGCCGAAGAAGCCGGGGTCGAACAGGTCGGCGTCGTAGAGGAAGCCGCCCTGCCGGACGTAGGAGGTGCCAGGCGTCTCCGGGTCGGGGTCGTAGAGCGCGTCCAGATCCCAGCCCCGGTTGTCGGGCAGCGGCCCGATCGCGTCCCGGCCCTGTGCGACCAGCTCCCACAGCCGTTCGGGCGAGTCCGCACCGCCGGGGAAGCGGCACGCCATGCCGACCACGACGACCGGATCGTCGGCCACCGCCGCGGACACCGGGCGTGCGGCGGCGGGCGCCGCGCCGGAGGCGTCGAGTCCGGCCTGCAACCGGTCGACCAGCGCACGGGGCGTGGGATGGTTGTAGAGCAGGGCGGCGGGCAGGCTTAGGCCGGTGACCGCGCCGAGCCGGTCGCGCAGCTCCACCGCGGACGCCGAGTCGAAACCGAGATCCCTGAAGGAACGGTCGGTGTCGACCGCGTCGGAGGTCAAGTGCCCCAGCGCGATCGCGACCTGGGTCCGCACCAGTTCGTGGAGGGTACGCTCGCGCTCGGACCGGGACAGTCCCGCGACCTGCCGGCGCCAGGCACCCGGTCCGTCCGCGCCACCGGACCGCGCGTCGGGAGACCCGACGTCGTCGGACTCCGCGACGGCGGCCCCGGCGCCGCCCGCCTCCGGGCCGGGGGGCCCGGCGTCACCGGTCGGCGCGTTCACGGTCCCGGCGTCACCGGGCTCCGCGTTCACGGTCCCGGCCCCGCCACCCTCATCCCCCCGCACCCGCGGCCAGTACCGGCGCCGCTGGAAGGCGTACGTCGGCAACGGGACCCGGCGCGGCTCCCACGGCGCGAGGACGGGCTGCCAGTCCACCGGCACCCCGTGCGCATGGAGCCGGGCGAGCGCGGTGAGGACCGCCTCCGGTTCCGACCGGCCCGGCCGCACGGTCGCCGCGAGCAGCGGGCCGGCACCGTCCGTACCGTCCGTGCCGGCACCGTCCGTATCAGCACCGGCCGTACCGTCCGCGCCGGCCAGGCACTCCCCGGCCATACCGGTGAGGACGCCACCCGGGCCCAGCTCCAGAAAGGCCGTCGCGCCGTGTTCGCGCAGGGCCAGGACGCCGTCGTGGAAACGGACCGCCTCGCGTACATGACGCACCCAGTACTCGGGTGAGTCCACCTGACCCGCTGCCGCCGGCCGTCCCGTGAGATTGGAGACGACGGGTATGCGCGGCGCCGCATAGCCCAGTCCGCGCGCGATCCGCTCGAACTCCGCCAGCATCGGCTCCATGCGCGCGGAGTGGAACGCGTGACTCACCCGCAGCCGCCGCACCTTCCGGCCCTCGCCCCGCCAGTGGACGGCCAGCCCCGTCACCGGCTCCTCGTCGCCGGAGATCACCACGGAGCGGGGGCCGTTGACCGCTGCGATCGCGACCCCGCCGATCCGGCCGGCGATGCTCTGTGCGACCTCCTCCTCGGACGCCTCGACGGCGGCCATGGCGCCGCCCTCCGCGAGCGCCTCCATCAGCCGGCCGCGCGCCGCGACCAGCGCTGCCGCGTCGGGCAGGGACAGCACCCCGGCGACATGGGCGGCGGTCAGCTCGCCGATGGAGTGGCCCAGCACGATGTCCGGGGTCACCCCCCAGTGCTGGAAGAGCCGGAACAGCGCGGTCTCGACCGCGAACAGGGCGGCCTGCGTATGGGCGGTCCGGTCGAGCAGGCCGGCACCGGCGCTGCCCTCCCGTGCGAACACCACCTGCTTGAGAGGAAGCTCCAGCAGCGGATCCAGGTGGTCGCACACGTCGTCGAAGGCCTGGGCGAACGCGGGATACGCGGCGTGCAGCCCGCTGCCCATGCCCGGGTACTGACTGCCCTGCCCCGTGAACAGTGCGGCCAGGCCGCCGGCCCCGGCGGTACGTCCCCGCACGACGCCCGCCGCGGGAATGCCTTCGGCGAGGTCGCGCAGGCCGCGCAGCAGGCCCTCGCGGTCGTGGCCCAGTACGACGGCACGGTGCTCGAAGGCGGTGCGCGTAGAGGCGAGGGACCAGCCGATGTCGGCGGGCCGGTCATCGGGCCGCTCGCACACCCAGGTCTCCAGGGCCGCCGCCTGCCCGCGCAAGGCGGCGGCGTCACGGGCGGAGACCAGCCAGGGCAGGGGAACTCCCGGTTCCTCCACGGACGGGCCCGAACCGCCGGTTCCGGAGCCCCCGTCGGGGACCCGCGCGGTCGGACCGTCCCCGGTTTCCGGCACCCCGCGCTCCGCTTCCGGCACCCCGCGCTCCGCCGGTGCCCCGTGCTCCGGTTCCGGGGCCGTGCGCCCCGCCTGCGGCGTCTCGGCGAGGACGACGTGGCAGTTGGTGCCGCCCATGCCGAAGGAGCTGACTCCGGCGACGAGCGGCCGTTCGGGCGCGGGCCACGGACCCGACTCCGTCTGCACGTGCAGACCGAGCCCGTCGAGGTCGATGGCGGGGTGCGGCGAACGGAAGTTGAGGGAGGGCGCCAGACGCCGGTGCGCGATGCTCAGCACCGTCTTCACCAGGCCGGTGACACCCGCCGCGCCCTCCAGATGACCGACGTTGGTCTTCACGGAACCCACCCGCAGCGCGTTCCGCCGGGTGCGGCCGGCGCCGTGCACGGAGCCCAGCGCCGCCGCCTCGACGGGGTCGCCGACCCGGGTCCCGGTGCCGTGCAGTTCCACGTACTGCACCTCGTCCGGGGCGATCCCGGCACGTCGGCAGGCGGTGCGCAGCACGTCCTCCTGGGCCCGGCTGCTGGGCACGGTCAGCGCCCCGGACGCGCCGTCGTTGTTGACCGCGCTGCCCCGGATCACGCAGTAGACCCGGTCGCCGTCGGACAGCGCGCTCGACAGCGGCTTGAGCACCACCACCGCGCCGCCCTCACCGCGTACGTAGCCGTTGGCGCGGGCGTCGAACGTGTAGCACCGCCCGTCCGGCGACAAGGCGCCGAAGCCGGCCGCGCGGGCGGTGCTCTCCGGGCCGATGATGAGGTTGACGCCCCCGGCGAGGGCCAGGTCGGACTCGCCGGCACGCAGGCTCTCGCAGGCCAGATGGACGGCTACCAGCGACGACGACTGGGCGGCGTCCACCGTGAAGCTGGGGCCGCGCAGGCCGAGCGCGTACGAGACGCGGTTGGCCAGCAGTCCCCGGCTGGTTCCGGGCAGCGTGTGCGGGGTGAACTTCCCGCGGCGGTGACGTGAGAGCAGGCCCGCGTAGTCGTCACCGATGGCTCCGACGAAGACCCCGCCGGCCCCGGAACGCAGCGTGCCGGGCACGATGGCCGCGTCCTCCAGGGCCTCCCAGCTCAGTTCGAGCATCAGCCGCTGCTGCGGATCCATCTCCGTCGCCTCGCGCGGCGAGATGCTGAAGAACCCGGCGTCGAAGGCGTCCACATCGTCCAGGACGCCACCGTGTTCGATGCCCGCGGCGGCCGCCGCCTCGGTGCCGGGCGCGAGCCCGGTCTCACGGGCCCAGCGAGCCCCCAGGGTGCGTGTGACGGCGCTGGACCCCGACGACAGCAGCCGCCAGAACGACTCCGGGCCGGACGTCTGGGGAAGTCGGCAGGCCAGTCCGACGACCGCGATGGAACGGGAGAGTTCGTCCGCGTCGGACGACGCGGGAGTGTCGAGGCTCGACATCG
The DNA here is from genome assembly GCF_014650035.1 of Streptomyces lucensis JCM 4490. Lineage (GTDB taxonomy): Bacteria > Actinomycetota > Actinomycetes > Streptomycetales > Streptomycetaceae > Streptomyces > Streptomyces lucensis. Next base: position 10,695 of record NZ_BMUE01000031.1, on the reverse strand, counting down.
CTGTGTGCGCCACCTTTTCTGTCCCCGTGTGCCTGCCGGTTCCACTCGGACGGAGGGCTGGCGCGTGCCGGCCGCACCGGTCCTGATCGTTCCCACCGCTCACTGACGGGCCCGGACCCCCTCGAACCCTCTCGGCCGATCCGGCCGATCCGGCCGATCCGGCCCGATGGAGCCGTACTCGCGGCCCGCCTTCCGACCGCCCCGGCCCGGCCCGATCCGGTCTGACTCGGCCCGACCCGGCCTGATCCAAACGAAAAGACCTAACCGTGCCCTTTGCGGCGGCTAAAGCGCCCTGGACGCGGCACCGAACCACGTCGTCAACGCGGACCGCAGGTCCTGGCGAGGGTCCGGTGGGGCCTGCCGGGCGGACATCGCCCACGCCACATGACCGTCGGGCCGGATCAGCAGCGCGTCGGCCGGCGGCGCGGGCTGCCCGCTGAGCGCGGCGACCACGTCCACACGGTCCTTCCAGCCCTCGGTCACGATGTCCTGCAGAGCCGTGTCCCCGGCGAGGTCGAGCAGCACGGGACGGCCGGCGCGCAGCAGTTCGGCGAGGCGAGTCGGCCCCTGCGTGGTGCGCAGCGCGAGGTCGGGCGCCCACCGGCCGAGCAGCGGGTGGACCTCACCACCGAGCGCCTGGCCCCCGTACCGGACGTCCTCGCCGTGCAGCCGCCCAGCGATGTGCTGGAGCGCCTGGGGCAGGCTCAGGACCTCCTCGAACAGATCGCGCAGGACCGCGGACTCCTCCCCGACGGCCATCAGGACGGACTGTGCCCTGGTGTGGGCCAGCACCTGCTCGCCCACGGCGTGCCGCTCGTCGTGGTACGTCTCCAGCAGGCCGGCGGGTGCCGTGCCGTTCACCTGCGCGGCCAGCTTCCAGCCCAGGTTCACCGCGTCCAGCATGCCGGTGTTCAGCGCCGAACCACCCGCCGGGAACAGATGGGCCGCGTCCCCGGCCACCATGACCCGGCCGGCCCGGTAGCGGTCGGCCAGCCGGCTGCTGGCCACCGTCCGCGACAGCCAGGACGGATCGCTCATCGGCAGGTCCGTGCCGAGGATCCGGCGGACGCTGGAGCGCAGCTCGCCCAGCGTCATCGGGGCGCCGGAATCCACGGGCAGCCGGTCGTTCTCGGCGGCCGTCACCACGTGCACGCCGGGCTTGAACGACATCAGCCCGATCTTGCCGCGCTCCGTGTACGTCCAGCCCAGGCGCAGCCGTCCGGCGCCCGGCACCTGCACCTCCCCGGTCTCCGGCACGAGCAGTGAGGCGGGCAGTGAGACGTGCCCGATGCGGGTCACCAGCGAACCGGTGGAGCCCGGGAAACCGATGCCCGCCTGTTTGCGCACGGTGCTGTGCGCGCCGTCGCAGCCGACCACGTAGGCGGCGCGCAGCACCCCGCCGCCGCCGGGGCCCTGGATCTCCAGGGTCACCCCCTGGTCGTCCTGCGAGAGGGCCACGACGCGTTGCCCGCGGCGGATCTCGGCACCCAGCGCGACGGCGTCCTCGGCCAGCAGGCCCTCCAGGCGGGGCTGCGGGATCACCAGCAGGTGCAGCGGATTGTGCTCCAGGGCCGACAGGTTCAGCGGGACCGCGCCGAAGTAGAACGAGGGGGCCGGGCCCACGTGCCGGGACCCCTCCGCGAAACGGTCGAGCAGCCCCCGGTAGTCCAGCAGCTGTACGATCCGGCCGACCAGCCCGTTGGCCTTCGGCTCGGTCCGCGGCTCGCTGTGCTGCTCGAGGACGATGGGGCGCACACCGGCCAGAGCCAGCTCGTAGGCCAGCATCAGCCCCGTCGGGCCACCGCCGACCACCACGACGTCTGAAGTCATCGGGGTCTTCCGCTCTCTCTCGGGGCTGTCGGTTCCCCGCATGGTCCGCAGCGCCGCTAAAAACGCTCTAGGGCACGTCTTGGAGCGGCCGCCCTCGCGCCCCGGATTAGCCGTGCTTTGGCGCAGGTTCAGTTCCCGCGGATCGTATGGAGCCCGCTCGGCCCTCCTCCCCTCGTGCGCCCGCAGGCCACGGGCGGGGCATCATCCGGCGCCGGCCACCGGCGGGGACACGGAGAAACCCATGCGCGTGCTGTTCATCCCCCTGGCCGCGGCCAGCCACTACTATCCGATGGTGCCGCTGGCGTGGGCCCTGCGGGCCGCCGGTCACGAGGTGTGCGTCGCGGCCCAGCCCGCGGTGGCGGACGCCGTGGTGCGGTCGGGCATGCAGATCTGCCCGGTGGGCGCCTCCTTCGACCTGCTCGGCGGTCTCGGCGAGGCCCAGCAGGAGCTGCGCCGGGAGACCGGCCGCAGCCTCGCCGGCTTCGGGGAGATGACCGCCATCCCCGAGGACGTGCGCCGCCGGTTCGTCGCGGCGCGCAACGCCGCCCACACCGGCGCGGCCGCCGCGATGGCCGGCGAACTCGTCGCGTTCGCCGGGCACTGGCGCCCGGACGTGATCGTCGGCGACGTGGTGGCGCTGGCCGGACCGCTCCTCGCCGGCGTACTGGACGTCCCCCTCGTCTACCAGGCGTGGGGGCCGCAGCTTCCGGCCATGGCCCGCTTCCCGGGGCACGGCGCACCCGTGGAGACCTGGCCCGGAGAACTGCGGGCGCTGTACGAGAGGTTCGGCGTGCCGCCGCGCCCCGTCGCCGGGGCGCTCACGGTCGACCCGTGCCCGCCGAGCCTGCACGTGCACGAGCTGCCCCACCGGCTGGTCACCCGCTTCGTGCCGTACAACGGTTCCGCGGTGATCCCCGACTGGCTGCGCACACCGCCCCGGCGCCCGCGCGTCGGCGTGTCGTGGAGCGTCTCCAACTTCGCCCATCTCGCCGGCCAGAAGGCGCCGCTGGCCACGGTGGTCGAGGCCCTGGACGGCCTCGACGCCGACCTGGTGGTCACCGCCGCGGCCCAGGACCGCGACCACCTCGGCCCGGTCCCGGCGGGCGTCCGCGTCGAGGAGGGCCTGCCGCTCAACCTGCTCGCCGCCACCTGCTCCGCCGTCGTCGACCACGCCGGCGCCGGCACCATGCTGACGGTCGCCGCCGCCGGCGTGCCGCAGGTGATGCTGCCCCAGGAGCCGGGCCAGCTGCGCAACGCGGAGACCGTGGCCGCCGTCGGGGCCGGCATCCTGATCCGCGGCCCGCAGACGGATCCCGCCCGGATCCGTACGGCCGTCGAGGACCTGCTCACCGAAGGCCACTGGACCGAGGCCGCGCGCAAGCTGCGCGACGAGAACGCCGCCCAGGCCACCCCCGCGCAGGCCGCCCGGGTGATCGCGGACCTGGTGGCCGCACGCACGTGAGCCGCCCCGCGCATGCCCGCGGCCACGGCACGGAGCCCGGCGGGCGGGACATCACGACCGGCCCGCCCCGGCCCGCAACGTCCCGTCTGAGAAGGATTGGTGTGAGAGACCCCGATGAAATCCCTCGTCCTGTCGGGCGGCACCGGATCGCGGTTGCGTCCGCTCAGCCACAGCATGCCCAAGCAACTGGTGCCCGTCGCCAACAAGCCCGTGCTCTTCCACGCCCTTGAGGCACTCGCCGACGCCGGCGTCACCGAGACCGGCATCATCGTCAACGCCGGGAACACCACCATCCCCGCCGCGGTGGGCGACGGTTCACGCTTCGGCATGGCCGTCACCTACCTGCCGCAGGACTCCCCGCGGGGCCTGGCGCACTGTGTCCTGATCGCCCGCGACTTCCTCGCCGACGACGACTTCGTGATGTACCTGGGCGACAACATCTTCGCCTCCGGCATCAGCGAGGAACTGGAGGCCTTCCGCCGGAACCGGCCCACGGCCCAGCTGCTGCTGTCGAAGGTCTCCAACCCCAGCGCGTACGGCATCGCCGAACTGGACGGCCGGGACCGGATCACCGCCCTGGAGGAGAAGCCCGCCCGGCCCCGCAGCGACCTCGCCGTCACCGGCGCCTTCTGCTTCACCCCGGAGATCCACGAGGCCGTGCGCAACACCAAGCCCAGCTGGCGGGGCGAGCTGGAGATCACGGACGCGGTCCAGTGGCTGGTGAGCCACGACCGCGACGTGCGCGGCACGGTCTACCCGGGGTTCTGGAAGGACACCGGAACCCTGCACGACCTCCTCGACTGCAACCGCGTCCTGCTGGAGGCCGTCGAACCCGGCGTCCAGGGCACCGTCGACACGCTCAGCAGGGTGTACGGGCCCGTCGTGGTCGAGGCGGGCGCGCGCATCGAGCGCTCGGTCCTCGTCGGTCCGACGGTCATCGGTGCCGGGAGCATCGTCGAGGACAGCTACGTGGGCGCGTTCAGCTCGCTCGGCCGGGGCTGCCGACTGCAGGACGCGGGCGTGGAGTCGTCCATCATCCTCGACCACGCCGCCGTCCACGGAGTCCGTACACTGCACGACTCCATCGTCGGGAAGGGCGGCGAGGTGCGCCTGTGCGCCGACTCCCTGCCCAGGCACCGGCTGATGGTCGGAGACGACTGCCGTATCGAGATCCCCGCGTGAAGGGCTCAGGGCCATGAAGTACTTCGTCACCGGCGGCGCCGGATTCATCGGCGGCCACTACGTGCGCGCCCTCCTCGCCGGCCGTTATCCGGGCACCGCCGGCTGCGAGGTCACCGTTCTGGACAAGCTCACCTACGCGGCCGATCCCCACGGCCTTCCCCTGGACGACCACCGGCTGACCTTCGTGCGGGGCGACGTCTGCGACGCGGGCCTGCTGGCGGAGCTGCTGCCCGGACACGACGCGGTGGTGCACTTCGCCGCCGAGTCGCACGTGGACCGCTCGCTCGCCGACGGCACGCCCTTCGTGCGCACGAACGTGCTCGGCACCCAGATCCTGCTGGACGCCTGCGCACGCGCCGGCGTCCCGCGCTTCCTGCACGTCTCCACCGACGAGGTCTACGGCTCGCTGCGGCACGGCTCCTGGACCGAGGACACCCTCCTCGAACCCAACTCGCCGTACGCGGCCTCCAAGGCGGCGAGCGACATGATGGCCCGCGCCTACTGGCGCAGCGGCGGCGTCGACGTGTCCGTCACGCGGTGCTCCAACAACTACGGCAGCCACCAGTTCATCGAGAAACTCATCCCGCTGTTCGTGACCAACCTGCTGGACGGCCTCGACGTACCCCTGTACGGGGACGGTCACCACGTGCGCGAGTGGCTGCACGTCGAGGACCACTGCCGTGCCCTGCAGCTGGTGCTCACCGACGGGCGCGCGGGGGAGATCTACAACATCAGCGCCGGGACCGGGCTGACCAACCGGGAACTGACGGAACGTCTGCTGGCGCTCTGCGGAGCCGACTGGAGCCGGGTGCGCCAGGTACCCGACCGGACGGCCCACGACGAACGGTACTCCGTGGACACCGCCAAAATCCGTGAGGAGCTGGGGTTCGTGCCGCGGATCCCGCTGGAGGAGGGCCTGGCCGGCGTGGTGGCCTGGTATCGCGACAACCGCGCCTGGTGGGAGCCGCTGCGCGCGCGTGCGGCCCTGCCGGCCTGAATCGAAGTCCACGGGCCGTGGGCGCGGCATCGCTGCCGCGCCCACGGCCCGTGGACGTTCTGAAGAACCGGTCGAACGGCCTTTTTACCGGGCACTTTTCAAGCCACCTTTCGTGGCGTGAACGCGGAAAACAGAAAGGATTCCCGTTTCAAATGCCGGGTCCGCCTTATCGGTGCCCTTGACGCCGCGCGGACCAGCGTGCGGCGGCCGGAATTCATCGCTTTCCGGCAGGGGATCGCGAGACGGGTGACGCGATGGCTCAGGATCGACGTACCCGGCCCTGACCAGTATGTTCTCATGGCCGACGCTGCCGCGGGCGGGCGGCTGCCAGGACTGGAGCAGTCCCGGAGAGTAAAATCTTGGTATCGCGTTAAATGACGGTCAATCAATTCACAAGCCCCTGGTCACCCTGTGACGCCCAGCTAGGCAACGTATTTCGCACGAAACTGGAGCGCCCCATTCCGACTCGTCGCGGGTGAGGGCTGTTGCTCATTGATCTCCGCCCTGTGCATCATCATGTAGGAATCAAACGCATGAGTGGCGGGGGCTTATGGCGGATTGTTCACACACCGGCTCGGGCTGTGCGCTGTTCCGATGCGCCGCCCGGTACTCGCGTCCGGCCGGTCCGCGCCGGCCCCGCGCCCGCGTTTTCGGCGATCCGAGCGGGTGTGCGTGGGGCCGGCCCTCATGGATGGCCGAAGAGTCACGCCAAGTCCGGGAGAGGGGAATGGTTGTTGTGTTCAAGGTCGTCGTTCTGTAAGTATTTACCGCAGAGAGGCGACGGGCGACCGCGGGAGCGGGCCACTCGCCGAACCGGGGGCATGAGGAGCGCGACGCACCGCGTGTGGTCGACGGAGTCCACTCACAGCGGTCGCCCCCGGCCGTCTTCTCCGGAAGATGCCGCCGAACGAAGGGGCGGCATCGTTGTCATGCGCTTCTGACGAAGGGATAAGAGTTGTCTCCTACCCCTGACGTGACGAATTCGTGGATCCGGCGCCTCCGGCCCCGCCCGGACGCCGCGGTCCGGCTCGTGTGCTTCCCGCACGCGGGTGGCTCGGCCACCTACTACCACCCCCTCGCCCACTCACCCTCACTGACACCGGCGGCCGAGGTGCTCGCCGTGCAGTACCCGGGCCGGCAGGACCGGCGCAGGGAACCACTCGTCGACAGCCTCTCCCTCCTCGCCGACCAGGCCGCCACCGCCCTGGAGCCATTGGCCGATCGCCCGCTCGTCCTCTTCGGACACAGCATGGGCGCGACCCTGGCCTACGAAGTGGCGCGCCGCCTCGGCGCCCGGCGTCCTGCCGGCGAACCACGCTGGCTGCTCGTCTCCGGACGCCGGGCGCCTTCCCGGTTCCGCGGGGGAACGGTTCATCTGCGCACCGACACGGAGCTGGTCGAGGAACTGCGCCGGGTCGGCGGCACCGACCCCGCCTTCCTCGACGACCCGGAGCTGCTGGAGACGATCCTTCCGGTCGTCCGCAACGACTACCGCGCCATCGAGGGATACCGGTGGACTCCGGTGCCGCCCCTGACGTGTCCCATCACCGCCCTGGTCGGCGACCGGGACCCGCAGACCACCCTCGACGAGGCCGCCGCATGGAAGCAACACACCAGCGGAGCTTTCGAGTTGCGGGACTTCGCCGGTGGCCACTTCTATCTGGACGCCCACCGGCAAGGCGTGGCGGACGCCGTCTCCCGGGTTCTGGAGCGCGTGGCCCGTCCGATGGAAACGCTTGGAGGCAACGGACGATGAGGTACGAGATGCTCGGTCCGCTCCGCGTCGTGGACGGGAACCGCTGCTCCTTCGTGAACGCGCGCAAGGTGGAGATCCTCTTCTCGGTCCTGCTCATCCGGGCCGAGCAGGTGGTCTCCTCGGAGCAGCTCATGACGGAGATTTGGGGCGAGGACCTGCCCCGCCGGGCCACCGCGGGGCTGCACGTCTACATCTCCCAACTGCGCAAGTTCCTCAAGCGCCCTGGCCGGTCGGGCAGTCCGGTGGAGACCCGCGCACCGGGATACGTGCTGCACATCGGCGACGACGAGATAGACGCCCACGTCTTCCCCCAGCGGGTCGAGGAGGGGCGGATGCTGCTCAGGCAGGGCCGGTACGAGGAGGCCACCCGGTGCTTCGAGGGGGCCCTCGACCTGTGGCGGGGGCCGCTCACGGGCCCCGGCGGCAACGGCCGGGACACCAACGGCCCGATCATCGACGGATTCTCCACCTGGCTCACCGAGACCCGCCTGGAGTGCCAGGAGATGCTCGCCGACTGCCGGCTCCACGTCGGACGCCACCGCGAGACCGTGGGGACGCTCTACGCCCTCACGGCCGAGAACCCGATGCGGGAGACCTTCTACCGCCAGCTGATGCTGGCGCTGTACCGGTCCGAACGGCAGGCCGACGCGCTCAAGGTCTACCAGTCGGCGCGCCGGACGCTGAAGGACGAGCTGGGTCTGGAACCGGGCCGCGCGCTGCAGGAGCTGCAGCGCGCCATACTCGCCGGGGACAACCGGCTGATGGCGGTGCCTGCCGTCGGTTCCGACAGATGACCGCCGGGCCCGCTCATGTCCCGGCCTTCCGAGTCGCCACGTCCCCGCGTCCATGAGGCTCCGGCTCCTCCACCCCCGTTCACCGCGCCGACTTCCCCCCGCGTACCGGAGACGACAGCCGGTGCGGCGGAGGGAGTGGCGTGGTGGGAAGGAAGGGAGGGGCGCGACGGGGGATTCGACACCCCTCCCTTCCGGTCAGAGGGCAGGGACGGAAGCCTGCCCGGCCTGTTGCTGCTGGGACGGCTTGCCGGACGGGATGAACAGCGCCAGCAGCACGGACACGACGACGAAGCCGATGACCCACCAGAAGGTGACGCCGTAGGCGCCCGCCAGGCTGTCGGGGGTGAGCTTCCTCGTCCTGATGAGGTGGTCCATGCGGTTCTGCGCCACGAGGATGAGCACGGCCGAACCGAACGAGGAGCCGATCTGCATGATGATCCGGTTGGCGGCACTGGCCCGCGGGATCACCGGCCCGGGGATGTCGCGGATGGCCCCGGCCATCGCGGGCGCCATCACCATGCCGGTGCCGGCACCGCAGAGCGCCAGCGCGACGCCGAGGAGGGCGACGTTGGTGTCGTCCGCGAGTTGCGTGCACACCAGGGCGCCGACCGCGGTGAGCGTCAGCCCGCTGATGACGAGCAGCCGCGGCGAGGTCCGGTCCGCGAGCCGGCCGACGACGAGCAGCGAGACGGCCATGCCGACGCCCTGCGGAGCGAGCAGCAGACCGGCCTCCAGCGCGCTGTGCCCGCGCACCTGCTGGAAGTAGAGCGGCAGCACGCCCACCGCGCCGAACAGCGCCACACTCGCGAAGAACAGGACGGCCGACGAGGACAGGAAGCTGCGGACCTTGAGCAGCCTCAGATCGAGGATGGGATTGTCGGTGCGCAGCGCGTGCACCGCGAACGCGGCGAGCAGGGCGAGGCCGATGGCCAGCGGGATCATGACGTGACGGTCCGCGAAGGACCCGTACTTGCTGGCCTGGGTGAGGCCGAACACCACCACGGCGCAGGCGGGGGAGAGCAGCAGCAGGCCGAGCACGTCCAGGCGTCCCGCGGTGGGCGACGGCCGGGCCGGCATCGTCCGCCAGGCGATCACCAGGGCGGCGATGCACACCGGGATGTTGATGAAGAAGATCCACCGCCAGTTCCAGTCGTCGACGATGGCGCCACCCACCACCGGGCCGAGTACCGGCCCCAGTGCGGAGGGGATGCCCAGCACGCCCATGACGCGGCCGAGCCGGGCGGGGCCCGCCTCCTGCGCGAGGACCGCCATGCCGAGCGGCAGCACCATGCCGCCGCCGAGGCCCTGGACGACGCGGAACGCGATGAGGCTGTGCGCGTCCCAGGCGACGCCGCACAGCACGGACCCGACGAGGAAGAGGCTGATACTGGTGGTCCACATGGCCCGCGCGCCGAAGCGTTCCATGGCCCAGCCGGACAGGGCCATGACCGCTGCCATCGCCAGGAGGTACCCGGTGGTCACCCACTGGATGGTGAGCAGCGAGGTGTCGAACTCCTTGAGTAACGTGTTGTAGGCGATGTTGGTCATGGTCGCGTCCATCTGCATCATGATCGAGCCGAGTGCGACCGTGATCATGAGACTGACGAGCCCGGACGGCAGGCCGTCGCCTGTCCGGTCCTTGACCTCTGTGGTGGCGCTCATCGAGCGGTCTCCTTCAAATCCCAAAGTGTGCGGTAAATGTTTACTGCGCAGCGCTGGCGCGTGGACCCGGAGTCGAGCAGGGCACTACCGGGCCGCCGGGGCCGCGTCCGTTCGCGGGGCGCGGCCCCGGCGACTCGGCGTCACCGGGGAGGTTCGGGTGCTACACGGCCTGCGTGGGGCCGGTCATGCCGTCCAGGAGCTGTCCCAGTGTCAGCTCCCGGGTCTTCTCCACGCCGATCCCGGCCGTCTGGCGGCTCATCACGGCGTCCCCTCGGGGCCCGAGGATCGCGCCACCGATGAGGGCGCTCATGGCGACGCCGTGCGCGATCTCGAAGGGGCAGTCCTTGCGGAACACCCCTTCCTCCTGCCCGCGCTCGTACAGCTCCTGCAGTTCGGAGGGGAGGGCGTCCGCCGACGGCTGGGGCAGGGTCCGCCAGTCGTTCAGCGACTCGTGCAGCCACAGGCCCACCAGGGCCGGCTGACGGTTCAGGGCTTCGGCGAGGGCGGTGAGCGCCATGGCCATGCCTTCGTACGGCGGAAGCGCCGCGGCCCGCTGGAGTGCCGGGTGCCAGGCGTCGTGCAGCGCCGCCATCTGGTCCTCGAGGGCGGCCTTGTAGAGGCCTTCCTTGCTGCCGAAGTGGTGATAGATCATGCGCTCGTTGACGCCGGCCCGGTCGACGATCGCTTGGACGCGCGTGCCTCTCAGGCCGTACTGGGCGAACTCCTCGGCGGCTGCGGTGAGCAGCCGGGCCCTGCTTCCTGTCATGCAGTAAATACTTACAGATGCCGCTCCGCCGTGCAAGCGCCCGGACGCGCGGAGCCTTCGTGCAGGCCGCCAGGTCGTTAGTTCCGCTTAAGAACGGGTGCCGACGATGAGGCATGGCACCTACACGGAAATCGGCGCCGGAGCAGGCGGACGGACTGCGCGGCCACACCCGTGAGCTGCGGGCAATCCGTGCGCAGGCCGTGGCGGGTCCCAGCGAGAAGGCGACCGCGGCACAGCACGCCAAGG
>NZ_BMUE01000030.1 GCF_014650035.1 Streptomyces lucensis JCM 4490 | reverse complement strand
GCGTCTGATCACCCGCCTCCTGACCCGCCTGCGCGAAGGCATGCTCAGCACGGCCTGACGACACTCGAACCGTGCCGTCGGATCACGCGGTTCGTGGAGGCCGGCGGCGGGCCGGACGGTCACCTCGCCCGCCACCGGCCCCCGGCGGTCACGGACTCGGGCTCACGACGGGCCGGGTGACGTCACGTCGCGCGTCGTCCGTGGAGGTCCACGCCCGGGCGATCGCGAGGAGCGTCGCCGGGCTGCCACCGTCCACGCCGGGCAACGGGCACGGGGCCGACGGCGGCACGCCCGCGAGCTTCGCCTGCCACGCCTCGCGCAGCGCGCCGGAGAGCGCCGCCGCCACGAGGCGCTCACCGGTCGACCCCGCGTCCTCGGCCCGCCGGTGTGCCCTCTCGTACGTGTCCGGCTGGACGTACTGCTGCAACTCCAGGAGCGCGTCGTAGGTCTCGATGATCTGACGGTGGGCCTGCAGCGGCAGCGGAGCCCGTCGCAGCAGCACCTCCCGCACCCGGCTGCGCCGAGGCCGGGCCAGGGCCACCTGCGGCACCGCGACCACGAGGTCGCGCCACAGCGGCCACAGCCGCCAGACCGTGTGCAACGCCCGCATCGAGCGGACGCGGGCGGTCGCGGTCGGCACCAGCAGGGAGGCCGCGCGGAAGAACCCGTGCAGGTTGATGATCAGGGTCAGGTACGGCAACGGGGCCTGGGTGTGCCGGAAGAGCGCGACGAGGTATCCGGACCAGAACACCAGGGCGAGGACGCTTCCCATCGCGAACAGCCGCAGCGACCACACGAGGTCCCGGTCCCGCGTCCGCCGGCTGTAGGGCCAGCAGACCAGGACGGCGACGCCGTCACCGGCCAGATGCGAGACCACGAGGACCAGCCAGTAGAGGGACAGCGAGGTGGCCGGTGCCTGGGCCGGCGTCGGTGACCGGCCGACACCGAGCAGGTCCATGAGGAGGAGCGAGCCCAAGGCCGTCAGCAGGAGCGTGATCACGGTGATCCGCAGGTGCCGCGACCGGGTGGAGTCGACGATGAAGAGAAGCACCAGTCCCGCGCTCAGCACGCCGATCAGATTGCGGGTCAGGCAGATCGTGTGGATGTCGGCACCGAGGCCCGCCAGCCAGGTCACGATCCGCGGCTGGAAGAGGGTGACGGCGATGGTGGCGGCGAGCACCGTGAACCACAGTCCGCGCTGGTTCGGCAGCCGCAGAGCGGCACCGGCCCGCCAGACGAGGGCGATCCACAGGGTCAGCAGACTCCACACTCCGACGTCGTGGGCCAGCTCAGTCACGGTCGTCGCCCGTCACCCCGAGGTAGGCGCCGAGTCTGCCCAGGGGACCCGTGTGACGTTTCCCGGTACTGCGCAGCAGGCTGGCGATCATCTCGGCCTCGCGTTCCTCACGTGTCGTGTAACTGGTCCGCGCCATCAGCCGCTTGACGGCATGCGGCTGCAGGTCACCGAGCAGCGAGCCGGCCAGTTCGTCCGCGTCCGCGGCTGTGCCCCGGTGGTGATCACAGAGCACGTGGCCGATCTCGTGCAGGATGATGTGCTCCCGGTGCAGGGGCGCGGTCCGGGCCTCGAAGAGTATGTGGTCGGCGTCATCGGTGCCCAGCCAGAGCCCGCACACGCCGAGGGCCGCGATCTGCTCGGGCAGCTCCCGGAGAACGAGCCGGCGGCCTCTGAGGGCCTCCACCCGCTCGCAGATCGCCTCGAAGGAATGGCACCCCTGCATGCCGAGATCACGCAGGATGGCCGTGCAGCGGCGCTGTAACTCGACGTACTCACCGGTCATTCTCATTCGCTGTCCTACCCCTTCCCAAGAAGACAGTACGTCGGAAGGGGTGGGCGGTGCCGCGCGGACGGTGCCCGGCACCGCGGACACCTCACGCGAAGCGGCGGGTGGAGCCCGGTGCAACGCCGAAGTCGTGACTACGGTGTGAGCAGATGATCAGGTGTCACGTCGCTCCTGGTCCGGCCGGCGCGTCTGATCGAGCACGATGTCGCACAGCACGTCGAGCGCCTTGCGCGCGGGCGTACGGGGCAGTGACGCGAGAGCGGCGCGGGCGCGTGAGACATGTGCCTCCATGAGTGTGCTCGCCCGGTCGACGGCGGAGGAACACCGGAACAGCTCCAGCGCCCGGCGGTGCGCCCGCGGGTCGGTGACCGGTCCCGCCTCCACCAGCGCGCGCAGTTCGGCCCCCTCGGCGGAGCGGTCGGCGCGGGCGAGCAGGACCGGGAGGCTCAGGACTCCGGCCCGCAGATCGATGCCCTGCTCCTTCCCGGTGGTCTCGGCGGGTGACAGCAGGTCCATCAGGTCGTCGGCGATCTGGAAGGCGACGCCGAGGCCCATCCCGTACTCGCGCAGGGCCGCTTCGTGTCCCGCGGGCGCGTTCGCGTAGAAGGCGCCCAGGCTCAGCGAAGTGGCCAGCAGCTCGACCGTCTTGCCGGCGATGACCTCGAAGTAGTAGTCCACCGGGTTCTCGCCGGGCCCGGGACCCACTAGTTCGCGCATCTGTCCCTCGACCAGGCGGACAGCGACCCGGGAATGGTGCTGTACCGCGTCGGCCCCGACGTCGGCGGCGAGTTGTGCGGCGCGGGCCAGCAGCCAGTCACCGCCGCGCACCGCCTGCCGGTTGCCCCAACGGGCGTTGGCGCTGCTCACCCCGCGCCGCGTCGCGGCAGCGTCCATCACGTCGTCGTGATAGAGGGACGCGATGTGGATGAGTTCCATGACGACCGCCACGCCGAGGACGCCCTTGCGTCCCGACTGGCCGAACTCGGCGGCCAGCAGCACCAGGAGAGGACGGAGGCGCTTGCCGCCGGCGCCCGCGACGTGACCGGTGAGCTCGGCGATCCGGGGGTCGCCCTGGTGCGAGACGACGAGCCGGAGTTCCTCCTCCACCGCTTCGAGCCCGGCACGGAGCCGTTTCTCGGTGCTCCGGTCGGCGGAGCCGAAGCGCGGGCCCCGGCCGCCACGCAGCTGCCGCAGGATCGCATGGGTGTCGAGCCGCCGCCGGAAGGCGGACATCGTGTCGGATGTCACCGGCCTGCACCGGTACCGGGGGGCGGGGCCATGGGCGAACTCCCAAACCAAGATCGGCTGCTTCTGGGCGCTGACGCCCGGTCCGAACCGGTCCGGACCGGACGTTTCCCCGAGGCTCGTCGACCCGGCGCCGCCGGGCAACGCCGGCGGCAGGTTGCTGCCAGCCGTCGCCCGGCGCGCGCGGCCGGCGGCGGAACGGCCTGGAAGGCCGCCCCGGCCGCCGGCAGCCCGTCAGTGGGTCGCGGGCGGCAGCAGCCCCAGAGCCGCCGCGTACACGCCTGCCTGGAAGCGGGATTCGGCACCCAGCAACGTCATGATCTCGGCCACGTAGCGCCGGTAGGTGCGGACGGAGACACCGAGTTCGCGGGCCGCGACCTCGTCGGTGGCCCCGTCGCGCAGCCGCTGCAGCACCAGTCGCACGGTGTCGGTCCTGTCCTGGTCACCGAAGTCGATGCGCTCGGTCAGGATGGTGGCCGTGTTCCAGACGTTGGAGTAGAACTTGCGCACCGCCTGCAGCACGGTGCTGGCCCGTACGAGCGAGGCCCGGGACGTGCCCGGGGAACCCACGCTCAGCAGGGTGACGGAGCCGTCGACGATGACCGCGCAAAGGGGCGGCATGGGGGCCGTGCGGACCTCCCACTCGTGGCCGGCGGCCCTGACCTCGCGTACGAATCCCGTGTCCACCGCGGCCGGATCGCACAGCAGCCGCACCCGCAGCGACCCGCCGCGGGCTCCCAGCGCGGCGCGCAGCGCGTCGTACGTGCCGCGTGAGAAGTCCGCGTCCGTGCTCAGTATCACGTCCACCGCGGCCGAGGCGGCCCCGACCAGGGTGCTGATCGCGGGTAACACCTCCTGCGGCCCCAGTCCCTGCACCAAGGTGGTGCTGGAACGCCGTCGGCGGTGTCTGAGCACCGTCGACTCGATGAGCGCCCGCAGTTCCAGCAACTCCTGTTCGACTTCGTCATGCGTGTGTCTGCGCTGGTCGCCCGCGGCACCCGGAGGACGGTCCGACGTCGCGCCGGACCCTTTCGGTCCCTGCATAGTGTTCTCTCCCCGTAAGTCCCCTGTGCGGCTCAGCGCTGGCGCGGCAGCAGGCCCAGTTCGACACTGCGCACCCCGGCCTGGAACCTGGACTCGGCGCCGATGTCACGCATGAGCTTCGCCACGTGGCGGCGGTAGGTCCGCAGCGAGACCGCCATCTCGCTGGCCGCCACGGCGTCGGTGTGACCCTCCGTGAGACAGCCCAGCACGCGCCGCATGACCTCGCTGCTCAGCCGCTCCCGTATGTGCAGGTGCTCGGGTGTCGGACGGCCCGTGCGCCACACGTTGGCGAACAGCAGGTCGAGCGCCTTGGCCGCGGCAGGGTCCGTGACCAGTGTCGCCGATTCGTCGGTGGAGGACTGACTGGACCAGGTGACCGCGGTCCTCCCGTCGACGATCAGCGCCTCCTGCAGGTCGCCCTCCGAGACCCGCACCTCCGCGCGGCCGATCCGCTCCGCCAGATCCCTCACGGCGGAGACGCCCGCCATGTCAGGACCGCAGAGGAACCGTACGGCCACGGGAGCCGGCCGCTCCTCGTTCCGCCGGCTCGACTCCGCGACGGCTTCCAGTACCGCGTCGGCCTTCGGTCCCCCGTGCAGCAGGGCGACGCTGATGCCGTACTTGGCGTTGCCGATCAGGCCCGCCGCGGTCTCCTTGAACGTGCTGCCGCCCCCGCTGACCATGACGAGGGAACGCTGTCTCTCGGCGGACTGGTGGGTGGTCACCACCGAGTCCACCAGAGCGTAAGCCTCGAGCAGCGCCTGTTCGACGGTGTCCGCCGGAGCGCCCGCCCTGCTCCTTTGTGCGGTGTGTGGCGCGCAGTCATCCGGGTCTTCCGTACGCGACCCTGCGGGCACAAGCATCCTGACCATTTTTTCCCCCATTAATGCAAAGAGCCGATATCGCGACCCTCGCCCGATTCATGCAGCGCCTCGCGGCGCTAGGCAACAGAATTCAATCGGACCAGCACATAAAATGGACGGTAACCTGGCCGGGGCGGGACGGTCAAGCATTCGTTCCGCGCCCCCGACCGGCAGCGGTCGTCGACGTGGCGGCCCGTCATTGCTCATGTTCAATCAACGCCAACCTGGTCGGTTCCATGCCGCCCCGTCGAATGCATCTCGCGATGATTGAAGCATGGACAAAAGTTAGCGCAGGCTGTTGTCCGACAGGTCGCCCGGATGTCGGAAATGCCTCATCCCTTTTTTCGGGAACCTGTGAATTCCTGCGGGTCGCGCCGGATGCGGACCGGTGCGCCGTGGCGCGCACCGCGAGCCAGTGGTGTCACCGGATGGCGTGCCGAGGTGGTCGCGCCCCGCCGCCTCTTCCACTGACGTGTATGATGCGCTCCTCTCGTGCTTTCACGTGAGTCCATAGACGGCGTGAGTCTAGCGTGACCCCGGAGGCCGTTCAATCGTGATCAACACGACTCCCCGGCCCGCCCGCTCGACTGCCGCATGCCAGCAAGGAATGATCGCGGACATGACGGAATACGAGAGTGCCGGGCTCGCGGAGCGGCTCAACCACCTGTTCGCCACCGTCAGGCGCGACGACGGTCTGGAGCACAGCAACGAGCAGGTGGCGGCTGCCATCGCCCGGGCCGGCGTGACGATCTCGCAGAGCTACATCTGGCAGTTGCGCAAGGGCAAGAAGGGCAACCCCACCATCAAGCACCTCCAGGCGCTGGCCGACTTCTTCGGCGTGCCGGTGAGCTACTTCCTGGACGACGACGTGGCCTGCAGGGTGAACGGGCAGCTGGAGGCGATCAGGGCGGAGCAGGCCCGGCTGGCCGAGGCGCTGGGGAGGGGAGAGGTCCGGGTGATGGCGATGCGCGCCGGGGAACTCTCGCCCGAGCGTCGTAAGCAGGTCATGGACCTGCTTGACGTCATCTACCGACTGGAACAGGCGGAGCAGCAGGGAACCGTCCACGAGTGACCGGAGCGGGAAGTCTGCGGCGCGGTGTGAATGCCTTCATGGGGGAATCCTTCGGGTGACGTGTGGGAGCCCGTCTGGATCGCTTGTTCACCAGGGTGTGATAACCGGTATTCCTGTGGTCTTTTCAGTGCGGTGCCGCAGGATGCTTGCCGAATGGACATGCCGAGTGGATCGATCTGTATTCACGGTTCCCTCTCGTGCGGCCACTCCCGGCGCGGTGTAAAGCACGGTGTCCGGACGGGTTACGAGGAAGTCCCCGGGGTCGCGTAGGTGCGTACGAGTGCACGGAGCATCGCCGCTCCGGTGACCAGCGCCGTCACGTGGATCGCGGCCGCCACTCCGAGGTTCTCCGGCATCACCGAGTCCGCGGCGCGGCCCGCGAAGGCCGTGTACGCGGTGAACGGCAGTTTCCATGCGCTCCAGGCGAACAGGGAACCGGAGCCCAGCCAGAGCATCACCGTCGGCAGCCATCGCGGCAGCCGCGCCGGACGCCCGTTGGCCGTGGCCCAGGCAGCCGCGGAGCCGGCCAGCGCCCAGACGGCGAAGACCGCCACCAGCAGTCGCCAGTCGGCATTGCGCTCGCCCGGTTCGGCGAGGCCCGCGGTGCCGCCGACCGCCCAGTACAGCCAGCAGGCGCTCAGCACGGCACCGGCGGCGAAGAGCCAGGCGCTCGTTCGGGGGGCGCCGTCCAGGCCGCGCTCCGGGGCTCCCGAGGGGGACAGCCGAGTCCGGTCGCCGATCCTGCCGGAGAGGGTCTGCGGCCACCGGCGGCGCAGGTACGCGGGCAGGGCGATGGCGAGCCCGATCCCCATACCCACGAAGCTGACCTGAATGAGCACCGCCTCCCAGCCGGGGGCGGATGTCCCCTGGTGGTCCGGCCGGCCGCCGTCGGACCGGTCCACCAGTGAACTGAGCGCCGCGTACGGCAGCATGGAGACGAGGAATCCGGTGCCCAGCCAGCCGCAGAAGAGCAGGGGCGCCGCCGGTAAGCGCATGCCCCAGGGGCGGACCAGGGCCAGCGCCAGGAAGATGCCGATCAGTGCCATGCCGATGGTGACCGTGTTGAGCAGGACCCACTGGGCGAGGCCCATGGTGCT
Organism: Streptomyces lucensis JCM 4490; assembly: GCF_014650035.1. Lineage (GTDB taxonomy): Bacteria > Actinomycetota > Actinomycetes > Streptomycetales > Streptomycetaceae > Streptomyces > Streptomyces lucensis. Next base: position 14,022 of record NZ_BMUE01000030.1, on the reverse strand, counting down.
GCCCAGCGGAATCACGCCGACGAGCGCACCGGCGACCCAGGACACTTTGATCAGCAGGTAAGGCGTCATCGCCATCGCAGCACCGTACGCCGCACCGCGGCCGACGCGATCGAAACGATCCACCGGAGGCCCCTCTCGTCGTTCCCTGAAGCCATCTTCCGGTACGACTTCGCCGCGCATCGGTGCCGTTGAACGTGTTTCAGGCCATAGCCCACCGTCCTCGGACGTCTCGTGGAGCGGCCCCGTCCCGTGAACGGGAGTGTCCCGCCGCGCAGTTCCCACCTCAGGCCGCCTGGACGGTGACGGTCCCACCGGCGGTCGCGGGGAGTGCCAGGGAAGCGACCCAGCCTCCTGGTACCGCGATGTCGGTGACCCGCCACGGGACGGGGCCCGGTGAGGCGATGTCGGTCGTCACCTCGACAGGGCCCCGGCGGCCCGGCGAAGTCTCCAGGGCCGTCAGGGACGTGGTGATTCCGACACCGACCGCCTTGAGCACGGCCTCCTTGCGGGTCCAGCAGCGCAGGAACGCACGGGTCCGCCGCGGCTCCGGCATGACCAGTACGACCTGCTGCTCCGCCGCGGTGAGTGTGACACCGGCCAGTTCCGTCACGTGGACGTCGCGCAGTGCCTCGACGTCCACCCCGACGGGGGTGCGGGAGACCGCCAGCATGCCGAGGCCGCCCGAATGGGAGATGCTCAGACACGGTCCCCCGGGCAACAGCACCGCGGGCGGCCCGTGTTCACGGCTGCCGCACCCGGGGCAAGGACGGCGGCCCAGCGGCACGCCGGCCGGATCACCCCCGAGGATTCGTGCCAGCAACCTGCGCACGGTCGCCCTGCAGCCGACGTACTCGGCGGCGGACCGCTCGTCGCGCATGCGTCCGGCCCGGTGGCGCTCGGCCTCGCCGAGCAGCGCCCAGTCCTCGTGGCGCGGGCTCTCCGCGGTGACGCGCCAGTACCAGACCCCCGCGGCACCGGCCGTCTCGCCCGCAGGCCCGGCCTCGCCGAGGGACGCGGTGTGGTCGTTCCGTGGAAGTTCCGCGACACGTGTTGACACCGGGCCAACATAAACGGGGCCCCCTTCAGCGGTGTTGTCAAGTGGCACTGTCCGGCCACGGCGGTCACGGTGGCCGATGGCGCGGTCGCGGTGCGTGGCCAATACGGAGAAGGGGGCAGGGCGCGTGGCAGGTTGATGACGAACGGGCAACCCGGGCATGCCCGGAAGGCCCTCCGTGGTGGCAGAGGCCCTTGACACCTTCCTGCACCGCACGTTGTCACCCGTGTGCATGCTCCGTTCGATAAAGAGCGGATTCGCGCACTCCCCGGCGGGGGCGGTTCGGAAAGCGGGTTACCCATGAGTGAAGTACCGGTCGGTCTGGTGTTCCCCGGGCAGGGGACGCAGAGACAGGGGATGGGGGAGCCCTGGCGGGACACTCCCTCGTGGACGCTGGTGGCCCGGATGTCGGAGGCCGTCGGTGAGGACCTCGAGCACCTGCTGCTCAGGACGTCCACCGAACGGCTCCGGCGTACCGATCTCGCCCAGCTCGCCGTGTTCACGGTGTCGTCGCTCGCCCATGCCGAGGCCGAACGGCGCGGCCTGCTCGAACCCGGCCCTGTCGCCTGCGCGGGGCACAGCCTGGGCGAGTACACCGCACTCGCCTGTGCCGGCGTGCTGACTCCACTGGACGCGGCCGCGCTGGTGGCGGCCCGCGGCAGGGCCATGCGGGCCGCGGCCGACGCACGGCCGGGCGCGATGTACGCGCTGGTGATGGCGCCGTTCGAAGAGGTCGCGGAACTGACCCGGCAGGTGCGGGAGTCGGTCGGGAACGCGTGGGTCGCCAATGTCAACGCCCCCGGCCAGACCGTGGTGTCCGGCTCACCGGAAGCCATGGCGGCGATCGCCGAACGCTCCCGGTCCATCGGGGCCAAGGCGCTCGCCCTCCAGACGGGAGGCGCCTTCCACAGCCCCTACATGGCGCCGGCCGTCGAGGAACTGAGTGTGGCGCTCAAGGGCGTGACCTTCGCGGGCGGGCGCTTCCCGGTCGTCGCCAACGTCGACGCCCAGGCCTACACCGGTGACGGCGACTGGGCGGCACTCACCGTCCGGCAGCTGACGTCACCGGTGCTGTGGGAACGGTGCGTCGGCACCCTGACCGGGCCGCTCGGCTGCCGCCGGATCGTCGAGATCGGACCCGGGCGGACCCTGGCCGGCCTGATCCGCCGTATCGCGCCGGACGTGGAACTGTGGTCGGTGGACTGTCCGGCGGCCCTGGACGCCCTGCCGGGCCTGCGGCCGTGAGCGCCCCCGCCCGGCCGGCTCCGGACAGCGGCGTCGGCGTCCTCGACAAGGCCTCGATCATCCTGGACCTGATCGAACAGCGGCCCGCCGGACTGACGGAACTGGTCAGACGCAGCGGTCTGACCCGGCCGACCGTGTACCGCCTCGCGGTCGCCATGGAGCGGCTTGATCTGCTCTGCCGGGACGGCCGCGGGTGGTTCTCCCCCGGTCCGCGGCTCGAACGCCTGGGGGTGGAGGCCCATCACGACCGGATGGCTCACGTCGCCCATCGCGTGCTCGCGGATCTCAGGGAGCTCAGCTCGTTCGACGTCCGTCTGCACCGCCTGCACAAGGGTGTGCACGTCTGCGTGGCCGCCTCCAGGGACCCGGTCACCGGCATGGAGACGCTGCCGGTCGGCACGGCGCGCCCGGCCAAGGCCGGGCCGATCGGCCAGGTGCTGCTCGCCTGGCAGAGCGCCGAGGAACTCTACGAGGGATTGTGCGGGGCCCGTTTCACGGCCCAGCACCTGGCGCGGGTGCGCAGGACCGGCTGGGCCTACGGCTTCGACGACGCCCACGAGGGCCAGGCGGCGTTCGCCGTACCGGTGTGGAACGGCCAGGGCCGGGTCGTGGCCGCGTTGGCGCTCGTCGGTGCGCGCACCCGGTTGCCGGACGTGCCTGAGCAGCCCCTGCGGTCTCAAGTCCTTGACACTGCAGAGGAGTTGGGTAAGGCCGCACCGTACCGGTGGCAGCCTCCTGTGCCGCCGCGCGACCGCGGATGACCCGGGCCCGCGAACGAGCGGGGGCCGCTGGCACCTTCCTGCACTGCGGTTGGAGCCGTTCAGCCGGAGCGGATACAAATTCGGCAGTACCGCAGGACGACGCCGGCCGTTCGGCGAGCGGCACACCGTCGCCCGGCAGGGCGCGGTGAAGACGCCCCCGGCCGCGCAGTGACGTTCCGCAGTACCGTCCGGTGGCGGGTCACCCCCGTCCCGCCACCGGCGCCTTCCCGGGCGGCGGACTTCGCGCGACGCGTGAGGCGGCGCCCGGGAAGGCCGCGGCGACTCGACAGGCCGCGGCGACCGGGCGCGGTGTCCCCGTAGGGAGTAGACGATGGCAGTGAGCGGCCCGAGGCCGTCCCCGTGGTTCCGGCGGCACGCGCCGGCCGGTCCGGTGCGGCTGCGCCTGGTGTGCCTGCCCCACGCGGGCGGGACCGCGACGTTCTTCCGCTCCTGGGAGGGGGCTCTCGGAGCGGGGGTCGAGGTGCTGGCCACCCGCTACCCGGGGCGGCAGGAGCGCATCGCCGAGCCGTGCATGACCGACCTGGAGCCCCTGGCGGACGCGGTCGCCGAGGAGCTGACCGGCTTCCTGGACGTGCCGGTGGCTCTGTTCGGCCACAGCATGGGGGCCTCCGTCGCCTACGAGGTCGCGCTCCGGCTGCAGAGGTCCCACCCCGGGGCGGTCGCGGGGTTGTTCGTCTCCGCGCGCGAGGCCCCGCACCTGGTCACCCCCCGGACAGTGCACCTGCGGGACGACGACGGCGTGCTGGAGGAGGTCCGCCGGCTCGGCGGCTCGGACGCCGCCCTCCTGGAGGATCCCTCCCTGCGGGACATCCTGCTGCCGCCGCTGCGGGCCGACTTCCGGATCGCCGGCACCTACCGTGCGGCGGCACCGGTGCCCGTGCGGTGCCCGGTCGCGGCCTATGCCGGCGAACACGACACGGGAGCCGCGCCGGACGCCGTGCGCCGCTGGTCCGAGGTGAGCGCGGGCCCCTTCGACCTCACTGTCATGCGGGGTGGACACTTCTACCTCATTTCCGAACGCGACGCCCTCTTGAAAGACCTTTCCCGGCGTCTTGGCCAACTGATGGTGGCAGCTTCCTGAAATTGGCTGGGAAGCCATTCGAAGCCTTACCAGAATGGCCTGCATGCGTACCGCGTGAACCGGTTCCGCCGGTTCCCTCCGGGCACTTTCGCCTATCAGGCGTGCCCGTCTTCCGATGAATCCGTACATGAAGAGAGGCTGATTCACCCATGACTGCCATCACCGCCGAGGACGCCACCAAGGTGAAGGAAATCGTCTGCGAGATCCTCGAGCTGGAGGAGGACGAGGTCACCGACACCAGCCTCTTCCGCGAGGACCACGACGCCGACTCGCTGCGTGCCATCGAGATCCTGGCCTCCCTCGAGAAGGAGTTCAAGATCGTCATCGAGCAGTCCGAGCTGGCCCGCATGGTCAATCTGCAGGGCGTCTACGAGGTCGTGGCGGAGGCCCAGAAGGCAGCGGCCTGACACCCTTCCGCTTCGTCCGTGCCGAGACCCGGTTGGAGACTTGATGACAACCCTTGCGAACGGCGGAAAAACCACCGCGGGCCACCGCGTCGTCCTGACTGGATTCGGCGTCTTCTCCAGCATCGGAGTGGGCGCCACGGAATTCGCCGAAGGGCTGCGCGTGGGGCGCAGTGGAGCAAAGCCGATCACCGCATTCGATACCGAGGGATTCGCACACGCCAACGGCTGTGAGATCGTAGACTTCCATCCGGAGAAATGGATCACCGCGCTCGACGTGGCCGAACTCGGCAGGGCCAGCCAGTTCTCCGTCGCGGCGGCACGCATGGCCATCGACGACGCGGGGCTCGACGTCGGCGAGCTGCGTGAGCAGCGCGGCCTGATCTCGGTCGGCACCACCGACGGGGAGTCCTTCGACCTGGACCACCTGGTGGAGAGCCAGCTGGCACACGGCCCCGAGCGCATGGACTCCACCATCGCCCGGCGCATCCGCGCCGGGCGCCTGTCCGCGGCCATCGCCCATGAACTCGGGCTGACGGACGTGGAGGCCATCACCATCCCGACGGCGTGCGCCGCCGGCAACTACGCCATCGGTTACGGATACGACGCCGTGCGCACCGGCGAGGTCGACTTCGCACTGTGCGGCGGCGCGGACGCGATGTGCCGCAAGACGTTCGCCGGCTTCTACCGGCTCGGCACCATCGCTCCCGAGCTGTGCCAGCCCTTCGACGCCGACCGCAAGGGCATCCTCACCGGCGAGGGCGCGGGCATCCTCGTACTGGAGAGCCTGGAGTCCGCCCTGGCGCGAGGCGCGCGCATCTACGCCGAAGTGCTCGGGTACGGCCTCAACTGCGACGCCTACCACCAGGTCGCGCCCAACCAGCAGAGCGTCGCCCGCTGCATGGAACTGGCCCTCGAGAACGCCGGTATCGAACCGGACCAGGTGGACCTCATCTCGGCCCACGGCACCGGCACCAAGGCCAACGACATCACCGAGGCCCGGGCGATCCGCAGCGTGTACGGAGACGCGCCTCCGCGCACGGTCTCCATCAAGTCGATGCTCGGCCACACCATGGGTGCCGCCAGCGCCCTGGCCGCCATCGCCTGCTCCCTCGCGATCGTGCACGGCTTCATACCCCCGACGATCAACCACTTCACCACCGACCCCGAGTGCGAGGTGGACTGCGTGCCGAACCAGGCGGTCGCGGCCGACCTGCGCGTCGTGCAGAACAACGGCCTGGCATTCGGCGGGAACAACGCCGTCGTCATGCTGGGCAAGTACGAGGAGCAGCGGTGAGCCGCTGGCCGGTGACCGGGGTCGGCGCGGTCGCCAGCATCGGATCCGACCCGGACGAGATCTTCGCCGGCCTGTGCGCCGGCCGCAGCGGACTCGGCACGCTCCGCGGTTTCGACCGCTCCTGGTACAACGCCGACCGGCTCTACGAGGTCGACGACCGCCCCGCGCCCGGCGTCGACGTGACGGGCCGCGCCACCGCGCTGCTCCTCGACGCCGTCGGCCAGGCGCTGCGCGACGCGGGACGGGAGGAGGACCTGTCCTCCGTGCCGGTGCTGATCGGCACCGGACTGCGCGAACTGCGTTCGCTCGAGCTGTGGTGGCGGGACGGACAGCCCTTCGACTCCGCCGGCATGCACTTCGGCACCGCGCTGCGGCGGCGCTTCGGCGCGGACGACACCCACACGATCTCCAACGCCTGCTCGGCGTCGCTCTACGCGCTCGCCCTCGGCACCGACCTCCTGGAACTGGGTGACGCCGACACCGTCGTCGTGGCCGGCGTGGACGTGATCACCGAGAGCATGTTCGGTCTCTCGGACCGGCTGCAGCTCGACCCCCCCGACCGGCTGCGCCCCTTCGACCGGGAACGCAAGGGAACCGTCATGGGTGAGGGGGCGGCGGCCGTAGTGCTCCAGAGGGAGGCGACCGGCCGCGACGCCCACGGCTTCGTCCGCGGCGTCGCCGTGAACTGCGACGCCTACCACGCCACCGCACCCGACCCGGAGGGCATCGCACGCGCCGTCACCGACGCCCACCACCGGGCGGGCGTCAAACCGCAGGACGTGGACCTCGTCATGGTTCACGGCACCGGCACCCCCCTGAACGACGCCGCGGAAGCCACCGCCCTCGCCGAGGTGTTCGGCGAGCACGTCGGCTCGCCCCTGATGACGGGAATCAAGTCGATGACCGGGCACACCTCCGGCGCCTCGGGCCTGCTCAGCCTGATCGTGGCGCTGCACGCGATGCGTGAGGGCCGGGTACCGCCCCTCACCGGGCTCGGTGAGGCCGCGCCGGAGACCGACGGCTTCCGCCTCGTCCGGGACGAGGCGGCGGCGTCCGAGGTGACACTCGCCCAGATCGACGCCTTCGGGTTCGGCGGGATCAACGCCGTCGCCCTGGTGGAGGCGGCGCGATGAGCATCCGTGTGAGCACCGCGGTCACCGGGGTGGGACTCGCCGTCCCGGGCGCCGTGTCCCCCGGGGACCTGATCGACTCCGCCCCGGCCGACGCCGAGCCGGTATCGCCGGCGGCCCGCATCGGCAAGAAGGGGCTGCGGTACAAGGACCGCGCCACCCAGCTCGCCCTGGTGTGCGCGGACGAGGCCCTGCGGGACGCCGGACTCCTCGGCCCCGAGGGGCTCACCGTCCCCGGTGAGACGATCGCGGTCCTGGTCGCCTCCAACTACGGCAACGCGGACACCGTCTGCTCGGTCACGGAGACGATCGCGGCGGAGGGCGCCACCTCCGGGATCAGCCCGATGGACACGCCGAACGCGTCCAGCAACGTCATCGCCTCGACCCTGGCGATCAAGTACGGGCTCCGCGGCCCGAACCTGATGGTGTGCAACGGCCCGACGTCCGGCCTGGACGCGGTGCGCTGGGCCACGGGCGTCATCGGCGCCCGCCGGGCCGACCGCGCGCTGGTGGTCGCCACCGAGCCGGACAACGCCGTGGTGCGCCGGCTGACCGGCGCCGACCGGGTCGTCGACGGGGCCGCCGCCCTGGTGGTGGAGAACCAGGCCGCTGCCGTCATGCGCGGCGCCGACCGCCGGGCCGTCCTGGGTCCCGCACTGCGCGTCCAGGGCGTCCAGGAGTGCCTGCGCCGCCTCGGCGAGCGGCAGCAGAACCCGCCCGGCGCCTGTTTCGGTCCCGGCGGCGACGCGGTGGAGGGCTCGCCCGTGCTCGGCGCGGACACCGTGCGCCACGAACTCGGGGATCGCTGGGGAGAGTTGTCCGCGGTGCTCGGGGTGCTGCAGTGCGCCGGCGCCGTCGGCTGGTTCGCGCGCGGCGGCGCGGGACCCGTCTACGCCCTCGCGGGGCATGACGGCGACGACGCCACGGCCGGCCTGACCCTGCTGCCCCCCGGAGGCGTCCGGTGACGTCCACGCAAGCTCCCGAGCAGGTCCCGCGGTCCGCGGCGCCCGTGCCCCTGCTGGTCGGGCGCCGCTCCGGCTCCGGTACGGCCCACACCCGCCTGCTGCTGCTGCACGGCCTGGCCAGCAGCGGGTCCGTGTGGGAGGAGGCGGCGACCCGGCTGCCGGACGGCCTGGAGGTCTGGACGGCCGACCTGCCCTGGCGCGGCGACCACGTGCTGCCGTGGAGCCGGGCCGCGGAGCAGCCCGACTGGCTGGAGGCGGCCCTCGGCCTGGTGCCCGGCGGAGCCGACGTGGTGGTCGCGCACTCCTTCTCCGCCAACCTGCTGCTGGCCTTCCTCAGCGAGCGTGCCGCGGCGGGGGACGACATCACCGCCCGGTACGGCCTGCGCGGCGTCGTGCTCGTCTCCCCGTTCTACCGCCGCAGCCCCGACGACTTCCCCTGGGACACCATGGCGGAGATGCAGGGCCAGTTCCTGCACATCATGTCGGAGGGCATCCGCACCCGCTCGGGAGAGCGGATCGACGCCGACCTGCGCCACCGGATGGCCGAGCGGGTCTGCGAGCGCGTCGGAGCCTACGGGTGGCTGCGCTTCTGCGACTCCTACCTGCGCACACCGTGGCTGCGCACCGACCTGATCACGCTCCCCAGCCTGGTGGTCTGCGGCAGCGAGGACGTCGCCACCCGGGAGAGCGAGCTGCTCGCAGCCGACCTGCCGACCGCACGGCTGCACCTCTTCGCCGGGTGCGGCCACTACCCCATGGCCGAGCGGGCCCAGCAGTTCGCCGACGTGGTCGGCGCGTTCCTCGAAGACCTGCCCGACGCATCGGTGCACCCGCGAACCGCCGCATGACAGCAAAGGATCGTTCCATGCCGGAAACCTCCGTCAAGTCACTGCTCAACGAGACGACCACGGTCGAGCTCAGCCCGGGCTACGAGGGCGCCAACATCGGCACCATCATCGGGTTCAAACACGTCAACTACTTGGTCGAGAAGGCGGTGATCGAGCACTTCCGGCGCAGCGGGCTGCCCGTCGGACGCCTCTACGAGCAGCACGGACTCGGCTTCGACGTGACCGACATCGACTCCCGGCTGCAGACCGCGCTCGTGGTGGACGACCAGGCATCGATCGCGGTCGTCCCGACCACGAAGGACGGAGCCGACGCGCTGTCCTTCAAGGTGACCATCACGGTCGAGCGGGACGGCGCGCCGAAGAAGGCCGTCGTCTCCAAGGTCTCGGTGCAGCTGAGGCTGGACGACAACGACGTGCGCATGCTGCGCCGGCTGCCGGTGCCGGAGGGCCTGGAGGCCTTCGTGACCGCCAGGATCGGCGGCGCGGAGCGCGGCCCCGCCGCCCCCGACGTCAGCGGTGACGCCCTGCTCTCCGGCGGCTGCGCCGAGACGGACGAGGTCCTCGAGCAGCTGACCGCCGGGCGGAACGCCTACGGCTGGAAGTTCCGCATCCCCTACCCCTACGTCCACTTCTTCGACCGGCTGCAGATGTCCGGCTACCTGCGTCTGATGGAGGAGGCCAAGCACCGCTTCGTGGACGCCCGCGGCATCTCCATCCGCGGGCTGCTCGCGGAGCGGAACTGGATCCCCGCCGTCACCCACTCGCGGGTCACGCTGCTGGACGAGGCCCTCCTGGAGGAGGACCTGTACGTGGTCTACACGGTCGAGGACATCTTCAAGAACCTCCTGTACACCTCCCGCCTCGACACCTACGTGGTGCGTGACGGGCACCTGGTGCAGACCTCGACGGGGACCATCACCCACGCCTACGGCGTGGTGGAGAACGGCAGCGAGGGACGCCTGGTCACGTTCGACGACCGGGTCCTGGCCGCCCTGGCCGGCCAAGACGCGCCGACGGCCTGACGGCACGAGGCGGGAGACGAAGGGGTGATGCGACGGTGAGCGGGACATCCACGGAGCGGCGGGGGCCGGTCATCACGGGCTGGTCGGCCGTCTCGCCCTACGGCATCGGCCGGGACGCGTTCGTGACGGGGGCCCGCACGGGTGCGCCCACGGAGACGGTGCTGAGCGGCGAGGAGTGGGACGGAGCGGACACCCGGGCCCATCTGGTCCCGGACTTCGTGATCAAGGACGTCCTCGGCCGCAAGGGCACCAGGTCGATGGACCGGGTGACGGGCCTGGCCGTGACGGCCGTGCGCGAACTGCTCAGCGAGGGCGGCGGCGAACCGGAGTCCGGCGAGGGCGTGGGGCTGGTGCTGGGCACGACCACCGGCAGCGCCCAGAGCATGATGGACATCACGCGCGACACCCTGGTCCACGAGAAGCCGTTCTACATCGACCCCTCCCACATCCCGAACGCCATCATGAACTGCCCGGCGGGGCAGTGCGCCATCTGGTACGGGCTGAAGGGACCGAACACGACGGTCGCCGCCGGCCGTTCGTCGGGGCTCGTGGCGCTCAACTACGCCCGGCGCCTGCTCGCCTCCGGGCGCGCCCGAACCGTTCTGTGCGGAGCCGCCGAGGAGTACTCGTCGGCACGCTCGTGGCTCGAGTGGCACACCCGCCGGCCGGACGAGGGCGACACGGTCCTCGGCGAGGGCTGCGCCGTGCTCCGCCTGCGTCCCGCCGACGCGGTCTCCGAAGGCGAGGGGATGGCGGAGGTGCTCGCCGTCGAGTCGGGTGTGGCCGGCCCCGCCGGGCCGGCCGACGCACTGGCCACCACGGTGGGGCGGGCGCTGCGCAGGGCCGGCGTGACCACGCAGGACGTGTGGGCCGTCTCCGCCTCGCGCCCCGCCGGCCTGCTCGGGCAGCAGGAAGAGGCCGCGCTCGACGCCGTCCTCGGGGCGCTGCCCGTGCGGCGGCCGGCCCAGTTCCTCGGAGACACGGCCGCGGCGACCGGCGCGTTGCAGCTGGCCTCGGTGCTCACCGCGGCCGAGGAGGACCCGCAGGCCCGGGGCCGGGCCGCCGTGGTGACGTCGGTGGACCGCGACGGCGCCCTGGCCTGTGCGGTGCTCCGGGTGCTGTGACGAGAGGACTTCGGCCGGCGGGACCCCCACAGCGAGAGGGCACTCCCGCTCCGCCGGCCGTCCTGCCGGAACGCCACCGATCCGAAACCACTACTGACGAATGAGGATTCCCATGTCCGTAACCCCGCAGGACGCCGCCGCGACCGTGATGCCGAGCCTGGACGAACTGCGCGGCGTCGTCGCGGAGATCCTTGACGCCGATGCCGCGGACGTCACCGACGACGCCGACTTCATGGCGGACCTCGAGGTCGACTCCCTGATGGCCCTGGAGGTCGTCGTGGTGCTGGAGAAGCGGTTCGGGGTCAAGTTCAGCGAGAGCGAGCTGCGCCAGGTGACCTCCCTGCGGCAGGCCCATCAGCTGCTCGACCGGAAGATACCGGCCCTGTGAGCGGCATGGTCGCCGGCCCGGTGCTGGCCGGCCCGCAGGTCGTCACGGCGGAGGGCACCGGTGACCCGGACGCGGTCCCGCGGGTCGAGGTGCGCTTCACGATCGACGAGTCCGAGCCGGTGTTCGCCGGGCACTACCCCGGCTTCCCCATCTTCCCCGGGGTGTGCGTCGTGGACTGCGTGCACCGCGCGGCCCTGGCCACGGCGCCGGGCCCCGGCCTCGGGCTCGCGGCCCTGGAGTCGGCGCGGTTCACCGGTCCGGTGTTCCCCGGGGACGTGCTGACCGTCACCGCCGACTGGAAGCAGGTCCGGGGCGGCTGGACCTACGCGGCGACCGCGTCCACCGGGCGGGGCGGCTCCGCGGTGGTCAGGCTGCGCTACCGGCAGGAGGGCACCCTGTGATGGAGGCATACGAGGTGCGGCGCGCACTGCCGCACCGTTTCCCCATGCTCATGGTCGACCGTGTGCTCGAACTGGTGCCGGGTGAGCGGATCGTCGCGGTGAAGGCGATCACCTGCAACGAGCCCTGCTACCAGCGGCTCGGCGAGGACGCCGGACCGCAGGAGTTCGCCTACCCGCCGTCCCTGCTGGTGGAGTCCTGGGGACAGGCCGCGGGACTCCTCGCCCTGCACGGGTCCGAGGAGGCGCTCGCCGGCGACCAGGTCATGCTCGCGGGTGCGATGTCGGGCGTCACCTTCCACCGTGCCGCGCTGCCGGGCGACGTCCTGGAGCACCGCGTGCAGCTCTTCCGGGCGCTCAGCGACACGGTGATCTTCGACGGTCACACGACGATCGACGGCGAACCGGCCGTCACCTTCACCCGCATGGTCATGGCGTTCCGTCCCGGAGACCTGCTGCGGCCGTCCGCCGGGGCCACATCCGTTTCGTAGCGCACCGAGGAGAGTCGGTCATGGAGAACAACGAACCCAGGGTCGCCGTCGTCAGCGGCGGGTCGCGGGGAATCGGACGCGCCGTGGTACTGCGTCTGGCACAGGACGGCTACGACGTGGGCTTCTGTTACCAGTCCAACGAGGAAGCCGCTCGCCGGCTGGAGAAAGAGGTCCAGGAACTGGGCGGCAAGGCCCTCGCGGTCCGGGCGGACGTCTCCGACGGCGCGTCCGTGCGCTCCTTCGTCGAGGACGTCCAGGACGCCCTCGGCCCGATCGGGGCCGCGGTGACCTCGGCGGGCATCACCAGGGACAACCCGCTGCTGATGATGCCGGACGAGGACTGGGACGCCGTCCTGCGGGTGAACCTGGACGGCGTCTACAACGTCTGCCGCTCCGTCATCTTCGAGATGATGAAGCGGAAGTCCGGGAGCGTCGTCAACATCTCCTCCGTAGCCGGCGTGTACGGCAACGCGACGCAGAGCAACTACGCCGCCTCCAAGGCGGGAATCATCGGTTTCTCCCGGTCCCTGGCCAAGGAGGCCGGACGCTACGGCATCCGTACCAACGTGGTCGCCCCCGGTTTCATCGAGACGGACATGACCGCGGGGCTCGGTGACCAGGTCAGGAAGCGCGCTCTGGACGCCATCCCGCTGCGTCGCCTCGGCACGGCCGAGGAGGTCGCCGACCTCGTCTCGTACCTGGTCTCCGACCGCTCCTCCTACGTGACCGGCGCCGTCTTCCAGATCGACGGCGGCATCACCATCTGACGCCTTCCGCCCCACCCAGACAAGCCAAGGGAGCAGTTTCGTCATGCCCAGAGTCAAGAAGCCGCCGCGCTGGTACTTCTCGCTGCGCAGCCCGTACTCCTGGTTCGCCTACCTGGACCTCACACAGCGGTACCCGGAGGTCGCGGACTCGCTGGAGTGGATCCCGTTCTGGGAGCCCGACCGGACGACGCAGGCGATGCTGGACGAGGCCGGAGTCGTCCTGCCCATCGTGGAGATGTCGCGGGCCAAGAACTTCTACATCCTCCAGGACCTGGCCCGTATCTCCAAGGCACGGGGCCTGCGCATGACCGTGCCCATCGACAAGGACCCGAACTGGGAGGTCTCCCACCTCGCCTACCTGGCCGCCAAGGCACAGGGCCTCGGGCCCCAGTTCGTGGACGCCGTCTACCGCGCGCGCTGGCAGGAGGGCAGGGACATCACCGACCCCGCCACCATGGGCGAGATCGCCGGGCAACTGGGCCTGCCGGCCGAGTCGCTGGCCACCGCGGCCGACGACCCCGAGCTGCGCAAGCAGGGCTTCGACTGCCTGGTCTCCTCCTACGACGACGGGCTGTTCGGCGTCCCCTTCTTCGTCCACGGACGCGACAAGTTCTGGGGCGCCGACCGGCTGAGGCCGTTCATCGCGGCTTTCCAGGGCCGTCCCGGCGAGGACGTCGAAGAAAACTGGCAGGATCATGACGAATTCCCGCTCTTCGCCTCGGCGGCGGCGGATGCTGGACACGCGGGCGGCTGCGGCTGACGCATCGCCGCCGGTCCGGAACTGAAATTCGGGGGCGATCGGGGTCGGACATCGCCCCGGTCGCCCGTCCCCGCAGAAGACGTTCCCGCGAAAACGCCGGAAGAAACACTCGTTCGCCGTCCTGAATCACACGTCGAGCCGTTCGACAACCATCGCGTTCATTCGAGGTGCCCAGACATGACTGACCAGTTCCCGGAAGTCACCCTCACGGAGTTGTTCGAGGAGCAGGTGGTGCGGGGTGGGGATCGTGTGGCGGTGGTGTGTGG
>NZ_BMUE01000029.1 GCF_014650035.1 Streptomyces lucensis JCM 4490 | reverse complement strand
CGACCTCGGCGTGGCCTCCGGCAACGGCAAGGGCCAGATCTTCGTCAAGGGCGAGGTCATCAAGACCGTCCCCGAGTCCAGGATCGTGGAGACCCTCATCGAGGAGGCCATGAAGCTCGCCGAGCAGATGGAGGCCGACGGCGTCCCCTCCGGCGACCCCGAGGTGTCGGTCGCGGGCTGAGCCCGCCCTCCCCGCTACCGCTCGCGGCGGTGGCGGGCCCGCGCGCCAGGTGTTCCGTCCGCCCTGCGGGCGAACGACGCGACTTCGCGGACACGACCTAGAACTCCCGTTCGCCCCGCGAGGGGTCCTGTACCGGAGCGTCCTGCTGGACGGAGCCGGGGGCGGCCCGGTTCGGGGCGGCCGGACTGTAGCCCGACTGCGCGGGTGGAGGCTCGCTGCGGTCGCCGGGGGCGCCCGCGCCGGCCGCCGGCAGGCGCAGCGCGAGCAGGGCGACGTCGTCACCCCTCGGCTCGATCCGCCGCAGCAGCTCGTCGCAGAAGTCGTCCACGGTCTCCTCACGCAGCCGCCGGGCCAGTACGGACGCGTGGTGGCGGAGCTTGGCCATGCCCAGGTCGATCGGGCGGTCCCGGCTCTCCACCAGACCGTCGGTGTAGAGCAGCAGCGTGCACTCGCCCGGCAGCTCCTCGTAGGCGTCCGGCCAGCTCAGGCCCAGGTGCAGGGTGGCGCTCATGCCGATCAGCGGGCCGTGCCCGCCGGTCAGGAACCGTGCGTCCCCCTCCCGGGTCACCAGCAGCGGGGGCGGATGCCCGGCGTTCACCCAGTGCAGATGCCAGGGGCCGCCCTCGACGCCCTCGATCCGCGCGAAGAGCAGCGTGGCCATCGGGGCGTCACTGGTGTTCGTCACCGCCTCGTCCAGCCGCCGCATGATCACGCTCGGCGGCTTCCGGTGCACCCAGGCGAGACCGCGCAGCATGTTGCGGACCTCGGCCATGTGCGCGGCTGCCTTCAGGTCGTGGCCCACCACATCCCCGATCACGAGGGCCATCACCCCGTCGCCGAGCAGGAATGCGTCGTACCAGTCGCCGCCGATCTCCATGGCGCTCTGCGCGGGCAGGTAGCGGGCGGCCATCCGCAGGTGGTCCACCTGGGGCAGTGGGGCCAGCAGCTGGCGCTGCATGGTCGCTGCGACGTTGCGCTGTTCCTCGTAGAGCCGCTCGTTGTCCAGCACCTGCGCCACGCGCCAGCCGAGGTCCGAGAGCAGCCGCACCTCGGCGTCGGTGAAGGCGGGGGACGCTCCGGCACGGCCCACGGTCAGCATCCCGTAGTGGTGCCGCCGGGCGCGCAGCGGCACCACCACGGCCGAGTGACCGCCCAGTTCGTCGAACAGCATCCCGTGGGTCGCGGCGAGCGGGGCGCGCGGGTCCCGCAGCCGTTCCGCGGTCAGCAGCACGGGCTTCTCACCACCGGTGGCCTTCGCCAGCGCCCGGCGGGCCTTGGCCGGCAGCGGCGGCAGCGGGCCCTCCAGCCGCTTCGCCCTTCTCGGGTGCGCCGGACAGCGGACCGCCACCCGCTCCAGCGCCCCGGTCCGGGGGGAGCGCAGGGCCACCGTGGCCCAGTCGCCCAGCTCCGGGACCAGCATCCGCAGCAGCCGGCGCAGCTGGCCGGTCGGGTTCCGGGCCGACATCAGCACCGAGGAGATCTCCGACACCAGGTTCAGCCGGGCCGTCATCGCCTCCAGGGCGGCCGTGCGCGCCGCCGCCCGCAATTCGGCCTCCCGGTGCAGACTGAAGTCGCTGAACACGATCACCATCCCGGCCCTGCGGCCCGCGAGCCGCAGCGGCGTGGTCGCCCAGATGATCGGCAGGACCGTCCCGTCGGCGCGCAGGAAGTACTCCTCACTGCCCTGCTCGACGGACCGGTTGTCGTGCAGCGGGGCCCGCATCTGGCACTGCTCGCGCGGCACCGCACCGCCGTCGGGGCGGCGGTGCAGCAGGTCGTGCGCGTCGTGGCCGTGCATGTCGCCGGCCCGCCGGCCCAGCAGCTGCTCCGCCCAGGGGTTGACGTACGTGATGCGCCCGGAGAGGTCGACGGCGAGCACGCCGGTGCCCAGGTCGCTCAGGATCGCGTACGGGAAGTCCCCCTCGTGGACCCCGCCAGCCCCGCTCATGGCCTCACGCCCTCGTCCTCGCACCGGAGCGGCGTCCGGTGTGCACAGCCCTCACCGCGTCCCGGAGCCGTCCGGAAAACAGCGTCTCAACCCATTTTCACCCCCTTCCGGAGGGCGGTCGGCCTCCCGCCCGGCGTGTTGCCGCCCGTCCAGCCGGGATCCCGGCCCCCCCACCCGGGGGGCGGCACCGCCCGGATTCCGCGGGTACAGTGCCAGGACCAGCAGAACCCCAGGGTGAGGCCCCGAACGTGTTGACCCAGACCAGCTCACGGGTGCTCGAACCGAGCGACCTCGACGCCGCGCTCGCCGTCCTCGACCGCGAGCCGGTGGCGAACGCCTTCGTGGCCTCCCGGGTGCAGGTCGCCGGTCTCGACCCGTGGCGCCTGGGCGGCGAGATGTGGGGCTGGTACGAGGACGGCATGCTGACGTCCCTGTGCTACGCGGGCGCCAACCTGGTCCCGATCTGCGCCACCCCGCGCGCCGTGCGGGCCTTCGCCGACCGCGCCCGCAGGGCCGGCCGCCGCTGCTCCTCCATCGTCGGCCCCGCCGACTCCACCTCCGCGCTGTGGCGCCTGCTGGAACCCCACTGGGGCCCGGCCCGTGAGATCCGCGCCCGCCAGCCGCTCATGATCACCGACCGCATGTCCGCCGACATAGCCCCGGACCCCTACGTGCGCCGCGTCCGCAAGGACGAGATGGACACGATCATGCCGGCGTGCGTGGCGATGTTCACCGAAGAGGTCGGCGTCTCGCCGCTGGCCGGGGACGGCGGCCTGCTGTACCAGGCACGCGTGGCCGAACTCGTCGGCTCCGGCCGGTCCTTCGCCCGCCTCGACGACCGGGGCAGGGTCGTCTTCAAGGCGGAGATCGGCGCGGCGACTCCCCGGGCCTGCCAGATCCAGGGCGTCTGGGTGGCCCCCGAGTACCGGGGCCGGGGCCTGGCGGCGCCCGGCATGGCGGCCGTCCTGCGCTACGCCCTCGCGGACGTGGCTCCCGTGGTGAGCCTGTACGTGAACGACTACAACACGGCCGCCAGAAGGACCTACCGGCGCGTGGGCTTCCAGGAGACGGGCGCCTTCATGAGCGTTCTCTTCTGAAGGGCGTTCCGCGAGCGGCCCGGAGGTTGCCGGAGCGCTCCCCGAGCGGCCGCGGCCGGGCACGGCCGGGTACGGCGCCCCGCCCCCGGCCGGCGGCACAACCGGCCCTGTACGCTCCCCGCATGGACCTCGTGATCGGCCCCCTGGACCTCGCAGCCCACGTCGACGAGGCCTTGGCAGTGCAGGCCGTCGCCTTCGGCCTCGGCCCCGAGGAAGTCGCCGTGCGCCGGCAGATCGTGCAGCGCCACATGCAGTACCGGGGAGCGCGGGCCCTCGGCGCCACCGCCGGCGGCCGGCTCGTGGGCTTCGTCTACGGCATGCCCAACTCCCGCACCCACTGGTGGTCCACGGTCGTCGAGCCGTACCTGCGGGCCAACGGCAACGACCTCTGGCTCGACGACTCCTTCGTCATCACCGAACTGCACGTCCACCCCCGCCACCAGAACCTCGGCATCGGCAGGCGTCTGATCACCACCATCACCGACACCGCCGACGAACCCCGCTCGATCCTCTCCGCGATCGACGTCGACAGCCCCGCCCGCGGGCTGTACCACTCCCTCGGCTACGTCGACCTGGCCCGCCGGGTCCACTTCCCCAGCGCCGCCAAGCCGTACGCCGTCATGGGCGCCCCGCTGCCCCTGTGCCGGTGATAACCGATTTCCACCGGCACAGCACGCCCGGCTAACCTCCTATGCCATCACCATCCCCCGGCCCCGGCAGCGCCCGAGCGGGGGACCACCATCGGCAGGAGTACGAGAACCATGGCGAACGCACCGGTCCAGCGCATGTCCCAGTTGATGGCGAAGACTCTGCGTGACGACCCGGCGGACGCCGAGGTCATCAGCCACAAGCTCCTCGTCCGTGCCGGTTACGTCCGCCGCACCGCCGCCGGTATCTGGTCGTGGCTGCCCCTCGGCAAGAAGGTCCTCGCCAACGTCGAGCGGATCGTCCGCGAGGAGATGGACGCCATCGGCGCCCAGGAGGTCTCCCTGCCCGCCCTGCTGCCGCGTGAGCCCTACGAGGCCACCGGCCGCTGGGACGAGTACGGCCAGGAGCTGTTCCGGCTCAAGGACCGCAAGGGCGGCGACTACCTCCTCGGCCCCACCCACGAGGAGATCTTCACCCTCCTGGTCAAGGACCAGTGCACGTCCTACAAGGACCTGCCGGTGATCCTCTACCAGATCCAGACCAAGTTCCGCGACGAGGCCCGCCCCCGCGCCGGCATCCTGCGCGGCCGCGAGTTCCTCATGAAGGACTCGTACTCCTTCGACCTGGAGGACGAGGGCCTCGCGAAGTCGTACGCCCTGCACCGCCAGGCCTACCAGCGCGTCTTCGAGCGCCTGGGCCTCGACTACCGCATCTGCGCGGCCACCGCCGGTGCCATGGGCGGCTCCAAGTCCGAGGAGTTCCTCGCCCCGGCCGAGGCCGGCGAGGACACCTTCGCGGACTGCCCGAACTGCGACTTCGCCGCCAACACCGAGGCGATCACCTACGAGCTCAAGGCGGCCGACGGCTCGGCCGTCCCCGCGCTCGAGGAGATCCCCACCCCCGACACCCCCACCATCGAGACCCTGGCCGCCTCCCTCGGCGTGCCGGCCTCCGCCACGCTGAAGAACCTGCTGGTCAAGGTGGACGGCGAAATCGTCGCCGTCGGCGTGCCCGGCGACCGCGAGGTCGACCTCGGCAAGGTAGAGGCGCACTTCGCCCCGGCGGCCGTCGAGATGGTCACCGAAGCCGACTTCGCCGGCCGCCCCGACCTGGTCCGCGGCTACGTCGGCCCGCAGGGCCTGGGCGAGAAGGTGAAGTACATCGCCGACCCGCGCGTGGCGCCCGGCACATCCTGGATCACCGGTGCCAACAAGGAGCACACGCACGCCAGGAACGTCGTCGCCGGCCGTGACTTCGAGGTCGACGCGTACGTGGACGTCGTGGTGGTGCAGGAGGGCGACCCCTGCCCCAAGTGCGGCACCGGCCTGAAGCTGGACCGCGCCATCGAGATCGGCCACATCTTCCAGCTGGGCCGCAAGTACGCCGACGCCCTCAAGCTCGACGTCCTCGGCCAGAACGGCAAGCCGGTCCGCGTCACCATGGGCTCCTACGGCATCGGCGTCTCCCGCGCCGTCGCCGCCCTCGCCGAGCAGACCGCCGACGACAAGGGCCTGGTGTGGCCCAAGGAGGTCGCACCGGCCGACGTGCACGTCGTCGCCGCCGGCAAGGCCCTCCAGACCGAGCTGGCGCTCGACGTCTCGGAGCGGCTGCGGGCCGCCGGCCTGCGCGTACTGGTCGACGACCGGGCCGGGGTCTCCCCGGGCGTGAAGTTCACCGACGCCGAGCTGATCGGCGTGCCGCAGATCCTGGTGGCCGGCCGCCGCTCCGGCGAGGGCGTGCTGGAGCTGAAGGACCGCAAGACCGGCGAGCGCGAGGAGCTGACGGTCGAGGAAGCGATCGCCCGCCTCACCACGGCCTGACGCCTCCGGCGCACTCCCGCCGCCGCAACCACCCGTTCGGCCCGTTCGCCCCTGCGAGCGGGCCGAACGCCGTCCCGGCGCGCCCCCGCCTCGCCTGACTCGGATGCTGGGCTGGGGGTGCCTTCGGGTGCCTGGAACGGGGTGGGCGGACGGTGGCGGCCTGTTGTCGGCCTGCGGCGGCGCGTGGGGTCTCCGGCCCGAGTCCGGTTGCCGGGGGCTGAGCGGGGTCGGGGTTGTGGGTGCCTTCGGGTGCCTGGGACCGGGTGGACGGACGGGTGGCGGCCGGTCGTCGGCCTGCGGGGGCGCGTGCGGTTCCGGCCCGGGGCCCGTTGCCGGCGGGCGGGGCGCACGGCGTCGGTCGTGCGCCCGGGCGGCGGTGCCGGGCCGGCGGGGTCGTGGCCTGCCGACGGCGAGCCGGACGTACGCGGTGCCGCCGCGGCCGGCCGTGGGATGTCCCCGCACCTCTGCGGTCAGTTGAGCCAGCTCGCGAACTCCAGCAGGAGTTCCGCGTCCTTCCCGCGGCCGACGCGGCGCGCCCGGACGCCGGACTCCACCGCGCGGAACAGGGTCCAGCCGCGCAGCCGCTCCTGGTCCACCTCCAGCGACTCCGCGAGCCGCTTGATCCTGCGGCGCGTGATCGCCGGGCCGGACGGCGCGGCGATCAGGTCCTCCACCCGGTCCCGCACCAGCCGCGCCAGGTCGAAGGCGCACTCACCCACCACCGGGTCCGGCCCGACCGCCAGCCACGGCATCCGCTCACCGGCCAGCACCTTGCTCTGCCGGAACGTGCCGTGCAGCAGCCGCTGTCCGGGCGGCCCGCCCAGCAGCTCCTCGCGGGCCGCGAGCGCGGCCGCCACCAGCGGTGCCGCCTCGGGGTCGCTCCCGGTGCCCGCCCGCATCGCCAGCGCCTGCCGCCCGGTGCGCTCGGCGACGGTCTCGAAGACATGGCCGGCCGGCGGTTCGACCCACAGCCGCCGCAGCGTCCCCGCGGCCTCCAGCAGCGCCTTCGCCTCGGGCAGCGACCGCAGCGACACATCCGGGTGCAGCCGCTCCAGCAGCAGCACCCCGACGTCGGCGTCCCCGCCGTCCGCCTCCAGCAGCTGTACGGCGCCCAGACCGGCCCAGTGCCGCAGCGCCGCCCGCTCGCTCTCGGGCCGGGCCCGCGGCGGGGCCAGCTTGAGGACCGCCGGGGTGCCGTCCGGCTGCCGCACCAGCACCACCAGGCTGCTGCGCCCGCCCGGCACCTGGACCCGCTCCACGCTCAACCCGCGCCGGGCAACGGCCTGTTCGGCCGCCCCGGGCAGCCGGGCCAGCCAGTCGTCGCCGGCCGGCGCCGTCTCACCGAGCGCCCTCACCAGGCGCGGCGGCGGTTCGAAAGCCATGCGCGAGTCGTTCCCTTCTGTCACCGGACCCGTCGTTACGGGCCTTACGGGCCTACGGGCCTTGCGCGTCTCAAGAGGCCGAGGGCGCCGAGGCGGAGGGCGCGGCCCCGGCCGCACCGGTCCCCTCGCCCGACAGCTCCGCGAGCCCAGGGAAGGCTACGCTCTCCCCGCTCCAGCGCACCGCCCGCACCGCGGCCTCCCGCAGGGCCTCCGCGGCCGCGCCGCGCCGCTCGCCGGACGCCGCCCGCACCAGGTCCGAGTACACCCCGGCGACCCGCTCCTCCAGCCGCGCGGCCAGCCGCACCGCGGCCGGGGCGTCCGGCACCTGGAACGGCAGCGCGTACGCGGCGCTCGCCGCG
The DNA here is from genome assembly GCF_014650035.1 of Streptomyces lucensis JCM 4490. GTDB lineage: Bacteria > Actinomycetota > Actinomycetes > Streptomycetales > Streptomycetaceae > Streptomyces > Streptomyces lucensis. The sequence continues at coordinate 14,891 of NZ_BMUE01000029.1, read as the reverse complement.
ACCGGCTCGCCGCCCAGGCCGCGCACCTCGCGCACCAGCGAGTCCCGGCGCGCCCGATGGGCGTCGTACGCCGCCCGCGCCTCTGTGCGCCGCCGCTCGCCGATCCGGCCGCCGACGACGCCGTACCCGTACACCGCCGCGTGCTCCGCCGCCAGCGCCGCCTGCAGCGCGGCCAGCTCGGCCCGGTCCGCCCGCCCGCTCACTTCGCCCCCTCGGCCAGCAGGTACGCGTGTGCCGCCCCGGCCGCCGCGACCGACGCGAGCGTCCGCGCCAGCTCGCCCGGCACCTCCAGCAGGGCCTTCGCGCGCCGGTCGGCGAGCGTGCGCTCGGCCGTGGCGAGCGACGCCAGGGCCTCCTTCTCCCCGGCCGGAACCGCGGGCGCCGCGGACGAGGAGGACGCCGTGGGGGAGGAGGACCCCGCGGCCCTGCCCCCGCCGAACGCCCGAACGTGCGCGGCCACCTCGGCCCGCAGCGGCCGCAGCCGCTCGGCGAGGGCCGGATGGGCGGCCAGCACGGCGTCGTAGCGGTCCAGGAGCCCGGCGCTGTCGCGGGCCGCACGCGCGCGTGCCCGTTCGGTCACCGAAGGGCCGCTGTCGCCCCCCGAGCCGGGGTCGGCCGAGCAGCCGGTCAGCAGGGCGGCGCCCGCGGCCGAGGCGAGCAGGGTTCTTCTGCGCGGCCCCGAGGGGGTGCGCGGCGGCGGAGGATACGGCACTGCAGACGTCCTCGGGGAATCGTACGAAAGGAAGGGCGGCCGAAGGCACGGGCGACAGCCCGTGATCACCGTACCCGCGCGCCCCGCGTACGCCACTCACCGGCACCGCTCGTACACAGGTGGACGGCAACACTCCCCGCGACCGGATACCCTTTGATCAGACGCGCGACCCATCCCACAACAGCACACGCGGCCGAGGAGTCACCCGGATGAGCACCACCCAGAGCGAGAGGCTGCGAGAGCTGCTCGAACCGCTCGTCACCTCCCAGGGGCTGGATCTCGAAGAGATCGCCGTGGACTCCGTCGGACGCAAGCGGGTGCTGCGCGTGGTCGTCGACTCCGACACCGGGGCGGACCTGGACGCGATCGCCGATGTGAGCCGCGCGCTCTCGGCGAAGCTCGACGAGACCGACGCGATGGGCGACGTCGCCTACGACCTGGAGGTCGGAACCCCCGGCGCGGAGCGCCTCCTCACCGAGCACCGGCACTTCGTGCGCGCCACCGACCGGCTCGTGAAGTTCCAGCTGGCCGAGGACGGCGAGCTGGTCGCCAGGATCCTGAAGGTCGACGAGGACGGTCTCGACGTCGAGGTCCCCGGCGTCAAGGGCCGCAAGGCCACCAGCCGCAGACTCGCTTTCCCGGACATCGCCAGGGCGCGCGTGCAGGTCGAGTTCAACCGCAAGGACAAGAAGGACATGAAGGAAGAGGAGGAGGCGTAGCCGTGGACATCGACATGAGCGCCCTGCGGGGTCTGGTCCGGGAGAAGGAGATCTCCTTCGACCTGCTGGTCGAGGCGATCGAGTCGGCCCTCCTCATCGCCTACCACCGCACCGAGGGAAGCCGCCGCCACGCGCGCGTGGAGCTCAACCGGGAGACCGGCCATGTGACCGTGTGGGCGAAGGAGGACCCCGAGGACCTCGAGGAGGGGCAGGAGCCCCGCGAGTTCGACGACACCCCGTCCGGTTTCGGCCGCATCGCGGCCACCACCGCCAAGCAGGTGATCCTGCAGCGGCTGCGCGACGCCGAGGACGACGCGACGCTCGGCGAGTACGCCGGCCGTGAGGGCGACATCGTCACCGGCGTGGTCCAGCAGGGCCGCGACCCGAAGAACGTGCTCGTCGACATCGGCAAGCTGGAGGCCATCCTGCCCGTGCAGGAGCAGGTGCCCGGCGAGACCTACCCGCACGGCATGCGGCTGCGGTCGTACGTCGTCCGGGTCGCCAAGGGCGTCCGCGGGCCCTCCGTGACCCTCTCCCGCACCCACCCCAACCTGGTGAAGAAGCTCTTCGCCCTGGAGGTGCCGGAGATCGCCGACGGCTCGGTCGAGATCGCGGCGATCGCCCGTGAGGCCGGTCACCGCACCAAGATCGCCGTGCGGTCCACCCGCACGGGCCTGAACGCCAAGGGCGCCTGCATCGGTCCCATGGGCGGCCGGGTGCGCAACGTGATGGGCGAGCTGAACGGCGAGAAGATCGACATCGTCGACTGGTCGGACGACCCGGCCGAGATGGTGGCGAACGCGCTGTCACCCGCCCGGGTGAACAAGGTGGAGGTCGTCGACATGGCCGCCCGCTCCGCCCGGGTGACCGTGCCGGACTACCAGCTGTCGCTGGCGATCGGCAAGGAGGGGCAGAACGCCCGCCTCGCGGCCCGGCTCACCGGCTGGCGGATCGACATCCGGCCCGACACCGAGCAGGCCGGGGAGTAGGACGGCGACCGGCGCCGGGAATAGATCCCGGCCGCAGGCCGCTTCGATTACGACAACAACCGTTCGATCTTTGCCCCAAAGGGGTGAGGTCGCTGCGGGGAGGTAGACTTAACCGTGTCTGGCCGGACGCACACCCGAGCATGCCCTGAACGCACCTGTGTGGGGTGCCGGGAGCGGGCGGCCAAGGACGATCTCCTGCGGATCGTGAAGAGCGAGGACGCGTGCGTCCCCGATCCTCGCGGTACGCTGCCCGGCCGGGGTGCCTACGTACACCCCGCCCTGGTCTGTCTCGACCTGGCGGTACGCCGCCGGGCGTTCCCGCGGGCACTGCGCGCCCCGGGTGCGCTCGACACAAAGGCGTTGCGCCGATACGTCGAGCAGACGACAGTTGCCGAGCAGGCAACGCCGTAAGACATGCCGTACGGAACCCCGTACGGCCTGGTACCTCGCGAGTCGAAAGCAGGTCGAGATTGCGATGAGCACTCGATGAGTACGCGATGAGTACGCCCATGAACTAGCGACGGTCCGGCTTCACCCGGACCTCAAAGGAGCGAAGTGGCTAAGGTCCGGGTCTACGAACTCGCCAAGGAGTTCGGTGTCGAGAGCAAGGTCGTCATGGCCAAGCTCCAGGAACTCGGTGAATTCGTCCGTTCGGCGTCTTCGACGATCGAAGCGCCGGTTGTACGCAAGCTGACCGACGCCTTCCAGGGCGGTGGCAACGGCAAGTCCGCCGGTAAGCCCGCCCCGCGCAAGGCCGCCCCCAAGCCCGCCGCGCCCTCCCCGGCGCAGGCGGCCCGTCCGGCTGCCCCCAGGCCGGCAGCCCCCAAGCCGCCGACGGCGCCCGCTGCACAGCAGCCGGCCGCCCCGTCGGCGCCCGCGCCGGCCCCCGGTCCGCGTCCGGTTCCGGGTCCCAAGCCCGCGCCGCGCCCGGCTCCGGCCGCCCCGGAGTTCACCGCTCCGCCGGCCGCACAGGCCCCGCAGACCCCGCAGGCCCCGGCCGCGCAGGGTCCGCGTCCCGGCGCCCGTCCCGGCGCCCCCAAGCCCGGTGGCCGTCCGGCTCCCGGCCAGGGCCAGGCCCGTCCGGGCCAGGGCGGTGCTCGTACCGGTGGCCAGGCCCCGCGTCCCGGCGGCCGTCCGGCCGGTCCGCGTCCCGGCAACAACCCCTTCACCTCCGGCGGCAACGCCGGCATGGCGCGCCCGCAGGCGCCCCGTCCGCAGGGCGGCCCGCGTCCGGGTGGTCCCGGTGCCCCCGGCGCCGGTCCCCGTCCCCAGGCGCCCGGCGCCCAGGGCGGCGGTCCGCGTCCGCAGGCTCCCGGTGGCGCCCGTCCGTCCCCGGCCGGCATGCCCCGTCCGCAGGGCGGCCCGCGTCCCGGCCCGGCCGGCCCGCGTCCGAACCCCGGCATGATGCCGCAGCGTCCCGCTGCCGGCCCGCGTCCCGGCCCCGGCGGCGGTCGCGGCCCGGCCGGTGCCGGTCGTCCCGGCGGCGGCGGTCGTCCCGGCGGTGGCGGCGGCTTCGCCGGTCGTCCCGGCGGTGGCGGCGGCTTCGCCGGTCGTCCCGGTGGCGGCGGCGGTGGCGGCGGCTTCGCCGGCCGTCCCGGTGGTCCCGGCGGTGGCGGCGGTGGCCGTCCCGGCTTCGGCGGCCGTCCCGGCGGTCCTGGTGGCCGCGGTGGCACGCAGGGCGCCTTCGGCCGTCCCGGCGGTCCCGCGCGTCGCGGTCGCAAGTCGAAGCGGCAGAGGCGCCAGGAGTACGAGGCCATGCAGGCCCCGAGCGTCGGCGGCGTGATGCTGCCGCGCGGCGGCGGCGAGACCATCCGTCTCTCCCGCGGCGCGTCGCTCACCGACTTCGCGGAGAAGATCAACGCCAACCCGGCGTCCCTCGTCGCGGTCATGATGAACCTCGGCGAGATGGTCACCGCCACGCAGTCCGTCTCCGACGAGACGCTGCAGCTCCTCGCCGACGAGATGAACTACACGGTTCAGATCGTCAGCCCCGAGGAGGAGGACCGCGAGCTGCTCGAGTCCTTCGACATCGAGTTCGGCGAGGACGAGGGCTCGGAGGAGGACCTGGTCGTCCGTCCGCCGGTCGTCACCGTCATGGGTCACGTCGACCACGGCAAGACCCGCCTGCTCGACGCCATCCGCAAGACGAACGTCATCGCGGGCGAGGCCGGCGGCATCACCCAGCACATCGGTGCCTACCAGGTCGCGACCGAGGTCAACGACGAAGAGCGCAAGATCACCTTCATCGACACCCCGGGTCACGAGGCGTTCACCGCCATGCGTGCCCGTGGTGCGAAGTCGACCGACATCGCGATCCTGGTCGTCGCGGCCAACGACGGCGTCATGCCGCAGACGGTCGAGGCGCTCAACCACGCCAAGGCGGCCGACGTGCCGATCGTGGTCGCGGTCAACAAGATCGACGTCGAGGGTGCCGACCCGACCAAGGTGCGCGGTCAGCTGACCGAGTACGGCCTGGTGGCCGAGGAGTACGGCGGCGACACCATGTTCGTCGACATCTCCGCCAAGCAGGGTCTGCACATCGACTCGCTGCTGGAGGCCGTGGTCCTCACGGCCGACGCCTCGCTCGACCTGCGGGCCAACCCGAACCAGGACGCGCAGGGCATCTCGATCGAGTCCCGTCTCGACCGCGGCCGCGGTGCCGTGGCGACGGTCCTCGTCCAGCGAGGCACGCTGCGGGTCGGCGACACGATGGTCGTGGGCGACGCCTACGGCCGGGTGCGCGCCATGCTCGACGACAACGGCAACAACGTCGCCGAGGCCGGTCCCTCGACGCCGGTCCAGGTCCTGGGCCTGACCAACGTCCCGGGTGCGGGCGACAACTTCCTGGTGGTCGACGAGGACCGTACGGCCCGTCAGATCGCCGAGAAGCGCGCCGCCCGTGAGCGCAACGCCGCGTTCGCCAAGCGCACGCGCCGCGTGTCGCTGGAGGACCTGGACAAGGTGCTCAAGGCCGGCGAGGTCCAGCAGCTGAACCTGATCATCAAGGGTGACGCCTCCGGTTCGGTCGAGGCCCTCGAGTCCTCGCTGCTCCAGCTGGACGTCGGCGAAGAGGTCGACATCCGCGTCCTGCACCGCGGCGTCGGTGCGGTCACGGAGTCCGACATCGACCTGGCGATGGGCTCCGACGCCATCGTGATCGGCTTCAACGTCCGCGCGGCCGGCCGCGCGGCGCAGATGGCCGAGCGCGAGGGCGTGGACGTCCGGTACTACTCGGTCATCTACCAGGCGATCGAGGAGATCGAGGCGGCCCTCAAGGGCATGCTCAAGCCGGAGTACGAGGAGGTCGAGCTCGGTACGGCGGAGATCCGCGAGGTCTTCAAGTCGTCCAAGCTGGGCAACATCGCGGGTGTGCTCATCCGCTCCGGCGAGGTCAAGCGCAACACCAAGGCGCGCCTCATCCGCGACGGCAAGGTGGTCGCGGAGAACCTCAACATCGAGGGTCTGCGTCGCTTCAAGGACGACGTCACCGAGATCCGCGAAGGCTACGAGGGTGGTATCAACCTCGGAAACTTCAACGACATCAAGGTCGACGACGTCATCGCGACGTACGAGATGCGCGAGAAGCCGCGCGGCTGATCGCCTGACGGTAGCCGCTGGCCGACGGAACACCGCTTCCGCCGGCCAGCGGCCCGTTTGGCCCCTTCCCGGGGCCACCCACAGCACACCGGCACCGCGGAAACCCTGTCGAGTCACCGGCAGGTATCGCGGTACCGTTCATGGTGTTCCCGGCCCACACGGTCCCGGGACCACCGATCCCGTACCGGCGGGTGAACCGGTTGCCTACATGTACGTGGGGACTCTGTCCTTCGACCTCCTCCTCGGCGACGTCCACTCGCTGAAGGAGAAGCGCTCCGTCGTCCGCCCGATCGTCGCCGAACTCCAGCGGAAGTACTCCGTGAGCGCGGCGGAGGTGGACCACATGAACCTCCACCGGCGAGCGATCATCGGCCTCGCCATGGTCTCCGGCGACGCGGGGCACCTCACCGACGTACTGGACCGGTGCGAACGGCTGGTCGCCGGCCGCCCGGAGGTGGAGCTGCTGTCGGTCCGCCGCCGCTTCCACGGCGAGGACGACTGACGTCGGCAGCCGACGACCGACGACCAGACCACAGAACGCAAGAAGAAGAAAGAACGGGAGCTGGACCAGTGGCCGACAACGCGCGGGCGAAAAGGCTGGCGGACCTCATCCGGGAGGTGGTGGCCCAGAAGCTGCAGCGCGGGATCAAGGACCCGCGGCTCGGCTCGCACGTCACCATCACGGACACCCGGGTCACGGGTGACCTGCGGGAGGCGACCGTCTTCTACACGGTCTACGGCGACGACGAGGAGCGGAAGGCCGCGGCGGCGGGCCTGGAGAGCGCCAAGGGCATCCTGCGCTCCGAGGTCGGCCGCGCGGCCGGTGTGAAGTTCACGCCCACCCTGACCTTCGTCGCGGACGCCCTCCCGGACACCGCCAAGACCATCGAGGACCTCCTCGACAAGGCCCGGCAGTCCGACGCGAAGGTCCGCGAGACCTCCGCGGGGGCGTCGTACGCGGGCGGCGCCGACCCGTACCGCAAGCCGGCCGACGACGAGGCGGCCGACGCGACCGACACGGACGGCGACGCCTCGGAATGACGCAGAAGCACACCACGCCCGACGGCCTCGTCATCGTCGACAAGCCGTCGGGCTTCACTTCGCACGACGTGGTCGCCAAGATGCGCGGGATCGCGAAGACCCGCCGCGTCGGCCACGCCGGCACCCTCGACCCGATGGCGACCGGCGTCCTGGTCCTCGGGATCGAACGCGCCACCAAGCTCCTCGGGCACCTAGCGCTGACCGAGAAGGAGTACCTGGGCACCGTCCGCCTGGGCCAGAACACCGTCACCGACGACGCCGAGGGGGAGATCACCGCCTCCACCGACGCTTCGAAGGTGGGCCGGGACGCCATCGACGCCGCCATCGGCAAGCTGACCGGCGACATCATGCAGGTGCCGTCCAAGGTCAGCGCCATCAAGATCGACGGTGTGCGGTCGTACAAGCGGGCCCGCGAGGGCGAGGAATTCGAGATCCCCGCCCGGCCGGTGACCGTCTCCTCCTTCACGGTGTACGACGTCCGGGACGCCGTCGCCGCGGACGGCACCCAGGTCCTCGACCTGATCGTCTCCGTGGTCTGCTCCTCCGGCACCTACATCCGGGCCCTCGCCCGCGACCTGGGCGCCGACCTGGGCGTCGGCGGCCACCTCACCGCGCTGCGCCGGACGCGCGTCGGGCCGTACAAGCTCGATGCGGCCAGGACGCTCGACCAGCTCCAGCAGGAGCTGACGGTGATGCCGATCGCCGAGGCCGCCGCGGCCGCCTTCCCCCGCTGGGAGGTCGACACCAAGCGGGCCCGGCTGCTGCTGAACGGCGTCCGGCTGGAGATGCCCGACGAGTACGCCGGAGCCGGCCCCGTCGCCGTCTTCGACGCCGAGGGGCGCTTCCTCGCCCTCGTCGAGACGCACAAGGGCAAGGCGAAGAGCCTGGCCGTCTTCGGCTGAGGCATCCCGGCCACGGGCCGCCGCCCTCGATCGGGTGTAGCCGTGGAGCGGCGGCCGGCACGGCATGCGCCCTGCCACCGCTCCACGGTCCCCCCTCGGTTCCCCCACCCCTAGGGTTATCCAGCGGCACGCCCCTATTCACCCGTCCGGGCAGGCGCTCGGAGTGAACCGGGGGAGCGGAAGGGGGCGCGTTCGCCGCCCGGCCTGTTCCGCCGATCATCACGCGCCTACCGTCGGGAGACAGGGCACGCGGTACGGGCGGGGAGGTACGGCCATGGCGGGACGGGGCCCGCACACCGAGCGCGGGCGCCGGGCGACGGCGGACGGTGCGTCACGGGACGGCGTGGCGGCTGGCGGTGCGCGCAGAACGGCGGACGGTACCCACCACGCGGCGCCCGCCACGCGCGACGCGGCCTTCGGCGCACCCGGGGCAGACGCGGCCTTCGGTACACCCGGGGCGCCGTCCGGCACGCACACCACGACGGACGTCGTCCGCGGGGACGAGACCGTTTCCCCGACCGGGGCCGGCACACCGCCGTCCATCCCCGCGGGCGCCGCCTTCCCCGACGACACCGCCCTCGTCCGGATCCACGACCTCGCCGGCCGCCTCCGCGGCGTCGGCTTCCTCGCCGACCACGAAGGCACCCTCCTCACCAGCCACGAGACGGTCGACGGCCTGTCCCGGCCGGTACTGCGCACGGCCGGCGGCCGCACCCGCGTGGTCGCCGCCGACGATGTCGTCCCGCTGCCCCACCTGAACCTGGCCCTGGTACGCACCGACGGCCTGGGCGTGCCCCCGCTGCCGCTGACGGTCCGGGAACGCATCCAGGCCGGCACCTACGTACGACTCCCCGCTGGCCGCTGGCGCGAGGCCCGGGTGCTGGCCGCCACCCGGGTCACCTACACCGCCACGGACCGCCTCCACCTCCTCGACGAGGCTCTGGAGCTGGCGATCGGCACGGACGGCCGGGACGCGCTCCGGCGCGGCGCGGGCGCGGCCGGCGGGCCGGTGCTCGACGCCCGTACCGGCGCCGTCCTCGGCGTCCTCGGCACCGCCCTGCACACCGCACGCCGTGACGCGGGCTTCGCGGTGCCCCCGCGGTCCGCCGACGGCCCCCTCGCCGGCCTGCTCGCCCGCAACGCCGCCACCGTCCCGGCCCACGGAGCCGACCTGAACCTCGCGGCCGTCCTGGAACTGACCGCCACGTCGGTGGCCCAGGAGGGCCCCCACGGCACCCCGGCCGACTGCCCGGGGCCGGTGGAGCGGGCGGACGTGACCGGGGAGCTGGCCGCGTTCACCGAGGGGGACCGGGCCGTGCTCGGCCTGGTCGGCGATCCGGGCAGCGGCCGTACGACGGAACTCGCGGCCCTCGCCGCGCGCCGCTGCCGGGGCGCGCGGCCCGCCCCCACGCTGTGGCTGCGCGGTGCCGACCTCGGCGACGCCGACGAGTCCGTGGCCGCGGCGGCCGCCCGCACCCTGGAGCGCGCCGCCCGGATCGTCGCCGCCTCCCGGTCCGTCCGTGCCGAGGACCTCGGCGACCTCGCTCCCGAACACCTGGCCCGCGTCGCCGCCCGCGCCGGCCGCCCCTTGCTGCTCCTCCTCGACGGCCCCGAGGAGATGCCCCCCGCCCTCGCCCACCGCCTGCCGCAGTGGATCACGGGGACCGCCGACTGGCTCCGGCGGAGCGGGGCGCGCCTGGTGGTGGCCTGCCGGGAGGAGTACTGGGAACAGGCCGCATCCGGGCAGCCGGACCAGACATGTCTGCGGCTCGGCGATCTCACCGACGACGAGGCCGGCCGGGCCCGCGCCCGGTACGGCGTCCCGGAGGGCGTCCTGACCGAGCGGGAGGCGCGGCACCCGCTCACCCTGCGCCTGCTGTCCGAGGTCCGTGCCGCCCTGCCGGACGCTCCACGCGCCCCGGGCCCCGTGCCCCCGCTCGACCGGCATGACGTGTTCGCCGCCCACCTGGACCTGGTGTGCCTGCGCGTCGCGGTCCGCCTCGCCGCCCGGAACGGGCTGCGCGGCACAGCCGTACGACGGCTCGCGGCACGGGTGGCCGGGCAGGTGCACGAGGCCGCGCGGCGCAGCCTCACGTCGGGGCAGGGCGGACTGGACCGGGAGTCGTTCGAGGCGGTGTTCCCCCTGGGACCCGCCCCCGCCCGGCTGGGCGGCGGCACCGGCTGGGCCTCCGCCGTCCTCGCCGAGGGGCTCCTCGTCCCGGCCGGCGACGGCTACCGCTTCACCCACGAGGAACTGGCCGACTGGATCCAGGGCACCCACCTGGACCTCGACGAGGCCCTGCACGCCCTCGTCCACCACCCGCACGGTGCCTCAGGAACCGGTCCCGCGCCCTTGCCGCACCACCGCGCCGGACCCGTCGTCCAGGCCCTGCTCCTCCTCGGCCGTCGGCACGGCCCCCAGTTGCTCGCCCCGCGGCTGCGTGAGCTGACCGCGGCCCTGGACCGGCACACCGGCTCCTGGTGGCCGGCCCGGCTGCTCTCCCGCACCCTGCTCCAGGTCCCGGACGCGACGCCGTACACCGGGGTGCTGCGGTCGCTCGCCGACCGCGTCGTCGCCTGGCGGCGCGAACAACGGCCCGTGCCCGCCGAGTGCGGCGCCGCCTTCTGGACCGCCCTGCCCCTCCCCGACGCCGAGCGGCTCGACCTGCTGCGCCGGCTCGTGCTGGCCGACCAGGCGCCGCCGGACCACGGCGAACGCTACCTCGACGCCGTCGCCCGGCTGCTCGCCGCGCGACCGCGCGCCGTGCAGCAGCAGTTGACGCACTGGTTCGACGACGAACGGCCCCTGCCCGCCACCCCGCACGCCACCGTGGCCACCGCCGCCCAGGCGCTGCTGCACACCCACCGACACCGCACCCTGGACGAGCTGACCGAGGTGCTGGTGGCGAGCGCGCACCGACGCGCCGACGAACTGCTCGCCACCCTCGCCGAGGACGAGCCCTCGGCCCTGTGCCGGGCCGTGGACCGCTGGGCGCACGACGAGCGCCCGGCCCGCAGGGCCGCGGGGGTCACCTTCGGGCTGCGCGCGGCCCCACACGTCCGCTCGGAGGCGGACCGCGAGCTGCTGCGCCGTTGCGCGCTCCTGCTGCTCGCGCGCCCGGCCGACCGCACCCTGCACGGCGGCGCCCTCGCCCTGCTGGTCCACGACCCGCACACCCGCGACCGGCACCTGGCCCCGGCCCTGCGTCACTTCGCCGACGGCGACCCGCGGTTCCCCCCGGACGCCCTGGTGCCCGCCCTGGCCACACACCCGGGACCCGTGCTGGAGGCCTTCCGCGCCCGCCTGCGCGGCCCGCACGCCACAGCGGCCCTGCACGCCCTCGCCGATGTCACCACCCCGGCCCTGGCCCGCCGGGCCACCGGCCTCGTCCAGGAGGCGACGCGGTCGCGCCCGGAGACCGCCGGGCAGTTCGCGGCCCACGTCGACCGCCGCCTGGAACAGGGGCCCACCGCCCGCCCGGTCCTGCTGCCCCTCGTCACCGGCCTCCTCGACGGCGGCCCCGAACACCTCCGGGCGGCCCTCGCCGCCGTCCTCGCCGCCGCCGGCACGCCCGCCTCCCGCCCGCTGCGCCGAGAACTCCTGGAGTTCCTCCTCACGCGCGAGCGTGAGCCCTCCGTGCTGGAGGCCGTCCTGCACGCGGCCGCGGAGCACGCGGACGGCCGGGAGGAGGAGGCCCGGGGGCTCGTCCACCGCACCGGTCTGCTCCTCGTCCGCACCCCCGCGGGCGCCACCCGCTTCGACCGGGGCCTGGCCGCCCTAGGCCGGCACGTGCCCGGCTTCGCCGCCCTCGTGATCCGCTGGCTGACGGACGCCCCGGACGACTGGGCCGCCCTGGTGGGACCCGGCACCCGCCGCACGCTCGAAGACCTGACGGGCGCACGCGTACCGGCGTGACCTGCCACCTTGAACGTGCGCCCGGTCACAGCCCCCGTACCGATGCGGGCGCGGAGCACCCGGCATGGCACCCTTAGACCTGCACAAGAGGTCAGGACAGACACGGACACGGGTTCGAGGAGCGGTCACAGTGCAGCGCTGGCGTGGCTTGGAGGACATCCCCGAGGACTGGGGGCGCAGCGTCGTCACCATCGGTTCCTACGACGGCGTCCACCGGGGCCACCAGCTGATCATCAAGCACGCCGTCGACCGCGCCCGCGAGCTGGGCGTCCCGGCCGTCGTGGTCACCTTCGACCCGCACCCCAGCGAGGTCGTCCGCCCCGGCAGCCACCCGCCGCTGCTCGCCGCGCACCACCGCCGCGCCGAGCTGATGGCCGGCCTGGGCGTCGACGCGGTCCTCATCCTCCCCTTCACCACCGAGTTCTCGAAGCTCTCGCCCGCCGACTTCGTCGTGAAGGTCCTGGTGGACAAGCTGCACGCCAAGGCGGTCGTGGAGGGCCCGAACTTCCGCTTCGGCCACAAGGCGGCCGGCGACGTCGAGTACCTCGTCGAGCAGGGCAGGACCTACGACTTCGAGGTCGAGGTCGTCGACCTGTACGTCACCGGCGAGGCGGGCGGCGGCGAGCCGTTCTCCTCCACCCTGACCCGCCGCCTGGTCGCCGAGGGCGACGTCGAGGGCGCCGGCGAGATCCTGGGCCGCCCGCACCGGGTGGAGGGCGTCGTCGTCCGCGGCGCCCAGCGCGGCCGCGAGCTGGGCTTTCCGACGGCCAACGTCGAGACGCTCCCGCACACCGCGATCCCCGCCGACGGCGTGTACGCCGGCTACCTGCACGCGCAGGACGAGATCATGCCGGCCGCGATCTCCGTCGGCACGAACCCCCAGTTCGACGGCACCGAGCGCACGGTGGAGGCGTACGCCATCGACCGCGTCGGCCTGGACCTGTACGGCCTGCACGTCGCCGTCGACTTCCTGGCGTACGTACGCGGCCAGGCGAAGTTCGAGACGCTGGAGGCCCTGCTGGAGCAGATGGCCGCGGACGTGAAGCGCTGCCGGGAGATCGTCGCGGAGTCGTCCCCGGAGAATGGCGTCTAGGATTTCCGGCCCCGGCCGGGATCGCCTGCCGCGGCAGGCCGCGGCCGGTAGGCCGTGCGTCGCCGCGGCGGTCTCCCGTAAGTCCTCGACGGGCGGCGCCCACCAGCGGGGGATCACCCGCTGCCAGTCGCTGGAACCGTCGCCGAGCGCGGTTTCCAGGGCTGGTTCACCGTCCGCGCCGGAGCCCGGCCCGGGTCCGTACGCACGTCGTACGGACCCGGGCCGCGTTCCGGCGCCCGCCTACTGTTGCTGCTGCGGCGGGTACGGCTGGGCCTGCGGCTGCTGACCGGGGTTCGGGGCGGTCTGCGGAGGCTGCTGTCCCGGGGCCTGCGGCGGCTGGGGCTGGCCCGGGACCTGCGGGTACGGCTGGCCGGGCTGCGGCGCGTACGGCTGCTGTCCCTGCTCCTGGCCCTGCGGCGGGTACGGCTGACCGGGCTGGGGCGCGTACGGCTGCTGTCCCTGCTCCTGGCCCTGCGGCGGGTACGGCTGACCGGGCTGGGGCGCGTACGGCTGCTGTCCCTGCCCCTGACCCTGCGGCGGATACGGCTGCTGTCCCTGCGGGTGGGCCTGCTGCCCCTGCTGCGGGTAGGGCTGGCTCTGCGACGGATACGGCTGCTGGCCCTGCGGCGGATACGGCTGCTGGCCCTGCTGCGGGTAGGGCTGCTGACCCTGCGGGAACGGCTGGCCCGGCATCGGCGGTGCGGCCACCGGGGGCGGGTTGCCGTCGTTGGTCCACAGGCCGTGCGCCTGCTGGTGCCTCACGAAGTCCTCGGCGACCAGCGCGGCGAGGTTGAAGTACGCCTCGCGCGTCCTCGGCCGCATCATGTCGAGGTCGACCTCGGCGCCGGCGGCCAGGTGCTCGTCGAAGGGCACGACCACGACACCGCGCGTGCGCGACTCGAAGTGCGACACGATGTCGTCGACCTTGATCATCTTGCCCGTCTCGCGAACCCCGGAGATCACGGTGAGGGACCGGGAGACCAGGTCGGCGTAGCCGTGCGCGGACAGCCAGTCCAGCGTCGTACTGGCGCTGCTGGCGCCGTCCACGGACGGCGTGGAGATGATGATGAGCTGGTCGGCGAGGTCGAGCACCCCGCGCATCGCGCTGTACAGCAGGCCCGTGCCCGAGTCGGTCAGGATGACCGGGTACTGACGGCCCAGCACGTCTATCGCGCGCCGGTAGTCCTCGTCGTTGAACGTGGTCGAGACGGCCGGGTCCACGTCGTTGGCGATGATCTCCAGACCGGAGGGCGCCTGCGAGGTGAACCGCCGGATGTCCATGTACGAGTTCAGGTACGGGATCGCCTGGACGAGGTCACGGATGGTGGCCCCGGTCTCCCGCCGGACACGTCGCCCGAGCGTACCGGCGTCCGGGTTGGCGTCGATGGCGAGTATCTTGTCCTGCCGCTCGGTGGCGAGGGTGGCGCCGAGGGCGGTGGTCGTGGTCGTCTTGCCGACGCCGCCCTTGAGGCTGATGACCGCGATCCGGTAGCAGGAGAGCACCGGCGTGCGGATCAGCTCCAGCTTGCGCTGCCGCTCGGCCTCCTCCTTCTTACCGCCCAGCTTGAACCGGGAGGACGCCGCCGCGGGCCGGCCGCTCTTCGCCTTCTGCCGCTTGTTGTTGAGCAGCCGGTCCGCCGACAGCTCCACGGCCGCGGTGTAACCCAGGGGTGCGGCACCGGGGTTGGTCGGCTGCCGCTGGTCGTGCTGTATCGGCTGCGGCCACGCGGCACCGGACCGGGGATCGACCGGCGCGTGCGGGGGCTGTGGCTGGGCCGGAACCGGCGGCTGGGGCTGCGGTGCCTGCGCGGACTCCGGGGTCTGAGGCGGCTGGGGGAAGCCGTAACCGCCCGGCTGCGCCTGCGGGTTGGCGGGCGGCTGGGGTGCCTGGTTCTGGGGGAAGCCGTAACCGCCGGGCTGTG
>NZ_BMUE01000028.1 GCF_014650035.1 Streptomyces lucensis JCM 4490 | reverse complement strand
CGTTGACGGCGGGTCGTTTCGTGGCGGATCCGTTCGGGCCGGCTGGTGGCCGGTTGTACCGGACGGGTGATGTGGCGCGGTGGGACGGGGACGGCCGTCTGGTGTTCGTGGGGCGTGCGGACGACCAGGTGAAGCTGCGTGGTTTCCGGATCGAGCTCGGCGAGGTCGAGGCCGCGGTCGCGGCGCACCCGGACGTCGCCCAGGCCCACGTGATCGTCCGGGAGGACCGGCCGGGCGACCGGCGCCTGGTCGCCTACGCGGTGCCGGCGGACGGTGCGGCGCCCGACCCGGCCGCGGTGCGCGCCCACCTGGCGGGCACCCTCCCCGAGCACATGGTTCCCTCCGCCGTCGTCACCCTCGAAGCCTTCCCGCTGACCGTGAACGGCAAGCTGAACCACAAGGCCCTGCCCGTTCCCGAGACGACCGGCACGGCCGGCGCACGTCCTCCGCGCACCCCTCGCGAGGAGATCCTGTGCGGCCTGTTCGCCGAGGTGCTCGGTGTCCGGCGGGTCGGCGCGGACGCCAACTTCTTCGACCTGGGCGGTGACTCCCTGCTCGCCACCCGCCTGACGACCCGGGTGAGCGCCGAGTTCGGCACCGACCTCACGATACGCACCCTGTTCGAGGCGCCCACCCCCGCGCGACTGGGCGCGCGTCTCGACGAGGGCGGCGAAGAGGGCGGCGCGCTCGACGTCCTGTTGCCGCTGCGGCCGTTCGGCACCCGGCCCCCGGTCTTCTGCGTCCATCCGGCCGGCGGTCTCAGCTGGTGCTACTCCGGACTCATCAAGCACATCGGCGCCGAGTACCCGGTGTACGGCCTGCAGGCCCGCGGACTGGACCGGGACGAGCCGATGCCGTCGTCCCTGTGGGAGATGGCCGACGACTACGTGCGGCAGATCCGGACCGTTCAACCGTCCGGGCCGTACCGCCTGGTGGGCTACTCGGCAGGCGGCGTCATCGCCCACGCCATGGCCACCCGGCTGGAGCAGCTGGGGGAGACCGTCGACCTGCTCGGCGTGCTGGACACCTACCCCGGCCAGCGGATGCCGCCCATCGACGAACAGGGCGTCCTCGCCGACCTGCTGCGCTGGGTCGGTTACGACCGCAGGTACCTCGGCGACGGACCGCTCACCCATGAACGCGTGACCGAGGTGCTGCAGCGTCTGGGCAGCGCGATGGCCTCCCTGGAACAGCGCCACATCGCCGCCATCACGCGGATCTACGCCAACAACAGCGAACTGTTCAACACCCACGTGGCCGAGAAGTTCAGCGGCGACCTCGTGCTGGTCGTCGCCACCCTGGACAAGATCGATATATCGCCCAAGCCGGACACCTGGCAGCCGTACGTCGGCGGCGCGATCCGGACCACGGAGATCGACCGGCACCACACCGACCTGATGAAGCCGGGCCCGCTCGCCGAGATCGGCCGGATCCTGGCCGCCGAGCTGCGCCGGATCGACGGCGCCGGCCAGGACGACGTGGCGCACCCCACCGCGAAGGAGAACTGACCATGACGACCGACGACAGCGCCCGCCGGCCGGACCAGGCCGAGCCGAACGCCCACTTCTTCCGCTGGCTGGAGAAGATGCGCGGGGACGAGCCGGTGAGCTACAACCCGCAGACCTTCCAGTGGTCGGTCTTCCGGCACGCCGACATCACCCGGGTCATGACCGACACGGTGACCTTCGTCAACGACATGGCCGACATCACCCCGCCCCAGGAGGACTACGACGTCTTCTTCCGCGGGAACATCGCCGCGATGGACGAGCCCAGGCACCGCAGCTTCCGCATGCTCGTCAGCAAGGCGTTCAGCGCCAGGTACATGAGCTCCCAGGAGCCCTGGATCACCGAGCTGGCCCGGGAGCTGCTCGACGCGGTCGGTGACAGGGAACAGTTCGACATAGCGCAGGACTTCGCCTTTCCCTTCCCGGTCGCCGTGATCGCCACCATCCTCGGCGCCCCCCGCGAGGACGCGCCCCTGTTCGCCGAGTGGGCGAACCTGCTGCACGCCAGCAACACCGGCGCCGAGGGGCACCGGGCCACCGCGATGCGGCTGAAGTCCCTCAACGACTACATGTTCGATCAGATCCGCAAGCGCCGCGCCGCACCGCGGGACGACCTGATCACCGCCCTGGTGCAGGCCGAACTCGACGGGCGCAGACTCGAGGACGAGGAGATCGTCGGCTTCGCCGGAGTGCTCCTGATGGGGGGCATCACCACCACCGCGGCGCTGATCAGCAACATCATCCTCACGTTCGACCGTTTCCCCCAGCAGTACGACGAGGTCCGCGCCGACCGGCGGCTGGTTCCCCAGGCCATCGAGGAGGTCGTCCGCACCCGGCCGTCCTTCAGCAACTTCGTCCGGATGACCAGCGAGGACGTGGAGCTCGGCGGGCAGCTGATTCCCGCCGGCGAGCTGGTCCACGTGTGGATCTCCTCGGCGAACCGTGACGCGGACGCCTTCCCCGACCCGGACCGCTTCGACATCCACCGCGCCCCGAACCGCCATGTCGGCTTCGGCCAGGGCATCCACTACTGCATCGGCGCACCGCTGGCCAGGCTGGAGAGCAGGATCGCGTTCAACCTGCTCCTCGACCGGTACGCGCGCATCTCGGTGGACCCGCTCGGGGACATCGAGTTCCTCGACACCTCGGACATGATCGGAGCCTCCCGGCTGCCCGTCATCGTCAAGAGAGCGTGACCCGGATGGCCGCCACAGCGTCCCCGCGTCCCGCGCACATCGCCGTGCTCAACATCCCCGCACACGGGCACGTGAACCCCACCCTGGGCATCGTCGCGGAACTCGTCCGGCGGGGCCACCGCGTCAGCTACGCCGTGCCCGAGGAGTTCGGTCCGCAGGTCAGGGCGGCCGGCGCCGCCCTCGTGCCGTACGAGACGACGCTTCCGGCATCGGACCGGGTCGAGGACTGGCCGTCGGACGACCCCGTGGCCATGATGCGGCTCGCCCTGCGGGAGGCCGTCTCCGTCCTGCCGGGACAGCTCCGTGCCTTCGAGGCCGATCCGCCGGACCTGGTCCTGCACGACTTCGGCGCCCTCACCGGCCGTCTGCTCGCCCACCGCCTGAAGGTGCGGTGCGTGTGCCTGTCCTCGACCCACGTCTCCACCGCGACAGCCGAGGAACGCGAGCAGCGGCAACACCTGTTCGAGGAGCTGTTCCACGACGATCCCCGCTGGCAGGAGTACCGGCACGGGTTCAGGAAGCTGCTCGACGAGGCCGGAATCACCCTGTCCGTGGACGACTACACCGGCCGGCCCGAGCGGTGCCTGGTTCCGATCCCGCGGTTCTTCCAGCTGCACGGGGAACGGGCCGACGAACGGTACGCGTTCACGGGCCCCTGCCTGGGCGAACGGTCCCATCAGGGCGAGTGGCGGGCACCCGCCGCGGACACCCCGGTGCTGCTCGTGGCCCTCGGCACCGCGGGCAGCGACCGGCCGGAGTTCTACCGGCGCTGCGCGCGGGCGTTCGCCGGGACACCGTGGCACGTGGTGATGGCCACCGGCCGACTCGATCCGGCCCTGCTCGGCCCTCTGCCCGGCAACGTCGAGACCCGTGCCAGCGTGCCCCAGCTGCGGGTGCTGGCACGGGCGAAGGCGTTCATCACGCACGCGGGCATGGGATCCGTACTCGAGGCGATGCACCACGGCGTCCCCATGGTCGCCGTCCCCCAGGTCAACGACCAGCCGGTCAACGCGGCCAGGATCGCGGACCTGGGACTCGGCAGGCACCTCCCGCAGGAGGAGGCGACCGTGTCCGCGCTGCGGGAGGCCGTGTTCTCGGTCGCCTCCGATCCCGCGGTCGCCCGGCGCGTGACCGAGACCCGTGCGCGGATGCGACGGCTGGGCGGCGCGTCCGCCGCGGCCGAACTGATCGAGTCGCAGCTGCCCGGCGGCACCGGCCGGTGGCAGGAGCTTGCCAGGCGCCTGGAGTTCACCGCGGGCGACGCCGAAGCTGATCGGGCCGTACCCGGCACGACAGCCGTCTGAGGGCAGGAAGGCCATGGACCCGAACACCCGAACCCCATCGACATCCCACCTGCTCGTGGAGACCAAGGGCGTCTGGACGGATCCGCGGGGCGCCTTCCTGCGGGACGCCCGCGCCCTCGCCGAGGCCGGGAACCAGGTTCAGCTGCTCTGCCTGCAGGACGCGGTCACCGCCGCGGTACGGGACGCCTCACCGCACGTCAAGGCCCTGCTGCAGGCCGGCGGCGAACTGTGGGTGGACGACTTCTCGCTCGCGCAGCGCGGTATGACGGACGCCCGCCTGGAGCCGGGCGCGCAAGTGGTGGACATGGCGCGGACGGCGGCCCGGCTGCTGGAACCCCAGGTCAGGCTGGTGTGGCACTGACATGGCACGGACCGTTCCGCACACCGACGTGCTCATCACCCTCATGGGCGCGCCCCATGAGAGCGACCTGCTCACCAGTGCCCTGCGGCTGACCCAGGCCCTGCTCGACCGCGGGGCGTCCGTCCAGGTGTGGGCCTGCGGCTACGCCACCATGCTGACCCAGCGGGCGCTGGGGGACGGCAAGCCCCGCAACCTCGCCGCGTGGTCGACCGAGTACCCGTCCACCAGCCTCGTCGTCCGGCGGATGCTCGACGCGCACCCCGGACGCCTGCACTGGTTCGCCTGCCGGTTCTGCAGCGACGACCGCGGAGCGGTCGACCACATCCCCCAGGTGCCGCTGCGGGCGCCGGCGAAGTACGCCGAGCACGTCGCCGCCGCGGCCAAGACGTTCCACCTGGGGGTGATGTGACGATGAGCTCGCACACGGCCGAACCCGGACAGGGCAGAGCGCTGGCCATCGTCGAGCGGGCCTACCGGGGAGCCGTCGAGACCCAGTTCTCCGACGCCCTCTACTGCGCCTACCTCTTCCACATCCACCTCGGCGGCCTCGACCTGCTGCTGCGGGGGCCGGCCGTCACCTACGCCGTGCGGGGTGCCACACCGGCCCTGCGGCTGGGCGGTCAGGACCTGCACACGGTCAACGACCCGCGCGTGAACCTGGCCGTCCTGCTGGACAGCGGGGTGGGGGTCTGGGTCGAGGAGCCCGACCTGCCGGCACACGGGCTGAGCCCCGCGGCACTGCTGCCGGACGTGCGGACGGTGCCGGCCGGCGAGATGACCGCCCGCTGGCCCGCGTACCGGTCGGTTTTCTATCTGTGAGTTCTCCCCGAACCGGCCCCCGCGGGTGCCGGCGGGCCGAGACCAAGGACGAAGGAGTGGAGAAGGCTGTGACGGCGCTGGCTACTGAAGGGCTTCCCCCTGTCATATCGGGCTGGTCGGCCGTGTCCCCGTACGGCATCGGCCGGGACTCGTTCGCCGAGGGCGTCCGTACCGGCCGGTCCACGGCGACGGCCCTGACGGACGAGCAGTGGAACGGGCCCGACGAGCGGGCCTGCCTCGTCCCCGGCTTCTCGGTCCGCGAGGCGCTGGGGCGCAAGGGCACCCGGTCCATGGACAGGGTGACGGGACTGGCCGTCACAGCGGTCGGCAGACTCCTCGGCGAGGACAGCGCGCACAGCGGGGAGCCGGTACCGGACGGGTCCCGGGTCGGACTCGTGCTGGGCACGAACACCGGCAGCGCGCAGAGCATGATGGACTTCACCCGGGACACCTTCACCGAGGACAAGCCCTTCCACGTCGACCCCTCCCGGTTCCCGAACACGGTGATGAACTGCGCCGCGGGTCAGTGCGCGATCTGGTACGGGCTGAAAGGCCCCAACCTCACCGTCGCGGCCGGCCGCGCGTCGGGCCTGCAGGCGCTCAACTACGGGCGCCGCCTGCTGACCTCGGGGAGGGCCCGGAGCGTGCTGTGCGGCGCGGCCGAGGAGTACTCCGACGCCCGGTCCTGGCTGGAGCACCACACCCGCGGTGCGCAGGATCACCCGGCGCTGCTCGGCGAGGGCTGTGCGATGGTGCGGCTGGTGCCGGGCGAGGCGGTGGCCGACGGCGAGGGCCTGGCCGACCTGCTCCGCGTCGAGACGGCGGTGGCGGGGGAACAGGACGTCAGCGGCCCGCTCACCCGGTGCGTGGAGCGAGCCCTGGGACGCGCCGGCGTGGACCCGGCGCAGGTCTGGGCCGTCGCCCCCTCGACCCCCGAGGGCGCCGGCGCGACCGCCGAGCGCGACGTCCTGCGACGGTTGTTCCCCGACGGCCCGCGGTGGCTGTCGCAGCGCGAGCTGATCGGTGACACGTCGGCGGCCTCCGCGGCGTTCCAGATCGTCTCGGTGCTGGCGCTCGCGCAGGACGACCCGGCGGCGAGCGGACGGGTGGCCGTGATCACCTCGGTGGACCGCGACGGAGCGGTCGCAGTCGCGCTGCTGAGGCTGCGCTGAAGACCGGTTGGCAGGTTCTGGCCAGCCCGGCTGTGACGGGCGGCGGAGGCTGCCACGGTGTGGATCGACGAGAACAGGATGGGGTGGCCCAGCGTGACGAAGACCGATGCGTGGGACGCGATCGTGGTCGGCTCCGGCATCGGCGGCCTGGTGTGCGCCGCCTACCTGGCGGTCTCCGGCCGGCGGGTGCTGGTGCTGGAACAGCATGACGTCGCGGGTGGCAACAGCCATGTCTTCCGCCGCCGCAGGTCCTACGAGTTCGACGTGGGCGTGCACTACCTCGGCGACTGCGGCCCCGACGGTGTGCTGCCCGCCATCTTCGACGGCCTCGGGCTGCGGGACCGGCTCCGCTATCTGCCGATGGACCAGGACGGCTTCGACGAGATCGTCACGCCGGGCGTGTCCATGTTCATGCCGGCGGGCTGGTCCGAGTACCGCAGGCGACTGAAGGAGGTCCTGCCGGGGGAGGAGGCGGGCATCGACGCCTTCGCCGACGTCTGCGAGGGCCTGGGCGAGGAGACCCGCCAGGCGCTGCTCTCCGACCGGGACCTGTCGATCACCGAACTCGTCGCCCGCGCGCCCATGACGGTCCGCTGGGGGCGGCGCACCCTGCACGAGCTGTTCGAGGAGTGCGGCCTGTCGGCCAAGGCCCGGACGGTGCTCGCGGCGCAGTCCCCGAACTACGGGATGGGACCGCGGCAGGCGACGGTCTCCATGCACGCGACCGTCACCGACCACTACGTGCGCGGCGCCTACTACCCCGAGGGCGGCGGGCAGATGATGGCCGCGGGGCTGGTGGAGGTTCTCGAGGCGCACGGCGGCCGCCTGCTCACCCGTGCCAGGGTCGAACGCATCCTGGTCGAGGACGGCCGGGTGACCGGCGTCGGGCTCAGGGACGGACGGCACTTCAGCGCCCCCGTGGTCGTCTCCAACGCCGACTACCGCAGGACCGTCCTGGACCTCGTCGGCGCCGAACACTTCCCCCGCCGCCTCGTCGCGAAGACCCGCGAGGCGACGATGGGCCTGCCCTTCGCCACTCTGTACGTCGCCACCGACACGCCGCTGCCGGAGCGGCCCAACGCCAACCTGTGGTGGTACGCCGACGACGACATCGACGCCTACTACGAGCGGCTCGCGGCCGGGGACATCGACCCGGTCCCGTTCCTGTTCATGTCGTTCGCCTCGCAGAAGGACCCGAAGTCGGCCACGGTGTGCCCGCCCGGGCACAGCAACTTCCAGCTGATGACGCTGTGTCCACCGGAGTACGAACGCTGGGGCGTCACCGGGGGGCCGGCCGAGGGCACCCGCTACCGCCGCGACCCGGACTACCGGCAGCACAAGGAACGGTTCACCGAGGCCATGCTCACGGCCGCCGAGAAGGTGCTCGGACCGTTCCGCGACCGCGTGGTGCACCTGGAGGCGGCGACGCCGCTCACGCACGAGCGCTACACCCTGTCCACCGGCGGCACGCCCTTCGGCCTCGCCGAGTGGGGCGGTCCGGGGGGACGCCCGGACACCAGGACACCGGTGACGGGACTTCACGTGGTCGGCGCCAACACCCGTTACGGCAGCGGCATCACGGGAGTCGCCGTCGGCGGCATCGCCTGCGCCGCCCAGATGGTCGGGCGCCGGCTGATGCACGAGGCCCACTCCGGCGCGGTGCTCGGCGATCCGGAACTGCTGCCGGAACGCGGACCGCGCTGGGACCCGCTCGCCGTGTCCCGGGGCACCGACAGGCACGGGGCCAAAGGACTGGCGGGCATCAACCGCCGCTGACCGGGCGCCGGAGCACGTGGCGGCGACATCGCGAGGAGGAATCACGAAGTGGCGATCGAGGCGGAGGGACTCCGCAAACGGTACGGGGACACCGAGGTGCTCAAGGGGGTGGATCTCAGCGTGCCCGAGGGCACGGTGCTCGGCGTCCTCGGCCCCAACGGAGCGGGGAAGACGACGACGGTGCGGATCCTGGCCACCCTGCTGCCGCCGGACGACGGCCGCGCCACGGTGGCCGGTCACGACGTCGTCGAGCAGCCCATGGAGGTGCGCAGGCGGATCGGGCTGGCCGGCCAGTACGCGGCGGTCGACGAGCGACTGACCGGCAGGGAGAACCTCACCCTGATCGGGCGGCTCTACCGGCTGGGGCGGGCCGGCGCCCGGAAGCGCGCCGGCGAGCTGCTGGAGCGGTTCGAGCTGACCCACGCCGCCGACCGGGAGACCAAGACCTACTCCGGCGGCATGCGCCGCCGGCTCGACCTGGCCGCCAGCCTGCTCGCCGAACCGGCCGTGCTCTTCCTCGACGAGCCCACCACGGGCCTCGACCTGACCAGCCGGATGACGCTCTGGAGCATGGTCCGCGAACAGGTCGACGCGGGCGTCACCGTCCTGCTCACCACCCAGTACCTGGAAGAGGCCGACCACCTGGCCGACCGTATCGCGGTCATCGACAAGGGGCAGGTCATCGCGGACGGCACCCCCGACGAACTCAAACGCAAGGTCGGCGGTGAACGACTGGAGGTCTCCCTGGCCGACGCCTCCGGCGCGGCCGAGGCGCTGCGCATGCTGGAGCGCGTGTCGGTGGGCCCCGCGGTCACCGCGGACGACGGGCGCACCCTGACGGTGCCGGTGGCGTCGGGCATCGGCGCGATCGCCGAGGCCGCCGCGGTCCTGCGGGACCGGGGCGTGGAGGTCACGGACTTCGCGATGCGCCGGCCGTCCCTGGACGACGTCTTCCTCTCGCTCACCGGTCAGGCCGACGGTGCCGAGACCATCGAGAAGCAGGAGGTGACAGCCTGATGGGCGAGCTGGTCGACGATGTGATGGCACTGACGGGCCGGCACATGCGGCACATCCTCAGGGTCCCGGAGAAGCTGATCGGGGTGACGATCGCGCCGGTCGTCATGGTGCTGATCTTCGGCTACCTCTTCGGCAGCGCCATGACCGTGCCCGGCAACGGCAACTACCGCGAGTACATCATGGCGGGCATCTTCACGATGGTGATGTTCTCCGCCATAGGCACCAGCGCCGCCGGTGTGGCCGACGACCTCAAGAACGGCCTGGTCGACCGCTTCCGGTCGCTGCCGATGTCCCGGTACGCCGTGCTGCTGGGCCGCACGGTCTCGGACCTGGCCATGACCGCGCTCAGCTGTGTGGTGATGGCCGCCGTCGGTCTGCTCATCGGATGGCGCGCACACCACGGGCTGCTCAAGACCCTCGCCGGCTTCGGTCTGCTGCTGCTGCTCGGATTCACGATGTGCTGGCTCGGCGCGCTGATCGGGCTCGTCGTGCGCAGCCCGGAGGCGGTGAACACCATCGCGTCGCTCATGACGATGCCCTTCGCGTTCCTGTCCAACTCCTTCGTGCCCCTGGACGGGCTGCCGCGCTGGATGCAGATCATGGCCGAGTGGAACCCGATCAGTGCCGTGGTCAGCGGCTGCCGGGAACTGTGGGGCAACCCCTCCACCACGGTCAGCGACGCGCTGCCCGCCCAGCACCCCGTCCTCACAGCACTGCTGACCTGCGGAGTCCTGCTCGCCGTCGTGGCCCCGCTGTCCTCCCGCGCGTACAACAGGGCCGCCGCACACTGACCGGAGGAGACAGCGCGGTGATGAAGGTGGCCCAGTTCCTCCTCGCCCTGCTGGTGATGACCGCCTTCATCACGGCGTTCGTGATCAGCGCCCGACGACTGCTCGGGCTGCGGATCGGTACCGTCCGCTCACTGCTGGCGGGGCTGGTGAGCTTCGCCGGCCTCGCCGTGTTCAGCCTCCTGATGCAGCGGCCCGAGCAGCACGGCGTGCTCACCGGCGTGCAGTTCGGCTCCACGCTGGCGGTCACCACGGCGTTCCTCGCGGTGCTCGAGGTGGTGGTGCCGAGCGGCACGGTGGGATGGCCGGCCGACTGGGTGCGGGCGGTGCGTTCACGGATCGCCCGCACCCGCAGGTACTCCCAGATCGTGTCCATCGTGATGCGGCACGGGCTGCGCCCCTACCTCACCGGCGCGCCGCGCCGCGGAGCGAAGACGGAGGCCGGGGCTGCGCTGGCCCGCCCGCTGCGCCTGGCACTGGAGCAGGGCGGAGCGACGTTCGTCAAGCTCGGTCAGGTGCTCGCCACCCGCCAGGATCTGCTGCCGCCCGAGTTCGTCCGCGAGCTGAGCCGCCTGCACCACCAGGTGCCACCCGAACCGTGGTCCCTGGTCGGCGAGTCACTGGCGGTGGAACTGGGCGCCCCCGTACAGCAGGCGTTCGCCCTGTTCGACCCGGTGCCCGTCGCGGCCGCGTCCATCGCGCAGGTGTACACGGCGCGCACGCACTCCGGGGAGGACGTGGTGGTGAAGGTCCGCAGGCCCGGTGTCGCCGGTGTGGTCCGGCGGGACCTGGAGATCATCCACAGTCTGGCCAGGGCGCTGGAGCGACGTACCCGCTGGGCTCGCGCCCTGGGGGCCCGGGAGCTCGCCGAGGGATTCGCGCAGTCGGTGCGCGAGGAACTCGACTTCCGGATCGAGGCGGCCAACCTGGCCGCCACCGTGGCCGCCCGGGCCGGACGCGGCCGGCCCGCCGCCGTCCGGATACCGGCCGTCTACGCGGAGCTGTCCGGCGAGCGGGTGCTGGTGCTCGAGCGACTGCCGGGCAAACCGGTCAGCACCGCGCCGCAACTGCACCGGCTGCCCCACGAGGAGCGGTTGCGGCTGGCCCGCGACCTGCTGACCGAGATGTTCGAGCAGGTGATGATCGACGGGCTGTTCCACGCCGACCCGCATCCCGGCAACGTCCTGCTGCTCGACGACGGCGAGATGGGGCTCGTGGACTTCGGCTCCATGGGCCGCATCGACTCCATGACGCGGTCCGGGCTGCGCGCCTTCCTCCTGGCCCTGCACTCGGGGGACGCGGCGGCGCTGTGCGATGCCCTCCTCGTCATCGTGACCCGCCCCGACGAGGTGGACGAGCCCGGGCTGGAGCGAGCCCTCGGGCGCTTCCTGTCCCGGCACTTCGCCGCCGGTGGCACGCCCAACGTCGAGGTCTTCGGCGACCTGTTCCGCCTGGTCTCCCGATACGGTCTCGCGGTGCCGGCCGAGGTCGCCGCGGTCTTCCGGGCCCTGGGCACGCTGGAGGGCACGCTGATGACCGTCGTACCCGGCTTCTCACTGGTGGACGAGGCCAGGCGCCTGGTCGACGTCCGGCTCGGCAGGGCCGGGATGGCGTCGGCCGTCTCCGACGGCGCGCCCCCGGTCAGCATGGCCGAACTGGCCTCGGTGTGGGAGATGGTCCGCCGGATGCCGCGCCGCCTGGAGCGCGTCACGAGCGCCCTCGAGCAGGGCCGGCTGGGCGTCGGGGTCAGGCTCTTCGCCGACGCCCGCGACCGGCGCTACATCAGGTCCCTGGTGCACGAGGTGCTGCTCACCTTCATCGCGGCGACCTGCGGTGTGATGTCCGTCGTCCTGCTCAGCATCCGCGGCGGCCCACTCGTCGTGCCCGGCATCCCGTTCTTCCAGCTGCTCGGTTACCACCTGCTGGTGGTGGCCGGGGTGCTCGGACTGCGCCTGCTCTTCCTCATCTCCCGCGGGAACTCCGACTAGGGGCCGCCCGGCGGACCACGCCCCGGTCGCGGGCCTGCCGCCGGTGCAGCAGCGCCGCACGTCCGTACAGCAGGCCACCCAGGACGAAGTAGGCGTCGATGCAGCTGCCCGACACCTTGGTGGTCAGCGAGGGATGCGCGTCCCCGGTGATCTGCTGGTACGTCAGGCCCGTCAGTCCCCGGTCCGCCCAGCCCGTCTCACGCAGCGCCGTGTCGAGCAGTCCCGCGCCTCCCCGCACCACGAGCAGCGCCGCACCGATCCACAGACAGCAGGCGGTGATCCAGCGCGGAATGCGGCGCCCCAGGGGACGTGTCAGAGCCAGCGGAAGAACAATTCCGACAACGAACATCGAGGTTATCGCGAAAGACCAGACGTAATCCTCCGTGGTTCTCGTTTCCGGGATCATGTCCGGGTCGTCGCCGAGACCGAATCTCCCTCCCGCGAACCAGTAGAGATGAAAAGCCGTGAAAACGATGGCCCATGAGAAAGCGGCGAGGGCGACCCGCCGGAACTGACTTCCGGGCCCGCTTGTCCGGGCGTCCGCCCGGACGGCCCGGCGCTTCGGTGTGCTCTCCATGAGGATATTTTTCTCCGCGTGTGGATCGCCCGCGTCAGGCCCTGGGACGATCCTCGGGTCCGTCCGCCGGCTGAGACGGTCCGGTCTGCCGGCGCGCCAGCAGGGACTCCACCGCGTCGGCCGCCGCGCGCGCCCCGCCCGCACGGCGCACGTCCTCGCGCAGCGCCTCGAGACGCCGTCCGACCTCCGGGTCCCCCCGTACCCCGTCCACCGCTTCGCGGATCTCCTGGCCGGTGACCCCCTCGAAGGGCACGCTGGTCCCGATGCCGAGCCGCTCGATCACCCGGGCGTTCTCCGTCTGGTCGAAACCCATCGGTACGGCGACCATCGGGATGGTGTGCTGGATCGCCTCCATCACCGAGCCCATGCCGGCGTGTGTGACGAAGGCGTCGGCGTGCTCAAGGATCTGCAACTGTGGTGCCTGGGGCAGAAGTTCGATGTTCGCGGGCGGTTCGCCGAACAGTTCCGGGTCGAGTTGCGCGCCGATGGACATCACCACGTGCCACGGCGAGTCGGCGAACGCCTCCAGGCACTCGAAGTAGATCTGCTGCACCTGCGGCACCTCAGGTGCGATGGTGCCGAAGGCGACCAGCAGCACGGGCCGCCCGCCGGCCGGCGGGACCCAGGACTCCTGGTGGTCCTGCTCGCGCACGACCGGACCGACGAACGTGTGATCGGCGCCCAGCTCGGCGGCGTCGGCCTGGAACTGGCGCGGAATGGTGACGACGCAGTGGTCGGTGATCCCGACGTACAGGAAGTCGTCGACCGACATCCCGATCCCGGCGTCGTCGAGCCACCGGCGGAACCTGCGCCGGTACGCCAGCCACTTCTCGTCCTCGGCCACCGAGGCGTAGAAGGGGGCGAGGTCCTCCTCCCAGGTCCTGCTCGACACACGGGTCGGGGACAGCCGGACGGCGGGCACCCCCCACTCGTGCGCCAGGACCTGGGCGGAGAGCGCGGCGTAGTCGTACAGGACCACGTCCGGCCTGTCGTCCGCGAAGGCCTTGCGCTGCTGGGG
This sequence comes from Streptomyces lucensis JCM 4490, assembly GCF_014650035.1. Lineage (GTDB taxonomy): Bacteria > Actinomycetota > Actinomycetes > Streptomycetales > Streptomycetaceae > Streptomyces > Streptomyces lucensis. The sequence goes on along the minus strand of NZ_BMUE01000028.1, from coordinate 18,304 downwards.
GAGGACGGCGATCGCCTCCTCCAGGAAGAGCGACGACATGGCGGTGACGTCGTGCAGGGGGAAGCGCTCGCCGCGGTCCGCGCGGGGGAAGGTGGTCTCGTAGACCACGGGACGCGCGCCGGTCGCGCGGACCTGCGGGGCGTGCTGCTCGTCGATGGAGAAACTGACCCGGTGACCTCGCCTGACGAGTTCGGCGGCGAACGCCAGATTCGGGTTCAGGTGCCCGTCGGCCGGAATGTTGAAGAAGGCGATGTGCGCGGCGCGCGGGTTCATTCCCTGTACTTCTCCCGGTGGTTTCGGCTGGGTGCTCACGGGTGCCTCCACATTCGCAGTGCAATTTGGCCCAAGTGGCCGGTTCAGGTCAAATCCCGGGTCGACCCTAACCATTCCCGGAGGGCCGGGCGAGAGGCGAGTCAGCTTGCTGTCAGAACTGTGTCAGCTCTTGCGGCGCACCAGCGGCCACATCACATTCTCTGTAGAAAACAGTCCGCCTCCCCGAATGGGACGGCGGCCTTGGGAGGGGGACTTGATCCGATGATTTCTCAGAGCAAGACCGGTGGCGCGGCAGCCGGGGCGGAGCCACCCGGCGCCTCGCATGCGCGGGAGCTGGCCGTGGTGGTCCTCGCCGCCGGCCGTGGGGAGAGGATCGGGGGCGGCGTCCAGAAGGTCCTGCGCGAGATGGGCGGGCGAGCCCTGCTGGGGCACGTGCTGGACGCGGTCGTGGAGCTGCGTCCGCAGCGCACGGTGGTCGTCACCGGCCGGTACCGCGAGCAGGTGAGCGCCTACCTGGCCGAGGAGTTCGGCGACCGTGCCACCGGGTGGCTGACGCCGGTGCAGGAACAGCAGCGCGGCTACGGCCATGCCCTGCTCGTGGGCCTGGACGCGCTCAAGGACTTCACCGGCACCGTCGTGGCCACCATCGGCGACGCGCCGCTGCTCACGGCGCCCACGCTCCGCCGGCTCGTCGCCGACCACGAGAAGTCGGGCAACGCCATGACCCTGCTGTCCGGCCGGCTGCGGGACACGTCCGGGTACAGCCTGGTCCTGCGCTCGGAGGTCGGCGAGTTCGCGTCCCTGCTCGCGCCCGACCGCGGTCACCGTCTGGAGGACGACGACAGGACCCGGGAGGTCGGGGCGGGGGTGTACGCCTTCGACGCGGAGATCCTGCGGGACGCCTTCCAGTACCTGCTGGACAGCGGCAGCACCGCGGGCGAGTACCTGGCGACGGTCGTCGACTGGCTGACGGAGCACGACCACCGCATCGGCATCACCGTCGCCGAGGACCCCCAGGACATCCTCGGCGTCAACGACCAGCGCCAGCTCTCGATCGCCCGGAGGGCGATGAGGGACCGGATCAACGCCTGGTGGATGGCCGCCGGCGTGGACATCGTCGACCCGGACAGCACCTGGATCGACGTGCAGGTCACGCTGGAGCGTGACGTGGTCATCGAGGCCAACACCCGCCTGCACGGCCGGACCACGGTGCGCGAGGGGGCGACGGTGGGGCCCGACACCGAGCTCCGGGACTGCGCCGTGCAGGCCCGGGCCAGGGTGTTCCGCTCCAGCGCGGTCGGCACCACGATCGGGGAGGGCACCACGGTGGGCCCTCACACGTCGCTGGAGAGCACCACCGTCGGCGCCGGGTGCCTGGTGTCGTGCTCCGTGGTGCGCGAGGCCGAACTGGCCGACCACGTCGAGGTCGGCCCCTTCGCCTCGGTGCGGCCGGACACGCGCCTGGCGGACCGGTCCAGGATCGGTACGTTCGTGGAGATCAAGAACTCGACTCTCGGCGTCGGCGCCAAGGTGCCCCACCTGTCCTACGTCGGGGACGCGGACATCGGCGACGGCAGCAACATCGGAGGGCTGTCCGGGTTCGCCAACTACGACGGCCGCAAGAAGAACCGGAGCGTGGTGGGCCGCAACGTCCGCATCGGAGGCCAGAACGGCCTGATCGCGCCCGTGACGGTCGGTGACGGCGCCTACTCCGGAGCCCGCGCGCTCATCTCCAAGGACGTCCCGCCCGGTGCCCTGGTGATCTCCGAGGGCTCCATCAAACAGCGGAACATTCCCGGATGGGTCCAGCACAACCGCCCGGGGTCGGCCTCCGCCATCGCGGCCGCCCTCGCACAGGGCGAGATCACCGACGCGGCGGACGGCGGCGAGGCGGCGGCGCGGGTCGCACCGGACACCGCCGGACACGAGGGATAGGACGAACATGGCCACGAGAGTCCTCGTCGTCTCACCGCACCTGGACGACGCCGTTCTCTCCGCGGGCGGCCGGATACACCGGCTCGCCTCGGAAGGCGCCCAGGTCACCGTTTTCACCGCGTTCGCCGGCGTCCCCACGCCGCCCTACTCCCCGATCGCCGAGTACTTCCACTACGTCTGGGGCCTGGAGACCGATCCGGTGGAGCACAGGCGGCGGGAGGACGAGGCCGCCCTCGCGCTGCTGGGCGCCGAGCCCCTGCACGGCTCCTTCCTCGACGCCGTCTACCGGCGCCGTCCCGACGGCAGCTGGCTGGTCGACATGGACCAGCCCGCGGTCCAGGGCAACGACGTGCCCGAACCCGCCCTCGGCCCGGAGCTCGAGACCGCCGTGGCCTCGCTGCTCGACACGCTCCGTCCCGACCTGGTCCTCACGTGCGCCGCGGTGGGCAACCACCTCGACCACCGCCGGGCACGCGACGCGGTGGTGACCGCCGCCTGCGGGAAGGTACCGCTGCACTGCTGGGAGGACCTGCCCTACGGCATGCGGGAGCCGGAGGCGCCGGATCTGCCCGTCGGCGCCGAGTTCGGGCCGGCCGTGGCCGAAACGGCGAGCGACCGGGCCTGGGCGGCCAAGTACGCCGCCGTCGAGTGCTACCGCTCCCAGCACAGCATGCTCTGGCCCGGGGACGTCCGTGTCCCCGAACTGTTCGACGCCCACGGTGCGCTTCGTGCGCGCACCCACGCCGCCGAGGGCAGGGCCGAACTGTTCTGGCCGGTCGTGCCGGGCAGCGCCTGATCCTGCCCGGACCGGTGGCCGCCGGCCCCGCCCGCCTGGACGGGCGGGGCCGGCGGACGGGACGGGGCCCCGTGTTCCGCCACGGGGCCCCGTCCGCCATAAGCCCGCCGCCTACTCAGACGCGCACGGGCTCGGACGTGGGATCGGGGTCCCCGTCCGTGTCCGCCACCCGCAGGGAGTCCTTCCCGCCGGTGTTGCGGCTCGGCCACCAGGCGCGGGCACCCAGCAGGGTGGTCACCGTGGGCACCAGCAGCAGCGCCATGACGAAGGCGGTCAGCAGGATGCCGAACGCCACGGCGAAACCCATCTGCTGCAGCATCGAGTTGTCGGCCAGCATCAGCACGCCGAAGGTGCCGGCGAGGATCACGGCCGCGGCGCTGATCGTCGGCGCGGACTGGGTCACGGCGAGCCGCGTGGCCTCGGCCGGGGTCCGTCCCTTGCGCATCTCCTCGCGCAGCCGCGCCACGAGGAGGATGTTGTAGTCGGTGCCGATCGCCACCACGAACAGGTAGACGATGATCGGCAGCATGAACAGCAGCCCGCTCGCGTCCTGCAGCTTCTGGAAGAGCAGGACGGTGGAGCCGAGCGTCGCGCCGAAGCCCAGGCTGACCGCGACGATCAGGTACAGCGGCGCCACGACACCGCGCAGCATCAGCCCCAGGATGAGCGCGATGGCTATGCCCGCCGCGGGGAAGACCACCTTGTAGTCCTGGTTGACCGCGTTCTTGATGTCGGCGAACACCGCCGTCGTACCGCCGAGCACCGCCTCGGTGCCCTTCGGCGCCTTCGCGTGCACGGTGTCGCGCAGCGTGCCGGAGACCAGGTCGATGGCCTCGCTGGACGCGGGCCGGTAGGACAGCACCACGTCGTACCTGGCCACGTCCTTGGCCGGGTTCAGCACCGGCTCGGAAACCTCGTCGACGCCCTTCACCGCGGTGATGTCCTTGCGGAAGGCCGTCAGCGCGGACGCATCCAGCCGGCCTCCGTTCCCGGACTTGACGTACACCAGGCTGGGGTCGGACTCGCCGGCGGCGAACGCCTTCTCCAGGTCGTTCATGGCCTGGACGGACTCCAGGTTCTTCGGCAGCGAGCTGCCGGCGTCGTACTCCGCCCGGAAGCCCAGGGAGCACAGGGCGAGGACGACCAGAGCCGCGCCCGAGACCGTCGCCACCAGCGCGGGACGCCGTGAGGTGACCGCGCCGATCCGGTGGCCCAGCCGGTTGCGCGGAGTGCGCTGCCACGCCTTGGACGGCCAGAACGCCTTGGTGCCCAGCAGGGAGAAGGCGGCGGGCACCAGGGTGAGCGCGGCGGCCAGCGCCAGCCCGACGGAGATGGCGAGGGAGGGGCCGAGGGCGCGCATGCTGCTCATGGTCGACAGCATGAGGGCGAGGAACGCCACGATGACCGCTCCGGCCGCGGAGGCGATGGTCTCACCGACCCGCGAGACGCCGGAGGCCAGAGCCTCCTTGGGGGCCTGGCCGGAGCGCAGGTGCTCCCGGTAGCGGAAGAGCAGGAAGAGGATGTAGTCGGTACCGACACCGAACAGCACCACGATGAGGATCGCGCCGTTGTCGCTGTCGGCCTTCAGGTCGAACAGGCTGCTCGCCGTGGAGATCAGACCCTGGGCCATCATGAAGACCAGGAAGATCAGCACCACGGGCAGGAACGCGATCAGCGGGCTGCGGAAGATCACACCGAGCAGGACCACGATCAGCAGCAGGGTCGCCATCATGATCATGGCGTCCGTGTCACCGGTGGCCTCGTTGGCGTCCAGGGTCTGGGCCGCCGTGCCGGTGACGCCCAGCTTCAGGTCCGTGCCCTTCAGCAGGTGCCCGGCGTCCTCGCGCAGCTTCTTCACCGAGTCGAGGACGGGATCGGCGCCCAGGTCCTTCTCGGTCGAATAGGCGTTCGCGAGCGCCACTTTGCCGTTCTTCGAGACGGCTTCGGGCGACCCGGTGACGCTCTTGAAGGTGTCGTAGTGCTTGCCGTCCAGGGTCTTGGTCACCCGGGACACGGCGTCCTTGTCGGCCCCCGTCAGCGGCCCGCCGTCCGACCGCTGGAAGACGAGGATCGCCGCCGCGCTCTCCTGCTGCGGGAACGACTTCTCCTGGATCCGGCCGGCCCGCACCGACTCGTAGTGGGAGGGCAGGAAGTCCTCCTGGTCCCGACTGGTGCCCATCGAGGGTGCCAGGGCGATCAGGGCGATCGCCGCGACGACCCAGGACACGAGGACCAGCACTGGGCGGTTCACGGAGAACCGTCCTATGCGTCCGAACATTACGCTCCTTCGGTACGGTGATGACAGCACGCCTGTTGGGCCGCGGGGCACTCCTCCCGTGACGCGGCGAGGTCCACCGTTCCGGTGATCCGCCTCGGTGGCCGTGCCCCGGCGAAGGCAGGGAAGCAGCCTGCTGTGCTGTGGCGAGACGTTCGCCGATTCTCCGGTACGACGCGTTCCGCGGGCCGTTTCCTGGCAGGTTCCTGACGACGATTGCGCGAGTGAACCGGCCGGGCCGGTGGGCTTCCGCTTCGGGTGTCCACTAGTGGCCGCCGGCCGAACGCGGCCCGCGTGCCGGCCTGTTCCGCGGGCCGTTCGGGGGGTATGCCTCACGCCACGCGGAACCACCGCACGCCGCTTGTCACTTCACGGCCCACGTGCCGGCGCGCGCCTGTCTACGATCGAGCGAAGTGTGATCTCGGACAGAGGAGCGAACACCCATGACGGACGAGCGAGTTGTCATCGTGACCGGCGCCGGATCGGGCATCGGTGAGGCCACGGCCCGGTTATTGCGCGAGCAGGGGCACCACGTGATCGCCTCGGGGCGGCGGGCCGCACCGCTGCGGCGGCTCGAGGAGGAGACCGGCGTACTGGCGCACCCCTCCGACGCGAGCGACCCCGTCGCCGTCGGCGGTCTCGTCCGCGCGGCCCTCGACGCCCACGGGCGCCTGGACGGGCTGGTGCTCAACGCGGGCATCGGACGCGGCGGAACGGCCGGGGACCTGGTGCCGGAGGAATGGGACGCGGTGATGCGCACCAACGTCACCGGCCCGATGCTGCTCCTGCGGGCGGCCGTCCCGCACCTGGTCGAGACGCGTGGGGCCGTGGTCGCCGTCGCGTCGGTCTCCGCGCTGCGCAACGGTGCGCGCAACGCCCCCTACGCCGCGTCCAAGGCCGCCCTGCTGCAGCTGTGCCGTTCCGTCGCCGTCGACTTCGGGCGTCAGGGGGTGCGGGCCAACGTCGTGTGTCCCAGCTGGATCAGGACCGAGATGGCCGACCGGCGCATGGCGCGTTTCGCCGAGGAGGCGGATCTCGGGGACGGCGGCGTGGAGTCCGCCTACCAGGAGGCGACCAGGCTCCTGCCCATGGGCCGGCCGGGCGAGCCGCGCGAGGTCGCCGAGGCGATCGGCTGGCTGCTCTCGCCGGCGGCGTCCTTCGTCAGCGGGGCGGTGCTCCCGGTGGACGGCGGGGCGACGGCCCTGGACCCCGGCACCGTCGCCTTCGACCACCGCGTCGTACCGCGCGGGGGCACCGGGCTCTGACGGCCTCCACAGCGACTCCGACGAGGTCACCGCACCCCGGGGGGGGACGCCCGAGCAATACTTGCCGTTTGACAACTATGGTCGTGAGGCAACAAAGTAGCGTAGTCCTGCTGCACGGGGAAGGATCCGCAATGTTCCGGTGGGCGGCCATCGCTCCGTGCGCCGGCCATCCAGGCCTCGAGGCGTCGGGGCGTGCGATGGCCCGGCCCCGTGCTCAGGCCGTCCGGCCCCCGGTGTGCGGTGCCTGGTCGTGTATCCGCGACGTCGCCGCGTCGCAGAACGCCTGCAGCACGTCCAAGAGCGCGGTCCGCTTGGCCGCGGGCATCAGCTCCAGCACCGCCTGCAGCTCGTGCTCGCGGCGTGCCCGCAGGTCGTCGAGGAAGGCGCGGCCGCGGTGGCTGAGGTGCAGCCGCACCTCGCGCCGGTCGGCGGGGCTGACCGTGCGCTCGACGAACCCGGCGGCCACCAGCCGGTCGCAGAGCCTGCTGGTGGACGGGGGTGTGGAGGCGAGCGAGTCGGCGAGGGTGCGCAGATTGATGCCGTCCTGGTGCTCCAGCATGAACAGGACGCGCATCTGGGACGGGGACGCCGGCGCGGTCGAGGCCCGGCCCCACAGGACTTCCAGCAGCTCCACGGCCGTCAAGGTCACGCGTGCGACCTCGGCGGGCTCGGGGCGGGGGCGGAAGACAGTCACCGTCACACTCTCGCAGGCACTGGGACGTTCGCCAGCGTACTAGGTGCCGGGAGCGGTAAGAGATGGTTCGGGGGTCCGCGCAGCTCGGCACGGGTGGCCGCGCCGCCCGAGCGAGGTCATTCCGTCGTCGAAGGAATGGTGTATCCACCGCAGTGAACAGATTTGTGACCGCTGAGCGTGCGCTGCGCACGGCGGCCCCGCACGAACTGCTCGACGCCGTGCGCCGTGTGCTCGTCGGGGAGTACGGTGCGCGGTCCGTCGAGTTGTTCATGGCCGACTACGGCCTCACCGTGCTGCAGCCGATGGCGCCGTCCCGGACGGCGGAGGTCCTCCCGGTGCACAACAGCCCCGCCGGCCGCGCCTTCGGCGCCCAGGAGCCCTTCGTCGAGGACGTCGACGGCGGTGCCGTGCGCGTACACCTGCCGGTCACGGTGCGCGGGGACCGGCTGGGCGTGCTGTCGGTCACCCTGCCGGACGCAGACGGCGTGCGCGACCTTCTCGGCGAGCTCGCGGACATCGCCGAGGTGCTCGGGCACGAGGTGGTCGTGGCCGAGCGCGACACGGACGTGTACCTCCAGGCGAGGCGCAAGGACCGGCTGACCCTGGCCGCCGAGATGCAGTGGCAGCTCCTGCCCGGACGCTCCTGCTCCCGGCCCGAGTACGAACTCGGCGCACAGCTGGAACCCGCGTACGCGATCCACGGCGACAACTTCGACTGGTCCGCCACGGCGGACCACCTCACGCTCTACGTCACCAACGGCATGGGGGAGGGCATAGAGGCCTCCCTCCTGACGAACCTCGCCATCAACGCGCTGCGCAACGCCCGGCGGGCCGGCATCGCCATCGACGACCAGGCGGCCCTGGCCGACCAGGCGGTGTACGCGCACTACCGGGGGCGCTGCTACCTCTCGGTGCTGATGTTCGACTTCGAACTCGCCAGCGGCCGGGCCAAGGTCGTGGACGCCGGCTCCCCGCAACTGCTGCGGCTGCGCGACGGCGTGGTCGAGCGCGTCACGTTCGAGGCGCAGCTCCCGCTGGGGATGTTCGAGGAGACCGACTACGTGGCGCAGGAGTTCCGGGTCGAGCCCGGCGACCGGCTCGTCTTCGTCAGCGACGGGGTGTACGCGGTCGCCTCGCCCAGGGGGGAGGCGTACGGGGACGCCGCGCTCGCGAGGGCGATCATGTCCACGCGTCTCCTGCCCGCCGCGGAGGTGCCGCGCGCCATCCTGCGCGAGCTGACCGGCCACCGCGGTCAGTCCGTCCCGAAGGACGACGCGCTGGTCGTCTGTCTGGACTGGCACGGGCGCTGAGCCCCGTGCCCGCGGGTCCGGCGATGTGTCGATGCTGTGTCGTTCCCCCCGGGGCCGCACACGCGATGCTTGCCATGTGGCAATAATTTGCGGAGGTCGTGCCGGTCCCGGCGCGGCGGCCTGTTCCAGAGGGAGACGATGCACGTGCGGGAGCAGGTGCCGGCCGGGCCGGCGGCGCGGGAACTGGGAGCCTTCCTGGGCCGCCGTCGTGAGCAGATAGCCCAGCGCTGGGCGGACGCCCCCCTCTTCCGGACGGGCCGTGGTGGACGCCCTGTCCGAGGTGGCGGCGAGCGGCCGGCTGGAGGACGTCGCGGCCCCCGGGTTCGACCCGGTGCGCGAGCAGCTGGGACGCATGGCGGCGTCTCGTGGCCGCCGTGGACTCAGCCCGGCCCGGATCGCGGGCGAGGCCGCCGCCCTGCGGGCGGCGGCCGCCGAGGTGCTGGGCGTCGAGGACCAGGGCTCGACCGGCCGCGAGGCGCAGGCGGTCCTGCTCGCCCTGACCGTCCTGATGGGGACGCTGCGCGTGGTGATCATGGAGACCACGGCCGGCGCCGGCGAGGAGCTGATCGCGCGGCAGCGGCAGCAGCTCCTCGAAGTGGCCACCCCGGTGATCAGCCTGTGGGAGGGCATAGTCGCCGTGCCGCTGATCGGCACGCTGGACAGCGCCCGCAGCCAGGTGGTCATGGAGGCGCTGCTCCATGCCATCGTCGAGCGGCGGGCCCGCTACGCGATCCTCGACATCACCGGGGTGCCCACCGTCGACTCGCTCGTCGCGCAGCACCTGATGAAGACGGTGGCCGCGGCCCGCCTGATGGGCGCCGACTGCATCGTCTCCGGCATCCGCCCGGCCATCGCGCAGACGATCGTGCACCTGGGCATCGACCTCGGTTCGGTGCTCACCCGCAGCTCGCTGGCCGACGCCCTGGCCCACGCGCTCACCCGGGACGGCATCGAGGTCTCCCGCCGCGCGGCCGGCGCCGGCCCGCGATGACCCTTCCTCCCGCCGGGGAACCGGCCGCGGTCCCGGGCCTGGCCGCGGCCTCGACGGTCACCCGGCCGGCGGCCGGCCCGACGGCGCACGCCCGTGCCGGCCGGCCGGTGACCGAGTCCGCCGGCCGGCCGGGGGCGGACACCCGCGCCCCGGCGGCGACAGCGGCAGTGGCCGAGGCCACGGTCCTCCGGGCCGCCGCGGCCACCGTCCACCGGGGCGCGGCCACCGTCCTCCGGGGCGCGGCCACAGTCCACCGGGGCGCGGCCGGCGGCGCCGGCCGCGTGGACGACGGCGCCCGTGAGGCCGATCCGCCCTCCGGCCCCCAGACCGGCCGCCCGTGATCGCGCCGGACACCCGGCGCGTCACCTCGGTCGCGCAGGCCGTCCACGTCCGGATCCTCGCCGCACGCGTCACGGCCTCCCTGGGCACGCCCGCGGTCGAACGGGCCCGCTTCCTCACCGCGCTCACGGCGCGCCTGCGCGAGTGCCTGGGCGGGGGCGGCGCGGAACTCACCCTCACCGTGCGGCAGGACACGCCCGACGGCGCCGCGCTCCTGCTGATCACCGCAGAGGCCGTCCGGGCCGGGCCCGGCCGCATGCCGCCCTGGCGGCTGACGTGCCGCTGCCCCGGCCCCGCGGCCGAGGGCCCCGTCCGGCCGGCCGGCCCGGACGGCACCACCCTCGCCGAAGCGGTCCTGGCGGCGGACGAGGAGACGGCGGTGATCGTGCGCCGGCTGGACGAGGCGGAGCGACAGCTGCGCTCGCACCGCGAGGAGCTGCACCAGACCAACCAGGGCGTACTGGCCCTGCACGCCGAACTGGACGCCGCCGCCCGCACCCAGCGCGAGCTGCTCGACGCCGAACGGGCCGCACGCGGCGCGGCGGAGCGGGCACGGCGCCTGCTGACCTTCCTCGCCGACGCCAGCGCGGCCGTGACCGCGTCCCTCGACCGGGAGGACATCCTGCGATGCCTTCCCGGACTGCTCGTCCCCGAGTACGCGAGCCGGGTCGACGTGTGGCTCTTCGACGAACCGGTCGGCCCGGACGGCGCACGCCACGCCGCCGCGGTGACCGCCGCCCGACTCGACCGACCGCAGCACGCGGGACCGCACCCCGGCGCCCTCCCGGGCGTCGACGACCTCCCGCCCTCCGCGCTGTCCCCCGACCGGCCGGTGCTGTGCCTGCCCCTTACCGCGCGCCGCACCTCGGGCGTGCTCACCCTGACGGCCCCCGGCGACCGCTTCGACGAGGACACCAGCGTGATGCTGGTCGAACTGGGCCGCCGGACCGCCATCGCCCTGGACAACGCCCGCCGTTACGAGCAGCACCGGGACACCGCCGAGACCCTGCAACGCGCCCAGCTCACGGACCTGCCGCACATCGAGGGGCTCGGTCTGGCGGCCCGCTACCTCCCCGCCACCCGGGGTCTCAACATCGGCGGCGACTGGTACGACGTCGTTCCCCAGCCCGACGGCAGCGTGCTGGCCGTGATGGGCGACGTCACCGGACACGGGCTGCGCGCCGCCGTCATCATGGGCCAGCTGCGCACCGCGCTGCGGGCCTACGCGGTCGAGAACGACGGCCCCGCCCGCATCCTGACCCGCCTGCACCGCATGCTGCGCCACCAGCAGCCGAACGTGTACGCGACCGCCGTGATCGCCCGTTTCCGGCCCGGCGACCCGCACGTCGCATGGGCGGCCGCCGGACACCCGCCGGCCGTGGTCCGCACGCCCGGCGGCGGCGTGCGCCTCCTGGACGCGCGGCCCGGCGTCATGCTGGGCGTCCCCCTTCCCTTCGAGTACCGGGACCAGGTGGCCGAACTGCCGCCCGGCTCCACACTCGTCCTGTACACCGACGGCCTGGTGGAGCGGCGGGCACACGGCATCGACCCCGGTATCGAGTCCCTCGGCCGGGCCCTGGCCGCCCTCGGCGAATCCGCCCTCCAGGACCTGGACGGCTGCGCCGGGTCGCTCCTCGGACTCCTGGCGGACGACCCCGAACGCGACGACGACGTCTGTCTCCTGCTGTGCCGCACGCCCCCCGAGGGCCAGCAGGCCGCTCCACCACTCAGCGACAGGCGCCGATCGCGATAGCGTGGAGGCCACAAGGGGAGAGGATGGAGACTCCGTGAATGCCTCTGAGCCGGTTCCCTCCGCGGAGGCGCAGCTGCGCGCGGCCCCTCCGCACGCCCTGGTGGCCACCGCCGGGCGGCTGCTGGCGGAGCGGTTCGGCGCCCGTGACGTGACGCTCCTCCTCGCCGACTACGCCCTGACCGTCCTGCAGCCCGTCGCCTGCCTGCCGCACACCGCCGATCCGGTGTCCGCGCACGACAGCCCCGCCGGCACCGCCTTCACCGCCCAGAAACCTGTGGTCGAGGTCACCGCCGACCCCGCCGCTCAGCTGGTGCACCTGCCCATCACCGTCCGCGGCGACCGCCTCGGCGTGCTCTCCGTCCGCGTGCCCCCCGCCTCCGCCGACGCCGGCACGGTGCTCCGGCTCGGCGAGGTCGCGACCGCGCTGGGCCACGAGGTCGTCACGGCCGGCCGGGACACCGACCTCTACCTCCAGGCCCGGCGCACCCGGCGTCTCACGCTCGCCGCCGAGATGCAGTGGCAACTCCTCCCGGGCCGGGGGTGCGCCCGCGACGAGTACGTCATCGGCGCACACCTGGAGCCGGCCTACGCCATCGGCGGCGACAACTTCGACTGGTCCACCGGCGCCGACCACCTCACGCTCACCGTCACCGACGGCATGGGCCAGGGCATAGACGCCTCGCTGCTCACCAGCCTCGCCGTCGGCGCGCTGCGCAACGCCCGGCGCGCCGGGATCGGGCTCGCGGACCAGGCGTGCCTCGCCGACCAGGCGGTCTTCTCCCAGTACGGGGGGAAGCTCTACGCCTCCACCCTGCTGCTGCGCTTCGACCTGGCCACGGGCGCGGTGCGCGCGGTGGACGCCGGGTCCCCGCAGCTGTACCGGCAGCGCGGGCCGACGATCGAACGCATCGAGCTGGAGGCCCAGATGCCGCTCGGCATGTTCGAGGAGACGCTCTACGAGGAGCAGACCTTCCACGTCGAGGCGGGCGACCGCCTGGTCGCCATCAGCTCCGGCGTACACGGCACCCGGTCGGCGGCGACCGGACAGGCGTTCGGGGAAGGCGTCCTGCGCCAGGTCCTGAGCGCGACCCGGCAGACCTCGCCTCACGAGACGGCACGGTCGGTCGTGGCCGGCCTGATGGAACACGTCGGCGGCGAGGAGCTCCTCGCCGACGCCGCCGTGGTCTGCCTCGACTGGACGGGACGGAACGCCGCGACGGCGTGAGGGGCAGCGGCCGGGCCGCCGCCCCTCAGGGTCCGGCGACCCTAGGACTCCTCCGGTGGCTGGGAGAACGCCTCGCCCGGCACGGCGAGGACGGCTCTCATGCCACCGATCAGCGCCGACCGTTCGGCGGGTGTCAGGGCCGCCAGGACTCCGGCCAGGGCCTGGGCGCGCCGGCGCGCCACATCGCCCAGGACCCGGCGCCCGTGGCCGGTGAGCCTCAGCTGCACCTCGCGGCGGCTGCGCGGCTGCACCGCACGCTCCATCAGCCCCGCCGCCTCCAGCCGGTCGCACAGCCGGCTCGCGGTGGGCAGCCCTATGTCCAGCCGTTCCGCCAGGCCCGTGAGGTTCAGGTCGGGTTGCGTCTCCAGGGCCCGCAGGGCCCGCAGCTGGTGCGGGGAGAGCCGTACGGCCGCCTTCTGAGCGGCCACGGACCACAGGTTCGCGAGACGCTCCACGGCATCGGCGATCTCCCGGGCGCCGGTGCTCGGATCGTCACCCGAACCCCGAGCGCGGTCGTCGGCGCCGCCGGGAGGAGTCACGAACACATCACTTTCAGTAAGATCCGAGTGCTGTGGGACAGGCCATGCCCCATCGCTCTACCCGGTGAGACGGGAGACAAGCAGCATTTGTGTGTCATGACCACCCGGCCGCGCCATACGGTTGCGCCGACTTCGCGTCAAAGTGTTCACGGCAACGGTCGAGGGCGGGGGAATCCGTGTCGGGATTCGGCAGGCGAAGACGTACCGACGCCCCGGACCCCGCCGCCGGCGCCGTGGCCGCCGCCGGGCCCGCGGCCGACGGCTCCTTGGCGTTCGAGCTGCCGCCGCCACACTACGAGGCTCTCGTCCGCGTGATCGAACACGCCCACGCCTGTCTCACCCTGCGCAGCGGCAGCGACGCCGGCACGATCCGCAACGCCGCCGGCGCCGAGCTGCTGCCGCTGCTGCGTCCCCGAGCGGACGCGGCTCGCGCCCGGGGGGCCGGTGGGGTGCCGGTGCTGGTGTGCGAGATCCGGCACCTGGAGGCGGCGGTCGTCAATCTGGAGTCGTACGGCGGACACGAGACGGTGCTCTGCGAGGGCTACGCCCTGCTCGAACGCTGCGTGGCTCTCCGCGATAGCGCCCACGCGGCGAGAGTCGTCGACGGAGTCCTCACCCTGGGCCGGCGCACCCCTCCGCCGGCCGGCCGCTGAACCGGCATTCCGCGAACCCCCGTCTGCTCCCCGGAGAAGCGGGCATACGGCGGTGAGCCGGGGGAGGACGGGCTCCGGCGAACGTCGCCGCCACGCCGAATCCAAAGGGGTGCCCATGTCCACAGCCGTGCCCGAGAGGCCCGCCGAGCTGCCGGGCGGAAGACGCGGCGAAGGAGCCGCCGGACCGGGCCGCCTCGCGGTGCCGCGCGGAATCGGCTGGTCCGCCAGGTGGATCGCCGCACTGACCGTCTGTCAGGCGGCCCTCATGGTGGGCATCGGACTGCTGATCACCGGCCCCGCCCGCGACCTGTGGCCGCTGACGGCCGAGGACGGGGTGAACGAGGCCTTCGAACGCATGCGCACGCACACCCTCACCGCCCTGTCCTCGGCCGCGTCCGAGGCCGGCAACACCCTGACGGTGATCGCCCTCACCGCGGTGAGCTGCCTGGGCCTGCTCCTGGCGCCCCGGCTGCCGATGTGGCGGCAGGCCGTCTTCCTCGCCCTCGCGGTGTCCCTGCAGTCGCTGGTCTTCCTGGTCATCACGGTGGCCGTCGACCGTCACCGGCCCGAGGTGCACCGTCTCGACGGCTCCCTTCCCACGTCCAGTTACACCTCCGGGCACACCGGCGCCGCCACCGCGCTCTACGGCGGCCTGGCGGTGCTGGCGCTGTCCCGGCTGCGCGGACCGTGGCGGACCGTCGTGGCCTGCCTGCTCTGCCTCCTGCCCCTCGCGGTCGGCGCCGCCCGCCTCTACCGGGGCATGCACCATCCCACCGACGTCGCGGGCGGCCTCGTCAACGGCGGGCTGTCGCTGCTGATCGTCGGGCGCGCACTGCTCACGGACGGCTTCGTCACCGCCGTCCCCGCCCGCACACCCGCGCCCCACCGGCCGCCCCGGGCCCCGGGCCGCACCGCGGTGGTCTTCAACCCCACCGTCACCGACGAGGCCGAGCGCGACGCCCTGCGCCGGGTGCTGGAACACCACGGCCACCACGCGCCGGTGTTCATCCGCACGACCGCCGACGACCCGGGGGGCGGCCAGAGCGCCGAGGCGGTCCGCGACGGCGCGGCACTCGTGGTGGTCTGCGGCGGCGACGGCACCCTCCGCGCCGCCGCCGCCGCCCTGGCGGGCAGCGACGTACCGCTCGCCCTGGTGCCCTGCGGCACCGGCAACCTGCTGGCCCGCAACCTCGGCCTGCCGCTGGCACCGGCCGACGCCCTCGACGCCGCGCTGCGCGGCACCGTCCACCGCGTCGACCTCGGCCGCGTCGAAGGCGACGGCCTGGCCCCCACCCACTTCGCCGCCATGTCCGGTGCCGGCCTCGACGCCGCGATGGTGGAGCGGGCCAACGCCAACGACAGGGCCAAGTCCGTCCTCGGCTGGCTCGCCTACGTGCTCGCCGTCCTCCGGGTGCTCCGCACCCCGCGAACGGGGGTGGACATCGCCCTCGACGGTGCTCCCGCCCTGCGCCGCACCGCCCGCATGGTGCTGGTCGGCAACATCGGGACCGTCCAGGGAGGGGTGACCCTGCTGCCCGGCGCGCGGCCCGACGACGGACGGCTGGACCTGCTGGTCCTCGACCCGCGCGGCCTCGGCGGCTGGCTGGCCGCCGTGCGCACGCTGCTGCGTCCCGGCACGCCGCCGTCCCCGCCGCCCACGGCGCCGGCGTCCCGTGAGCGGGAGGACGACGGGGCCGGCGCGCCCGTGGAGTTCTTCACCTTCCGGCAGGCGGAGTTCGCCTTCGACGCCCCGCAGCCCCGGGAACTGGACGGCGACCCGGTGGCCGTCGGCCGGCGCCTGACCGTGGAGGTCCGGCCGGGGGCCCTGAGCATGCTGCTGCCGGTCCGGGAGAAGTGAGATGGGCACCGCCACCAAGGTCCCCGAGACGCGGGACATGAGCGGCGAGGAGCTGTCCGGCGACGAGGCATGGGCGGCCCTGCGCCGCTACGGCGGGTGGCCCCTGCTGCGGGACGCCTTCGTCCGCTTCCGCTACGCCGACGGTTTCAGCCACTCCCGGGCCCTCGCCCTGCAGACGGTACTGGCCGTCATCCCCCTGGCCATCGCGTTCGTCGGCCTGTCGACCAGCCTGCACACCGAGGACGTGGGCCGGCTGGCCGAACTGACGATCCACCGGATCGCCCGGGGACCGAGCGCCGACGTCGTCGACGACGCCCTGGACCGCAGCAAGCGCACGGCCGGTGACGGCGCCGCCGTCGCCCTCTGGTTCGGCGCCGCCTTCTCCCTGGTCAACGTCACCACCGCCATGTGCCAGATCGAGCGGGGGGCCAACCGCATCTACGGCAACGAACGCGACCGCCCCTTCCACCTCAAGTACCTGCGCGGCCTGCTGATGTCCGTCAGCGCGGGCCTCCCGCTCGGCCTCGGGTTCGTCGTCATGGTGGCCGGCGACGACCTCGCCTCGGCGGCGGTCACCGTCTACCACCTCGGCAGCGGCACCCGGACGGCCTGGGACATCCTGCGCTGGCCCTTCGGGCTGCTGCTCGCGCTCATCTCCGCCAGCGCGATCTTCCGCCGCTCACCGCGCCGCGTCCAGCCCGGCTACACCTGGCTGGCCTTCGGTGCGGCCGTCTACCTGGTGCTGTGGATGACACTGACCTGGCTGCTGAGCCTCTACCTGGAGCTCAGCGGCTCGTTCGACACCGTCTACGGCCCCCTGAGCGCCTTCATGTCCCTGCTGCTGTGGGCCTACCTGACCTCCGTCGCCCTCTTCCTCGGGCTCGCCTTCGCCGCGCAGCTGGAAGCGGCGCGCGGCCGTCGACCCGGCCCGGTCCAACCCGATCCCGGAGTCTGAGATGCCCGCACGGACCGCCCTGCGACGCCTTCACGACCGCCGCCGGCAGGCCGACCGCCGGTACGGCGCCCGGCTGCTGGCCGCCGCGGCCCTCGCCGCCGTGGCCGCGGTCGCCTTCGGCCTGCTCCTGACCCTGGTCGAGGGCCAGTGGCGGCCCCTGCGGCGGCTGGACATGTCCGCCGCGCACCGCCTGCACACGTACGCCCTCGGCCACCGGGAGTGGACGGCCGTGCTGCACCTGCTGTCCGACCGGGTCTGGGACCCCGTGACGCTGCGCGCGGCCGTCGCGGTGCTGACCGTGTGGCTGCTGTACCGCCGGGCGTGGCGGCTGGCCGCCTGGGCGGCGGTGACCGCCGTGGTCTCGGGAGCCGTGGGACTGCTCGTGAAGTCCGTGGTGGAGCGGGCCAGGCCCGCCCTGCACGACCCGGTGGCGCACGCCCCCGGCTACTCCTTCCCGTCCGGCCACGCGATGACGGCGACCACGTCCTTCGCCGTCCTCATGCTGGTCCTGGCGCCCCTCGTGCCGCGAGCCTGGCGGACCGCCTGCTGGGGCGCCGCCGTGTTCTGCGTCCTCGGCGTCGGCTTCACCAGGGTCGCCCTCGGCGTGCACTGGTTCAGCGACGTCCTGGGCGGCTGGCTCCTGGGCCTGACCGTCGTCGCCCTCACCACCTGGGCCTTCGAGGCCTGGCGCACCGACGCCGGGCGGAACCGCGCGCCGGTGAGCCGCGGCCTGGAGCCCGAACTCACCGAGGCGACTCCGGAGCCCGGCCCGGGGACCCGCTGAGGATCTGTTCGAAAAAGCCGGGCATGCTCGTCACCGACCGGGGTAGACGAGCGTTCGTCGGCCGGTGGACCGACCGAGACGAAACATACCGACCGGGAGGGGCGCATCATGGTGACGACGGCCGTGCAGACTGGCGAGCGGACGGTGAGTGTGCCGGAGATCGCCGACCCGTCCCGGGTCGCGCCGAAGGACGCGCGGGAGCTGTCGCGGGTGTTCTTCGATCGGCTGGCGGTGCTGGAGGAGGGTACGCCGGAGTTCCAGTACGCGCGGAACACGCTGATCGAGATGAACATGTCGTTGGTGCGTTTCGCGGCGGGCCGGTTCCGCAGTCGGGGGCCGGAGGAGATGGAGGACATCGTCCAGGTCGGGATGATCGGTCTGATCAAGGCGATCGACCGGTTCGAGTTGTCCCGTGAGGTGGAGTTCACGTCTTTTGCGGTGCCGTACATCGTGGGGGAGATCAAGCGGTTCTTCCGTGACACGTCGTGGGCGGTGCATGTGCCGCGGCGGTTGCAGGAGGCGCGGGTGCAGCTGGCGCGGGCGAACGAGGAGCTGCGCAGCCGGCTGGGGCGGACGCCGACGACGCGGGAGCTGTCGGAGCTGATGTGTCTGCCGGAGGGTGAGGTGGTGGAGGCGCAGCTGGCCTCCAACGGCTACAA
>NZ_BMUE01000027.1 GCF_014650035.1 Streptomyces lucensis JCM 4490 | reverse complement strand
AACCGCCGGGCTGTGCTTGTGGGTTGGCGGGCGGCTGGGGTGCCTGGTTCTGGGGGAAACCGTAACCGCCGGGCTGCGCCTGCGGGTCGGGGGCCGGCCGGGGCGCCGGGGGCTGCGGGAAGCCGTAGCCGCCGTTCGGCGCGGTGGGGCCTGCCGGGTGCGGCTGCGGTCCGGCCTGTGCGGGAGCGGGCGGCGCGACGGGCGCGCCGGGCCGGTCCGCGGGGCTCTGCGGATTCTCCGGAGACTGCTGTCCCCAGGCGGCGGGCGCCGGCTGCGGGGCCTGCGGCTGGAACGGCGGCTGCTGGCCGGGCATCGGGCCCGGCTGCTGCGGGGCGGGCTGCTGCGGCCCGGCCTGCACGGCCCACTGGTCCGCGGCGGCCGGGGCGGCGGGCTGGTACGCGGGCGGCAGCGGCGGCATCCCGCCCTGCGGCGCGGGCGGGGGAGTCCAGCCGGGCTGCGCGTCCCGCGCAACCGGTGGAGCGGGCGGGACGACGGCTTGCGCGGCCCCGCTCTGGGACGTGTCCTCCTGCTGCGCGCCGCCGTCCGGCGTTCCGGGCTGCGACGTGCTCTCCTGAGCCGCCGCGTCCTGGACCACGGCGTCCGCGGACTCCGTCGCACCGGGCTCCCCGCTCTCCGCGGGGCCTTCCGGCACGGTGACCGTCCCGAAAGCCTCGGGGGAGGCGTCGCCGGCGGCCTCGGAGACGGTCTCGGCGTCGGCCTCGTCCGACGGCCGGCCGCCGACCGCGCCGACCGCGCCGACCGCGCCGGACTCGGAGGCCTCGGAGGTGTCGGAGGCGTCGTCGGCAGCGGCGTCCGCGACCGCACCTCCCTGAGCCCCGGTCGCGTCGCTGGGCTTCCCAGCGCTGTCCTCCGTGCCCTCGTCGGACGCGCCGGGCGTCACGGCAGCCTCCGGAGCGCCTTCCGCACCGGTGACGTCGGCCTCAGCACCGGTGACCTCGGCCTCCTCGGTACCGGCCTCCCCGGCCCGGTCGCCCTCGGCACCGGCGACGCTCGCGGCGTCACCGTCGGCAGGCGCCGTGCCCTCCGCGGGGGCCGCGTCGCCGGAACCGCCGGAAACCTCAGGAGCCCCGGAGGCCTGCGCACCGCCCGCCTCCGCGGCGGCAGCGGCCCGCTCGGTCCGCTCGGCGATCTCGGCCATCTCGCGCTTCAGGGCGACGGCGGAGAACCGCATGGTCGCCCCGCTCTCCAGGTCCCCGTTGCCCGCTCGCGGCTCGGGTACGGCGGAAGCGGCCGCGCCCTCCGGCTGAACCGGCTGAACCGGCTGAACCGGCTGTGCGGGCTGTGACTGAACGGGCTGCGCCGGTTGCGGCTGATGCGGCTGCGCCGACTGCGGTTCGAAACCCTCGGGCAGCCTCGGCATCGGGACGGGGTTGCCGACCGGCGGCGCGGGCTGTGCCGCGGGCGGAGCGAAGGGCGCGCCCTCCGCCGGCCCGGGTGGGGGCGGCGGGGTGTACGCGGTGCCCTGCGGCGGCGTGTACGGCGTCCCCTGCGGCGGCGTACCGGAAGGCTGGGCGGCGGGGGCAGGCGACGTCGGCCCGGGAACCGGCGTGCCCGGCGGGAACGACGGCACCGCCGAAGGGGCCGGACCGCCCTGACCTCCCGCGGTGTCGGAACCGTACGGCCCGGCGAACCCGCCCGCGCCCCCCGGTCCCGTCGCCGTACCGGCGGAGCCCGACGGCCCGGACGCGTTCTGCGTGTACCAGGCGGGTGGAGCGTAGTCGATGGTGAACTCGCCGGTGGTCTCGACTGCTTCCGCGTCGGGCTGGTCATCGCCGGGTGAAGCCCAGCCCCCGCGCATCCCGTCCCGATCGCTGTTCACAGTTCCTCCTGGTGTGGTCGAGCACCCTCATGCCGTGCCGGGGCGACCATGTCGTGTGGTTCCGATGCGTCCGTAGTCGTTCGAGGCAGTCCGGTTCAGCGGTGCTCCCCCGCGAACAGCGACGCCCGGTGCACGGGACCTGCCATCGCGCCCGCTCCCAGCCTAATCACCACGAGCCGCACCACGGCAGGCCCGCCCACCCCTCGGCCGACCGGAAGCGAACCACCCGGCGAACAAAGAGGGACAGGACGGGCGGTTCAGTCCATCCGGCGCGGCGTGCCCAGCAATCCGATCTCGGCGTCGGTCGGTTGGGTCATCACGTACTGCCGGTCACGGTCGGTGCACCACAGCGTGACGCCGTCGGGAAGCCCCGGCAGCGACTCCACCTCGGTCCGCGACAGGCCCATGGTGCGCCCCAGTTCGGCCGCCTCGTCCGGCGAGACCCGCTGGATGCCGGCGAGCCGCGCCTGCCGCAGCAGCCGGGGTGCGACCGGGCTGAGATAGGGCAGCAGCGTCAGCACCGACTGCCAGGGCCCGGACACCACTCTGCCGCGCGGCGGCCGCATACCGCAGTCGCGGACCACCAGCACCGGCGTACCGGCGGAGGCGCCCTGCGGGGGCACCCGCCCGACCTCGTACACCGACAGGCCGTTCTGCCCGCCGCCCATCGCGTGCACCATCTGCATCCAGGCCTGCGGCCGGCCGGTCTCGACGGCGACCCGGGCACCCGTCGCCGCGGAGCGCAGCGCGAGCACCTGCGCGGTCCACAGACCGCCGATCAGCACGACGTCGTACGGCGTGGGCCGGTTGATGCCCAGGACGGCGGGCTGTCCCTCGGCGTCCACGCCCGCGACCACGCCGTCGTCCCCGATGGGCAGGGCCAGCGCGTCCAACTGCTGTACGGACAGCCCGTGCCGGCCGTGCCGGGGCCCGATCAGACCGAGACCGTTGCGCAGCCGCTCACCCATCCTCCGCGGCCCGGACGGCTCCTGCGCCGCGCGCGCGTCCGGCGCCGGGGAAGTCGTCGGAATGGTCGTCACCGTGCACCTCCGAGGGGCAGCGTGGCCAGCATGCCGGGCAGTTGCTCACGGTCGAGGCGGGCCAGACCGGCACCGGTCTGCCGTGCCGCATCCTCCAGCGCACGCCGTGCCGCGACGAGTTCGTCGTCACTGCGCCCGGTCACCCGCACGTGCCCGCACAACGAGACCTCCTGCCGCTCCCCGGACGTCAGGGTGAGACTGAAGGTGGTGGCCAGGGCCGGTATCGCCGTGACCCGCGCGACGAACTGCGGCAGCGACTCGCCCCTGCCGCCACCCAGTTCGGGCCAGCGCCTGACCCAGTACGTGGTGTGCCGCCGGTTGTCGCAGCGCCAGCTGCGCCCCGACTCCTCCGTCCGCCGCTCCCGCGCCTCGCTGCGCCCCGCCTCGGCGGTGACCAGCGGGTTGGCGCACGCCGAGGTGGCGAGCGCGGCGATCAGCTCCTCCTCGTCGAGCACCCGCGCCCGGAACCCGGCGCCGGTCAGCCTGCTAGCCAGATGGTCCGCCGCCCGCACGACGCACTTCTGCGCCCCCGTCAGCCCGCCCCCGCGCGCGGCCACGGCCTCGGCGCACAGCTCGGGATCGAGCTTCAGCGCGACCCAGGTGATGCGCACGGCCGGGGCGCCCGTCTGCTCCTGCAACGGCTGGTAGTTGGCGACCGCCACGGACTGCTGGGGCAGGTGCAGGGCGGGCGCGGGCTGCGTGTGCAGCACGACCTGCGCCGACTCCAGCCGGATGCCGTCCACCGCCAGCGCGTCCCGCACCAGCCCCAGTGGCAGAGGCTGACGGGTCCGCTCGGCCCGCAGCGCGGTGGCGTCGGCCTCCACCTGGAGCACGGCGGTGACGAAGGTGCCGTCCCCGACGATCCCGACGGGCCGCCGGTCGCGTGACCCGTAGGAGTACGTGCGCAGGGCGGGCTCGCACTCCACCGCCGGAACCAGTCCGGGCTCCGTGCCCGGCGGTATCCCGGTGTCCGCGGCCCGCTTCTGACGCGCCCGCAGTTCCCGGGCGGTGGCCAGCCACTCCGGCAGCGAGCGGCCCCGCCGCCGCACGAAGGCCAGCAGCACCAGCGTCAGGGCGACGACCCCGGCCGGCACCAGCGCCATCATGCCGATGACCCAGCCGACGACCAGCACCGCGGCCGCCAGCTCCACCAGCACGAGCCGTTGCAAACGGAACGAACCGGCCTGCCCCGGCCGGGCCCTGAGGCCGAGCGTGACCGACTGCCGCGCCGCGCCGCGCTGGGCCGACGCCTCGCGCGGGCCCGGCGCGGACCCGGCCGCACGGCCTCGTGCCGCCGACCGGCCGCGCGTGCGCGTCCGCGTCCCGGAAGCCATCACTCCATCCCCCCGATTTGCTCACAACTCACTGGAACCAGGCCACTGAACAAGGCCCTTGAGGGCCCAGGTACCCTACCCGTTCCACGAGACCCGCTTCGTACCAGGCATAGTAGGGGCCGGGTCCGACAACGGAGGGCGGGGGAGCGTGGTCCCCGGGCGCGCTCCGCGTGAGACACGGGGAGAAACAGGCACAGATGGCATCTCGGCGGGACCAACTCAACGCCTACACCTTCGCGAAGCGCCGCATGCTCGCGTCGTTCGTCCAGTCGTCACCGGATGCCTCCGACGAGGGGGCGCCGCGGCCGTTGCGCGCCATCCTGCCCGGCGCGATCGTCGGCGTGGTCGTCCTCGCCGCGTTCGGCGCCTGGGGCATGTTCAAGCCTACGGCGCCGCAGGGCTGGGACCAGCCGGGCCAGAAGGTGATCATCGCGAGCAAGTCCACCACCCGGTACGTGGTGCTGAAGACGGACCACAAGACCCAGCTGCACCCGGTTCTCAACATGGCGTCCGCGAAACTCGTCCTCAACACCCAGAGCGACGTCGACGTCGTCACCGTCGACGAGTCCATCCTCGACAACGGCAAGATCCCGCACGGCGTCACCATCGGCATCCCCTACGCCCCCGACCGCCTCCCCTCCGACAAGGAGGCCGCGGCGGACAAGCAGTGGGCCGTCTGCGAGCGCCCCAGCGGCAGCGGCGGCTCCATCCAGAAGGCGGCCTTCGTCCTGGCCGAGCGCGACCGGGCCAGGCTCAGCGACACCAAGGAGAAGCTGCACGGCGGCGAACTCCTCCACGTCGTCACCCCGGACAAGAAGCAGTACATCGTCGACGCCCACGGCTGGGCGTACCCGGTGGACTCCGGCGACAGCCTGCTCCTGCAGACCCTCGTCGGCGCCGACCCCACACCGCAGCGAGTGACCAGGGAGTGGATCCGGACCCTGCACGAGGGGGACCCGATCACCTTCCCGTCGGTCGAGGGTGTGCCGTCCGCCGCCGCCAACGCCCCCGGGCAGCTGGACCAGCGGGCCAACCGCGTCGGCATGGTGCTCAGGGCACCGGTCAACGGCCAGGAGCAGTACTTCGTCGTGCTGCCCGGCCGGGTCGCCCCCGTCTCCGACTTCGTCGCCGAGCTGCTGCTGGTCAGCAAGGACCTCGTGAAACTCGGCCAGGCCGGGCACCCCCAGGAGGTCAGCGCGGGCGCCATCACCCGCGGCCGGCCGTTCGCCTCCGAACACAAGTGGCCCACCCGGAAGCCGACCGCGGTCAACGACCCGGCCACCACCGTCGGCAGCCGCAACACCGTCTGCAACATCCTCGACCACGTCGACCCCGGCAACGGCCGGACGACGCTGAGCACCTGGGCCGGCACCGAGTTCCCGGCGGTCCTGCCCACCGGCTCCTCCAGCGCGTACGTCACCGCGGGTTCCGGCCAGCTCTACCGCCAGTTCCAGGGCGAGGAGACCAAGGCCGGCCAGGTCTTCCTGGTCACCGACACCGGCCTGCGCTACGCGCTGCAGTCCAACGACGACAGCGCCACCGGCGCCAAGGGCATCGGCATCTCCGACAAGCAGCACAAGCAGCTCCAGCAGGAGGCCAAGCTGGCGCAGACCCGCCTCGGCTACGCCGGAGTGAAGCCGGCGCCCATCCCGCTGGCGTGGTCGGAGTTCCTGCCGACCGGCCCGCGCCTGTCGACGGCGGCGGCCCGCCAGCCGCAGGGCTCGTGAGGAGTACGACGATGCTCCTGAGCAGTGCGACGACGCCCTCGCTCCGCACCCGCACGACCCTGGTGGCGGCCCTGGCCACGGTCACCACCCTGCTGGCGGCGCCGGGGGCCACGGCGGACTCCGGGTCCGACCAGTGCACGTTCTCCAGGACCAACCACAAGTACACCGGCACCCCCTGGGCCCTGCAGCGCGTCAACCTCGACGAGCTGTGGACCCAGTCCAAGGGCAAGAACGTGCGGGTCGCCGTCATCGACACGGGCGTCGACACGGCCAACCCCCAGCTCACGCACGCCGTGGACGCCTCCCTGGGCGCCAACTTCCTGCCCACGAAGGACGGCAAGGGCCAGCCGATCGAACGCGGCAACTCCAAGGGCACGACCGACACGGTCGGCCACGGAACGCGCGTGGCGGGCATCATCGCCGCGCGCCCCATGGACGGCACCGGCTTCGTCGGCCTCGCCCCCGAGGCCACCATCATCCCGATCAAGCAGAACGACGCGGAGGGCCACGGCACGGCCGACACCCTGGCCCGCGCCATCCGGCACGCGATCAAGTCCAAGGCCGGCGTCATCAACATCTCCCAGGACACGACCAACGCCGTCGTCCCCGACGACGACCTGCAACGAGCGGTCGACGAGGCACTGGCGGCCAACATCGTGGTGGTCGCCTCGGCGGGCAACGACGGCGTCGGCGGCAACGAGAAGAAGACCTACCCCGCGTCCTTCAAGGGCGTCCTCGCCGTCGCCGCCTCCGACCGCAACAACGAACGTGCGGCCTTCTCCCAGTCGGGCGACTTCGTCGGCGTGGCCGCCCCGGGCGTCGACATGATCTCCACGGTCCCCAAGGGCGGCCACTGCCCGGACAACGGCACGAGCTTCTCCGCCCCCTACGTGGCGGGCGTGGCCGCACTGATCAAGGCCAAGCACCCCCGCTGGACGCCCCGCGAGGTCGTGGCCCAGATCGAGCAGACCGCCGAACGCTCCATCGCAGGCCACGACATCCGGGTCGGCTGGGGAGTGGTGGACCCGGTACGCGCCCTCACGGAGGACGATCACCCGATCGAGTCCCCCCGCCCCGACCCCGGCCTCACCCACGCGGAGGCCCCCACCCCCGCCAGGCTGACACTCGGCGAGACCCCCCAGGAACGCACGGCCCGTATCGCGACCTACGTCGCGATCGGCGTGGCGGTACTGGTGGCGGGCCTGAGCGGCGGCGCGGTGGCACTCCGAGACGCCCGCCGCAGGCGCCGCGCCCCTGCGGGAGGCAGGTGGCCGACGCGCTGACCAAGCCGAACGTGAGGGGCCCGAGCCTCATCGGGAGGGCCCCGAGAGGCATGCGGGCAGGGTCGCTGTTCAGCACGCGCGATGAGCGCTTCGGAGAAGGCACCTCTCCACGGCGCCGCTCAGCCGACCCGCGGACTGCCGTTCGGCAGGCGCTCCGCGCCGTCGCAGTCCCACAGTCCGCGGGCCTCCAGCCGCAGGGTGTCGGCGGCCAGTGAGGCCATGGTCCGGATCACCGCCCGGTCGGACGTCTTCCGGTACGTGACATCGACCTCCACCACCGCCTTGCCCTGATCGGACGAGCAGTCGATGAACAGCGAGGTGGTGTCACCCTTGTGGAACCCCGCGGCCGCACCGAGCGCGATCGGGGTGGCGCCGGCGGCACCGGCGTCGCGGGCCACGTCCTTCATGGTGTAGTCCGAGCCGGAGTAGAGGAGGTGTTCGATCCTCACCGCCCTGCCCCCGCCGTACACCTTGCAGGTGCCGGGCGCCGCCCTGGTGTACGGCTCCTCCGGGTTGAAGACTCCGGTGTGCCACTGCGAGAACTGCTTGCCCTTCTCCGGCAGGAGCGCCTTCACCTCCGTTCCGGGAAGGGCGCCTTCG
Source organism: Streptomyces lucensis JCM 4490 (assembly GCF_014650035.1). Lineage (GTDB taxonomy): Bacteria > Actinomycetota > Actinomycetes > Streptomycetales > Streptomycetaceae > Streptomyces > Streptomyces lucensis. The sequence goes on along the minus strand of NZ_BMUE01000027.1, from coordinate 32,317 downwards.
CAGACACGCGCCGGTACGGCGACGTCGGGCTCCCCGGACGGCCACATCTGCCAGGCGGCCACCCCGGCCACTGCGAGGACCCCGACGGCGGCCGCAGCGAGCCACGGACCGCAACGGCGCTCGCGTCCCTCAGCCGCACTCATGAACGGCTACTCGGAGCACTCATCGGAGCGCCCAACGGCCCTGGTGAACGCGGTGGCCAACTTCTTCATCGCGGCGCCGTCACCCAGCTCCGGGTCGCTGAGCTGCACCGAGGTGTACAGCACCTGCCGGGAGTGACGAGGGTTCTCGCAGCCCTTGACCAGTTCGACGGCACCCGCACCGCTGTAGAAGTTGCCGTCGGGGGACATCCGGGCCTTCTCCAGCCGTGGGTTCCCGGACGCGACCAGGGTGCTGGACACGTCCGCCTCCCACCATTCCAGGTTCAGCGTCATCGCCCAGTGGCCGTCGACGTCAACACGGCAGTTCTTCCTGGAAGGCACGGGACGTGTCGCCCCGACCTCGATCTTCGCGCCCGCCGGGAGGAGCGGCGAGACCAGGGCGGGATCGACCTGGACACCGCAGAACGCCCTGGGTACGTCGTACTCCTTCTCCTTCCCGCCGTCGGCCCCCGAGCAGGCGGCGATCGGACCCAGCACCGCGAGCGCCGCCGCGGCCGCCGCAACCGGTCGAGCCATCGCATACCCGGCCTTCTCCGGCCGGCCCGCCCCGGACATCAGATGTCCGTGACGAGTTCGGCGCCGACTCGTTCCATGTACCCGCCGCCCTCCAGGAAGCCCTGGGAGGAGGACTGCTCCGCCCACGTGGCCACGTCACCGTTCAAGTGGTACTGCTCGGCCGCGTTGTAAGCGGCCGCGCTGGTGTACTTCATGTTGGCCTGGTTGCCGTTCTCCCAGTCCTTGCCGATCTTGGCACCGGCTTCGTCCTTGGCGCTGCCTTCGGCGTCCTTGAAGAGCTCCTCCAGCATCATGCTGGTCGCGGTTCCGGCGGCGCCACCGACGCCGGCTCCCACGGCCGGAGACGCGATGAAGGACGTGCCGACGCCGACACCCGTGCCCACGGTGCCGGACAGGAGGTTCTTCCACTGGGCCACCGAGTGGTCGAAGTCCTTGTCCTTGACATCGGCCGGTCCTGCGACCGCCTCGTTGCGTCCCATCGCCAGGGTTCCGGAGACCTGACCGGAGTGGCGGGCGATGTCCCGGACCGTGAGCTCCATGTCGTGATCAGGCCGCTGCCCCTCGGGCAGATCCGGATCGAGGTGGTACTCCAGCAGCTTCCCCATGTACGCCTTCTGACCCACCTCGACAGCGGCATAACCGTGAGGGTCCTGGCCGACGGCGAAGAGGAAACGCGAGACATCGCTGTGACTCACTTCGGCAGCCGAGCCCTGGACGGGGTACAGCTTCTGGAGGCGCTCCCATGCCGCTTGACCGGCCGCGTCGTTCTTGCCGGGGTGCCGGTCCACGTCGGTCGTGGCACGGTCGATGTCCGGAAGGTACTCGGACGCGATCTGCCCCATGCTGTCCGACATGTAACTGTGATCCGTAAGGCGCCCGTTGTCGTCCGAGATCGATGACACGATGTCCTCGAACAGCTTGGCCTGGCCCGGACTGTGCGCCGGCGTGTCGCCGGTGGGCAGCTCACCCGCGGGATGCCCCGTCGTGGCGGCCTCGAGCGCCGACGCGAGGTTGTTGCGGCCGTCCGTGCTCTCGCCGCGGCTCATCACGTCGCTGTTGCTCTCGTGCGGCCAGTGACGGTCTTCGAAGAGGTACTTGAAGTTGGACACGGCGTGCTTGTGGTCGCCGTCCTTCGGAATGAAGTCGTCGTTGAAGAAATCGGTCGCGGCGCCGGGGTTGTTGGAAAGCCCCTTGAGGTAACCCGAGACGGGATCGAAGCCGGTGTCGCCCTTCATGTGGTTCAGGTACGGACTGAATCCCATCCGCTGCCAGGCCCCGTGTCTTCCGTCACTCGTGAACTTCCGTTCCGTCTCCATGAGGCTCTTGCCGTACTGCTTCATGAAGTCGTCGTCGTAGTCCCCCGCCCGCATGAGGTTGCTCATGACCTGGAACCCGAGGAGACCGCCGCGCTTCCCGCCGACCTCCTGGTCACCGATGTCCACCATGTGCCGCTTCCACTCGGTCATGTCGGCCGTGTCGCTCTGGGTGGCGGCGGCGAGGGTGAGGCCGAGGTTCTTCTGCAACTCCCCCAACTGCTCCCTTCGTTCCCGGTTCACCTCGGGGGAGACCTGGGAGTCACTTATGTCGGCCCAGAACGACAGGGTCTTCTCCGGACCCAGGTCCTTCGCGAACCGCTCCGAGAACAGTGGATCGTCGTGGTGGGCCTTCAGCCCCGCGTTGAGCCGGTCGAAGTCCTCCACGGACAGGTCGTCGGGGCCCTTCTTCGCGAGCTTGGCCAGCTCGTCGGCCGCCTTGACGGCGTCGGCCGCGGCATCACGATCCTTGTAGTCGGCGCCGGAGAAGCCCAGCCGGGCCTGGTCGACGATCGCCACTAGGACGTCCTTGGCCGTGTTGTCGCTCTCGGTGGCCTTGCCGAGGATGCCCTGGATCTCGTTCCGGAGGTCGTCGACGTCCTTCTGGTCGGTCGTACTCGTCCTGCCGCTGGGGTCGGAGTTCCAGTCGGGCCGTGTGTTGCCCATGACCGTGAACTTGCCCCCGCCGGTGTCGACGACGGTGAGGTTCTTCTTCTGTCCGCGGGAAACGGCGTCGGTCAGCTGCTGGTGGTACGACTTCAGCTCGCCCTGGGTGTCCCGCAGGATGTTGTGGATGGTGGCGGCCTGTGTGTGGGCATCGCCGAACTCGCCGGCCGTCCTGCCTATGAACTGCTTGGAGACCTGGGCGTTCACCCCGGCCCAGTCGGCCTTGGCGGCAGCCTGGTGCAGGCCGTCCTCAGCGTCCTTCTTCAGGTCCACGAGGTGCTTCACCAGCGTCGACCACTCGCTGACGGCGTCGTCGAGCAACTTGAAGTTGGCGTGGTAGAGGGCGTTGAAGTCCATTGGTGGCCGTCCCAGGGGGTAGCGCTGCCGGATGGGGTGGTCGTCTGCGTCGTCAGCAACCCGACGCCGCTACTCCTTCTGCTTTCCCTTGCCGTTGCCGTCGTCCCCGTAGGTGTTCTTGTCACCCGGCGTCCCGACCCGCTCGTCGAACCCGGCGTCCAGCACGTCGATGCTGCTCATCTGCCGCTGGATGTAGTGCTCGTCGTTCGCGTGCACGGCCTTGGTGGTCTGCATGTGGTTGGAGATCTGGGCGCAGGCGTCCATCAAGGACTTCAGCTGCTCCTCCCAGCGGTTCGAAACGTGCTGGAGTCCGGCGCCGAGGGCGAAGCCCTGCTTGGAGAGGTCACCGGCCGCGGAGTCGCTGCTGGGGGTCGCCACACGGGCCTTGTCCCAGAGCTGGTTGTAGAGATGGTGGGCGGCGCCGCCTATCTTCTCCAGGTCCTTGTGGCCGACCTTGAGGTCACCGGTCTTGCCGGGCAGGGTGGCTGAGCCGCCTCCTCCCGGGTCGACCTGGTTGAGCTGCATGTGCGCCGACTGCCCCTGGGCAGCGTCCGCCTTGAGTCGCTCCCATTCGTCCCACGCCATGGAAGGGCTCCCTCCTCCGCACCCGGTCCGGTGGGGGGCCACGCTAGCAACCAAGGTGAGGGAAAATTTGTGCCATGTCCGCCATGCGGGAAGAGTCGGGCGTGAATATTCGGCGGAGGTGGGCTTGCCGATCGCGGGCGGCCACCTCGCCGGGTTCGCCCGGCGATTCGGGCCCGAACTGTTCGGCAAGGACGAACCGGCGGCCCGGGGGTGAAGTTTCAGCTTGCAAAGTTCCCTCCCGAACTACCTCCAGCGCCGTGCCTGACCCGCGCATGTGAAGCTTCTGCGCAGATACCGGAACCCTTCTGTCTCTATTGACCGCCTTGTCGCTCCTGACCGGTCAAGGACCGGTCGCTTCGGGACGCCATTGCAACTGAACCGTCGCAGAGTTCAGTTGGCCGTGAATTGCACAGTGACTACAGTGGGCTGTGATGGATCCGGGGGTGGGTGCCCGCCGCCCCGGTCCGTCGAGGTTGTGCGAACGGGGAAACGGGGAAGGGGTTGCGGTGGGTGACGGTGGCCGCTCGGATCTGAGGCGTGGCGTCGAGGTGCTGTCCCAGTTCAAGAACGACGTGGACAAAGCCCTGCGCAAGTTCGAGCAATCTCCGGGCAGTTCGTCCAAGCTTGCAGACCACGCGCTCAGCCGGGCTTCGTTCAGTGGCAGCCAGGTTCCGTTCAGCGAGGCGCAGGACCTCCACTTGCAGTACGAGCACGTCCACGAGCGCCTCATGCATCTGTCGAAGACCCTGGCCCTGCAGATCGAGGCCATGACACTCGCCGCTCACTCGGCCGACGCGACGTACGACGGGTCCGAGGACGAAGTCAGGCGCCGGTTCTGGAAGATCAAGAACCACCTCGACGACGAGTACGCGAAGGCGACGGACAAGAACAAGCACCATGACGAGCAGCCGCGGAAGGACACGAGGCAGCACACGGACCACAAGTCCGCGGGGGTGAGCAGCAATTGAGCGACAACAACTGGCAGAAGCAGCCCCAGTACAAGACCGGTCTGGAGCAGTCGAACGTTGAGTCCGCCGTGGCCAACACGGTCGGCGGCGTGAAGAAGTGGTTCCGGGGCACCCCGTTCGGCTCGACCCAGTTCGATGACACCGATCTCAACGCAATGATCGATCTGGTGGAACACGCCAACCCCGAGCACCTGGAGATGGCCGGCAAGGCACTGTGGGACGCCCGCGACGCCGTCAGTACCGCGTCGTCCGACCTGCACAAGAACATCCAAAAGGTCTTGGCGGACTGGGAGGGTGAGGGCGCCAAGCAGTTCCACACGTGGACCCAGGCGCTCCTCATCTACACCAAGGAACTGGAGACCTACGCGCACAACGCCGGGACCCACATCTCGACTGCCGCCACAGGTCTGGCCTCCGTGCGCAAGTCCATGCCTCCCAGGGACACGCGGCCCGCCGCCGAGCAGAAGCTTCCCTCGAAGCTGCCCAAGGCCAAGCAGGTCGACAGCAACCCGGACTACGTGCTCGCCAAGAAGGTCGAGAAGGACCGCCAGGACGCCATCAATCAGATGGTCCGGCTTGGGTCGTACTACTCGGTGGCCGCGACGGGCTTGCAGACGAACCCCGAGCCCAAGCCGATCAAGGCGATCCCGGATGTCGGGGTGGTCAAGCCGGTAACACGAAGCGAGGACCGCCGACCGTACGAGTCGGGGACAGGTACGTCGAATCCGCGCGCAGCCATTCGGGAAGGTGTGGCGGGTGGTCACGGAACTACCCCGACTCCGCACAGGACGGTGGTGACAGGCGGAGACATGCCGCCGCTCAAAGAAGTCCACGAACCGAGTGCGCCTTCCGGCCACGACGTCGGCACGGAAATCAACACCACGACCACCCTGCCCCCTCAGGCGCCCGCCGCACCGCCCACCTCTCCGGTACCCACTCTGCCTACAACCGCAGGAGGCGGCGGGCAGACGCCACCGATGCCCCCGGGGCCGATGGCGCCCCCCGTTGCGCCGACCGCCGGCCGTAACCCGGGCTATGGGCCGACCGGCCGACTGCCTGTCACCGCGCAGGGGCGCACCGGTCCTTTGGGTACCGGAGGCGGCCGGGTACCGCAGGGACCCACCGCCCAGCCCGGGCGTGCTGTCTCTGGCGGACGCGTGCCGCAGGGTCCCGGGGGCCAGACGGGTCGTTCCGTGCCCGGCGGCCGAGTGCCGCAGGGCCCGACGGGGCAGCCCGCTCGTGCCACGGGGCGCACGACCCCGACGGGCCAGCCGGGTGCGCGTGGACCCGTTCAGTCCGGTCGCACGCCTCTGGGGCGCGCTGTCACTGGCGGTACCTCGAAAACCACCAACACGCCTGGCGGGCGGACCGGAGTAACCGGCCCCACGGCTCCGACGCGTAACGGTGTCGTGGGCGGCAAGCCCGTCACGGGCCGTACGCCTGGAGGAACGCCCGGCCCTCGGGTGCCGCGCGGCACGGTCGTCGGCGCAGAGAAACCGGCTTCCTCCATGCCGCAGAAGGGCGCTCTCGGTCAGCGGGGTGTTGTCGGTACTCCTACGGCGAACGCCGAATCCGGTGCGGGCCAGGCGGTGCTGCGCTCGGCGGGTAACCCCGAGGGCGTCATCGGCTCTGCCCGTAGCTCCGCGAAGGGCTCCGACTCCAGTGGTGCGGGGATCGGCCGTGGTGCCGTGGGCAACCGTCAGGGGGCGAATGGTGGTGCCGGCCGCAAGGTAGGAGCCGCCGAGAAGGAGCAGAGCCGCCCGACCCAGCAGCGGCGCGAAGTTCCCAAGACGAGCGACTGAACACTAACGAGGACATACACAGGCATGAAGCCAGGGACCAGCCGACATGGCAGAACTCCTGCCCTCCTGACGAGGTGCACCGCGAGACGTCTGGCAGCAGTGTGTTCGGCGCTGGGCACATTGGCCATCGCGTCAGTTGGGTTGGCTCCTGGAGCAGCGGCAGAGGACATTCAGCCGAAGCAGTGGTACCTGAAGACAATGGCCGCCGACGAGCTATGGAAGTACAGCACTGGTAAAGGGGTGAAGGTTGCCGTCATCGACACAGGTGTCAATTCGGCGACCTCGACACTCAAGGGCCAGGTGCTGACCCATCAAGTGCCAGAGGCCGTCGGGTACAAGGCGACCAAGGATAGTGACGGCCATGGCACAGCCATGGCTGAGGTCATTGCCGGTACGGGAGCGGGCGGGGGTGTCAAGGGATTGGCGCCGGACGCGAAGATCATTCCCATTCACGTGCAGTTCCTCAAGGATAAATACGACGGAAAGTTCCCCTTGCCTGCAGAGGCGATACGGGCTGCTGCTGACAGTGACGCCAAGATCATCAGCATGTCCTTCGGCAGTCCGTATCGCAGCGTCGAAGAAGCGGAGGCCGTCAAGTACGCCGCTTCCAAGGGGAAATTGATGTTCGCCTCTATTGGTAATAGCGGCGAAAAAGGAAAGGGTGAGTATCCGGGCATATACCCGTACGTCGTGGGCGTGTCAGCCATCGACAAGTCCGGCACGGTGGCCAAGTTCTCCACAAAGAGCAACTACGTCGACTTCGCCGCCCCCGGCGTTCACGTCCCCGGCTGGTGTGACGGCACATTCACCCGGTACTGCGACACCGACGGAACCAGTTCCGCCACCGCCCTCGCCTCCGCCTCCGCCGCGCTGGTCTGGTCAGCGCACCCCGACTGGACGGCGAACCAGGTCCTCCGGACCCTCATCGACACCGCCGGTCGTTCCTGGGCGAAGGACAAGCCCAGCACCTACCTCGGCTACGGCATCCTCCGCCCGCGCCGAGTGCTGATCAACAAGGACATCGACCCCGGCCCGGCCGGCAGCGACCCCCTGGCCGCCGAGAACGGAACGGCCCCGGGCAAGGACGCCAAGGCCGGCGGGGGCTCCTCGGCCGCGCCCTCCTCAGGGGCATCGACCCGACCGACCAGGAACGCCGGCTCCGCCAGCGGCCCCACCTCCGCCGCGAAGGACACCGACTCCGGTGGCAGCACCCAGACCTGGGTGGTCATCGGCGCCGCGGCAGCCGTACTACTCATCGGGGGCGCCGGTTTCGCCGTGCTGCGTGCACGCCGTAACGCCTGAGCGGTTCCCGTACACCCGCCCACTCGCCGAGTGGGCGGAGGCCCGCTTGCCATCCGTGCTGGTGTCTGACTCAGCGCATGGCAAGGTCAGTTCACGAAGAAAGGCATCGCAATGGCGACTGGGCGTCAGAAGGTAAGTGACAAGGACATTGTCGTCCTCGAAAAGGAGCTTCTGCACCGATTCGAGGGCATCAAGGGCCAGCTGAAGGAACTGCAGGCCATCATCGACAGCCTCGAGGGCCACTGGAAGGGCATCGGCGCCGGCGCGTTCAACGCCAAGCAGACCGAGATCAACGAGCGCATGGTCCGCATCGGCAACATCCTCGCCAAGTTCATCGAGGCCATGAGCACCACCCGGAAGATCAAGGACGGCACCGAGGACGAGGTCCGCTCGCAGGTGCAGAGCATCGACGTCGACCTCGGTGGCGCGCACTCGGCGCTGTCCTCCTACTGATCCCCTCCAGACCACCACTCTCAGTTAGGGAGCAACCATGAGTGCCAACAACAGCGGCGAGCTCGACGTCACTTACGGCAGCCTCGACGAGACCGCCACCAAGCTGGCCGACCACGCGCGCCGGCTCGAAGAGGGCCTCGAGGCCATCAAGCACAAGGTCGCCGGCGTCGCCAGCATGTGGGAGGGCGAGGCCCACAACGCGTACACCGAGCAGCAGCACGCCTGGGACCGCGAGGCCAAGGGCATCCACGAGGCCCTCCAGCAGATCGGCAAGGTCGTGCACGCGGCCGGCGGTGACTACCAGGGCGGCGACCGCAAGGCGGCCAGCTACTTCATGTAGGGCTCGCGAGCAGAGCCGACGGGCACAGGCAGCACCGGGGTGGGCACGCACGGGAGGTGCCCACCCCCCTGCCATGCCCAGGACCGGGAAGACCCAGAGGACCGAGGAAACAGGACAGGGAAGCGTGCACGCCACGGGTGGTGCCACGGACGTGGCGGGTACAGGAGGGCAAGGCCCGGCCGGCCGGTCGTCGCGGCATGTCGGTCCGTACGCCCTCATCACGTCCCTGGACGATCCCCGCACCCGGATCCCCGTGCCCGAACGGCGCTACATCGCCCGCAGCGACGACGGACAGCACACCGTCCTGCTCTCCCTCCCGCAGCTCGGAGGCGACCCGCAGCGCTTCCTCGCCGAAGCAGAAGCCTCCCGCTACCTCCTCGGCCCCTGCGCCGCCCCGGCCACGGCCCTCGCCGCCCCCGGCGAGCCCGCCTGGCACGCACGCCCCTACCTGCCCGCCCTCCCGTTGCCGACCGCCCTCGCGGTGCACGGCGGCCCACTGCCCGAGCAGACCGTACGCGCACTCGGCGTCGCCCTCGCGGAGACCCTGGCCGTGCTGCACGGGCAGGGCCTGACCTTCGCCGGCGTGTCACCGGCGGCCGTCCTCCTCTGCGCCGACGGACCCCGCCTCACCTGCTTCGGTGCGGTACGGGCGGCGGCCCCGGACGGTACGCCCCGCTCCGGGCTGCCGGGCCTGGAGCCGGGCAGCCTGCCCCCGGAGCAGGCGTCCGGCGGCCGCCCGCGCCCCCTGGGCGACGTCTACGCCCTCGGGGCCACCCTCGCCTACGCGGCCACCGGCCACACGACGCCCGAACGGGACGAACTCCCGCCCTCCCTCCGCACGGTCCTCTCCCGGTGCCTCGCACGCGATCCGAGCACCCGCCCACAACTGACCGAGCTGATCGGCGCCCTGTCCGGCGACGGCGGAACGCGGGACGGCGCCACCCCCGTGCCGGGCCCCGGCCGGCTCCCGGGCCGTGTCATCGCCGCCCTGGCCCACCAGTCGGGCGCCGTTCTCACGGCCGAGATCCCCGTCGCGTCCACGGCGCCCGCCCCGCCCACCACCCGCTGACCACCCGGACTGACGACGGCCCATGCCTTCCCCCCTCACCCACGACGACCCCCAGGCGTTCGGCCCGTACCGTCCGGTCGCCCGCCTCGGCAGCGGCGGCATGGGGACCGTCTACCTCGCCCGCACCGCGGGCGGCCGCACCGTCGCGCTGAAGACGATGCACGCGCGCATCGCCTCCGACACCGCCTTCCGGACCCGCTTCAGGCTGGAGACCGACGCGGCGCGTGTCGTGGGGGAGCGGTACGGCGCCGGGGTCGTCGACGCGGATCCGCGGGCCGAGACCCCCTGGTTCGCCACCGAGTACGTACTCGGGCCGCCTCTCGACGACGCCGTCGAGCTGTGCGGGCCCCTGCCCGAGCAATCGGTCCGGGCCCTCGGCGCGGCGCTGTGCGGTGCGCTGGGACAGCTGCACGCGTCCGACGTCGTTCACCGCGACCTCAAGCCGTCCAACGTCCTCCTCACCGCCTACGGCCCGAAGATCATCGACTTCGGCATCGCGCGCGCGGCCGGAGACGACCGCCTCACCCGGGTAGGGGTGGCGGTGGGCACTCCTGCCTTCATGTCGCCTGAACAGGCGAGCGGGCAGGAGCACTCGGCAGCGGGCGATGTCTTCGCGCTCGCCGGACTGCTCGTCTTCGCCGCCACCGGTCGTCCCCCCTTCGGCCACGGGCAGGCAGCGGACCTGCTCTACCGGGTCCAGTACGCCGAGCCCGACCTGACAGGTGTCCCGAGCAGCCTGGTGCCCCTCCTCGCGCAGTGCTTGGACAAGAACCCGTTCCGCCGGCCGGCCACCGACTGGCTGGCCGCCGAGTTGCACGACGGCAGTGGCGAGTTCGCCGACCACCTGCCGGACGCGGTCCTCGCGGACATTGGCCGGCGGGCTGCCGAGGTGTGGCAGATCATGCCGCAACGGCTCCTGGCTCCGGCGGACGAGCCGGACATGGCGGAGACCGTGGCTCCCGCACGCTGGTCCCGGCGCCGGCTGCTCCTCACCGGCGGAACAGCCACGCTGGCCGTCGCGGCGGCCGGTACGGCGGGAGTATGGGCATGGAACGAGCGGGGCGGATCGGGTCCCGACCGGCCGCCCGCCCCCGGGCCCAGCAACAGACTGCTGCCCCGGAAGCGGCTGGACTCCATCTGGCAGATCCAGGTCGACGAGGACGACCTCTTCGAGGAGGTCATGCAGCCCGGGCAACTCCACGTGGTCGGGGACATGGTCGTGACGGTGGCACCCCACCTGATCGGAGTGACGGCGAAGACGGGACAACGGCAGTGGGCGTCGAACCTGATGGACAGCGACTGGCAGGTCGCCACCGACGGTGAACGCGTGCTCGGCCTGGGCCCCTCGGACGAGGGCGCGAGCAGCGGCAAGGCGGGCGGGGATCCGCTGCTCGTGACGTCCATCGACCTTCTGACCGGCGAGCTGAACGACCCCCAGGTGTCCCTGCCCGAGTTCAACGGGGAACTCGTGGGCGACCAACTGGTGTGCACGGCGAACGGCATCGCCTATGTGGTGGCCGGTCGAGGGAAGTTCGTGCACTCCCGCTTCACGGCCAATCAGACCTGGTACCTGTTCGCCGTCGACCTGAGCACCGGCAAACGGCTGTGGACGACACCGCTGCCCGCCCGCCGATCGGGTTCCGTCCGGTTGTACTTCCTGTCCGCCGCCGTCGTGGGACGTGACCTCGTGGCGCTCCAGGAGGCCAACGACGGAACCGTCCACGCCGTCGTACGCGACACCCGAAGCGGTGCCGTCCGCTGGGACCGCCCGCTTGCCGGGGTCAAGGCGAGCAGCGTGCAACTGCCTCTGGTCACCGATGCACGGCACCTGTATCTCGGCGCCGGTGAGCTGCGGGCCCTGCGGCTCCGTGATGGCCGAACGGCCTGGGAGTCGAAGTCCTCGAGGCCGGGGCGCACGTACGGGCCGCCGGCGCTGAAGAACGGCACGTTGTACGCGATCGAGAAGGGCCTAGGAATGGTCGCCCTCGATCCGGGGAGCGGCCGGGTCAAGTGGGAGGAGCAGGGTGGCCAGGGCGTCGAGGCGGATCTGAAGGCCGTACCTGTGATCGGCACCGACCACGCGTACAGCAGGCGTGCCTCGAAACTGTGGGCTATCGATCTCTCGTCCCACGCTCCGACGGACTCCTACCGGACCACCGGCAACCGTTTCATCGCACACGAGAAGTCCAGGACGGTCATCTCGATGGGTGGCAACTTCCTCGCGGCATTCCCGCTGCGATGAGCCGTCCGGTGAAGAGTCGGCAGAGGATGGAAAGCGATCGACGATGAGACCCCTGGGAACCGGTGACCCGATACGGCTCGGCCCGTACCGGCTGCTCGGAGTGCTGGGCGAAGGCGGTATGGGCAGGGTGTACGTGGGGCAGGACCGCGCGGGCACCGTCGCCGCCGTGAAGGTGCTCCGGCCGGAACTCGCCCACGAGACCGGCCTGGCCCAGCGGTTCGTGCGCGAGGCACTGGCAGCCCGGGCCGTGCGCAGCTCCGGTGTGGCGGCGGTACTCGGTGCGCAGACCGAGGGGGGTCGGCCCTGGATCGCGAGCGAGTTCCTCGCCGGTCCGACGCTCGACCAGATCGTCGACCGGTACGGTCCGCTGGAGGACGCGAAGCTGCGCGCTCTGGCCTCTTCGGTCGCCCGGACCCTCCGCGACATCCATGCCGCCGGCTTCGTCCACCGCGATCTCAAGCCGGCGAACATCGTGCTCACGTCCGCCGGTCCCAGGGTCATCGACTTCGGCATCGCGCGCCCCGAGCACGGCCTCACCCTCACCACCACCGGACAGATTCCCGTCACTCCGGGGTACGGCGCTCCGGAGCAGGTGCTGGGGCATCGGGTCACCGCGGCCGCCGACGTCTTCTCCCTCGGCGCCGTCCTCGTGTACGCGGCCACGGGGCACCGGGCGTTCGAGGGCGCACACGTAGCCGCCGTCCAGTACGAGGTCGTCCACGGTGACCCACGCTGGCAGGGCCTGTCGCCGGAGCAGCATGCGCTGATCGCCCCCTGCCTGGCGAAGGAGGCGGCACAACGGCCCGGCCCCGAGCAGATAGCCGCGGCGTTCGCCCCGCCCAGGAGAGCGGGCGCCGTGTGGAAGCACGGGCCGGTGGGCGACGCGATCAAGGAGCGTGAGCGTGAGGTGCGCAGTCTCACCGCACCGCTGCTGCCCACGACGGAGACGGGCTCCGGGCCGAGCAGGCGGGGCCTGCTGACCGGCATCGCGGCGGGCGGGGCCGTACTCGCCGCAGGGGGTGCCGGCGCGGGCTGGTGGTTGCTTCGCGACGCCGGAAGCCGGGGCCGGGACCCCCTGTTCACGTATCCGCCCGCGGTGAAGACACCAGAGGCACGTCTGCTGTCCGCGGACGCGGGCGACTACATCATCGGGGGGTCACCGAAGCCCCTGTGGGAAGCCACGGATGCCACGAGTGTGAAGTCACCGGCGCCGCTGCCGGTACGGGACGTCGTCATCGTCGGCCATCCCGTCACCGGCGTGGCCGCGCTCAACGTGGTCGACGGAAAACGCCGCTGGAGCGCTCCGGCGATGCAGATGACCTGCCGCTACCTGTCCCTCTCCGACCGGCTGCTCGTGGCCGCCGACGACCACGGCACGGTGCACACCTTCGTCCCCTCCACCGGTGAGCCGAGGTGGAAGGTACGGGCCGACGCCGCCGAGCTGCTGACCGCGGACGCGCACGCCGTCTACCTCGTGACGAAGGACCACCGACTGCGCGCCGTGAACCGCTCGGACGCCCGGATCCGCTGGACTGCGCGCGTACCGGACGACTTCCGCGGCAAGATCCTGCCGCGAGCCGCCGCGGACCAGGGGCGGCTCGTCGTGGCCACCACCACCGGGCACGCCATGGCCGTGAACACGAAGAACGGACGTGTCGAGTGGACCGCCCGCGACCTGGCGAAGGACCGGTACCTCGTTCCCGCGGCCCATGACGGCGTCGTCTTCCTCAACGGCAAGACCCTCTCCGCGCGCAGGATCTCGGACGGGAAGCAGCTGTGGGCACACACCAAGAGGGCCTACTACGACCACAGCATCGAGGAGTGGTCGTGGCCCAGTGTCCACGGCGAAATGGTGTATTCGTGCGCCTGCGACGGCGACGGCTACGCCCAGCCCTACGGCTTCGACAGTGGCGGGGAACAGCTCTGGGAGGCAGGACTGGCCCTGAGCGCCGGTGACTATCCGATCCTGCAGCAGGGCAATGGCGTGTGGCTGATGGATGGCGGCGGTTACCCGAGGGTGGAGACGACGGACAAGACGAACAGGGCGACAGCGACCTGGACCTACGACCTGCACGACGACGCCGAGGACATCGCGTTCGCAGCCTCCGGCAACCGTGTCTTCGTAGCGAGCGGCAGCACCCTGTACGCCCTGCCGGTTTTCTGACTCACGCAACGACGGACCGACGCGGGTGTCGCATCGGCTATGACGGCACACGCACGGGCAGAGCCGCCTGACGCGAGCACCCCAGTTGCTCGGCCATGCCACGTGAGATGGCGTTGAGTATCGTCTCCCCCCTGAACGTAAGGCGTTGCAGGGTTGCCCTTCTGGGGGGTTACGCAGGCGACATTTGAAGAAAAGTGTGGCGCTGTTCTGCCCGTGCGTTTTCGCGTAAACGACGATCGGATAGAATATGTTCTCTTTCTGTCCATCGGGTGCAGAACTCGCGCGCGGAGAGTACTCGGCAGCCGTGAAATCCACTTCAATCAGAGGATGGCCGGTTTTGTCATCGGCTCTGTAGACGTAGCACTGGTTCCGTTCAGTCACCTCGTCATGGATGGTGCTTGCCGCCCGTTGCAGAGAGAACTTCAAGGGGCGGCCGGCATCGTCGGTGCCGGTCAATTCGGAGAAACTCTTCGATGCCCAAACTGAGCACGCCGACACCCACCACCGTCAGCAGCGCGCTCCTCCTTGCCTCGCTCAGCGATGGATTGTCTGTCTGCTGCATGATCAACCCTTATGGGAAGTTCGTCCGCGACAACTAAGCGGACGGCACCGCGGTCGGCAGGTCCGCCTCCGGCGCGCAGCCGGCCTGTTCAGCCACTGCCCGCGACACAGAGTTGAGGATCACCATGCGATCCTCGTCCACACTGTCGCCCCGCAGGCCGGCGGCGTTGGAGTACATCTCGCCCTTCACGTACTTCACGTCACCGATGTACGAGGTCGCACTGGAAGCTTCACTGGAGCACTTGAAGAACAGCTCGGCACCGGTACGTCCTACCTGGGCGAAGACTCCAAGCGGGTAGCTCACTTCGCCGCCTTCAGAACGCTTGGCGGAGTTCGAAGGGTAGCTCTGAGACGCCGAAAATCGGATTTCCATGAGCGGATACCCGCTGTTGTCACCGGTCCTGTACACCCAACATGCACTCCGCTTGCCGTACTCGTCGTGGAGATGCCTGACCGCGTTCCGCAAGGAGAACGCCCTCGACTCGCCGGCCTCGTTTGTTCCGGTGGCTTCGTCGAAGCGGTCAGTGCCGGCTAGGCGCTGCAATGCCTGCACGGCCGAGGAGTCAAGTGTTCCGTCGCAGATGCTGTGCGCGCTGACGCCCGCCTCTCGGGGTTCACTGGCTCTCTTCCCCGGGCTGCCGCCACAGGCTCCGGTGAGGAAGGCCACGACCGTCACAGCGAGAGCGGTTCTCCGGGTGGCGCTTGTCGTGGACAGCTGCACTGATCTCCCCGTTCAGTCCCTGAGTGGCCGCATCCGAGCGCGCGGAGCATTCCGCACGCGCTGCATTCCGCACGCGGAGCATTCCGCACGCGCTGCCGGATGCGGCCGGCCGCCTACGCCTCAGTACTCGACATCCACCAACCCCGTCTGCACCAACGGCTTGCCCCGCTTCCGGGACACGAAGACGCCGCGTCCCGCCGGCATCGGCCGGGGCCGGACGCCGTTGAGGACGTCGCCCTCGGCCGGGTCGCCGGCCAGGACGAGGCCCTGGGCGCCGAGTTCCTTCATGCGCTGCATGAACGGCTCGTAGGAGGCGCGGCCTGCGCCCGCGGAGGAGCGGGCGATGATGAAGCGGACGCCGACGTCGCGGGCGAAGGGCAGCATCTCCGTCAGGCCGCCGAGCGGGTTGCCGCTGGACGTGGAGACGAGGTCGTAGTCGTCGACGACCACGAACACCTGCGGCCCCCGCCACCAGCTCCGGTCCCGCAGTTGCTGCGGCGTGACGTCGGCCGTCGGGGTGCGGCGCTGCATGAGGTCGGCCAGAGCCGTCATGTGGTGGTCCATCTGGCTGGACATCGGGATGTACTCCGCCAGGTGCGACGGCGGCGTGACGTCCAGCAGCGAGCGGCGGTTGTCCACCACGAAGAACTTCGCCTCGTCGCCGCCGTACCGCAGCGTCAGCTGCTTGAGCAGGAGCCGCAGCAGGTTGGACTTGCCGGACTCGCTCTCGCCGAAGATCAGGAAGAACGGGTCCTGCTCGAAGTCCAGGAACACCGGCTCCAGGTTCTCCTCGTCCAGCGCGAAGGCGACGCCCCGCTGCGGGAAGCGGTCGCCCGGCGGCAGCCGGACGGCCTCCAGCTGGCGCGGCAGCAGCCGTACCTTCGGGGCGCCCGGCGCCTGCCAGTGCCGGCCGACCTCGGTCGTGAGCGCCGCCGTGGCCTCGGCGAGGTCGGTGTCGGACGTCAGGCCGTCGATGCGCGGGACCGCGGACATGAAGTGCAGCTTCTGCGGTGACAGACCGCGGCCGGGGACGCCGGCGGGGACGTTCACCGCCACCTTGCGGTCGATCTCCGAGTCCATGACGTCACCCAGGCGCAGCTCCAGGCGGTTCATCAGGTGGTCCTTGAGGTTCGCCCGGACCTCCATCGAGCGCGACGCCGTGATGATCACGTGGATGCCGTAGCCGAGACCCCGGGCGGCGATGTCCAGGACCGCCGGCTCCAGGCCCTCGTAGTCGGTGCGGAAGTTGCCCCAGCCGTCGACGACCAGGAACACGTCGCCCCACGGCTGGTCCGTCACCGAGATGTCGCCCCGGGCGCGGCGGGCCCGGTAGTCGGCGATCGAGGCGATGCCCGCCGTGCGGAAGTACTCCTCGCGGCGGGTCAGGACGCCGTACACCTCGGAGACCGTACGGCGGACCCGCTCCGGGTCCAGGCGGGAGGCGATGCCGCCGACGTGCGGCAGGCCGTCCAGCGCGGCCATACCGCCGCCACCGAAGTCGAGGCCGTAGAACTGCACCTCGTGCGGCGTGTGGGTGAGGGCGAAGGAGCAGATCAGGGTGCGCAGCAGGGTCGACTTGCCGGACTGCGGGCCGCCGATGATCTGCATATGACCCGCCGCGCCCGAGAAGTCGAGCATGAGGCGGTCGCGGCGCTGCTCGTACGGCTTGTCGACGAGACCGGCGGGGACGATCAGACGGCCGGCGCCCTCGTAGTTCGGCTGGGTCAGGCCGCGGCCCTGCACCGCCGCGAGGCCGGGCAGCAGCGCGTCCAGCGACGGCGGGCTCTCCAGCGGGGGCAGCCACACCTGGTGGGCGGCCGGGCCCTGCGCCTCGAGCCGGCGCACGATGACGTCGAGGACGGTGTCGGCGAGCGCCTCGTCCACCTCGGGGCGTGACTCCTCCTGGCGCTGCCGGGGGACGGCCGTGTACCGGACGGGCACCTCCGTGGCCGTGAACAGCACCGGCCGCCGGTCCACCGGCAGCGGCCCGCCGCCCAGCGCCGCGCGCTGCGGACCCGAGCGGTAGACCCCGGAGACGTAGGCCGCCTTGAACCGGACCATCTCGTCGGTGCCGAACTTCAGGAAGCCGGAACCGGGGACGTTCGGGAGTTCGTAGGCGTCCGGGACGCCGAGGGCCGCGCGGGACTCCGCCGCCGAGAAGGTGCGCAGACCGATGCGGTACGACAGGTACGTCTCCAGGCCGCGCAGGCGGCCCTCCTCCAGGCGCTGGGAGGCCAGCAGCAGGTGCACGCCCAGCGAACGGCCGATACGGCCGATCTGCACGAACATCTCGATGAAGTCGGGCTTCGCGGTCAGCAGCTCGCTGAACTCGTCGATGACCAGGACCAGGGAGGGGATCGGCTGCAGCGGTGCGCCCGCCGCGCGCGCCTTCTCGTAGTCGTGGATGTTGGCGTAGTTACCGGCGTCGCGCAGCAGTTCCTGGCGGCGGTTCAGCTCGCCGCGGATCGAGTCGCCCATGCGGTCGACCAGGGTGAGGTCGTCGGCGAGGTTGGTGATGACGGCCGCCACGTGCGGCATCTGCGCCATGCCGGCGAAGGTCGCGCCGCCCTTGAAGTCCGCGAGGACGAAGTTCAGGGTCTCGGAGGAGTGCGTGACGGCGAGGCCCAGCACCAGGGTGCGCAGCAGCTCCGACTTGCCGGAACCGGTGGCGCCGACGCACAGGCCGTGCGGGCCCATGCCCTCCTGAGCGGCCTCCTTGAGGTCCAGCATGACGGGCCGGCCGTCCTCGCCGAGACCGATGGGCACCCGCAGCCGTTCGGCGAGGGCGCGCGGCCGCCAGGTGCGCTTGGTGTCGACGGACGCCGCGTCCCCGAGGCCGAGGAGGTCGGTGAACTCGAGGTTGGCGAGCAGCGGTTCGTCGTCGTCGCCGCCCGACGCCATGCGCAGCGGCGCCAACTGCCGGGCCAGCGCCTCGGCGGACTCGTACGACAGGGCGTCCGGGATGCCCTCGTAGACGTCGCCGTGTTCGGACTCCAGGCGCAGCAGGCCGGGCTGCACGACGACGGACAGGTCGCCGCCCGAGGTCGTGAGGTCGCCCGGTACCACCTCGACCACCGTGACGCCCTGCAGCCCCTCGGGGCCCGCGAGCACGGAGTCCGGCAGCAGGGAGATGTCGTCGAGGACGAGCACGATGTGCGGGGCGTCCAGCAGCGGCGCGCCGCCGGGGTGGAAGCGCGGGCGGCCGGTCAGCCTGGGGGCGAGCAGGTCCTCCAGCTCGCGCGGGTCGGTGCCGATCAGCCGGCGGGAGCCGGCGCCGTCCACCTCGCCGGCCGCCTGCACGTGCGGCAGCCACTTCGCCCAGTCCCACTGCGGCAGCGCCTCGCGGCCCGCGGCCACCGCGATGACCAGGTCCTCGGGGGAGTGCAGCGAGGCCAGCGAGCCGACCAGGGCGCGGGCCGAGGCCCGTACGGACCGGGGTTCACCGCTGACGGTGACGTGGGAGAAGGCGCGCAGCGACACCGCCATCGGCAGGTCGCCGACGGTGTTGTGCGTGGCGAGGAAGCGCTGCATCGCGCCGGCGGTCAGCGGCTCCAGCTGCTCGACCGGTCCGGTCTCCGGGGCGAGGAGCGGGGTGGCCAGCGGCTGCGGGCCCAGGCCGACGCGCACGTGCGCGAAGTCCTCGTCGCCGGGCCGCCGTTCCCAGACCCGGCTGCCCTCGGCGACGAGCGCCCACAGCTGCTCGGGGGAGGGGTGCAGGTAGTACTGCGCGTCCCGCTGGGTCCGCGCCGTCTCCACGGCGGACCTGCGCGTCTGCGACAGGTAGCTGAGGTAGTCGCGGCGCATGTCGGCCAGTTGGCCCTGCGAGCCGCGACGGAATCGGACCACCATCGCGATGGACATCGCCACCGTCGACGCGATCATGATCATGCCCATGATCTTCATGAACGGCTGACCGTTCGTGAAGAAGAAGACCACCGAGCCGCCCATGCCCAGCGTGGGCAGGAGCTGCATGAGCACGCTCTCCTGATGCCCCCGCGGCAGTTCGGGCGGCGGCTGGACAGCGACCCCTTCCGTGGGCACTTCGGACGGCAGCGCCCTAGGGGGGCGCTTGACGACAATCTGGCTCACCGCTCACCAATTCCCTTGCCCGACCCAGGCTTTCCGCCCGCCGCCCCGTGTCCGGCGGGCGCAGGCCGCCGCGTGATCCTACTGAGTTCACGGGACACGGGTGAGCGGTAGGGTGCCGGATGTTCGCGTGAGCACACGCCGGCCGGGCCGGACACGCCGGGGCAAACCGTCCGATGCCGGGGCGGGAGAGCCCCGGCCGCCCGCCGTGCCGCACCCGTGCCGCCCCGCGCGGCGCGAACCGGCACGAGACCTTCACGACATAGACGCACCACCACCACTGAGGGGGAGCAGCAGGTGAGCATGACGGCCGCCGCCACCGGCGGACCCGGGACGGGAGCCCCTTCCGGGTCAGGCACCGGACTCGGCTTCTGCCGGGTCACCATCGTCGCGCCGGACAGCCGTATCGACGTGGCACTGCCCGACGACGTTCCGGTCGCCGACCTCTACCCGGAGATCCTCCGGTTGTCCCAGCAGAGTTCCGGGACGGGGGCGCCGGTCGGCTACCACCTCGTCCGCACCGACGGCACCGTGCTGGACAGTGCCCGCTCGTTCGCCGCGCAGCGCATTCTCGACGGCGAACTGCTCACCCTGCGCCCGTTCGCGGAGTCCCTGCCGCCGGCCGTCTTCGACGACGTCGCCGAAGCCGTCGCCACCGCGGTCACCAAGCAGCACAAGCTGTGGAGCGGCGACCTGACCCGGGCCGCGGGCCTCGTCGGCGGCGGAGTGCTGCCCGCGCTGCTCGCCTTCGTCGCCTGGACCGCCGACCCGCGCCACGACATGCACGGCCTGGCCGGCATCCTCGCCGGCGTCGCCGGCGTACTCCTGGTCCTGCTCGCCGCGGTCCGCGCCCGGGTGTACGACGACCGCGGCTCGGCCGTCGCACTCGGTCTCGGCGCGCTGCCCAACGTCGGCGTCGCGGGCAGCGGACTGCTGCCGCTGAGCGGCGGAGAGGGTATCGGCAGGCTGCAGTTCCTGCTGGCGTGCGCGGCGGTCCTCGTCGCCGCGCTGGTCCTCACCCTGTGCTCGCCGCACGGCGACGGCCCCTTCGTGGCCTTCGTGTTCGCCTCCGCGGTCGCCCTGGTCGTCGTCTTCGTCGCCACCCTCACCGACTGGGCCCCGACCGAGATGGCCGGCCTGTGCGCGCCCGTCGCCGTCGGCGCCCTCGCCTTCCTGCCCGGCATGTCGATGCGCTTCGCCCGGCTGCCGATCGGCTTCGAGAACCCCAGCAGCGGCACCCCCCGCTCCGCCTACGGCACCGAGTCCGCCGGACAGGAGCCCGTGGACACCGAGCGCATCGAGGCGCAGGCCCGGCGCGGCCACGAGCTCCTCGTCGGCCTGGTCGGCGGCTGCGCGCTCCTCGCCGTCGGCGCCTCGGCGGTGCTGGGCTTCTCCGACGACGTCTGGGCCCAGCTGCTCGCGCTCGCCACCGGGGTGGCGATGCTGATGCGCGCCGGCCTCTTCCGCTACACCGCGCAGGTCGCCCCGGTCCTGGCCGCCGGTCTCGCCTGTCTGGTGCTGCTGGGCCTCGGCCTCGCCCTCAACCCGCCCCCGCGGGTGATGCTCGCGGCGCTGGCCGGTGACCGCACCGACCTGGAGATCCGCACCATCTGGCTGATCGCGGTCATCGCCGCCGCCACCGCCCTGGTCACGGCGCTCGGTCTGATCCTGCCGCGCGGTGGACTCACCCCGTTCTGGGGCCGCTTCCTGGAGATCTGCGAGGGCTTCGTCCTGCTGACCCTGATCCCGCTCACCCTGGCCGTCTTCGACGTCTACGCGACCGCGCGAGCGATGACCAGCAAGTAGCCGGCCCGTCCGGTCACGAGAGCGGGCCCGGGCTCCCCAAGGAGCCGGGGCCCGCTGCCGTCACCGCCGTGCGCCGCTCACTGGGCGGCGAGCCCCCCGTTGTGCTCCGTGGGCTCCAGGTCGAACTCGCCGTCGCGCGCACCCAGCACGAACGCCCGCCACTCCGCCTCGGTGTAGCGCAGCACGGTGCCGGGGTCCAGCGAGGAGCGCATCGCGACGGCCCCGCCGGGCAGGTACGCGATCTCCACCCGCTCCTCGTGCTCCTCCGTGCCCGGCGCGCAGTGCCACTCGACGCCGGAGATGTCGAGCGCGTACAGCTCGTCCCGCTCCCGCTCCTTGCGTGCCTTCGTCTCCGCTTCCGTCTCCGCCATCGTGCAGCGACCCCTTCCCGGCGTGCGTACGGTCCGGTGGTCACCCTAGGGCCTGTGCGTCGCCCCTCCGGGTGGTTCGCCGACCGGGGGAAAGCCGCCCGCCACCGCCTGGTACCCTGAGTGACGACCGTTCGTGTACGCACCCTCGGAGCCTGTCGGGCACCGGTGGCCGCGCCCGGCGGATCCCGCCTCCGAGTAACGGAAGCTTCCCCGAGACGAAGACCGGGGGCACTCGGTGGCCACTCACAGACTATGAGGAGTACGCGTGTCGCTCGACGCCGCTACGAAGAAGCAGATCATCGGCGAGTTCGGTACCAAGGAGGGTGACACCGGCTCCCCCGAGGTCCAGGTCGCCCTGCTCTCGCGTCGGATCTCCGACCTGACGGAGCACCTCAAGGCCCACAAGCACGACCACCACTCCCGCCGTGGCCTGCTGATCCTCGTCGGTCAGCGCCGTCGCCTGCTGCAGTACCTGGCGAAGAAGGACATCCAGCGCTTCCGTGCGCTGGTCGACCGCCTCGGCATCCGCCGCGGTGCGGCGGGCGCCAAGTAAGACGCGTGAGGGGAGCGGTTCCCGGAGAGACCCGGGGACCGCTCCCTTCGTCGTACGTGCGGAACGTGCGGAGTGTCACTCACGCTTTGTAGTGTGGTAGCACAACGCAGTACGGACGACACAGCACGAAGAACGACAGACGAGAAGTGCACCTCGCCGCCGCCGGTCCTCGGTAGTGGCCCCCGGGGGAAGCGAGCCCCGGGTGCTTCGATCGAAGACCGGCCCGCACAACGGCGCGCTTCTCCACCACCGTCCCCCTGCCACACGGGCAGCCAAGGGACGAAAGACGATACGTAACGGAGAAAACGCTAGTGGAGAACGAGACCCACTACGCCGAGGCCGTCATCGACAACGGCGCCTTCGGTACCCGCACCATCCGCTTCGAGACGGGCCGCCTGGCCAAGCAGGCCGCCGGCTCCGCCGTGGCGTACCTGGACGACGACACCATGGTGCTGTCGGCCACCACCGCCTCCAAGAACCCCAAGGACCAGCTCGACTTCTTCCCCCTCACGGTGGACGTCGAGGAGCGGATGTACGCCGCCGGCAAGATCCCCGGCAGCTTCTTCCGCCGTGAGGGCCGGCCGTCCGAGGACGCCATCCTCACCTGCCGCCTCATCGACCGCCCGCTGCGCCCGTCCTTCAAGAAGGGACTGCGCAACGAGATCCAGGTCGTCGCCACGATCATGGCGCTCAACCCCGACCACCTGTACGACGTCGTCGCGATCAACGCCGCGTCCGCGTCCACCCAGCTGGCCGGCCTGCCCTTCTCCGGCCCGATCGGCGGCGTCCGCGTCGCGCTGATCAGCGGCCAGTGGGTCGCCTTCCCGACCCACACCGAGCTTGAGGACGCCGCCTTCGACATGGTCGTCGCCGGCCGTGTCCTGGAGGACGGCGACGTCGCGATCATGATGGTCGAGGCCGAGGCCACCGACAAGACCATCAAGCTGGTCGAGGGCGGCGCCGAGGCGCCGACCGAGGAGGTCGTCGCCGCCGGTCTGGAGGCCGCGAAGCCCTTCATCAAGGTCCTGTGCCGCGCCCAGGCCGACCTCGCCGCCAAGGCCGCGAAGCCGACCGGCGAGTTCCCGATCTTCCTGGACTACCAGGACGACGTCCTCGAGGCCCTCACGGCCGCCGTCCGCCCCGAGCTGGCGCAGGCGCTCACCATCGCCGGCAAGCAGGAGCGCGAGGCCGAGCTGGACCGCGTCAAGGGCCTCGCCGCCGAGAAGCTCCTGCCGGAGTTCGAGGGCCGCGAGAAGGAGATCTCCGCCGCGTACCGCTCCCTGACCAAGACCCTGGTCCGCGAGCGCGTCATCAAGGAGAAGAAGCGCATCGACGGCCGCGGTGTCACCGACATCCGCACCCTGGCCGCCGAGGTCGAGGCCATCCCGCGCGTGCACGGCTCCGCGGTGTTCGAGCGCGGCGAGACCCAGATCCTGGGCGTCACCACCCTCAACATGCTCCGCATGGAGCAGCAGCTGGACACCCTCTCCCCGGTGACCCGCAAGCGCTACATGCACAACTACAACTTCCCGCCGTACTCCACCGGCGAGACCGGCCGCGTCGGCTCCCCCAAGCGCCGCGAGATCGGCCACGGCGCCCTCGCCGAGCGCGCGCTCGTGCCGGTCCTGCCGGCGCGCGAGGAGTTCCCCTACGCGATCCGCCAGGTCTCCGAGGCGCTGAGCTCCAACGGCTCGACGTCCATGGGCTCGGTCTGCGCCTCCACCATGTCGCTGCTGAACGCCGGTGTGCCGCTGAAGGCCCCGGTCGCCGGTATCGCCATGGGCCTGATCTCCCAGGAGATCGACGGCGAGACGCACTACGTCACCCTCACCGACATCCTCGGTGCGGAGGACGCCTTCGGCGACATGGACTTCAAGGTCGCCGGCACCAAGGACTTCGTGACCGCCCTCCAGCTCGACACCAAGCTGGACGGCATCCCGGCCTCCGTCCTGGCCGCGGCCCTCAAGCAGGCCCGCGACGCGCGTCTGCACATCCTCGACGTGATGATGGAGGCCATCGACCGGCCCGACGAGATGAGCCCGCACGCCCCGCGGATCATCACCGTCAAGATCCCGGTCGACAAGATCGGTGAGGTCATCGGCCCCAAGGGCAAGATGATCAACCAGATCCAGGAGGACACCGGCGCCGAGATCACGATCGAGGACGACGGCACGATCTACATCGGTGCCGCCGACGGCCCCTCCGCCGAGGCCGCCCGCGCCACGATCAACGGCATCGCCAACCCGACGATGCCCGAGGTCGGCGAGCGTTACCTGGGTACGGTCGTCAAGACGACCACCTTCGGTGCGTTCGTCTCCCTGCTGCCCGGCAAGGACGGTCTGCTGCACATCTCGCAGATCCGCAAGCTCGCCGGCGGCAAGCGCGTCGAGAACGTCGAGGACGTCCTCGGCGTGGGCCAGAAGGTCCAGGTCGAGATCGCCGAGATCGACTCGCGCGGCAAGCTCTCCCTCGTTCCGGTGATCGAGGGCGAGGAAGGCGACGCGGCGTCCGGCGACGGCTCCGCCGAGGCCGCGAAGGACGACGCCGAGCAGTGACGTCCCGTAGCACCAAGGTGACGGCCCGCTCCTCCTCGGAGGCGCGGGCCGTCGCCCGTACCCAAACGCTCATCAAGGGAACCAACGGCATCGGCACGGTCCGCAAGACCACCCTCCCGGGCGGCCTGCGCATCGTCACCGAGACCCTGCCCTCGGTCCGCTCGGCGACCTTCGGCATCTGGGCCCACGTCGGCTCCCGCGACGAGACCCCGTCACTCAACGGCGCCACGCACTACCTGGAGCATCTGCTCTTCAAGGGCACCGCCAGGCGCAGCGCCCTGGAGATCTCCGCCGCCCTCGACGCCGTCGGCGGCGAGATGAACGCGTTCACGGCGAAGGAGTACACGTGCTACTACGCGCGCGTGCTCGACACCGACCTGCCCCTCGCCATCGACGTCGTCTGCGACATGCTGACCGGCTCGCTGATCCTGGAGGAGGACGTCGACGTCGAGCGCGGCGCGATCCTCGAAGAGATCGCCATGACCGAGGACGACCCGGGCGACTGCGTGCACGACCTGTTCGCGCACACCATGTTCGGCGGCAACGCCCTCGGCCGGCCGGTCCTCGGCACCGTCGACACGGTCAACGCCCTCACCGCCGACCGTATCCGCCGCTTCTACCGCAAGCACTACGACCCGACCCACCTCGTGGTCGCCTGCGCCGGCAACGTCGACCACAACAAGGTCGTACGGCAGGTCCGCGCGGCCTTCGAGAAGGCGGGTACGCTCACCGACCCGGGCGCGCGCCCCATCGCCCCGCGCGACGGCCGCCGTACGATCCGCACGGCCGGCCGGGTCGACGTGCTCACCCGCAAGACCGAGCAGGCGCACGTCGTCCTGGGCATGCCCGGCATCGCCCGCACCGACGACCGCCGCTGGGCGCTGGGCGTGCTCAACACCGCCCTCGGCGGCGGCATGTCCTCCCGCCTCTTCCAGGAGGTCCGGGAGAAGCGCGGTCTCGCCTACAGCGTGTACTCGTACACCTCGAGCTTCGCCGACTGCGGCCTGTTCGGCGTGTACGCAGGCTGCCGGCCGAACCAGGTGCACGACGTGCTCAGGATCTGCCGGGACGAACTCGACCACGTCGCCGCCGACGGGCTCTCCGACGAGGAGATGAGCCGCGCCATCGGCCAGCTCCGCGGATCCACCGTGCTGGGACTGGAGGACACCGGCGCGCTGATGAACCGCATCGGCAAGAGCGAGCTGTGCTGGGGCGAGCAGATGTCCGTCGACGACATGCTGGCCCGGATAGCCGCCGTCACCCCGGACGAGGTCCGCTCGGTGGCCCGCGACATCCTCGGACAGCGCCCGTCACTGTCGGTCATCGGCCCGCTGAAGGACAAGCAGGCCGCCCGGCTGCACGACGCCGTCGCCTGAAAAACCACCGGTTAGGAAGCAGGAACATGAGCAAGCTGCGCGTGGCGGTCCTCGGTGCCCGGGGCCGGATCGGGTCCGAGGCGGTCAAGGCGGTCGAGGCCGCCGACGACATGGAGCTGGTCGCCGCCCTCGGCCGGGGCGACGAGCTGGAGGCGCTGACGGTGAGCGGCGCCCAGGTCGTCGTCGAGCTGACCACCCCCGCCTCCGTCATGGACAACCTCGACTTCTGCGTGCGCCACGGCATCCACGCGGTCGTCGGCACGACGGGCTGGACCGACGAGCGCCTCACGCTGCTGACGGACCGGCTCGCCCGGTCTCCGGAGACGGGCGTGCTCATCGCGCCGAACTTCTCCATCGGCGCCGTGCTCACCATGAAGTTCGCGCAGATCGCCGCGCCGTACTTCGAGTCGGTCGAGGTCGTCGAGCTGCACCACCCGAACAAGGTCGACGCCCCGAGCGGTACGGCCACGCGCACCGCCCAGCTCATCGCCGAGGCCCGCCGCCGCGCCGGCACGGCCCCGGCGCCGGACGCCACGGCCACCGCCCTGGACGGGGCCCGCGGCGCGAACGTCGACGGCGTCCCCGTCCACGCGGTCCGGCTGCGCGGTCTCCTGGCCCACCAGGAGGTGCTGCTCGGCGGGGAGGGCGAGACCCTCACCATCCGCCACGACTCCCTGCACCACAGCAGCTTCATGCCGGGCATCCTGCTCGGCGCCCGCCGCGTGGTGACCACTCCGGGCCTGACCTTCGGCCTGGAGAACTTCCTGGACCTGAACTGACACCCACTCCCATGCGCGCGAAGATCACTTACCTCGTCACGGCCGCCGTCCTGGTCTTCTACTTCGTCCTGGTCGGCAGCCGCGGCGTGATGCTCATCCAGTCCGGCACGCTGATCACCGTCACCTTCGGCGTGGCGGTGCTGATCCTGCCGGTCATCGGGCTGTGGTTCCTGTGGAAGAACACCCAGTTCGTCCGCAAGGCCAACCAGCTCGCCGCCGAGCTCGACGCCCAGGGGGGCCTGCCCGTCGACGAGCTGAGGCGCACCCCGGACGGCCGCATCGACCGCGACTCGGCCGACGAGGTCTTCGGCAGGCGCAAGGCCGAGACGGAGGCGTCGCCGGACGACTGGCGCTGCTGGTTCCGGCTCGCCGTCGCCTACCACGACGCCCGCGACACCCCACGCGCCCGCAAGGCGATGCAGCGGGCCATCGCACTGCACGAGGGCAGGACGATCGAGGTGTAGCGACGGCGAAGGGGCCGGTCCGCCGTGGTGCGGACCGGCCCCTTCGCCGTCGCCTTCACCGGGTCAGCCGCGACGGTGCTCCGCCGCCCACGCCTCCACCGTGTCCGCCGCCCGGTCGAAGGCCGCCGGACGTCCGAGGAAGTCCAGGTCGTGCGTGGTCAGCAGCGGAGCCGTGCCCTCGGCCCGCCGGTCCTTGCGGGCGAGCGCCAGCGCCTGCCCCTGCACCGTCCGCGGCAGCCCCACGAAGCGCACCGGCTGCTGCACGGTCCGCACGGAGAGGACCCGCGCCCACGGCACCGTCCGCGTCACGAGGAAGCCGACCCGGCGCAGCCCGCGCCCGCTCACCCACACCCCCATGCGCAGCAGCCGCAGCGCACCCGCGACGACGGCCAGGCCCAGCCCCAGAGCCACGGCGGCCGAGGAGAAGCCGGACGACGAGAGCGAGCCGCTCAGGGCGATCAGAACCGCAGCGAACAGCATGAACGAGGCGAGCAGCAGGCCCAGCGCGGCCGCGCCCACCCGCCACGGACCGGGCCGGTAGGGGCGTCGCCAGCGCTCGGGGTCGTCGTACGGAAGCGCGCTCTCGGATGCCGTCTCGAAGGTGCGCTCGGCCGTCAGGAAGGGCAGGGGCACGGCTGGTCCTCACTCGGTCCTCGCGTGGGCTGTGCCCGGTGAGATTATCCGCCTGGGTTCGCGCCCACCAGCCGTGGCGGTCCGGAAGGGTCAGTGCCCCTGGGACGCCTGGGACTGCTGCACCGGCGTACTGGACGGCGTGGACAGCGCCGGCATGCCGAGGACCAGAGCCCCCACCAGCCCGGCGACGATGGTGAGGCCCAGCAGCCAGCGCCCGGCCATCTCGCCGAAGGACGCCCGCCCGCGGGGCGGGGGAGTGACATTGCTGCGGAACCTGTCGGCCTCGGCCAGGAAGGCGAACGGCACGGGCTCACGCCGACGGAACATCGCGGTTGCCTCTTCCTTTCGGGGGGTTTCGGATCTGATCGGAGCTTCGGGTCGAACGACCGGTCCTCACCGGTACAGACGCACGAGTGACACAAAAGGTGCCCATGTCCGAAAAAATCTCGGGTGCGTTCGTCGCGGGCGAGGTGCTGCTCCCGGGCCTCGCGGGTGCCCCGTAAGGTGGGCGCGAACCACAGAAGTGATGGGAAGGACCCCGACCCCCGTGACCACCGAGTCGCTCACGTTCCGCAGTGACGTCACCGTCGAGCTGGTGAAGTCCAGTGCTTCGGACGCCGACGTCCTCTTCGCCGCCCGTGTCTCCACCGCCGGCGAACAGTCCCTGGACGAGCTGAAGAAGGACCCCGAGCGCTCCAAGGGGCTCATCAACTACCTGATGCGCGACCGGCACGGCAGCCCGTTCGAGCACAACTCGATGACCTTCTTCATCAGCGCCCCGATCTTCGTCTTCCGCGAGTTCATGCGGCACCGGGTCGGCTGGTCGTACAACGAGGAGTCCGGGCGCTACCGGGAGCTGGAGCCGGTCTTCTACGTCCCCGACGCCTCCCGCAAGCTCGTCCAGGAGGGCCGCCCGGGCAAGTACGTCTTCGTCGAGGGCACCCCCGCCCAGTACGAGGCCGTGAGCGACACCCTGCGGGAGTCCTACGAGCAGGCGTACGCGGCGTACCGGAAGCTGCTCGCCGAGGGCGTGGCCCGCGAGGTCGCCCGTGCCGCCCTCCCCGTCGGCCTGTTCTCCTCCATGTACGCCACCTGCAACGCCCGCTCCCTCATGCACTTCCTCGGCCTGCGCACGCAGCACGAGCTGGCCAAGGTGCCGTCCTTCCCGCAGCGGGAGATCGAGATGGTCGGCGAGGCGATGGAGGCGGAGTGGGCGAAGCTCATGCCGCTCACGTACGCCGCCTTCAACGCGAACGGGCGCGTGGCCCCGTAGCCGAGCGCTGTTCCCCCAGCCGAAACGGATGTACGGGTCAGCCTCGCGAAGTGTCCGTATTGCGGCATTTAGAGAAGTTCATCTAGCCTGATCAAACGGACCCGGCACTGCTTGAACCCCCGAGCAGGCAGTGCCGGGCTCCTTGTTTGTCCTGACTTTCCCGGCACCCCGCGGGCAGACCCCGCATTGCGCACCGAGTAGCGTGTAACCCATGGCTCCGACCTCGACTCCGCAGACCCCCTTCGGGCGGGTCCTCACCGCCATGGTCACGCCCTTCACGGCGGACGGCGCACTCGACCTCGACGGCGCGCAGCGGCTCGCCGCCCACCTGGTGGACGCAGGCAACGACGGCCTGATCGTCAACGGCACCACCGGCGAGTCCCCCACCACCAGCGACGCGGAGAAATCGGACCTGGTACGAGCCGTACTGGAGGCGGTCGGCGACCGCGCCCACATCGTGGCCGGCGTCGGCACCAACGACACCCGCCACAGCATCGAGCTGGCCCGCGAGGCCGAGCGCGCCGGCGCCCACGGCCTCCTGGTCGTCACGCCGTACTACAACAAGCCGCCCCAGGAGGGCCTGTACCGGCACTTCTCGGCCGTCGCCGACGCCACCGGCCTGCCGGTCATGCTCTACGACATCCCCGGCCGCAGCGGCGTCCCGATCAACACCGAGACGCTGGTCCGCCTCGCCGAGCACCCGCGCATCGTCGCCAACAAGGACGCCAAGGGCGACCTCGGCCGCGCCAGCTGGGCCATCGCCCAGTCCGGCCTCGCCTGGTACTCGGGCGACGACATGCTGAACCTGCCCCTGCTCTCCGTGGGCGCGGTCGGCTTCGTCTCGGTGGTCGGCCACCTGGTCACCCCGGACCTGCGGGCCCTCGTCGAGGCCCATGTCTCCGGCGACGTCGTCAAGGCCACGGAGATCCACCAGAAGCTGCTCCCGGTCTACACGGGCATGTTCCGCACCCAGGGCGTCATGACCACCAAGGCCGCGCTCGCCCTCCTCGGACTGCCGGCCGGACCCCTGCGCCCGCCCATGGCCGAGTGCTCGCCCGAGGAGATCGCCCAGCTCAAGATCGATCTTGCTGCCGGCGGGGTACAGCTCCAGTAACAGACTTCGCACCACCCGGGCCGTCCCGGCCCCACCGACTTCACAACTGAAGAGACAACCGAATGACGCGGGCCACCGGTGCCCGCACTTCACAACGACAACTGCTTCCGCACGAACGTCATGCGCGCCACGTGCCGTAACGGTACGTGGCGCGTGTGGTGAGGAGAGTCTTTTGAGTCATCCGCATCCTGAACTCGGCTCGCCCCCGCCGCTCCCCGAGGGCGGCCTGCGGGTCACCCCGCTCGGCGGTCTCGGCGAGATCGGCCGGAACATGACAATCTTCGAGTACGGCGGCCGCCTGCTGATCGTCGACTGCGGAGTGCTCTTCCCCGAGGAGGAGCAGCCCGGTATCGACCTGATCCTGCCGGACTTCTCGTCCATCCGGGACCGCCTCGGCGACATCGAGGGCATCGTCCTCACGCACGGCCACGAGGACCACATCGGCGGCGTCCCGTTCCTGCTCCGCGAGAAGCCGGACATCCCGCTGATCGGTTCCAAGCTGACCCTCGCCCTCATCGAGGCCAAGCTCCAGGAACACCGGATCCGTCCGTACACCCTGGAGGTGGCGGAGGGGAACCGTGAGCGCATCGGCCCCTTCGACTGCGAGTTCGTCGCCGTCAACCACTCCATCCCGGACGCCCTGGCCGTCGCCATCCGGACCCCCGCCGGCATGGTGGTCCACACCGGCGACTTCAAGATGGACCAGCTCCCGCTGGACAACCGCCTCACCGACCTGCACGCGTTCGCGCGGCTGAGCGAGGAGGGCATCGACCTCCTCCTCAGCGACTCCACGAACGCCGAGGTCCCGGGCTTCACCCCGCACGAGCGCGACATCTCCAACGTCCTGCGGCAGGTCTTCGCCGGCGCCCGCAAGCGGATCATCGTGGCGAGCTTCGCCAGCCACGTCCACCGCATCCAGCAGATCCTGGACGCGGCCCAGGAGTACGGCCGCCGGGTCGCCTTCGTCGGCCGTTCCATGGTCCGCAACATGGGCATCGCCCGGGACCTCGGCTACCTGAAGGTCCCGCCGGGCCTGGTGGTCGACGTCAGGACGCTGGACGACCTGCCCGACCACGAGGTGGTCCTGGTCTGCACCGGTTCCCAGGGCGAGCCCATGGCGGCCCTGTCGCGGATGGCCAACCGCGACCACCAGATCCGCATCGTCGACGGCGACACGGTCATCCTGGCCTCGTCCCTCATCCCCGGTAACGAGAACGCGGTCTACCGCGTCATCAACGGCCTGACCCGCTGGGGCGCCAACGTCGTCCACAAGGGCAACGCTAAGGTGCACGTTTCCGGCCACGCGTCCGCGGGCGAGCTGCTGTACTTCTACAACATCTGCCGCCCGCGGAACCTCATGCCGGTCCACGGCGAATGGCGCCATCTGCGGGCCAACGCGGAGCTGGGCGCCATGACCGGCGTTCCGCACGACCGGATCGTCATCGCCGAGGACGGCGTGGCGGTGGACCTGGTCGAGGGCAAGGCCAAGATCTCCGGCAAGGTCCAGGCGGGTTACGTCTACGTCGACGGCCTCTCCGTCGGCGGCGTCGGCGAGCCGGCCCTGAAGGACCGCAAGATCCTCGGTGACGAGGGCATCATCTCGGTCTTCGTCGTGGTGGACTCCTCCACCGGCAAGATCACGGGTGGCCCGCACATCCAGGCCCGCGGTTCCGGCATCGAGGACTCTGCCTTCTCGGACGTGGTCCCGAAGATCACGGAGGTCCTGGAGCGCTCCGCCCAGGACGGCGTGGTGGAGCCGCACCAGCTCCAGCAACTCATCCGCAGGACCCTCGGCAAGTGGGTCTCCGACACGTATCGCCGCAGGCCGATGATCCTGCCGGTGGTCGTCGAGGTCTGACGGTCCTACGGCCGCTCGTCCGCGTGAACACGGAGCGGGGTCCCTCGATTTGCATCGAGGCGCCCCGCTCCAGTACGTTTACGGCTCCGCCCAACCGGGAACCCCAGCACTTCATGCGCTGGACTCACGTGCCCGGAGGGGGCGGGGAAACCGACTCAGAACTTCTGATAAAGTCGGAACCGCCGGAAAGGGAAACGCGAAAGCGGGAACCTGGAAAGCACCGAGGAAA
>NZ_BMUE01000026.1 GCF_014650035.1 Streptomyces lucensis JCM 4490 | reverse complement strand
ATGCAGATGATCGTGGTGATGAAGTTGACCGAGCCGAGGATGGTGCCGAAGCCGGAGAAGGCCAGACCCATGATCCACATGTCGGCGCCCACACCCGGGCTGCGGACCGCGTCCGACAGCGGGGAGTAGGCGAACCAGCCGAAGTCGGCCGCGCCCTGCGGGGTGAGGAAGCCGCCGACCGCGATCGTCGAGCCGAACAGGTACAGCCAGTAGGCGAACATGTTCAGCCGCGGGAACGCCACATCGGGAGCGCCGATCTGCAGCGGCATGATCCAGTTGGCGAAACCGGCGAACAGCGGCGTCGCGAACATCAGCAGCATGATCGTGCCGTGCATCGTGAACGCCTGGTTGAACTGCTCGTTC
The DNA here is from genome assembly GCF_014650035.1 of Streptomyces lucensis JCM 4490. Classification (GTDB taxonomy): domain Bacteria; phylum Actinomycetota; class Actinomycetes; order Streptomycetales; family Streptomycetaceae; genus Streptomyces; species Streptomyces lucensis. The sequence goes on along the minus strand of NZ_BMUE01000026.1, from coordinate 59,154 downwards.
GACATCATCTGCAGGCCCGGACGGGCCAGCTCGGCACGCATCAGCAGCGCCATCACGCCGCCGATGAGGAAGAACGCGAACGAGGTGACCAGATACAGCGTGCCGATCGTCTTGTGGTCGGTGGTCGTCAGCCACTTCACCACGACATTGCCGGGCTGCTTGCGCCTGACCGGCAGCTCGTTCTCGTACGAGTCATCAGCTGCCGCGGCACCCTGGGGTTCGTTGAGGATGCTCACAGGTTGTTCGTCTCCCGGTTCTTCTCGTGGCTCGTCTGCGCGATGCCGGCGGGAATGTAACCGGTCTGCCCCTTCTTGGCGAGGTCCTTGAGGTGCTGCTCGTAGCGCTCGGGGGAGACGACCTTCACGTTGAACAGCATCCGGGAGTGGTCGACACCGCAGAGCTCCGCACACTTGCCGAGGAAGGTGCCCTCCTTGTTGGGGGTCACCTGGAAGGCGTTGGTGTGGCCCGGGATGACGTCCTGCTTCATCAGGAACGGCACCACCCAGAAGGAGTGGATGACGTCACGCGAGGTCAGGATGAAACGCACGGTCTTGCCCTTGGGAAGCCAGAGCGTCGGACCGGGGTTGCCCGTCTGCGGGTTCCGCGTGCCGGGCGTACCGACGTCGTAGACACCGCCGGCGTTCGCCGGGAAGACGTCCTTGAACCGGTTCGGGATCGCGTCCAGGTTCTTGTCGGTCTTGGCGTCACCGGTGGAACCGGGGACGTCCGCGACGTAATTGAAGCCCCAGCTCCACTGGAAGCCGACCACGTTGACCGTGACGTCGGGCTTCTTGTCGGTGAGGCTGAGCAGCTTCGACTCGTCCCGGGCCGTGAAGTAGAAGAGCACCGAGATGATGATGATCGGGACCACCGTGTACAGGGCCTCGATCGGCATGTTGTACCGGGTCTGCGGAGGTACCTCGACCTTGGTGCGGCTGCGCCGGTGGAAGAAAGCACTCCACAGGATCAGGCCCCACACCAGCACGCCGACGGCGAGCGCGGCAGCCCAGGAGCCCTGCCACAGGGAGAGGATCCGCGGAGCCTCTTCCGTGGTCGGGGTGGGCATGCCAAGGCGGGGGAAGTCCTTGTATGTGCAACCGGTAGCGGTCGCCAGGACCAGGCCCGCGGTCAGTGCCTGCAGCAGCTTCCGCCGCATCGGGCGCCGCGGCGAGCGGTCGGAGCCGTTGGGACTCACGTAGCGCCTTCCCGAGAGTCTCGCCCGCGCGGTCGGCTGCGGCCTTCTCGCTGGTCGGTCGCCGCCCTGCGTCGGGCAGGGGTTTGGATGTTTATGCGGACCAAACCCTAGCCGACGCCCTCCGGGGGTTCGCGGGGAGGGGGGCATACGCGCCGCCGGTCACTCCGAAGAGGTGGGATCGGGCGTCCAATAGCTCGGGTTGTAGCGGTTTGCGACCGCGCGTGCGGGTGCGTTGTGGCTGGTCGCGCCCCTCGGCGGAGCCACTTCGGACACAGCCCGGCGCCCCTGGGGGTGACTCGCCCGGCCGAAGTTCTACCGTAGCCGTGTGTCCTACTTCGATGCCGCATCCGCCGCCCCCCTCCACCCCGTGGCCCGGCAGGCGTTGCTCGCCTCGCTGGATGACGGGTGGGCCGATCCCGCCCGCCTCCACCGGGAGGGGCGGAAGGCCCGGCTGCTGCTCGACGCGGCGCGGGAGGCGGCTGCCGAGGCCGTGGGGTGCCGGGCGGACGAGGTGGTGTTCACGGCGTCCGGGACCCGGGCCGTGCACACCGGTGTGGCGGGGGTGTTGGCCGGACGGCGGCGGGTCGGACGCCACCTGATCGTGTCAGCGGTCGAACATTCCTCGGTACTCCATTCTGCGGAGGCGTTCGAGGCGGAGGGCGGCGAGGTCACGAGGGTGGCCGTGAACCGGGCGGGGGCGGTGGACCCGTCGGCCTACGCCGCCGCGCTGCGGCCGGACAGCGCGCTGGCGTGCCTGCAGTCGGCCAATCACGAGGTGGGGACCGTCCAGCCGGTGGCCGAGGTGGCCGGGGCCTGCCGGGCCGCCGGGGTTCCCCTGCTGGTGGACGCGGCCCAGTCGCTGGGGTGGGGGCCGGTCGGGGGCGACTGGTCACTGCTCGCGGCCAGCGCGCACAAGTGGGGCGGGCCGCCGGGGGTCGGACTGCTCGTCGTGCGCAAGGGGGTGCGGTTCGCCGCCCAAGGGCCGGTGGACGAGCGGGAGTCGGGGCGGGCGCCCGGTTTCGAGAACATCCCGGCCGTGGTGGCGGCCGTGGCGTCCCTGCGTGCGGTGCGGGCCGAGGCGGCCCAGGAGGCGGCACGGCTGCGGGAACTGACGGAGCGGATCCGGGCCCGGGTGCCGCGGCTGGTGCCGGACGTGGAGGTGGTCGGCGATCCGGAGCGGCGGCTGCCGGGGATCGTCACCTTCTCCTGTCTCTATGCCGACGGAGAGGCGCTGCTGCACGAGCTGGACCGGGCGGGCTTCTCCGTGTCGTCCGGTTCGTCATGCACGAGCAGCACGCTGACGCCCAGCCACGTACTGAAGGCGATGGGGGTGCTGAGCGAGGGCAATGTGCGGGTGTCCCTGCCGCCGGGGGCCGCCGAGGAGGACGTCGAACGCTTCCTGGACGTGCTTCCGGCGGCCGTCGCGGGCGTGCGGGAGAAGCTGGGGGCACCCGCTCCGGCCGTTCGGGCGCGGAGCGAGGAGCTCGTCGTGGACTCCCTGGGCAAGCGCTGCCCGATTCCGGTCATCGAGCTGGCCAAGGTCATCGGGGAGGTGCCGGTGGGGGGCACGGTGCGGGTCCTGTCGGACGACGAGGCCGCCCGCCTCGACATCCCGGCCTGGTGCCAGATGCGCGGGCAGGAGTACGTGGGCGAGGAGCCGGCGGAGCAGGGAACCGCGTACCTGGTCCGCCGGACCGGCTGAGCGCCCGTACGGTTCTCAGCCCAGGTGGGCCCGCACCTCCTGGCCGGCCTCGTCCCCGTACGCCTTGACGAAGCGCTCCATGAAGTGGCCCCGGCGCAGCTGGTACTCCTGGGTGCCCACCGTCTCGATGACGAGGGTCGCCAGCATGCAGCCGACCTGCGCCGCGCGCTCCAGGGAGACACCCCAGGCCAGGCCGGACAGGAAACCGGCGCGGAAGGCGTCGCCGACGCCCGTGGGGTCGGCCTTGCGCTCCTCGTCCGGGCAGCCGACCTCGATCGGGTCCTCGCCGACCCGCTCGATCCGCACGCCCCGCGAGCCGAGCGTGGTGACGCGGTGGCCGACCTTGGCGAGGATCTCGGCGTCGTTCCAGCCGGTCTTGGACTCGATGAGGCCCTTCTCGTACTCGTTGGAGAACAGGTACGTCGCGCCGTCCAGCAGTATCCGGATCTCCTCGCCCTCCATCCGGGCGATCTGCTGGGAGAAGTCGGCGGCGAAGGGGATCGCGCGGGAGCGGCACTCCTCCGTGTGGCGGAGCATCGCCTCGGGGTCGTCGGCGCCGATGAGGACCAGGTCGAGGCCGCCGACGCGGTCGGCCACCGTCTTCAGCTCGATGAGGCGGGCCTCGCTCATCGCGCCGGTGTAGAAGGAGCCGATCTGGTTGTGGTCGGCGTCGGTGGTGCACACGAAGCGGGCGGTGTGCAGGGTCTCGGAGATGCGGACGGAGTCGGTGTCCACGCCGTGCCGGCCGAGCCAGGCCCGGTACTCGTCGAAGTCGAAGCCGGCCGCGCCGACCAGGATCGGCCCGGTGCCGAGCTGGCCCATGCCGAAGGCGATGTTCGCGCCGACGCCGCCCCGGCGCACGTCCAGGTTGTCGACCAGGAAGGAGAGGGAGACCGTGTGCAGCTGGTCCGCGACGAACTGGTCGGCGAAGCGGCCGGGGAAGGTCATGAGGTGGTCGGTGGCGATGGAGCCGGTGACTGCGATGCGCACGAGGGCATTCTCCTGCGGAAACAAGAAGGAGCGCGCGATGGCGCTCGCTGGAGGGGTGGTGGTGGGAGACGGGAGGGCTGGATTGACAGTTCACGCTACCCGCAAAGGCGGCACCACTGAAGCTGGCGAAACTACCCGATAGTAGCTCTTTCTTCACAGGCCGGGTCGTGTCTACGGTGCGGTCATGACGAACCCCAAGGTCAACTCCTCCGCCCCGGCCGACCTCGAGGGCGGCCTCGCCACGCTGCGCGGCGACTGCGCCCGGATGGCTCCGCACTGGGCGGTTCCCGAGCGCTCCGCCGCACGGCCGGTGCCGCCCTCCCTCATCCACGGGGTGAGCGTGCCGGCGCGGTCCGCGCGGCTGCTGGACGCGATGTCCGACTACGGCGACTGACCCGCGCGGACGCCTGCCGGGAACCGAGCGCTCCTCTCCCGCGTCCCATCGGCGTCCCCCGCGCAGGGGATGCGGGACACGACGCAGCGAGGAGCGATGCGGTGAACACCGAGCGGCCCGACGACTCCGGTGAGCCGGAGCGGCCTGAGAACTCCGGTGAGCCGGAGCTGCCCGAGACCTCCGGGGAGACCGTGGCCGAACAGCCGCGGGCCGGCGACGCGAGCGCGGACGAGCGGCCCGCCCGGCGCCGCTCCCCGGTGGTCGTCGCCTCCGTCGCGGCGGCGGTGATGCTGATCGGCGGCGGCGGCGCGTACCTCGCCGCGAGCGGCGGCCCGGACGGTCGTAGCGGCCCGGGCGCGTCCGGCGGGCGCGGCACTCCCCCGCCGCTGACCCTGGACGACCAGCCGGGTACGAACGGCATCGCGCCCGGGGAGCCCGACCCGTACGGCGTGCGGTACGTGGCCGGGGGCGACCTGCCGGACGGGCCCGGCTCCGCGCCGGTGTACGTGGCGAAGGGCGAGGTCGGCAAGGACGCCGTGGCCCGGCTGGCCGAGGCGCTCGGGATGGACGGGGCCCCGGTGGCGGAGGGGCGGATCTGGCGGGTCGGCGGCAAGGACGGCTCGGGTCCGCGGCTGACGGTGAACCGGGACGCGCCGGGCGGCTGGACGTTCAGCCGGTACGCGCCGGGCACCGACAACTGCAGGAAGGGGCCCCTGTGCGCGCACGACCCGATGGGTCCCACGGGCGGCCCGGTGAGTGTGCCTGAGGCGAGGGCGGCGGCCGCGCCGGTGCTGAAGGCGGCCGGGCTGGACGACGCGAAGACCGACGCGAGCCAGGTCCTGGGGGCGCAGCGGGTGGTCGACGCCGACCCGGTGGTCGGCGGGCTGCCGACGCACGGCTGGACGACCGGGCTGACCGTCGGCAAGAAGGGTGAGATCGTCGGCGGGCACGGTCTGCTGGGCGCGACGGCGAAGGGTGACACGTACCCCGTGGTGGGTGCGGAGAAGGCCCTCGGGCTGATGAACAAGGCGCCGAGGAGCGACCACCGGATGGGGATCGGCGGCTGTGCCACCCCGGTGCCGGCGAAGGACCGGCTGGAGCAGCCGTGCGGCACGGCCACGGGGGCTCCCGCGCCGGTGCCGAAGCGGACGGCCGGCACGGTCATCACGGTGGAGAAGGCGGTGTTCGGGCTGGCCGCGCACTCGGTCGGCGGGCGGCAGGCGCTGGTGCCGTCGTGGCTGTTCGAGGTGCGGGAGCCGGCGGGAAGGGACACGGTGACGTATCCCGCGGTCGACCCGGAGTACCTGGTGTCGCGGAAGTCGGCGCCGTCGAAGTCCCTGCCCACCGCCCCCCGCACGAAGAAGGTGGAGGTGACCGGCTACACGGCTGACGGCCGGAAGCTGGCCGTGCACTTCTTCGGCGGGGTGTGCGCCGACTACACCGTGTCGGCGCGGGAGGGCGAGGACCGGGTGAGGGTGACGGTCACCGAGAAGCCCTGGCCGGGCAAGGTGTGCGTGCTGATCGCCAAGGAGTACGTGAAGACCGTACGGCTGGACGCGCCACTGGACGGGCGCACGGTGGTCGGCGCGGACGGTGAGCGGATCGCGAAGGCCGGGCCGGGAGCGACTCGGCCGCAGGCCCGCTGACCCGGCGCGACGAAGAAGGCGGCGGCCCCCCGTGGGGGGCCGCCGCCTTCGTGTCCGGCCGTGGGGCTCGTTCCCCGGGAACGAGCCGCCGGCTCAGCTGAAGGAGTCGCCGCAGGCGCAGGAGCCGGTCGCGTTCGGGTTGTCGATCGTGAAGCCCTGCTTCTCGATGGTGTCCACGAAGTCGACGGTCGCGCCGCCCAGGTACGGGGCGCTCATGCGGTCCGTGACGACCTTGACGCCGCCGAAGTCCTTCTCCACGTCGCCGTCGAGCGAGCGCTCGTCGAAGAAGAGCTGGTAGCGCAGGCCGGAGCAGCCGCCGGGCTGGACGGCGACGCGCAGGGCGAGGTCGTCACGGCCTTCCTGGTCGAGCAGGGCCTTGACCTTGGCCGCGGCGGCGTCGGTCAGGATGATGCCGTCGGTGACGGTGCTGGTCTCGTCCGATACGGACATCTACATCTCTCCCGGGTTGTACGGAGACTGCTTGCCGACGAGTGCAACCGGCGCTCTCGCGGATTCATTCCGGGCCGGGCATTCGCGTGGTTCGCGTTTTTCCTTCTTGCCATGCTCGCACACGCCCGGCGGCATCGACAGCGGCCCGGAGGGGCGGCCGGGCGGGATTCATGTCACATGGACGCTATGGCCATCGTCAAAGTGACGTGAAGCGGTTATGATAGATAGCGTCAGTTAGACGAAAAGTAGAAAGGGTGCGTGTCGTGACCACCGCCCAGACCCCGGAGCTCGACGTACAGCCGACTCCGCTCGCCCTGCTGCTGCTCGGCCGCGAGGCCGACCCGAAGAGCGAGCGGGGCGTCGAGTGCCCCGGTGACCTGCCTTCGCCGTCCGACCCCGACCTGGTCGAGCGCGCCCGCGCGGCCAAGGAGAAGCTCGGCGACAAGGTCTTCGTGCTCGGCCACCACTACCAGCGCGACGAGGTCATCCAGTTCGCCGACGTCACGGGCGACTCCTTCAAGCTGGCCCGCGACGCCGCCGCGCGTCCGGAGGCCGAGTACATCGTCTTCTGCGGTGTGCACTTCATGGCCGAGTCGGCGGACATCCTGACGTCCGACGACCAGAAGGTGGTCCTGCCCGACCTCGCGGCCGGCTGTTCCATGGCCGACATGGCGACGGCCGAGCAGGTCGCCGAGTGCTGGGACGTGCTGACCGAGGCGGGCGTCGCCGAGCAGGTCGTGCCGGTCTCGTACATGAACTCCTCCGCCGACATCAAGGCCTTCACCGGCAAGCACGGCGGCCTGATCTGCACCTCGTCGAACGCCAAGCGCGCCCTCGACTGGGCGTTCGAGCAGGGGGAGAAGGTCCTCTTCCTGCCGGACCAGCACCTGGGCCGCAACACCGCCGTCCGCGACATGGGCATGTCCCTGGACGACTGCGTGGTCTACAACCCGCACAAGCCGAACGGCGGACTGACCGCCCAGGAGCTGCGCGCCGCGAAGATGATCCTGTGGCGCGGCCACTGCTCGGTGCACGGCCGCTTCAGCCTCGACTCGGTGAACGACGTGCGCGAGCGCATCCCCGGCGTGAACGTCCTGGTCCACCCGGAGTGCAAGCACGAGGTCGTGGCCGCGGCGGACTACGTCGGTTCGACCGAGTACATCATCAAGGCCCTGGAGGCCGCCCCGGCCGGTTCCAAGTGGGCCATCGGCACCGAGCTGAACCTGGTCCGCCGCCTGGCGAACCGTTTCGCGCCCGAGGGCAAGGAGATCGTCTTCCTCGACAGGACGGTCTGCTTCTGCTCGACGATGAACCGCATCGACCTGCCCCACCTGGTCTGGACCCTGGAGTCCCTGGCCGAGGGCAACCTGGTCAACCGCATCGAGGTCGACAAGGAGACGGAGGCGTTCGCCAAGCTCGCGCTGGAGCGGATGCTGGCGCTGCCGTAGTCCCGGCGGCCGAGAGACGCGGAAGGGGGCCGCACCCCGCGGGGTGCGGCCCCCTTCCGCATGTGGCCGGGTCCTCTAGACCCGCGCCGGCTGGGACTGCCCGGGAACCTTCGGCTCCGCCGGCTCCCCCCTCGCCGCCCGCTTGGCCGCCCGCCGCTCCTTGCCCAGCTCCACCATCGCGTAGAGCGTCGGCACCAGCAGCAGCGTCAGCAGGGTGGACGTGATCAGGCCGCCGATGACGACCACCGCCAGCGGCTGGGCGATGAAGCCGCCCTCGCCGGTGATGCCCAGGGCCATCGGCAGCAGGGCGAAGATCGTCGCCAGGGCCGTCATGAGGATGGGGCGCAGGCGGTGGCGGCCGCCCTCGACCACGGCTTCCACGACGCCGTGACCCTGCGCGCGGTACTGGTTGATCAGGTCGATCAGCACGATCGCGTTCGTCACCACGATGCCGATCAGCATCAGCATGCCGATCATCGCCGGGACGCCCATCGGGGTGCCGGTGACGACCAGCAGGCCGACCGCGCCCGTCGCCGCGAACGGGATCGACACCAGCAGGATCAGCGGCTGGACGAGCGAGCGGAACGTCGCGACCAGGAGCACGAAGACGATCGCGATGGCCGCCAGCATGGCCAGGCCCAGGTTGCCGAACGCGTCGTCCTGGTCGGAGGAGACACCGCCGATCTCCGCCTCGGCGCCCGCGGGGAGCTTCAGCGACCTGATCGTCGAGCGCAGGTCGGCGCTGATCGCGCCCGTGTTGTCGCCGGTCGGCCGGGCCTCGATCGTGGCGGCGCGCCTGCCGTCGATCCGGGTCAGCGACACCGGGCCGTCCACCAGCTTCACCGTGGCGATGTCGCCGAGCCGCGCCGTGCCGAGGCGCAGCCTCCACAGCTGGGCCGGCGTCGTCGCGGGCTTCGCCGACCGCACCACGACGTCGCGCTCGGTGCCGTCCAAAACCGCCTTGGCCGCCGTCGTGCCGCGCACGGCCTGCGCGACCGCGGCGCCCAGTCTCTGGTCGTCGAACCCGGCCTCGGCCGCCCCGGGGCCGGCCTTCACCGAGATCCGCGGCACGCTCGTCGCCAGGTCGCTGGTGACGTCGGTGACGTGGTCGAGGCCGGCGACCGCGGAGCGCACCTGCTCCGCGGCCTTGCGCAGCGTGCCGGGGTCGGCGGCCTTCACGACGACGCTCAGGTCCTGGTTGCCGAAGCCGCCGCCGGCCGAGACGGTGGTCGTGCTGGCGCCCTCGAGCTTCGCCAGGCCGTCCTCGAGGCCGCGCCGCACGTCGCCGGAGGACGCGGAGTCCTCCAGCATCACCTGGTACGACGCCTGGTTGCTGTCCGTGCCGCCGCCGAAGGCCGCCATGAAGCCGGAGGAGCCGACGGTGACCTGGTAGTCCTTGATGCCCTTGGTGGAGGCGAGCAGCTTCTCGACCCGCCTGGCCTGCGCGTCGGTGGCCGCGAGGCTGGTGCCCGGCTTCAGCTCCTGTGTGACGGTGAGGACTTCCTGGTCGCCCTGGTCGAAGAAGTTCGTCTTCAGCAGCCCGGACATGCCGAACGTGACCAGGAGGACCGCGACCGCGATCAGCACGCTGGTGAGACGGCGGCGCGTCGCGAAGCGCAGGACGGGGACGTAGGCACGCTGCAGGCGGCTGTTCGCCTCCTTCTCCTCGGCCTCGCGGCGCGTCTGGGCGGCGTCCCCCGGCGTGCCCTCGGGGGCACGCAGGAACCAGTAGGACAGCACCGGCACGACCGTCAGCGAGACGAGCAGGGAGGCCACCAGGGCCGCCGTCACCGTGATGCTGAAGGAGCCGAACAGAGCGCCGACCATGCCTCCGACCAGGCCGATCGGCAGGAACACGGCGACCGTGGTGAGGGTGGAGGAGGTGACCGCGCCGGCCACCTCGCGGACCGCGCCCAGGATCGCCGCCCGGCGCTCCTCGCCGTAGCCGAGATGCCGCTTGATGTTCTCCAGGACGACGATCGAGTCGTCGACGACCCGGCCGATGGCGATGGTCAGCGCGCCGAGCGTGAGCATGTTCAACGACAGGCCGCGCGTCCACAGCACGATCAGCGCGAGGACGACGGACAGCGGGATGGACACCGCCGTCACCAGCGTCGAGCGGACCGAGGCGAGGAAGACCAGGATGACCAGCACCGCGAAGAGCAGGCCGAGCGCGCCCTCCGTGGTCAGGCCCTTGATGGACTTCGCCACGGCCGGGCCCTGGTCGCTCACGACGGTGAGCCGCGCGCCGGAGCCGAGGTTCTCACGCAGGCGGGGCAGCTTGTCCTCGACCGCGTCGGAGATGGAGACCGCGCTGCCGTCGTGGTCCATGGTGATGGTGACGGCGAGGCTGGGCCTGCCGTCGGTACGGGTGAGGGAGTCGGCCGTCGCCGGCCGCTGGCTGACGGTGGCCACGTCACCGAGGCGCACGGGCTCGTCGCCGCCCTCGCCGGTGACCATCAGGTCCCGGATCTGCCGCAGCGAGGTGAAGCCGCCGCCGACCTGGACGGTGCGGTTGGCGCCGTCCTCGTCGAAGGAGCCCGCCGGGACGGTCGCGCCGCCCCCCTGCAGGGCCCGGCCCAGGGCGGCGGGGGTGAGTCCCGCGTCCGCCAGCCTGCCGTCGTCGGGGGTGACGGCGACCTGGAGGTCACGGACGCCGGTGACCTGGACGCGGCCGACGCCGTCGATGTCCTTCAGCGCGGGCACGACGGTGGTGTCGAGCTGGTCGGCGAGGGCCTGCTGGTCCTTGTCCGAGGTGACGGCGAGGACCACGGTCGGCATGTCGTCGGTGGACCCGGCGACGACCTGCGGGTCGACGCCGTCCGGGAGCTGGTTGCGGGCCCGGTTGACGGCCTGCTGGACGTCGGAGACCAGCCGGTCGGTGTCGTTGCCGTAGTCGAAGGACGCCATGATCACGGCGTTGCCCTCGCTCGCGGTGGAGGTGACCGAGGTGACGCCGTCGACGCCCTGCAGGTTGTCCTCGATGGGCTCGACGACCTGCTTCTCCACGACGTCGGGCGAGGCGCCCTGGTACGGCGCGACGACCGACACCACGGGCAGTTGGATGGTGGGCAGCAGCTGCTGCTTGATCTGGGGGATCGCGATCAGCCCGAAGGCGAGCGCGATGAGCGACACCAGGCCGATCAGGGCCCGTTGCGCGAGGCTGAATCCGGCCAGCCAGGACATGGATCAGGGTCTTCCTTCAGTGAGCGGCAGAGGTGCTTGCGTGCGTGGGCCCCAGGTCCGTTTCCCCGCCCGTCCCCTGCTCCGCGCGCGGTACGCGCGGGTGGAGGTCACTCCGTCCTCGGCCGTACCAGCCCCGACTCGTACGCGATCACGACGAGCTGGGCCCGGTCCCGGGCGCCGAGTTTGGCCATGGCCCGGTTGACGTGCGTCTTCACGGTCAGCGGGCTGACCTCGAGGCGCTCGGCTATCTCGTCGTTGGAGTGGCCGCCGGCGACCTGGACGAGCACCTCGCGCTCGCGGCCGGTGAGCGCGCCGAGGCGCTCGGAGCGGGCCGGGTCGCGGCCGTCGTCGGCGTCGCCCTGGGCGAGGAAGCGGGCGATCAGGCCCTTGGTGGCGGCCGGGGAGAGCAGCGCGTCGCCGCCCGCGGCGAGGCGGATGGCGTTCAGCAGTTCCTCGGGTTCGCTGCCTTTGCCGAGGAAGCCGGAGGCGCCGGCGCGCAGGGCCTGGACGACGTAGTCGTCGACCTCGAAGGTGGTCAGGATGACCACCCGGACCTGTGCGAGGGAGGGGTCGGCGCTGATCTGCCGGGTGGCGGCGAGGCCGTCGGTGCCGGGCATGCGGATGTCCATGAGGACGACGTCGGCGCCGTGCTCCCTGGCCAGCCGGACCGCTTCGGCGCCGTCGGAGGCCTCGCCCACCACCTCCATGTCGGGCTCGGAGTCGACCAGCACGCGGAACGCGCTGCGCAGCAGTGTCTGGTCGTCGGCGAGCAGGACACGGATCGTCATACGGGCTCCCCCGGTGCCGTCGTCAGGGTGTCGGGACGGGAATCGCTGCGGGTCTCGACGGGCAGGATCGCATGGACGCGGAAGCCTCCCCCGTAGCGGGGCCCTGTGGTCAGGGTGCCGCCGAGGGCCGTGACCCGTTCGCGCATGCCGAGCAGCCCGTGTCCGCCGCCGTCCTCGGGCGCCGCCGTCTCGCCCGCGCCGTCGTCGAGCACCGTGACCTCCACGTCCGGTCCCACGCGTACGACGCTCACCTCGGCCCTGGCCTCGGGGCCCGCGTGCTTGCGCACGTTCGTCAGGGCCTCCTGGACGATCCGGTAGGCGGCCAGGTCGACGGCGGCGGGCAGTTCGGTGTCCTGGTCGGCGCGGGCCACCTCCACCGGCAGTCCCGCTGCGCGGAAGGTGCCGGCGAGGTCCTCCAGGCGGCTGAGGCCGGGGGCGGGCTCGGTGGGCGCCTCGGGGTCGCCGGACTGGCGCAGCAGGCCGACGGTGGCCCGCAGCTCGTTGAGCGCGGAGCGGCTGGCCTCGCGGACGTGGCCGAGGGCCTCCTTGGCCTGGTCGGGCCGCCGGTCCATGACGTGCGCGGCGACGCCGGCCTGCACGTTGACCAGGGCGATGTGGTGGGCGACGACGTCGTGCAGGTCCCGGGCGATGCGCAGCCGCTCCTCGGCGACCCGGCGGCGTGCCTCCTCCTCGCGGGTGCGCTCGGCGCGTTCGGCGCGTTCCCGCATGGCCTGGACGACCGCGCGGCGGCTGCGCACGGCGTCCCCGGCGGTGGCGCCGATCCCGGTCCAGGCGAGGACGCCGAGGTTCTCCTGGGCGTACCAGGGCAGCGGGCCGCCGAGCATGGCCGCCGCGGTCAGCACGGTCATGGTGAGCAGGCCGACCCGGAAGGTGGTGGTGCGGTCGGTGGTCGCGGCGACGGTGTAGAGCGCGATGACGGCGGACATCGCGACCGGGGCGCGCGGGTCGCCGGTGACGCTCTCGATCACCGTGAGGGTGCCGGTGACCGCGAGGACCGTCCGGGGGGCGCGACGGCGGAAGACGAGCGCCGCCGCGGCGAGCACCATGAGGGCCAGGCTCAGGGGTGCGGGGACGCGCAGGCCCCAGGTGACGCCGTGTCCGTCGCGGGGCACGGCGAACGAGCCGGCGGCCATGCACAGCAGGACGCCGGCCGCGATGGCCGCGTCCAGTGCGAGCGGGTGGGCCCTGAGGCCGCAGCGGGCGCGTTCCAGTGTGTCCACGATGCCGACAGTATGTCCCGGGGCCGGTGCTCCCAGACCTGTCCGGCGGCCCCGGGCGGGGCGCTACCCGGGGATCAGGCCGTCGTCGCTGAGCAGTTCCCGGACCTCCTGGAGCGTGGCGTCCGGGGAGGGGAGGATCAGTTCGGAGGGTTCCAGCGCGTCGTCGGGCAGGGGGGTGCCGAGCCGGCGGACGGCGTCCAGGAGAGCGGTGAGCGTGCGGCCGAAGCCCTCGCCGTCGCCGCTCTCCATCTCGGCCAGCAGCTCGTCGTCCAGCTCGTTCAGCTCGGTGAAGTGGGAGTCGTCCAGCTTCACCTGCCCCTCCCCCATGATCCGTACGATCACGTCGGCCTCCTCGGCTCGGGGTCCCGGCGCCGGGCTACTGCTTGTCGAAGCGCGGGGTGTCCTGCGGCTGCTGCTGGGACTGCGCCTGGCCGGTGCCGCCTTCGATCGCCTGACGGTCCGCGGACGGTCCGCCGGCCAGCTCGGCCTTCATGCGCTGCAGTTCCAGCTCTACATCCGTACCACCGGAGAGCCGGTCCAGCTCGGCCTGGATGTCGTCCTTGGCCATGCCGGAGGGGTCGTCGAGGGCGCCGGAGGCGAGCAGTTCGTCGATGGCGCCGGCGCGGGCCTGGAGCTGGGCGGTCTTGTCCTCGGCGCGCTGGATGGCCAGGCCGACGTCGCCCATCTCCTCGGAGATGCCGGAGAACGCCTCGCCGATCCGGGTCTGGGCCTGGGCGGCGGTGTAGGTGGCCTTGATGGTCTCCTTCTTCGTGCGGAAGGCGTCCACCTTGGCCTGCAGGCGCTGGGCCGCCAGGGTGAGTTTCTCCTCCTCGCCCTGGAGGGTGGTGTGCTGCGTCTCCAGGTCCGTCACCTGCTGCTGGAGGGCGGCGCGCCGGGACAGCGCCTCGCGGGCCAGGTCCTCGCGGCCGAGCGCGAGCGCCTTGCGGCCCTGGTCCTCCAGCTTGGCGGACTGCTGCTGCAGCTGGTTGAGCTGGAGTTCCAGGCGCTTGCGGCTGGTCGCCACGTCGGCGACGCCGCGGCGCACCTTCTGCAGCAGCTCGAGCTGCTTCTGGTAGGAGTAATCGAGGGTCTCGCGCGGGTCCTCGGCCCGGTCAAGGGCCTTGTTCGCCTTCGCGCGGAAGATCATCCCCATACGCTTCATGACACCGCTCATGGGCTTCGCGCGCCCCCTTCTGACGGACTCCGGCTCACAGATCCTGCGACAAGACCCACAGTACGGGCCCTGCCTCCATTACCGCACTGTTCGGGGAGCGATGCGCTCCTCCCCGAGGACGACTGCGGACGCTCCCGGTCCGGCCCAGGGAGTAGGTGATCCCCTACCCGTCCCCCTTTTCGCACCTTCGCCGGAACGTCCTCTCCGTCCCCCTACAGACGTCCGGTGTTGCCGGATCGTTCCCCGCCGGGCTGGGGTCCATGCGGGTGCACCCCGTACCCTTGGGTTTTGTGTTCCGTAGCCGTGCCAAGGAAGAGAAGGCCCCGACCGCCGACAAGGCGCAGGTGACCCTCTCCAAGCAGCCCCGTGACCCGCAGGCCCCCAAGGGCCGGCCCACGCCCAAGCGCAGTGAGGCCCAGTCCCAGCGCCGCAGCGCCGCCAGCACCCCGGCGTCCCGCAAGGACGCCGCGCGCAGGCAGCGCGAGGAGCGGCGTCAGGCGCTGGCGCGCCAGCGCCAGGCCCTGGCCAGTGGCGACGAGCGTTACCTTCCCGCCCGGGACAAGGGCCCGGTGCGCAAGTTCGCCCGTAACTGGGTGGACTCCCGGTTCAACGTGGCGGAGTTCTTCCTGCCGCTCGCCGTGGTGATCCTCGTGCTGAGCGTGGTGCGGGTGCCGTCGATCCAGACCATCGCGCTGCTGATGTGGCTGGTGGTGATCGTCCTCATCGTGCTGGACGCGGCGGTCAGCGGCTTCCGTCTGCGCAAGCGGCTCGCGGAGCGCTTCCCGGACCAGAACACGCGTGGCGCCGTCGCCTACGCCCTGATGCGGTCGCTGCAGATGCGCCGGCTCCGGCTGCCGAAGCCGCAGGTCAAGCGCGGAGAGCGGCCCTGAGCGCAGAGGCTTTCACCGGGGGTGCCGCGGATGCCTGGCTGACCGGGCTGGGCGGGCTCCGCGACGTCGTGCGCCAGGAACTGGTGGCCCGGCAGCTGGACGAGCAGATAGCCGGCCGGTTCCCGGTCGGGCGGCGGCTGCGGGTGCTCGACGTGGGGATGGGCCAGGGTACGCAGGCGCTGCGGCTGGCCCGGCTCGGCCACCAGGTGACCGGGGTCGAACGGGACGCGACGATGATCGCCGCCGCCCGTCGGGCCCTGGCCGGTGAGCCGGAGGGCATCCGCGCGCGGGTACGGCTGGTGGAGGGCGACGGGCACGACACCGGGGTGCACTTCCTGCCGGGCGGCTTCGACGTGGTGCTGTGCCACGGCGTGCTGATGTACGTCGAGGAACCCGACCCGCTGGTGGCCGGCCTCGCCCGGATGCTGGCGCCCGGCGGGCTGCTGTCGCTGCTGGTGCGCAACGGCGACGCGCTCGCCATGCGGCCCGGCCTGTCCGGGGACTGGGCGGGCGCGCTGGCCGCGTTCGACACCACCGCCTACCTCCCCCATCCTCGAACAGACTCGAACGGGGGGACCCCCATCCGTCTGGGCCTGGACGTCCGTGCCGACCGGCTGTCGAAACTCACCGCGACCCTCGCGGGCATCGCGGCCCCGCTGCACGCCTGGTACGGCGTCCGCGTCTTCACGGACACGGCGGCGGACGACGCGGGGACGCCGGACGACCTGGAGACGCTGCTCGCGGTCGAGGAGCGTGCGGGGCGCACCGACCCCTACCGCGGGGTGGCGGCGCTGCTGCACCTGTGCGGGGTACGCGGCTGAGGCCGTTCGGGGCAACAGCGCGGGCCGGGTGATCATCGCGCGGTGACACTCGGTGCATGGACGCTTCCCCTATCCGGGGCCTCGGGAAGGCCGCCTGCGCCCGGGCCCTCGCCAGAACCGTCTGCGCCGCCCTGCTGACGTGCTGCGCTGCCCTCGCCGCCGGCTGCACCGGACCCGCCGCTCCGGCCGGGCAGGACACCGCGGCCGCCCGGGCGGTCGCGCCGGGAGCCGCGGGGGAACTGCAGAACCTGTACCGGAAGGTCATCAAGGACGTCCTGCCGTCGGTCGTGCAGATCCAGGCCTCCGGCGACCTGGGCTCCGGGGTGGTGTACGACGACACGGGGCGCATCGTCACCAACGCGCACGTGGTCGGGTCGGAGAAGACCTTCAAGGTGACCACGGCCAGCAGCGGGGAACCGCTGCCGGCGACCCTGGTCTACTCCTACCCGGAGCAGGACCTCGCCGTGATCAAGCTGGACCGGGTGCCGGACGGGCTGAAGCCGGCGGTGCTCGGCGACTCCGGCAAGGTGGAGGTCGGTCAGATCGTGCTGGCCATGGGCTCACCGCTCGGGCTGTCGTCCAGCGTCACCGAGGGCATCGTCTCGGCGACCGGACGGACCGTCAGCGAGGGCCGTGAGGGCGGCGGCACGGGCGCCACCATCGCGAACATGGTGCAGACGTCGGCCGCCATCAACCCGGGCAACAGCGGCGGCGCCCTGGTGAGCCTCGACGGGCAGGTCATCGGCATCCCGACGCTCGCGGCGGCGGATCCCAGACTCGGCAGCGCGGCGCCCGGCATCGGATTCGCCATCCCCGCGTCGCTGGTGCGGACGGTCGCCGGACAGATCGTCAGGGAGGGCAAGGTCGTCGACTCCGGGCGGGCGGCACTCGACATCACCGGGCGGACGGTCGTCGACGACGCCTACCAGCCCGTCGGGGTCGCGGTGGTCAGCGTCCGCGAGGGCGGGGCGGCCGACCGGGCCGGGCTGCGACCCCTCGACGTCATCACCGGGCTGGGCGGCCGGCCCGTCACCACCATCACCTCGCTGTCCGAGGCCCTGGCGGAGCTGAGACCGGGTCAGCGCACGACGGTCGCCTACCAGCGGGACGGCGAGCGGAAGACGGTGGAGGTGACGCTGGGCGAGCAGTGAGGAGGGCGCGGGCGTCCTCCTCACCGCCGGCGGGGACGGGTCACGCGTCGGCGTGCAGGCTCATCGGGCCGTAGATCTCGGTGGTCTCCTCGAACAGCCGCACCTGGTCGGCTCCACCGTCCTGCAGCGCCTTCCAGTGCTCGCCGATCCAGGACTCGGCATCCCCCTGCGTGGTGAACTCCTCGGGCTGGACCGCGGGCTGGACCTCCGTCCCGTCGGCCTTCTCGAACCGCCACGTCCATGCCGTCATGTCGGCCTCCTTGTAGATCCAACTCCTGCTGGCAGCCTAGCCGGAAGCGCAAGACCTGCCGGGACAGGCGAAAATCGGTCCGTGGAAATCACTCTGCTCGGTACCGGTGCCCCCGCGGGACTGCCTCGCCCCGACTGTCCCTGCGCCGCGTGCGCGACCGCGCTCGGGCCGGACGCGCGGGCGGCGACCGCGCTGCTCGTGGACGGCACACTGCTGCTCGACCTGACGCCGGGCGCGGCGTTCGCGGCGGCGCGGGCGGGGCATTCACTGGGCGGGGTACGGCAGGTGCTGCTGTCGCACCCGCACGACGGTCCCGCGGTGGAGGTGCCGGCCGGCCTTCCGCAGCCCGGACGCGTGCCGGACGGACGGGAGTTGACACTGCTGACGGGGCATCGGGTGCGGGCCGTGGCGATGGACGCGGGCGGAACCGGGTACGCGGTGACCGGCCCGGACGGGCAGCGGCTGCTGTACCTGCCGCCGGGCGGGGCCCCGGCCGGCCTGGAGGAGGCGACGGCCCAGTCGTACCAGATGGTCCTCGCGGACGTGACGGGCCGCCCGGACGCGCTGGCCCGGCTGCGGGCCGTCGGCTCCGCCGGCCCCGCCACGGACGTCATCGCCGTCCACCTGGACCACGACGTGCCGCCGGGCCCGGAGCTGCGCCGGCGGCTGACGGCGGCCGGGGCACGGGCGGTGCCGGACGGCACCACGCTGACGGTCGGGGCGTACGAGGACGTGCCGGACGTGCCGCGCCGGACGCTGGTGCTGGGCGGGGCGCGCTCGGGGAAGTCGGTGGAGGCCGAGCGGCGGCTGGAGTCCTTCCCGGAGGTGCTGTACGCGGCGACCGGCGGGACACGGGCCGGGGACGCCGAGTGGGAGACCCGGGTGACCGTGCACCGGGAGCGGCGGCCGGGGTCGTGGCGTACGGCGGAGACGACGGATCTGGTGCCGCTGCTCGCGCAGGAGGGGCCGCCGCTGCTGATCGACTGTCTGTCGCTGTGGCTGACGGACGCCATGGACGCGGTGGGGGCGTGGGACGACGCGGAGTGGGCGGGCGGGGGCGAGAAGGCGCTGCGCGAGCGGGTGCGGGAGTTGACGGCGGCGGTGCGCCGCACCCGGCGGACCGTGGTGGCGGTGTCCAACGAGGTGGGGTCGGGGATCGTGCCGGCGACGCCGTCCGGGCGGCGCTACCGGGACGAACTGGGGCGGCTGAACGCGGCGTTCGCCGGTGAGTGCGAGCAGGTCCTGCTGGTGGTGGCGGGGCAGGCGCTGGTGCTGCGGGGCTGATCGGCCGCCCGGCGCCCGCGGGCCCGGGCGTGGGCGGATGCGTTCACCCGTGCGTGCGCGGTGCCGCCACGCCCACCTGTCCCGCGGTGGCGGCACGACCGCCCGCGGCCCGGTGCTCTCCCGGGTCCTTGCGGGCCACGATCCGGTACGCGTTGGAGAACGGCGTGCGGCGCGCCAGGGGTGCCAGCGTGTGGTCCAGGATCGCGGCCACGTCGAGCAGCGGCGCCACCGGCGCCCGCAGCAGCGGGTGGACGTGGGCCAGGGCGAGGGTGACGGCCGCCGCCAGGTCGTGGGGCAGGTGCGGATCCACGCGGTCCACCACGAGGACCGTGCAGCCCAGGGCCCGCAGTTCCGTGCGCAGGTTGGCTAGGGGAACCAGGTGCAGGTGGCGGGGCTGGCCGTACGGCAGCCACCGCTTGCCGAGCAGGGCGGCGAACAGGCAGCGCGGGTCCGGCACCTCGACGACCAGATGACCGCCGGGACGCAGCACGGTGAGTGCCCCGCGGAGTTCGGCGCGCGGGTCGGGGGCGTGCTGGAGGTGGTGGAACATGGTGACCACGTCGTAGCGGGCGCGCAGTCGGGCCGCCGTCCCGGGGCTGGAGAGATAGCCGCGGTGCGCTTCCTCCACGCGGCCCTCGACGAGGGCCTGCTCCACCCGGGCCGTCGGGTCCAGCCCGTCGAAACTCGTGTACGGGAAGAACTCCTTGGCCGCCTGGGGGAAGTCGGCGTGGCCCGTGCCGACGTCCAGCCAGCTCTCCGGTTCGGGCAGGGCCGACAGGCGCCGGGCGGTGGCGCGCAGCCGGCGGCGGGCGGTGCGCGGGGAGACGACGCGGGCGGTGAACTCCTCCAGCTGCCGTTCGTAGAAGTCCCGGTGGAAGAAGGCGTGGCCCTCGGGGGTGAGCCGGGGGTTCTGGAAGGTGTGGGCGCAGTCGCGGCACGCGTCGACGGCGAACGTGCCGGGCCGGTGCCGCAGCGGGTCGGTGGCGCGCAGCCGGGTCCGCAACCGGGCGGAGCCGCACCAGGGACAGTTCTCCCGGCGCGGCTCCAGGAACGTGTCGGCCGTGCCCGTGGGGTCGGGCGTGACGTACGGCGTGGGGGGCGTGGTCGGCATGGGCGGCTCCTGTGCGACATTCCGCTGCAAAGCGGAACGTATGGGATGCCGATCTTGGGTGCAACGACGTCGCGACGGCGTGGTGGCCGTATGGCGCTGGAGCGTTCGTTCGCTGGCGGTACTGTTCGGCGAATGAGCAGGATTGATCTGGACGACTTCACCGATCTGATCGAGCGCCCGGACGGGGGCGTGCGCCGTGACGCCGAGGCCCGGCGGGAGCGCCAGATCGTGCCGCCCGGGGCCCTGGGGCGCCTCGACGAACTGGGCGAGTGGCTGGCCGCCGCCCAGGGCGCCGTGCCGGTGCGGCCGGTCGAACGGCCGCGGGTGGTCCTCTTCGCCGGTGACCACGGCGTCGCCGGGCTGGGCGTCTCGGCGCGGCCGGCCGGCGGTGCGCGGCAGCTGGTGCGGGCGGTGCTGGAGGGAGCGAGCCCGGTCGCGGTGCTCGCCCGGCGCTTCGACGTGCCCGTGCGGGTCGTGGACATGGCCGTGGACTGCGACCCGGCCGACCTCCCGCAGGACGTCGTACGGCACCGGGTGCGGCGCGGCAGCGGCCGTATCGACATCGAGGACGCGCTTACGCCCGACGAGGCGGACGCGGCCCTGCGGGCGGGTGTCGCGGTGGCCGACGAGGAGGCCGACTCGGGTACGGACCTGGTGGTGCTGGGCGACGTGAGCGTGGGCGGCACCACGGCGGCCGCGGTGCTCGTGGCGGCGCTGTGCGGCACCGACGCGTCCGTGGTGACGGGGCGGGGCGGCCTCGCCATCGACGATCTGGCGTGGATGCGCAAGTGCGCGGCGATCCGGGACGCGCTGCGGCGGGCCCGGCCGGTGCTCGGCGACCAGTTGCAGCTGCTGGCGACCGTGGGCGGGGCCGACCTCGCGGCGATGACCGGGTTCCTGCTGCAGTGCGCGGTGCGGAAGGTGCCGGTGATCCTGGACGGGGTCGTGGCCGCCGCCTGCGCGCTGGTCGCACAGCGGGTGGCGTTCCGGGCGCCGGACTGGTGGCTGGCCGGCCACGACAGCGGGGAGCCGGGGCAGGCCAAGGCTCTGGACCGGATGGCCCTGGAGCCGGTGCTGCGGCAGGGCGTGAAGGTCGGCGAGGGCGCCGGCGCGCTGCTGGCGCTGCCGCTGGTCCGGGCCGCCGCCGCGCTGGCGGCGGAGCTGCCGCAGGAGCCGGAGGAGCCACAGAAGCCGGAGGAGCCTGAGGAGCCTGAGGAGAAGGAGGAGATGGCGCCCGACGGGGAGCGGGAGCCCGCCGGGAAGGAGCCGGAGGGGGAACAGGCGCAGCAGTCTGAATAATGCGGTTCGCCTGGGCGACGCCCATATGATCCTTCTCCATGGGAGATGCCCGAATTGCCGCGCAACCGCAAGCCGGGCCGGGGCGCCCGGGCCGGGAGGGGCGGCCGCCTGCCGGGGCTTCCCGGCACGCCGCCGCCTTCGCCGTCTGGTACCTGCGGACCGTCGCCTTCATCAACTTCCTCAGCGCGGTCTGGGTCTCGCTCGGGCAGGACGTGCGCCGGCACAACCAGGACGACTTCTTCACGCCGTACCTGCTGACGGCCGGCTTCGCCTCCGGCGTGTTCACCGCGTTCCTGGCGATCACCATGCGGCGCCGGAAGCGGGCCGCGTGGATCCTCAACCTCGTGCTCAGCGGCGCCTTCCTCGCGCTGTTCGCGTTCGCCATGGCGTTCCCGGAGATCCGGCGGTACCCGCAGAACTGGATCTCCCTCGCGCTCACGGCGGCGTTCGTCGGCGCACTGCTCGCCGGCCGCCGGGAGTTCTACGCCAAGGGCGACCGGTCCAACCCGCGGCTCGCGGCCACGGTCGCCGTCGGCGGCGGGCTGCTCGCCTCGGTGCTGGCCGGGTTGCTGGTGACGGTCACCGACCAGGCGCCGGACGCGGCCCGTTCGACCTTCCTGGAGCGCTGGCACTACGGCACCCTGCGGCTGGTGTCGGTGGCCGCCGAGGAGTCGCGCTTCCCCGGCATCGACCCGCCCAACTGGGCCAACGTGGCGATCAACGTGCTCAGCACCGCCCTGGTCCTCGCCGTGCTCTACGCGGCGTTCCGCTCCCGGCGGGCCGTGGACCCGCTCACCGAGGACGACGAGAAGCGGCTGCGGGCCCTGCTGGACCGGCACGGCGAGCGGGACTCACTCGGCTACTTCGCGCTGCGCCGGGAGAAGAGCGTGGTGTGGTCGCCGACCGGGAAGGCGGCCGTCGCCTACCGCGTGGTCAGCGGGGTGAGCCTGGCGTCCGGCGATCCGATCGGGGACCCCGAGGCCTGGCCGGGGGCGATCGTGCCGTGGCTCGCCGAGGCCCGGGCGCACGGGTGGATCCCGGCGGTGATGGGGGCGGGCGAGGAGGCCGGGACCGTCTACGCCCGGCACGGTCTGGACGCGCTGGAGCTGGGTGACGAGGCCATCGTGGACGTCGCCGAGTTCACGCTGGAGGGGCGGGCGATGCGGACCGTCCGGCAGGCGTACAACCGGGTGCGGCGGGCCGGGTACCGGGTGCGGGTCAGGCGGCACGAGGACATCACGGCGGACGAGATGGCGTACCTGGTCGAGCGCGCCGACGACTGGCGGGACGGGGCGACCGAGCGCGGGTTCAGCATGGCCCTCGGCCGGCTCGGGGACCCCGAGGACGGACGCTGCGTGATGCTGGAGTGCACGGACGCCGAGGGCGGGCTGCGGGCGCTGCTCTCCTTCGTGCCGTGGGGACCCGGCGGGCTGTCGCTGGACCTGATGCGGCGCGACCGGGACTCCGACAACGGGCTGATGGAGTTCATGGTCATCGAACTGCTGCGCCGGGCCGGCGAGATCGGGATCACGCAGGTCTCACTGAACTTCGCGATGTTCAGGTCGGTCTTCGAACGTGGCGCGCGCCTCGGCGCCGGTCCGGTGCTGAGGCTGTGGCGGTCGCTGCTCAGCTTCTGCTCCCGGTGGTGGCAGATCGAGTCGCTGTACCGCGCCAACGCCAAGTACCGGCCCATCTGGGAGCCGCGGTTCCTGCTCTTCGAGAAGAGCGCGGACCTGCTGCGCATCGGCCTCGCGTCGGCGCGCGCGGAGGGCTTTCTGGAAGCTCCGGGACTGCCCAAGTGGCTGCACCGCAGGCATCTGGACACGCATCGATAGCCGCACGGACGAGGGACGCTCGATGGGAATGCTCGCCCGCTGGGCCCGAGCCGAGTGGGGGCTGCTGTACGCCACCGTGCGCGAGCCCCTGCGGAAGGGGCGCCTGCGGGCGCTGCCGATGACGCTCGGGGCGGTGTGCCTGACGGCGTTCCTGCAGTACGTGCAGAACCAGGCGTGGGGCTACCGGCTCGTGCAGGACCTGGGCGCCGTACGGGCCGAGGACCCGCTGTGGCTGGCCCTGCTGCGTACGCCCCTGTCGCTGTTCGTGCCCGCGCTGGACCTGCCGGTGTGGGGGGCGCTGGCGCAGATCCTGTGCGTGTTCGGGATCGCCGAGGTGTGCCTGGGCTGGTGGCGGACCCTGCTGATCGCGTACGTCGCGACGCTCGCCGGGACGCTGTTCGCGCGCGTGGGCATCGCGCTCGGACCGCACGCCCCGTTCGGCCTGCCGTGGACCGACGCGCACGTGGTGGACACCGGCCCGTCGGCGGCCGTGGTGGGGCTCGCCGTGTACGTGGCCTGGCGGTACGGCGCCTATCTCACGGCGGGCGCGGTGACGGCGGCGATGGTCGTGGAGGTGCTGGTCAAGGAGAACCTGGCCGGCAAGGAGCACCTGGCCGCCCTGATGGCGGTGGGCGCGCTGTGCCTGGCGGCGGCCCGGCGGCACCGGACCGGCCTGCCGCCGAGCCCGCGGCGGCAAAGGACCCGACGAGAGGGCCCGGACCCCGGCCCGGACCCGGACGGGGCACGCGGGGAGCGGGTGTCCCGGACGCTGCGGCCCTGAACGGCGCGGCCCGGCCGCACGGCGGCGACGGGCGGTTCACGGCGCGGCCCCGGGCGGGCCCGGCGTCATGGGCACGGAGCCCCGCCCGGAGCTCACGGCGACCGGTCCGCCGCACCGGGCGAGGACCCGCGCCACCACAGGGGTGGTCAGTGGTGGTCCGGGAGGCGGGCCGGGCCGGGGTCCGGTTTGCCGCCGATCCAGTCCTGCAGGGCGCGGCTCGGGCCGGCCCACCGCCGGTCGTGGTGGTAGGCGCGCAGCGCGGCCCTGGCGCGGGCGCGGGGGCGGCCGCCGTAGAAGCGGCGGGCCCACAGGGAGCCGGGGCGGGCGAGCCGGAGCGCGCCGACGAGGGCGACCACCGGCACGATCACCCCGAAGACGGCGATGCGGGCCTTGCCCTTGCTCAGGGCGACGAGCGAGAAGAGGAAGTTCATGGCGACGGTGCCGAGGACGCTCCCGCGGTCCTGCAGCTCCTGCTGGCTGAGGTCGTTGACGCCGAAGGGCGCGAAGCCGGCCAGCAGCAGGCCCACCAGCGCGGCGGTGACCACGACGACCTCGACGCTCTTGCGGCCCTCCGCGCTCCAGTAGACGTCGTCCAGGTGCAGGATCAGCGCGAACTCGTCCAGGACGAGCCCGGCGCCCACACCGAAGACGACGGCGGCGAGGATCCCGCCGGCGCCGTGCCGGTCGCTGGCGACCGCGCCGAAGCCGCCGACGACGGTGAGGACCACTCCGGGGACCGCGTGGTGGATGTGCAGCCCGCCCGCCTCGACGTTGCCGAACGGGCCCCTGTCCGCCCGGATCAGGCGGGTGATCACGCGGGTCGCCACGAAGGTCAGCACGAACGCGGTGAGGGCGAGCAGCAGGGGGAGCTTGCCCGGCTCGACGATGTTCCGCACCCACCAGTGCCCCATATGCGCACCATATCCCCAGGCCCGGGAGGGGGCCTCGCGACCGCCGGGTAACCTGCGCCGGTGCTCACGTCCTCCGCTCTCGACGGTCTCCGCTTCGCCTTCGGCACGCTCACCGTGCTGCCCGTCCGGGTCCACCGGTGGGACCGCGGGGCCGCGCGCGGCGGGATGCTGGCCGCCCCGCTCGCCGGTCTGGTCGTCGGCGGCTGCGCGGCCGGGCTCGGGCTGCTGCTCCTCCTCCTGGGCGCCGGTGCGCCGCTCGCCGCCGTGGCCTCCGTGGCCGTGCCCGCCGCGCTGACCCGCGGACTGCACCTCGACGGTCTCGCCGACACCGCCGACGGGCTCGGCAGCGGCAAGCCGGCCGAGGATGCGCTGCGGATCATGAAGCAGTCGGACATCGGGCCGTTCGGGGTGCTCACCCTGGTCCTGGTGCTGCTGGCCCAGGTCGCCGCGCTGGCGCGGCTCTACGACGACTCCTGGGCACGGGGCGCGCTGGCGGCCGTGGTCTCGGCGGCCGCGGCCCGCCTCGCGCTCACCCTGGCCGCGCGCACCGGCGTTCCCGCCGCCCGCCCGGAGGGGCTGGGGGCGGCGGTGGCCGGGGTGGTGCCGCGGGCAGCGGCGCTCGGCGTGACGCTCGTCGTGACCGTGGCGGCGGCAGCGGCGGGCGCGTGCCGGGGCGGGTACGACGCCGCGCGCACCGCCCTCGCGGTGGTGGCCGCCGTGGGCGTGGCGGACCTGCTGCTGCGCCGCTGCACGCGCCGCTTCGGCGGGGTCACCGGGGACGTGTTCGGCGCCCTGGCGGAGACGGCGGCCACCGCGGCCCTCGTGGTGCTGTGCCTGGGGCGCTAGACGTGCTGTCCGCAAAGTCGCGTCGTCCGCCCGCAGGGCGGGCGTCGCGACGTCCGGTGGCGCTCTCCGCGTGTCGGCCGGATGCCCTCGTACCGGGGCGTACTCGGGCATGCGGCCGGTGCGGCGAGAGTGCGTGCCGGGCGTCGCGGCGCAGGCGCGACTTCGCGGACACCGCCTGGGCCGGACACGGCCTGGCTAGACTCCTCGCGCGTAACGCGAACGAGGGATCGGGGGACTTTCGTGCTGACAGTGCGCCGTGTCACGGCCTGGCTGGTCGACTTCGCTCTCGTGGTGGCCGCGGCCTCGCTGCTCGCGGTCCTCACCTTCCACCGGATCAGCGCGCTCGTCACCGACGTGCCGGAGCTGGCCACGCGCGGCGGCCTGGACCTGGTGACCTCGCGCGGTGACGTCGTCGGCGCCTCCGAGACCCTCGGGCTGTCCCTGTGGGACAAGGTGGTGCTGGACGTGGAGGAGGCCTTCGGGTCGCTGGTCCTCCTCACCTTCCTCTACCAGTGGGCCTGTCTCGCACTGCTCGGCCGCACCCTCGGCAAGGGCCTGCTCGGTCTGCGCGTCACCCCGCGGCTGTCCCGGCACGCGGTGCGCCGGGCCGCCGTCACCACCGCCGCCGACGTCGCCGTGTACGCCCTGGCCTGCGTGCTGCTGATCGAGGGGCACGTCCTGCTGTCGGTGCTGGTGTGGGCGGGGGCGGTGGCCCTGTTCCTGGTCAACGCGCTGCCCGTGCTCTCCCCCCGCCGCCGTTCCCTCGCCGACCGGCTGGCCGGCACCTCGGTGGAGGGAGCCTTCCGGCGGGCCGAGCCCGCGCCCTGGGGCGGCGTGCCCCGTGGCTGAGGCCCTGAGCCGGCCGTGATCGCGCGACGGTGCGGACCGGTGGGCGGATGACCCACCGGAACCCGGCGGACGTGTCCCGGTCACCCGCGCCCAGGGGCCAGAAGTGGCCGCGAGACCACGCACGGGTGAACACCCGCAGGAATGAGCGAACGGGCGTACGCGCGTAGTCTCGTCCCGGGTGTTCGCCGACAGGGTGAAGGCCCCGGTGCCGTCTGTCCCAAGGCCTGGACCTAGGGTCGGCTCTCGGGCCCGGTCGACCCACCCCCATTCGGCCACAGCAACTTCACATCGGAAGCGAGATTTCACCACCGTGACTGCTCTGACTCTCAGCACCGCCGCGGCGCACGGCCTGCGGGCCGACGCGATCGTGATCGGCGTCGCCAAGGGCACCAAGGGCCCCGTCGTGGCCCCGGGCGCCGAAGCCGTGGACAAGGCGTACGACGGCAGGCTGGCCGGCGTCCTGGAGACCCTCGGCGCCTCGGGTGCCGAGGGCGAGCTGACGAAGCTGCCCGCACCGGCCGGCTTCAAGGCCCCGCTTGTGGTGGCGGTGGGCCTGGGCGCGGAGCCCGGCGCCGATAACACCGAGGACGCCGAGGACGCCGACGCCGGCTACGACGCCGAGGCGCTGCGCAAGGCCGCCGGCGTGGCCGCCCGGGCGCTCGCCGGCTCGAAGAAGGCCGCGTTCGCGCTGCCCGTCGACGGTCCCGGCGCCATCGAGGCGATCGGCGAGGGCGTGCTGCTCGGCGCCTACTCCTTCGACTCCTACAAGGAGAACGGCCGTCCGGCCCAGGCGTCCGCCCGGGGCAAGAACGGCAAGGCGCCGCTGGGCGAGGCCGCGCTGCTCGGCGCCAAGCCGCGTGACGCCGCCCACAAGGGCGCCGTCGCCCGCGCCGTCGCGGTCTCCGAGGAGCTCAACCGCGCCCGCGACCTGGTCAACACCCCGCCGAACGACCTCACCCCCCAGGCGTTCGCGGCCATCGTGCAGGCCGCGGCCAAGGAGCACGGCATCAAGGTGCAGGTGCTCGACGAGCGGGCCCTGACCAAGGGCGGCTACGGCGGCATCCTCGGCGTGGGCGGCGGCTCCGCCGCGGCCCCGCGGCTGGTGAAGCTGTCGTACAAGCACCCCAAGGCGGAGAAGCACCTGGCGTACGTGGGCAAGGGCATCACGTACGACTCGGGCGGCATCTCGCTGAAGCCGGCCGGTCACAACGAGACGATGAAGTGCGACATGGCCGGTGCCGCCGCCGTCTTCGCGGCCGTCGTCGCCGCCGCCCGGCTCGGCCTGGAGGTCGACGTCACCGGCTGGCTGGCGCTGGCCGAGAACATGCCCTCCGGTTCCGCCGTGCGCCCGGGTGACGTGCTGCGCATGTACAGCGGCAAGACCGTCGAGGTGCTCAACACCGACGCCGAGGGCCGGCTGGTCCTCGCCGACGCGCTGTGGGCGGCCTCGCTGGAGGGCCCCGACGCGATCGTGGACGTGGCCACGCTGACCGGCGCGATGATGCTGGCGCTGGGCAGCCGGACGTTCGGCGTCATGGCCAACGACGACGCGTTCCGTTCCGCGCTGCACGAGGCCGCGGAGGAGGTCGGTGAGCCGGCGTGGCCGATGCCGCTGCCGGAGCACCTGCTCAAGGGCATGGAGTCCCAGGTCGCCGACATGGCGAACATGGGCGAGCGGATGGGCGGCGGGCTGGTCGCCGGCCTCTTCCTCCGCGAGTTCGTGGGCGAGGGCATCACCTGGGCGCACCTGGACATCGCGGGCCCGGCGTTCAACGAGGGCGGCCCGTTCGGATACACGCCCAAGGGTGGTACCGGTACGGCCGTGCGCACGCTGGTACGGCTGGCCGAGCTGACCGCCGAGGGCGACCTGGGCTGAGTCGCCGGAGCACCCGGTCCGTCCGGCGTACGGCGCTTCGGGGGCGTGGGGAGCTGTTCGCGCAGCTCCCCACGCCCCCTTGCTCATGGGAGCCTTCGTTTTCGGGGGTACGTGGGGTGTCTCACACTCAGGCCCGGCGTCTCGTCCGCCTCGAACAAGTGCAAAGATGGAGCCCGGCAGGACAGGGCCCCCACCGAAGGGCCGAAGCATCAAGCGGCCGGACACCAGCCGCCCGTCGGTCATCGGAGACCGGCGCAAGGCGCACATGCATGGAGGACGTGACGTGGCGAACGACGCCAGCACCGTTTTCGACCTAGTGATCCTCGGCGGTGGTAGCGGTGGTTACGCCGCGGCCCTGCGCGGAGCGCAGCTGGGCCTGGACGTCGCCCTGATCGAGAAGGACAAGGTCGGCGGCACCTGCCTGCACCGGGGCTGCATCCCCACCAAGGCCCTGCTCCACGCGGGCGAGATCGCCGACCAGGCCCGCGAGAGCGAGCAGTTCGGCGTCAAGGCCACCTTCGAGGGCATCGACGTCCCGGCCGTCCACAAGTACAAGGACGGCGTCATCGCCGGCCTGTACAAGGGTCTGCAGGGCCTGATCGCGTCCCGCAAGGTGACCTACATCGAGGGTGAGGGCCGTCTGTCCTCCCCGACCTCCGTCGACGTCGACGGCCGGCGCATCCAGGGCCGCCACGTGCTGCTGGCGACCGGCTCCGTGCCGAAGTCGCTGCCGGGCCTGGAGATCGACGGCAACCGCATCATCTCCTCCGACCACGCCCTCGTCCTGGACCGCGTGCCGAAGTCCGCGATCATCCTGGGCGGCGGTGTCATCGGCGTCGAGTTCGCCTCGGCGTGGAAGTCCTTCGGCTCGGACGTCACCGTCATCGAGGGCCTGAAGCACCTCGTCCCCGTCGAGGACGAGAACAGCTCGAAGCTGCTCGAGCGCGCGTTCCGCAAGCGCGGCATCAAGTTCAACCTCGGGACCTTCTTCCAGAAGGCCGAGTACACCCAGGACGGCGTCAAGGTCACCCTCGCCGACGGCAAGGAGTTCGAGGCCGAGGTCCTCCTCGTCGCCGTCGGCCGCGGCCCGGTCTCCCAGGGCCTGGGCTACGAGGAGCAGGGTGTCGCCATGGACCGTGGCTACGTCCTGGTCGACGAGTACATGCGGACCAACGTCCCGACCATCTCCGCCGTCGGTGACCTCGTCCCGACGCTCCAGCTCGCGCACGTCGGCTTCGCCGAGGGCATCCTGGTGGCGGAGCGTCTGGCCGGTCTGAAGACCGTCCCGATCGACTACGACGGTGTCCCGCGGGTGACGTACTGCCACCCGGAGGTCGCCTCCGTCGGCATCACCGAGGCCAAGGCCAAGGAGATCTACGGCGCGGACAAGGTCGTCGCCCTGAAGTACAACCTGGCGGGCAACGGAAAGAGCAAGATCCTCAACACCGCGGGCGAGATCAAGCTCGTCCAGGTGAAGGACGGTGCCGTGGTCGGCGTCCACATGGTCGGCGACCGTATGGGTGAGCAGGTCGGCGAGGCTCAGCTGATCTACAACTGGGAGGCGCTGCCGGCCGAGGTCGCCCAGCTCATCCACGCCCACCCGACGCAGAACGAGGCGATGGGCGAGGCGCACCTGGCACTCGCCGGCAAGCCGCTGCACTCCCACGACTGAGCCTCCGGTCAACGGGCGCGACGACACAGACTTTCCGCAATTCGTTAGGAGCAACCGAAACCATGCCGGTTTCCGTAACCCTTCCGGCGCTCGGTGAGAGCGTCACCGAGGGCACCGTCACCCGCTGGCTGAAGGCCGAGGGTGAACGCGTCGAGGCCGACGAGCCGCTGCTCGAGGTGTCGACCGACAAGGTCGACACCGAGATCCCCTCGCCCGCCGCCGGCGTCCTGTCCTCCATCAAGGTCGCCGAGGACGAGACCGTCGAGGTCGGCGCCGAGCTGGCCGTCATCGACGACGGCACGGGCGCGCCCGCCGCCGCCCCGGCCCCGGCCGCCGCCGAGGCTCCCGCCGCCCCGGCTCCCGCCGAGGCTCCCGCGGCCCCGGTGGCCGAGGCCCCGGCTCCCGAGGCCCCCGCCGCCCCGGCCGGCGGTGCCGAGGGCACCGACGTGGTCCTGCCCGCGCTCGGCGAGTCCGTCACCGAGGGCACCGTCACCCGCTGGCTGAAGTCGGTGGGCGACTCCGTCGAGGCCGACGAGCCGCTGCTCGAGGTCTCCACGGACAAGGTCGACACCGAGATCCCGGCGCCCGCCTCCGGCGTGCTGCTGGAGATCGTGGTGAACGAGGACGAGACCGCCGAGGTCGGCGCGAAGCTCGCCGTCATCGGCGCCCCGGGTGCCGCCCCGGCCGCCGCTCCGGCTCCGGCCGCCCCGGCCCCCGCCGCCGCCCCGGCTCCGGCCGCCCCGGCTCCCGCGGCCCCGGCCGCTCCGGCCGCGCCCGCTCCGGCCGCCCCGCAGGCGCCGACGGCCCCGGCTCCGCAGCAGGTGACGACGCCGGCCCCCGAGCCGGTGCCGGCCGCTCCGGCGCCCGCCCCGGCCCCGGTCACCCCGGCCACCGCCCCGACCTCCCCGACCGCCACCCAGGCGACGGACGAGGGCGCGTACGTCACCCCGCTGGTGCGCAAGCTCGCCGCCGAGAACGGCGTCGACCTGGCCACCGTCAAGGGCACCGGCGTCGGCGGCCGCATCCGCAAGCAGGACGTCCTCGCCGCCGCCGAGGCCGCGAAGGCCGCTGCCCCGGCCCCCGCCGCCGCCCCGGCCGCCGCCAAGAAGGCCCCGGCGCTGGAGGCCTCCCCGCTGCGCGGCCAGACCGTCAAGATGCCGCGCATCCGCAAGGTCATCGGCGACAACATGGTCAAGGCGCTGCACGAGCAGGCCCAGCTGTCGTCGGTCGTCGAGGTCGACGTCACCCGCCTGATGCGGCTGCGCGCCCAGGCGAAGGACTCGTTCGCCGCGCGCGAGGGCGTCAAGCTCTCTCCGATGCCGTTCTTCGTCAAGGCGGCGGCCCAGGCGCTGAAGGCCCACCCGGTCATCAACGCCAGGATCAACGAGGCCGAGGGCACGATCACCTACTTCGACTCCGAGAACGTCGGAATCGCGGTGGACTCCGAGAAGGGCCTGATGACCCCGGTCATCAAGCACGCCGGCGACCTCAACATCGCGGGCATCGCCAAGGCCACGGCGGAGCTGGCCGGCAAGGTCCGCGCCAACAAGATCACCCCGGACGAGCTGTCCGGCGCGACCTTCACCATCTCCAACACCGGTTCGCGCGGCGCGCTGTTCGACACGATCATCGTGCCGCCGGGCCAGGTCGCGATCCTCGGCATCGGTGCCACGGTCAAGCGTCCGGCCGTCATCGAGACCGAGGAGGGCACGGTCATCGGCGTCCGCGACATGACCTACCTGACCCTCTCCTACGACCACCGCCTGGTGGACGGCGCCGACGCGGCCCGTTACCTGACGGCGGTCAAGGCCATCCTGGAGGCCGGCGAGTTCGAGGTCGAGCTGGGCCTGTAGGCCACGCGAGCCCCACGGCCGCAGGGCACCCCGTCCGGAGCTTTCCGGGCGGGGTGTTCGCGTTTGTCGGGGCGCCCGCCGTGTAAGGCTCGTCTCACCTGCGCAGAAGCACCCCCACGCGCCCTACCCGCGGAGCGAACCCGCCGTATTGTCTAAACGTCAGCCCCTGGGAGGAGCCCCCATGACCGCGCCCGTCGTCCACTCGCTGCGCGAGCAGATCCGCGAGCACATCGTGGAGGGGATCGTCAGCGGGCGCTGGCAGCCGGGCGAGCGGATCGTGGAGCGCCGGATCGCCACCGAGCTGGAGGTCAGCCAGACGCCGGTCCGCGAGGCCCTGCGCGAGCTGGAGTCCCTGCGCCTGATCGAGTCGGCCCCCAACAAGGGCGTGCGGGTGCGGAATCTGACCGCGGCCGACCTGGAGGAGAGCTACCCCGTACGCGCCGGTCTGGAGGCCATCGCGGCGGAGCTGGCGGCCGACCGCCTCGCCGGTGACTGCTCGGCACTGGAACCGCACGTCCTCGCCCTGTACGAGGCGGACCGCGCGGCCGACGGCACCGCCCAGGTACGCCACACGGTCGGCTTCCACCGCGAACTGGTCCGGGCGGCGGACAACTCGGTGCTGCTGCACACCTGGGAGGGCCTGGGCATCGAGGTGTTCACGGCGCTGTCCATCCGCTGGCTGGGCACGGTGCAGCAGTCGTACGCGGAGGAGCACGAGGAACTCGTGCAGGCGTTCAAGCGCCGCGATCCGCGGATCGCCGAGCTGGTGAAGGCGCACGTCCTGGGCTGCGCCCCGCGCCCCTGACGCAGTCGAGCGCACCCCCGCTCATGCGCCGTCCCACCTGCGAGAACTCCCGCAGATCACGACACTCGGTGCCCCCCTCAAAGGCACCGCGTGCCGACTTTCTCGATATCGAGAAGTTTTCCCCTTCCACCCTTTGATCGATCATCGATCACGGAGTTAGAGTCTCGGGCGGACCTCCACCGAGGTCCGCTGCCCTGTCCTGCCAAAGACCAAGGGCACCCCCGAACCCTTCACGATGAGGGAACCCCCTTCGACTGAGGAAGGCGGCGACATGACCGACCCCAACGCCATCCAGCCGAGCGCGCTCGACCAGCTCCCGGACCGCGACCCGGAGGAGACCGCCGAATGGCAGGCCTCCCTGGACGCCGTGGCCAGGGAGGCCGGGCCGCACCGCGCCGCGTACCTGATGCGGCGCACGCTGGAGCGTGCCGAGGCGGGCGGCGTCGCGCTGCCGAAGCTCCTCGAGACGGACTACGTCAACACCATCCCCACCGCCGCCGAGCCGGGCGTCCCCGGCGACGAGGCGATGGAGGCCCGGATCACCGCGTGGAACCGCTGGAACGCGGCCGCGATGGTGACCCGCGGTTCGAAGTACGGCGTCGGCGGGCACATCGCCACCTTCGCCTCCGCCGCCTGGCTCTACGAGACCGGCTTCAACCACTTCTTCCGCGGCAAGGAGCAGGACGGCTCCGGCGACCAGCTCTACATCCAGGGCCACGCCTCCCCCGGCATCTACGCCCGCGCCTTCCTCGACGGCCGGCTGAACGAGTCGCACCTCGACAACTTCCGCCAGGAGGCCGCCGGCAACGGCCTGCCCTCCTACCCGCACCCGCGCCGGCTGCCCTGGCTGTGGGAGTTCCCGACGGTGTCGATGGGCCTCGGCCCGCTGTCGGCCATCTACCAGGCCCGCTTCAACCGCTACCTCACCAACCGCGGCGTCAAGGACGTCTCCGCCTCCCACGTCTGGGCCTTCCTGGGCGACGGCGAGATGGACGAGCCGGAGTCGACCGCGGCCCTCGCGCTCGCCGCCCGTGAGGAGCTGGACAACCTCACCTTCGTCATCAACTGCAACCTGCAGCGCCTCGACGGCCCGGTCCGCGCCAACTTCAAGATCGTGCAGGAGCTGGAGGCCCAGTTCCGCGGCGCCGGCTGGAACGTCGTCAAGACCCTGTGGGGCTCGGCCTGGGACGAGCTGTTCGCCCTGGACACCACGGGCGCCCTGGTCCGCCGGCTGCGCCAGGTGCCGGACGCGCAGGTCCAGACGTACCAGACCCGCGACGCCGCCTACATCCGCCAGGACTTCTTCGGCGCCGACCCGGCGCTGGCCGAGATGGCCAAGCTGATCGGCGACGACAAGATCCTCGAGTGCTTCCACCTCTCGCGCGGCGGCCACGAGGCCCGCAAGGTCTACGCCGCGTACAAGGCGGCCGTCGAGCACAAGGGCGCGCCGACCGTGATCCTGGCCCAGACGGTCAAGGGCCACACCCTCGGCAGCGGCTTCGCGTCGAAGAACGCCAACCACCAGATGAAGAAGCTGTCGGTGGACGAGTTCAAGGCGATGCGCGACCTGCTCGACCTGCCGATCAAGGACAGCGACTTCACCGACGGCGTGGTGCCGTACGGCCACCCGGGCGCGGACTCCCCCGAGGTCCGCTACCTCCAGGAGCGCCGCGCGGCCCTCGGCGGCCCGGCCCCGGCCCGCCGCGTGCACCCGGTCGCGCCGCTGCCCGCCCCCGCCGAGAAGGCGTTCGCCGCCTTCGACAAGGGTTCGGGCTCGCAGAACGTGGCCACCACCATGGCCTTCGTCCGCCTGGTCAAGGACCTGGTCCGCGACAAGGAGACCGGCAGGCGCTGGGTGCCGATCGTCCCGGACGAGGCGCGCACCTTCGGCATGGAGTCGCTGTTCCCGTCCCTGGGCATCTACTCCCCCAAGGGCCAGACGTACGAGCCGGTCGACCGCGACCAGCTGATGTACTACAAGGAGGCCAAGAACGGCCAGATCCTCAACGAGGGGATCACCGAGGCCGGTTCGATGGCCGACTTCATCGCCGCGTCCACCGCGTACGCGACGCACGGCGAGGCGATGATCCCGTTCTACATCTTCTACTCGATGTTCGGCTGGCAGCGCACGGCCGACCAGATGTGGCAGCTCGGCGACCAGCTCGGCCGCGGCTTCCTCGTCGGCGCGACCGCGGGGCGTACGACGCTGACGGGCGAGGGCCTGCAGCACGCCGACGGGCACTCCCCCGTGATCGCGGCCACCAACCCGGCCGCCCTGACCTACGACCCCGCCTTCGCCTACGAGGTCGCGGTGATCGTCCGCGAGGGTCTGCGCCGGATGTACGGCGAGGCCAGGCCGGGCGAGGACCAGGACGTCTTCTACTACCTCACCGTCTACAACGAGCCGCTGCCGCAGCCGGCGAAGCCCCGGGCCGCGGGCGTCGACGAGGGCATCGTCAAGGGCCTGTACCGGTTCAACACGGCGGAGTCGGCGGGCGTGAGCGCCCCGGCCGACGCCCCGCGCATCCAGCTGCTGGGCTCCGGCACGGCGATCCACTGGGCCCTCGAGGCACAGAAGCTGCTGGCGGAGGAGTGGGGCGTGGCCGCCGACGTGTGGTCCGCGACCTCCTGGGGCGAGCTGCGCCGGGACGCCCTGGAGGCCGACGCGGCGCTGCTGCGCGGCGAGGAGCGCGTGCCGTACGTCCGCCAGGCCCTGCAGGGCGCCGAGGGTCCGGTGCTGGCCGTCTCCGACTACATGCGCCAGGTGCCGGACCAGATCGCGCAGTGGGTCGAGCAGGACTGGTCGTCGCTGGGCGCGGACGGCTTCGGCCTCTCCGACACCCGCGAGGCCGCCCGCCGCCACTTCGGCGTCGACGCCCCGTCGATCGTCGTCGCCGCCCTGGCCCAGCTCGCCAGGCGCGGCGAGGTCCAGGCGACGGCGGTGAAGGAGGCCCGGGAGAGGTACGGGCTGTAAGGCACCGGTTGCCCGGGGAGGGGTACGGCGACCGCGCCGTACCCCTCCTTGTCCTTCCCCGTCGTTCGCCGTCGGTGGCCCCCGGCATGATGAACCCATGCGTGCCGCCCGCCTCATCAAGATGGTGCTCCTCCTGCAGTCCCGGCCCGCCATGACCGCCGCCGAGCTCGCGCGGGAGCTGGAGGTGTCCGAGCGGACGGTGACGCGGGACGCGCAGGCGCTGTCGGAGGCGGGCGTGCCGGTGTACGCCGACCGGGGGCGGGCCGGGGGGTACCGGCTGGTCGGCGGGTACCGGACGCGCCTGACGGGACTGGCCCGCGGGGAGGCCGAGGCGCTGTTCCTGAGCGGGGTGCCGGGGGCGCTGCGGGAGATGGGGCTGGAGGACGCCGCCTCGGCGGCGCGGCTGAAGGTGTCGGCCGCGCTGCTGCCCTCCCTGCGCGACGCCCCGGACAGCGCCGCCCGGCGGTTCCATCTGGACGCGCCCGCCTGGTTCCGGGAGCCGGAGACGCCCGCGCTGCTTCCCGCGGTCGCCGGGGCGGTGTGGGAGGACAGGCGCGTCACCGCCCGCTACCGGCGCGGGCAGGACGAGGTGCGGCGCACGCTGGAGCCGTACGGGCTCGTGCTGAAGGCGGGTGTCTGGTACCTGTGCGCGCGGGTCGCCGGCGGTGGTTCCTTCCGGACCTACCGGATCGACCGGTTCACCGGCCTGGACGCCCTGGACGAGCGCTTCGACCGCGACCCGGACTTCGACCTGCCCGGCCACTGGGCGGACCAGGCCGAGCGGTTCGCGCGGTCGATCCTGCGCGCCGAGGTGCTCGTACGGCTGTCCCCGGACGGTGTGCGCGCACTGCCGTACGCCGTCGACCCGCTCGCCGCGCGGGAGGCGCTGGACGGTGCGGGCGAACCGGACGCCGAGGGGTGGGTGACGGTGACGCTGCCGGTGGAGTCGGAGGAGGTCGCGCACGGTCAGCTCAC
This sequence comes from Streptomyces lucensis JCM 4490, assembly GCF_014650035.1. Classification (GTDB taxonomy): domain Bacteria; phylum Actinomycetota; class Actinomycetes; order Streptomycetales; family Streptomycetaceae; genus Streptomyces; species Streptomyces lucensis. The sequence goes on along the minus strand of NZ_BMUE01000026.1, from coordinate 22,757 downwards.
GGCGCTCGGGCCTCAGGCGGAGGTGCTGGCGCCGGCGGCTCTGCGGGAACGGTTCGCCGCGGACGCGGCCCGGACGGCGGCGCTGTACCGGCGCGCGGGTGACGGGGGATGATCCGCGGGTACTCCGCGTGCGGCCCACCGGCCGAGGCCCGATGCTGGTGGCGTGATGGACGAGACGGAGTTCTGGGAGCTGATCGACGCCAGCCGCGCGGTCGCCGGGGGTGACCCGGAGGAGCAGGCCGACGCGCTCGTGGAGCGGCTGCTCCGGCTGGACCCGGAGCTGGTCCTGGACTTCGCCCGTCACTTCGAGGCCCGCTACAACCGCGCCTACCGCTGGGATCTGTGGGGTGCCGCCTGGGTGCTGCTGGACGGGTGCAGCGACGACGCGTTCGACTTCTTCCGGTGCTGGCTGATCGGCCAGGGCCGGGAGGTGTTCGAGGGCGCCCTGCACGACCCGGACTCGCTGGCCGGGCTGCTCGGCGACTTCGACGAGGAGGTCGACGGCGACGGCGAGGAGCTGGGCTACGCGGCGGACGAGGCGTACGAGCAGCTCACCGGCACCGTCGCACCCGACCTGGGCATCTCCCCGGCGCCCGCCGAACCGGAGGGCACGCCCCTGGACCTGGAGAACGAGGCCGCGCTCGCGGGCCGCTATCCCCGGCTGTGGGAGCGGTTCAGGGAATGACGCCGGCGCCGGTGCGGCGGTGCGGCATTGGCCTGGTGGAGGGCGGACGCGCCGGCCGCGGGCGGGCCGAGGACGACGGTCGCGACCGCGCGGACCACCGCCCAGGGGCCGAAGGCCGTGTCCCCGGCCCCTGTGCTCCCGCGTGCCCCGCCCCTGGACGTCGTACGGCTGCCGCTCATGGTCCCCGCCTCCCGGTCGGCCCGTGCCCCGTGTCGTGCCCGACCGTAGGAGGCGGGGCTCGCAGCGGGCTGCGGACCGGCTGTGGCTCTCCTGTGGGCGTCCGGGATGGGCGCATCGCCACCCGGTGGAACCATCGTCCCGGTCCAGGACGTTGCTGGGGGTATACGCATACGTGGCCGATGTGCCGTCGGGTGGCCGGCCGGGTGACGCCCGGGTGATCAGCGGGCCCGCCCCGTCCGTACTGAGGGGTCCGAGAGAAAGGCGGCTCCGTGGACCTGCTCGACCTGGTGCTTGTGCTGGTGGTCCTTCTCTACGCGGTGTCCGGTTACCGGCGCGGGCTGGTGGCCGGATGCGTCTCGCTGGCCGGGTTCGTGGGCGGCGCGGTCGTCGGCGTGTGGGTGCTGCCGTGGGTGACGGACCTGGTGGAGCGCGGGTCGGCGCAGGCGACGGTGCTGGCGGTGCTCACGGTGCTGGTGCCGGCGGTGGCGGGGCACGAGCTGGCGAGCCGGCTGGCGCTGCGGCTGCGCGGGGAGCTGGACCGGGGGCCGCTGCGGGTGGCCGACGGGATAGGGGGCGCGGCGGCCAACTCGGTCGCGGTGCTGATCGTGGCCTGGGTGGCGGCGAGCGTGCTGGGTGCGGCGCCGTCGCAGCCGCTGACGTCGGCGATACGGAACTCGGCGCTGCTGGGCGCGGTGCAGCAGGCGATGCCGCAGACCACACCCGCGTGGTTCTCCCGGGCCACGTCCGCGCTGACCGAGGCGGGGTTCCCGCAGGTCTTCAACCCGTTCGAGAACGAGTCCACGGCGCGGGTGGCCCGGCCGACCGGCGACAGCGTCACCCCGGCCGCGGCGAGCGCCGCCAAGGCCAGCACCGTGAAGATCGAGGGCGCCTCGGGGGTCGAGGGCCGCGAGGGCAGCGGCTTCGTCTACGCCGCCCGGCACGTCATGACCAACGCCCACGTGGTCGCGGGCATCGACCGGCCGAGCGTGCGCGTCGGCGGGGTCGGACAGTCGTACGCGGCCCGGGTGGTGCTCTTCGACCCCGACCGGGACGTGGCGGTGCTGTACGTGCCGGGGCTGCGCGCCCCGGTGCTGCGCTTCGACACGAGCGCCGTGCGCGGGAACCCGGCGGTGGTGGCGGGCTACCCGCAGGACGGGAGCCTGAACCTGCAGGCGGCGACGGTCGCGAACCGGATACGGGCGACCGGCCAGAACATCTACAACACCCGCGCGGTCACCCGCGAGATCTACTCGGTCCGGTCCACGGTCCGGCCGGGCAACTCCGGCGGCCCGCTGCTGACCACGGACGGCAGGGTGTTCGGGATGGTGTTCGCCCGCTCCACCTCGGACACCGAGACGGGTTACGTGCTGACGGCGTCCGAGGTCGCGGGCGACGCCCGGCGCGCGGCCGCGGCGACGGCCCCGGTGGACACGGGCGAGCTGGTCGACTCCTAGGGCCTCTGACCTGGACCGGTTACCGGCCTCCACGCACCGCGCCCGGGTGCGGGATCCTCAGAGGCTCCTGCCCATGAAGACGTCGTCGACGTACTCGCCGCCCACGTGGAACTCCCCGGGCAGCACGCCCTCGACGGTGAAGCCCTCGGACTCGTAGAGCGCGCGGGCCGGCTTGTTGTGCCCGAGCACGCGCAGGGTGAGACGCCGCGCGCCCCGCCTGCGGGCCTCCTCCACAGCGGCCCGGATCAGCGCGCGCCCGACGCCGCGCCCGCGTGCCTGCTCCGAGACGGCGAGGCCCTGGATCGCCAGGACGTGCGCGTTGGAGGCGAGCGGGGTCGGGTGGGCGATGTTGACGTAGCCGAGGAGGCCCTCGTCGGACTCCGCCACCAGGTAGCCGTCGGGACTGTGCCTCTCGTCGAAGAAGGGCGGGTACGGCGGCTCCGGCTCGGGAGTCACCGCGTGCACGGGGGACCAGGTGGCCCGGTCGAGGGCGGACAGCTCGCCGTCGTCGTCGGGGCGGGCGCTGCGTATCTGCGGATCCGGCATGTCGGTCACCCTACGGCCGGCGTCGCGGGCGTCCCACCGGTTTATCGGGGGCTGTGCGGTCATGCTGGGGGCATGGAACGTTCACGCATCGTGGTGGCCGGCGCGTCCGGTCTCATCGGCAGCGCCCTGGTGCGGTCCCTGACCGCGGACGGGCACGAGGTGGTCCGGCTGGTGCGCCGGGCACCCCGGGGGCGGGACGAGGTCCGCTGGGACCCCGAGCGGGGCTCCGTGGACGCGGCCGGGCTGGTCGGCTGTGACGCGGTGGTCAACCTGGCCGGGGCCGGGATCGGCGACCGGCGCTGGACACCGGAGTACAAGCGGCTGATCCGGGACAGCCGGGTGCTGGGCACGGCCACGCTGGCGGAGGCGGTGGCCGCGCTGCCGCGGCCGCCGCGGGTGTTCGTGAACGGCAGCGCGATCGGCTTCTACGGCGACACCGGCGACCGGGTGGTGGACGAGAGCGCCCCGCCGGGCGACGGCTTCCTGCCCCGGCTGTGCGTGGAGTGGGAGGATGCGGCGGCACCCGCGCGGGAGGCGGGCGTGCGGACGGTGTTCCCGCGCACCGGGCTGGTGGTGGCGCGGGGCGGCGGGGCCTGGGGGCGGCTGTTCCCGCTGTTCCGGGCGGGGCTCGGGGGACGCCTGGGCGACGGCCGGCAGTACTGGTCGTACATCGCGCTGCACGACGAGGTCGCGGCGATCCGGCACCTCATCGACGACGAAGCGCTGTCCGGGCCCGTCAACCTGACGGCGCCCCAGCCGCTGACCAACCGTGAGATCACCGAGGCGATGGCGCGGGTGCTGCACCGGCCCGCGCTGCTCCCGGTGCCCGCGCCGGTGCTGCGGGCGGCGCTGGGAGAGCTGGCCGGGGATGTGCTGGGCAGCCAGCGGGTGGTGCCCAGGCGGCTGTCGGAGTCGGGGTTCCGGTTCGCGTTCGCCGGCATCGACGAGGCGATCCGCGCGGCGTGACGGACACCGGCAACCTCCTGCGACCTGTTGTGACCGAATGCGACCTCCATGCGACCGTGCCCTGTTGATGCGCGACTGTTCCTGACCGATCACGGCCCTAACCTCGACCCGAACTCGGGTATCCCCGGGGCCGGTCGGGGGCATCACGTCTCCACCGGCCGCGCAACCACAGGAGGGGCCTCGTGCTTGAGCCCGCGTACCAGGTGGACGTCGTCATCGTGGGAGCCGGGATCGCCGGACTCTCGGCGGCCCATCGGCTGACCAGCGCAGGAATCGCGACCGCCGTCCTGGAGGCCGCCCACTGCGTGGGCGGCCGCATGTCCACCGAGAAGGTCGACGGCTTCCGGCTCGACCGCACGGCACAGCTGCTGTCCACGGCCTTTTCCGAACTGCGCCTGACACCCGGCCTGGACACCCTGACCCTGCGTCCGTTCGCACCCGGCGTGCTGCTGCACCGTGACGGGCGCACCCAGCGCGCGGGCGCACCGGCGGCCGGAGGGGGCACAAGGGGCGCACTACACGTGGTGCGCGCCCTGGCGAGCGCCCCCCGCGGTGCGGCGGCCGCGCCCGGCCGGTCCGGCACGCCGGTGGGCGGCGCGGTCGACCAGGCCCGCCTCGGCGCCGCGCTGGGCCGGATCGCCTCGACCCCCGTCGAGCGCATCCTGGCCCGCCCGGAGATGCCCGCCGCCCAGGCCCTGGCCCAGCGCGGGGTGCCGGTCCGCACCGTCGAGGGCTTCCTGCGGCCGCTGCTCGCCACGCTGCTGTCCGACCCGGAGCTGACCACCTCCAGCCGGTGTGCCGATCTGGCCCTGCGCACGTTCGCGAGCGGACGGCTGTGCGTGCCGGAGGGCGGGGCGGAGATGCTGCCGGAACTGCTGGCCCGGACCCTGCCGCCGGGCACCGTGCACACCGGGGTGCGGGTCACCTCGGTGTCCACGACCTCGGTGGCCACCGCCGAGCACGGGGAGATCCGCTGCCGCGCGGTGCTGCTGGCGACCGACGCGCGGGCGGCGGCCGAGCTGCTGCCGGGACTCAGGGTGCCGGACTTCCACCCGGTCACCGTGCTCCACCACACCACCGACGATCCGGCGGCGGTGCTGCGGACCGGCACCTCGCTGCTGCTGGACGCCGACCGCGGCGGTCCGGTGGCGCACACGGCGGTGGTCAGCAACGTGGACCCGAGCCGGGCGCCGGGCGGCCGGGCGCTGATCTCCTCGACCGTGCTCGGCACCCCGCCCGAGGGGGTCGACACCGCCGTCCGCATCCAGCTCTCCCGGCTCTACGGCACCTCGACGCGCCGCTGGGAGACGCTGGCCGTGCACCACGCCCCCGAGGCCGTGCCGGCGATGCGCCCGCCGCACGACCTGCGCCGGCCGGTACGGCTGCTGGCCGGCCTGTACGTGTGCGGGGACCACCGGGACACCAGCACGGTGCAGGGCGCCCTGCACTCGGCCCACCGGGCGGCGGCGGCGATCCTCGCGGACCTGGGCGCGGCCGGTTCCCTGAACCGCGCCGAGCCGGCGCCGGCGGTACCGAGGGCGGCGTAGCCGGCGGACCTGCCGGGCGACGGCGGCGGCGTGTTCACCCCAGGGCCGCCACCTTCTCCCGGTACCCCCTCACCGGTGCCGCGTCCCGGTAGGGCTCCAGGCGCCGCTCGAAGTCCTTCACGTACTCGACCGCGCGGGCGCTGCGCATCTCCGCGGCCTGGCCCGCCGCCTCGGCGGCCAGTGCGCAGGCCTGGTCGAGTTCGCCGAGGCCGAGCCGGGCGGTGGCGAGGACCACCCGGCAGAACAGCCTGCTGCGGGCGTAGGACGGCGCCCGCAGCTGGAGGGAGCGCTCGGCGTGCTGCGCGGCGGCCCGGAACTGCTGCAGGTCACGGTGGCAGTGCCCCAGCTCGTCGGCGAGCTGCGCCTCGTCGAAGAACCGGGCCCAGTACGGCACCTCGTCACCGGGCCGGGCCGCCTCCAGGGCGCGCTCGGCCCGGGCCAGCGCGGCGGTGCACGCCCGCACCTCGCCCAGGACGCCCTGCGCCCGCGCCTCACAGGCGTGCAGCAGCGCCTGGACGACCGGCGAGGCGCCGGTGCCGGCCCCCTGCTGGGCGACCCGGGCGAGCTGCACCGCCTCCCTGCCGTGGCCCAGGTAGACGGCCTGGCGGCTCATGGTGACCAGCACGTACGAGCCGTAGGCGCGGTCGCCGGCCGCCTGGGCGAGCCGCAGGGCCTGGACGAAGTAGCGCTGGGCGAGTCCGTGCGCGGCGATGTCGTACGACGTCCAGCCGGCGAGCCGGGTCAGGTCGGCGGCGGCGGCGAACAGCCGGCGCCCGGTCTGCTCGTCGTAGCTGCCGCGGAGCATCGGCTCGCACTCGTGCTCCAGGTAGCGCACCAGCGCCTGCCGGGCGTGGCCGCCGCCGAACCGGTCGTCGAGGGTGCGGAACAGCTCGCCGACCGAGCGCAGCGCGTTGATGTCGCCGCCGGTGACCCGCTGGCCGGCGGGGCGCTCGGTGTGTCCCCGGGTCCGGGGCGGGGCGAGGGGCTGGGGCCTGGCCGCGCCGGGCCGGCCCTGCGCGGGCACCCGGGGCACCGCGTCCCGGGCCACCTTGTCGTCGGCCTTGCCGATCAGCCAGTCCCGGCTGGGCACGACGAGCCCGGCCGGGGTGAAGGCGATCTTGCGTAGCTCGGCGTGGCTGCCGGAGTCCTTGCGCCACAGCCCGCTGACGATGTCGACGGCCTCCGCGGGGGTCGCCGCGAACTCCAGGCCCGCGTAGACCGGCGCACAGGCGTCCAGGCCGAGGTCCTGGGCCGTGAGCCGCCGCCCGAGCCGGCGGGTGAACACCTCCGCGATCAGGGCGGGGGTCGTCCCCCGGGGCTGCTGCCCGCGCAGCCAGCGGGTGACGGAGGTCTTGTCGTATCTGAGGTCCAGCCCGTGTTCCAGGCCGAGCTGGTCGACGCGACGGGCCAGACCCGCGTTGGAGAACCCGGCCTCCGCGATGAGCGCGGCGAGCCGGCGGTTGGGGGTGCGCTGCGCGGGTCGGTCCGTCATCTGCGGTGCGGTCTCCTGCCTACCGGGCCTTCTGAAGTGCCGGGATTGCGTGCGAGCAGCCCTTTTGGCCTTACGAACGGCGCGAATGTAGCGGAGAGTGAGCAGGCGAACGCGGCTTTGCCCGTACATTCATCCGATCGTGTGAGGATTGCCCGCAGGGCTGACGTACGCCGATCGGACGTACAGTGGCGTGGGCGCGTTACGTGCCTGACACCGGTCGCTGAGGGAGGCGCTTGCCGTGAGTGGACTGCGGTTCGTCCGCATGGGGTTCGGTGCGGATGCCGTCGAGTACCAGGAGGCCTGGGACGAACAGCGCCGGGTGCACGCCGCCCGGTTCGCCGACGAGGTCCCGGACACCGTCCTGCTCCTGGAGCACCCCCCGGTGTACACGGCCGGCCGGCGCACCGAGGAGAGCGAGCGCCCGCTGGACGGCACCCCGGTCATCGACGTGGACCGCGGCGGCAAGATCACCTGGCACGGCCCCGGCCAGCTGGTGGGCTACCCGATCCAGAAGCTCCCGCGTCCGGTGGACGTGGTCGCCCACGTACGGCGCCTGGAAGAGGCCCTGATCCGCACCTGCGCCGAGTTCGGCGTGGAGACCACCCGGGTCGAGGGACGCAGCGGGGTGTGGGTGCTCGGCGATCCGGTCGAGCGGCGGCCGGCCCTCGGCGGGCTCTCGCTCGACCTCGACCCGCGCCTGCACGACGAGGAGTTCGACCCCCGGCTGAACGGCCCGGAGTACGCCCCCTCCAACGCCGGCCAGCGCCGCGAGGACCGCAAGCTCGCCGCCATCGGCATCCGGGTCGCCAAGGGCGTCACGATGCACGGGTTCTCGCTGAACGTGAACCCCGACAACAAGTGGTTCGACCGGATCATCCCGTGCGGCATCCGGGACGCCGGGGTCGCCTCGCTGGCGGGCGAGCTGGGCCGGGACGTCACGGTGGAGGAGGTCCTGCCGGTGGTGGAGAAGCACCTGCGGGAGATCCTGGAGAACGCGGACCTCAGGCCGCGCGCCGTCGAGACGGCGTCCGCCTGATCGGGGGAATGCGCCCTGCGGCCGTGAGGTCGGCCTCACCGGTAGGGCTCAGGTAATACGGGCGTACTCTGGTGTACGCCGAGGAATCGAAGCTACAGGGAGCCGGTCGTGTCCGCAGTCTCACCCGACGGACGCAAGATGCTGCGCCTGGAGGTCCGCAACAGCCAGACCCCCATCGAGCGCAAGCCCGAGTGGATCAAGACCCGGGCGAAAATGGGTCCCGAGTACACGAAGATGCAGAACCTCGTGAAGAGCGAGGGCCTGCACACGGTCTGCCAGGAAGCGGGCTGCCCGAACATCTACGAGTGCTGGGAGGACCGCGAGGCGACCTTCCTCATCGGCGGCGACCAGTGCACCCGGCGCTGCGACTTCTGCCAGATCGACACCGGCAGGCCTCAGGCCCTGGACCGGGACGAGCCGCGCCGCGTGGGCGAGTCCGTGGTCACCATGGACCTGAACTACGCCACCATCACCGGCGTCGCCCGCGACGACCTGGAGGACGGCGGCGCCTGGCTGTACGCGGAGACCGTGCGCCAGATCCACGCGCAGACGGCGGACCGCGAGGGCGGCCGCACCAAGGTCGAACTGCTGGCCCCCGACTTCAACGCGGTCCCCGAGCAGCTCGCCGAGGTCTTCTCCTCCCGCCCGGAGGTCTTCGCGCACAACGTGGAGACGGTCCCGCGCATCTTCAAGCGCATCCGTCCCGGCTTCCGCTACGAGCGCTCCCTGAAGGTCATCACCGAGGCCCGCGACTTCGGCCTGGTCACCAAGTCCAACCTGATCCTCGGCATGGGCGAGACCCGCGAGGAGGTCGTCGACGCGCTCCGGCAGCTGCACGACGCGGGCTGCGAGCTGATCACCATCACCCAGTACCTGCGCCCCTCCGTCCGGCACCACCCGGTGGAGCGCTGGGTGAAGCCGCAGGAGTTCGTGGAGCTGAAGGAGGAGGCCGAGCGGATCGGCTTCTCCGGGGTCATGTCCGGCCCGCTGGTCCGCTCCTCGTACCGCGCCGGGCGGCTGTACCGGATGGCCGTCGAGAAGCGGGGGGACTTCATCGCCACCCAGGCGGTGTGAGCCGAGCGTGTGAATTCGCGCACAAGAAACTACCGGCCAGTAATGGCCGAGACGACGCGGTCCCGACCGTCCTCCCTGATGAGGGCGCCCCTCGGGGCCGCGTCGGCGTTCCCGCACTCCACAGCACGGCTTCACGGGCGTTTGACCGGCCGGTCACGCCCTGGTAACACCAATCAGTGACTCTGGTATCACGCCCTGTACACCCGGACCGAGGGGGGACCTCGACCATGCAGGCCGCGCCCGTCAACGAAGTAATGCCGAACGGCACCCGCGCCACCGCCATCCCGTCCATCACCGGCGCGTTGCGCGCCGTCGAATCCCTGCTCATGAGCGGCGGTCAGCGCACCGCCCGCCGCAACGCCTGGACCTCCGTACTGGAGGACCGCCGCCGGGCCAAGGACCGGGTCGAGGCGCAGCGCGTCCTGGACCAGGCCGCCACCCGCCCCTGAGGCCCCGCACACCCGGCACTGGCGTCGTCCTCGCCTCCGGAGGCACGTAGACTTCGTGGCATGGCGAGGCAGGAAACCGCGGCGGACGCCGCGAACGCAGGGCGACTGAAGCAGATCGCCCTCACGTACAAGATGACCCGCAAGGCCGACAAGAAGATCGGTCTTGTACTCGCGGCCGTCGGCATCGGCACCCTCGGTGTCTTCCTCGCGATCGGCTTCTTGATCGACCACCCGATCTACCTGGGCGTCTTCGGCCTGCTGATCGCCCTGCTGGCGACGGCGATCGTGTTCGGCCGCCGGGCCGAGCGGGCCGCCTTCGGCCAGATGGAGGGACAGCCGGGCGCCGCGGCGGCCGTGCTGGACAACATCGGCCGGGGCTGGACGACGACTCCGGCGGTGGCGATGAACCGCAGCCAGGACGTCGTGCACCGGGCGGTCGGCAAGGCCGGCATCGTGCTGGTCGCCGAGGGCAACCCGAACCGGGTGAAGAGCCTGCTGGCCGCCGAGAAGAAGAAGATGAACCGCATCGTCGCGGACGTCCCGGTCCACGACCTCATCGTCGGCACCGGCGAGGGCCAGGTCGAGCTGAAGAAGCTGCGCACGACCATGCTCAAGTTCCCGCGCGTGCTGACCGGCCCCCAGGTGACCGCCACCAACGACCGGCTGCGCGCTCTGGGCGACCTGATGAGCAACATGCCGGTGCCGAAGGGCCCCATGCCCAAGGGCATGCGGATGCCGAAGGGCCGCTGAGCCGCACTTCCCGGGGTACGAGGGCCGGCCCGGATGACACGCCGCCGAACGGAGCATCCGGCCGGTTGTCGGCTCATGGGCTCTTAGCCTTCGGAATGTGACAAAACGCCATATTACGTACCTCGCATGCACGACGGTCCTCGTCGGCGCGCTCGCCGGCACCGCTCCGGCGTCGGCCGCCCACCGGATCCACGTCGTGCATCCCGGTGAGTCGATCCAGAAGGCCGTGAACGCCGCCCGGCCCGGCGACACGGTGTTCGTGCTGGCCGGCACCTACCGCGAGAGCGTCACGGTGAAGACGCCCGGACTGACCCTGCGCGGCGAGGGCGACCGCACGGTGATCAAACCGGTCAAGAAGAAGAAGACCAAGTCCGCGCCGCCCGCCGCCAAGGCCACCGTCAGCTGTGAGGAGGGCGGCAACGGCGTCTGCGTGATCGGCGCCAAGAACACCGCCCTGGAGCGCGTCACCGTCGCCGACCTGAAGGTGACCGGCTTCTCCAGGATGGGCGTGTGGTCCATGGGGACCGACCGGCTGACCGTGCAGCGGGTGACGGCCGACGACAACGGGCAGTGGGGCATCGCCCAGGAGCACTCCACCCGCGGCCTCTTCCGGGACAACATCGCCCGGCGCAACGGCGACGCAGGCCTGTTCCTCGCCAACAACGTGAAGGCCGAGGAAGGCGCCCGGGACACCAAGGGCACGCTGGTGGTGCGCAACCGCCTGGAGGGCAACCGGATCGGCATCACCGTACGCCGGCTGCGCAACCTCACCGTGACCCGCAACCTCGTCACCGGCAACTGCGCCGGCGTGTTCGTCGTGGGCGACGAGAACAAGCCGAAGGCGGGCGCCCTGACCGTCAGCCGCAACGACGTCGAGCGGAACAACAAGTACTGCCCGAAGACCGCCCGGCTGCCCTATCTGCAGGGCTCCGGCATCGTCCTGACCGGCACCGAGAAGGCTTTGGTGACGGGGAACGTGGTGACCGGCCACTCCGGCAGGTCCCCGCTGTCCGGCGGCATCGTCCTGTTCAAGAGCTTCGTGGGCGTCACCAGCGAGCGGAACCGGATCACCGGCAACCACCTGCGGGACAACTCCCCGGCGGACCTGGTGGACCAGGAGGCCGCCAAGAGCGGCAACGCCTTCGGCGGCAACTCCTGCCGGGCCTCCAAGCCCTCGGGCCTGTGCTGACCGGACGGCCGTAACCCGACCCACGCAAGGAAGGAAGGCGGCACATGACCGCACCATCCACCGGGATCTCCGCTCCGCTCGCGCAGGACGCACCCCCCTCCCCTCCGCCGTCCATGCGGCTGCGGGAGCTCGTGTTCGGCGCGGCCTGCGCCGCCGCCGTCCGCGCGGCCGCCCGGCTGGGTGTCGCCGACGCGCTCGGCGACACCCCCATGAGCGCGCGGGACCTAGCGGCCGCGGTGAAGACCGAGCCGGGGCCGCTGCGCCGGCTGCTGCGCGCCCTGTCCTGCTACGGCGTCTTCGCCGAGCGGGCCGACGGGACGTTCGTCCACACGGAGATGTCCCGGCTGCTGCGCGAGGACGACCCGAACAGCCTGCGCTACATCTCCCTGTGGTGCACCGAGCCGTGGACCTGGGACGCCTGGCCGAAGCTGGACGAGGCGGTGCGCACCGGCCGCAACGTCGTCGAGGACCTCTACGGCAAGGAGTTCTTCGTCTACCTGAACGAGGACGCCCCCGAGTCGGCGGACGTCTTCAACCGGGCGATGACGACCTCCAGCGAGCAGTCGGCCCGCGACGTCGCCGCCCTGCTGGACCTGTCCGGTGCCTCGTCCGTCGCGGACATCGGCGGCGGCCAGGGGCACGTGGTCGCGAGCCTGCTCGACAAGTACCCGGCGATGCGCGGCTTCCTGCTCGATCTGCCGCGGGTCGTGGAGAACGCCGTGCCGCGGCTGCGCACGGGCGGCGACCTCGCCGGGCGGGTCCGCATCGTGCCCGGCGACGTCCGCGAGTCCGTGCCGGTCGAGGCCGACGTCTACGTCATCAAGAACATCCTGGAGTGGGACGACGAGTCCACGGCCCGACTGCTGCGCAACGTCGTCGAGGCGGGCGGCCCCGGCGCCCGGGTCGTGGTCATCGAGAACCTCGTGGACGACACCCCGTCGATGCGGTTCAGCACCGCCATGGACCTGCTGCTGCTCCTGAACGTCGGCGGGGCCAAGCACACCACCGACAGCATGACCGGACGGCTGAAGGCCGCCGGGCTGGCCGTCGGCGACATCCGGCCCGTCAACCCCTACCTGCACGCGTTCGACTGCATCGTCCCCGTGTGAGAGGACACCCCCGGAGAACACCGGTGCCGGGCCCGCGTCGGACGCGGACCCGGCACCGGTGGCCGGACGGCGGATCAGGCGTGGGCGTCGCGCTCCCAGACGTAGAAGCGCTGCGCCATCGCGTCCTTCGGGGACCGCCAGGTCTCCGGGTCGTACGCGCTGACGTACGCCGAGAGGCGCTCGCTGACCCCCCTGAACTCGGGGTGCGAGGTGATCTTGGCGATGGCCGGTCCCGGCTCGCGCTCGGACTCGATGAGGTGCATGTACACATCGCCGAACTGGAAGAGGCTGCGCCGCACGACGCCCACGAGGTGCGGCAGCTCTCCCCGGTCGGACTCCGCGAACACCTTCGCGATGTCGGGGGCGGAACCCGGGGCCATGCGGGCGACGATCAGGGCCTGGTGCACGGTCTCTTCTCCTGTCGTCCGGCTCAGTCGGCCAGCGCCGGGGCGGGCCGGTGACCGGCGGCCGCCTTCTCGATCTTGTCCCGGATCAGGGCCATCTGGACCTTGGAGTTCCTGTTGATGTTGTCGGTCATCCAGTCGTCGTCGACCGGGGCGTCCGGCTTCATCGCGAAGTCCTGCGTCCAGACCATCCGGGTGCCGGCGGGGACCTCCTCGTAGCTCCAGTGGATGTCCATGTGGGCGAACGGCCCGGTCTCGACCCGGCGCGCCCTGACGGTCAGGCTCTCGCGGTCCGGCTCGCGCTCGGAGACCCAGCTCCAGACGGTGCCGTTGTCGTCCGGGTGCATGGTCAGCCGGAACGTCGTCCTGGCGCCCTCCTTCTTGAGCACCTCCACCGACGCGTACTCGCTGAACAGCTGGGGCCAGCGTTCCAGGTCGTTGGTCATGTCCCAGACCAGATCCAGCGGGGCGGCGATGGTGATCTCGTTGCGGGTGTGTCCTGCCATCTCAGGCTCCTGCCATCAGGGTGGTGTTGACGAGGTTGAGGAACTGCTGGGGCGTCTTGCAGCGCTCCGCGTCGACCGGCATCGGGGTGCCGTGCGCGTTCTCCAGCTCGCCGACGATCCCGAGCAGGCCCAGCGAGTCGACGCCGAGGACGTCGAAGCCGGTGTCCGGCTTGTCCTGGAGCTGCTGCGGGCTGACGGTGACCCCGGCGGCCTTCTTCATCAGCGCGGCGAGTTCTTCCACGGTGATCTGGGGCATGTGCTTCCTCCTTTGCTGTGCTCACTGCTCACTGCGCGGCGCCGTGCCGCAGCACCAGCGCCGAGTTCGACCCCATGAGCCCGCGGCTGAGCACCAGTGCCGTCCGCACTTCGGCGACCCGGGCGCGGCCGGTGACGAGGTCGAGGTCGTGGCAGACGTCGAAGACGTTCGGCGTCGGCGGGATCAGGCCGTGCTCCATCGCGAGCACGGCCGCCGCGGTGTCCAGCACGGGGGCCGCGCAGTACCCCCGGCCGGTCCCGGTCTTCGGTGCCGTGACCGGGACCCGGGTGCCGTGCCGGCCGAGGGCGTCGGCGAGCGCCAGCGCCTCGGCCCGGTCCGCCTCCGGCACCCCGAGGGCGTCGGCGAAGACGACGTCGACCTCCTCGGGCGCGCAGTCGGCCTCCCGCAGGGCCCGCCGGATGGCCTGGGCCAGGCCCTCCCGGGACCGCTCCCAGCGGGAGGCCCCGGTGAAGGTGGCCCCGTGCCCGGCGACGACGGCCCGTACCTCGGCGCCGCGTTCCCGGGCGGTGCCCGCCGCCTCCACCACGAGCATCGCGCCGCCCTCGGCCGGCACGAACCCGCAGGCCGCGTCCGTGAACGGGCGGTACGCCCGGGACGGATCCGCCTCCCGGCTCAGCTCCTCGTAACCGAGCTGGCAGACCACCGAGTACGGCGCGAGCGGCGCCTCGGTGGAGCCCGCCACGATCACGTCGGTGCCGCGCCTGACCGCCCGTGCCGCGTGCGCGAGGGCGTCCAGGCCGCCGGCCTCGTCGGAGGCGACGACCGAGCAGGGGCCCTTGAAGCCGCGGCGGATGGACACCTGGCCCGTGCTCGCTGCGTAGAACCAGGCGATGGACTGGTACGGCCCGACGAACCGGCTGCCCTTGCCCCACAGTCGCTGCAGTTCGCGCTGGCCGAACTCGCCGCCGCCGGAGCCGGCGGCGGTGACCACGCCGATGGAGTACGGCGCGTCGGGGGTGTCGGCCTGCCGGAGCCGGGCGTCGTCCAGCGCCAGGTCGGCCGCGGCCATGGCGTAGTGCGTGAACCGGTCGGTCTGGACGAGGAAGCGCTCCTCGATCGTCGCGGCCGGGTCGAAGGCGCGGACCTCACCGGCCACCTTCAGCGGAAGGTGCTCGCAGCCCTCGCGGGTGACCCGGTCGAGGACGCTGACGCCCTCCTGGGTGGCCTTCCAGAAGGTGTCGGTGCTGGTGCCGTTGGGCGCGACCACCCCGATGCCGGTGACGGCCGCGCGCCGGTCCTTCGGTTCGCTCATCGTGTCCTCACTCCCTCGGCCGGGTCAGGATCACCGCGGACTGGAATCCGCCGAATCCGCTGCCCACGGAGAGCACGCTGTCCAGCTTCCGTTCGCGGGCGACACGCGGGACGTAGTCCAGGTCGCATTCGGGGTCGGGGATCTCGTAGTTCGCGGTCGGCGGTACGACCTGCCTGGTCAGGGCCAGCACGCAGGCGACCAGTTCGATGGCGCCGATCGCCCCGAGGGAGTGCCCCACCATGGACTTGATGGAGCTCATCGGGGTGTCGTAGGCGTGGTGGCCCAGAGCCCGCTTCACGGCGGCCGTCTCGTGGCGGTCGTTCTGCCGGGTGCCGGAGCCGTGCGCGTTGACGTAGTCGATCGCCGTCGGGTCGAGCCGGGACTGGTCCAGGGCCGTCGATATGGCGCGGGCCATCTCCAGGCCCTCCTTGGTCAGGCCCGTCATGTGGTAGGCGTTGCCGAAGGTGGCGTAGCCGCCGAACTCGCAGTACACGTGGGCGCCGCGGGCCCGGGCGTGCTCCAGTTCCTCCAGCACGAGCACCGCGCCGCCCTCGCCCATGACGAAGCCGTCACGGTTGTTGTCGAAGGGCCGGGAGGCGTGCGCGGGGTCGTCGTTGTTCGGCGACGTGGCCTTGATCGCGTCGAAGCAGGCCATGGTGATCGGGGAGATCGGGGAGTCCGACGCCCCCGCGATGCAGATGTCGGCCCGGCCCTCCTGGACGGTGTGGAAGGCGTACCCGACGGCGTCCAGGCCGGAGGTGCAGCCGGTGGAGACGGTCTGGACGGGACCCTGGGCGCCGAACCGTTCCGCCACCGCGGAGGCCACGGTGCTCGGCGAGAACGCCCGGTGCAGCTGCGGCTCGGCCTCGCCGTGGTCGACGTCCCAGCGCTGCCCGCGGTGGCTGACGAGCACGTAGTCGTGCTCCAGCCGGGTGGTGCCGCCGACGGCGGTGCCCAGGGAGACCCCGACCCGCCAGGGATCCTCCCGGCCGAGGTCGAGACCCGAGTCCCGTACCGCCTCCGCGCCGGCGACCAGCGCGAACTGTATGTACCGGTCCGCCCGCTCGATCTCCTCGGCGTCCAGGCCGTGCGCGGCGGGGTCGAAGTCGCACTCGGCGGCGATCCGGGACCGCAGCCCGGACGGGTCGAAGAACGTGATGCCCCGCGTCGCGGTACGGCCCTCGGCGAGCAGATCCCAGAACGCCGGCACGCCGATGCCGCCCGGGGCCACCACGCCTATGCCGGTGACCGCCACGCGCCGGGTCATGACGGGACCTGGTCCCGCCGGGCCGGCTCGGCGGCGACGGCGACCGTCTCCTCCGTGTCGACGTGGCCGAGGTTGGGGCGCGGGGCCAGCGGGCCCAGGTGGAAGACGATCCGCGCCTCCACGTTCCCCACGTTGCGGAAGCGGTGCCGCATGTTGATGGGAATCATCAGCCCCTGCTCGGGCCGCAGCGGGTGCGGCTCGCCGTCCAGGTCCACCTCCAGCTGCCCGCACACGACGTAGACGAACTCCTCGGAGTACGGGTGGTAGTGCTCGGCGATGCGGTCACCCGGCCGCACGATGGCCACGCCCATGAAGCCGCTGGTGGAGCCCACCGTGGCCGGGGTGAGCATGGCGCGCAGATCACCGCCGCGCCGGGTGTTGGGCTCGACCTCGCTGAGGTCCACGATCTTCGGAAGGGGTTTGATCACGACGTTCCTCCGTGGGTGTGCTGCGTCCGGTCGGGTCAGGCGGCCGGTGACCGGCGGTCGGTGATGAGCTCCATGCGGACGGCGCCGCCGTCCAGCAGGGCCCGCACCGGGGCCGCGAGCCCCGACTTCGGCAGGGCCGCGTCGGCGTCCGGGCCGGGGCGCACGTCGACCAGCCGTACGACGACGTCGTCGCGCTGGAAGATCGTGCTGCGCAGGACCGGGCTGCCCGGCTTCTCGGCCGCCTCCTCGTCCTGCCGGGCGAGCAGCTCCGCCAGCTGCATCCCCAGGCCCGGCCGGGCCGGGTAGTACAGCGCGTGCCGCTCGCCCTCGGGCCGCTCCGCCGCGCTGACGTGGTGGACGGCCGGGAGCGCCGCCCGGGTGAAGAACACGCGTGCGGACTCCTGGTCGTTCAGGTCCCGCTCCTGCTCCAGGTACGGGTTGAGGGCCTCCTCGACGGCCCGCACCTCCGGCTGCCGGGCGACGTGGCGCAGCGCCGCGAGCAGGTCGCCGCGCACCTCGATGGCCCGTACGACCCGGTTGCCGTGCATGAACAGGGAGGTGCGCATCAGCCGGGTGCTGTCGTCGACGCGGGCCTCGGGCGAGGCGTAGTCCGCGAGGATCTTCGCGACCTGCGGCTCGCTGCCCGGCTTCACCGTGAAGGTGAGCGCGTGCCGGATGACGCCGTCGCCGATCCTCGGGGACGCCTGGAGCCGGCGCTGTGCCGCGGTGGCCGCGGCGGCATCGCCGCCGGTCTCGCGGACGACGTGGAACCGCAGCGAGCGGGTGTCCCGCACGCAGCTGTGCAGCGGCTCCACCATCCGCACGTGCTCCTCGCTGTTCACCCAGGCGAGGAACGGCGGCGCGCTCTCCCACTCGCTGGTGATGAGCCACTGGGAGGGGTTCTCGATGGACTGGCACAACTGGTCGCTGACGTGTCCGGGCACCGAGGCGACCTGGTTGCACAGTTGCTCGTAGGCCTCCAGGAACTGCTGCTGGGCGCCGTCGTGTACGTCCACCAGGAGGACGACCCGCAGGCGGGATCCGTCGAACACGGACTGGGAGACCTTCGTCGACACCTGCCGCGCCGGCTGCTGGGAAACCTTTTCGGTCGTGGTGGTCATGCTGCGCACATCTCCTTCACGGGGGCAGAGGCGGACGCCGGCCGCCGATGACGCGACGTCAGCGCTTCTTGATCCTGTGCCGGTCCCCGGACGCGCGCGACTCGCGTGAACCACGCGGGTGATTGAGCACGCGGAACCCCTCCCAGAGGGCATGCACTTTCCAGCACCCCCTCATCCCCAGCCCTGCCTCAGGAGTCCTTGATGCAGCAGAAAGCCGATCACCAGGTCCCCGTCCTCGTCGTGGGCGGCTCTCTGGTGGGCCTGTCCCTCTCCCTCTTCCTGGGCCGTCTCGGCGTGCGCCACATGCTCGTAGAGCGGCACTCCGGGACCTCGATCCACCCGCGCGGCCGCGGCAACAACGTGCGGACGATGGAGCTGTTCCGGGTGGCCGGCGTCGAGCCCGACATCAAGACGGCGGCCTCGCTCCTCGCGGACAACCACGGCATCCTGCAGACCCCGACCCTGGCCGGGGACGCCGGGGAGTGGCTGTTCAAGGAGATCGACCCCGGCGGCGGGCTCGCCCGGTTCAGCCCCACCGCGTGGTGCCTGTGCAGCCAGAACGACCTGGAACCGGTGCTGCTGAAGGGGGCCCGGGCACTCGGCGGCGACCTGCGGTACTTCCACGAGCTGGAGTCCTTCGCACAGGACCCCGAAGGAGTGACGGCGTACGTCCGCGACCGCGACAGCGACCGGCTCTACACGGTCCGCGCCGACTACCTGGTCGCGGCCGACGGCCCGCGCAGCCCCGTCCGCGGCCGGCTCGGCATCGGGCAGAGCGGCCCCGGCGACCTCTTCGCCAACGTGAGCGTCACCTTCCGCTCCAAGCTGCTCGCCGACGTCGTCGGCGACCGGCGCTTCATCTGCTGCTACCTCACCGACCCCGGGGCCGACGGCGCCCTGCTGCCCGTCGACAACCGGGAGAACTGGGTCTTCCACGCCCCCTGGCACCCGGAGCACGGCGAGACCCTGGAGGAGTTCACCGAGGAACGGCTGCGGCGGCACATCCGGCACGCCGTCGGCGTCCCCGACCTGGACGTGGAGATCACCGGAAAGGCGTCCTGGCGCGCCGCCGAACGCGTCGCCGAGCGGTACGCGGCCGACCGGGTCTTCCTCGCCGGCGACTCGGCGCACGAGATGTCCCCGACCGGCGCCTTCGGCTCGAACACCGGCATCCAGGACGCCCACAACCTGGCCTGGAAGCTGGCCGCCGTCCTCGGCGGCTGGGCCGGACCCGGCCTGCTCGGCACCTACGACACCGAGCGCCGGCCCGTCGCCCTGGCCACCAGCGCCCGCGCCTCGGCCCGCTCGGTGGAGCACAGCCACCCCGGCTTCGCCCCCGCACCCGGCGTCGGCGCCGGCAAGCGCGGCGGCATCCTCAACGTCGTCCTCGGCTACCGCTACCCGGAGGGCGCCGTCCTCGGCGCCGACCCGGAACGGCCGGTCGTGCCCGACGGGGTGCACCTGACCGGGGAGCCGGGCACCAGGGCACCCCACCTGTGGCTGCGCCGCGCGGGCGAACGGCTCTCCACGATCGACCTCTACGAGCGTTCCCCGGTGCTGCTCTGCGACGCCGGCTCGGCCGCGGGCACCGCCTGGCACACCGCCGCCCGCCGCATCGCCGGCACGGACGGCGTACCGCTGGAGGCCTACCGCGTCGGTGCGGGGGCGGAGGCCGAGCTGACCTGTGAGCAGGACGGCGACGACTGGGCGGCGGCGCACGGCACCACGGCCGACGGGGCGGTGCTGGTGCGGCCGGACGGGTTCGTGGCCTGGCGGGCGCCCGGTGCCGTACCGGACCCGGAGGCCGAGCTGCGGGAGGTCCTCGGGGCGCTGCTGCACACGCGCTGAGCGCCGCACCCCTCGCACGGGACGGCGCAGGCCCCCGCACCGGGCGGTGCGGGGGCCTGCGCCGCAGCGTGCCGGACGCGGACGTCACATCGGGTGAGTCACGCGGACGTCACCTCAGAGGCGGGTCACCGCGGATACGGACGCCGCCAGACGCGGACGCCTCCTCAGATGCGGACCTCGATCGTCTTCGCGAGCCGGTCGTGCAGGCCGCGGCCGTCGCGGTCCCAGACCAGGGCCGGGATCGCGAGGCACAGCAGGACCGTGCGCAGCAGCGCGCGCCCCGGGCTGACCGTGCCGGTCTCCAGGGCGACGACCCGTACCCCGAAGAGGCGCTTGCCCGGGGTGGAGCCGACCGTGCCGACGGTCAGGACGCTCAGGGCGAAGAAGACGCCGAGTGCCCAGTTGCTGGTAGCGGGGCTGTAGCCATGAGTGATCAGGCTGTATGCGATCAGGACGCACAGCGCCCAGTCCACGGCGAGTGCGCCGAGCCGCCGCCCGGGCCGTGCGATCGAGTTCGGCCCCTCCTCGGGGAGACCGAGCTGCTCGCCGCGGTATCCGAAGTCGGCACCGGCCTCTTCCATGGCCGCGCGGGGGCCGGAGAGCCACGATCCGATTGCCTGCCTGTTGTCCACCCGACCACGGTACTGCGCCCGGTTTCGGGCACTACGCGCAGGGGTGTGTCGGGGCTACGGTGGAAACGTGGCCGGTTAACTTCTGCGAAACAAACGGGTCACGCCAGAGAAATCACCCGTCCCTAGGGTCGAGACCAGCGTGTGCCACCGCACTGGCCGCACGAACGATCTACCACCCCGGCGCGGACGGTCGGGAGTAGGAGGAGCTGGATGTTCCAGAACGCCGACGAGGCCAAGAAGTACATCGCGGACGAGGACGTCAAGTTCGTCGACGTCCGCTTCTGCGACCTGCCGGGCGTCATGCAGCACTTCACGTTGCCCGCGGAGGCGTTCGACCCCGACGACGAGCAGGCCTTCGACGGGTCGTCGATCCGCGGTTTCCAGGCCATCCACGAGTCGGACATGGCCCTGCGCCCCGACCTGTCCACCGCGCGCATCGACCCGTTCCGCCGGGACAAGACGCTCAACATCAACTTCTTCATCCACGACCCGATCACCGGCGAGCAGTACTCCCGTGACCCGCGCAACGTGGCGAAGAAGGCCGAGGCGTACCTGGCGTCGACCGGTATCGCCGACACCGCCTACTTCGGCCCCGAGGCCGAGTTCTACGTCTTCGACTCGGTCCGCTTCTCGACCGGCGCGAACGAGTCCTTCTACCACATCGACTCCGAGGCGGGTGCCTGGAACACCGGCGCCCTGGAGAACAACCGCGGGTACAAGGTCCGCTACAAGGGCGGCTACTTCCCGGTCCCGCCGGTCGACCACTTCGCCGACCTGCGCGCCGAGATGTCCCTGGAGCTGGACAAGCAGGGCCTCAAGGTCGAGCGGCAGCACCACGAGGTGGGCACCGCCGGCCAGGCGGAGATCAACTACAAGTTCAACACCCTGCTCGCCGCCGCCGACGACCTGCAGCTCTTCAAGTACATCGTGAAGAACGTGGCCTGGCGCAACGGCAAGACCGCCACCTTCATGCCGAAGCCGATCTTCGGCGACAACGGCTCGGGCATGCACGTGCACCAGTCGCTGTGGAGCAACGGCGACCCGCTGTTCTACGACGAGGCCGGTTACGCGGGCCTGTCGGACACCGCCCGCTACTACATCGGCGGCATCCTGAAGCACGCCCCGTCGCTGCTGGCCTTCACCAACCCGACGGTGAACTCGTACCACCGCCTGGTGCCGGGCTTCGAGGCGCCGATCAACCTGGTGTACTCGCAGCGCAACCGCTCCGCGGCCATGCGTATCCCGATCACCGGCTCCAACCCGAAGGCCAAGCGCGTCGAGTTCCGCGCCCCGGACTCCTCCGGCAACCCGTACCTGGCCTTCTCCGCCCTGCTGCTGGCGGGCCTGGACGGCATCAAGAACAAGATCGAGCCGGCCGAGCCGATCGACAAGGACCTGTACGAGCTGGCTCCCGAGGAGCACGCGAACGTCGCCCAGGTCCCGACCTCGCTCGGCGCCGTGCTCGACGCGCTCGAGGCCGACCACGAGTTCCTCCTCCAGGGCGACGTCTTCACGTCCGACCTGATCGAGACGTGGATCGACTTCAAGCGCACCAACGAGATCGCCCCGCTCCAGCTGCGCCCGCACCCGCACGAGTTCGAGCTGTACTTCGACGTGTGATATCGCCCCGGGCGCCAGCGGGTGACCGCTCGCCCGGGCCGCCTGTGGCCGGAGGCCGGCTTTCCCAGCACGGGAGAGCCGGCCTCCGGCTTCTGCTTGCCGCCGCACACGTCACCGCAATCGAGCATGATGTACGGGCCGTTGGAACCGACGGTCGCGCGAGGCCGGGCAACCACGGATCGCACGTGACATGTTGAGCCTGCGTCAGAGGGGAAGGGGACGCCGCCCGGACGACTCGTAAGCGGACAGGCATAGTCACACAACAGAACGTCAGTTGAGCGCCGCAAATACCTTGGTTCCGTTTGTCAAGCCCAGCCCCTTGGGGGAGCATGGGTTACATCCACCGGATCTCAGTGGAATCAGCCCCCCTTGTGCATATCGGGGATGATCCGTGCCGTGTGGTCATCAGGGTCCTCATCGGCACGGCTTACCGTCCGAGGGATTCCTATGACTTTCACCAACCTTTCTTCTCTGAAGAGGCGGCTGGCCATGTTGGCCACCTCAGCCGCTCTGGCAGGGGGCACTGCCCTGATGCCAGGTACCGCGCTGGCGGCCCAAGAAGCACCCCCGCCCCCGCCGAACCCCGCCGTGCAACACGCCCAGGGTCAAGGCCAGGGCCAGAACCAGGGCCAGCGTCACAACCAGCCGAAGAAGCACCGTGGCACAGGCGCCAGAACCGGCGGCGGCGCAGGTGCCGGAGCAGGAGCAGGAGCCGGAGCCGGAGCGGGAGCCGGCGGCGGCGCAGGTGCCGGAGCAGGAGCGGGCGCCGGAGCCGGAGCCGGTGCAGGAGCCGGCGGCGGCGCAGGTGCCGGAGCCGGAGCGGGCGCCGGAGCCGGAGCCGGAGCGGGTGCCGGCGGCGGCGCAGGTGCCGGAGCCGGAGCGGGTGCCGGCGGCGGCGCAGGTGCCGGAGCCGGAGCGGGCGCCG
>NZ_BMUE01000025.1 GCF_014650035.1 Streptomyces lucensis JCM 4490 | reverse complement strand
CCGCCGACGGCCTCCTCGTCTCCGCCGCCGTACGCGACGTCAGCGAACGCAAGGCCGCCGAGGAGCGCATCAACGAACTCGCCGCGCTCGTCGAGTCCTCGCAGGACGCCATTCTCGCCAAGACCCTCGACGGGCACATCACCTACTGGAACGCGGCGGCCCAGCGGTTGTACGGGTTCACGGCGGACGAGGTGCTGGGGCAGCACGTGTCCGTCCTGGCACCGCCCGAACGCCGTCACGAGATAACGGCGTTGCTGAAGCGACTGCGCCGGGGCGAGAAGGTCGAGCACTTCGAGACGCTGCGGGTCACCCGTTCCGGGGCACTGCTGGACGTGGACGTCACCCTGTGGCCGACCCGGGGCCGGGGCGGCAAGGTCGTCGGAGCCTGCGCGATAGTCCGGGACATCAGCGACCGCAAGCGCGCCGAGGCCGAACTGACGGAACTCTACGAGCAGCAGCGGCACATCGCCCTCACGCTGCAGCGCAGTCTCATGGGCACACCACCCGCCATTCCCGGCCTCGCCACCGCCAGCCGGTACCGCCCGGCGACGCAGGGCGCGGGCGTGGGCGGGGACTGGTTCGACCTGATCCCGCTGGGCGCCGGCCGGGTGGGGGTGCTGATCGGCGACGTGATGGGCCGCGGCCTGGAGGCCGCCGCGGTCATGGGGCAACTGCGTTCGGCCGCACACGCGCTGGCGAAGACGGGAGTGCAGCCGCGGCGGCTGATGCAGACGCTGGAGAGCGTCGTCGCCGATCTCGACGTCCCCGACCAGCTGGTCACCTGCTGCTACCTGGTGATCGCCGCCGACACGGGAGAGGTGACGATGTGTTCCGCCGGCCACCTGCCGGTCCTCGTCACCGCCCCCGGCCAGAACGCCCAGGTGCTTCCGGCGCCCGTGAACGCCCCCCTCGGCGTCGGCGGTGTGATCTACGAGCAGCGCTGCACCACGGTCGCGCCCGGCGCCACCCTCGTGCTGTACACCGACGGTCTCGTCGAGAGCCCGGGCACCGACATCGAGGACCAGCTCACCCAGCTGATCACCGCGCTCGACAAGCTCCCCGACACGCCACCGGACCTGGAGGCCGCCGCCGACCACGTCCTGTCCACGCTGCTCCCGGACGCGGACGGGCACGACGACGTCACGCTGTTGCTGACCCAGCTGCCCGCGGCTCCCCTGGCCACGGTCGCCACGGACCTGCCCGCCACCGCCGAGTCCGTCCGGGCCGGCCGCGCCTTCCTGGGCGAGGCGCTGAAGGCCTGGGACTGCGCACGGGCCGCGGACGACGCTCTCCTGCTGCTCTCCGAGGTCCTCACCAACGCCGTGCAGCACGCGCAGGGGCCGATCGGCGTGCACGTGTGCCGCACGGACACCGCGCTGACGGTGGAGATCAGCGACCGCAGCCTGCACCTGCCCCAGCCCCGCCAGGCGACGGAGGACGACGAGTCCGGCCGCGGTCTGCTCCTGGTCCGCGCACTCGCCGACGACTGGGGCGTCCGCTCCCGGGACGAGGGGAAGACGACCTGGTTCAGCCTCGGGCTGTGAGAGCGGATCCGATCCGGTGATCATCTTCCGGCCATTGCTGATAAGTTGTCAGCCGCCGCCTGACCTGCGGCGCAACACTACTTCGGGGGGAATCCCATCATGAAGCGTGCTCTCGCGTGCCTCGGCGCCCTGACCGCCCTCACCGCCGGCCTCGTCATCACCGGCCCTTCGGCCCAGGCCGCCACTTCGGGGTGCAGCACCACGACCAAGTACTACGACACGCACGGTTACTACACCGACGTCCCGACCGTCGGACTGCGCGGAACGAACTTCTGCACGCTGCGCCGCGGCGCCTCCAACGACGCCGTCTACGCGCTGCAGGTGACCCTGAACTACTGCTACCGCAAGGACACCGGCGGCTTCGACGGCGTCTTCGGCGCGAAGACGGAGACGGCGCTGAAGCAGGTCCAGAGCTCCCTGCACCTCACCGCCGACGGCGTCTACGGCCCCAACACCCGCGACGCCCTGGAGTGGCAGTGGCGCGCGATGAGCGGCTCCCAGGTGTGCGACAAGCTGACGGCGCGCGGCCCGGTGCGCGACGCCTGACCGCCGCCCGGCACACCCCACGACGGCCCGTCACCCCAGGTGGCGGGCCGTCTCCCCGTTCCGCCGCCCGCGCCCGGCGCGGCCCCGCCGGGCGCGTCCCGGGCCTGCCCGAGTGGCCGCCGTTCGAGTGATTGCACGGCGTGTCGGCGTCCGCCTGACCTCAGGCTATTCCGACTTATCGGCTGTTTCCCGCAAGTCCGGTAAACGGCCCGTAAGTGGCAACCCCGTGCCTGCCTGGCCAGACTGATCGTGGCATCGGTGATCAGAGCAACCGGGGAGTTCGCATGGTGGAGCAGTCATCCCAGGTCCACATAACCGGACGGGACGAACCTGCCGTCACCATGAGCGCGAGCGGCGCGGCCGGGAGCGGGACCGAGCGAGAGCTCGCGGCTGTCCTGGCCGAGGTGGTGGGTGTCGACGAGGTCCCGGCCGACAGCCACTTCTTCTCCGATCTCGGTGCCAATTCCCTGGTCATGGCCCAGTTCTGCGCCCGGGTGCGCAAGCGGCCCGACCTGCCGTCCCCCTCGATGCGGGACATCTACCGGCACCCCACCATCCGCGGCCTCGCGGCGGCTCTCGCCCAGGCCGCCCCCGCCTCCGCCGAGGCGGCCGGCTCCACGGCGGCTCCCACGCCCGTGCCGTCACCGGAACCCGCGGCCGGCACGAGCCGGCTGCACCACTTCCTGTGCGGGACGTTCCAGCTCCTGGTGTTCCTGAGCTACTCCCTGGTCTCCGGGTTCGTCACCGCCCGCGGCTACGAGTGGGTCGCCGCCGGCAGCGGGCCCGCCGGCATCTATCTGCGGTCGCTGCTCTTCGGCGGCACCGGGTTCATCGCCCTGTGCGTGTTCCCCGTCCTCGCGAAATGGCTGCTCGTCGGCCGGTGGAAGCCGGGCGAGTTCCCCCTGTGGGGCCTGGCGTACGCGCGCTTCTGGCTCGTCAAGGTGCTGCTGCACGCCAACCCGATGGTGTTCCTCGTCGGGACGCCGCTGTACGTGCTGTACCTGCGCGCCCTCGGCGCACGGATCGGCAGGGGGGTCACCATCCTGTCCCGCACCGTCCCGGTCTGCACCGACCTGCTGACGATCGGGTCGGGCACGGTGATCCGCAAGGACGCCTTCCTGCTCGGTTACCGGGCCCGCGCGGGGCGTATCCAGACCGGCCGGATCACGCTCGGCCGTGATGTGTTCGTCGGCGAGAAGACCGTGCTGGACATCGACACCTCGATGGGCGACGGAGCACAGCTCGGGCACTCCTCGGCCCTGCACCGCGCGCAGGCGGTCCCGGCCGGCGAGCGCTGGCACGGGTCCCCCGCGGAGCCCACGCGGGTCGACCACGTGCGGGTGGAGCCGGCCAGGTGCGGCACGGCGCGCCGGGTCTGGTTCGGTACCGTCACCCTGCTGCAGCTGCTCTTCCTGTACGTACCGCTGGCCGTCGGCGGAATGTACATGCTGTTCACCGGGGTACCGGCGATCGGCAAGCGGCTCGACCCGCAGACCGCCGCGCTGTCGCGGCCGGAGCTGATCTCCGACGCGCTGCTGCTGTCCCTGGTGCTGTTCCTCGGCTTCCTCGTCGGGGGCCTCGTGGTCGTCTGCGCCGTTCCGCGGCTGCTGGGCCTGGTGGTCAGGCCCGGCCGGGTCTACCCGCTCTACGGAGTGCACTACACGCTGCACCGGGTCACGGCACGGCTGACGAACATCAAGTTCTTCGCGTGGCTCTTCGGTGACAGCTCCTATGTCGTGCACTACCTGCGCGGACTCGGATACGACCTGTCACACGTCGAGCAGACCGGGTCGAACTTCGGCACCGAGATGCAGCACGAGACCCCTCTGCTGGTCACCGTGGGCAGCGGCACGATGGTGGCCGACGGGCTCTCCGTGGCCAACGCGGACTTCTCCAGCACGTCCTTCCGCCTGTCGCGGGTGTCCATCGGACCGCGCAACTTCCTGGGCAACAACATCGCCTATCCCGTGGGCGGCAGGACGGGCGAGAACTGCCTGCTCGCCACGAAGGTGCTGATTCCCCTCGACGGCGAGGTCCGCGAAGGGGTGGGACTGCTCGGTTCGCCGTGCTTCGAGATCCCGCGCTCGGTGGACCGCGACGCACGGTTCGACCATCTCCGGACGGGCGACACGTTGCGCCGCCGGCTCGCCGCGAAGAACCGCTACAACCTCCGGTCGATGGCCCTGATGCTGTTCGTGCGCTGGGTGCAGGTCTTCGTACTCACCCTGCTGGCCCTCGCCTCCGTGGACCTGTACGGCGTGGTCGGGCACGTGGTGATCGCCCTGTACCTGGCGGTGACGCTCGCGTTCTCCACCGCGTACTACGTCCTGGTGGAGCGCTGCATCACGTCGTTCCGCAGGCTGCGTCCCCGGTTGTGCTCCATCTACGACCCGGAGTTCTGGGCGCACGAGAGGCTGTGGAAGGTTCCGGACCACTACCTCAACGTCTTCAACGGAACGCCGTTCAAGGCCCTCGTCTGGCGCATGCTGGGCGTGCGCATCGGCAGGAGGGTGTTCGACGACGGCTGCTACCTGACCGAACGCACCCTCACCGTCATCGGCGACGAGTGCACCCTCAACGCCGGCAGCAAGATCCAGTGCCACTCGCAGGAGGACGGCACGTTCAAGTCCGACAGCACCGCGCTCGGCGCCGGCTGCACCCTGGGCGTCGGCGCGCACGTGCACTACGGCGTGACCCTCGGCGACGGCTCGGTGCTGGCGGCCGACTCCTTCCTGATGAAAGGCGAGGAAGTTCCCCCGGGCGCGCACTGGGGTGGCAATCCGGCCGTGGAGATGCCGGAGGCCGCCGGCCTGCCCGGCGGCCCGGACCGGGCCCTCACGGCAGTCGACGCCGCTACGGCGCACAAGAGCTGAGGAAGGCCGTTCGATGGAGACGCGCGTGGATACGGACCGGGAGTTCTGGAGCCGTGTGCTGAGGGCCGGTGGCGTCACCCCCGTGCCGCGGTGGACGCGGGAGCCCGCCGCGGGAACGGCCGAGCAGGAGGCGCCGGTCCCGGACGACGTGACGGACGCCGTACGGGAACTGGTGCGGCGCTCGGGCGTGCCGATCAGCGCGCTGCTGCTGGCGGCGCACGCCAAGGTGCTGGCGGCGCTGTCCGGCGAGCAGGAGGTGGTGACGGGGTACACCGCCGGGGTGCGCGGCGAGCCGCTGCCGTGCCGGGTGGCCGTCCCCCCGGACTCCTGGCACGCCCTGCTGTCGGCCGCCGAACGGGCCGAGGCGGCGGTGCTGGCGCACCGCGAGTTCCCCGTGGCACGGCTGCGGGAGGAACTGGGGCTGACCGAGCCGCCGTACGAGGTGGTGTTCGGCCCCCTGGGAGCCGGGGAGGCGCCCGCCGACGCCGGTGTCCTGCACGTGCGCTGGTCGGACCGGGGCGGACGGCTGGTGCTGCGCCTGCGCTACCGCACGGACGTGCTGGACGCGGGGAGCGCGGCCCGGATCGGCGGCTACCACCTGACGGCGCTGCGGCTCATGACGGCCGGCCCGGACGCCGGCCACGCCCGGCAGAGCCTGCTGTCGGCCGACGAGGTGCGGGAGCAGCTCGAAGGGCTGGCCGGCCCCGACCGCCCGCTGCCCGACGTGCGGGCGCACGAGCTGTTCGAGCGGCGCGTACGGGCCCACCCGCGGGCGGTGGCGGCGGTCCACGGCGAGCGGGAGTGGACGTACGCGGAGCTCAACGCGCGCGCCAACCGGCTGGCGCGGGCGCTTCTGGAGCGCGGGCTGGGCCGGGAGGACGTCGTCGCCGTCGTCACCGAACGCAACCTCGACTGGCTGGCCGCGACGCTCGCCGTGTTCAAGGCGGGCGGCGTCTACCTGCCGATCGAGCCGCACTTCCCGGCGAGCCGCATCGCGGCCACGCTGTCGCGCGCGGGGTGCCGGCTGGTCCTGGCCGAGTCCGGCAGCACCAAGTCCCTCGACGAGGCGCTGGCCGCCGTGCCGGGGGCCGAGAAGCTGCTGGTCGGGACGGCGTACGCGGAACGGCACCCGGACAGCGATCCGGGTGTGCGGGTCGACGCGAACCAGCTGGCCTACATCTACTTCACCTCCGGCTCCACCGGTGAGCCCAAGGGGGCGATGTGCGAGCACGCGGGCATGCTCAACCATCTCCACGCGAAGATCGACGACCTGGGGATCGGCGAGGGGACCGTGGTGGCGCAGACGGCGCCGCAGTGCTTCGACATCTCGCTGTGGCAGCTGGTGTCGGCGCTGCTGGTCGGCGGGCGGACCGTGCTGGTCGGCCAGGACGTCGTCGTGGACGTGGAGCGCTTCGTCGACACGCTGGTACGCGACCGGGTGGGTGTGGCGCAGGTCGTGCCCTCGTACCTGGAGGTCGTGGTCTCCTACCTGGAGCGGCACCCCCGCGCGCTGCCGGACCTGCGCTGTGTGTCGGTGACCGGTGAGGCGCTGAAACGGGAGCTGGTGCAGCGCTGGTTCGCGGTGCAGCCGGGCATCAGGCTGCTCAACGCCTACGGTCTGACGGAGACTTCGGACGACACCAACCACGAGATCCTGGACGGCGTGCCCGACCGTGTGCTGCTCGGGCACGCGGTGAACAACGTGCGCGTCTACGTCGTCGACGAGCAGCTGTCGCTGGTCCCCCTGGGCGCCCCGGGGCTGATCGCGTTCTCCGGCGTCTGCGTGGGCCGGGGGTACGTCAACGATCCCGAGCGGACCCGTGAGGCCTACCGCGCGGACCCCTACCGGCCCGGTGAACGGCTGTACCTGGGCGGTGACTGGGGCCGCTGGCACCCCGGCGGCAAGCTGGAGTTCCTGGGCCGCCGGGACAGCCAGGTGAAGATCCGGGGCTTCCGGATCGAGATCGGTGAGGTCGAGAACGCCCTGCTGCGGGTGGACGGCGTGCGCGACGGCGCGGTCGTCGTCACCGAGCGGGGCGACGGGAGCAGGCATCTGATCGCCTTCCACACCGGCAGGCGCGAGCAGCCGGAGGTGCTGCGCGAGGCGCTGGCGGCGGTGCTGCCCGCCTACATGGTCCCCTCGGCCTTCCACTGGCAGGACAGCCTGCCGCTGACCGCCAACGGCAAGACCGACCGCAAGGCGCTGACCCGGCTGGCCGGCCGGACGGCGCCGGCCGCCGCCGACACGCGCGACGGCGCGGGCGAACTCAGCCCGGCCGAACGGAGACTGGCGGCCGCCTGGGCCGGACTCCTGGGCGTGCCCGAGCACGGGATCCGCCGGACGGACCACTTCTTCGACTCCGGGGGCACCTCCCTGACGGCCGTCAAACTCACCCTCGCCCTCGACCGCGCGGTGTCGCTGAAGGACATCACCCGGCATCCGGTCCTCGCCGATCTCGCCGCCCTCCTGGAGGACGGCGCACGGCGGCGCACGGAGCTGCTGCAGCCCCTGTCGGAAGGGCGCGGTGCGCCGGAGCAGGCACTGGTGTGCTTCCCCTACGCGGGCGGCAACGCCGTCAACTACCGGCCGCTGGCGGACGCGCTGGCGGGCAGCGGCCCGGCGGTCCTCGCGGTGGACCTGCCCGGGCACGACCTGACGGCGGAGCGCGAGCCGTTCGCGTCGATCACGGAGCTGGCCGAGCGGGTCGCCGGCGAGATCACGGAGCGCGGCCTGACCGGGGTCATGCTGTGGGGCCACTCCTCGGGCGCCGCGCCGGCCCTGGAGACGGCCAGACGGCTCCAGGAGCGCGGCGTGCGGGTGACGAGGGTGTTCGTCGGTGCGCAACTGCTCGGCACCGCCGCCGAACGGGGCGCCGCCGCCGACGAGCTGGCGGGCCTGGGCGACGCGGAGATCGCGGCGCGGCTGACCGCGGACAGCGGCTACCCGGAACTCGCGGAGCTGAACGCGCGGCACGCCGAGCGCATCGGTGCCGCCTACCGGCACGACTGCGCGGGCGCGCACCGCTACTTCCGCGCCCTGCTCCAGGCGCCGCCGCCGGTGAAGCTTTCCGCGCCGGTGTCGGTGGTCGTCGCCGCCGACGACCCGCACACGGCCGGCCACACCCGGCGGCACCGCGACTGGCTGCTCGTGGCCGACCACGTCGACCTGCACGAACTGGCCGATGGGGGCCACTACTTCCTGCGCACCCGTCCGGCCGAGGCGGCGCGGGCCGTCCTGAGCGCCGGCGGCGTACCGCTGGCCTCCCGCTGAACCCCCGTGGATCCATCGAGGGGGCGACCGAAAGGAAACCGAGATGCCGTCCTCATCCCTGGCAGCACCGCTCGACGTGACGCTGCGCCCGGACAGACCCGCGACGCTGGACGTCGATCCGCCCGATGACGTGCCGAGGTGGGCGGCCGAGTGCCGCGAGGCGCTGCGCGCGCAGGTCGCCGAGCACGGGGCGCTGCTCGTCCGGGGTCTCGGACTGCGCGACGCGGACCAGGTCGGCGCCGCCTTCGCGCGGCTGGCCGGCGGGAGCGGGCTGATGGCGGAGCGGGAGGCCTTCGCGCCGCGGGAGGCCCACGCAGAGGGGCTGTACTCCTCCACGGCCTGGCCGGCCAACCAGCCGATGTGCATGCACCACGAGCTGAGTTACCGGCTGGAGGTCCCCGGACTGATGCTGTTCGCGTGCCTGACCGCGCCCGGCCAGGGCGGGGCCACCGCGGTGGCCGACGCCGAGCAGGTCCTGCGGGCGCTGCCCACCGGGCTGACCGAACGGTTCGAGCGCGAGGGCTGGCTGCTGACCCGCAGCTACAACGACGAGATCGGGGCGTCGCTGGCGGAGTCCTTCGGTACCGACGACCGCGCCGAGATCGAGCGCTACTGCCGGGCGCACGCCATCGACTTCACCTGGCGGCCGGACGGTTCGCTCCGTACCGAGCAGCGCCGCAGCGCCGTCGTGCGGCACCCGCTCACGGGACGGCGCTGCTGGTTCAACCAGATCGCCTTCCTCAACGAGTGGACGCTGGCCCCGGAGGTGCGCGAGTACCTGGTCGACGAGTACGGCGAGGACGGGCTGCCCTTCAACACCCGCTACGGGGACGGCAGTCCCATCGGCGAGGACGTCGTCCAGGTACTCAACGGCACCTACGAGGAGCACACCCGACGTGAGCCGTGGCAGGCCGGTGACCTGCTGCTCGTGGACAACATCCGTACCGCGCACAGCAGGGAGCCGTACACCGGGGACCGGCAGGTGCTGGTCGGCATGGCCGAGCCCCGGCGGCCCGCCGACGACTGCCCGGCGGTGGAGGCGAGCGAACGATGACCGACGTGCTGCAGACCACGGCCCGGCCCGCCCGGCCCGAGGGGGCCCCGGTGCCCTCGTTCGCCGTCATCTCCGGCCGGCAGGTGCAGCAGGCCCTGAGCGGGCGGGAACGGGAGCTCGTGGAGCTGGTCGCCGCCACCTACCGGCTGCACGGCGCGGGGGACACGGTCAACCCGCCGTCGTACTTCCTGCGTTTCCCCGACCGGCCCACGGCACGGATCATCGCGCTGCCCGCCTCCCTCGGCGGCCCGGTCGGCGTGGACGGCGTGAAGTGGATCTCCAGTTTCCCGGAGAACGTGGACGCCGGGCTGCCGCGGGCCTCCGCGGTGCTGATCCTCAACGACCACGACACGGGCTACCCGTTCGCCTGCCTGGAGAGCTCCGTCATCAGCGCGACCAGGACCGCGGCGTCCGCGGCGCTGGCGGCCGACTGCCTCAGCCGCGGCCGGCCCCGCCCCCGCCGGGTCGGTTTCTTCGGCACCGGCCTGATCGCCCGCTACATCCACACCTTCCTGCACCGCACGGGCTGGGACTTCGACGCGATCGGCGTGCACGACGTGTCCGCGGGCAGCGCCACCGGCTTCGGCGACTACCTGCGCCAGACCGGCGCCGAGGCGGAGGTCACCGTCCACGACAGCGCCGGGGACCTGGTCCGCTCCAGCGATCTGGTGGTCTTCGCCACCGTCGCCGGCCGGCCGCACGTCACCGACCCGTCCTGGTTCGCCCACCACCCCCTGGTCCTGCACGTGTCCCTGCGGGACCTCGCCCCCGAGATCCTGCTCGACTCGGCCAACTTCGTCGACGACGTCGAGCACTGCCTGAAGGCCGACACCTCCCCCCACCTCGTCGAACAGCTCACCGGGAACCGTGACTTCCTGAACGGGACCCTGAACGACGTGATGCTCGGGCGGGCCGCGCCCCCGGCCGACCGCACGGTGGTCTTCTCGCCCTTCGGACTGGGCGTGCTCGATCTCGCCGTCGGCACATACGTCTACGACGAGGTGGCCCGGGCGGGGCACCTGCACCTCATCGACGACTTCTTCCACGAACTGCGCCGGTACGGCTGAGGCCGTTCTCCTCCGCCCGGCACCAGGAGGTCCGCCGTGCCTGTCATATCCGCTCCCTACGCCTTCAACGAGGGGCGCCTCTTCGTCGACCTCGAGTCGGTCTGCGGCCAGCCCCTCTTCCTGAAGTGCGAGGGCTTCAACTTCGCCGGTTCCATCAAGCTGAAGGCCGCGAACGAGATGGTGGAGAGCGCCGAGCGGGACGGCGCCCTGACGCCGGACTCCGTCCTCGTCGAGTCCTCGTCCGGGAACCTGGGCGTCGCACTCAGCGTGATCGCCGCGAGCAAGGGATACCGGTTCCTGTGTGTGACGGACTCCCGCTGCAACCTGTCGACCAGGCTGCTGATGGAGGCCCTCGGCAGCGAGGTGCACATCGTCGCCGACCTGGACTCCAACGGCGGTTTCCTGGGCAAGCGGATCGACTACGTCCGTGGGCTGTGCGCCTCCGACCCCCGGTACGTGTGGCTCAGTCAGTACACCAACGCGGGCAACTGGCGGGCGCACTACCGGACGACGGCCCCGGAGATCGCCGCCCAGTTCCCGGAACTGGACGTCCTGTTCGTCGGGGCGGGCACCACGGGAACGCTGATGGGCTGCGCCCGCTGGTTCCGCGAGTGGCGGCGGCCGGTGCGGATCGTCGCCGTGGACAGCGTGGGCTCGGTGGCGTTCGGCGGCGAACCGGGCCGCCGGATGATCCCCGGCCTGGGCATGAGCATGCGTCCGCCGCTGCTCGACGAGTCCTACGTGGACGAGGTGCTGCGGGTGGAGGAGACGGACACCATCCGCACGTGCCACCGCATGGCCCGGCACGGCTTCCTGTTCGGCGGTTCCACGGGCACGGTGGTCAGCGGTGCCACGGACTGGCTGGCCCGGCACGACACACGCGGCCTGACCGCGGTGGCCATCGCGCCGGACCTCGGCGAGCGCTACCTGGACACCGTCTACCAGACCAACTGGCTGCAGGACCTGTACGGCGAGCACGTACTCGACGCCGAGGAGGTGAGCACGCTCACCCGGCAGGCCAAGCCGGCGTCCCGGGGGCCGGGCCGCCGGCGAAGACCGTGACGGCGTCGGCGACGGGCGGGAAGGAGGAGGCCGCCCGCGGGGAGGGGCGGGCGGCCGGTGGGCCGGTCGGTCAGCCGGCGACGACGGCCTCGGCCGCCGCCGTCCCGCAGACCCGGGCGGCGCCGTAGGTGGCGATGTGCGGGGTGCCGCGCGGCGGTGCCTGGGGCAGGCCCATCTCGACCACGACGGTGTCGGGCCGGGCGGCGAGCAGGGTGTCGAGGGCGGCGCGCATCCAGTCGTGCCGGTGTTCGTCGCGGACCACGGCGACGATCCGGCGCCCGTCGGCGGCGGCGAGGGCCTCGGTGCCCGCTCCGGAGCCGGTGAAGGAGCCGGCGGCGGTTCCGGGCAGCAGCCGTTGCAGCTCGGCGGCCACGCCCCACGGGGTCTCGTCGCCGACGGCGATGTTGGCCTCCGGGGCGAACCGGGCGACGAACACCGGTCCGGTGACGGGCGCGGCGGCGCCGGTGCGGGTCACGGTGAGGGCGCGGCGGGCCGCGACCAGGCCGATCGCCGGATCCGGCTCGGTGTGGTCCGCCCGCTCGCGTGCCCCGGCGGTCCAGCGGGCCAGCCGGCGCACCCGGGCGGCGGCGTCGGCGAGCCGTTCCTCGGGCAGGTCACCGGAGCGTACGGCGGCCACGAGCGCGTCGCGCAGGCCGAGCACGGTGCCCTCGTCGCACAGTCCGCCGCCCACGCAGATGGCGTCGGCGCCGGCCGCGATCGCGAGGACGACGCCGTGCTCCAGGCCGTAGGTGCCGGAGATGGCGCGCATCTCCATGCCGTCGGTGACGATCAGGCCCTGGTAGCCGAGTTCCTCGCGCAGCAGTTCGGTGAGGATGCGGCGGGAGAGGGTGCCGGGGCGGTCGGGGTCGAGGGCGGGCACGAGGATGTGCGCGCTCATGACGGCCCGGGTGCCGGCGGCGATCGCCGCCCGGAAGGGCGGCAGTTCGCGCTCGTGGAGGGTGTCGGCGTCGACGTCGATGCGCGGTACGGCGTGGTGGGAGTCGACGTTGGTGTCGCCGTGGCCCGGGAAGTGCTTGGTGCACGCGGCGACACCGGTGGACTGCAGGCCCTCGACCCACGCGGCGGTGTGCCGGGCGACCAGGTCGGTGCTCGCGCCGAAGGAGCGGACGCCGATCACGGGGTTGTCGGGGTTGGCGTTGACGTCGGCGGAGGGCGCCCAGTCGAAGTTGACGCCGCAGGCCGCCAGGCGCCGGCCCAGCTCGCGGGCGACGGCCCGGGTGAGGGCGGGGTCGTCGACGGCGCCGAGGGCGTGGTTGCCGGGGAAGGCGGAGCCGGTGCGCACGTCCAGGCGTGTGACGTCGCCGCTCTCCTCGTCGATGGCGACCAGCAGATCGTCCCGCTCCGCCCGCAGCTGGGCGGTGAGCGCGGTGACCTGGTCCTCGCTGACGACGTTACGGCCGAACAGGGCGACGGAGGCGAGGCCTTCGCCGATGCGGCGGCGCACCCAGTCGGGCGCGGTGGTGCCGTCGAAGCCCGGCTGCAGCACCGCGAGGGCGTCGCGGGTGAGGCTGTCGCCCGCGGCGGAACCGCTGCCGGACGCGGTGGTGGCGAGTGTGGTCATCGGCCGGTCATCCCTTCACGGCGCCGTCGGTCAGACCGCTGACAGCCTTGCGTTGCAGGAGGATGAAGACGATCAGGATGGGCAGCGCGAACAGGGACGAGGCGGCCATCGTGGCCCCCCAGTCGTCCCCGAAGGCGGTCTGGAACTGCGACAGCCACAGCGGCAGCGTCTGCTTCTCGACGTCCTTGTTGAGGATCAGGACGAGCGGGAACTCGTTCCAGGCGGTGATGAACCCGAACAGCGAGGTCGCCATCAGACCGGGGGCCAGCAGCGGGAAGATGACGCGCACGAAGGCCTGCCCGCGGGTGCAGCCGTCGACCATGGCCGCCTCCTCCAGGTCCTTGGGCACGGCGGCCACGTAGCCGCGCAGCGTCAGGACGGTCAGCGGGAGCACCATCACCGTGTAGAAGACGGTGAGCGGGACCAGGCTGTTGAGCATGTCGTTGTCGCGGACGAGCATGTAGATGGCGATGATCATGACCTCCCAGGGGGCCATCTGCGCCAGCATGAACGTCACGATGAGCCCGCGCCGGCCCCGGAACCGCATCCGGGCGAGCGCGAAGGCCGCGAACAGGGCGATGACGAGGGAGAAGACGACCGACAGGACCGTGACGGTCACGGAGTTGACGACCAGCGTCCAGAAGTGGTCGGCGTCGACCGCCTTCTTGAAGTGGCTGAAGGTGACGTCGGTCGGGAACCACACCGGGTTCTCGGCGATGATGTCGCCGGTCGGCTTGAAGGCCGTGGCGAACATCCAGTACACGGGGAACGCGAAGCCGGCGAAGAGGATGACGGCGGTCGCGTTGGGCCAGAAGCGGCCGAAGATCGAGCGCTTCACAGCTCGTCCTCCTCTTGCTTGAGCACCATGCGGAGGTAGTACGAGGTGATGACGAGGAGCGCCACGATGGTGAGGAAGGAGATCGCGGCACCGACACCGAAGTGCTGGTTGCCGACGCCCTCGACGTATGCGTAGACCGGCAGGGTCTCGGTGAGCCGGTCGGGGCCGCCCTCGTTGATCGCGAAGACCTGGGTGAACGCCTTGAAGATCCAGATGACTTCGAGGAAGGTCGTGGCGTAGAGGAAGGGCCGCAGGAAGGGCAGGGTCACCGAGGTGAAGCTCTTCCAGCCGCCGGCGCCGTCCAGGGACGCGGCCTCGTACA
The DNA here is from genome assembly GCF_014650035.1 of Streptomyces lucensis JCM 4490. Taxonomy (GTDB): domain Bacteria; phylum Actinomycetota; class Actinomycetes; order Streptomycetales; family Streptomycetaceae; genus Streptomyces; species Streptomyces lucensis. The sequence goes on along the minus strand of NZ_BMUE01000025.1, from coordinate 55,013 downwards.
GCTCCTTGGGGATGGTGGTGGTGGCGGCGTACAGGTTGATCGCGACGAACGGGACCGACTGCCACACGAGCAGCAGGATGATCACGAAGTACGTGGAGGTCTGGGTGCCCAGCCAGTTGTAGTCGGCCATGGAGTGCCAGCCGAGCCTGTCCAGGACCCAGTTGACGACACCGAAGCGCTGGGCGAACAGCCACTGGTAGACGGTGGTGGCGGCGACGTAGGGCATCGCCCAGGCCAGGACCAGGCCCACCATCAGCAGCAGCCGCATCCTCTTGCCGAGCCGGGCCAGCAGCAGCCCGACCAGGGTGCCGACCGCCATGATCAGTACGACGTTGACGGCGGTGAAGACGACGGTGCGCTCGACGACGTGCCAGAAGTCCTGGCCGGTCAGCACCTCGCGGTAGTTGTCGACGCCGTTCCACTCGGTGAGGTGCTGGATGAGCTGGCGCGGGTTGAGGTTCTGGAACGACAGCAGGCCGTTCTTGACCAGGGGCCAGCCGAGCAGCACCACGGTGGCCAGCAGTGCGGGCAGCAGGAGCAGGTAGGGGGCGGCGGCGTGCCGCCGGGACGGGGCCCCGGGGGTGCGGTCGCCGCCTCGCGGCGGGGCCGGCACCGGGGCCTTGCGGACAGCGGGCTCCCCGGCCGTGTCCGTGCCTCGGGTCTGCACTGACATGAGTTGCCATCTCTTCCGTGGCCGTACGAAACCATGGCCGTGCCCGTGGCACGGCGCAGGCGTGGGCCGGGGGCGCCGCGCGGCGCCCCCGGCACGGGTCTAGTTCTGCTGGGCCAGGCGCTTGTTGATCTCGCCCTCGACCTGCTTGGCGGCGTCCGCCGGGGACTTACCGTTGAGCACGGCCGTCATGTAGGACTTGATCGGGTTCGGGGCGTTCTCCACCGCGCCCCACTCGGGGATCAGCGGGGTGGTGCCGCCGACCGCGGCGCCCGGAGCGGCGGCCTCTGCGACGGCGTTGCCCTTGAGGTTGGTCTCCAGCGACTTCTTGTTCGGGATGACGCCGTTGAGCTTGGCCAGTTCGCCCTCGTACTGGTCGGACAGGGCGATCTTCAGGAACTCCTCGGCCAGGGCCTGCTTCTTGCTGCCCTGCGCGACGGCGAGGTTGGAGCCGCCGAGGAAGACGCTCTCGGGCTTGTCGGCGGTCTCACCGGGGATGGTGAAGTAGCCGAGGTCCTTCTCGATGGCCTTGTTGGCCTGGACGGCGGTGCCGGCCTCCCAGCCCATGCCGATGAAGGCGCCGGTCTTGCCCTTGGCGAAGATCTCCGCCTGCTGCGGGGTGGCCTCGTCCTTGTCCTTGGGGGCCTTGGAGTAGGAGGCGTACTTCTTGTAGATCTCCATGGCCTTGGCGACCTTCGCGTCGGCGAGGTTGGAGACGTACTTGTCGCCGTCCTTCTTCACCAGGTCGGCGCCCTGGCCGATGGTCAGGCCGTCGAAGAAGTACCAGTTCTGGCCGGGCAGGTAGATCGGCTCGGCGTCGGTCTTCTTGCCGATGGTGTCGAGGTCCTTGAAGAACTCGTCCCGGGTCTTCGGGGTGTCCTTGATGCCGGCCTTGGCCCAGATCTTCTTGTTGTAGATGACCACGCGGTTGGCGAAGTACCAGGGAGCGGCGTACTGCTTGCCCTCGTAGACGGAGGACTGCGAGACCGACGGTGTCCAGTCGGTGCCGATCTGCTGCTTGAGGTCGCTCAGGTCCGCGAGGCCGCCGGTGGCCGCGTAGGCGGGGGTCTGGGTGTTGCCGACCTCCAGCACGTCCGGCGGGTTGGACTCGGAGAGCGCCGTGGTGATCTTCTGCTGGATCCCGTCCCACTTCTGCGTCTCGAACTTCAGCTTGGCGCCGGTCTTCTTCTCGAACGCGGCCGTCACGTCCTTGACCCACTGGTCCGGCGTCGAGCCGTCCATGGCCCAGACCGTGAGCGTCTGGCCCTTGAAGCTGTCCGGTCCCGCGTTCTTGCCGCTGTCGTCGCCGTCGTCCCCGCCGCACGCCGACACGGAGACCATCATGCCCGCGATCACGATCGCGGCCGCAAGCTTGCGCTTCACGTCACCCTCCTCAGGGATGCCACTAACCCCCCACGCCCTCTGCGGTGACCTGCGCACGACGCTGTTGCACGTAGGGCTCGGGACCTGGCCACTAATGGTGTAGACCAGTACGGTGGAGCTTGGCCTAGACCTTTTTGAGTGTCAAGGGTGGTCCGGAAAGCCGGTCCCGGCCGTTACGAGAAAGTCACCGGAGCGCGTCCGTCCGCATTCCGCACCATTCGCCCGGGCGGTTCAGTTGGACTAGACCATAGGGCAGTTGGTCGCTATAACGGGAGCCCATCGACACAGCCGGGAAGGCAGGCATGACCACCGACGTCAGCAGCGCCCAGCCGCACAGGGGGGCGTCCGGCCGCACCGCGCGCGTGCCGAAGTACTACCGGATCAAGCAGCGGCTGCTCAGCATGGCCGAGGCGCTGCAGCCCGGCTCGGCCATGCCCGCGGAACGCCTGCTCGCCGTCCGGTTCGACACCTCCCGGACCACCGTCCGCCAGGCGCTCCAGGAACTCGTCGGTGAAGGCCGCCTCGACCGGATCCAGGGCAAGGGAACCTTCGTCGCCCAGCCGAAGCTGTACCGCACCCTCCAGCTCACCTCGCACACCGAGGACATGCGCGCCCAGGGCCTGACGCCGGGCTCGCAGATGCTGGACGTCGGCGAGGTCCCGGCGGACGAGAAGCTCGCGGGGCTGCTCGGCATCGCCACCGGCGAGCGGGTGCTGCGCGTCGAGCGGCTGCGGCTGGCCGGCGGCGACCCGATGGCGATCGAGACGACCCACCTGTCCGTACGGCGCTTCCCCGGTCTGCGCCGGTGCCTGACCACGTGTCCGTCGCTCTACACGGCGCTCGCCGAGGTGTACGGCGTCCACCTCGCGGAGGCCGACGAGACCATCGAGACCTCGCTGTCGACCCCGCGCGAGGCGCAACTGCTCGGCACCGACGTGGGGCTGCCGATGCTGCTGCTGTCCCGGCACTCGCGGGACGCGCAGGGCACGCCGGTGGAGTGGGTGCGCTCGGTGTACCGGGGCTCCCGCTACAAGTTCGTGGCCGCGCTGCACCGGCCGGGCCCGCGCCTGTCCCCCGCCCTGGTGCGGCGCGGCAGCCTCCCCCCACCCGGTCCGGACGGCCTCGGCCCGGCCTGAACGCGTGCGCCCGGCCCCGGTCGGCAGGGGCCGGACGCGCGCGTTGCCGGGGGTGGGCTCCCGCCGTCACTCCTGGCCGAGCGCGATGTCCTGTTCGGTGACGGCGTGGAAGGCGGGCAGCGGCACGATGCCCGACGGGCGCAGCTCCATGAGCGTGGCCTCCACGTGCGCCGGTCCCGCGCCGAGCGCCTCCGGGAAGACCTTCCCGGTGTTCTGCCAGCGGTGTTCGGCGCCGTCGCACCGGGCCTCGCTGCCGCCGACGGGGTACTTGTGGAGCGGGTCGCTCTGGCTGACCGAGGCGCTGACGAGCACCGGTCCGGTGCCGGCGGCGCAGCGGTAGGTGCCCGACAGGACGACCGTGCCGTCGGGCGCGATCACCCCGGTGGAGTCGACGGTGATGCTCTCGGCAGGGTCGGCGCCGGCCGTACCGACGGCGGCGCAGAGCAGGGCGGCGGCGCCGAGGACCGCGGCGAGCGCGGGGCGTACACGCATGGGGGTTACCTCCCGGTTTCGTGGAACGGGGCTCCACTGGTACCGGGCGCCCGCGCCGGGAGGCGTGACCGTACTCCATCGGTGGCGCGTCGTGGAGCCGTCCGGCAGGCCCTACGTCAGTACGGCGAACCCGTCCAGCTCCACCAGCGCCTGTTCGTCCCACAGTCGTACGACCTCCACGACCGCCATGGCGGGATAGTCGCGGCCTGCCAGGTCGCGCCAGATGCGCCCCAGCCGGCAGGCCTGGGCGCGGTAGGCGGCGACGTCCGTGGCGTAGACGGTGACCCGGGCGAGGTCGGCGGGGGTGCCGCCGGCCGCGCGCAGTGCGGCGAGGAGGTTGCCGAGGGCCTTCTCGAACTGCTCGGGGAGCGTGCCGCCGGTGACCTTGCCGTCGGCGTCCAGCGCGGTCTGGCCAGCGAGGAAGACCACGCGGGAGCCGGTCGCGACGACGGCGTGGGTGAAGCCCGTGGGCGGGGACAGCTGCGGCGGGTTGACGCGCTCGGTCGTCACCGGGCCTCCTGGTCGTGGGTCGCGAGGGGCGTGACGTCCGGGGTCCCGTAGAGGCCGGCGGCCGGGGGCTCGGCAAGGGCGGCGGCCTGAGTCTCCGCGAGGGCGGCGGCCGGGGGCTCGGCGTACAACTCCTTGGCGATGATGCCCCGTTGCACCTCGCTGGCGCCCTCGTAGACGCGGGGCGCACGCACCTCGCGGTAGAGGTGTTCGAGGAGGTGGCCGCGGCGCAGGGCGCGGGCGCCGTGCAGCTGGACGGCCGTGTCGACGACGTACTGCGCGGTCTCGGTGGCGAGCAGCTTGGCCATCGCGGCGCGCTTCGGGACGTCGGCGGCGCCCTCGTCGTACGCCGACGCCGCCGCGTAGACCATCAGACGGGCCGCCTCCGTGCGCAGGGCCATCTCGGCGACCTGGTGGGAGACGGCCTGGAGGTCCTTCAAGGTGCCCTGGAACGCCTCGCGCCGGCGCGTGTGGGCGAGGGTGGCGTCGAGTGCCGCCTGGGCCATGCCGACCGCGAAGGCGCCGACGCTCGGGCGGAAGAGGTTGAGGGTGCCCATGGCGACGGCGAAGCCGCGGTCCATCCCGCCGAGGACGTCGGCGGCGGTGACCGGCACGCCGTCGAAGTCGAGGGCGCCGATGGGGTGCGGTGAGAGCATCTCCAGCGCGGTGCCGGTGAGTCCGGGCCGGTCGGCGGGGACGAGGAAGGCGGTCACGCCGCGCGCGCCGGCGCCGGGAGTGGTGCGGGCGAAGACGGTGTAGAAGTCGGCCTCGGGGGCGTTGGAGATCCAGCACTTGGCACCGGTGAGCCGCCAGCAGCCGCCGCCGTCGGGCTCGGCCGCGAGGGACAGCGCCGCCGCGTCCGAGCCGGCCCCGGGCTCGCTCAGCGCGAAGGCGGCGACCGCCGTGCCGTCGGCGACCCGGGGCAGCCAGTGCTCGCGCTGGGCCGGGGTGCCGTGGGCGTGCACCGGATGGGCGCCCAGGCCCTGCAGGGCGAGGGCGGTCTCGGCCTCGGTGCAGGTCTGGGCCAGCGACTCCCGCATCAGGCACAGGTCCAACGCGCCGGAGGTGAACAGCCGCGCGAGCAGCCCGAGCCGGCCGAGTTCGGCGAGGAGCGGCCGGTCGACGCGCCCCGCTTCGCCCTTGTCGGCGACCGGACGCAGCCGTTCGGCGGCCAGGGTGCGCAACTCGGCGCACCAGGCGGCCTGCTGCGGTTCGAGCGAGAATGCGGGCACTGCCGTTCCTCCCTCCGCGGGCGGCCACCACGGCCTGCCCGTCGCCTGCCGGACCGGACCACCTCGGCCCGGTCCGTCACCACGGCCCCCGGCCGGCACGGCCGGACCGGAAAGACGCCGCCCCGTCGACGCTATCGCGTGCGGTTGACTGCCGTCACCGACACGATACGCTCGTTGGCGCGAGCCACCCAGGACGCCGGTGCCCACCACGACGCCCGTCTCGACGCTTGTCACGGCAAGGGGGCGAACCGCCATGCACCTCTCGGCCCACGTCGACACCTTCGCGCGCGACCACCTGCCCCCGCCCGACGAGTGGCCCGAGCTGCGGTTCGACCTGCCGGAGCTGCGCTACCCCGACCGGCTGAACTGCGCCTCGGAGCTGCTGGCCGGCCCCGATCCGGCCCGCCCGGTCTTCCACACCCCGGCCGGCCCCACCTGGACCTACGGGGAGCTGCGCGGCCACGTCGACCGGATCGCGCACGTCCTCACCGGCGACCTGGGCGTGGTCCCCGGCAACCGGGTGCTGCTGCGCGGCCCGACCACGCCCTGGCTGGCCGCCTGCTGGCTGGCGGTGCTGAAGGCGGGCGCGGTCGCGGTCACCGTGCTGGCCCAGCAGCGCCCGCACGAGCTGGCGGCCATGTGCGAGATCGCGCGGGTCCGGCACGCGCTGTGCGACGTCCGGTCGGTGGACGACCTGGCGAAGGCCGGGGTACCCGGGCTGCGGATCACGACGTACGGCGGCGGCGCGCCCGACGACCTCCTGGGCCGGCCGGCACCCGTCACCCCGTACCCGGCCGTGGACACCGCGGCCGACGACGTCGCCCTGATCGCGTTCACCTCCGGCACCACGGGCCGCCCGAAGGGGTGCGTGCACTTCCACCGGGACGTCCTCGCCGTCGCCGACACCTTCTCCCGGCACGTGCTGCGCCCCCACGCGGACGACGTGTTCGCGGGCAGCCCCCCGCTCGGCTTCACCTTCGGACTCGGCGGGCTGGTGGTCTTCCCGCTGCGGGCCGGCGCGAGCGCCCTCCTCCTGGAGCAGGCCGGTCCCCGGCAACTGCTCCCCGCGATCGCCCGCCACCGGGTCTCGGTGCTGTTCACGGCCCCCACCGCGTACCGCGCCATGCTGGAGGGGCTGGACGGGCACGACCTGTCGTCCCTGCGGCGCTGCGTCTCGGCGGGCGAGAACCTGCCCGCGGCCACCTGGCGGGCCTGGCACGAGCGCACGGGCCTGCGCGTCATCAACGGCATCGGCGCCACCGAACTGCTGCACATCTTCGTCTCCGCCGCCGACGAGTCGATCAGGCCGGGCACCACGGGCGTGCCGGTGCCGGGCTGGCAGGCGCGCATACAGGACGCGGACGGCGTGCCGGTGCCCGACGGCGAGCCGGGGCTGCTGGCCGTGCGCGGGCCGGTGGGCTGCCGCTACCTCGCCGACCCGCGGCAGCGCGACTACGTGCGCGACGGCTGGAACGTCACCGGCGACACCTACGTCCGCGAACCCGACGGCTGGTTCCGCTACGTGTCGCGCGCCGACGACATGATCATCTCGGCCGGGTACAACATCGCCGGACCCGAGGTCGAGGACGCGCTGCTGCGCCACCCGGACGTGGTGGAGACGGCGGTCGTGGGCCGCCCCGACGAGGCGCGCGGCCAGGTCGCGGTGGCGTACACGGTGCTGCGCGACGGGGCCGCGCGCGACCCCGAGGCCCTCCGCGCGTTCCTCACGTCCGAGCTGGCGCCGTACAAGTGCCCGCGCGAGTTCGTCTTCCTCGACGCGCTTCCCCGCACGGCCACCGGCAAGCTGCAGCGGTTCCGGCTGCGCACCGCGGGTGACCGGCGCTGATGCCGACGAACTAACATGATCAACGTGTCCGAGCAGCACGCCCCCAGGTCCCTCATCGTCACGCTCTACGGCGCGTACGGCCGCTTCCTGCCCGGCCCGATGCCCGTCGCCGAGCTGATCCGGCTCCTGGCCGCGGTCGGGGTGGACGCGCCCTCGGTACGCTCCTCGGTGTCCCGGCTCAAACGCCGTGGTCTGCTGCTGCCGGCCCGCACGCCCTCCGGCGCCGCGGGTTACGAACTCTCGCCCGAGGCCCGTCAGTTGCTGGACGACGGCGACCGCCGCATCTACGCCACGGTGCCGCCGCGGGACGAGGGCTGGGTGCTCGCGGTCTTCTCCGTCCCCGAGTCGGAACGGCAGAAGCGGCACGTCCTGCGGTCCCGGCTGGCGGGCCTGGGCTTCGGCACGGCCGCGCCCGGGGTGTGGATCGCCCCGGCCCGGCTGTACGAGGAGACGCGGCACACGCTGCGCCGGCTGCGCCTGGACCCGTACGTGGACTTCTTCCGCGGCGAGCACCTGGGCTTCGCGCCCACGGCCGACGCGGTCGCCCGCTGGTGGGACCTGGCGGCGATCGCCAAGGAGCACGAACGCTTCCTGGACGCGCACGCCCCGGTCCTGGACTCCTGGCAGCACCGCCCGGGCACCCCGCCCGAGGAGGCGTACCGCGACTACCTCCTCGCCCTGGACTCCTGGCGCCACCTCCCCTACACCGACCCGGGCCTGCCCGCCCGCCTCCTGCCGGCCGGCTGGCCGGGGGTCCGCTCGGCCCAGGTCTTCCAGTCCCTGCACGAGCGGCTGCGGGACGCCGGCGCGGAGTTCGCGGGGGTGTGACGCCGGCTCCCGCCGGTCTCAACCGCCGAGCCTCAGGCGGGGCTTGGGGGCGTCCGTACGTCCGGTCCGCGGGCGGCGGCTGCCCGCGCGGTACGGGTCGGGCCAGCCGGCGCCCGGGCCCTCGTACCCCTGCTCGGCCGCCGCGTGCAGGGTCCAGTTCGGGTCGTAGAGGTGCGGGCGGCCCAGTGCGCACAGGTCCGTCCGCCCGGCCAGGATCAGGGAGTTGACGTCGTCCCAGGAGGAGATCGCGCCGACCGCGATCACGGGGACGCGGGCCTCGTGCCGGATGCGGTCGGCGAACGGCGTCTGGTACGACCGCCCGAACTCCGGTCGCTCCTCGGCCACCACCTGCCCGGTCGAGACGTCGATCGCGTCCGCGCCGTGCGCGGCGAAGGCGCGGGCGATCCCGACGGCGTCCTCGGCGGTCGTGCCGCCCCCGGCCCAGTCGGTGGCGGAGATGCGCACGGTCATCGGCCGTTCCGCCGGCCACACCGCGCGCACGGCTTCGAAGACCTCCAGCGGGAACCTCAGCCGTCGTTCCAGGGAGCCCCCGTAGGCGTCGGTGCGCAGGTTGGTGAGCGGGGAGAGGAAGCCGGAGAGCAGGTAGCCGTGGGCGCAGTGCAGTTCGAGCAGGTCGAACCCGGCCCGTGCGGCCCGTTCGGCAGCCGTCGTGAACTGCTCGCGGATGTCGGTCAGCTGGGCCCGGGTGAGCCGGCGCGGGGTCTGGCCGCCCGGCTTGTACGGCAGCGGGGAGGCGGCGACCAGCGGCCAGTTGGCGTCGGGCAGCGGTTCGTCCATGCCCTCCCACATCAGCTTCGTGGAGCCCTTGCGGCCGGAGTGCCCGAGCTGCACGCCGATCGCCGTGCCGGGTGCCCGGGTGTGCACGAAGTCGGTGATCCGCCGCCAGGCCTCGGCCTGCCGGCCGGTGTAGAGGCCGGTGCAGCCCGGGGTGATGCGGCCCCGCTCGCTGACGCACACCATCTCGGTCATCACCAGACCGGCGCCGCCGAGCGCCCGGGCGCCCAGGTGGACGAGGTGGAAGTCGCCGGGGACGCCGTCCGTGGCGGAGTACATGTCCATCGGCGAGACGACGACCCGGTTGCGCAGGGTCAGGCCGCGCAGCCGGAACGGGGTGAACATGGGGGGCGTGCCGGGCGGGCAGCCGAACTCCCGCTCCACGGCACCGGTGAAGCGGGCGTCGCGCAACCGCAGGTTGTCGTGGGTGACCCGGCGGCTGCGGGTGAGCAGGTTGAACGCGAACTGCCGGGACGGCAGGCCGAGATACAGTCCCAGGTTCTCGAACCACTCCAGGCTGGCCCGCGCGGCCCGCTGTGTGGAGGCGACGACAGGTCTGCGCTCCTCCTCGTAGGCCGCCAGCGCCGTCGCCACGTCCGGCCGCTCCTCCAGGCAGGCGGCCAGGGCCAGCGCGTCCTCCACCGCGAGCTTGGTGCCGGAGCCGATGGAGAAGTGGGCGGTGTGCGCGGCGTCGCCCAGGAGCACGACGTTGCCGTGCGACCAGCGCTCGTTGGCCACCGTGCGGAAGGTCGTCCAGGCCGAGTTCCCGGACCGCAGGGGCCGGCCGCGCAGTGCCTCCGAGAAGATCTTCGCGCAGCGCTCGACGGACTCCCGCACGCCGAGTTCGTCGAAGCCGGCCGCGCGCCAGACCTCCTCGCGCATCTCGACGATGACGGTGGAGGCGTCGGCCGCATAGGGGTATCCGTGGAGCTGCATCACGCCGTGCCCGGTCTCGGCGATGTCGAAGCGGAAGGCGTCGAAGGCGAAGTCGGCGGCGAGCCAGATGTAGCGGCAGCGGTGTTCGGTCACCCGGGGGCGGAAGACGGCGGCATGGGTCTCACGGGTGGTGCTGTGGACCCCGTCGGCGGCGATGACGAGGTCGTGGTGTGCCGCGAGGCCGGCGGTGTCCGGGGCCCGGGTCCGGAAGCGGAGGTCCACGCCCAGGGAGCGGCAGCGCTCGTGCAGGATCTCCAGGAGGCGGTGCCGCCCCAGCGCGGCGAAGCCGTGGCCGCCCGAGCGGTGCCGGACGCCCCGGTGCACGATGTCGATGTCGTCCCAGCGGACGAAGTCCTCGCTCAGGGCCGCGTGGACCACGGGGTCGGCGTGCTCGATGCCGCCGAGGGTCTCGTCGGAGAGGACCACGCCGAAGCCGAACGTCTCGTCGGGGGGGTTGCGCTCCCAGACGGTGACGTGCCGCTCGGGGTCGAGGCGTTTGAGCAGGGCCGCGGCGTAGAGACCGCCCGGGCCGCCGCCGACCACGGCCACGCGCAGGGGGCGGGCCGGCATGGTCACCGCCCCCGCCACTTGGGCGGGCGCTTCTCCGTGAAGGCCGCGTGGAACTCCGCGTAGTCCTCGCCGTTCATCAGCAGGGCCTGGGTCGAGGCGTCCAGCTCCACCGACGCCGCCAGGGGCATGTCCAGCTCGGCCGTCAGCAGGGCCTTGGTCTGGGCGTACGCGAGGGCGGGGCCGTCGGCCAGCCGGCGGGCCAGCTCCTGGGCCGCCCGGTCCGTCCCGCCCTCCTGCGTCAGCTCGCTGATCAGGCCGATGCGCTCCGCCTCGGGGGCGCGGACCGGCTCACCGAGCATGAGCAGGCGGGTGGCGTGGCCGAGGCCGACGATCCGGGGCAGCAGGTAGGCCGCGCCCATGTCGCCGCCGGAGAGGCCGACGCGCGTGAAGAGGAAGGCGAAGCGGGCCGAGGGGCCGGCGACCCGGAAGTCGGCCGCCAGGGCGAGGACGGCTCCCGCGCCGGCCGCCACGCCGTGCACGGCGGCGACCACCGGGAACGGGCACTCGCGGAGCGCCCGCACCACCTGGCCGGTCATCCGGTTGAAGTCCAGCAGCTGGGCGGTGTCCATGGACAGGGTGGCGCCGATGATCTCGTCGACGTCGCCGCCGGAGCAGAAGCCGCGCCCCTCGCCGGCCAGCACCAGGGCGCGCACCGAGCGCTCCCGGGACAGCTCGGCGAGCAGGTCGCGCAGGTCGGCGTAGGCGCCGAAGGTGAGGGCGTTGAGCCGGTCGGGGCGGGCGAGGGTGACGGTGGCGACCCCGTCGGTGAGCCGGACCCGCAGGTGCTCCCAGTCGGAGGTGCGGGCGGCGGAGCCGGTGAAGGGACTCATGCGTGCGGCCTCCCTGCGGGGCCTGCCGGGGCGGCGGCGCCCCACGTCGCGGTGGGTGGTGCCTCACAGTGCTCTACCCGACGAAGCTATCACTCATTTGTGACCGTCGTCATGAGTGCGCGACAGATGGGACCCGGCCGGCCGGGTCCGGTCACGAGGGTCACCGGTCGTCGACAGCGCGGTAACAGTGGGCACGGCCGCGCGAGGGGGGCCGCCGGGCGGGGTAGGCCGCCCGGTACCGGGGCCGCGGGGTCCCGGGCGAAGCCCGTCGACGGCCGTCCGTGGCCGGGCCCGTACCATCTCTACAGTCGAAAGCAGGACAGCCTGCTCCATGAACGGACTCGCCTTGCACCAACGCCCCGCCGGACCGGCCTCCTGGCGCCTCGCGCTGCCCCACACCGCCGCGGCGGTGCCCGCGGCGCGCGCCCTGGTGCGCACGGCCCTCACCGAGGTGGAGCATCCGGCGGACCGCGACACCGCGGAGCTGCTCACGGCGGAGCTGGTCGCCAACGCGGTCGAGCACACCGCCGGGCGCGGCCCGATCGAGCTGGTCGTGGAGCTGCTGCCGACCGGCTGCCAGGTGGAGGTGCACGACCCGGACCCGGCGCCGCCCGGCCATCTGACCCGGCCCGTGATCGAGCAGCCCGACCCCTGGCAGGAGGGTGGGCGCGGTCTGCTGCTGATCCGCGCCCTCAGCTCGTCCTGCGGTCACCGCCCCACCCCGTCGGGCAAGGCGGTGTGGTTCAGACTGCCTGCGGTTCCCGGTCAGCGCCGTCCGGTGTGACCTCGGCGGCCGTGCGGGCCAGCGTGGAGTGCCGGCGTCCGTAGGCGGCGTAGACCAGCAGTCCCGCCGCGAGGAACACCGCGAACTGGATCCAGGTCCGCCACCCGGTCTCGTACATCAGGTAGAGGCAGAAGGCGACGCCGAGCAGCGGGCCCAGGGGGTGGAGCGGCACCCGGAAGCTGCGGGCGAGGCCCGGCTCGCGGCGGCGCAGGGCGATCACCGCGATGTTGACGACGGCCATGACGGCGAGCGTGCCGATGGTGCACAGGTTCATGACGGCGCCGAGGGAGGCGAAGGCCGCCGGGACCGCGAAGACGACCGCGACGATCAGCGTGCCGGCCACCGGCGTGGAGGTCCTCGGGGAGACCTTCTCGAAGACGCGCGGGATCAGGCCGTCCCGGGACATCGACATCAGGATGCGGGTCTGGCCGTACATCACGGCGAGGACCACGGACGCGATGGCGACGACGGCGCCGAAGGCGATGACCCCGCCGCCGACCGAGGAACCGGTGACCTCGTTGACGACGAACGACAGCGCGGCGGGCCGGCCGGCCACCTGGTCGCCGCCGATGGCGCCGATGGCGGCGACCGCGACCGCGCAGTACAGCAGGGTGACCAGGCCCATGCAGACCATGATGGCGACCGGGATGTCGCGGCGGGGGTTCTTGGCCTCCTCGCCGGCCGTGGTGATGGCGTCGAAGCCGATGTAGGAGAAGAACGCGGCGGTGGTGCCCGCGCCGATGCCGCCGAGACCGGCCGGGGAGAACGGGGTGAGGTTGCCGTCCTTGAAGGCGCTGTAGCCGATGACGCAGAAGGCGAGGAGGATGGCCAGCTTGACGGCCGCCATGGCGGCGGTGGCCCGGGCGCTCTCGCGCACCCCGCGGACCAGCAGCACCGAGGCCATGGCGATGACGATCACGGCGGGGAGGTTCACGATGCCGCCGTCACCCGGCCCCGCGGACAGCGCGGCCGGGAGCTGCCCGCCGGTCAGGCTGTGCAGCAGCTCGTTGACGTACTGGCTCCAGCCGACGGCGACGGCCGAGATGGAGATGCCGTACTCCAGCAGCAGGCACCAGCCGACCAGGAAGGCGGTGGACTCGCCGAGGCCCGCGTAGGCGAAGGAGTAGGAGGATCCGGAGACCGGGATCGCGCCGCCCAGCTCGGCGAAGGACAGGGCGGTGAAGACGCAGGTGAGCGCGGCGAGGACGAAGGAGACGACGACGGCGGGACCGGCCTGGGCGACGGAGTCGGAGAGGCCGACGAAGATGCCGGTGCCGACGATGGCGCCGACGCCGAAGCAGATGAGCTGGAAGAGGCCCATCGTGCGCTTGAGGCCGTGTCCCTCACGGTCGGCGCCGGACTCGGCGACGAGCGCTTGCGGTGACTTGATACGGGGAGCGGGCATGCGGGTGGTGCTCGTTTCTGGTGGTGCGGGCGACCGGGTGGGGTCGCGGCGGCGGCTCGGCCGGGGTGGTGCCGGGCCGCCGGTCAGGATAAGGCGGATCAGGCCAGCGTGGCGACGAGTACGGCCTTGATGGTGTGCAGCCGGTTCTCGGCCTCGTCGAAGACGACCGAGTGCTCCGACTCGAAGACCTCGTCGGTGACCTCCAGGCAGTCCAGTCCGTACGTCTCGTGGATCTCGCGGCCGACCCGGGTGCCCAGGTCGTGGAAGGCCGGCAGGCAGTGCAGGAAGCGCACGTCCGGGTTGCCGGTGGCGCGCAGCACGTCCATGGTCACGGCGTAGGGCGCGAGGGCCTTGATGCGCTCGCCCCAGACCTCCTTGGGCTCGCCCATGGAGACCCAGACGTCGGTGGCGACGAAGTCGGCGCCCCGGACGCCCTCGGCGACGTCCTCGGTGAGGGTGAGGCGGGCGCCGCTGCCCCCGGCCAGCTCGCGGGCGCGGTCGACGACCTCCTCGCCCGGCCAGTAGTCCTTCGGCGCGACGATCCGCACGTCCATGCCGAGCAGCGCGCCGGTGACCAGGTAGGAGTTGCCCATGTTGAAACGGGCGTCGCCGAGGTAGGCGAAGGTGATCCCGGTCAGCGGCTTGTCGCTGTGCTCGGTCATGGTGAGCACGTCGGCGAGCATCTGGGTGGGGTGCCAGTCGTCGGTGAGACCGTTGTAGACGGGGACGCCGGCGCAGGCGGCCAGCTCCTCGACGGCGGACTGGCTGTCCCCGCGGTACTCGATCCCGTCGAACATCCGGCCGAGGACGCGCGCGGTGTCCCGCACCGACTCCTTGTGGCCGATCTGCGAGCCCGAGGGGTCGAGGTAGGTCGTGCGGGCGCCCTGGTCGGCCGCGGCGACCTCGAACGCGCAGCGGGTGCGCGTCGAGGTCTTCTCGAAGATCAGCGCGATGTTCCTGCCCCGCAGGTACTGCGTCTCGGCGCCCGCCTTCCTGGCCGCCTTCAGCTCGGCGGCCAGCTCGACCAGGCCACGGAACTCCGCCTCGGTGAAGTCCAGCTCCTTGAGGAAGTGGCGGCCGGCGAGGGCGGTCGGGACTGTCGCCATGGGGGCGCTCCAGAGGTATGACGGCAAGGGACTCTGGAATTCTATACGACCTTCAGCATTTATATACGGGCCCTGGGCGTCCGCTCGGTCACACCGCCTCGCGCTCGACCGGACAGCTCATGCAGCGGGGTCCGCCCCGGCCACGCCCCAGCTCGCTGCCCGGGATCTCGATCACCTCGATGCCCTCCTTGCGCAGGTGGGTGTTGGTGGTCGCGTTCCGCTCGTAGGCGACGACCACCCCGGGCTCGACGGCGAGGACGTTGCAGCCGTCGTCCCACTGCTCGCGCTCGGCGGCGTGCACGTCCTGGGTGGCGGTGAGCACCCGGATCTCGCCGAGGCCGAGGGCGGCGGCGATGGCGCGGTGCATGTGCTCCGGCGGGTGGTCGGTGACCTTCAGCTCCCGCTCGCCGACGCCCGGCTCGATGGTGTACGAGCGCAGCATGCCGAGGCCGGCGTACTGGGTGAAGGTGTCGCCGTCGACCATGGTCATCACCGTGTCGAGGTGCATGAAGGCCCGCCGCTTGGGCATGTCGAGCGCGACGATGGTGCGTGCCGAGCCCGCCGCGAACAGCTTGTGCGCGAGCATCTCGACGGCCTGCGGGGTGGTGCGCTCGCTCATGCCGATCAGCACGGCGCCGTTGCCGATCACCAGGACGTCGCCGCCCTCGATGGTGGAGGGGTAGTCGGCCTGACCGCGGGACCAGACGTGGAACGTCTCCGCGCAGAAGAGCGGGTGGTGCCGGTAGATCGCCTCGAAGTGGACGGTCTCCCGCTGCCGGGCGGGCCAGCGCATGGCGTTGATGGAGACTCCGTCGTATATCCAGGCCGAGGTGTCGCGGGTGAAGAGATGGTTGGGCAGCGGGCGCAGGAGGAAGTCGTCCAGGTCCATGACGTGGAAGCGCACGGAGGCCGGTTCCGCGTACGCGTCCAGGAACTCCCGCTTGGTCATCCCGCCGACCAGGGCCTCGGCCAGCTCGCCCGGGGTCATCCGGTCGAAGGCGGCGCGCAGGTGGCCGGTGGCGAGGGGGCCGTACTCCTTCTCGTCGAAGACCCGGTCCAGGACGAGGGATCTCGCCTCGGGGATCTCCAGGGTCTCGGTGAGCAGCTCGCCGAAGAGGTGGACGGTGACCCCGCGGTCACGCAGGACGTCGGCGAACCCGTCGTGCTCGGCGCGCGCCCGGCGCACCCAGAGCACGTCGTCGAAGAGAAGGGCGTCCTTGTTGCTGGGGGTGAGCCTTTTGAGCTCGAGGTCAGGCCGGTGCAGGATGACGCGGCGGAGCCGCCCGGCCTCGGAGTCGACATGGAATCCCATGTCTCCATCCTGACCACCGGGCCCCGGCTTCACCCGCCTTCCGCCCTTTTCGCTCCCGTGTTGTTCCGATCTCCCCGGCCACGCGGCCGCGGGGCGCCGGCGGACGCGCTCCCGGGGGCGCGGTCCGCCGGCGCCCCCGGGCCTACAGGCGCGGGTCCACCGGCTCGGACTCCAGTGCCAGCACCCCGAAGACGGCCTCGTGCACCCGCCACAGCGGCTCCCCGTCGGCGAGCCGGTCCAGGGCCTCCAGGCCGAGGGCGTACTCGCGCAGGGCGAGGGACCGCTTGTGGCCGAGGAAGCGCTGGCGCAGCCGGGCGAGGTTGTCCGGCCGGGTGTACTCGGGACCGTAGACGATCCGCAGGTACTCGCGGCCCCGGCACTTGACGCCGGGCTGCACCAGCCGCCCGTCCTGGTCGCGGACGAGCGCGCCGACGGGCTTGACGACCATGCCCTCGCCGCCCCGGCCGGTCATCTCCAGCCACCAGTCGACGCCGGCGCGCACCGACTCCGGGTCGCCGGTGTCGACGTACAGCCGCCGGGTGGTCTGCAGCAGGCCGGAGCCGTCGTGCTCCACCATGCGGTCGATCAGGGCCAGTTGCCCGTCGTGCGGCAGTCCGGCCAGGCTGCGGCCCTGGACGGCCAGGATCTGGAAGGGGGCCAGCCGGACCCCCTCCAGGCCCTCGGTGCTCCAGCAGTAGCGGCGGTAGGCCGCCGTGAACGCGGCGGCGTCGGCGGCGCGTTCCTGCTGGCGGGTGAGCAGCGCCTCCACGTCGGTTCCGCGTGCCGCGGCTGCCTCCAGGGCGGCGAGGGCGGCCGGGAACGCGGCCCCGGAGGCGGCGCCCACGGCCGCGTACTGGGTGCGCAGCAGGCCCGAGGCCTTCAGCGACCAGGGCATCAGCTCGGCGTCCAGCAGCAGCCAGTCCGTTTCGAGTTCGTCCCACAGACCGGCGTCCGTGATCGCCGCGCGCAGCCGGCCGAGGATCTCCTCCGTCGCCTTCTCGTCGTCGAGGAACGGCCGCCCGGTACGGGTGTAGAGGGACCCGGTGGGGCCCTCGGCGCCGAACCGCCCGCGTGCCGCCTCCGCGTCCCGGCACACCAGCGCGACCGCACGCGAGCCCATGTGCTTCTCCTCGCACACGACGCGCTCCACCCCGTCCGCCGCGTACTGCGCGAAGGCCTCGGCCGGGTGCTCCAGGTATCCCTCCACCGCCGAGGTCGCCGTCGGCGCCATGGTCGGCGGCAGGTACGGCAGCAGGCGCGGGTCGATCGCGAAACGGCTCATGACCTCCAGGGCCGCCGCCGCGTTCTCCTCGCGGACCGCGACCCGGCCCGCGTGCCGGGTCTCCACAGCCCTGCGCCCGTGCACGTCCGCCAGGTCCAGCGGCCGGCCGTCGCGCCCTCCGGGCGCCTGTGAGCGCAGCGGCCTCGCCGGCTCGTACCAGACCCGCTCGGCCGGTACGTCGACCAGTTCGCGCTCCGGCCAGCGCAGCGCGGTCAGCTTGCCGCCGAAGACGGCTCCGGTGTCCAGGCAGATGGTGTTGTTGAGCCAGGTGGCCTCCGGCACGGGCGTGTGGCCGTAGACGACCGCCGCCCGGCCCCGGTAGTCCTCGGCCCACGGGTAGCGCACCGGCAGCCCGAACTCGTCCGTCTCGCCGGTGGTGTCGCCGTACAGGGCGTGCGAGCGCACGCGGCCGGAGGTGCGGCCGTGGTACTTCTCGGGCAGGCCGGCGTGGCAGACCACGAGCCGGCCGCCGTCGAGCACGTAGTGGCTGACCAGGCCGTCGATGAACTCCCGGACCTCGGCGTGGAACTCCTCGCTCTCGCCCGCCATCTGCTCGACGGTCTCGGCGAGCCCGTGCGTGTGCTGGACCTTGCGGCCCTTGAGGTGGCGGCCGTACTTGTTCTCGTGGTTGCCGGGGACGCACAGGGCGTTGCCCGACTTCACCATCGACATCACGCGGCGCAGCACGCCGGGGCTGTCCGGGCCGCGGTCGACCAGGTCGCCGACGAACACGGCGGTACGGCCGTCGGGGTGCGCGCCGTCGGCGTAGCCCAGCCCGGTGAGCAGGGACTCGAGTTCGGCGGAGCAGCCGTGGACGTCGCCGATGATGTCGAAGGGGCCGGTGAGGTGGGTCAGGTCGTTGAACCGTTTCTCGGTGACGACGGTGGCGTTCCCGGCCTCTTCGGCTCCGCGCAGCACGTGCACCTTGCGGAAGCCCTCGCGTTCCAGGTGCCGGATCGAGCGGCGCAGTTCGCGGACGTGCCGCTGGATCACCCGGCGGGGCATGTCGGCGCGGTCGGTGCGGGCGGCGTTGCGTTCGGCGCACACCTCCTCGGGCACGTCCAGCACGATGGCGACGGGCAGCACGTCGTACTTCCTGGCCAGCTCGACGAGTTGCCGGCGGCTGTCCTGCTGCACGCTGGTGGCGTCGACGACCGTGCGCCGGCCGGCGGCGAGCCGCTTGCCGGCGATGTAGTGGAGCACGTCGAAGGCGTCCCGGGAGGCGCTCTGGTCGTTCTCGTCGTCGGCGACGAGGCCGCGGCAGAAGTCGGAGGAGATCACCTCGGTGGGCTTGAAGTGCCTGCGGGCGAAGGTGGACTTGCCGGAGCCGGAGGCGCCGACGAGGACGACGAGGCAGAGGTCGGTGACGGGCAGGACGCGCCCCTTGCGTGTCTCGGTCATGCCGCCTTCGCCTCCTTCTCGGTCCTGATCACGAACACCGCCATCTGGGTGGGCGGGCCGACCTCCGTGTCGTCCGGTCCGACGGCGGTGAACTCCACGTCGTAGCCGTGCCGTTCGGCCACCGTCCGCGCCCAGGTCTGGAACTGCGCCCGCGTCCACTCGAAGCGGTGGTCGCCGTGCCGGACGTGGCCGGCGGGCAGGGTCTCCCAGCGCACGTTGTACTCGACGTTCGGGGTGGTCACGAGGACCGTGCGCGGGCGCGCGTGCCCGAACACGGCGTACTCCAGGGCGGGCAGCCGGGGCAGGTCGAGGTGCTCGATCACCTCGCTGAGCACGGCGGCGTCGTAGCCCTTGAGACGCTTGTCGGTGTAGGCGAGCGAGCCCTGGACGAGCGTGACCCGGGACGCCTGCCGCTCCCCCATGCGGTCCAGCTTCAGCCGGCGTGCGGCGATGGTGAGGGCCCGCACGGAGACGTCGACGCCGGTGATCTCGGTGAAGCGCGCGTCCCTGAGCAGCTCCTGCACCAGCTGGCCCTGGCCGCAGCCGAGGTCCAGCACGCGTGCGGCGCCCGACTCGCGCAGGGCGGAGAGGATCGCCTCCCGCCGCTGCACGGCGAGCGGCGCGGGCTTCTCCTCCGCCTCGTTCCCGGTGTCCTCGGGGACCGCGTTGTCGATCTCCCCGACCTCGGTGTCGTCCGTCTCGGCCAGCCGCACCAGCTCCAGCCGTTCCATCGCCTGCCGGGTCAGCGACCAGCGGCGGGACAGGTACCGGCTGGTGATCAGCTTCTGTTCCGGGTGGCCGGGCAGCCAGCCCTCGCCGGCCCGCAGCAGCTTGTCGACCTCGTCGGCGCTGACCCAGTAGTGCTTGGCGTCGTCCAGCACCGGCAACAGGACGTAGAGGTGGCGCAGCGCCTCGGCCAGGGTCAGCGTCCCGGCCTCCAGGACGAGACGGACGTAGCGCGAGTCGCCCCACTCGGGGAACTCGGTGTCCAGCGGCACCGGTTCGGCCGTCACGGTCCAGCCGAGCGGCGCGAACAGCCGCCGTACGAGGTCCGGTCCGCCGCGGGCGGGCAGGGCCGGCACCTCGACGCGCAGGGGCAGGGGTGCGGCGGCCCGCTCCGGGCGGGCGGTGCACACCCCGCGCAGGGCGCTGGAGAACACGTTGCTCAGGGCGACCGCCAGGAGTGAGGAGGCCGCGTAGGGGCGGTCGTTGACGTACTGCGCGAGCGCCGCGTCGGGCGCGCCGCCGCGGCCCTTGCCCTTGGCCCGCCGGACCAGTGCCGCGGTGTCGGTCTCCAGCAGCAGCGCGGCCGTGCAGCGCCGGTCGTCCGCCTCCGGGTAGAAGACGTGGGCGGTGCCGTAGGACGTGGAGAACCGCTGCGCCTTGGCAGGGTGCTTGTGCAGCAGGTACCCGAGGTCGGTGGCCGGGCGGGCGGCGTCGCCGCTGGTGGAGATCGTCAGGAACACATGTCCGAGTCTCCCGGTGTCAGCCCCCGTTGACCACCGGTTTTCGGGCGGTGTCCCGCTCACTCACGAGGCGTCGGCGATGATCTTGCGGGCCTTGCCGACGGACCGGTCGTAGGCCGCCTGCAGATCGTCGAGGGCCTTCTTGTGCTGGGCGATGGAGGCCTTCTGGACGCGGGAGTCGATGCCGTGGACGGTGTCGATGTAGCCGGTGTCGAGCTTGCACCGCGCGTCGGCGGCCGCCGTCTTCTTCTCCTTGGCCGACGGCTTCCCGGTCCGGAGCCAGTCGGTGTCCGTGGACGCCTCGTCCGGGTTCGGGTAGCGGAAGCCCTTCTCCTTCATGCAGGACGACCACTCGCGGTCGGCCTTCTTCCAGGCGTGCTCCTTGCGCGCCTCCTTGTGGGACTCGTACCACAGCTGGAAGGCGAGGGAGTAGTACCCGCTGAGCTTGACGCCGTTGACCTTCGTCGCCTTGGGCGCGGGGCCGTAGATCTTGCGCATCGCCTCCCCCATGCAACCGCCCTCCGGGATGGCGTGTCCGTGCGCGGAGTGGCTGTCGCCGGGGCTGAAGGAACCGGTGAGGGCGGCGTACTGGGCGGCGGGGTACTCCTGTGGCTGGGAGGTGCCGGCTTCCCCGGTGTCCTCGTCGTGGCGGTCGTGGTAGCCGTGTTCGGCCGCCCGCTCCGGGTCGTCGACCCCGTAGAAGTCGTCCTCACCGGACCGTCCGCCGCCCGCGAGGGCTCCCTGCCGTACCGGGTACGTCGACTCCACGGCCTTGACGTCGAGCGTCGCGAAGCCGGGGAAGCCCAGCTTCACCATGCACGGCTTGGTGAGGATCCACTGCGCCTTGAGGATGGCCTTCGCGCCGTCGGACGACGGGTCCGGGATGTAGTCGTGCAGCGGGAACGACTTCATGGAGTTGAGACGATGCGCCTTGTCGGCGGGGTCGTCGTCGTCGGCCAACTGGCACGCCGACAGGGCCAGCAGGCCGGTGAGGGCAAGAGGGAGCATTTTACGCACCGGGTCATCCGACCAGGGCTTGATCACGCGCGCTGTGATGGAGCCCACAATTCCGGCACCAGGAGGTCACAGGGTCATCACAGTCGTGGCCTGTCGCCGGGCTCCCCGCCGCGGGCGGCCCGGGCGGGGGGCGTCGCGGCCCGGGTCGTACCGGCCGGGAGCCGTACGACCCGTGCACGTCACGGCAGTTGCGACTGGACCTGGGCGGAGATCAGCTCCAGGTGGTCGAGGTCGTCGAGGTCCAGGATCTGGAGGTAGATCCGCCGGGAGCCGATCTCGGCGTACCGGCCGATCTTGTCGACCACTTCGGCCGGCGATCCGGCGAGGCCGTTGGTCTTCACCTCGTCGGCCTCACGGCCGATCGCGGCGGCACGGCGGGCCACCTCCCGGTCGTCCCTGCCGACGCAGACCACGAGGGCGTTGGAGTACGTCAGGTCGTCCGCGTCCCGGCCGGCCTCCTCGGCGGCGGCGCGCACCCGGCCGAACTGCCGCGCGCTGTCCTCGATCGAGGCGAAGGGGATGTTGAACTCGTCGCCGTACTGGGCCGCGAGCCGGGGAGTGCGGGTCTTGCCGTGGCCGCCGATGAGCACCGGGACCTTGCGCTGGGCCGGCTTGGGCAGGGCCGGCGAGTCGGTGAGGTCGTAGTACGCGCCGTGGAAGTCGAAGGTCTTGCCCACCTCGGTCGCCCACAGTCCGGTGATGATGGCGAGCTGCTCCTCCAGCCGCGCGAACCTCTCCTTCGGGAACGGGATGCCGTACGCCTTGTGCTCCTCCTCGAACCAGCCCGCGCCGAGGCCCAGCTCGACCCGGCCGCCGGACATCCGGTCGACCTGTGCGACCTGGATGGCGAGCACGCCCGGCAGGCGGAAGGTGCCGGCCGTCATCAGGGTGCCCAGGCGGATCCGCCTGGTCTCGCGGGCCAGGCCGGCCAGCGTGATCCAGGCGTCGGTGGGGCCGGGGAGCCCGTCGGCGCCGCCCATGCGCAGATAGTGGTCCGAGCGGAAGAAGGCGTCGAAGCCGAGGTCCTCGGTGGCCTTCGCCACGGTGAGCAGGGTGTCGTAGGTGGCCCCCTGCTGGGGCTCGGTGAAGATTCGAAGGTCCATGCACCCATCCTGCACGCAGGGCGGGCCCTCGCCTCACAGGGCGCCGGAGGGGCTGCTCTCGTTCCCGCTCCCGGGTAAGACCTCCTGGCGCGCCGCCTCCTCACGCGCCGCCAGCTTGCGCAGCATCTCCAGGACGCGGTCGCGGGACTCGTCGGCCGCGTCGATGGCTTCCATGCACTGCCAGTAGGTGGTCTCGTCGGCCGCGGCGCTGGCCATGCCGACCAGGGCCATGCCGACCTCGCCGAGCAGGCCGCCGAGGCAGAGCAGGGTCTCGCGGGCGTCGTCCAGTTCGGTGAGCTGGGCGGCGCGCAGGTCCTTGGGGTCGAGGGCGGGCGGGTCCAGGACTCCGCAGCCCCGGCCGGCCAGCTCGGTCAGACCCAGCGCCTCGCCGCGCAGCTCGGGCGGGCCGGAGACCGCGAGGCGGCTGCCGATCGCCTGGGCCAGGGCCTGCGCCTGCCAGACCTCCGCCATCATCTCGGCCGTGTCGGCACCCTCGGCCAGAGCGCGCCTGCCGGCGCCGATGAGCCGTACCGCGTCCATACCGTGCCCCCGTCCGTCCGCGTGCTCGCCCGCACGTCCGCGTGAACTCCCCTGTTCATTACCCAGAGTGAGGGCGAGTGAGACAAAAAGCCAGAGGAAGACGGAAATTAGTGGACAACAATTCGGATTCGACACAGGAGTTGACTGCGGAGAGTAATAGCGGAATCAGGCAGTCCGCCCCCTGCGGGTGACGGGCGCCGGTGCGGCGGCACGTCACGCGTCCTCCCCGGGGGTGTCGTCCCCGGGCGTGCCGTCCCCCGGGCCCGGCAGCGGGAAGCGCCGTTCGTTGCGGTCGATCTTGGCGTCCAGGGCGGTCAGCGGGTCGATGCCGAGGGCCTCGCAGAACTGCAGGAGATAGGCGAGCACGTCGGCGACCTCGTCCCTGACCCGGTGCGCGCGTCCGGGGTCCTCCATCACACGGGCGGACTCCTCGGGAGTCAGCCACTGGAAGATCTCGACCAGTTCGGAGGCCTCCACCGAAAGGGCGGCGGCGAGGTTCTTGGGCGTGTGGTAGGGCTGCCAGTTCCGCGCGGCCGCGAAGCGCGCCAGTCGGCGCTGGAGCCGGGCCAGGTCGAGGGGTTCCGTCACGGTTCCAGGTGTACCACCGTGACGCCCTCGGCCCCGGTGGCCCACGAGGCGTCGCTGACCGCCGCCACGCAGCGGATGTGCCCGCGCTCCCCCATGCGGGCGGCCGTGTCCAGCAGTTGCCGGCGCTGGAGCGGGTCGAGGGCGCGGTCGAAGCCGTCGGCGAGGACGGTGAGGCTGCGCAGGGCGTCGGGCACCTCGCCCGGGGCGTCCAGGTCGAGGACCCCGGGCCCGGTCAGCAGGACCAGGGTCAGCGCGAGATACCGCAGTTCGCCGTCACCGAGCCGGGCGAGTTCGGTGCGGGGTCCGTCGCCGCGGTCGAGCAGCGCCCGCACCGTGCCGTCGGCCAGGGGCTCGGCGATCAGGTCGGCCACCGGGCCGGCGCAGCCCGCGCGCAGCGCCTCGACCAGCAGGCCGTGCCGCCGGGCGCACTCCGCGCGGGTGCGCCACAGGACGTCGGCGAGGTTGTCGCAGCCGCGCAGCAGCCGGCCGGAACCCGTGGGGACGGGGGTGCGCATGCCGTCCGGGCGGGGGTCGCAGGGGAAGACGGAACGCAGGGCGACGACCATCTGCTCGGCCGCCGACAGCACATGGCGCTGCCCGTCCGTCCTGCCCGCCACCCGCAGCGGCAGCAGGGCGGTGCCGAGGCGGTCGTCGGGGAACGGGGCGCGGGTCGCCGGGGCGGAGTCCGCGGTGTGCCAGGCGGCCTCCACGCACCGGCGCCTCGGCTCGCGCAGGGCGGTCTCCAGCAGGACGACCCCGCCCGCGGTCAGGCGCTCCCCCACGATCCGCAGCGTCGGCTCGGCCTGGACGGCGACGTCGAGCCGGACCGGTCCCCCGGCGCCGTCGGCCGTGCACCCGATCCGGAAGCCCCGCCGCCCGTCGGCGTCCGGGCGGGCCCGCTCAGGCACGCAGGTGACCGGGTCGGGGAACGCCTCCTGGAGCGGCGCGCCGCCCCCGAGCCGCGCGAGCGCCTCGAGCGCCGCCAGCGCCGTCGTCTTCCCGGTGCCGCTGCGCCCCGCGAGCAGGGTCACGGCCCCCACCGGGAACCCGGCCCGCCGGTGCCCGGCGAAGGCCGACAGCCGCATCCCGGTGAGCCGGGCGCGTACGTCGGGGAGCCCGCGGGAGGGTACAGGGACGGACGCGGCGGGCGCGGCGGGCGCCGGACGCCCGGCGGACACGGAGGGCACGGCCATACCGGGACCGTAGGCCGCCGCCGGGGCGGTGAACCGTTCAGCCTCCCCGGGCTTCCCACGATCGGGGGACGGGCCGGGCGGACGCCGGTATGAACAACGCCGGCGGCGCGGGCGGCGCCGTCCGCCGGGCCTCAGCCTCCCGAGATCCCCGCGCCCTGCATCAGCCCGCTGACCTCCGTGCCGGGCGGGGTGAGCAGGAAGACGTTCCGGTCGACGCGGTGCATTCCGCTGCCCAGGCCGAAGACGACGCCCGTGCTGAAGTCGAGGACGCGCTTGGCGACGTCGCCCTCCGCGCCGGACAGGTCGAGCAGGACCGGCGCTCCGGCCATCAGCGTCTCGGCGACCTCCCGGGCGTCCGCGAAGACGTTGACCCGCAGGACGACGAAGCGGCGCCGGGTCTCGGTCTCGGCGTCGGGCAGCGAGCGGTGGTCCACCGCGGACGGCCAGGCGTCCCGGCCCCGCAGTGGCACGACCTGGGCGAGCCCTTCCCACTGTTCATCGGTGACGTCGTAACGGCTCACCGGCTCCCCCTGACCTGACTCGCATTCAATGCCTGCACCAGCCAATTCTTACGCCAAGTCACCCGTTCGGCCCAACAGCGACACGGTGCGCGACCGGTACGGTGACGCCCACGCCGAACGAACCGTGTGAAAACGGGCCGCCCGGATCGGGAGAGGTGCAGCTCACAGCCACAAGGAGGGAAACGTCACAAGGCCCACGCTGCACCCGCTTGAGCGCCCTGCCCTAGCATCCGAGCATGACGGTCCTGCCTGACGACGGGCTCCCGCTGGCCGCCGAGTTCCCTGACGCGACACACGAGCAGTGGCAACGCCTCGTCGAGGGTGTGCTGCGCAAGTCGGGCAAGGAAGTCTCGGGCGCGGCAGCTGAGGAAGCCCTGTCCACGACGCTGGAGGACGGGCTGCGCACCCGCCCCCTCTACACCGCGCGCGACGCCGCGCCCGACCCCGGCCTGCCGGGCTTCGCCCCGTACCTGCGCGGCGGCCGGCCCGAGGGCAACATCGCGGGCGGCTGGGACGTACGGCAGCGCCACGCGGCGCTCGCCGGCGGCACGGCGGACGGCGTGCTGGCCGACCTGGAGAACGGCGTCTCCTCGCTGTGGCTGGTCCTCGGCGAGGGCGGCATCCCGGTGGGCGAGCTGGGCCGCGCGCTCGACGGCGTCTACCTCGACCTGGCGCCGGTCGTCCTGGACGCGGGCCGCGACACCGAGGCGGCCGCCGAGGCGCTGCTGCGGCTGTACCAGGACAAGGGCGTCGACCCGAAGGCGGTGCGCGGCAACCTGGGCGCCGACCCGCTCGGGTACGAGGCCCGCACCGGCACGGCAATGGACCGCGCGCCGTTCGCCGCGCTGGCCGCGCGCTGCGCCCAGGACCACCCGGGGCTGCGGGCGCTGACCGTGGACGCGCTGCCGTACCACGAGGCCGGCGGCTCGGCCGCGCAGGAGCTGGGCGCCTCCCTCGCCACCGGCGTGGCCTACCTGCGGGAGCTGACCGGGGCCGGACTGCCCCTCGACGCGGCCCTTGGGCAGCTGGAGTTCCGCTACGCGGCCACCGCCGACCAGTTCCTGACCGTCGCCAAGCTGCGCGCGGCGCGCCGCCTGTGGGCGCGCGTCGCCGAGGTGTCCGGGGCGCCGGGCGCCGGCGCGCAGGTGCAGCACGCGGTGACCTCGCCGGTGATGATGAGCCGCCGCGACCCGTGGGTGAACATGCTCCGCACGACGGTCGCGACGCTGGCCGCCGGGGTCGGCGGCGCCGACTCGGTGACCGTGCTGCCGTTCGACCACGCGCTCGGCCTGCCCGACGCGTTCGCCCGCCGCATCGCCCGCAACACCTCCACGATCCTCATCGAGGAGTCGCACCTGGCCCGGGTCGTCGACCCGGCGGGCGGTTCCTGGTACGTCGAGCGGCTGACCGACGAACTCGCCCACGCCGCCTGGGAGTTCTTCCGGTCGATCGAGCGGGACGGTGGCCAGGCGGCCGTGCTGCGCTCCGGCCGGATCCGTACGGACCTCGCGACGACCTGGGCCGAACGCTCCAAGCGGCTGGCCAAGCGGCGCGAACCGGTCACCGGCGTCAGCGAGTTCCCGCTGCTCTCCGAGAAGCCGGTGCAGCGTGAGCCCGCGCCCGAGCCGCCGTCCGGCGGTCTGCCCCGGGTACGCCGCGACGAGGCGTACGAGGAGCTGCGCGCCCGCTCCGACGCCCACCTCGCGGCGACCGGAGCCCGCCCGCGCGTCTACCTCGCGACCCTCGGCTCCCCCGCCGCGTACACCGCGCGCTCGACCTTCGCCGCGAACCTCTTCCAGGCGGGCGGCGTCGAGCCGGTCACCGAGGGCGGCTTCGAGGAGAGCGGCGCGACCGAGGCCGTGCTGTGCTCCAGCGACGCCCTGTACGCCGAGCAGGCCGAGCAGGCCGCCGGGGCGCTGCGCGCGGCCGGAGCCCGGCACGTGTTCCTGGCGGGCCGCCCGGCCGGGTACCCGGGAGTCGACTCGTACGTCTTCGCGGGCTGCGACGCCATCGACGTGCTGTCCGCGACCCTCGACCGCATGGGAGTGTCCTGATGGGAATCCCCGACTTCTCCGGCATCGAGCTGGGGACGCCGGCCGCCGACGGCAGCGCCGAGGAGTGGCGCACGGCCGTCAAGCGGGCCACCGGCAGCGAGGAACCGCTGTGGGAGACCCCGGAGGGCATCGGGGTCAAGCCGCTGTACACCGGCCGTGACCTGGAGGGCCTGGACTTCCTGGGCACCTACCCGGGCATCGCGCCGTACCTGCGCGGCCCGTACCCGACGATGTACGTCAACCAGCCCTGGACGATCCGCCAGTACGCCGGCTTCTCCACCGCCGAGGAGTCCAACGCGTTCTACCGGCGCAACCTGGCGGCCGGCCAGAAGGGCCTGTCGGTCGCCTTCGACCTGCCCACGCACCGGGGTTACGACAGCGACCACCCGCGGGTGACCGGTGACGTCGGCATGGCGGGCGTGGCCATCGACTCGATCCTCGACATGCGGCAGCTGTTCGACGGCATCCCGCTGGACCGCATGAGCGTGTCGATGACGATGAACGGCGCCGTGCTGCCGGTGCTGGCGCTGTACATCGTGGCGGCGGAGGAGCAGGGCGTACCGCCCGAGAAGCTGGCCGGGACCATTCAGAACGACATTCTGAAGGAGTTCATGGTCCGCAACACCTACATCTATCCGCCGAAACCGTCGATGCGGATCATCTCCGACATCTTCGCGTACACCTCGCAGCGGATGCCGCGCTACAACTCCATCTCCATCTCCGGATACCACATCCAGGAGGCGGGCGCGACGGCCGACCTGGAGCTGGCGTACACCCTCGCGGACGGTGTGGAGTACATCCGCGCGGGCCGTCAGGCCGGCCTGGACGTGGACGCGTTCGCGCCGCGGCTGTCGTTCTTCTGGGCGATCGGCATGAACTTCTTCATGGAGATCGCCAAGCTCAGGGCGGCGCGCCTGCTGTGGGCCAAGCTGGTCTCGCAGTTCGAGCCGCAGAACAGCAAGTCGCTGTCGCTGCGCACCCATTCGCAGACCTCGGGCTGGTCGCTGACGGCGCAGGACGTGTTCAACAACGTCACGCGGACGTGCGTGGAGGCGATGGCGGCGACCCAGGGCCACACCCAGTCGCTGCACACCAACGCGCTCGACGAGGCCCTCGCGCTGCCCACCGACTTCTCGGCGCGCATCGCCCGCAACACCCAGCTGCTCATCCAGCAGGAGTCGGGCACCACCCGGGTCATCGACCCGTGGGGCGGCAGCGCGTACGTGGAGCGGCTGACGTACGACCTCGCCCGCAAGGCCTGGGCGCACATCCAGGAGGTCGAGCAGGCGGGCGGCATGGCGCAGGCCATCGACGCCGGCATCCCCAAGCTGCGCGTGGAGGAGGCCGCGGCCCGCACGCAGGCCCGCATCGACTCCGGTCGCCAGCCGGTGATCGGAGTCAACAAGTACCGGGTGGACAGCGACGAGCAGATCGAGGTCCTGAAGGTCGACAACTCCTCCGTGCGCGCCCAGCAGATCGAGAAGCTGCGGCGGCTGCGCGCGGAGCGGGACGAGCAGGCCTGCCGGGACGCGCTGGACGCGCTCACCCGGGCCGCCGACGGCGACGGCAACCTGCTGGAGCTGGCGGTGCGCGCGGCCCGCGCCAAGGCCACCGTCGGCGAGATCTCGGACGCCCTGGAGAAGGTGTACGGCCGGCACGCGAGCCAGATCCGTACGATCTCCGGTGTGTACCGCAACGAAGCCGGCCGGTCCCCGTCCGTGGACCGCACCCGCGCCCTGGTGGACGCCTTCGACGAGGCCGAGGGGCGCCGCCCGCGCATCCTGGTCGCCAAGATGGGCCAGGACGGCCACGACCGCGGCCAGAAGGTGATCGCCACGGCCTTCGCCGACCTGGGCTTCGACGTCGACGTCGGCCCGCTGTTCCAGACGCCGGAGGAGGTCGCCCGGCAGGCGGTCGAGGCGGACGTGCACGTGGTCGGGGTGTCCTCGCTGGCCGCCGGTCACCTCACGCTCGTACCGGCGCTGAAGGAGAAGCTCGCCGAGGAGGGCCGCGAGGACATCATGATCGTGGTCGGCGGCGTGATCCCGCCGCAGGACGTGCCGACGCTGCTGGAGATGGGCGCCGCGGCCGTGTTCCCGCCCGGGACGGTGATCCCGGACGCGGCGTACGACCTGGTGCGGCGGCTGTCGGCCGACCTCGGCCACGAGCTGTAGCCGCGTATGGCAGCGATCGATCTCGACACGTATGTGAAGGGTGTGCTCGACGGCAGGCGGGCGCTGGTGGCCCGTGCCATCACGCTGGTCGAGTCCACCCGCCCGCAGCACCGGGCGCTGGCGCAGGAGTTGCTCACCGAGCTGCTCCCGCACAGCGGCCGGGCGCGGCGGATCGGCATCAGCGGCGTGCCGGGCGTCGGCAAGTCGACGTTCATCGACGCGTTCGGGACGCTGCTGACCTCGCTGGGACACCGGGTGGCCGTCCTCGCCGTGGACCCGTCCTCCACCCGCACCGGCGGCTCCATCCTGGGCGACAAGACCCGGATGGAGCGCCTCGCGGTCGACCCGGACGCGTTCGTGCGGCCCTCCCCGAGCGCCGGCACGCTGGGCGGGGTCGCGAAGGCCACCCGGGAGTCGATGGTGGTGATGGAGGCCGCCGGGTACGACGTGATCCTGGTCGAGACCGTCGGCGTCGGGCAGTCGGAGACGGCGGTCGCCGACATGGTCGACTCGTTCCTGCTGCTCACCCTGGCCCGCACCGGCGACCAGCTCCAGGGCATCAAGAAGGGCGTGCTGGAACTGGCCGACGTGATCGCCGTCAACAAGGCCGACGGCCCGCACGAGCGGGACGCGCGGGCGGCGGCACGGGAGTTGGCGGGCGCGCTGCGGCTGATGCACGGCAAGGACGCCTTCTGGACGCCGCCGGTGCTGAGCTGCAGCGCCCGCGAGTCGACCGGCCTGGACACCGTGTGGGAGCGGCTGGAGCAGCACCGCACGCTGCTGGACTCCACCGGCCGGCTCACCGCCAAGCGGCGTGACCAGCAGGTCGACTGGACCTGGTCGATGGTCCGCGACGAGCTGCTGGGCCGGCTGCACGCGGACCCGGCCGTGCGCGAGGCCGCTCCCGCGCTCGAGCGGCAGGTCAGGGAGGGCACGTTGACGGCGACCCTGGCGGCGGAGGGCATCCTGCGGGCTTTCGGGGGACGGCCGGACCGGGCGCCGGGGCGGGCCGGCCCGCGGACGGAGCCCTGACGGGCCCGCGCCGGAACCTCAGTTCAGCCCGCCGCGCTCGCAGATCCGCCGGGCCACCTCCCGGAGCTTGACGTTGTTGTCCTGGGAGTAGCGGCGCAGCACGTCGAAGGCCTGGTCCTCGGTGAGGTCGTGACTGCCCATGAGGATGCCCATGGCCTCGCCGATGAGGTGCCGGGTGGCGACGGCCTGCTCCAGCTGGGCGTGCGTGCGGGCGCTGGAGAAGGCGACCGCGGCGTGCGAGGCGAGGAGCCAGCCCGCCGTCTCGCCCGCGTCGGTGAAGGCGCCCGGGGTGCGGGAGTACAGGTCGAGGGCGCCGAGGTCCTCGTCCTCGGTGAAGAGCAGGAAGCCCATCATGCTGCCGATGCCCAGCTCACGGGCGCGCGAGACGTAGTCGGGCCAGCGCGGGTGACGCTCCCGGAAGTCGGTGACCCGGAACACCCGCTCCGCTTCGTCCCGGCGGGCGACGTCGTAGCAGGGGCCTTCCCGCAGGCGCTCCTGCAGCCGGTCGCTGTCGATCACGCGCTGGTCGGTCGGGGCGAGGGACTGCACCCCGTTGTCGCGCAGGATGAGGATGCCGGCCCCGTCGCAGCCGGGGACGAGATCGATCGCCGAGGCGGTGATCCGCTCCAGGGTGCTGGTCACCGTCTGCTGTGCCAGCAGGTCGCGTGCCAGGGTCGCCATCTGTTCGGCGAACATCCGCCAGTCCATCGGTCTCCTCCGCCGCTGCCCACCGAAGCGCCTGCCCACTTCCCACCATCGCATCCCCGCGCGGTCCCGGCCGTGCGGTGGGACGTGATCGTTCCGGGCGCTGGTCCGTCGGGGTGAGGGCCCCGGAGCCCAGCGGGCGCCTGCGGCGCCGCCGGGCGGGGGCGGCGCCGGGCGGCTGCGTCAGGGGCGGCCGGAGAAGAGGGCCAGGGCCGCCTCGGCCACCAGGCCGGGGTTCTCCTCGTGGAGGTAGTGGCCGCAGCCGGGGACCACCTCGACGCGCAGGTCGTCGGCGTGGCGGCCGGCGTCCGTGATGACGCCGGGCGGCAGCATGAAGTCCCGCTCGCCGGCCAGGACCACGGTGGGCGTGGTCAGCCGGGACTTGCGGTACCGGCCGAGGAGCAGCCTGGCGATGTCCCGCAGGGCGAAGGCGCGGTGCAGCGCCTCGCCGGCCCGTGCCCGGCCGGGCTCCCTGCTGGAGCGCACGAACTCGTCCATGGCGTCCGGTGTCCACACCGACCGGTCGGCCACGCCCTTGCGCATCAGGTAGCGCGTGAAACCGGGCCGGTTGCGCAGCATCCAGCGGCCCAGCAGCGGCTGTTCGAGCAGCGCGGTGTACCAGAACCGCCAGGACTGCGGCATCAGCCGCCGGTGCAGCGGCCAGGGATGCATCATGTTCAGCGCCAGGTACTGGCGGATCCGCTCCGGGGCCCGCAGGCACACGTGGAAGCCGGTCCAGGCGCCCCAGTCGTGCCCGATGAGCCGGACCCGGTCCAGGCCCAGCCCGTCGAGCAGTCCGAGCACGTCGGCCACCCTGGTGTCGGTGTCGTAGCCGCGGCCGGGCGTGTCGGACCAGCCGAAGCCGCGCTGGTCCACGCACAGCAGCCGGTAGTGGCCGGACAGCAGCGGGATCAGCCGCCGCCAGCCGTACCAGTGCTGGGGGAAGCCGTGCAGCAGGACGACGGGTTCTCCCGCACCGGCCTCCGCGACGTGCAGGCGGACGCCGCGCACGCTGACGTAGTGGTGGCGGACGCCCTCCATTTCCGGCATCGGCGGTGTGCTGTGCTCGACGGTCTTCACGAGGGCTCCTGGGGGGTCGGGAATGGCAGTCGGCCTGTCAGGAGGTGCCGGACGCCTGAAAGGTTCCGTCCGGTCCCCGCGCAAGAGGTGCGGAACGTTTGCGTGTCCCGGCTCCTCCTGTCCCAGCGCGGCTCGATGCAGCCGACTGGCCCTCAACGGAGGAGAAGAGCGTGACAAACAGGCGAGGCCTCGCTCAGGCCGCCGGGCGCTGGAGCGCCACGCACAGATGGGCGGCGGTGCTGCTCTGGCTGGCGTTCGTCGTCGTGGCCACGGTGGCCGGCGGCATGGTCACCCAGCAAGAACCCACCCCCGCCGAGCTCACCAACGGCGCGGCCCGGCACGCGGAACGGATCCTGGACGACGCCGGGCTGAGCCTGCCCGCGCACGAGGTCGTGTTCGTCCACAGCGACCGGGAGACCGTCGGCTCGCCCCGGTTCCGCGCGGCCGTCACCGGGGTGGTCGGGCGGATCAAGGGCACCGGCAAGGTGCGCGACGTGGTGTCGCCGCTGGACCCGGCCGGTGCCGCGGCGGTCTCGGCGGACCGGCACAGCGCGCTGGTGCAGTTCGACATGGCGGGCGACGCCGTGACGGCGAAGGAGGAGGTGCAGCCGGTCCTCGATGCCGTGGCACGGTCGGCCGAGGCGAGTCCCGGTGTCACGGTCGAGCAGTTCGGCGAGGCGTCCTTCGCGCACAAGTACGAGGAGAAGCTCCACAGCGACTACACCGGCGCCGAGACCATCTCCTTCCCGGTGACCCTCGGCATCCTGCTGGTGGCGTTCGGCGCGCTGGTGGCCGCCCTGCTGCCCGTGGTGCTGGCCCTCACCGCGGTCGTCGCCGCGGGCGGGCTGCTCACCCTGAGCAGCCACCTGGTGCACGTCGACCAGAACGGCAGCTCCGTCATGTCGCTCATCGGCATCGCCGTCGGTGTCGACTACTCGCTGTTCTACATCCGCCGGGTGCGTGAGGAGCGGGCGCGGGGCAACAGCACGGAGGCGGCGGTGAGCGCGGCGGCCGCCACGTCCGGCCGGTCGGTCATCGTCTCGGGCCTGACGGTCATGGTCTCCCTGGCCGGGCTCTTCCTCTCCGGCAACGGCATCTTCTACGGCATGGCCACGGCGACCATCATCGTGGTGGCGGTCGCGGTCCTCGGCTCGGTGACGGTGCTGCCCGCGCTGCTGTCGCTGCTCGGCCGCCGGATCGACAAGGGCCGGGTGCCGCTGCTGCCCCGGATGCGCACGGCGCACGCGGAGGACGCCGCCGGCGCCGGGCGGCGCGGCTTCTGGGGTGCGGTGCTCGGCGCCGTACTGCGCCGGCCGGCGGTGTCGCTGGTGCTGTGCGGCGGCGCTCTGCTCGCCCTCGTCGCGCCCGCCTTCTCGCTGCACACGTCCGACCCGGGGGTGAGCGACCTGCCGGCCAGGAGCCTTCCGGTGCTGCGGACGTACGAGCACATCCAGCGGGCCTTCCCCGGCTCGTCGACCCCGGCGAAGGTCGTGGTCCGGGCCGACGGCCTGGGCGGGGCGGCGGGCGACGCCGCGCTGCGGAACTTCACGAAGGCCGTCGAAGCGGCGTCACCGCAGCTGAGCGGCCCGGTGACCTTCCGGGTGTCGGACGACGGCAAGGTGGCCGTGGCCACGGTCGGCCTGGCCGGCACGGGCACCGACGACACGTCGGTACGGGCACTGCGCACGCTGCGCACCCAGGTCGTACCGAAGACCTTCGGCGCGATCGCGGGGGCGGACGTCGCCGTCGGCGGCACCACCGCGGCATCGGTCGACACCAACGCGAACCTGTCGGACAGGGCACCCTGGGTGGCGGGCTTCGTGCTCGTGTTCACCTTCGCGGTGATGCTGGTCTCCTTCCGCTCGCTGGTGGTGGCCGCCTTCACCCTGGTGCTCAACACGCTGTCGGTCGGCGCCGCCTACGGCATCGTGGTGCTGGTCTTCCAGCGCGGCTGGGGCGAGGGCCTGCTGGGCTTCACCAGCACGGGCGGGATCGCCTCGTGGGTACCGCTGTTCATGTTCGTCTTCCTGTTCGGCCTGTCGATGGACTACCACGTGTTCGTCGTCAGCCGGATCCGCGAGGGCCACGACCGGGGCCTGTCCACGGATCGCGCCATCGAGCAGGGCATCCGGGGCACGGCGAGCGTGGTCACCGGCGCGGCCGTGGTGATGGTCGCGGTCGCCGGGGTGTTCGGCATGCTGCCGCAGCTGTCCATGAAGGAGTCGGGCGTGGGCATGGCCACGGCCGTGCTGGTCGACGCGACGTTCATCCGGATCGTGCTGCTGCCGGCCACCATGAAGCTCCTCGGCGACGCCAACTGGTACCTGCCGGGGTGGCTGAGCCGGCTGCCGGCCGGGGTCGCCGAGCGGGCCGCGGCCGACGGCGGCGCGGCGGCCGAGCGGGCGGAGCGGCCGGCCGAGCGGGAGACCATCGCGTCCGGCGGCTGACGGACGGCGACTGGACACGGCATGCCGATGCCGCCGGACCTCCGGGTCCGGCGGCATCGGCGGGTCGGCGTCCGGTCAGGCCCCGGCCGCGCACAACCGGGCGGCCAGCGCGGCGATCTGCGCGGTCTGCGTGCCGTTGAGGCGCGGGTCGCAGGCGGTCTCGTAGCGCCGGGGCAGATCGTGCTCGGTGATGCCGGCGGCGCTGCCGACGCACTCGGTGACCTCGTCCGGGGTGGCCTCCAGGTGCAGGCCGCCGGGGCGGACGCCCACCGAGCGGACGGCCGCGAAGAAGCCGCGGATCTCGGTGGCCACGGTCGCCACGTCCCGGGTCTTGTGGCCGCCGGCGGTGACGTAGGTGTTGCCGTGCACCGGGTCGCACAGCCAGACGGCCGGGTGACCGAGCCGGGCGACCTCCGCCACCAGTGGGGGCAGTGCCTCGCGCACCCGCTGCGCGCCCATCCGGGAGATCAGCACCAGGCGTCCCGGTTCCCGGTCCGGGTCGAGCCGGGCGCACAGCGCGGCCAGGTCCCC
Source organism: Streptomyces lucensis JCM 4490 (assembly GCF_014650035.1). Taxonomy (GTDB): domain Bacteria; phylum Actinomycetota; class Actinomycetes; order Streptomycetales; family Streptomycetaceae; genus Streptomyces; species Streptomyces lucensis. Next base: position 20,047 of record NZ_BMUE01000025.1, on the reverse strand, counting down.
CAGCTCGGTGCCCGGACCGACCTTCACGCCCACGGGGTTGACGACACCGGACAGGAACCGCACGTGCGCCCCGCCGGGATCACCGGTGCGCGCGCCGATCCAGGGCAGATGGGTGGAGGTCAGGCACACGGTGCCCGTCTCCGGGTCCCGCCGCACCTGGGGCTCCTCGTAGTCGAGCACGAGCGCCTCGTGGCTGGTCCACACGGCGGGTGACCCGCCCTCGGGGGCGCCGGGCAGCGGCATGCCCGACTCGGCCAGCTCCCGCAGCAACCCGAGCACCTCGTGCGCGTGCGCGTGTCCCCGCAGCAGCCGCATGGCGTCGGGTACGCGGGCGTGGGGGAGCGGTGCCGGGTCGTTGACCAGGTGCCCGCGGAACGAGGGCAGGACCAGCTCGCCCACCCGCTCGGTCGGGGAGGACCGGGGCTTGGCGTACTGGCCCGCCAGCCGGCCCACCGGGATCACGGGGCGGCCCAGGGCGGCGCCGATCGTGCGGGCGGTGCCGTGCAGCTGGCCGACCCGGGCCGCGACGCCGGAGAAGGTGGGGGTGTCGAACGTCTCGGCGCAGTCGCCGAGTTGCAGCACGAAGGCCTCACCGTGCGCGGCGGCGGCGAGCGAGCGGCGCAGGGCGAGGATCTCGTGCGGCCGCACGAGCGGCGCCGCGCCGGCCAGCCGTGAGCGGACGCGGCGCAGCAGCGCGGTGTCGGGCCAGTCGGGTTGCTGACCGGCCGTGCGGTGCCGCCAGTCGGACGGCGTCCAGGACGGTGGCCGGGGCGGGAGGAGCACGGTGGGCGAGGACATGGGGCATCTGCCTCCGTCGACGGGGTGAGGGAAGTGGGCGGGGCGGAAGAGTTCGGGGGCGGCCGGTCCCGGGCCGGGTCCGTGGAGTCGTGGCACACGCGTGCCGTGGCGGACCCGGCCCACGGTCTGCCGTCCGGGGCGGGCCGGGCTCAGGGGTGCGCGAGCGCCCAGCACAGCGCCCCGCCCTGGGGCAGCTCCCGTACGCTCACGCGCGCGCTCCGCTCGGGGTGCCCGGCGGCCCGGGCGAGGTATCCGGCGCCGTCCGGGGTGAGCCGCAGGTCCCGCAGGCCGCGCAGGGCGGGCCCGGTGAGCGGGCTGAGGGCCTTGAAGGCGGCTTCCTTGGCCGAGTAGAGGGTGAGCAGTCGCCGGGCCGCGGTCCGGGCCGGTCCGAGCAGCGGGCGTTCGGGCTCGCCCAGCACCAGATGGGCGGCGCGGAGCGGGAGTTCGGTGAGTTCAAGGTCGACGCCGAGGGCCGGGTACCGGTCGGCGGGTCCGGCTACGGCGACCGCGATGCCGCGGGAGTGGCTGATCGACGCCGCGATGCCTCCGGGGAGCCGGGGCCGGGGTCCGTCGCACAGCACGGGGCCGGTGCTCAGTCCGGCCGCGCGCGCGGCCCGGTGCAGGGCGCTGCGTCCGATGAGGAAGTCGCCGCGGCGCGGTTGCGGCATCGTCCGGGCCAGCTGCCGTTCTTCGTCGGTCACGGCGACCGGCGGTCCCTCGTGGCTGGAGGCCACGGCGAAGCCGACCCCCGGAATACGCGGTCCGGCGTCGGCGAAAAAACGTGGAAGAATGCGGAGCGTCCCACTCGAATGCACGAGGTCTATTCCTGTTCCTGGCTGATGGGTCAGGCAATGGACGGCGTGGCGAATTACGGCGGCACCGGGTAATTGCCCGCCCGATGCGCCGTATTCCGCCGGATCACGCGGCGAAGCGGCCAGAACGACTGCGCCCCCACCTCCGCTCGAACCCTTCCCTGGGATGGAGGGGCTACCGGTATCCTGACCTCTCGGACACAAAGAGGCGGCATGGCGCCGATGCACTCCCGGCTTTGCCGTGGTTTGACCATGCGGAGGGCCGGCGCGCCCTCCACGCGGCGCAGAGGGAGGGACGGGGATGATCGGTTCGGGAAGCAGCGGATGGCCGGTGGCCGAGCTGGACACGGTGCGCCGTCTGAAGGTCATCGCGTCCGGCTCGGGGCAGCACGCGTCGTTCTCCGAGCGGCGGTTCGACGTGCCCCTGGAGCGGCTGTGGTCCGTCGTCTCCGATCTGGAGAACGAACTCCCGTTGATCGTGAGCGGTCTGCGGTCGTTCACGATCACCGGTTCCTCGGGTGAGCGGCTGTCGGGCGAGGCGGTCGGCGCCGTCGGCTTCCGGGAGCGGTTCGAGGTCGTGCTGCGTCCCGGCTGGTGCCTCATGCAGGGCCAGGTCCTGACCAGCGGCATGGCCGCCACCGCGGACGCGGACGGCTGCCGGTTCGCCTTCTTCACCAGTCTGCGGCTGCCAGGTGGCGCCCTGCTCGACCGGCTGCGCGGCCCGTGGTCCGCGCGGCGGGCCGAGGACATGCTGGACCGGCTCGGGGAGCGGGTGGCGGCGCGGTCAGCCCCAGGCCGACCGGAATGACCGCCGGGCCCGGAAGAGCCGGGATCTGACGGTCCCCACGGGTATCTCCAGCAAGGCCGACACCTCCTGTTCGCTGAGCCCCTCCACATGACGGAGCATCAGCACCGCCCGGTGCTCGGGCGCGAGCCGGTGCAGGGCGTCGGCGATGTCGGAGGCCAGCTGGAGGTCGCCGGAGACCGGGGGTTCCTCCCACTCCATGGGCACCGTCGGCTGCCGTCGGCGCTGGCCCGCGAGCTTGAGCGCCTCACGCACCGCGATCGCCCGCACCCAGCCGAACAGGGCGGCGGGTTCCTTGAGCTGACGGATGCGGCTGAACACCGCGATCAGGGCCTCCTGTGCCGCGTCCGCGCCGTCCTGCAGCGCGACCGGTCCGCAGATCCGGCCGACGTAGGGCGCGAGGATGCCCAGCAGTTCGTCCATCGCCAGCGCGTCGCCGCGCTGCGCGCCCTCGACCAGACGGGCCACCAGGCGCGGATCGTGCAGCGTGCCCGTCCTGGCCTCCCCCGTCACCGCGCCCCCGCTTCCGGCTCCACCGCGCCCTCGGCGGAACACGGGTGGGCGAGAGAACGGGAGGAGACGCGGAGGCAAAAGGGGAATACGGCGGTCCGCGCGTTCACCCGCGGAGATGCCGCGTTCTGACCCGTTCTGGTACCACCCGCTTTCCCACCCCGTCCCCCGGTTCCAGATCTCCCGTTCGGGCAGCACAGAACCATCTGAAATGACACCCCCGTTGATGGCGAATCAGATACGTACGCACACCGCGGGCAACCCTAGCACCGGGTACCGGCCCTCGGGGAGGCTGAAGAACTCGGCACACCTGGAAACCGGCAGGTAACGCATAAGCATCGGGATGCCGGGGACCCGGTGCCGGGGACGGGAATTCACGGAATCCGGCCGGGTGCGGGGCTTGAGACCCAAAGGCGGAAAGTCCGTTCCTTCCGGCAATTGAAGGGGAGCGGCCGGCTTCCGCTCCGAGGTGTGGTTCCGGTCAGCGGCGCGCACGGCCGCGCCGGCGCGGACGGCGGGCGGGAGGGTCCGGTCGCCGTCCCCCGCGGGCGTCCGGCGGATCCCGCGCCTCCCCGGTTCCTGTGAATTCAGGCCAGAGCGAGAAGCACCGGGAGTACCAGGCCGTTCTGTCCCCTCCTTCCCATTCGAAGCTCCCACACCGACGCCGCCTTGGTGCCGCTGGAGCGTCGACGACCAGGGAGGAGAACGACAGATGAGAACCGTGCGAGCGGACGCCCCGCAGCAGGGCCCGCCGTCCCCGCGGGCCGCGCCGGAGGATCCATGGGTCACCGCGGCCCCACTCGTCCGGGCGGCGCAGGCCGGTGACGCCATGGCCCTCAACGACCTGCTGAGCCTGCTCACCCCCTATGTGAGCAGGCTGTGCCGGCCGATCGCGCTGGGCAACAGCGCCGACGCCGTCCAGGAGGCGCTGATCGCCGTCTTCCAGGGCCTGCCCCGGCTCAAGGACCCGCGTGCCCTGTACGCGTGGGTGCGCACCATCACCGTACGCGAGGCGGTGCGGGTCGCCCGGCGGACCGAGCGCGAGACACCCGTGTGCGAGTTCGCCGACGTGGCCTGGCCGTGCAGCCCCGAACTCGCCGTCGACGTACGGGACGTGCTGCGCCGCCTGTCCACCGAGCACCGCGCGGTCCTGGTCCTGCGTGAACTGGAGGGCCTGGACGAGCGTACGGCGAGCGGCATCCTCAACATCTCCTGCGGCACGCTGAAGTCACGGCTGCACCGTGCCCGCCACAGCTTCCGAAAGGCGTGGGCGCGATGAACCTCAACTGGCCGACGGCCGAACTGGACCCGGTGCGCCGGCTGCGCGTCATGGCCGCCGGGCTGAACGCCGTCATGTACGCGGACGCCCACGTGGATCTGCCGATGACCGACCTGTGGGCGGTGGCGAGCGACCTCGAGGGCGAACTTCCGCATCTGGTGCCGACGCTGCGGGAGTTCCGCTGCCGGCCGCTCGGCGGGGACCGGCAACTGGGCTGGGCCTACGGTCTGCTCGGCCACAGCGCACGCTTCGATGTGCAGCTGCGCCCCGGCTGGTGCCTGATGCAGAGCAGCTGCGTGGTCGGCGGCATGGCCGCCGTGCCCGAGGGTTCGGGGACCCGGTTCGCGGTGCTGGGCGGGCTGCGTCAGCCGTGGTCGGCCCCCCTGCAGCGGGCGCTGCGCCCCCTCGGGCGCGCCCGGGGCCTGCTGATGGTGGACCGGGCCGCCCGCCGCGCCGTGATCCGCGCCGGGGGCCGGCCGGCCTGAGCCGCCGCACGGGACCGTGCCGACGGAGCCCCCGCCGCCCGGGACCGTGCCAGGTGCCGCCCCACCCGTGCCCGGCACGGGCGGGGCGGCACCACGCACGACCGGCACACGGCCGCACGGTGGAAGGCGCCACTCCGGAAAAAGTCCGGATCCCGGTGGAGTGCATCGGCCGGACGCCGCCTCTTGTCTGGTGTCGGACGCTCCCCGCACACGGTGAGCGAGCACCGGCCGTCCCCCACGCACAGCAGCCCGTTCCTGGGCGCGTCAGCGCTGCCCACACGTCATCGCCAGGCCGAGCAGAGGGAACCACCATGCCCGACATATCAGCACTCAAGCTCGACGTCGTACCCGAGCCGACGGCCGCGCTCGGGATCCTTCCGACCGTCGCTGCCGAGAAGTACCCCGACACGCCCTTCCTCTCCGACACGCCGTGGCGCACCTACGACGGACCGGTCCGCACCTTCGCCGAGTTCGCGCAGGCCATCGACGACTACGCCGACCGGCTGTGGGCCGGGGGGATCCGCCACGGGGACGTCGTCGCCGTGGTGCAGCGCAATCACATCGAGGTCGAGGGCGTGATGTGCGCCCTCGGCAAGATCGGCGCGCTGCCCGCCCTGCTGTCCTCCGCCATGGAGACCGGCGAACTGCTGGAGTGCTTCGCGCGGCTGGACCGCCCCTTCCTCCTGGTGGACTCCCTCGGTCTGTCCCGGCTCGCCGAACACCGGCACGCGCTGCGGCTGCTCACCCGCAACGTGCTGTGCCTGGAGGAGACGGACGAGGACTGGGTCGTCCCGCTGCAGGAGCGCGTCGCGCACACCGCCGCCCCGCGCGACGAGGACGAGTGGTTCGTGATCACCCACTCGTCCGGCACCACCGGCGTTCCGAAGATGGCCGCGCACTCGACGCGCTCGCTGTTCGGCATGGTCGCCCCGATGATCCAGATCTTCCGGGACCAGTACTCCCCGCAGGACCTCAACGCCAAGCACCTGTCGTTCGTGCACGCCCGCACCTGTGCCGGCACGCTCGCCTCGCTGGAGACCGCGATGCCCGCGCTGGCGATCGCCGACCCGGACCCGGCCAACGTCAAGCGGCTGATGCTGGAGCACCGTCCGACCTCGCTGGAGACGCACCCGAACGTCTACATCCAGTGGGAGACCCTGGCGGACGACCCGGACCGCCCGCTGCAGCACGTCGAGCGGTTCATCTCCACGTTCGACGCGATGCACCCGCGGACCGTGCGCAAGCTGCTGAACGCCTCGGAGCACCCGCGCGCCCACTACTTCGAGGCGTACGGCCAGACCGAGTCGGGGCCGATCTGCCTGCGCATCGTCACCCGCGAGCAGTCCGCGGACTACTCGCCGCGCAACGTCGGGCACAGCGGCGGCGGCATGGAGATCCGGATCGTGGACGAGAAGGGCGTCGAGCAGCCCGCGAACACGCCCGGCTTCATCGAGACCCGGTCCGCCGGCCGTATGCGCGGCTACATCGGCGGCGCCCCCATGCCGCCCCAGGACGCCTGGTGGCCGATGGGCGACATCGGGCGCCTGCTGGACGACGGCTCGCTGGAGCTGCTCGACCGCATCGTGGAGCACGTCGACGGCGTCGACAGCCTCCTGGAGAAGGAGGACCACCTGCTCGAAGCGCTGCCCGAGCTGGTCGAACTGGTCCTGGTCAAGGACGAGGACGACGACTCGGTGTTCGCCGTGGCCTGCCCGCGGCCCGGCACCCGTCCCGACCCCGAGCGGTTCCGGGCCGTGGCCGCCGAGGCCGGGCTGCCCGGCCTGGAGGTGCGCTTCTGGGACTGGGAGGCCATGCCGCTCACCGGCTCCTACAAGGTCCGCCGCTCCGTGCTGCGCCGCAAGCTCTCGGGCCGCATCCAGCGCACCGCCACCGCCCGCAAGGAGGCGTGAGACATGACCCACCTGTGGTACGAACTCGCCCGCGGTCTGCGCGACGAGACCCTGCTGCACACCCCTTCGCGCTCGGAGGAGCCCGTCGGCGGCGCCGCCCTGTTCGACCGTGCCGAGCGCACAGCCGGCGCCGTGCTGGCCGCGTGCGAGGGCCGCGCGCCGCGCCGGATCGGCCTGCTGATGGCCAACGGCGAACCGTGGGTGCGCGGGCTGCTCGCCGCGCTGCGCCTGGACGCCGCGGCCGTGCCGCTCGCGCTGCCGGTGGCCTTCGGCGGCGCCGACGCCTACGCCGCGCACGTCCGGCGCATCGCCGAGGACGCCTCGCTGGACGCGATGCTCGTCGACGGCAGTCTCGGCGGGCGTATCGTCTCGCGGGTCGCCGAGGCCGTACCGGACGTGCCCTTCGTCGACATCGCCGAACCGCCCACCGCCCGGACCGCGGTGCCCGAGCCGCGGGGCGGCGGCGCGGCCACCGCGATCATCCAGTACACCTCCGGCAGCACCTCGGCGCCCAAGGGCGTCGTGGTCAGCCACGACAACGTCTCGGCCGGGCTCGACGCCATCGAGTCCGGCACCGGGTGGACGCCCGAGGACCGCCTCGGCGAGTGGCTTCCGCTCTTCCACGACATGGGCCTGTTCACGCTGCTCGCCGCGCTGCGCATGGGCTCGGCCGTCACCCTGTGGCAGCCCGGCGACTTCGTGCGCCGCCCGCTGAAGTGGCTCGCCGAGTTCGCCGAGTCGCGCTCCACCATCCAGCCGGCCCCGAACTTCTTCTACGACTACCTCGTCGCCGCGGCCGCCAAGGGCGTCCCCGACGGCCTCGACCTGTCGGCCTGGCGCTACGGCGGCAACGGTTCGGAGCCGGTGCGCCGCTCCAGTCTCGAGGCGTTCCAGCGGACCTTCGCCCCCCACGGGCTGCGCCCCCAGGTCGTCCAGCCCAACTACGGGCTGGCCGAGGCCACGCTGATCGTCAGCACCGGCGCGCCGGGGTCGGCGTACCGCAGCCTCGACGTGGAGCGGTCCAGCCTGTCTGTCGGCGAGCGGGTCCAGGAGGCCGCCCAGGCGGGGCCGGCCACCCGGACCGTGGTCTCCTGCGGCACACCCGTCGAGGGCGTCGAGGTGCGCATCGGCGACGCCGCGGGCAACCCGCTGCCGGAGGGCGTCGTGGGCGAGGTGCAGATCGGCGGCAGGCCCGTGACCGGCGGCTATCTGGGACTGCCCGCCGCCGAGCAGCCGTTCACCCCGGACGGGCGTCTGCGCACCGGTGACATCGGGTTCCTGCGCGACGGCGAGCTGTACGTCATGGGCCGGCTCAAGGCGATGGCCGTCGTGCGCGGCCAGAACTACTACGCCGAGGACGTCGAGGAGGTCGTCAAGTCCACGCCCGGCGTCGACCGCCGGCACTGCGCCGCCTTCGCCTGGGACGACGACGGCGAGGAGCGGATGGTCGTGATCTGGGAGACGAAGCTCGCCGGCGACACCGCGCGCGCCGTCGGCGAGGCCATCCGCACCCGCCTGGCCGAACACCTCGGCCTGACCGCGGTGGAGACTCTCGCGGTCTCCCCGCAGACCCTGCCGTTCACCAGTTCCGGGAAGGTCAAGCGCTCCGGCGCGGCCGACCTGTACCGGCAGCACAAGACCGCACCGATCACCGCACCGGAAGGACAGCACTCGTGAGCGTCACCGCGACTCTGGACATCGTCGTACGGGCCCTGGCCACGCAGGCGGGCGTCGCCGAGCCGACCGTCGACCCGGACAAGCCGCTGTCGGCCGTGCCGGGCATCGAGTCCGTCAAGGCGCTGCGCGCCATCACCGAGATCGAGGACGAGTGCGACGTCGTCATCCCCGACGACTTCCTCTTCGAGTCCGCGACCGTACGGGAACTCGCCGACTTCGTGGCCGAGCTGGCACGGGAGGGCAGCGCCATATGACCGTGGAGACCGCGGCGGCGCACGCGCTGCTCGGCGCGCTCGACCGGTTCCGCGTCGCGCCGGCGGACGTCGCCCGCTACGACACCGACACCGCGACCGCGGCCCGCGCCCTGCGCGCCGCGCCGGAGCAGGTGGCCCGGCTCGCCGACGAGGGGCTGCCGCACGTGGTGGACGCCGAGCGCGGGCCGTTGTTCGACTACGACGACCTGATGAACGTCGGCATGTTCTGCGGCACCGGCCAGACCGTGCCCGAGCTGGGCCTGCGCTTCCTGATGCGCTTCGCGGCCTCGTCCCGGGCCAGCTGGTTCGAGCCCCGGGACTGGGAGATCGGCGTGCATCCGTCCCGGACCGCCGGCGGCGAGGGTGCGGAGGCTCCCGCCGCCGGAGCGGACCGGCTGGAGGTGACCGTCCGGGTTCCCGACCTGTCGGCGCCGGGCGTCGAGCTGCTCGACGGCGGCCCGTTCGAGGAGCCGCTGCGCACCAACGGCTACCAGGCGGCCATCCGGCTGACCGGCGCCGAGCAGACGGTGCGCGACCCGCGCATCCACGAGGCGTGGGCCGAGGTGGTGGACGGGCTCGCCTCCCGCCGGGTCGTCTACCAGACGGTGCCCGAACCGCTGCGCGCCGACCACCACCGCGCCTGGGACCTCGGCGTCGCCGACTGCGTGGTGGCGTCGCGGCTGCTCACCGACCGGCTGCGCGCGGCCGGTCTGGAGGCGACCGCACGGCGCGGCTACCTGCTCGGCCTCTTCGGCAGCGACCACGCCTGGTGCGACGTCGTCGAGGACGGCGTGCACAAGTCGCTGGACCCGGTGTTCGCGTTCGTGGCGACCGTGGGCGACGAGCGCGGGGTCGCCGAGTCGCCCGAGTTCGCCGCCGCCTGCTTCGGCAGCCGCTTCAACCGGCTGCTGCCGTGCCGCACGGACAGCGCCGAACCGCTCGTGTACTTCGACGGCGACCCCGCGCCCTACTGGGCGATGGTCGGCGTCGGTGCCCGCCCGAGGAGGACCGCATGACCGCCGTCGCAGGCGCCCCGGACGCCGTACGCAGCCTGATCAAGGGCAGCCTCGACCACCCCGCCCTGCTGGACCGCCTCGGTGACGAGGACGACTTCGCGCGGGCGGGCATCGGCTCGGGCGAACTGATCCGGATCGCGCTGAGCCTGGAGGAGGAGCTGGGCCGGCCGCTCAGGGACGAGGAACTGCTCGGGCTCACCTCGGTGCGCGCCGTGGCCGTGCTGATCGGGGCGGAGGGGAACTGACATGTGGCTCAACCATGTGGTGCGCCGCGGTCTCGACCGGGACCCCGACGCGATCGCCCTGCGTGACGGCCGGCGCGACGTCAGCTGGCGCACGCTGCACCGTGAGGTGAGGGCCCTGGCCTGCCGGCTGCGCCACGACACGCTGCCCGGCAGCCGGGTCCTGGTGCTCAGCGGCAACCGGGTCGAGGTGCTGGAGACCTACCTCGCCTGCGCCGCCGCGGGCCTGGTCGCGGTGCCCGTCAACCCGGCCCTGACCGACCCGGAGATCGGGGCGATCACGGAGTCCGTGGAGCCGTCGGCCGCGGTCGCGGAGGCGCCCTTCGCGGCGCGGCTGGCCGACCTGTATCCCGGGCTGCCGGTCACCGACATCGCCCGGCTGCCCGAACTGCCCGACGCGGAACCCGGGTCCGACGAGGAGCAGGGCGGCGGCACGGCCGACCCGGTACTGATCCTGCACACCTCGGCGACCACCGGGCGGGCCAAGGGCGTCGTGGTCGACCAGCGTTCGCTGCAGGTCAACGCCCTGTCCTGGCTCGCCGACGTACGCCCGGAGCCGGGCACCGCGTTCCTCAACGCCGGGCCGCTGTTCCACGGCAGCGTCGTCATCGCCCTGGACCACCTGGCGGCCGGCGGCACGGTGTGCGTGCTGGACCGGTTCACCCCGCAGGGCGCCCTGGCCGCGCTGGAGCGCTGGGAGGTGGAGTACGCCTTCCTGGTGCCGTCCATGGTGCGCCTGCTGCTGGAGACGAAGAGCCTCGCCGGCACGGACCTGTCCCGGCTGCGGCTGCTGCTGCACGGCGCCGCCCCGATGCCCGCGGACCTCGCGGACGAGGCGCGGGAACGGCTCGGTGTCGAGCTGCAGACCGTCTTCGGCATCACCGAGGGCGGCGGCCCGGTCCTCACCCTGCGCCCCGGCACACCGGTGGGCGAACCGCCGGTGCCCGGAGCCGTGTGCGTCGGGGTGCCGATGCTGGGCGCCGGGCTGCGCGTCACCGACGGCGAGGGGCGCGAGGTGCCGGCGGGCACCGTCGGTGAGATACAGGTCAGCGGCGACGGCCTGATGCAGGCCTACTGGAAGAATCCGGAGGCCACCGCCGCCGTGCTGCGCGACGGCTGGCTCAACACGCACGACCTGGGATGTGTCGGCTCCGACGGCCTGGTCTGGGTCGTGGACCGCCGCAACGACCTGATCCTGCGCGGCGGGCAGAACGTGTACCCGGCGGAGATCGAGCACGTGCTGCGGCAGTCGCCGAACGTCGCCGACGTGGTCGTCGTGCCCCTGCCGTCCCGGCTGTGGGGGCAGACCCCCGTGGCGTTCGTGCAGCCGGCGGCCGACGGCCTGTTCGACGAGGCGGAGCTGCTGCAGCTGTGCGTCGACGCACTCGCCCCCTACAAGCGCCCCACCCACTTCCTGCCCCTGGAGCGCATCCCGCGCAATCCGGCGGGCAAGGCACTGCGCACCGACCTGCGCGAGACCGCCCGCACGACGCTCACCGCCGACAGGGAGCAGACCGCATGACCACCACCGACTACACCCGTCCCGAGGTGCTGACGGACCTCGCCGGCGAATGGGCCGTGCCGGTCAACGGCAACGCCGTCATCCAGTGGGACTACGACCAGCGCAACGACAAGCTCGTCCGGCTCTACAAGCAGGGCAAGCAGCGACAGTGGGACATGGACGAGCGGCTCGACTGGGACCACGAGGTGGACCCGGACGACCCGCTGGGCCTGCCCGACGAGTTCATCTCCATCGCCGGGTCCAAGCTGTGGGACCGGCTGCCGGAGAGCGAGCGGCGCATCGTGCGCCGGCACAGCAGCGGCTGGCTGTACTCGCAGTTCCTGCACTCCGAGCAGGCCGCGCTGATCGCGGTCGGCAAGATCCTGCTCACCGTGGAGGACCTGGACTCCAAGCTGTACGCGGCCACGCAGATGATGGACGAGGCCCGGCACGTGGAGGGCTTCAACCGCTTCCTGCACACCAAGATCGGCCTGCGCTACGGCCTCTCCCCGTCGATCTCCGCGATGTTCGAGCAGGCGATGCGCGAACCGCGCTGGGACTTCGGTGTCCTCGCGGCCCACATCCTGGTGGAGAACATGGGCCTGGCCACCTTCGGGGTGCACCGCGAGCGGCTGAAGGACCCGCTGGCGCGGGCGTTCAGCGCGTACGTCGCCCGGGACGAGGCACGGCACGTGGCCTTCGGGCGGCTGCTGCTGCGCTCCTACTACCCGCAGCTGTCCGAGGCGGAGCTGAGGGAGCGCGAGGACTTCGTCGTGGAGGGCTGCTGGGCGCTGCGCGACCGTTACGTGGACGACGAGATCTGGAACGCGCTGGGGTACGGCGAGGAGGCGATCAAGGCGTCCCGGCGCTCACCCGCCAAGCGGGAGTTCCGGCGTCTGGTCTTCATGCGGATCGTGCCCGGGCTGAAGGAGATCGGCATGTTCGGGCCCCGGGTGCAGGAGGCGCTGGCCAAGATGGGCGTCCTCGGCTTCCAGGAGGTGGACGAGGAGGCGCTGCGCGCGCTCGACGACAAGGCCGCCGTCGACGCCCTCACGCGGCACGAGATGGAGCTGCGCCGCCGCGACATCCAGCAGGTGATGGACCTCGGCGGCACCGCCGCCCCGTCCGGCACCCAGTGAGCCGGGCCGCCGCCGCCCGGAGCGAACCCCCGGCTCCCCCTACGGCGGCGGCCCCACCCCCCCCTCCGCCCGCACCGCCTCGGTCGCCACACGGCCGGCCCCGCGCGGCGTACCGCCCGGTGCCCCGAACGGATCGCCGGCCACGTCCGCCGAGTTCCCGCACCCCGCTCACCGTCCGTCGCCGAACCGCCGGAGATGTCAGCATGCTCGAAACCACACCCCCGCCCGCTCGTCCGACCCGGCTGCGCGGGCTCGCGCCGGCCGGGGCGCACACCAGTGGCCGGGGGATGCTCGCCGGTCTGGCCGACGGCACGGTGCCCGATCCGCCGGCGGCGCACACCCTCGCCCTGCCGCACGCGACCTCCTGGCTGCCGGGCCTGGTCACCTGCGAGACCACGTTCGGGGAGGAGCTGACCCTCACCCCCGGCGTCGTCTTCGGCGGCTGGATCGCCTGCCTGGTCGACCACTTCGCCGGCCTGGTCATGCTGTCCGCGCTGCCGGACGGCTCCGGCTTCCTCACCGCGAACCTGTCGGTCGACTACCACGCCCCGCTGGTGCCCGGACCGGTCCGGGTCGAGACGGAGCTGATCAGCTGCTCGACCCGGCGTGCCGTCGCCGAGGTGCGGTTCGTCCAGGACGGCACCCGTGCGTGCACCGCCACCGTGGAGCAGGTCATCCACCGCACCGTGCCGGCCGCGGCCGGCCGGACGGCGGGGTGACCGGCGTGCGCGACAGTGAACTGGACCAGGAGCACCGGGACTTCCAGGCGATGGTGCGGGACTTCGTGGAGCGGGAGATCGTGCCGCACCACGCCGGCTGGGAGCGCGCCGGACTCGTGGACCGCGAGGTGTGGCGCCGCGCCGGCGAGGTCGGCCTGCTCGGCATCGACGTGCCGGAGGAGTACGGCGGTGCCGGGGTGCGCGACTTCCGTTACCAGGCCATCATCAGCGAGGAGATCATGCGGGTGGGCGCGACCGGCATCGGCTTCGCGCTGCACAACGACGTGGTCGCCCCCTACCTCCTCGATCTGGCCACCGAGGAGCAGAAGCGGCGCTGGCTGCCCGGCTTCTGCTCGGGCGAGCTGATCACCGCCATCGCGATGACCGAGCCGGACGCCGGCAGCGACCTGCAGGCCCTGCGCACCACGGCCCTGCCCGACGGCGACTGCTACGTCCTCAACGGCGCCAAGACGTTCATCACCAACGGCATCCACGCGGACCTGGTGATCGTGGTGGCCCGCACCCAGCCCGGCCGGGGCAGCCGGGGGCTGAGCCTGCTCGTGGTCGAGCGGGACATGCCCGGCTTCACCCGGGGCCGCAAGCTGGAGAAGATCGGCATGGCCGCGCAGGACACCGCGGAGCTGTTCTTCGACGACGTCCGCGTGCCCGCGGCCAACGTTCTCGGCCGGCCCGGCCGGGCCTTCCTGCACCTCGCGGCCAACCTGCCGCAGGAACGCCTCGGCATCGCCGCGTATGCCGTGGCCGCCGCGGAGACCGCGTTCGCCCAGACCCTGGCGTACTGCAAGAGCCGTACCGCCTTCGGGCAGCCGATCGGCGCCTTCCAGCACGTCCGCTTCGAACTCGCCGAGATGGCCACGGAGCTGGACGTCGCCCGGACCTACGTCGACCGGGCGATCGCCGAGCACAACGCGGGCCGGCTCGACGCCGTCGCCGCCGCGAAGGCGAAGTGGTGGGCCACCGACGTGCAGCGCCGGGTGCTCGACCGCTGCGTCCAACTGCACGGCGGTTACGGCTTCATGCGCGAGACGCCGGTCGCGAAGGCGTTCGTCGACAACCGCGTGCACCCCATCTACGGCGGCACGAACGAGATCATGAAGGAGATCATCGGCCGCGATCTCGGCGTATGACCGCGAGCGGCGCACCGCCCGCGCCCCGGCACGCCCGTATCCCGACTCGCCCCGCACCTGTCGGCGTACCGACGCAGAAGGACTTCACGATGACGGCAACTGCACACCGGTGGACCACCCCGATCGGCCTGGAGGTGATCCGCCGGACCGAGCCGCTCGGCCCGGAACGGGCCGAGGCCGAACTGACGCGGCTCGAGGACGCCCTGGACACCCGCAGGGGGCTGCTGCTGTCGGGACGGTGCGACCAGCCCGGCCGCTACCGGCCGCACGACCTCGGCCACGTCGACCCGCCCGTCGAGGTCTGCGCCGACCACGAGAGCGTACGGCTGCGCGCGCTGAACGGGCGCGGGCGGGTCCTGCTGCCCGCGCTGGCCGCCGCGCTGGCGCCGCACGGCGCGCGCTGGGACGAGACCGCGGGCACGATCACGGCGGCCCTCGGCACGGCCGGCGCGGACCGCGCCCTGTCCGAGGAGGAGCGCACCCGCCGTCCCTCGGCGTTCACCGTGCTGCGTGCGCTCGTGGCCGCGTTCGCCGCACCGGACGACGAACTGTGGGGGCTGTACGGGTCGTTCGGCTACGACCTCGTGCTGCGCTTCGACCCCGTCCCGCTGCACCAGGAGCGCGACCCGCACGACCGCACCATGGTGCTGCACCTCCCGGACCGCATCCTGCGGATCGACCGGCGGCGCGGCACCGCCGAACTCGTCAGCTACGACTTCCGCTACGCCGGACGCGGCACCGAGGGCCTGGACCGGGCCACGCCCCTGGCGCCCTGCGGACCGCCCACCGAGCCCAGCGGCCCGCGGGACCACGCGCCGGGCGAGTACGCCGAGTTGGTCCGCCGTGCCAAGCTGCGCTTCCGGGCCGGCGACCTGTTCGAGGTCGTGCCCGGTCAGAGCTTCCACCGCCGTGCCGACACGCCGCCCTCGCGGGTGTTCCGCCGGCTGCGCGAGCGCAATCCGGCGCCGTACGGCCTGCTGATGAACCTGGCCGACGGCGAGCATCTGGTCGGCGCGTCACCGGAGATGTTCGTACGGGTCGACGCGCGCGCCCGGACGGTCGAGTCCTGCCCGATCAGCGGCACCATCGCCCGCGGCCGGGACCCCCTGGAGGACGCGGAGCGGATCCGCACCCTGCTCGGCTCCGTGAAGGAGGAGTCGGAGCTGACGATGTGCACGGACGTGGACCGCAACGACAAGGCCCGCGTGTGCGTGCCCGGCAGCGTCGAGGTGCTGGCCCGCCGGCAGATCGAGCGGTACTCCCGGCTCATCCACACCGTCGACCACGTCCGCGGCAGGCTGCTGCCCGAGCGCGACGCCCTCGACGCGTTCCTGACGCACACGTGGGCGGTCACGGTCACCGGGGCGCCGAAGCGCGCCGCCATCGCCTTCGTCGAGGAGCACGAGCGCAGCCCGCGCCGCTGGTACGGCGGCGCGGTCGGCCGGATCGGCTTCGACGGCGGCCTGGAGACGGCGCTCACCCTGCGCACCATCCAGATCCGCAGCGGTGTCGCCACCGTACGGGCCGGCGCCACGCTGCTCTTCGACTCCGATCCGCAGGCGGAGGAGGACGAGACCGTGCTGAAGGCGTCCGCGCTGCTGGACGCGGTGGAGAACGCGGACGGGGCCGGGAGCGCGCGCACGGGCGCCGGCCGGCCCCGCGCGGCGGGGACGTGGCCGGCCGCGGGCCGAGGCCGGCGGGTCCTGATCGTCGACCACCAGGACTCCTTCGTGCACACGCTGGCCGACTACGTCCGGCAGACCGGCGCCGAGGTCGTCACCTATCGCGCCGGCTTCCCGCCGGAGCTGCTGGACACCGTGCGGCCGGACCTGCTGCTGCTGTCGCCGGGCCCCGGCCGTCCGGCCGACCACGGCATGCCCGGCATGCTGGACGCGGCGCTGCTGCGCGGGCTGCCGGTGTTCGGCGTGTGCCTCGGGCTGCAGGGCATCGTGGAGTACTTCGGCGGTGCACTCGGCACCCTTCCCCGGCCCTGGCACGGCAAGCCGTCGTCCGTCGAGCTGGTCGGCGACGGCGGCACGGTGTTCCGCGGCCTGCCCAGCCGGTTCCGGGCCGGCCGCTACCACTCCCTGCACGCCGACCTGGCCACGCTGCCCGGAGAGCTGCTGGTGACGGCCCGTACGGCCGACGGCACGGTGATGGGCGTCGAACACCGCGGCCTGCCCGTGGCGGCCGTCCAGTTCCACCCCGAGTCGATCATGACCATGTCCCAGGGGGTGGGTCACGCCCTGATCGCCAACGTCGTCACGGGACTCGGCGCCGCGACCCGGGTGGCGGCCACGACGGCGGCCGGGGGCGTGCGGTGACCGCCGGCGAGGAGGAGCGGGAACGGGCGGGCGGGACGGAAGGGAAGGCGGAGCGGGTGCCCGAGGGCGAGAAGCCGCCGGGGAAGGAGCCGCGGGCCTCCTTCCCCGGCCGCGACGACCACTCGGCCGGCGGCATTCCGCGCTCCCCCTGGGTGCGCAACGCCCGCCTGGCCTCCCTGCCGCTCGGGTTCGCGGGCCGCTCCGCGCTGCGGCTCGGCCGCCGGCTGCTGGGCCAGCCCGTGGATCTGATCACCGGTGAGCTGCAGCGCCGTACGAGCCTGCACCTCTTCCGCGTGCTGGGCGAACTCAAGGGCGGAGCGATGAAGTTCGGGCAGATGCTGTCCGTCTTCGAGGCGGCGCTGCCGCCCGAGGTCATCGGTCCCTACCGGGCCGCCCTGACGTTGCTCCAGGAGGCCGCGCCCGCACTCCCGGCACCGCAGGTGCACGCCGTCCTGGCCGGGGAGCTGGGCCCGAAGTGGCGCGAGCACTTCAGGGAGTTCTCGGACACGCCCGCCGCCGCCGCCTCCATCGGGCAGGTGCACCGGGCCGTGTGGGCGGACGGCCGCCAGGTGGCGGTGAAGATCCAGTACCCGGGAGCGGCCGAGGCGCTGCTCGGCGACTACGCCCAACTCGGTCGGCTGATCCGCCTCTTCTCCGTCGTGACACCGGGCCTGGACGTCGAGCCCATGCTGCGGGAACTGCGCGAACGGGTCGCGGACGAACTCGACTACCGCCTGGAGGGAGCGGCCCAGCAGGCCTTCGCCGACGCCTACCGGGGCGACGCGGAGATCCTGGTGCCGGACGTGGCCCTGTGCACCGAGCGCGTGCTGGTCACGCAGTGGCTGGACGGGACCCCGCTCTCCGCCGTCATCCGCGAGGGCACGCAGGCGGAGCGCGACCACGCCGGGCTGCGCTACGCCCGTTTCCTGTTCTCCGGCCCCGCCCGGGCGGGGCGGCTGCACGCCGACCCGCATCCGGGCAACTTCCGGGTACTGGAGGACGGGCGTCTCGGCGTCATCGACTTCGGCGCCGTGAAGGACCTGCCCGACGGCCTGCCGTCCGCGCTCGGGACGCTGCTGCGGCTGGCGCAGGAAGGCGACTGGGCGGCCGCCGAGGAGGTGCTCGTGCACGAGGGCATCGTCACGCCGGGGGTGCCCCTGGATCCGGCGGCACTCGGCTCGTTCCTGCTGCCCCTGGCCACTCCGGCCGCCGGGGAGACGTACCGGTTCACCCGGGAGTGGCTGCGCGAGGAGGTCGTGCAGGCCATCGACCTGCGCGAGAGCGGCCTGCTGCGCCGCTTCAACCTCCCGCCGTCCTACGTCCTGGTCAACCGCGTGGTCGGCGCGGCCACGGCGGTCCTGTGCCAGCTGGAGTGCACCGTCCCCTTCCGGGCGGAGGTGGCCCGGTGGCTCCCCGGCTTCGCGGAAGGCGCGGTGGCCGGGGAGCCCACCGCGCGGTGACCGCGTCGCGTACTCAGCCGGACGGCGTGAGCGGGGACCGCACGCCGAGCCACTGCGCGGCGCCCCAGGCGAAGATCCGGGCCCGGGTCGCCTCGGAGACCCCCGGCCTGCCGTTGAACGCCAGCGACACCGCGCCCTTGGACACCCCGGCCGCGGCGGCGACGTCCCTGGTGGTGACGCGTCCGGCCGGTGCGCTCACGCCGGTTCCACGCGGATCGGGACGGCGCGGACGGCGTCCGGGCCGGTCCGGCCGGCCTGCGGGAGGAGGCCCCGTACGAGGTTATGCGCTGTCGCCACGGCCCTCGACACCACCCCCGCCGGCGGGGACGATTCGGACGAGCCGCCCGGGGGAACCCGGCCGGGCATGATGCGAAGCATTGTGCGCGGTGGCGCGGCGGGCGCCGCCGGGACGACCGTTCTGAACGCCGTGACCTACGCCGACATGGCCCTGCGGGGCAGACCGTCGAGCGAGGTCCCGGCCCGGACCGTGGACAAGCTCAGCAAGGACGCCGGGCATCCGGTCCCCGGGGACGAGGACGTCCGGGCCAACCGGCTCTCCGGGCTGGGCGCGCTGTCCGGGATCGCCGTCGGCTGCACCACCGGTGTGGCCGTCTCCCTGCTGCGCCGGGCCGGCATCCGCCTGCCCGTGTGGCTGGGCGGAGTGGCCACCGGGGCGCTGGCCATGGTGGCGACCGACGTGCCGATGGCACGGCTGGGCATCAGCGATCCGGCCGGCTGGTCGGCGACGGACTGGGTGTCGGACGCGGTGCCCCATCTGATGTACGGGCTCGCGACCTACGGCACCCTGACGGCGTTCGAACGCCGGTGACGGCCGCGGAACGACCTGCCGGGGGCGCCGTCAGGCCAGCGGGTCGTGGCCCCAGTTCATCAGGGAGTACCGCCAGCGGGTGTCCCGCACGTCTCCCGACGGCCGCTGGGCCAGATGGCGGCGGACGTAGCCGACGACCTTGCGCATGTGCCGGTAGTCGTCGTCCGAGAGGTCGCCCTTCCTGGCCCGGAGGATCTCCGTGATCCGGCGGCCGGACGCGTGCCCGGTGGACTCGCCCCCGTCCTTGTGCTGTCCGACGTCGCGGGACTCGTCGGTCTCCAGCCACTTGTCCAGGTCGGCCGGTGTCATGTTCACCAGCTCGCGGAAGTCGTCCCAGGTCTCTTTCCGCTCGTTGTCGTCCACGCCGCCTCCGGCTGCTCGCCCTCGCCACGGCCCTGCGCCGTGCGGATCGGCCGTCGCGGAAGAACGCGACCGCTCCCCCAGCGTGAGGGCCCACGGACCGCCGCGCATCCCTGCGCGCGGCCACACGCCTGGGAGGCGGCGGCGCGGGTACTCATCGTGGGAACGCCCACAGCCGTTCGACGTGTGGAGGTGTCCACAGTGCACACCGGACTACTGCGAACCGTCGGGGCGCTGACCTTCGCGTACGGGGTCACGACGGCGTGCCGGCCGGAGCTGCTCGCCCGGCCCTGCGGGCTGGTCGGCCCGGACGGCGACGTCGCCCCGCACACCGCCGCGGTGCTGCGCCCGCTGGCGTGGCGGGACGCCGCGAGCGGTCTGGCGATGGTGGTCGCTCCCGAGGGGCCGGCGCTGGCCACGGCCGCCGCCGTGCGCATCGCCTCGGACGTCGGCGACGCCGTCCTCTTCGGCAGCGCGCTGCCCGGGCGGCTCCGCCGTGCGGGGGCGGTCGTCACGGCTCTGGGCTGGGCCGGCCTCACGGTGGCGGGTCTCGTCGGCCGCCCGGAGCCGGCGCGGCGGCACCGGCTGGCGTGCCGGTGCGCCGCGGGCCGCACGCCTCAGTGACCGGCGTCCGGCCCGGCGGCGCGTGCTCGGGCCGTGTCCGCTCGGGCGGTGTGCGGGTCACCCGTCCCGGGCGGACGTGCTCGGGCCGTGCTGGGCATCAGGCCGTGCTGAGCATGCCTTCGCGCAGGCGGGTCAGGAGGCGGGTGATCAGACGC
>NZ_BMUE01000024.1 GCF_014650035.1 Streptomyces lucensis JCM 4490 | reverse complement strand
CCCACATCTCCTCCACGGCCATCGAGGGCGGCACCGCCCACCCCGAACTCAAGCTGCTGGCGTCGAGCTGACGTGCCGCCGGCCCCGCCGTGCTGACGATCCACACCGACTCCCGGGGGCACGCCCTCGCCGTCCGGGGCGACTCGATCGCGGACGCCGGCTCCCTGGAGGAGCTGCTCGCCGCGCACCCGCACGCGCGCGTGCGCGAGTGGCCCGGCATCCTCACGCCCGGACTGGTCAACCCCCACGGCACGGAGCTGCTGGAGGAGGCGTACCACCCGGATCCGCGGGAGGCCGGTGAACTGGGCACCGAGCCCCTGACCGGGGACGCGTACGCCGCACTCGCGCTCGACGACGTCCGCCGGGGCGCGAGCGCACGGCGCGGGGCGCAGCGCATGCTGGCGCACGGCACGGTCGCGGTGGCCTGCGAACCGCTGCGCGACCGCGCCGTCCTGGACGCCGTGCGGCGCACCGGACTGGACATCGTGGACCGGCGGGAGCGGCCCGGCGGCACCCCCTCCCTGGACCCGTACGCCTCCGGTCCGCCCGTGCGGTTCCTGCCCGTGCCCGTGCGCGGCTCGGCCGCCCGCTTCGCCGTCTTCGACGTCCCCGACGAGGCGGAGCTGGCGCGGCGCGGGTCCGGCACCTGCGTGGCGACGGTCGTGTCCGGCCGGCTGGTGTACCGCCGCCGCTGACCGCCCGGGCGGAGCGGCCCCGCCGGCTCCGTCCACCCCGTCCTGCCGCGCGGCCGGTTGGCGGACGCCACGGCGCGCGGGAAGCCGAGGCTCCTGCCGTGAGGGCGTGCTGCAACAATGGGCGGGTGACTCGCGCCTCCCTGAACAAGCAGCCGCACGAGGTCGCCTCGATGTTCGACGACGTGGCGGAACGGTACGACCTGACGAACGACGTGCTGTCGCTCGGCCAGGACCGGCGCTGGCGCAAGGAGGTGGCCAGGGCGGTCGACG
Organism: Streptomyces lucensis JCM 4490; assembly: GCF_014650035.1. GTDB lineage: Bacteria > Actinomycetota > Actinomycetes > Streptomycetales > Streptomycetaceae > Streptomyces > Streptomyces lucensis. Next base: position 69,057 of record NZ_BMUE01000024.1, on the reverse strand, counting down.
CCCGCCCGGCGCAGAAGATCCTCGACCTGGCCGCGGGCACGGCGACCTCCTCACTGCCCTTCGCGCGGGCGGGCGCCTACGTCGTCCCCTGCGACTTCTCCCTCGGCATGCTCCGGGTCGGCAAGCGCCGGCACCCCTGGCTGCCGGTCACCGCGGGAGACGCGACGAGGCTGCCCTTCAGGGACGACACCTTCGACGCGGTGACCATCTCCTTCGGGCTGCGCAACGTGCAGGACACGGACGCGGCGCTGCGGGAGATGCACCGGGTCACCCGGCCCGGCGGGCGCGTCGTCATCTGCGAGTTCTCGCACCCGACCTGGGCGCCCTTCAGGACCGTCTACACCGAGTACCTGATGCGGGCGCTGCCGCCGGTGGCGCGCGCGGTGTCCTCGAACCCGGACGCGTACGTGTACCTCGCCGAGTCCATCCGCGCCTGGCCGGACCAGCCGGCCCTCGCCGAACGGCTGGGCCGGGCGGGCTGGTCGAAGGTGGCGTGGCGCAACCTCACCGGCGGCGTGGTCACCCTCCACCGCGGCTTCAAGGAGAGCTGAGCCGTCAGGAGGGCCGGGTGCGGGCGGCCCGGCCGGTCTCTCACCGGTCGATCATCGCGAAGGCGCCGGCGTCTCAGCGGTCGATCATCGCGAAGGCGTCGCCGGGCTCGCCCAGCTCCCGCTGGAGCCCGCCGCCGGGCGGCCGCGGCACGCGTGGCTCGCGCACGCCCCCGCCGCCCTCGCCCTCGCCGAAGTCGAACCACACGTACACCATCGAGTCCGGCGGCACCTCGGCACCGGGCTGCGGGTACTGGCGCACCACGTAGTCGACGACCGTGCGGTGGAAGTCCGGACGGTCCGGCGCGTTGAGGAACAGGCCCCGCGCCCGGGCGGTTTCGCGCGCGTCCATGGCCATCAGACCGACCAGCCGCGGCACGCGCACTTCGGGTGTCTTGGGTGTTATACGCACAGATGTCACCCCCAGCGGTACTGGAAGGGTAGCTCCGGCGTGCTCCACCCGGAAGGCGTTGGTGTCTTTCTGTGACAGACGACTACCGAGAGTCACTGAGAGAGAGGCGGAAGCAGAGCGCCGGCTGCCTCAGCCCGGGGTGCTCGTAGGTCTCCGCCGGGCGCATGCCGAGCCGCCGGGTCACCGCGATCGACCGCTCGTTGCCGGGCCGGACCACCGCCACCACACCCGGCACCCCGGCCGCCCGTACCCGTCTGACGGTCTCCTGGGCCGCCACGGTGGCGTACCCCCTGCCCCAGTACGCCCGGCCGAGCCGCCAGCCGATCTCCGTCTCGCCGACGGGACCCCAGTCGGGCCGCCACGGCTGGGCGCCGGTGAACCCGATGACCTCGTCCGACTCGTCCAGCAGCGTCCACAGGCAGAAGCCCAGTTCCGCGTCGTGCCGCCGCTGGCGCGCGGTGAGCTCCTCGTAGACCGACAGCGCCGACGGCCTGCCGCCGTAGAACTCCATGACCTCCGGGTCGGCGAAGACCCGGTGCCAGGCGACCGCGTCCTCGTGCGTGGGAACGCGCAGCCGTACCGCGGGGAGGGGTCGGTTCACGGGGCAGCCCTTCAGCCGGGTGATCAATTCTGCTGAATAGACTGCCCATGTCCAGTGCCGGTCGGCACGCAGATTTCGAACCTTGGGGAGATCCCGCCGTGACCGAGCCCCTCTCCGACCACACCGCCGATGTGATCGTCGTGGGCGCGGGGCCAGCCGGCTCCACGACCGCGTACCACCTCGCCAAGGCCGGCCTCGACGTCCTCCTCCTGGAGAAGACCGAGTTCCCGCGCGAGAAGGTCTGCGGTGACGGCCTCACCCCGCGCGCGGTCAAGCAGCTCGTCGCCATGGGCATCGACATCTCCGAGGAGGCCGGCTGGCTGCGCAACAGGGGCCTGCGCATCATCGGCGGCGGTGTCCGGCTCCAGCTGGACTGGCCGGAACTCGCCTCCTTCCCCGACTACGGACTGGTCCGCAAGCGCGACGACTTCGACGAGCAGCTCGCCCGCAACGCCCAGAAGGCCGGCGCCCGCCTGTACGAGCGCTGCAACGTGAGCGGGCCGGTCGTCGACGAGCGCACCGGCCGCATCACCGGCGTGACCGCCAAGCTCGGCGAGGAGAAGCGCGAGGTCACCTTCCGTGCGCCGCTCGTCGTCGCCGCCGACGGCAACTCCACCCGCCTGTCCCTCGCGATGGGCCTGCACCGCCGTGAGGACCGCCCCATGGGCGTCGCGGTGCGCACATACTTCACCTCGCCCCGCCACGACGACGACTACCTGGAGTCCTGGCTGGAGCTGTGGGACCGGCGCGGCCCCCAGGACCGCCTGCTGCCCGGCTACGGCTGGATCTTCGGCATGGGCGACGGCACCTCCAACGTCGGCCTCGGCGTGCTCAACACCTCCGCATCCTTCAAGGAGCTGGACTGGCGCGAGATCCTCAAGGCCTGGTGCGCGTCCATGCCGGAGGACTGGGGCTACACCCCCGAGAACATGACCGGCCCGATCCGCGGCGCCGCGCTGCCCATGGCCTTCAACCGCCAGCCGCACTACACGCGCGGGCTGCTCCTCGTCGGTGACGCCGGCGGCCTGGTGAACCCCTTCAACGGCGAGGGCATCGCCTACGCGATGGAGTCCGGCCAGATCGCCGCCGACGTCATCGTGCAGGCCCACGCGCGGGCGACACCCGCCCAGCGCGAGATCGCCCTGCAGCGCTACCCGCGCGTCCTGAAGGACACCTACGGCGGCTACTACACCCTCGGCCGCGCCTTCGTGAAGCTCATCGGCAACCCGAAGGTCATGCAGATCGCCGCCCAGCGCGGCCTCACGCACCCGGTGCTCATGAAGTTCACCCTGAAGCTGCTGGCCAACCTCACCGACCCCACGGGCGGCGACGCGATGGACCGCATCATCAACGGCCTGAGCAAGGTGGCGCCGAAGGCCTGAGCGGCAGAACCGAAAGGCCGGCTCGGGTGCGAGCCGGCCTCATTCGTGCCATACGGGAACACCGGCGCCCAGAAGGCCGCAGTCCGGGTCGAACCGGACGAACCGTCAACACCGGCAGGGCCGCGGCCTCCGAGAGGCTGCGGCCCTGTGCGCGTGAGTGGTGCGGGGTGCGCTCAGAGCACCCGCACGGCGCCGGTGGGCGGGTCGTAGGACAGCGGCTTCTCCTGGACGCCGCTGGAGGGGTTCTGGGCGCCGACGAACATGCCGTCGCCGACGTACACCGCCACGTGGTACGCGCTGCCCGCGCTGCCCCAGTACAGGATGTCGCCCGGCTGCAGGTTGCTCAGCGAGACCTGGGTGCCGGCGGTCGACTGGTCCTGGGAGACGCGCGGCAGGCTGATGCCGACCTGCTTGAAGGCCGTCTGCACCAGGCCGGAGCAGTCGTAGGCCGAGGGGCCGGTCGCGCCGGAGACGTAGGCCTTGCCGACCTGCGCCTTGACGAAGCTGACGATGGCGGCGGCCGAACCGGTGGCCGTGGAGCCGCCGGTGGAGGTGGAGGTGGACGTGGAGCCGCCGGTGGAGGTGGAGGTGTCGCCGCCCGCCGTGGTGGAGAGCGTGGTGCGCTGCGCGCTGCGGGTGGCGCGCGCGGCGGCCTCCTTGCGGGCGGCCTCCTCGGCCTTCTTCTTGGCCTCCGCCGCCTTCTTCTTGGCGTCGGCGAGGTCCGCCTTGGCCTGCTTCGCGGCCTTTGCGGCGGCCGCGTCGCGCTCGGCCTGGAGCTGGTAGTTCGCGGCGGCCTGCTGGGTGGCGTCCGCGGACTGGACCGCCAGGTCGGCCGTCAGGGTGGGCAGTTCGAGGGTCTGCGTCACCGGCTCGGCAGCGTTCGCCGAACCGGATGCCCCGGCGACTGCCAGGGTGCCGAGGACGCCACCGGCAACTCCGGCCCGCATCGCGAGGGTCGACGCGCTGCGGCGGGGCTTCCGGTGGCTGCGTATGTGAGCGGTGTGGGACATGGGAACAACCGGTACCAGGGGCTCCTTCATATCTTCAAGAAACGTGTGCTGCGCCACAATTGCTCAATCGGGGCCTCGAACCCCGGGCGTGTCGCTCTTTATTGACGCCGTAACGGACATAGCGGACGTCCGCGATCAAGCCCTTGATCACGGTCTTTGATCATTAAGTCCGAATTGCTCCCCGCCTACCACTGGTTGGCATCGTTGGCCAAGCCTGGTTCTCATGGATCTCTCATCGATGTGGCGGAGGTCACGGAACGGTCTCCGGAAGCGAGGCGTCCCCCGCGCATGGTGCTCGTGAACGCGTGCACGCACTCGGGCCCGCGTCCACATCCCGCCCCGACGTCCCTCTCATGTGTGAACGCGGCCCACTACCAAGGTGGCGCGCCCAACGCGAATTTGCATGCAGCGGAAGTCTCTTGATATGGAGACGCGCCTTCTGGCCTGCGGTGACGAGCGAGAATGTCACTTCTGGTGATCAACTGAACGCTTCGCGCACGAAGATCACCCATCATCCGACTTCATGATCCTTCGTCAGGTGGTGGAGATCACAAAGCTTGTGGAATACCCCGTGTCGCAGATCACAGAGCGGCAGGCATAAGATGCGAGGCAGTTGGGCTTGTGACCTGCTTCACATGTTCTCGATCTTCGCTCGGGACGACCGGGGTTCGTGGGACCGGTGAGACGGGTGTGAGTCCAGTGCAACCGCCAGCAGTCAGTGCCGACTGAGAGGAGCGAGGAGCGGTGAACGCGTATGCGCCCATCCTCGTACTGGGAGCCCTCGGGGCAGGCTTTGCGATCTTCTCCGTGGTCATGGCCACGCTGATCGGTCCGAAGCGGTACAACCGCGCCAAGCTCGAGGCCTACGAGTGCGGTATCGAGCCGACCCCCACGCCGGCCGGCGGCGGGCGCTTCCCCATCAAGTACTACCTGACGGCGATGCTCTTCATCGTCTTCGACATCGAGATCGTCTTCCTCTACCCCTGGGCCGTCACCTTCGACGCCCTGGGGATCTTCGGGCTCGTGGAGATGCTGCTCTTCGTGCTCACCGTCTTCGTCGCGTACGCGTACGTATGGCGGCGCGGCGGCCTGGAATGGGACTGAGGGGCCAATAGGACATGGGACTCGAAGAAAAGCTGCCGAGCGGCTTCCTGCTGACCACCGTCGAGCAGGCCGCGGGCTGGGTGCGCAAGGCGTCCGTCTTCCCGGCCACCTTCGGCCTGGCCTGCTGCGCCATCGAGATGATGACCACCGGAGCCGGCCGCTACGACCTCGCCCGTTTCGGCATGGAGGTCTTCCGCGGATCGCCGCGCCAGGCGGACCTGATGATCGTCGCCGGCCGGGTCAGCCAGAAGATGGCACCGGTCCTGAGGCAGGTCTACGACCAGATGCCCAACCCGAAATGGGTGATCTCCATGGGCGTCTGCGCCTCCTCGGGCGGCATGTTCAACAACTACGCGATCGTCCAGGGCGTCGACCACATCGTCCCGGTCGACATCTACCTCCCCGGCTGCCCGCCCCGGCCCGAGATGCTGATGGACGCGATCCTCAAGCTCCACCAGAAGATCCAGTCCTCCAAGCTCGGCGTGAACGCCGAGCAAGCGGCCCGCGAGGCGGAGGAGGCGGCGCTCAAGGCCCTGCCCACGATCGAGATGAAGGGGCTGCTGCGGTGAGCGACGCGAACGGCACCAACGGCGCCGACGGGGCGGACCGCCCCGCGAACGGCGTGAACCCCGAGAAGGACCTCTCCGCCTCCAACCTCCCCGGCCAGCGCGGCCAGGGCGGCGAGGAGATCCGCGTCCAGCGCGGCATGTTCGGCGCGAACAACGGCGGCGACACCTCCGGCTACGGCGGCCTCGTCCGCTCCGTCCGCCTCCCGGGACCGGCTACCCGCCCCTACGGCGGCTGGTTCGACGAGGTCGCCGACGAACTGGAGGGCGCCCTGGAGGAACAGGGACTCCTCCCCGGCAACGCCATCGAGAAGACGGTCGTCGACCGCGGCGAGCTGACCTTCCACATCGAACGCGAGCACCTGCCCCGCGTCGCCCGCACCCTGCGCGACGACCCGGCCCTGCGCTTCGAGCTGTGCACCGGCGTCAGCGGCGTCCACTACCCGCAGGACAAGGGCCGCGAGCTGCACGCCGTCTACCACCTGCGCTCGATCACCCACAACCGGCTGGTCCGCCTGGAGGTCAGCGCCCCCGACGGCGACCCGCGCATCCCGTCCCTGGTCTCCGTCTACCCGACCAACGACTGGCACGAGCGCGAGACCTACGACTTCTTCGGGATCGTCTTCGACGGTCACCCGGCCCTGACCCGGATCATGATGCCCGACGACTGGCAGGGCCACCCGCAGCGCAAGGACTACCCCCTCGGCGGCATCCCCGTCGAGTACAAGGGCGCCCAGATCCCGGCTCCGGACCAGCGGAGGTCGTACTCGTGAGCACGCAGTCAGCATCCGCGGCCTCCGCCGCCTCGGCACGCGAGACCACCGAGGGCACCGTCTACACGGTCACCGGTGGCGACTGGGACGAGATCGTCCAGTCCGCGGCCCGCGCGGACGACGAGCGCATCGTCGTCAACATGGGTCCCCAGCACCCGTCCACCCATGGAGTGCTTCGCCTGATCCTCGAGATCGAGGGCGAGACGGTCACCGAGGCCCGCTGCGGCATCGGCTACCTCCACACCGGCATCGAGAAGAACCTCGAGTACCGGACCTGGACGCAGGGCACCACGTTCGTGACGCGCATGGACTACCTGACGTCCTTCTTCAACGAGACCGCCTACTGCCTCGCCGTCGAGAAGCTCCTCGGCATCGAGGACCAGATCACCGAGCGCGCCAAGATCATCCGGGTGCTCCTGATGGAGCTGAACCGCCTCTCCTCCCACCTGGTGTGCATCGCCACCGGCGGCATGGAGCTGGGCGCCACCACGATCATGATCTACGGGTTCCGTGACCGCGAGATGATCCTCGACATCTACGAGCTGGTCACGGGCCTGCGCATGAACCACGCGTACATCCGGCCCGGCGGACTCGCCCAGGACCTGCCGCCCGGCGCGGTGGACCAGATCCGCGAGTTCGTGAAGAAGATGAAGAAGAACCTCCCGGAGTACGACAAGCTCGCCACCGGGAACCCCATCTTCAAGGCCCGCATGCAGGACATCGGCTACCTCGACCTGGCCGGCTGCATGGCCCTCGGCGCGACCGGCCCCATCCTGCGCTCCACCGGCCTGCCGCACGACCTGCGCAAGACACAGCCCTACTGCGGCTACGAGACGTACGACTTCGACGTCCCGACCGCCGACACCTGCGACGCCTACGGCCGCTTCCTGATCCGCCTGGAGGAGATGAACCAGTCGCTCAGGATCGTCGAGCAGTGCCTGGACCGGCTCCAGGCCGGCCCGGTCATGGTCGCCGACAAGAAGATCGCCTGGCCCGCCCAGCTCGCCCTCGGGCCGGACGGACTCGGCAACTCCCTCGACCACATCAAGAAGATCATGGGCACCTCCATGGAGGCCCTGATCCACCACTTCAAGCTGGTCACCGAGGGCTTCCGCGTCCCGCCGGGACAGGCCTACGCGGCCGTCGAGTCCCCCAAGGGCGAACTAGGCGTACACGCCGTCTCCGACGGCGGCACCCGCCCCTACCGGGTCCACTTCCGCGACCCGTCCTTCACCAACCTGCAGGCCATGGCGGCGATGTGCGAGGGCGGCCAGGTCGCCGACGTCATCGTCGCCGTCGCGTCCATCGACCCCGTGATGGGAGGCGTCGACCGGTGACCACCAGTTCCTCGGAGCGGGGCGTCAGCCTGGGCATGCCCGAACTGCCCGCACCCGCGTACCCGGACGACGTCCGGGCCCGGCTGGAGGCGGACGCGCGCGAGGTGATCGCGCGCTACCCCGACTCCCGGTCCGCCCTGCTTCCGCTGCTCCACCTCGTGCAGTCGGAGGAGGGCCACGTCACCCGCACCGGCATGCGGTTCTGCGCGGACATGCTGGACCTGACCACGGCCGAGGTCACCGCGGTCGCGACCTTCTACACCATGTACCGGCGCAGGCCCTCCGGCGACTACCAGGTCGGCGTCTGCACCAACACGCTGTGCGCGGTGATGGGCGGCGACGCGATCTTCGAGACCCTCCAGGAGCACCTGGGCGTCGGCAACGGCGAGACCACCGGCGACGGCAAGGTCACCCTGGAGCACATCGAGTGCAACGCGGCCTGCGACTTCGCGCCGGTCGTCATGGTCAACTGGGAGTTCTTCGACAACCAGACCCCCGGCAGCGCCAAGCGCCTGGTCGACGACCTGCGCGCGGGACGGCCCGTACAGCCCACGCGCGGGGCGCGCCTGTGCACCTTCAAGGAGACCGCGCGGATCCTCGCCGGCTTCCCCGACGAGCGGCCCGGGGCCGTCGAGGAGAGCGGCAGCGCGGGACCCGCGTCACTGGTCGGCCTCCACCTGGCGAAGGGAGAGGCCGCACCCGCGCGCGTGGTCCACCCGCGCGACGGCGGCCCGCACGACGAACCGCAGGACCGGGTGCACGAGCCGTCGCCGGCCGAGCACCTCAGTTCCCATGACGCGCCGCAGGACACATCGGCCTCCGACCCGGCCCACCCCGCAGGGCCCACCGCAGAGGAGGGGGAGTGATGACCGTGGCAGCCGAACTCAAGGACACGAGCCCCGAGAAGCTGCTCGCACCCGTGCTGTCGGCCTTCTGGGACGAGGACCGGTCCTGGAGCATGGACGTCTACCGGAGGCACGAGGGGTACGAGGGCCTGCGCAAGGCGCTCGCCATGTCACCCGACGACCTGATCGCCTACGTCAAGGAATCCGGTCTGCGCGGGCGCGGCGGCGCGGGATTCCCGACCGGAATGAAGTGGCAGTTCATTCCGCAGGGCGATGGAAAGCCGCACTATCTGGTTGTCAACGCCGACGAGTCGGAGCCCGGGACCTGCAAGGACATCCCGCTCCTCTTCGCGAACCCGCACAGCCTCATCGAGGGCATCGTGATCGCGTGCTACGCCATCAGGTCGTCGCACGCCTTCATCTACCTGCGTGGCGAGGTCGTCCCCGTTCTGCGGCGGTTGCACGAGGCCGTGCGCGAGGCCTACGCGGCGGGCTACCTCGGCGAGAACATCCTGGGCAGCGGACTCGACCTCGAACTCACCGTGCACGCCGGCGCCGGCGCGTACATCTGCGGTGAGGAGACCGCACTGCTCGACTCGCTCGAAGGCCGCCGTGGCCAACCGCGGCTTCGTCCCCCCTTCCCTGCGGTGGAAGGCCTCTACGCCTGTCCCACTGTCGTGAACAACGTCGAGTCGATCGCGTCGGTTCCCGCCATCCTGAAAAACGGCAAGGACTGGTTCAGGTCGATGGGCAGCGAGAAGTCCCCGGGCTTCACGCTCTACTCGCTCAGCGGCCACGTCGCGAGCCCCGGCCAGTACGAGGCCCCGCTCGGCATCACGCTCCGCCAGCTCCTCGACATGAGCGGCGGCATGCGGCCCGGGCACCGGCTGAAGTTCTGGACACCCGGCGGCTCCTCGACGCCGATGTTCACCGACGAGCACCTCGACGTCCCCCTCGACTACGAAGGGGTCGGCGCCGCGGGCTCCATGCTCGGCACCAAGGCCCTGCAGTGCTTCGACGAGACGACCTGCGTGGTGCGGGCGGTGACCCGCTGGACCGAGTTCTACGCCCACGAGTCCTGCGGCAAGTGCACACCCTGCCGCGAGGGGACGTACTGGCTGGTGCAGCTGATGCGGGACATCGAGGCCGGCAAGGGCGCCATGTCCGACCTCGACAAGCTCGCCGACATCGCCGACAACATCAACGGCAAGTCCTTCTGCGCCCTCGGCGACGGCGCCGCGTCCCCGATCTTCTCCTCGCTGAAGTACTTCCGCGAGGAGTACGAGCAGCACATCACGGGCCGGGGCTGCCCCTTCGACCCGGCCAAGTCGACGGCCTGGGCCGACCGCCCGGAGGTGAACGCATGACCGTGACCACGAACGCCCCCGCCGGTGGCGGAGAGGCGGCGGTCCCGCCGGAGGACCTCGTCACGCTGACGATCGACGGCATCGAGATCAGCGTGCCCAAGGGCACCCTGGTCATCCGGGCCGCCGAACAGCTCGGCGTCGAGATCCCGCGGTTCTGCGACCACCCCCTGCTGGACCCGGCCGGCGCCTGCCGCCAGTGCATCGTCGAGGTCGAGGGCCAGCGCAAGCCCATGGCGTCCTGCACCATCACGTGCACGGACGGCATGGTGGTGAAGACCCAGCTCACCTCGCCGGTCGCCGAGAAGGCCCAGCACGGGGTGATGGAGCTGCTCCTCATCAACCACCCGCTGGACTGCCCGGTCTGCGACAAGGGCGGCGAGTGCCCGCTGCAGAACCAGGCCATGTCGCACGGCAACGCCGAATCCCGCTTCGACGGCAAGAAGCGCACCTACGAGAAGCCCGTGCCCATCTCCACCCAGGTGCTGCTCGACCGCGAACGGTGCGTGCTGTGCGCCCGCTGCACCCGCTTCTCCAACCAGATCGCCGGCGACCCGATGATCGAGCTGATCGAGCGCGGCGCGCTCCAGCAGGTCGGCACCGGTGAGGGCGACCCGTTCGAGTCGTACTTCTCCGGCAACACGATCCAGATCTGCCCGGTCGGAGCGCTCACCTCGGCGGCCTACCGCTTCCGCTCCCGCCCCTTCGACCTCATCTCCTCGCCCTCGGTCTGCGAGCACTGCTCCGGCGGCTGCGCCACCCGCACCGACCACCGGCGCGGCAAGGTCATGCGGCGGCTCGCCGCCGACGACCCCGAGGTCAACGAGGAGTGGATCTGCGACAAGGGACGCTTCGCGTTCCGGTACGCGCAGACCAGGGACCGCCTCGACACACCGCTGGTGCGCAACGCGGACGGCGTCCTGGAGCCCGCCTCCTGGCCCGAGGCACTGGAGGCGGCCGCGCGCGGCCTGAGCGCCGCCCGCTCCCGGGCCGGCGTCCTCACCGGCGGCCGGCTGACCGTCGAGGACGCCTACGCCTACAGCAAGTTCGCGCGCGTGGCACTCGACACCAACGACATCGACTTCCGCGCGCGCGTGCACAGCGGCGAGGAGGCCGACTTCCTGGCGTCCCGCGTCGCGGGCCACGGCCGCGACCTCGACGGCAGGGGCGTCACCCACACCTCCCTGGAGAACGCGCCCGCCGTCCTGCTGGTCGGCTTCGAGTCCGAGGAGGAGGCACCCGGCGTCTTCCTGCGGCTGCGCAAGGCGTGGCGCAAGCGCAAGCAGCGGGTGTTCGCGCTGGCCACACACGCCACGCGCGGTCTGGAGAAGGCAGGCGGCACACTGCTGCCGGCCGCTCCGGGCACCGAGACCGAATGGCTGGACGCCCTCGCGAGCGGCACCGGCCTGGAGGAGCCCGGCGCCCGTGCCGCCGAGGCGCTGCGCACCGAGGGCGCGGTCATCGTCGTCGGCGAGCGGCTCGCCTCGGTGGCCGGCGGGCTCACGTCCGCCGTACGCGCCGCCACCGCGACCGGCGCGCAGCTGGTGTGGATCCCGCGCCGGGCCGGCGAGCGCGGCGCGATCGAGGCGGGCGCACTGCCGTCGCTGCTGCCGGGCGGCCGCCCGGCGACCGACCCGCGCGCGCGGGAGGAGGTGGCCGCCGTCTGGGGGCTCGCCGAACTGCCGGCGCGCTACGGCCGCGACACCCACCAGATCGTCGAGGCCGCCGCGGCGGGCGAACTGTCCGCGCTCGTCGTCGCCGGTGTCGAGGTCGCCGACCTGCCCGACCCGGCACGCGCGCGTGAGGCGCTCGCGGCCGTCGGCTTCCTGGTGTCGCTGGAACTGCGGCCCAGCGAGGTCACCGAGCACGCCGACGTCGTCCTGCCGGTCGCCGCGGCGGCCGAGAAGGCGGGCACCTTCCTCAACTGGGAGGGCAGGGTGCGCTTCTTCGAGGCCGCGCTCAAGCCGGAGCAGATGACCCGCCGCCTCGCGCCCACCGACGCGCGCGTGCTGCAGATGCTGGCCGACGCCATGGACGTGCACCTCGGCCTGCCGGATCTGCGCACCACGCGCGCGGAGATCGACCGGCTCGGCCCCTGGGAAGGCGCGCGCGCCTCCGACCCCACGGAACCCGCGGGCGTACTGCCCCGCCCGGCCGTCGGCGAGGCCGTGCTCGCCGGGCACCGGCTGCTGCTCGACCAGGGCGTGCTGCAGGAGGGCGACGAGGCGCTCGCCGGCACCCGGCACGCCGCACGCGCGCGCGTGTCGGCCGCGACCGCCGCCGAGGTGGGCATCGCCGACGGCGGCCTCCTCACCGTCACCGGCCCCGCCGGCACGGCCGAACTGCCCCTTCAGATCACCGACATGCCCGACCGGGTGGTGTGGCTCCCGCTGAACTCCGCCGGCGCGGGCGTCGCCTCCGACACCGGCGCGCAGCCCGGCTCCCTCGTCCGCATCGGCCCGGCGGCACTCGCCGAAGACGCCCCCAAGGAGGTGGAGGCATGAGCCCGTACCTCGCCGCTGAAGACCTCTCGATGTTCGGCACCGACCCCTGGTGGCTGGTCGTCGTCAAGGCCGTCTTCTGCTTCGCCTTCCTGATGGTGACCGTCCTGTTCTCCATCGTCTGGGAGCGCAAGGTCGTCGCCTGGATGCAGCTGCGCATCGGCCCCAACCGGCACGGCCCCTGGGGACTCCTCCAGTCGCTGGCCGACGGCGTGAAGCTGATGCTCAAGGAAGACGTCATCGTCAAGCGCGCGGACAAGGTGGTCTACGTCCTCGCACCGATCGTCGCGGCCATCCCGGCCTTCATGGCGATCGCGGTGATCCCCTTCGGCCCGGCCGACAACGAGGTCTCGGTCTTCGGTCACCGCACCGCGATGCAGCTGACCGACCTGCCGATCGCGATGCTCTACATCCTCGCGGTCGCCTCCGTCGGCATCTACGGCATCGTGCTGGCGGGCTGGAGCTCCGGATCCACCTACCCGCTCCTGGGCGGTCTGCGCTCCTGCGCGCAGATGATCTCCTACGAGATCGCCATGGGCGCCGCGTTCGCCTCCGTGTTCCTCTACTCGGGGTCGATGTCGACGTCGACGATCGTGGAGCAGCAGCAGGACCGCTGGTACATCCTGCTGCTGCCGGTCTCCTTCATCCTCTACATCGTCACCATGGTCGGCGAGACCAACCGCGCCCCCTTCGACATGCCGGAGTCCGAGGGCGACCTGGTCGGCGGCTTCAACACCGAGTACTCGTCCATCAAGTTCGCGATGTTCATGCTCGCCGAGTACGTGAACATGGTGACGGTCTCCGCCGTCGCGACCACCCTCTTCCTCGGCGGCTGGCGCGCACCCTGGCCGGTCAGCGGCTTCTGGGCGGGCGCGAACCACGGCTGGTGGCCGCTGCTCTGGTTCGTCGTCAAGGTCCAGCTGCTGCTGTTCTTCTTCATCTGGCTGCGCGGCACCCTCCCGCGGGTCCGCTACGACCAGCTGATGAAGCTCGGCTGGAAGGTCCTCATCCCGGTCTCGGTGACCTGGCTGATGCTCGTCGCGACCGTCAGGGCCCTGCGCAACGAGAACTACGACTTCGCCGACATCGCCCTCTACGTCGGCGGCGGTGTCCTCGCCCTGCTGCTGCTCTCCTTCGTCGCCGACATGTTCCGCGAGAAGGCGAGGACGGCGGAGCAGCCCGCCCCCCAGCAGCCCGGCTTCGACCCGATGGCCGGCGGATTCCCGGTCCCGCCGATGCCCGGACAGGAGCTGCCCCCGGTCCCGAGGCGCCGCCCGCGCCGCGAGCGGGAGCTGATCGTCAGTGGCGGACCGGACACTGTCAGTGACGGATCTACGGATGGAAAGGAGGCGTCCGATGGCTGAGGAGCCCACGGAGGCCGGGCAGTCCAAGCCCGGTTTCCAGAACCCCGTGGCCGGCTTCGGCGTGACCTTCAAGGCCATGTTCAAGAAGCGGCTGACCGAGCAGTACCCGGAGCAGAAGAAGACCACCGCTCCGCGGTTCCACGGACGGCACCAGCTCAACCGCCATCCGGACGGCCTGGAGAAGTGCGTCGGCTGCGAGCTGTGCGCCTGGGCCTGCCCCGCCGACGCCATCTACGTGGAGGGCGCCGACAACACCGACGAGGAGCGGTACTCGCCGGGCGAGCGGTACGGCCGCGTCTACCAGATCAACTACGCCCGCTGCATCCTGTGCGGGCTGTGCATCGAGGCGTGCCCCACACGCGCGCTGACGATGACCAACGAGTTCGAGCTGGCGGACTCCAGCCGCGCCAACCTCATCTACACCAAGGAGCAGCTGCTCGCCGGTCTCGAGGACGGCATGGTCGACACACCCCACGCGATCTTCCCCGGCACGGACGAACAGGACTACTACCGGGGCCTGGTCACGCAGGCCGCCCCCGGCACGGTCCAGCAGGTCGCCGTGTCCAAGGGGGAGGCCCCGCAGGAGGCGGCGTCCACCTCCGGCGAGGACGAGCCCGCCTCGGAGAAGGTGATCGGGCGATGACCGCACAGCATCTCGCCGCCTACACCACCTCCACCGGTGAGGCCTTCCAGTTCTGGGTCCTCGGCACCGTCGCGGTGGTCGGCGCCCTGTGCACCGTCTTCATGAGGAGGGCCGTGCACAGCGCGCTGTGCCTGGCCGGCACCATGATCGTCCTGGCGGTGTTCTACCTCGCCAACGGCGCCTACTTCCTGGGCATCGTGCAGATCGTCGTCTACACCGGCGCGATCATGATGCTGTTCCTGTTCGTGGTGATGCTCGTCGGCGTCACGGCCGCGGACTCGCTCAAGGAGACCATCAAGGGCCAGCGCTGGCTGGCCCTCCTGTGCGGTATCGGCTTCGGTGTGCTGCTGTTCGCGGGCATCGGCAACGCCTCCCTGACCGAGTTCAACGGCACCGGCCAGGCGAACGCGAACGGCAACGTGGAGGGCCTCGCGTCCCTCATCTTCACCAAGTACGTCTTCGCCTTCGAGATCACCGGCGCCCTGCTCATCACGGCCGCCGTCGGCGCCATGGTGCTCACCCACCGCGAGCGCACCGAACGCGCCCGGACCCAGCGCGAGCTGTCCGAACAGCGCGTCCGCGAGGGGAAGCACGTCCCGCCGCTGCCCGCCCCCGGTGTCTACGCCCGGCACAACGCCGTGGACATCGCCGGCCTGCTGCCCGACGGCACCCCCTCGGAGCTGACCGTCAGCAAGACGCTGCGCGAGCGCGGCCAGATCCGTGACGTGTCCGCGGAGGCGCTCAACGACCTGCGGGCGCTGGAGCAGCGCGCGGAGGAACGCCTGGAGCGCACGGCGATCGAACCGGCGACGTTCAAGCGGCCCGAGGAGGCGTCGAAGTGAACCCGGTCAACTACCTCTACCTCGCCGCCCTGCTGTTCACGATCGGAGCGACCGGCGTCCTGATCCGGCGCAACGCCATCGTGGTCTTCATGTGCATCGAGCTGATGCTGAACGCCTGCAACCTCGCGTTCGTCGCCTTCTCCCGGATGCACGGCAACCTCGACGGCCAGATCATCGCCTTCTTCACGATGGTCGTCGCCGCCGCGGAGGTCGTGGTGGGCCTCGCGATCATCGTGTCGCTGTTCCGTACCCGCCACTCGGCCTCGGTCGACGACGCCAGCCTGATGAAGCTGTAAGGGGTCGGAAGAATCGTGGAGAACCTGATCGCGCTGCTCATCGCGGCGCCACTGCTCGGAGCGGCCGTCCTCCTGGTCGGCGGCCGGCGGCTGGACGCCGTCGGCCACTGGATCGGCACGTTCCTGTCGGCCGCCTCCTTCGTGTTCGGCCTGATCCTCTTCGCCGACCTGCTCGGCAAGGACGCCGAACACCGCACGCTGACCCAGCACCTGTGGACGTGGATCTCGGTCGGCGGCTTCCAGGCGGACGTCACCTTCCGCCTCGACCAGCTGTCGATGACGTTCGTGCTGCTGATCACCGGCGTCGGCTCGCTGATCCACCTCTACTCGGTCGGGTACATGGAGCACGACGAGCGGCGCCGCCGCTTCTTCGGCTACCTGAACCTGTTCCTCGCGGCGATGCTGCTGCTCGTCCTCGCCGACAACTACCTGCTGCTGTACGTCGGCTGGGAAGGCGTCGGCCTCGCCTCCTACCTGCTGATCGGCTTCTGGCAGCACAAGCCCAGCGCCGCCACGGCCGCGAAGAAGGCCTTCCTGGTCAACCGCGTCGGCGACATGGGCCTGTCGATCGCGATCATGCTGATGTTCACCACCTTCGGCAGCTTCGCCTTCGGCCCGGTCCTCAGCCACACCGGTGACACCTCCGAGGGCAAGCTCACCGCCATCGGCCTGATGCTGCTGCTCGCCGCCTGCGGCAAGTCGGCCCAGGTGCCGCTGCAGTCCTGGCTCGGGGACGCCATGGAGGGCCCGACCCCGGTCTCGGCCCTGATCCACGCCGCGACGATGGTGACCGCGGGCGTCTACCTGATCGTCCGCTCCGGAGCCATCTTCAACGCCGCCCCGGACGCCCAGCTGGCGGTCACCGTGGTCGGCGCGGTCACGCTCCTGTTCGGTGCGATCGTCGGTTGCGCGAAGGACGACATCAAGAAGGCGCTGGCCGGCTCGACCATGTCGCAGATCGGCTACATGGTGCTGGCCGCCGGCCTCGGCCCGATCGGCTACGTCTTCGCGATCATGCACCTCGTCACGCACGGCTTCTTCAAGGCCGGACTGTTCCTCGGCGCGGGTTCGGTCATGCACGGCATGAACGACGAGGTCGACATGCGCAAGTACGGCGGCCTGCGCAAGTACATGCCGGTCACCTTCATCACCTTCGGCCTCGGCTACCTCGCCATCATCGGCTTCCCCGGCCTGTCCGGCTTCTTCTCCAAGGACAAGATCATCGAGGCCGCCTTCGCCAAGGGCGGCACCGAGGGCTGGATCCTCGGCGGCGCCGCCCTGCTGGGCGCGGCCATCACCGCCTTCTACATGACGCGCGTGATGCTGATGACGTTCTTCGGGGAGGAGCGCTGGCGCGACCGGCCCACGCGCTCCCCCGAGGAGCCGAGCGCCGAGCCCGCCGCGGCGCACCAGGGCGGGGCCGCGTCCGGTCACGCCGCCGCCGCGACGGGCGAGCCGCACCCGCACGAGTCCCCGAAGATCATGACGATCCCGATGGTCGTGCTGGCAGTCGGCTCGGTCTTCGGCGGCGCCTTCTTCAGCCTCGGCGACCGCTTCCTGCACTGGCTGGAGCCGGTCACCGGGCACAGCGAGGGCGACTCCCCGCTCAGCGCCGCCACCGTCACCGGCGCCACCATGGTGTGCCTGGTCGTCGGTGTCGCCATCGCCTGGGCCCAGTACGGCCGCAAGCCCGTCCCGGCCCTCGCCCCGCGCGGCTCGCTGCTCACCCGCGCGGCCCGCCGCGACCTCTACCAGGACGACTTCAACCACGTCGTCCTGGTCCGCGGCGGCGAGCACCTCACGCGCTCGCTCGTGTACGTCGACCACACCCTGGTCGACGGCGTCGTCAACGGCACGGCGGCCGGGTTCGGCGGCCTGTCCGGCCGGCTGCGCCGGCTCCAGAACGGCTTCGTCCGCTCCTACGCGGTCTCGATGTTCGGCGGTGCGGCACTCCTGGTCGCCGCGACCCTGCTGATGAGGGCGGTCTGATACCGATGTCCTTTCCTCTGCTGACAGCGACGGCGGCGCTCCCGGCCCTCGGGGCCGTCGCCACGGCCGCCGTACCGGCCGCACGGCGCACCGCCGCCAAGTGGCTGGCGCTGGTCGTCTCGCTCGCCACGCTCGCCCTGGCGGTCGTCGTCCTGGTCCGCTTCGACCCGGACGGCGCCCGCTACCAGCTCACCGAGTCGCACGCCTGGATCAGCGACTTCGGGGTGCGCTGGGAGCTGGGTGTCGACGGCATCGCGGTGGCGCTGGTCGCGCTCACCGCCCTGCTCGTCCCGTTCATCGTCCTCGCGGGCTGGCACGACGCCGACCCGCTGGAGACCGGCAGCCGCCGCTGGCGGCCCACCCAGGGCTTCTTCGCACTGATCCTCGCCGTCGAGGCGATGGTGATCGTCTCGTTCGAGGCCACCGACGTCTTCGTCTTCTACATCTTCTTCGAAGCCATGCTCATCCCGATGTACTTCCTCATCGGCGGCTTCGGGGACCGGGCCCACGAGCACGGCGAGAAGGCGGCCGCGACGCAGCGCTCGTACGCGGCGGTGAAGTTTCTGCTCTACAACCTGGTCGGCGGTCTGCTCATGCTGGCCGCGGTGATCGGCCTCTACGTGGTCGCCGGGAACTTCTCGCTCACCGAGATCGCCGAGGCGCGCGCGAACGGCTCGCTGCACATGGCGACGGACACCGAACGCTGGCTGTTCCTCGGCTTCTTCTTCGCCTTCGCGGTGAAGGCGCCGCTGTGGCCGCTGCACACCTGGCTGCCCAACGCCATGCAGGAGTCCACCGCCCCGGTGGCCGTGCTCATCACCGCGGTCGTCGACAAGGTGGGCACGTTCGCGATGCTCCGCTACTGCCTCCAGCTCTTCCCGGAGGCCAGCAAGTGGGCGACGCCCGTCATCCTCGTACTGGCGCTGATCAGCATCATCTACGGCGCCCTGCTCGCCGTCGGCCAGCGCGACATCAAGCGCCTGGTGGCCTACGCGTCGATCTCGCACTTCGGCTTCATCGTCATGGGCATCTTCGCGATGACCAGCCAGGGCCAGTCCGGCGCCACGCTCTACATGGTCAACCACGGCATCTCCACGGCCGCGCTCATGCTGGTCGCCGGCTTCCTGATCTCCCGGCGCGGCTCGCGGCTCATCGCCGACTACGGAGGCGTGCAGAAGGTCGCCCCGGTGCTCGCCGGCACCTTCCTGATCGGCGGCCTCGCCACCCTGTCACTGCCCGGCCTCGCCCCGTTCGTGAGCGAGTTCCTGGTGCTGGTGGGCACGTTCACCCGCCACCCGGCGATCGGCGTCATCGCCACCTTCGGCATCGTCCTGGCCGCGCTCTACACCCTCGTCCTGTACCAGCGGACGATGACCGGCCCGGTGAAACCCGAGGTCTCCGCGATGCCCGACCTGCGCGTGCGTGAACTGCTGGTCGTCGCGCCGCTGATCGTGCTGCTGATCTTCCTGGGCGTCTACCCGAAGCCCGTCACGGACATCGTCAACCCGGCGGTCAAGCAGACCATGTCCGACGTACACAAGAAGGACCCCAAGCCCGAGGTGGAGGCGGCCAAGTGAGCGCAACAGCCGTCCACAGCCTGTGGACAACCGCGGCCGACCCGATCTCGAAGATCGACGCGCCGAAGATCGAGTACGGACAGCTCTCGCCCACCCTGATCGTCCTGGGCGCGGCCCTGGTCGGGGTGCTGATCGAGGCGTTCGTCCCCCGCAAGTCCCGCTACTACGCCCAGGTGTTCACCGCCGTCGTGGCGCTGTGCGCCGCCTTCGCCGCGGTCGTCGCACTCGCGGCCGACGGGTACGGCACCACCAAGGCGCACGTCGCCGCCATGGGAGCGATCGCGGTCGACGGGCCGTCACTGTTCCTGCAGGGCACGATCGTGCTGGCGGGCCTGGTCGGCCTGTTCACCTTCGCCGAGCGGCGTCTGGACCCTCAGGCGCACGGCAACCGGGTCGACTCGTTCGCGGCACAGGCCGCGTCCGTGCCCGGCAGCGACAGCGAGAAGGCCGCCGTGAAGGCCGGGTTCACCACCACCGAGGTGTTCCCGCTGCTGCTCTTCGCGATCGCCGGCATGCTGGTCTTCCCGTCGGCCAACGACCTGCTGACGCTGTTCGTGGCGCTGGAGGTCCTCTCGCTGCCGCTGTACCTGCTGTGCGCGCTGGCCCGCCGCAAGCGGCTGATGTCGCAGGAGGCCGCGGTCAAGTACTTCCTGCTCGGCGCGTTCGCCTCGGCGTTCACCCTGTTCGGCATCGCCCTGCTGTACGGCTACGCGGGTTCGGTGTCGTACGGGCGGATCGCCCAGGTCGTGGACGGCACCGTCACCAACGTCGACCCGGCGCTGGCCGACACCATGGGCAACGACGCGCTGCTGCTGATCGGCAGCGCCATGATCGTGATGGGTCTGCTGTTCAAGGTGGGCGCGGTGCCGTTCCACATGTGGACGCCCGACGTCTACCAGGGCGCACCGACCCCGGTCACCGGCTTCATGGCGGCGGCGACGAAGGTGGCGGCGTTCGGCGCGCTCCTGCGGCTGCTGTACGTCGTCCTGCCCGGGCTGCGCTGGGACTGGCGGCCGGTCATGTGGGCGGTGGCGGTCGTCACCATGCTGGGCGGTGCGATCGTCGCCATCACGCAGACGGACATCAAGCGGCTGCTGGCGTACTCGTCCATCGCGCACGCCGGGTTCATCCTCGCGGGTGTCATCGCCACGTCGAAGGACGGCGTGTCGTCCGTCCTCTTCTACCTGGCCGGCTACTCGTTCGTGACGATCGGGGCGTTCGCCGTGGTCACGCTGGTGCGCGACGCGGGCGGCGAGGCCACCCACCTGTCGAAGTGGGCGGGGCTCGGCCGCCGGTCGCCGCTGGTGGCGGCCGTGTTCGCGGTGTTCCTGCTGGCCTTCGCCGGCATCCCGCTGACCTCGGGCTTCGCCGGGAAGTTCGCCGTGTTCAAGGCGGCGGCGGACGGCGGTGCGGCCCCGCTGGTCGTGGTCGGTGTGATCTCCTCGGCGATCGCCGCGTTCTTCTACATCCGCGTGATCGTGCTGATGTTCTTCAGCGAGCCGAAGGCGGAGGGCCCGACCGTGGCCGTCCCGTCACCGCTGACCATGGCGGCGATCGGCATGGGCGTGGCGGTGACGCTGGTGCTCGGTGTGGCGCCGCAGTACTTCCTCGACCTGGCCAGCCAGGCGGGAGTGTTCGTGCGCTGACGGCCGTACCGCGCGAGCGCGCGGTACGGCCGTACGGCCCCGGTTCCCGCTCGGGTGGGGAACCGGGGCCGCCGCACGCCGGGTGACGTGCTGGTCAGTGACCGGACATGCCCTTCATGGCCGAGGCAGGGCACTTCACCCTCGGGTTCCACTGGCGGAAGAGACCGTCGGGGTTCTTCTTGTACAGCCACGCGTGCAGGTCGTAGTGGGTGGGCATGCCCGGGTAGTGGCCGGCCATCGGGCCCTGGAAGGCCTGCCCGAACAGATGGGGCCGCTTCATGTTCCTGCCGGTGACCGGGACCACCCACTCCACGCCGACGAGTCGGCGCCCGCCTTTCCCGGTGGCCTCGTAGAGCAGGCCGGCGGGCCTGGCGGGGTCGAGGGAGCCGAAGAGGGACTCGTTGAAGTAGTGGAAGCCCATGCCCCCCTGGGGGCGCTCCAGACACAGGTGCGGCTCGTAGCCGGCGTCGGTCGCCAGCGGCAGGTACTTGTACCGCGCCGTCGCCGCGTACGCCGTGCCCAGCTGCCGGTCGACGGCGGCGTCGCGGCCGCCGGCGTGGGCGGACGCGGGCGCGGAGACGGTGAGGGCGCTGACGAGGGCGAGAGCGGTTCCGGCGAGGCGGCGGGCGATCATGGGACGAGGCTCCTGGGGGCAGGCGGGCGGGGTGGCTCGTGCACTCATGGCAGCCTTTCCCGGGGCGGGCGGCCTCTCCCGGAGCGGGACGGGCGGCCATCCGGAAGCGCCCCGTGGGTTGGGCCAGGGAGGCGTACCGATCCACCTGATCGGCCGCGGGGTCGCCGATATGACAAGCGCATCGCGCCTGTGGACAACGTTCGGGCGCTGTCGGCGCGGGCGCCTATGGTGGACGCAGTGGTCGACGGACGACCGACGGGGGACCAGACGATGGGCGCGACGGGCGGGATCAGCGACATGCCGACAGTGACCGAGGGGCCGGGCACGGCCGACAGCGAGACGCTGGCCACACTGCACCGGGTCTTCGGGTACGAGGCCTTCCGCGGCGAGCAGCAGGAGATCATCGACCACGTGGTGGCGGGCGGCGACGCCCTCGTCCTCATGCCCACCGGCGGCGGCAAGTCGCTGTGCTACCAGATCCCCGCCCTGGTCCGGCCCGGCACCGGCGTCGTGGTGTCACCCCTCATCGCCCTCATGCAGGACCAGGTCGACGCCCTGCGCGCCCTCGGCGTGCGGGCCGGCTTCATCAACTCCACGCAGGACTTCGACGAGCGCCGCCTGGTCGAGGCCGAGTTCCTGGCGGGCGAGCTGGACCTGCTGTACCTCGCGCCCGAGCGGCTGCGGGTGGACGCCACGCTCGACCTCCTCTCCCGCGGCAAGATCTCCGTCTTCGCGATCGACGAGGCGCACTGCGTCTCCCAGTGGGGCCACGACTTCCGGCCCGACTACCTCACCCTGTCCCTCCTCGGCGAGCGCTGGCCGGACGTCCCGCGGATCGCCCTCACCGCCACGGCCACCCGCGCCACCCACGAGGAGATCACCCAGCGGCTGCGCCTGCCGGCCGCCCGCCACTTCGTCGCCAGCTTCGACCGGCCCAACATCCAGTACCGGATCGTGTCCAAGGCCGACCCCAGGAAGCAGCTGCTCGCCTTCCTCCGGGAGGAGCACGCGGGCGACGCCGGCATCGTGTACTGCCTCTCGCGCAACTCGGTGGAGCGGACCGCCGAGTTCCTGACCGCCAACGGCATCGAGGCGGTGCCGTACCACGCCGGCCTGGACGCGGGCACGCGCGCCGCGCACCAGTCCCGGTTCCTGCGCGAGGACGGGCTGGTCGTGGTGGCGACCATCGCCTTCGGCATGGGCATCGACAAGCCGGACGTGCGGTTCGTCGCCCACCTGGACCTGCCCAAGTCCATCGAGGGCTACTACCAGGAGACCGGCCGGGCCGGCCGCGACGGCCTGCCGTCCACGGCCTGGATGGCGTACGGCCTGAACGACGTCATCCAGCAGCGCAAGCTGATCCAGTCCGGCGAGGGGGACGAGGCGTTCCGCCGCCGGGCCGCCTCCCACCTCGACGCCATGCTCGCGCTGTGCGAGACGGTCCGGTGCCGCCGCGGCCAGCTCCTCGCCTATTTCGGCCAGGACCCCGACCCGGCGGGATGCGGCAACTGCGACACCTGCCTGGTCCCGCCGGAGACCTTGGACGGCACGGTGGCCGCGCAGAAGGTGCTGTCGACGGTCGTACGGCTGCAGCGCGAGCGCGGGCAGAAGTTCGGCGCCATGCAGATCGTCGACATCCTGCTCGGCAAGCGCACCGGCAAGGTCATCCAGTTCGACCACGACCAGCTGTCCGTCTTCGGCATCGGGCAGGACCTCACCGAGGCGGAGTGGCGGGGCGTCGTCCGCCAGCTGCTGGCCCAGGGAGTGCTCGCGGTCGAGGGGGAGTACGGCACGCTGGTGCTCACCGGCGAGAGCGGCTCGGTGCTGCGCGGCGAACGCGAGGTGCCCCTGCGCAAGGAACCGAAGAAGCCGGCCGCCGCCCGCTCCCGGTCGGCCGGAGCCGCGGGAGGCGACCGCAAGGCCAGGGCCGCCGCGGCCGAACTGCCCGCGGACCTGCTCCCCGCCTTCGAGGCCCTGCGCGCCTGGCGCGCCGAACAGGCCCGCGAGCAGGGCGTCCCGGCATACGTCATCTTCCACGACGCCACCCTGCGGGAGATCGTCTCCCGGCGGCCCGCCTCGGTCGGCGAGCTGGGCACGGTGAACGGCGTCGGCGAGAAGAAGCTGGCGACGTACGGGGAAGGCGTGCTCGCGGTGCTGGCCGCCCTGGACGCGCCGGACGAGGACCCCGCCGCGGTCCCGGCGGACGCCGCGGCCCCGGCGGACGCGGGGGCCGGCCCGGACGACCACTGGCCCGGGCCGGAGGACGAACCGGAGCCGGACGACTGGATATAGCGACAGCCGGACCGGACCCGGCAGGGCGTGAGACGGCGCGGGACTACAGCCCCCGGGCCGCGTAAGCCCTGACGTCCGCGTCCGAGTCCGCCGTCGCCGTGGCGAGTGCCGCCCGCGCCTCCTCGACGGCCCGGTGCCGGGTCAGCGCCAGGACCGCCGCCTTGCGGACGTCGGCGTTCGGATCGGCGAGGGTCCTGGCGAGGGCCGGGACGGCCGTCCCGGAGGGCGCGGCCGACAGGGCTGTGGCGGCGCCGGACCGTACCTGCCACGCCGGATCCGACAGCGCGGCCACGGCGCGGTCGGTGAGCGGGGCTGAGCAGCCGGTCGTGGCCAGCGCGCCGAGCGCGGCACCGCGCACCAGCGGATCGGTGTCCTCAACGAGCCGGCCCAGGGCGCCGGCGAGCAGCCCCGCGTCGGACGCGGTCAGGGACGCCGAGCCGACGACGGCCAGCGCCTTGGCGACCGTGACCCGGACCTCCCGGGAGGGATCGTCCGCGGCGCCCGACAGTGGCCCGACGGCATCGGCCGAGACAAGCGCTCGTACGGCCTCGATACGGACGGCGATGTCGGGATCGTCCAGCGCCGCCGCGAAGACCCCGGCCTCGCCGAGCCGCAGGGCGCGCAGCACGTCGAGGGCGGCAGCACGGACCACCGGGTCGGGTTGGCCGAGCGCACCGGTGAGGGCGGTGCCCAGACCGGAATCCCGCGGCAGGGCCTCGACGAGTTCACGCAGTGAGGCCGCGGCGGCCGCGCGGACCTCGGCGTCGGGGTCGGCGAGCGCGTCGACCAGAGCCTGCCCGGTGCCGGACGGCACGGTCTCGGTGAGCACTGAGACGGCCGTGCGCCGGACGGCGGGGTCGGAATCGGCCAAGTAGGGCTCGAGCGCCGGGAGCTCAGGCTCCGAATCGGCCAGCTCCAGCAGGCGCAGGAGCCGGGGCGAGGCGGCGCCCCGGGTGCCGGCCCGCTCGACCGGTCCGGCGGCGCGTGCGGAGGCCGGTCCGGCGGCGACCGGAGCCACCTCGCGCGGGCCGGCCGTGGCCACGGACTCGGGCCGGACCTCGCCCAGCCGCCGGGAGGGACCGCCGACAGGCGTGAACTCATCCACCGGCACCAGATAGGGAGCCACGGGACGGGCCGTGAACTCCATCGCACCAGAGGGGGACTTGTGCAGGTCGAGATGGTGGAACCAGGAGGCGTCGTCGCGCCGGGGATGGTCGAGACGGTCGTGGTAGAGACCCCAGCGGGACTCGGTACGGGCCAGGGAGGCGCGAGCGGCCATCTCCGCACAGTCGCGGATGAACGTGACCTCGGCGCAACGCATCAGTTCGTGCGGGGTGCGGGCACCCATCGCGGCGATGTCGGCGCGCATCCGCTCGAATGCCTCCAGGGCGAGGGAGAGCCGCGCACCCGACTTGGGCGGGGCCACGTAGTCGTTCACGAAGCGGCGCAGCTTGTACTCGACCTGGGTCTGCGGCGGGCCGTCCGGATTACGCAGCGGACGGTAGATCAACTCGTGCGCCTCCCGCAGCTGGTCCACCGGCAACTCGCCGGTGTAGGCCGTGTACTGGGCGGCGTCCGCGCCGGCCAGGTCACCGAAGACGAACGCGCCGATCATGTAGTTGTGCGGGACGCAGGCGAGGTCACCGGCGGCGTACAGGCGGGGGACCGTGGTGCGGGCGTGGTCGTCGACGCGGACACCGGAGGCGGAGTGCCCGCCGCAGAGACCGATCTCGGAGATGTGCATCTCGACGTCGTGGGTGCGGTAGTCGTGTCCGCGCCCCGCATGGAAGGTGCCCCGCGTGGGCCGCTCGGTGGAGTGCAGGATCGACTCCAGCGCGGAGATCGACTCCTCGGGGAGATGGCTGAGCTTCAGGTAGACGGGGCCCCGGTCACCCGCGACCTCGGCGGCGAACTCGGCCATCATCTGCCCCGACCAGTAGTCGGAGTCGACGAAGCGCTCGCCGTGCCGGTTGACCTGGTAGCCGCCGAAGGGGTTGGCGACGTAGGCGCAGGCCGGACCGTTGTAGTCCTTGATCAGCGGATTGATCTGGAAGCACTCGATGCCGGTCAGCTCCGCACCCGCGTGGTAGGCCATCGCGTAACCGTCACCGGCGTTGGTCGGGTTCTCGTAGGTGCCGTACAGGTAGCCGGAGGCGGGCAGGCCGAGCCGGCCGCAGGCGCCGGTCGCGAGGACCACCGCGCCCGCGCGGACCGTGACGAACGCGCCGGTGCGGGTGTGGAAGCCGACGGCACCCACGGCCCGTCCCTCGGCGGTGAGGACCCTGACCGGCATCACCCGGTTCTCGATCCGGATCCGCTCCCGCATCTCCCGCCGCCGCAGCTGCCGGTACAGGACCTTTTTGACGTCCTTGCCCTCTGGCATGGGCAGTACGTACGAGCCGGAGCGGTGGACCTGGCGGACCGCGTACTCTCCGTGCTCGTCCTTCTCGAACTTGACCCCGTACGCCTCCAGTCGCTGCACCATGGCGAAGCCGCGGGTGGCGGTCTGCCGGACGGTGGACTGGTCGACGATGCCGTCGTTCGCGCGAGTGATCTCGGCGACGTAGTCGTCGGGTTCGGCGCGGCCGGGGACGACCGCGTTGTTGACGCCGTCCATGCCCATGGCGAGCGCGCCGGAGTGGCGGACGTGGGCCTTCTCCAGAAGCAGGACGTCCGCGCCGCGTTCGGCGGCGGTCAGGGCGGCCATGGTGCCGGCGGTGCCGCCGCCGATGACGAGGACGTCGCAGGACAGCTCCTCGGCGTCGGTGACGGCGGGAATCTCCGTGGAAGTGGGCGCGGGGGTGGTCACCGGGGTGCCTTTCAGGAGCCGAGCGAGGTGAGGATGTCGCGGCGCAGGGCCACGCGGGCCGGGGCGTCGAACGCCGCACGGTCGCGAGGGCGCGGGACGTCGCGAACGGCGGCCACCCGGCCGGAGCCGAGCAGGGCCACGCGGTCGCCGAGGAAGAGGGCCTCGTCCACGTCGTGCGTGACGAAGACGACGGTCGCGCCCGTACCGCGCAACACCTCGACCAGCAGGTCCTGCATGCCCGAGCGGGTCTGGGCGTCGAGCGCGCCGAAGGGCTCGTCCATGAGGACCGCACGCGGGCTGTCGGCCAGTGCACGGGCCAACTGGGCGCGCTGGCGCTGCCCACCGGACACGCGATGCGGCAACTGCCCGGCCTGCGCGGTGAGCCCCACCCGTGCCAGCCAGGCCTCGGCACGGGTGCGCCGTTCACCGCGCGGTACGCCCCTGATGGCGAGTGGGAGCTCGACGTTTCCGCGCAGGGAGCGCCAGGGCAGCAGGGCGTCCTCCTGGAAGACCAGCGCACGGCCGGCCGACGGGCCGGTCAGCGGGCTGCCGTCCGCTTCCGCCGTGCCGTCCAGCGGAGCCAGCAACCCGGCGAGCGTACGCAGCAGCGTGGACTTGCCGCAGCCGGAGGGACCGACGACGGTGATGATCTCGCCCGGCGCGACCTCAAGGTCCACGTCGGAGAGGACCGGGGCGCCGGGGCGGCCGAGCACGGCGCCGCGGAAGGCGAGCCGGGTGCCGCGTACGGCCTCCTGCTCCGGTACGGCCGGAGCGCTGACGCTTTCAGACGAGGTGCTCATCGCGGGCCTCCTCGGTGTGGTTCTCGCCCTGCTGCTCGGGCTGGGTCTTGCGCTCGGAATCGCCGTCGGCGCGCACCGGGGCGGCGAGCGGGCGGGACGCGCGGGGGCGGCCGCCGGGGACGTACGAGCTGCGGGGCAGCCAGTGGGTCAGCCGTCGGCCGAGGAGTTCCACGGCCGTGGAGGTGACCCAGCCGAGCACGCCGATCGTGATCATGCCGACGAACACGCCCGGGTAGTTCACCACCGTGTAGTCCTGCCAGGTGCGGTAACCGACGCCGTACTGGCCGGAGATCATCTCGGCGGAGATCACGCAGATCCACGACACGCCGATGCCGACGGAGAGCCCGCCGAAGATCCCGGGCAGCGCTCCCGGGAGCACGACGGAGCCGAGGATGCGCAGCCGGCCGCCGCCCATGGTGCGTACCGCCTCCTCCCACACCGGGGTGAGCGCGCGTACCGCGTGCCGGGTGGACACCAGGACGGGGAAGAAGGCGGCCGTGCAGGTGATGAAGACGATGCCCTGTTCGTTGGAGGGGAACAGCAGGATCGCGACGGGGACGAGGGCTATCGCCGGGATCGGCCGCACCACCTCCAGGACGGGGCCGAGCAGGTCCTCGGCGAGAGGCGAACGGGCCACGAGTACGCCCGTCGCCACGCCCAGGACCGCTGCCAGCGCGAAGCCGGTGAGGATGCGGGTGAGGCTGTCGGTGAGGTCGGTCCAATAGTCGGCACCGGAGAGCCGACCGGCGAGGGCATGGGCCACGTCGGTGACCGTCGGGAACTGCGAGAAGCGCAACCACAGGTCGATGTCCAGGCTGGTCAGCACCTGCCACAGGCCGAGGGCGGTGGCCAGCGACGCCGCCCGCAGCACATAACGGGCCAGGGGCCGCCGGGTCATGACGCCTGCTCCACGGCCTCGTCGTAGGAGATCGTGCGGGCCCCGCCATGGGCGGACACATAGGCCCGCGCGGTGGCGGGGGCGACGAAGGGCAGCAGCCGGCCGCCGTCGGTCACCCAGACCGCCTTGTCGGCGAACCAGAGGGTACCGGTGGTGGCGTCGGGGACGTAGGCGGCGCGCAGACCGTTCCGGTGGCCGGCCACGTACGCCAGAAGCTGCTTCGGATCCTTGAAGGAAACCGTCTTCTCGCTGCCCTTGGCCCACGCCTCGCTCGCGGCCGGCGCGGGCGAGGCGGCGAGACGCCTGGCGTACGAGGAACCGAGGGCCTTCTTCACGTACTGGTCGTCCACGAAGGAGTCCACGTCGATGTCACCGGTCAGCTTTGCGGCCTTCAGCACGGACACGTCCTGCTTCAACGCGGAGACGAGCTGTGGTTTGACGGCCGGGTCGAAGGTCGCGATGCCGTGGGCGCCGTTGTACAGGTAGACGACCTCGGCGGGCAGATCGGTCTCCTCGGCCACCTTCTCGGCGGCGGTGACGGGATGGCGGTTCAGGTAGTCCGTCGCCTGCGCCTGTGCCTCGAGGAATGCTCCGAGGACAGCCGGATGCTGGTCGGTGAAGTCTTCGCGGGCGGTGACGCCGTGGAAGGTGGGCAGGTTCAGCTGCGCCCCGTCGTACAGGGCTTTCGCCTTCCCCTGGTACGTGAGAAGGCCGGGCCATGCGACGAACTGGGACAGGGCGTCCACACTGCCGCCGGAGAGCGCCGAAGCACCCACGGCGGGCTGCTGGTTGAGCTTGGATATGCCCTTGTCCGGGTCGATGCCGGCACGCCGCAGAGCCCTTACGAGAGTGCCGTCGGCGGCGGAACCGATGCTCGTGGAGACCTTCTTGCCCTTGAGGTCCTTCAACGCGGTGAGCTTGGAGCCCGGTGCGGTGACGACGGTGTTCAGTCCGCCTCGCAGGTTGTAGCCGGTGACCGACACAAGACGGGTGGGGCGGCCGAGCTGTGTGCCGCGGGCCGCGTTGAGCAGCAGCGGGAAGTCACCCATCGAGCCGATGTCGATCTTCCCGGCGGTCATCTGGGCGGTGATCGGGGCGCCGGTGGCGTAGTCCTGCCAGTCGACCTTGTAGGTGTGGCCGTCATGCAGGGAGTTGAGCCGCTTCTCGAAGTAACCGAGTGAGCGCAGCAGAGTGCCCGCGGTGACGGTGTTGATGGTCCGGGACTGGTAGCCGACGGTGACGGTGACCGTGGATCCGCTGCCTGCCTCGGCGCTGCCGCCACAGGCGGACAGGGGAACGAGGAGTGCGGCGGCGGACAGGGCGGCTGCTTGGCGTTTCATGGGGGTTCGGCCTCTCACCGGAGTGGATCGCGAGGGTCAGCGGAGCAGGTAGGGCATGTTGACCGTGACGGCTCCGGTGGGGCAGCGGGCCGCGCACGGACCGCAGTACCAGCACTCGTCGACGTGCATGTACGCCTTGCCGCTGCTGGTGTCGATGGCCAGCGAGTCCAGCGGGCACATGTCCACGCAGAGGGTGCAGCCGTCGATGCACTTCGACTCGTCGATGGTCACGGGCACGTCGGCCCGCTGGGGCGCCAAGGGCATGGCTGTCTCCAGGAAACGTGCAGGCAGGGATTCGTACAGGCGGGGTGGAGGCGGGGCCGTAAGGGGCTACGACCGGTGGAGCAGGCCGCTCATGGTGATGCGGTCGCCTCGGAAGCGGATGAACTCCAGGTCGACGGGCCGCCCGTCGGCGAGGTGGGTGAGGCGTTCCAGCATCAGCACGGCGGCGCCGCGTGGCGCCTGGAGCACGGTGGCCGAGTGGGCGTCGGCGTTCACCGCCTCCAGGGTGATCTCGGCGTGGCCGAGCGGCTGCCCGGTGGTGGCTTCCAGGAGTCGGAAGACGTCCGTGTTCTCCAGGTCGGCGCCCAGCAGGGCGGAGCCGATGTCGAGCGGGATGTAGGTCAGGTCGAGGGAGAGCGGGAGGCCGTTCAGGCGGCGCAGGCGTTCGATGTAGAGGACGTCGGCGCCGGCCGGGACGTGGAGACGCTCGGCGACCGGAGCGGGGGCGGGTGCGGGGCCCATGGTGCGGACCTCGTTGGTGACGCGGCCGTGTTCGCGGAGTGTTTCCGCGAGGCCCATCAGACGGTCGAGCCCGTGGGGGTACTTACGGGCGACGACCACGGTGCCTACTCCGGGCTGCCGCTCCACGAGGCCCTCGGCCCGGAGCAGGTCCAGGCCTTCGCGGACGGTGTTGCGGGAGGTGCGGTAGTCGGTGGCGAGGGTGGACTCGTGGGGGAGGGTGCCGTCCTGGAAGGCACCGGTGAGGAGCTGGTGGCGCAGCAGGTCGGCGAGTTGCCGGGCCCTGTCCGCCCGCAGCCGACGACGCGTGCGGTGGGCGGCGACGGTGGTCGCCGCGCCGTGACCGGCGTGGTCTCGGAGGCGGTCGGTGGGTGGCATGGCTGGAACCATACCGATGTGGTGGGGAAAGAGGTGTTGCTGGATTGTTGCGCCAGGTGACAGGGCGTTGGATCAGTCGCTGACCTGGGGATTCACGGAAGACGGAGGCAAGATCTGCCACCTCGGACGGCGCCCTCGGCCGTCATGAGAGCGCCGTCAGCCCCGGGGCGAAGGTGATCAGCAGCGGGAGCAGGGGGACCAGTGCGGCCGCCGTCGTCGTGAGCGCCCGGTGCCGCGGCAGCAGTCGCGGCGGGGGTTCCAGCAGGCGGTCCACCCGCTCGCCGAGGAGGCGGTGGCTGGAGGCGCAGGACAGGACGCCCCGGTGCTGGTTGAGCTCGATCAGCGCGAGCGCGGTGGTGAGGTGACCGCAACGCCGGGACGCCGTGTCGTCGGCGGCCAGCTCGACCAGCCGGTGCGTCTGCTCGCAGAAGTGGGTGAACAGCGGGACGCGCGGGAAGCCGGTGGCGAGCGCGGTGGACAGGTGCAGCAGCCAGTCGTGGTGGGCGCGGGCGTGCCCGCGCTCGTGCGCGAGGACGGCGTCCAGCTGGTGGTCCGTGAGGCGCTGCAGCGCCCCCGTGGTGACGACGAGCTGCGGCGGATGCCCCGGCATCCACCAGGCGTCCGGGTACTCGTCCTCCAGCACCAGCATGGGCCCGCGTGCCGCCGGCAGCCCGGCCGGCAGGTCGGGGGCGCGTTCGCGCAGGTGCGCCCGGGCCACGACGCGGCCACGGCGGGCCTCGACGAGTTCCCGGGCCAGCATCGCCGTGGTCCAGGCGGCCCCGCAGGCCAGCAGTGCGGTGAGGGCGGTGGCCCACACGGGTGTGGCGGACAGGTCGTAGGCCGCGGTGACGGCGGGCGGCGCCGGAGCGAACACGTGGTCGCGCACGGTGTGGAAGACGGCTGCCGCGCCCAGGACCAGTGCGGTCAGGCAGCACAGCAGGACGGTGGCGACCAGGCACTGCCACACCCACAGCGCGACCACGGGTTCCCGTTCGGGCCAGGCGGCCCGGGTCAGCGCGCGCGGCGCCGGCACGGCGGCCGTCAGGGCGACGACGCTCAGCAGGAGCAGGCAGACGGTCATGCCGGGGCTCCGGTTCCTGGTCGCGGAGTTGGACGTTGAACGGCGGTGCCGGGGGTGCGGCGCGCTGGGGCGCGTCGCGGTGGTGTGTGTCCCCGTCAGTATGACGAAGACGGGCGGCCCGAGTCAGGTGTCCGGTGCCGCCCGCCGTGCGATGTGCTTCGGATCAGCCCGCCACCACGCGTCCGCGGACCTCTCCCAGCCCGACCCGGGACCCGTCCGCCCCGGGGGCCCACGCCGTCAGCGTCACCACGTCGCCGTCCTCCAGGAAGGCCCGCTTGCCGTCCGGGAGCTCCAGCGGGTCGCGGCCGTTCCAGGTCAGCTCCAGCAGCGAGCCCCGCTGGCGCTCCTCGGGCCCGCTCACCGTGCCCGAGCCGTACAGGTCGCCGGTGCGCAGCGAGGCGCCGTTCACCGTCATGTGGGCGAGCTGCTGGGCGGCGGTCCAGTACATGGTGGAGAACGGCGGCTCCGACACCACATGGCCGTTGATGGCGACGGAGATCCGCAGGTCGTAGCCGCCGGGCTCGATCCCGGGGGCCGAGTCGTCCAGGTAGGGCAGCAGCGGGTGCGTGCGCTCGGGAGGTGTCACGCGCGCGTGCTCCAGCGCGTCCAGCGGGGTGATCCAGGCCGACACCGAGGTGGCGAAGGACTTGCCGAGGAAGGGGCCGAGCGGGACGTACTCCCAGGCCTGGATGTCCCGGGCGGACCAGTCGTTGAGCAGGCACAGCCCGAAGACGTGCTCGCGGAAGTCGCCGAGGGCGACCGGCCGCCCCAGCTCCGAGGGCACGCCCACGACGAAGCCCACCTCCGCCTCGATGTCCAGCCGGACCGAGGGACCGAAGACGGGGGCCGGGTCGCCGGGGCCCTTGCGCTGCCCGGAAGGCCGCACGACGTCCGTGCCCGAGACGACGACGGTGCCGGAGCGGCCGTGGTACCCGATCGGCAGGTGCTTCCAGTTGGGGGTGAGGGAGTCCTCGGCGTCCGGGCGGAAGATCTGGCCGACGTTCCGGGCGTGGTTCTCGGAGGCGTAGAAGTCGACGTAGTCAGCGACCTCGAAGGGCAGGTGGAGGGTGACCGAGGACAGCGGGTGGAAGAGCGGTTCCAGGGCCGGCCGGTGCGCGGGGACGGTCACCCACTCCGTCAGCGCGCGCCGCACGTCCGACCAGGCCGTGCGCCCGGCGGCCAGCAGCGGGCCGAGGGTGGGCCGCGCGAGCAGGGAGGCGTGCGGCGAGCCGAGGGCGGAGGCCGCGGCGCCCGCGTCGAGGACGTGGTCCCCGAGCCGGACGCCGACCCTGCGCTCCGTGCTGCCGGAGGGCGAGAACACGCCATAGGGAAGGTTGTGCGGGCCGAAGGGGTCGCCCTCGGGGACGTCGAAGGGGGGCATGAGGGTACTGCCTCACTCTCATCCGGGCCATGCATGGCGATGCGTTCCGTATGGTCGCGCCACACGTTACGGCCGTGATGCGTGTCTTGGGCAGTGTCCTCGGCGGTGCCCGGAGAGAAGATCGGCAACCTGCCCCCAGAGGGCGGGACGGGATATCGAATGGTTGCCCGGGCCTCGCCCGAAGAGTCCGCGATGTCCCGCTGGCCGCTGCCGGAGCGGATGGTCCCGGCCCGGCGGAGCACCTGGCCGCCGCCCACGGCTGAGTGCCCGCACGCCACTTGGGGCCGGGCGGTGCGCAAGTGCGCGCAACGAGCGGTGAGTCGGCGGGGCGGTGGGTCCGTATTCTCTGATCATGGCACCCACCCCCGCGTACGCACTGATCGCCACCGACCTGGACGGGACGCTGCTGCGCGGCGACGACACCGTCTCCGACCGGTCGCTGGCCGCGCTCGCGCGGGTGGCGCGGGCGGGCGCCCGGCACCTGGTGGTGACGGGCCGGCCGGCCCCGCGGGTGCGGCCCCTGCTGGCCGGCCTCGGTTGCACGGGGCTCGCGGTGTGCGGGCAGGGCGCGCAGGTCTACGACGCCGCGAGCGATCGCCTGCTGTGGTCCGTCCGGCTGGACCGGGGCCTGGCCGAGACCGCGCTCGGCAAGATCGAGGCGGAGGTGGGCCAGGTACACGCGGCCGTCGACCAGGACGGCGTGGACGGGCTCACGCTCATCGAACCCGGGTACCTGATGCCCCACCCGACCCTGCCCGCTGTCCGGGTCGGCCGGCGCGACGACCTGTGGCGCGCGCCCATCAGCAAGGTGCTGCTGCGCCACGCCTCCCTGTCCGACGACGAGTTGGCGGCCGTCGCGCGCTCCGTGGTCGGGTCGCTGGCGACCGTCACCATGTCGGGGCCGGGGATGGTGGAGCTCCAGCCCCGCGGGGTGACCAAGGCGACCGGACTGGCGCTGGCCGCCGAGCGGCTGGGCATCGGCCCCGAACGCGCCCTGGCCTTCGGGGACATGCCCAACGACATCCCGATGTTCGAATGGGCGGGACACGGCGTCGCCATGGCCAACGCCCACCCTGAACTCAAGGCGGTGGCCGACGGGATCACCTCGTCGAACGAGGACGACGGCGTCGCCGTCGTCCTCGAAGGACTCTTCCCGACCGACTGACCGGCACTTCAGTAGCCCGCCGCCAGGCCGGAGGCCGGTGCGCGCCGGTCCGTCAGGTGCCGGTGCGCGCCGGTCCGCCGGTTGCGGGGCGCCGGTCCGCCGGGGATCAGTACGCGCCGAACACGTTGTCGATCGAGCCGTACCGGGCGGCCGCGTAGTTGCAGGCGGCGGTGATGTTCGCGACCGGGTCGTAGGGGTCGAACGAGGTGCCGACGACGTGGTAGGCGGCGAAGGTCGGGTCGATGACCTGGAGCAGGCCCTTGGAGGGGATGCCCTTCGCTGCGTTGGAGTCCCAGAGGTTGATGGCGTTGGGGTTGCCCGAGGACTCGCGCATGATGTTGCGGTGGATGCCGTTGTAGGTGCCCGGGATGTGCCTCTCGGCCATGATGGCGAGCGACTCGCGGATCCAGCCGTCGAGGTTGTTCGGGTACCCGGCGGGCGTGGTGGCGGCCGTCGTGGCCGTGCTGGGGGCCGCGGAGGCGGTGGTCGCGCCGACGAGCGGCAGCACGAGGACCGCGGCGCCGGCTCCGACGGCGGTGAGGGCGCGGACGAGGCGGGTACGGCGGGGCTGGGCGACAGCACGCATGGGAAGTTCCTCTCCGGCGCCTGCGAGGTGAGCTGTCGGGTTCGGGCGGGGAGGTGCCCGGCCGCGCCCTGGGAGGCACGGCTTCACCCCTAGTCGGTACCGGTGCGGCGTGTGCCGTACCGGCCCGGCGGCTTACCTGGGTCCCCCGCTCCTGCCGTACGAAATGAGTTCGTCGATGGGTTACGCGGGCGGCGGCAGGATTCGGCGTCCGCCCGACGGCCCGGAACGTATGCGACAGCACATGTCGGGAACAAGCCCCGGAATCGCACAACGCACTATTTGACCTTGGTCTGTGTCATTTGGGGTACTTGATCCTTTGCGGTTGCCAACTCTCAACTCGCCCTTCGGGCAAGGCGGGAAGGGGGTTCGGCGGGAGGGTGGGCCCGAGAGGCGCGAGTGAGCCAACTCACGAAGTGGCAAAGTGCGGCAAAGTAGACATGAGGGATTCGGGTATTTGGTTCCAAGTGTCCCCTTGTGGCGGAATTGGCGGATGGTGACGCGGGCGGGGTGTGTGCGCCGAAGCAGGGCCGTCCGGGTGGATGTCACACGCCTTTGTGCCCTGCGGTTCGCAACAAAATGGGTGAATTCCTGTTTAGTCGATAAATGTCCGTTCTTACTGTCCGATCGGGACCCACCGGTCATGATCCGTTACGGCCCTGGCCTGACCGGTGGGCGCTATCGGTGATCGAAACAGGACCGGATACGCTGACTTGAGTGATGGCAGCGACCTATCGACAAACCGTGTAATCACCGGTGGACACCAGCAGACAGGAGACCCCTCGTGACCGTCGTCGGGCCGTTTGGGCTGAGCGTGCGGGACCAGGCTCTGGAAGCCGATGTCCAGGCCGGATTGACGGCTGTCGAGGAGGGCCTGCTCGAGGCCACCAAGAGTGAGGTCCCGTTCATCACGGAGGCCGCGCAGCACCTCGTGCGGGCGGGCGGGAAGCGGTTCCGGCCGCTGCTCGTGATGCTCGCGGCGCAGTTCGGCGACCCGTACGCGCCAGGCGTCGTACCGTCCGCCGTCGTCGTGGAGCTGACCCACCTGGCCACGCTCTACCACGACGACGTCATGGACGAGGCGACCGTGCGGCGCGGGGTGGAGAGCGCCAACACCCGCTGGGGCAACTCGGTCGCGGTCCTCACCGGTGACTTCCTCTTCGCCCGCGCCTCCCAGATCCTGGCCGACCTCGGGCCCGAGGCGGTCCGGGTGCAGGCCCTCGCGTTCGAACGGCTGGTCACCGGCCAGATCCTGGAGACCGCCGGGCCCGCGGACGGCCGCGACCCGGTCGAGCACTACCTGGACGTGCTCGGCGGCAAGACGGGCTCCCTGGTGGCGGTCTCGTGCCGGTTCGGCGCGATGATGTCCGGCGCCGACGAGAGGGTCGTCGACGTGCTCACCCAGTACGGCGAGCGGCTCGGCGTCGCCTTCCAGCTCGCCGACGACGTCCTGGACATCGCCTCCGACTCCCACGAGTCCGGCAAGACCCCGGGCACCGACCTGCGCGAGGGCATCGCGACCCTGCCGGTGCTCCGGCTGCGCGAGCGGGCCGCCCGGCTGGGGCTGCCCGAGGACATCGCCCTGTGCGAGCTGCTGGACACCGATCTCAGCGACGACGCCCGGCACACCGAGGCGCTCACCGCCCTGCGCGCCCACCCCGCGCTGGAGCAGGCCCGCCGCGACACCGTCCGGTACGCGGAGGAGGCGCGGTCCGTGCTGGCCCCGCTGCGGGAGTGCGACGCCAAGGCGGCGCTGCTCGAACTGTGCGACGCTGTGGTGCACCGCGCCGGCTGAACACGGCAGTGCGCACCGGGCGGTGCCCTCCCCGCACGACCCCTACGGGTCGGAGGAGGCTCCGCCCCCGTGTGTCATACCGCAGGCGTATACGGAGTTGGCTCCGTGGTCTGACGCCTCCTCACGGCCGATTTGGTCAGATGGAAACCACGGAAATCACCACTCCTCACCGATTCGGGTGAGAATGGCGGCTCAGGTGGACCAGTGTGGGGACAGCCGCCGCCGACGACGGAGGTAAGGCACAGATGGCACCGTACGAATCCGACGACGCAACGGCCGCCGCGGCGGACGAGGACCTGCACAGCACGCGCCGCAAGGCCGCCCGGTACGTGGTCCCGGTAGCGGTGGTGGGGGTGGCGGCGGCCACGATCGGGCTGGTCCCGGCGCTCGCCGACTCCGGTGACCCAGACCTGCCGAAGATCAGCGCCCAGCAGCTCATCGAGAAGATCGCCAAGTCGGACGTGCAGCAGCTGTCCGGCACCGTGAAGATCAGCACCGACCTGGGGCTGCCCGACCTCGGCGGCCTGGGCGGCGGCATCGCCCCCGGCGCCGGGAGCGGCTCCGGTGACGGCTCCGCCGCCGACCCGCAGTCCAAGCTCACCGAACTGGTCACCGGCACGCACACCCT
Organism: Streptomyces lucensis JCM 4490; assembly: GCF_014650035.1. GTDB lineage: Bacteria > Actinomycetota > Actinomycetes > Streptomycetales > Streptomycetaceae > Streptomyces > Streptomyces lucensis. Next base: position 31,732 of record NZ_BMUE01000024.1, on the reverse strand, counting down.
GCGTGTCGCGGCCGACGGCCCCGACCGGCAGAAGCTGTCCCTTCTGGAGCGGGGCGCCGAGTACAGCCTCATCCACCACGGCAAGGACGTCTGGGGCTACGACAGCAAGAGCAACGAGGTCTACCACTCCACCGCGGCCGGCTCCGGCCGGCAGCACCGGGCCCAGCCGCCGGCCACGCCGAAGGACTTCGCCGACGAGGCCCTGAAGTCGGTCGACGACACCACCTCCGTGACCGTCGACGGCACCGCGCAGGTCGCCGGACGCGACGCCTACAAGCTGCTGATCAAGCCCAGGCAGTCCGGCACCACGGTCGGTGCGATCAGCATCGACGTGGACGCGAGGACGGGCCAGCCGCTGAAGTTCACGCTGACCCCGAAGAGCGGCGGCGCCGCCGTCCTCGACGTCGGCTTCACCCAGGTGTCCTTCGCCAGGCCGGCCGCCTCCACCTTCGACTTCACCCCGCCCAAGGGTGCGAAGGTCACCGAGGAGGAGAAGGGGGCCGAGGCGCGCCGGCACGCCCCGGGCGCCGGCGAGGAGTTCGGCGGCGGACTGAAGGGCGCCACCGTCCTCGGCAAGGGCTGGACGTCCGTCGCCACCTTCGACACCGGTGCCAAGGGCGGCCTTCCGAGCGGCTCCCAGGGCGGTGACCTCGGCGGCTTCCTCGGCTCGCTCGGCGAGAAGGTCTCCGGCAAGTTCGGCAAGGGCACGGTCTTCTCCACCCGCCTGGTCAACGCCCTGTTCACCGACGACGGCAAGGTGTACGCCGGTGCGGTCACCAAGGACGCGCTGGTGAAGGCGGCGAACGGAGAGAAGTAGTCCTCCGCGCGCAACCGAACGGACAGAGGGGGAGCCGATGGACGAACCGTCCGCCGCGGAGCACCGGCCGGGGGACGCGCCGGCGCACGTCATCGCCACGCGCGGCCTCACCAAGCGCTTCGCCGGCGGACAGCTCGCCGTCGACGGTCTCGACCTGACCGTCCCGGCGGGCAGCGTCTTCGGCTTCCTCGGCCCGAACGGCTCCGGCAAGACCACCACCATCCGCATGCTGATGGGCCTGATCGAGCCGACCGCCGGCACGGCCCGCGTGCTGGGCCGCCCCATGCCCCGGGCGGCCCGTACCGTGCTGCCGCAGGTCGGCGCGCTCATCGAGGGCCCCGCCCTGTACGGCTTCCTCTCCGGCCGGGACAACCTGCTGCGCTACGACGCCGCCGACCCGACCGCCGACCCGCGCACCCGGCGCGTCCGCGCCGCCGCCGCACTGGACCGGGTGGGCCTGACGGCCGCCGCGGGCAAGAAGGCGAGGGCGTACTCGCTCGGCATGAAGCAGCGCCTGGGGCTGGCCGCCGCGCTGCTCCGGCCACGCCGGCTGCTCGTCCTGGACGAGCCGACCAACGGCCTCGACCCGCAGGGCATGCGTGAGATCCGGGCACTGATCCGGGAACTGGCCGCCGACGGCACGACCGTCTTCCTCTCCTCCCATCTCCTCGACGAGATCGAGCATGTGTGCACCCACGCGGCGGTCATGGCACAGGGCCGGCTCGTCACCCAGGGCGCGGTGGCCGACCTGGCGGCCGGGGCGCGCGGCCGGCTGGCGGTGACCACCCCGGACGCGGCCGAGGCGGCCCGGGTGCTGAAGGAGCAGGGGGTGGGGGACGTGACCGCCGACGGCGACCGGGTCACCGGCGAGCCGCCCGCCCGGGATCTCGCCGAGGTGAACGCGGCCCTGGTCGCCGCGGGCGTCCGCGTCAGGGGCTTCACACTGGAGCGCGCCTCGTTGGAGGACGCGTTCGTCGCGCTGACGGGGGAGGGCTTCGATGTCGCGGGCTGAGGCGGCGGCCGAGTCGGCGGAGGAGGCGGGGGCGGCGGCCGACACGGCGGAGGCGGTGGCGGCACCCGCCGCACGGCGGCCGGGGCCCCTGTGGACCTTCGGGCTGCTGCGCAGCGAGATCGCCACCACCGTCCGCCGCTGGCGCACGCTCGCCCTGCTCGGGGTGCTGGCCGCCGTGCCGGTGCTGATCGGGATCGCGGTCAGGATCGAGACGCGCGGAGGCTCCACGGCGGGCGGCAGGCACGGCGAGGGCCCGGCTTTCATCACGCAGATCACCAACAACGGGCTGTTCCTGGTGTTCACGGCACTGGCCGCGACCCTGCCCTTCTTCCTGCCGATGGCCGTCGGCGTCGTCGCGGGCGACGCGATCGCGGGCGAGGCGGGCACGGGCACCCTGCGCTACCTGCTGGTCGCCCCGGCCGGCCGTACCCGCCTGCTGCTGACCAAGTACGCGACCGTGATGGCGTTCTGCGTCCTCGCCACCCTGGTCGTCGCCGTCTCGGCGCTGGCCGTCGGCGCCCTGCTCTTCCCGCTCGGCGACCTGACGACCATCTCCGGCACCCGGATCGGTTTCGCCGACGGACTCGGCCGGGCCCTGCTGATCGCACTGGTCGTCGCCGCCTCACTGGTCGGCGTGGCGGCCCTCGGCCTGTTCGTCTCGACGCTCACCGACAGCGGCATCGCCGCGATGGCCGGCACCGTCGGCCTGCTCATCGCCGTCCAGATCTGCGACCAGATCCCCCAGCTGCACGCGCTGCAGCCGTACTTCTTCCCGCACTACTGGCTGTCCTTCGCCGATTTGATGCGCGACCCCGTCTACTGGGACGACCTGCAGAAGAACCTCGGCCTGCAGGGTCTGTACGCGGCCGTGTTCGGCTCGGCGGCCTGGGCGCGGTTCACGGCCAAGGACATCAGCGCCTGAGGGACGCCGCTCAGGGGGTCTCGTGCGGGAAGCGCGCGAGGGGCGCGTCCTGAGCGAAGAACGTCTTCGCGCGCGCCAGCGCCTCCGTGTCCTTCAGTACGTCGCCGGGCCCGCTGCCGTTGCCCAGCAGGACCCCGCCGAAGCGCATGCGCAGATAGGCGGCCGAGTTGTTGAGGGTGCCGATGTACGGCCCGGCGACGGACGGCTCGTCGTCGGCCAGCGCGGCGATGCCCCAGAGGGTGCGGCCGGCCATCGTCGCCCTGAAGTCGACGCCGGGCGTGCGCAGCCAGGCGGACCAGTGGTCCAGGTAGGTCTTGGTGAGGCTGGACACCGAGTACCAGTACAGCGGCGAGGCGATCACGACGTCGGTCGCCGCGAGCGTGGCGTCCAGCAGCGCGCCGGTGGCGGTGTCCGCCGGCGGGCGTGTGTGGTCGCTGTCGTGCCGCAGGTCAGCGAACTGGGGCAGTGGCTGCTCGGCGAGCCGGATCCACTGCTGGTCGACGTCGCCGGGCAGCTGTTCGGCGGCCCGGCGGGCCAGCAGTTCGGTGTTGCCGTCGGCGCGGGCGCTACCGAGGACGAAGAGGAAGCGGCGGTTCATGAGGTCCCCCGGACAAGGTGGTTTCGCACTACGAATAAAGGCGTGTGCATCTTATGCATACACAAGCATCTGCCGCCAGGGCGCGCCTGGTGCGATGCTGTGACGTCGTGGTGACGCGGAGGCGGGCGGGTAACCGACACACTGGTCGGCAGGGCGCGTACGACCGGATCGCGACTACGCCGGGGGAGTGAGGAAAAACCGATGTCTCGACTCAGTTTCGAGAAGAAGCGGGCGCAGCAGCCCGTGGCGCATCCGGCGGTGGTGTCCGTCCGCGTGTTCGGCGCGACAGACGCGTCCGTGGGCGGGACACCCGTCGCGGCCGCACCGGGCGAACCGATCCAGCAGGCCGTGCTCAACCACCTCCAGCGCCTGGCCATCAGCCTCGGCACCCCCATACGGGCCACGATCCACGACGACCGCGCGGGCTGCGTGGTCCCCCTGGAGGTCGCGGCGGACGGCTCCAGCCAGATGACGGGCGAGCCGGTCCGGGTGGCGCCGAGGCCACAGCCGTGGACACCGGACGCCGTTTCCGGGCCGCGGCCCCTGCCGCTCGGGGCGGTCCAGGTGCCGACGGGGAGTTTCGGCCCCCCGCCCGTCATGGACGCGCCCCCGGTCATCTCCGCAGCAGCAGCAGCAGCAGCCGCCGGCTCCGGCGCACCGGCAGCCGAGGCCCCCGCGCCGGCGAAGCCCTCCGCTCCCGGCCCCGGAGCCGTCCCCGTCGAGCCGGAGTTCCGTCACGTCGCCACCCACACCCCGCCCCGCGGTTTCGACGCCGTCGCCGAGGAGGTGCTCGGGGACGGTCCGCTGACCGAGACCGCGGAGGGCGCCGAGCTGCTCACCGAGCCGATGACGCGGATCAACGAGGCCGTGCGGGCGGGCCGCATCGAGGCGGCGGCGGAACTCGCCGACCGCACCGTCGAGGAGGCGTCCGCCGTGCTGGGCGCCCGCCACGCCGAGGTACTGCACCTGCGCGAACTGACCGCCTACATCGCCTACCTGGCGGGCGACCCGGTCCGCGCCTTCCACCTGTCCCTGGACCTCGCCCGGCTGCGTCGCGACGCGCAGGACGGCGAGGCGGCCTACGACAACGTGCGGAGCGCGGCGACCGCCTGGCGGGCGGTGCGCGACCCCGAGGAGGGCCTGCGTCTCGGCCGCGACCTGATCGACCTGTGGACCGACCTCACCGCCGAGCCGGGACCCGCCGCCGACGACCCGCACCCCCTGGAGTCCGCCCGCGCCCGCATGATCCGCCTGACCGACCGCGCGGCCCGCGCCGCGCAGCCGTGACCGGCCGGAACGCGGGACGGCGCGAACCAGGTGTGCGGTCCGAACCGCACAACTAGTGCACGCAGAACTCGTTGCCCTCCGGGTCCGCCATCAGCACCCACGCGCCGGACGGCTCCCTCACCTCGCGCAGCACCCGCGCGCCCAGCGCCTGAAGCCGCGCCACCTCCTCCGCACGTCGCCCGTCACCGGGGTGCAGGTCCAGATGGAGCCGGTTCTTCACGGTCTTCGCCTCGGGCACGCGCTGGAACAGCAGCCGCCGGCCCAGCCCGGTCCCGGTCTGCGGGTCGTACGGGTCGTCGGGGTGCCGTACGGCGATCAGGTCGCGGAAGGCCGGCCGGCCGTGGTACTCGACGGTGGCCTCGCCGGGCAGCGCGCCGGCGGTCAGCAGCCGTTCGATCAGGGCGCTGTTGTCCTCGGCGGTGTAGCGCAGGGCGGCGGCCCAGAAGTCGGCCTGGGTGTGCGGGTCGCCCGCGTCGATGACGAGCTTCCAGTGCAGCGGGGCGGGTGAGGGCGCGGGGGATGCGGTCATGGTGACCACTTATAGCCGTGGCCGGCCGCTGGACGAGCGGATTCCGCCCCCGCTTTCCGCTCGGCGCGCCGCGGCGGCGGTCGCGCCGTCCCGCTGTCGGCCCGCCCGGTTTTCGGCCCCGTCCTGTTCTCGGCCCGCCCCGGTCGGCTTCGCGCCGGCTCAGCCCGCCTCGGGCTGCGCTTCCCGCACCTCGCCCGCCGCTGCCGGGACGGCCGCGGCGTCCTGTGGGTGCTCGTTCGGGGGCTCCTCCGGGTGCTCCCCGTGGCGCACCTCCGGGTGCTCCGCGGCGCCGGACGCGCCGGACACACCGGACGTCGCGGTCTGTGCGGCGAGCGCCCGGGCCCCCCGGCGGGCGGAGCGCAGCGCGTCGCCCGTGAGGAGGAACAGCGCCACCCAGACCAGCGCGAACCCCGCCCAGCGCTCGAGCGGCATGGACTCGTGGAAGTAGACGATGCCGAGCAGGAACTGGAAGACGGGGGCCAGGTACTGCAGCAGGCCCAGCGTCGACAGGGGCACGCGGATCGCCGCGGCGCCGAAGCAGACCAGCGGCAGGGCGGTGACGACGCCGGTGGAGGCCAGCAGGGCCGCGTGCCCGGTGCCGTCGTCGACGAAGCTGCTGTCGCCGTGCGCGACGAGCCACAGCAGGTAGGCGAGGGCGGGCACGAACTGGATGGCGGTCTCGGCGGCCAGCGACTCGACGCCGCCCAGGGCGACCTTCTTCTTCACCAGGCCGTAGGTGGCGAAGGAGAACGCGAGGCAGAGGGAGATCCACGGCGGGTGGCCGTAGCCGACGGTCAGGACGACGACGGCCGCGAAACCCGTCGCCACCGCCGCCCACTGCACGGGCCGCAGCCGCTCCTTCAGGATCAGCACGCCCATCGCGATGGTGACCAGCGGGTTGATGAAGTACCCGAGGGAGGCCTCGACGACGTGGCCGGAGTTGACCGCCCAGATGTAGACGCCCCAGTTGACGGTGATCACGGCCGCCGCGACGGCGACGAGTGCCAGGCGGCGCGGCTGGCGCAGCAGTTCGCCGGCCCAGGCCCAGCGTCGTACGAAGAGCAGGGCGACGGCGACGAAGGCCAGGGACCACACCATGCGGTGGGCGAGGATCTCCACCGCCCCGGCGGGCTTGAGCAACGGCCAGAACAGCGGGACCAGGCCCCACATGCCGTAGGCGGCGAAGCCGTTCAGCAGACCTACCCGGTGCTCTCCCTTGGATGTCCCGGCCACGGGCCCCTCCTTCTTCGCTCAGGCACGCGAGGACGACGGTAACGCCGGGCACCCCCGCCTGTCATGCCCGTATCGCCTCACGGTCATGACAGGCGGGGCTGGAAGTCCCCCCAGGGAGCCGGGCGAGGGCCTCGGTCCGCAGGGGTCAGCCCTTGAGGGCGGCCGAGACGGCCTCCGCCAGCGGCGTGGTCGGGCGGCCGATGAGACGGGCCAGGTCGCCGGAGGAGACGACCAGCTCGCCCTTCTCCACCGAGGCGTCCACGCCGGCCAGGATCCCGGCCAGCGGCTCGGGCAGCCCGGCGCCGGCCAGGATCCCGGCGAACGCCTCCACGGAGACGGGGTTGTAGACGATCTCCCGGCCGGTCTGCCGGCTCAGCTCGGCCGCGTACTCGGCGAAGCTCCACGCCTCGTCGCCGCCCAGCTCGTACGTCGTGTTCTCGTGCCCCTCGCCGGTGAGCACCGCCACCGCGGCGGCCGCGTAGTCGGCGCGCGAGGCCGAGGAGACGCGGCCGTCGCCGGCCGCCGCGACGACCGCGCCGTGCTCCAGCACCGGCGCCAGGTTCCCGGTGTAGTTCTCGTGGTACCAGCCGTTGCGCAGCAGCGCGTAGGGCAGGCCGGAGGCCAGCAGCGCCTCCTCGGTGGCCCGGTGGTCGTCCGCCAGTGCGGCCGTCAGGGTGCCCGGGGCGCTGGTGTAGGCGAGCAGGGCCACGCCCGCCGCCCTGGCGGCGTCGATGACGACCCGGTGCTGCCGCACCCGGCCCTTGGCGAACTCGTTGCCCGAGATCAGCAGGATCCTGTCGCCGGCGGCGAACAGGCCGTCGAAGGTCTCGGGCGCGTTGTAGTCGGCGACCGCCAGGCGTACGCCGCGGGCCGCGAGGCCGGCGGCCTTCTCCTCGTCGCGCACGACCGCGATGATCTGCTCCGCCGGAACCTTCTCCAGCAGCTGCTCGACGACGTGACGGCCGAGGTGGCCGGTGGCTCCGGTGACGACGATGCTCATGCCGTGGGACTCCTTGCTCGTGGGGTGTGCCACTTACCCTAGGAGCTGCACTAACCAGAGGAAAGTACCCACTTTGAAGTAAGGTACGTACATGGCGGTAAGCGGAAAGTCCGGAGACTCCGAGGAGATGTGCCCCTACCGGCTCGTCCTGGAGCACGTCACCAGTCGCTGGGGCGTCCTCGTCCTGATCGAGCTGCTCGAACGCCCGTACCGGTTCAGCGAGCTGCGGCGGGCCGTCAACGCGTACGGCGGCCGGGGCGTCAGCGAGAAGATGCTGACCCAGACCCTGCAGACCCTGGAACGCGACGGCCTGGTCCACCGGGACGCCAAGCCGGTCATCCCGCCCCGCGTCGACTACTCGCTGACCGGGCTGGGGTGCGAGGCGGCGGAACGGGTCCGGGGGCTGGCGCAGTGGACCGAGGACCGGATGGGCGACGTGGAGCGGGCCCGCGCGGCCTACGACGAGCGCCGGCGGCCACACGAAGAGGCCCGGGAAATCCAGTCCCGGGCCTCGTGACCGCGCGGCCCGCCGGTCGGGCGGGCCCGTACCGCGCCGGCTCAGCCGACGACCGTCCAGGTGTCCCCGCCCGCGAGCAGTGCGGCCAGGTCGCCCTTGCCCTTCTGCTCGATCGCGGTGTCCAGCTGATCGGCCATCGCCGTGTCGTACACCGGCCGCTCCACCGAGCGGAAGATGCCGACCGGGGTGTGGTGCAGGGTGTCCGGGTCGGCGAGCCGCGACAGGGCGAAGGCCGTCGTCGGGGACGCGGCGTGCGCGTCGTGGACGAGCAGGTCCGCCTCGTTCTCCGGGGTCACCGTCACCACCCTCAGGTCGCCCGTATCCCGGTCGCGCACGACACCGCGCGCCCCGTCCGCTCCGAAGCGGACCGGCGCACCGTGCTCCAGGCGGATCAGCGCTTCCTCCGCCCGCTGCTTGTCCTTCAGGGCGTCGAAGGCGCCGTCGTTGAAGATGTTGCAGTTCTGGTAGATCTCGATCAGGGCCGTGCCCGGGTGCTCGGCGGCCGCGCGCAGCACCTCGGTGAGGTGCTTGCGGTCGGAGTCGATGGTCCGGGCGACGAACGACGCCTCCGCGCCGATCGCCAGCGACACCGGGTTGAACGGGGCGTCCAGCGAGCCCATCGGCGTCGACTTGGTGATCTTGCCGACCTCGGAGGTCGGTGAGTACTGGCCCTTGGTCAGACCGTAGATCCTGTTGTTGAACAGCAGGATCTTGAGGTTGACGTTGCGGCGCAGGGCGTGGATCAGGTGGTTGCCGCCGATGGACAGGGCGTCGCCGTCACCGGTGACGACCCACACGCTCAGGTCGCGGCGGGAGGCGGCCAGGCCGGTCGCGATCGCCGGGGCGCGGCCGTGGATGGAGTGCATCCCGTAGGTGTTCATGTAGTACGGGAAGCGGGAGGAGCAGCCGATGCCGGAGACGAAGACGATGTTCTCCCTGGCCAGGCCCAGCTCGGGCATGAAGCCCTGCACCGCGGCCAGGATCGCGTAGTCACCGCAGCCCGGGCACCAGCGCACCTCCTGGTCCGACTTGAAGTCCTTCATCGACTGCTTGGCCTCGGCCTTGGGAACCAGCTGCAGCAGCCCGTTGGTGGCGTCAGTCATCGATGGCCTCCTTCAGCGCCGCGGCGAGCTGTTCCGCCTTGAACGGCATGCCGTTGACCTGGTTGTAGGAGTGGGCGTCGACCAGGTACTTCGCCCGGATCAGGGTGGCCAGCTGCCCCAGGTTCATCTCCGGGACCACCACCTTGTCGTAGCTCTGGAGCACCGCGCCGAGATTGCGCGGGAAGGGGTTGAGGTGGCGCAGGTGCGCCTGCGCGATGGACTCGCCGGCCGCGCGCAGCCGCCGTACCGCGGCCGTGATCGGCCCGTACGTCGAGCCCCAGCCCAGCACCAGCGTCCGGGCGCCGTGCGGGTCGTCGACCTCGAGGTCCGGGACCTCGATCCCGTCGATCTTGGCCTGGCGGGTGCGGACCATGAAGTCGTGGTTGGCCGGGTCGTAGGAGATGTTGCCCGTGCCGTCCTGCTTCTCGATGCCGCCGATGCGGTGCTCCAGGCCCGGAGTGCCCGGCACCGCCCACGGCCGGGCGAGGGTCTGCGGGTCCCGCTTGTACGGCCAGAAGACCTCGGTGCCGTCCGCGAGCGTGTGGTTCGGGCCGGACGCGAAGCGCACCCGCAGGTCGGGCAGCTCGTCCAGGTCCGGGATCCGCCACGGCTCGGAGCCGTTGGCCAGGTAGCCGTCGGAGAGCAGGAAGACGGGGGTCCGGTACGTCAGGGCGATCCGGGCCGCCTCCAGCGCCGCGTCGAAACAGTCCGCCGGGGTCCTGGGCGCGATGACCGGCACCGGGGCCTCGCCGTTGCGGCCGTACATCGCCTGCAGCAGGTCCGCCTGCTCCGTCTTGGTCGGCAGGCCGGTGGACGGGCCGCCGCGCTGGATGTCGACGACCAGCAGCGGCAGCTCCAGGGAGACCGCGAGCCCGATCGTCTCGCTCTTCAGCGCCACACCCGGTCCGGAGGTCGTCGTGACCGCCAGCGAGCCGCCGAACGCCGCGCCCAGCGCCGCGCCGATGCCCGCGATCTCGTCCTCCGCCTGGAAGGTCCGCACACCGAAGTTCTTGTGCCGGCTCAGCTCGTGCAGGATGTCCGAGGCCGGCGTGATCGGGTACGAGCCCAGGAACAGCGGCAGATCCGCCTGCTGGGAGGCCGTGACCAGGCCGTAGGCCAGGGCGAGGTTGCCGGAGATGTTCCGGTAGGTGCCCACGGGGAAGGCCTTCGCGGCCGGGGCGACCTCGTAGGAGACCGCGAAGTCCTCCGTCGTCTCGCCGAAGTTCCAGCCCGCGCGGAACGCGGCGATGTTGGCCTTGGCGATGTCCGGCTTCTTCGCGAACTTGCTCTTCAGGAACTTCTCGGTGCCCTCGGTGGGCCGGTGGTACATCCAGCTCAGCAGGCCCAGCGCGAACATGTTCTTGCTGCGCTCGGCCTCCTTGCGGGAGAGCGCGAACTCCTTGAGCGCCTCCACCGTGAGCGTGGTCAGCGGCACCGGGTGCAGGCTGTAGCCGTCCAGCGAGCCGTCCTCCAGCGGCGAGCTGTCGTAGCCCACCTTCTGCAGGGCGCGCTTGGTGAACTCGTCCGTGTTGACGATGATCTCGGCACCGCGCGGCAGATCGCCGATGTTCGCCTTCAGGGCGGCCGGGTTCATCGCGACCAGCACGTTGGGCGCGTCGCCCGGCGTGAGGATGTCGTGGTCGGCGAAGTGGAGCTGGAACGAGGAGACGCCGGGCAGGGTGCCGGCGGGGGCGCGGATCTCGGCGGGGAAGTTCGGCAGGGTGGAGAGGTCGTTGCCGAAGGACGCGGTCTCCGACGTGAAACGGTCACCGGTGAGCTGCATGCCGTCGCCCGAGTCTCCCGCGAACCGGATGATCACCCGGTCCAGGCGCCGCACGTCCTTGGCTCCGCCCGGTTTGCGCTGCTCTCCCACGACGGTTCCGTCGGTGTGCTCCGCTGGGCTGCTGACCTGGCTGGTCACTGAACTGGACCTCCTTCGAGGCGGCTGTCCGGGGCGTGGTGTACCACGGCCATCCCTGGATCAACCCTACGTCGGTCAGGGGGGCCTTCCCGAGGTCATCCGTGGAATGAGACGACATTTCGAGACGGCCTGTCGCGCTGGATTTCCATGATGTCCCGCATGGCTGAAGCGCCGGTCAAGACGCTCCCCGAACGCCCTCCGGTTCTCCCGTCCGGGTACCCGCCCCGTGCGCGGGACCGACGCGCGGGCGGGCGTGAAGGACGCGGGGGGCACGGTGACGTTCGCGGCCGGACGGGGTGACGGACGCAGGGGAAGAAGTGCGACGGTTCCGGCCACCGTGCGCGGACGTCACGGACGCACGCCGGGCCCGGAGCGGGCCCTCACGAGTTCAGGTACGTGAGAACGGCCAGAACACGCCGGTGGTCGCCGACGCTCGGGGCCAGTCCGAGCTTCAGGAAGATGTTGCTGACGTGCTTCTCCACCGCCCCGTCGCTGACCACCAGCTGCCGGGCGATCGCCGAGTTCGTCCGGCCCTCGGCCATCAGGCCGAGCACCTCGCGCTCGCGCGGGGTGAGCCCCGCCAGCACGTCCTGCTTGCGGCTGCGGCCGAGCAGCTGCGCGACCACCTCCGGGTCCAGCGCCGTGCCCCCCTCGGCGACGCGCACCACCGCGTCGACGAACTCCCGCACCTCCGCGACGCGGTCCTTGAGCAGATAGCCCACTCCCCGGCTGGAACCGGCCAGCAGCTCCGTGGCGTAGCGCTCCTCCACGTACTGCGACAGCACCAGCACCCCGAGCCCCGGGTGCGCCCTGCGCAGGGCCACGGCGGCCCGCACGCCCTCGTCGGTGTGCGTCGGCGGCATCCGCACGTCCGCCACCACCACGTCGGGCAGCGCGCCCTGTCCGTCGAGGTCGGCGATGGTCTTCAGCAGCGCGTCCGCGTCCCCGACGCCGGCCACCACGTCGTGCCCCCGGTCGGTCAGCAGCCGGGTCAGGCCCTCCCTGAGCAGCACCGAGTCCTCGGCGATGACCACGCGCACTCTGTTCTCCACGATCTTCCGGCCCCCCGAGCCCGATCCCGCGACGGCGTCCGTCCGCTGCGTGCGTCCGTGACGTGCGTCCGTACGGAGGTCCAGCATTCCAGCAATCGGGCCGAGCCGCCGCAGCACCCCGGGGGAACGCGGGCCGGGCCGGGCGGAGTTCCGGATTCCGCGGCGCTGCCGTTCGGCGCCCGCGGCGTGGTGGGTGGCGCGGCATGGTGGTGGGGGTGGGGGGAGCGGCGTGACGGGCGGCGCGGCGCGGTGGGTGGCGCCTGCGCCCCCGGGTGTCAGGCCGCGGGCCGCCAGGGCAGTTCCGCGACGACCTGGGTCGGGCCGCCGGCCGGTGACTCCACCAGGAGGAGGCCGTCCACCGCGTCCAGGCGCCCGGCGAGTCCGGCCAGGCCCGAACCCCGGGCGGCGTCCGCGCCGCCCACGCCGTCGTCGGCGACGCGCAGCATCAGCCGGTCGTCCGAGCGCCACACGTCCACCGACGCGGACCGGGCCCCGCTGTGCTTGCTGATGTTCTGGAGCAGCTCGGACACCGTGTAGTAGGCGATGCCCTCGATGGCCGGGGCCGGCCGGGCCGGGAGGTCGACCTCGACCCTCACCGGCACCGTGCAGCGGGAGGCGACCGCGGACAGGGCCGCGTCCAGGCCGCGGTCGGTCAGCACGGCCGGATGGATGCCCCGGGCTAGATCGCGCAGCTCCTGCAGCGCCGTCTTCACCTCGCCGTGGGCCTCCTCCACCATCCGGGCCGCCGCCCGCGGATCCTCCCGGAGCTTCTCCTTCGCCAGCCCCAGGTCCATCGCCAGGCCGACCAGCCGGGCCTGGGCCCCGTCGTGCAGGTCCCGCTCGATGCGCCGCAGATCGGCGGCGGCCGTGTCGACCACGACCCCCCGGTCCGACTCCAGCTCCACCACCCGCGCCGACAGCGGCGACGGCCCGAGCAGCCCCCGCACGAGCAGCCCGTCCACCGTCGTCAGGGCCCGGACGAGCCACGGCGTGACCAGGGTGAAGAGCAGCCCGACCAGCGCGGTCACGGTGATCTCGAACGGGTTGTCGAGGTAGACGCTGTGGTGCTGGTCGCCGTACAGCTGCACGCCGCCGGTGCCGGCGTACGCCGGGAACACCCAGAACCACAGCGGGTACGACAGCAGCGTCCAGCCGACGGTCCAGAAGCTCAGCGCCACCGAGAACGAGAACACCGCCCAGGGGAACTGAACCACCGCGTACGCCAGGTGCCGCCAGGAGGCGCCGCTCTTGAGGACCGCGCCCATCCAGGCCATCGCTCCGGGCCCGCGCGTCCGCAGGGGCTCGGGGTCGGGCACGTCCAGGCGGAGCAGCCCGCGCGCCCGCGCCCGCTCCAGCACGCCGAAGCCACGGCAGCCGGCGAGCGCCGCGGCCAGCACCGGGACGCCGAGGAAGGTCACCAGCAGGCCCGCCCCGAGCGCCACCATGGTCACCGCCCAGGTGAACAGCACGATGGAGACCGGCAGGCTCAGCAGCACGTAGCCGAACTCGCGCCAGCTGCGCCGCTCGAACGGCGCCCGCAGCGCGGCGGGCAGCCGGTGGCCGGTCCCGGCGGGCCGCCCCTGCCCCAGGCCGTACCCGTGTTCCAGCCCTGGTCCGTATCCCGTGGCCATCGAATGTCGTCCCGTTCTCCTCGTCCGAGCGGCGGATCAGCCGTACCACCAGGGTCGTCCGCGCCGCGCAGCCGGACCATGAAGGCCGTCGGCGTCTTGGCCCGGGGGTTTTCCCCACCCCTGGAGATCCCCGGAGACCCCTGGAGCGTGCGTGACCCCGAAGTGCCTCCGGGTGCGGTTCCGCCGTGGTCCCGCCCCGAAGCGCAGCCGGGTGCGGCTAGGCCTTGCGGTCCCGCCACGGCAGTTCCGTGGTGACCACGGTCGGGCCGCCGGCCGGGGAGTCGACGGCGAACAGGCCGTCCACCGCGCCCAGCCGCTCCGCGAGGCCCCGCATGCCGCTGCCCCCGTCCAGCCGGGCGCCGCCCCGGCCGTCGTCCCGGACCTGGATGAGCAGCCGGTCGTCCGAGCGCCAGACGTCGACGGAGGCGGAGCGGGCCCCGCTGTGCTTGCTGACGTTCTGCAGCAGCTCCGAGACCGTGAAGTAGGCGATGCCTTCGATGGCCTCCGCCGGCCGCGCCGGCAGGTCCACGGTCACCGTCACCGGCACCGTGCAGCGGGTGGCGACCGACGACAGGGCCGCGTCCAGACCCCGGTCCGTGAGCACGGCCGGATGGATGCCCCGGGCCAGGTCCCGCAGCTCCTGCAGGGCCAGCTTCACCTCGCCGTGCGCCTCGTCCACCATCGCCGCGGCGGCGTCGGGGTCCTCCAGCAGCTTCTCCTTGGCCAGACCGAGGCCCATGGCCAGGTTGACCAGTCGGGCCTGGGCGCCGTCGTGCAGGTCCCGCTCGATCCGCCGCAGATCCGCCGCCGCCGTGTCGACCACGACTCCGCGGTCGGACTCCAGTTCGGCGATCCGCCGCTCCAGGGTGTCCGACGGCGACAGCAGGCCGCGCACCATCGCCCGGTCGACGTTCGTCAGCGCCCGCGCGAGGTAGGGCAGCACCGGCCACAGCACGAACAGCGACGCCAGCACGGTGCAGAAGGTGAAGACGCCCCACGGCAGCCGGATGGCGTCGTACAGCAGCGTCCGCCAGCCCACCGGGTCCTTCAGCGCCATCCACAGCCGCTCTCCCGGGCCTCCGCCCCTGGCCAGCGGCAGCGGGGTGGGCTCCTCCACCCGGACCCCGAGGAGCCTCCTGGCCCGGGCCCGCTCCAGCTTGCCGAGCTGCCGGGCCCCCAGCAGGCAGAGCGCGAGCAGCGGCAGGCCGATCACGGTGAGGGTCAGGGTTCCGCCGGTGACCAGCGCCGTGATCGCGTAGACGAAGCCGAACACCGCCACCGGGAGGTTGAGCAGGAGATGCGCGATCTCCTTCCAGGTGTGCGCCTCATAGGCGAGCCGGGGCGGAGGCAAGCGGTCGGCGCCGTCGGTGCGGGGGACCCCGGCAGGCCGGTCGGTCCCGTCGGGCAGGGCGATTCCGTCGGGCAGTGCGGTCTCGTCGGGCAGGGCGACTGCGCCGGGTCGAGCGTTTCCGTCGGGCCGGTCGAAGCCGTCGGCGTGGTCTGTGCCATCGGTCCGGCCGGCGGAACTGGGAGCGGTCATGACGGCCAGACTGCCGTGCGCCACCCCCCTCGCGCCATGCGGTACGCCGCCCTCCGCCGGCGGGGGAAAACCCCACCCCAGGCCCCGGCGGGACGCCCTCGCGCGTCTCAGGGCGTGATGGGCTGCTTACCGCTTCTTTAGCAGGGCCTAGACTCCCGTGCGTACAGATCCTCGAATCACGTCACATCACAGAGTTCACCTAGGTCACGAGGTCAGGGAGCGAGGGACGCACGGTGCCGGAGACGTTGGGGCACTCGACGGGCGCCGCGGCGAACGTGATCGCGGCCGGCTACTTCCGGTCCTACTCGGCCGTGGGACTGCTCGCCCTCATCGGCGTGCTGTTCGTCGCGGTCGCCTTCGGCGCGGGCCGCCTGCTGCGGCCGGTCGTGCCCACCCCGGAGAAACTCCTCACCTACGAGTGCGGCGTCGACCCCGTCGGCGAGGGCTGGGCCCACACCCAGGTCCGCTACTACGTCTACGCCTTCCTCTACGTGATCTTCGCCGTCGACTCGATCTTCCTGTTCCCCTGGGCGACGGTCTTCGCCGCGCCCGGCTACGGCGCGACGACCCTCGTGGAGATGTTCCTCTTCCTCGGCTTCCTCGCCGTGGGCCTGCTGTACGCCTACAAGAAGGGGGTCCTGGCATGGACGTGACCCCGTCCGCTCCCGAGCCCACGCCGCTCCCGGAGCCCAAGCGGCTGGGGGCGCTGGCCCGGCTCGCCCCCGAGCCGATGAAGGTGGTCCTGAACTGGGGCCGCCGGTACTCGCTCTGGGTGTTCAACTTCGGCCTCGCCTGCTGCGCGATCGAGTTCATCGCCGCGTCGATGGCCCGGCACGACTTCATCCGGCTCGGCGTCATCCCCTTCGCCCCGGGCCCCCGCCAGGCCGACCTGATGGTCGTCTCCGGCACGGTCACGGACAAGATGGCCCCGGCGGTCAAGCGCCTGTACGAGCAGATGCCCGAGCCGAAGTACGTCATCTCCTTCGGCGCCTGCTCCAACTGCGGCGGCCCGTACTGGGACTCGTACTCCGTCACCAAGGGCGTCGACCAGATCATCCCGGTGGACGTCTACGTCCCCGGCTGCCCGCCGCGCCCCGAGGCGCTGCTCCAGGGCATCCTCAAGCTCCAGGAGAAGATCGCCCGCGAGTCCCTCGGCGAGCGGTACGGCGACGGGCCCGCCCGCCCGTCGGCCGCGGCCCTGCAGAGCGGTCTGGTGAAGCCACCGGCCCCGGCCGGTGAGGGGGACCCCCGATGAGCGCGGCCGGCTGGCTGCCCGCCCCGGCCGAGGAGCTGTTCGGCGCGCAGGCCACGGCCGAGGAGTCGTACGACGTCCTGACCGTGGACGTACCGCCGTCCGCCTGGCTCACCGCCCTGGAGACGGCCCGTACGACGCTGTCGTGCACCTACTTCGACTGGCTGAGCGCCGTCGACGAACCGGGCACGGGCTTCCGTGTCTGCGCCCACGTCGCCGCGCTGAACCCGGTCCGCCGGCTCCTCGTCCGCACGACCGTCCCGCACGAGGCCCCCGCGCTCCCGTCGGCCGTCGGCGTCTACGCGGGCGCGGCCTGGCACGAGCGCGAGACCCACGAGATGTTCGGCGTCGTCTTCGACGGCCACCCGGGGCTGGAGCACCTGCTGCTCCCCGAGAACTTCGAGGGGCACCCGCTGCGCAAGGACTTCGTGCTCGCCGCCCGCGTCGCCAAGGCGTGGCCCGGCGCCAAGGAGCCCGGGGAGTCCGCGGCGGGTGCGGGCCACGGCGGCCCCAAGCGCCGGCAGATGCTTCCCCCCGGCGTTCCCGACCCGAACGAGTGGGGTCCGCTCAAGGGCCAGCTGCCCGCCGCCCCGGCGCGCCCGGCGCGGGGCGCGGGGCGTGCGGCGGGAGAGCGGCCCGCACGCGCGGCGGCCGGCGAGCGCCCGGTACGGCGCACCCGTACGGCGGCGGAGGGCTCCGCGAGCCAGAGCGAGGCCGCCGGGCCTGCGACGGGAGCCGTCGGCGCCGCTGGTGCCGCCGAGGCCGGCGGTGCCCCCGGAGCGCCCGGACCTGCCGGAGCCGCCGCCCGTCCGCGCCGGACGCGGAGCGCGAGCGAAGGCTCGGTGAGCCAGACCGCAGCACCGTCCGAGGACACGGCGACACCGTCCGAGGACGCGGCGACACCGTCCGAGGACGCGGCGACGCGGAAGCAGAGCGCGGCCGAGGGTGACGCGACCCGGGCCTCGGCGGCGGAAGGACCGGCCGCCGAGGCGTCGGTGGCGCACGAACCCGGCCCGGCACAGGCCCCCGCGGCGTCCCCGGCCCGACCGCGCCGCGCCCGCAGCGCCTCCGGGGGCTCGGCCTCCCAGCGCACCGGCACCCCGGAACCGGCACCGGCGCAACCCGAACCGGCCGAACCGACACCGGCCGAACCGACACCGGCCGGGCAGGACGGCGCCGCGCCGGCCGCGCGGCGGAGTCCGGCTCCGCGCAGCTCGGACGCGCCCTGGCACCACGCACGCCCCGCCTACGACGAGCCGCGGCCGACGCCGCCCGAGCCCCGCCCGCAGCAGCCCGCCGAATCCGGGGGAGCCGCCGAACAACCGGCGGAACCAGTGGAATCGGCGGAACCAGTCGAACCTGCGGAATCGGTGGAACCTGCCGAGGCACCGGAACGCAGGGACACCGCGGAACCCCGCAAGACACCGGAGCCGCCCGCAGCCCCCCGGGAAACCGAGCGCCTGCAGGGACCCGGCACCACGGACGAGCCCGGCGACCGCTCCACCGACGACCCCACAGGAGGCCCGCAGTGAACGACGCGCTGGACGTCGCCCTGCGACTCCTCGCCGTGTTCGTCGTCTTCCTCACCTTCCCGCTGATCGTCGGCCAGACCGAGCACAAGGTGATGGCCCACATGCAGGGCCGGCTCGGCCCGATGTACGCGGGCGGCTTCCACGGCTGGGCCCAGCTGATCGCCGACGGCGTCAAGTTCGCCCAGAAGGAGGACGTGGTCCCGGCGGGCGCCGACCGGCGCGTCTTCCAGCTGGCCCCCGCCGTGGCCCTGCTGCCCTATCTGCTCGTCCTGCTCGCCATCCCCATCGGCCCCGGCGAGGGCGCCGTCGGCCAGGTCCTCGACGCGGGCGTGTTCTTCGTGCTCGCGGTGATGGGCGTCGGCGTGCTCGGCTCCCTCATGGCCGGCTGGGCCAGCGCGAACAAGTTCTCCCTGCTCGGCGGCCTGCGCACGGCCGCCCAGCTGCTCGCCTACGAACTCCCGATGCTGCTGGCGGCGGCCTCCGTCGCGATGGCCGCGGGCACCGTCTCCCTCCCGGGCATCCTGCACGCCTTCCACTGGTGGTGGCTGCCCTGGCAGATCGTCGGCGCCATCGTCTTCTTCGTGGCCGGACTCGCCGAACTGCAGCGCCCGCCGTTCGACATGCCCGTCGCCGACTCGGAGATCATCTTCGGCGCGTACACCGAGTACACCGGCCTGCGCTTCGCCCTGTTCCTGCTCGCCGAGTACGCGGGCATCGTCGTCCTGTGCGGCCTGACCACCGTCCTCTTCCTGGGCGGCTGGCACGGCCCGTGGGGCGCGGACGGCCTGGGCTGGGTGTGGACCCTGCTGAAGACCGCGCTCCTCGCGTTCGTCGTCATCTGGCTGCGGGTCACCTACCCCCGGCTGCGCGAGGACCAGCTACAGAAACTGTCCTGGACCCTCCTCGTCCCCCTCTCCCTCGCCCAGATCGCCCTCACCGGCATCGTCAAGGTGGTGATCTCCTGATGCCTCCCATCCCCGGCTCCGGCCTGGCCAAGGGCCTGGCCGTCACCCTGCGCACGATGACCAGGAAGACGGTCACCGAGCAGTACCCGGACGCGCAGCCCGAACTGCCGCCCCGCACCCGCGGCGTGATCGGCCTGTTCGAGGAGAACTGCACGGTCTGCATGCTGTGCGCCCGCGAGTGCCCGGACTGGTGCATCTACATCGACTCCCACAAGGAGACCGTCCCGGCGGCGAACCCCGGCGGCCGCGAGCGCAGCCGCAACGTCCTCGACCGGTTCGCGATCGACTTCTCCCTGTGCATGTACTGCGGCATCTGCATCGAGGTCTGTCCCTTCGACGCCCTCTTCTGGTCCCCGGAGTTCGAGTACGCCGAGACCGACATCCGCGACCTCACCCACGAGCGCGACAAACTCCGCGAGTGGATGTGGACCGTTCCGGCACCGCCGGCCCTGGACGCGGCGGCGGAGGAGCCCAAGGAGATCGCCGCAGCCCGCAAGACCGCCGAGAAACTGGCCGCCGCCCAGGCCGAACCGCAGCAGGAGGAGTCGTGAGCCCCGCCGCAGCCGCCACCGCGGCGCACGCCACGACCGCCGCCGCCGGAAATGGTCACGGCTTCCTGTCACCGACCGGCGTCGAGATCGCCTTCCTCCTCGTCGGCCTGGTCACCCTCGGCGCCGCGCTGGTCACCGTCACCACCCGGCAGCTGGTGCACGCCGCCCTGTGGCTGGTGGTCGCCCTCGGCGGCCTGGCCGTGGAGTACCTGCTGCTCACGGCCGAGTTCATCGCCTGGGTGCAGGTCCTGATCTACGTCGGCTCCGTCGTCGTCCTCCTCCTGTTCGGACTGATGCTCACCCGGGCCCCGATCGGCCGCTCCCCGGACGCCGACTCAGGCAACCGCTGGGCCGCCCTGGTCGTCGCGGCGGCCGCCGCCGGCGCCCTGGTCTGGGTCGTCGTCGACGCCTTCCGCACCACCTGGATCGACCTGGACGGCCCGGCCGCCGGCACCACCCGCGTCACCGGCCAGAGCCTCTTCCAGAACTGGGTCCTGCCGTTCGAGGCCCTGTCCGTGCTGCTCCTCGCGGCCCTGGTCGGCGCGATCGTCCTGTCCCGCAAGGCCACGGCGGAGACCACCCCCGACACCCCCGCGGCCGCCGGCGCCCCCGGCGACAAGGAAGGCGCCCGCTGATGCACCTCGCCTACCCCGCCGTACTCTCCTCCCTCCTCTTCTGCACCGGCGTGTACGGCGTCCTCGCCCGCCGCAACGCGATCCTCGTCCTGATGTCGGTCGAGCTGATGCTCAACGCCGTCAACCTCAACCTGGTCGCCTTCGACGTCTGGCTCAGCCGGGCCGCCGAGGAGACCCTGCACTCCGGCCAGGCGCTGACCCTGTTCACCATCGCCATCGCCGCCGCCGAGATCGGCATCGGCCTGGCGATCGTCCTCGCCGTCCACCGCAACCGCGGCACCGCCGACATCGACAAGCTCCGCGACACCGCCGAGGGCCCCGAGACCGAGCGCCCCGACTCCTCCGCGGCCGAGAAGGCTGAGGCCACCGCGTGACCACGACCACCCTCGCCGTCCTCGTCCCGCTCCTGCCGTTCCTGGGCGCCGCGGCGGGCCTGCTCCTGGGCCGCACCGCCCCCGGATTCGTCCGACCGCTCGCCGTCCTGCCCCCCCTCGCCGCGCTCGTCCTGGCCGCACTGGTCGCCGTACGGCAGGGCGGCGGCCAGGCCATCACCTCCCACACCGAACTGACACCCACCGGCTCCGTCCCGATCGAGCTGGCCCTCGACATCGACGGCTTCGCCGCGCTCGTCGCCGTAGTGGTCGCCTTCGTCGCGACCTGCGTGCAGATCTACTCGACGGGCTACCTGCGCGACGACCCCCGCTACCCCTCCTACGCCGCCCTCGTCTCACTGTTCACCTCCGCGATGCTCCTGGTCGTCTACTCGGGCGACCTGATCGTGCTGCTGGTCGGCTGGGAGGTCATGGGCATCTGCTCCTACTTCCTCGTCGGCCACTACTGGGAGACCCCCGAGGCCCGCGCCGCCTCCCTGAAGGCGTTCCTGGTCACCAAGCTCGGCGACGTGCCGTTCCTGATCGGCCTGTTCGCCCTCGGCACCGACGCCGGGTCGTTCCGCATCACCCGCGTCCTCGGAGCCGTCACGAGCGGCGGCCTCGACCACCCCACAGTCATCGCCCTGCTGCTGCTCGCCGGCGTGGCCGGCAAGTCGGCCCAGTTCCCGCTGCACACCTGGCTCCCGGACGCGATGGCGGGCCCGACGCCCGTCTCGGCGCTGATCCACGCCGCGACGATGGTCGCCGCCGGTGTCTACTTCATCGCCCGTCTCCTCCCCGTCTTCGAGGCCTCCTCGGCCGCGATGGTGGTCCTCGCCGTCATGGCCGCCGTCACGATGGCCGGCTCCGGTGTCGCCGCGCTCGCCCAGGACGACATCAAACGCGTCCTCGCCTACTCGACGATCGGCCAGCTCGGCTACATGACCGGCGCCCTCGCCGTCGGCGACCGCGGCGCCGCCGTCTTCCACCTGATGTCCCACGGCGCCTTCAAGGCACTGCTGTTCCTCGCCGCCGGTGTGATCATCCACGCCGCCGGCACCAACTCGCTGGCCGCCATGTCCCGCATGCACGGCCTGCGCGACCGCGTCCCGGACGCCTACTGGACGATGACCGTGGCGCTGCTGGCCCTCGCCGCGATCCCGCCCTTCAGCGGCTTCTTCTCCAAGGAGTCCGTCCTCGGCGCCGCCGAGCACGCCGCCGACGGCCACACCGCGCACGTCCCCGGCGTGACAGGCTGGATCGTCCTCGTCGCCGGCCTGGTCACCGCCCTGCTCACCGCCGCCTACGCCACCCGGCTGTGGCTGCTGGCCTTCCGGGGCCGGGGCGCCGAAGCCCCCGACCACGGCCGCCAGCCGCTGACGATGACCGTGGTCCTCTGGGTGCTCACGATCCCGTCCCTGGCCTTCGGCGGGTTCGCCTACCGCTCGCTGCCGGACTGGTTCGACGGCCGCGACCTGACCCCGACCCTCCTCACCTCCATCCTCGGCACGGGCCTCGCCCTGGTCGGCGGGCTGCTCACCTACGGCGCCTGGCAGCGCACCACCGCGCTCGCCGCCCGGGCCCCGCTCGGCGCGGTCGCCGCCCACCCCGAGGGCGACGCCGGACTGGTCGAGGCCGAGGCCATCGCCACCCACGAGCCGGCCTACGGCGACATCGCCTACGCCCCCGACCCGGCCGACCCCGGACGGCTGCTGCTCGGCCCGCTGCACCGGCACGCGGCCGCCGGCTTCCACCTGGACGCCGTGTACACGGCGCTGTTCGTCCGCCCGGTCCAGGCCGGAGCGAGCCTCGTCCGGTTCCTCGACCGCGAGGTCGTCGACACCTACGTACGCGGCGCCGCCGCCCTGCCCCGGCTGCTCGGGGCCGCCGTACGGCGCGCCCAGACCGGCAACGTGCAGACCTATGTGAGCGCGCTGCTCGCCGGCACCGTCGTCCTGGCGGTCGCCGTCCTCCTCGTCGCCACGGGAGCGTGAGCAGGCGTGATCGATATCAGCGAGTCCGTGATGCAGTTCCTTCTGGCATTCGTCGTCGTCGGCCCGCTCCTCGGCGCGGCCGCCGCCCTCCTCCCGGCCCCGCCCGGACTGAAGGGGAAGTCGCCCGGGCAGGCCGTGCTCCGCCACGGCGTCACCGTGACCGGCGTCGTCCTCGCCGCCGCGATCGTCCTCGCGCTCGGCTTCGACCACGACCACCCGTCGAAGATGCAGGCCACGACCGACATCAGCTGGATCCCCGCACTCGACGTGCGCATCCACCTCGGCATCGACGGCATCTCCCTCCCCCTCGTCGTCCTGACCGCGCTGCTGACCTTCCTGTGCGCGCTCTACTCCTACTTCAAGCCGCCGACGGGCCCGTCCCCGAAGGCGTTCGTCGCCCTGCTGCTCCTCCTGGAGTCCGGCACCCTCGCGTCCTTCGCCGTCCTCGACCTGCTGCTGTTCTTCCTCGCGTTCGAGACCGTGCTCATCCCGATGTACTTCCTCATCGCCCGCTGGGGCGGCGAGGGCCGGACCCGGGCCGCGTGGAAGTTCATCCTGTTCACGCTGCTCGGCTCCGTGGTCATGCTCCTCGGCCTGCTCCTGATCGGGCTCAAGGCGGGCACGTTCGACATGGTGGCACTCGCCACTGACAACGGCCGGTCACTGACCGCGTCCGTGCAGGTCATCGCCGTTCTCGCGATCGGGATCGGGCTCGCGGTCAAGACCCCGATGTGGCCGCTGCACAGCTGGCTGCCCGACGCCCACACCGCCGCCCCGACCGTCGGCTCCGTCCTGCTGGCCGGCGTCCTGCTGAAGATGGGCACGTACGGCTTCGTCCGGATCCTGCTGCCGGTCGCGCCGCACGGGATGCAGACCTTCGCGCCCTACCTCGCCGCGTTCGCCGTCGTCGGGATCATCTACGGATCCCTCGCCTGCCTGGCCCTGGCCAAGCAGGGGGCGAAGGGCGACCTGAAACGGCTGATCGCCTACTCCTCCGTCGGCCACATGGGCTTCGTCCTGCTGGGCATCGCCACCATGACCCCGACCGGCGTGAACGGCGCCCTGTTCGCCAACATCGCCCACGGCCTCATCACCGGCCTGCTGTTCTTCCTGGTCGGCGCCCTCAAGGACCGCACCGGCAGCACCGACCTCGACACCCTCGCCGAGGAGACCGGCGCCGCGCTGTACGGCAGGGCGCCCCGCCTCGGCGGCCTGCTCGCCTTCGCCGCCGTCGCCTCGCTGGGCCTCCCAGGACTCGCCGGGTTCTGGGGCGAGATGCTGGCCCTGTTCGGGTCGTTCGAGCCCGCCGCCGGCCTCAGCCGGCCCGCGTTCCTCACCTTCATGGCGATCGGCGCCTTCGGCACCCTGCTGACCGCCGCGTACATGCTGGTCGTGGTCCGCCGGGTCTGCATGGGCGGCAAGGAGCGGGAGACCCCCGCACTCGCCGACGTGCACGGCTACGAGTTCGCCGCCTGGACCCCGCTCGTCACCCTCACCGTCCTCGCCGGACTGTGGCCGAAGGCCCTGCTCGGCCTGACCGACCCGGCCGTGCAGCAGCTCCTCGCAGGAGGCACCCGATGAGCGCCCAGCTCGCCGAGTCGCTGGTCCAGTCCGTCGACTGGCTCGCGATCGCCCCGCCCACGATCGCCGCCGCCGTGGCGCTCGTCGTCCTCGTCGCCGACCTGTTCCTGCCCGAGCCCCGCAAAGCCGTCCTCGGCTGGGTCTCGGTCGCCGGACTGGCCGCCGCCGCCCTGATGCTCCTGCCCCTCCTGGGCGGCGACCGCAGCACCTTCTGCCTCACCGGCGGCACGCACGCGTGCAGCTACACCGCCGACCGGTTCACCCTCGTCATCCAGTTCCTGGTCCTCGGCGGCGCCCTGCTCGCGGCTCTGCTGTCGGTCACGAACCTCGACGACGACCGACGGCGCGTCCCGCCCGGCGAGTTCTGGTTCCTGCTGCTGTCCTCCGCGGCCGGCGCCGCCCTGCTGCCCGCCTCCCGCGACCTGGCCACCCTCGTCGTCGCCCTGGAGGTCGCCTCCCTGCCCGCCTTCGCCCTCGTCGGCATCCGGCACGGCGACAAGCGGTCCTCCGAGGCCGCCCTGAAGTTCTTCCTGTCCTCCGTCACCGCCACCGCGGTCAGCCTGATGGGCATCAGCTTCGTCTACGGCGCCACCGGCACCCTCTACCTCACCCAGGTCGCCCAGCGCCTGGCGCACGTCGACGGCCAGCTGCACACCCTCGCCCAGACCGGTGTCGTCCTCACCCTCGTCGGATTCGCCTTCAAGACGGCCGCCGTCCCCTTCCACTTCTGGGTGCCCGACACCTACGTCGGCGCACCCCTGCCCGTCGCCGCCTACCTGTCCGTCGTCGGCAAGGCGGTCGGCTTCTCCGGCCTGATCCTCGTCACCGTCGTCGCGTTCCCGTCGTACGCCGACGTGTGGGGGCCCGCGCTCGCCGTACTGGCCGCCCTCACCATGACCGTCGGCAACGTCGGCGCCCTGCGCCAGCGGGCCACGCGCGCCTACAGCGCCGTACGACTGCTCGCCTGGTCCTCCGTCGGCCAGGCCGGCTACCTCCTGGTCCCGATCGCCGCCGCCGGACACGCCGAGGACCCGCAGAAGGCGATCGGATCGACGGTCGCCTACGCCCTGATGTACGCCGCCGTGAACCTCGGCGCCTTCGGCGTCGCCGCCCTGGTGGGCCGCACCCGGTCCGCCAACCGGGTCAGCGACTACCGGGGCCTGTACGCCACCAACCCGCTCACCGCGCTCCTCCTCGCCTTCTTCCTGCTGTGCCTGGCCGGGCTGCCGCCGGGCGTCATCGGCCTGTTCGCCAAGGTCACCGTCTTCTCGGCGGCCGTCGACGCGGGCCTGGGCTGGCTCGCCGTCGTCATGGCGGTCAACGTGGTGATCGCGCTCTTCTACTACCTGCAGTGGACGGCCCTGCTGTTCCGCGCCCCCGAGGGCGAACCCGCACGGCACCGCGTCCCGGCCCCCCTCACGGCCGCCATCGCCCTCACCGGAGTACTCGGCGTCGCCCTGTCCGGAGCACCTCAGCTGGTGCTCCGCTTCGCGGCCACCGGCCTGTTCTGAGGAGTCGCCACGCGCGCGTGGGGCACCCGTGCCGCCACGGCGCGTGAGGCCGAACCCGCACGTCACCCGTACGGCCGAGCCGCGCCTCCGCACCCACCGGGGAACTCGCGACCGCCGCCTGGCGTTGTCACAAGCGGGAGGGTCCACTGGACCAAAGTGTTCCCCAGCTGCACGACTTGGAGGACGCACCGTGCACCGCCGGCACAACGGGCTCAGGACCGCAGTACTCCTCGGGGGACTGTCCGCACTCATCATCGTCATCGGCAGCTTCTTCGGCCGCGCCGGACTGATCGTCGCGGTCCTGGTCGCCCTCGGCACCAACGCCTACGCCTACTGGAACAGCGACAAGCTGGCGCTGCGCGCCATGCGCGCCCGCCCGGTCAGCGAGTTCGAGGCCCCGGCGCTCTACCGGATGGTGCGCGAGCTGTCCACGCAGGCCCGCCAGCCCATGCCACGGCTGTACATCTCCCCGACGGAGGCCCCCAACGCCTTCGCAACCGGCCGCAACCCCCGCAACGCGGCCGTGTGCTGCACCGAGGGCATCCTGCGCCTGCTGGACGAGCGCGAGCTGCGCGGCGTCATCGGCCACGAGCTGAGCCACGTCTACAACCGGGACATCCTCATCTCCTCGATCGCCGGCGCCCTCGCCTCGGTGATCATGTTCCTGGTGAACTTCGCCTGGCTCATCCCCATCGGCCGATCGGACGACGACGACGGCCCGGGCCTGCTCGGCATGCTCCTGATCATGATCCTGGGCCCGCTCGCCGCCGGCCTCATCCAGCTGGCCATCAGCCGCTCCCGGGAGTACGAGGCCGACGCCTCGGGGGCCCAGCTCACCGGCGACCCGCTCGCCCTCGCGAGCGCACTGCGCAAGCTGGAGACGGGCACCAGGCAGCTCCCGCTGCCCCCCGAGCCCCGGATCGAGACGGCGAGCCACATGATGATCGCCAATCCCTTCCGCCCCGGACAGGGACTGTCCAAGATGTTCTCCACCCACCCGCCGATGGCGGAGCGCATCGCCCGGCTCGAGAAAATGGCAGGTGGACGATGAAGACCATCCTGAACGTCATCTGGCTCGTCCTCAGCGGCTTCTGGCTGTTCCTCGGCTACCTGCTGGCCGGTGTGCTGCTGTGCGTCACGATCATCGGCATCCCGTTCGGCATCGCCGCCTTCCGCATCGGTGTCTACGCCCTGTGGCCCTTCGGGTACACCACCGTCGAGCGCCGCGACGCGGGCGCCGGTTCCTGCCTCGGCAACGTCCTGTGGCTGGTCCTGGCCGGCTGGTGGCTGGCACTCGCCCACATCGTCACCGGCCTCGCCCTGTGCCTCACGATCATCGGCATCCCGTTCGGCGTGGCCAACTTCAAGCTGATCCCCGTCTCCCTGCTGCCGCTGGGCCGGGAGATCGTCCCGACGGACGAGCCGTTCGCGGCGCGCTGAACGGACCGCCGGCCGGCGCGCGGGTGCGGTCGGCGCCACGGGGGCGTCCGCTGCGGTGAGCGGTTGCGGCGTCACTCCCGTACGGGAGCCTCAGCTCCCCGAGGTACGCCGCTCCGCCCACCACCGCCGCACGCCGTAGGCCGCCGCGCCCGCAGCCAGGACGCCTGCACCCACGGTCACGGAGGCCACGGGCAGCGCGGACGCGAGCGTGGCACAGCCCAGCAGGCCCACCGCCGGCACGACGCGGGCGCGCGGTGCCGGACTCAGCGTCCAGGCCGAGGCGTTGGCGACGGCGTAGTAGGCCAGCACGCCGAAGGAGGAGAAGCCGATCGCGCCGCGCACGTCCACCGTCGCGGCCAGCACGGCGACCACCGCGCCCACGGCCAGCTCCGCCCGGTGCGGTACGCGGAAGCGCGGGTGCACGGCGGCCAGCGTCGTCGGCAGGTGCCCGTCCCGGGCCATGGCGAGCGTCGTACGGGACACACCGAGGATCAGGGCGAGCAGTGAGCCCAGCGAGGCCACCGCGGCTCCCACCCGCACCACGGGCACGAGACCCGGCGCCCCGGCCACCCGCACGGCCTCGGCCAGTGGCGCCGCCGCGTGCCCGAGCCGGTCCGCGCCGAGGACGGCGAGCACCGCGACGGCCACGCACGCGTACACCACCAGAGTGATCCCCAGGGCCAGCGGGACGGCACGCGGAATCGTCCGCGCGGGGTCGCGCACCTCCTCGCCGAGCGTCGCGATCCGCGCGTACCCGGCGAACGCGAAGAACAGCAGCCCCGCCGCCTGGAGCACCCCGCCCACGCCCGTGGGCAGTTCGGGGCCGAGACGACCGGCGCCGGCCTGCCCGGAGGTGAGGCAGACGACGACCACGGCGGCGAGAACGGCCAGCACGACGGCCACGACGACCCGCGTCAGCCACGCCGACTTCTGGATCCCGCCGTAGTTCACGGCGGTCAGTGCCACCACGGCCGCGACCGCCACGGCGTGGGCCTGTCCCGGCCAGACGTACGCGCCCACGGTGAGCGCCATGGCCGCGCAGGACGCCGTCTTGCCGACCACGAACGCCCAGCCCGCCAGATAGCCCCAGAAGACGCCCAGCCGCTCGCGCCCGTACACGTACGTGCCGCCGGAGGCCGGGTAGCGGGCGGCGAGACGGGCCGAGGACATGGCGTTGCAGTACGCCACCACGGCCGCGACGGCGAGTCCTGTCAGCAGCCCCGTACCGGCCGCGCGAGCGGCGGGCCCGAGCGCCGCGAAGACACCGGCCCCGATCATGGAGCCGAGGCCGATGATCACGGCGTCCCGCACGCCGAGGCTGCGGCGCAGAGCGGTACCGGTGCTTGTCATGCGCCGAACCCTACTGACCACCGGAACCGGACGGTGGACCCGTGACGTCCTCCACATCGACGCAGCGCGAACACCCGCCACGCCGGACGGCCGGTCCTCACCGGAATGTCATCGACCGGACAGTGCGGACACAGCGCGGAAGGGCAGGTTCACGGCATGAGCATCATCGGTTGGATCATCCTGGGACTGCTGGCCGGAGCCATCGCCAAGGTCCTGCTGCCGGGCCGTGACCCCGGCGGCTTCATCGGCACGACCCTCATCGGCGTCGCGGGCGCGTTCATCGGCGGCTGGATCTCGGCCCGCTGGCTGGACCACCCGGTCACCAAGGACTTCTACGACGGCGCCACCTGGGCCGCGGCCATCGGCGGCTCCCTGGTGCTGCTGATCGTCTACCGCATCCTGTTCGGCAACTCACGCGACTGAGCCCCGCGTGAGCGGCGACGCGAGCGGGAGGGCGGGCACCCGGTGCCCGCCCTCCCGCTCACGTCATACCGGTGTCCTGCCGGCGCCCTACCGGTAGTTCACGAACTGCAGCGCGAAGTCGAAGTCCTTGCCCTTGAGCAGGGCGATCACGGTCTGCAGGTCGTCGCGGCTCTTGGAGCTGACCCGCAGCTCGTCACCCTGGACCTGGGCCTTGACGCCCTTGGGGCCCTCGTCGCGAATGATCTTCGCCACCTTCTTGGCGTTCTCCTGGGAGATGCCCTCCTCGATCGAGGCGAAGATCTTGTACTCCTTGCCGGAGAGCTGGGGCTCGCCCGCGTCCAGTGCCTTGAGCGAGATACCGCGCTTGATCAGCTTGGACTGGAAGACGTCGAGGACAGCCTTCACCCGGTCCTCGGAGTTCGCCTCCATGAGGATCTTGTCACCGGACCACGAGATCGAGGCACCCACGCCCTTGAAGTCGTAGCGCTGCGAGATCTCCTTGGCGGCCTGGTTGAGGGCGTTGTCGACCTCCTGCCGCTCGACCTTCGAGACGATGTCGAAACTGGAGTCGGCCATGTCCTGTGGCTCCTTGTATCGGGGTGCTGGTCGGGTGCGTGCCGGCGTGCGCGGCGGCGGCCGCCGGACCCGGCGTCCTGCCGGGCCGCATCCGCACCAGCCTAGCCACCCCGGGAGCCGAGGGGTGGAGATCAACCGGGTGGCGAAGCACCCCTCCGTATCGGGTATTGTTTACGTCGTTGCCGGAGAGCACCGCCGAAAGCGGGTTCGATGAGCAGCACAACCCGGCGGTGTGGCTCAGCCTTCCCAGGTTCGAATCCTGGCGCCGCCACGCTGAGGGAAACCCCCTCTGATCAGCCCCCAGGGCAGGTCGGAGGGGGTTTCTTCGTTTCCGGGCCGCCCCGCTCTCCGACTCACCTGACTCACGCCCTCGCCCGTCGGCGGTACGCAGCCGGTTCCCGGGATGTGCGGTATGCGGGGCACGGCGGGGTGCGTGCGTCCTAGTCTCGGTGGGCGGAAGGACGGGGCGCTGATGCGGGGGTGTCCGGATGGCGGGTGGGGTGCAGGTCTTCGTTTCGCATGCCGGGGCGGACCTGGCGTGGGCGGAGTGGGTGGCCTGGCAGCTGAAGGACGCCGGGTACGAGGTGGAGCTGGACGCCTGGCACTGGGGGGCGGGGGAGAACTTCGTGCTGAACATGGACCGGGCACTCGCCGCGGGGCCGATGGTGGCGCTGTTCTCGGCCGCGTACTTCGATCCCGGGCGGTGGACCGGCGAGGAGTGGGCGGCGAAGCTCGCCGGTCGGGGCAAGGTGATTCCGCTGCGGATCGAGGAGTGTGTGGCGCCGCCGATGCTGCGGGGCCTGATCGCGCCGGCACTGTTCGGGCAGGGGGAGGAAGAAGCGCGGAAGGTGCTGCTGGGCGCGGTGGCGGGGCCGGCCGGGCCTCCGGAGGTGCGGCCGGGGTTTCCGGGCGGCGGGGCGGGCCGGTTACGGAGCGTGGGGGCGACGGGGCCGCGGTTGCCGGGGACGTTGCCGCGGGTGTGGAACGTGCCGGCGCGCAACGCCGGGTTCGTGGGCCGGGACGGCCTGCTGGTGGAGGTGCGTTCCCGGCTCGCCGGCGGCCGGACGGTGGCGGTGGTGGCGCTGGACGGCCGGGGCGGGGTGGGCAAGACGCAGCTGGCCGCCGAGTACGCGCACCGTTTCTGCGGGGAGTACGAGCTGGTGTGGTGGGTGCGGGCGGAGGATCCCGCACTGATTCCCGACCAACTGGTGCGATTGGCGGTGGAGACCGGGGCAGCGCGGCCGGACACGCCTCCTGAGGAGGCGGTGCAGGCCCTGTGGGCGGAGCTGCGGTCGAGGGGGCGCTGGCTGGTCGTGTTCGACAACGCGGAGGATCCGGCGGAACTGGCCGGGTCGGTGCCGTCCGGGACGGGGCATGTGCTGATCACCTCCCGCAACCCCGACTGGCACGGCCTGGCGTCGCCGTTGGACGTCGATGTCCTGGCCCGGCGGGAGTCGGTCGAATTGCTGCGCAGCCGCACTCCGTGGCTGTCGAAGGCGGACGCGGGGCGGCTGGCGGAGGCGCTGGACGATCTGCCGCTGGCACTGGTCCAGGCGGCGGCGGTGCTGACCACGACGGCTGTGGAGGAGTACCTGGAGCTGCTGGCGAGCAGTGCCGATGAGGTGGCCGACGAGGGACGGCCACTGGACTACCCGTGGTCGCTGGCCACGCAGATCCGGCTGAGCATGGAGCGGCTGCGGGACCAGGACGCGGAGGCGGCCGCGGTGATGAACGCCTGTGCCCTGCTGGCGCCGGAACTGTTCACCCTGCCCGCCGGCACCGGGCAGGAGGACGGCGAGGCGTCGCCGGTCGACCGGGTGGTGACCGACCAGCGCGTCAGACGCCGTGTCCTGTCGGCACTGCACCGGCACGGGCTGGCCCGCGTGGCGGGCGGCAGCTTGCATCTCCACCGCCTCACCCAGGCCGTCCTCAGGGACCAGCTCTCCACCGAGGAACGCGCCACAGCGGCACGCAGCGCCAGCGTCCTTCTGGCTGCCGCGTATCCAGGTCGGGCAAGAGATCTTGCTGCATGGACTGCCTGGCCCAACCTGCTGCCTCACCTGCTGGCGATCGCCCCAACCGACCTGGTCACCGTGGGCACCCGCTTCGCGGCTTGTGAAGCCTGCCTCTATCTCGTGGATCACGGAAGCGCACCGGCGGTCTCGGCCCGCCTCGGTGACCTTCACCAGGCCTGGACTGCCCTGCTGGGCCCCGATCACACGCACACCTGGTGGGCTGCCAACTACCTGGCCCAGGCTCTCGGCGCCGTCGGTAGACATCAGCAGGCCTACGCACTGGTCCGAGACCTACTCGACCGGCAGCGGCGGGTGTTGGGGGAGGAGCATCCCGAAACCTTGCGCACCACGTCCCACTTGGCGGTGTGGTTGGC
>NZ_BMUE01000023.1 GCF_014650035.1 Streptomyces lucensis JCM 4490 | reverse complement strand
CCCAGCACATCCTCCCAGATCCCGACCAGCTGCGCCTCGACTTCTGTGCGCGGGGGGACGAAGTCGGTGCCCAGGGCGAGTTCCGGGCGGTCCGCGGACATCAGGGCGACGCGGTCGAGCTTGCCGTTGAGGGTCAAGGGCAGTGCGTCGACCACCACGAACGCCGAGGGCACCATGTAGGCAGGCAGTACTTGGCGCAGCTCATCGTTCCACACCGCGACCGCAGACTCCGCTGCCGCCGCCTCGGCCACGATGTAGGCCACCAATTGCCTGTCGCCGTCCCGCTCCCGCACCAGGACCGCCACGTTCCGGGCTTGTGTCACCCTCCGGACCGCGGCCTCCACCTCGCCGAGTTCGATACGGAAACCGCGTATCTTGACCTGGCTGTCACGGCGCCCCAGGTATTCGATGACCGGGCCGTCCTCCGTCTCACGCAGGACGGCGAGGTCACCCGTGCGGTAGAGGCGGTCCCCAGGACGGTCGCTCCACGGGTGCGGAATGAAGCGCTCGGCGGTCAGACCGGGCTGCGCGAGGTAGCCCCGGGCCGTCCCCACACCGCCCACGTACAGCATGCCGGGAACGCCGTACGGAACAGGCTGGAGCCCCTCATCGAGTACGTACACCTCGGTGCCCGGGAAGGGTCGGCCGATGGGCGACCGGTGACTCTCGACCGTGGTGTGCGCCGAGTGCACGCAGTAGGTGCTGTCGATCGTGTCCTCGGCGAGCCCATAGGAGTTCACCACCACCGTCTCCGGGCCCGCCACCTCCTGGATCTCCGCGAGGGTACTGCCGTACACCGTGTCCGACCCGACGATCAGGAGACGCAGCCGCCCGAGCCCCTGCCGCTCCGCCCGTGCGTGGTCCACCAGGCCCTTCAGCACCAGCGGCACGAACTCCGCGCAGTCCACCCGCTCGCCGGCCAACAGACCGAGGAGCGCGTCCGGCCGCAGCAGCAGTTCACGCGGACACATCACGAGCTTGGCACCGGTGCACAGCGCCCGTACGACGTCGCCCACGAACACGTCGAACCCGAAGTTGGCCATCTGCAGTACCGACGTGGCCCGCTCGGACAGGCGGTATGCCGCTGCCCAGCCCTGGTAGCGGGCGTGCAGCGCGCCGTGGGAGACCATGACTCCCTTCGGCCGTCCGGTGGAGCCGGAGGTGTAGACGATGTAGGAGAGACCATCGGGCAGTACGGGCACGTCGGGGCTGCTCGTCGGCTCCCGGCCCGATTCCTCGTCGTCGGTGAGGACCACCGCGAAGGGCCCGTCGGGTACCTGCGCACGCAGACGGGTCTGACTGACCACCGCGGTCACCTGCGCATCGGTCAGGACGGCCGACAGATGCTGGGCCGGATTCTCCGGCTGCAGTGCCACATGTGCCCCGCCCGCCTTCCACACCGCGAGCACGCTGACCACCAGGTCGACGCCACGGTCCAAGAGGATGCCGACTCGCTTCTCGGGGCCGACGCCGTGCCGGCGCAACCGGTGGGCCAGCGCGTTGGCGCGCTCGTCGAGCTCTCGGTAGGTGAGACGGCTGCCGGTGTCGACGACGGCCTCGGCGTCGGGCTTCAGCCGCGCCTGCCGCTCGATCAGGTCCAGCACGGTGGACGCGCGGTCATTCCGGATGCCGGTCCCGGTGGTCACTGACGGCGCCACCGCGGAGCGCAGGAGTGCGTCGCGCGCGGCACCGCGCACGAGCGGAATCTCCAGGAGTCGGCTGTTCGTGTCGTCGACGAACTCGCGCAGCAGCAACGCGAAGAGGTGAGCGTCACGCCGTACGGCTTCCTCGTCGAACAGGTCCGAGTTGTACTTGAAGATGACCGTGGACTCATCGTTCGAGAACTGCAGGTGCACCTCCAGATCGGCCGGTGTGTAACGCCGGGGAGGAATCACCAGGGCCGTCCGCAGACCGGCCAGATACAGCGTCTCGGTCTGCTGGTCGAGGTTGAAGATGGTGCTGAAGAGCTGTGCCTTGCTTGCGTCGGTGCTGGTCGGCAGCTTCCCCAGGAGCGCGGAGAACGGATAGCCGGAGTGGTCGTAGGCTTCCAGCAGCGTCCTGTGGATCGTCGACACCATTTCGGCGACCCGGGTTCCCGGCCGGACGGAACTGCGGACGGGTACGAGGTTGCTGCAGTTCCCGACCATGCGGGCGGTGTCCGCCTCGTCGCGCTGTGCTACCGGCACTCCGATCACCAGGTCGTCCTGTCCGGTGAGTCTGTGCAGCAGCGCGGCGTAGGCGGTCAGCAGGAAGGTGAACGGCGTGCTGCCGCACTCCCGGGCGGCACGGGCGACTTCCAGCCGCAGGGCCGGGTCGAGGGCGACCGTCACATTGCCGCCGTTGTACGTGACCTTCGGCGGCCGTGGACGGTCGGTCGGCAGTTGCAGCGAGGGTACGCCGTCCGAGAACCGGTCCAGCCAGTAGGCTTCGGCGGCCTGCTGAGCCGGAGTGTCCGCGCGATCGATCTGCCGGGCGACGTACTCGCGGTACTGCGGGGGCCGCGGCAGCTTCGCTGCGGGGGTCTCGGCGGTGGAGGCGTTGTAGTAGTGGCCCAGCTCCTGAAGGATGATGTCGAAGGACCAGCCGTCGATCACGACGTGGTGAGCACCCAGGTACAGCTGATGGTGATCCGGGGCCAGACGCAGCACCGCGGTGCGGACCAGCGGACCGTTCGTCAGGTCGAAGGTGTCGCGTGCTCGGGCGTCCAGCCAGTGGGCGAGCGCGTGTTCCGGGTCCGCCCCGGTCGCGGGGTCGGTGAGGTCGACCAGCGGCAGCGCGTCGTCCGGCACGTTCCGTGTGGACTGGCCGGTCCCGTCGGCCGAGATGACCGTGCGCAGGGATTCGTGCCGCAGGAACACCTGGTGCATCGCTCCGCGCAGGGCGGACACGTCGAGTGCGCCCCGTAGATCGACGACGATGCTCTCGTTGTAGGAGCGGGACTGGTCGGAGCCCATCTGGTCCAGCAGCCACAGTTCCTGCTGCACCACACTGAGCGGAAGCGCACCCTCCGCGGGATCCTGGCCGGTGTCCGGCGCGGGCTGCGGGGGAAGCGGGCGCGATCCGGGGAAGAACCCGGCCGCCCGCATGCCGTCGGCGACGGTGAGCAGCGCCGTGACCACGGCGTCCACGTCTGCGGGCGTGTGCGCCGTCGAAAGGAAGCAGTTGCGTCCCTCCCAGACGTACACGCCCTGCTCCAGCAGACTGGTGAAGAACACCTCGATGGTGTCGGACCCCGGTGGCTCGTCGAGGAAGTCCAACCGGAACAGGGATCCGAAATGGATCACTCTGATGGGGATGCCGCCGGCCTCGAAGGCCCGGTTGACGCGCTGGGCGAGATCCGCGACCGTCCGGTTCAGCGTCTCCTGGAGCTGTGGACCCCGGCGGCGCATCTCACGCAGGACGGCTCGTCCGGCAGCGAGGGCCAGCGGATGCTTGCAGAACGTACCGGTGAAGAACGTCCGGATGGAGTCGGGGTAGGGGGAGTCGCCGAACAGCCAGGCGCCGCCGTCGATGGCATCGAGGTACCGTTTGCGGCCGGCGACCACTCCGATGGGAAGACCGCCACCGACGACCTTCCCGTAGGTGGCGATGTCCGCGTCGATCCCGAACAGGGCCTGTGCGCCGCCGGGGTGCATCCGGAAGCCGGTGATGACCTCGTCGAAGACGAGAGCCACCTCGGCGGCTCGGGTCAGTTCCCTGAGCTTGCGCAGGAAGGCGACGGGCTGCAGGTCCGGATGCCGACTCTGGACAGGTTCGACGACGACCGCCGCCAGTTCGTGCAGATGTTCCTCGACGACCCGCAGCGAGTCGTCCTCCCCGTAGGGCAGGACCAGTGCTTCCCGGCCCACTCCCTCGATCACCCCCGGTGCCAGGGGCATGGAGCCGCCCGACCGGTCGTTGCCGTTCTGCCGGGCGAGCACGGGATCGGCCGAGCCGTGGTAGGAGCCCGCGAACAGGACGATCTTGCTGCGGCCGGACACCGCCCGGGCCAGCCGGATCGCCGCCATCACCGCCTCGGATCCGGTGTTGCAGAACAGCACGCGCTCCTTGCCGGTCATCTCGGCGACGAGGGAGGCGAATTCGTTGGTGAGGTCGGAGTGCGGGCCCAGTTGCATGCCCGATGCGAGCTGCCGGCTGATGGACTCGTTGATGAACGGTTCGTTGTGGCCGAAGAAGTTGACACCGAAGCCCATGGTCAGGTCGATGAACTCGTTGCCGTCGACGTCCTGGAGGCGGGAGCCCTCGGAACGAGTGACGGAGAGAGGGTAGTGGGTCTCCCGCAGGAGGAGGTCGCCGCGGAGCGTGTGGCGGACGTCCGCGTTGACCACGCGGTCCTTCAGCGCGAGGTCCTTCGACTGCTTGGTCAGATCGCAGTAGCGCCGCACGAGGTCTTCGATGTACTGCCGCTGGCTCGGGGTCGGTTCGCCGGTCCTCGCACCGCCGCGGGTCGGCCGGAAGGGCACATAGGCACGGGGAGACGCCAGCGGGATGGCCGTGGACGGGGAGGAGACGTGCTGTGCTCCGTCCGGTGGCTGTGGGACCGGGGAGACCGGGGGAGGGGCCTGGGCGGTCGCCAGCCGGTCCGTCCGTAGCAATTCGTAGGCGCGGTCCATCACCTGTGCGTGCACTGCGAGGAAGCGGGAGACGTCGCTGCCCTCGTTGCCGTCCTGGGCCACTGCTTCGGCTGCCGCGGGCGCCGCAGGCAGCGCGGCCGCCGGCGCGGCCTGCGGAAGCGCCGCACCGCCTCGGGTCTCCCGCGCGGCCGGGGTGTCGAAGGCCCGCAGTACGCCGGGCTCGGCGTGCGCCCGTATGTGAGCCGCCAGGGCGCCCAGCGTGGGTATCTCCTCGAACAGCAGCCGGACGGGCAACTCGATCCGGAAGGTCGTGCGGACCTCCTGCAGCGTCTGCATGAGCACCATCGAGTCCGCACCGAGCTGGAGGAACGGCAGGTCGGGGTCGATGGGTCCGTCGACCGCCAGCAATCTGCCCACGAGTCCGGAGATCACCTCCAGGAGAGGATCGGCATGGGATGCCTCGGTCGGCGCGGTCTGCGCGGTAGGCGCGGTCACCTTCGTCTCCTGTGGGGTCATCGGGGACAGCCAGTGGTCCTGGTGCTGGAAGGGATAGGTGGGAACCGGGGCGCGGTCGTACGGGTGATCGGAGTCGAATCCCGACCAGTCCAGGGACCGCCCGGAGACGTGCAGACGGGCCGCGCTGCCGGCCAGCACCGTCCAGTCGTCCGCGTCGCGTCGCAGGGAGGGCAGCCACACGGCGCCCTCAACGTCCTTCCGGACCGAGTTGATGAGCACCGGGTGCGGACCGACCTCCACGAACGAGGTACAGCCGAGCGCGGCCAGCCGCCGCATGCCTTGCGCGTACCTGACCGTCTTCTCCAGATGCCGTTGCCAGTAGGCGGCGTCCGGGGGGTTCGACGCGTCCATTGGGCGGCCGTCCAGGTCGCTCAGCAGCGGTATGCGCGGCAGCGACCAGTCGAGGTCCGCGAGCTCCTTCGCCAGTTCCTCGCGGGCGGGCGCCATCATCGGAGAGTGGAAAGCATGGCGTGACCTCAGCCTGCGAGTGATCACACCGCGCCCGTTCATGGTCTCCTCGTAGGCGGTGACCGCGTCCTCCGGCCCGGACACCACGGTGTTCGCGGGGCCGTTCACAGCGGCGATCGACAGTGCGTGCCGATCCCCCAGAGGCTGGGCGACTGCGCGTGCCGAGCCCTCGTCCGTCAGAACGAGGACCATGGCGCCCCGCTGCGTCCGGGACTCGACTAGGCGGCCGCGCAGGGCTGCCAGCCGCAGGCCGTCGTCCCGGGAGAAGACGCCCGCCACGCAGGCAGCGGCGAGTTGACCCACGCTGTGCCCCAGCAGGTAGTCCGGTTCGACACCCCAGGACCGCCAGAGCTGGGCCATGGCGTACTCGAAGGCGAAGAGGGCGGGCTGGGTGTTGCCGGTGCGGTCGAGCGCGTCGTCGTCGCCGGAGAACAGGATCTTCTGCAGGGGCTGGTCGAGGAGCCCGTCGAGCACCTCGGCACAGCCGTCGATCTCCGCGCGGAAGCGGGGGCTCGTCTCGTACAGTCGCTGCCCCATACCGGGGTACTGCGCGCCCTGACCGGTGAACAGGAAGGCGAGGGCACCGGCCTCGCCGTTGGACGCCTGTCCGGTGATCACACGGTCATGCGGTTCTCCCCGCTGCAGCCGCTCCAGGCCCGCGATCGCCTCCTCGGCCGTGCCGGCGGACACCACGGCGCGGTGCTGCCAGTGGGAGCGCCGGGTGTTCGCGCTGTGGCACACGTCGGCGAACCGGGCACCGGCAGGGCCGGCGAGTGTGGTGGCGTACCGGCCCGCGAGTTCGCGCAGTGCGGTCGGCGACTTGGCGCTGAGCGCGAGCAGATGCAGGGGGCGTTCCCCTTCCGGCGCGGACTCCGCCGGCGCGGGGGGAGCCTCTTCCAGTACCAGGTGGGCGTTGGTGCCGGTGAATCCGAAGGAGCTGACACCCGCCGTCCGTCGGCCCGGCACGTCCCAGGGGCCGAGAGCGGTGCGGATCTCGATGCCGTCGTCCCAGCTGATGGCGGGGTTCAGGTGCCGCAGGTGCAGGTGCGGGGGAATCTTGCGGTGCTGCAGCATCAGCACCGTCTTGATCAGGCCCGCCATTCCGGCGGCTGCCTCCGTGTGCCCGATGTTGGTCTTGACGGAGCCCAGTACGACGGGCCGGGAGCGGGGCCTGCCGCGGCCGAGTACGGCCGCCAGGGCGGCGACTTCGACGGGGTCGCCGAGCAGGGTGCCGGTCCCGTGGGCCTCGACGTAGTCCACCTCGGCCGGTGCGACGCCCGCGTCACCGAGCGCCTCCCGCACCACGTCCTCCTGGGCGCGTTTGCTGGGCGCGGTCAGCCCGTTGCTCGCGCCGTCCTGGTTCAGCGCGGAGCCTCGGAGCACGGCGAGCACCCGATCGCCGTCCCGAAGGGCGGCCGGGAGCGACTTGAGCACCACGACACCGCAGCCCTCGGAGCGTCCGTAGCCGTCGGCCGCCGCGTCGAAAGCCTTGCACCGGCCGTCCGGGGCGAGCATGCCGGCCTTCTCGAAGATTCCGGTGGGCTGGGACGTGACCAGCACGTTGACGCCCCCGACTATGGCGAGGGTCGACTCTCCGGACCGCAGGGAGCGGACCGCCTGGTGCACGGCCACCAGCGAGGAGGAGCAGGCGGTGTCCACGGCGAGGCTCGGCCCCTTGAGATCGAGCAGATAGGACACCCGGCCCGCCGCGGCGCTCAGTGCCTGCCCCGTCCCGCTGTACTCGTCGAGCAGGTCGGGGTGGGCGACCTGGTAACGGCCGTAGTCGCTGTCACTGATCCCGATGAACACGCCGGTCCGGGTTCCCGCCAGGGAACCGGGCACGATGTCGGCGAGCTCTAGGGCTTCCCAGGCGGTCTCCAGCAGGATCCGATGCTGCGGGTCAATGTATGGTGCCTCGCGTGCCGAGATGTTGAAGAAGGAAGCGTCGAAGCCTGCCACGTCCGAGAGGAGCCCGTGCGGGAACCGGTCCCCGGTGAGGCGGCCCGTGGCGGCGGTCGTGCCCACCGCGTCGCGGCCTTCCGCGAGGAGGCGCCAAAATGCGTCGATTCCGTCGGCCCCCGGGAAGCGGCAGCTCATGCCGATGACCGCGATGGCGGCCGAGGGGCCGGGAGCCGGAGTGCCCGGTGCCTCTTCGGGCGCGGACGGCCCGGGTGCCCGCTCACCGGGCACGGACGGCCCGGATGTCCGTTCACCAGGCGGGGCGAGATGACGCGCGATTGCCCGTGGTGTGGGGAATTCCCACAGCAAGGTGGGCGACAGGTCCTGACCGGTGAGGTCTTGCAGCTCGCCGAGCAGGACCACTGCCTCGCGGGACGAGAGTCCCAGCTCGGCGAGGGCGGTCCCGGGGTCGATCGCCTCGGGCGGGACGCCCGTCGTCTCGGCGAGCCGCCCGACGATCCACCGCTCGATCTGCGCCGCGTCCTGCCGGCCGGGCCGGGCACGCGCGTCGTCCTCCGGGATTCGCGGGGGCCTGTGTTCGGGCATCACTCGTCTCCAATCCTGCAAGCGTCGAATGCGGTCGCGTGCTTCGCGCCGGGGACCTCAGAGGGCCGGCGTCCCCGGACGGGGCGATCCGGACGTCGTCGCCGGCACGGGCAGCAGGCGCCGGTCCACCTTGCCGCCGGGACTGAGCGGGAGGATGTCGAGGAACACGTAGGCACGTGGCAGGAGGTAGGCGGGCAGGACCTCGCCCAGGAAGTCGCGCAGCTCGGCCGGGGTCGGCCGGTGGTCCGCGGCCGGTACGAGGTACGCCGCGAGGTACTTGTCGCCCGGACGTTCCTCACGTGCGGCGACCACCGCCTCGGCGACCGCGGGATGAGTGAGGAGCTGGGCCTCTATCTCCCCCAGCTCGATGCGGTAGCCCCGGATCTTGACCTGGTCGTCGATCCTCCCGAGGAAGTCCAGATTGCCGTCCGGCAGGAACCGGGCGCGGTCCCCGGTCCGGTAGAAGCGTGCGCCGGGCCGGGCGCTGAAGGGGTCAGGGAGGAACTTGTCCGCGGTCAGGTCGGGCCGGCCGAGATATCCGCGCGCGACGCCCTCGCCACCGATGTACAGCTCACCCGCCACTCCCACGGGCACCGGTTGCAGGTCCTGGTTCAGGACGTACATGGTCATGTTCATGATTGGGCGGCCGATCGGTACCGCCCGCGAGAGGTCCTGATCGGGTGGAACCGTGTGCACCGAGCAGCCGACCACCGTCTCCGTGGGGCCGTACTCGTTGATGATCCGGGCCCCGGGAGCGGTCCGGCGCCACTCGGCGACGGTGCTCGCCTTGACCTCGTCCGCACCGACGACATAGGTCCGCACCGAGTCCAGTCTGGTGTCCTCACGCATGTGCGTGCGCAACACGTCCAGATGAGCCGGTGTGATCTTCAGCAGGCTGAGATCGGTCCGGCTGCGCAGCAGGTCCGCCAGTGCCTCCAGGCCGCGGTCCTTGGGCAGGAGCGTGACGTCCTTGCCGGCGATGAGAGGCAGGAAGAAGTTGGGTACGGAGAGGTCGAACGCGATGGACCCCACCATGACGGCACCGTGCGTCCCGTCGACGCCGTAGCCCTCCACCGCCCACAGCAGGTAATTGTTCAGGCTCCGGTGGCTGATCAGCACGCCCTTGGGGCGGCCGCTGGAGCCCGAGGTGAACATCGCGTACACCAGGTTGTCGCTGTTCATGGGCACTTCGGGGTTGTGCCGTGGCAGGTCGGCGACGAGGTGCCGGTCGCCGTCGAGCAGGAACACCTGCCTGCCGTCCGCGGGCAGAGCGGACCGAAGATGTTCCTGGGTGAGGATCACCGAGGCCCCTGTTTCGGCCAGGACGAAGGCCAGCCGCTCGGTGGGGTGATCGGGATCGACGGGGACGTAGGCGCCGCCCGCCTTGAGGATGCCGAACATGCCGACGAACATCTCGACACTGTGGTCGACACACAGACCCACGAACGACTCGGGACGGATTCCGAGGGAGCGCAGATGCCAGGCCAGCTGGTTGGCCCGCTCGTTGAGTTCCCGGTAGGTGACACGGCGATCACCCGCCACGACGGCGACGGCGTCCGGCGTGGCCAGCACCTGGCGTTCGAAGAGTTCGTGCAGGCACGCCGAGGTGGGAAAGTCCTGCGCCGTGCTGTTCCAGCCGGTGGTCTGCTGCTGGAACTCCTCTTCGCTCAACAGGCGCAGGCGGTCCACCCGTGATCCCGGGCGCGCCGCGCCGTCCGCGAGCAGGCACACGAGGTGACGCAGCATGCGCTCCGCCGTGCTCCGGTCGAACAACTCGGTGGCATAGACGAGTTCGAGCCGCAGACCGTCCCCGTCGTCCAGGGAACGCAGGGCGAGATCGGTCCGCATTCCGGTGGGGACCGCCGGCCGCGCCCCGACGAAGGGAGCCGGCAGACCGTCCCGGACGGCGGTGAGGTCGGTGTGGTCGCAGAAGACCTGGAAACCGGCGTTGCGCGAGGGATCCCGCGACCAGCCCAGTTCGGTGATCACTTCATGCAGCGCGACCGCGCTGTGCCGCGAGACCTCACTCGTCCCGCAGACCGTGGCCCGGACCAGATCGGCGAAGGGGGAAGAGCCGGGGACATCGACGGTCAGAGGCAGGGCACTGCCCAACACCCCCAGGAGTCGTCGGCGTTCGGGCTCCGGCCGGGCGGCCGGGACGACACCGACAGTGAACCTCGTATGTCCGCTGTAACGGTGAAGCAGCGCCGAGAAGCCGGACAGGACCACCTCGGCGATCGTCGCGTCCGTCGAGCTTGCGAGTTTGTGCAGCTCCTCCCTGAGCTGCGGGCCGAGGACCTGGGAGACAGCTGCACAGTGGTGCGACATCGCCGCCGGCCGCGCCCGGTCGGTGGGGATCTCCAGTACTACGGGAGCGTCGGTCAGGACGTCCCGCCAGTACGCGACATCCCGGGCCCGGGCCCGGTCGGTGCTCCACGCGGATTGGTCCGCGTACGCCGTGTCGAGCGGTGGCAACCGATGTGGCCGGCCCTGGACGGCGGCCGCGTAGAACTCGGCGAGGTCCCTCGCGATCACCGGAGTGGAGCGGCCGTCGGAGGCGGCCGAATCCGTGGTCACGACCAGCACATGCCGGTCTTGCGGCAGAAGTGCCAGGAGCGCGGAGAGCGGTGCGTCGCTCACGCGTGAGCGGGCCTCCACGATCGCCCGGCCGCACTGCTCTTCGGCGTCGAAGTCGCCGAGGAGCCGCAGGTCGAGGCGGTGCACAGGGACAGGCCCCATGCCGGCGGCCGATCCCCTGCCGTCCTCGGAGCCGGCGGATCTCCCGTGCGGACTGCCGTGGCGGCGAGCGAGTTCCCGCAGGCTCAGCTGCAGTGCGTCGTCGTCCAAGGCGCCGCGAAGAAACAGGAGATGACGGCTAGAGCCGGTGAACAGGCCCAGTACGGACGCGTGTTGCGCTTCCGGCGGTAACAGTACGCTCCCGGAGACGCCCGCCCGGGAGGCGGGGGCGCGGTTCCGCCGCGAGGCGTCCCCTGTCGTTCGCCCCCGGCCGCGCAGCCTGGCCAGAGGCGACCCGGCCTGCCCGTTGTCATCGGCGCGAGCCGCGCTCATCGATTCTCCTTCCCCGTCGGCGGAGTCGGGCGGTCCGGCATGGAGCCGGCCCGTCCCCTCCGCTCACTCCCTGGACTCGACCTCGTCCACGGCCATCGCCAGACTCTTCGGACGCACGTCGCGCCAATGCTTGTCGATGTATTCCAAACACTCCTGCCGGCTGTCGGATTCGAGGACCGTCGCCCACCCGCCCGGCACTCCTATGGGTGCGGGCCACAGAGAGAACTGTGCCTCGTCGTTCACGAGGACGAGAAAGCCGCCCTCTTCATTCTCGAAAGGGTTCGACATCACGTCTCCAACGGAATAGGACGGCATTGCCGAGCGGCCACCTTAACTCGCCGGCGGCGTGCACCCCGGCCGGTCGATCACGCACCCGGATGTCTCGCCGGCGAGACGCACAGGCGGCTACCTTTGTCTACGGCGCAGCAGAACACCCGGACCGGCGCTGGACTACATTGCGTCGAATGTGAGCGGCATCGACCGGCGCCAGGCGGAGGATGACCGGCGGCGGGTGTGCGCCCTCCCGGCGGCATGTCCCGCCTCCCAGAGAACTCCGAACTCCTCATCCCGGAGGAAAATCCCCCATGAGCAAGGGCACGGCTCCAAGGATTCACCGCAGCGGAGTTGGGACTTCCGGTCCCGATAATCGCCCGGGGTCTCCAAACCGTCCTTCGCGTATTTGGTGGCGTCCGGCCGATGCCGCCACCGGGGATACGGAATTCCGCCTCTCGCGTCATGCCGTGAAGAGCGGAGATTTCGCGGGACGGGCGCGATGACCCGATCCTGCGTGGTCGAGGCACTGGCCGGATGGGTCCCGCCCCTGCGCGTGACGAACGACCAGCTGCCCGAGTCGTGGGGGGTGACGGACTCCTGGGTCCGCTCCCGTACCGGTATCGGCAGTCGTCACCGCGCCGGACACGGCGTAGCCACTTCCGACCTCGCCCTCGCAGCCGCAGAGAGCGTTCTCAGAGGCAACGACTCGGTCGATGCCCTCCTGCTGACGACGTCCACCCCCGACCATCCGCTGCCGGCCACCGCTCCGTCGCTGGCCGCAAGGCTGGGGCTGGGCCCGATCCCGGCGTTCGACGTCTCCGCGGTGTGCAGCGGATTCGTGTACGCGTTGGCGACGGCGGCCGGGTGGGTGGCAGCCGGCCTGGCGGAGCGCGTCCTGCTGGTCGCGGCCGATGTCTACTCCACCATGCTCGACCCCACGGACCGTGCGGCGGGCATCGTGTTCGGCGACGGCGCGGGCGCTGTGCTGCTGCGCCGGGGCGAGGATGATGAGCCCGGCGCCCTGATCGGGTTCGACCTGGGCAGCGACGGGGGGCACGCCGACCTCATCATGGTGCCCGCCGGCGGCGCCCGGCACCGGGCCACCGGTCGGTCACCGGCCGACGGGGACCACTACTTCCGCATGCATGGCTCCGAGGTCTTCAAGCACGCCATCACGCGGATGGACGGTTCAGTGTCGACGCTGCTCGAATCGCTGGGCTGGAGTGTCGACGAGGTGGACCGCCTCGTCGGCCACCAGGCCAATGCCCGCATCCTGAAAGCGGTCTGTGAACGGCTGGGTCTGCCCGCCGACCGATGCGTCGGCAACCTGGCCGAAGTCGGCAACACCGGCGCCGCATCCATACCGCTGGCCCTCGCCCAGGCGCACGCCGACGGCCGGCTCCGGCCCGGTCAGCGGGTGGTCGTCGCCGCGTTCGGCGGCGGGCTGACATGGGGGTCCGCCGCACTCGTCTGGCCGGACCTGTCGCATACCCAGGTGATACCGCACCTGTGAGTGAACCAAGGACTATAGGAAGGCCGCCTCATGCCCACCAGCCCCGAAGCCGTCTACCGTCTCGTGCACGACACTCTGACCACCAAGTTCGAGCTGCCCGCGGCGGAGATCCGGCCGGACGCGACCATCGGCGAACTCGAACTCGACTCCCTTGCCCTGGCGGAACTGGCGGTCGTGCTGAGTGAGGAACTCGGCGTCGAGGTGACCGAGGAGGGTGTCACCCGGACCACCACACTCGACGAGTTCGCCGCGGGCGTCGCGCGTGCCACGGCCCCGGCCGGCGACGCGGCCGCGCTGGACGCCCAGTGAACACCGCGTCCGCCG
Source organism: Streptomyces lucensis JCM 4490 (assembly GCF_014650035.1). Lineage (GTDB taxonomy): Bacteria > Actinomycetota > Actinomycetes > Streptomycetales > Streptomycetaceae > Streptomyces > Streptomyces lucensis. Next base: position 74,697 of record NZ_BMUE01000023.1, on the reverse strand, counting down.
TCGCCGTCACCGGCCTTGGGATGATCACACCGGGCGGTGACGGTGCCGCCGCCACCTGGGACCGGGTCTGCCGGGGCGAGCCGACCGCGGCCCCGGACCCCGCCCTGCGCGGGCAGCCGGTCGACTTCTCCTGCCGGCTGCCCGAAGGCACCGATCTGAACCGTGGCGCCCTTCCGCGCTCCGCCTGGCGGATGAGTCCGGTCGCCAAGGCCGCCGTGTCGGCGAGCCACGACGCGGTCCTGGACGCGGGCCACGAGCCGAAGTCGTGGGACGGCGAACGCGTGGGCATCGTGCTGGGCTGCGGGATCGGCGACGTCGGTCTCTGGCACGACCAGGCATCGCGCCTGAGCGAGAGGGGACCAGCCGCTGTCTCACCGCTGACACTGCCGATGGCCCTGGCCAACATGCCCGTCGGCGAGGTCGCACTGGCCCTCGGGATCCGCGGCCCCAGCCTCGCCACCAACACCGCCTGCGCCTCGGGGGCCAGTGCCCTGGCGGTGGCACGAGGTCTGCTGCTGTCGGACGCGTGCGACATCGTGCTGGCGGGGGGAACGGAGATGGCCATCGACCCGCTACCCGTCGCGGCGTTCCATCGGATGGGGGCGCTGTCGACCCGCTCTCACGACGTGTCCGGCGCGTCCTGCCCCTTCTCCCCCGAGCGGGACGGATTCGTCGCGTCCGAAGGCGCGGCGGTGCTCGTGCTGGAGCGAGCCGACGACGCCGCGAGCCGCGGGGCACGGTGCCGCGCGATACTCGCCGGTTGCGGAGCGACCACGGACGCCCATCATCCCACCGCCCCGCATCCCGAGGGGCGCGGAGCGGAACAGGCGCTGCGCCGGGCCATTTCCGATGCGGAGCTCGGGCCCGGGGACATCGATCACGTCAACGCCCATGCGACCTCCACCCCGGCCGGTGACGCGGCCGAAGCGGCCGTGATCAGCAGAGTGCTGCCGCACGGGCCCACCGTCACCGCGCCGAAGGGCGTACTGGGGCACACCTTCGGCGCGGCAGGAGCGATCGAGGCCGCACTCACGGTGCTCAGCATCGAGAGCGGGCTGGTGCCTCCCATCGCGAACCTCAAGGACCCGACCGCCGGTCTCGACCTCGATTGTGTGACGGGCGCCGCCCGTCCCCAGCAGATCCGTGCTGCGGTGAGCCATTCGTTCGGCTTCGGCGGCCACAACGTCGTGCTGGTGCTGACCTCGGCCACCGCCGGCTAGCCGAGGCCGGATCCTTCCTGCCGGAGTGACACGTCCTCTACGTCGGAGACAAATATGGGACAGAAACGCGGCCCGGGCCGACGGTATCGCCGCGGCCACGCTCGGCGGAGCGAGTGGCGGTGCCCACCCCGGGGCTGCCGCCGATCGCAGAAACCCGGCACGGGCGCGTGAGGGTGAGGTAAGGGACATGACTGTCATCCCGGTACTTCCCGCTGCGGGCATCGGTGTGGCCCGGGACACGATCTCCGGCCGGTTCTCCCTCCAAGCGGCACGGCACGGGGACCGCGCGGCCATGGTGGGTCAGGGGCAGCGCGTCACCTACCGCGAGCTGGACGAGGTCTCCAACACCTTGGCCCGGCAGTTGATCCGGTGCGGAGTGCGACCAGGGGATGTCGTTCCGGTCTGCCTGCCGCGGTCGGTCTCACTGGTGGTCTGTCTCCTCGCCGTCCTCAAGGCCGGTGCGGCGTACTCGGTGCTGCCGCCGGACTGGCCTCTCGCCCGGCGTCTTGAGATCGTCTGGCAGTCCGGAGCGGCCTTGCTGGTCGCCCCGTCCGAGGACGGATGGCGGACCCCTGTGTTCAGGCCACCGGCGTGGGAGGACACGACCGGTTCGCCCGAACTGCCGGAGGCACCGCGGATCACCGGCGAAGCCGCTGCCGCGCTGTTCTTCACCTCCGGCAGCACCGGGGCCCCCAAGGCCGTGGTGTCGCCGCACCGGGGGACGGTCCGGCTGCTGGACGATCCCCTGCTCGCCTCGTTCTCGCAGGGAGTGATGCCGCTCAACGCGGCCCTCGCCTGGGACGCGTTCAGTCTCGAGCTGTGGGGGGTGCTGCTCTCCGGCGGTACGTCGGTCCTCCCGGACAGCCCCTACCTCCTCCCCGGCGAACTCCGCGCGATGATCTCTTCGCACGGCGTGAACACCCTCTGGCTGACCTCCTCGCTGTTCAACATGTTCGTCGACGAGGACCCCCTGTGCTTCGAGGGACTGACCATGCTGCTCATCGGAGGCGAGCGGCTGTCCCCCTGGCACGTGCGCGACTTCCTCGACCGCCATCCCGGGATCCGCCTGGTGAACGGCTACGGCCCGGTGGAGAGCACCGTGTTCGCCACCGTCCACGACGTCGTCCCGGCCGACTGCGACCGCGAGGCGGGGGTGCCCCTCGGCCGACCGGTCGCCCGTACCGACGTGTACGTCATGGCCGACGGCACGCCGTGCGGGGCCGGACAGCGGGGTGAGATCTGCATCGGCGGCGACGGACTGGCCCACGGTTATCTGGCCCGGCCGGAGTTGACCGCGGAGAAGTTCGTCCCCCATCGCGTCGACGGCCGTGAGATCAGGCTGTACCGGACCGGGGACATCGGGCACTGGTCGGAGGACGGACTCCTGATGTTCGACGGGCGCCAGGGACGTCAGGTCAAGCTCCGTGGCAATCGCATCGAACTCCACGAGATCGAGGCCGCGTTCAGAGTGCTGGACGGGGTCACCGGGTGCGTGGCGGTGGCGATGCGGGACGATCAAGGGCTCGTCCGTTCCATCGCACTGTTCTTCACCGCTCGCGGCAGCGCGGTCTCGGAACGAGCACTGCGGCAACAGCTGTCCGAGCGGCTTCCCGGACACCTGGTTCCCGCCCACATCGAGCGCGTGACCCGCTTTCCCCTGACGGCCAGCGGCAAGGTCGATCAGACCGCCCTCGCCGAAGCTCTCGCCGCTCGACGTGCGCCGGCCGAACAGCCGTCCACAGCCACAGCTCTGCCGAGCACGGCAGAGCTGGTCGCGCAGGTGTTTGGCGAGGTCCTCGGCAGACCGGACGTGCCGAGCGACGTCTCCTTCTTCGCGCTCGGCGGCACCTCGCTCGACGCCGGCCGGGTCTGCGTCAGGCTGTCCCGGCATCTGCACCGGACCGTACCGGTCTCACTGCTGATCGCGAACCCCACCCTGGGGACCTTTACCCCGAGTGTGATGACCGCACTGTCCCGAACTGCGCCGACCAGCGGTGATCCGGCGCGACCCGACTCCGTGCCGGACCCGTCCGTCCCGGTCCACCTCACAGGCACGGCCGCGGGGTTCGTGATGGCCCGTGAGTTCGACCCCGACGATCTCGCCGCTCTGTGCCTCCTCGTATGGAAACTGGAGGGCCCGGTAGACGTCGCAGCCATGGAGCAGGCACTGCGCGACGTCGGCCGACGCCACCAGGCGCTCCACGCACGGTACTCGGCGGTGCCGCGTCCGGTGGCCCGGCCCGGCGCCGACGACGGCCTGCCCCCAAAAGCCCTGACCGTGCTCGCTTCCGACGGTCACGAGGCGGCCGACCGGGAGCTGCTGTACGACAGACTCGTCCAGCCGCTCGCCATCGAGCGCGGCGAAGTGTGGCGCGGGGCGCTCCTGCCCTCGCGGGGGCATGCGCTCCTGGGCCTGGCCGTGCACCATGTCGCGTTCGACGGCTGGTCACAGGGCATCCTCGCCGAGGATCTGTCGTACGCCTATGAAGCGCGGAGCCGAGGAGGAGCGCCGCGGTTCCCGGTTCCCGCGCCGTCGCTGGCGGAGGTCGCCCGGCAACGAAGACTGCGCCAGGCATCCGTCGACCTCGCCGCCCAACGCAGGTTCTGGGAGGAGACCCTGGCCGGGCTGCCGGCCCTGGACTTCGGCGGCCGGGGACGCAGCGGGCTCCCGGCTCGTGCCTCGCTCGAGCCCCTGCCTGACGTCGCCCTCACGGCCGAGGAACTCGAGGCGGTGGACGCGGTGGCTGCCAGGGCGGACACGACCCGCTTCGTGGTGCTGCTGGACGTCTACGCACAGGCGCTGCGAACGGCCCTGGGCCAGGCGGAGTTCGGCATCGGCGTTCCCGTAGCCCAACGGGACTTGGCGGCCGCCGACCACGCCGTCGGCTGTCTGATCAACGTCGTGTGTGTGCCCTTCGCCGACGAAGGCGGCCAGGTGGGTCCTGCTGACGGTGCCGACCGAGCCCACGGACGCCGGGCGTTGCTGAGATCCACCCACGCCGGGGTGATGGGCGCGTTCGCCGCTCAGGACATCCCGTTCCAGGAAGTCGTACGGGCCGTCGGCCCCGCGCGCTCCGGCCGTACCCCGCTCTTTCAGACGATGTTCGCTCTCCAGGACACCGGACAACGGCCTCTCAGCCTGCCCGGGTGCCGAGCCGAGCGGCTTCACGTACCCACTCCGCGCGCCATGAACGAGCTGGTCGTTGAGGCTTGGCCGCAGCCGGCCGGCGGCCTGCGGATCGTCTTCGACTTCCAGCCGGAGAGCGTTTCCGAAGCGACGGTGGACGCCGTCCGCGACGCCTACGAGAAGACCCTCGCCGTGCTCGTCCGGGAAGCCCCCGTCCGTTCTCCGCGCGTAACGTCGCAGGAGAGGTGACCCGCATGGGAGTCAAGTTCTGGGAAGACCCCTACCCCGTCTACCGGGCGCTCCACGACAAGTCCGACGTGCTGTGGGACGGCACCCTCGAAGTCTGGATCGTCACCGGGCGAGACGCTGCCAACGCCGTTCTCCGGTCGGCGAAGTTCTCCTCGGACTGGTCGCTGCTGCGCCCCGGGACCCCGGACCCCGAGGAGTTCCCGGCCCTGCACCACGCCCTGCGGGGCTGGTTCATGTTCATGGACCAGCCGCAGCACACCCGGCTGCGGCGGGTCATGCAGAGCTGGTTCGCACGCAGCCGCGTCGAGAGTCTGAGCGAGGACATCCGGATTCTGGTGAGCGACCGAATCGACCGTGTAAGGCACTTGGACCGCGTCGACCTGATGGCGGACTTCGCCGGCCCGCTCGCCAGCGGATTGCTCGCGCGCGTGCTGCGCATACCCGAGACGGTGGTGACCGAGGCAGCCACGCAGATGAAGGTCCTGGCCGGATACCTGGCCCAGCCGCACAAGCCCGAGCACGCCAGGAGAGCCGACGCGGCTCTGACCGCACTCACCCGGCTGTACCAGGACCTCGCCCCCCAGGTGCCGCCCGACAGCGCGCTGTCCTCACTTATCGGCGAGGACCCACATCACCCGAACGCCGAATACCTCAGCACGGCACAACTGCTCTCCTTCGCCGGTCAGGAGACCACGGCGGGGCTGATCGCGGTCGGGTTGCTGCACCTGATGCGCGACCGGTCGCTCTACCGAGAGGTCTGCGACCGCCGGGTGGCACTCGACCCGGTGGTCGAGGAACTGCTCCGGTTCGACACCCCGGTGCCACAGGTGCCTCGGATCGCCGTCGACGACATGGCCGTCGGGGGCCAGAGGATCCGCACCGGAGACCGTGTCATCGTTGTCCTCGCCGCGGCCAATCGGGACTGGGCCGCGTCCGATGACCCCGACCTCCTGGACGTCGCCCGCGAGCAGCGTCATGCCGCGTTCGGCGCGGGCGTGCACTACTGCCTCGGCGCACCGATCGCCAGAGCAGGGGCGGTCGGTGCCCTGCGCTCATGGACGGCCGCGTTCCCGCAGGCGCGGATCGTCCCGGGCAGTGTCGAATGGGCACGCGGCAGTGGATACCGGGGCCTGGAACGAGCCCTGGTCCGGCTTGAGTGATCCGACGCCTGTCCATCTCCCTCGTCGTGCCGGTCACCGGCCCGAGTCATGGATGCGAAGCCCTTCCCGAGCACCACTCGCACGGCCGATGCATGCACGTACGACCTAAGGATGATCATGGAGCATTCCGACCACCGGCGAACCCGGGCCATCGTCCTGCGCGAGTTCGACGAGCCACTGGAGGTCCGGCAGCTCGACGTTCCGGCCCCCGGCCCGGGCGAACTCGTCGTCCGCGTCGACTTCGGCGGTGTCTGCGGGACCGATGTGCACCTGCACAGCGGTCGGCTCGACATCCCCACACCCCTGGTGCTGGGCCATGAGGGTCTCGGGCGCGTGGTGGAGCTCGGTCCGGGAGTGACGGACGACGCCCACGGAGACAGCCTCGCGGTCGGCGACACCGTCATGTGGGCGTCGTCCATCTCCTGCGGCACCTGTGTTCCGTGCCGCATGCAGGGCGAACCGACTCTGTGCGAACGGCGTACGACGTACGGCGTCAACCTGGCGGTGGGTTCCGGGGGACCGGCGGGCTCGTGGTCGCACTACATGTCCCTCCGCTCCGGCACCAGCGTGGTGAAGGTCCCGGACGGTGTCGACCCCGTGGCCGCCATGTCCCTGGCCTGCGCCGGCCCGACGATGATCCACGCGCTCTACGGGCGTCGGCCGGTTCGACTCGGTGAGACCGTGGTCGTCCAGGGAAGCGGTCCCGTCGGACTCGCCGCGGCGGCCATGGCTCAACTGGCCGGCGCCGCCTCCGTGATCGTGGTGGGCGGACCCGCGGCACGACTCGAACTCGCCGCCGAACTCGGCATCGGCGACGTTCACCTCGACATGATCGCGGTCGACGATCCCGGCTCTGTCATCGAGAAGGTGCGCTCGAGCTCCGGGGGGCGGGGCGCCGACCTCGTGATCGAATGCACGGGCGCACCACGCGCCGTCCCGGAAGGCATCCAGATGGCCCGACGTGGCGGTGCCTACCTGAGCGTCGGCCAGTACACGGACCAGGGCGAGATCAGCATCAACCCCCATCAGATCGTGTACCGGCAACTTGCCGTCATCGGATCCTGGGGCTTCACCGGAGCCCACCTGGCCGCGTACGTGAGCCTGCTGCCCGCCCTCGTCGAGCGCTACGACCTCCGGCGCCTCGTGACCGAATTCCCCATGGAGCAGTGCGAACAGGCGCTGCGGTCGGTGGCCGGGGGAACGCTGGTGAAGGCCGTGCTCCGGCCATGACACGGAGGCCGCCTCGTGTGTCCACCGATCCGACGACCGAGAGGAGAACCATGCCGGCGTCCGCCGACTCCGCCGGTCGTGACCAGGAACCCGGGATCACGGAGACCGTGGTCCACCGGCCCGGGGCGGATTCGCCCTTCGCCGAGAGTCCGCGCGCCATCGAGTGCATCGCCGTGGACGGCGGGAAGCAAGGGGAGAGTCACTTGAGGAACCGAGCCGGGGCACAGCGCACGGGCGCGGGGCGGTGCCGGAATGCCTAGCCTCGCGGTGGCGGATGCCACGCTTGCCTACTCGGTGCACGGCACGGGCGATCCCATCGTCATGGTCATGGGTACCGGCGGACGGGCGCACACCTGGATGGCCCACCAGGTGCCTGCCTTCGTCGCTGCCGGACACCGGGTGGTCGTCTTCGACAACCGGGGGAGCGGGCCCGGCCCGGTCGCGCCGTTCACCCTGAGCAGCATGGTCGATGACACCGCAGCCCTGGTGGAAGCCCTGGACCTGGGACCGTGCCGGATCGTCGGGGCCTCGTTGGGGGCCATCATCGCGCAGGAACTGGCGCTGGGCCGCCCCGAACTGGTGCGCCAGGCCGTGTTCATGGCCACCCGTGGCCGGACCGACATGCTGCGCCGCGCCATGGTGACCGCCGAGATCGAGCAGAGCGAAGTGGGCACCCGACAGCCCGCTGGCCGGCTCGCCCTGCGCCGGGCCCTGTACAACCTGTCCCCGCACACCCTGCGGGATGACGCGCGTGCGGACACCTGGCTCACCCTCCTGGAGGCTCCGCCCGACACCGGCGCCGGATATCGCTGCCAGCTGGCCGCCACATTGGTGCCCGACCGGCTGCGGGAGTACGCGAAGATCCGCACACCCAGCATGGTGATCACCTTCGCGGACGACATCGTCACACCCCCGTTCCTCGGCGGGGAAGTGGCCGACGCCATCGACGGGTGTCGCTATGAGGAGATCCCCCTGTGCGGGCACTACGGGTACCTCGAACGCCCCGGTGACGTGAATCGCATCATTCTCGACTTCTTCGCCGCCGCATCGTGAGCCGTCGGCCGGCGCGCTCGCCGGGGGCGGGAGACGGCGTGGGAAGCAACCCGGAACGTTGGAAAGGCCAGGAGATGGCATATCCGCTTGAGTCAGTGATCGGGGCGTTTGAAAAGGTGGTGGGCGTGACCGGACTGGACGCGGACTCGGACTTCTTCGAGATCGGCGGCCACTCGCTGCTCGTCATGGAAGTCATCGCTCTGCTGCGCGACGAGAACGGGCTGACCGTGCCTGCGCGTCAGTTCCTCCAGGACGCCCGGGCCGGCTCGATCGCGGAGGCGTGCGTGCCGGCGGCGAGTGAGGCAGAACGGTGACCGCCCAGGAGAACCACATGGACGTACCCCACCGGGTGCTGGCGCAGGCCTCGGCCCATCCGGACGCTCCGGCCGTGGTGGAGGACGGCTCCGTCACCAGCTACCGGCAGCTGGTGGAGGCGGCTGCCGGGATCGCGGGCGCGTTGCAGCGCCGTGGAATCCGCCCCGGGGGTATGGTCGCGGTTCACCTGGATCCCGGGAGCAACGCGGTGGCGGCCCAGCTCGGGGTGTGGCTGAGCGGAGCCGTCTCGCTGATGCTGCCGCCCGGTATGCCGGAAGCCCGCATGGCGGCGATCGTCGAGGACGCGGCACCCGAGGCGGTCGTCCTGGACTCCGCCAGCAGCGGAGCGAAGGGCCTACGCGAGACTCCTTCGGCCATCGACCTCGCCGGCCTCACCGGCCCCGGCATGGTGCGGAGCGCCCCCGTGGTGCCCCGGCCCCCGGACGGGGAGGGAAGCGCCTACCTCATCTACACCTCGGGATCGACCGGGGTCCCCAAGGGAGTGCTCGTCGGGCACCGTTCCTTCGCCCGCCTCATCACATGGCACGGCAGGACCTACGACGTCACTCCGGCCGACCGTGCCTCTTCGGTCGCCGCGATGTCCTTCGACGCCTACCTCTGGGAAGTCTGGCCGTACCTGTGCCATGGGGCCTCCGTCCACTTCGCCCCGCCCGAGATCAGGCTGGCGCCGTGGGAACTGGGCGACTGGTACAAGGACGAGCGGATCAGCCTGTCCTTTCTGCCGACTCCGCTCGCCGAGGCGTACCTGCGTCACGGCACCCACTTCGACGCCCTGCGCTGCCTGCTCACCGGCGGCGACCGGCTGCGGCTCACCCAGGGACATCCGGTGCGGCGCTTCGTCAATCACTACGGTCTCAGCGAGACAACCGTCGTCGCCACCAGTCACGAGATCGCAGCACACGAACAGGGTGCCATCTCGATCGGGAGGCCGATCGATTCGGCTCGCGTGCTGATATCTGACGGACGGCGCGAGGTACCTCCGGGCGAGCCGGGTGAGTTGCTTCTGGGAGGGGACTGCCCGGCCCTTCGCTACTGGCGCGACCCGGTGGCGACCGAGCGCAGCTTCGTCGGCCTGGAAGGACGTGACGGCCGTTGGTACCGGTCCGGTGACCTGGTTCGCTTGGACGACGACGGAAACCTGGTTTTCCTGGGCCGGATCGACCGGCAGATCAAGGTGCGGGGGGTGCGCGTCGAACCCGGGGAGGTGGAAGGAGTGCTGGGACGTCACCCGCAGGTCGATGACGTGGTGGTCGACTGGGACGACGAGGAGGCCCGGCTCACCGCGTACGTCGTGGGCTCCGAGGACACCGAGGTCGCACAACTGGAGGCACTAGCCCGGCGGGCGCTCCCCGGTGAGATGGTTCCCCAGCGATTCCTCCTGGTGAACCGCCTGCCCCTGACGCCGCACGGAAAGGTGGACCGACGCGAGCTACGGAGGTCATCACCGCGATCCCGATGACCTCGGCGCTGCCGGTCAGGGTGCTTACCCCCCCGTGGCCCGGTCTGCTCGTCCTCGAAGTCCGCGATCTCTCGGCGCCGTTCGGGCAACGCAGGACGCACGGTGAGGAGCGCGAAGGCCCTCCGGTTCGTCACGCGAAGCAACAGTCGTCCGGCAGCTGCCACTGCCGGCGAACGCACGAGGGCCGCACTATGTCGGGGAGTACGGCAACGACCTCTGGTTCTTTCTCAAGGGCAACAGCAGGGTGCTGCGGATCAACCACACGAACCCCGACGATTACACCCTCTATCCGGGCTTCGACGTGCCGATCTTCGTCGCCCGGCATCCCGTGACCGGGCATTTCTACGCCACACAGGACCGGGAGAACCACCTGATGTGGATCGCCCCGGAGGGAGGCACCGTCCGGCAGATCCCTGTACCGGCCCGCCACGGCACCACACCGGTCGGCATGGTCGCGGGTGACAAGGCGGTGTGGGTGACACTGCTGGGAGACCGGCGCACCGGTACCGGCGTCTTCGGGCGGATCGACCACGACGATCAGGTCACCTGGTTCAGGCTCACCGGCGAGGGACTGCAAGCCAGTCTCCTCCACCTGGCTTTGGACCCGCCGCACCGACCGGACTGCGCCTGCTGCCCGGGCAGAGCGGCGCACCAGTGATTGTGGCTTCTGAGCTCGTCCCTCCTCTGTCCAAAAGCGGACGACGCCATTTTCGAGGTCGTCATACAGGCCGACCGCATCGTCAGCCAGAAGCGCTATCTCCTTCCGACCCAGAGATGCTTGGCGCACCGCCTGCTGAGGCTGCCCGGGAGCGTACTGGCGACCCAGATGCACACGTCATCGCTCGCCCGGCTGATCGTCGAGTAAGGATCCGTGACGCTCCCAACCTCCACGACGAAGATCTCCCCGACCTGGTCGGCGAGCTGTCCACCCGCAGCGACGACTTCCGCACCCGCTGGGGCGCCACAACGTCCGCCACCACGGCACCGGCACCAATCGCTTCCACCACCACGCCGCCGGCGACCTCATCCTCGCCTACGAGGGCCTGGAGATGGCCGCCGAACCCGGCCTCATCCTCACCATCTACGCAGCCGAACCCGGCTCACCCTCCGAAGAAGGACTGCGCCTGCTCGCCGCATGGGCCGCCACTCGGGAAGCCGACCCTGACACGAACGATCTGCGCCCAGATGACGGTGAGGTGATCGGGCGCCGGGCGGCGGCCGTCACACTCCCCGCCCGGCGCAGCAGAAGACCAGGCCCATGTCGCCTTTGCCGACATCGTCGATTCCGCGGTCGAAGTTGTAGCCGCGGCGCAAGATACGGGAGTCGTCCGTGGCGGCGGTGCGTGGGTTGGCGAGGCGGATATGGGCGTCGAGGGAGATCGGGTTGCCGTACGAATCCTTGGCGTAGTTGGGGACATCGGTCTCCTCGACGCCGTCGAGCGGGGCGCCGGTGTCCTCGCGGCGGCCGAACATCTTCTCCTGCTCGGTGAGGGAGACAGGTCCCAGAACTCGACGAGCATGCGGATGATCCGTATGACGTGGTAGCTGCCGCCCCTGTCCCAGGCGGGCTCGCCGGCGCCGCCCCCTTACCATATGAGGCGGTTGCTTTCTCGGGACGAGGCGACGTCGGGGCTGGCGATGCCGTCCTTGAAGCCGAGCAGGTTGCGCTGGGCGCCGGTGGAGCCCCGGCTGCCGCAGCCGGTGAGCACTACCTCCTTGCGTGACGTCTCCCTACCAATACCGGTCAGGAGTGGACGAAAGTCAACGCTTTGTCAGCCCGCTCAGTCAGGTTGAGCATCGGTTCGTTCGAAGCCTTCCGGCAGTGATCGAGTCATGCCGCTGTACCGGGATCGATGGGACGGTTGTGCAGTGCCGTCCCGGGCGGGGGTCTGACTCGTGGGATCTATGACCGAAGTGTCCAGTCACGGACCTGTCGGCTGCCGTTGCGGGATGCTGTCTGCCACCGAGCCACAGGGCGTGTCCCTATAGGGGCCTTGCCGAGTTTCAGGCGCCATCACGGTTCAGACCGCCCGGGCAGGCCGGTGCCACCACCCTAGCCAGCACGTCACGTGGGAGGCGAACCATCATGACGACCCGACAGCGCAGTACCTCCTCCACCAGCACGGATCCGCCCGTTCGGCGCGAGGTCGTCCTGGGCGTGGACACGCACGGCGAGGTGCATGTTGCCGCCGTGATCTCCCCGCTCGGGAAGATCCTGGGGGCGGAGTCCTTTCCCGCGACAACGGCTGGCTACCGACAGTTGCTCGTGTGGGCCCGCAAGCGGGGTACGGTGCGCCGGGCCGGTGTGGAGGGCACCGGCACCTTCGGCGCGGGCCTGTCCCGCTACCTGCTGGCCCAGCAGATTAACTCGGACCCGCTCGACGCTCAGGCCGCCGCGCGGGCCGTGCTCAGTGGCCGTGCCCGGGCCCGGGCCAAGTCCGGCGACGGTCCGGTGCACAGCGCCCGGATCTTCACTCGCCAAGGAATCCGCGGTCAAGGCCCGTACCCAGGCGATCAACCAGCTCAAAGACGTCCTGGTCATCGCCGATCCCGCCCTGCGGGAACGACTGTCCAGCCTGGGCAACCGCGAGCTGTTCCGCACCTGCGCACGCCTCGGGCCAGGCGACGGCGAGGACGGCGAGTGCACGGTGGCCCAGGCCACCCATATGACTCTGAGAATGCTCGCGGAGCGTATCGAACAGCTCACCGGGCAGATCGATGAGCTGAACCAACGCCTGACCCAGCTCGTCGAACACCATGCCCCACAGCTGCTCGTACCGGTGGGCATCGGCCCGGACAGCGCAGTCACCCTGCTGATCACCATGGGAGACAACCCCGAGCGGCTGAACACCGAAGCATCCTTTGCTGCCCCTTGCGGAGTCAGCCCAGTCGAGTATTCGTCGGGCCGGCGGAGCACGCGCCGGCTCAACTACTGCGGCGACCGCCGCCCTGCACCGCATCGTGTTCACCCGCCTGCGCCACGATCCGCGCACGCAGGCGTACTTCGAACGCCGCACCCAGGAAGGCAAGACCCGACGCGAGATCATCCGATGCCTCAAGCGATATGCCGCCCGAGAGGTCTTCAACCTGGTCAGGACGGTATCCAGCGTCCCCCTGTTATAGGGGCGTCCGTGAGACGTGAGAGGGTCTGGGGCGTGAGTGAGACACCCCCGAACACCCTGCAATACCGCTTTGACGGGCCAGAAGACGCCCGGTCCTGATCCTGGGTCCCTCACTGGGTACCACATGGCACATGTCGTAGAAACCGTCCACGGGCGTCCAGTTGGGCCAGGGCGAGCGTGTAAGTCCATGTCAGGGCCTTGTGACGCGACAGCGTCTGGGGGGTTGGTGACACGCCTGTGATCGCTCGTGACACCTGAGGACCTCCCGTCGGCTTGCTCCGGAGGGGGCCCTGCGTAGACGCGGACCTGATACGACCACGCCCCGCCGGCTTGCTGCGGCGGGGCGTGGTCGTGCAGTTGGTCATGACAGATTGGGGCTTGTACTGGAGGCTCCGTTGTACTCCGGCTCGTCGCTCTCGAGTACGCGGAGGAGCGAGGCGGTGACGACGCGGGCGGTGCGGCCTATTGGTAGCACGCGACATGGGAATTCTCCGCGGCGAACGAGGTCGTAGCTCTTCGATCTCGAGAAGCCGAACGCCTCGGCGGCGTCCTTGACGCTCGCCGTTCCACTCCACGTCGGGCCCCGCCGGACGAACTGCCTCAGACGGGTTCCGTCATCTCCTCCATGAGCTCGGGCAGTCTGCGCAGCCTGGATAGCGTCTGGTTGAGGAGGCGCACGGTTCTATCGGCCTGGTGTCGGCCGATGGGTTGGGCGACAGACGCCGCCCGGCTCTGGTCCGCGAGGTGGCCGAGGAGTTCGCCGACTTCGGCGGAGGCCGCGTGCAGGCCACGGATCCGTTCCTCGACCCGGGTCACCAGTGTCTCTAGGGTTAGCGGTTCCTCAGGGGAGGGCATGGAGCTATCGGCTTCGTCAGTCTCATCGGTGGCGGGCGCTTCGGACTGGGCCGAGACTGCAGGGGCGGGCGGCGCCGCGGTGGGTTGTACAGGGGCTGATGTCACGAGTGAGGGCGTTGGTGTCATGGGTGAGAGCGTGGGCAGTGTAGGCGAAGGCAGGGGGGTGGGCGCCGTCGCCGTGGTGAGCAATGGTGGTGCAGGATTTACTGTCTTGCGGGGCCGGGTACCGGTGTCCTTGGGGAATTCGCTGTCGAACCAGAGCGGTGTCATCTCCCGCCCCACCATCTCCTTGCCGGAGCTGCTGACGCGCCAGGGCCGCCGGTCTCCGTCGTCCATGGCTGCGGCCAGCGACTTCAGTACGCCGACTGCCATCATCCGGCTCTTTTCGTGCCGCAGGGCCTGCAGGCAGTTCATGACGGTCCTGCGAGATCGGCGAATCCGTTCCCCTGCGTCGCCGATCGCCTCCTGGCCGTCGAGTGAGCCTCGGTCGGCCTCGATGATGCCGAAGGAGGCCAGCCAGTGCGCCGCCCGATAGGACACAAGTTCGTCGAATGCGTCGTCATCGGTGTCCGCGGCGGCGAGCAGATCTGGCAGCCTGCGTCCGGAGAGGACGATTCCCTCCCGGGCCCGGGTCGAGAAGACCTGGCCCACGCGTGGGTTCCATGGTGCCGGGTAGCTCTCGGAAGTCAGTGCGGACCACGTGCGCGCCCGCTGGTTGATTTCCCCCGACTTGAGCTGAGATGGTGGGTTTTCGCTGAGTGCGCGCCGCAGTAGATGACGCTTGCGCGGATCCACCGGAAACAGTTCCTGCAACAACCTCATGGAGCGCAGGTCTCGCAGCTCGGAGACCGTCATGTCCGCCGACACGCCCGCGAGTTCACGGATCGGCGCGAGCCCGGAAAGGACCTCTGCCGTTTTTTCGTCCATAGCCTGTTGCGCCACGTACATCCCGAGAACGCTCCGCCCCAGCGCGCGCGAGCGGTCGAGGGCGTCGAACTCCAGCGGCGGGTGGACGTGATCGCGCCGGTTGTTCATCTGCACGATGCGGTAGAGCCGCTGCGGAGTGGGGGTGCCGATCACCAGATGCGCGTCCACCACGGCGATGGCCGCGGCACGTCGCGCCCGTGAGCCGTTTGTCGGATCCAGTTCGCCGTCGCCCGTCTCCGCGAACTCCCTGTTGAGTACGGCGGAGAATTCAGGGAGCCAGTCACGAGGGTCGCAGATGATCTCGTCCCCCTCTCGCTCCAGTTTCTCCGCCGGGACACCGGCCAGCACTTCACTGGATGTCAAACGGAAGATCGACTGCCGCTTCTGTGTGCGATTATTGCCTCGAACTGCCATCCACCCCCAGTAGGCGTCCGGGTAAAGAGGGTTGCCGTCAGAGTCTCTCTCCGGGTTGTCCTCGATCCTCACCTGCTGGGGAACGTACATCCCGGGGTCTTGTTGCCCGTTGAGGACGAGGTCTTCCTCAAGGTCGTAAGGGCGGACGCGGTCTCGCCTCTTCAGTTCGTCCGCCGCGTCCTCGGCGTTCATGATCAACATGCGCCGGTTGGCCACGACGCTTTCGAGTGCGGCGAAACACTTCTTGCGTCCATCGTCGTCGACACCCATCCATGGCCGGACCGAAGCCAAGGTCCTCTCGGTCTCCCGGCCGACCGTCGGATCCGCGACGGAGCGCCAGATTGAGCTGATCCGTTCGTTGTGTCCCCACTGCACACCGCCGACGCCATGCATCCGGACGACTGCGACGACCATGTCACCGGCGTCTGTGCGGATACGCCGAACCGCGCTCGCCTTGAGCGTGCGCACACCGTGGGCGTCGGGTTCACTCAGCGTGTCATCGGGATCAACGATGAAGGGGGCGACGTTTTTCAGTGCACCACGGGGCAGATTCACCCCCTCGGTCGCCAGCACGGCCCTGATCCATGCCTCTTGATCCTCCCGGGATACCGGAATCGGAAACGGTCCATCGACATTGACCTCGCTCATGCTCTACCTCACATCACTCGGAGTCCCGGAAACGTTCCATGGCCCACTGGGCGCAGCTGGCCGCCCACCGGTAAGTCGGGTTGCCTGTCACGAGCGCGACCAGCGAGAAGAACACCTGCAGGATTCGCAGTCGGTTCACAATTCGATCTCGGCGCGCCAACTTGACCTCAGCTTCGGCCAGTTCCCGCTCCTTTCGTCGAGTCTCCTCGGTGGATTCGTCGAGAGGACGGTCGGATTCCGGGGATGAAGGCATGGCTGACGCCCTTCGGGAGTCGCGGCCGTACGTCGACCCATCGGCCAACAGACGTCCCGCATTGGCACGTTAGGAACAGGAAGCATCCTGACATCAAGAAGCTGAGGAGCGACATGCTTATCCGGTAGATACTCGCTTCGAGTGAAGAGACGTACTTTTGTTCCTATTGAGGGGCGGCGGGCTCACGCTCTAATGGTGCGGTTAGTAAAAACAAGTTGCCGGTCGGCATGTCCCGCGCGGAGGTGCCGAACTCGCGAATGATGGGCTTCGAACAAATAAGCTGGATTGACGAATTGGCGAGTTGGTGCTAAGGATCCCGGTGTGCCAGCTGAGTCGCTTAGCGCAGGTGAATCTGATGGCGACGAGCATGACCAGTACGCCCCCTCCCCGAGTGCTCGTCGGCTCCGGCCGACGGGGGAAGTGGTTCTTGGTGTGGACCCGCATCGGGATGCGCATGCGGGCTGTGCTCTCCTTGGTGGGGTGAGTGATCGGCATCGAGGTGTTCCCGGCTACCGCGGCCGGATGTCCCGAACCTGGACTGGGCAAAAGGGTTGGGCCGCCGCGGGCCGGAGTGGAGGAGACCGGCCCCTTCGGAGTGGCCCCTGTCCCGGCCTGCGTGGAGCTCGCCAACGACAACAAGAACCGCGAAGACGGTGAAAATAGGTGCTGCAGGCCACTCGCATCACCCTGGTGCCTGCTCTGGGCCCAGCGAATCGAACGACTCACCGAACAGATTCAGGACCTGGAAGACTGCCTGGCAGAGACGTGATCCAGTGGAAAGGCGCGCGATCGACGAAGTGTCTGTGAACTCAGTCAATGATTGGCCTGATGGGGGCGGCTGAGCTACGGTGTCGGCATCCTGTGTCAGACCCGTCCGAAAGTCGCCGTCCTGCTCGGAGAACCACATGTCATCATCCAACGATGCGCCCGTCACTTTGGCGGGAATCGCGCGCATCGCGGGCGTTGGTCGAGCGGCTGTAAGTAACTGGCGACGGCGCCATGTCTCGTTCCCGATGCCGGTCGGCGGTACAGACACCAGCCCGCAGTTCTCCCTTTCGGAGATCGAACGGTGGCTGTACGCCCACGGGAAGATCGAGCGGATCGGGTTGCGCGAGCGGCTGTGGCCGCACTACGAGGCCCTGGGGGATCGTGCGGTGATGGGCACGGCGCTCGCCGAAGCCGGCCGCCGCCTGCTTGCCGCGACAGGCGTGGATCAGGCCGCACCCGAGCATTCCTTGCTTCCGGACGAGGCCGCTCGCGTGATGAACGAGACGGTCGACGTCGCACGATACGAAGGCGAGCGGGAGACATTCACCTTCCTGCTCACACGCTGGCTTGACGCCCATGTACGGCAGGTCGGCACCACCCCGGCCCCACTGGCCCGACTGATGGCAGACGTTGCTCTAGCCGTCAGAGCGGAGGAGGACCGGGGCGCGGATGGGCGGATCACCGTTCTCGACCCCGCCTGCGGTGTCGGCGGGTTGCTCCTGGCCGTCGGTGAGGGCATGGCGGAGCGAAGCGCCGACGCCGATCCCGGGACTACGGCGCTCATCGGTACCGAACTCGACTCGGTACTTGCCGCGCTGGCGGAAGTGCGGCTGGGCTTCGCCGACGCGGAGGGGGGAAGCGGCGTTGTGAGGATCAAGGCAGGTGACTCGCTCCGCGCGGACCCAAACGACGGTGTCCGGGCCGACATCGTCCTGTGCAACCCCCCGTTCAATGCGCGCGACTGGGGTCATGAGGAACTGGCTATTGACCCCCGCTGGGTCTACGGCCTGCCACCGAGGACCGAGCCCGAACTCGCCTGGATTGAGCACGCGCTGGCGCGACTGGCGCCAGGCGGCGTGGCTGTACTCCTGCTGCCGCCAGCGGTGGCCTCTCGGCGCGCAGGTAGGCGCATCCGTGGGGCGCTACTGCGGACGGGCGCTCTGCAGGGAGTCGTCGCACTTCCGGCCGGGGCTGCCCAACCACACAGCGTTTCACTCCAGTTGTGGATTCTCCGGATGCCCAAGTCCGAGGGCAGCGCTGCTTCCGGCGAACGCATGTTTCTGCTCGACGCAGCCACATCGCATGGGGCGACGAGAGGAGCTCAGGGCATCGATTGGCCGCAGTTGACCAGCCGCGTACTCGATGCGGTACGTGCTTATGACTGGTCTGGAGAAAGGAAGGCAGGAGCAGGGAAGCAATTGCCTGAGGGGAGTGTCACCGTTCCCGTGGTGGACCTGCTCAATGAACAGACAGATCTCACGCCGGCCCGCCACGTACCGGAGACGGCCGTAGAGGCCCAGGCCAAGCTCCATGAGTCCTGGGGGCGCCTGGGTGGCCTGCTCGACGAAGTGCGCGATCACTCCCAGTCTCTGGCGGCAATCGACCTGTCGGCGGGCAGTGAGGCGCTGTCCACGATCACGGTCTCGGACCTGCACCGTGCTCATGCTCTCAAGCTGCAACAGGGGCAGACGCTCCCCAGCGAACTACTGCACGGCGACGCGCTGCCAGATGGCGCAGTACCGGCCTTGAGCGTTCCCGACCTGGTCCTGGGAGGACAGCCGGGGGGCTGGCTCGCCCGGGCCGAGGCAGAGCGGGGCGCCAGAACGGGTTCGTTCACCGTGGCCGAGCCGGGGGATGTCGTCGTGGCGGGTGTCGAGAGGGCGTATCGCGTCTGGGTCCAAGAGGATACGCCCTTGGTGCTCGGACCCCAGCTTTACGCGCTGCGCCCGGACCCCGAAGTCCTCGACCCCTGGTTCCTCGCAGGCTGCCTGCGTGCGTCCGCGAACGCGCGGCAAGCGGGTTCCCACACTTCCAGCTCTGCCCGCATCGACGTACGCAAGCTACAGGTGCTCCAGCTCGCACTTGTTGAACAGCGACCGTATGCGGCGGCCTTCAGAGAACTCCTGGCACTTGAGGAGTCGCTCCGCTCGGTCGCATCGGTGGGCGAGGCTCTCGTGCGGAGCCTCGGGGACGGGCTCGCAGCGGGAAAGCTCCACTCTTTGCGTCCGTGAGCAAGCCGCCGATCGCTTGCGGTACACCCGCCGGACCTCCCTGTACGTGACTTGCCCGCCGAACATGGATGTTGGCCCACAGGCGCTGGGGAACGATCACTGATGAGCTTGGACCGGAAAGGATCTCCGAAGACGCGAGAAGTACGCCACCGCCCAGGCACACTCACCCAACGACCTGTCCGGCCAGCCAGAGCGCAACTTACTTATGCAAGATCGCCTAGATGCCGAAGCCCAGCTCCTCGAGCTCGATGCCGACCTCTCGGCATCGCTCAGCAAGCACTTGGGCGCGCGGGCCCGTGACGTGGGCCATCCGTTCGAGCACCATGGCCCGCGCCGCCGCGGCCGGAAGCAAGTCACCGAAGGGGATACGGCACTCCGCCGCACCCAGAGTGCCCTCCAGGTAGTCGGCCAGCTCATCCGGGCTCGCCTTGCCCTCAGCCCGCAGGGTCAGAGCCTCAAAGAGGGCGATCGCCTCCTTGCAGCGCCCGGCCACACGCATGCCGTTCGCGGCCACGCGCAAGGCCGTCCGGACGCCGGGGTCGAAGGCGCCCCAATCCCGGCGGGCGGCGGGCAGCAGCTCCAGCAGCTTGTCTACCGCACTCGCCGGCTCACCGGATTCGACCTCCGCTTCGGCCTCGGTAGTGACTTCCTGAAACATCCGGCGGCTGAGGAACCCGGAACCGCGTCGCCTCCTGCCGGAATTGGACTTAGCCATCGGTGTCGCGGGCGCGATCGGCAGGTCGTACTCGTCGGGCAAGCGCAACGGACGCGTCGGGTCCGGCTCTAGCCGAGGGGACGGGGCAGCGTCACCCGGACGCGGCGCGTACTTCCGCAGCACCTCTGCGACCATGCGGGCGTCCGTCGGCCGGTCCTCCGGCCCCTTCGCCAGCAACTTCAGTACCAGCCTCTCGAGCTCTGCCGGGATGTGCCCGACATGACAGGTCGGCGGGATCGGCGAGGCATGCACATGTTGGTCCTTCAGCCCGTCCCCGGAGAACGGCGGATGGCCGGTCAGCAGGTGGTAGAGGACGCAGCCCAGCGCATACAGGTCGGTCTTCGGGGTGATCTGGCGTTCCAGGATCTGCTCCGGGGCCTCGTACCCTCTGCTGCCGACGGTGGATCCGTGCTGGGTGTAGTCGGTGACGCCGGGCCAGAGCGGCTTGGCGATGCCGAAGTCGATGAGGACGACCACGCCGTTCTCATCGATGATCAAGTTGTACGGCTTGAGGTCGCGGTGCACCACCGGCAGGTCATGGGCGCAGGTCAGTGCCTCGGCGATCTGAACCCCGATGGCCGCGCTGACCTCGATGGTGGGGGTGTACTGCTCCAAAAATCGGTGCAGGGGCTTGCCAGCGACGTAGCGCATGACGAGGTAGGGCTCGGCGTGGTGAGTGCCCTGGTCATAGAGCTGGGGAATGCTCCTGTTATGCAGCCGTCCCAGAAGGGTGCCCTCGCGCCGGAACCGGCCACGCACGCGCCGAAGTTCGTCGTGCGCCTCGTCTTCGTCGAGCGCGTCCAGGAGCTCGTTCTGTGTGCGCAGGCATTTGACGGCCACGAGCCTGTCGTCCCGCAGGTCCCTCGCCAGCCAGACCACGGCCATGCCGCCGCTGCCCAGGTGCTTGAGCAGTTTGTACCGGCTGCCCAGCACCGCGTCCTTCTTCATGCCGCCCCTTGCCTGTGAAGCGTCCCGCCTCTGGTACGCAGAAGAGGCGCGACGGTGGCGAGTTCCCGGTTCCACCAGACCGTTGCGTGGCGGATGTGCCCAGTGTAAAGCGATCGAAGACTAAGTCGTGCATGGACTGAGTTCACAGCTGTTTTGTGTCATGCTGGATATGCCGGAACCTGGTGCGCCCACTCGGTGGTGCCGTATCGGGCTGTCCTGTCCGAACTGCTTGGAGGAGACCGTGAGCAGTGGGCCGCGCCCTGCCGGGACCAGCGGTGACATCAGGCTGGTACGCACGAACCTCGCTGCGGCGCGCCTCGACCCCCGGGACTGCCCCACGAAGCGGGCCAGCGACGCCAGGCCGATGCTGATTGCAGATCCCGGACCCCCTCAACTTGCCGAAAAATTACAAGACTTCACACTCAAGGTCTTCATGGATGCACTCGACCTGATTGAACACGAGCGCAAGGACCCGGAGTGGGTGATCGGGGAACTTCGGCGCACAAACGGGACCTTCGGGCTCTACCGGCGCAGTGAAGCGCACCCCTTGCTGATGTCCTGGTCAGCCGAGGCGGTCCGTCGCTATCTGGCGGCCAGAGCCGCAGACCAGCACGCCCGCGAGGCCGCCGACCTGCCGCTCACGGTTCCGGTCCGTGACACCTGGGTGGTCGGCACGGACCCGGGCCCGGTCGACTCCCGGGGCGCGGACACCTATGAAATGACCGCTTGGGGACGCCGCTACGCGGCCCTCGACGGCTCCACGAGAGAACTGTGGCTGCTCACCTTCGGCACCGCCAAGGATGACCGACCCGAAGCGGAGAAGGCCGTAGCCGCATACGTGGTGGCGCGAGGGCGCCCCGCGGTCGCAGGATGGCGCAAGCGGCACACCCCGGTCCCCTTCGGTGAACTTCCCCAGCACCGAGCCGCCCTGCCCGAGCGCGTCCGGGTCATCGAATTCGGTTGTGGAGACGGCAAGCGGAACGAGCTGCTCGACTGGAACAGACAAGAAGCGCGTCTGCACTTCACGGCGGCGGGGTGGCCTTCGTTACTCCAGGCCATCGACGGTAGCGGGACCAGCCCCGGCACCGGCTGCATCGACTGCAAGGCACTGGCCGGCTGCCAGGCCCTCCCGCGCAGCCCGGAGATTCTGAGCATTACGCCGCCGAAGCGCCGACGTCCCCGCCGCAGCGTCTCGGTCACTGATCTGCGCGCCTATCGGGACTGTCCGGCGAAGTATCACGCGACCCGGCAGCTCAAGCTGCGCTCCTCGACGCCCGAGAGCCCAGAAGTCCGGCGCGGCCGTGTGGTCGATGCCATTCTGAACCAGCGGCACGCCGGCACGCCCTACCGAAGCTGCGAGACCTTTCCCGGCCCGGCGGACCCGGCGTCCTGGGGTGCCGGCGGTCTGCACCTGACCGGTCAAGAGGCACTCGACGGTGCCGCCATGCTCGAACAGCATAACTTCTACTGCCCCTTGGACGGCCTCGCCGCAGAAGAAGAGGTGCGGGTGCAGTACCAGGCGGTCTGCTACGACGCCGGACTCGGCCTTGTGCTGATAGCCACCCCCGATCTGCTCCACACCCGCCGCGGGGGCTGGATCTGGCGGGAGACCAAGACCGCGAGCAGATATCTCTATGAGGGCGAGCCGCTGCTGAAGCTCTACCCTCAGCTGGCGCTCGGCGTCCTGATGCTGGCCGCCGGCGTCCTGGGCGGAGACACGGCGCGCTCCCGGGTGGAGCTCGAACTGCTGCACACCGACGACGTGACCTTTGAGGAACTCGACCCCTCACACCCGGGGACCGTCGATGAAGCGCGAGAGGTGATCGCGCAACTCGCCCAGCCCTGGTCCCGAGACCAGGACTATCCGACCGCTCCAGGTCGGCATTGCGACGGCTGCGAAGCCCTCGAATGGTGCCGCGCGGGCATCGAACACCTCGCTCCGACAAGGCAGGATTCCTGATGGCCACCGTCTTTGACGCCCACGCAGCCCAGTGGGGTGACTGGCTCGACTTCCCCGACGTGCGGCTCGTCCGCACGCTGGCCGGCGCCGTCATCCAGCTCGCCGACTTCGGCTCGCTCTCCTCCTTCAAACTGCCCTACCCGGCGGAAGCCCAGCGAGCGCTCGACCGGACCGTCCTGGCCTGCCTCCTCAGGGGCGTCGAGGAGATCCCGAAAAGCCTGCCGGAACTGCTCTTTTGGTGCCACAGCCGCCCCCTGGAGGACTGGCCCTTGGACCTGCCGCCGGATGCTTTCGGACCGGACGACTACCTGGTGGACCCCGAGGCACGGGTTCCCACCCAGCTGTGCCACGAGTGGTGGATCAGAGGTAAGGATGCCGGCGCCGCGCAATTCGACCGGGAGGTCGTTCACACGGCCATGCGCCTTTGCCGCAAGGCGTCATCACCCGAGTCCTACGTCGCCTTCCGCAGGCTCCTGGTCGAACGACCGGTACTCACCGGAGTGGAACGGTTCGAGACCGAGACCGACCTGTCCCTCGCCCCCGTACAAGAACTACTGGACCAGTGCTACGCCCCGGTCCCGGCCTCCTACGAATTCCAGGGCGGCTACGTCACCTGCGGTCGCTGCCTGACCTTGCTCACGCCGCTCGCCGACGGCGCGTGGTGGTGCGAGAGAGACCGGTGCCGACGCCGGGGCGCACCGCCGCACGGACGGACCCTGACCGGAGCCGAAGTGGCCGGACTGCTGCAACTCGTGCGACCGCTAAGGCAGTTCGTCACCGGACCGGGACGTGCCGAGGTCGAACTGGAAGCCCGACTGCGCACGCTGGGGCTCGAGGTCCAGCTCTGGCCCGGCTTCGACGCCTACGACTTGCGTGTGACCTTCCCCGACGGGCATATCTGGTCCATCGACGTCAAGGACTGGAAGCATCCCGGGCTGCTTGGCCGGTCCGCGAAACCCGTTCGCCCAGAGCCGCCCTACGACGAAGCGTGCTGGGTGGTTCCCCGCGAACAGGCCGAAGCCCACCGCGATTACCTCGGCACGTACCGCCGCAACCGTCCCGCCTCCGCCGCGGGCCTGTCCCTGCTCACTGACGACCGGCTCGTCGCCCTCGCGACAGCCCGCCTCCGCGGGGCCGACGGCCCCCACCTGACGGACTCCGCACCGACGAACGGATCCCCGAGTGCGTAACAGCAGCGAGTGGTACCAGAAATTGGCCAAAGCCCTGGAGCCTGTCTGGCCCCAAGAACACCAGGACGTAAACCCCTCGCTGCTCTGCCAGGTAGAACTTGGCCTCTACCTCATGGAGGGTCTCGACCCGTCCGGCGACGCCCACGGCGTCTACACCCTCCTGGGCGGCTACCCCTTTGCCGCGGCCGCGGGCATCGCCACCAGACCGGCACAGAGCGCCCGGCTGGATGTGGCACGCCACCTGTTGTGGAAGCTGCGTCGCCGCCGCATGTGGCACCAGTGCCTGGAGACGTACGTCCAGCTGCCCGAACGGCTCCGCGGCTACCGGCTGCCCGAGGGAGGAGGACCGGCGTGGCGCGTCGAACCCACCATCGCTGCGGACCGCTTCGACAGGTTCGAGCATGCGCTGTCCCGGCTTCCGGACTTCGACCAACGGCAACTGCCGCCTGCGCCGGCGGGCCAGTCCCGGTTCACCGAGCGGCACCGGCCCGCCTCCGTGACCATCCCCGAACAGCTGTGTTTCCCGCCGGCGACCGGCCACGACCTGAGCCGTGTCCCGCACGCCGCAGGCCGTCCCCTGGAGATCCCGCTGGCCGAACTCGCCGAGACCGCCCGCTGGATGGAGGAAACCGAGACGGCCCGCGGCTTCACCTCCAGCCATTGGGTGCGACGGCTCAAGGACCTGCAACTCGATACTCGGTCTGCCGACGGGCAGCGCTTTGAGAAGACCACAGTTCTCCGCATGGACCGCCTGCTCCATCTGGTCGGCATGGTGGGCGCGGGCAAGAGCACTCTGATGCACCTCATCGCCGTCTGGGGCGCACGCAAAGGGCTCCGCATCACTCTGGTCGTCGGTGACGTCGCCGAACAGCTCACCGTGGTCGGCCAGTTCCGCGACCTGGACCTGCAGGCCGCTCCCGTCATCGGCGGCACCACCCGCGACCAGCATGCATCCCGGCTGCACCGCCGCCTCGCCGCGCGCGGCCAAGCCTCCCTCCTCCAGCAGGATGATCCAGCCTTCGACGACCTGAGCTCGGTGTGCATCCTCGACGCACAGCGCGGATTGGAAGCAGCCGAACCCCTGCGCTACGTCGACGCCCCCTGCACGGAACTGCGCCCGGTCAAGAAGCCTGGTCCCACCGCTGTCGGGGAGATCCCGATGCCCGTGTACCGGCACGACCTGTCCGAGGCGCCCGCGGAAAGCGAGATGTCGCGGTCCGATCACGGCTGTCCGGTGTGGAGCGTCTGCCCTCGCCATGCCCCAGACCGGGAGCTGGTCGATGCCCTGATCTGGGTGGCCAACCCGGCCAGCCTCCTGCAGAGCGCTGTCCCCAACCATCTTAATGCCGAACGCCTCAGGCACCTTGAACTGGCCTGTCTGCGCAGCGACATCATCATCGTCGACGAGGCGGACCGCGTACAGATGCAGCTCGACACCGCCTTCGCCCCGTCCGCGACGCTGATCGTGCGCGGCCCGGATTCCTGGCTCGACCGCCTCGGCATCCACAAGATCGATGAACTGGCCCGGCAAGGCCGTCTGCCCCTCTCGGCACGCGATGTCGAACGCTGGTCGGCCTCCCTGGACCTGGTCCACGTCGCCGCCAACCGTCTCTACCGCCGACTGATCACCGACCACGACCTTCGCCGCTGGGCGGACATCGAGTACTTCAGCGCCTGGACGCTCCAGGAGAAGCTCGTCAACGAGTGGTACCCCCGTCCGCGCGTCACCGGTCTCCTCCCTAACGAGACCTCCTCCGACGCCGAGGTGTACGACTCCAACGACGAAGCCGACGGCGACGCACCCGTGCCGCGGACCCCGGACACCGAGCCCTGGGATATCCGGCGCAACGAAGTCACCAAGGCGTTCGACGCCTTCCGCGACGACCCGCTCGGCGATCGCGGCTCGCACAGCGACCTCACCGACGCCCTGGTCCGGAGTGCCGGAGCTCTCCTGCACCACCTCGACCAGACAGCGACCAGCCAACGTGTCCGATCCGTGCTCGACACCCTGCTCACCGGGTCCCCGCTGCTGGACGGTTCGCTGCGCCAGGAGCCGCCCGGCCCGGGGAAACCCGCCCGGGATCCCGTAGACACTTGGGGGAGTGAACCCTGGCTGGAACGAGAAGCCCGACGCCTTGAGTTCACCCTGGTACTGGCCGCCCTGCATCAGCGCCTGGAACGCGTCACCTTCCTGTGGCCGCAGGCCGAGGCGGCTCTGCATCTGGACACCGCCGACAACGAACTCTCCCGCAGACCGCCCCTCGACTATGCGCCGGTGGTGCCGGAAGCCCCGATGGGTAACGTCCTTGGATTCCAGTACCTGCCCGAAGATCCGGAGCGCGGCCCGGACGGCGACGAACACCGAAGCGGTACCCTGCGCTTCTTCCGCTGTGCCGGCGTCGGCCGCGAGCTCTTGCTTCACCTTCCCGAGCTGGGAGCCGACCCCGCAGCGGGCCGTCCGGGACCGCACGTCCTGCTCATGTCCGGCACCAGTTGGGCCGGGACATCGACCCGCGCACACGTCATGGCGCCGGTCCAAGCGATCCTCAAACCCCACCAGGCCGCCGTCGACTCCATCCGGAAAACCCTGTTCACCACGCTGTTCCTCTACGACGGCGAAGGAACCCCGCTTACCCTCTCCGGAGCCCGACTCGATACCCGTGACCGGGTCCTGGCCCAGATGGTCACCCAGCTCGGCAAGTCGGCCCCGGGCAGCACCTCGCTCCTCGACCAGGAACTACGGCAGATCGAGGACGGAGAACGCCGACGTGCCCTCCTCCTGGTCGGAAGCTACCAGGACGCCAGGATCGCCGCCGACCTCCTGGAACGCATGCCGCGCTGGCGCGGAAAGGTCCGCGTCCTCGCCTCCGACAAGGCAGAGCTCGACCACGCCGGCCCCGGAGACACTGCCACGGGAGACTTCACCGGCGCCTGCGCCGTACGCCGCGGCGACCTCGCCGCCTTCGCCAAGGACGAAGACGCCGAAGTCCTGGTCGCCCCCCTGATGGCAATCGAGCGCGGCCACAACATCCTCAACCAGAGCCACAAAGCCGCCTTCGGAACCGTCCTCTTCCTCGCCCGTCCCCACCCGCGCCCCGACGACCTCTCGCTGGCCGTCTTCGCCATCAACGACTGGGTCACCAGGTTCGTCCGGAACCAGCCGGATGCCGAGGCGGGAACCTTCGGCAAACTTGTGGCCGACGCAGCGGACATGGACACCGCCGGGCTCGCCTTCCGCCTCGCGGCTCGCAAGGAGTGGCGCCGCCTGCTGTCCCGACGCTACATCTACTCCCAGCTCAACGACGCGGAGAAGACCTCCTTCGCCTGGGATCAGCTGGTCACCATCTGGCAGGTCATCGGCCGCCTGGTGCGCGGCGGAGTGCCCGCGCGGGTGGTGTTCGTCGACGCGGCCTTCGCCCCCGCACTCGCCGAGGCCGGGGCCCCGCCCGCCGCGGCGACCCGCAGCGGACGCCGACGCAACGACCAGGGCCTGCTCATCAAGCTCCGCGATGTCCTCGCGCCCTACTTCGCTGACGAAACCACACCCGAATTGTTTGCCGACCCCGCCGACCCTGCCTTGGTCCGCACGCTCTACCACCCCCTCTACGACGCCCTGTGCGGCCTGAGCGCCCGAACTGATCGCTGAGCCACAGCAAGGAGACAGCAAAGACCATGGCTGCCAAGTACCGCGACACCAGCCGGGCCGCCTACCTTTTGAAGCCCAACACCGCGCCCTGGACCGCCCGTTACCGGGCACTACCCTTTGCGGAGCAGTGGCACGAGAGCGTTCTGGAGCTTTGCAACCTAGGCCGTCCCCCCGAGGCCGAGCCCTACCGCGCTGCGCCCGTCGCCAGCTTCAACGGAGTTCTGCAGAGCCTCGCACCCGATCTGGTAGTCCGCGGCCGTCCCCGCGACCCGCAGCAACTGGCCGAGGACTTCTGGCTCTACACCCCCTCCGACTCCCCCCACCCGCTTCCCGGCGACACCCTGGACCGGCTGAGCGGGGCCTGGCTTCAAGACCTCCGCCCCGATCCCGCACATCACCGGGCAGTCCTGGACACCCATACGGCGCTGCGCTCCTGTCCGCCGCAGTGGCAGGACGTCACTGTCGACCTCCTCGGCTGCCCCACGACCGACGGCGGGACCGCGGCTCCGCGCGATCGGCAATACCAACTCGCAACCGATGCCCTGGCCCGGCGCATCCTCGCCCTGGGACCCTATGAACACAGCGCCGGCAGCCTGCACTTCCGGGCCGTGCCGCGAGGCCCGCGCCAGCAGGGAGCGGAACTCCTCTCGCAGCCTCTCTCGCACGTGGTCAAGGGGCGCGAGTGGTGGTTCTCCATCGTGATCAACATTTCGCTACACACTGTCCCCTTCGACCCTCGACCCCGTCTCCACCTGCACACGGGAGTACGCCGCTGGGCAACTCGCCTCGACGCGAGGAAGCAACGCCTGCGGCTGCCGTATGGCCGCGATACCTCGGTCTACCTGTTGCCCGGCATCCCCTGGCTCCCCGGAGCACCCACCAGCGAGCGGTACGCCGTGGCCCGGCTGACCTGGGACCGCGGCACCGAGGGCTATGCCTGGAAGAACAACGGCCCTGCCCAGATCCTGGGCAGGCTGGCGCTCAACCGCCCCTTCCCCGACCCCGTCAGCCTGCTTGCCACACCCGAGGAGTGGATCGGCGACGGGGACGGCACCCGCGCCGCTGTAGTTCACAGCACACACATGGGTGCTCACGGCATCGGTGCCGGGCTTATGTCACACCAGCGTTCACAGATCGTTCAGTGGGCCGAACAGGCGCTGCCCGAGCAGCTACGCCGGGTCCCCTCCCTCAGCCGGGCGAGCGCCGGCAGCAGCGCCCCCGCTAATGCCCGGCCCAAGCCCAAGGCGGCGGAGAAGGAAGCGGAGGCGCAACGCGAAGCCCGCGCTCGCCGGACCGCACTCGCGGTGGCAGCCAGGATCAACCAGGGGCAGGACCCCGCCGAGGCGATCAAGGGGACGGGGGCCGGGTGCCTCGTCGAAGCCAGACTGCTGTGGCAGAGCCCATCGTTCCGGGATGCAGCCATTGAGGCCCTAGCCGACGTTCTCGGGCTGGACGGCGACGGAAGCCGCCCGGAGCCAGCCACTGCCGAGGACGCGTACGAGCGGGCCGTACCCGGAAGCCCCGTCACTCTCGAATGGAAAGCACCGGAACTCATCCTTCGTCTCCGCTGTCTGCGCACCACCGGGGGAATCACCGACACTCTGGGCATCGACCCCGCAGCGCGGCCCAGGGGCAAAGCCCTGGAGGCCGGTATCAACGCCCGGCGGAAGACTGCCGCCGCGTTCTTGGCCGACGACGGAGCTGACCCGCTTCACCCCAGCTTCGCCCTTGTGGAGATCGATCGCCGCCAGGACTTCGCCCACCGTCTGGATGACCCCAAGTACGCGCTCCGGCTGGGCTGCGCGGACGCGGGCGTCCTGACGCAATTCGCGGTCGTCCCCAAGAAGGCCAAGGGCTACAACAGCGAGAAGAACCTCTCCCACCGGGTCCATTCGGGCTGGGAGGACGCTCTGCGCCAGTACGGTGTCCGTGTCCTGCCCGAACACACGCTCGGCGAAGCAATCCCCAAGGACCTGCGCTACGTCGCCACGTACATGGTTAAGCGGCGCAAGGACGGCCCCACGCGACTGCCCCGCCACACCCCGGTGGCCGTCATGGTCACACCGCTGGCACCGGGCAGCGGCCTGGCGGCTGTCACTGGCTGGGACGAGCGGACGGGACGCTGGATTCCCTACCCCCAGTTCCTGCTCGGCCTGGTCAAGACAGCCGAAATCCCGGAGGTCAGCGAACCCACCGAGACCGAGATCGCGACGCCCACGGACACCGAAGCCGCCTTCGTACCGCAGCAGCGTTCGAAGTACCGTGTCTGGCAGCAGAACATGGATGAACAGCGCAGGGCGACCGCCCGATATCTCCAGAAGATGGTCCGCTCTCTTCGCGGCCGACCCACCGCCCTGCTGACCCATTCGCAGAACAGTCGGCTGCACTGGCCCTGGCTCCAGGACGGCCGAACCGAACGGGATCTGATCAAGACCGGCCACGCGCAGCCGGTGGGACTCGACCCCGATCTCCGGTTGATTCGCGTACGTACGGCAGCAGGGCGGGAGACCCCGCAATGGTGGGGCAACGCCTCTCCCGGCGAAGTCAACGGCCTGCCCCAGGGGCTGTGGGTGGAGGACGAAGACGCCGCACGCTCCTCCGGCCGGGTCTTCTACAGCACCACGCCTAAAGCGAGCACCTTCCGAGACTCCGCCGTCGAGGCCGACAAAATCGCGCCCCGGCCGCTGCGCCAGGGACCCAACAAGGGCAAACCCACCATCGATACACACATCCCGGCCTGGAACCCCGGGCTGGTGGAGATCACAGTCCTGGGCTGCCACGAGGATGCCGGCGACTCAGCCGAAGCACTCGCTCTGGCTGTGCACCAGCTGCGCCAAGCCCCCGACTACCTGGACGCACTCTCCCTCCCCCTGCCCCTGCACCTGGCCAGCCTCGCCCAGCACTACGTACTGCCGACGATCGCCGAGGCAGAGGCGGGTGAGGCTGAGGAATACCCCCTTGAGGAGCTGGCCACCGCCGAGGTGGCGGGCAACGTCAGTGGGCAGTGCGTAGCGGCGGCGCTGGGCGTGATCGAGGAAGGCGCGGACACCGAGCCGGCAGACTTGGACCCGGAATACGCAGAGGATCCCGGCCTCGCGCAAGCACCGGAGGACGAACAGCTCGCCTTGTTCCCCTGAGGGGTGAGGGGGCGCTGGCACCCCCAACCGGCTCTGCCGTAGTTCCGCGGGGCCGCATTCCATGAATGGCGATCATGCTTCCCTGCGCCCGTGATGGACGGCCGGTCTCCTCCGAGGAGGCACCGTCGGTATCGGCGGGCTCGATCTCCGGCTTGAAGGCGGGAAGCCGGGGATCGGGCGTCGGCAAGCGCCGTGATGCCGATGACTTCATGGGCAGCGGATCGGACGATATACCGCTCTTGCTGCGGCGGTGGCCTCCGCCTCGCAGGGCAGCGTCCTGGAGCGTTGCCTCCGGGACGGGGCCGGTGAAGGTGACATGCTCGGGGCTGTCGGCTGGACGGAGCAACTCCCGGCCATGTCGGTGAGTTGACGGGGTATCACCCGACCCTGATCCACGACCTGATGATCTTTGAAGGAGGACCCTGGCCTTCCGTCGGCACGAGGTCTGCAAGGAGGGGCAGATGCTCCGGCACCACACCGGCGATTTCCTCAGGTACCTGCTCCCACGGGACGCAGCACAGCGCCTCGACCAGCATGAGGCGCCCCTGCGGGCAGGGGCCGAGGGACTGGGCGATCGCTGCGAGCGCCTTGCCGCGGTGATCGGGCATGGTGAGGGCGTCGGCCAGGGCACGGGCCGCCGCGCGGGCGCCCACCCGGCTGAGCGCCTTGACGACGGCCGGCGTGGCCGCCTCGCGCAGGACAGGGGTGCTGATCTCCTCCAGCAGCGCGGCGGCACGGGCGACGTCCCCCGCGGCTGCGGCGCCCGCTGCGAGGTAGCCGAGGGCGTGCTCGTCTCCTTGACAGTCGGTGATCCGCTCTGCTGCGGCCAGATCACCGGCGTCCACGAGTTTTTTCACGACACCGGTGAGGATCTCGTCGACCGCGCCATCCGGCAGACCGCCCTCCAGCCTGAGCACCGCGTCGATCTCGCCCGTCGCGAGGAGCGCACCGGCGGCGGCGTACGTGTCCCAGCGTCGGCGGGATGGGCTGTCGGCGGTGCCTGCCAGGCCCAGGAGCTCCTGAGCCAGGTCTGCCGCTCCGTCCGGTTTCCCGATGCGGCCGAATACCTCGGCCACTCGTCGCAGGCCCTCGGCGTGCTCGGCACGATCCGTCAGGGTCCGGCTCTCGTGGATTAGGCGGCGCAGGAGTTCGTCCGCCTCCGCGGGGCGACCTGTGTGGTGCAGGCCCTCGGCTACCTCCGCGAGGTTGAGAACGCGTGCGTAATCGGCGGATGCGTTAGCAGCCTGTTCGGCGCGGTGGATGAGGCGGGCCGCGTCGTCCCGGTGCCCCGACCGGTGAGCCGCGACGGCCAGCTTGATGAGGGTGTACACCCTGGGCACTCGGCCCCTCCGCGCCATGTTCGTCGCCCGCTTGACCACGGCGTGGGCGCGTTCCTCCTGGCCCGCCCGCAGCAGGAAGTCGGCGGTGTCGGCCGACAGCGTCACCCGCCAGTGGAGGTAGGGCACCTCGTCGGTGGCGTCGCGGGCTTGCTGGGCCAGGCGCAGCGTCCGCGCCGGGTCACGGGATCCTGCCGTCATCCTGCCGGCGGCGTTGAGGACGCGCGCCCGATAGATGGGTTCCGTGATCCGCTCGGCCAGCTTCAGGGCTCGGTCGAGGTCACCGGCTTCCGCGACCGCGATGCCGATCTCGACCAGGCCGTCCTCCGGATCGTTCAGGAAACGGCTGCCCAGGTCGATCGCCTGCTGGTGGTGCCCGGTCGCCTCCAGGCCCGCAGCAACGTGGGGGTAGACCAAGTCCACGCCGTCGGGGTCGTCGATGTCCGCCGCCAGCCGGGCCGACGCCATGGCGAACTTGGCGGCCTGCGCGGCGAGCCCCGGCGCCGTGGACATCCCCCGGGCGAACAGGGCGAGGTACTGCGCACGCCGGACCGCGTCACCGGAGTCGGCCGAACTGGCCACGACACGCTCCGCCAGCGCCAGCGCTCGGCGATCCTCGCCGAGCCGGGAGAGCGCGGCGGCCAGCGAGGCGCCCAGGGCACTGCGGGAGACGGTGTTGGGCACCGCCATGACCGCGTCGACGGCTTCCAGCGCCCAAGAAACCGCATCGGTGCCCCGTGCCCCGGCCTCCTCCTGGGCCGCCGCGGCGCTCCTCGCCGCCCCGGCCAGGGCCCCGACGCCGGCGACGAGAGCTTCCGCCCTGCACTCCGGGTCGCTTATGTGGCGGGCCGTTTGTAGGGCCTCGGCGGGCCGGCCGGAGCCCGCGAGGCCCTTGGCGATCGCCGCCAGGAAGCGGTCCCGATCTTTGGTGCTGTCCGCTCCGTCGAGCAGAGCGGCCGCCTGATCCGGGCGCGCGGTGGCCAAGGCGCCAGCGATGGCGCTCAGGGCGGCCACCCGGTCCCACGCGTCGCGCTGCGACTCGGCCAGATGAACGGCGCGCGCCGGGTGCCCGCACCGGGCCCACAGGGCGATCAGGTCGGAGGAGAGAGGCGCCGTCCGATCGTGCAGCCCGTCCCGCGCGGCGGCGAGCCGCAAGGCCACGGACACGTCCTGATCGCCGCGGCGCCCGCCGTCCGCCAGCACCAGATCGAACGCGGCCGACACCGCGCTGAGCGCCTCCAGGTCCGCCCCGGACGCCCGCCACAGCCGCTCCTGCCACCGGGTATCGCAGGCCAGCGCCACCAGCCTGGAAGTATCCCCCTGTTCGCGCAGCAATTGGGTGTAGCCGCGCAGCAGGTACTCGGGTGTCCCCTCCGGCCACCCCGCGCGCCGGTAGGAGTCCGCCCACCAGTGCAGACGGCTGCGGTGGGCCGCCAGCTCCTGGTCCGTGACCAGCTCAGCCGCGCCGCGCCGGATCTCCTCGTGCGCGAAGAGAAAGACGTGCGGACCGGCGGACGTCCACTGCCCGGAGCGCTGGCGGAAGCTACGGCCGTTCACCGCGGACAGCTCGCGCTCGACCAGCCGCGCCAGGCTACCGGTCAGCTCCGCGAAGTCAGGCGCGCTCAGCCCACCTCCGGCTGCGACGGTCAGAGCGACCAAGTCCCAGCCCAGCCCGCCGCCGTCTCGCAGTCGCAGCAAATCGTCCTCCGCGTCCCAGCGCGCCGTGCGGGCGTGCGGGGACGGCTCCAGCCGGTGGTCGATCCGCGTGGTCCGCAGGGGATGGTCCGCAGGCACATCCCCCGGTACCGGCGGATGCGGACGGCCAGCGACGACGATTCGCATGCCGTGCGTCGGAACGCGGGGCAATAGCGCCGCGATGCTGTGGCCGTCGGCACCGGCGATCACGCCGCGGTCCTCGTCCAACCCGTCTACCACGAGCACGAGCCGTCGGCCGCGCGCCGCGCACCCCTGTGCGGCGCGGTGCAGCGCGAGCAGCATCTGCTCGTTGCGCGTGGCGGGGCTACTCAGCGGCTCCTCCTCGCCCAGCAAGGCGTACACCTGCCGCTGGACGACCTCGCAGAACGCCGCGGCGTCGTTCTGCGCGGCCATGCGGGAGGTGATGAAGAACGACACGACATCGACGCCGGGTGGAGGATGCAGGACGAAGTGCGCCAGCAGGGCCGACTTTCCTGCCCACGCCGGGGCCACCCAGCGCCAGTAGCTGGCGCCGTGACGGTCTGCGGGCACATCGTGCGCGCAGAAGGCGGCGAGTTGGGCGAGTTCGCTCTCGCGCCCCTGGAAGTCGGCGGCCGCGAGTGCCTGTTCCACCTGCAGGAGATAGCCGGAGACGGCGGCGCGCCCCGCGAACACCTGCACGGAGCTGTCAATCATCACGCCGCTGTTGGCAAAGGCCCCGGCTCCCTCGGCGGAGGATCCGCCCGACTTGCGCACCGCGGCGCGGCTGCGGAAGAACATCGGATGCGCCGCTACTCCTGCCGCCGGTAACCGGTGTTTGCGCTGCCGCCGTCCGCCCGTGCGTCACCGGTCTCCCCGACGGAGACCGCACCGGCGGACGAGGAGGCGACGGCACCCGTGTTGGCGTCCCCGCCGCCGGTGGCCGTGGCACGCCCGGTCCTGCACACCTGTACGGACGTGCTCCCGGACGGGGCCAGCAGCGCGCAGACGCCGACCCCCAGGGCGGCCACGCCAACCACCGCCGAGACCACGCCGGCCACCTGGTTCGCTCGGTCCCAGCTCAGCACCGACAGCGCACCGGCGAAGACCGCGAGGACCAGCACCGTCGTGACCAGGACGGCGCGCCGGTCACCACCCCGCACAGGCACCCTCTCATCCACCCCCTCCCCCCCGTCGAGCGGCGGAACCGCACCGAGCCCGGTACGAGCCCCGCCGCATGCCGAGCCCCACCATACGGCCAGGCCCGCGTCGCCGTGGGGAAAGCCTTGAGGGAGAGCCATGGGGAAAGGGCGCCCCGGAACCACTAACACCGACCGGAGTGGGAATTGCTGGCTCCGCTGATAGCGTGGGCCGTCCCCGGGCGGCAGACAGCCAGGTCAACACTGACCGCTGCTGAACGTCGCCTCCAACAATCGGGCGTGAGTGGCTGGCGTACATCCGCCCTGTGAGCACGGCGGCCACCGCGGCGGCTACCTGATCGCTTGGCTGATCAGCTTGCCGATGTCGGTGCCGGTGTCACCTTTCTCTGCGGCCACTCTGAGCACGCTCGGGGAACAACAACAAGGGGATCTCCTCGCGGGGTGGGTGCAGGAGGACCCGGCGCGGTTCGGGACATGCGGAAGGCCACGACTCTGGGAGCTGGGGCATTCGGGGTGTGGATCAGGCGTCTTCCTCGTCCAGCGCCTTCAGCACTACAGGAGGAAGCGTCGGCCCGTGCGATACGGACACCGTGGTCATCATCGGCGGAGTGTTGGCCTTCCGCAGGGCGGCCATCTCATCCGGCCCACTCGCTTCGAAGTTGCACAGGTAGCAGCCGAAGCCGTTCGCGGAGTAGTGCGTGTTCGTGGCCGTCCGGCTGACCGGCTCGAACGTGAGGAGTCCCTGACCGCCGCAAGCCGGGCATGCGCCACCCAAGGTCTTCAGGACAACGATGCCGTCCTTCAGGTACTCCGTCGGCCGGACGAACCACTCCTCGTTGCGGGGCTGGGGCGCCTTCAGAGCGCCCTCCTTGGCCTCCGCCGGAAGGCCGACGAACCGGTCTTCGAAGGCGGGTCGAGCCTGGGTGATCCGGAGCTGGACGTCGCGGAAGACCTGGTCCTCCTGCTCGTTGACGGCGGCCTTGACCGCGTCCGTCCACCGTTCCCAGAAGGCGTCCAGCGGCTTGCCGAGATCACCAAGCAGTGCCGCGACCGTCCGCGCGAGGGGAGAGATCATCCCCTTGGCCAGGGTGCTGTCAGGAGCGGTGTGAGCTGCTCCGTTGCGCATCTCGATCAGCAGGTCGAGCTGGGGGTCCGGCTGCAGCATGTTGATCTTCCGGAGCCGCTTGATGGCCTCCATGGCCCCGACCGTGCGGATCTTCTCTTCGTCCACCTGGAGGTGCCCTCCGAGGTACAGCACCATGTCTGCCCTGTTGTTGCGGATCTCCGCAATGTAGACCGGGTTCTTCGAGACGAGGACCGCCTTGGCCAGCTTCTCGACGGCGACGCCGGCGTGGAGCGCGAACTCGTCGTGCTCTGGGCGGCCATGGTCGTCCATGGCTTTGTGAGCGGCCTCCTTGGCGCCGTGGAAGAGGCTCTCGGAAGAGAGCGAATCGTTCATGACCAGGACATTATTAGTCCAGTACTGGGGAGTGCTTCTTGGCGTCGGCGAGTTCCTTCTCGGTGGCGACGTGCTCGGTCCGGTCCTGTTCCTGGAGGACGAGGAATCCCACGGTCTGGCCCTGTGCGGTGATGGTGAAGTGGGGAGACGCTCTGCGGCGGCGATGAGACGGGGGCGCGAAGCCGGTCGCTCCCGCCGAACAGGAGTGTCCAGCGGGCTCAGCAGCGGTGATCAGCGCCTGGATGAGCCGGAGAGCACGTCCTTGGACGGGCCTGGTCAGGCCCAGCGGCTGCTGTTCGCTCTGCATGGCTCGGACCACGGTGTGCGGGCGGGTGAGCCGGGCGGGCACGGGGACGGGTTCGAGGACGGCAAGACGCCAGGCGGGGATGTCGACGAGCTTGATCTCGTACCCGCCACGGCACCAACCCCCGTACAGCTCCTTCGTCTCCGGAATCCTTCCGGACCTGCGGGCAGCGGCGATACGGGACGGCCAGTTTACGGAATCCGGCCCGCTTCCGTTCTTGACGATCCGGCCGCCCGCCTCCGCGAGCTCTTGCAGCAGCTGCTCCGTGAACGTCACGCGAGGCTGCGGGGGAGAGCTTTGCCTTCGCCCGGAGGCCGGAGTTTCCTGCGCGCGGTTAGACGGGGATTGCGGAGTGGCGGCCTGGGCCTTCCGCGAGCGTGAACCGCGGGGAGGGTACGTGCCGTGCGCCAGATAGTGCCGGCCGATGCTTGTCAGGGCGACACTCCACTGCCCGCCCTTCCGGGAGATCGTGACCAGGCTCCGGTTCTGCAGTGCCTGGCAAGTGGTCTTGTAGGAGCTGGTCTCCCAGACGCCGGCAGGGCACCCGGCTCCCACCCACTTCAGCACCGAGAGCTGCCGCTCATTGACCTGCCGTTCCAATGGCCCGCCTTCGAATCGAGGTTGACGTACGAGGACGGCACGGTGTCAGTTCCGATTGTCAGTGGCGGGTGATTCGAAACAATTCGCTCAAACGAGCGAAGGCTGACGTGGATTGTGTCTGCGCGGCGATGGCGCGTATCGCCGACCGGTGCGCGGCCGGGCCTTCGCCGAAGAAGCGATGAGCTGCCATTGCGCGGGCGAACTGGGTGTCGGTGCGGCGGCGATCTTCGCCGTTGCCGTCAGCTCGGCCGCCGTGAGCTGCTGGCGAGTCAGCCCGGTGGCTGCGGTCGCGGCTTTCAGCCACTGAGCTTCGCGCGCAAGCGTTCGTTCTCCTTCTCCAGGGTCTTAACGCGTCGTTCGAGGTCGGCTCGTGTCGGCTTCTTCGGGGGCGGTGGAGGTGGAGGTTCTGTTGCTTCCGGTGGCTCGCAACGCAGTCCGATGGGTTCGAAGGCCACGATTGTTTGTCGGTCTTCCCCGCACTCAGTGCATCGCCTGCCGTTAGCCCCGGCGGAGAGGGGGTCGGTGTACGTGTAGTGAGCCTCCGTCTCGATGATGTGGCCGCAGTACAACCGGACACGCCACCGCATGATTTCGTGGTCTGCCTTCTTGAAGGACTGCATCAGCTTCGCGACATTCTCGAACGCCTGGCGGCGACGCTCCGCCCTCGCCGGATCTGCCCGTCATTTGGCGTTGTCCTCCTCGACCTGACGCCGAACCGACTCGCTGATCTCCTCGCTCTGCTTCTGCCGGCGGCGGTCCCCGCGGGTGAGTTCATACTCCTCCAACGGAACGCCACTGCTCCGGTATTCGACTTCGCGCATGAAGGCCAGCGTAGAAGCGGCATACACGCGGCCATGGAGAAGAACGGTCTTGTCAACCAACTTGCGGATTCTGCCCACGAGTGACCGCAGGGGTGCGTACTGACCCAGGGCTGGCCTCCATAAAGTCGTGGTTGGTTGATCGGATTCGTGTAAGCGACTGGAGGCGGCGTCACACAGACTTTCCGGATCCTGTTGGTGGCATGGATGCCAGCCCGAAGGCGTCGGACTGGGGCAGCCAGCGCTACCGGCTGCCGGGCGCGTGGTTCGCGGCGAAGCGCACCACAGCTGAGTACCGCGACTCATGCCCCGGCCGCGCCATGCCTCGACGGGCTGGATGGCGGGGCGTGGGCGAGGGGCCGGGTGGGCCGACCACAGCGACTTCGATCGCCGGCCCCGGGGTGGCTTGCCTCGGGGACATCACCGGACCTCTGCCGGCCATCGCCGAGGCCCCGGCCCCTCGGAAACGGTACCGGCAAGATCGTCGGCTCCGCCGCCTACCTGGCCCCGGAGCGCGGGCTGGGCCATCCCGCCCAGCCTGCCTCCGACGTCTACTCCCTCGGCTGCGTGTTGTACGACCGCTCCGCTCGGAGCACCTGGCCAGGACGGAAGGGCTGCTATCGAGCGTTCCTAGGGACGCCGGCAGTTCCGTCGCCTCAACCGCGGTGGCGACCGGCAGGCCAACGCCGCGCTCCACCGCATCGTGTTCGCCCGCCTGCGGGTCGATCGCTCGAACGAGCGGGCTGACGTGGCTGGAGGCCGGTTGGGCCGAGAACCGTAGGTGGGTGCCTGTCCTACGGCGGGGTCTGACTCCTGAGATCTCTGACCGAGGTGTCCTGATCACACTGTGTCGACCGCCGGCCAGGGGACAGCGCACTGTTGGTCTCGGGCTGATGGACGTGTCTCGATAGGGGCTTGCCGGAAAGGCGCCATCACGATTCTGACCGTCCGTACGGCCCGCTACCGGCTACGCGATAAGCCGTCGGCCTGAAAGGGAACGAGCATGACCGGCACGTCCACCGCTTCGCGTCCTCGTCGGCGTCGGCCGGCGAGGGAGGTGGTCCTGGGAGTGGACACGCACCGGGATGCCCATGTGGCCGCCGTGATCTCCCTGGTGGGGGAAGTGATCGGCACCCAGGAGTTCCCGGCCAGCGCGGCTGGCTACCGCAACCTGCTGGGGTGGGCCAGGGCGTCGGGTACGGTGCGGCGGGCCGGAGTGGAAGGGACCGGTTCCTTCGGGGCGGCCCTGTCCCGCTACCTGCTGGCCCAGGGTGTGGACGTTTTCGATGTCAATCGGTTCGACCGGGCCGACCGCCGGCGGCGCGGCAAGTCGGACCCGCTCGATGCCGAGAACGCGGCTCGGGCGGTGCTCAGCGGGTGGGCGCGCGCCCAGGCCAAGACGGGCGACGGGCCAGTGGAGATCGCCCGCATGTACAAGCTGGCCAAGGACTCGGCGGTCAAGGCCCGCACCCAGGCGATCAACCAACTCAAGGCTGTCCTCATCCGTGCCGATCCGCAGCTGAGAGAGGAACTTGCCGGGCTGGGCAACGCAGAACTTTTCCGCACCTGCGCCGGGCTCGTCGACGACAGCCTGAACCACGAGATCGGCGGGGGAGCGGTGCTTCACGCTGCCCACGTCACCCTGGGACA
This sequence comes from Streptomyces lucensis JCM 4490, assembly GCF_014650035.1. GTDB lineage: Bacteria > Actinomycetota > Actinomycetes > Streptomycetales > Streptomycetaceae > Streptomyces > Streptomyces lucensis. The sequence continues at coordinate 35,047 of NZ_BMUE01000023.1, read as the reverse complement.
CCTGGCCCGGCGCATCAGGCAGCTCAGCGAAGAAGTCCGGGAGCTGGAAGGCCGCCTGACCCGGCTGGTGGAGCGCCACGCTCCGCAGCTGCTTGAGGTAGTGGGCATCGGTCCGGACACAGCCGTCACTCTGCTGATCACCATCGGGGACAACCCGGAACGCCTGGGCAGTGAGGCGTCTTTCGCGGCGCTGTGCGGGGTCAGCCCGGTCGAGCGTTCGTCGGGCAGTCGGCAGTACCGTCGCCTCAACCGCGGCGGCGACCGGCAAGCCAACGCGGCCCTGCACCGGATCGTGCAGACCCGCCTGCGCGTCGACCCGCGCACCCAGGAGTACTACGAGCGCCGCAGCAAGGAGGGCAAGACCCGGCGCGAGATAGTCCGAAGCCTCAAGCGCTACGCGGCCCGGGAGGTCTTCCACCTGGTCAGACCTGTGCAGCCGCAACCCACGTCATAGGGGCAGTCGTGAGACGTGAGAGGGTCTGGGGCGTGAGTGAGACACCACCGAACACCCTGCAATACCGCTTTGACGGGCCAGAAGACGCCCCGGTCCTGATCCTGGGTCCCTCACTGGGTACCACATGGCACATGTGGGACCGCCAGGTCCCCGAACTGCTGGGGCAGTGGCGGGTCTTCCGGTTCGACCTGCCGGGCCACGGGGGCGCCCCCGCCCACCCGGCCGGCTCGGTCGCCGAGCTGACCGCCCGGCTGCTGGCCACGCTGGACACGCTCGGCGTGCAGCGCTTCGGGTACGCCGGCTGCGCGCTCGGCGGCGCGATCGGCATCGAGCTGGCCCTGCGCCGCCCCGAACGGCTCACCTCGCTCGCGCTGGTCGCGGCCTCGCCCCGCTTCGGAACCGCCGACGAGTTCCGGCAGCGCGGTGTCATCGTCCGCACCAACGGCCTCGACCCGATCGCCCGGACCGCGCCCGAGCGCTGGTTCACCGGCGGGTTCTCCGCCGCCCAGCCCGCCATCACCGAGTGGGCGGTGCAGATGGTGCGCACCACCGACCCGGGCTGCTACATCGCCGCCTGTGAAGCCCTCGCCACCTTCGACGTGCGGCCCGAGCTGGGCCGGGTGGGCGTGCCGACGCTGGTGCTGGTCGGCAGCGACGACCAGGTCACCGGGCCCGCCGAGGCCCGCACCCTGGTGGCCGGCATCCCCGACGCCCGGCTCGCGGTCGTCCCGGGCGCCTCCCACCTGGTGCCGGTCGAGCAGCCCGCCGCCGTCACCGACCTGCTGGCGCACCACTTCTCCACCGCCTGGCAGCAGTCCTTCGACACGGGCCAGACGGCCCTGCCGGGCGGGGCCCCTGCGGTCCGGGCCCCCCAGGCCCCGCCGCAGGCCGTGCCGGTCGCGGAGATCGCCCCGGCCGCCGTGCCGGCGCAGCCCGCCGGCCCGCCCGACCGGTACGAGACCGGGCTGAAGACCCGCCGGGAGGTGCTGGGCGACGCGCACGTCGACCACGCGCTGGCGCAGGCCGGGGAGTTCTCCGGGGACTTCCAGGAGTTCGTCACCCGCTACGCTTGGGGCGAGATCTGGGACCGGCCGGGCCTGGACCGCCGTACCCGCAGCTGCGTCACGCTGACCGCGCTGGTCGCGGGCGGCCACCTGGAGGAGCTGGCCGCCCACACCCGGGCGGCCCTGCGCAACGGCCTCACCCCGGACGAGATCAAGGAGGTGCTGCTCCAGGCGGCCGTGTACTGCGGCGTGCCGGCGGCGAGCGGCGCGTTCCGGGTGGCCCAGCAGGTCATCCGCGAGGAGACCACGCCCGCCGGGTGACCACCGCGCGGCGTCCCGCGCGGCAGGATGGGGAGGCATGAAGCTCACGAAGAAGTCCCACGCCTGCGTCCGCCTGGAGAAGGACGGGCGGACGCTCGTCATCGATCCCGGCGGGTTCAGCGAGCAGGACGCGGCGGTCGGCGCGGACGCGATCCTCGTCACCCACGAGCATCCCGACCACTTCGACGAGGGCCGGCTGCGGGCCGCCCTGGAGACGGACCCGGCGGCCGAGATCTGGACGCTCAGGTCCGTCGCCGACCGGATCGCCGCGGCCTTCCCGGGCCGCGTGCACACCGTCGGCCACGGCGACACGTTCACCGCCGCCGGCTTCGACGTGCAGGTCCATGGCGAGCTGCACGCGGTCATCCACCCGGACATCCCCCGCGTCACCAACGTCGGCTACCTGATCGACGACGGCAGGGTGTTCCACCCCGGCGACGCCCTCACCGTCCCCGGCCGGCCGGTGCAGACGCTGATGCTGCCGGTCATGGCCCCCTGGAACAAGATCGCGGAGGTGATCGACTACGTCCGCGAGGTCAAGCCGCAGCGCGCCTACGACGTCCACGACGCCCTGCTCACCGACCTCGCCCGCCCGATCTACGACCGCCAGATCGGAGCGCTGGCCGGCGCGGAGCACCTGCGGCTGGCCCCCGGGGCGTCGGCGGGGGTCTGAGCGCGCTCGCCGGCGTTGTCACACCCGCCGGGTAGGTTGGGGGACATGCGCATCGCCACCTGGAACGTGAACTCGATCACCGCCCGCCTCCCGAGGCTGCTGGCCTGGCTGGAGAGCAGCGGCACCGACGTGCTCTGCCTCCAGGAGGCCAAGGTCGCCGAGGAGCAGTTCCCGTTCGAGCAGCTGCGCGAGCTGGGCTACGAGGCGGCGGTGCACGCCTCCGGCCGGTGGAACGGCGTGGCGGTGCTCTCCCGCGTCGGCATCGACGACGTGGTCAGGGGCCTGCCCGGCGACCCCGGCTACGACGGCGTGACCGAGCCGCGCGCCGTCGCCGCGACCTGCGGCCCGGTCCGCGTCTGGTCGGTGTACGTGCCCAACGGCCGAGAGGTAGGCCATCCGCACTACGCCTACAAGCTCCAGTGGTTCGAGGCACTGAAGGCCGCCGTGCACGGCGACGCGCAGGGCGGCCGCCCGTTCGCCGTGCTCGGCGACTACAACGTGGCGCCGACCGACGACGACGTCTTCGACGCGGCCGCCTTCGAGGGCTCCACCCACGTCACCCCGGCGGAGCGCGCCGCGCTGGCCGCGCTGCGCGAGAGCGGCCTGGACGACGTCGTGCCGCGCCCCCTCAAGTACGAGCACCCCTTCACGTACTGGGACTACCGCCAGCTGTGCTTCCCGAAGAACCGCGGCATGCGCATCGACCTGGTGTACGGCAACGAGCCGTTCGCCCGGGCCGTCAAGGACGCCTACGTCGACCGCGAGGAGCGCAAGGGCAAGGGCGCCTCCGACCACGCGCCCGTGGTGGTCGACCTCGACGTGTGATGCCACCCTGGGTCCATGAACATTCCGTTCCTGGGCCACCGGCACGGCAAGGACGGCCGCACGGCGCTGCCCGCCGACCCGGAGTCGGTCGCCGCGCTGCTGTCCGAGTGCGAGCTGCTGCGCTCGCAGGCGGCCCGGGCCGGCGTCCGCCTCGACGACACCCCGGCTTCCCTGGAGGCCCTGGACCAGATGGTCCCGGGCTGGCGGGACGACGCGGAGACGCTGCCCTGGCTGGGCAATGACGCCGGGCTCTACCTGGGCACGGTCGTGGTCCGTACCGTGCCCGGCGCGGCCTGGCGGATCCGCTCCGGCGGCGAGCCCGTCGTACGGCTCCCCTCGGGCCGCGAGGTCGAGGTGGTGCCGGCCGGGCGGGACTGGGCGGCGAGCGGTGTTCCCGAGCTCTCCCAGCTGTACGCGGAGATCACCGAGACCTGACCCCGGGACGAGCCTCGGCATCCTGCTGGCGTAAATACGGCTAATGCGCGGAAAGTGCGTGTCGCCCCTCGGCCCCTCGTCCGTCTGGATAGTTTGCGGCAACCACGACACAGCTGAGAGTGGGTAGGGCTGCGAATGGCCGTCGATCCGTTGATCGAACTGCGGGGCGTCAACAAGTACTACGGGGAGCTGCATGTCCTCAGGGACATCGACCTCACCGTCGGCAGGGGAGAGGTGGTCGTGGTCATCGGCCCGTCCGGGTCGGGCAAGTCGACGCTGTGCAGGACGATCAACCGGCTGGAGACCGTGGAGTCCGGCACCATCACGCTCGACGGCCGGCCGCTGCCCCAGGAGGGCAGGGCTCTCGCCCGGCTCCGCGCCGAGGTCGGCATGGTCTTCCAGTCCTTCAACCTCTTCGCGCACAAGACGGTCCTGCAGAACGTCTCCCTCGCCCAGGTCAAGGTCCGCGGGCGCGGCAAGGACGACGCCGACCGCCGCTCCCGGGAACTGCTGGACCGGGTGGGCCTGCTGGCGCACGCCGGCAAGTACCCGGCGCAGCTCTCCGGCGGCCAGCAGCAGCGCGTCGCCATCGCCCGCGCCCTCGCCATGGAGCCAAAGGCGATGCTCTTCGACGAGCCCACCTCCGCCCTCGACCCGGAGATGATCAACGAGGTGCTCGAGGTCATGCGCGGGCTCGCCCGGGAGGGGATGACCATGGTCGTCGTCACCCATGAGATGGGCTTCGCCCGGGCCTCCGCCAACCGGGTCGTCTTCATGGCCGACGGCCGCATCGTCGAGGACCGCGACCCGGAGGGGTTCTTCACCAACCCGGGCAGCGACCGCGCCAAGGACTTCCTCTCCAAGATCCTCAAGCACTGACCGGGGGAGTGCGCCCATGTCCCGTACCACCCGTGCGCCCCGCGCCGTCGGTGCCCCCCGTGCGCCCCGCGCCCTGTGCGCCCTGGCCGGACTGCTCGCGCTGCTGGCCGCGGCCTGCGGCAAGGAGGGCAGCCCGCCCCGCAAGGGCCCCGCGGCCGACAAGCTCCCGGACTACCAGGTGGCCCAGGGCTTCAGCCTGCCCGACTCGAGGACCTGGACCCGTGCGAGGAAGCGCGGCCACCTCGTCGTCGGCGCCAAGGAGGACCAGCCCTATCTCGGCGAGAAGGACCCCGCGACCGGCACCTACTCCGGCTTCGACATCGAGATCGCCAAGATGCTGTCCGCCTCCCTGGGCTTCCCGCCCGAGAGCGTCCGCTTCCGCACCATCGCCTCCGCCAACCGCGAGACCGCCCTGCAGAACGGCCAGGTCGACTACTACGTCGGCACCTACACCATCAACCCGGGCCGCAAGAAGCTCGTCGGCTTCGCCGGCCCCTACTACCTGGCCGGCCAGTCCCTGCTGGTCCGCAAGGACGAGAAGGACATCCACGGCCCCCGCGACCTCGCCGGCAAGCGCGTCTGCTCGGCAACCGGCTCGACGCCGTACCAGCGCATCAAGGCCGACTACCCGAAGGCCGTCCTGGTCGCCTACGACACCTACTCCATCTGCGTCGACAACCTACTCACCTACCAGGTCGACGCCGTCACCACCGACGACGCCATCCTCATCGGCTACGCGGCCAAGGCCCCCGGCGAACTCAAGGTCGTCGGCAGGCCCTTCTCCAAGGAGCCGTACGGCATCGGCGTCCCGCACGGCGACAACGCCCTGCGCTTCGCCCTCGACGACGCCCTGCGGGCCCGCGAGGCCAACGGCGACTGGAAGAAGGCCTACGACGCCACGCTCGGCCTGTCCGGCGTGCCCGCACCCCACCCGCCCGCCATCGACCGCTACCCGGCGAGCTGAGCGAGGACGGCATGTACGTACTGAAGGACAACTTCTCCACCTACGTCGAGGGCTTCCTCGGCACCCTCCAACTCACCTTCTACTCCTCCCTGCTGGCGCTCGCCCTCGGCTTCCTGATGGCGTCCTTCCGGGTCGCCCCGGTCGGCTCCCTGCGGGTGTTCGGGACGGTGTGGGTCACCGTGCTGCGCAACACCCCGCTCACCCTGCTGTTCTTCGCGGTGCTGCTCGGCCTGCCCCGGTTCGGGCTCGTGCTGCCCTTCCAGGTGTTCGCGGTCCTCGCCCTCGGCTGCTACACCTCGGCGTTCATCTGCGAGGCGCTGCGCTCCGGCATCAACACCGTGCCCAGGGGACAGGGCGAGGCGGCCCGCAGCCTCGGCATGAACTTCGGGCAGACACTGCACCTGGTCGTGCTGCCGCAGGCGTTCCGGTCCGTGATCCCGCCCGTCGGCTCCACGCTCATCGCGCTCGCCAAGAACTCCGCGATCGCCGGCGCCTTCAGCGTCACCGAACTGCTCGGCACCTACAAGACCATCAACGAGCTGGGCTACAACATCGTCTGGACCTTCGTCTGGATCGCCGTGGGCTACCTGATCATCACGCTCGCCATCAGCGCCCTGTTCAACGTGCTGGAGCGCAGGTACGGGGTCGCCCGATGACCGAGGCCACCGCGCTCTACGACCTCCCCGGCCCGCGCACCCGCAGGCGGCACGCCGTCTACGCAGTGCTGTCCACCGTCGTCATCCTCGCCCTTCTCGCCTGGATCTGCTACCTCCTGTTCGATACCGGGCAGTTCGCGTACACCAAGTGGATGCCCTTCGAGTACAAGGGCATCCAGCGACTGCTGCTGCGCGGGCTCGGCAACACCCTCAGGGCGTTCGCGCTCGCCGCCGTCCTCTCCCTGGCCCTCGGCGGGCTGCTGGCCGCCGGGCGGCTGTCGGACCACCGGCCGGTGCGCTGGGCGGCCACGCTCGTCGTGGAGTTCTTCCGCGCCATGCCCGTACTGGTGATGATCTTCTTCATCTTCGTGGCGCTGAAGGCGCAGCCGCTGACCGCGCTGGTCGCCGGACTCACCCTCTACAACGGCTCGGTGCTCGCCGAGGTCTTCCGCACCGGCGTCGACGCCGTCGAACGCGGCCAGCGGGAGGCCGCGTTCGCGCTGGGCATGCGCAAGACGCAGGTGATGGCGTACGTCCTCGTCCCGCAGGCCGTACGCGCCATGCTGCCCACCATCATCAGTCAGCTGGTGGTCGCGCTGAAGGACACCAGCCTCGGCTACCTCATCACCTACGAGGAGTTCCTCCACGCCGGGAAACTCATCGCGTCGAACCTCGACTACGATTTGCCGTTCATCCCCGTGGTGATGGTGATCTCGCCGATCTACATCGGGATGTGCATGCTGCTCTCGTGGTTCGCCCGCTGGGTGTCCCGCCGGGAGCAGCGCAGTCCCAAGACCGAGGCCGTGGCAGTCACCACGGCCGAGTACGGGACACTGCTGCCGGGTGGGGAGCCCCCCACGGCCCCGCGACCGTAGGGGGACGGCAGTTGACACGGGCCATGCTCGTCCGGCGGCAGCCGGAGATCACTGCTCGCGCAACGGGACGGACACGTACGACGGGTCGTCCGAGGGCGAGGAGAAGGTCAGCTGCGCGCCGGACGGGTTGTGCTCGGCGTACAGCGGGTCGACGGTGTCGACCACGAGCGCCAGGCGGTGGCCGGCGGGAACGTCGTAGGCCGTGGAGAACAGGTCCAGGTCGACGCCGAACGGCTCGCCCGGCGTCCGTCCGTGCCAGCTGTAGGGCGCGTGGGTGACCAGTCTGCCGATTCCGAGCGGGCCCACGTCGTACAGGTAGGCGACCAGGGTGCCGCTCTCGTCGGTCGGGGTCAGCGTGGTGTGCAGGCTCGCCGTGCCGCGCACGTGCTGGGCCGTGCCGTACCGCTCCGACTGCCACACCGCCGCCCAGCGGCGCGGCAGCAGCGGCATCGAGGCGATCGGCGGCAGCTGGGCGACCTGGTCCAGGATGCTGGACAGGAAGACGATGCCGCCGTCCGCGCCGGAGTCGACGTTCGCGTGGATGGTGGTGGAGCCCGCGAGCGCGACCTTCCGCCGGGTCGCGGCGACCGACTTCCAGTCCGGATAGCCCTCGTACCCCTCCGCGCTACGGGACTTCAGCCGGACCGGCTGCTCCTTGTCGACGCCGTTGTCGGCGCCCTTCAGGTAGTGGTCGAACCAGCGCTCGGTGTCCGTCCACACGTCGTTGGGCAGCCCGAACAGGCCGGTCAGCTCGGCGGTGGCGTGGTCGCCGGGGCGCAGCTGGAGCCGCTTGGGGCCGGTCAGCTTCTCGTAGAAGCCGGCGTACTGGTTCGCCGGGAAGACGGTGTCGCCCCAGGCGTTGGCCAGCATCACGGCGGCGCCGTTGCTGTTGAGCTGGTCGAGATAGGTGGCGACGGAGCGTTTCTTCCCCCAGTCGATCATCTCCTGTTCCTTGCTGAGGTTCGAGGAGTAGAGGTTGTCGAAGATGGCGCGCAGCTCGTCGCTCTCGCGGCCGGTGAGGGTCGCCGCGCCGTCCAGTACGGCTGCCGCCTGGAGGTGCTGGGTGCGGCCCGAGTAGATCGAGTCGATCAGGTCGGCCCATCCGCTGAGCGCGGCCACGGCCTTGATGCGCTTGTCGTGGGCCGCGGCGAGCAGGCTGATCCCGGCGCCGTACGACACGCCTGCCATGCCGATGTGCCGCGGGTCGGCGGGGGTGTGCTCGAGGGCCCAGTCGATGACCTTGGAGGCGTCCGCTGTGTCGGGCGGACCGGCCACTTCTATCCGGCCCCCGGACTGCCAGAAGCCGCGCACGTTGTAGGTGAGCACCACATAGCCGCGGTCGGCGAGCTTCCGGGCCTGCGCGAGGTACTCGGCCTGAGGCAGGGCCCAGCTCGTGGGCAGCACGATGAGCGGGTAGTCGTGCGAGCCGTCGGCGCCCGCGGGGGTGAGGACGTTCGCCTTCAGTACGGTGCCGCCGTCGCCCGTGATGTCCACGAAGCGGATCGACGGTGCGGCCTGTGCGGCCGGCGCGAGGCCGGCCACGGTGCCGGCGACGAGGGCCGCCGAGAGGGCCGCGGCGGCCGGGGTGCGCAGGGTGCTGCGACCATGTCCCATGGGGTCACTCCTTCACATGTGCGTGCAAAGTGACCCGACAGTAACCCTGAGCCCTTACCGCAAGTAACCCGTCGGTAAGTTACGTGCGGGTAAAGGTTGTTGAGAACAGGGACTGTTGAAGGCTAAGCGGCGGCGGTCTCCGGCAGGGGGGTGCGCGCCGCCCGGGTCACGTCCGCCACCAGCTCGACCACGTCGGGGCCGTACGCCTCGGAGTTGACCACCTTCAGCAGCAGGACGAAGGAGCCGTCGCCGTGCTTGCGGGCGAGCCGCTCGTGGTTGCGCGCGAGGTAGCGGGTGGCGGCCTGGTTGGTGATCGCGCGCTGGCCGCAGAACAGGAACACCGGGCGGCTGTCGGCCCGGCCGCCCGTGGTCAGCCGGGCCAGCAGCGCGTACTCGCTGCGGCCGCCGTCCACGCGGTAGTCCTCCCCGCCGATCCGGAAGGCCCCGGCCTGCGGACCCGTCTCCGCCTCGACGTCGACGTGCACGCCCGGCAGCAGGGAGGTCAGGTGCGCGGCCATCCGGCGGTTGGAGACGGGACCCCCCAGGCAGAACTCCGTGCGCTCGCCGATCCCCTGCTGGGCCGCGTCGTGCGCCACGACCCGCGCGTGCGCGTTGCAGTCCTTGATGAGCGCCGAGAGCTCCAGCAGGGCGAACACGTCGTGCCGCATCACCGACAGCTCCGGCCCGCCCGCGTTGCGGTTGACCACCAGCAGCGACTCCGCATGGTCCGGCAGCCCGAAGAACCGCTGCTGGCGCCGCAGTTTGCGCCGCCACAGGTAGGTGCGGGCGACCCAGCCCAGCGCGGCCGAGACGCCTGCCGCTATGACGCCCAGGACGATGTTGCGCACGTCGTCGTTCATGGCCGCGCATGCTAGCGGGCCCGGACGGCGGCCTGGCACCCCAGTTCGATGTGTGACGGTCGTGTGGCGGACGGCCGAGGCGTACTGTCGGTACTACGGCAATCTGGTTACGCTGCGCGGACTGTCCCGGCGGGAGGTTCGGATGGGTCGTCCAGGTACGCGGAGACTGGCGGTGCTGGCGGTGTCGGCCGCCGTGGTGTCGGTGGGGGCGGCGGCGCCACCCGCCGCGACAACGGGCGGGGCCGGCCCCAAGGTTCCCGTGGCCGTCGGCTACGGCGGCGCCGTGGCCAGTGTCGACGCGGACGCCTCCGCCGCCGGCATCGAGGTGCTCCGCCACGGCGGCAACGCGGTCGACGCGGCCGTCGCCACGGCCGCCGCGCTCGGCGTCACCGAGCCCTACTCCGCCGGCATCGGCGGTGGCGGCTACTTCGTGTACTACGACGCCCGGTCCCGTACGGTGCACACCATCGACGGCCGCGAGACCGCGCCGCTGTCCGCCGACGCCGACCTGTTCACGGAGAACGGCAAGCCGCTCGCCTTCGCCGACGCCGTCAGCAGCGGACTGGGCGTCGGCACCCCGGGCACACCCGCCACCTGGCAGAAGGCACTGGAGGAGTGGGGCAGCAGGAAACTCGGCGCGGTCCTCCGGCCCGCCGAGCGGATCGCCCGCGACGGCTTCACCGTGGACGACACCTTCCGCTCGCAGACCGCCTCCAACGAGACCCGGTTCCGCTACTTCCCGGACACCGCGAAGCTGTTCCTGCCGGGCGGGCGGCTCCCGGTCGTCGGCTCGACGTTCAGGAACCCCGAACTCGCACGCACCTACGAGGAGCTGGGCAGCAAGGGCATCGGCGCCGTCTACCGCGGCGACATCGGCGACGACATCGTCAAGACGGTCGAGCACCCGCCCGTGGACCCCGCCTCCGGCTGGAACGCCCGCCCCGGCAAGCTGGCCGAGAAGGACCTCGCGGTCTACCGCGCCAAGCTCCAGGCGCCCACCAGGGCCTCCTACCGCGGCCTGAACGTGTACTCCATCGCCCCCTCCTCCTCAGGCGGCACGACGGTCGGCGAGGCCCTCAACATCCTGGAGGGGACCGACCTCTCCAAGGCGAGCGAGGCGCAGTACCTGCACCACTTCATCGAGGCGAGCCGGATCGCGTTCGCCGACCGCGGGCGCTGGGTCGGCGACCCCGCCTTCGAGGACGTGCCGACGAAGCAGCTGCTGTCGCAGCGGTTCGCCGACTCGCGCGCCTGCCTGATCAAGGACGACACGGTGCTCACCAGCCCGGTCGCGCCCGGCGACCCGCGGCACCCCGCCGCCTGCGGCAAGGGCGCGGCGGCGGCTCCGACGACGTACGAGGGCGAGAACACCACCCACCTGACCGTGGCCGACAAGTGGGGCAACGTCGTCTCCTACACGCTCACCATCGAGCAGACCGGCGGCAGCGGCATCACCGTGCCCGGCCGGGGCTTCCTGCTCAACAACGAGCTGACCGACTTCTCCTTCGTCCCGGCCAACCCGGCCGTGCACGACCCGAACCTGCCGGGCCCGGGCAAGCGGCCGCGCTCGTCGATCTCGCCGACGATCGTCCTGGACCGGCACAACCGGCCCGTGGTGGCGCTCGGTTCGCCCGGCGGCGCGACCATCATCACCACGGTGCTGCAGACCCTCACCGGGTTCCTGGACCGGCGCCTTCCGCTGGTCGACGCGATCGCCGCACCCCGCGCCAGCCAGCGCAACGCGGCCCAGACCGAACTCGAACCCGCCCTGTACGACTCCGACCTGAGGAAACAGCTGGAAGCGCTCGGGCACGGCTTCAAGCAGAACCCGGAGATCGGCGCGGCGACCGGCGTGCAACGGCTGCCCGGCGGCAAGTGGCTGGCCGCCGCCGAGAAGGTCAGGCGCGGCGGCGGCTCGGCGATGGTGGTGGACCCGGCGCCGTAGGCACGCGCGAAGCCCCCCGGCGCATCCGTGCCGGGGGGCTTCGGCGCATCCGTGCCGGGGGACCGCCGCTCACAACTCGGGCGCGGGCGGAGGGCTTTCCTCCGTGCGGAAGTCCAGCCGCCCGTCCTTGACGTCCACGGTGACCCGGCCGCCCTCGGCGATCGCGCCGCCCAGCAGCAGCCGGGAGAGCTGGTTGTCCACCTCCCGCTGGATGGTGCGGCGCAGCGGCCGGGCGCCGTACTCCGGCTGGTAGCCGCGCTCGGCGAGCCAGTCCACGGCCGCGGTCGTGAACTCGACCCGGACGCCCTGCCCGTTCAGCATCCGCCGGGTGCCCTCCAGCAGCAGGTCCGTTATCCGCCGCAGCTGGTCGCTCGTCAGCTGCCGGAAGACCACGATCTCGTCGATGCGGTTGAGGAACTCCGGACGGAAGTGCTCGCGCAGCGGCCGCAGGATCCGCTCGCGGCGCGCCTCCTCGTCGGCGTCCGCGCCCCCCGGCCCGAACCCGATCCCGGCGCCGCGCCGGGTGATCGCCTCCGAGCCGAGATTGCTCGTCATGACGATGACCGTGTTCGTGAAGTCCACGGTCCGGCCCTGGGAGTCGGTCAGCCGGCCGTCGTCCAGCACCTGCAGCAGGATGTTGAACACGTCCGGGTGCGCCTTCTCCACCTCGTCCAGCAGGAGCAGCGAGTACGGGTGCCTGCGCACCACCTCGGTGAGCTGCCCGGCCTCCTCGTGGCCGACGTACCCGGGCGGGGCGCCCACCAGCCGGGACACGGTGTGCCGCTCCTGGTACTCGCTCATGTCCAGCCGGACCATGCGGTCCTCGCTGCCGAACAGGGCCTCGGCCAGCGCCCGGGCCAGCTCGGTCTTGCCGACGCCGGTCGGACCGAGGAAGAGGAAGCTGCCGATCGGACGGCGGGGGCTGGCGAGCCCCGCGCGGGAGCGCAGCACGGCCTCGGCGACCACGCCGACGGCCTCATCCTGGCCGACCACCCGCTGGTGCAGGTGCTCCTCCAGCCCGAGCAGCCGCTCCTTCTCCTCCTGGGTCAGCCGGCTGACCGGGATGCCGGTCTGCCGGGACACCACCTCGGCGATGGCCTCGGCCGTCACCTCCAGGTCCAGCCCCTCGTCGGCCTTCTCGTCGCCGCTCGCCTCGGTGATCCGCTGCCTCAGCTCGCCGATGCGGTCGCGCAGCTGCTTGGCCTGCTCGTAGTCCTCGTCCGCGACCGCCTGGTCCTTGTCCCGGGCCAGCTGTTCGGCCTCGCGCTCCATCGCGCGCACGTCCGTGCCCTTCGTACGGGCGCCGAGCCGGACCCGCGCGCCCGCCTGGTCGATCAGGTCGATCGCCTTGTCCGGCAGCCGCCGGTCGGTGAGGTACCGGTCCGACAGCTCCACGGCTGCGACCAGCGCCTCGTCGGAGTAGCGGACCTGGTGGTGCGCCTCGTACCGGTCGCGCAGACCGCGCAGGATCTCGATGGTGTCCTCGACGGTCGGCTCGGGCACCAGGACCGGCTGGAACCGGCGGGCCAGCGCCGCGTCCTTCTCGATCCGGCGGAACTCCTCCAGCGTGGTCGCGCCCACGATGTGCAGCTCGCCGCGGGCGAGGGCCGGCTTGAGGATGTTGCCGGCGTCCATCGCGCCGCCCTCGCCGCCGGAGCCCGCGCCCACCACGGTGTGCAGCTCGTCGATGAACACGATCAGCCGGTCGGAGTGGGCGCGGATCTCCTCCACGATGTTGTTCAGGCGCTCCTCGAAGTCGCCCCGGTAGCGGGTGCCGGCCACGACCCCGGTGAGGTCCAGCGCGACCACCCGGCGTCCGGCCAGCACGTCCGGCACGTCGTCGTCGGCGATCCGCTGCGCGAGGCCCTCCACGATGGCGGTCTTGCCGACGCCCGCGTCACCGATGAGCACGGGGTTGTTCTTGCCGCGCCGCGACAGCACCTCGATGGTCTGCTCGATCTCCGAGTCCCGGCCGATGACCGGGTCGATGCCGCCCTGCCGGGCCAGGTCGGTCAGATCGCGGCCGTACTTGTCCAGCGTGGGCGTGGAGGTGGGCCGCTGGCGCTCCGGCCGGGCCGGCGCGGTCTCGGCGGCCTCCGGCGGCAGGGCGCCCGCCGAGTAGCGGGCCGCGTGGAGGATGTGCCCGGCGGCCGAGTCCGGGTTCGCGGCCAGCGCGCTCAGCACGTGCTCCGGGCCGATGTACCCGGCGCCGCTCGACCGCGCCATGTCGTGCGCGTCCAGCAGGGCCCGCTTGACGGCGGGGGTCAGTGACAGCGACGTCGGCGGCGGCACCTCGCCCGGCGGATGCTGGACGGGGCCGGCCCGGTCGTCGATCTCCGTCGCGAGCGAGTCCGGGTCCGCTCCCGCCCGGCTCAGCAGACTGCGGGTGGGCTCTGTGGAGAGCGCCGCGCGCAGCAGGTGCTGGGTGTCCAGGTCCCTGCTGCCGTGCTCGGCGGCGTACTGGGCGGCCCCTCGGACCAGCTCCCGGGCCGGTTGGCTGAGCAGGCGGCCGATGTCGATGTGGCGGGGACGGCCGGGCCCGCCGACGGCTCCGGCGAAGAAGCGGGCCAGGAAATCACCGAAGGGGTCAGGAGGGTAGCCGTTGGTCATGGCGTTCCGTTCCTTCGCTGGCGACGTACGGAGCGGCCGGGTAACCCGGGGCGTGAGGCCCATGCCCACGATGACACGATCCGCCGGTGCGGGCATGTCCGCGGCGACGGATCGCCGGTGCGGGCATGTCCGCGGCGACGGTCAGCCCGTGCGGGCATGCCCGCCGACGCCGGGAGCCGTCAGGCCGGCTCCCGGGCCGTGAGGATCCGGGGACCGTCGTCCGTGATCGCCACCGTGTGCTCCACGTGGGCCGCCCGCGAGCCGTCGGAGGCGCGCAGGGTCCAGCCGTCGGGCGCCTCGTGGTAGGCGTCGGCGCCGCTCGCGATCAGCATGGGCTCGATGGCGATGACCATGCCGGGGCGCAGGGGGAGACCGCGACCGGGGCGGCCCTCGTTCGGGATGCCGGGGTCCTCGTGCATGCGGCGGCCGATCCCGTGGCCGCCGAAGCCCTGCGGGATGCCGTAGCCGGCCGTCCGGCACACCCGGCCGACCGCGTGCGCGATGTCGCCGACGCGGTTGCCGGCGACGGCCGCCCCGATGCCCGCCGCGAGCGCCCGCTCGGCCGTGCCGATCAGCCGGAGGTCCGCCGGGCGCGCGCGGCCCACCGTGAAGCTGATCGCCGAGTCGCCGGCCCAGCCGTCCAGTACGGCGCCGCAGTCGACGGAGACCAGGTCCGCGTCGCGCAGCCGGTATCCGGTCGGGATGCCGTGGACGATCGCGTCGTTGACCGAGGCGCAGATCACCGCCGGGAAGGGCGTCGCCGCGAAGGAGGGACGGTAGCCGAGGAACGGCGAGGACGCCCCTGCCTCGCGCAGCACCTCCCGCGCCACCTCGTCCAGCTCCAGCAGGGAGACGCCGACCCGTGCGGCCTCCCGGACGGCCGTCAGGGCCCGCCCGACGACCTGGCCCGCCGCGTGCATCGCGTCGATCGACGCGTCCGTCTTCAGTTCCACCATGCCAATTACTATACCGGTATTTGAATAGGGGGCGGCGGCGTGGGGCGGTATTAGAATGGGCGGCATGGTGCGCACCCCCCTCACCCCCGAAGAGCGCGAACGCGGCGAGCGGCTCGGGCTGTTGCTGCGCGAGGCGCGCGGCGGCCGGAGCATGGCCCAGGTCGCCGCCGAGGCGGGCGTCTCGGCGGAGACGCTCCGCAAGATCGAGACCGGGCGGGCGCCGACCCCGGCGTTCTTCACGGTGGCCGCGCTGGCCGCGGTGCTCGGCCTGTCCATGGACGAGCTGGCCGCGATGTGCGTGCCGGTGGCCGCCTGACCCGTGCTCGCGGTGGCCGCCCTCCCGTGCTGAGCCGCTCGCGCACTGCCGGAAAACTCTGCGTAGCAGGCCCGTAACACGACTGGTGTTGCCTACCGACCGGAATGCTGGCGGTCGGGCGGGAGCTGGGCGATGGCGGTGGATCAACTCCCCGCGGAGGTAAGGCTGTTCGCGGGCTACCTGGACGGCCTCGTGGCGCGTCTCGACCCGGGTGCGGGCTGGTGCGGGGTCTTCTGGCGACGCGACCCCGAGGGCATGCGGGCCTGCCTGGACGGGTACGAGGTGCCGCCGTGGGACGTCGTGGAAGCCCTGTTGCGGGACCTCGGGGCGGCGTACGGCCCCGCGGCGGCGGCCGCCGAGGGGGAACGGGCCCGCACGCTGCACGCCGCCGCCCTCGCCGCGCACGACGCCCGGCCCGGCGCCGGGGACGTCCTGGCCGACCGCCTCGACGTCATGCTCCGCGAACAGCGGTACGCCGCCGAACGCCGCGCCGGACTCGAGCACCGGCTGTCGGCACCGGCCTCCCCGGAGGAGGTGGAGTCCCTGCGCACCGACCTCGCCTGGGTCCAGGACGACCATGAACGCGCCACCGCCCGCTGCGCCGAACTACGGGCGCGGCTGGCCGGGTTGCGGCACGCAGCGACCCCCGAGCCTCGCGCCGCGCCGGCCGGCCGGCACCCGCGGGCAGCCCCGGCCCAGCAGACGGCCCCCGCCCGCGAGCCGGGCCGCCGGTACCGGGCCGGGCCCGTGGACGAGGTGTCGCATCCGCACGGGACGGACCCGGCCGGCCATGTTCTTCCCGGGAACGGGGTGAGCGGTGACCCGGGCGTCGCGCCGGACGGCGGGTTTCCGCGATCCGTCCCGGGCCGGCGGGCGGCTGCGGCCGGTGAGCCGGGTGGTGCCTACCGGGCCGGGCCCGTGGACGAGGTGTCGCATCCGCACGGGACGGACCCGGCCGGACAGGTTCCTTCCGGGCGCGGGGCGAGCCCGACCGTCCCGTCCGACCGCGTCGGCACCCCCGCCGGTCCAGCCGTCCCGGCCGCTGTCGCCGCACCCGGCGGTTCCGGCAGCCGAACATCCCCCGCGCCCACCGCGGAAGCGGCCCCCGCCCCCGCGAAACCCCGCAAGCGCCGTCGCGGAAGTGCCCGGTTCGCCGGGATGGCCGAGGACGGGGCCGCTCCCGTGGCCGTCCCGGAGGCGTCCGGGACCGTGGCGGCGGAGGAGGATGCCGGCGGGAGCCGTACGCCGCGCGGGGCGCGGTTCGCCGGAGCGGCGCCGGCGGCCGAGGCGGCGCCGGCCCCCGTCGCCGCGGACGCCGGCGCGGGCGCGGCCGTCGACGGGGCCGTGGCGCGGCTGGCGCGGCTGAGGGCCGAGGGGCGCAGCGGGGAGGCGCACGTGCTGCTGGTGGAGGCCACGGGATGGCCCGCCGCCCGCCTCCCGCTGCTCGCGGACGCCCTGCACCGGGCCGGGCTCGGCGCCGACTGGGCCACCCTGCTGTGGGAGGCCGCCGCACTGCCCGCCGAACGGCTGGTCGCCGCCGCCGACGCACTGGCCGCGGCCGGGCGGGACACCGACGGGCGGCAGATGCTGCGGCAGGGCGTGGCACGGCCCGCCGAGCAGATCGGCGCCGCGGTGCTGCGGCTGGACGGCGAGGGCCGCCGGCGCGAGGTGCGGGTCCTGCTGGACGCCTACGTGCGCGTCCGCGCCCCCGAGGAGGCCGCCCGGAGCGCGGCCGCCGACCCGGGGCGCCTCGTGCCCCTCCTGCTGGAGGCCGCGCACACCGTCTCCGACGAACGGCACTGGGATCTCGTGCACGCCCTGCGGGTCGCCGGGCACACCCCATGAACGGCGCGGCCGGCCCTCTCGGGGGCGCGGGGAACCGCGCGACGGGCACCACGACCCGCACCCGGCATCGGCCCCCACCACAGCCATCGGGCTCCCACCGCCCCCGGCATCGGGCTCCCACCGCCCCCGGCATCGGGCCCCCACCGCCCCCGGCATCGGGCTCCCACCGCCCCCGGCATCGGGCCCCCACTGCACCCGGCAGACGAAGCCGGCCGCCCTCCGCAGAGAGCCGCGCCGCCCCCGTCCGTCCCGTGCGCCACCGGCTACCGTTGCCCTCGTCCCGGTATGCCCCGGTCCACCCCGTCACCGGCCTCCCGGCTCACCCACAGGAGTGTGAAACATGATCGACTCCGCGGCTTGACGACGATGGTCTTGGCAAGGGCCCCGCGGAGGCTTACTTTCGTGCCTCTACGGCCTGCTCTACGGGCGTAGAGGCTCTGACGTCGCGTCGAAGGAGCACCTCATGGCCAACGTCGTCCGCGCCGCTCTGGTCCAGGCCACCTGGACCGGCGACACCGAGTCCATGGTGGCGAAGCACGAGGAGCACGCCCGCGAGGCGGCCCGCCGGGGCGCGAGGATCATCGGGTTCCAGGAAGTCTTCAACGCCCCCTACTTCTGCCAGGTCCAGGAGCCGGAGCACTACCGCTGGGCCGAACCGGTGCCCGACGGCCCGACCGTCAGCCGGATGCGGGCGCTAGCGCGCGAGACCGGCATGGTGATCGTCGTCCCCGTCTTCGAGGTCGAGCAGTCCGGCTTCTACTACAACACCGCCGCCGTCATCGACGCCGACGGCACCTGCCTCGGCAAGTACCGCAAGCACCACATCCCGCAGGTGAAGGGCTTCTGGGAGAAGTACTACTTCAAACCCGGCAACCTGGGCTGGCCCGTCTTCGACACCGCCGTCGGCAAGGTGGGCGTCTACATCTGCTACGACCGGCACTTCCCCGAGGGCTGGCGGCAACTGGGACTCAACGGAGCCCAGTTGGTCTACAACCCCTCCGCCACCCACCGTGGCCTGTCCGCCTACCTCTGGCAGCTGGAGCAGCCCGCCGCGGCCGTCGCCAACGAGTACTTCGTCGCCGCCATCAACCGGGTGGGACAGGAGGAGTACGGCGACAACGACTTCTACGGCACCAGCTACTTCGTCGACCCGCGCGGCCGGTTCGTCGGCGACGTCGCGAGCGACAGGACGGAGGAACTCCTCGTCCGCGACCTCGACTTCGACCTCGTCGAGGAAGTACGGCAGCAGTGGGCCTTCTACCGCGACCGCCGCCCCGACGCCTACGAAGGACTGGTGCAGCCGTGAACGACCTGTACGCCCGCCACCGCAACGTCCTGCCCGACTGGCTCGCCCTCTACTACGACGAGCCCCTGGAGATCAGCCACGGGGAAGGCCGGCACGTCTGGGACTCCGCCGGCAACAAGTACCTGGACTTCTTCGGCGGCATCCTGACGACGATGACCGCGCACGCCCTGCCCGAGGTGACCAAGGCGGTCGGCGAGCAGGCCGGCCGCATCATCCACTCCTCGACCCTCTACCTCAACCGGCCCATGGTCGAACTCGCCGAGCGCATCGCCAAGGTGAGCGGCATCCCGGACGCCCGCGTGTTCTTCACCACCTCCGGCACCGAGGCCAACGACACCGCCCTGCTGCTCGCCACCACCCACCGGCGCAGCAACACCGTCCTGGCCATGCGCAACAGCTACCACGGCCGGTCCTTCAGCACGGTCGGCGTCACCGGCAACCGCGGCTGGTCCCCGACCTCGCTGTCCCCGCTGCAGACCCTGTACGTCCACGGCGGCGTCCGCACCCGGGGCCCGTACGCCCACCTCGACGACCGCGCCTTCATCGACGCCTGCGTCGCCGACCTGAGGGACATCCTCGGCCACACCCGCCCGCCCGCCGCGCTGATCGCCGAACCCATCCAGGGCGTCGGCGGATTCACCTCCCCGCCCGACGGCCTCTACGCCGCCTTCCGCGACATCCTGACGGAGCACGGCGTCCTCTGGATCGCCGACGAGGTGCAGACCGGCTGGGGCCGCACCGGGGAGCACTTCTGGGGCTGGCAGGCGCACGCCCGCAGCGGCCCACCGGACCTCGTCACCTTCGCCAAGGGCATCGGCAACGGCATGTCGGTCGGCGGCGTCATCGCCCGCGCCGAGATCATGAACTGCCTGGACGCCAACAGCATCTCGACCTTCGGCGGCACCCAGATCACCATGGCCGCCGGTCTCGCCAACCTGGCCTACCTCCTCGAACACGACCTCCAGGGCAACGCCCGCCGGGTCGGCGGCCTGCTCATCGAGCGCCTGCGGGCCGTCGCCGCCCAACTGCCCGGCGTGCGTGAGGTGCGAGGACGCGGACTGATGATCGGCATCGAGCTGGTCCGTCCCGGCACGGACGAGGCCGACCCGCGGGCGGCCGCCGCCGTGCTGGAGGCGGCCCGCGAGGGCGGACTGCTCATCGGCAAGGGCGGCGGCCACAACACCAGCGCCCTGCGCATCGCCCCGCCGCTGTCGCTGACCGTCGCGGAGGCCGAGGAGGGCGCGGCGATCCTCGAACACGCGCTGAGGAGCACGTACTAGGGAGTGGGTTGACGGCGATGACCACCACCTCGGAGTCCCGGCACACCGGCTGGCAGCCGCCCGAACCCGCCCTCTCCGTCCGCCAGGTGCTCACCCTGGAACGGGTGCTCGCCGGAGAACCCGAGGTGGTGGCCGGGGCCGGGCAACTGGACCGGCCGGTGCGCTGGGTGCACGTCGCCGAGGCCGCCGACGTCGGTGTGATGCTCAGCGGAGGCGAGATGGTGCTCACCACCGGTGTGCTGCTCGCCGGGGACGAGGCCAAGCAGGCCGAGTACGTCCGCTCCCTGCACCGGGCCGAGGCCTCGGCCCTCGTGCTCGGCCTCGGGCGGGCCTTCCCCGCGCCGCCCGAGGTGATGCGCCGGGCCGCCGAGCGGTGCGGGCTGCCGATGGTCGTCCTGCACCGGCCCTTCCCCTTCGCCGAGCTCACGGAGGAGGTCCAGTGCAGGCTGGTGCGCCGGAAGTTCGCCGCCGTCAGCCTGTCGGAGGCCGTGCGCACCGCACTGACCGGACTGATCACGGCCGGTGCCCCGCTGCAGCGACTGCTCGACGAGGTCGCCCGGCACAGCGGCTGCCCGGTCGTCGTCACCAACCTCGCCCACCGCGTCCTCGCGACGGCGGGGGAGCGGTCCGCGGTCGACGACGTGCTGCGCGACTGGGAGCGCGTCGCCCGGCAGGCGGGCGGCGGCGCGGGCGACGGCTGGATCCGCGCCGAACTCGGCGGGCACGGGGAGCGGTGGGGCCGGCTGCTGCTGTGCGGGCACCGGGGCGATCCGGCCACCGGCCGCCTGCTCGCCGACCGGGCGGCCGAGGCGCTCGTGCTGCACCGCATGCTCGGCGGCGGCTCCGCCCGCACCTGGGAGGAACAGTCCGCGCAGAGCCTGCTGACCGACCTCGCCGAAGGCGCCGTACCCGCGCGGCAGCTGCTGCCGCGGGCGCGGGCGGCGGGGCTGCCGGTCAACCGGCGGACCTTCGTCCCGCTCGTGGTGCCGGACGCCGACCCGGCCCGGCTCGACCGCGTCCTGCGGGTGCTGGGGCTGCCCGGGCTGGTCGCCGAACTGGCCGGCCCGGTCACCGCCGTCCTGCTCAGCCTCGCCCGCGACCAGCACGCCGAGGCCCTCACCGCCCACTTCGCGGCCCGGCTGCGCACCGAGACCGGGGCGCCTGCCGCCGTGGTCGCCGCCGCCGATCCGCGCACCGACTGGGACGACGTGCCCGCCGGGCTGCGAGAGGCCCGGCACGTGGCCGACGCCGTCGCCGGCTCCTTCGCCCCCCTCGGCCCGCCGGCCGTCGTCCGCCTCCGGGACGTGCACCTGCGCGGGCTGGTCCGGCTGCTGCGCGACGACCCGCACGTGCAGTCCTTCGCCGAGCGCGAGCTGGACGGGCTGCTGGGGGAGGCCGAACCGGAGCTGCTGGACGTCCTGCGGACCTATCTCGCGACCGGTCGCAACAAGTCCCGCACCGCCCTGCTCCACCACGTCTCCCGGCCCGCCCTCTACCGGCGCCTGGAGGCCATACAGGTGCGCCTCGGCGTCGACCTGGACGACTTCGAACAGGCGGCCTCCGTGCACATCGCGCTCCTCGCGCACGACGCGCAACAGGGGTGAAACATGAGACGACCTGGGAAAACGGCGGTGAAACATGGGCCCACGCACTCGTGACACGGTGGCACGCCCGCGGCCCGCAGACGTGACACGCTGCCCGTCGAACGGCCCGTCCGGGCTTCCTACGCTCGCCGTACACCGAGCTACCGGAGGTCCCGATGAGCCGAGTGATCCGTGCCGCCCTCTTCCAGACCGCCTGGACCGGCGACAAGGAGTCGATGATCCAGGTCCACGAGCAGGCGGCCCGCGACGCGGCCGCGCAGGGCGCCCAGGTCCTGTGCTTCCAGGAGCTGTTCTACGGCCCCTACTTCTGCCAGGTGCAGGACAAGGCCTTCTACGAGTACGCCGAGCGCGTGCCGGACGGTCCCACCGTCCGGCGCTTCCAGGCCCTCGCCCGCGAACTGGGTATCGTCCTCGTCCTGCCCATGTACGAGGAGGAGCAGCCCGGCGTCCTGTACAACACGGCGGCCGTGATCGACGCGGACGGCTCCTACCTCGGCAAGTACCGCAAGACCCACATCCCCCAAGTGCAGGGCTTCTGGGAGAAGTTCTACTTCCGGCCCGGCAACAGCGGCTGGCCCGTCTTCGACACGGCCGCCGGCCGGATCGGCGTCTACATCTGCTACGACCGCCACTTCCCGGAGGGCTGGCGGGCGCTGGGCCTGGCCGGCGCCGAGATCGTCTTCAACCCCTCGGCCACCTCGCGCGGCCTGTCCCGCTACCTGTGGCAGCTGGAGCAGCCGGCGGCGGCCGTCGCCAACGAGTACTTCGTCGGGGCGATCAACCGGGTCGGCGTGGAGGACCTGGGCGACAACGACTTCTACGGCACCACCTACTTCGTGGACCCGGAGGCCCGGTTCGTCGGCGAGCCGGCGAGCGACAAGGAGACCGAACTCGTCGTCCGCGACCTCGACCTGGCGAGGCTGCGCGAGGTCCGCGACCGCTGGCAGTTCTACCGCGACCGGGCGCCGGGGGCGTACACGCCGCTGACCGCGCCCTGACAGCAGCGCCCACCCTGACAGGAGAGGGACCATGAGCAGCCGTACCGTCATCCGCGGTGGTCTCGTCATCACCGCGTCCGACGAGATCCACGCCGACGTCCTGATCGAGGACGGCCGCATCGCCGCCCTCGCCGCCTCCGGCACCCCGGCGGCCGAGGCCTTCACCGCCGGGCGCGTCATCGACGCCACCGGCAAGTACGTCATCCCGGGCGGTGTCGACGCCCACACCCACATGGAGCTGCCCTTCGGCGGCACCTTCGCCTCCGACACCTTCGAGACCGGCACCCGCGCCGCGGCCTGGGGCGGCACCACGACGATCGTCGACTTCGCGGTGCAGAGCGTCGGCCGCACCCTGCGCGAGGGCCTGGACGCCTGGCACGCCAAGGCCGAGGGCAACTGCGCGATCGACTACGGCTTCCACATGATCGTCTCCGACGTGAACCAGGAGACGCTGAAGGAGATGGACCTGCTGGTCGAGGAGGGCGTCACCTCCTTCAAGCAGTTCATGGCCTACCCGGGGGTGTTCTACTCCGACGACGGCCAGATCCTGCGCGCCATGCAGCGCTCCGCCGAGAACGGCGGCCTGATCATGATGCACGCCGAGAACGGCATCGCGATCGACGTCCTCGTCGAGCAGGCGCTGGCCCGGGGGGAGACGGACCCGCGGTACCACGGCGAGGTCCGCAAGGCCCTGCTGGAGGCCGAGGCCACCCACCGCGCGATCCGGCTCGCCCAGGTCGCCGGGGCCCCGCTGTACGTCGTCCACGTCTCGGCGACGGAGGCGGTGGCCGAGCTGGCGCGGGCCCGGGACGAGGGGCTCAACGTCTTCGGCGAGACCTGCCCGCAGTACCTGTTCCTGTCGACGGACAACCTCGCCGAGCCCGGTTTCGAGGGCGCCAAGTACGTGTGCAGCACGCCGCTCAGGCCGAAGGAGCACCAGGCCGCCCTGTGGAAGGGCCTGCGCACCAACGACCTCCAGGTGGTCTCCACCGACCACTGCCCCTTCTGCTTCACGGGCCAGAAGGAGCTGGGCCGCGGCGACTTCTCCAAGATCCCCAACGGCCTGCCGGGCGTGGAGAACCGCATGGACCTGCTCCACCAGGCCGTCGTCGACGGGCACATCTCGCGCCGCCGCTGGATCGAGATCGCCTGCGCCACGCCCGCCCGGATGTTCGGCCTGTACCCGCAGAAGGGCACGATCACCCCCGGCGCCGACGCCGACGTCGTCGTCTACGACCCGCACCCCGAGCAGGTCATGTCCGCCGCCACCCACCACATGAACGTCGACTACTCGGCCTACGAGGGCAGGCGCACCACCGGCCGGGTCGAGACCGTGCTCTCGCGCGGCGAAGTCGTCATCGACCAGCGGGAGTACACCGGACGCGCCGGTCACGGCGTCTTCACCCCCCGCTCCACCTGTCAGTACCTCAACTAGGAGCGGAGCCCATGGACTTCGGACTCGTCCTGCAGACAGATCCGCCGGCCTCCCGCGTCGTCAGCCTGATGAAGCGCGCCGAGCGCAACGGATTCACCCACGGCTGGACCTTCGACTCCGCCGTGCTGTGGCAGGAACCGTTCGTGATCTACAGCCAGATCCTGGCGAACACCACCAGGCTGAAGGTCGGCCCGATGGTCACCAACCCCGGCACGCGCACCTGGGAGGTCACCGCCTCCACCTTCGCCACCCTCAACGACATGTTCGGCAACCGCACGGTGTGCGGGATCGGCCGCGGCGACTCCGCGATGCGCGTCGCGGGCCGCAGACCCAACACCCTCGCCCGCATCAGCGAGGCCATGAAGGTCATCCGCGCCCTCGGCCGCGGCGAGGAGGCCGACCTCGGCGGCACGAAGATCAGGTTCCCCTGGGTCGGGCCGGGCGCCGAAGTGCCGGTGTGGATGGCGGCGTACGGCCCCAAGGCGCTGAAGATGACCGGCGAGGAGGCCGACGGGTTCATCCTCCAGCTCTCCGACCTGTACCTGACCGAGTACATGGTGAAGGCCGTCAAGGACGCGGCCACCGCCGCCGGCCGCGACCCGTCCGAGATCACCGTCTGCGTCGCCGCCCCCGCCTACGTCACCGCCGACGACTCGCCCGAGGCCCTCGCCCACGCCCGCGAGCAGTGCCGCTGGTTCGGCGGCATGGTCGGCAACCACGTCGCCGACCTGGTCTCCAGGTACGGCGAGCACTCCTCCCAGGTCCCCGGCGAACTCACCGAGTACATCAAGTCCCGGCAGGGCTACGACTACGCCCACCACGGGCGCAGCGGCAACCCCGACACCCGGTTCGTGCCCGACGAGATCGTCGACCGCTTCTGCGTGATCGGGCCGGCCGAGAAGCACGTCGAGAAGCTGACCGCGCTCCGCGCCCTGGGGGTCGACCAGTTCGCCGTGTACGACATGCACGACGCGCAGGAGGCCACGATCGACGCCTACGGCCGTCAGGTCATCCCCGCGGTCAACTCCTGACGCCGACCCGCGAGTCGCCCCGGCTCCGAGCCCCCACACCCCCTGGTCGCCCCTCCCCGCCGTCCCGGGGAGGGGCCCGGCGCCCGCACGGCCTTACCGGATCCACCTCTCCCCGATTGGCCAGCCCATGACCGAAACCGCTCCCACGGCCATACCGAATCCCGCCCAGGTCACCCTCCCCGACGGGCGCGTGGAACTCGCCCCCGGCACCGCGCCCGCCGGCGGACCCTACGCCAACGAGGACCTGCTCCCGGTCCCGGTGGCGAAGCGCACGTGGACGACGTACAACTTCTCGGCCCTGTGGGTCGGCATGGCCCACAACACCGCGTCCTGGACGCTGGCCTCGGGGCTGATCGCGGTGGGCATGGACTGGAAGCAGGCCGTGCTCACCATCGCCCTGGCCAACCTGATCGTGCTGGTGCCGATGCTGCTGACCGGTCACGCCGGACCGAAGTACGGCATCCCCTTCCCGGTCTTCGCCCGCGCCTCCTTCGGCGTGCGCGGCGCCAACCTGCCCGCCGTGGTGCGGGCGCTGGTGGCCTGTGGCTGGTTCGGCATCCAGACCTGGATCGGCGGCGAGGCCATCTACTTCCTCGCCGGCAAGCTGATCGGCGACAGCTGGGCGAACGCCGCGCACATCGGCGGCCACGCCTGGACCATGTGGCTGTCGTTCGCCGTCTTCTGGGCCGTCCAGGTCGCCATCATCCACCGGGGCATGGAGACCATCCGCCGCTTCGAGAACTGGGCGGCGCCCTTCGTGATCGTCGGCGCCCTCGTGATGCTGTGGTGGATGAGCGGCAAGGCCGGCGGCGTCGGCCCGCTCTTCGACCAGCCGTCGAGGCTCGGCTGGGGCGGCGACTTCTGGAAGCTGTTCTGGCCCTCCCTCATGGGCATGATCGGTTTCTGGTCCACGCTGTCGCTGAACATCCCCGACTTCACCCGCTACGGCAGGAGCCAGAGGGCGCAGACCTGGGGCCAGGCCCTCGGCCTGCCGACCACGATGACCCTGTTCGCCTTCCTCTCCGTGCTCGTCACCTCCGGCTCCCAGGCGGTGTACGGCGAGCCCGTCTGGGACCCGGTCCAGCTCGCCGCCAGGACGGACAACGTGGCCGGACTGCTCTACGCCCTGGTCACCGTGCTGGTGGCGACGCTGTCGGTCAACATCGCGGCCAACCTCGTCTCCCCGGCCTTCGACTTCTCCAACGTCGCGCCCAGAAAGGTGAGCTTCCGCACCGGCGCGCTGATCACCGCGGTCCTCGCCGTGCTGATCTGCCCGTGGAAGCTCTACTCCGACCCGCAGGGCTACATCTTCACCTGGCTCGGCCTGGTCGGCGGGCTGCTCGGCACGGTCGCGGGCATCCTGGTCGCCGACTACTGGTTCCTGCGCCGCACCCGCCTGGACCTCGCCGACCTGTACCGCGCGGGCGGCCGCTACTGGTACACGCACGGCTGGAACTGGCGGGCCGTCGTGGCCTTCCTGGCGGGCGGTGTCCTCGCGGTCGGCGGCGCCGGTCTCCGGCCCCTGACCGACGGCCGCCCCATTCCCGCGCTGTCCCCGCTCGCCGACTACGGCTGGGCGGTGGGCCTCGGCACCTCCCTGGTGCTGTACCTGGCCCTCACCCTGCCGGCCGCCCGGAGGAACGCCGCGGCCTGACGCGGGCCGGACGGGGCGGTCAGCCCGACTGCCCGCCCCCCAGCGCGCCGACCGCGGACTTCGCCGCCCTGATGGCCCCCTTGTTGATCTCGTCGGTGCCGGGAGCCTTCTTCGTCTCGAAGTCGCTGCCGTTGTAGGTGACGACGACCAGGGCGTTGGAGACCCGAGCCATGACCACGCCCTCGCGGGTCTCCTGCTTGTCCTCCGTGGTGAGGTTCACGACGGAGTAACCGGCGTCCCCGAGCCCGGGAACGGCGCCGCCACCGCTCTTCTCGGCGACCCGCTGGTCGTACTCCCGCTTCGCCTCCTCCGGCGAGCCGGCGATCTCGAAGGACACGTCGAGCCAGCGGTAGTCGTAGCCCTTCAGCGCGTTCCACGAGCAGGTGCGGCGCACCTTCGTGTCCGTCGACGGGATCTCCCTGCCCGCCGTCTTCGCCCCCGGCACCAGCACCTTGACGGTGGCCGCGGGCACGCTGCCGCACGGGGCGGGCGCGGAGGAGTAGTCCCTGGACACCGCGGTGGACGAGGGGGCGGGGGAGGCGGACTCAACGGGTGTCCTCGGCGCCGAGGCCGGCTGCCCGGCGGCGGGCGGCGCGGCCGGGCCCGACGTCAGCGCCCAGCCGGCGCAGGCGAGGACCGCGACCGGCGTCAGACGCGCGGTCAGGGCGAGCGGCAGAGGCAGAGAACGCACGGCGCACTTCTCGTGGGGAGGGTGCGGAGGGGGTCCGCATGGTGGACGGGGGACGCCAGTGTCACACGACTGCCGGTGGGGCGGAAGGGCCAACGCGCTGCGTACCCGGCCGGTCACGGCACCCCGCGCCCGACGTGCTGTTTCGTCCCTTATCGGCCCCGTGTCGCCGGTCTCCGTGGCCGGCCGGCCGCTCCGTCCCGGGCGCGGCGGGGGACCGACGGGGGCCCGCCCGCGGTGTTTCCAGGCGGCGATCACCTCCGTAGCATCACCGGCAGGACACACCCCGAGGCGAGGAGAAGGCAGTTGTTCACCACCCGGCCGACACTCCAGGGCACGTTGGGCATGGTCTCCTCCACCCACTGGCTGGCCTCGCAGTCGGCCATGGCGGTGCTGGAGGCCGGCGGCAACGCATTCGACGCCGCGGTGGCCGGGGCGTTCGTGCTGCACGTGGTCGAGCCGCACCTGAACGGGCCCGCCGGCGAGGTGCCGATCCTGCTCGCCCCGGCCGGCGGCGAGGTGCGCGTGCTGTGCGGGCAGGGCGTGGCCCCGGCCGGCGCCGGGGCCGCCCACTACCGCGGGCTCGGCCTGGACCTGGTCCCCGGCACCGGACCCCTCGCGGCCGCCGTGCCGGGCGCCTTCGACGCCTGGATGCTGCTCCTGCGCGACCACGGCACCAAGTCCCTCGACGACGTCCTGAAGTACGCCATCGGCTACGCCGAGCACGGGCACGCGCCCGTGGAGAAGGTCAACGCGACCGTTGAGACGGTGCGGGAGCTGTTCGAGACCGAGTGGACCTCCTCGGCGGAGGTCTACCTGCCCGGCGGCGAAGCGCCCCGGCCCGGCCGGCTGCTGCGCAACCCCACCCTCGCCGCCACCTGGAAGCGGCTGCTCGCCGAGACCGCCGCGGCCGGCGACCGGGAGGCCCGGATCGACGCCGCGCGCACGGTGTGGCGCTCCGGCTTCATCGCCGAGGCCCTGGTACGGCAGTCCCGCCGTCCCACCATGGACACCAGCGGCGAACGGCACACCGGCACCCTCACCGAGACCGACCTCGACGGCTGGTCGGCGAGTTTCGAGAGCCCGGTGACGTACGACTGGAACGGCTGGACCGTGTGCAAGGCGGGTCCCTGGAGCCAGGGGCCCGCCTTCCTGCAGCAGCTCGCCCTGCTCCCGCCCGAGCTGCCCGCCTACGGCTCCGCCGACTACGTCCACCTGCTGATCGAGGGCTGCAAACTCGCCATGGCCGACCGCGAGGCCTGGTACGGCGACGCCGCCGAGGTGCCGCTCGCGGAACTGCTGTCGGAGGACTACAACGCCGCGCGCCGGGCTCTCGTCGACGCGAAGGCCTCCTACGAGCTGCGCCCCGGCAGCCCCGGCGGACGCAGCCCGTACCTGCCCGCACAGGCGTACGCGCGCGTGGAGACCGGCGACGAGCCCGTCTTCAACCCCATGGGCGCCGGCGAACCGACGGTCGCCCCGGTCCCCGGCGAGCCGCACGTGGCCGTCGACGGCACCACCCGGGGTGACACCTGCCACCTCGACGTCGTCGACCGCTGGGGCAACATGATCTCGGCCACGCCCAGCGGCGGCTGGCTGCAGTCCAACCCCGTCGTCCCGGAGCTGGGCTTCCCGCTCGGCTCGCGTCTGCAGATGACCTGGCTGGAGGAGGGCCTGCCGAACACCCTCACCCCGGGCCGCCGCCCGCGCACCACCCTCACCCCGTCGCTGGCGCTGCGCGACGGGGTGCCGGTCCTGGCGTTCGGCACCCCCGGCGGCGACCAGCAGGACCAGTGGCAGGTGCACTTCTTCCTCGCCGCCGCACTGCGCGCCCCCGTCCGCGGCGGACTGGACCTGCAGGGCGCCATCGACGCCCCCAACTGGCACAACGACAGCTTCCCGAGCTCCTTCTACCCGCGCGGCCGGCGCCCCGGCAGCGTGACCGTGGAGTCCGGCATGGACGCCGGTGTGGTCGAGGAACTGCGGCGGCGCGGCCACGACGTCACCGTCGGGCCGGCCTGGTCCGAGGGCCGCCTGTGCGCGGTCGCCCGGGACCCGGAGACCGGCGTCCTGTCGGCGGCGGCGAACCCGCGCGGGATGCAGGGGTACGCGGTGGGCCGCTGACGGCCCCGACGGCCGCGTCGGCCCCGCTGTTCACGCCGATTCCACCCGGTGTGCACCGGCCGGGCGGGGATTGTCAGCGGGCCGTGCTCTCATGGAGGCATGATCGAAGAGACCGAAACCATCGAGGAGTTTCTCACCCGCCGCTCGGCCGACGTGGAGGAAGCGGTCCGCAAGGCGGCCGCGGCCGAGATCCTGCCCCGCTTCCGCCGCCTCGCCGACCACGAGGTTGACGAGAAGAGCGGCCCCCACGACCTGGTCACGGACGCCGACCGCCTCGCCGAGCTGCACCTCACCGAGGCACTCGGCGCCCTGCTGCCCGGCTCGGTGGTGGTCGGCGAGGAGGCGGTGCACGCCGACCCCGCGACGTACGACGCGCTCCAGGGCGACGCACCGGTCTGGATCGTCGACCCGGTCGACGGCACCCGCCAGTTCGTGCACGGCGACGACGGCTTCTGCACCCTGGTCGCGTTCGCCCACCGGGGCACCGTCCTCGCCTCCTGGACCTACGCGGCGGCACGCGACCAGTTCGCGACCGCGATCCGGGGCCGCGGCGCCTTCCTCGACGGCGAGCGGCTTTTCGCGGGTCCGCCCGCACCCGGCCGGGACCTCGTCGTCGCCACCTCCCACCCCGACTACATCACCGACGAGCAGATTCGCGTGCTCCGCACCCTGCGGACCGACGGCTTCGCACCGCGCGACTGCGGCTCCGCGGGTCTGGAGTACCTGGCCGTCGCCCGGGGCGAGTTGGACGCCGTCGCGTTCTCCTGGGAGGCCGCCTGGGACCACGCGGCCGGCCTGCTGCTGGTCGAGGAGGCGGGCGGCGCGCACCTCACCCTCACCGGCGAGCCGTTCCGGGTGACCGGCGGCAACGCGCTGCCCTTCACCGCCGCCCGCGACACCGCCACCGCCCGCCGCGTGGCCGGCGTGCTCCGCACCGCGGCCTGACGGCTCGGGCACGCACCCCGCGCGGAACCCGGCCCCGGGTCCCGGCGCCCCGCCCGGCCCCCGCGCCGGGCCGCCGGGCGGCCGAGGGGACCACCCGGGCCGGGGAGCCCCGGTCCACCGGCATATCCTGATCCCGAGTGGCCATCGGCTGACGAAGGGGTCCGAAGGTGCCGTCGATGCTCGATGCGGTCGTGGTGGGTGCGGGGCCGAACGGGCTGACCGCTGCCGTGGAGCTGGCACGGCGCGGCTTCTCCGTCGCCCTGTTCGAGGCGAAACCCACCGTCGGCGGCGGCGCCCGCACCGAGGAACTGACCCTCCCCGGCTTCCGTCACGACCCGTGCTCGGCCGCCCACCCGCTCGGCATCAACTCGCCCGCGTTCCGCGCCATGCCCCTCGACCGCTACGGCCTCGAATGGCTCCACGCCGACCTGCCCATGGCGC
The DNA here is from genome assembly GCF_014650035.1 of Streptomyces lucensis JCM 4490. Taxonomy (GTDB): domain Bacteria; phylum Actinomycetota; class Actinomycetes; order Streptomycetales; family Streptomycetaceae; genus Streptomyces; species Streptomyces lucensis. The sequence goes on along the minus strand of NZ_BMUE01000023.1, from coordinate 4,309 downwards.
ATCCCTTCCCCGACGGCACCGCGGCCGTGCTGTCCCGTTCGGTGGCCCAGACCGCGGCCTCCTTCGGGCCCCGCGACGCGGGCGCGTACCGCAGACTGGTCGAGCCGTTCCTCGCGCACTGGGACACCCTCGTACGCGACTTCATGTCCCTGCCGCTGACCGCGCTCCCGCGCGACCCCGTCACCCTCGCCCGCTTCGGCCTCGCCGGGCTGCCCCCGTCCACCTGGCTGATGCGGCGCTTCAAGGACGAGCGGGTCAAGGCCCTTTTCTCGGGCCTGGTCGCGCACGTGATCGCCCCCCTCGGCGGACCGGCCACCAGCGCCATCGGACTGGTCTTCGCCCTGGCCGCGCACGCCCGCGGCTGGCCGGTGCCGCGCGGCGGCTCCCAGGCCGTCTCCGACGCCCTCGCCGCGTACCTGACCGACCTCGGAGGCGCGGTGCACACCGACTACGAGGTCAAGCGCCTGGACGACCTGCCGCCCGCGCGCGCGTACGTCTTCGACACCTCGCCCACCGCGCTCGCCCGCATCGCCGGCCTCGGCCGGTACTGCGCGAACTACCGCTACGGCCCGAGCGTCTTCAAGATCGACTACGCGCTGGACGGGCCGGTGCCCTGGACCGCGCCCGAGGCCCGGACCGCCGGAACCGTCCAGATCGGCGCCGACCAGGCCGAGATCGGCACCGCCCTGCGCGCCGTCTCCCGCGAGGGCCGCGCCCCCGACAGACCCTTCCTGATCACCGTCCAGCCCAGCGTGGCCGACCCGACCCGCGCCCCCGAGGGCAAACACGTCTTCTGGGCCTACGGCCATGTGCCCAACGGCTGGTCCGGCGACCTCACCGACGCCCTGGAGCGCCAGCTGGAGCGCTTCGCCCCCGGCTTCCGCGACCGCGTCCTCGCCCGCGCCACCGCCGGCCCCGCCGAGATGGCCGCCCACAACGCCAACTACGTCGGCGGCGACATCGCCTGCGGCGCGGCCGGCGGACTCCAGCTGCTGCTGCGCCCCAGGCCGTCCCTGTTCCCGTACCACACGCCCCATCCGGCCGTGTTCCTCTGCTCCTCGGCGACCCCACCGGGACCGGGCGTGCACGGCATGTCCGGGCACAACGCGGCCAAGGCGGTATGGCGGAGGCTGAGACAGACATGACCACCATCACCCTCGTCCAGGGCGACATCACCCGGCAGCACGCCGACGCGATCGTCAACGCGGCCAACTCCTCCCTCCTGGGCGGCGGGGGCGTGGACGGGGCGATCCACCGCCGCGGCGGCCCCGCCATCCTGGCCCAGTGCCGCGAGCTGCGCGCCGCACGGTACGGCAGGGGGCTGCCCACCGGACAGGCGGTCGCCACCACGGCGGGAGAACTGGCCGCCCGCTGGGTGATCCACACGGTGGGCCCGGTGTACCGGGCCACGGGCGGCGACCCCGCGCTGCTCGCCTCCTGCTACCGGGAGTCCCTCCGCGTGGCCGACGAGCTGGGCGCCCGGACGGTCGCGTTCCCGGCGATCTCCACCGGCGTGTACCGGTGGCCCATGGACGACGCGGCCCGTATCGCGGTCGAGACGGTGAGGAACACGCCGACCGCCGTGGAAGAGGTGCGCTTCGTCCTCTTCGACGACCGTGCGTACGAGGCGTTCGCCCGGCACGCCGGCTGAGAAAGCCCGCCGTGGCAGCTATCTGACGCGTGGCCACATCCCGCTTGACGTCGGCCATGGTGGCGTGGATATGGTTTCGAGGAAATAGCGTTCGTGAACGGTGTGCTGTGCACGGGCATGTACACGGACCTGTACTCGTATGTGTACCCGACCTGTACACGTGCCTGTGCACGGCCACCGGCGGATGAACGGGGGAGAAGTCGATGGATGCGCTCGAAACCGATGCGCGGACGGGCGGCGAAGCGAGTGCGCTGGTCGTCGGAATGGCATACGGGTATATGGCGGCGCAGGCTTTACGCGCCGCCGCGCGCATCGCCGTGGCGGATCTGCTGAGGGACGAGCCCCTCACGTCGGCGGAATTCGCGCTGAGGCAGGGAACCGACCCGCAGGCCACCCACCGGCTGTGCCGTACGCTGGTCGCGCTGGGCCTCCTCGCGCAGGACGGGTCCGGGCGCTTCTCGCTGACGGAGGCGGGAGCCCTGCTGCGGACGGACCGGCCCGATTCGCTGCACGCACTGGTGTGCATGCTCACCGACCCCACCACCGTGGGTGCCTGGCAGGGACTCGAGGAGAGCGTCCGGACGGGCGAGCCGCAGTTCGCCAAGGAATTCGGCCAGGAATTCTTCGACTATCTCGCCGCACAGCCGCACCTGTCCGAGCAGTTCAACACGGCCATGAGCCAGAACACCCGCAAAATCGCGGGACTGGTCGCCCGCCACTACGACTTCGGCAAGCACACGACCGTTCTCGACATAGGAGGCGGAGACGGCACTCTGCTGGCCGAGATACTGCGTGCGCACCCCTCGGTCAAAGGCGTTCTCCTGGACCTTCCCGAAGCGCTGACCACCGCCGCCGAAACGTTCGCGGCCGCAGACGTCCTCACCCGTGGATCCCTGGAGCAAGGGGACTTCTTCACCGCCGTTCCGCCCGGCGGGGACCTGCACGTGCTCAAGAGTGTGCTCCACGACTGGAACGACGAGCAGTGCCTCACCATCCTCCGCCGCTGCCGGGAGGCGCTGCCCGACGACGGACGGCTGCTGATCGTGGAACGGGTACTCCCGGACCGGCCCACCGAGGGCTCGGACGGGCTCATGTTCCTCAGCGACCTCAACATGATGGTCAAGATCGGTGGCAGGGAGCGGACACGCGCCGACTTCGCGGCGCTGCTGAGGGAGGCGGGGTTCCGGCTGAGCGCCGTCAACCCGCTGCCGCCGCCCCACCAGTTCTCGCTCATCGAGGCGGAGGCCGTGCCGCCGGGCCGCGAACTGCCGGAAGCCCGCAGCGGGACCGAAGAGCCGGACCGAGCACGATCCGGCATCCGGGGTCAGTACACATGACGCCTCCCATGACGCGTCCACGCGTCGGACACATCGGCTTCCTGAACTGCGCCCCCCTGTACTGGGGTCTCGCCCGCACGGGGGCGTTGGTCAACATGGAGATCACGCGGGACACTCCCGAGCGGCTGAGCGACCTGCTGGTCGAGGGCCGGCTCGACATCGGCCCGCTCTCCCTCGTGGAGTTCCTGCACAACGCCGACGACCTGGTGGTGCTCCCCGACGTCGCCATCGGCTGCGACGGGCAGGTGATGTCCTGCGAGATCGTCACCCGCGAGCCGCTTGAGGCCCTGAGCGGGCGGAGTGTCGCGCTGGGCTCCACCTCGCGCACGTCGGTGCGGCTGGCACGCCTGCTCCTCGGCCGGCGGTACGGCGTCCGTCCCGACTACTACGGCTGCCCACCGGACCTCGAGCGGATGTTCAAGGAAGCGGACGCCGCGGTCGTCATCGGCGACGTCGGTCTGCAGGCCTTCGCGGGCCGCCTCCCGGAGGAGGGCCTGGAGGTCCACGACCTGGGCCAGTTGTGGAAGGAGTGGACGGGGCTGCCGTTCGTCTTCGCCGTGTGGGCCGCGCGCCGGGACTTCTACGAGCGCTCCCCCGAACTGGTGCACGAGGTGCACCGGTCCCTGGTCGAGGCACGGGACCTGGCCCTGGGACATCTCGGCGACGTCGCCGCACAGATGTCCCAGTGGGCCCCCTTCGAACCCGCCTTCCTGGAGCAGTACTTCCGGACGCTGAACTACGGGTTCGAGCGCCGGCACCTCGCCGGGATGACCAGATTCGCCGAACTCGTCGGGGCGGCCACCGCATACCGGTGGCTGACGGTTCCCGGCTGACGGAACCGGACCCCAGGGACGGGAGGCGGCGCGTGAGCACGCCCCGGCCCCTGCAGGAACCTGCCATTTTCCAAGCTGAGTGAACGGTGCCTTCGTGCACGTGAAAGAGGAGGTCGTCGGGCATGGACTCAGGACGCAAGCGCGAGCTGGAGGAGAAGGTCCGTTCGGGTGAGCGGCTGACCCGTGAGGACGGCATCGCGCTGTACGAGTCGGACGACCTGGCGTGGCTCGGGGGTCTGGCGCACGAGGTGCGGACCCGTAAGAACGGTGACGTGGTGCACTTCAACGTCAACCGGCACCTGAACATGACGAACGTGTGCACGGCTTCCTGTGCGTACTGCTCCTTCCAGCGCAAGCCGGGGGAGAAGGACGCGTACACGATGCGGATCGAGGAGGCGGTGAAGCTCGCGAAGGCGATGGAGTCGGAGAACCTGACCGAGCTGCACATCGTCAACGGGCTGCATCCAAACCTGCCGTGGCGGTACTAC
>NZ_BMUE01000022.1 GCF_014650035.1 Streptomyces lucensis JCM 4490 | reverse complement strand
CGGTGTGACCGGTCCACTCACCCGAACGGACCCGGCCGGCGAAACCGGCCATCTTCTGGAGGACCTCGTGGACCTTCGCCACCACGTCCTCGCCACCGACCTCCACCACCGCGTCCCGCGGGGCCCGCAACGCGGTGTGCAGCACCGCCCGGTCCTCGGTGACGTTGATCCGCTCACCACCGAACATGGCGTCCCGCAGCCCGAACACGCCCGTCGCGGCGGCGAGTTCCTGGAGCAGGGCCAGCGTCTCGTCGGTGATCAGGTGCTTGCTGTAGTCGATGTGGAGGTCGCCGGCCGTGACGACGTACCGCTCGGCACGGCCGGGATCCTTCGCGAACAGGTCGCGCAGGCGCGGCGTCCCCGCCGCGCGGTGGTCGGCGAGGGCCGTCCACTCGGGCCTGCGGTTCAGCTGGGGGGTGTCTGACAGGGCGTCGGACATGTCAGGCGTTCTCCTTGGTGGCCTCGCCCTTGAGGGCGATGGCGTACATCTCGTCGGCGTCGAGGCGGCGCAGTTCCTCGGCGATGAGTTCCGAGGTGGCGCGGACCTTCAGGGCGAGGGCGCGCGGCGGCTGGCCCGGCAGCGTCAGCGTGGCCAGGGGGCCCGCGGGGCGGTCGACCACGATCTCGCCGTTCTCCGTGCCGAGCCGCACGGCCGTGACGAACGGGCCGCCGGTCACCACCCGGTCCACCGGGACGTTCAGGCGGGCCTGGAGCCACCGGGCCAGCAGCTCGGCGCTGGGGTTGTCCTGCTCGGCCTCGACGGCCGCGGACGTCACCTTCACCCGGGCCTGGTCGAGGGCCGCGGCCAGCATCGACCGCCACAGGGTCAGCCGGGTCCAGGCGAGGTCGGTGTCGCCGGGCGCGTAGTTGCGCAGGCGGGTCTCCAGGACCTCCAGCGGGCGTTCGACGGCGTACAGGTCGGTGATCCGGCGCTGGGCGAGCGCCCCGAGCGGGTCCTTGGCCGGGGCCTCGGGCGCCTCCACCGGCCACCACACGACCACCGGGGCGTCCGGCAGCAGCAGCGGCAGCACCACCGAGTCCGCGTGGTCGGACACCTCGCCGTAGGTGCGCAGCACGACCGTCTCGCCGGTGCCGGCCTCCGAGCCGACGCGGACCTCGGCGTCGAGGCGGGAGGCGGTGCGGTCGCGCAGCGTGCGGGCGTGCCGCTTGATGACGACCAGGGTGCGCGAGGGGTGCTCGTGCGAGGCCTCCTCGGCCGCCTTGATCGAGTCGTAGGCGTTCTCCTCGTCCGTGACGATGACCATCGTCAGGACCATGCCCACGGCGGGTGTGCCGATGGCGCGGCGGCCCTTGACCAGCGCCTTGTTGATCTTGCTTGCCGTGGTGTCGGTCAGGTCGATCTTCATGGCCTGCGCCAGCTCCGTCCGTCTCGTGCGAGCATCTCGTCGGCTTCCCTCGGCCCCCAGCTGCCCGACGCGTACTGCGCCGGCCTGCCGTGCGCCGCCCAGTAGGCCTCGATCGGGTCGAGGATCTTCCAGGACTCTTCCACTTCCTGGTGACGGGGGAACAGGTTGGCGTCGCCGAGCAGCACGTCCAGGATGAGCCGCTCGTAGGCCTCCGGGCTCGACTCGGTGAACGACTCGCCGTAGGCGAAGTCCATGGACACGTCCCGGATCTCCATCGAGGTGCCCGGCACCTTCGAGCCGAACCGGACGGTCATGCCCTCGTCCGGCTGGACGCGGATCACGATCGCGTTCTGGCCCAGCTCCTCGGTGGCGGTGGAGTCGAACGGGGAGTGCGGGGCCCGCGTGAAGACCACCGCGATCTCCGTCACCCGGCGGCCCAGCCGCTTGCCGGTGCGCAGGTAGAACGGCACGCCCGCCCAGCGGCGGTTGTCGATGCCCAGCTTGACCGCCGCGAAGGTGTCGGTCTTCGACTTGGGGTCGATGCCGTCCTCGTGCAGGTAGCCGACGACCTTCTCGCCGCCCTGCCAGCCGGCCGCGTACTGGCCGCGCACGGTGTGCCGGCCGAGGTCCTCCGGCAGCCGCACGGACTTGAGCACCTTCAGCTTCTCGGTGAGCAGCGCCTCCGCGTCGAACGCGATGGGCTCCTCCATGGCGGTGAGCGCCATGAGCTGGAGCAGGTGGTTCTGGATGACGTCACGTGCGGCGCCGATGCCGTCGTAGTAGCCGGCCCGGCCGCCGATGCCGATGTCCTCGGCCATCGTGATCTGCACGTGGTCGACGTACGACCGGTTCCAGATCGGCTCGTACATCTGGTTGGCGAAGCGCAGCGCCAGGATGTTCTGGACGGTCTCCTTGCCGAGATAGTGGTCGATGCGGAACACCTGGTCCGGCTCGAACACCTCGTGCACGATCTTGTTCAGCTCGATGGCGCTGGCCAGGTCGTGCCCGAAGGGCTTCTCGATGACCGCCCGCCGCCACGCGCCCTGCGGGGGGCTCGCCAGGCCGTGCTTCTTCAGCTGCTGGACGACCTTCGGGAAGAACTTCGGCGGCACCGAGAGGTAGAAGGCGAAGTTGCCGCCGGTGCCGCGGGAGGAGTCCAGCTCGTCGACGGCGTCCTTCAGCTGCTTGAAGGCGGTGTCGTCGTCGAAGTCGCCGGGGATGAAGCGCATGCCCTCGGCGAGCTGCTGCCACACCTCCTCGCGGAACGGGGTGCGGGCGTGCTCGCGCACCGCGTCGTGCACGACCTGCGCGAAGTCCTGGTCCTCCCAGTCCCGGCGGGCGAAGCCGACGAGGGAGAAGCCCGGCGGCAGCAGGCCGCGGTTGGCCAGGTCGTACACGGCCGGCATCAGCTTCTTGCGGGACAGGTCGCCGGTCACCCCGAAGATGACGAGGCCGGACGGTCCCGCGATCCGGGGGAGCCGGCGGTCGACGGCGTCCCGCAGCGGGTTCACCCAGTCGGCGGCCGGGCCCACCGGCACACGGACCTCCCCGGTCGCGGGGGCGGTGGGGGCGTTCTCGGTCATCGGGCGTCAGCTCCCTTGTTCCTCAGAGACGTCGCGACGGCGTCCAGCAGCTCTTGCCAGGCCGCCTCGAACTTGGCGACGCCCTCGTCCTCCAGTTGCCGGACGACCTCGTCGTAGGAGATGCCGAGCCGCTCGACGGCGGCGAGGTCGGCGTGCGCCTGCGCGTAGCCGCCGGTCACCGTGTCACCGGTGATCTCGCCGTGGTCGGCGACGGCGTTCAGCGTGGCCTCCGGCATGGTGTTGACGGTGCCCGGCGCGACCAGCTCGTCCACGTACAGGGTGTCCTTGTAGGCGGGGTCCTTGACCCCGGTGGACGCCCACAGCGGGCGCTGCCGGTTCGCCCGCTCACCGGCGAGCGCCAGCCAGCGGGCGGAGCCGAAGACCTCCTCGTAGGACTGGTATGCGAGGCGGGCGTTGGCGAGGGCGGCGCGGCCCCTGAGCGCGAGGGCCTCGTCGGTGCCGAGGGCGGTCAGCCGCTTGTCGATCTCGCTGTCCACCCGGGAGACGAAGAAGGACGCCACCGAGTGGACCGTCGACAGGTCGACGCCCCGCTCACGGGCCTTCTCCAGACCGGCCAGGTAGGCGTCCATGACCTCGCGGTAGCGCTCCAGGGAGAAGATCAGCGTGACGTTGACGCTGATGCCGAGGCCGACGACCTCGGTGATCGCCGGGAGCCCCGCCCTGGTCGCGGGAATCTTGATCATCACGCCCGGCCGGTCGACCAGCCAGGCCAGCTGCTTGGCCTCGGCGACGGTCGCCGCCGTGTCGTGCGCGAGGCGGGGGTCGACCTCGATGGAGACGCGGCCGTCACGGCCGTCCGTGGCGTCGTAGACCGGGCGCAGGACGTCGGCGGCGGCCCGCACGTCGGCGGTCGTCATCATCCGGACGGCCTCGTCGACCGTGACATCCCGTACGGCGAGGTCGGTCAGCTGCTCCTCGTAACCCTCCCCGGAGCCTATGGCGGCCTGGAAGATCGACGGGTTGGTGGTGACACCGACGGCGGTTCCGCTCGCCACCAGATCGGCGAGGCCACCCGAGACGATCCGCTTCCGCGACAGGTCGTCGAGCCAGATCGACACGCCTTCGTCGGCGAGGCGCTTGAGGGCTCCGGGGGTCGCGATTGCTTCGGTCACTGTGATCATCTTTCTTTCGCGTCGGTGTCAGGCGCGCGCGGCAGCGAGCGACTCGCGGGCTGCGGCGGCGACGTTCTCAGGGGTGAAGCCGTATGCGGCGAACAGCGTCCCGGCGTCCGCGGAGGCACCGAAGTGCTCCAGCGAGACGATGCGGCCGGCGTCGCCCACGAACCGGTGCCAGGTCAGACCGATACCGGCCTCGACCGCGACCCGTGCCCGCACGCCCGGGGGCAGCACCCGCTCGCGGTACCCGCGCGGCTGCTCCTCGAACCACTCCACGGAAGGCATCGACACCACCCGGGTGCCGATTCCCCCGGCCTCCAGCCGCTCCCGCGCGGACACGGCCAGCTGCACCTCGGAGCCCGTCGCGATGATGATCACCTCCGGGACCTCCGTCGAGGACTCGCGCAGTACGTAGCCGCCCTTGGCCGCGTCCTCGTTCGGCGCGTACGTCGGCACGCCCTGGCGGGTGAGCGCGAGCCCGTGCGGGGCAGGGCTGGTGGCGTGCCTCCTCAGGATCTCGGCCCAGGCGATCGCGGTCTCGTTGGCGTCCGCCGGGCGGACGACGTTCAGGCCAGGGATGGCGCGCAGCGAGGCCAGGTGCTCGACCGGCTGGTGGGTGGGGCCGTCCTCGCCGAGGCCGATGGAGTCGTGCGTCCACACGTACGTCACCGGCAGCTGCATCAGCGCCGACATACGGACGGCGTTGCGCATGTAGTCGGAGAACACCAGGAAGGTGCCGCCGTAGATCCGGGTGTTGCCGTGCAGGGCGATGCCGTTCATCTCCGCGGCCATCGAGAACTCGCGGATGCCGAAGTGCACGGTGCGGCCGTACGGGTCGGCCTCCGGCAGCGGGTTGCCCTCCGGCAGGAAGGAGCTGGACCTGTCGATGGTGGTGTTGTTGGACCCGGCCAGGTCGGCGGAGCCGCCCCACAGTTCCGGGATCACCGGGCCGAGCGCCTGCAGCACCCTGCCGGAGGCGGCACGGGTCGCGACCGGCTTGCCCTCCTCGAACACCGGCAGGGCGTCCTCCCAGCCCTCGGGCAGCTCGCCCCTGCCGATCCGGTCGAACAGCAGCGCCCGCTCCGGGTGGGCCGTACGCCACTCGGCGATCCGCTTGTCCCAGGCCACGTGCGCCTCGGCGCCCCGGTCCAGGGCCCGGCGGGTGTGCGCGAGGACCTCGTCGGTCACCTCGAAGGCCTGCTCGGGGTCGAAGCCGAGCAGGCGCTTGGTGGCGGCGATCTCCTCCTCGCCGAGCGCCGAGCCGTGCGAGGCCTCGGTGTTCCGCGCGTTCGGGGCCGGCCAGGCGATGATCGTGCGCATCGCGATGATCGAGGGCCGCCCGGTCTCCTCCCGCGCCGCCCTCAGCGCCGCGTACAGGGCGGGCACGTCGACGTCGCCGTCGGCGGTGGGCTCGACGCGCCGGGTGTGCCAGCCGTAGGCCTCGTACCGCTTCAGCACGTCCTCGGAGAAGGCGGTCGCGGTGTCGCCCTCGATGGAGATGTGGTTGTCGTCGTAGAGGAAGACCAGGTTGCCGAGCCTCTGGTGGCCGGCCAGCGACGACGCCTCGGCGGAGACACCCTCCTCCAGGTCGCCGTCGGAGACGATCGCCCAGACGGTGTGGTCGAACGGGGAGGCGCCCGCGGGGGCCTCCGGGTCGAACAGGCCGCGCTCGTAGCGGGCGGCCATGGCCATGCCGACGGCGTTCGCGACGCCCTGGCCGAGCGGACCGGTGGTGGTCTCCACACCCGCCGTATGCCCGTACTCGGGATGGCCAGGCGTCTTCGAACCGTGCGTGCGGAACGCCCGCAGGTCGTCCAGCTCCAGCTCGTACCCGGCGAGGAAGAGCTGGGTGTACAGCGTCAGCGAGGTGTGGCCGGGGGACAGCACGAAGCGGTCACGGCCCGCCCACTCCGGGTCGGCCGGATCATGACGCATCACCTTCTGAAAGACCGTGTACGCGGCGGGCGCCAGGCTCATCGCGGTGCCCGGGTGGCCGTTGCCGGCCTTCTGTACCGCGTCGGCCGCCAGCAGGCGGGCCGTGTCCACGGCGCGCCGGTCGAGGTCCGTCCACTCGAAACTCTCGGGTGTCTGCGTGCTCATGTTCAAGAAGTCCTCGCTCACTGCGCGACTGTGGGCCGTCCGCGTTCAAATCTAAAAGTCTGACTTTTTGGGGGGAAGGTCGAGGTGTGTCAGCCTGTGGTGAATCTGGGACATCGGGCAGGCGGCATCGGACGACGGGTCGGACGGGACGGCACACGGCGACATGGCGGACAGAGCACCCCGGACCCCCCGGGCCGGGAGCGAGGGCACGGACGACGGCGGCGGGATCAGGACCTTCCCCTTCCCGGCCGACCTGGCCGTCGGCGGCGTCGGCATGCAGATCGGCCCCCTGGGGAGCGACCGCACCTGGCACGCCGACGCTCCTCTGCACCGGGTCCACCGCATCGACTTCCACGTGGTCATGCTCTTCACCGGCGGCCCCGTACGGCACATGATCGACTTCGCCGAGTACGAGGCCGCGGCCGGCGACCTGCTGTGGATCCGCCCCGGGCAGGTCCACCGCTTCGCCCGCGGGAGCGAGTACCGCGGAACCGTCCTGACCATGCAACCCGGCTTCCTGCCCCGCTCCACCGTCGAGGCCACCGGTCTGTACCGCTACGACCTGCCGCCGCTGCTGCACCCGGGCCCGGCGCAACTCGCCGCGCTCCGGGCGGCCCTGGAGCAGCTGCGCCGCGAGTACGAGGACACCGCGACGCTTCCGCTGAGCCTGCACACGGCGGTGCTGCGGCACACCCTGACAGCGTTCCTCCTGCGCCTGGCCCACCTCGCGGCCGGGTCGGCCCAGGCGCCCCGGCGGCCGGCGGACAGCACCTTCACCCTCTTCAGGGACGCGGTCGAGCAGGGCTTCGCCACCCAGCACAGCGTCAGCGCCTACGCCGACGCGCTCGGTTACTCCCGCCGCACCCTCGTCCGCGCGGTCCGCGCGGCCACCGGCGAGACGCCCAAGGGGTTCATCGACAGGCGTGTGGTCCTGGAGGCCAAACGCCTGCTCGCCCACACGGACATGCCGATCGGCCGCGTCGGGGCGGCCGTGGGCTTCCCCGACGCGGCGAACTTCTCCAAGTTCTTCCAGCTGCACACCGGTGTCACGCCGGTGGCGTTCCGGGCGGAACTCCTCAAGGAGTGGCCCGGGGATCCGGTCAGTGACCGAAGTCGAACCAGTTGACGTTCACGAAGTCGGCCGGCTGGCCGCTGCTGAACGTCAGGTACACGTCGTGCGTGCCCGTCACCGGGCCGATGTTCGCCGGGACGGTCCGCCACGACTGCCAGCCGCCCGTGTCGGCCAGCGCGAAGCTGCCGATCGGGGTGCTGCCGCGGCTGTCCAGCCGTACCTCCACCAGTCCGCTGACGCCGGACGCGGCCCCGCTCGCCACCCGGGCGTAGAACTGCCTGGCCGCCGTCGAGCCGAAGTCGACGCCCTTGTACAGCGCCCAGTCGCCGTTCGCCAGGGAGCCGATGTCCTGCCCGCCGCCCGAGTCCGTGGTGGACTCGGAGACCACGCCGGACTGGCCGTCGTAGGACTCGGCCTGGACGGCGCTGTAGGCGTCCCGGTCGCCGGACGGCGGGGGAGTGGTGCCGCCCCCGCCGCCCGAGGACTGCAGGACCTGCACGTAGTCGACGGTCATCGGGTGGCCCGGCTCGGTCCCGCTGTCCGGGCCACCGCCGAAGGCGCCCGGGAAGCCGCCGCCCATCGCCACGTTCAGGATGACGAAGTAGCCGTGGTTCGTGGCGTTGGCCCACGTCGCCGCGTCGACCTGGTTGGCCTTCACGGTGTGGAAGTTGACGCCGTCGAGGTAGAAGCGGATCTCCTCGGGGCCGGTGGAGCGGTCCCACTCCATCGCGTAGGTGTGGAAGCCGGCCTGGCAGGAGGTCCCGGTGCACGCGGTGGAGCCGCCGATGCCTGAGGTCTCGTTGCAGGGGCCGCCCGGGTTGGTGCCGCAGTGCACGGTGGCCCAGTCGGTGTTGAGGCCCTGGACGTTCTCCATGATGTCCAGCTCGCCGACGCCGGGCCAGTTCTGGTAGTTGCCGCGGAACGGCGAGCCCAGCATCCAGAAGGCGGGCCAGTAACCCTTGGCGGCGGCCCCGGTGACATCGGGCATCTGGATCCGGGCCTGCACGCGCAGCTTGCCGCCCGACGGGGGCTGGAAGTCGGTGCGCCTGGTCTCGATGCGGCCCGAGGTCCAGTGGCCGGAGGCGTCGCGACGCGGGGTGATGAGCAGGTTGCCGTTGCCGTCGAGCGCGACGTTGCTGGTGCTCGACGTCATCGTCTCGACCTCACCGGTGCCCCAGTTGGCGGCACCGCCCGGGTACGACGTCCCGGTGTCGTACTGCCAGTCGGCGGTGTCGACGCCGGAGCCGGCGGCACCGTCGAAGTCGTCCGCGAAGACCTGCGTCCAGCCTGTGGGCGGCGTGGGGGCGGAGGCCTCGGCGGGCAGGGTGGCGGTGCCGGCGAGAGCCGCGGCGAGGCTCATCGTACCGAGGGCGGCGACGAGGGCCCTGCGGACGGAGCGCCGCCGTCTGTCGTCCGGGCGTGACCGCGCGCCGCCCGGGTGCGGCGTGCCGGAGGTTTCGTTCATGGGGAGCCTCTCGGGTACGGAGTGTGCGGGAGTTGGTCATGAGAGCGCTCCCACGACGACGTCTGAGAGCGCTCTCAGAGTGCCGCCAATGTGCTCTCCGCCTTGGCGGCCGTCAAGACTTAAAACAAAGAAACTCCTTTGGGTCCAAGGGAGTTCACGGACTGAAGCCACCCGTACCGGCCCAGATCGCGGATCTGTGCGCTGCATGCGAGGGTTCCTCGGGGTGGCCGTGGTGCCCGCGCGGCGGGGCGGGTCGCCTCTTGCGCGGGTGCGGGTGGTGGTGGGCCGGTCGCGCAGTTCCCCGCTTCCCTGGGGGGCTGTCGTGCTGTGCGCTGCATGCGAGGGTTCTTCGGGTGGCCGGGGTGCCCGCGGGGCGGCTTGCACGGGCGCGGGTGGGCGGTGGGCCGGGCGCCGGCCGAGCGGGCGCGCGGCGGCCCCGCCCGCCGGTAGCCGGGCGCCCCCGGCCTATCGTGGTGGCGGACGCGCGGGAAGGGTGCGGGGCGTGAAGCTGACGATTCTGGGCGGCGGCGGGTTCCGGGTGCCGCTGGTGTACGGTGCGCTGCTGGCCGACCGGGCCGAGGGGCGGGTCACCCGTGTCGTCCTGCACGACACGGACGCCCGCCGGCTGCGTGCGGTGACGCGCGTCCTGGCCGAACAGGCCGCCGGCGTCCCGGGCGCCCCCGAGGTGACCGCCACCACCGCTCTCGACGAGGCGCTGCGCGGCGCCGACTTCGTCTTCTCCGCGATCCGCGTCGGCGGACTGGCGGGCCGGGCGGACGACGAGCGGGTCGCGCTCGCCGAAGGGGTGCTCGGCCAGGAGACCGTCGGCGCGGGCGGCATCGCCTACGGCCTGCGCACCGTTCCCGTCGCCGTCGACATCGCCCGGCGCGTGGCCCGCCTGGCCCCCGGGGCGTGGGTCATCAACTTCACCAACCCGGCGGGCCTGGTCACCGAGGCCATGGCGCGCCATCTCGGCGACCGAGTCATCGGCATCTGCGACTCGCCGGTCGGCCTCGGCCGCCGCGTCGCCCGCGCCCTCGGCGCCGACCCGAAGGAGGCCTTCGTCGACTACGTCGGTCTCAACCACCTCGGCTGGGTGCGCGGCCTGCGCGTCGCCGGCCGCGACGAACTGCCGAGACTGCTCGCCGACCCCACGCTCCTCGGCTCCTTCGAGGAGGGACGGCTCTTCGGCGCCGACTGGCTGCGCTCGCTCGGCGCGGTCCCCAACGAGTACCTGCACTACTACTACTTCAACCGGGAGACCGTCCGCGCCTACCAGGAGGCGGCCAGGACCCGCGGCGCCTTCCTGCGCGACCAGCAGGCCCGGTTCTACACGGAGGCGGTCGACCCCGGCGTCTCCGCGCTGTCCGCCTGGGACCGCACCCGTGCCGAGCGGGAGGCCACCTACATGGCCGAGAACCGGGAGAGCGCCGGCGCCGGCGAGCGCGAGGCCGAGGACCTGTCCGGCGGCTACGAGAAGGTCGCCCTCGCCCTGATGCGGGCCGTCGCCCGGGACGAGCGCACCACCCTGATCCTCAACGTCCGCAACCGCTCCACGCTGTCCGTCCTCGACGCCGACGCCGTCGTCGAGGTCCCCTGCCTGGTCGACGCGAGCGGCGCCCACCCCCTGGCGGCCGACCCGCTGCCGGGCCACGCCGCCGGACTGGTCTGCTCGGTCAAGGCCGTCGAGCGCGAGGTGCTGGCCGCGGCCGAGTCCGGCTCCCGGGCGACGGCGGTGAAGGCCTTCGCGCTGCACCCGCTGGTCGACTCGGTCACCGTGGCCCGCCGGCTGGTCGAGGCCTACACCCGGGTCCATCCCGGCCTGGCGTACCTGGCGTAGCGCGACCCGGCGGCCCCCGCGGCAGGGGCTCGGCGGGCCGCGCGAGCGGCCACGGCGGATGCGCGCCCGGCCGTAGGCTCAGAGCGGCAGCGGCTTCGCCGCCGAGACCGCCCGAGCGGGTGAGGGCACGGCCGGGAGCCGTACCTCGTCCGCACCCGTCCTCTGCCGCGGAAGGGCCGCGGGCAGCAGCGGGCGCGGTCCCGGCACCACCGTGTAGTCCTGCCCCAGGAACGGCGGTTCGACGGTTCCCGGGTCCTCGCCCAGCGCCAGCCGCACGGCGGCCCACGGCGCGTTCACCCCGCACAGCGACAGCTGGTGCAGACCGCCGGCCGGACGGGTGTTGACGTCGAGCAGCACCGGACGGTCGCCGAGCATGCGGAACTGGATGTTGGAGAGGTAGTGCAGACCGAAGCCCCCGGCGATCAGCCGGGCCGGTTCCAGCCACCGCTCGTCCAGGGTGAAGCCCCGGCGGCGGCCGTTCTTGGTGCGGCCCACCGCCAGCCGCACCCGGTTGTCCGGCCCGGTCAGGCAGTCGACGGACACCTCGGGCCGCTCCAGGCGGGGCATCACCAGCCAGTCCACCGGCTCCTCGGCCCGGGCCAGCGCCTCGACGACCAGGTCCAGCTGCACGGACGGGCCGGGGAAGCCGGCGAGAGCGGCCGGCGAGAAGGGGGCCCGTGTGATCACCCGGAAGCCCGCCCCGCCCGCCCCGGCGGCCGGCTTGAAGCACGCCCTGTGCCCGGCGGTCTCCAACTCCTCCACCGCTGAGAGGAGTTCGTCCGCCGTGCGCACCCGCCACCAGGGCGGTACCGGGACGCCCACCGAGCGCACCGCCTCGTACGCGGTGGCCTTGTCCTCGAACACGGCCACCGCCTCGCGCGTGGGCGCCAGCAGGGCCGTCCCGGCGGCGGCGAACTCGGCTCGGTGCGCCACGATCGCCGTCTGGTGCAGCCGGGGTACGAAGACGTCGATGCCGCGCCGGGCGCACTGGTCGAGGGCGTACTCGACGTAGGCGGCCGGGGACAGACCCTCGGGTTCCGGCTCGGCGGTGTCGGCGGCGGCCAGCACGGGGGAGTCGGGGTCCCCGTGCGTGGCGTGGATCTCCACGGCCCGGCCGCTGGGATTCCTCCGCAGCTGATCCATGAAGAACACGTTCTCCGCGTACGTGCGGTTGAGCCAGACGCGTACGCGAGAGGGCATGCCGGCCGCCTTTCGGGGTGCGGGCAGGGCAGGGCCGAGCGGCCCGTGCCCGGGCAGAGGGAAGGAAGGGTCACCGGAACGGCCCTGTCGAAGAGGGCTGAGGGGCGCCGGTGTTGGGGGGATCATACGGCTTTCAAGAGTCGCCGCGTGCAACGCGCGGGTTACGGATTCGGGCGGGGCCGCGCCCGTACGCCGGGCGGGTGTCCGGCGTGGGCCACGAGCGGCGTCCGGCCGGGAACCGTCTTGTCCGACCGCCGCTGATGTGTTCAGGTGGTGCGGTCAGCCGATGATCGGAAAAGGGGTACGGGGTGGAGTCGACGGCCGGGGCCGGACAGCTGCTGGCCATCAGCGACCTGCACATCAGCTACCCCGAGAACCGGGCCCTGGTCGAGGAGATGCGTCCGGACGGTGACGACGACTGGCTGATCGTGGCCGGCGACGTCGCCGAGACCGTGGCCGACATCCGCTGGGCCCTGACCACCCTCGCGAGCCGCTTCCGCAAGGTGCTGTGGGCGCCCGGCAACCACGAACTGTGGACCCATCCGAAGGACTCCGTCGAACTGCGCGGCGTCGCGCGCTACGAGCACCTCGTCGGACTGTGCCGTGAACTGGGCGTGGTCACCCCCGAGGACCCCTATCCCGTGTGGCACGGCCCCGGCGGCCCGGTCGCCGTGGCCCCTCTCTTCCTTCTGTACGACTACTCGTTCCTGCCGGCCGGCTGCGCCACCAAGGCCGAGGGCCTGGACTACGCCAGGAGCACGGGGATCGTGTGCAACGACGAGTACCTGCTGCACCCCGACCCCTACCCGACCCGCGAGGACTGGTGCCGGGCCCGGGTCGCCGAGACGGAGCGCAGACTCGCCGCGCTGCCCGCCGACCTGCCGACCGTCCTCGTCAACCACTACCCACTGGACCGGCACCCCACCGAGGTCCTGTGGTACCCCGAGTTCGCCATGTGGTGCGGCACCGGGCTGACCGCCGACTGGCACCGCCGGTTCCGCGTCGCCACGATGGTCTACGGCCATCTGCACATCCCCCGCACCACCTGGCACGACGGAGTCCGCTTCGAAGAGGTCTCCGTGGGATATCCCCGCGAGTGGCGAAAGCGTCCCGGGCCGCCGGGGCGGCTGCGCCGCATCATGCCGATGGAGGGCGAAGCCGGTGATCGAGGAGTTGCTCCCGGAGTCGGTCGTGGCCGTGGAGGCACACAGTGACGACCCGCTGTGGGACACCCCGCTCCACCCCGAGGAGGAGGCGCTCGTCGCGCGCGCGGTGGGCAAACGCCGCCGTGAGTTCGCCGCCGTACGCGGCTGCGCGCGGCGCGCGATGGAGAAGCTCGGCGTCCCGGCGCAGGCCGTCGTGCACGGCGAGCGGGGCGCCCCGCGCTGGCCGGCCGGCCTGACCGGCAGCATGACCCACTGCGACGGCTACTGCGCCGCCGCCCTGGTCCGCGCCGGCGACCTCGCCTCCCTCGGCATCGACGCCGAACCCCACGGACCGCTCCCGGACGGCGTCGGTTCCGCCGTCATGCTGCCCGCCGAGGCCGAGCGGCTCGCCCACCTCGCCGCACAGCGGCCGACCGTGCACTGGGACCGCATCCTGTTCAGCGCCAAGGAGTCCGTCTACAAGGCGTGGTACCCCCTCACCGGCAAGTGGCTGGACTTCACCGAGGCCGACATCACCCTCGACCCGGAGCCCGGCGGCGCGCCGGCCGGCACGCTGCACGCCGAACTCCTCGTCCCCGGCCCCCTGGTGGGCGGGCGCCGGCTGCGTTCCTTCGACGGCCGCTGGGTCGTCCGGGACGGGGTGCTGGCCACCAGCGTCGTGGTTCCGCACGCCTGAAGCACGCCTGAACACGCCTGCACACGCCCGATCCGGCGGACCGGCGCCGTCGTGCCGCCTCCGGCCCACGCCGGCGTACCCCGGACGGCCGCCGCCGTCACGCGGTCACCGACGGCGGCGGGCCGTGCGGCCGGTCAGGCGGGCGGGCACCAGTCGCGCAGCAACCGGAAGAACTCCTCCTCGTTGCCCGCGAGTCCGGCCCCCGTCAGGGCCGCCTCCGCCTCGGCGAGCACACCGGGAGGGACGACGGCGGGCCGGTCGCCCTGCGGTGGCCCGTCGAAGGCGGCGCGCACCGTATGCAGCAGCCGCAGGTAGGCCTGGACGGCGGTGCGCTCACGGTCGGTCAGTACGGCGGTGGGCATCGGTCGGCTCTCCCCGGTTCAGGCGTCACGGTCACGCGCCCTGCGGCGCCGTGCGCCGCGTCGGACGGCGCACGCGTCCAGCTTGCCGTCCCCCACTGACAACGCCCCCGGACCCCGCGCCGGTTCCCCGCTCAGGAAGGGCGGAAGCAGCCGGCCGCCCGGCGGCTCACGCCTCGGGCCGCTTGACGCTCTCCAGCAGCATGTCGAGCCACTCCGCCACCTTGTCCCGGTGCTGGTCGGTGGGCAACTGGGCGGCCCGCCAGGCTATGCCGCGCACGCCGTGGTCCTGCAGCAGCCGCTCCAGCGGGTCGTCCACGGGCTCGGCCGCCGCCCGTTCGCGGTCGGCCAGCTTCTGCAGCAGTTCCTGCTCGGTGCGCTGCAGCGCACCGGCCAGCGCCTCGGGGTCCTCCGCGGTGAGGAAACCGGCGTGCACCCGGAAGAAGCGCTGCAGCGCGTCGCAGTGCTCCATGGTGGGCCGCCGGTCGCCGTTGATGAGCGCGCCGGCCTGCTGCCGGGACATGCCCGCCCCGTCGGCGATCTCCTGCTGGGTGTACCTGCGGCCGTTGGGCTTCAGCCGGGTGCGGCGCAGCAGGTCGAGGCGCTGCAGGAAGCGCGCCTGCACGTCCGGCTCGCCCGCCGGGCGTCCGCTGAGCAGCGCCTTGACCACCGGCTCGGGCACGCCGCAGGCGGCCGAGAGCCGCCCGACGTCGAAGACCTCGGTGTGCGGCACGCCGAGCCGGTCGGCGAGCGCGGTGACGCGTGCGACGACGGCCGGCAGCTGGGCGGTCGCCGCGGCGTCCGGATCCTCGTAGCCATCCGTCACCGAAAGAACTCCTACGTCTCTCGAGGGCTTCGGACGCGTGCGTGCTTGCCGCAAGCGGTCGCCGTGAACTTCCCGGAGAGTAGCGGGTGTCTCGAACTCACATCCAGGTCTCGCCACAACTGTGGCGAATTTCAGCCGTCAACCGCCGTGAAATGCCACGATAGTTGACACCGCTCCTGGCTGGGCAGCAGGATCGCATCGCCGCGTGAAGGCCGCAGAGGCAAGAGGGGTGACCTCCCGATGGCATATCAGGCAGGAGGGCAGCGGCCGGCACCGCGGCCCGTCCCCGAGAGCTGCGACGCCCAGGCGTACCTGCAGGACTACGCCGTGCTGCTGGAGTCCCTGCCGTTCCCTTCCCTGGTCGTCGACCACCGCTGGGACGTGGTCATGGCCAACGGCGCGTTCGAGACGCTTTTCCGGGGCGTGCGCCCTCATCCGACCGCCATGCCCGGGGACAACTTCCTCCGGTTCGTGCTCTTCCACCCGGACGCGGCCGACCTCCTCGGCGAGCACGAGGCGGGCTGGTGCCTGCCGGTACTGGCCCACCTCCGCACGGCGCTGGAGACCTACGGTCACGACAACGAACTCCAGGCGATCCGCCGGGACATCGCCCAGGACCCGTTCATGGAGGCCGCCTACCGGCAGGGTCTGCCGCACTGGATCCGGGCCGTGGGCGAGGCCGGGGCGCGGCTCGACGGAGCCGTCCGGCTGCTGCTCCACCCCGATCCGCGCCGGGGTCCCACCGAGTGCCGCATCGTCGAGGAGACACCCGAGATACTGCGGGGGCTCGGCCACCGGCGTCTGACGATGGTGCTGCGCGATCCCCGACGGGCACCCGCGCCCGCCCGTCGCGCCCGCCGGCCGCGCGGCGCGGCCACGCATCTGGCGGTCGTCCCGGCTTCCCAGGGCTGACCCGGCACCGCCGGCGTTCAGGTCGCCGGCGGCGCCGGGTCGGGAACCCGCCCCCCACTTGGCCGAGCGCCGCTCCTCCATTCCGTGCCGCCCCCCTCTCGCGACACGCCTTCTTTACGCAAGCGACTTGCGTAACTTGCGCTACGCTTGCGCTCATGACGCGACGACTTGCGGAAGTGGCGAAGAAGGTCGGGGTCAGCGAGGCCACGGTCAGCCGGGTGCTCAACGGCAAGCCCGGGGTCTCCGAAGCCACCCGGCAGGCGGTGCTGACGGCCCTCGACGTCCTCGGCTACGAACGCCCCACCCAGCTGCGCGGCGAGCGCGCCCGGCTCGTCGGTCTGGTCCTGCCGGAGCTGCAGAACCCCATCTTCCCGGCGTTCGCCGAGGTCATCGGCGGCGCGCTCGCCCAGCACGGGCTCACCCCGGTGCTGTGCACGCAGACCAAGGGCGGCGTCTCCGAGGCGGACTACGTCGACCTGCTGCTGCAGCAGCAGGTCTCGGGCGTCGTCTTCGCCGGCGGCCTGTACGCCCAGGCCGACGCCCCGCACGACCACTACCGGCGGCTCGCCGAGCGCAACATCCCCGTCGTGCTGGTCAACGCGGCCATCGAGGACCTCGGCTTCCCGGGCGTGTCCTGCGACGACGCCGTCGCCGTCGAACAGGCCTGGCGGCACCTCGCCTCCCTCGGCCACGAGCGCATCGGCCTGCTCCTCGGGCCCGGCGACCACATGCCCTCGGCCCGCAAGCTGGCCGCCGCCCGGTCCGTCGCCGGCGATCTGCCCGAGGAGCGCGTGGCCCGCGCCATCTTCTCCATCGAGGGCGGGCACGCGGCCGCCTCACGGCTCATCGACCGCGGCGTCACCGGGATCATCTGCGCCAGCGACCCCCTCGCGCTCGGCGCCGTCCGGGCGGCCCGCCGCAAGGGGTACGACGTCCCCGGCCGCGTCTCCGTCGTCGGCTACGACGACTCGGCCTTCATGAACTGCACCGAGCCCCCGCTCACGACCGTCCGCCAGCCCATCGAGGCCATGGGCCGCGCCGCCGTCGAGCTGCTGAACGCCCAGATCGGCGGCACCGCCGTACCCGCGGAGGAGCTTCTGTTCGAACCCGAGCTCGTGGTGCGCGGATCCACGGCGCAAGCCCCACGGGACTGAACCCCGAAAGATCCAAGCTTCTGTCGAATAATTTCAGATTCTGCGCGACATCTTGCGGACAGGTGTCGGCGGTGCTTGAGTGTGCGGCGCCCACCGCTCCTGCCTTGAGGGGTCCACCGATGAGAAGCACCGGGTTCCGCCGTACCTTCGTCGCGATCGGCGTCTGCTCCGCACTCACCCTCGCCGCCACCGCCTGCGGGCCGGGCGACGACGCCTCGGCCGGCGGCAAGACCCGCATCACCGTCAACTGCGAGCCGCCCAGGAGCGCCAAGGTCGACCGCTCGTTCTTCGAGGAGGACGTCGCCTCCTTCGAGAAGCGGAACCCGGACATCGACGTCGTCGCCCACGACGCCTTCCCCTGCCAGGACCCGAAGACCTTCGACGCAAAACTCGCCGGCGGGCAGATGGAGGACGTCTTCTACACGTACTTCACCGACGCCGGACACGTCGTCGACATCGACCAGGCCGCGGACCTCACGCCGTACCTGAAGGAACTCAGGAGCTACGGCACCGTCCAGAAGCAGCTGCGCGACATCTACACCGTCGACGGCAAGGTCTACGGCATCCCGCGCACCGGCTACAGCATGGGCCTGATCTACAACCGCAGGCTCTTCGAGAAGGCCGGACTCGACCCGGACCGGCCCCCGGCGACCTGGGAGGAGGTCCGCGCCGACGCCAGGAGGATCGCCGCGCTGGGCGACGGCACCGTCGGCTACGCCGACTACAGCGCCCAGAACCAGGGCGGCTGGCACTTCACCGCCGAGCTGTACGCGCAGGGCGGCGACGTAGTCGACGCCGACGGCAAGAAGGCCACCGTCGACACCCCCGAGGGCCACGCCGTCCTGCGGAACCTGCACGACATGCGGTGGACCGACGACTCCATGGGCAGCAAGCAGCTCCTCGTCATCAACGACGCGCAGCAGATGATGGGTTCCGGCAGGCTCGGCATGTACCTCGCCGCCCCCGACAACATCCCCATCCTGGTCAAGGAGAAGGGCGCCGACTACGAGGACATCGCCATCGCCCCCATGCCCGGCGGCCGGGGCACCCTCATCGGCGGTGACGGCTACATGTTCAACAAGCACGACACGCCCGCCCAGATCCGGGCCGGCCTGAAGTGGCTCGACCACATGTTCCTCACCCCGGGCGCGGGCTTCCTCGGCGACTACGCCCGCGCCAAGAAGCACGACGCACCAGTCGGCCTGCCCGAGCCCCGCCTGTTCACCGGCGCCGCCGACGCCAAGGACCAGCAGGCCAAGAAGGCCAACGCCAACGTCCCGGTGGAGAACTACCGGGCGTTCCTCGACGGCAGCCGGCACCTCACCATGAAGATCGAGCCGCCGAACGCCCAGCAGATCTACTCCGTGCTCGACTCCGTCGTCTCCGCCGTCCTGACCGAGAAGGACGCCGACATCGACCAGCTCCTCCAGCAGGCGTCCGGCAAGATCGACAGCATCCTGGCCCGGGGCTGACCGCCATGACGAAGACGGCCGAGCGACAACCCCCGGCACCGGCCGCCGCCCACCCGGCCCCGGCGCCGCCCCCGGCGAGGGACCTCAGGCGGCGCCGCCTGGCCGACCAGGCCCGCGCCTACGGCTTCCTCCTCGGCGGCCTCGTCTGCTTCGCCCTGTTCTCCTGGTACCCGGCGATCCGCGCCGTCGTGATCGCCTTCCAGAAGTACACCCCGGGCTCCTCACCCGAGTGGGTGGGCACCGCCAACTTCACCCGCGTCCTGGACGACCCCGAGTTCACCGCCGCCTGGCGCAACACCCTCACCTTCACCCTGCTCGCCCTGCTCATCGGCTTCGCGGTCCCCTTCGTGCTCGCCCTCGTCCTCAACGAACTGCGGCACGCCAAGGCGTTCTTCCGCGTCGTGGTCTACCTGCCGGTGATGATCCCGCCGGTGGTCAGCGCCCTGCTGTGGAAGTGGTTCTACGACCCCGGGGCCGGCCTCGCCAACGAGGCCCTGCGCTTCCTGCACCTGCCCACCTCCGACTGGACCAACGGCACCGACACCGCGCTCGTCTCCCTGGTGATCGTCGCCACCTGGGCCAACATGGGCGGCACCGTCCTCATCTACCTGGCCGCCCTGCAGTCCATCCCGGGCGAGCTGTACGAGGCGGCCGAACTGGACGGCGCGGGACTCCTCCAGCGCATCCGGCACGTCACGATCCCGCAGACCCGGTTCGTGATCCTGATGCTGATGCTCCTCCAGATCATCGCGACGATGCAGGTCTTCACCGAACCGTTCGTCATCACCGGCGGCGGACCCGAGAACGCCACCGTCACCGTCCTCTACCTCATCTACAAGTACGCCTTCCTCTACAACGACTTCGGCGGGGCCTGCGCCCTCAGCGTCATGCTGCTGCTCCTGCTGGGCGCCTTCTCCGCCGTCTACCTGCGGCTCACCCGCTCCGAGGGGGACACATGAGCAGCACCCGCACCCTCGTCTCCCCGGCCGCCCTCGCCCGCCCGCGCGGCAGGGCCGTCTACTGGACGGTCTTCACCGCCGTCGTCGTCCTGTTCACGCTCGCCTTCCTCTTCCCGGTCTACTGGATGGTGACCGGTGCGACGAAGTCCCCGGACGAGGTGGCGCGGACCCCGCCGACCCTGCTGCCCGAGCACTGGCACGCCGGCGGCTACCGCGACGCCTGGGACCTGATGGAGCTCCCGCGGCACCTGGAGAACACGGTCGTGCAGGCGGCCGGCGCCTGGGCCTTCCAGCTGGTGTTCTGCACGGCCGCCGCCTACGCCCTGTCCAAGCTGCAGCCGGTGTTCGGCAAGGTGATCCTCGGCGGCATCCTCGCCACCCTCATGGTCCCGGCGCAGGCCCTGGTCGTGCCGAAGTACCTGACCGTCGCGGACCTGCCGCTCCTGCACACCAGCCTGCTCAACGCCCCCCTGGCCATCTGGCTGCCGGCCGTCGCCAACGCCTTCAACCTCTACCTGCTCAAGCGCTTCTTCGACCAGCTGCCGCGCGAGGTCCTGGAGGCCGCCGAGATCGACGGCGCCGGGAAGCTGCGCATCCTGTGGTCGGTGGTGCTGCCCATGTCCCGGCCGGTCCTCGGCGTGGTCTCGATCTTCGCGCTGGTCGCCGTCTGGCAGGACTTCCTGTGGCCGCTCATGGTCTTCTCCGACACCGGCAAGCAGCCGATCAGCGTGGCACTGGTCCAGCTGTCGCAGAACATCCAGCTCACCGTGCTCATCGCCGCGATGGTGATCGCCAGCATCCCGATGGTCGCGCTGTTCCTCGTCTTCCAGCGGCACATCATCGCCGGGATCGGCGCGGGCAGCACCAAGGGCTGACGCAGGCGCCCCGTCCACAGAAAGGCAAGCCCAGTGGGACAGCCCACCCATGCCCCGAACGACCGCGACTGGTGGCGCTCGGCCGTCATCTACCAGGTGTACGTCCGCAGCTTCGCGGACGGCGACGGCGACGGCACCGGGGACCTCGCGGGCGTCCGCGCACGACTGCCGTACCTGGCCCGGCTCGGCGTGGACGCCCTGTGGTTCAACCCCTGGTACCTGTCACCCATGAAGGACGGCGGCTACGACGTCGCCGACTACCGCACGGTCGACCCGGCCTTCGGCACCCTCGACGAGGCGGAGAAACTCATCGCCGAGGCCCGCGAGTCGGGCATCCGGACCATCGTCGACATCGTGCCCAACCACGTGTCCGACCAGCACCCCTGGTTCCGGGCCGCCCTCGCCGCCGGCCCCGGCAGTCCCGAGCGCGAGCTGTTCCACTTCCGGCCCGGCCGCGGCGCGCGCGGCGAACTCCCGCCCAACGACTGGCCGTCGCAGTTCGCCGGCTCCACCGAACCGGTCTGGACACGGCTGCCCGACGGCGACTGGTACCTGCACCTGTTCACCCCGGAACAGCCGGACCTCAACTGGGCCCACCCGGCCGTCCGCCGGGAACACGAGGACATCCTGCGGTTCTGGTTCGAGCGGGGCGTGGCCGGCGTCCGCGTCGACTCGGCGGCCCTGCTCGCCAAGGACCCGGACCTGCCCGACCTCGCCGCGCACCCGCACCCCCACCCGTTCGTCGACCGCGACGAACTCCACGACGTCTACCGTTCCTGGCGGGCGGTCGCCGACGCCCACGACGGCGTGTTCGTCGGCGAGGTCTGGCTCCCCGACCCCGTGCGCTTCGCCCGGTACCTGCGCCCCGACGAACTCCACACCGCCTTCAACTTCTCCTTCCTGTCCTGCCCCTGGGACGCCGGCCGGCTGCGCGACTCGATCGACGCCACGCTCGCCGAGCACGCCCCCGTCGGGGCCCCGGCCACCTGGGTGCTGTGCAACCACGACGTCACCCGCACGGTCACCCGGTACGGCCGCGAGGACACCGCCTTCGACTTCGCCGCCAAGGCCTTCGGCACCCCGACGGACCTGGCGCTCGGCACCCGCAGGGCTCGCGCGGCCGCCCTGCTGTCGCTGGCGCTGCCCGGCTCGGTGTACCTGTACCAGGGGGAGGAACTGGGCCTGCCGGAGGCAGCCGTCCCGGCCGCCCGCATCCAGGACCCGATGCACTTCCGGTCGGGGGGCGCCGACCCCGGCCGCGACGGCTGCCGGGTGCCCCTGCCGTGGGCCGCCGGCCTGCCGTACGCGGGATTCGGTTCCCAGCGGGAGCCGTGGCTGCCGCAGCCGCCCGACTGGCCTTCCTACGCGGTCGACCGGCAGCAGGACGACCCGCAGTCCATGCTCTCCCTGTACCGCGAGGCCATCGCCGCCCGCCCCGTCTTCGGCGACGGTCCCCTGACCTGGCTGCCGGCCCCCGACGGCGTCCTCGCCTTCGCCCGCGCGGGCGGCGCGCTGTGCGTGGTGAACCTCGCCCCCACGCCCGCCGGTCTTCCCGCCCACTCCCGGCTCCTGCTCAGCAGTGGCCCGCTGGACCACGCCGGCCGGCTGCCGCAGGACACGGCGGCCTGGCTGCTGGCCTGAGCCGACCGCACGCACAGCTGTCCCCAGCACCCCCACCACGAAGGGATCAGCACATGCACAGCAGCACCGCCAGACACGTCAGGCGCATGCCGGCCATCGGGGCGGTCGTCGCCCTCGCCGCGGGCCTGCTCGTCACCGTCGCCCCGGCGGCCCACGCGGCCGCCGGCGCGACACTCCCCTTCGCCTCGGTGGAGGCGGAGTCCGCGACGACCGACGGTACGAAGATCGGCCCCGACTACACCCAGGGAACCCTCGCCTCGGAGGCCTCCGGCCGGCAGGCCGTGCGGCTCACCTCCGGCCAGCGGGTGCAGTTCACGGTGCCGCGCGCCGCCGATGCCGTGAACATCGCCTACAGCGTCCCGGACGGCCAGTCCGGCTCGCTGAACGTGTACGTGAACGGCGACAGGATCTCCAGGACCATCCCGGTGACCTCCAAGTACTCGTACGTGGACACGGGATGGATCGCCGGCGCCCGGACGCACCACTTCTTCGACAACGCCCGGCTGCTGCTCGGCCGGAACGTCCAGGCCGGCGACAAGGTGGCCGTGGAGTCCACCGGCACCCAGGTCACCGTGGACGTCGCCGACTTCGAGCAGGTCGACGGGGCGGCCACCCAGCCCGCCGGATCGGTGTCCGTCGTCTCCAAGGGCGCCGACCCGAGCGGCGACGGCGACTCCACCCAGGCCTTCCGGGACGCGATCGCCGCCGCCCGGGGCGGAACGGTCTGGATCCCGCCCGGCGACTACCGCGTCACGTCCTCCCTCAGCGGCGTCCAGAACGTCACCCTCCAGGGCGCCGGCAGCTGGTACTCGGTCGTCCACACCTCCCGCTTCATCGACCAGGCCAGCTCCTCCGGGAACGTCCACATCAAGGACTTCGCGGTGATCGGCGAGGTCACCGAGCGCGTCGACTCCAGCCCGGACAACTTCGTCAACGGCTCCCTCGGCCCCGGCTCGTCCGTCTCCGGCATGTGGCTCCAGCACCTCAAGGTCGGGCTGTGGCTGACCCAACGACAACCTGGTGGTGGAGAACAGCCGCATCCTCGACACCACCGCCGACGGCCTCAACCTCAACGGCACGGCCAAGGGCGTCCGCGTACGCAACAACTTCCTGCGCAACCAGGGCGACGACTCCCTCGCCATGTGGTCGCTGTACTCCCCGGACACCGACTCCAGCTTCGAGAACAACACGATCTCGCAGCCCAACCTCGCCAACGGCATCGCCGTCTACGGCGGCACGGACATCACGGTGCGGAACAACCTCGTCTCCGACACCAACGCCCTCGGCAGCGGCATCGCGATCTCCAACCAGAAGTTCCTCGACCCGTTCTTCCCGCTGTCCGGCACCATCACGGTCGACGGCAACACACTGGTGCGGACCGGGGCGATGAACCCCAACTGGAACCATCCGATGGGCGCCCTGCGGGTCGACTCCTACGACAGCGCCGTCAACGCCACCGTCGACATCACCGACACCACCATCACGGACAGCCCCTACAGCGCCTTCGAGTTCGTCTCCGGCGGCGGGCGGGGACACCCGGTGCGGGGCGTCAGCGTGACCGGCGCGACCGTGCGGAACACCGGAACGGTCGTCGTCCAGGCGGAGGCCCAGGGCGCGGCCACCTTCCGGAACGTCACCGCCGCCCAGGTCGGCGCGGCCGGTGTCTACAACTGCCCGTACCCGGCGAACTCCGGCTCCTTCACGCTCACCGACGGAGGCGGCAACTCCGGCTGGTCCAGCACCTGGGCGGACTGCTCCACCTGGCCCCGGCCCGGCGAGGGCAACCCCGACCCCGACCCGGGCCGCAACCTGGCCAAGGGCCGCCCGGCCACCGCGACCGGCTCCCAGGACGTCTACACGCCCGGCAAGGCGGTCGACGGCGACGCGAGCACCTACTGGGAGTCGTCCAACAACGCCTTGCCGCAGTCCTGGACCGTCGACCTCGGCTCCGCCTACGCCGTGCGCCGGCTCGTGCTGAAGCTGCCCCCGTCCCCGGCCTGGGGCGCCCGCACCCAGACCATCACCGTGCTCGGCAGCACGGACGGCTCGCACTTCTCCACGGTGGTGGGCCCCCAGGGCTACCGCTTCGACCCGGCCACCGGCAACACCGCGACGGTGTCCCTGCCGAGCGGCACGAACCTGCGCCATCTGCGCCTGACCGTCAGTGCCAACACGGGCTGGCCGGCCGGGCAGTTCAGTGAGGTCGAGGCGTATTCCGGCTCCTGACGCGGGCCCGGTCGCCGGTCACGGTCCGCACCCGGCCGTGGCCGGCGAACGGCACGCCGCACCGCACGGACCGCCGGGTTTCACGGAGGCGCCACCGTACCCTTCCCTGACGTTCGCTGCTCTTGGAACACTCGCTGCGCGCGGCTTGTGCCGGCCGGCGGCAACGCGCACGTCAGGGAGAGAGGATCCTCACGCATGCCCGAAGCAAATCGTCGGCGCTTCCTCCAGCTCGCGGGAGCCACCACGGCGTTCACGGCGCTGTCCGGCAGCATCCAGCGCGCGGCGGCCCTGCCCGCCCACCGCCGCACGGGTTCGCTGGACGATGTCGAGCACATCGTCGTCCTGATGCAGGAGAACCGTTCCTTCGACCACTACTTCGGCTCGCTGCGCGGAGTCCGGGGCTTCGGCGACCCGCGCCCCGTCACCCAGAACGGCAGGTCCGTCTGGAAGCAGTCCGACGGCACGCGGGACGTCCTCCCCTTCCACCCGGAAGCCGACGACCTCGGCCTGGCCTTCCTCCAGGACCTGCCGCACGGCTGGAACGACGGGCACGCCGCCTTCAACGGCGGCAGGTACGACAAGTGGGTGCCCGCCAAGTCCGCGACGACGATGGCCTACCTGAACCGGCACGACATCCCGTTCCACTACGCGCTCGCCGACGCCTTCACCATCTGCGACGCCTACCACTGCTCGTTCATCGGCTCAACCGACCCCAACCGCTACTACATGTGGACGGGTCACACCGGCAACGACGGCAAGGGCGGCGGCCCGGTCCTCGGCAACGAGGAGGCGGGCTACGGCTGGACGACGTACCCGGAGCGCCTGGAGCGGGCCGGCGTCTCCTGGAAGATCTACCAGGACGTCGGCGACGGGCTGGACGCGAACGGCGGCTGGGGCTGGATCGACGACGCCTATCGGGGGAACTACGGCGACAACTCCCTGCTCTACTTCGACCAGTACCGCGACGCCAAGCCCGGTGACCCGCTGTACGACAAGGCCCGCACCGGCACGGACGCGCGCAAGGGCGAGGGCTTCTTCGACCGGCTCAGGGCGGACGTCACCTCCGGCAGGCTGCCGCAGGTCTCCTGGATCGTCGCCCCCGAGGCCTTCACCGAGCACCCGAACTGGCCCGCCAACTACGGCGCCTGGTACATCGCGCAGGTCCTGGACGCGCTCACCTCGGACCCCGAGGTGTGGGGCAGGACCGCACTGTTCCTCACCTATGACGAGAACGACGGCTTCTTCGACCACGTCGTCCCGCCCTTCCCGCCGGCCTCCGCCGCCCAGGGCAGGTCGACCGTCGACCCCTCGCTCGACCTGTTCCGGGGCGACGCCGCTCACCCGGCCGGTCCCTACGGACTCGGCCAGCGCGTGCCGATGCTGGTCGTCTCCCCTTGGAGCAAGGGCGGTTACGTCTGCTCCGAGACGTTCGACCACACCTCGATCATCCGGTTCATCGAGCGCCGCTTCGGTGTGCACGAGCCGAACGTCTCGCCGTGGCGGCGCACCGTCTGCGGCGATCTGACCAGCGCCTTCGACTTCTCCCGCAAGGACACCCGGCCGGCCGCGCTGCCGTCCACGGCCGGCTACCGGCCGCCGGACCGCGCCCGCCACCCCGACTACGTGCCCACCCCGCCCGCCACCCCCTCACTGCCCCGGCAGGAGCGCGGCAGCCGGCCCACCCGCCCGCTGAAGTACGCGCCCGCGGTGGACGGTTCGATGGACACCGCCACCGGCAAGTACACGCTCACCTTCGCCTCGGGCGCGCGGGCCGGCGCGGCCTTCCTCGTCACCGCGGGCAACCGCACCGACGGTCCCTGGAGCTACACCACCGAGGCCGGCAAGACCGTCTCCGACACCTGGGACCCGGCCTGCTCCGCGGGCGTCTACGACCTCGCCGTCCACGGCCCGAACGGCTTCCTGCGCGTCTTCCGGGGCCGGGGCGGGACCGCGGGCCCCGAGGTCACCGCCCGGCACGCCGGCGACCGGCTAGAACTGGCCTTCACCAACAGCGGTTCCGGCACGGCGCGGCTGAAGGTGACGAACGGTTACGGCGGCCGGCCGCTCGTGGTGGGCGTGCGGCCCGGGGCCACCGTGCGGCACGCCGTCGGCCTCGCGGAGAGCGGGCGCTGGTACGACCTGACCGTCACCTGTGAGGCCGACGCGGCCTTTTCACGCCGATTCGCCGGACATGTGGAGAACGGGCTGCCCGGCGTCAGCGACCCGGCGATCGTGACGGAGTGAACGGGCGATGAAGACCGTTCCGTTCAGGCTGGTCAGGTACCGGGCACATCAGGGTAGTGTGCCCCGGTGACCACGCAATCGAACACTCCTGCAGGCTGGTACCCCGATCCGCACGGGGCAGCCCAGACGCTCCGCTACTGGGACGGAACCCAGTGGACCGAGCACACCAACCCGGCGCAGCAGGGCGCCGGTCAGGTCCCGCCGCAGGCCGCTCCCCAGCAGCCCGCCGCGCACATCCCGCAGCAGCAGGCGCCCGACGCCAAGGTGCAGCGCCAGGTGCAGCAGCAGGCGGGCGTCGCGGCCGGCCCCGGCGGCGGCACCCTGTTCACCGAGCCCGTCCTGGTCGTGAACCAGAAGGCCAAGCTGATCGAGCTGACCAACGAGTACAAGGTCATGGATCAGAACGGCCGGGAGATCGGCTCGGTCACCCAGGTCGGCCAGGGGGTGCTCAGGAAGATCCTGCGCTTCGTCTCCAGCCTCGACCAGTTCCTCACCCACAAGCTGGAGATCCGCGACGCCTACGGCCAGCCGCAGCTGCTGCTGACCCGCCCCGCGAAGATCTTCAAGTCCCGGGTGATCGTGACCCGCCCGGACGGATCGCCGGTCGGCGAGATCGTCCAGAAGAACATGATCGGGAAGATCAACTTCGCGATGACCGCGAACGGCCAGCAGGTCGGCGCGATCAAGGCGGAGAACTGGCGGGCCTGGAACTTCGCCATCGTCGACCACGCGGACAACGAGGTCGCGCGGATCACCAAGACGTGGGAAGGCCTCGCCAAGACGCTGTTCACCACGGCGGACAACTACGTCCTGCAGATCCACTACCAGCTGCCCGAACCGCTGCTGAGCCTGGTCGTGGCGACGGCCCTGACCGTCGACACCGCCCTCAAGCAGGACGCGCGCGGCTGGGGCTGACCGGCAGTCCGGTCAAACACGGCGACGGCGGCGGGTGCACGCGGAGAACCACCGTGCACCGGCCGCCGTCGTGTGCCCTCACAGCGCCGTGAGGTGTCCCGGCCGCTCCGGTCGCCGCGGCACCAGCGCCGGTTCGGCGGTCGCCGCCGTGCCCCGCAACGCCAGCACCGCCGCGACGGGGTGCTCGTCGCGCACCCCGGACTCCGCGGGCTCGCCGGCGGGCTCCGGTGCGGGGGCCGCGCGGGTCAGCAGGACCACACCCCGGGCGGCCAGGCCCGCTCCGGCCAGCGCCAGCAGCACACCGGCGGCGCCGCCCCGCAAACCCTGCCCGAGCAGGGTCAGGCCGATCACCGCGGCGGCCACCGGATTGGCCAGGGTGACCACGGCCAGCGGACCGCCGAGCCCGCCGCGGTAGGCCGTCTGCGACAGCAGCAGCCCGCAGGCGGCGAACGCGGCGACCAGTGCGGCGACCACGATCACCTCGATCCCGGGCACCGGCCCGGAACGGTTCGTGGCCGCGACGGTCACCGTCTGGGTCAGCGCCGAGGCGACACCGGAGGCGAACCCGGACGCGGTCGCGTGCCGCAGGCCGGGCCGGGCGCCGGGCCGGGACAGCACGCCGATCACGGCGGCGGTCGTACCGGCGACCGCCACGGCCCCGGGCAGCGACAGCACCCGGGTGGGCGCCGGGCCCGAGGCGGCGACCAGCAGCACGGCGAGCCCGAGCAGCGTCAGCGCCGTACCGCGCCACTCCGTACCGCTGACCCGCCGCCCGGCCGCCCGCGCCCCGAGCGGCACGGCCGCGACGAGGGTGAGCGCGCCCAGCGGCTGGACGACGGTCAGGGGGCCGTACTCGAGGGCGACGACGTGCAGCAGGGCCCCGGCCGCGTTCAGGCCGACCGCCGACCACCAGGCGCCCGTGCGCAGCAGCCGCGGCAGGCCGGCGCCGGGGCCGCGGGAGGCGAGGCGTTCCTGGGCCACGGCGGCCAGCGCGTAGGCGACGGCCGAGATCAGTGACAGGCCGACGGCGACCAGCGTGGCGGCGCTCATCGGCCCGCTCCGACCGGCACGGAGGTGTCGGGGGCGAGCCGCCGCGAACCGCGGTCCACGGGGCCGGCCGTGCGCCGCGGCGGGTGGACGACGGCGAGGGAGAGGCCGAGCATGGCCGTCGCGGCGATCGCGTCGAGCCAGTAGTGGTTCGCCGTACCCACGATCACCAGCAGGGTGATCAGCGGGTGCAGCAGCCACAGCGCGCGCCACCGGGACCGGGTGGCCGCGATCAGGCCGACCGCCACCATCAGCGCCCAGCCGAAGTGCAGGGAGGGCATCGCCGCGAACTGGTTGGACAGGTGGTCGTCGGCCGGCGGGCCGTACACGGACGGGCCGTAGATCCGTCCGGTGTCCACCAGGCCCGTGCCGGTCAGCATCCGCGGCGGGGCCAGCGGCAACGTGAACGGCAGTACCAGGGCGGCCGCGGTGACCACGGCGAGGACCCGGCGCGCCCATATGTAGTGGGCGGGCCGCCTGACGTAGAGCCAGACCAGGAAGAGCAGCGTGGCCGGGAAGTGCACCGTCGCGTAGTAGGTGTTCGCCAGGTGGACGGGTATGCCGCCGTGCAGCAGCGCGGACTGCACGCCGGTCTCGGCGGGCAGGTGCACCGCCCGTTCGAGGTCCCAGATCCGGCGGGCGTTGCGGAAGGCGTCCCCGGTGTGGCCGGTGGCGAGCCGCCGTCCGAGCTTGTAGACGAGGAAGAGGCCTGCGACCAGCAGGAACTCGCGTAGGAGCGGCGGCCGGACGGTCGCGTCCAGCTCCGCCTGCGCCTCTTCAGGCTCGGTGCGGGCATTCATCCCCCGGCCCCCTCTGCTGATGGTGGTGCGAGTCCTTCGATACGTTGGCGTACCGATACGTCAGTGTACCGATACGCGAGTGTACCGATACGGCCGAGTACCGGTACACTGGCGTATCGAAGAGGGTGCGACACACTGGAAGCACGCACCGGCCAACCACGAGTGAGGGGAACCAGCGCATGACGTCGCAGGCCGCGGACGGGCCGGAGACGGCCACCGCCTCGCGCCGCTCCAAGATCACGCCGGAGCGTGAGCGGGAGTTCTTCGACGCCGTGCTGGAACAGATCCGCGAGTGCGGCTACGAGTCCGTGACCATGGAGGGCGTCGCCGCCAGCACCCGGTGCAGCAAGTCCACGCTCTACCGGCAGTGGAAGACCAAGCCGCAGTTCGTCGCGGCCGCGCTGCGCGCCAGCCGCCGGGTGCGGTTCGCCGGTGTGGACACCGGCTCGCTCGCCGGGGACCTGCGCGAGGCCGCGCGGGCCGCGGGCGACTGGTCCGGCAAGGACGCCCGGCTGATGCAGGCGCTCGGGCACGCGGTCACGGCCGACCCCGAACTGGCCCAGGCGCTGCGCGAGGCGCTCGTCCTGCCCGAGATCGCCGCGCTGCAGGAGATGCTGGCCCGCGGCGTGGAGCGGGGCGAGGTGGCGGCGGACCACCCCGCGCTGGAGTACATCCCCGCCATGCTGTTCGGCGTCCTGCGCGTGCGGCCCGTGCTCAGCGGCCAGTACGCCGACGCCGACTACCTCGTCCGGTTCGTGGAGGCCACGGTGCTCCCCGCGCTCGGACTCACCCAGGACCCAGGCCGCCGTTCACGGGATGACTGAACGGTGACCTGATCGCGCCGCACCGTGGGGACGGGGGCGGCGCGCACCCCCCGGCCGGGTGGGGTTCCCCTTGAGCGGAGGGGCGCCCCACCCGGCCGACTTCCTCCCGTCCGGGCCGTCAGACGTCCTGGCCGGATCCGCCGCCGGAGGACACCTTGATCCCCTTCAGGATCTCGTCGATGACGGACACCTTCTGGCCGACGTCCACGCCGAAGCGCACCACGACCATCCGATCGGCGTCGTTGGGGGAGGGGAAGGCGACCGACTCGACGTAGCCGTCGGCGCCCTTGCTGGTGACCGCCTTCCAGCGCACCAGGTAACCCTTCTGCCCGGCCACCGTCACGGCCTTGGACGCCAGCACCTCGTGCGAGGTGACGCTGCCGTAGGTGGTACCACCGTACGACTGCTCGGCGTTGGCCGAGATGTCCGCCTTGGCGACCTCCTCGGCGGTGTCGCCGCTGATCCGCAGCACCGACGCCGGAGCCGTGTACGCGCCGCCCGCCGTGCACGTCTTGGCGGTGTTGCCCGGGCACTTGTAGGCGTTCTCGGACGTCACCTGCGCGCCGATGCTGATCGTCTCCCCGCTCCAGCCCTCGGGCACCGGCAGGCTGATGCCGTTGACCGGATCCGGCACCGTACCGCCGCCCTTGATCTTCGGCGCGTCCGACCGGCCCGGCGACGGCGAGGTACCCCCCGGGCCGCCGGAGCCACCGGACCCGCCGGAGTCCCCGGAGCCGCCGGAGTCCCCGGACCCGCCCGGTCCGCCGCCGGAGCCGCCGAACGGTCCGCCACGGCCGCCGTCCTGCCCCTGCGTGCCGGCGGCCCGGCCGCCGTCGTCACCGCCGTCTCCGGCGAGGGCGTACACGCCGACCCCGATGCTCACCAGGACCGCGGCCGCCACGGCCACGGCTATGCCCGTGCGCAGGCCCCGCCGCGAACCGCCCGCGGGCTGCTCGGGATACGCCGGATAACCCGGGTAGGCGCCGTACGCCGGGGGAGCCGTGGGCGCCGGGCCGGCCGGCTGCGCGGGAAAGGCGGCCTGCTGTGTCGGGGGACCCCACGCGGCGGCCGTCCCGGCGGGCCGGGTCTGCTCCGTCCAGGCCTTGCCGTCCCACCAGCGCTCGATGGGCGGACCGTCATTCGTCTGCCCCGGGTCGGGGTACCACCCGGGAGGAGTCACCTGCGTCATGGCCCCACCGTATGAGGCGTCGGTGAGAAGGGAATGAGAGGGGCCGCCGGCAATCCCGCCGACGGGTGGATTGCGCCCGTTTTCCGCCGTCATCCGCCGCTGCCGGGGACGCACGGCTCCCGCCGCGCCGCCGCATCCACCACCAGCCGCTCGGGCGCGTCGGCCGCGGGTGGCGGCAGCCGGAAGCCGTCCCGGCCCGGTGTGAGCGACCCCAGCACGCTCGGCCGGCGGGCACCGGTGCTGCGTGGATCGGTGCCCGGCAGGCCGTGGGCGGTCAGGAAGCCGAGGACCGCGAAGGCGTACGCCTCCTTCGCGGCGGCCGGCAGCCCCAGCTCGTCCGAGGTGCGCACCGCGGTCCGCGCGAGCAACTCCCGCAGCAGCCCCGTCAGTACCGGGTTGCGGACGCCTCCACCGGACGCGATCACCTCGGTGGCGCCGACGGACGTCACCGCGTCCGCGACCGTCCGGGCCGTCAGCAGGGTGAGCGTCGCCAGGGCGTCCTCGGGGCGCACGCCGTCGAACAGCCCGGCCGCCCGCAGATACCCGTGGTGGAACAGTTCCTTGCCGGTCGTCTTCGGCGCAGGCCGCCGGTAGTACGGCTCCGCGAGCAGCCGGTCGAGCAGCCGCTGGTCCACCGTGCCGCGCGCGGCCAGCGCGCCGTCCGCGTCGTACGCCAGGCGCCCGCCGCTGAACTCCCGCACCGCCGCGTCCAGCAGCGCGCAGCCCGGCCCGGTGTCGAAGGCCGTCCCGTCCGGGGCGGTCAGGTTGGCGATGCCGCCGATGTTCAGCGCGACCGGCCTGCCCGGCCTGCCCCGCAGCCACAGCAGGTCCACCAGGCTCACCAGCGGCGCGCCCTGACCGCCTGCCGCGACGTCCCGGCAGCGGAAGTCGGCGACCACCGGCAGCCCGGTCGCCTCCGCGATCCAGGCGGGCTGCCCCAGCTGCAGCGTGCCGTGCGTCCGGCCGCCCTCCACCCAGTGGAACACCGTCTGCCCGTGCGAGGCCACCAACCCGCCCCGTCCGCCGCACAGTTCGCGGTCCGCGCGGACCGCCGCCGCGGCGAACGCCCGGCCGATGCCGGTGTCGAGCCGGCACACCTCGGCGAGCGGCACGGCCGCCGGTGGCAGCGCCGCCGTGAGCGCCGCGCGCAGACCGCCCCCGTAGGACGTGCTCACCATCCCCAGCGGCCGCAGCGTCAGCACCCCGTCCACCAGTTGCAGTTCGGCCGCAGCCGCGTCCACGGCGTCGTACGACGTCCCCGACATCAGCCCGATCACCCGCACGAGTCGACTCCCCTTTCCGAAGGATCCCGAAGATTCCCGAAGGCCGCTTCCGAAGGCCGCTTCCGAAGCACGCCCCACCAGGCCGGTGCGCTCGCCGCCCGGGCACGGTTGACGCCCCGTGCGCTGCTCACCGGCTGGTCGCAGCCGGACGCGCGTCGCCCGCCCGCACCGGCCTTCACCCGGCGGGGCAACAGCTGCACGGACCGGCCACCACACATCCCACCGGACGGCTACGCTCGGGGTCTGTACGTCATTCGGGCGACCTGGGGAGGTAACGGGATGACGGAGGGACGGCCGTCGGCGGCCTCCACGGCTTCCCTGTGGGAGAGGGACGCGGAGATCGCCACCGTCGCGCGGGCGCTCGACGTCCTGTGCGCCGACCGGTCGTCCGCGGGCGGAGTGCTCGTCCTGTGCGGCGAGGCCGGACTCGGCAAGACGGCGCTGCTGACCGAGACCCGCCGTATCGCCGAGCGCCGCGGCTGCGCCGTCTGGTCCGCCCGCGGCGCCGAGACCCTGAGGTCCGTCCCGTTCAACGTGGTCCGGCAGCTGCTCCAGCCCGCGCTGCTGTCCCTGCTGCCGGAAGAGGCCCGCGAGTACCTCGGCGACTCCTACGACATCGCCGGCCCCGCCCTCGGCATAGCGGACCCCCGGGACGACAGCCCCGACCCGCAGTACGTCGTCGACGGCCTCGTGGAGGCCGTGTGCGGGCTGGCCCGCCGCGAATGGCCGCTGGTGCTCCTCGTCGACGACGCGCACTGGGCCGACCAGGAGACCCTGCGCTGGCTCGCCGCGTTCACCGCACGCCTGGCGGACCTGCCGGTCCTCGTCGTGGTCGCGCGCCGGCCCGGCGAGGCGGGCGGGGAGAGCGCCCGCCACCTCGAGGCCGTGGCCGCCGTCGCCGGCCGCCCCGCCACCACCCTCAGCGCCCTCACCCCGGACGCCACCGCGGGACTCACCCGCGCCACCGTCGGCCGGCACGCCGACGACGCGTTCTGCCGGGAGGTCTGGGCCGTCACCGCCGGCAACCCGTACGACACCGTCGAACTCCTCGCCAAGGTCCGGGACAGGGAACTCCAGCCGGTCGAGGCCCGGGCCGGGGAGCTGCGCGCCCTCAACCGGACCGCGCGCGGCGGGGACTGGTCGACCGGCTCAAGGGCCTCGGCCTGGAGCCCACGCGGTTCGCCTGGGCGGCCGCCATCCTGGGCACCAACATCACCGTCGACATGGTCGCCCGCCTCGCCACCATGAACGACGACATCGCCGGGCGCTGCGCCGAACTCCTGTGCAGCGCCCGCATCCTCACCGCACCGGACCCCGCCTCCGGCGCCGAACACGAGGCGGGTGGGCTGGAGTTCGTCCACCCGCTGATCGCCACCGCCGTCTACGACTCCATCCCGCCCGGCGTGTGCACCGCCATGCACGGCGTCGCCGCGCAGATCATCACCGAGCTGGGCCGCGGCGCCGCCGAGGCCGCCCGGCACCTGCTCAAGGTGCACCCGGACGACGACGAGGAACTCGTCGGGCAACTGCGCGAGGCCGCCCGCGAACACCTCGCCGTCGGCGCCCCGGACGCCGCCCGCCGCTGCCTGGAACGCGCCCTGAGGGAGCCGCCCCTCCCGGAGATCCACGCCCACGTCCTCTACGAACTGGGTTGCGCCACCCTGCTGACCGCGCCCGCCGTCACCATCGGCCACCTGCAGAGCGCGCTCGCCGTGCCCGGTCTCGACGACGGCGAGCGCGTCGACGCCGTCGTCCGCCTCTCCCAGGCACTGCTCCACAACGACCAGCTGGAGGAGGCCGTCCGCACCGTCGAGGCCGAGGCCGCCCGGCACGACGCCGGCCCCGTCCGGATGCGGCTGCAGGCCTTCCAGTACATGTGGGAGGGCATCCATGGCGAGACCGTCTCCCCGGACCGCTCCCGCGCCCTCGCCGACCTCGCCCGCACCTGCACCGGCCGCGACAACGCCGAACGCGCCCTGCTGATCCTGCGCGGCTTCGACGCGATGACCCACGGCGAGAACGCCACCGAGGTCCTCGAACTGTGCGACCGGGCCCTCGTCAACGGCCGCCTCGCGCCCGGCCTCGGCTGGACCGACCCCGAATGGGGGATGGAGCTGCTGATGATGCTCGGCAGCGCGTACACCTACGCCGACCGGCTCGACCGCGCCGAGAGCCTGTTCGCGGAGGCCCGCCGCGTCTACACCGGCGCCGGCTGGCGCGGCGGCCACCTCTCCCTGGCCAACGCCTTCCTCGGCCTCGCCTACCGCAGGCAGGGCCGGCTCAGGGAGGCCGAATCCGCCCTGCGCGAGGCACTGACCCTCGCCGAGCGCGTCGGCCGCGGCCTGCCGCTGTACTGGTCCGCCAGCTGCGGGCTGGTCGACACCCTGCTGGCCCGCGGCCACGTCGACGAGGCGTGGTCGGTCGCCGGACAGTACGGCTTCGCACCGCCTTACCCGTCCACCATCGTGCTGCCCGACATCCGCTCCGTGCGTGGCCGGCTGCTGCTCGCGGTGGGCCGCACCGAGGAGGGCGTGGGCGAACTGGAGGCCGCCGAGAAGACCGCCGCCTCCCGCGGCGGCCACAACCCCGTCCTCGCCCCCTGGTCCGTCGACCTCGCCAAGGCCGTGGCCGTCCGGGACCCGGCCCGCGCCGCCCGGCTGGCCGCCGACGCCCGCCGCCAGGCCGAGCGCTTCGGCACGGACACCGCCATAGGTGAGGCCCTGCGCTGCGCCGCCGCCCTGGAGACCGGGGACCGCGCGGCCCGCCTCGCCGCCCGGGCCGTCACCTACCTGGAGGCCTCGCCGTGCCAGTACGAGCACGCGGCGGCCCGCATCGAACACGGCATCGCCGCCCGTTCGGCCGCGGAGCTCGACCGGGGCCTCGATCTCGCCCGGGCGTGCGGAGCGGACGGTCTGGTGGCACAGGCGCGGGCGGCGCTGGAGAGCGCGCGGGTGGCATAGGGCCCGCTCGTCCGGATCACGCCGGGCCGGTCCCACGGATCATGCCGGGCCGGTCCGGAGGGAAGCCCGCGGGCGGGGACCGGTGCCGACGGCGCGGGGCGGCGGGGGCGCGCCCGGAGCGCCGGCGGCCGGGCGCGGCCCAGGCGGACCACGGGGTTCGGCCCGGGGAGCACGGGTACCCGGCCGTCGTCGCAGGACCGGATGCGTCACAGACACGCGCACGCGAGGCAAGGGAGCGCGACCCCATGAAGGCAGTCACCTGGCAGGGCAAGCGGGACGTACGGGTGGAGGACGTCCCCGACCCGCGGATCGAAGAGCCCACGGACGCCGTCATCCGGATCACATCCTCCGGACTGTGCGGCTCCGACCTGCACCTGTACGAAGTCCTCACGCCGTTCATGACCCCGGGGGACATCCTCGGCCATGAACCCATGGGCATCGTCGAGGAGGTGGGCTCCGAGGTGACGAACCTACGGCCCGGCGACCGGGTCGTCGTGCCGTTCCAGATCGCCTGCGGGCACTGCTACATGTGTGACACCGGGCTGCCCACGCAGTGCGAGACCACCCAGGTCACCGGCGAGGGCATGGGCGCCCCCCTGTTCGGCTACACCCGCCTGTACGGCGCCGTGCCCGGCGCCCAGGCCGAGTACCTGCGGGTCCCGCAGGCCCAGTTCGGCCCGATCAAGGTGCCCGAGGGCCCGTCGGACGACCGTTTCGTCTACCTCTCCGACGTGCTGCCCACCGCCTGGCAGGCCGTCGAGTACGCCGCGGTCCCGCCCGGCGGCACCCTGGCCGTGCTGGGCCTCGGCCCGATCGGCGACATGGCCTGCCGCATCGCCCTGGCGCGCGGCGCGGAGCGGGTGTTCGGCATCGACCTGGTGCCCGAGCGGCTGGCCCGGGCGAAGCGTCGCGGAGTGGAGACGTACGACCTCAGGGCGTTCGAGAACGAGAAGGCGCTGATCCACGCGATCCAGGACGAGACCTCGGGCCGCGGCCCCGACGCGGTGATCGACGCGGTCGGCACCGAGGCGCACGGCAGCCACGCCGCCAAGCTCGCCCAGCAGGCCACCGCGCTCATGCCGCGCAAGCTCAGCGCGCCCTTCGCGGAACGCTTCAGCATCGACCGGCTCAGCGCCCTCCACATGGGCATCGACCTGGTGCGGCGCGGCGGCACCATCTCGCTCAGCGGTGTGTACGGCGGCATGGCCGACCCGATGCCGATGCTCACCCTGTTCGACAAGCAGATCCAGCTGCGCATGGGACAGGCCAACGTGCGCCGCTGGACCGACCAGATCCTGCCCTACCTGACGGACGAGGACCCGCTCGGCGTCGACGACTTCGCCACGCACCGGGTGCCGCTCGCCGAGGCGCCGCACGCCTACGAGATGTTCCAGCGCAAGCAGGACGGCGCCGTCAAGGTCCTCATGCAGCCGTGACCACCGGAACGTGAGCGCCGGGAACGGTCAGCCGAGGATCTCCGCCAGGTCGTAGCGCACCGGCTCCTCCAGCTGGGCGTACGTGCAGCTCTTCGCGGTGCGGTCCGGGCGCCAGCGGCGGAAGCGGGCGGTGTGGCGGAAGCGCTGCCCGTTCTCCATGTGGTCGTAGGCCACCTCGGCGACCCGCTCCGGCCGCAGCGGCACCCAGGACAGGTCCTTCTTGCCGGACCAGCGGGACGGCGCGCCCGGCAGCCGCGCCGTCTCGTGGGCGGCCTCGTCGGACCACGCCGCCCACGGGTGCCCGGTCACGTCGTCCATCCGCAGCGGCTCCAGCTCCGCCACCAGCTCGGCCCGCCGCTTCATCGCGAACGCGGCCGACACGCCGACGTGCTGGAGCCTGCCCTCCCCGTCGTACAGCCCGAGCAGGAGGGAACCCACCACCGGGCCGCTCTTGTGGAACCGGTATCCGGCGACGACGACGTCCGCGGTCCGCTCGTGCTTGATCTTGAACATGGCCCGCTGGTCCTGCAGGTAGCGCAGGGTGAGCGGTTTCGCCACGACCCCGTCGAGCCCGGCCCCCTCGAACTGCTCGAACCAGCGCCGCGCCACGTCGATGTCGGTCGTCGCCGGAGCCACGTGCACCGGCGGCGTCGCCCCGGCGAGGGCCCGCTCCAGCAGGGCCCGGCGGTCGGTCAGCGGGACGTCCACCAGGGACTGGTCGTCCAGCGCCAGCAGGTCGAAGGCGACGAACGAGGCCGGGGTCCGCTCGGCCAGCGTCCGCACCCGCGAGTCGGCCGGGTGGATGCGCTCGGTCAGCGCGTCGAAGTCCAGCCGGCCGCCGCGCGCGATCACGATCTCCCCGTCCAGCACGCACCGCTCGGGCAGCCGTTCCCCCAGTGCCTCGACCAGCTCGGGAAAGTACCTGGTCAGGGGCTTCCCGGTGCGGCTGCCCAGCTCGACCTCCGGCCCGTCCCGGAACACCACCGAGCGGAACCCGTCCCACTTCGCCTCGTAGTGCATACCCGGCGGGATGCCCGTCACCGACTTGGCGAGCATCGGCTTCACGGGCGGCATCACCGGCAGGTCCATGGTCCGATTGTGCTCGCACCCCACCGCCGCCGCCCGGTGTGCGGGCCGTGCGGGGTGCGCCTACCGTGGCCGCATGGGCGCAGCGGTGGAACTGGAGGTGGGCGGCCGGACCGTACGGCTGTCCAGTCCCGACAAGGTCTTCTTCCCGGAGCGGGGCTTCACCAAGCTGGACCTCGCGCGGTACTACGCCGCGGTCGCCCCCGGCATCCTGCGCGCCCTGCGCGACCGCCCCACCACCCTGGAGCGCTACCCCGACGGAGTCGGCGGCGAGTGGTTCTACCAGAAACGGGCCCCCAAGAGCATGCCCGACTGGATCCCGACCGCCCACATCACCTTCCCCAGCGGGCGCAGCGCCGACGAGATGTGCCCCACCGAGGAGGCGGCCGTGGTCTGGGCCGCCCAGTACGGCACCCTCACCTTCCACCCCTGGCCGGTGCGCGCCTCCGACGTCGACCACCCCGACGAACTGCGCATCGACCTCGATCCGCAGCCCGGCACCGACTACGCCGACGCCGTCCGCGCCGCCCACGAACTGCGTGCCGTCCTCGACGAGTTCGGCGGCCTGCGCGGCTGGCCCAAGACCTCGGGCGGCCGCGGCCTGCACGTCTTCGTCCCCATCGCACCGCGCTGGACGTTCACCCAGGTCAGACGCGCCGCGATCGCGGTGGGCCGGGAGATGGAACGCCGGATGCCCGAGCACGTGACCATCAAGTGGTGGAAGGAGGAACGCGGGCGCCGCATCTTCCTCGACTACAACCAGACGGCACGCGACCGCACCATCGCCTCCGCCTACTCCGTGCGTCCCCGCCCACACGCCCCCGTGTCGGC
This sequence comes from Streptomyces lucensis JCM 4490, assembly GCF_014650035.1. Lineage (GTDB taxonomy): Bacteria > Actinomycetota > Actinomycetes > Streptomycetales > Streptomycetaceae > Streptomyces > Streptomyces lucensis. Next base: position 51,184 of record NZ_BMUE01000022.1, on the reverse strand, counting down.
GCCCCTGCGCTGGGAGGAGGTCGGCGTGGCCCTGCCCGCCGACTTCGACCTCGCCACCATGCCGGCCCGCTTCGCCGAACTCGGCGACGTGCACGCCGACATGGACGACCACGTGTACTCCCTGGACGCCCTGCTGGAACTGGCCCGCCGCGACGAGCACGACCACGGCCTGGGCGACCTGCCGTACCCGCCGGAGTACCCGAAGGTGCCGGGCGAGCCCAAGCGGGTCCAGCCGAGCCGCGCCCGCCGCGAGACGACGTCCTAGCGGTCCGGTGCGCCGGGCGGTCCATGCCGTTACCGTTCCCGCGCGCGGCCCGGACGCGAGCCCCCTCCCCGGCGCCGGCGGTCCCGGCGGACCCCGCGGTTATCCTGACCGGCAGCCGCCCGAGGAGGAGTCCCGAAGTGACCGAGGCAGTGTCGCGTCCCACGCTGGAGGCCGTGGCCGCGCTGGCCGGTGTGTCCCGGGCCACCGTGTCACGGGTGGTCAACGGCGCGGACGGGGTGCGCGAGCCCCTGGCCGAGCGGGTCCGGCGGGCCGTGGCGGAGCTGGGGTACGTCCCCAACCAGGCCGCCCGCAGCCTCGTCACCAAACGGCACGACGCCGTGGCGGTGGTCATCGCCGAGCCGGAGACCCGGGTCTTCGCCGACCCCTTCTTCGCGCTCCAGCTGCGGGGCATCAGCAAGGAGCTGACCGCCCACGACAACCAGCTCGTGCTGCTGCTCACCGAGGGCCGTGACGACCACGCGCGCGTCGCCCGGTATCTCGCCGGAGGCCATGTCGACGGCGCGCTCGTCTTCTCCCTCCACCTCGACGACCCGCTGCCCGGACTCATCCAGGCCGCCGGTGTCCCCACGGTGTTCGGCGGCCGGCCGGGCTGGGGCGCGGGCGCCGACGGCTCGCCGCGCGGCAACCCCGGCGTGGTGTACGTCGACTGCGACAACCGGGGCGGCGCCCGCACGGCCGTACGGCACCTCGTGGAGCTGGGCCGCTCACGCGTCGCGCACATCACCGGCCCCCTGGACCAGACCTCGGCGGCGGACCGGCTCGACGGGTACCGGGACGTCATGGCCGGGGTGCCCGGCGGAGGCGATCCACGGCTGGTCGTGGAGAGCGACTTCACCCCGGCCGGCGGCGAACACGCCATGCGTGAACTCCTGGCCCGCCGCCCGGACCTGGACGCCGTGTTCGCGGCCAACGACCTCACCGCGCTCGGCGCCCTGCGCGTGCTGCGCGAGAGCGGCCGGCGGGTGCCCGAGGACGTCGCCGTGGTCGGCTTCGACGACATGGGGCCTGTCGCAGAACAGACCGATCCGCCGCTGACGACGGTCCGCCAGGAGATAGAGGAGATGGGCCGCCTGATGGCCCGCCTGCTGCTGCGGGGCGGCGCGTCCGGCGCCGGCGACGGCACGGGTGCGGGCGGCCCCGCGACGCGGAACGGCGCGGACGGCGGCGTGATCCTGCCGACGACGCTGATCCGCCGCGCGTCCGCGTGACCCCCCGCGGGGCACGGGAGTGCCTCGCGGCGCGTCAGGTCCGGGGCGACCGGCTCGTGATCACCGCGAAACGCGCCCCGTACGGATCCGCGAGCTTGGCCATGCGGCCCACACCCTCCAGGGTCGTCGCGGGCATCCGCACCGTCCCGCCGAGCCGCTGGGCCGTCCCGGTGACGGCGTCGGTGTCCTCCACCTCGAAGTACGGCAGCCAGTACGGACCTGCCTCCGCCTCGGCCGGGGCGTCGGCCAGCGGCACCATGCCGCCGAACATCTCGTCCTGCCCGGCGCCGGCCGCGTTGACGCAGGTGTACTTCCCACCGGGGAACGGCACGGCCGAGGTCTCCAGACCGAGCACCCGGTGGTAGAACGCGGCGGCCGCCGCGACGTCCGGCGTGTACAGCTCGACCCAGCACAGCGCGCCCGGCTCGTTCGCCACGTCCACGCCCCGGGTCCGTCCGGGCTGCCAGATCCCGAACGGCACGCCCGCCCGGTCGGCGAGGACGGCCATGCGCCCCTGGCCCATCACGTCCAGGGGCTGGAACAGCACGCTGCCTCGGGCCTGTTCGGCCGTCCGGGCGGTGGCCTCGGCGTCCTCGCTCTGGAAGTACACCGTCCAGGCCGGCGGCGCCTGTCCGGGACCGGTCTGCATCCCGCCCGCGACGGTTCCGCCGTCCGACCGGAAGAAGCCGTATCCACCGGCGTCCGGCCCCGCCGAGCGGAACCGCCAGCCGAAGAGACCGCCGTAGAAGGAGAGGGCGCCCTCGAGGTCCGGGGTGGCGAGGTCGATCCAGTTGGGGGCGCCGTCGACGAAGCGGGTGGTGAGCATGGTCGCCCTCCTCGAAGGGGGTCCCGTCCGGTGCACTGCCGAGTGTGGCACCGCCCGCTGACGAGCGCCGCCGGAGCGCGCCGGGGCGCCGGACCGGCCACCCTGTCGCGTCACGTGACCGGGTGTGTTCCCACGGCTTTCCTCTCGTTCCGCGCGCCGCCGTGCGCGGCGGGGCGCCCAGGGAGGATCATCGGGGCGGCCGCGGGCCCCGGCGGGTGTCGTTGACCCGGCGTTGATCGAACGTTTTTCGCCGCACGGCACGATCCTGGCCATGCATCTCGAAACCATCACCCCGGCCGACGACACCTGGCGGGCACAGGCGCTGTGCGCGCAGACCGGGCCGGACTTCTTCTTCCCCGAGCCGGGCAGCTCGGTGCGTGACGCGAAGCGCATCTGCGCCATGTGCGAGCTGCGCCCGGCGTGCCTGGACTACGCGCTCGCCCACGACGAGCGGTTCGGCGTGTGGGGCGGCCTGTCCGAGAAGGAGCGCCTCGCCCTGCGGCGCACCTCCGGCTGACCGCCCACGCCCGGAGGGGCGGGCGTCAGCCGCCGGCGCGCGCCGCCATGCGGGCCTTGCGCGCGGCCAGCTTCTCGTCGAACTTCAGGGCCTCCGCGTCCAGGCCGCCCATGAACAGGCCGAGTTCCTCCTGCGCCTTGAGTCCCTCGGGGCCGAGGCCGTCGATCTCCAGGACGCTCAGGAAACGCAGCACCGGCTGCAGCACGTCGTCGTGGTGGATGCGCAGGTTGTAGACCTCGCCGATCGCCATCTGCGCGGCGGCCCGCTCGAAGCCGGGGATGCCGTGGCCGGGCATACGGAAGTTCACGACGACGTCCCGGACGGCCTGCATGGTCAGGTCGGGGGCGAGCTCGAACGCGGCCTTCAGCAGGTTGCGGTAGAAGACCATGTGCAGGTTCTCGTCGGTCGCGATGCGGGCCAGCATGCGGTCGCAGACCGGGTCGCCGGACTGGTGCCCGGTGTTGCGGTGGGAGATCCGGGTGGCCAGCTCCTGGAAGGCGACATAGGCGATCGAGTGCAGCATCGAGTGCCGGTTGTCGGACTCGAAGCCCTCGCTCATGTGGGACATGCGGAACTGCTCCAGCTTGTCCGGGTCCACCGCGCGCGAGGTGAGCAGGTAGTCGCGCATCACGATGCCGTGCCGGCCCTCCTCGGCCGTCCAGCGGTGCACCCAGGTGCCCCAGGCGCCGTCGCGGCCGAAGAGCGAGGCGATCTCGTGGTGGTAGCTGGGCAGGTTGTCCTCGGTCAGCAGGTTGACGACGAGGGCGATGCGGCCGATGTCCGTCACCCCGGACTGCTCCTTGTCCCAGGCGACGCCGTCCTTGAACTGGCCGGGGAAGTTGCGGCCGTCGCTCCAGGGCACGTACTCGTGCGGCATCCAGTCCTTGGCCACCTTCAGGTGCCGGTTCAGCTCCTTCTCGACCACTTCCTCCAGCGCGTACAGCAGCCGCGCGTCGGTCCAGGCGGACGGGCTGCCGAGGTGAGGGGAGGTGAGGGTCACGGGAACTCCAGGGGGACGCCGAACGAAGGGTCGGGAAGGGGGACGGTCCGGCGAGCGGTGCCGGAAACCTACGAGATCGTAGGCTACGAAACCGTAGGTTACGAAGCCGTAGGTTAAGAGTGCTGTAAAGATCGCTGATCAGGGCGTGTGGAGGCGGTCGCCCGGCGCGTCCGGCAGGCGTTCGGCGGGTATGCCGGACAGCCCCGGGACACGCAGGTCCCGGGGCTGTCCGGAGGGCGTCGTCACCGGGTCAGGCGTACAGCTCCCGCAGGCGGACCGAGAGGCAGGTCACACAGCCCTCCAGCTTCTCGAACTCGCCGATGTCCACCGTGACCACCTCGTGGCCGAGGTCGGTCAGCAGCTCCGCGGTCTTCGGGGCGCTCGCGGCCATCAGCAGCTTGCCGCCGCCCAGCAGCACCACGTGCGAGCCGGACTCCTCCGGCACCGACAGGAAGCCGGGGAACAGCGACGGCCGGTCCACCTTGGGGATGTGCCCGATCACGGTCCCGTCCGGCAGCGCGGTCACCGCCGACTTCAGGTGCAGCACCTTGCTCACCGGCACGGCCACCACGCGGGCGCCCAGCGGCTCGAACGCGGCCCGCACCTGCTGCACGCCGGCCGCGTTGGTCCGCCCGCCCCGGCCCACGTACACCGTGTCGCCGACCTTGAGCACGTCGCCGCCGTCCAGCGTGCCCGGCTCCCATATCCAGTTCACCGAGCAGCCGAGGCGGGCCACCGCCTCCTCCACGCCGGCGGTCTCCTCGCGCCGGGACTCGGCGCCCGGCCGGGTGATCAAGGCCACGTTCCGGTACATGACGACGGTGTCCTCGACGAACACCGCGTCCGGGCAGTCGTCGGCCGCTTCGACCTCGACGGTCTCCCAGCCGTGCGCGCGCAGTGCTTCGACGTAGGCCTCCCACTGCTCGACGGCGAGCCCGACGTCGACCTTCTCCCGCTCGATGTGCGTCACCAGGCCTTCGGCGAGGCGGGGGCCGGGGCGGCGGACGAGGGCCTTCTTGCTGGGCACGGGGGGCCTTTCTTCGGTCGTCGGTGCGGTTGCGGCGCCCGCGAGGGGCACCGTTCCGCCATGATGCAGGGCCCCCGTGCCAGGGCAAAACCCCGGTCGCCGGGCCGTGCCCCTCCGGGACGGACCGCTAGGCCCGCCCTCCGGGCGGACGCCGGGGATTTGCCGACAGGGCCTACCCCAGGGCCCCCACCTCCTCCGCCGAGGTCTCACGCAGTTCCCCGTCCTCCAGCAGCAGCCAGCGGGTGATGCCGGCCGACCGGAGGAACGGCAGGTCGTGGCTGGCCACGAACAGCGCGCCCTGGTAGGACTCCAGGGCCGAGGTCAGCTGCCGGACGCTGGCCATGTCGAGGTTGTTGGTCGGCTCGTCGAGCAGCAGCAGCTGGGGTGCGGGCTCGGCGAGCATCAGCGCCGCCAGGGCCGCGCGGAAACGCTCACCGCCCGACAGTGTGGCCGCCCGCTGGTCGGCCCGCGCGCCGCGGAACAGGAAGCGGGCCAGGCGTGCCCGGATCCGGTTGTTGGTGGCGGCCGGTGCGAAGCGGGCCACGTTCTCGGCGACCGTCAGATCGTCGTCCAGCACGTCCAGCCGCTGCGGCAGGAACCGGAGCGGGACGTGCGCCGTGGCCGCACCGGCCACCGGCTCCAGTTCTCCGGCGACGGTCCGCAGCAGCGTCGTCTTGCCGGCGCCGTTGCGGCCGACCAGCGCGACCCGCTCCGGGCCGCGCAGATCGACGATGCCGCCGGCCCGCGCCCCGTAGAGCGTCGTCAGGTTCTCCAGGGTGAGCACCTGACGGCCGGGCGGCACGGCCGTGTACGGCAGTTCGACGCGGATCTCCTCGTCGTCCCGCACGGCCTCCTCCGCCTCGTCCAGGCGCTCCCTGGCCTCCGCGAGCCGTTCCTCGTGCATGATCCGGTGCTTGCCCGCGGACTCCTGGGCGGCGCGTTTGCGGGCGCCCATGACGATCTTCGGTTCGCGTTTGGAGTCCCACATCTTCTGCCCGTACCGCTTGCGGCGGGCCAGCTTGAGGTGGGCGTCGGACAGTTCGCGCTTCTGCTTGCGCACGTCGGCCTCGGCGACGCGCACCATGCGTTCGGCGGCCTCCTGCTCGACGGCGAGGGCCTCCTCGTAGGCCGAGAAGTTGCCGCCGTACCAGGCGACCTCCCCGGAGCGCAGGTCAGCGATCTGGTCGACGAGGTCGAGCAGTTCCCGGTCGTGGCTGACCACGACCAGGACGCCCGGCCAGGCGGAGACCGCCTGGTACAGCCGCCGGCGCGCGTACAGGTCGAGGTTGTTGGTGGGTTCGTCCAGCAGCAGGACGTCCGGGCGGCGCAGCAGCAGAGCGGCGAGCCGCAGCAGCACCGACTCGCCGCCGGACACCTCGCCGACGGTGCGGTCCAGGCCGACGTGGCCGAGGCCGAGTTCGCCGAGGGTGACCAGGGCGCGTTCCTCGACGTCCCAGTCGTCTCCGACCGTCTCGAAGTGCTCCTCGGCGGCGTCGCCCGCCTCGATGGCGTGCAGGGCGGCCCGCCGTTCGGCGATGCCGAGGGCCTGGTCGACGCGGAGCGTGGTGTCGAGGGTGACGTTCTGCGGGAGACAGCCGACCTCGCCGGCCGCCTTGACGGTGCCGCCGGCCGGGGTGAGTTCACCGGACAGCAGCTTCAGCAGGGTCGATTTGCCTGATCCGTTGACGCCGACGAGCCCGGTCCGGCCGGGGCCGAAGGCGATGTCGAGGCCGTCGAAGACGGTGGTGCCGTCGGGCCAGGCGAAGGACAGGGAGGTACAGGTGAGGGAAGCGGACATGCGGGCCTCGCGAGGGGTGGGTGCGTTCGGGTGGACGCGTATCGAGACACCGCGAGGCGGAAAACCGAAGGGCCTGTGCACGCAAGGCAGGGAAGAAGGCCTGTGCCCTGGGACGGCTCGGACGCCGAGGTCGTACGCCGCGCACACCTCACCGGTGCGACACGGTGTCTCAGGACCTCAGACGAGCAACGTCCTTCTCCAATCGACGGCAACAGAACCGCTGTACACCGTAGGAGGGGCACAGACGGCTGTCAACGCGATTATCGCCGGAGGGCCGTGCTCAGCACGCGTCCCGCATCAGCTCGGCCAGGCCGTGGTCGAGGTCCAGCTGGAGGTGTTCGAGACCGACGGGCACCAGCTCGCCGGCCGCCTCCAGGAACCGCCGGATCTCGCCCGAGCGCACGTGCACGATCGCGGTGCCCTCCGGGGCGTGGAACTCCAGCACGGTGCGGTCGTACCCGTACGGCCGCACGCGGACGTCCCCGTGGCCCTCCGGCTCCCGCAGCCCGGCCGCGAGGAGTTCCCGGGAGAAGGTCCAGCACACCTCGACCCCCTCCAGGGTGGCCGGCGCCGGGAACGTCATGCGGACGGCGAAGGGGTCGCGGCGGTCGTAGCGCAGCGTGGCGGGAATGCTCTGCATGCGCGGTGCGGCGGCGACGAGGCGGGCCTCTACGGGCTGCTCGATGACGGTGGACAACGCCTTGCTCCCTCGTGACGGCTGGACTGCGCCCGGGTGTGCGGCACCCGGCACTGGAAGAGACGGCGGTTTCGGCCAATGCGTGCACACGCGGAACGAGTGACCTCGGTCACCGCGTTCATGCGCGGCGAGTGCCGGATGTTCTCCCTGTGCAAGCAGTGGCCGGCCCCGGGTCCGGGGACGGGACCGGTCCCCTGGACGCCGCCGGGGGCATGGACTAGCTTCGCCCGCCATGAGGCGCTTGGGGATCACGCGACGCGGGGGACGGCCGGGCAGGCTCGTGGCGGCGGGGGTGGCGTGCGGGGCGGCACTGGCCGCACTGACGGTTCCGGCCGCCGAGGCCGGGCCGCTCGGGCGGGACGGAGCGCGGGCGGACGGCGTGCACTGGGCGGCGAAGGACACCGGCACCCCGCAGGTCCGCTTCCGGGGCCTCGCGGCCGTCGACCGGCGCACCGCCTGGCTCGCCGGCACCGGCGGCACGGTGCTGCGCACCACCGACGGCGGATCCACCTGGCGGAACGTCTCCCCGCCGGGGGCGGCCGGGCTGCAGTTCCGGGACGTGCAGGCCTTCGACGCCCGCCGCGCGGTGGTGCTGGCCATCGGCGAGGGCGAGGCGTCCCGCACGTACCGCACCGACGACGGCGGGAAGACCTGGACGGAGACGTTCCGCAACACCGACCCGAAGGCCTTCTACGACTGCCTCGCCTTCTTCGACCGCCGCCACGGCCTCGCCCTCGGCGACCCCGTGGACGGCAGGTTCCGCATCCTGTCCACCCGCGACGGCGGCCGCTCGTGGCAGGTGCTGCCCCCGGACGGCATGCCGCCCGCCCTGGACGGCGAGGCGGGGTTCGCCGCGAGCGGCCAGTGCCTCGTCACCTCCGGCCCGAAGGACGTCTGGCTGGCCACCGGCGGCGGCGCCCACGCGCGCGTGCTGCACTCCGCCGACCGCGGACTGACCTGGACGGCCGCCTCCACGCCCGTGCCGGCGGGCGATCCGGCCAGGGGCGTCTTCGCGCTCGCCTTCCGTGACCGCGGCCACGGCATCGCCGTCGGCGGCGACTACCGCCCGGACCGGCCCTCCCCGCGGGCCGCCGCCGTCACCGCCGACGGGGGCCGCACCTGGCGCCCCGCCACCACGCCCCCGCCCGCCTACCGCTCCGGCGCCGCCTGGCTCCCGCACAGCCGCACCGCCGCGCTCGCCGTCGGACCCACCGGCACCGACCTCACCACCGACGGCGGCCGCACCTGGCGGACGATCGACACCGGCTCCTACGACACCGTGGCCTGCACACCGGACCTGAGCTGCTGGGCGGCCGGCGAACAGGGACGGGTGGCCCGTCTGGAACGCTGATCCGGCAACCGGCGCGTTCAGCCGCCGCAACCCGGGTACCCGTTCCCCGCCGCAGAGGAAGGGAGCGATCATGCCAGCCGGTTCCAGCCCCAAGCGCGAGCGTCAGTACGAGCACATCAAGGAGAGCGCGCAGGACCGGGGCGAGAGCGCCGGACGCGCCAAGGAGATCGCCGCGCGGACGGTCAACAAGGAACGCGCCCGCTCGGGCGAGTCCAAGACCGCGAGCCGCAGCTCGACGCAGGACATGTCGTCCGGGAAGCGCGGCGGCCAGCGGTCGGGCAACCGGGTCGGCTCGCACGGTCCGACGCGCGACCAGTTGTACAACGAGGCCAGGCAGCGCGGCATCGAGGGCCGTTCGAACATGAACAAGGATCAGTTGCAGCGCGCGCTGAACGACAAGAAGGGCTGAGTCCCGAGCGACCTCAGCCCAGCGTCTGCCGGTGGCGCGCGAGTTCCGGCGCGGTCTTCGTGGCGACGAACTCCGTGACGCGGTAGGCGCACACACCGGCGACGGTGAACGGATCGCCCGCGACGATCTCCTCGATCCGGGCGCGGTTCTCCGCGACGGCCAGGATCACCCCTCCGTCGCGCGGGTTCTTGCGCCCGGACGCGAGGAAGAAGCCCTTGTCGTACTGCTCCTCCAGCCACGCCACGTGGTCGGGCAGCAGGGCGTCCACGGCGTCGAGCGGGGCGGTGTAGTTCAGCTCCAGTACGAACATGATCACGAGCCTACCCCCGGGCCGCCGCGGCCGGCCGCGGACCCGTAGAGTCACGGCATCATGGCGATCGTAGGCGTACCGGCGGGCTGGCCCGCGACCGAGGAGGCGGCGCGCGCCGTGCAGGACGGGCTGCGCGGGCGGGTGGTGCTCGACGAGCCCGGGCCGCCGCCCGGGACGGGCCGGGTCACCGGGGTCGACGTCGCCTACGACGACGACCTCGACCTCGTCGCCGCGGCGGCCGTCGTCCTCGACGCCGCCACCCTGGAGGTCGTGGCCGAGGCTACGGCCGTCGGCCGGATCTCCTTCCCGTACGTGCCCGGGCTCCTCGCCTTCCGCGAGATCCCGACGGTCCGGGCCGCGCTGGAGGCGCTGCCGTGCCCGCCGGGCCTGGTGGTCTGCGACGGCTACGGCCTCGCCCACCCGCGCCGGTTCGGTCTCGCGAGCCACCTGGGCGTCCTGCTGGACCTGCCGACCATCGGCGTCGCCAAGAACCCGTTCACCTTCACGTACGACGACCCGGCCCCCGCGCGGGGCAGTTGCGCACCCCTGCTCGCGGGGAGCGAGGAGGTCGGCCGGGCGCTGCGCACCCGGGACGGCGTCAAGCCGGTCTTCGTCTCGGCCGGCCACCGGGTGGGGTTGGACAACGCCGTGGCCCACACCCTGGCGCTGAGCCCGCGCTACCGGCTGCCGGAGACCACCCGCAGGGCGGACGCCCTGTGCCGCCGGGCACTCGGCGAGGCGGCACGGGAACCGGCGGGGGAGCGGACCGGCGCTACGGGCGGCCCCGGCGGACCGCCGCCACCCGGAAGGTGATGCCGGCGGCGCGCAGCCGCTCGATCAGGGCGTCGCCCATCGCCTGTGCCGTGGTGACCTGTCCGGCCGTCGGCGGGAGGTCGTCGAAGGCCAGGCTGAGGGCTGCCTCCGCGAACATCTTCGCCGTCTCGTCGTACCCCGGGTCGCCGCCCGCGACCTCGGTGAACACCCGGCGCCCGCCGCCCTCGCCGACGAAACGCACCGTGAACCAGCTCTTCGCCCGCCGTTCCTCGCTCGGTCCGTCGCCGGGCCTGAGCAGGTCCGACAGCCGGTGCCGCACGGCCGGCACCTGGGCGGCCACGGCCAGGGCCCCGGCCGCGGCGACCCCGCCGAGGGCCACCGGGAGGTGCTTCACCGCCGCGTAGTGCCGGTAGCGGAAGCCGGGGCCGTACCGCTCCATCGCCCTCGCCGAACGGCGCACGACCTGCGCGTCGATGGTCGGCAGCGGCAGCGCCCACGCGCCGACCTCCCCGGCGAACCTGGGGGCGCCCAGGGGCGCGGCCACCCTGCGCCCCGGCAGCCGGGGCTCGTACCGTGCCCTCTCCCGGGCGGCGGCGAGCATCCGGCCGCCGCGGGCCATCTGGTTCAGCGCGGAGGCCAGGGTGCCGCCGGAGAAGGCCGCGTCCGCGGTCACGTAGCCGTCCACGGTCAGCGGCACGCCCTCGGGCAGCTGCCGGACCGTGAAGTAGGCGCCCAGATCGTGGGGCACGGAGTCGAAGCCGCACGCGTGCACCAGGCGCGCGCCCGTCTCACGCGCGCGTGCGTCGTGCCGCACGTACATCAGGTCCACGAACTCCGGCTCGCCGGTGAGGTCCACGTAGTCGGCGCCGGTGTCGGCGCAGGCGGCGACGAGTTCCTCGCCGTACAGGACGTACGGTCCGACGGTCGTGGCCACCACGCGCGCGTGCTCGGCGAGGGCGCGCAGGGTGGCCGGTTCCCGCACGTCGGCCCGCAGCACACCGACGTCCTCGCCGCCGGGCAGGCTCTCGCGCAGCCGCTCCAGCCTGCGCTCGTCGCGTCCCGCCACCGCCCAGCGCAGGTCCTCGGGCGCGTGCGCGGCGAGGTACCGCGCCGTGAGGGTGCCGACGAAGCCCGTGGCTCCGAAGAGTACGAGGTCGTAGGGACGGTCCGTCCTGTTTAGCCTGCTCATGACACCCCTTGGTAGGTGCAGCCCCTGCCGCTGCCGGTGGCTGAGGTTAGCGTTTGGATGCGGAGCGGCGACCACCGGGCACTTGACTGAGCGCTTGCTCGTTCAGGGCTTGTGCCCGGTGGAACGTGTTCCTAGCATCACCGGTGTTACATCAGTTGTGTCATACCCCCGGGGAGCTGGTCGCATGACGACGGCAGGGACGCCGACGACGCCGGACGGCACCGGCCCGCTCTCCGGCGTGCGCGTGCTGGAACTGGCCGGCATCGGACCCGGCCCGTTCGCCGCCATGCTCCTGGCCGACCTCGGCGCGGACGTCGTCCGGGTGGACCGGCCCGGCGCGCGGGGTCTCGCGATCGACCCCGCCCACGACGTCACCAACCGCAACAAGCGCTCGGTCGTCGTCGACCTGAAGGACCCGGACGGCCCCGACCGCGTGCTCGACCTGGCCGAGCGGGCCGACATCCTCATCGAGGGCTACCGCCCGGGCGTCGTCGAGCGGCTCGGCGTCGGCCCCGCGGACTGCCACGCCCGCAACCCCCGTCTGGTCTACGGCCGCATGACCGGCTGGGGCCAGGACGGCCCCCTCGCCCACCGCGCCGGCCACGACGTGTCCTACATCGCGCTCACCGGCACCCTCGGCATGATCGGCCGCCCCGGCGAGCCCCCGGCCGTCCCCGCCAACCTGCTCGGCGACTACGCGGGCGGCTCCCTGTACCTGGTCGTCGGCGTCCTCGCCGCCCTCCACCACGCGCGCGCGACCGGCACCGGCCAGGTGGTCGACGCGGCCATCGTCGACGGCACGGCCCACCTGTCCGCGATGATCCACGGCATGCTGGCCGCCGGTGCCTGGCAGGACCGGCGCTCGGCCAACCTCCTCGACGGCGGCTGCCCCTACTACGGCACCTACGAGACCGCCGACGGCGCGTACATGGCGGTCGGCGCGCTGGAGGAGCGGTTCTACGGGGAGTTCCTGCGCCTGCTCGGCCTGGACGGCCTGGCACCCGCCCACCAGGACCGGACCCGCTGGGGCGAGCTGCGCGAACGCGTCGCCGCCCGCTTCAGATCCCGCACCCGGGACGAGTGGGCGGCCCTGTTCGCGGACTCCGACGCCTGCGTGGCCCCGGTGCTGTCGCTGCGGGAGGCCCCGCACCACCCGCACCTGGCGGCCCGCGGCACCTTCGCCGACCACGGCGGCATCGTCCAGCCCGTCCCCGCCCCCCGCTTCTCCGCGACCCCCACCGCCATCCGCACAGGCCCGGCCCGGCCCGGCGCCGGCGCGGAGACGGTGGCGCGGGACTGGGGAATACCGGAACGTGTGAACGAGGACCCGGTCGCCGACGGCGACTGACCCGACCCCGACGACCCCCCGCCCTCGGCGACCGACTTCGCTCGGCCCACCCTCCCGAAAGGCACACCAGTGAGCACCGAAGCGTACGTGTACGACGCGATCCGCACCCCGCGCGGCCGCGGCAAGGCGAACGGCGCCCTGCACGGCACGAAGCCCATCGACCTGGTCGTCGGCCTCATCCACGAGATCCGCGACCGCTTCCCCGGCCTGGACCCGGCCGCCGTCGACGACATCGTCCTCGGCGTCGTCGGACCGGTCGGCGACCAGGGCTCCGACATCGCGCGGATCGCCGCGATCGCCGCCGGACTGCCGGACACCGTCGCCGGAGTGCAGGAGAACCGCTTCTGCGCCTCCGGCCTGGAGGCCGTCAACCTGGCCGCGGCCAAAGTCCGTTCGGGCTGGGAGGACCTGGTCCTCGCGGGCGGTGTCGAGTCGATGTCCCGCGTCCCGATGGCGTCCGACGGCGGCGCCTGGTTCAACGACCCGATGACCAACCTGGCCGTCAACTTCGTCCCGCAGGGCATCGGCGCCGACCTGATCGCCACCATCGAGGGCTTCTCCCGCCGGGACGTGGACGAGTACGCCGCCCTGTCGCAGGAGCGCGCCGCCACCGCCTGGAAGGAGGGACGCTTCGACCGTTCCGTCGTCCCCGTCAGGGACCGCAACGGCCTGGTCGTCCTCGACCGCGACGAGCACGTGCGCCCCGGCACCACCGCCGACTCCCTGGCCGGGCTCAAGCCGTCGTTCGCGGACATCGGCGAGCTGGGCGGCTTCGACGCGGTGGCCCTGCAGAAGTACCACTGGGTGGAGAAGATCGACCACGTCCACCACGCGGGCAACTCCTCCGGCATCGTCGACGGCGCCTCGCTCGTCGCGATCGGCTCCAGGGAGGTCGGCGAGCGCTACGGGCTCACCCCCCGCGCCCGGATCGTCTCCGCGGCCGTCTCCGGCTCCGAGCCGACCATCATGCTCACCGGCCCCGCCCCCGCCACCCGCAAGGCGCTCGCCAAGGCCGGACTCACCGTCGACGACATCGACCTGGTCGAGATCAACGAGGCGTTCGCCGCGGTCGTGCTGCGCTTCGTGAAGGACATGGGCCTCTCCCTCGACAAGGTCAACGTCAACGGCGGCGCCATCGCCCTCGGCCACCCGCTCGGCGCGACCGGCGCGATGATCCTCGGCTCGCTCGTCGACGAACTGGAGCGGCAGGACAAGCGGTACGGCCTCGCCACCCTGTGCGTCGGCGGCGGCATGGGCATCGCCACGATCGTCGAGCGCATCTGAACTCCCTGCGGAACCAAGCGACTTCAACGGAGACGACTGTCATGACCGAGAGCACCACCATCCGCTGGGAGCAGGACGACACCGGTGTCGTCACCCTCGTCCTGGACGACCCCGACCAGTCCGCCAACACCATGAACGAGGCCTTCCGGGACTCCATCACGGCGATCGCCGCACGCGCCGAGGCCGAGAAGGACTCCATCCGCGGCATCGTCTACACCTCCGCGAAGAAGACGTTCTTCGCGGGCGGCGACCTCAAGGACATGATCCAGGCCGGCCCCGAGGACGCCCAGCGGGTCTTCGACGCCGCCACCCGGATCAAGAGCGCCCTGCGCCGCATCGAGACCCTCGGCAAGCCGGTCGTCGCCGCCATCAACGGCGCGGCACTCGGCGGCGGCTACGAGATCGCGCTGGCCTCCCACCACCGCATCGCCCTGGACGTCCCCGGCTCCCGGATCGGCCTGCCCGAGGTCACCCTCGGCCTGCTGCCCGCGGGCGGCGGCGTCACCCGGACCGTGCGCCTGATGGGCATCACCGACGCGCTGCTGAAGGTGCTGCTGCAGGGCACCCAGTACTCGCCCCGGCGCGCCCTGGACAACGGCCTGGTGCACGAGGTGGCCGCCACGACCGAGGAGATGCTGGCCAGGGCCCGCGCCTTCATCGACGCGCACCCCGAGTCGCACCAGCCCTGGGACGTCCCCGGCCACAAGATCCCGGGCGGCACCCCCGCCCACCCGAAGTTCGCCGCGAACCTGCCCGCCTTCCCGGCCAACCTGCGCAAGCAGCTGGGCGGCGCCCCCTACCCGGCGCCGCGCAACATCATGGCGGCGGCGGTCGAGGGCGCCCAGGTCGACTTCGAGACCGCGAGCACGATCGAGACCCGCTACTTCACGGAGCTGGTCACCGGGCAGACCGCCAAGAACATGATCCAGGCGTTCTTCTTCGACCTCCAGGCGGTCAACTCCGGCGCCAACCGCCCCCAGGGCGTCGAGCCCCGCCAGGTCCGCAAGGTGGCCGTGCTCGGCGCGGGCATGATGGGCGCCGGCATCGCCTACTCGTGCGCCCGCGCGGGCATCGACGTCGTCCTCAAGGACGTCTCCCCGGAGGCGGCGCTCAAGGGCAAGGGCTACTCCGAGAAGCTGTGCGCCAAGGCCGTCGCCAAGGGGCGTACCACGCAGGAGAAGGCCGACGCCCTGCTCGCCCGGATCACCCCCAGCGCCGAGGCGGCCGACCTCGCCGGCTGCGACGCGGTCATCGAGGCCGTCTTCGAGGACACCTCCCTCAAGCACAAGGTGTTCCAGGAGATCGAGTCCGTCGTCGCCCCCGACGCGCTGCTGTGCTCCAACACCTCCACCCTGCCCATCACGACGCTCGCCGAGGGCGTGGAGCGCCAGGCCGACTTCATCGGGCTGCACTTCTTCTCCCCGGTCGACAAGATGCCTCTCGTCGAGATCATCAAGGGGGAGCGCACCGGCGACGAGGCCCTGGCGCGGGCGTTCGACCTGGTCCGGCAGATCAACAAGACGCCGATCGTCGTCAACGACTCGCGCGGCTTCTTCACCTCCCGGGTCATCGGCCAGTTCATCAACGAGGGCGTCGCCATGGTCGGCGAGGGCATCGAGCCCGCCTCCGTGGAGCAGGCCGCCGCCCAGGCCGGCTACCCCGCCAAGGTGCTCTCCCTCATGGACGAGCTGACCCTCACGCTCCCGCGCAAGATCCTCGGCGAGTCCAAGCGGGCCGTCCAGGAGGCGGGCGGCACCTGGACAGCGCACCCGGCGGAGGCGGTCATCGACCGCATGGTCGACGAGTTCGGGCGGACCGGCCGCAGCGGCGGCGGCGGCTTCTACGACTACACCGAGGACGGCAGGCGGGCCGGGATCTGGCCGGGACTGCGCGAGCACTTCACGCGGGCCGGGCACGAGATCCCGTTCCGGGACATGCAGGAGCGGATGCTCTTCGCCGAGGCGCTCGACACCGTGCGGCTCCTCGAGGAGGGCGTGCTGACCTCGGTCGCCGACGCCAACATCGGCTCCATCCTCGGCATCGGCTTCCCGGGCTGGACCGGCGGCGTCCTGCAGTACATCAACGGGTACGAGGGCGGCCCCGCCGGATTCGCGGCACGCGCGCGGGAACTCGCCGAGCGCTACGGCGACCGCTTCACCCCGCCCGCGCTGCTCGTGCGCAAGGCCGAGCGGGGGGAGCGGTTCGGCGACTCAGCCGGTTCCTGACCCGGTGAGCCACTCGCTCAGCTCTTCCCGCAGCGAACGCTGGAAGGTGGTCAGCAGGGCCTGCACCACCAGGGGGTGCATGTGTGCCGACAGGGACTTCACGTCCTGGGCGTCACGCTCCGCCACCTCGCCGCGGAAGAGCCGGGCGAGCTCGTGAGCCGCGGCGCGCGAGTGCTCGACGAGCACCTCGCGCGCCGCGCGGATCGCCTCGAGCGACAGCGGCACGTCGAGGAGCCGCACACCGAGCCGGAGCAGCCCGGCGTCCACCCGGAACGTGTCCCCGTCGTGCGCCACGACGACGTTCATCGCCGCCAGCCGCTCGATGTCCTGCTCGGCCAGCGGCCGTCCCACCCGCCGCTCCAGCTCCCGGCGCGGCACCGTCTCCTCCGCGTCCGGCGCCCAGGACGCCACCACCGCGCGGTGGATGGCCAGGCCGTGCGGGGGGAGGTCCGGCGGCAGCTGCCGCAGGTACCGCTCGATCGCCGCCAGCGTCATGCCCTGCTGCCGCAGCTCCTCGATGAGGGCCAGCCGCGCCACGTGACCGGGCCCGTAGTGACCCACCCGGCGCGGGCCGATCTCCGGCGGCGGGAGCAGCCCCTTGGCGGCGTAGAAGCGGACGGTGCGGACCGTGACACCCGCCCGGGCGG
Organism: Streptomyces lucensis JCM 4490; assembly: GCF_014650035.1. Lineage (GTDB taxonomy): Bacteria > Actinomycetota > Actinomycetes > Streptomycetales > Streptomycetaceae > Streptomyces > Streptomyces lucensis. The sequence continues at coordinate 34,288 of NZ_BMUE01000022.1, read as the reverse complement.
CCAGCTCGTCGATGGTGAGGGGAGTCTCCCCGGCATCGGTCGTCATGCGCAGCAGTATCGCTGTCCCACCAGTGGTGTGAAACCTGCGGAGGCCGTGTGAGAAGTTCCGCGCTGTGAGGCGGACCACCGCATACCGCTGATCCATCTGGGAAGCTGCTGCCTTGGTCTGTACCGCGACACAAGGGTGGTGCGGGCCAGGACCTGCACGAACCCCGGGCCCATGAAGCCCGGGCGCACCAGGAAGTGGAACCACCCGTGAGCAAGGAAGCCGTGGAACCGGCACAGGCCACCGACAGTCCCCAGGCGGCGGCCACGCCCGCCGACGCGGGCGACGCCGGCTACAGCAAGGACCTCAAGGCCCGCCACGTCAACATGATCGCCATCGGCGGAGCCATCGGCACCGGCCTCTTCCTCGGCGCCGGCGGCCGTCTGCACAACGCGGGCCCGGCGCTCGCCCTGGCCTATCTGGTCTGCGGCGTCTTCGCCTTCTTCGTCGTCCGGGCCCTCGGCGAGCTGGTCCTGTACCGGCCGTCCTCCGGGTCCTTCGTGAGCTACGCCCGCGAGTTCCTCGGCGAGAAGGGCGCCTACGTCGCCGGCTGGATGTACTTCCTCAACTGGTCGACCACCGGCATCGCCGACATCACCGCGATCGCGCTGTACACGCACTACTGGAGTTTGTTCACGGCCGTCCCGCAGTGGCTGCTGGCGCTGATCGCCCTCGCGGTGGTCCTCGCCGTGAACCTGATCTCGGTGAAGATCTTCGGCGAGATGGAGTTCTGGTTCGCGATCATCAAGGTCGCCACCCTGGTCGGCTTCATGTTCGTCGGCATCTTCCTGCTCGCCACCCAGCACGACGTCGACGGCACCAAGCCGGGCCTGAGCGTCATCGCCGACCACGGCGGCGTCTTCCCGCACGGCATGATGCCGGTCGTCCTGGTGATGCAGGGCGTGATCTTCGCCTACGCCGCCCTGGAGCTGGTCGGCGTGGCCGCCGGTGAGACCGCCGAGCCGGAGAAGGTCGTCCCGCGCGCGGTGAACTCGATCATGTGGCGCGTGGGCCTGTTCTACGTCGGCTCCGTCGTGCTGCTCGCCCTGCTGCTGCCCGGCTCGGTGTACTCCGCCGACCAGAGCCCGTTCGTCACCGTCCTGTCCAAGATCGGCATCCCGGCGGCCGGCGACGTGATGAACCTGGTCGTGCTGACCGCCGCCATGTCCTCGCTGAACTCCGGTCTGTACTCCACCGGCCGCATCCTGCGCTCGATGGCCACGGCCGGCTCGGCGCCGAAGTTCACCGCCCGCATGAACCGCAGCCAGGTCCCCTACGGCGGCATCCTGCTGACCTGCGCGGTCTGCGTGCTCGGCGTCGGCCTGAACTACCTGATGCCCAGCCAGGCCTTCGAGATCGTGCTGAACGTCGCCTCCCTCGGCATCATCAGCACCTGGGTGATCATCATGATCTGCCACCTGGTCTTCGTCCGCCGCGCCCGCGCCGGCCTGGTGACCCGGCCGCGCTTCCGGCTGAAGTTCAGCCCCGTCACCGAGATCGCCACGATCGTCTTCCTGCTGGTGTGCCTCGGCATGATGTGGAACGACCCCGAGGTCGGCCGCAAGACCCTCCTGCTCATCCCGCTGGTCGCCCTCCTGCTGACCGCCGGCTGGTACGGCGTCCGCCGCCGCGTCTCCCGGAACACCGACGAGGAACTGACCCGCCTGACGAAGTAGCGGCCCGGTGCCACTGTCAGTGGCACCGCCTACGGTGGCGTCATGCCGGAGATCCGTTACGTCCGCGGCGACGCCACCGCCCCCTCGGCCAAGGGCCCCAGGGTGATCGCCCATGTCTGCAACGACATCGGCGGATGGGGCAAGGGATTCGTGCTGGCGCTCTCCCGGCGCTGGCCGGAGCCCGAGGCGGACTTCCGCGCCTGGCACCGCGACCGCGCGCACAACGACTTCGGCCTGGGCGCGGTCCGGCTGGTCCGGGTCGAGCGGCAGCTGTGGGTGGCCAACATGATCGGCCAGCGCGGGATCAGGACCGGCAGCGAGGGCGTCCCCGTCCGCTACGAGGCGATCGACACCGCTCTCGGCCGGCTCGCCGGGGAGGCGGCCCGGCTCGGCGCGTCCGTGCACATGCCCCGCATCGGGTGCGGCCTGGCCGGCGGGAAGTGGTCCCGCGTGGAGCCGCTCGTCACCGAGCGGCTCGTGCGGCGCGGGATCCCGGTGACGGTGTACGACCACGGGGAGGGCGGCGGCTGACCCGAGGGCCCGCACGGGCCGGCCGTCCGCGCCGGGCCGGTGGGCGGCGGCGCGGACGGCCGGCCGGGGGCGGCAGCCCCGGGCGTCAGTGCCCGTGCACGGCGTTCGTCGCCTCGATCCTCTTCCAGGACTTCGGCCGCACCGCGGGCGCCGCCGCCCGGGCCAGGGACCGCCCCGTGCCCGCGGCCGGCTTCGACGGCTGGAACAGCCAGGTGTCGAACAGCGCGGCCAGAGGCTTGCCGGACACGCGCTCGGCGTACTTCCGGAAGTCCGCCACCGAGGCGTTGCCGTACGCGTGCTCCTTCGGCCAGCCCTTCAGGACGGCGAAGAACGCGTCGTCGCCGATCTCGTCGCGCAGCGCCTGGATGGCGAGGGCGCCGCGGTCGTAGACGGCGATGTCGAACTGGTTGTCGGCGCCCGGGTCGCCCGGCGCGACCGTCCAGAACGCGTCGCCCGCCGGGTGGGAGGCGTACACGTAGTCGGCGAGTTCGCGGGTGGTGCCCTCGCCCTCGTGCTCCGACCACAGCCACTGCGCGTACCGCGCGAATCCCTCGTTGATCCAGATGTCCTTCCAGTCCTCGAGCGACACGTCGTCGCCGTACCACTGGTGGGCCAGCTCGTGCACGACCACCGAGGTGTTGGAGCCGCCCGCGAACTGCTTGGGGCTGTAGTAGACGCGCGTCTGGGTCTCCAGCGCGTACCCGGTGGTGGTGTTCGGCACGTAACCGCCCGCCGAACCGAACGGATACGGCCCGAAGTATCCGCTCAGCCAGTCGACGATCTCCCCGGTGCGCTCCACGCTCGCCCGCGCGGCCCCGTCGTTGTCGCCCAGGTCCTTGCTGTAGGCGTTGACGACGGGCACACCGCCGTCGGAGGTGCCGGTGGTGATGTCGAACCTCCCCAGCGCGAGTGTGGTCAGGTAGGTCGCCTGCGGCTTGTTCTGCCGCCAGTTGTAGCGGGTCCAGCCCAGCTTCGACACGCTCGACTGCAGCGTGCCGTTGGAGATGGCCTGGGTGCCGTCCGGCACGGCGACCGACACGTCGTAGGTGGCCTTGTCGCGAGGGTGGTCGTTGCTGGGGAACCACCACCAGGCGGCCTCGGGCTCGTCGGCCGCCACGGCGCCGTCCGGCGTGCGGTGCCAGGTGGTGAAGCCGTACGCGCTCTTCGCCGACGGCACCCCGCTGTAACGGACGACCACCGTGACGGCCGTGCCCTTGGCCAGCGGCGTCTTCGGGGTGACGACCAGTTCGTGCTGGCCGGCGGTGGCGAAGGCCGCCTTGGCGCCGTTGACCCGCACCTCGCTGACGTCGAGCAGGAAGTCCAGGTCGAAGCTGGAGAGGTCCTGCGTGGTCCGCGCCAGGATCGTCGCCGTGCCCTGCAGTTCGTCGGTCTTCGGCTGGTACTGCAGCCTCAGGTCGTAGTGGGAGACGTCGTAGCCGCCGTTGCCGTAGTACGGGTAGTAGGGGTCGCCGATGCCCGGCGCACCGGGGGAGTGGCTCGCGGCCGATGCCGGGATCGCCAGCAGGAGGGAGGCCGCCACGAGTGCGCCCGGTGCGATGAGTCTGCGGTGCACGTCAGCTCCAAGTCGTCGGGACGTTCGGTCCGTTCGTCAGAAGTCCGTCCGGAGCCTATTCAGTCCCCGGGGCACCTGACCTGTCCATGGCCCCTGCTGTCACACGATCGCCATTCAGCCGTCACGGGCACCCGAGGGTCACTCAGATGCCCTCTTCTGCCGAAGAGTTGACCGGAGTACCGTCCGCGCATGCCGAAACGCACGCGCTTCACGACCCGGAGAACGCTCGCGACAGCGGCCGTCGCCGTCCTGACGGCGCTCTTCCTCGCCCCGTCCACGGCCCGGGCCGCGCCCCCGCGCGAGAGCCGGCCCGTCTACTCCTACGCCGGTGCCGTCCGCGAGTCCGTCTGGGTCGACACGGGTCTCGACGAGGACGGCGACGGGCGGACCGACCGGGTCGCCGCCGACATCGTCCGGCCCGCCGAACCCGCCCGGCAGGGCCGCAAGGTGCCGGTCATCATGGACGCGAGCCCGTACTACTCCTGCTGCGGGCGCGGCAACGAGAGCCAGGTGAAGACGTACGACGCGAACGGCCGCGTCGTGCGGATGCCGCTGTTCCTGGACAACTACTTCGTGCCCCGCGGCTACGCCTTCGTCGGCGTCGACCTGGCGGGCACCAACCGCTCCGACGGCTGCGTGGACGTCGGCGGGCGCTCCGACGTGCAGTCCGCCAAGGCCGTCGTCGACTGGCTGAACGGCCGGGCCCGGGCGTACACCAGCCGCACCGGCGGCACCCCCGTCCGGGCCGGCTGGACCAACGGCAGGACCGGCATGATCGGCAAGAGCTGGGACGGCACCATCGCCAACGGCGTCGCCGCCACCGGCGTCAAGGGCCTCAGGACCATCGTCCCGATCAGCGCCATCTCCTCCTGGTACGACTACTACTTCGCCCAGGGCGCCCCGCTCTACGACGGCGGCCCCGGTGAACTGGCCGGCTACGTCGAGAGCGACGACGCCCGCTCCCACTGCGCGGCCGTGCACCGAAAGCTCGCCGACGGCAGCCCGCGCAGCGGCGACTGGACCCCGCTGTGGACCGAGCGGGACTACGTCGAGGACGCGGCCAGGGTGCGCGCCAGCGTGTTCGCCGTGCACGGCATGCAGGACCTCAACGTCCGCACCAAGCACTTCGGCCAGTGGTGGGACGCCCTCGCCGCACACGGTGTCGAGCGCAAGCTCTGGCTGTCCCAGACCGGGCACGTCGACCCCTTCGACTACCGGCGCGGCGCCTGGGTCGACACCCTGCACCGCTGGTTCGACCACGAACTCCTCGGCTACGACAACGGCGTCGACCGGGCCCCGGTGGCCGACGTCGAACGCCACCCCGGCCAGTGGGTGACGTCCCGGTCCTGGCCGCCGCGCGGCACCCGCGTCACCGTCCTGCACCCCGCCCCCGGCGCCCGGGCCGGCGTCGGCACGCTCGGCCTGCGTCCGGCGGGCGGCACCGAGACCCTCACCGACGACCCCGGCCTGGGCGAGGGCGACTGGGCCGCGCACCTGACCGCGTCCACCCCCGAGAAGGCCGGTTTCCTCACGGCACCGCTCACCCACGGCCTGCGCCTGTCCGGCTCCTCCCGGGTGACGGTCACCGCGACCCCGACCACCGCCTCCGCCCACCTGTCCGCGGTCCTGGTGGACCTCGGCCCGGACACCATCCGCGACTACGCCGACCGCGGCGAGGGCATCACCACGCTCACCGACCGCACCTGCTGGGGCGCGAGCACGGCCGGGGACAGCGCCTGCTTCAAGGAGACCAGGGCGAAGACGGCTGCCGTCGACTACACCGTGTTCAGCCGCGGCTGGGCCGACCTCGGCCACTACGCCTCCCTCGGCAAGGGCGTCCCGCTCACCCCGGGCAAGCCGTACACGATCACCCTGGACCTCGCGGCCACCGACCACGTCGTCCCGAAGGGCCACCGCCTGGCCCTGATCGTCGCCGGCACGGACAAGGACCTCATCGACCCTCCGGCGACGAGGCCGACGCTCACGCTGACACTGTCGGGCACGCGGGCGGCACTCCCGCTCACCGGCGGCGCGGCGGCCTTCACCCGGGCCACCGCCGGCCACGCCCCGGCCGCGCCCGCGCCGACCACCCTGGACGGCGTCCGCGGCCCGCACACGGTCCGCCACATCCCGGCGGGCTGACCGGCTCGGGCGGCCGGGACGCCGGCCGGCCGCGTTCCGCGCGCAGGGCGGGGCCGGGGCGCACGGCGGCGCCGGCGGGCGCGGGGGCGCTCGGCGGGGCGGCGGGCGGCTTCGGCCGGTTCCCCGACCGGCTCCCGGCCGCGCCCGCGCCGGTCGTCCTGCGCGGGGACCGCGCCCCGCACACACATCCCCGCGGGCGGGCGGCTCAGGCGGCCGGGAACGCCCGCCTGGCCGCCCGCGGGGCACGGCGAGGGGGCCGAGGCGCGGACGGGACTTCCGCCGGTCGTCGGGGCAACGTCTCTCGCCCGGGCCACCACCGGCCACGCCCGCGCCGGCCACCCTGGACGGGCTCCGTGCCCCGCGCACCGTCCGGCACATCCCCGCGGGCCAGGCCGTGTCCGCGAAGCCGCGCCCGCGTCGCGGCGCCCGGCACGCACTCTCGCCGCACCGGCCGCATGCCCGAGTACGCCCGGTACGAGGGCATCCGGCCGGCACGCCGAGAGCACGCACGGGACGCCGCGACGCCCGCCCTGTGGGGGAACGACGCGACTCCGCGGACACGGCCAGCGGCTCAGGCGGCCGCCGGGAACGCCAGTTCGGCCGCCTCCCGTGCGCAGCCCCAGGCCACGGTCACCCCGGCCCCGCCGTGTCCGTAGTTGTGCACCAGCACCCGCCCGTCCGGCAGCAGCCGCCGTTCCAGCCGTACCGCGTCCCGGGCGGGGCGCAGCCCCACCCGGTGGCCGAGCACTCTGGCCCCGGCGATCTCCGGCCGCACCGCCGCGCAGCGGGCGAGGATCGCCGCGGCGGTGTCCGGGTCCGGTTCCAGTGACCAGTCGTCCTCCTCCGCCGTGCCGCCGAGAAGCAGCCGGCCGGGCTGCGGGATGACATAGGTCGAGGCCGAGGAGGAGTGGTCGACGGAGGTGAACCAGGTGGTGATCCCCGGGTTCTCCACGACGACCAGCTGCCCGCGCACCGGACGCACACCCGGGTCCGGTACCAGCGAACGGGCCCCGATGCCCGAACAGTTGACCACGACGGCAGCCGGTACCGCGGTCAGGTCGGCCACCTCCCGACGCGTCACCGTCCCGCCCGCCGCGGCCAGCCGCTCCCGCAGCCACGCCAGATGCGCCGGCATGTCGACGACGGGCAGCCGTGCCGCCAGCCCCTCGGCCACGTCCCGCAGGCCCGGCACCCGGCCCGCCCACGCGCCGAGCCCGTCCAGCCGGGTCCCCCGGTGCACGCCGTCGGCCATCCGCACGCCCGTCTCCTCCGGGCGGGCCGCCAGTTCCCCGTACACCGCGAGGGACTCCAGCGCCCAGCCACCCACCAGCGGCTCCGGTTCGATGCGGTACGGCCACCACAGCCCGCCGGCGACCGCCGAGGTCGTACGCCCCGCGGGCTCCCGCGCCCACACCCCCACCCGCCGCCCGGACTCGGCCAGCACCACGGCCGTCGTCAGCCCGGCGACTCCGCTTCCGACCACGATCACTTCAGCACTCGGCTCGCTGTCCACGTCAGGACGATAGCCCGGCACCTGGCCGCCCCGGGTGCCGGCGCCGGAGTACCAGGGGCGGCCCGGCCGTGGCCCGTCCGGCGGCCCATTAGGATCGGCGTCTGATGACTGCCACCCTCGTCGCCAAGAACCTCGCCGCCGGGCACGGCGACCGCTCCCTCTTCGCCGGGCTCGACCTCGTCGTCGCGCCCGGCGACGTGATCGGGCTGGTCGGCGCCAACGGCGCGGGCAAGTCCACGCTGCTGCGCCTGCTCGCCGGGCTCACCGCCCCCGAGCAGGGCGAGCTCCGGCTGTCCCCGCCGGCCGCGACCGTCGGCCACCTGCCGCAGGAGCCGGAGCGCAGGCCGGGGGAGACCGTCCGGCAGTTCCTCGCCCGCCGCACGGGCGTCGCCGAGGCGCAGCGCGTCATGGACGAGGCGACGCAGGCGCTGGTCGACGCGGCCCCCGGCGCCGACGACGCCTACGCGACCGCCCTGGAGCGCTGGCTCGGTCTCGGCGGCGCCGACCTGGAGGAGCGCGCGGAGGAGGTCGCCGACTCCCTCGGCCTCGCCGTGGACCTGGACCAGCCGATGACCTCCCTGTCCGGCGGCCAGGCGGCCCGCGCCGGCCTCGCCTCCCTCCTCCTCTCCCGCTACGACGTCTTCCTGCTCGACGAGCCCACCAACGACCTGGACCTGGACGGCCTGGAACGCCTCGAACGGTTCGTCACCGGCCTGCGCGCGGGCACGGTCGTCGTCAGCCACGACCGCGAGTTCCTCACCCGCACCGTCACCAAGGTCCTCGAACTCGACCTCGCCCAGCAGCGGATCAACCTCTACGGCGGCGGCTACGACGCCTACCTGGAGGAGCGCGAGGTGGCCCGCCGGCACGCCCGCGAGGACTTCGAGGAGTACGCCGACAAGAAGGCCGCCCTGCAGGACCGCGCCCAGATGCAGCGCACCTGGATGGACAAGGGCGTGAAGAACGCCCGGCGCAAGGCGGGCAACGACAACGACAAGATCGGCCGCAAGTTCCGCAGCGAGGCCAGCGAGAAGCAGGCCGCCAAGGCCCGGCAGACCCAGCGCATGATCGAACGCCTCGAGGTGGTCGAGGAGCCGCGCAAGGAGTGGGAACTGCGCATGGAGATCGCGTCCGCCCCGCGCTCGGGCGCCGTGGTCGCGACCCTGCGCGACGCCGAGGTCCGGCGCGGCGGCTTCGCCTTCGGCCCGGTGTCCCTGCAGATCGACTGGGCGGACCGGGTCGCGGTCACCGGAGCCAACGGGGCCGGCAAGTCCACCCTGCTCGGCGTGCTGCTGGGCCGCGTGAGCCTCGACTCCGGCCACGCGGCGCTCGGCTCCGGCGTCCTGGTCGGCGAGGTCGACCAGGCCCGGGGGTTCTTCCACGGCCCCGAGACGCTGCTCGACGCCTTCTGCGCGGCCGTGCCCGACACCGAGCCCGTCGAGGTCCGCACCCTGCTCGCCAAGTTCGGCCTGAAGTCCGAACACGTGCTGCGCCCGGCCGCGACCCTCTCGCCGGGCGAGCGCACCCGCGCCGCCCTCGCCCTGCTGCAGGGCCGGGGCGTCAACCTGCTCGTCCTGGACGAGCCGACGAACCACCTCGACCTGCCCGCCATCGAGCAGCTGGAGTCGGCCCTCGACGCCTACGACGGCACACTGCTGCTGGTCACCCACGACCGGCGGATGCTGGACGCGGTCCGGGTGACCCGGCGCCTGGAGGTGGCGTCCGGCAAGGTGACCGAGCGGTAGGGCACGCCCGGCGACCAGGACGGCGACCAGGACGGCGAGCGGGCCGGAGCCGGGCGGCTCCGGCCCCTGCCGGTCAGCGCTTCTTCGGGTCGAGCAGACCCGCGCGGCGCAGCGCGTCGGCCATCGCGCTGTTGGCCGGAGCCGGCGCCTGACGGCCGCCCCGGTCGCCGCCGGAACGGCCCTGCCGCTGGCCCTGGGCGCCGCCCTGCCGCTGGCCCTGGCCCCCCTGCCGCTGCTGGGGCGGACGGGCGCCGCGCTGCGGCCGGCCACCGCCCTGCCCCTGCGGAGCGGCCTCGTCGTCCAGGCGCAGGGTCAGCGCGATCCGCTTGCGCGGGATGTCCACGTCGACGACCTTCACCTTGACGATGTCACCCGGCTTCACGACGTCCCGCGGATCCTTGACGAACGTCTTCGACATCGCCGAGACGTGCACCAGACCGTCCTGGTGGACACCGACGTCCACGAACGCGCCGAAGGCCGCCACGTTCGTGACGACGCCCTCCAGGACCATCCCGGCGGCCAGGTCGGAGATCTTCTCCACGCCCTCCTTGAAGGTGGCCGTCCTGAACGCGGGACGCGGGTCGCGGCCCGGCTTCTCCAGTTCCTTCAGGATGTCGGTGACGGTCGGCAGACCGAAGGTGTCGTCCACGAAGTCGGCGGGCCGCAGCGAGCGCAGCACACCGGTGTTGCCGACGAGTGAGGCCACGTCCTGGCCCGTGGTCTTGACCATGCGGCGCACCACCGGATAGGCCTCCGGGTGCACGCTGGAGGAGTCCAGCGGGTCGTCGCCCCCGCGGATCCGCAGGAAGCCCGCGCACTGCTCGTACGCCTTCGGGCCGAGCCGCGCCACCTTCTTCAGCTCGGGGCGCGACCTGAACGGCCCGTTGGCGTCCCGGTGCGCGACGATGTTCTCGGCCAGGCCCGCCGAGACGCCGGACACCCGCGCGAGCAGCGGCACGGACGCGGTGTTGACGTCCACGCCGACGCCGTTCACACAGTCCTCGACGACCGCGTCCAGCGAGCGGGACAGCTTCACCTCGGACAGGTCGTGCTGGTACTGGCCGACGCCGATCGACTTCGGGTCGATCTTCACCAGCTCGGCCAGGGGGTCCTGCAGCCGCCGCGCGATCGACACGGCGCCGCGCAGCGAGACGTCCATGTCGGGAAGCTCCTGCGAGGCGTACTGCGACGCCGAGTACACGGAGGCGCCCGCCTCCGAGACCATCACCTTGGTGAGCTGCAACTCCGGATGCTTGGCGATGAGTTCGCCGGCGAGCTTGTCGGTCTCGCGGGAGGCGGTGCCGTTGCCGATCGCGACCAGCTCGACCGCGTGCTCCTTCGCGAGCCGCGCCAGCCTGGCGATCGCCTCGTCCCACTTGTTGGCCGGGACGTGCGGGTGGATCACGTCCGTGGCGACGACCTTGCCGGTCGCGTCGACCACGGCGACCTTCACGCCCGTGCGGAAACCGGGGTCCAGGCCCAGCGTCGCGCGCGTGCCGGCCGGCGCGGCCAGCAGCAGGTCGCGCAGGTTCGCGGCGAAGACGTTCACCGCCTCGTCCTCGGCGGCCGTCCGCAGCCGCAGGCGCAGGTCGATCCCGAGGTGCACCAGGATCCGGGTGCGCCAGGCCCACCGGACGGTGTCCGTCAGCCACTTGTCGGCCGGGCGGCCCCGGTCGGCGATCCCGAAGCGGTGCGCCACGATGCCCTCGTACGAGGACGGGCCCTCCGTCGGCTCCTCCGGCTCCAGGACGAGGTCCAGGACCTCCTCCTTCTCACCGCGCAGCAGCGCCAGGACGCGGTGGGAGGGCAGCTCGGTGAAGGGCTCGGCGAAGTCGAAGTAGTCGGCGAACTTGGCGCCCGCCTCCTCCTTGCCCTCGCGCACCTTCGCGGACAGCCGCCCGCGCACCCACATGCGCTCGCGCACCTCGCCGATCAGGTCGGCGTCCTCCGAGAACCGCTCGGTGAGGATCGCCCGCGCGCCCTCCAGCGCGGCCTGCGGATCGGCGACGCCCTTGCCGGCGTCGACGAACGCGGCGGCGGCCGCGAGCGGCTCCACCGTCGGGTCGCCCAGCAGGCCGTCGGCCAGCGGCTCCAGTCCGGCCTCCCGGGCGATCTGCGCCTTGGTGCGCCGCTTCGGCTTGAACGGGAGGTAGACGTCCTCCAGACGCGCCTTGGTCTCGGCGCCCCGGATCCGGTCCTCCAGCTCCCTGGTCAGCTTGCCCTGCTCGCGCACCGACTCCAGGATCGCGGTCCGCCGCTCCTCCAGCTCCCGCAGATAGCGCAGCCGCTCCTCGAGCGTGCGCAGCTGCGCGTCGTCGAGCATCTCGGTCGCTTCCTTGCGGTAGCGGGCGATGAAGGGCACCGTCGAACCGCCGTCGAGCAGTTCGACCGCGGCCTTCACCTGCCGCTCGCGTACGCCGAGTTCGTCGGCGATCCTGCCTTCGATGGACCCTGCTCCGAGGACCCCGGGTGTCGTCACGATTCCCGTACCGCCTTCTCCACTGAGGTTGCGCGGCAATTGTGGCAGGTGACACCGGCTTACGGGGATCAGGGCGGCGCACGGCGAGGCGCCGCCACCCGGTTCAGGCCCGGCTGCCGCGCGCCGAGGACGACGCCCCGCCGAACAGCCGGGCGAGCGCCCGGAAGGGAAGGGTGACCACCGTGGCGATGGCGCCGCCGATCTGCCGCAGCACGTCTGCGATGGCACGGAACACGAGACCGTCTCCTCTCCGTCCGGTCCCGGTGACCGGACGGAGAGCGGGTACCTCCGCGGGCCGCCCCGCAATCCCCGCATGGCGGAAAAGGTGGGAAACACGTCGTTGCGGCCGTCCGGCGGGCGCCGAAGAATCGGAGGCATGCCGCAGCGCACCCTTCTCCTCGTCCTCTTCGACGGAGTGCAGAGCCTCGACGTCACCGGCCCGCTGGAGGTGTTCACCGGCGCCGAGCAGCACACGCCGGGGACGTACCGCATCCGCACGGCCTCCCTGGACGGCGGCCCCGTGCGCACCTCCAGCGGCCTGACCCTCGTACCGGACGGGGCGCTGACCGGGGAACCCGGCCCGCACACCCTCCTGGTCCCCGGCGGCGAGGGCACCCGCAGCCCCGATCCGCGGCTGACCGAGTGGCTGCGCACGCACGGTCCGCGTGTGCGGCGCCTGGTCTCCGTGTGCACCGGGTCGGTCCTGCTGGCCGCCGCGGGCCTGCTCGACGGGCGCCGGGCGACCACCCACTGGGCCTACTGCGACAAGCTCGCCCGCGACCATCCCGCCGTGCGGGTCGAGCCCGAACCGATCTACGTCCGCGACGGCCACATCGCCACCTCCGCGGGCGTCACCTCCGGCATCGACCTGGCCCTGGCGCTCGTCGAGGAGGACCTGGACCGCGACGTCGCCCTCGCCATCGCCCGGCACCTGGTGGTCTTCCTGCGCCGGCCCGGCAACCAGGCGCAGTTCAGCGCCCAGCTCGCCGCCCAGACCGCGCGGCGCGAACCCCTCCGAGAGGTCCAGCGGTGGATCGGCGAGCACCCCGCCGGGGACCTGACGGTCGAGTCGCTCGCCGCCCGCGCCCGGCTCTCGCCGCGCCACTTCGCCCGCGCCTTCCGGGAGGAGACCGGCACGACGCCCGGCCGCTACGTCGACCGGGTCCGCCTGGAACACGCCCGCCGGCTGCTGGAGGACACCTCCGGCGGTATCGAGGAGATCTCCCGCGCCAGCGGCTACGGGACTCCCGAGGCCATGCGGCGCGCGTTTCTCAGATCGCTCGGCACTCCGCCCACCGAATACCGCAGGCGCTTCCGTCCGGCGCCCGCCCACTGAAGCGTCCGTCCACCCGGACACCCACACCCACACCCACCGGAAGGAAACACCCGTGCGGATCGCCATGGTCGTCTACGACCGCTTCACCGCCCTGGACGTCGTGGGGCCCTACGAGATCCTCAGCCGCCTGCCGGACGTGCGGCTCGACTTCGTCGCCGAGCGGCCCGGCCCCGTCCGCACCGACACGGGCTTCCTCGCCGTCACCGCGGACCGGGCCCTCGACGAGGTGACCGGCCCCGACGTCGTCGTGGTCGCCGGCGGCCCCGGCACGTTCGGGCAGCTGCGCAACCCGGCCCTGCTGGAGTGGCTGCGCGCCGTCGACGAGACCAGCACCTGGACGACCTCGGTCTGCTCGGGCTCGCTGCTGCTCGGCGCCGCCGGCCTGCTGCGGGGCCGGCGTGCCACCAGCCACTGGGCCGCCCTGGACCTGCTGAAGGAGTACGGCGCCGAGCCGACGGGGGAGCGGGTCGTCACCGACGGCAAGTACGTCACCGCCGCCGGCGTCTCCGCCGGCATCGACATGGCCCTCACCCTGGTCGGCAGGATCGCGGGCGACGAACACGCCCAGGCCGTCCAGCTGCTGACCGAGTACGACCCGCAGCCGCCGTACGACGCCGGTTCCCCGGAAAAGGCGCCCGCTCACCTGGTGGCGGAGTTCCGCACCGGCGGCCGCTTCAGTCCGGCGTAGAAACGCTCCAGGTGAACCGGGGCTGCCGGCGCTCCAGGAACGCGGCGACCCCCTCCGCGGTGTCGCCGCTGCCGCGCGCCTGTGCGGCCCAGTGGCCGTCGCGATCGGTCCGGCCGTTCGCGAACTCCTTCGCCGCGGCCTGGGTGAGTCGCGAGCGCGACGCCAGGGTCCGGGTCAGCTCGGCGACCCTCTTGTCCAGTTCGCCCTCGGGCAGCACCTCGTCCACGAGACCGGTGCGCAGAGCACGCTGGACGTCTATCAACTCGGCGGTGAACAGCAGGTACTTGGCCGTGGCCGGTCCCACCAGCGACACCAGCCGCCGGGTCGAGGCCGAGGGGTAGACGATGCCGAGCCGCGCCGGGGTCACCCCGAACAGCGCGCCCTCCTCCGCCAGCCGCAGGTCGCAGGCCGACGCGAGCTGCGCCCCACCGCCCACACAGTGTCCGCGCACCGCGGCGACGGTCGGCTTGGGGAACGCCGCCAGAGCCTCCTCGGCGGCCACCGCGAGGCGCTGCGGCTCCTCCAGCGACTCCTGGAACGCGCCGATGTCCGCGCCCGCGCAGAAGGTCCGGCCCTCCCCGGTCAGCACCAGCGCCCGGACGTCCGGGTCGCGGGCGAACCCGTCCAGCAGGGGTGGCAGCGCCCGCCACATCGCGGCGGTCATGGCGTTGCGCTTGGCCGGATTGCGGATGACCACGGTGGCGACGGAGTCGGCGACCTGGTGCGACAGATGAGGCTCCATGCGCCGGATCGTATCGGCCGGGGTGCGCAGGGGGTGAGGGGCTCCGGAGGGGCCGTCGCGTACAACCCGAAGAGTTCGCGAACCGGCGCCCGGGGGACAGGAACAGTCCCACACGTGCCCATGTCATGCGCAGTCGGTCAGAAACCGCTCGATACCAGCTGACTTGTGTTCAGTCCGGCGGGCTGGAGCGGTTCCTTACCAACACTCGACGTGTGGTGACAATCGAGCGCGAGGGTGGCGACCGGGCGATGGACGACCACGGGCGCGGGGACGGCCCACGTCCGGCGGAGGGCGCCGGGCCGCCCGCCGGGCCACTGCCGTACGAAGGGGTGTGGCGGTTCACCGCGCCCGCCGTCGACGCCTCGGTCCCGCAGGCCCGGCGCGCGGTCCGCGACCTGCTGCTGCGCCAGGGCGTGCCGGTCTCCGACGACCTCTTGCACGGACTGCTGCTGATCGTCTCCGAGCTGGTGACCAACGCGGTCCGGCACGCGGCGCTGCTGTCGCCGATGCTGGCCGTGGAAGTGGCCGTCGGAGCCGAGTGGGTGCGGGTGTCCGTGGAGGACAACCACCCCTACCGCCCGACCGCCCTGGAGGCCGACCACGGCCGGACGGGCGGCCGCGGACTGCTCCTGGTGCGCGAGGTGACCCGGGAGGCGGGCGGGGTGGTCGACGTTGAGCACACGGCGAGCGGCGGCAAGGTGATCTGGGCCGCCGTCCCGCTCAAGCCGGCGACGCTGCCCTGACGGACCTCGCCGGCCCGGGCGGACCGTTCACCAGCCCGCGGACGCGCCCGTCAGTTCCCTGATCGCCGGGCGGGCCGCGTCCAGCACGGTCATGAACCACGCCGAGAACGGGTCGCGGGCGTGCCGCTCGGCCAGCTCGGCCGCCGTCACGAAGGCGGTGGCCCCGACCTCCTCCGGGTCCGGCGCGAGCGGGGCCTGCACCAGGCCCACGAACAGATGGTTGTACTCCTGCTCCACCAGGCCCGACGCCGGGTCCGGGTGGTTGTAGCGCACCGTGCCCGCCTCCGCCATCAGCGAGGGGGACGCGCCCAGCTCCTCGTGCGTGCGGCGGGCCGCCGCCGTGAACGGCGCCTCGCCGGGGTAGGGGTGGCCGCAGCAGGTGTTGGACCAGACACCGGGGGAGTGGTACTTGCCGAGCGCCCGCTGCTGCAGCAGCAGCCGGCCCCGCTCGTCGAAGAGGAACACCGAGAACGCGCGGTGCAGCAGCCCCGGCGGCTGATGGGCGGCGAGCTTCTCCGCGGTGCCGGTCGTCACGCCCTTCTCGTCGACCAGTTCCAGCAAAATCGCCTCTGCGGTGCCATTCGACGAGCTGTGCGTCGCGGTGGCAGGTGTGATCGGCATACCCATCCTTCGCCTCGGTCTTCGCACCCCAAGTCTGCCGTACGAATCCGGCACTCCCGGCACTTACCGGCACCTTCGCGCGCGGCGCGGCACCGGAAGCCGGACCCGGTGATCATCGTGCCCGGGGGCCGCCGCCGGGAACCTTCCGCGGGCGCCTTGCGGCGACGCCCGCGGTCAGTGGCACAGCCGTGCCTCGTGCTCGGCGTGCCCGCCCGGCTCCAGCTGGAAGGTGCAGTGCTCCACGTCGAAGTGGTCGCCGAGGCAGCCCTGCAGCTCGTGCAGCATCTTCTCGTTGCCGATGGCGTTCAGCAGTTCGGAACTGACCACCACGTGCGCGGACAGCACCGGCATGCCGGAGGTGATGGTCCAGGCGTGCAGGTCGTGGACGTCCTCCACCCCGTCCAGCTCCAGGATGTGGGCCCGGACCTGGGCCATGTCGACGTTCTTGGGAGCCGCCTCCAGCAGCACGTCCACCGTCTCGCGCAGCAGTTTGAGCGTCCTCGGGACGATCATCAGCCCGATCACCAGCGAGGCGATGGGGTCGGCCGGCTGCCAGCCCGTGGTCAGGATCACGGTCGCCGAGATCAGCACCGCCACCGAGCCGAGCGCGTCCGCGGCCACCTCCAGGAAGGCGCCGCGCACGTTGAGGCTCTCCTTCTGTCCCCGCATCAGCAGGACCAGCGAGACCGTGTTGGCGGCCAGGCCGAACAGGCCGAACGCGATCATCAGACCGCCCCGTGTGTCCGCCGGCGTCACGAACCGCTCGACCGCCTCGTACAGGACGTATCCGCCGACGCCGAGCAGCAGCAGGCAGTTGGCCAGCGCGGCGAGGATCTCGGCGCGGGCGTAGCCGAACGTGCGGTTGGTGCTCGGCGGGCGCGCCGCGAAGTGAATCGCGAGCAGGGCCATGCCGAGGCCCACCGCGTCGGTCGCCATGTGCGCCGCGTCCGCGATCAGCGCGAGCGAGTCCGCGGCCACACCGCCGACGACCTCGACGACCATGATCAGAAGCGTGATGCCCAGCGCGACGCGCAGCCGCCCCCGGTACGCGGCCGTGGCCGTACCCGTGGGCGGCGCGTGGGAATGCGCGTGCCCGTGGTCGTGCCCTGCCCCCATGACAACCGCCCTTCGTGTTCCGACAGGCGCCAGTGAACTACGGGCGGGGGGCAGCGGGCAACGCGGTACTGAACACCGTATTCATATGCTCTGACCTGCGTAAACGATGCGCAGGTCAGAGCGGTTCCGGCTCAGGCGCCGTGGTGCAGCCGCCAGCCCTGCCAGGCCGAGTCGACCATCTCCCGCACCCCGCGCCGGGCCCGCCAGCCCAGCACCTCGGCGGCCCGGCGCGCCGACGCGACGGCCCGCGGGGCGTCCCCCGGGCGGCGCCCCTCCACCACGGGAGCCCGGCGGTCCCCGGTGACCTCCCCGACCACCGTGATCAGTTCGCGCACCGAGACACCCTCGCCCCGGCCGATGTTCAGCGTCAGATCACCGGACAGGTCCCCGTCGGCGAGCCGCCGGGCCGCCGCCAGATGCGCCTCCGCGAGATCGGCCACGTGGATGTAGTCCCGCACGGCGGTGCCGTCCGGCGTCGGGTAGTCGTCGCCGAAGATCCGCGGGGCCTCGCCCCGGGTGAGCCGGTCGAAGACCATCGGCACGATGTTGAACACACCCGTGTCCGCGAGTTCCGGCGCCGCCGCGCCCGCCACGTTGAAGTACCGCAGGCACACCGTGGAGATCCCGTGGGCGCGCCCCGCGGCCCGCACCAGCCACTCCCCGGCGAGCTTGGTCTCGCCGTACGGGTTCACCGGGGCGCACGGGGTGTCCTCGGTGATCAGGTCCACGTCCGGGTTGCCGTACACGGCGGCCGACGAGGAGAAGACCAGCCGGCGGACGCCCGCCGCGGCGACGGCGTCCAGGAGCGTGGCGAGACCGCCGACGTTCTCCCGGTAGTAGCGGGTGGGCTCGGCCACGGACTCCCCGACCTGTTTGCGCGCCGCGAGGTGGACGACGCCCGTCACGCCGTACTCGGCGCACACCTGCCGCAGCCGGCCCCCGTCCAGCGTCGAACCCTCGACGAGCGGGACCCCGGCGGGCAGCCGCGCGGGCACCGCGGCCGACAGGTCGTCCAGCGCCACGACGCTCTCCCCGGCGCCCGCCATGGCCCGTGCCACGTGCGCCCCGATGTATCCGGCTCCGCCGGTGATCAGCCACGTCATGGTCGTCCACCCTATGCCGAGCCCTCCGGTGTCCCGGATGCCCGGGTCTGCCCCGGCGGGTTTGTGGGCCGGGCGCCGGATCCCCGATGATGATCGCGGCAAAGGCCCGGGCAGCCCGCGCGGACCGGGCAGTGAACGGCCGGTGAACACGGACTTCCGCCCATCGGATAGCCTCTGCCGACATGCCGCCCCGGTGCCGCAGGCAGGGCGCGCCCCAGCATGCAGTCCGGCGCCCGCGCGCCCGCACCCCAGGGAGTGAGTTCGGTTGCCGACCGCCATCGTCACGGGCCAGCCGGTCCCCGGGTCGTCGCTCGACGACGATCTGCGGTCCCTCGGCTTCGACGTCCTGGTGACAGAGAGCGCCGCCGAGACCGAGACCCTGCTCGCCTCCGTCCCCGCCGGGGACCGGGTGGCCCTGGTCGACGCCCGCTTCGTCGGCCACCCGCACGCGCTGCGCCTCGGCCTGACCGACCCGCGATTCCCGCTCGCCGCCGTGCCCGGCGCCGTCACCGCCCAGCCGGCCGCCCGGCAGGCGCTGACCCGGGCCGTGGCCCGCGAGACCTCCGCCGGCGGCAGCACCGCACTGGCGGTCGGCAGCCTCGCCGACCGCGTCGTCACCGCCCTCGACGCCGACGGCGGCCAGGTGCACCGCCCCGAGCTGGGCAGCCTGGTGGCCGCCGTACCCGCCGACCCCCAGGCCCGCAACGAGGCACGGCAGGCCGTCGCCGGCGTGGACGACGAGGCCGTGCGCCTGAAGTCCGCCGTGAAGTCCCGCGACGGCTTCTTCACCACGTTCTTCATCAGCCCCTACTCGCGCTACCTCGCCCGCTGGTGCGCCCGCCGCGGTCTGACCCCGAACCAGGTCACCACCGCCTCGCTGCTCACCGCCCTGATCGCGGCCGGCTGCGCGGCGACCGGCACGCGCGGCGGATTCATAGCGGCCGGCGTGCTGCTCATCGCCTCCTTCGTGCTGGACTGCACCGACGGCCAGCTCGCCCGCTACGCCCTGAAGTACTCCACGCTCGGCGCCTGGCTGGACGCCACCTTCGACCGGGCCAAGGAGTACGCCTACTACGCCGGACTCGCGCTGGGCGCGGCCCGCGGCGGCGACGACGTGTGGGCCCTCGCCCTCGGCGCGATGATCCTGCAGACCTGCCGGCACGTGGTCGACTTCTCCTTCAACGAGGCCAACCACGACGCCACCGCCAACACCAGCCCCACCGCCGCCCTCTCCGACAAGCTCGACAGCGTCGGCTGGACGGTGTGGCTGCGGCGGATGATCGTGCTGCCGATCGGCGAGCGGTGGGCGATGATCGCCGTCCTCACCGCGGTCACGACCCCGCGGATCACCTTCTACGTCCTGCTCGCCGGCTGCGCCTTCGCCGCGACGTACACCACGGCGGGCCGCGTGCTGCGCTCGGTGACCCGCAGGGCCCGCCGGACCGACCGCGCGGCGCAGGCGCTCGCCGACCTCGCCGACTCCGGCCCGATCGGCGAGATTCTGCGGCGGGTGGCCGGACGGGGCCTGCCGGGGCTGGCCGTGCCCGCCGTCGCCCTGCTCGGCGGCGCCGCCGTCGTCGCCTGCTCGGCCCTCACCGGCTTCGGCGGGGTGCTGCCGGTCGCCGGCGCCCTGTGCTACGTCGTCACCTCCGCACTCGCCGTCGCCCGGCCGCTCAAGGGCGCCCTGGACTGGCTGGTCCCGCCGATCTTCCGGGCCGCCGAGTACGGCACCGTGCTCGCGCTGGCCGTCGAAGCGGGGGTGAACGGGGCCCTTCCTGCCGCTTTCGGGCTGGTGGCCGCCGTCGCCTACCATCACTACGACACGGTGTACCGCATCCGCGGGAACGCCGGAGCGCCCCCGGCCCGGCTGGTGCGCGCCATCGGAGGGCATGAGGGCCGGACGCTGCTCGTCACCGTTCTGGCCGCGGTGCTCACCGCCTCGCAGTTCAAGGTCGCGCTCACGGTTCTCGCCGTGGCCGTCGCCCTGGTGGTGCTCGTCGAGAGCATCCGCTTCTGGGTGTCCGCTGGGGCGCCCGCCGTACACGATGAAGGAGAAACCGCATGATCGGCCTCGTGCTGGCGGCCGGCGCCGGAAGGCGTCTGCGCCCCTACACCGACACCCTCCCGAAGGCACTGGTGCCGGTGGGTCCCGAAGGCGCGGAGGACTCGATCACGGTTCTCGACCTCACCCTGGGCAACTTCGCCGAGATCGGCCTGACCGAGGTCGCGATCATCGTCGGCTACCGCAAGGAGGCCGTCTACGAGCGCAAGGCGGCCCTCGAGGCCAAGTACGGCGTCAAGCTCACCCTCATCGACAACGACAAGGCCGAGGAGTGGAACAACGCCTACTCCCTGTGGTGCGGCCGTGACGCCCTCAAGGACGGCGTGATACTCGCCAACGGGGACACCGTGCACCCGGTCTCCGTCGAGAAGACGCTGCTCGCCGCGCGCGGCGGGGACAAGAAGATCATCCTCGCGCTGGACACCGTGAAGTCCCTCGCGGACGAGGAGATGAAGGTCGTGGCGGACGCCGAGAAGGGCGTCCAGAAGATCACCAAGCTGATGGACCCGGCCGAGGCGACCGGCGAGTACATCGGTGTGACCCTGATCGAGGGCGACGCCGCGGCCGAGCTGGCCGACGCCCTGAAGACGGTCTGGGAGACCGACCCGCAGCAGTTCTACGAGCACGGTTACCAGGAGCTGGTCAACCGCGGCTTCCGCATCGACGTGGCGCCGATCGGCGACGTCCAGTGGGTCGAGATCGACAACCACGACGACCTCGCCCGCGGACGGGAGATCGCGTGCCAGTACTGACGCGGCTCATCCCGTCGCCGGTCGTCGTGGACATCCGTCCGGGTGCCCTGGACGACCTGGCGGACGTCCTCGCCGATCAGCGCATCGCCCAGTCCGGGAGGCTCGCCGTCGCCGTCAGCGGCGGCTCCGGCGCCCGGCTGCGCGAGCGCATCTCCCCCTCGCTGCCCGGGGCCACGTGGTACGAGGTCGGGGGCGGCACCCTCGACGACGCCATCCGGCTGGCCGGTGAGATGAAGTCCGGCCACTACGACGCGGTGGTCGGGCTCGGCGGCGGCAAGATCATCGACTGCGCCAAGTTCGCGGCGGCCCGTATCGGCCTGCCGCTGGTCGCGGTCCCGACGAACCTCGCCCACGACGGCCTGTGCTCGCCGGTCGCGACCCTCGACAACGACGCGGGCCGCGGCTCCTACGGCGTGCCGAACCCGATGGCGGTCGTGATCGACCTGGACGTGATCCGGGAGGCCCCGGCGCGCTTCGTGCGGGCCGGTATCGGCGACGCGATCTCCAACGTCAACGCGATCGCGGACTGGGAGCTGGCCAACCGGGTCAAGGGCGAGGACATCGACGGCCTGGCCGCCGCGATGGCCAGGCAGGCCGGCGAGGCCGTGCTGCGCCACCCGGGCGGCATCGGCGACAACGACTTCCTGCAGGTCCTCGCCGAGGCACTGGTCCTCAGCGGCATCGCGATGTCGGTGTCCGGTGACTCCCGCCCCTGTTCCGGGTCCTGCCACGAGATCAACCACGCCTTCGACCTGCTGTTCCCCAAGCGCGCCGCCGCCCACGGCGAGCAGTGCGGGCTCGGCGCCGCCTTCGCGATGCACCTGCGCGGGGCGCACGAGGAGTCGGCGTACATGGTCGAGGTGCTGCGCCGGCACGGGCTCCCGGTGCTGCCGGAGGAGATCGGCTTCACGGTGGACGAGTTCGTCCGCGCGGTGGAGTTCGCTCCCGAGACCCGGCCCGGCCGTTACACGATCCTGGAACACCTCGCCCTCAAGCCGAACCAGATCAAGGACTCCTACGCCGACTATGTCAAGGCCATCGGTAGCTGAACTCCGCCCGGTCGTCCACCCCGCCGGAGTCAAGGACCGGCGCAGCGGTGAGCACTGGGGGGGACGCCTCTACATGCGTGAGGTGTCGCTGCGCGTCGACCGCTACCTGGTGAACACCAGGGTCACGCCCAACCAGCTCACGTACCTGATGACCGTCTGCGGTGTGCTCGCGGCGCCGGCCCTGCTGGTGCCCGGGATCGCGGGCGCCGTCCTCGGGGTCGTCGCCACCCAGCTGTACCTGCTGCTGGACTGCGTCGACGGCGAGATAGCGCGCTGGCGGCAGCAGTACTCGCTGAGCGGCGTCTACCTCGACCGGGTCGGCGCCTACCTCACCGACGCGGCCGTCCTGGTCGGTCTCGGCCTGCGTGCCGCCGACCTGTGGGGCAGCGGCCGTATCGACTGGCTGTGGGCGTTCCTCGGCACCCTGGCGGCGCTCGGCGCCATCCTGATCAAGGCCGAGACCGACCTGGTCGGCGTCGCCCGCCACCAGACGGGCAAGCCACCGGTCCAGGAGGCGGCCTCCGAGCCGCGCTCCTCCGGCATGGCGCTGGCCCGCCGGGCCGCCGCCGCGCTCAAGTTCCACCGGCTGATCCTCGGCATCGAGGCCTCGCTGCTGATCCTGGTCCTCGCGATCGTGGACCAGGCCCGCGGCGACCTGTTCTTCACCCGCCTCGGCACGGCCGTCCTCGCGGGGATCGCCATGCTGCAGACCCTGCTGCACCTGGTGTCCATCCTCGCCTCCAGCAGGCTGAGGTGAGCGGCATGACGGCTTCCTCGAAGGTCGGCGCGGTCGTCATCACCATGGGCAACCGCCCCGACGAGCTGCGCGCCCTGCTCGACTCCGTCGCCGGGCAGGACGGCGCCCCCGTCGAGGTGGTCGTCGTCGGCAACGGCTCGCCCGTACCGGACGTCCCCGAGGGCGTACGGACCATCGAGCTGCCCGAGAACCTGGGCATCCCGGGGGGCCGCAACGTCGGCATCGAGGCCTTCGGCCCCGGCGGCCGCGATGTCGACATCCTGCTCTTCCTCGACGACGACGGACTGCTCGCCCGCAAGGACACCGCCGAGCTGTGCCGCGAGGCGTTCGCCGCCGACCCGCGGCTCGGCATCGTCAGCTTCCGCATCGCCGACCCCGTCACCGGCGAGACCCAGCGCCGGCACGTGCCCCGGCTGCGCGCCTCCGACCCGATGCGCTCCTCCCGGGTCACCACCTTCCTCGGCGGCGCCAACGCGGTCCGCACCAAGGTCTTCGCCGAGGTCGGCGGGCTCCCGGACGAGTTCTTCTACGCCCACGAGGAGACCGACCTGGCATGGCGGGCCCTCGACGCGGGCTGGATGATCGACTACCGGTCCGACATGGTGCTCAACCACCCGACGACCGCGCCCTCGCGGCACGCGGTCTACCACCGCATGGTCGCCCGCAACCGGGTCTGGCTCGCCCGCCGCAACCTGCCCGCCCTCCTGGTCCCGGTCTACCTCGGGGTCTGGATGCTGCTCACCCTGCTCCGCCGTCCCTCCCGGCCTGCCCTCAAGGCCTGGTTCGGCGGATTCCGGGAAGGCTGGAGGACGCCGTGCGGCCCGCGCCGCCCGATGCGCTGGCGTACGGTGTGGCGACTCACCCGACTGGGCCGGCCGCCGGTCATCTGACAAGCTCGACCTGACAGGCGCGACCGCCGCACGGCACACGACCACGAGTCGGCCGGTGCGGCGGCGCCGAAGCAGACGAACCCGAAGAGGAAAGTTTCCACCCGTGAGTGAGACCACGCACGACGGCACGGTCGCGGTGACCGCCGCCCCGTCGCCCGACGAGGGGCTGACGGCGGCCGAGCTCGCCGCCAAGTACGGCCTCTCCGTGAGCGGCGCCCGGCCCTCGCTCGGCAGTTACGTCCGTCAGCTGTGGGGGCGCCGCCACTTCATCCTCGCCTTCTCCCAGGCGAAGCTGACCGCGCAGTACAGCCAGGCCAAGCTCGGCCAGCTCTGGCAGGTGGCGACGCCGCTGCTGAACGCGGCCGTCTACTTCCTCATCTTCGGGCTGATCCTGCACGCCGGCCGGGGCATGTCCAAGGACGTGTACATCCCGTTCCTGGTCACGGGCGTGTTCGTGTTCACCTTCACGCAGAGTTCGGTGATGTCGGGCGTCCGCGCCATCTCCGGCAACCTCGGCCTGGTCCGCGCCCTGCACTTCCCGCGCGCCTCGCTGCCCGTCTCCTTCTCGCTGCAGCAGCTCCAGCAGCTGCTGTTCTCGATGATCGTGCTGTTCGTCGTGGCGATCGGCTTCGGCAGCTACCCGAGCCCGTCGTGGCTGCTGATCGTGCCGGTGCTGGCGCTGCAGTTCCTGTTCAACACCGGGCTCGCGATGATCGTGGCCCGGATGGGCGCCAAGACCCCGGACCTCGCGCAGCTGATGCCGTTCCTGCTGCGCACCTGGATGTACGCCTCCGGCGTCATGTTCTCCATCACCAAGATGCTGGAGGGGCGGCCGGAGTGGATCGCCCGCCTGCTGCAGGTGAACCCGGCCGCGGTGTACATGGACCTGGTGCGGTTCGCGCTGATCGACGGCTACGGCGCCTCGAACCTGCCGCCGCACGTGTGGGCCATCGCCCTGTTCTGGGCCGTGGCCGTGTTCGCCGGCGGCTTCGTGTACTTCTGGAAGGCGGAGGAGCGGTACGGCCGTGGCTGAGCAGAACTCCGAGTACGGCGTGGACCCGCGCCCGACGGTCATCGCGGACGACCTCCACATCGTCTACCGGGTCAACGGGGCCAAGACCGGCAAGGGCAGCGCGACGGCCGCCCTGAGCCGGATACTCAAGCGCGGCGAGGAGCGCGGCGTACGCAAGGTGCACGCCGTGCGCGGCGTGTCGTTCGTCGCCCGCCGCGGCGAGGCCATCGGCCTCATCGGCTCCAACGGCTCGGGCAAGTCCACCCTGCTGCGGGCCATCGCCGGCCTGCTGCCCCCGGAGAAGGGCAAGGTCTACACCGACGGCCAGCCCTCCCTGCTGGGCGTGAACGCGGCGCTGATGAACGACCTGACCGGCGAGCGGAACGTCATCCTGGGCGGCCTGGCCATGGGCATGTCCCGGGAGCAGGTCAAGGAGCGCTACCAGGGCATCGTCGACTTCTCGGGCATCAACGAGAAGGGCGACTTCATCACCCTGCCGATGCGCACCTATTCCTCCGGCATGGCGGCGCGTCTGCGCTTCTCCATCGCCGCCGCCAAGGACCACGACGTCCTCATGATCGACGAGGCCCTGGCCACCGGCGACCGCAAGTTCCAGAAGCGCTCGGAGCAGCGCATCCGGGAACTGCGCAAGGAAGCCGGAACGGTGTTCCTCGTCAGCCACAACAACAAGTCGATCCGCGACACCTGCAACCGTGTGCTGTGGCTGGAACGCGGCGAACTGCGCATGGACGGGCCCACCGAAGAGGTCCTGAAGGAATACGAGAAGTTCACGGGCAAGTAGCCCGTTTCGGCCAGGGCCCCGCCGGCAACCTTCCGGCGGGGCCCTGCGTCTGCAAAGGAAGCATCAACTCCGCCTGGCGCAAGGAATCTTGACGCCGATCGGTGCGTTGTTGTGATGTGCAGGACACCCCGGCGGCCCGGGGCGCGTTGTACAACGTAAGCTGTGACGGCGCCGGAAAGCGGCAAGTGGGGCGATAATACGCGACACCCTCCGTCGGGGCGGCCCCGCGCATTGCCGGGCGGCGTGTCCGAAATAGTGTGTATTGGATCGGCAGTGTAGAACGGGAGATGTGACGGCAATGGCTACGGAAACTCCCCAGCTCAACGCAGCACGTGCCGTCCCAGCCCCGGGCAGCGCCCGATGACGGCCGCCGTCACGGCGCCGGACGCGGAACGCGCCACCCTGGACAAGGCCGCGAGCGAGAACTTCCCCGTGGCCCCCTTCTTCCTGCCCAGGACCTGGCGCGGCGACCTGGTGGCCGTCTACGGTTTCGCCCGCCTCGTGGACGACATCGGCGACGGCGACCTCGCGCCCGGCGGGGCCGACGCCCGGCTGCTCGGCGTGCCGGACGCCGGGGCCGGGGACCGCCTGCTCCTCCTCGACGCCTTCGAGGCGGACCTGTGCCGCGTCTTCGACGGCACCCCGCGCCACCCGCTGCTGCGCCGCCTGCAGCCCACCGTCCGCCGCTGCCGGCTCACTCCGGAGCCCTTCCTCGGCCTGATCGCCGCCAACCGCCAGGACCAGCTCGTCACCCGGTACGAGACCTACGACGACCTGCTCGCCTACTGCGAACTGTCGGCCAACCCCGTCGGCCGCCTCGTCCTCGCCGTCACCGGGACCTCGACGCCCGAACGGATCCGGCTGTCCGACGCGGTCTGCACCGCCCTGCAGATCGTGGAACACCTCCAGGACGTCGCCGAGGACCTCGGCCGTGACCGGATCTACCTGCCCGCCGAGGACATGAAGCGCTTTCATGTGCAGGAAGCTGACATCGCGGCGAAAACCACGAGCGCGTCGGTGCGCGCCCTGGTTGCATACGAGGCGCAACGCGCCCGCGATCTGCTGAATGAAGGCGCCCCCCTGGTGGGTAGCGTCCACGGCAGGCTGAAGTTGCTGCTCGCGGGGTTCGTGGCGGGGGGAAGGGCGGCGATCGACGCGATCGCCGCCGCCGACTACGACGTACTTCCCGGCCCGCCCCGGCCCCGCAAGGGCCGGCTGCTGCGTGAGGCGGGCGTGATCCTGCGAGGAAAGGGGTGATCCGGACCGTGGACTCTCCGCCACGCGTGTCCGCACCGGTACTCGCCGCCTACAGCTACTGCGAGACCGTCACCGGGCAGCAGGCCCGGAACTTCGCCTACGGCATCCGGCTGCTGCCGGCGGCCAAGCGCCGCGCCATGTCGGCGCTGTACGCGTTCTCCCGGCGCGTGGACGACATCGGCGACGGAGAACTGGCCGGCGAGGTCAAGCTCACGCGGCTGGAGGAGACCCGGGCCCTGCTCGCCCGCGTCCGGGAGGGCGCGATCGAGGAGGACCACACCGACCCGGTGGCCGTCGCCCTCGCCCACGCCGCGCGCACCTTCCCGATCCCGCTCGGCGGCCTCGACGAACTGATCGACGGCGTCCAGATGGACCTGCGCGGGGAGACCTACGAGACCTGGGACGACCTGAAGGTCTACTGCCGGTGCGTCGCCGGCGCCATCGGCCGGCTCTCGCTCGGCGTGTTCGGCACCGAACCCGGGGCGCGGGGCGCCGAGCGCGCACCGGAGTACGCCGACACCCTCGGCCTGGCGCTGCAGCTCACCAACATCCTCCGGGACGTCCGCGAGGACGCGACGGGCGGCCGCACCTACCTGCCCGCCGACGACCTCGCCAAGTTCGGCTGCACGGCCGGCTTCGACGGGCCGGCCCCGCCGGAGGGCTCCGACTTCCCCGGCCTCGTGCACTTCGAGGTGCGACGGGCCCGCGCCCTCTTCGCCGAGGGCTACCGGCTGCTGCCCATGCTCGACCGGCGCAGCGGCGCGTGCGTGGCCGCCATGGCCGGTATCTACCGCAGGCTGCTGGACCGCATCGAGCGCGACCCGCAGGCCGTGCTGCGCGGCCGGGTCTCGCTGCCCGGACGCGAGAAGGCGTACGTCGCCGTGCGCGGCCTGTCCGGCCTCGACACCCGGCACGTGACCCGCCACCCGTCCCGGCGGACCGTCAGGAGGCGCGCCTGATGCACCCGTGCGGACCGGCCGGCACCCGGCAGGCAACCCGTCGCCACGGCGTGGCGTCCCTGACTGCGACACCCGGGCGTGCACCGTTCATCCAGCACGTCCGGCACGCACGGAAGGACGCGAGATGAGCGACGGCCCACGCCCGGCGCAGGCGCACGCCGGCACCCCGCGGCCGGCGGGCCGCAGCGCCGTCGTGGTCGGCGGCGGACTCGCCGGCGTCACCGCGGCGCTCGCGCTGGCCGACGCGGGCGTCCGCGTCACCCTGTTCGAAGGGCGGCCCCGGCTCGGCGGCCTCGCCTTCTCCTTCCGGCGCGGTGAGCTGACCGTGGACAACGGCCAGCACGTCTACCTGCGCTGCTGCACCGCCTACCGGTGGTTCCTCGACCGGATCGGCGGCGCCGCGCTGGCACCGCTGCAGGACCGTCTCGACGTGCCCGTAGTCGACGCCGCCAGGCCCGAGGGCAGACGGCTCGGCCGGCTGCGGCGCGACCCGCTGCCCGTCCCCCTCCACCTGGGGCGCAGCCTGGCCGCCTATCCGCACCTCTCGCTCGCCGAACGCGCGGCCGTCGGGCGGGCCGCGCTCGCGCTCAAGGGCCTCGACCTCACCGATCCCGCCCTGGACGCACAGGACTTCGGCAGCTGGCTGGCCGCGCACGGCCAGTCGGCGCGCGCCGTCGAGGCCCTGTGGGACCTGGTCGGGGTCGCCACCCTCAACGCCGTCGCGGGCGACGCCTCGCTCGGGCTCGCCGCGATGGTGTTCAAGACCGGTCTGCTGTCCGACCCGGGAGCGGCCGACATCGGCTGGGCCCACGTCCCGCTGGGCGAACTGCACGACCGGCTGGCCCGCAAGGCGCTCGACTCGGCGGGCGTCCGTACCGAGGTCCGTACACGCGTCACCTCCGTCCTCCACAACGGAAACGGGGGCTGGAGCGTTCAGGTGCCCGGCGAGCGGCTCGAAGCCGACGCGGTCGTGCTCGCCGTGCCCCAGCGCGAGACCCACGGCCTGCTGCCGCCCGGCGCCCTGGACGCTCCCGAACGGCTGCTGGACATCGGCACCGCGCCGATCCTCAACGTCCACGTCGTCTACGACCGCAAGGTGCTCGCGCGGCCCTTCTTCGCGGCCCTCGGCACCCCGGTGCAGTGGGTCTTCGACCGCACCGGCGCCGCCGGACTCAGGACCGGCCAGTACCTGGCGCTGTCCCAGTCGGCCGCGCGGGACGACATCGACGCCCCGGTCGCCGAACTGCGCCGGCGCTACCTGCCCGAGCTGCGGCGGCTGATCCCGGGCACCCGCGGGGCCGTGGTGAAGGACTTCTTCGTGACCCGGGAGCGCGCCGCCACGTTCGCCCCCGCCCCCGGCGTCGGGCGACTGCGGCCCGGCGCCCGCACCAAGGCCCCCGGCCTGTACCTGGCCGGAGCGTGGACCGCCACGGGGTGGCCCGCGACCATGGAGAGCGCGGTCCGCAGCGGAGTGAGCGCGGCCGACGCCGCGCTCGGCGCCCTGGGCCGGCCCCGTCCCCGCCGCCTCTTCGCCCTGGAGGAGGCGGCCTGATGCACGATCAGCAGGACGCGGCGGCGGCAGGCTCCCGCACGTCCGGTACCGCAACAAGAGGAGAGACTGTGCCCACTGTTCCCCCGGCCTCGAAGCCCGCTCCACGGGCCGCGGTGGACGTGACCGCGCTGCTGGAGCGCGGCCGGACCTTGGCCACACCGGTCCTGCGTTCGGCCGTCGACCGCCTGGCGCCCCCCATGGACACCGTCGCCGCCTACCACTTCGGCTGGATCGACGCCGCCGGCAACCCGGCCGACGGCGACGGCGGCAAGGCCGTGCGTCCCGCGCTCGCCGTGCTCTCCGCGGAGGTCACCGGCGCCGGGCCCGAGGTGGGCGTCCCGGGCGCGGTGGCCGTCGAACTCGTGCACAACTTCTCGCTGCTGCACGACGACCTGATGGACGGCGACGAGCAGCGCCGGCACCGCGACACGGTCTGGAAGGTGCACGGCCCCGCCCAGGCCATCCTGGTCGGCGACGCCCTGTTCGCCCTCGCGGGCGAGGTGCTGCTGGAACTCGGTACCGTCGACGCCGGCCGCGCCACCCGCCGCCTGACCACCGCGACCCGCGCCCTGATCGACGGTCAG
The DNA here is from genome assembly GCF_014650035.1 of Streptomyces lucensis JCM 4490. GTDB lineage: Bacteria > Actinomycetota > Actinomycetes > Streptomycetales > Streptomycetaceae > Streptomyces > Streptomyces lucensis. Next base: position 4,558 of record NZ_BMUE01000022.1, on the reverse strand, counting down.
GCGCAGGACATCTCCTACGAGCACCGCGACCGCGTCAGCGTCGAGGAGTGCCTGGAGATGGAGGGCAACAAGACCGGCGCGCTCCTCGCCGCGTCCAGCTCCATCGGCGCCGTCCTCGGCGGGGCGGACGACGCGACCGCTGACGCGCTGGAGCGGTACGGCTACCACCTCGGACTCGCCTTCCAGGCGGTCGACGACCTGCTCGGCATCTGGGGCGACCCGGACGCCACCGGCAAGCAGACCTGGAGCGATCTGCGCCAGCGCAAGAAGTCCCTGCCGGTGGTGGCCGCGCTCGCGGCGGGCGGCCCCGCCTCCGAGCGGCTCGGCGACATCCTCGCCGCCGACGCCAAGAGCAGCGACTTCGCGAACTTCTCCGAGGAGGAGTTCGCCGCCCGCGCCGCCCTCATCGAGGAGGCGGGCGGACGCGAGTGGACGGCGGACGAGGCACGCCGCCAGCACACCATCGCCATCGAGGCCCTCGACGCCGTCGACATGCCCGGCCGGGTGCGGGACTCCTTCACGGCGCTCGCCGACTTCGTCGTCGTACGCAAGAGATGAGCCCTGGCGGCTCGACAGGCCTCGCGTAGTCGCCGGCCGGTGTGACGGGACACGGCACACCGGCCGACGGCGGACCCACAGCAGCACGACTCGCACGACTGCACGAAGGGGAAGCCATGACAGCGACGACCGACGGAAGTGCCGGGGCGACCCTCCCGCCCCGAGCTGCCGCGGCCAGCGACACCACTCTCACCACCCCCGTGGCGGCCGGGGTTCGGGAAGCCGCCGCACACGCCGCGAGGCGCGCCACCGACTTCCTGCTCGCCCGGCAGGACGCCCAGGGCTGGTGGAAGGGCGACCTGGAGACGAATGTCACCATGGACGCCGAGGACCTGCTGCTCCGTCAGTTCCTCGGCATCGGCGACGAGGCGACGACCGAGGCCGCCGCCAGGTTCATCCGCGGGGAGCAGCGCGAGGACGGCACCTGGGCCACCTTCTTCGGCGGACCCGGTGAACTGTCCACCACCATCGAGGCCTACGTGGCCCTGCGCCTGGCCGGCGACGCGCCCGACGCCCCGCACATGGCGAAGGCGTCGGCCTGGGTCCGCGAGCGCGGCGGCATCGCCGCCGCCCGCGTCTTCACCCGTATCTGGCTCGCCCTGTTCGGCTGGTGGAAGTGGGAGGACCTGCCCGAACTCCCGCCCGAGCTGATCTGGTTCCCCACCTGGCTGCCGCTCAACATCTACGACTTCGGGTGCTGGGCCCGGCAGACCATCGTGCCGCTCACCATCGTGTCCGCCAAGCGTCCCGTCCGCCCGGCCCCCTTCCCGCTGGACGAGCTGCACACCGACCCGGCCCGCCCCAACCCGCCGAGGCCGCTGGCCTCGCCGCTGAGCTGGGACGGCGCCTTCCAGCGCATGGACAAGGTCCTGCACCGGCTGCGCAAGGTCGCCCCGCGCCGGGTGCGCGGGGCCGCGATGAACTCGGCCGCCCGCTGGATCATCGAGCGGCAGGAGAACGACGGCTGCTGGGGCGGCATCCAGCCTCCCGCCGTGTACTCGATCATCGCCCTGTACCTGCTCGGCTACGACCTCGAGCACCCCGTGATGCGCGAGGGCCTCGCCTCGCTGGACCGTTTCGCCGTGTGGCGCGAGGACGGGGCCCGCATGATCGAGGCCTGCCAGTCGCCGGTCTGGGACACCTGCCTCGCCGCCATCGCGCTCGTCGACGCGGGACTTCCCGTCGATCACCCGCAACTGGTCAAGGCGGCCGACTGGATGCTCGGCGAGGAGATCGTCCGTCCCGGCGACTGGGCCGTGAAACGCCCCCAGCTCCCGCCGGGGGGCTGGGCGTTCGAGTTCCACAACGACAACTACCCCGACATCGACGACACCGCGGAGGTCGCCCTCGCGCTGCGCCGGGTCAGGCACCACGACCCCGAGCGCGTGGACCGGGCCATCGGGCGGGCCGTGCGCTGGAACCTCGGGATGCAGTCGCGCAACGGCGCGTGGGGCGCCTTCGACGTGGACAACACCAGCCCGTTCCCCAACCGCCTGCCGTTCTGCGACTTCGGCGAGGTCATCGATCCGCCGTCCGCCGACGTCACCGCGCACGTGGTGGAGATGCTGGCCGCCGAGGGCCTGGCCCACGACCCGCGCACGCGGCGCGGCATCGACTGGCTGCTCGCCGAACAGGAGCCCGACGGCTCCTGGTTCGGCCGCTGGGGCGTCAACTACCTGTACGGCACCGGGTCCGTGCTGCCCGCGCTGACCGCGGCCGGGCTGCCCGGCTCCCATCCGGCGATCCGGCGGGCCGTGACCTGGCTGGAGAGCGTCCAGAACGACGACGGCGGCTGGGGCGAGGACCTGCGCTCCTACAAGTACGTCAGGGAGTGGAGCGGCCGCGGCGCCTCCACCGCCTCGCAGACCGCGTGGGCGCTGATGGCGCTGCTCGCAGCGGGCGAGAAGGACTCCGGGGCCGTCGAGCGGGGCGTGCGGTGGCTGGCGGAGACCCAGCGCGAGGACGGCACCTGGGACGAGCCGTACTTCACCGGCACCGGCTTCCCGTGGGACTTCTCCATCAACTACCACCTGTACCGGCAGGTCTTCCCGCTCACCGCGCTCGGCCGGTACCTGCACGGCGACCCTTTCGAGCGGAACCTGCTCGGCACGGCGCACAAGGTCCCCTCGCGGGTCAAGGGGGCCTGATGTGAGACCCGAGCCCGCCCCGGCACCGCTGCTGATCGCCTGCGCGCTCGGCATCGAGCACCTCGCCCTGCGCACCGGCGACAGCGGCGGGGCCGGCGGGCCGTACACCGTCGTCCGTACGGGCATGGGCCCGAAGGCGGCGGAACGCTCCGTCAGCCGGCACCTCGGCACCGGGGCGCTGGCCGGCGCGGCCGTCCTGGCCACCGGCTTCTGCGCCGGACTCGCCCCGGGCATGCACCCCGGCGACCTGGTCGTCGCCGAGGAGACCCGGGATCCGCGCGGGAGCGTTCCCTGCGTGGGCACCGAGCTGCTGGCCAAGGAACTCGGGCGCCTGCTGCCCGGCCGCACGGTCCACACCGGTCCGCTCACCGGCTCCGGCCACGTCGTGCGGGGGCACGAGAGGTCCGGCCTGTTCGCGACCGGCGCGATCGCGGTCGACATGGAGTCGGCGGCCACCCTCCTGACCGCCGTCCGCGCGGGTGAGCGCCCCGTTGCGGCCGTCCGGGTGGTCGTGGACGCCCCCGAACACGAACTCGTCCGGATCGGCACGGTACGCGGTGGAATATCGGCTTTCCGCGTTCTTCGTTCTGTACTGCCCGCTTTTTTCGAATGGCACCGTTCTTTGCTGCTCCCCCGGAGGTGAGCCAGATGGCCATGCCGTTGCGTCAGTCCATCAAGGTCGCTACATACCTGGCCGAACAGAGGATCCGCAGGCGGGACAAGTTTCCGCTCATCGTGGAGCTCGAACCGCTGTTCGCGTGCAACCTCAAGTGCGAGGGCTGCGGCAAGATCCAGCACCCGGCGGGAGTGCTCAAGCAGCGCATGCCGGTCGCCCAGGCGGTGGGCGCGGTCCTGGAGTCCGGTGCCCCGATGGTCTCCATCGCCGGCGGCGAACCGTTGATGCACCCTCAGATCGACGAGATCGTGCGGCAGCTGGTGGCGAGGAGGAAGTACGTCTTCCTGTGCACCAACGCGCTGCTGATGCGCAAGAAGATGGACAGGTTCAGGCCGTCGCCGTACTTCGCCTTCGCGGTGCACATCGACGGGCTGCGCGAGCGGCACGACGAGTCCGTCGCGAAGGAGGGCGTGTTCGACGAGGCGGTGGAGGCCATCAAGGAGGCCAAGCGGCGCGGCTTCCGGGTGACCACCAACTCCACCTTCTTCAACACCGACACCCCGCAGACCGTCATCGAGGTGCTCAACTTCCTCAACGACGACCTCAAGGTCGACGAGATGATGATCTCGCCCGCCTACGCCTACGAGAAGGCCCCCGACCAGGAGCACTTCCTCGGCGTCGAGCAGACCCGCGAGCTGTTCCGGAAGGCCTTCGCGGGCGGAAACCGCAGGAAGTGGCGGCTCAACCACTCCCCGCTCTTCCTGGACTTCCTGGAGGGCAGGGTCGACTTCCCGTGCACCGCGTGGGCGATCCCCAACTACTCGCTCTTCGGCTGGCAGCGCCCCTGCTACCTGATGAGCGACGGCTACGTGCCGACGTACCGCGAACTCATCGAGGAGACCGACTGGGACAAGTACGGCCGCGGCAAGGACCCGCGCTGCGCCAACTGCATGGCGCACTGCGGCTACGAGCCCACCGCCGTCCTCGCCACGATGGGCTCGCTGAAGGAGTCCCTGCGGGCGATGCGCGAGACCGTCTCCGGGAACCGGGAGTGAGGCGGTGACCGCCGTCCCCCTGGGCCTTCCCGAGGTACCGGCCCGTCCGGTCGCGCCGCGGCGCACGTCGCGGCGGATCCACGTCGGGCCGGTGGCGGTCGGGGGCGGGGCCCCCGTGTCGGTGCAGTCGATGACGACGACCCGCACGTCGGACATCGGCGCGACGCTCCAGCAGATCGCGG
>NZ_BMUE01000021.1 GCF_014650035.1 Streptomyces lucensis JCM 4490 | reverse complement strand
GTAGTACCGCCACGGCAGGTTTGGATGCAGCCCGTTGACGATGTGCAGCTCGGTCAGGCTCTCCGACTCCATCGCCTTCGCGAGCTTCACCGCCTCCTCGATCCGCATCGTGTACGCGTCCTTCTCCCCCGGCTTGCGCTGGAAGGAACAGTACGCACAGGAAGCCGTGCACACGTTCGTCATGTTCAGGTGCCGGTTGACGTTGAAGTGCACCACGTCACCGTTCTTACGGGTCCGCACCTCGTGCGCCAGACCCCCGAGCCACGCCAGGTCGTCCGACTCGTACAGCGCGATGCCGTCCTCACGGGTCAGCCGCTCACCCGAACGGACCTTCTCCTCAAGCTCGCGCTTGAGCCCGACGTCCATGCCCACACCTTTCTACGACAGCCCGGCCAACGGTATCCCTAGACCTCTTCCGGCAGCTCTCCGACCCGGTTCTCCCACTTCGTGGACAGCACGATGGTGGTACGGGTCCGGGACACGCCCTTGGTCCCGCTCAGCCGCCGAATGATCCGCTCCAGGCCGTCCACGTCCGTCGCGCGCACCTTGAGCATGAAGGAGTCGTCGCCGGCGATGAACCAGCAGTCCTCGATCTCGGGGAGCTCCTTGAGCCGCTGGGCCACGTCCTCGTGGTCGGCGGCGTCCGAGAGCGAGATGCCGATCAGCGCGATCACGCCGAGGCCGAGGGAGGCCGCGTTCACCGTGGCCCGGTAGCCGGTGATGACCCCGGCGGCCTCCAGCCGGTTGATGCGGTCGGTGACGCTGGGTCCCGACAGGCCGACGAGGCGCCCCAGCTCCGCGTAGGAAGCCCGGCCGTTCTCCCTCAGGGCCTGGATGAGCTGCCTGTCCACCGCGTCCATGCGATCGAAGCCTTCCCCTGAAAAGTTGTGGAGTTCTCGAAGTGTTGAGAGGAGATGAGAGGTGAGGTGCCGCGCCCCGCGGGCTAGCCCGCCGTGCCGCCGCCCAGTTCGCCCTTCCAGCGCCGGTACAGGCCGTGCCCGACGCCCGCGGCGTCCAGCACCCGCCCGGCGACGAAGTCCACCAGGTCCTGGATGTGGGTGGCGCCCGCGTAGAAGGCCGGGGAGGCCGGGACCACGCTCGCGCCGGCGTCGTCCAGCGCCACGAGGTGCCGCAGGGTCTGCCCGTTCAGCGGGGTCTCCCGTACGGCCACGACCAGTGGCCTGCGTTCCTTCAGTGTCACGCTCGCCGCCCGCTGGAGCAGGTCCTTGGACAGCCCGAGGGCGACACCGGCGACGCACGCCGTGGAGGCGGGCACGATGATCATGCCCGTGACCGGGTACGAGCCCGAGGACGGCCCGGCCGCGAGGTCCCCCGCGCTCCAGTACCGCACCCCGCTGACGTCCACCGCGAAGCTCCCGGGCTTGCCGTCGGCGCCCCTGGCCAGCCATTCCCGCAGGTCGTCCTGCCAGTGGGCGTCGCGGAAGGAGATCCCCGTCTCGTCCAGCAGCGTCAGCCGCGAGGCCCGCGACACGACGAGGTCGACGGCCTCCCCCGCCTCCAGCAGCGCCCGCAGCACGGCAGCCGCATACGGCGTACCGGAAGCTCCGGACACCCCCACGATCCAAGGCACGCGCTGCGAATCTCCTGCGTTCACACCTTGAGCGTACCGGCGGGTCGCCTGCTCCTCAGGCCGGGTGCCCCCGGCTCGTCAGACCGTCAGGCCGCGGACGAGGAGATCGAGCAGCGCGCACGCGAACAGGGCGATGCCGATGAAGCCGTTGACGCTGAAGAACGCCCTGTTCACGCGGGAGAGGTCGTGCGGGCGCACGATGCTGTGCTCGTACAGGAACGCGCCCGCGACGACCGCGAGGCCCAGCCAGAAGAAGGCGCCGGCTCCGGTGGCCAGGGCGTACCAGACGAGCAGGGCCGTCGTCACCGTGTGGCAGGCGCGCGAGCCCCAGACCGCGGCGGGGACGCCGAAGCGGGCCGGGACCGACTTGACGCCGATCCGGCGGTCGGTCTCCACGTCCTGGCAGGCGTAGATCAGGTCGAAGCCGCCGATCCAGACGCCGACCGCGACGCCGAGGATCACCGCGTCCCAGGACCAGGACCCGGAGATGGCCAGCCAGCCGCCGATGGGGCCCATGGACTGGGCGAGACCGAGGATGGCCTGCGGGAAGTTCGTGAACCGCTTGCCGTAGGGGTAGACGACCATCGGGACCACCGCGACCGGCGCCAGGGCCAGGCACAGCGGGTTCAGCAGGGCCGCCGCGCCGAGGAAGACGACCAGGGCGACCAGGGCGCCCACCTGGGCCTGCCGTACCGACACCGTGCCGGTCACCAGCTCGCGGTGCGCGGTGCGCGGGTTGCGGGCGTCGATCTCCCGGTCGATGATCCGGTTGGCGGCCATGGCGAACGTGCGCAGGCCCACCATGCACACCGTCACCAGCAGCAGCCGGCCCCAGTGGATGTTCTCGTCCCACTGGTACATCGCGGTCAGCGAGGCGATGTAGGCGAAGGGCAGCGCGAAGACCGAGTGCTCGATGATCACCAGGCGCAGGAACGCCTTCGTGCGTCCCGGCTGCGGGATCGCCGCAGAGGCGGAAGTCACAGCCCGTACTCCTTCCAGCGCCGGGTGACGCGTTCGGCCGTCTCCGGGTCGGACAGGACCATCTCCGGCCAGCCCCCGTCCCGGGTGTAGCCCTCCTCGGGCCATTTCCTGGTGGCGTCGATGCCCGCCTTGCCGCCCCAGAACTGCTGGTAGGAGGCGTGGTCGAGGTGGTCGACGGGGCCGTCGACCACCGTGAGGTCGCGGGCGTAGTCCGTGTTGCCGAGGGCCCGCCAGGCCACTTCGTGCAGGTCGTGGACGTCGCAGTCGGCGTCCACGACCACGATCAGTTTGGTCAGCGACATCATGTGCGCCCCCCAGACGGCGTGCATCACCTTCTGCGCGTGCTTCGGGTACTTCTTGTCGATCGAGACGATCGCGCAGTTGTGGAAGCCGCCGGCCTCGGGCAGGTGGTAGTCCACGATGTCCGGGACGATGATCTTGAGCAGAGGCAGGAAGAACCGCTCCGTCGCGCGGCCCAGGGGGCCGTCCTCCGTCGGCGGGCGGCCGACGACGATCGACTGCAGCAGCGGCCGTTTCCGCATCGTCACGCAGTCGATGCGCAGGGCCGGGAAGGGCTCCTGCGGGGTGTAGAAGCCGGTGTGGTCGCCGAAGGGGCCCTCCGGGAGCATCTCACCGGGCTCCAGCCAGCCCTCCAGGACGACCTCGGCGTTGGCGGGCACCTGGAGCGGGACCGTCTTGCAGTCGACCATCTCGATCCGCTTGCCCGCGAGGAACCCGGCGAAGAGGTACTCGTCGATGTCGCCGGGGAGCGGGGCGGTGGAGGCGTAGGTGACGGCGGGCGGGCAGCCGAAGGCGATCGCGACCGGCAGGCGCTCGCCCCGGCGGGCGGCGACCTGGTAGTGGTTGCGGCTGTCCTTGTGGATCTGCCAGTGCATGCCGATGGTGCGCCGGTCGTGGCGCTGCAGCCGGTACAGGCCGAGGTTGCGGATGCCGCTCTCGGGGTCCTTGGTGTGGGTCAGGCCCAGGTTGAAGAAGGAGCCGCCGTCCTGCGGCCAGGTGAACAGTGCCGGGAGCCGGTCGAGGTCGACGTCGTCGCCGTGCAGGACGACCTCCTGAACGGGCGCGTCCTTCACCTTCTTCGGCGGCACGTGCGCCATCGCGCCCAGCTTCCCGAAGGCCTCGCGCACGCCGACGAAGCCGTGCGGCAGCTCGGGCCGCAGCAGGCCGCCGATCTTCTCGGAGATCTCGCCGTAAGACTTCAGGCCGAGCGCCTTGAGCAGCCGGCGGTCGGTGCCGAAGACGTTCATCGCGAGCGGCATCGCGGAGCCCTTGACGTTCTCGAAGAGCAGCGCGGGTCCGCCCGACTTCTGCACCCGGTCGACGATCTCCCCGACTTCCAGGTGGGGGTCGACCTCGGCCTTGATGCGCTTGAGGTCGCCCTCGCGCTCCAGCGCCCGCAGCAGGGAGCGAAGATCGTCGTAAGCCATGCGTCCCAGTATCGGCCACCCGCTACCCTGGGCCGGTCACCGGGGCCGTCTCACGTCGTGGGGAGATCGCACGCCATGCTCAGGTATCTGCCGTTCCTGCTGGTCCTGGCGCTGTGGATCTACGCCTTCGTGGACTGTCTGAACACCCCCGAGGAAGAGGTGCGGCACCTGCCGAAGGTGGTGTGGGTCATCATCGTCCTGCTCTTCGGGGAGGTGCTGGTCGGCCCGGTCGCCTGGCTGATCACCGGCAAGGTGCGCGGCGCCCCGGCGAACGGCTCGGCCCCGGCGCAGCGGCACCGGAACACCGGCGCCGGCTGGGTCGCACCCGACGACAACCCCGAGTTCCTCAAGTCCCTGGACGAGAACAACCCGAAGAACAACGACTGAGCCGTGGAACTCCGCCTGCTCGTCACCTTCGAGAAGGTCGCCACGGTCCTGAGCTTCACGCGGGCGGCGGCCGAGCTGTCGTACGCGCAGTCCAGCGTGACCAGCCAGATCCGGGCCCTGGAGACCTCCCTGGGCGCCGAGCTGTTCGACCGGCTCGGCAGCCGGATCCGGCTCACGGAGGCGGGCGAGCGGCTGCTGCCCTACGCCCGGCAGATCATCGAGCTGACCGAGGAGGCGCGGGCGGCCGTCACCGAGCCGGAGGAGCCGTCGGGCACCCTGACCGTCGGCACGATGGAGTCGCTCACCTCCTACCGGCTCCCGCCGCTGCTGGAGTTCTTCCACCACCGCCACCCCAAGGTGCGGCTCGCGCTGCGGACCACCATCGGCGACGAGACCCGGCAGGCGCTGCGGCAGGGCACGTACGACGTCGGCTTCCTGATGGAGGAGGAGACCGAGCACCCGGGGCTTCAGACCGCGGTGCTGGCGGTGGAGCCGCTGGCGCTGGTCGCGGCGCCCGGGCACGCGCTGGCCGGGGTGCCGGTGGCGACGGCCGACCTGACGGGGCGGCCCCTGCTGGCCACCGAGCCGGGCTGCGCCTACCGGGACCTGTTCGAGCGGGAGCTGTCGGCGCTGGAGCCGGTGGAGTTCATGGAGTTCGGCACGATCGAGGCGACCAAGCGCGCGGCGGCGGCCGGCCTCGGGATCGCGCTGCTGCCCGAGGTGACGGTCGCCGCCGAACTCGCGGAGGGTTCTCTCGTACGGCTGGCCTGGCAGGCGCCGTTCACGCTTCGGACGCAGCTGGCGTGGCGGTCCGGGAAGCGGCTCCCGGCGCACGCCCGGCTGTTCGTGGAGCAGGCGCGGCGGCTGGTGTCCGAGCAAGGGTGACCTTGAGGCTGGCCGTCACGATCAGCGGGACGCCCAGCGCCTGCACGAGGCCGATGTGGTGGCCGTACACCGCCCAGTCCATCACCATGGCGACCGCCGGGTAGACGAAGGCGAGCACGGCGATCTTCGAGGTGGGCAGCTGGGCGTAGGCGGCGTACATCAGGACGTACATGATCCCGGTGTGGATCAGGCCGAGGCCCACCAGCCAGCCCCAGTCCCAGCCGGTGCCCCGCATGGCGCCGAAGTCCGCGAAGGGCAGCAGCAGGGGGATGCCGACCAGGACCTGGACGAGGGCGATGAGGTGCGGGCGCACTCCGGTGATCCGCTTGGTGACCAGCGTGGACAGACCGTAGAGCAGCGCGGCCAGCAGTGCCTGGCCGATGCCGGTCAGGTACGCGCCGCCGCTCGCGAAGTCGCCCGGGGTGACGCCCGAGACGAGGACCAGGCCGGCGAAGGCCAGCACGATCCAGCCCACCTTGGCGGCGGTGAGGCGCTCGCGGAACAGCAGGGCGCCGAGCAGGACCACGTAGAACGGCTGGGTGTGGTACACCACGGTGGCCACGGAGATGGAGGTGTTCTCGTACGACTGGAAGAGCAGGACCCAGTTGAGGACGATGAACACGCCGCCGAGGACCGCCAGTGCGAGGGTGCGCGGGGTGAATCCGTGGCCGCGCAGCCAGCCGCGGGCGACGACGTAGGAGCCCAGCGCCAGGGCGCCGAACAGGACGCGGAAGAAGACGACGTCGAAGGGCGAGGCGCCCGACTCGACGACGAAGAGGCCGAGGGTGCCGGAGAGCACCATCGCGGTCGTCAGCTGGGCCGTGCCCTTGTTCTCTGGGGTCATGCCACGAAGTTAGGAGCGGCCCGGGGCGCCGGTCCACGCGCCAGTGGGGCGTCCCGCCGATGACCGCATCGGTGCCGCCGATGGGCGCAGGTCAGGTCCTGAGAAGCGGTGACGGCCGGCGGGGTCGCCGGGGCCGCGGGCCGGGTGAGGCGGCTATTCACTTCCCTGTTCGGTCCGCCACCCGTTCCGCTGAATTGGGCCGGACGGGCATGTCCCGGCCGCGTCGCACGGCATTGCCATGAGGGGGGCCCGCATCCTGGGGCCCCCTTCTGCGATGGGAGACGCGTGCGAATCACTGACATCCAGCGCTGCGAGGTCCGGCCGGGACGGCTCGTCGAGTGGACGCTGAGCCCGGCGACCGTCGCGGTGGCGACAGGGCTGCCGGACGACTCCCGGCCTCCGGCCTACATCCAGGAGTCGCACATCCGGACGGCCAAGTGCGTCCGGGAGGACGGGCTGTTCGTGCCGACCTGGCTGGGTACCGCCTTCGACCTGCCCGGCCCGGTCGACCTCGACGTGCTGCAGGAGGCGCTGCGCGCCTGGACCGTGCGGCACGAGACGCTGCGCAGCGGCTTCCGCTGGGCGGGCGAGGAACTGCGCCGGTTCACGCTCGACGCCGCCGACGTGTCCCTGTGCCGGGAGGAGGTGGGCGACTTCCCCGACGCGGACGACCTGGTACGGCACCTGCAGAACCGCTTCGACACGGTCGCGGACGCGCTGCGCTGGCCGAACCTCATCTACGCGGCGGTCGTACGGGGCGACGGGGCGAGCGTGTACATGGCGTTCGACCACAGCAACGTCGACGCCTACTCGGTGCACCGGATCGCCGCCGAGATCCACGAGCTGTACGCGGCGGTCCTGGCCGGGACCGAGCCCGGACTCCGTGAGCCGCCCGCCAGCTACGTCGACTTCTGCGAGATCGAGCGGGCGGACGCGGACGGCATCGACGGCCGGCACGCCGTCGTGGACCGCTGGCGGGAGTTCATCCACCGCTGCGACGGGACGCTGCCGAGCTTCCCGGTCGACCTGGGCGTGGAGCCGGGCGGCCCGCTGCCCCGGCAGCGGATGCTGTGCGAACCGCTGGCGGACGCGAGCGAGGCGGCGGCCTTCGAGGCGTACTGCAGGCCCTACGGCGGCAGCCTGGTCGGCCTGCTGGCCGCGACCGCGCTCATCGTCCACGAGCTGGGCGGGCAGCAGGTGTACCGGACGGTGGTGCCGTTCCACACCCGGGTGAAGTCGCGGTGGAGCGACTCGGTGGGCTGGTACGTGGGCGGCGCCCCGATCGAGGTGCCCGTCGGCCGTTCCCCGGCCTTCCCCGCCGTGCTGCGGACGGTGCGCGCCGAGCTGCAGGCGAACCGGTCCCTGGCCCGGATGCCGCTGGCCCGGGTGCTCGCGCTGCTCGGCGCGGACTTCCGGCCGACCTCGCCGGACCTGTACTCGATCGTCTCCTACGTCGACACCCGGGCCATCCCCGGCGCCGAACGGTGGGCGGAGCTGAAGGCGCACGGGCTGCTGCGGGTGTCGTACGGGGACCAGGTGTGCGTGTGGGTGAACCGGCTGCACGAGGGGCTGTGGCTGGCGAGCCGGTACCCGGACACGGACACGGCGTCGAAGAACCTGCGGCTGTACGTCGAGCGTCTGCGGGACCACATCGCCTCGGTGGCCCACGGAAGCCTCTCGGCGGTTTCCTGACAAGAGGGACACCGCTGACCCTGGCCTGAAGCAACTCCCCCTTTCTACACTGCTGTTGAGGGGGAGATGCGGTGCACAGACGGTTGCACGGGTGTGGGGCGCTGTTCGACGTCGATCCGGCCGGTCTCGCGCCGCGGCTCGTGGGGCTGCGGCCCCACCATCACCGCGGTCATCCGTTGGAGCACCCGGACGAGCCGCCGTTCGTGGTGCTGACCGGGGCGCGCGGGCTCGGCAAGAGCGCGGTCCTCGCCGAGCTGCGGGAGTCCTACAAGGGGCACACGCCCCTCGCGCTGGTCGACTGCGCGGAGGCCCAGTTCGCCGGTCCGCCCGCGGACCGGCCCGCCGAGTCCTGGTCGCCGCTCGCGCAGGCGCTGCTGTCGCTCGCCGAGCAGCTCGCGGAGCCGGTGACCGGCGCCGGGCGGATCACCTTCCCGAGGCTGATGTCGGGCCTGGTCGCGGTGGCGGCGGGCGGCTGGGGCGACGCGGACTCCGAGCGGATCCGCCGGGAGGTCGAGCGGATCCTGCTGCTGAACGAGACCGGCTCGTGGATCAGCGGGCTGGCCGGCCGCATGGCCGGGAAGGTGGCGGCGAAGGTGGTCGCGGCGGCCACCGGGACCGGCCCGCTGGTGTCGGGCGCGATCGAGGCGACCCTGGAGTCCGTCGCCGAGGGTTTCGCCAGCCGCCGGCACCAGAAGGCGTCCGTCTGGTACCGGACGTACCCGAACGCGGGCGGCAACGCCCAGCGCGGGCTGATCCTGCTGTCCGGGCACTTCCGGGCGGGCGACGGTTCGCGCGAGCACGCCGAGCGGTATCTGGTTCGGGCGCTGCTGGCCGACCTCACCGAGGCGTACGCGGGCGTGCTGCCGCGGATGCAGCGACTCGGCCGGCCGCTGGTGCTGCTCGACAACGCGCAGTGCGCTCCGGGCCCTGAGCTGGTGGCCGCCGTGCTGCGCGACCGTACCGACGGCATCGCCGACCAGGTCGTGTTCGTCGCGGCCCGGCGCGGCGACGGACGCGGGGAACTGCCCGGCGCGGTCCGGCGGGAGCTGCCGGAGGTGGCCCGGCGCACCGGCTGGGCGCCCGGCGCGGCCCCCTCCTCGCGGGCGCTGCTGGTCGCGCTGCCGAGGCTGGGGCCGGACGACACCCTGCACATCGTCGGCGCGGTCTGCGAGGACACCCCCGTCCCGGCCCGGCTCCCGCTCGCCGCGCACCGGCTGACCGGCGGGAATCCGCTGGGGGTCGTACTGCTCGCCGAGGCGGCCGCGCAGCACCTGCCCGGGGTGTCCGCGCTGGGCGAGCTGCTCAGAGCCGAGGTCCGGCCCGCCGAGGACCGGCCCGGCCGGCCCGCCTACGAGGTGCTGCTGGACCGGCTGGTGCCGCCCGAGCGCCTGGAGGAGCTGACCGTGCTGGCCGCCGCGCACGACCACGGCTCGGCCTGCGCGCTGGCCTCGGCCCTGCTGCCGGACACGTTCGGCCCGGCGAGCGTACGGGCGTTACAGACGCTGCTCGCCGAGGAGGGGCTGCCGGCCGCGCGGGGCCAGTTCGTCGGCGACCCGTTCGTGCGCACCCTGCTGCTGCTCCGGCTGCACCTGCGGGACGCCGGCCACGCGTCCTGGCGCACCGCGCACGAGACGCTGGTCGCCCACTACACCGCGCCCGGGCACGCCCGTTACCGGCTGCACCACCAACTCGCCCTGGGCGTCACCGAGCCGGCGGTCGCGGAGCTGCGCGACACCTTCCCGACGGCCGGCACCCGTTCCTGGCTGCGCACCCTGCGGTTCGTCGCGTCCGCGCCCTACTTCCACGCCCACGACGCCGAGGGCCGTGACACGGCCGGGCGCGCCGACCGGCGGGTGGCGGTGGCGCTGGGCCGCACGGACGACGGGCAACCGGTGCCGGAGGGCGTGGACGCCGTGCTGCACGCGCGGATCCGGCGGCTGCTGCACGCGGTGTGGCTGCTGGCGGACCCCCTGGTGCCGCCCGACCCGCTGGTGTGCGACCGGCTCCGCTTCGAGCTGGAGCAGCTGTCCAACCTGCGGCCGGCGGGCAACGCGCTGCTGTGGCGGGCCTCCCGGGACTGGCCGGCGGCGGCGCTCGCCGGGCGCCCGCTGGACGGCCGGTACGGCGCCGACCGCTCCGACGACGCGGACGACACCGACGACGGCCCGGACGACCGCAGGGGGGCGGCGTGATGGCACGCGGGGGTGTGGGCACACGGCTGCGCGAGAGCGTGTGGGAGATCCCGCTGCGCCGCTACCTGGCGCTGCTGGTGACGGCGGCCCTGGTGGCCGGGCTGGTGTTCGCGGTACGGGTCCTCACGCACGACGACCGCTCCTGCGCGGCCGGGGTGAGCCGGCCGGAGGGCAGCGAGGAGTGCGTGGGCGTGGCGACGGGGCCGTACGCCTTCGGGCAGGCCGGGCTGCGGGACGTCGTGGCGGCGATCGGGCGGGAGAACGACCGCCTGAAGCCCGGCACCTATGTGACGGTGGCGCTGATGCTGCCGTACACCACCGCCTCCCCGACCAGCCAGAACGACATCCGGCACCAGCTCCAGGGCGCCTACCTGGCGCAGTACCAGGCCAACCACGAGGCCAACGGGGAGGCGCCGCTGATCCGGCTGGTGCTGGCCAACCCGGGGGCGACGGGCGGTCACTGGCGGCGGACGGTCGACCAGCTGACGGCGATGACGACGAGCGCGGACCGGCTGCGCGCGGTGGCCGGCGTCGGGCAGAGCACCGACGCCAACAAGAAGGCCGTCGAGGAGCTGACCCGGCGCCGCGTCCCGGTGATCGGCTCCTCCATCACCGCCGACGACCTGGCCAACGGGCAGCAGGGCGAGGACCCTTACCCCGGGCTCGCCAGGGTGGCGCCGACCAACACCGACGAGGCCCGTGCGCTGGCCTCCTTCGCCAAGGTGAGCGCGGGCAAGGCGCTGCTGGTGTACGACAGGCCCGGCGATCCGTACACGCGGACGCTGCAGGAGTCGTTCGCGGCGCTGATCAAGGGCTCGCCGTACGAGCCGCAGCCGTTCACCCCGCCCGCCGACCGCAGCGAGGAGGGCACGACCGCGAACACCTTCCGGCAGATCACGCACCTGGTCTGCGACACCTCGCGGCGGACGGACACGATCCTGTTCGCGGGCCGCCACACCCAGCTGCGGCAGTTCATCAACGCGCTCGGCGGTCGCGGCTGCCAGGACCGGAAGTTCACGGTGCTGACCGGCGACGAGGCCTCGTACCTGACGCACGAGAAGGCCCTGGACCGCACCGCCCTGCGGCACAACCTCTCCGTGCGCTACACCTCGCTCGCCCACCCCGACGCCTGGACGGCGGACCCGGCGGGGACGGGCGGCTCGGCGGCCGGCTTCGCCGCGCTGCGGCGGCTGCTGACGGCCGCGGGGCGGGGACCGGCGGGTCCGCTCGGATCCGTCGCCCTGGACGACGGGCAGCTGATCATCGGGTACGACACCCTGCGCCTCGCGGTGCACGGCATCCGCGAGGCCGTGCCGGACGGCGGGAAGGTGCCGGCGCTCACGGACGTGGGCCTGCAGTGGCCGCAGGTCAAGGGCTCGCTGCGGGTGGACGGGGCGAGCGGCTGGATCTGCCTCGACGTGCACGGCAACCCGTACGACAAGGCCGTGCCGATCGTGGAGCTGACCGAGCAGGGCGGCTCCCGCTTCGTCCGCATCGCCTGGCCGGAGGGCAGGCCGCCGGGCAAGGAGTGCCTGCCGCCGTCGTAGGGCCTGTCCGACGGACAGGTCGCAGGGCGTGCCAGGCGTCGGGGGGCCGACGGGAACGGTCGGTCAGGCCCCTAGGTGAACTGGCCGGGCAGGGGCCGGGTGGGTTCCTGTCCGGGGAGGGTCCGCGGGGGTTCCAGGGCGGCGATCATGCGTTCGAACCGGGTGCGCCAGCCGGACTCGGTCTCCCGTTCGCCCTGGGACTCGTGCGTGAAGCGCAGCACGCACTCCTCGTCCCCGCCCCGCTCGAGGTGGAAGCGGATCCGGCCCCCGGCGCCGAGGGTGTACTCGGCGACCCGGTCCACGTCCCACGCGGTGATCCGCCCGGAGCCCAGTTCGCGCAGGGTGACCGCGCCGTCGAGCCGGGGTTCCAGGACGTCGACGGCGGTGCACCAGCCCCCGAGCCCCTCGGGGGTGGCCACCGCCGACCAGACGTCCTCCATGCTCCGCGGGATCCGCACCAGGAAGTGGAGTATGTGCGTGTTCCCGTGCATCTGGCTGGTGCCCTGTTCGATGGAACCGCTCATGACACCAGTGTCACCGACCGGGCGACTACACGCCCGCGTAGGAGTGCTTGCCGCTGACGAAGATGTTCACGCCGTAGTAGTTGAACAGCCAGCAGCCGAACGCGATCATCGCCAGGTAGGCGGCCTTGCGGCCCTTCCAGCCGGCCGTGGCACGGGCGTGCAGGTAGCAGGCGTAGGCGATCCAGGTGATGAAGGACCAGGTCTCCTTGGGGTCCCAGTTCCAGTAGCGGCCCCACGCGTCGCCCGCCCAGATCGCGCCCGCGATGATCGTGAACGTCCACAGCGGGAAGACGGCCGCGTTGACCCGGTAGGCGAACTTGTCGAGGGACGCGGAGGCGGGCAGCCGCTCCAGCACCGAGGTCGCGAGGGCACCGGGCCTGCCACCGGCCTGCAGCTTGCTCTCGTACGAGTCCTTGAACAGGTACAGGATCGTGCTGACCGCGCCGACGTAGAACACCGCGCCGCAGAAGATCGCGGTGGAGACGTGGATGTACAGCCAGTACGAGTGCAGCGCCGGGACCAGCTGGTCGCTCGCCGTGTACAGGACGGTGACCGCCAGACCCAGGTCGAGCAGGACCGTGGTGACCAGGAACAGGCCCATCCAGCGCACGTTCTTCCTCAGACCCAGCAGCGCGAGGTACACGCCGACGGCGACCGTGGAGAACGTGATGTTGAACTCGTACATGTTGCCCCACGGCGCCCGTTCCACGGAGGCCGCGCGGGCGACGACGCCGCCCAGCTCGACGAGGAAGGCGAGCACGGTGAGGGAGACGGCGATCCGGCCGTACAGGTCGCCCTGCACGTCGCCGCCGTGCGCGCCGGGACCGTCCGGCACGTCCCGGGCGCCGGACGCCGAGCGGACGACGACCTTCGGCCGCTCCAGCACGGCGGTCCCGCCGGCCTTCCGCACGGTGACGGCGGGTGCCTTCGCGGCCTCGGGCGCGGCCGTGAGCGCGGCGGCCGTCCGGGCCACCTTGCTGCGGCTGCCGAAGAGCCATTCGGCGATGTACGCGAAGAACGCCAGCGTGTAGACGGCCATCGACGAGTAGACCAGCGTGTTGCTGATGCTCGCGAGATGTTCGTTGGTCGCGACGGCGAGGTCGGTTGCGGCGGCGGGAGTCACTTCTCAGCCCCTTCGGCAGGTGCGACGGGAGTTTCGGTGGAGTCGTCGTCGGGTTCGGGTGCCCCCGGCGCCTTGTCGTAGAGGGTTCCGGCGAGGGCGCCCAGTTCCTCGGGCACCTTCGCGGACTCGCTGCGGCCGAGACCGGCCAGCTCGACGACCGTGACGCCGTCGGCGCCGCGCACCGCCCGCACCCACACGCGGCGGCGCTGGATGAACAGGGACGCGGCCAGGCCGAAGATCGCGGCGAGGGCGCCGCCGAGCGCCCAGCCGCTGCCCGGCTCCTGGACGATCTCGAAGCCGGCCCACTCCTTGACGTCCTTCTCGAGCGTGATCGAGCCGGCGCCGTCCGGGAGCTTCAGGGTCTGCCCCGGCTTGAGGTTCCCCCTCAGCTGCCGGCCCTCGGTGTCCTTGAACGCCTTCATGTGGGTCTTGTCGAGCTGGTACACGCTCTGCGGGATGCCCGAGTTGACGCCGAGGTCGCCGTGGTACGGCTCCAGGTTGAGCACCGGGTTCAGCAGCGCCGGGAACGCCGAGGCGACCTCCCTGCCCGCACCGCCGTAGGTCGGCAGGAAGAAGGCCTTCACGCCGAGCATGTCCTTGGCGCCCTTGGCGTCGCGGTAGCCGTCCATCACCTTGATCACGCCCTGCGACGTGACGTTCCCGTCGAGCGGCAGCAGCGGCACCGGGGCGTGGTAGACGACCTTGCCCTTGCCGTCGCGGACGGTGATGACGGGCGCGTAGCCGTGGCTGACCAGGTAGACCTTGGAGTCGTCGATCTCCAGCGGCTCGTTGACCTTGACGGTGGTCGAGCGCTCCTTGCCGTAGGCGCCCTTGCTGTAGGTGATCTTCGCTTCGAAGGTGCGCGGGGTGCCGCGGTTGGGGCCGGTCAGCTCGTAGGTGCCCTTGAAGTCCTTCAGGTCGAAGCTGAACGGCACGAGGTCGTCGGCCTGGAACAGGCTGCCGGACTTGATGTCGTCGTACATCGGCAGCGCGTTGGAGAAGCCGTCGCCCTCCACCATCAGCTTGGTGCCGTCCGACTTGTACAGCTGGCCGGAGGCGAAGGCGACGAGCATCACGATCAGCGCGCTGTGGAAGACCAGGTTGCCCACCTCGCGCAGGTAGCCCTTCTCGGCGGCGACGGCGTCACCGGCGGTGTGGGCGCGGAAGCGGCGGCCGCGCAGCAGGGCGAGCGCGGCCTCGCGGACCTGCTCGGGGTCGGCCTCGGTGCGCCACGTCGTGTACGCCGGCAGCCGGTCCAGCCGCCTGGGCGCGCCCGGCGGACGGCCGCGCAGCTGGCCGACGAACTGCCAGGTGCGCGGGATGATGCAGCCGATGAGGGAGACGAACAGCAGGATGTAGATCGCGGAGAACCACACCGAGCTGTAGACGTGGAACAGGCCGAGCTTGTCGTAGACCGGCGCGAGCGTGGTGTGCGCGGCCCGGAACGCCTCGACCTTGGCGGCGTCGGCGCCGGTCTGCGGGATCAGCGAGCCGGGGATCGCGCCGAGCGAGAGCAGCAGGAGCAGCAGCAGCGCGACCCGCATGGAGGTCAGCTGCCGCCAGAACCAGCGGGTCCAGCCGATGAGGCCGAGGCCGGGCACGGAGGAGATCTCGTCCCGCGGCGCGGTGGACAGCTGGGAGCCGGCCGCGCCGAGGTCCTCCTGCTGGTCCTCCTGGCCCCGGCTGTTGTCGGTGTCGGTTGTGCTCATGGATCAGATCCCCACAGTGAAGCCGTCGGACCAGGTCTGCATCTGCTGGATCAGGAGACCCCAGGCGCCGGTGAGCAGCAGCACGCCGGTCACGATCATCATCGTGCCGCCGATGCGCATCACCCACACATAGTGGCGCTTGACCCAGCCGAACGCGCCGAGCGCCTTGCGGAAGGCGAGGGCGGTGAGGACGAAGGGGACGCCGAGGCCCATGCAGTAGGCGATCATCAGCAGGGAGCCGCGTGCGGCGCTCGACTGGTCCATGGAGAGCGCGTTCACCGCGGTGAGGGTGGGACCGAAGCAGGGCGTCCAGCCGATGCCGAACAGGGCGCCGAGTATCGGCGCGCCCGCCAGGCCCGTCGTCGGACGCTTGTGGAAGCGGAACTCGCGCTGGGTGAACCAGGGCATCAGCCCCATGAAGAGAACGCCCATGAGGATCATGAGCACGCCGAGCACCTTGGTCAGGACGTCCTTGTGCTCCTGGAGAGTCCAGCCGAAGTAGCCGAACAGCGCCCCGGTCGAGACGAAGACGGAGCTGAAGCCGAGCACGAACAGGCAGGCGCCGGCCAGCATCCGGCCGCGTCTGGCCTCGGCCAGGTCGGTGCCGACGACTCCGGTGACGTAGGAGAGGTAGCCGGGGACCAGCGGCAGCACGCAGGGCGAGAAGAAGGAGACCAGGCCGCCGAGCACGGCGATGGGCAGGGCGACCAGCAGGGCGCCGCTGCGTACGGTCGCGTTGCCGCCCGCGTCCGCGGCGAGCGTCAGCAGTGCGCTCACGTCACTTCTCCGCCAGGACGGGCTTGAGCATCTTCAGCAGCGTGGTGTCGTCGAGCGGCTCCAGCGCCCGCGCGGCGACCCTGCCCTCCTTGTCGAGGATGAGCGTGGAGGGGATCAGCTGCGGGTTGAGGGTGCCCTTCTTGAACCGGAGCATCAGCCTGCCCGTGGGGTCGTACAGGCTCGGGTAGCCGATCCCGTTGTCCTCCTCGAAGGCGAGGGCCGGGGTGGTGCTGGTGTCGCGGGTGTTGATGCCGACGAACTGCACGCCCTTGCCGGAGTAGTCCTTCGACACCTTGGCGAAGTACTTCGCCTCCTCGCGGCACGGGCTGCACCATGAGCCCCAGACGTTGACGACGACGATCTCGCCCCGGTAGTCGGCGACGTCCAGGGTCTTGCCGTCGATGGTCTTGCCGGACAGGTCGGGCGCCGCGGCCCGCTCGCCCTCGGCCACGGTGGCGATGCCGTCGTGGCCGGTGACGAAGTGGGTGTCGCCGCCACCGCCGGAGGTGCCGCCCTTGCCGCACGCGGACAGGGTAAGGCCCGCCACGGCGGCCACGGCACTGAGCAGAACGGCGCGGCTACGGGTACTCATGTGAAAAGTTTCGCATGGCTGTTCCGGGGATCTTGCGCACCCCCCTGCCGGGCGGAAACCCGCATCTCAGGGCATATTTACACGGGACATTCCGGACACCGGCTCCCATCGCCCTCAGGCGGCGTCCGAGGAGGCGGACTTGGTGTCCCGCAGGAACTCCTTCCAGCCGCCGGCGGGGCGCTGCCCGACGTCCAGCGTCCGCATCCGGGCGAGCACCTCGGGCTTCTGCACGTCCATCCAGTCCGCGAACTGGCGGAAGGAGACGAGTCGCACATCGGCGCCCTTCTCCTTCTCGCGCGCGATGTGCTTGAAGGACTCCTCCACGGCGTCCATGTAGATGCCGCCGTTCCACTGCTCGAAGTGGTTGCCGATGAAGAGGGGCGCCCGGTTCGTCTCGTATGCCCGCTTGAATCCCTGTATGTACGCCTGGGCGGACTGCTTGCGCCAGCCCGGGTAGTTGTAGGCGGGGGCCTTGGTCGAGTTCACGGACTGGTTGGCGAGCATGTTGTAGTCCATCGACAGGACCTCGAAGGAACGCCCGGGGAAAGGTATCTGCTGCAGGGGCAGGTCCCAGATCCCCAGCCTCTTCGCCGGCCACACCTGGCGGCCGCCCGGCGAGGAGGCGTCGTAGCGCCAGCCCAGCTTCCGGGCGGTGGGCAGCAGGTTGCCCTGCCCGAGCAGACAGGGCGTGCGGCCGCCGACCAGCTCCTTGTCGTAGTCGAACGGCAGCGACGGCAGATCACTCCACCCGGTGTTCGTCCGCCACTCCTTCACGAACGCCTTGGCCTGCCCTATCTCGCTGCGCCACTGCTGCGGGGTCCAGTTGGCGACGCTGCCGCTCCCGCCGCAGAAGTGCCCGTTGAAGTGGGTGCCGATCTCGTGGCCCTCCAGCCAGGCCCGGCGCACGTTGGCGAGCGTGGCCTTGACGTGGTCGTCGGCGAGGTAGCCGATGTCGGAGGCGCCGCGCGGGTTGTTCGGGGGCTCGTACAGCCGCTTCTTGGACTCGGGCAGCAGGTACAGCCCCGAGAGGAAGAAGGTCATGCTCGCGCCGTGCTCCTTGGCGAGGTCCAGGAAGCGCGGGAAGAGTCCGTTGCCGACCTCGCCGGCGCCGTCCCAGGAGAAGACCACGAACTGCGGCGGGGTCTGACCCGGCTCCAGCGGCTCGGGCCGGGCCGGCTGGTGGGGCTGCCTGCCGGTGAAGGAGGTGGAGCCGTCGCCTATGGGCCGCGCCGGGCGCTCGCCGGGGCTGTTCCTGCCGTCGCCCTTGTGCCCGCCCTTGCCCGCGCCGGAACCGTCCCGGTGCCCGGCACCGTCCGAGGACTTGAGACTCCCGCAGCCGACGAGACCGGTGGCGGCCGCCGCGCCCGCGCCGAGGCCGAGCACCCCCCGCCGGGAGAAGGTCCGGGAGATGGTCCGGGAGTCGGTGCGCATGGAGATCCCCGATTCGTCGCGCCTGCTGGTTCACCCAGTCAGAGGGCGCGACGATCGGGAAGGTTCCGTCAATTCTTGTGCTTTACGTATCAGTTACCGCGAAAACACCCTAAGCAACTGTAAAACGGACCATCAGATCCGGCGGTCCGTCAGGCCCCGAACGCCTTCCCCTGGGCGGTGCCCTTGCCCTTCTGGGGCTTGGCGCCGGCCCGCAGGTGGGCCGGGACGAGGTCGATGGCGGGCTCGCTGTAGCCGACCGAGACGATCTTGTCGCCCTGGTAGGTGAAGGACGTCAGCGAGGCGAGCGTGCACTGCCGCTTGCGCGGGTCGTGCCACAGCCGCCGGCGCTCGACGTAGGACCGCACGATCCAGATCGGCAGCTGATGGCTGACCAGCACCGCCTCGTGCCCGCGCGCCCGGTCCCTGGCGGCGTTGAGCGCGCCCATCATCCGCACGACCTGGTCGACGTACGGCTCGCCCCAGGACGGCCGGAACGGGTTGACGAGGTACTTCCAGTTGTCCGGCTTGCGCAGGGCGCCGTCCCCGACGCCGAACGTCTTGCCCTGGAAGACGTTCTCGGCCTCGATCAGCCGCTCGTCCGTGTCCAGGTCGAGACCGTGCGCCTTGGCGATCGGGGTGGCGGTCTCCTGCGCCCGCTCCAGCGGGGAGGCGCACACGTGGGTGACGTCCCGCGGGGCGAGGTGCTCGGCGACCCGGTCGGCCATCTGCCGGCCCAGCTCGGACAGGTGGTACCCGGACAGGCGGCCGTAGAGGATGCCGTCCGGGTTCTCCACCTCGCCGTGCCGCATCAGGTGCACGACGGTGACGTCCTTGCCGCTGCTGTTGTTCCCGTTGCTCACGCGGTGGCCTCCGCAGCCGCCCGGGCCGCCGCCGGAAGGGCGTCGGCGATCTTCTGGATGGCCCGCTCGTCGTGGGCCGTGGACACGAACCAGGACTCGAAGGACGACGGCGGCAGGTACACGCCGTTCGACAGCAGCGAGTGGAAGAACGCGGTGAACCGGAAGGAGTCCTGCCGCTTGGCGTCCTCGTAGTCCCGCACCTGCCGGTCGGTGAAGAACACGGAGAACATGTTGGAGGCCGTCTGCAGCCGGTGCGCGACGCCCTCCTTGCTCAGCGCCTCGGTGACGAGGGAGCGGATCTGCGCCGAGACGGCGTCGACCGTGTCGTAGGCCGCGTCGTCGAGGAGCCGCAGCTGCGCGAGTCCGGCGGCGGTGGCGACGGGGTTCCCGGAGAGGGTGCCGGCCTGGTACACGGGCCCGGCGGGCGCCAGGTGGGCCATCACGTCGGCGCGCCCGCCGAACGCGGCGGCGGGGAAACCGCCGCCCATGACCTTGCCGAAGGTCATCAGGTCGGGCACGACGCCGTCGACCCCGTACCAGCCGCTCCTGCTGGTCCGGAAGCCGGTCATGACCTCGTCGGAGATGTAGAGGGCGCCGTTCTTGTGGCAGGCGTCCCGCAGGCCCTGGTTGAACCCCGGGTCCGGCGGCACGACGCCCATGTTGCCCGGCGACGCCTCGGTGATCACGCACGCGATCTCACCCGGGTGCCGGTGGAAGGCCTCCTGCACGGCCTCCAGGTCGTTGTACGGCAGCACGATCGTGTCGCCGGCCTGGGCGCCGGTGACACCGGGGGTGTCGGGCAGCGCGAAGGTGGCGACGCCGGAGCCGGCGGCGGCGAGCAGCGAGTCGACGTGCCCGTGGTAGCAGCCGGCGAACTTGATCACCTTCGACCGGCGGGTGAAGCCGCGGGCCAGCCGGATCGCCGACATGGTCGCCTCGGTGCCGCTGCTGACGAGCCGCACCTCCTGCACGGGCTCGACCCGGGCGACGATCTCCTCGGCGAGCGCGACCTCGCCCTCACCGGGCGTGCCGAAGGACGTGCCGCGGGCGACGGCCTCGTGGACGGCGGCGATGACCTCGGGGTGGGAGTGCCCGAGGATCATGGGACCCCAGGAGCACACGAGGTCGACGTACTCGCGCCCGTCGGCGTCGGTGAGGTAGGCCCCCTTCCCCGACACCATGAACCGCGGGGTGCCGCCGACGGCGCGGAAGGCCCGCACCGGGGAGTTCACACCGCCGGGCGTGACGGCGCGGGCACGGTCGAAGAGCGCCTGGGACGCGGGCGCTTCGTACGGATAGGGCGTTTCGCTCAGGGCGCTCATGAGGTGCGGGTTCTCCGGCTTCTCGGACTCCGGTTGCGTGGTGACACCCCTCAGGGTAGGCCGCACCCCGGCCGGAGAGCGGTCGGCCTCGGGACAAAGCGGCGCCATCCGCCATCTGCGAGACTGAGAGCTGATACACACAGCTCATACGCACGTAATGATCAGGGATCGGGAAGATTCCCGCGCGGCCTGTTGTTCCACCGCACGTTTCGGCGGTCGGCCGTGGGGGAGGTCACTGACACGATGATCGGGTTGCGCGGCGGGGGCCACGCGTCCTAGAAAAGCAGTCGGGTGGAGATATGCATCGCGGTGGCGGACTGGGCGAGGGGACCGATGACCTGGGTCCTCGGCGTGCCCGGCGGGGAAGGCACCGGCGCGAAGCGGAGGAAACGACCGAGGCACGTCAGACCGACGCACGTCAGGCACAGGGTGTACCGAGTGAGTCCGAGCGGTACGACCGGCAGCTCGACCGGGAGATCGACCAGCAGCTGGACCGGCGGCTGGAGCTACCGGCCGACCGCCGGCTCGACCACCGGGCCGACCGCCTCGCGGCGGAGAGCAGGAAGGGTGGTCGGGTGGGGGTGACGTACAAATACTTCGGCGCGCCGGACGGGGCGACCGCGGCCCGCGTCCCCATCTCGATGCGACCCGAGGAGCTCGGCGGCGACGAGCTGGGCATGAACGGCATGTTCACCCGGATCAAGCCGGAGACGATGGCCGCGATGGTGCTGACCGGCATCCAGGGCGTCCCCCTGCACAAGGTGCCGCCCCTGGAACTGGTCGTCCTGCACCCCGACTACGCGGTCGTGAAACTCCCCACGACGGTCGTCGACCCCCTGCGCGGCATCGGTGAGGAGGCGGTCGGCGCGGCGGCCTTCATCTGGTCGACGGTCCCGGACCGGGGCGGCCCGCGGGACGCGTTCAACGTGTACCAGCTGCTGCACGAGTGGCAGGACTTCTCGAAGCGGCTGCATGACGCGGGGCATCAGCCGTACTGCCTCGTCTGGCCCTGAGCTGGGGTTTCTCGGGTAGCGGGCGGGGTTTTCGGACCCCGCCCTCGTCATGTGCCGGAAGGGGCCTTCAGGCGGCCAGGGCACATTGAGGGCACATTGGTTTCGCCGGGGGCACTGATGTGCCCTGGGCTCCTCCTGCAGACTCCTCCGTGAAGGCGTCGTCGATGGCCTTGCGGGTCCGCGTCTCGCTGGACGGCAGCAGATGCGTGTACGTCCGCAGCGTGAAGCCCGGGTCCGAGTGGCCGAGGTACTCGGAGAGCGCCTTGATGCTCTCCCCCGCATCCAGGAGCACGGAGGCGTAGGCGTGCCGGAGGGCGTGCATCCCGTCCTCCCGGGCCGCCTGGAGGTACCTCGCACCGCGCTCGCGGGGAGGGATCACGCCGGCGGCGGCCAGGGCGCGCTTCCAGTCGCCCATGTTGAAGACGCTGCGGTTGTACGCCCGCCCCTTCTGGTCGACGAAGAGAAGGCGGAAGGTCTTCGGCTCGCCGTCCGGCTTGGCCCAGGGCAGGGTGACCTCGACCGGCGGGAACTCCTTCATGTGCGCCTTGAGGGCAGCGGCAAGCTGGGCCGGTAGAGGCACGGACCGGATCTTGTTCCCCTTGGGCAGCGCGAAGACGGCCTTCGTGCCGACGAGCCGCACCTGGCGGTTCACGTGGATCCAGCCGCCCTTGAAGTCGATGTCCTCGACGGCGAAGCCGAAGACCTCGCCCTGGCGCAGGCCGCAGCCGAAGGCCAGCTTGCCGCCGGCGTGAAAGCGCTTGGGCAGGCCGGCGATGACTGCGCGAACGCGCTCCAGCGGCCAAGGGATGATCTTCTTCTTGGTCGCGGTCGGCAGCTTGACCGACTTCGCCTTGCAGGGGTTCTTCGGCAGCAGCCCGTCCTCCACGGCCGCGCCGAGGATGCTGGAGAGGATGTCGAAGATGCCCTCGATCGTCGACACCTCCAGGCCGGCGTCCTGAAGAGTGCGGATCCAGCCCTGGATGACCGAGGGCTGGTTGAGGGAACGCAGCTCGCGTCGCCCGAGGTGCTCGACGATGTGGTTGCGGACCGTCGCCTCATAGCGGAGGGCTGTCGTCGGACCGACGGAGTTCGCGTCCAGCCACTTCTGCGCGTAGACGCCGAGCGTCTGCTTCGTCTCGGCTGGTACGACGTAGGAGCCGCGCCTGATCTCGACGTCGACCTCAGCGGCCCGGTTGTCCGCCTCGGCCTTCGTGTCGAAGTTCTCCTTGCGCTGACGGCCGTCCAAATCGCGGTAGCGGACCTGCCAACGCTTGCCGACGCCGTGATCGACGGTGGGGACCATCTGCCGCGTACGGCTCTTGTGTTCACCACACTCGGCCTCGGTGGGCTTGGGGTGGGACTTGTGCCAGCGGTCGTACACGTCAGCCAAGAAGGACCCCCTCAATGCGCTCCCAGGTCTGGATCGGAGAGGTCTCCAGAGGCAGCAGGGCTGCAGGCGAAACGCCGAGGGCGGCAGCGATCGCGATGAGGTCGTCGACGTCGCAGCGGCGGTGGGCACGCTCGGTGCGGCTGAGGGCGGTGTTGGACATCGGGCGTCCCAGCGTGGTGCATCGAACAGCCAACTGGTGCTGCGTCAGGCCGCGCGCGATGCGTATTCGCTCTATGGCGCGGGCGACGTGGAGGCCGGCGGGGCCTATTTCGACGGGTCGAGTTGCCATGACAGGTAGCTGTAACTTGCAGCTGACCTTTATGGCAAGAGTTGGCTCTAAAACTCTACAGAACTCGCCGCCAGGTGACCGTGGGCGGCGTGGCGTTTATCTCTCCTATTCACGAGGCGCGGACGGGCAATTCCCGCAGGTCGCTGTGCTAACTTGCCGTCGCGCGGAAAGTTTGGGTGTTTTGAGCAGGTATCTACCGATGTGCTCACCGCCCGCTCCAGCTCATTTGCGCACCTACCTAGTCACCCTTTGGCCTGCGACAACGGCCGGCACCGACCCTGAGGGGGACCCCTCGTGGGCTCAAGGACGAGGACGTAGCCGCCGACTTTTTGGTCAACGGCCGATCCGCCTCTACGGTTATTCCCCCTCCCAGCCACGCCGAGGGAATTAGTGGAGAGTTTTAGAACCAACGCTGGACTTCTTCGCTCGCGGTGTGGCTGTGTTGTCCAGGCACGCTGTCCATGACCGAAAAGGAGCCGTATGCCGAATACCGCTGCCCGCAACGCCAACGCCTCTTCCACCGCCGACGCTGCCAGGCGTGGTCCGCTGGCCACCCCGGCGGAAGTCGCTGCCTACCTCGGCGTGCCGGTGAAGACCCTCTACCAGTGGAAGTACCGGGCCATCGGCCCCAACGTGCACAAGGTCGGCCGCCACCTGCGCTACCGCTGGCACGAGGTGGACGCCTGGGTGACCAGCCAGTCCGCGTACGACCTCGCGTCCTGAAGCCGCCGGTCCAAGCCCCTGCTCCGTCGCCCTTGAACGATCGAACCGGTGGGCCGGGCCTTGCCCGTCCGGCCCACCAGGGAGGAATGCCTGTGGACGAACCTACGTCTTCCGCCACCGCCCCCGCTCCCCCGACCTCAGCCACCGACGAGGAGCCGGCGCGACCCGATGAAGGGGCCCTGCTACTGGACGAGTTGCGGGCAGCCATCGCGCGGTACGTGATCCTGCCGAGCGGCGAGGCGCTGACCACTGTGACGCTGTGGGTGGCCGCCACCCACATCCAGCCCGCGCTCCAGCACGCGCCCCGTCTCGCGGTGGTCGGGCCGGCGAAGCGGTGCGGCAAGTCCCGCCTGCTGGACGTGATCACGGAGACCGTGCGCGAACCGCTGATCACGGTCAACACCAGTCCGGCGGTCGTCTTCCGCGCCATCGGTGACGACCCGCCCACCCTGTTGGTGGACGAGGCCGACACCATCTTCGGCAGCATCAAGGCCGCCGAGAAGAACGAGGAGCTGCGCGGCCTGCTCAACGCCGGCCACCAGCGCAACCGACCCGCCCTGCGCATCTCAGGCCCCGAGCACAAGCCGCAGGCGTTCCCCACCTTCGCCATGGCCGCGCTCGCCGGCATCGGGGACCTGCCGGACACGGTCATGGACCGGGCGGTGGTGATCCGCATGCAGCGCCGCAAGGACGGTGAGCGGGTGGATCAGTTCCGCTCCCGCCGTGACATCCCTGCCCTCCACGGTCTGCGCGACCGGCTGACCGCCTGGCTCCGGCCCCTGATGGACACCGCAGCGGATCTGGTACCGCCGATGCCGGTGCAGGACCGTGCGGCGGACACCTGGGAGCCACTGGTGATCGTCGCCGAACTCGCCGGCGGCACCTGGCCCGAGCAGGCCCGTATCGCGTGTGCGGCCATGTGCGCGGCCGAGGCGGGCAAAGACGACGAGTCCAACCTGAAGACGCGCCTGCTGCAGGACATCCGCCGTGCCTTCGCACGCTGCGGAGATCCCGACATCATGCGCACCCGTGACCTCCTGGACGAACTCCTCAAGGATCAGGAGGCGCCTTGGGCTGAGTACGGCACCGCCGGCCTGAGCCCGCGCCACCTGGGGATCCTCCTGAAGGACTTCGACATCAAGGCCGCCACCCACCGCTTCGAAGGCGGACGGCAGGCCAAGGGCTTCGCCCGCCTCCGCTTCATCGACGCGTGGGCCCGCTACTGCCCCGAAGAGCCGACGGCCGACAGCGGCGACGAGAACGACGCCCACGTCCCGAGCCCGCACCCGTAAAGACTCGTCGCACTCGTCGCATCGCAGGTCAGCCCCGCGACGGGTGTCCTCGCTGTGACGAGTCCACCCGTACCACGGCGGCCATCCGTACCTGCCTGACCAGGCATGCGACGGGTGCGACGAGTCACTGCCCTTCCCGCCAGCCCCTTGTGCCCATGGCACCCGCCACCGCCTGGAGTACGCCGCTTGCCTTCACGCACCACCACATCCCCCGTGCCGGTCTTGACCGCCGCGATCCGCCTCGGGGTCGCCCTGGTCGGAACGATCGGCTTCGCCCTCTCCTACGACGCCCTGCGGCAGATGGCCGTCGCCATCCACATCCGCGGAGTGCTCACCTACGCCTTCCCGCTCGTGATCGACGGGTTCATCGCCATCGGCGTCGCCGCCCTGCTCATCCTTCGTGCCGCACCATGGCGTTCTCGTCTGTACGTCTGGGCACTCGTCGGCCTCGCGACCGTCACCAGCATCTGGGCGAACGCCCTCCACGCCGTCCGTCTCAACCAGCAGGCACACACCGCCGGACTCCACCTCGACAACGTCACCGTCGGCGCCCTGTCCGCCATCGCCCCACTCGCGCTCGCCGGCGCTGTCCACCTCGATCTTGTGATCCGCCGCCACCCCGCACCCCAGGCCGACGAAGCCGCCGCCACAAAGAGCCACAACGTCCCCGACCCCGGCCACAACACCATCGAACCGCCCGCCCCTGCGGAGGACGACGCCGGTCTGCCGGCGCAGGCCGAAAGCTTGCCCGATGTGGCCGAACCCCCGAACACGGCAGAGGAAGCGGTCGATGTGCCGCAGAAGG
The DNA here is from genome assembly GCF_014650035.1 of Streptomyces lucensis JCM 4490. Taxonomy (GTDB): domain Bacteria; phylum Actinomycetota; class Actinomycetes; order Streptomycetales; family Streptomycetaceae; genus Streptomyces; species Streptomyces lucensis. Next base: position 78,325 of record NZ_BMUE01000021.1, on the reverse strand, counting down.
CACACGCCAACACGGATGCGCACGAGCACGACGCAACCTTCGAAGAACTGCTCGTCGTCGCGCGCACCGCACCGTTGGGACGCGGAGGTCGCGCCTCACGCCGCAACATCGAGACGGCCATTCGAGCCGCCGGGTACCGCATCGGCAAGGACCGTCTGACGCAGATCAAGGACCGGGTGCAGGCCGAACTCGACGAGTCAGCCCGTCATGCCGAGCCCGGCAAGGAACCCGCCGGTGTCCTCTGACGGCCACAGACGCTTCCGTCCGCACAACACCCGCAACGGTGCTTGGAGAAACCGCCCGATGCATGACGACCACGAACTCCCAGCTTGGCAGCCCGAGATGGCCACCAGCGCCAACCAGCCAGCAAGGTATGCCGTTGGACCGTCCAAGGGCCGGTCCAACAGGGATGCCTCCGCCCCAGGGGTGGCGAAGGCCGTCGGGCACCAGGGGGCGCCCGAGGACGAGGAACACGCCGACGCAGGGACCGGCGTGCTCCCGCGCGCCGCCGAAGCAGCCGCCCTGCACCGCATCGCCCGTCGCCGCAAGCGCAAGGACACCCAGCGCAAGGAACGCGTCGACGTGCGCTACAGCATCGAGGAGAAGGCCGCGATCCTCCGCAAAGCCCGGTCACTGAACATCGCCGGCGCCCACTACGTCGGCGCTGTCGTCATGGCGCACATCCATGGCGACCTTGCCCTGCCCGGCCAGCGCACCCCGCTCGATGACTACATCGACGAGCTGACCGCCCTGCGCGAGCAGGTCGCCAAGATCGGCAACAACGTCAACCAGATCGCCCGGAAGCTCAACGCGGGCGGCCATCCACGCCCTGGGGACAACGCTGCTCTGACCCATGCCGAGCGCACCCTTACGGCGGTCCGTGCCGCCGTCGTTGAGATCGCTGCAGCCGCTAACCAGGCCGTCACCAAGAAGGCGGCCTGATGATCGCCAAGATCAGCAGCGGCAAGGACACAGCCGGCCTGATCCGCTACCTCTTCGACACCAAGAGGGCCACGGACCACACCGACCCTCACCTCGTCGCCTCCTGGGACGGTTTTGCCCCCGACCCCGGCCGAAGCGACGACTTCGCCGCCACAAAGAAGCTCCTGGTGGCCGACCTCGACCTGCGCGTCAAGCAAGCCCGCCGACTGGGACGTGCGCCCGAGCAGCATGTCTGGCACTGCTCCATCCGAGCCGCCACAACCGACCGCCACCTCAGCGACGAGGAGTGGGCCCACATCGCCCGCCGCGTTGTGGCGGCCACCGGCATCGCGCCACAAGACGACCCGGACGGCTGCCGCTGGGTCGCCGTCCGCCATGCACCCGACCACATCCACATCGCCGCCACCAAGGTCCGAGGCGACCTGAGTACCGCACGCCACTGGAACGACTACCTCACCGCCGACCGCGAACTCGCCAAGATCGAGGAGGAGTACGGCCTTCACCAGGTCGTGCGCGGAGACCGCACCGCCGCCAAGCGCCCCACTCGCGCCGAGCAGGAGAAGGCCCGCCGCGCCGGCAAGGCCAAAACCTCCCGCGAGCACCTGCGCACCACCATCCGGCAGCTGGTGTCCATCGCCACCAGCCCCGAGAACTTCCTTCATCTGCTCGACGGCGTTGAGGGCGTGCTCATCGACGTCCAGCACTTCCCCTCCGGCGACGTGCGCGGCTACAAGGTCGCCCTGGAAGGCGACACCAACGCCGCCGACGAGCCGATCTGGTTCTCCGGCGCCAAACTCGCCCCCGACTTGTCCTTTCCCAAGATCGCGGAGCGCCTCACCGCCATCGATACCGCGCCGGCCACCGAGCCGGGCAGTCGACGCAGACCCAACCCCTGGCACCAGGCCACCGCCGCGGCCGAGCGCATCCCCCACCACCTCGACCACGGCGACGACGAAGTCGCCCAGGCCCACATCGCGGCTCTCGGTGAGGCCATCGACATCCTTCCGCTGCTCGTCCCCAGCCACCTGAGGCCACAGCTGCAGAAGGCCGCCACAGCGTTCGAACGTGCCACCCGCTCCCGCATCCACGCCCAGCAGGACCATGCCCGCGCCCTCCGGGGCGCCATACGAGCCCTGCGCACCGCGCCGGTCACCGGTGACGGGGCCGGGCTGGCGATGTTCCTCGACATCGCTGTCCTCGTCGTCCTCGCCGCGGCCCGCTGGCACCAGGTCCACCGGCACGACCAGCAAGTCGCCGCAGCTCACCAAGCTCTGGTTCACCTGCAGGCCGCCTACCATCAAGCCGCGGCCGGACCGCTTACCGCCCTGGCCCAGCGTCAGCCACCGGGCCGCAGCATGGAACGGCACGCCCAGCGGATCCTCGTGATCCTGCCCGACCACGCCCAACAGGTCCTCGACGACCCCGCCTGGCCGGCACTGGCCGCCGCCCTGACCGAAGCGGAGAACGCGGGTCACGACCCCGAGCAGCTTCTCCAGCACGCCGCACGGCTGCGCACCCTGGACGACGCCCGCTCCACCGCCAGGACCCTCACCTGGCGAATCCAACGCCTCGCCGCCCGGCAGCTCCCCAGCGACCAAGCACGAGCCGCCCAAACCAGCACGAGCGTTGCGGCCCGGCCTGGTCTGACGGCATCCGCTCGACACCGGTGATTCCGGCGCTGGCCCACGACACATCCCTCATGGCGATACCAGCAGGAAGCGTAGATCCGCTGCAGCAGCCTCTGCCTATGCAGCTTCGGCCTCACGCAGAGGCGAGGACTCGCTTCCCCGGAGCGTGGACACCCCCGTAGCCCATGCCGAGACCTCCGCAAGGTGCTCCGGTCGAACACCCTCTCGGGGATTGGGTTGGATCAGGAGAGTCGGCAACCCGCGGGCGACACGCTCCGCTGACCATTCGTGGTCGAGGCTGGTGAAGTCGTCGTCGATCCACACAGCGGGCGCGTCGCCCAGCCAGGCGTCGACGTGGTCGCGCTTCCACAGGTAGCCGTTGGGGTGGCTGGTGGTGATGTCGGGGCGTGGCAAGTCGACGTGCGGTAGTGGCGGGAGGCCGAGAAGGGGGCCGATCAGGGTCGTCGCGTCCTGGCGCCAACTGGTGCACCAGACCGGTGTGAGGAGGCCGGTACGGATCAGGTCCATGAGCGCGGGACCGTGTGCGGGGTTGAGCCAGATGGTGACCGGGTCGTCGGCACTGCGGCCTGTGGGTACGACCTCGTGGCGGGCATGGGTGACGGGGGTGGTGCCGTCCGCGTCGGGAAAGGGTATGAGGACGCCGTCGATGTCGATGAGCAGGTAGGGACGCATCGGTTCCTCCGCGGAAGCCGGGGCAGGTGTCAGAGCTTGCGTGCGGTGATCAGCAGGGTGGCGGGCCAGCGGCCCTTTCGGGGGTCGTGGAAGTCCTGGGCGGAGGTGAGCCACAGGCCCGCGCGGTCGAGGTGTTTCTCCCAGCGGCTGGCATCGAAGTCCCAGCGAGCGACGGGCAGGCGGGTGCGGTCCGGCAGCGTGACGTAGTCGCGGCGGGGTCGGCCGTCGGCAGCGGGGACCCGGCCGCCGCGCTGTGGGTGGGGGACGGAGAAGGCCAGGCGGCAGCCGGGCTTGAGGCGGTTGGCGATGGCGGGGAGCAGGAGTTCGGGGGCGACGAGGCCGATGGCGCCGAAGATGGAGTAGACCGCGTCGAACTGCTCGTCGGCGGCCTGCAGGTAGTGCAGGGCGTGTCCGGCGACGAAGGTGAGGTTGTTCAGCCGTCCGTAATGTGAGCGGGCCCTGCGGACTTGAAGGCCGACCAGGTCGACGCCGGTGATGTGGGCCGCGTGCCGGGTGGCGAGGCATGCGGCGTTGTGGCCGGGGCCGCAGCCAAGTTCGACCACGCGCTTGCGGCGCAGGTCAGGGCCGAGGATCTCGGCGCCGGGTCCGATGCCTGGCCGTGTAGTCCACTCCATCCGGGCGGGTGGGGCGAGTGGTTCGGCCGGGCCGGCGGCCGTGCGCTGGAGGGCGTGGGCGTACCAGGGGGAGGCTTGCGCGAGCACCTACACCTCCAGGAGCTGGAGGACGTCGGAGAGGTGCCTGCGGACGACCTTGATGTAGGTGGGATCGGTGGCGGGGTCGTTGATCCAGCGGATGGACTGCTCCATGAACCACTCGACGACCCACATGCGGTGCCAGCCCAGCGCCCACTTCTCCGCGGGCAGGCCGCCCCGCTCGGCGAGTACGTCCGGGGTGCCGCCTTCGGTGACGTAGGACTCCAGGAAGACGCGGAGGCGCACGGGGTCGGGGTCGTCGAGGGTGCCGTGCCAGCTGGCGAGGTCGAGCAGTCCGGGTCCGGTGAAGGCGCGAGCGAAGTCGAGCAGGCGCCAGCCGCGTCGGCCGATGTGGAGGCTGGTGGGGTGGAACTCGGAGTGCACCCAGCCGAAGGGAGCCAGGGTGGTTCCCTGCGCGCGGGCGTCGGCGGCCCGGGCGATCTGGTCGAGGGCCTGCTCGATGTCGCCGGTGTCCGGCCAGCGGTCGGCCTTGCGGAGCTGGTCGAGGTGGTCCAGGGCGCGGCTGGGCAGAGCCCGTAGCCCTTCCTCGTGCAGTACGGGCAGCGCGCCGGCGGTGCGCGTGCGGTGGAGGACCACGGCCGCTGCGGCACCATCGAGGTCATCCGCTTCCCGGACGGGGGTGCCGAGGTCCTCCAGGAGCATGCCGAGCCAGCCCTCGATCCGGACCGAGTGATAGACCTTCGGGGCCGGGATGCCGAGGGTGCCGGCCAGTCGCAGGGCCTGGTCCTCGCTGTCGAAGGGCCTCTTGGCGTACTTGAAGATCCGCGTGCAGCCGTCGGGGAAGGTCACGCGTTCGACGCCGGACATCGACCACACCCTCACCTCCTCGCGCTTGGCGGTGGTCTGGTTCGCGACGATGCACAGGTTGGCGAGGAGATCGGTGGTCAGGTTGTCGTCCACAGTGGCTCCATTGCGGTTGTGGCGGCATCCGGGGCGGGCGAGCGGACCTGCCCGCCCCGGAGCCTTGCTGCTGGGTGTTACGCGGCGGGGGTCACACGGTGGGCGTAGACCTGCTCGATCCAGCCGGCCTTGAAGGCGGCCAGGTCATCGCGGAAGTTGGCCATCGAGGCACCGTAGGGCGCGACGACGCCGCCGGACTGGTCCGGCACGGACTGGCAGCCGTGCACCAGACGTCCGCCGAGGGCGGCGTGGGCCTTGATGGACTCGATGCGGCGGTGCTCGTTGAACCAGCCGCCGTGGTAGACCTCGTCGAGCATCCCGCCCATGTCGTCGTCCAGGTCGAAGACGACCGAGGTGGCGGCAGGGAAGAACCAGCACGGGCCGACGTTGGAGATGTGCCCGTCGAGCTCGACCTTGTTGAGTGCCATGAGCGTGGCCGCCTCGCGCAGCATCCGCAGGTGGTCGGCGGTGATCTGCGGCAGGCCGAGCCTGTCGAGGTGGTCGTCGCGGAACAGGTACGCGTACACCTCGTAGGCGGTGGACAGCACCCGGGCGGCGTCCGAGGTGGACTCGCCATGGGCCTTGATGAAGTCCAGCGCGAGCTGCTCCACCGCGCTCTCAGTGGTCTCCTGCACGTCCAAGAGCTGGGACTTGACCAGCTCCCAGTCGGCGACGAGCCAGGTGTTGGACTCGAAGCGGAAGAAGTACTCGGCCGGGTCGATCCTGATGCGCCGGCCGTCGACCTGGATGCCCGGCAGGCGGCTCCAGCGCTCGTCGAACGCCTGCGGCAGTTCGACCGTGATGGCCTTGGTGTCGATGGTGGTCACCGTGTCTCCGTCTCTGATCGGCGGGTTCGGGCACAGGAGTGCCCGAACCCGGAGAGGGTGTACGGAACTTCGAGGGCCGCCCGGCCGAAGGGGGAAGCCAGGACTGCGGTCGGGCAGTTCCGGGCGGCTGTGATTAAGTGAACAGTCCGTCACGCACAGTGGGTACGGAGTGGGCGAGGCCAAGCGGTATACGCGGTTTACAGCCCCAGGACGGAGGAGGTCATGGCGGCACCCAACAGGCCCAACATACGTTTACGCGAGGCCATCGACGCGATCGGCTGCACGTACGACGCGCTGGCCAGGGACGTGCGCCGGATCGCCGCGGAGAACGGCGAGATCATCAGCACCAACAAGTCGGCGATCTCCCACTGGGTCAACGGCACTCGGCAACCGACAGGGCAGACCGGCCACTACCTCGCGGAAGCTCTCTCCCGCAGGGCCGGTCGCACCGTCACCCTGACCGAGATTGGCCTGCGCGACCCCGAGGCGCCCCTTCCTGACGACCCCGATCCCGTCGTCACAGCCACCGACCTGGGCCGCGCCGACGTCGAACGACGCCGCTTCCTGGCTATGGCCGCCTTCACCACCGCAGGCGTGGTCATGCCCCTGGCCTACGACCATGAGGCTGCGTCCCGCATGCTCCGCGCACGCACGGGCCGGACCCTGGTAGGAGCCGAGGACGTCGACGTGATCCGCCAGATCACTGCCGCGTTCAGCGCAGCCGACGAACGCCTGGGCGGCGGCCACGGGCTGACCACCGTCACCGCCTATCTTGCCGATACCGCCGCCCCGATGCTCCGCGCCCGCTTCGCCTCAGAAGCCTTGCGCCGGGCCGCCTTCGGCGCCGTCGCCGAGCTGGCCTACCTCGCGGGCTGGAAACACCACGACCTCGGTCAGGAGGGCGCCGCACAGCGCTACTACCAAGTCGGCTACCAGCTCGCCTGCGAAGCCGACCCGCACGGTCACGCCGCATGGATGATGCGCGCCCTCGCCCACCAGGCCCTCAGCCTCAAACAGCCCCACCATTGCGTCGACCTCGTCGAAGGCGCCCTCAGCCGTGGACTCGGCCACGTGGACGGCCAGACCGAGGCACTACTCCACATCACCCACGCCCGCGCCTTCGCCGCAGTCCACGAAAAACCCGCAGCGGCCCGCGCCCTGCTCGCCGCCGAAGACGCTCTGCTCCGCGACGACGGCCCCCAGGCCAGCTTCTCCCTCGTCAGCGGCCCCGCCGCCGGCACCGTCGCCAGCCACACGGCCCGCACCCTCACCGACCTCGCCGATCACGTCGGAACCGAGCAACAGCACCGCGACGCGCTCGTCCGCTGGGATCCTGCGAAGTACAAGCGCGTCCACGCCCTCACCTACGCGGACCTCGGCGACAGCCTCGCCGCCCAGGCCCGCGCCGATGAGGCGGTCGCCGCCTGGAACCAGGCCCTCACGCTGATGGACGGCATGACCTCCGACCGCACCCGCAAGGCGATCACCTCCATTCGCTCGACGCTGGCGGTCTACCAGCGGCGCAAAGTCCCCGGCGCCGCCGAACTCGCCCGTCGCGCCCGAGAGGCGCTCGCCTAACATGCCCACCAACCCGGCCGACGAAGGGACCCCCGTGGCTCAGCCGACAACCGATGACCAGCCCCAAGCGCTCAAGCCCGCCGTGGAATCCATGACCCTGCTGGTCGCCGCCGTCATCGTCCACGACAAGGCCACCAACCGCGTGGTCCTCCTCCAGCGCAGCGACCAGGCCAAATTCGCCAAGGGCATGTGGGACCTCCCGGTCGGCAAGAGTGAGCCCGGCGAGCCGATCACCGAGACGGCCGTCCGCGAGCTGCACGAGGAGACCGGTCTGACCGTCAGGCCAGAAGCGCTCAAGGTCGCCCACATCATCCACGGCGCGTGGGGCGTGGAAGCCCCCAACGGCTTCCTCACCGTCGTCTTCGTCGCCCACGAATGGTCCGGCGAGCCCGAAAACCGCGAACCTCGCAAGCACGCCCAAGTCCGCTGGGTCGACGCCAACGCCATCCCCGACGAATTCGTCGAGACCACCGCCAGCGCCCTCCACCGCTACCTCAGCGGCGGGCCCCAGGTGTCGCTGGACGGCTGGAAATAACTGAGCGCCTCTTCTGGGGATGAAGTCTCGCCCCACGGCGGGATGAGTGACCGCGTTCAGCGTTCCCAAGTTTCCTCGGTGAACGCCCGGCAGGACACTCGGCGAAGAGGGAGACCATGACGTACGACCGCGAGCGCATCCAAGCCCTACTCGACGAGGGAGTCCGCGACAACGTGTACCCGGGCGCCGTCTGGGCCGTCGGCGACGCCACCGGCGTCCTCGCCCAGGGCTCCACCGGCGTCCTCGCCCCCGACGAACCGGACGTGCCGATGCGCACCGACACCGTCTTCGACGCCGCGAGCCTCACAAAGATCCTCGCCGTCTGGTCCTCCATCGGCGCCCTGTGGGAAGACGGAACCCTCGACCTCGACCAGCCGCTCGGCGCGTTCTGGTCCGAGGTCGCCGGCCATCCACTCGCCGCCGTAACCGCCCAGCAGTTGCTGACGCACACCGCCGGCGTTCCCCTGCGGGCACAGCTGAAGAACCTCTATGGCACCAAGCCCGAGGATATCCGCCGAGGCGTCCTCCGAGAACAACTCCATCGGGCACCCGGAGAAGCTGTCGAGTACACCGACCGGGCCGCCCTCATCCTGGGCTACCTCGCCGAACACCTCTCCGGCCAGCCCCTGGACCAACTGGCCACCACCCGCACCTGGCACCCACTAGGCATGGCCTCCACCCGCTTCGGCCCCCTGCCCGCCGACCTCGCCGCCCGCTGCGCACCGACCGAACTCGACCAGGACACCGACACCCACCTCAAGGGAGTCGCCCACGACTTCTCGGCCCGCCTCCTCGGCGGCGTGTGCGGCATCGCCGGGGTCTTCACCGTCGTCGATGACCTCGCCGCCTTCCTCCGCTACATGCTCGCCCCTGCCACGTCCTCTTGGCGGGCCGGTTTCGGTAGCAAGTGGGCCACCTGCTCCCTGACCAAGCAGACGGGTGATCTCCAGCCGGCTCGCGGCCTGTTCTGGCATCCGGCTCCCGGCACCACTGCCGAGGAGGAGGTCTGGGTCCACTACGGCTTCACCGGCACAGGCATGTGGATCTCCCCCATCGACGGCCGGTGGGCGGTGCTTTTGACCAACAAGCTGTACTACTCCCGCGACCGTGAACCGCTGAACGGTGTCCGCAACGCCTTCCGAAAGCTGGCTTTCACCTAGGAACCGGTCCCCCTGGCGTGGGACGTTTCGCTCGGATTGGTTCGGAGACTCGGTGGGCGGAGGTCGCGTCGCGTGCGGGTTCGGAAGTGAGCTGGCATTCAATTCGTCCGCCCGCACTGCCGTCCGGTTTTGATCACGGGCGGCAGCGCTGTGCTGTGTTCAGGGGGCTGCGCGGCGCCCGGTTCTGGTCCAGAGCCGGGGCGCATCCTGCGCACCTGCCGCGACAGGGCAGGGGCGGGCTGGCGCCCCGCCCTTACCCCGCCGGCCCTCGGCTGTGAGGTGCGCGTCCTTCGACGCAGCCGCTTCCGGTTGCGGCCGACGTACGGTTGAAGTACCGAGGGCATCACGCACTCCGGCCCCACGCCGGGTCGTCCTCGGCGAGAGACGAGTGAATCCGCGCCCCCCGTGGTCGGCGCGGGGACGGGTCGGCACCATGTCCGCCGCGGTCGAAGCAACTCAGCGCAAGCTCGTCACGGCAGGAACCGCGCCGAGCGCCCGCGCAGGTCCGCAATCCCGCCGAGGAGAGACGTGATGGCCCTTTCCCGGCTGGACATCCATCGGCGGAACCGAGGAGAGCGAACGCTCGTCACGCTGGCCGGCGACATCGGGCCGGCCACGACGCCGCTGCTGCGGGCCGCGGTGGAGCAGTGTCTGCTGGACGGCGTCACCGAGATCGACATCGACCTGACCACGGTCGGCTCCTGCGACGCCCGGGGCTTGGACGTCCTCCTGTCGGCAGCATGGCGCGCCGGCCGGGCCCACGCCCGCCTGCGGCTGCACCATCCTTGCGCGCAGATCGCCCGGCTCCTCGACGCCACCGGATCGACTTCGCTGCTCCTTACGGCCCCCGCGAGTCCCGTGCCGCCCACCGCATCCAGCGACCACATGAGCACCGCGACGCGGGCGCCCGAGGACCGCGCTCGTCGGCCGGACCAGCCGGTCCTCAGGGACGGTATCCGCCTTCGCCGGCTGACCCGCCGGCAGGCAGAAGACATGCGCGAGGACATCGCCGACCTGGCTGCGCAGTCCGTCGCGGACACCGTCGGAGAGGCGTACCACGACCGCGGAGACTTCCTGCACCGCTTGGCGGTCACCGCCCACCGCCCCGGCTTCGCCCTGCTGGTCGCCGAGACGACGGTGCTGGTCGGTTGCGCCTTCGGTTTTCCGGTGGGCTCCGACGGCCGGCAGGGCGGCGGAACACTCCAGGAGATCATCCAGCGGCTCACCTCCTGCGCGCGGTTCGTCGTCCTGACCCAGGTCGTGGCCCATCCGCACGCACAGCACCGCGACATCGCCCACCGCCTGCAACAGCGTCTCCTCACAGACCTGCACTCCTCCCTCGGGGTCACCCTGCTTCATCCTGCCGACCGGGGAGCACGAGCCGCCTTCTCGTCCTGGGGCTGGCAGATCATGGGTGAGGTCGTCGGCCTGCCCGGGCCCGTCGCCCCCTGCGTGCTGACCTTGTCCGCCGAAGGACAGCCCTTGGCACGCCGATGATGTGGCAGTGCGATGGCCGCCCGCCACGCCGCCTGCCACAGCCGGGAGTAATCTGAGACATACCGAGAACTTCCGGGCGCACGATGACGGCGGCGCCGTTCCCGGCGAGCGACAGACACGGGCAGCCGGAAACCGCACGGCCCGGAACGGAATCGCACGATGAACATCACCACAGAGCCCGCCGAAGGTGCGGTGCCAGGTGACGGACACTCCTACCGGATGCCCATGCCCCGGCTGCGCCTCATGCCAGAAGTCAGCCACGGCCCACTGGACGGCGCATGGTGGCCGCGCTGCGACGCACTGGAACTGGAGCTTCCCGCGCTGGTCGGCTCCTTGGATCCAGGCATCGACACCGTCACCCGCGTGACCGTGGAAACGGCCGCCTGGCCCGATGCCCCGCACGAAGTGATGGCGCCCGGCCACGTGATCGAGGTGGTGCTGACCGATTCCGCCGCCGAGGCGCATGCCATCACCGTGGACTGCGGCACCGTGGGGAGCTGGGAACTGCTGGTGATCCCCCCGGACGAGCCGGCCCGAGTGGCCACCCGGCTGCTGACCGCTGCCGCCGACCCCGCGAACCCACTGTCGGCTCCGCGCCTGCTGGCACTCGCCGAGAGCGGCCTCGACGGACAGGACACTTGGGAGTCGGAAGGCGGAGCCGGACCGAGATGAGCAGCACGACCCGACCGACTCCCCGTGACCGGCGGGCCGGGCGTCCACGACCGCATGATGGAGCCATGGCACCGACACATCCTTTGTCATCCGGGCCCGCCCCCGCCCGAAGCGTGACCGCGAAAGGTGAGGGGATGACAGCAGGACGGCGCCCGGACCGGTCCGAGAGCTTCGGGGAAGCGCTCCTCGGGAAGATCCTGGACAGCGCGCACGAACTCCCACCCCATCTCATCGGGCCCCTGGTCGCCGACGTGATGGAGCGGCTCGGTGGCCGCCGTCCGCAGGTGCTGTTGCAGGACTACGGCCAGTTGGTGCTCGTACCGCTGCCCGGGGAGGGCCTCACCGGCGGGGAACCGCAGGTGATCGACGACTCCGAGGCGGGCCGCTGCTTTCTCGACGCCGTTCCCGTGGAGGTGCCTCAGGAAGACGGCGTCCGGGTCCATCTACCCCTGCTGGACGGCGGTGACCAGGTGGGAGTCATGGCGGTGACGCTGGACAGTGTCGACGATGACGACCGCCGCCTGCTGCTCAGAATCTCCGGCCTGGTGGCCGACCTTCTGGTGACCAAGCACGGCTACTCCGACCTGTTCTTCGGCGTCCGACGCGATGAGGGGATGAGCGTTGCCGCGGAGATCCAGTGGTCGCTGCTGCCACCGCTGGCCATGATCATGCCCCGGGTCGCCGTGGCCGGGATCCTGGAACCCGCCTACCACGTGGCCGGCGACAGCTTCGACTACGCGCTGAACGGTGATGTCCTCCACGTGGTCATGATCGACGCGATGGGCCACGGACTGGACGCGGCCACGATGGCCACCGTGGCCATCGGCGCCTACCGCCACGCCCGCCGCTCCGGCATCGGACTGTCGGAGATCTACGAGTTCATGGACCGCGCCGTGGCCGAGCAGTTCGGTCCCGAGCACTTCGTCACCGCGCAGATGCTGCAGCTGGACACCACCACGGGGCGGGTGCAGTGGGTCAACGCCGGGCACCCGCCGCCGATCCTCGTCCGCGACCACCGCGTCGCACAGCGTCTGGTCGCCCCGACGACCCTTCCCGTCGGCCTGGGCGGTATGGAGCCGCGGGTGAGCGAACTGGGGCTGGTGCCCGGGGACCGAGTCCTCTGCTTCACCGACGGAGTGGTCGAGGAACACAAGAGCGGCGGGGAGGAGTTCGGCGAGGACCAGCTGATCGACTGTGTGAACCAGCTGGAGAGGACCGGCCGCGGCATCAGGGCGGTGACGCGCTCCCTGTCCCACACGCTCAAGCAGGCGCGCGGCGGACAGACCAGCGACGACGCGACGCTGCTCATGGTGGAGTGGCGCGGCTGACCTCTCGTCCCCGCCGTCCGTCACCGTTGCACGGCGGCAGGTACCGCACATCCGTACGCCCACCGCTCCTCGCCGCCGGTGAACGCGGAGTAGTGTGGGCAGTACCGAGGGCATCTCGCACACCGGCTTCCACGCCGGGTCGTCCCCGGCGAAGGATGACACCCGGGCCGCGGCGCAGGTGGCCCGGAGACAGGTCCGCACCATGTCGGCGACCTTGTACCCCACCCTGCCGCACCGCGAGCCCGTCGCAGCCCCGGCCGCGCGTCTCGCGCTGAAGACCGACGGCGCATCCCGCGGGCTGCTGGACGGAGCCTGGTGGCCACGGTCCCGGGACCTGCTGAGTGAACTGCCGGCGCTCACCGACCTGTTGGACCCACTGTGGGGCCGCATCACCCGTATCGCCGTCAACCCGGAACACTGGCCGGTCATCCCCCGCAAGATCCCCGTGAGCGGGCACATCGTCAAGGTCGGCTGGTTCACGTCGGAGATCGACCCGCACAAGCTGCTGCTGCTCTCATACGGCACCAGCCGCTGGGATCTCCTTGTCGTTCCGCCCGAGACCGGGGCGCAGTCGGCGGCCCGTCTGATGGCAGCCGTATCCGACCACGACGGCCCGCTCCTGACCGCGAGCGCGCTCATCGCCGCGGAAGCGGCCCGGCACGCTGTCTCCCCCACCGACCAGACCCTGGGCCCGGACAAGGCATGGGAGTACGAGGGCGGTGCCTCGGCGGTGTCCGCGGCCATCACCGGACAGACCGGTCCGCCAGGGCCGGCCAGCCGGCTGATCATCGGTATGTGAGGTGGCCGCCATGAACGCCTTCCTGACGGCCATCGCTTTCCTGGTCCTCGTCGCAGTGGCGGCGTACGTGATCCACCGGCTCGGGCTCCAGCACGCCGACAGGATCGCGGCGTACCGGTACAGCACTCCCCGGCCCGGTCGCCGTGGCCGTGGCGCGCCCCAGCCGCACCCCGCACCATGGGTCGGCATCCGGGAGTCCGACCGGCCGCCCGGCCGCCCGGCCCCACCGCCCACCCGGCCCGTGGCGACGCGAGCCCGGGGCGTGGACGCAGGCTCTGGAGCACCCGAGGTTCCGAGCATCCGAACCGAGGCGTCATGACTCTTCCACGGCTGAACATCTACCGGCACGACCGGGGCGCGCGGGCCCTGGTCACTCTGGCCGGTGTGATCGACCCCGTCACCGCGCCCCGGGTGCGCGCCGCTCTGGAGCAGTGTCTGCGGGACGGGATCACCCTCATCGACGTCGATCTGACCACCGTCGACCGCTGTGACGACAGCGGCCTGCGCGTCTTCCTCGACGTGTCGGAGCATGCCGCCGAGGCCCAGGCGTTCCTGCTGCTGCACCACCCCTCCCCGCAGACCGAACGACTGCTCCTGGACACGGGCTCCGACGGTCTGCTCTACCCGATGAGGCCGGGAGGGGCGCGCCCTCAGCGGACCTGACGTCGGCAGAAGCGCCCCAGGGAACGGGCCGCCTGACGGAGAGCGCCGGTGCGCCGGTCAAGTCGTGCCGGTCGCGCCACGCGCCGCCCCGTCAGCCCACAGGACCACGCCCGCTCCCGGTGTCGATGAGGATCTGTTCCGCGTCGCTGACGTTGTCCACCCGGACCGCCTGGGCCATCGCGGCACGGGCGGCATCCGGTGCCGCGTCGGGCGGGACGACCAGCAGCGAGAAGATGTCCCGGTCGCCCCGGGTGATCAGGACCGTGTCGTCACCGACCGGGAAGGAGTCGATGTGCACCACGTGGTCGTCCACGACGATACGCGTCGGGAGACCCGCCCAGGCGGTGGCATCCAGCCCCACACGGGACACGGGGCCGAGGTGGGCGACGAGGGCACTCAACAGGGCGGGCAGCTCGGCGCCGATGTCGCGCGAGCGCGGCCACCACGCGCCGTCGAGGACGCCCTTGCGTGATTCGGTCGTCTCCAGCCGGAGAAGCGCACATCCCGGTCGCACGGCCTCGTGGACGCCACTGGGCAGACGCCGGGGAACAGGTGGTGTGTCCGAGCTGGTCATGATGACCACCCGTCTGTAGGCCGGTGCGACGACGGGACTCCGCCCCGCAGCTCCCACGCTACTCCTGGTGTCACGCGCGACGGCATCTCCGAAGCCCCCGTCCGGCCCTGGAGGGAACGGATGCAGCACACAGAAGGTCCGCCGCACGTCGAGATTTACGGAGGGGGCTCAGGTCCTCGAATCAGTCGTGGAATATTTCGTGCTACTGTTTCGAGGTCTGATACAAGGTGGTGTCGTGTATGGCGATCGCTGAGCTGCGGGCGCACCCCGGGATGCTCGTGCTGGCGCGCGAGTCCCGCGGGCTGACGCAGGCTGAGGTCGCCACGGCTATGACCAAGGCGTCGCTGAGTGGCACTACGGTTTCTCAGGGCTACGTAAGCCGAGCGGAGGCTGGTCGTCTCGTCGTCACTGGCGAGCGTCTTGAGCTATACGCAGCGGCGCTCGGCTACCCTCCTGAGCTGCTGTGCCTGGATCCGCAGGTCAGCGGCATCGGAGTGGGTCTGGTCCACCACCGCAAGAAAGCATCTCTGTCTGCTTCCGCTCTGCGGCGCGTGCACGCCCATTTGGCGCTCTCACGGATTCAGTTGAACGGCCTGGCGTCCGCAGCGGCATTGCCACAAGTCCCGCAACACTTCTTCAGGGTCTCGCTGGATGACCTCACCACCCCGAAGGACGCTGCCCGGCGAGTCCGCAGGGAGTGGTGCATGACCCCCGGTCCGGTGCCCGACATAGTCGCGGTGCTGGAGCATGCCGGCGCACTGGTAATCACCCGCGACCTGGACAGCGACCTGTTGGACGCCGTAAGCCAGTGGGCAGAAGGCGGGCAACCTCTGCTCCTGGTCAACACCCGGGCACCGGGCGACCGACGTCGCTTCAGCCTCGCGCACGAGCTGGGTCACCTTGTGATGCATGACGAGCCGGGCACAGGGTCAACACAGGAGAAGCAGGCCGACGCCTTCGCTGCCGAGTTCTTGATGCCTGCCTCCGATATCTGGCAGGCGTTCTCCGACGGCGTCGATCTGGCCAGGCTGACGGAGCTGAAGCGGCTTTGGGGGGTTTCCATGAGCGCGCTGCTGCGCCGTGCCCAAACGCTCAACGCCGTCAGCGAGTGGCAGTACCGCACCCTGATGATCGAGATGTCAGCGCTCGGCTACCGGACCGCAGAGCCTGTTGATGTCCCCCCAGAGCAGCCGCGGCGCCTCGCCGCCCTTGTCCACACCTTGCTGACCGACCGCCAGATGACTCTGGAGGATGCGGCTGCCTGCGCGCACCTGCTTCCTGAAGACTTCCAGCGCCTGTACGTCGAGGGCGCCGGTTCATCATCATTCCCGGCCTTCCGAAGGTGACCATGACCGACCGTTCCGCCCCGCTGCCTCGTCCACGCTCCGATCTGACCGAGCCTCCCGACGCTGTGGGTGCGCGAGACCGGCCGGACAGCCTGAACAGTCTGCAGGGCCGCATGCTGATCCAGGTCAGCACCGCCCGGCTCGGCTACGTCCAGGGGCAGGTCGACCTGGCACGCAGTGGACTCATCCTGTGTGGCATCGACGCCGTGAAGAAGGCCGGCACCCTGCGATACCGGGACGGCTACGCCGCTCCGCTCCTGATCGACCCGGCGGTGTACGAGGTCAGCGCCGCGACCGAGGAGAACCCCTTCCCCTACGACGCCGAGCCCACGCTCTTCCTCGACGATCCCCTGGAACTGTCTCTGGCCGAGCAGCGGGACGCCGGAGCAACGCTCCCCATGACCCCCACCGGCTACATCAGGGGCGAGGACTCCGATGCCCTCCGGGCCGCCGTGACACGAGTCCTGGAACTCGACGATCCAGAGGTGATCTTCGCCGCTCCGGTTGATGTCTCCTGGCTACGCGACGAGGAATCGACCCGCCAGCTCATCGCCTACCTGCGGATGATCAAGGGGCCGAAGGCCATCATGCTGGGCGGGCAGATGGACCCCCTGGCCCGTTACGCCAAGGCCGTAAGTCATCTCAAGCAGGTCATCGAGGAAGTCCCCAGAGCTGCCCTGCTACGCACAGATCTCGCGGCATTCGGCGCCCTGGCCTTCGGTGCCGCCTTCACAGCCTTCGGCGCCAGCAGCCGCTACCGGCACATCATCGCCCCCGGCGAAAAAGCGCAGACCAACAAGAGCATCCCCGTGCAGTCACCGCACGTTCTCTTCCCCGACCTGATGGCCTTCTTCCTGGGCGAGACGATCGCCAAGCGTTACGGTGGCGCCCACGCTCCGGTCTGCTTCTGCTCGGCCTGCGCCGGCAAGCTCGCGCTGGACGCCTTCACAAGCAACCGCGGCGAGCTTCCTGCCGCAGCGGCGGCCCACAACGTCGCTGTCCTCATGGAGTGGCTGCGCGCCCTTACTTCCGTCAAGCCCGGCACAGCACGCCAGCAGTGGTGGTTCGACCGCTGCCAGAAAGCTCTCGATCAGTACGAACTGATCAACACGTCCATCAGGCAGCCGAAGGCGTTCAAGTCTCCGGCGCAGCTCGATCGATGGGCGTCGACCGCTCCCGAAGCCGCCAAGACATCGGCTCAGACAGCCGCCGCCGAGCGTAGGCGCTGATATACATCCTCGACGAACCACCAGGCCGCAGCGGTGTGCCGGGGCGGCCTGTAGTCCTCCGGCTCCAGTACCAGCTCGACCTCGTCTCCGGAGGCGACGAACACGCCGATGCCGTAGAAGTCGGCCTCGACGAGGACCTCATCCAGTCGGGCTGGAAGACGGTCCAACAGCATGGCCCGGCGGCAGAAGGGAGCAAATTGGCCCGCTCGCTCAAGGCCCAGGCGCCACCCGGAAGCGCGAACCACAGCAAGATCCACCTGCAGGGGCCGCACGGCACGTCGGGTGACCGTCTTCCGGTCTCGCTCCACCGCTCCCGACGGCAGCCCTCGCACCGCCCGCCGCGCCGGCGAGTCCAGCGATTGCAGCGGAACAGGAACGTCCACCGGGAGTGTCAGCAGGCACTCAAGGTCGGGCAGCTTATCCACCCTGGCGGCGGAGACTTCCTCGCGCCGCGCATGCTCATCCTCGTTCAGACGGTAGAAGCACAGCGCCTCGGTCCCGAAGACAGAGACAGTTCGGGCCTGCCCGCCCGGCTCCAGCAAGGCGCGAGAAGCCTCCCGCACAGAACCGCTCGTCAGGGAACTCGCCAAGGTCACCATGGCCCCCACCCTGCCTCACTGGGATTCGACCGCATGCAGCGGCCCCGCGTTCATCCAACCCGTATGCGTACGGGTACACCTGCCAAACAGCTCAAGACGCCTCGCGGACACTGCCCGACTGGGATCCTTCTCCGCATCACTGCCCTCATCACGGCGCCCTAGGCGCGAAAGCTGGGCCTGAACGCGCCTCCCCAGCCACGTCCCCGGAGGGCACATCCAGGGCACATGGGCCCGGGAAACGGCGTTAACCCGTGAGAACTACCAAGAAGGGTTTCCGCAGGTCAACGCACGTCTAACCGAGAAGCCCCAGGTCAGCGCGCAGCCTCTTCCAATCGCTGCACGAGTGGCAGGACTTCTCCCACCGCCTGCACGAGGCGGGGCACCAGCCGTACTGCCTGGTGTGGCCTTGAGCTGACTCCTCTCGCGGCGAGCGGGCGGGATCTCGCTGACGCGAGGTCGCTCAGGTGCTGATGAGGCGGCTGTCGAAGCCGGCCCGGCGCCCCGTGTTCACACTGTCCGGCGGTTCGGTGACGGGTGGTCAGGAGCCGGTCTCGCCCTGGGCGATCTCGATGTCCTGGTGGACGTGGAGTGCGGCGGTCGCTGCGGTCGTGCAGGACAGCAGGGCGCAGGCGGCCAGTGGGGCGGCCAGCCAGGTCAGGGCGCGCGGGGTGCGGGGGGCCGGTGACAGCAGGGCGGTCACGCGCTTCGGTACGGGGCCCGTGGTGGCCGCGGGGGTGACCGCGGGCCGGGAGGCGTCGGCCGTGTGCGCGGCCAGGGCGGCGCGGGCGATGGCGTGTGCGGTGAGGCGCCGGTCGCCGACGGCGGTGGCGGCGGCCTCGTCCGCGGCCCGCTCGGCGGCCAGCCGGATGACCTCGCGGACCGTGCGCAGCGCGGGGTGGCAGTGGGCGGCGAGTTCGGCGACGGCCAGGAAGTAGTGGTGGCCGCCGGTGTTGTGGGCCCGCTCGTGCGCGAAGAGCGCCTCGCGCTCACGCGCGTCGAGGCTGCGCAGCATGGCGGTGGTGACGACGATGCGGTGCGGGCGGCCGGGCAGCGCGTAGGCGTCGGGGTGCGGGGACTCGACGACGCACAGGTCTCCCGCGGGGGCCCGGCGGCCTGCCTGGTGCCGGGCGGTGCGCAGGCCCGCCGCCTGCCGCACGACGGAGCGGCCGAGGGTGAGGGCGGCGAGCGCGAGGAGGCCGGCGGCCGCGGCGGCCAGGGGCGGGACCAGTGCCGTGGACGGCGTCCGCAGCGGCCGCACCAGCTCGGCGAGGGCGGCGAGGGCCGGGATCTCCAGCAGGCCGGTCAGGGCGAGCGTGCCGAGCGCCGCGATGGTGCCGGCCGCGAGGAGCAGCGCCGAGAGGGTGAGTGTCCACAGGGCGGCCACGGGCGGGCAGCGGTCGAGGATGCGGCGGGCCGGCACGAGCGCCGCCCACGGCAGGAGCAGCGGGATCAGCAGCGCCACGAGCGTCACGGGCCCTCCTCCAGCAGCCGGCGCAGCACCTGCTCGTCGTCCGGGCTGAGCTGGGCGACGAAGCGGGACAGGACCGTCTCCCGGTCGCTGTCGCGGGCGAGTTCGCTGTGCATGCGCAGGGCGGTCAGGCCGTGCGGGTCCTCTATGGGGCGGTAGGCGTAGCCGCGGCCCTGCCGCTGCCGTTCCAGGGTGCCCTTCTCGTACAGGCGGGACAGGATCGTCGTCACGGTCGTCCGGGCCAGTCCGGCGGCCAGTTCCACCTGGACCTGCGCCGGGGTGAGCGGGGCGTCGGCGGCCCACAGGGCGGCCAGCACCGCGGCCTCCAGTTCGCCCGCCGGCCGGCGTTCGTCCTTCTCCGGGTTCATGGGAACGATCCTCACCCCGCGATCGTCTACAGTGCGGTAGACAGTCTACGGAATTGTAGACGGCCGGGTGCCGTGCGTGCCGTTGCCGTGCGTGCCGTCGCCCTGCTTCCGGTCGTCCGCCCGGAAAGGACTCATGCCGATGACCACACCCGTGGCCCTATCGTCGCAGCTCGCGGTGAACCCGCTGGACGCGCGGTCCCTCCTGGCCGCTTTCGGTGTGCTCGGGGTCGGTGTGGTGATGTTCGCCGAGACGGGCCTGCTGATCGGCTTCTTCCTGCCGGGTGACTCCCTGCTGTTCACGGCGGGCCTGCTGTGCACCGGCACGGGGCAGCACGGCGTCCGGCTGTCGCTGGGGCCGCTGCTGGCCGCGGCGGCGTTCGGCGCGCTGGCCGGCGCCCAGTGCGGCTATCTGATCGGGCGCCGGGCGGGCGGCGCCCTGCTGGCGCGCAGCCGCTCGGCACGGCTGCGTGACGGCGCGAGGAGAGCCGAGGAACTGCTCGGCCGCTACGGGCACGCGAAGGCGATCGTGCTGGCGCGGTTCGTGCCGGTGGTGCGGACCGTGCTCAATCCGCTGGCGGGGGCGCTGGAGGTGCCCGTCCGGGCGTTCACCGTGTGGCAGGCGGTCGGCGGCCTGGTGTGGAGCGTCGGCCTGACCCTGGCGGGCTACGTGCTGGGTTCCTCGATCCCGGACGTGGACCGCTATCTGCTGCCGCTGGTCGCGCTGATCGTCGCGGTTTCGCTGCTCCCGCTCGCCTCCGAGCTGTACCGCGGCCGCAGGCGGGCCGGGGAGAAGGAGGCTCGCGGATGAGTCCGGCATCCGGCCGGGTGCCCGCCTCGCGAACCGTCGTGACCCGCGGGGACGTCGCCGAGTCGGCCGGCAGTGCCGGGCTCGGCGCGTGGGCGGCGCTCGCCCTGCTGGGCATGGCCGCCGGCGGCCGGGGCGGTGCGCCGCTGTGGCTGGACCACGGCCTGCTGACCTGGGCGGTCGGTCACCGGCCGGAGACGGCCCTGGCGGTGGCGCGGGGCGTGACCGACACCGGCACCGGTGCCGTTCCGTACGTGCTCGCTGTCCTGGCAGGCGTGGTGGCCGGGCGCACCGCACGACAGCGGCTGGGCGCCACCGCCCTCTGCCTCGTCTGCCTGGGGCTGGGTCAGCTGGTGCGGTACGGCGTCATGGAGCTGGTCCACCGGCCGCGCCCGCCGCGGGACGACTGGGCGGCGCACGCGAGCGGCTGGGCGTTCCCGTCCGGGCACACCAGCACGGCCGCCCTGGCCGCCGGGCTGCTGGTCCTCGCCCTGACCCTGCGCGCCCCGCGCGCCGGCACGGCACTGCGGATCGCCGTCGCCTGCTGGGGCCTGTCGGTGGGGCTGACCCGGATCTACCTCGGGGTGCACTGGTTCACCGACGTCGTGGGCGGCTGGCTGTTCGCCGCCGGCTGGCTCGGGGCATGCCTGTGCGCGGCCGCCTGCCTGCTGCCCGCCTCCTTCCTCACCCGTACGACCGACCCGGCCGCGCTGCCGACGGAGGACCATGCACCCGAGGATCCTGGTGGTCGAGGACGATCACGCCCTGCGTGACGTGCTGCGCCGTGGCCTGTACGAGGAGGACTTCGATCCGGTCCCGGCCGCCGACGGCGCCACCGCCCTGCGGCTGGCCGCCACCGGCGTCGCGGCGGCGGTCGTGGACATCGGCCTGCCCGACGCGGACGGGCGGGACGTGTGCCAGGCGATGCGGGCCAACGGCTTCCTCGCCCCCGTCATCTTCCTGACCGCCCGGCACCACCTCACCGACCGCCTGGCGGGTTTCGCCGCGGGGGGCGACGACTACCTGCCCAAGCCCTTCCACCTCGCCGAGCTCGCCGCCAGGCTCCGCGCCGTGCTCAAGCGGGCCGCCGGGACGACGGTGACCGCGGCCGGCGATCTGTTCCTCGACGCGGTGGACCACTGCGTGACCGTCCGCGGTGCCCGCACCGCCCTGTCCCCCACCGAGTTCCGGCTGCTGGCCACGCTGGCCGCGGCGGACGGGACCCTCGTACGCCGCCGGGACCTGGTGCGGGCCGGCTGGCCCGAGGGCGCCCAGGTCAGCGACAACACCCTGGACCAGTACCTGAGCCGGCTGCGCCGCAAGCTGCGTGCGGCGGGCAGCGGCCTGAGCATCGGCACGGCACGCGGGATCGGGCATCGCCTGTCATGAACCGTGCCCCGCACCGCTCCGCCGCCCGTGCCCTGCGCCGCCTCGCCCCGCGCACGCTGCGCGGCCGCCTCTCCCTGGTCGCGCTGTCCACCGCCGCCCTGCTGATGACGGTCCTGACCGTGCTGTTCAACGCCGTGATGGACCGGCACCTGCAGCACCAGGCGGACGACGAACTGCGCGACCGGGCGGCCGCGGTGGCCACGACCGTCGACACCACCGGACCCCGGGTGCGCGTCCTGGAGACCGCCAACGACCGCCTCCTCGACGCGAACGTGTGGATCTACGCCGGGACCCGGTTGCTGGAGAAGCCGCCGTCCGCCGTGGCCGGCAGTCCGCCGGCCCGGGCCGCCGACCGGCTGGCCGCACGGCGCGAGCCCGCCTGCGCCACCGTCCGCGCCCACGGTCCCCGGCCCGTCCGGCTGTGCGCCGAGCCCGTCCCCGGCCGCCGCGCCACCGCCACCGTCGTCACCGCCCTGGACCTGACTCCGTACCGCAGTTCGGCCGGCACCCTGCTGCTGGGCTCGCTCGTCCTGGACGCCGTGATGCTCGGCTGCACGTACGGGCTCACCAGCCTGTCCGTCGGGCGGGCGCTGCGCCCGGTGAGGACGATGTCCGACCAGGCCGCGCAGTGGAGCGCCGTGGGCTCGGACGAGCGCTTCGACACGGCGGACCGGCCGGCCGAACTCGCCCGGCTGGGTGCCTCCCTGGACGCGCTGCTGGACCGCATACGGACCGTCCTGCGCCACGAACAGCAGCTGACGGGCGAGCTGTCCCACGAACTGCGCACGCCGCTGACCCGGATCGTCATGGAACTCGACTGGTGGCGGGCCCGCCCCCGGACGGACGCCGAGACCGGCGCCGCCCAGGAGGTCATCGCCGAGGCCGCCCGGGCCATGCGCACCATCTGCGACACGCTCCTGCGCGACGCCCGCGAGAGCGCGCTGCGTCCGGCGGCGGTCCCGGGAACGACCGACGTGGTGCCCGTCCTGCACCGCCTGCTGGAGCACCTCGGCACACCGGAGCGGGTGAGGACCGCGGTGGAGGCGGGAGCGCCGGTGCTGGAGGCGGGTGTCGCCCCCGCTCTCCTCGAACGCATCCTCAGCCCGCTGCTCATCAACGCCGCCCGCTACGCCCGCTCCCGCGTGACCGTGTCCGCGCGCGGCGTGCCCGGCGCCGTACGGATCGACGTCGTCGACGACGGCCCCGGCGTGCCGGGCACGTTCCGGGACGAGCTGTTCCGGCCCGGCCGGCGTGCCGATCCCGGCGACGGGCACGACGGCGCGGGACTGGGGCTGCCGCTCGCGCGGCGCCTGGCCCGCGCCGTCGGCGGCGAGGTCTCCCATGACCCCCGGCACACGCCCGGGGCCAGGTTCACGGTCAGCCTGCCTGCCGGATGACCGGGGCGTGCTCCTCCTTCACCGACCGGCGTTCCCGCACCTGGGCATGGGCCATCAGCCCGAACAGGACGGCGAGCAGGACGGCGGACGAGCCCGCGGTGCCCAGGTCCAGGCCGCCCTTGGCGACCGGCTTGGTGAGGAAGTCGCCCGCGGTGGCGCCCAGCGGGCGGGTGAGGACGAAGGCGATCCAGAACAGCAGCACGTTCGGCACCGCGGGCGCCTTCATGAGGGCCACGAGCACGGCGAGCAGGCCGGTCACGAGCAGCGCGCCACCGGCGTAGCCGAGGCCGGAGCTGTCGGAGAGGAAGTCGCCCATGGAGGTGCCGAGGGTGTTCGACACGAGGATCGCCGACCAGAACAGGGCCTCGCCCCTGAAGGTGACGATGTCGCGGATCTGGAACGTCATTCCGCTCAGTTTCCAGGCGAGGAAGATCGCCAGGAGGATGGAGATCAGGATGGCCGCGCCGGCCGGGTAGCCGAGGCCGAGGCCCTGCGGGCCCCAGCCCAGCCTGGTCGCGCCGTTCGAGAGGTACCTGGCGCTGGCGTCGCGGTTCATGAAGTCGGACATCGTGGTGCCGGCCATGCTGGTCGACAGGATCACGGTCCAGTAGCAGAACGGGTGGTAGCGGCTGGACCGCAGCTGGACCACCAGCGTCACCACGAAGAGCACGAACAACGCGACCGTCGTGAGGAAGTAGCCCAGCTTCAGGGTCTGCGCGAAGAGGTCGCCCGCCGTCTCGCCCAGGGTCGTCGCGGCGATCTTCATGATCCAGAACGCCAGCGTGACCTCGGGCAGTTTCTTCATCACCGATCTGGCCGTACTCGACGTGCCCGCCACGTCGAGGTCGGTGAGAACCTCCGGATTCTCCACTTCAGCTTCTCCTGTCCGGTCCGACGACAGGGCGCCCGTCCCGGAACCGGGACGAGCGCCCTGTGAGATGAGCCGGCCGCCTCGCGGCCGTGATCTCCGACCGTGACACGGAGGACCTGAACGCATCCTGAACACGTGCGGTCCGGCGGGCCGGGCCGGCCGTCGGCGGGGTGCGGCGTGGTCAGGCCGCGACCGTCCCGGCGTGGTCCGGTTGCTGGGGCAGGACGCCCCATGGGGAGCCGTCGTGTCTGCCGGGGTGCCGGGAGCACGACGGGTCCGTGCACAGCGAGTCGTGGGCCAGGGCCGAGACGACCGCCGCCTGGGTGCGCGTCTGCTGGCCCAGTTTGGCGACGATGCTGGCGATGTGCGCCTTGATCGTCCGTTCGGCGATGCCCAGTTCCCTGGACAGTTCGCGGTTGCCGAGGCCGGTGCCCAGCAGGAGGAGTACCTCTCGCTCCCGCTCGGTCAGGGCGCCCAGTCGCCGGACTCCGGGTTCCGGGTCGTGGCCGGTGCGCCGGTAGGAGCAAGCGGTGTCCCCCGCTTCGGACCGTCGGGTCATGTGCGGTCCCTCTCTGGACGCCGCGATTCCCGGCAGACCCCCGCGGCCTGGGTGCTGCGACGGCCACGGGCCAACCTACCCGCTCCCTCCGACAGTTGACGCGGGCAGCCCCGCACCGTGCCGGTGCGGGGCTGCCCGGGTGTCCGGCCGGTTCAGTTGAACTTGCCGTAGTAGCCCGTGAGGTCGGCCTCCGGGCAGGCCGCCGAGCCGATCAGGCACGCCTCGTTGGCGTAGCTGCGCTTGTAGACGGTGGTGACCCTGCCGCCGTTGTAGATGTAGATGAGGTGGTTCGGCATCAGCCGGTGCTTGCCGGAGATGATCGACCAGTTGCCGCCGGTCGTCACGTGCATGGAGATGGCGCCGTCGATGGCTCCCTTGACGCCGCCCAGGCCGTGGCAGAAGGGGTTCGTGGCGTGCGTGACGAGGCGGATGTCGACGTAGTTGCCGCCCGACCCCATCTTCTTGGCCTTCATGTCCCTGTCGCTGGCCGTCTTGGTGGCGACCAGCCGGCCCGTGCTCTTGACGTAGACGTGGCTGGCGCCGATGTCCTTGTAGCCGTCGACCTTCTTGCCGCTCCAGGTGATCACGGCGTTCAGGGAGGTGCGGTACTTCGACGACTTCCAGTCGTAGCCGTGGCCGTCGCCGCCGAACTGGAAGTTGCGCCCGTAGTCACAGCCCGCGAGCGGTGCGTTGATCTTCTTCTGGGGGATGAACGTCATCCACGAGACCGTGGTGGTCCTGGCGACCGCGGCGGCCGTCGCCTTGCGCACCGCCTCCCGGCGCAGCGCGCTCAGCTCGTTCTCGCCCTTGCGGACCGTGGGGACGTCGACCTGCACGCCCCAGACGCGGCTGTGCGGGTTCCCGCCCTTGGGCAGGATCGGGGTGACCCGGTAGCTGTGGTGGCTGCCGGCGCGCAGTCCGGTGTCGTGGAAGGACGTGACCCCGGCTCCGAGCGACGCGATGTCCTCGCCGTCGCGGTTGACGACGTAGCGGGCCTGCCGGTCGTAGCCCTTCCAGGAGATGTCCACGGACGAGGTGCCGGTCGCGGTGGTGATGCCCTGGTCGGTCATCGAGCGGTCGACCACCGCCGTGCGGTCGGAGGACGCCCGCAGCACCGAGAAGCCCTGGGTGTCCAGGAGACGGCCCGTCGCGCTGGAGGGGGCGAACCCGCTCACGTCCTTCAGCTCGTGCCCGCGCACCGAGGACAGGGAGAACGCGGGGGCGTCCGGGCGGGGGGACGGCTGGGGCGAGGCGGAGGCCGCGACCTCGGTCGCGAGAAGCGTCAGGGGAACGACGGCGAGTGACGCCAACTTCGCAGTACGACCGTTCAGTTTCACAAACTTCTCCCCGTTTTTCGGTCTCATGCGGTCAGCGGCAACACTAGGGAGAAGCCGTCGCGGCCGATATTGACCAATCGGGCACTGCCCCAAAGGGCAGCTTCCCGCCCCCTCGGCGGCCCCGGCCGCCTGCCATGATGGGACGCACGGGACACCGCTCCCGCGGAACCGACCGGGAAGATGGGACACACGGGACACCGCTCCCGCGGAACCGCCCAGGAAGAGGACAGCGCCATGCCCACCGGACGCACCGACAGCCCCGCGTCGCTCTACGGCGGCGCCTCGTCCGCTCTCGGTGTCCTCGCCTGTCTCGTCGCCCCCTTCGCCGGCTACATCGGCGCGGGAATCCCCGTCGTCTTCGCCGCCCTCGCGATCACCCTCGCCCTCATCGGCTTCGCCGCCGGCTCCCCCCGGCGGTCCTGCACGGTGG
This sequence comes from Streptomyces lucensis JCM 4490, assembly GCF_014650035.1. Lineage (GTDB taxonomy): Bacteria > Actinomycetota > Actinomycetes > Streptomycetales > Streptomycetaceae > Streptomyces > Streptomyces lucensis. The sequence continues at coordinate 51,997 of NZ_BMUE01000021.1, read as the reverse complement.
GGCTGTTCACCGGACTGCTCGGCTTCCTCCTGCCCGTCATCGTCACGGTGGCGTGAGACGGCCCGGCCCCGCCTGACGCCGGTCAGTACACGTCGCGCACGTAGCGCCTGTGGGCGGTGAGCTGCTTGACGTACGCCGCCGCCTCGGGTTCGGTCAGGCCGCCGTGGGCCGTGGCGATCTCGCGCAGGGCCCGGTCGACGTCCTTGGCCATGCGGGAGGCGTCGCCGCAGACGTAGAGGTGGGCGCCGTCCTGGAGCCAGGACCACAGCAGCGGGCCGTGTTCGCGCATGCGGTCCTGGACGTAGACCTTGGCGCGCTGGTCGCGGGAGAAGGCGGTGTCCAGGCGGGTGAGCGTGCCGTCGGCGCGGAAGGCGGCCAGCTCCTCCTCGTAGTAGAAGTCGGTCGCGCGGTGCTGTTCGCCGAAGAACAGCCAGTTGGGGGCGCGGTGGCCGCGGGCCCGGCGGTCCTCCAGGAAGCCGATGAAGGGCGCGATGCCCGTGCCGGGGCCCACCATCACGGCCGGTACGGCGGGGTCGGCGGGCGGCCGGAAGTGCGGTGCCCGCTGGACGCGGACCGGTACCGGGGTGCCGGGCGCGGCGTCGGCGAGGAAGGGGGAGCACACGCCCTGGCGGGGGCGGCCGTGCAGGTTCTCGTAGCGGACGACCGAGACCGTCAGCGACACCTGGTGGGGGTCCGTCAGGGGGCTGGAGGATATGGAGTACAGCCGGGGCTGGAGGCGGCCCAGCGCGTCCGTCCACTCCTGCGCCCCGGCCCGGACGCCGCACTCGGCGACGACGTCCACGGCCTGGCGTCCCCAGGACCACTTGGCCAGCTCGTTCCTGTTGTCCGGGCGCAGCAGCTTGCGCAGTTCCCGCGGGTCGCGGGCGCGCTCGGCGGCGAAGCGCAGCAGACCGGGGGTGAGGCGGGTGATGTCCAGGTGGCGCAGCAGCGCTTCGGCGAAGGGCACTTCTCCGGCGTCGGCGACCCGCACGGCCGTGTCCGCGGGCAGGCCGGTGACCGCCAGCCACTCCGTCACCAGTTCCGGCCGGTTCAGCGGCTGTACGGACAGGGCGTCGCCGGCCTCGTAGACCAGCGGGGTGCCGCTGTCCCGGGTGTCGAGGGTGAAGCGCCGGACCTCCTTGCCCGCGCCGGGCAGGCTCAGCAGCCGGTTGCCGGTGAGGCGGGCGGGGACGGGGGCGGGGCGGGCGGCAGCGGGGCCGGACGCGGGCGCCGGGGAAGAGGCGGGGACGCGCACGGGAACGGGTCCGGGGGCGGACGCGGGTTCCGGGGTGGGTGAGGGGCGCCCGAGGGTCCGCAGCGCGGTGAGCACCTGGTCGAGCCAGGCGCCGGCCTCGCTCTCGTAGTCCGGCTCGCAGTCGGTGCGCGGGGCCAGCCGGACCGCGTCCAGTTCCGCCATGCGCCGGTCCAGGCGGCGGCCGTGGCCGCAGAAGTCGTCGTACGAGGAGTCGCCGAAGGCCAGGACGGCGTAACGCCTGCCCTCCAGGCGCGGGGCGTCGGGCGCGGTGAGGGTGTCCCAGAACGCGGTGCCGTTGTCGGGGGCGTCGCCGTCGCCGAAGGTGCTCGTGATCAGCAGCAGGTCCGCGCCGGACGGCAGCGCGGCGGGGTCGGCGTCCGCCATGGGCAGGAGGGCGGCGGCGTGGCCGTCCGCGGTGAGCCGCTCCGCCGTGGCCGACGCGAACTCCTCCGCGTTCCCGGTCTGCGACGCCCACAGGATCACCACCTGGCGGCGCGGGGCGTCGGCCGTCGGCCGTGGATCACCGCCGGGGGGCTCGGTCCCGGTCCTGGAGTACATCCCGGCCAGTACGCCGTTCACCCACAGGGCGTGCTCCGGGCTGAACGGGGCGTCCGGCGGCAGCACCGGCACGCCCGGGAAGCCGGACGGGACGCCGGCGAGGAAGCCGGTCAGGTACCGGCGTTCGTGGTCGGCCAGGACCGGGGGCGGCGCGGGTTCCAGCCCGAAGGGCGCCGGCGCGGCGGACGCCGTGGAAGAGGCGGACCTCATGGAAGCGGCTGCGAGGGCGGGGATCGCCGGAGCCGGGGCCGGGGTGCCGGTGACCGCCGGGACCGGGGCCGGAGCCCCGGTGACCGCCGGGACGGGCGGTCGCACCGTCACCGGGGTGGCCGTCCTGGCCAGCGACACCGCGCACGCCTTGAACCCGGGCTGGAACGACAGCGGGTCGACGGCGTCGCTGGTGACCGCGTTGACGCTCAGGTACTCCCCGAACAGGTCGTTCCAGTGGAACGGCGCGAAGCAGCAGCCCGGTCGCACCCGGTCGGTGACGACCGCCGGCAGCACGGCCCGCCCGCGCCGCGACGCGACCTCCACCGAGTCGCCCTCGGCGACGCCCAGCCGGGCCGCGTCGTCCGGGTGCACCTCCAGGAAGGGGCCGGGGTCGAGCCGGTTCAGCTTGGCCACCTTGGCCGTCTTCGTCAGCGTGTGCCACTGGTGCTGGAGACGGCCGGTGTTGAGCACGAAGGGGAAGTCGTCGTCGGGCATCTCCGCCGGCGGGATGTGCGGGCGGGCGTGGAAGACGGCACGGCCGCTCGGGGTCGGGAACACCGGTGAGCCGGTGCCGTCCTCGCCGACGTACCGGATCGGGTTGCGGTCGGGGCCGTCGGGGCTCGGCGCCGGCCACTGCACGGGCGTCCTGCGCAGCCGCTCGTAGCTCACCCCGCGCAGGTCCCAGCCGGTCACCGGGTTCCAGGCTCGCTTGAGCTCCTCGAAGACCTCCTCGGCGCTGTCGTACGTGAAGCCCTTCTCGTAGCCCATCGCACGGGCCACGGCGGCGATGATCCGCCAGTCCGCCATCGCCTCGCCGGGCGGATCGGCGGCCGGGCGGGCGAGGGTGAGGTTGCGCTCGCTGTTGACCAGGACGCCCTCGGTCTCGGTCCACAGCGCGCCGGGCAGCACGACGTCGGCGTACGCGTTCGTCTCCGTCTCGGCGAACACGTCCTGCGTGACGACGAACTCGGCGGCCTCCAGGCCCTCGATGACCGTCCTGCGGTTAGCGACCGAGGCGACCGGGTTGGTGCAGATGATCCAGCACGCCTTGACGTCGCCGTCCGCCATCCTGCGGAACATCTCGACCGTGCCCCTGCCGACGCCGTCGGCGCGCAGCGCGCCCGGCTCCAGCTCCCACAGCTCCTCGACGAAGGCCCGGTCGGCGTCGGCCAGGACCGAGCGCTGACCGGGCAGGCCGGGGCCCATGTAGCCCATCTCCCGGCCGCCCATGGCGTTGGGCTGGCCGGTGAGGGAGAAGGGCCCGCTGCCGGGGCGGCAGATCGCGCCGGTGGCGAGGTGCAGGTTGATCAGGGCGTTGGTGTTCCAGGTGCCGTGCGTGGACTGGTTCAGGCCCATCGTCCAGCAGCTCGTCCACTCCCCCGCCTCGCCGATCAGCCGGGCGGCCTCGCGGAGGTCGTCCTCCGGGATGCCGGTGATGCCGGCGACGGCGGCGGGCGGGTAGCCGGCGAGGAAGGCGGGCATAGCCTCCCAGCCCTCGGTGTGCGCGGCGATGAAGGCGGGGTCGGTGCGGCCGTTCGCGTGCAGCAGGTGCAGCAGGCCGTTGAGCAGCGCGAGGTCCGTGCCGGGCTCGATCTGCAGGAACAGGTCGGCCTTCGCGGCGGTGGCGGTGCGCCGCGGGTCCACCACGATCAGCTTGGCGCCCGCCGACTTCACCCGCTCCATCATGCGCAGGAAGAGGATCGGGTGGCAGTCGGCCATGTTGGAGCCGATGACGAGGAAGACGTCGGCCCGGTCGAGGTCCTGGTAGGAGCCGGGCGGCCCGTCCGCGCCGAGCGACAGCTTGTAGCCGGTGCCGGCGCTCGCCATGCACAGCCGGGAGTTCGACTCGATCCCGTTGGTCCGGATGAACCCCTTGGCCAGCTTGTTCGCCAGGTACTGCGCCTCCAGGCTCAGCTGGCCGGAGACGTAGAGGGCGACCGCGTCGGGGCCGTGCTCGTCGACGATCGCGCGCAGGCGGCGGGCCGTCTCGGCGACGGCGTCCGCCACGGGCGCGGGCCGCGGCTCCTCGCCGCGCTCCGGCCGGACCAGGGCGGTGGTCAGCCGGCCCGGCGCGGCGAGCAGGTCCGCGGTGGTCGCGCCCTTGGTGCACAGCCGGCCGAAGTTCGCCGGGTGCTCCTTGTCCCCGGCCGCCTTCAGGACGGTACGCCGCCCGTCCGCGTCCGTGCGGACGTCGAGGACCAGGCCGCAGCCCACCCCGCAGTACGAGCAGACCGTCCGCACCTTCGTCGTGCCCTCGCTCTGCGAGCCCGGCGCGGCCACGGGCGCCCCCCATCTCCTGTGCTCGGTCCGACATCACCCGTCGTGACCGTAGGAAGCGCTGATTACGCGGGTGTCTCCGCGCCCGCTCACCAGGGGTTAAGCCCACCGCACAGGGAGCGGGGGGAGGCTGTGAGCGCGGGGCGGGACCGGAGGTTCCGGGGGTGGTCCGCAGGTGCTGCGGGCGCGCTCAGACCTCCGGGCGGACGGGGTCGGCCGGCTGCAGCCTGTCCAGGAGGCCCGCATTCGTGAACGCCCGGACGACGTGCTCGCGGCCCTCGGTGAAGTGGGCCCAGCTGTCGCAGTGGGCGGCGACGACGCGGCGGGCGCCGAGGAGCGCGGCGGCCGCCGCCGCGCCGGTGCCGTCGAGGACGAGGAGGGCGTCGTCGAGGGCGGCCAGGCGGGGGGCGCCGGCGAAGAGGACGGCGGTGTCGACGGGCGCGTACCGGGCGGCGATCTCCTCGACCAGGGCGAGGGAGGCGTTGTCGCCGCTGACGTAGACGGCGGGCAGGTCGGGGGAGGTCAGCAGGAAGCCGGTGACCTCGCCGACCAGCGGCTCGCAGCCCTCGGGGCCGTGCAGGGCCGGGGCGGCGGTCACGGTGACCGTGCCGCCGTCGGGGCGGGGCAGGTCGACGCACTGCCAGGGGTTCAGCGGCTCGGTGGCGCCGCCGAGCCGTCCGGCCGCCGCGGGTGTGGTGAAGGTGCGCGGTACGTCGGCGAGCAGGGCGCGGCCGGAGTGGTCGAGGTTGTCCGCGTGCTGGTCGTGGGAGAGCAGCACGACGTCCACGGGCCCGAGTCCGGCGGGCGTCACGAGGGGCGGGGCGGTCTTGGTCAGGACCCGGCCGCTGGGTGCGGGATAGTCGCCGGGCCCGTCGAAGGTCGGATCGGTCAGGAAACGGAGTCCGCCGTACTCGATGAGCACGGTCGGGCCGCCGAGGACCCGGACGGGGATCCGCTCGCCGGCGGCGGACGCGGACCGGGACGGGCCGGAAGACGCAGTGGTCACGACAACTCACCTCACGGTTGGAAGGGTCAGCAGTAGGGCGCTTGGCCGGAGAGGGACGAGGCCACCCGCATCCACACCCCGAACTGGCGGTACAGGTCCGGCAGCCGGCCGGTCGTGCGTACCGTGCGGCTGTCGTCGGCCGTGACGCCGGGGATGCCGAGGAGGGTGGCGGCGACCGAGGCGGACTGCCAGCGGACGGTCAGGGTGGCCTGGCCGGCCTGCGGGCCGGGGCGGGGTGGGAGCGGGGTCAGCGCCCGGGCGACCGTCTCCTCGACCGCCTTGCGCGCCTCGGCCTCCGGGCGCAGCTCGGCGGCGAACCGGTCGTGGGCGTACTTCACCGGGACGGTGGCGACCGACGCCGCCCACGCCGTCATCTCCGCGCACGCCGCGTCGTCACCCGTGAGGGCCACCACCGGCACGCCCAGGGCCGCCGCGGTGGCGTGGGCGAGGCCGATCTCGCCGACCGGGCGGCCGTCCAGCCACATGTCCTCGATCTCGTGCCCCATGAAGCTGTGGCTGAGCACGCCCAGGGCGCCGGCGCGGGAGTGGTAGCCGACGCACAGCACGGCGTCGTACTCCCCGGTCAGCCCCTCCAGCATGCCCATCTGCTTGGGCTTGCCCCGCACCAGGCGGGCCGCCGGGTGCAGGTCCTGCGGCAGCAGGTTGCGCATCGGGCCGTGGGCGTCGTTGACGAGGATGTCCGCCGCGCCGGCCGACAGCGCGCCGCGCACGGCCGCGTTCACGTCCTCGGCCATCATCGACCGGCCGCGCTCGTAGTCCCGTCCGCCCGGCTGGACGTCATCGGCGTCCACAAGTCCGGTGACGCCTTCCATGTCCACGCTGATGTAGATCCGCACGGCGTCGACCCTATCGACCCTACGTAATGTAGGTTCCCAACGGCCAACGGCCACAGATCCGTTCATCGGGGGAGACATGCAGGACACGGACGGGGCGACGGAGACCGCGGGGGCGGTCTGCGTGCGCAGTCTCGCGCCGACGCTGGCGCTGCTGGTCGTCAGTCTCGTGATCGCCGCCGTCGGCGTGTACGAGCTGAGCGGCTTCGGCCTGCACAGCCTCGACCGGCGCCCGCACCTGTTCAGCGACGGCCTCGCCACCGGCGGGGTCATCGTCGCCACGGTGGCGGCCGGCGCCGCGGCGGGCAACCTGGGCTGGCTGCTGGCGGCCCGGCGCCGTACGGGCCGCTGACGGATGAGACGCTGTGCGGTGGCTGTGCGGATCTTCCCGCACCCGCGCCGGCCTCACGCGCTGTAAGGTCTGCGTTTCCCCGTCCCCCTCCCCCAAGGTGACCCGTCACCATGCCCGCTCGACAGCCGACCCTGGTCTCCCCGCAGGTCCCCGCTCCGCGCAGTCCCCGCCGCGGCATCCGCCTCCTGCCGGCCCGCCTCCCCCCGGTCCGCTTCCGCCCGGCCGGCGGCGGCCGGCTGCGCACCCGCGCCGCCACGGCCACCGTCTGGTACCTGCGGCTCATGGCGGTCCTGAACATCGCCGCCGTCATGTCGCTGCCCTTCCGCGAGGAGGTGCACGAGCACAACGCGGGCGAGTTCTTCACCCCGTACCTGGCCACCGCCGGCCTGGTCTCGGCGGCGCTCGCACTGTTCCTCGCGGTGGTCATGCGCCGCCGCAAGCGCGCCGCCTGGGTCTTCAACCTCCTCCTGGCCGGCCCCCTGTTCTGCCTCTACGCCCTCGCGCTGACCCGCGACCCGTTCCGCGGGCACCTCTTCGACTGGCTCTCCGCCGCCCTCACCGGCCTGTTCGTCGCCGCCCTGCTGCTCGGCCGCCGCGAGTTCGACGCCATCGGCGACCGCTCCAACCCGCGCCTGGCCCTCGCCGCCGGCGCCGGCGGCATCCTGGCCTGCGGCACCCTCGGCACCCTCCTGGTGCACGCCACCAACACGCACCCCGGCGCCCCGCTCGGCGACGAGATCGCGTACACCCTGCTGCGCGGCATCAGCGTCGGCCCGCTCGCCGACCACGTGACCGACGTCGCCGCCCCCGGCTGGGCCGACGTCATCGTCAACGTCGCGATGGCCGCGGCCTTCCTGCTGGTCCTCTACGCCTGCTTCCGCGCCCCCCGCGGCGAGTGCCTGCTCGGCGAGCAGGACGAGGCGAGGCTCCGCGCCCTGCTGGAGCGGCACGGCGAGCGCGACTCGCTCGGCTACTTCGCGCTGCGCCGCGACAAGGCCGTCCTGTTCTCGCCCAGCGGCAAGGCCGCCATCGCCTACCGCGTCGTCGGCGGCGTCAGCCTCGCCTCCGGCGACCCGATCGGCGACCCCGAGGCCTGGCCCGGCGCCATCGACGCCTGGCTGGCGGAGGCCCGCCGGCACGCCTGGACGCCCGCGGTGATGGGCGCGAGCGAGGAAGCGGGCACCGTCTACGCCCGCCACGGCCTGGACGCCCTCGAACTCGGCGACGAGGCGATCGTCGACCTGGCCGACTTCACCCTCGAGGGCCGCGCCATGCGCGTGGTCCGGCAGGCCCACAACCGGGTCCGGCGGGCCGGCTACACCGTCCGCATCCGCCGCCACGAGGACATCGGGGACGCCGAGACGGCCCTGCTCGTCGAGCGCGCCGACCGCTGGCGCGACGGCGCCACCGAGCGCGGCTTCTCCATGGCCCTCGGCCGCCTCGGCGACCCGGCCGACGGCCGCTGCGTGATGCTGGAGTGCCGGGACGCGGACGGCGAACCGCGCGCCCTGCTGAGCTTCGTGCCCTGGGGCGAGCACGGCCTGTCCCTGGACCTGATGCGCCGCGACCGCGCCTGCGAGAACGGCCTGATGGAGTACATGGTGGTGGAACTCCTCCTGCAGGCGAATGAGCTGGGCATCCGGCGCGTCTCCCTCAACTTCGCCATGTTCCGCTCGGTCTTCGAGCGGGGCTCCCGCCTCGGCGCCGGCCCGGTCCTGCGCCTGTGGCGCTCCACCCTCACGTTCTTCTCCCGCTGGTGGCAGATCGAGTCCCTCTACCGCGCCAACGCCAAGTACCGCCCGCTGTGGGAACCCCGCTTCCTGCTCTTCGCCAAGAGCAGCGACATCCCCCGCATCGGCCTGGCCTCCGCCCGGGCGGAGGGCTTCCTCACCCTGCCGGGGATGGGCGGCGGGTCGTAGAAGCCGGGCGGTCACCGGGCCCGGGGCGGCCGGTCGTAGGGGCCGGGCGGCCCCGGGCCCAGGGCGGCGGACCGCAGAGACCGGACGGCCACCGGGCCCAGGGCCACGGGCCGCAGAGACCGGACGGCCACCGGGCCCAGGGCGGCGGGCCGCAGAAGCCGGGCGGCCACCGGGTCCGGGGCATCAGGGGCGGCGGGCTGCCCGGGATCAGCCGTCGGGGCCGCCCGGCGGGCCGCCGTCGCTGTCCGCGAGGCCGCCGCCCACCGTGAATCCGATGACCGCCCCACCGCCCTCCCGCCGGAAGGCGAACGGTGCTCCGCCGTGCGCCGTCGCGACCTCGCGCACGATGGAAAGGCCGAGGCCCGACCCCGGCAGGGACCGCGCGTCGGCGGCCCGGTAGAAGCGGTCGAAGATGCGGATGAGGTCCCCGTCGGCGATGCCGGGCCCCCGGTCCAGCACCTCCACGCGCACGGCGCCCGGCCGCGCCGGACCGGTGACGGCGACCTCGATCGGCGCCTTGCCGTCCCGGTCGAACTTGGCCGCGTTCTCCACCAGGTTGGAGATGGCCCGCTGCAGCATCCCGGGCCGCCCGTCGGTCGTCGTGTCACCGCTCGTACGCAGCGTGATCCGGCGGCCGGTGCGCCGTTCCGCCAGCCCCGCCACGTCCTCGGCGAGGTCGGCGAGGTCCACCCGCTGCGGCGGCTCGGCGTCGGACTGCCCGGCGGCGAGGTCCACCAGCTCGTTGACCAGGTCGGTGAGTTCCCGGGCCTCCTGGGTGAGGTCGGCGACCAGGTCCTCGCGGGTACCGGGCGGGAGTTCGTCGATGCGCCGGAGCAGGGAGATGTTGGTCCGCAGGGACGTCAGCGGCGTGCGCAGTTCGTGGCCCGCGTCCTGGACGAGCCGCCGCTGGTCCTCCTCGGACTGCGCGAGCCGGCCCAGCATGCGGTCGAAGGCCCGCCCCAGCCGGCCCACCTCGTCCAGCCCCGTGACCGGCACCTGGATGCCCAGCCGCCGGGTGCGGGCCACGTCCTCCGCGGCCGACGTCAGGACGACCAGCCGCCGGGTGATCCGCCGGGCCAGCCACCACCCGAACAGCCCCGCCGCGACCACGACCGCCGCCATCAGGATCAGCGTGCGCTGCTGCAGCGTGCGCAGCAGGTCCTCGGTGTCGCTGAACTCCTGCGCCACCTGGACCGCGCCCCGCCCGTCGCCCAGCGAGACGGTGGCGATGCGGAACAGGTCCTCGTCGACCCGTACGTCCTTGTGCTGGACCATCCTCCCGGCCGGGCGCGCCACCGCCACGGACCGGTCCCGGGCGGTGACGGGCAGCACCGGGCTGCCGTGGTCCACGATCTCCCCCCGCGCGCCGAGCACCTGCACGTCGGTGCGGGCGGGCCGGACCAGGTCGTGCCCCGGGCGCGAGGAGGAGAAGTCCTCCGGCACCATCCGGTGCTGGCGCACCTCGTCCTGGACGTCCTGCACGACCTGCGTGAACACCGACTGCTGGTCGACGCGGACCAGCCGGGCGGCGGAGCCGTACGACACGATGCCGACGAGGATCGTGACGGCGGCGGTGACCGCCGCGAAGGACACGGCGAAGGTGGTGCGCAGCGAGACGAGCCTGGGCCGGCGCAGGGCCGGCGGCCGCGCCGGGCGGCCCACTCAGCCCTCCCGCAGCACGTATCCCACGCCCCGCACGGTGTGGATCAGCTGCGGGGCGCCGGGCTCGTCCAGCTTGCGGCGCAGGTAGCCGACGTAGACGGCGAGGTTCTTGGAACCGGGGCCGAAGTCGTAGCCCCAGATGCGGTCGTAGATCGTCGAGTGGTCGAGCACGATCTCCGCGTTGCGCACCAGCAGCTCCAGCAACTCGAACTCGGTGCGGGTCAGCTCCAGCTCGCGGCCGCCGCGCCAGGCCCGGCGGGCCTGCAGGTCCATGCGGACGCCGGCGGCCTCCAGCTGCCGGTCGGCGGACCGGACGTCGGCCGGCTGGGCGCCGGCCCGTACGGCGCCGCCCTGGCCGGCACCCTGGCCGCCGCCCTCGGGGCCGGTGCCGCCGGCCGGCACCGGGCTGGTACGGCGCAGCAGCGCGCGCAGCCGGGCGAAGACCTCCTCCACGTCGAACGGCTTGACCACGTAGTCGTCGGCGCCGGCGTCCAGGCCCGCGATCCGGTCGGCGGTCTCCACGAGCGCGGTGAGCATGAGGATCGGGGTGCGGTCGCCCTCGGCGCGCAGCACCCGGCAGACCTGGAGGCCGTCGATGCCCGGCATCATGACGTCGAGCACGAGGACGTCCGGCGGTGTCCGGTGGGCCTGGGCCAGCGCCTCGACGCCGTCGGCGACCGCCGTCACCTGGTACCCCTCCAGCGTCAGCGCCCGCTCCAGGGCATGACGGATGGCGCGGTCGTCCTCGGCGAGCAGCACGTTCTGGGGCACGCGACCAGTCTGCCAAGGCCTCCGGCGGTTCGGCTGGGTGCGGGGGGCCGCGGGCACCCTTTTTACCTGGCTCTCACCGACTCGCCGGGTCCTGCTGGGGGCTGCGCCCCCAGCAGGACCCGGCGGCCTGAACGGCCTCGTCCCCAAACGCCGGACAGGCCGGGAGGATGCCGGTCGGCCTGGGTGGGCCCGTGCCGGACGGACTTGATGGCTGGGCGGGTGGACACCGGGCGGGCTGGGTGGGTGCCGGACGGGCTCGGTGGGTGTCAGGCGGCTGGGTGCGTGGTTGCCGGGCGGGCACGGTGGGTGCCGCGGACGGGCTGGGGAGTGTGCGGTGCGGTCACGCTCCCAGTTCCGCCAGTCGCTGCTCGAACGGCACCACCGTCAGGGCGTCGTCGGCCTCCTCGGGCTCGGCCGGCCCGGCGGCCGGCCGTCCCGTCATCAGCGTGGCCAGCTCCCCGGCCGCCCGCTCGACGCGGTCGGCCAGGCCCTGCGCGCCCCAGTCCTCCGACGCGGCGTAGACCCCGGTCGGCACGACCACGGCCCGCAGGTACGCGAAGAGCGGGCGCAGCGCGTGGTCCAGCACCAGCGAGTGCCGGGCCGTACCGCCGGTCGCGCCGATCAGCACCGGCTTGCCGGCCAGCGCGTCCTTGTCCAGCACGTCGAAGAACGACTTGAACAGCCCGCTGTACGACGCGCTGAACACCGGAGTGACGACGGCCAGTCCGTCGGCCCCGGCCACCGCGTCCTGCGCGGCGGCCAGCGCCCTGCCCGGGAAGCCGTTGGTGAGGTGGTGCGCGATCTCGACGGCGAGGTAGCGCAGCTCCACCACCTGGACGTCCACCGGCGCGAGCCGGTCCACCGCGGCGGCCAGCCGGTCGGCCAGCAGCCGGGTGGAGGACGGGACGCTCAGCCCCGCCGAGACGACGACGAGCTTCATGCGGCGGTCACCCCTTCCGAAGCGGCGGCGAGCAGGGATCCGTGGGTGGGCGCCTGCGGCACGTCCGCCGGGCGGCCGGCGGCGAACTCCTTGCGCAGTACCGGTACGACCTCCTCGCCGAGCAGGTCGAGCTGCTCCAGCACGGTCTTCAGCGGCAGCCCCGCGTGGTCCATCAGGAACAGCTGGCGCTGGTAGTCGCCCGTGTACTCGCGGAAGGACAGGGTCCGCTCGATCACCTGCTGCGGGGAGCCGACGGTCAGCGGGGTCTGCTCGGTGAAGTCCTCCAGCGAGGGGCCGTGCCCGTAGACCGGCGCGTTGTCGAAGTACGGCCGGAACTCGCGCACCGCGTCCTGCGAGTTGCGGCGCATGAACACCTGGCCGCCCAGGCCGACGATCGCCTGCTCCGGGGTGCCGTGCCCGTAGTGCGCGTACCGGGTCCGGTACAGCTCGACCATGCGCTTGGTGTGGTCGGCGGGCCAGAAGATGTTGTTGTGGAAGAAGCCGTCGCCGTAGTAGGCGGCCTGCTCGGCGATCTCCGGCGAGCGGATGGAGCCGTGCCAGACGAACGGCGGCACTCCGTCCAGCGGGCGGGGCGTGGAGGTGAACCCCTGCAGCGGGGAGCGGAACTTCCCCTGCCAGTTCACGACGTCCTCGCGCCACAGCCGGCGGAGCAGGGCGTAGTTCTCGATGGCGAGGTCGATGCCCTTGCGGATGTCCTGGCCGAACCACGGGTACACCGGGCCGGTGTTGCCGCGGCCCATCATCAGGTCCACGCGCCCGTCGGCCAGGTGCTGGAGCATCGCGAAGTCCTCCGCGATCTTCACCGGGTCGTTGGTGGTGATCAGGGTGGTGGAGGTGGAGAGGATCAGCCGCTCCGTCCGCGCCGCTATGTAGCCGAGCATGGTGGTCGGGGAGGACGGCACGAACGGCGGGTTGTGGTGCTCACCGGTCGCGAAGACGTCCAGCCCGACCTCCTCGGCCTTCAGCGCGATGGCGACCATGGCCTTGATCCGCTCGCGCTCGGTCGGGGTACGCCCCGTGGTGGGGTCCGGCGTGACGTCGCCGACCGTGAAGATCCCGAACTGCATGGTCGCTCACCCTCCAGGTTGTTGACCGTTCAACTATAGCTGCGGAACGGTCCGCCGCCCGGGAGTATTCCGCACCCGCGCCCGCCACCCCGGACCCCGGTCAGGGCACCAGCACCAGCCGCCCCCGCACCCCTCCCCCGGACAGCCTGGCGTGCGCCTTCGCGGCCTCCTCCAGGGCGTACGTCTCCGCCACCCGCAAGGTCAGCACACCCTCGTCCACCAGCCGGGCCAGCTCCGCGAGCTGCGGCCCCGAGGGCCGCACCCAGACGTTCTCCGTCCGCACCCCGCGCTCCGCCGCGGGCAGCGCACCGCCGCGGACCGCGGCGAACGCTCCCCCGTCCCGCACCCACGCGAGGGCCGGCCCGCCGAGCACCGCCGCGTCCAGCACCGCGTCCACACTGCCCGGCGCCACCTCCCCGGCCGTGACGGGCGCGGCCCCCAGCGACCGCACCAGCTCCGCGTCGGCCTCGCGGGCGACCCCGGTCACCTCGATCCCCCGGTGCGCGGCCAGCTGCGCGGCGAACCCGCCGACCGCGCCCGCGGCGCCGGTCACCAGCAGCGAGCCGCCCCGCGGGAGGTCCAGCAGGTCCAGGGCCTGCAGCGCGGTCAGCCCGTTCAGCGGCAGGGTGCCCGCGTGCACCGCGTCCACGGTGGCCGGCGCCTTGGCCACCGCGTCCGCCGCCACGAGCACGTACTCGGCGTGCGACCCCAGCGGATCGGTCACCCCGTCCGCCAGCGCGACCACCTCGTCGCCCACCTGCCAGGCGGCGGCCACCCCCACCGCGTCCACCGTCCCGGCGACGTCCCAGCCGAGCCCGAGCGTCTTCCCAGCCCCGCCGAAGAGACCGGACCGCACCGCCAGGTCCACCGGGTTCAGCGCACCGGCGGCCACCTTGATCCGCACCTGCCCGGCCCCCGGTTCCGGCACCGCCACCTCGGCGATCTCCACGGCCTCCGGACCGCCGAACTCCCTCACCACAGCAGCACGCATGTCAACTCTCCTCGCCGTCAAGGCACTTGTCGGACCAGCGGCCGCTTTCCCGGCCGCAGCACCAACCGTAGGAGAGGTACTATCCAAAGGTAAGTAGTTACCCGAGAGTGCGTTGGCGACCCCGAGGAGAGAGCCCATGGCGACCACGACCGCCGCCCAGCGACGCGAGCAGGCCCGCGCCGACTACGACGCCTTCCTGCGCGAGTGCCCCACCAACCAGCTGCTCGGCCGGCTCAGCGACAAGTGGGTCAGCCTCGTCGTCGCCGCCCTGTCCACCGGCCCCATGCGCTACAGCGACCTCGGCCGCAGGATCGCCGGCGTCAGCCCCAAGATGCTCACCCAGACACTGCGCGCCCTGGAACGGGACGGCCTCGTCAGCCGCACGGTCACGCCGTCCGTCCCGGTCCGCGTCGACTACGAGCTCACCCCGCTCGGCGCGAGCCTCGCCGCCCTGCTGACCGCGGTGAAGGACTGGGCCGAGACCCACTTCGAGGAGGTACGCGCCGCCCGCGAACGCTACGACGAGGAGGGCGCCGCCTGACCCGACGGCTCATCCACCAGGTCAGGGAAGGAATGGGGGGGCGTCAGAAGGCGTACGCGTCCCCGGTCGCCAGGACGAGCACCTTCATCCGGTCGTTCGACCGGTCCTGGTCCACCACGCCGCCGATCCACGCGGTGTCCACCTCCAGCGTCACCTCCTCCGGCTGCTCCCGCAGCCGTACCGGGATCCGCAACTGCTCGCCCGAGGTGTCCGCGGCCAGCGCCCCGGTGCCGCACACCACCGTCCGCTCGTCCTCCCGGGCGCACCGGGCGGGCAGCTGCTGTCCGTCCGCCAGCTCCGCCGACCAGCGCAGCCGCACCGTGGCGTCCGAGACGGCGGCGGGGCCGCCGTTGTGCGGGGTCAGCCACACCTCCACCTGGTCCCCGGTCAGGACCGCGGTGCCGTGGAAGGCCAGGTCGGCCTCCGGCACACCGGCGGCCACCGCGTTCCCCGGCGTCATCACGGCACCGGCGCACACCCCGGCCAGCACCCACGTCCGCATCCGCACGGCCACATCACTCCTCGCCCGTCGCTCCCGCCTGCCGTAGGGATGTATGCCACGCGAGCCGCGCACCGAGGCGCCCTCCAACAGGTGACACGGATGCCGCGTGCGAAGCTGCGCCCATGCCGATCCTCCGCTCCGCCGCCCTGTTCGCCGTCGCCGCGCTGTTCGAGATCGGCGGCGCCTGGCTGGTCTGGCAGGGCGTGCGCGAGCACCGCGGCTGGCTGTGGATCACCGGGGGCGTCCTCGCCCTCGGCGCCTACGGCTTCGTCGCCACCTTCCAGCCGGACGCCCACTTCGGCCGCATCCTCGCCGCCTACGGAGGGATCTTCGTGGCCGGCTCGATCCTGTGGGGCGTGGTCGCCGACGGCTACCGTCCCGACCGCTGGGACATCACCGGAGCGCTGATCTGCCTCGCCGGGATGGCCGTGATCATGTGGGCGCCCCGGAACGGCGCATGAGGCCGGATCCGGCCCTCCCTCGGCCGAAGGGCCTCGGACCCCGGCAAGATCCACAACAGAAGCCTTAGGCTGAACGGAGCCGAGCCCGACCGACTCCTGGAGCAGCCCATGGCCACCGCCGCCCCGTCCGCCGCCTCCCGCATCGCCGTCGTCACCGGTGCGAGCAGCGGAATCGGCGCCGCCACGGCCCGGCAGCTCGCCGAGGCCGACTACCGGGTGGTGCTCACCGCCCGCCGCAAGGACCGCATCGAGGCCCTGGCCGAGGAGCTGACCAAGGCGGGCCACTCGGCGGTGGCGTACCAGCTCGACGTGACGGACCGCGACGCCGTGGACGAGTTCGCGACCGCCTTCCAGACGGTCGGTGTCCTGGTCAACAACGCGGGCGGCGCCCTCGGCGCGGACCCGGTGGCCACCGGCGACCCCGCCGACTGGCGCACGATGTACGAGACGAACGTCATCGGCACCCTGAACCTCACCCAGGCCCTGCTGCCCAAGCTGGTCGCGAGCGGCGACGGCGTGGTGGTCGTGGTGTCCTCCACCGCCGGTCACGCCACCTACGAGGGCGGCGCGGGGTACGTGGCCGCCAAGCACGGCGCGCACGTCCTCGCCGAGACGCTCCGGCTGGAGATCGTCGGCACCCCGGTCCGCGTCGTCGAGGTCGCGCCCGGCATGGTCAGGACCGAGGAGTTCGCCCTCACCCGCTTCGGCGGCGACGAGGAGAGGGCCGCGAAGGTCTACGCGGGCGTCGCCGAGCCCCTCACCGCCGACGACGTGGCCGACACGATCACCTGGGCGGTCACCCGCCCCAGCCACGTCAACATCGACCTCCTGGTCGTCCGCCCGCGCGCCCAGGCGTCCAACACCAAGGTCCACCGGGAGCAGTGATGTCCGACGAGGACTCCCTGGAGAAGCGCCGCCTGGCCGAGGAGACGAAGAACGAACGCCAGGTCTGGTACTTCCTCGCCTACTTCCTCTTCGGCATCCACTTCGTGGCCTTCGTCATGATCTACGCGGTACGGCACGCGAAGTGACGTGCCGTACCGCTGACGTCAGCCCTTCACGCAGACGACCTGCTTCAGCTTCGCCACCACCTGCACCAGGTCCCGCTGCTGGTCGATGACCTGGTCGATGGACTTGTAGGCACCCGGGATCTCGTCCACGACGCCGGAGTCCTTGCGGCACTCCACGCCACGGGTCTGGTCCTCCAGGTCCTTGGTCGAGAAGCGCCGCTTGGCCGCGTTGCGGCTCATGCGGCGACCGGCGCCGTGCGAGGCGGAGTTGAAGGACTTCTCGTTCCCGAGGCCCTTCACGATGTACGAACCGGTGCCCATCGAGCCCGGGATGATGCCGTAGTCGCCGGAGCCGGCCCGGATCGCGCCCTTGCGGGTCACGAGCAGGTCCATGCCCTCGTACCGCTCTTCGGCGACGTAGTTGTGGTGGCACGAGATCTCCGGCTCGAAGACCGGCTTCGCCTTCCTGAACTCCTTGCGGACCACGTCCTTCAGGAGCGCCATCATCAGCGTGCGGTTGTACTTCGCGTACTCCTGCGCCCAGAACAGGTCGTTGCGGTAGGCCGCCATCTGCGGGGTGTCCGAGACGAACACCGCGAGGTCGCGGTCGACCAGGCCCTGGTTGTGCGGGAGGCCCTGGGCCACGCCGATGTGGTGGTCGGCGAGCTCCTTGCCGATGTTGCGGGAGCCGGAGTGGAGCATGAGCCAGACGGACCCGTCCGTGTCGGTGCACACCTCGACGAAGTGGTTTCCGCTTCCGAGCGTTCCCATCTGCTTAGTGGCCCGGTCCTGACGGAACTTGACCGCTTCCGCGACCCCGTCGAACCGCCCCCAGAAGTCGTCCCACCCGGCCGTCGCCAGCCCGTGGAACCCTCCGGGCTCGACGGGATCCTCGTGCATCCCCCGCCCCACCGGAATCGCCTGCTCGATCTTCGAGCGCAGTCGGGACAGGTCCCCGGGGAGGTCGTTCGCCGTCAGGGACGTCCGTACCGCCGACATGCCGCAGCCGATGTCCACGCCCACCGCGGCGGGGCACACCGCGCCCTGCATCGCGATGACCGAGCCGACCGTCGCGCCCTTGCCGTAGTGGACGTCCGGCATCACCGCCAGGCCCTTGATCCAGGGCAGGGTGGCCACGTTCTGGAGCTGGCGCAGGGCCACGTCCTCCACCGTCGCGGGGTCCGTCCACATCCGGATCGGGACCTTCGCGCCCGGCATCTCCACGTACGACATACGTTCCTCATTCCCCCGGCGAAGACAACAAAAGACTTGAAAGCGACAAAACGCAAAAGCGGCGCCAAGGTCCATGAAAGGGACAAGGGACCGGCGTTCACGGCAGTGCGTGCGATACACATTGTCTCCAGGGAGCGCCCCGCCGCGGCAAGCGAATAACCAGCGGGGACAGTCGAGAGGAGACCGACCGTGCAGCGCAGGGCGTACGTAACCGGCACCGCCGCACTCCTCGCGGCGCTGCTGGCCGGCTGCACGAGCGGCTCCGAGGACGCCGGGCCGACGGACGACGCCAATCCGGGCGGCGCCGGCACGGCCACGGCCGCCGCCGAGCCCGGCAAGTACCAGACCCTGCCCGAGCCCTGCGGCGCGGTCGACCAGGACACCCTCGACTCCCTGCTGCCCGGCATCAAACAGATCACCGACCCGGGCCAGCGGGACAAGGCCTACCAGGGCGCGGCCACGCTGACCTACGACACCGACCGCAAGGTCGGCTGCCGCTGGAAGGTGGAGTCGGCCGACGCCACCGACCGCCTCTCTGTCGACTTCGAGCGCGTGGTGTCCTACGACAACGCGGTCAGCGACGACGACCAGGCGCAACAGCTGTTCCGGGGCAAGGAGACGGCCGCCGACCTGCCCGCGCCGAGCAGCGGCTCCCCGGCGTCGGACGCCCCGTCCGCCACGGCGAGCCCCACGGGCTCGGCGAGCGGCGAGCCGACGCCGTCGGGCTCCGCGCCCTCGTCCCCGGCCGGTTCACCCACCGACGCCGCGGCGGACGAGCTGCAGCCGCGCGCCCTGACCGATCTCGGCGACGAGGCGTACCTGGACGACCAGCTCAGCACCTCCGGTTCGACGGCCGAGCAGCGGACGGTGACTGTGGTGTTCCGCACGTCCAATGTCATCGTCACGCTCCAGTACGAGGAGCAGCCGATGGCCACCGGAACGGTCCCGGACAGCAAGGAAATGCAGGACAGGGCCCGTGAGCTGGCCTCTCAACTGGACGACGCGCTGGGCGGTTGACGGCCGGGCCCGCCCCGCCCGCGTCCGCCCGCGAAGCGGTCGAACGGAGACCGCACAGCTCCCTCACCGCGTACCGTGGCCCCGCAGGAACCCGCACGAACACCGAGCGTCATGAGTGAAGGAACCATGCAGCGAGCAGCCCAGCGAGACGTCCGTGCCCAGCATGACCAGCGAGCCAAGCGCCTTCGCCGTGCTCTTGTCTGCGCGGCAGCCGTTCCCGCGGTGCTGATCACCGCGGCCTGCTCCTCCGACTCGGGGGACTCCAAGGCCAAGGCCGGCGACGGCGGCTCCGCCCAGCAGAGTGCGGGCAGTTCCACGCGGCCGTCCGCCAGCGCGTCCCCGACCGTGCGGCCCGCCGCGTACAAGAAGCTGCCGGACGCGTGCGTGGCGGTGCCGAAGAAGACGCTGACCGATCTGGTGCCGAAGGGTGCGAAGTCGGCCAAGAAGGGCAGTTCGGACGATCCGTCGACGCGTGCCTCCTGCGCCTGGAGCAGCCTGGACAACAACGGCGTCGACGGCTCCCAGTTCCGCTGGCTGAACGTCTCCCTGCTCCGCTTCGACTCGGACGCCTCGCGGGGCGCGGCCGACGAGCAGGCGCACACGTACTACTCCCAGCAGGTCAAGGACGCCCAGTCGGTGGACGGCGCCAAGAACGTCAAGCTCGTGCCGCTGTCCGGCACGGGCGCGGAGGCGAGCGCGGTGCGCTACGACCTGAAGAAGAAGGAGGGGCTCTTCAAGCAGCAGACGGTCGTGGCCCGGGTCGAGAACGTCGTCGTCACCCTCGACTACAACGGCGCCGGTCTCGCCGGCGAGAAGACCCCGGACGCCGACGACCTCACGAAGGCCGCCGAGAAGGCGATCAAGGAGGTCCTGGCGTCCGTCTCGACGGCCAACGGCGGAGGCTCGGGGCAGGGTTCGTCCGGCACGTCGCCCTCGGAGCCGGCGTCGAAATCCCCGTCGAAATCCCCGTCGAAGTCCCCGTCCAAGTCGCCCTCCTCCACCGCATCTCCGTCCAAGTCGGCCGCGAAGAAGAGCTGACCGGAGAGCCGCAGGCACCGTCCGGCACCACGTCCGCCGCACACGTGTGCCACTCTGTTGCGCGCAACAACACGCAATGGGAGGGGAGTACGAGTGGCCGCGCCACCGCAGCTGACCCGGACGCACCGCGTACTCATCGGCATGGTCGTGTCCGGTGCCTTGATCATCGCCGGCATCGGCTTCGCCGGCTCGTACGCGGCCGTCCGTGAGCTGGCCATCAAGAAGGGCTTCGGGAACTTCTCCTACGTGTTCCCGGTGGGCATCGACGCGGGCATCTGCGTCCTGCTGGCCCTGGACCTGCTGCTGACCTGGATCCGCATCCCCTTCCCGCTGCTGCGCCAGACGGCGTGGCTCCTGACCGCGGCGACGATCGCCTTCAACGGAGCCGCCGCCTGGCCGGACCCGCTGGGCGTGGGCATGCACGCGGTGATCCCGATCCTGTTCGTGGTCGCCGTCGAGGCGGCCCGGCACGCGATCGGCCGCATCGCGGACATCACGGCCGACAAGCACATGGAGGGCGTCCGCCTCACCCGCTGGCTGCTCTCCCCGGTGCCGACGTTCCTGCTCTGGCGCCGCATGAAGCTGTGGGAGCTGCGCTCCTACGACCAGGTGATCAAGCTGGAGCAGGAGCGCCTCGTCTACCAGGCCCGCCTGCGCTCCCGCTTCGGCCGGGCCTGGCGCCGCAAGGCCCCGGTGGAGTCCCTGATGCCGCTGCGCCTGGCCCGCTACGGCGTCCCCCTCGCGGAGACGGCCCCGGCGGGCCTGGCGGCGGCGGGCATCGAGCCGATCCTGCTGCCGCCGGCGGGATCCGCGGCCGTGGGCGGTGGTGCCGCTGGGCCGGTGCCCGTCCCTCAGCGGACGGCAGCGGTCGGCGGGCAGCGTCCCTCGATCCCCGGCCCGCGGGCCGGGCTGCCGGAGGACGCCGCCGTCCCGGAGGGGAGCCCCTGGCTGCACGCCCGGCACCCCCAGCAGATCGAGTACCACGGCGGCTACGACCCGACCTACGACCCGATGATGCAGGAGCCCCAGTACGCTCCCGAGGAGCAGTACGAGGAGTGGTACGAGGAGCAGCCCCCGGGGCAGTTCCAGCAGCCCTCCGCGGAGGACACCGGAAGCTTCCCGATCCCGGTCGGCCCGAACCGCACCCGGGAGCTGGGTGAGGGCGGCGGCACGCCCGAGCCGGAGCCGACGGAGGAGGACTACTACCTGGTCTTCCGGAAGTCGATCGACGGCAGCTACCCGACGGCCGCCCAGTTCCGGGACGACGTCGAGGCGACCTTCGGCATCGCGCTCCCGTCCCCGGAGGCGAACCGCATGGTCAACCGCTTCACCAACCGCCACACGGCGCAGCTCCAGGACGACCACATCGCCTGACGGCGCCTCGCGCGACGGTTCGGGGCGCGACGGCATGAAGAAGGGGCCCTCCGTCGGGAGGGCCCCTCTTGCGTACCGCCTACTCCCCGAGCAGGGCCCGCACGCGGTCCTGGCCGACCGCCAGCAGCAGCGTGGGCAGCCGGGGGCCGGTGTCGCGGCCGACCAGCAGGTGGTACAGCAGCGCGAAGAACGTCCGCTGGGCCGTCTTGATCTCCGGCGGCAGCTCCTTCGGCGTGGCGTCGGCCGGGAACCCGGCCTGGACCTTCGGCACTCCGTAGACCAGGTGGGTGAGGCCGTCCAGCGACCAGTGGTCGGCGAGCCCGTCGAGCAGCAGCCGCACCGACTGCTGGGAGGCCTCGTCGAGGGACTTCAGCAGCTCGGCGTCGGGCTCGTCGCGCACGATGGTCCGCTGGTCGGCGGGGACGTGCGTGTTGATCCAGGCCTCGGCCCTGTCGTACCGGGGCCGTGCCTCGTCCAGGGACGCGAGCGGCTGCTCCGGGTCCAGCTCGCTCAGGATGCGCAGCGCCTGGTCCTCGTGCCCGGCGGTGATGTCGGCCACGGACGCGAGGGTGCGGTACGGCAGCGGGCGCTCGGTGCGCGGCAGCTCACCGGCGGCCGTGCCCACGGCCCGCGAGTGGGCGGCGACGTCGCCCGGCAGCGCGGAGCCGTCGGCGACCTTGGCCGCCAGCTTGTCCCACTCGTCGTAGAGCCGCTGGATCTCCTGGTCGAAGGCGATCTTGAAGGACTGGTTGGGCCTGCGGCGGGCGTACAGCCAGCGCAGGATCTGCGGCTCCATGATCTTCAGCGCGTCGCCCGGGGTGGGCACGCCACCGCGCGAGGACGACATCTTCGCCATGCCGCTGATGCCGACGAAGGCGTACATCGGGCCGATGGGCTGCTTGCCGCCGAAGATGCCGACGATCTGGCCGCCGACCTGGAACGACGATCCCGGCGAGGAGTGGTCGACGCCGCTCGGCTCGAAGATCACGCCCTCGTACGCCCAGCGCATCGGCCAGTCGACCTTCCAGACCAGCTTGCCGCGGTTGAACTCGCTGAGCCGGACCGTCTCGGCGAAGCCGCAGGCAGTGCAGGTGTACGACAGCTCGGTGGTGTCGTCGTCGTACGCGGTGACGGTCGTGAGGTCCTTGCCGCAGTCGCCGCAGTACGGCTTGTACGGGAAGTAGCCGGCGGAGCCGGAGCTGCCGTCGTCCTCGGCCGCGGCGCCCGAGCCCTCCTCGGCCTCCAGTTCGGCCTCGTCGACCGGCTTCTGCTGCTGCTTCTTCGCCGGCTTCGGCTTGGTCCGGTACTGGGCGAGGATCGCGTCGATGTCGCCGCGGTGCTTCATCGCGTGCAGGATCTGCTCGCGGTAGACGCCGGAGGTGTACTGCTCGGTCTGGCTGATGCCGTCGAACTCGACGCCGAGCTGGGCCAGCGACTCGGCCATCGCGGCCTTGAAGTGCTCGGCCCAGTTCGGGTACGCGGAGCCCTCCGGGGCCGGCACGGAGGTCAGCGGCTTGCCGATGTGCTCGGCCCAGGACTCGTCGACGCCCGCGATGCCGGCCGGGACCTTGCGGTACCGGTCGTAGTCGTCCCAGGAGATCAGGTGCCTGACCTGGTGCCCGCGGCGGCGGATCTCGTCGGCGACGAGGTGCGGGGTCATGACCTCGCGGAGGTTGCCCAGGTGGATGGGCCCGGAGGGGGACAGGCCGGACGCGACGACGACCGGTTTGCCCGGGGCCCGGCGCTCCGACTCTTCGATGACCTCATCCGCGAAACGGGAGACCCAGTCGGTGGTCTCGGTGCTCTGAGCCACGATCGGCACGTCCTTCTTTCTGAACGGGTGACACTCCATTGTCACAGACCGGCTCGCGGCCGGGAAAACCGCTTTACCCCCCATGGGATACTGGCTGGGTCTATCCATCCCCACGAGGAGAACGGCACCCATACCTATGGCCTCGGTCACGTCCCTCAGCGATTCCGTCCAGCAGCACCTCGCGTCCGCCCTCTCGGCAACCCTGCCGGAGGCCGCCGGCGCGGACCCGCTGCTGCGACGAAGCGACCGGGCCGACTTCCAGGCCAACGGCATCCTGGCGCTGGCCAAGAAGGCGAAGGCGAACCCCCGGGAGCTGGCCGCGCAGGTCGTCTCCCAGGTGGTGACGGGTGACGTGATCCAGGACGTCGAGGTCTCCGGCCCCGGCTTCCTCAACATCACCATCGCGGACCGGGCGATCACCGCGAACCTGGCCGCGCGGTACGCGGACGAGACGGGCCGCCTCGGCGTGCCGACCGCCGCGGACCCGGGCACGACGGTGATCGACTACGCGCAGCCGAACGTGGCGAAGGAGATGCACGTAGGCCACCTGCGGTCCGCGGTGATCGGTGACTCGGTGGTCCAGCTGCTGGAGTTCACCGGCGAGAACGTGATCCGCCGGCACCACATCGGCGACTGGGGCACCCAGTTCGGCATGCTCATCCAGTACCTGGACGAGCACCCGCACGAGCTGGACCACAAGGACGCCGAGGTGACCGGCGAGGAGGCGATGTCGAACCTCGACCGCCTCTACAAGGCCGCGCGCCGGCTGTTCGACTCCGACGAGGAGTTCAAGACGCGGGCGCGGCGCCGGGTGGTCGACCTCCAGGCCGGGGACCCGCACACGCTCGCCGCGTGGCAGAAGTTCGTGGACGAGTCGAAGATCTACTTCTTCTCCGTCTTCGAGAAGCTGGACATGGAGATCCGCGACCCCGACATCGTCGGCGAGTCGGGGTACAACGACATGCTGGCCGAGACCTGCCGCCTGCTGGAGGAGTCGGGTGTCGCGGTCCGCAGCGAGGGCGCCCTGTGCGTGTTCTTCGAGGACATCAAGGGCCCGGACGGCAACCAGGTCCCCCTGATCGTGCAGAAGTCGGACGGCGGCTACGGCTACGCGGCCACCGACCTCTCCGCGATCCGCGACCGCGTGTTCAACCTCAAGGCGAACTCCCTGCTGTACGTGGTGGACGCGCGGCAGGCCCTGCACTTCCGGATGGTCTTCGAGACCGCCCGCCGGGCCGGCTGGCTGAACGACGACGTCACGGCGTTCCAGCTGGCCTTCGGCACGGTCCTCGGCAAGGACGGCAAGCCGTTCAAGACCCGTGAGGGCGAGACGGTCCGCCTGGTCGACCTGCTGGACGAGGCGATCGACCGTGCCTCGGCGGTCGTCCGGGAGAAGGCGCAGGACCTGTCCGAGGAGGAGATCGCCGAGCGGGGCGCCCAGGTGGGCATCGGCGCGGTGAAGTACGCGGACCTGTCGACGTCGGCGAACCGGGACTACAAGTTCGACCTGGACCAGATGGTCTCGCTGAACGGCGACACGTCCGTCTACCTCCAGTACGCGTACGCCCGTATCCGGTCCATCCTCCGCAAGGCCGGCGAGGTCCGCCCGGCCGCGCACCCGGAACTGGAGCTGACGGACGCGGAGCGGGCCCTCGGCCTGCACGCCGACGCGTTCGCGGAGACGGTCGCGGAGGCCGCCGCCGAGTACGCCCCGCACAAGCTGGCCGCGTACCTCTACCAGCTGGCCTCCCTCTACACGACCTTCTACGACAAGTGCCCGGTCCTGAAGGCCGAGACGCCGCAGCAGGTGGAGAACCGCCTGTTCCTGTGCGACGTCACGGCCCGCACCCTGCACCAGGGCATGGCCCTGCTCGGCATCCGGACGCCGGAGAAGCTCTGACCCGCGCGGCGGCAGGCGGCGCGTTGAACGGCGAAGAGCTGATCCGGCTGTTCGGCCTGGACGGGGTCGTCTACCACCCGTGGGTCCCCGGCAGCGGACTTCACAGGCCCACGGCGGAGTTCCTCTCCGCCGTGGGCCTGCCCACTGACGGCACGTTCGTCTCACGCGCCGAGCCGGAGAACTCCTCCCCGGTGCCGAGACGGCTCGGCCCGCTCCTCGACCACCGGGGCCGGGCGTGCCCGCCGGAGCGGCGCGCCTGGCTCGTCCTCGGGTATCTCGTCACCGGTCTGGTGGTCCTGGACCCCCTGGCGGGGACGGTCCACTCCTACCCGGAGGGCGAGGAGGAGGGCCGGCCGCTCCACCGCGACGTGCAGTCGTTCGTCCTCACGCTGTGCGCGTTCCGCCGGCTCCTCGACGCCTGCGCCCAGGACGAGGACGAGGACTCGGTGGAGGAGCACGCCCGCGCGTTCCGGAGCGCCGTCACCGCCGTGGACCCGCTCCCCCTCGCCGACCCGGGATCCGAATGGAACCGCCTCCTCGACGAGGTCCTCGAAGGCATGTGGTGAGCGGCGGGGCCGTGGCGCCCCCCGCGCGGCGTGGTCGCGATGCCCTCAGTCGGCATGGTCGCGGTTCACCCGTCCGCATGGGCGGTGAGGAGTTCCCGTGTGCGGCGCAGCAGGGCCCGGCGTACCGAGTCGGGCGCCAGGACCCGCAGGGGTGTCGCCAGGCCCAGGAGGTAGCGGGCGAGGCCGTCCGGATCCGGGCCGCCGATGTCGACGAGCGTGGCGTCCGGGCCGTCGGGGCGGTGCGTGCCGACCGTCGCGGGTACCAGCCGCAGCGCCTCGTCCGCGGGGAGCGGCAGGCGGACGGTCGCGTAGAGCGGGTAGGGGCCGTTGGCGATGTTCCGGGAGACCAGCAGTGCGGGGTCGGGCGGGTCGGTGATCTCCGCCGGGTGTCCGGTGGGCTGGAGCCGGTCGACGCGGTCGGCCCGGAACGTCCGCCACTGCCCCCGCGCCACGTCCAGTGCGACGAGGTACCAGCGCCGTCCGGTGTGCACGAGACGGTACGGGTCGACGTCCCGGACCGTCGCCCGTCCCTGCCCGTCGGTGTACGACAGCCGGACGCGCCGGCCGCCCCGGCAGGCGGCGGCCAGCTCCAGCAGCATGCCCGCCCTGATCCGCGGGCCCTCGGAACCGGGGAGCCGTACGAAGGCGTCGTCCCACTCCCCCAGCCGGTCCGCGATCCGCGGGGGCAGCACCTGGCGCAGCTTCAGCAGCGCGGACAGCGCGGCCTGGTCGCCGCCGAGCGCGTCGCTCAGCGCCGCCTCGCGCAACCCGACGGCCACGGCGAGGGCTTCCTCGTCGTCGAGGATCAGCGGCGGCATCCGGGAGCCGGCGCGCAGGCGGTAGCCGCCCCAGGGGCCGGCGTCGGAGTCGACGCAGTAGCCGAGCTCCCGGAGCCGGGCGATGTCCCGGCGCACCGTGCGATCCGTGACCTCCATGCGGCCGGCCAGCTCGGCACAGGTCCAGGACGGCCGGGCGGCGAGCAGGGAGAGCAGGCGCAGCAGGCGGGCGGACGCACCGATCACGCCGCGAAGTCTTCCACACCGCCCGCATGACCAGGACCGGAACTGTCCTGGTCACGTCCTAGCGTCTCCCCCATGAACACGGACACCGCTTCCGCACCCGCATTCCGCTACGCCGCCGTCACCTTCGACTGCGCCGACCCCGCAGAACTGGCCCGCTTCTACGGGGAGTTGCTCGGCTTCCCGGTCCTCTTCTCCTCCGACGACTTCGTCATGATCGGCCAGCAGGGGGCGGCCGGCCTCGGCTTCAACCGGCTGGCCGGCTACCGCCCGCCGACCTGGCCGGACCCCGCCCAGGAGAAGCAGGCCCACATCGAGCTGGGCGTGGACGACCTGGAGGCCGCCGAGAAGCGGCTGCTCGACCTGGGCGCCACCAAGCCCGGGTTCCAGCCGGACCCGGAGCGCTGGCGGGTCCTGCTCGACCCGGCCGGCCACCCTTTCTGCGTCACCACCCTCGTCTAGCGTCTAGCCGACCGCGCGGTACGCCTCGATCCCGGTGCTCGGCGTCGAGGCGAGACCGGCGTACTCGTTGACCTGGTACGGCGCGATGGCCGGTGACGTGGCCCGGTCCTTGCCGGTGCGGGCGTCGAGGACGACGGGACCGTTGTCGGTGGTGCCGTAGACCGCGCCGTGCCAGACCGTGGTGACGTCGGGCAGGAGGCGGGAGCCGTCGGCCCCGTCGATCGACCACAACTGCCTGAACGACCGGTCCAGGGCGAACACCCGTTTGTGCCCGTCCGGCAGGGCGGACTCGCACACGGTCGTGCCGCGGTCGTCGAACTGGCAGGTCAGCCTGGAGAGTCCGGCCGTCTTCCCGGAGGGGTAGGCGGCCGGGGGGCGGCCGGTCGAGGTGGCCAGCAGGGCGACGCCGTCCTCCTCGAGGGCCTCGTGCGGGTCGACGCCGGCGGTGAACAGGCCGCCCCCGGCCCACGTGAGCGTCGCGCCGTTGAGTTCCGGTGCGTCGTAGCTCCATCTCCTGCTGCCGTCGGACGACTTCAGCCCCTGGACGCCGATGCCGCCGTCGGTCTCCCCGTTGGAGTCGGCGAGCCCGACGACCGTCCCGCCGTCGACGAACTTCGCGGCGAAGCCCTTGGCCGTCCAGGCGACCTTGCCGCTGTCCAGTGAGATGCCCAGGGTGACGGCGTCGCCGTCCCCGCCCAGCTCGACGACGGCGTGGGCGGTGCCGTCGGTGCCGACGAGTACGGGGGCGCCCTTCGCCCCGCTCTCGGGACGGTCGACGGTGGCCGTCCACAGCCGCCTGCCGGACCCGGCGTCCAGGGCGGCGAGTTCGACGGAGTTCCGGTCGGGCGTGGTGCCCGAGCCGGGCGTGGTGACCCCGAACGCGGCGAGGACCGCGCGCCTGCCGTCGATCTCGGTCAGGGTGGGGCGGGCCATCTCGCCGGTGGCGTAGCCGGTGTCCCGGGTCGCCGCGCCCTTCGGCCCCGCGGTCCAGCGCTCCTTGCCGTCGAGGACGTCCACGGCCTTCACCTGGTCGTCGGAGACGGCGTACGCGGTGGTCCCGTCCAGCCGTACGGTCCACCGGCCGCTGACGACATGCTGCGCGGCCGGGTACTCGAACTTCAGCGGCGGGTCGTACGGCTTGGCCTTGCTCTGCTGACCACCGCCGCTCCGGTGCGTGCCGCCGTCCTGGCCGCCCGCGTCACCGGAGCCACCGCCTCCGCAGGCCGTGAGCAGGCCGAGTACGACGCCCACCGGCGCCAGGATTCGCGCGGTCCGCGTCGTGCGGCGCGAAAGCATGCCAACACCCCCGTATTCACCATCTGTTGCACGCGTTGCGACGGACGTGATCATGCCATCGGAGCCGTTGTCCCGGCGACCGCCTTCACCGCACCCCCACTGTCAGTGCCCGCCCCTACAGTCACCGTCATGGCGACTCTTCCGAACCCGCTGCCCCGGCTGGCGACCGACCCGAGCGGGCGTTCCCTCGGACTCCAGCTCCCGCCCGGCCGGCTGGTCGACACGACCGACGGTGCCCGGCGCGAACCCCTGCTGTGGTACGCGGACAAGCAGGCCGCTCCCGGCACCTGGGCCGCCCTGGCCGCACCCGCGGCGCGGGCCGGACTGCTGCCGGTCCTCGTCGATCTGGGCGGGGTCCGCAGCGGACCGGCCGACTGGGAGCTGATGCCCGACGACATGTCCTACCCCGGGGACCACGACCCGGAGGAGGTCCTCGCCGAGTACTGGGAGGACGAGGACGACGAGGACGGGTTCGACGAGGAACTCGCCGAGACGCTGGCGCCGTTCGGGCCGGCGTGGCCGGGCCTGGCTCCGGCCGGCACGCTCACCGTCGACCCGGGCACGTGTGCCGCGCGGCTGGCCGACTCCCTGGCCGAGGAGACCTGGTTCAAGGACCCGCGCCCGGCCCTCGTCCCGTCCCGGCGCTCCGCGGACATCCCGGCCGCCATCGGCTGGACCGGCCCGCTCAACCACGACAACGACGTGGCGCGCCTGTGCGCGGTCCTCCGTTCCTGGGAGGACCGCTTCGGCATACGGGTCGTCGCCCTCGGCTTCGACGTCCTGGCGGTGTCGGTGGCCGCGCCGCCCACGACCCTGGCCGGCGCCGAGGCGGTGGCGGCCGAGCACTTCGCCTTCTGCCCGGACAACTTCGCGCGGGGCGGCGATCTGCGGGCCTATGCCAAGGAGCTCATCGGCGAGCACAGCTGGTACTTCTGGTGGGACTGACCACCGGCACCTCCGGCGCCCCCGGCGGCCCTCAGCCGCCGAGCCCCCGGCCCAGTCTGCGCAGGCCCTCCGCGATCTCCTCCGGGGTCTGTGTGACGAAGCAGAGCCGCAGGGTGGAGCGGTCGGGCTCGCCCGCGTAGAAGGGCGCGCCGGGGACGTAGGCGACGTTCTGCTCGACCACCCGGGGAAGCAGCGCGTGCGTGTCGTAGGACTCCGGCAGCCGCGCCCACAGGAACATGCCGCCCTCCGGCCGGCTCCACACCGAGCCGGCCGGAAGGGCGTCCGGCAGCCCCGCCAGCATGGCGTCCCGGCGTGCGCCGTAGACGGCCCGCACCCGCTCCACGTGCGCGTCCAGCACGTCCAGGTAGCGGGCGGCGGCGAGCTGGTTGAGGGTCGGGGTGTGCAGGTCGGCCGCCTGCTTGGCGACCGCGCAGGCCCGGCGCAGTCCGGCGGGGGCGCGGAGCCAGCCCAGGCGCAGGCCGGGGGCCATCACCTTGGAGAGGGAGCCGAGCAGGACCGTCCGGTCCTCGGCGCCCGGGAGGGACGCGATCCACGGGACGCGCTCGCCGTCGTAGCGGAGTTCGCCGTACGGGTCGTCCTCGACGATCCACAGCCCCCGGCGGGCGGCCACGGCGGCGACCGCCGCGCGGCGCGCCGCGGGCATCGTCCGGCCGGTGGGGTTCTGGAAGGTGGGGACGAGATAGAGCAGCTTCGGACGCTCCCGGCCGGCCGCTTCCTCGAGGGCCCGCGGGTCCACTCCGTCCGCGTCGCCCGGCACGGCCACCACCCGGGCGCCGGCCAGGGCGAAGACCTGAAGTGCCGCGAGGTAGCAGGGGCTTTCGACCAGGACCGTGTCGCCGGGTTCGAGCAGGGCGGTCGCCAGGAGGGACAGCGCCTGCTGCGAACCGGTGGTGATCAGCAGGTCGTCGGGGCCGGTCGGCAGGCCCCCGGCGGTGACGCGGGACGCCAGCCCGGCCCGCAGCGACGGCTCGCCCTCGGTGGTGGAGTACTGCAGCGCCCGGTCCGGCTGCCGCTGGAGCACCTCCTGGAACGCGGCGGTTATGCCGTCGCGGTCGAACAGTTCCGGCGCCGGTAGGCCGCCCGCGAAGTTGATGACCTCGGGGCGCGCGGTGACCGCGAGGATGTCACGCACGGGGGAACCGCCCACGCCGCGGGCGCGCGCGGCGAGCGGCGGGACGGGGGCGCGGGGCGGTGCGGGTTCGGCGACGGTCATGGCGCGGGCTCTCCTCCGGTGCGGTCGTCGTCTGGGTCCGCAGCGTAGGCAGTCGTGTGCCGGTTACACCGATCGTTCCGTGATCCGGACAGCGCTCGTGCGTCCGCCAGCACCCGTCCGTGTTTCGGACAGCCCTCACGCGTCCGCTCACCACCGGGTCGTGCCCCGTGCCCTCACCACCGGGTCGTGCCCCGTGCCCTTCTCACTGCGTCGTGCCCTCCTTGACCCAGCCCGAGCCGCCCAGCGGGAACTCGTAGCCCGGGCGGCCGTTGTTGCCGCTCGTGCGGAACGGCCTGCCGTGGTCGTCGACCCGCAGCACGCCCTGCCGGGAGCCGCTGGACCAGGCCAGCTCCAGGTACCAGCTCACGTCGTACGCGGAGGCGTCCGCCTTGATGTGGAACACCTCGGGGTCCGACTCGCTCACCTTGAACGGGAAGTCGCGGTGCCCCGCCTCGGGCACGACCGCCGGGCGGGCGGCGTCGAGGGCGACGGTGAAGGAGCGGGTCGGCACGCCGCCGCCGCAGCCGACGCCCGGGTAGGCCATGACGTAGTCGTTCCAGGCGAGCGGTGCGTGCTTGGCGGCCGTCACGACCCTCAGGCTCTTGACCACCACGGTCGACCGCCCGGTGCCCTGCACGGTGAGCGACACCTCCTGGTTCTCGGAGGCGACGGCGCCGTGCGCGGCCACCCAGGCGGGCGCGTCGGCCTCGGTGGGCGGCGGGGAGACCCGCGCCGGGGGCCGGTTGATCAGGTAGCGCCCGTCGCACGGGCTGTACCAGGAGTGCGCGTCGGTGGACACGGTCAGGGGAGCGGCGCCGTCGGCGGCGCGAGGCGTGGCCCCGTGTTCGCCGTCCGCCTTCGGGCCGCCCTCGGCCGGCGCGGACGCCGACGGGGAGGCGGAGGCGGAGGGGGACGCCGAGGTCGAGCCGCGGTGGCTGGGCTTCGCCGAGGCGTGCGGACGGCCGGGCACCGGGCTGGACGCCCCAGCCGCGCCCACGGCCTTGCCGTCGCCGCCGGCCGGGCCGCCGGAGGGGAGGCTCACGGCCAGCACCACGGCACCGAGGACCGCCGCGGCGGCGACACCGGCGACGACAGCGACTCGGGTCCGGCGCCGTGTGTCCGGACCGCTCTTCTCCGCCACGGCGGGGGCGGGTTCGGGCTCGTCCTCCGGCGCGGGAGCGGGTAGGGGATCGACGGGGGCTGAGGAAGCCGCCGCTGAGGGTGGGTCATCCGGGTCCGGACCCGTGAAACCGCCGACCGGTCGAACCTCCCGGGCCTCCTGCGAGCCGCCCTTCTGCCCGCGCGACGCGTCCGCCAGCACCCACCGGCGGTGCAGCTCGACCAGTTCCTCCGGGGTCGCCCTGCAGACGCGGGCCAGCCGCTCCACCGGCGCGTAGTCCGCCGGCACGGCGTCACCGTTGACGTACCGGTGCAGCGTCGACGTACTCGTGTGCAGCCGCTTGGCGAGCGCTCCGTAGCTGAGTCCCGAACGGTCCTTCAGCTCCCGCAGTAAGCCTGCGAACAGGTCACCCGCAGTGCCTTCCGACACCCTTCCCCCCACCTTCCGTTCCGTTCCCCCGTTCCAGGGCTGGAACGTCTGCCCAGCTCAGAACCGCTTTCGGCGTTCCATTGTCCCTGATGACCCGTCGGATCTGGCGCCTGGGACAGATCGTGTCACAGGCTGTGGACAGCTCAGCGAGCCGCTCCCGACGACCGGTCGAGCGGCCGGGCCATCCCCTACTCGAAAGAGGACCTGACATGCGTACGCGCCGTACCCCCCTGCTCGCCGCCACCGGCGTCGCCCTCGCCGGCCTCGCGCTCACGGCCTGCGGAAGCGGGTCGGGGACGAAGGACGAGGGGGCCGCCCCGGTGTCCTCCTCGAAGGCGGCCTCGTCCTCCGTCTCCTCCGCCCAGCCCGCGTCCGACAGCGGCACCGCCCGGTCGACGGGCGCGACCGGCACCGCGAACGGAAGCGGTTCGGCGTCGGGCAAGGGCTCCGGCTCCGGCTCCGGCTCCAAGCCGGCCTCCGGCACGAGCGGTTCGGCCAAGGCGACCGGCTCCGCCGCCGACCCCGGCCCCACGAACATCCTGTGCAACGGCTCCAACACGACGGTCACCGCCCAGCCGATGTCCAGGCCCCTCAACCACATGCTGATCACGGTGAAGAACACCGGCCGCAAGACGTGCATGCTGCCGTACCACCCGGTGCTGCGCTTCGACGAGATGCAGTGGGTGCCGCAGGCCGACGAGGCCACGCACCCCCAGGCCGTGACGACCCTCAGGCCCGGCGAGTCCGGCTACGCGGGCGTCCTGCTGTCGGCCGCCGACGGCAGCGGCAGCGGCGGCATGACCGCCCACAAGCTGACGGTGGGCTTCCAGGGCCGCACCCCGAACAGCGACGGCGGCCCCGCCGCGACCCCGTCGCTGCCGGCCAAGGGCGTGTACTACGACAGCACGCTGAAGGTGACCTACTGGCAGCAGAGCATCGACGACGTGCTCAGCTGGTGATCCCCCGTACGGGTCGACCGGGGTGGCGCGGCCTCGCGCGCCACCCCGGTCGTCGCCCGTACGCGTTCAGCGCAGCTTCTGCGCCACCTCGGTCGCCCAGTAGGTGAGGATGTTGCGGGCACCAGCCCGCTTGATGCCGGTCAGGGCCTCGAGGATGGCCTGGTCCCGGTCGATCCAGCCCCGCTCGGCGGCGGCCTCGACCATCGAGTACTCGCCGGAGATCTGGTAGGCGGCGACGGGTACGTCCACGCTGTCGGCGACGCGGGCCAGGATGTCCAGGTACGGGCCGGCCGGCTTGACCATCACCATGTCGGCGCCCTCGGCGAGGTCCAGCTCCAGCTCCCGCAGGGACTCGCGCCAGTTGGCCGGGTCCTGCTGGTAGGTCTTGCGGTCGCCCTTCAGCGACGACGCCACGGCCTCGCGGAAGGGGCCGAAGAAGGCGGAGGAGTACTTGACGGTGTAGGCGAGGATCGCCACGTCCTCCCGCCCGATCTGGTCCAGCGCGTCCCGGATGACGCCGATCTGACCGTCCATCATCCCGCTGGGCCCGACGACGTGGGCGCCGGCGTCGGCCTGCACCTGCGCCATCTCCGCGTACCGCTCCAGGGTGGCGTCGTTGTCGACGCGCCCCTCGGCGTCCAGCACGCCGCAGTGCCCGTGGTCGGTGAACTCGTCCAGGCACAGGTCGGACATGACGAGCAGGTCGTCGCCGACCTCGGCCCGCACGTCGCGCAGCGCCACCTGGAGGATCCCGTCCGGGTCGGTGCCGACCGTGCCCTGGGCGTCCTTCTTGGCCTCCTCGGGCACCCCGAACAGCATGATCCCGGAGATCCCGGCCTCCACGGCCTCCGCGGCGGCCTTCTTCAGGCTGTCCCGCGTGTGCTGCACGACGCCGGGCATGGCGGCGATGGGAACCGGCTCGCTCACGCCCTCCCGGACGAAGGCCGGGAGGATGAAGTCGGCGGGGTGCAGTCGCGTCTCGGCGACCATCCGCCGCATGACGGGCGACGTGCGCAGCCGCCGGGGACGCGTACCGGGAAAGGATCCGTACTTCGTCATACCGCCTACGCTACGCCCGTCCCACCCGTGCCTTTGCCGACGCGCAGTCGGCGTGACCGCACCGGCGGCGCGAGGGTCACCCCAGCCGCGCCCCGACAGCCGCGAACCGGTCGCGCCACTCCCGCATCCGCCCCGCGGCACCGCCGTTGAGCAGCTGGTCGACCGCGCCCCCGCCCGCCCCGGACGCCGTGGCGAAGGGCTCCACGGCCGCCACCTGCCCGGCGCTCGGCGCGGGAGACAGGTCCCCGCCCCGCCCTACGAGGGCGTACCGCTTCCCCGCGACACGGACGACCAGGGTGCCGAGCCGCGTGAGCCGCCCCTCGACCTCCCGGGGGTCCCCCTGGAAGACGACCTCTCCGTCCCGGCCCCGGGCGGACACCCCTCC
The DNA here is from genome assembly GCF_014650035.1 of Streptomyces lucensis JCM 4490. Taxonomy (GTDB): domain Bacteria; phylum Actinomycetota; class Actinomycetes; order Streptomycetales; family Streptomycetaceae; genus Streptomyces; species Streptomyces lucensis. The sequence continues at coordinate 17,751 of NZ_BMUE01000021.1, read as the reverse complement.
CGGAGCCAGCGTCAGCACCACGGGCACGCACCGGGCTCCGTTCCACAGACTCCGCCGCCACCAGACGATCCCCGCGTGCTCACCCATGGCCGGAATCATGGCATGCCGGCGAGGCCCGTCGCGGTTCGCCCGTACAGACGCCCCAGGGGCGCCCGGAAGATCCGGGCGCCCCTGGGGCAAGGCTTCGCCGACGGTCAGGTCGACGTGCGGCGCCTCCGCGCGCCCGGGCGGCGTTCGCTCGGGCGGGTGACCGGGTCGCCGGCCTCCAGGGCGGCGGCGCGGCGCTTGGCGCCGAAGTCGGCCAGGGCCTCCGCCAGCTTGTGGACCGAGGGCTCGGGAGCCATCACGTCCACGCGCAGGCCGTGCTCCTCGGCCGTCTTGGCCGTCGCCGGGCCGATGCAGGCGATGACCGTCACGTTGTGCGGCTTGCCCGCGATGCCGACCAGGTTGCGGACCGTGGAGGACGAGGTGAACAGGACCGCGTCGAAGCCGCCCCCCTTGATCGCCTCGCGCGTCTCCGCCGGGGGCGGCGAGGCGCGCACGGTGCGGTAGGCCGTGACGTCGTCGACCTCCCAGCCGAGCTCGATCAGGCCGGCCACGAGGGTCTCGGTGGCGATGTCGGCCCGGGGGAGGAAGACGCGGTCGATCGGGTCGAAGACCGGGTCGTAGGGCGGCCAGTCCTCCAGGAGGCCGGCGGCCGACTGCTCCCCGCTCGGGACCAGATCGGGCTTCACGCCGAAGGCGATGAGGGCCTTGGCCGTCTGCTCGCCCACCGCAGCCACCTTGATACCCGCAAAAGCCCGAGCGTCAAGGCCGTACTCCTCGAACTTCTCCCGGACCGCCTTCACCGCGTTGACGGACGTGAAGGCGATCCACTCGTAGCGGCCCGTGACCAGGCCCTTGACCGCCCGTTCCATCTGCTGCGGGGTGCGCGGGGGCTCCACCGCGATCGTCGGCACCTCGTGCGGCACGGCGCCGTAGGAGCGCAGCTGGTCGGAGAGCGACGCCGCCTGCTCCTTCGTACGCGGCACGAGCACCTTCCAGCCGAACAGCGGCTTGGACTCGAACCACGACAGCTGGTCGCGCCGGGCGGCGGCGGAACGCTCGCCGACCACGGCTATGACCGGCCGGCCGCCCTCGGGGGACGGCAGGACCTTCGCCTGCTTCAGGGTCTGGGCGATCGTGCCGAGGGTCGCGGCCCAGGTGCGCTGGCGCGTCGTCGTACCGGCGACCGTGACCGTCAGCGGGGTGTCCGGCTTGCGGCCGGCCGACACCAGCTCGCCCGCCGCGGCCGCCACCGCGTCCAGCGTCGTGGAGACGACCACCGTCCCGTCGGAGGCGCCCACCTCCGTCCAGCAGCGGTCGGAGGCGGTACGGGCGTCGACGAAGCGGACGTCCGCGCCCTCGGCGTCCCGCAGCGGCACACCGGCGTACGCGGGCACGCCGACCGCGGCCGCGACACCGGGGACGACCTCGAAGGGAACACCGGCCGCGGCGCAGGCGAGCATTTCCTCGGCCGCGTACGTATCTAGTCCCGGGTCCCCGGACACCGCACGGACGACCCGCCTGCCGCCCCGCGCGGCCTCCATGACAAGATGAGCGGCATCGCGGGCAGGAGACGGGAGCGCAGCGGCTGTTGACGCGCTGTCAACGACCGTGAGCTGGGGCGTGCCCGTGCCCGGCGGCGACACCGACGAGGCGTCGTCGTCCGTGGGCACGACGGAGACGCCCTGCCGTGCGTGCGTCCGGATCACGTCGAGCACCTCGTGCTCGGCGACCAGAACGTCCGCGTGCGACAGCGCCTCCACGGCGCGCAGAGTCAGCAGTCCCGGATCCCCGGGTCCGGCACCCAGGAAGGTGACGTGCCCGTGTTCGAGGCCGGCGGGAAGGGTGGTGGGGCTCAATGTGCTCGCTCCCCCATCAGACCGGCCGCGCCCTGGTCGAGCATCTCGGTGGCGAGTTCGCGCCCGAGTGCCATCGCCTGGTCGTGCGTCTGGGGCACGGGACCGGTGGTGGACAGCTGCACCGTGCGGGTGCCGTCGGTCGTGCCGACGACGCCGCGCAGGCGCATTTCCTTGACAATCTGTTCGTCGGCATGGGGGTCCCCCCGCTCGAGCGGAGCCGAGAGTGGGGGAAGGTCGGCCAGCGCGCCCACAGGGGCGCTGCAGCCGGCCTCCAGGGCGGCGAGCAGTGACCGTTCGGCGGTGACGGCGGCCCGCGTGAACGGGTCGTCGAGTGCGCCGAGCGCGGCGATCAGGTCCGCGTCGTCCGCGGTGCACTCGATCGCCAGGGCCCCCTGGCCGGGGGCGGGCAGAACCGTGTCGACCGACAGGAAGTCGGTCACCTCGTCGATCCGGCCGAGCCGGTTGAGTCCGGCGGCGGCCAGGACGACCGCGTCCAGTTCGCCGTCGCGGACGTACCGGATGCGGGTGTCGACGTTGCCCCGGATCGGGACCGTCTCCAGGTCCAGTCCGTGGGCGCGGGCGTACGCGTTCAGCTGCGCCATGCGGCGCGGCGCACCGGTGCCGATGCGGGCGACCCCGTTCGGGGCGGACGCCGCGAGGTCGGTGAACTTCAGCGCGTCCCGGGCGACGATCACGTCGCGGGGGTCCTCGCGCTCCGGTATGGCGGCCAGGACCAGGTCCTCGGGCTGCGTGGTCGGCAGGTCCTTGAGCGAATGAACCGCGAAGTCCACCTCGCCCGCGAGCAGCGCGTCGCGCAGCGCCGTGACGAACACACCGGTGCCGCCTATCTGCGTGAGGTGTGCGCGGGAGACGTCGCCGTGCGTGGTGATCTCGACCAGCTCGACGGGCCGCCCGGTCACCCGGGTGACGGCCTGCGCCACCTGCCCGGACTGGGCCATGGCGAGCTTGCTGCGCCTGGTCCCCAGCCTCAAAGCCTTCTCTGTCATGCCGGTCGGTCCTTCTTGTCTGTGCTGTCCCCGGCCCGGGAGACGGCGGCCACCGTCTCGGGATCGAGGTCGAACAGGGTGCGCAGCGCGTCCGCGTACCCGGCGCCGCCGGGTTCGGCCGCGAGCTGCTTGACCCTTACGGTCGGCGCGTGCAGCAGCTTGTCGACGACCCGGTGCACGGCCTGTCGGATCTCGCCGCGCTGGCGTTCGTCCAGGTCGGGCAGACGTCCGTCGAGGCGCGCGATCTCACCGGCGACGACGTCGGCGGCCATGCTGCGCAGAGCGACCACGGTCGGCGTGATGTGCGCCGCCCGCTGGGCCGCCCCGAAGGCCGCGACCTCGTCGGAGACGATACGCCGGACCTGGTCGACATCGGCAGCCATCGGCGCGTCGGCGGAGGCCTCGGCGAGGGACTCGATGTCCACCAGGCGCACCCCGGCCAGCCGGTGCGCGGCCGCGTCGATGTCGCGGGGCATGGCCAGGTCGAGGAGGAACAGGGAGGGCACCGGGCGCGGGATGCCGGCGACCGGTTCGGGCCTGCGCCGCTCGGGGATCCGGCCGACGGTGGCGGCGGTCGCGGCGAGCGCGGTGATCAGCTCGGCGTCCGCCTCGGGCGTACGGCGGTCCCGGCGGTCGACGGCGCCGCCCGCGACCCAGGCCGCGTGCTGCTCCAGGGTGGCCGCGTCCATGCCGGCCACGGCGGCCTCGCCCATCAGGGAGAAGCCGGGCTGCACGGCGGCCAGGTCCAGCGGGCAGTTGTCGTCGGCGCCGGCGGCCGGCAGCGGGGCCTTGCCCCTCCCGGCCGGACGGGCGCCGTCGGAGACCTCGGCGGCGGGCTGCCCCGTGCGGCCCTCGACCGCCTGCGCGACCGCGTCCGCCGTGAGCACGAGTCCCGTCGCCCCGGTACAGGAGACGACGACGTCGGCACGTGTCAGTTCGCCCGGTACCGCGTCCATCGTCACCGCGCGGGCGGTCACCCGGGTGTCGTCGCCCTCGGCGAGTATGCGGGCGAGCCGTTCGGCGCGCTCGAAGGTGCGGTTGGCGACGACGACCTCGGCGACACCGGCCCGCGCGAGCGTGGCGGCGGCCAGCGAGGACATCGACCCGGCGCCGATGACCAGCGCCTTGCGGCCCTCTGCCCAGCCGGTGACCGGCGCGCCGGCGGCGAGCTGCTCCAGGCCGAAGGTGACCAGGGACTGCCCGGCGCGGTCGATGCCGGTCTCGGAGTGGGCGCGCTTGCCGACGCGCAGGGCCTGCTGGAACAGGTCGTTCAGCAGCCTGCCCGCGGTGTGCAGGTCCTGGGCGCGGGCCAGGGAGTCCTTGATCTGGCCGAGGATCTGGCCCTCGCCGACGACCATCGAGTCGAGACCGCAGGCCACCGAGAACAGGTGGTGGACGGCCCGGTCCTCGTAGTGCACGTAGAGGTAGGGGGTCAGTTCCTCGAGGCCGACGCCGCTGTGCTGGGCGAGCAGCGTGGACAGCTCGGCGACACCGGCGTGGAACTTGTCCACGTCGGCGTAGAGCTCGATGCGGTTGCAGGTGGCGAGTACCGCGGCCTCGGTGGCGGGCTCGGCGGCGACCGTGTCCTGCGCCAGCTTGCCCTGGGCGTCCGCGTTCAGCGCGGCCCGCTCCAGCACGCTGACCGGGGCGCTGCGGTGACTGAGGCCTACGACGAGGAGGCTCATGCCGGCATCACCGCGGGTACGTCCCCGTCGGGCCCCTGGTCGGTGGAGTCGTCGGCGGCCACGGCGGGCGCGGTGGCGGCGGGCAGGGCACCGTCGCCTGCCGCGGTCTCCTCGCCGGCCTTGCGCTGCTCGTGGAAGGCGAGGATCTGCAGCTCGATGGAGAGGTCGACCTTGCGCACGTCGACGCCGTCCGGGACGGACAGGACGGTCGGCGCGAAGTTCAGGATGGAGGTCACCCCGGCGGCCACGAGCCGGTCGCAGACCTGCTGGGCGGCGCCGGCGGGGGTGGCGATGACGCCGATGGACACCCCGTTGTCCTCGATGATCTTTTCCAGGTCGTCCGTGTGCTGCACCGGGATGCCGGCGACGGGCTTGCCGGCCATGGCCGGGTCGGCGTCTATCAGCGCGGCGACGCGGAAGCCACGGGAGGCGAAGCCGCCGTAGTTGGCCAGCGCCGCGCCGAGGTTGCCGATACCGACGATGACAACCGGCCAGTCCTGGGTGAGGCCGAGTTCGCGGGAGATCTGGTAGACGAGATACTCCACGTCGTAGCCGACACCGCGCGTTCCGTAGGAGCCCAGGTACGAGAAGTCCTTGCGCAGCTTGGCGGAGTTGACCCCCGCCGCCGCGGCCAGCTCCTCGGAGGAGACCGTGGGGACCGAGCGCTCGGACAGCGCGGTCAGGGCTCGGAGGTACAGCGGAAGACGGGCGACGGTGGCCTCGGGGATCCCTCGGCTACGGGTCGCCGGTCGGTGTGTTCGGCCAGTTGCCACGGTGCTCCTGCGGGTAGAGCGGGGCTGTGGGCGGTCATACGTCCCCGGACCGCCCCGTCGACAGCAGGCTATGTCTTTGTGAACGCGTGCACAAAGATTGTGTCCGATTTGCCCGGCAGAAGTGACCGGGGTCACGCGACTGCGGCGCCCTCGCCGGGAACCGGCGCATACGCACCGGTACTCCTTCATTACTGGGGGCAAAACCGCACACTCTCCTCACGAATCCCGCCCCCGAGATCTGACTGCCGTCGATCCTAAGTCACATTCGGACCGGTTTGGACTAGTCGGTCAGTGCACGGCGCAGTCGCTCCTCGTTCACGCGCCAGAAGGTGTGCTGTTCACCGTCGATCAGCACGACGGGGATCTGCTCCCAGTACCGGTCGTGCAGGGCCTGGTCCTCGGTGATGTCCTTCTGCTCCCACGGCACGCCGAGTTCGCCGCAGACCTTGCCGATCACGACCTCGGCGTCGTCGCACAGGTGGCAGCCGGGCTTGCGGATGAGGGTGACCAGCCGCTCGCTGGGCGCGGCCTTACGTCGGAAGAGGGGACTCATACCGGCCATTCTCGCGCGCCGCGCCGCACGCTCCCCCCTCGGCCACCGGCCCGTTCCCCGTCGAACCGGCAACCCGGAGTTCACACCCCGGCGACGTCTCGGATCCGGAAGCACCGAACAGACTGGCTATGCTCACGGGCATGGCCGCTCTAGGATGGCTCACCCCCCGTAGGCGCTCCGCCACGGCGCGGAGCGTGTTGGCAGGCGAGGCCTCGGCGGAGGCTGCCCGCAAGTCCTCCCAGGAGGCGCAGGAGATCCCGCAGGCCGTCGAGGAGGAACCGGAGTTCCCGGTCTTCGGCGACGACCGGGCGGCCGCCTTCTTCGACCTCGACAACACGGTGATGCAGGGCGCCGCGCTGTTCCACTTCGGCCGCGGGCTGTACAAGCGGAAGTTCTTCGAGACGCGCGACCTCGCCAGGTTCGCCTGGCAGCAGGCCTGGTTCCGGCTGGCCGGGGTCGAGGACCCGGAGCACATGCAGGACGCCCGCGACTCCGCGCTGTCGATCGTCAAGGGCCACCGCGTCGCCGAGCTGCAGACGATCGGCGAGGAGATCTACGACGAGTACATGGCCGACCGCATCTGGCCGGGCACCCGCGCCCTGGCCCAGGCCCACCTGGACGCCGGACAGAAGGTCTGGCTCGTCACGGCCGCCCCGGTCGAGATCGCGCAGGTCATCGCCCGCCGCCTGGGCCTGACCGGCGCGCTGGGCACGGTCGCGGAGTCGGTCGACGGCGTCTACACGGGCAAGCTGGTGGGCGAACCGCTGCACGGGCCGGCGAAGGCGGAGGCGGTCCGCGCCCTGGCCATGGCGGAAGGGCTGGACCTCTCCCGCTGCGCGGCCTACAGCGACAGCCACAACGACATCCCGATGCTGTCCCTGGTCGGCCACCCCTACGCCATCAACCCCGACGCCAAGCTCCGCAAGCACGCCCGCGAGAAGGACTGGCGCCTGCGGGACTACCGCACGGGCAGGAAGGCGGCGAAGGTCGGCATTCCGGCGGCGGCCGGCGTCGGCGCGGTCGCCGGCGGCACCGCGGCGGCCATCGCCCTCAGCCGGCGCCGCCGCTAGCGGACCCGGCGGACGCCGCCGCCCCGCCGCCCCACGTCCCGGGCGCCCGCCTCACCTCCTGCGGGCCGATCTCACGTCCCGCGGCCCCACCTCACGTCCCGCGGCCCCACCTCACGTCCCGCGCGCCGGAATTATGCCGCGGCCACTTCAACACGCCCCGTACTTCGCCGAAACACGCCCCATTCCGCTCAACAACCGATCATTTTCAGGCACCTGATAGTGCGTCACTCGGCTACGGAAGCGACGTAATCGGTGATTTGAGCAACTGGGTGTAGCAGTGCCTGCACGAAGCGTTATTCTCCTCAGACGCAAACCGGACCCCTCTCGTCGCTACGACGAGTGAACGGTCCGGGACTGCACGTGATGGAAGCTCTGCCTCTGGGAGTCCCGTGTACCCACACGTCGGGGTTGACGCCTCGGGCCTGGCTACGCTGCGCGCAACAGTCGCGTTGGTCAAAGAGACGATGCGCGGCCTCGTCCCCACCGCGTACGCCGTCCCCGCCCTAGCCACCGCCGCGCCCGTCGGCCCGTGCTACGCGCTGGCCGAGAGCAGCGCCGCGGTCGGCAGACGGGGGCGCTCCTCCGGCGCCACCGCCCGCCGTCCGGCCGCGGACAGCGACAGCGCCCGCATGATGGACCTCGTCGAACGCGCCCAGGCGGGGGAGGCCGAGGCCTTCGGGCGCCTCTACGACCAGTACAGCGACACCGTGTACCGGTACATCTACTACCGGGTCGGCGGCAAGGCGACCGCCGAGGACCTCACGAGCGAGACCTTCCTGAGGGCGCTCCGGAGGATCGGCACCTTCACCTGGCAGGGCCGCGACTTCGGCGCCTGGCTGGTCACCATCGCCCGGAACCTGGTCGCGGACCACTTCAAGTCCAGCCGCTTCCGGCTGGAGGTGACCACCGGCGAGATGCTCGACGCCAACGAGGTCGAGCGCTCACCGGAGGACTCCGTCCTGGAGTCCCTGTCGAACGCCGCCCTGCTGGACGCCGTGCGCCGGCTCAACCCGCAGCAGCAGGAGTGCGTGACGCTCCGGTTCCTGCAGGGCCTGTCGGTCGCCGAGACCGCTCGGGTGATGGGCAAGAACGAGGGCGCCATCAAGACGCTCCAGTACCGCGCCGTACGCACGCTCGCCCGGTTGCTGCCGGACGACGCGCGCTGAGCCACGCGAAACGTCACGTCCACTCAGCGCGACGCTCAACTCACTTAGCGTGAAGGGCTGTTGTCTTTCAGATCCATTCATCCGCCGTCCGTAACCCAAGTGCCGCGCCAGTCGTTGTGCGGGATACAGGCTCCCTGTGGTCACGGACCCCCGGGGGAGTCGACCGTCATGACGAGAGGAGGTGCCGCCTGTGATCGCGAACGTATCGGCGCACCGGCGGGCGAACGCCTTCGCCCAGGCCCTGGAGGAGCAGTCCGACCGGGACACGGCGGCCGAGCAGTCCGCAGCACCGGCGGGTACACCGCCGGCCACCGAGGAACACTCCGGACAGGGCGCTCTGCTGACCCTGGCCGAAGGCCTCGGCGCGCTGCCCAAGCCGCAGCTCGACCCGGAAGTCAAGGTCGTCCAGCGGGCCCAGCTGGTGGCCGCGATGGAGGCCATGCTCCAAGAGGGAACCGGGGCGGCGGACACGCCGGTACCCGGGCAGCGCTCGCACCGGGCGGGAGGCGCGCACCGGGCGAGCCCGCTGGGCAAGCTCCGCCCGCGCAGCAGGCTGTCCAAAGGGCTCGCCGCGGGCGGGCTCAGCGTCACCGTGGCCGCCGGGGCGTTCGGCGGGGTCGCCGCCGCGAGTTCCGACGCGCTGCCCGGCGACTCGCTGTACGGCCTCAAACGCGGCATCGCGGACTTCAAGCTCAACTACCTGAGCGACGGTGACGACGAGCGCGGCCAGACGTACCTCGACCAGGCCTCCACCCGGCTGAGCGAGGCCCGCAGGCTGATGGAACGCGGCCGCGGCGGTCACCTCGACCACGAGTCCATCGGGGAGATCCGCCGCACCCTGGCCGGCATGCAGCACGACGTGACCGAGGGCCACCGCCTGCTGCGCGCGGCCTACGAGGCGGACCCCGGCTCACTGGGGCCCATCCAGGCGCTCTCCAGCTTCTCCCAGTCCCACCGGCGGGCGTGGAGCGCGCTCAGCGACAGGCTGCCGGTGCAGCTCGGGGACGTCAAGGACCAGGTGTCGTCGGTGTTCGACGCCATAGACGAAGAGGTCGCCCCGCTGCGGTCCCTGCTTCCGCAGCAGCCGGCCCAGTCCGGCGACGGCAAGCGGCCGGGCGGCTCCGGTCCGACGTCCACCGACTCCTCCGGCGCCCACCGGTCGGCCGAGCCCAGCTCCGGCGGCTCGCCGTCCTCCGGCAGGCACGCGAGCCCCGGCACCCCGAGCGGCTCGGCCACCGCGAGCAGCGGCGGCGGTCTGATCGGCGGCGACACCGGCGGCCTGCTCGACCCGCCCCACACCGGCACGGGCAGCAGCACACCGCCCATCGACCGGCTCCCGACGAGCGCGCCGGACGTCACGCTGCCCCCGCTCCTGCCGGGCCTCCTGCCCGGCCTGGGCATCGACAACGAGGACGCCGACTGACTCCGTGACACACCGATGGGGGCGCCCTCCCGAGCCGGGCGCCCCCATCGTCGTACTCACACCGGCAACCGCGGTCAGAAGAAGACGGACCTCCGCTGCACCAGCAGCTCGGCCCCTCCTGCCTGCCGCCCTCGCACCGCTGCGCGGGCTTCGGACGGCTGCGCCGGACTCCGTCCGCCGGCTCCTCGGCACCATGGACACACCGCCGCGAACCGCCGCCCCGAAGCCCGCTCCCGGTCAGAAGAAGACGGACCTCCGCTGCACCAGCAGCTTGTACAGCGTGTGCTGGATCTGCTCGCGGACCTGGTCGGTCAGGTTGAACATCAGCATCGGGTCCTCCGCGGCCTCCGGCGGATAGCCGTCCGTCGCGATCGGCTCACCGAACTGGATCGTCCACTTCGTCGGCAACGGAATCGCACCCAGCGGACCCAGCCACGGGAACGTCGGCGTCAACGGGAAGTACGGGAACCCCAGCAGCCGGGCCAGCGTCTTGGCGTTCCCGATCATCGGGTAGATCTCCTCGGCTCCGACGATCGAGCACGGGATGATCGGCGTGCCCTGCCGCAGTGCCGTGGAGACGAAGCCGCCCCGGCCGAACCGCTGGAGCTTGTAGCGCTCGCCGAACGGCTTCCCGATGCCCTTGAAGCCCTCGGGCATCACCCCGACCAGCTCGCCCTGGCTCAGCAGCCGTTCGGCGTCCTCCGCGCACGCCAGGGTGTGCCCCAGCTTGCGGGCGAGTTCGCTGACCACCGGCAGCACGAAGACCAGGTCGGCCGCGAGCAGGCGGAGGTGACGTCCGGCCGGGTGGTGGTCGTGGACGGCGACCTGCATCATCAGGCCGTCCAGCGGCAGCGTCCCGGAGTGGTTGGCGACGATCAGCGCCCCGCCCTCGGCCGGGATGTTCTCGATGCCCTTCACCTCGACCCGGAAGTACTTGTCGTACAGCGGCCGCAGCAGCGACATCAGGACCTGGTCGGTCAGCTCCTCGTCGTAGCCGAAGTCGTCGACCTCGTACTCCCCGGTCAGCCGGCGCCGCAGGAAGGCCAGCCCGGCCGCCACACGCCGCTCCAGGCCGCCGTCGCGCCCGCCCGCTCCCGCCGGCTCCCGCGACTCCTCCTCGCGGCTCACGGCCTCGTCCTCCCGCGTCCGGCCCGGCAGCGGCTGGACCTCGCCCATCCCCCCGTTCTCACCGACCCCGTGCACCGCCGGACCGTCCGCGCCCTTGCGCCGGCTCCCCGCGCCCCGGCGCCGCGCCGGCCGCTGTGCGGCGCCCCCGCGGGACCGGTCGTCGTCGAACGGAATGACCTTGGCGTCCGCCATCGTTCCTGCGCTCCTCAGTTGGCGCTGCGCGTCGTGGGCCGGCCGCCGCCCCGAGCGGCCAGCGCGGCGATGCGGTCGACGGCCCCCGCGACGGCCTCCGGCGGCAGCAGCCCCGGACCCTGACCGCGCGCGAAGTCCGCGAACGTCTGTGCCGTCGTGTACTTGGGCGTGAAGCCCAGCGTCTCCCGCATCTGAACCGTGTCCACCACCCGCCCGTGAGTGAGCAAACGAATCTGCTCGGGTGAGAAGTCCGACATGCCCAGCGTACGGACCAGGGAGCCGGCCCAGGTGACCGCGGGCAGCAGCAGCGGCACGCTCGGGCGGCCCAGCCGCCGGGAGCACTGCGACAGCAGCAGCGCGCCGTCCCCGGCGATGTTGAAGGTGCCGCTGTTGAGGGTGCCCCGGCGCGGCTCGTGCGAGGCGAGCCGCAGCACCTCGATCACGTCGTCCTCGTGCACGAACTGCAGCCGCGGGTCGTAGCCGAACACGGTCGGCAGGACGGGCAGCGAGAAGTACGAGGCGAGCGGCGTGTCCGCCGCCGGCCCGAGGATGTTGGCGAACCGCAGCACGCACACGGCCACGTCCGGACGGCGCCGTGCGAAGCCGCGCACGTAACCCTCGACCTCGACCGTGTCCTTGGCGAAGCCGCCGCTGGGCAGCGACTTCGGCGGGGTCGTCTCGGTGAAGACGGCGGGATCGCGCGGCGCCGACCCGTAGACGTTCGTACTGGACTTCACCACCAGCCGCTGCACGGTGGGCGCCTTCTGGCAGGCGCCCAGCAGCTGCATGGTGCCGATGACGTTGGTCTCCTTGACCGTGGCCCGGCTGCCGCCGCTCAGGGCCGTTCCCGTCACGTCCAGGTGCACGACCGTGTCGGCGCCCGTCTCGGCGAGCACCCGGGCGATGGTCGGCTGGCGGATGTCGGCCTGGATGAAGTCGGCCCCGCCCAGATGGTGCGCCGGCGGCACCGCGTCCACGGCGATCACCCGGTCGACCTCCGGGTCCCGCTGGATCCGCCGCACGAACCGGCCGCCGAGCTGCCGGGCCACTCCGGTGACGAGCACGACCTTCGCCAAGATCAGCGCCTTCCTTCCCGCGTTACCGGTATCCCGCGTTCCCCGTGTGCGGCCAACTTAGCGGGTCGGTGTTGCGCTGTGATGACCGCACGATGCGCGAGGTGACGGAATTCCCCGATCGGAATATGCCGGGTACCCCGGACGCGTCCCCGGACATGCCCGTGGCCTCCCACCAGTGCTGGTGGGAGGCCACGGGAACACGCCCTTGCGGCGCCGCTTACTTCTTGTTGCGACGCTGAACGCGCGTGCGCTTGAGCAGCTTGCGGTGCTTCTTCTTGGCCATCCGCTTGCGCCGCTTCTTGATAACAGAGCCCACGACTACCCTCGCTCACTTCTCATCACTCGGTTGTTTGGGCGCCATGGGCCCACACGACCTACGAGGGCCTAGCCTACCCAACCGAGCGCTGAGGTCGTAATCGAGGGGGTTCCGGGCTCGCCGGAAGTGCCGTCAGGCCGTTTCCACCCCCACATAGCTGTCGCGGAGGTACTCGTGTACCGCTTGCTCCGGGACGCGGAAGGATCGCCCCACCCGGATCGCGGGCAGATGACCGCTGTGCACCAGCCGGTACACGGTCATCTTCGACACTCGCATCACCGTGGCGACCTCCGCCACGGTAAGGAACTGAACCTCGTTCAGAGGCCTCTCGCCAGCTGCAGCCATGACACACCTGAACCTTCCGCACTCGACGGCCACCGGCTTCCCCTTCCGGTGACTCTTCGTCGCTGCGTGCTCACTCCCCAATGTAGGGGCGGGTGATGCGAGTGGGGAAGAGGTGCACCCATCACCGGCCTACTGTGACAGACATGCTCGTTTGAGCACGTAGCGGGTGAGTGGGCGGTAGTGAGCAGACCGTACGGCGTCGTCAACCGGAACGACGACGGAGACGCTCCCCTGGGCCTCACCCACGAACGGCGCCGGATCGTCGGTGTCGGCCAGCCCGATCGCCTCGAACCCCAGCTGACCAGCACCGCAGACCCATCCGTGGTCTCCCACGACCAGCTCCGGCAGCGGCCCCCCACGCTCGGCCGCGGCGTCGAGCGCGACCCGAACCGGGAGCGGCGAATGACTGTGCAGGCCCGGCTCACAACCGGGGCGCCCGCCGTCCGCTTCCCGCACCAGGGCAACCCCTCGTGCGTAGTCGAGGCGGCACGTGCGTAGACCGAACCGGGTCAATATGTCGACAGAGCGACCCTGCGCCGGGGTGAGCACCTCACACCCCGCCGCCGAGAGCGCGTCCGCCAGACCGGCGTAGAACCCGAGCAGCCGATGCGGGTGCCCGGTGCCGAACAGCACGGGCGCGCCCCGCCGGGCGGCCTCCGCGATCCGGTCCGCGAACCCGTCCAGTGCGGCCAGCGTCCGCTCCGGATCGATGGTGTCCGGGCCGCGGGTGTACCGGGGGTCGGCCGAGACGCCGCACCTCTCGGCCATCAGCGCGAGCAAGTCCTCCTGCTCCCACGGCCATTCGGGATCGATTCCGATCAGTACGCGCGGATCGCGCGCCGCGAACAGCCGGTAACTGCGCAGACTGACCTCCCGCGAGGTCCCGACGACCCCGGCCAGCCCAGCGGCCACGAGGTGTGCGCGAAGCTCGGCGTGGGTCGACACGGCTGCGATGGTGACCCATCGGCGCAGTAGACGGAGCAGAACCACGGGAAAACCGCACGGTCGGCCTAACACGAACACTCACCGAGCTGCGGGCAGTCGTGCCGCTGGGGCGGCACGGGTGGTCGCAGCGGCACCCGCCGGCGCGGTGAACCTCCCCCACCGGCCCCGGCACCAGCCCCTTAAGGCAACAGCCCCCGCAGCGGAAACGCCGCCCGCCGAGTCGCCCGCACCGCCTGGTCCAGGCGATCGGCGGGGTCGTACCCGGCCTCCCAGGACGCCCACTGCACCGGCCACCGTCCGTCGGTCATCCGCCGCGGCGCCGACTGCCGGGTCCGCGCGAACACCTCCTGCCGCCACCCCTCGGGAATCACCGTCTCCGGAGCGACCGGCCGTCCCGCCGCGATCCCCACCAGATGCGTCCACGACCGCGGCACGACCTCGACCACCGCGTAGCCGCCCCCGCCCAGCGCGACCCACTTCCCCCCGGCGTACTCGTGCGCCAGCTCGTGGCACGCCTCCTGCACGGCCCGCTGCGCGTCCAGCGAGACGGCGAGGTGCGCCAGCGGATCCTCGAAGTGCGTGTCGGCCCCGTGCTGCGAAACGATCACCTGCGGCCGGAACTCGGCGAGCAGCTCCGGCACCACCGCGTGGAACGCCCGCACCCACCCCGCGTCCCCGGTGCCCGCCGGCAGGGCCACGTTCACGGCTGCCCCCTCCCCCGCACCGGCGCCGGTCTCCTCCGGCCACCCGGTCTGCGGGAACAGCGTGCGCGGGTGCTCGTGCAGCGAGATCGTCAGAACCCGCGGATCCTCCCAGAACGCCGCCTGAACGCCGTCCCCGTGGTGCACGTCGACGTCCACGTACGCGACCCGCTCGGCCCCCAGCTCCAGCAGCCGCGCGATCGCCAGCGCCGCGTCGTTGTAGATGCAGAACCCCGCCGCGCCTCCCGGCATCGCGTGGTGCAGCCCGCCCGTGAAGTTCACGGCGTGTTCGGCGTCCCCGCGCCACACCGCTTCCGCCGCCCCCACCGACTGCCCCGCGATCAGCGCGGACACCTCGTGCATGCCGGCGAAGGCGGGATCGTCGACCGTCCCGAGCCCGTACGCCCCGGCGGCCCGTCCCGGGTCGGCGGACGCGGCCTTCACGGCGTCGATGTAGTCCTGCCGGTGGACCAGCCGCAGCGTCGACTCCCCGGCCGGTTTCGCCGCGACGACCCGCATCTCCCGGTCGAGCCCGAAGGCGCCCACCAGTTTCCGGGTCAGCTCCAGCCGGACCGGATCCATCGGATGGTCCGCACCGAAGTCATAGCCCGTTACTGCCTCGTCCCACATCAGCTGTGCGCGGCCGCTCATGCCCGCCACCGTATCGGTCAGGTTGAGCGGCGAACGACCTGGCGTGCACCAGGGTCATCAGCACCAGCACCATCGGCACGAGCATGGCCCCGCGATAGCTCCAGGCGTCCCCGAGGGCCCCGACCAACGGCGAACCGATCAGGAATCCGACGTAGTTGAAGATGTTGAGCCGCGCGACGGCCGCGTCCGAGGAACCGGGGAACAGCCGTCCCGCCGCCGCGAACGTCTGCGGCACGAGCACGCACAGCCCGAGGCCCAGCAGGGTGAACCCGAGCATCCCGGCCCACGCCCCGGGCGCCGTCGCCACCACGGCGAAGCCACCGGCCGCCACCAGCGTCCCCAGCCGTACGACCGTCACGGCCCCGAACCGCCGCACGCCGAAGTCCCCGGCCGCCCGTCCCACCAGCGTGGTCACCATGTAGACGTTGTACGGCACGGTCGCCAGCTGCTCCGAGCTGCCCAGCACGTCCTGCAGGTACTTGGCACTCCAGTTGGAGACGGTCGAGTCACCGATGTAGGCGAACGACATCACCAGGCACAGCGGGAGCAGCAGCTTGAAGACGACGCCCCCGCGCCGGCCGGCCGGCTCCGCTGCGGGCTCCGCGTCCCCACCGTCGGCGTACCACCGGCTGCCCACCAGGACGGCCGGCAGCAGCAGGACCACCACCGGCAGGTACGACACCCAGAGCGCGAGGTGCCAGTGCGCCCCGGCCCAGGCCAGTGAGGCACCGGCGATCCCGCCCAGGCTGTAGACGGCGTGGAAGCCCAGCATGATGCTGCGCCCGTACGTCCGCTGCAGGCTGACCCCGAGCATGTTCATGGAGGCGTCCAGCGCCCCCACGGCCAGGCCGAAGGCGCCCAGCGCCAGCGCCAGCGCGGCCACCTGGCCGTGGCCGCCGGCACCGACCGCGAGGAGCGCCAGCAGCACCACGGGCTGGGACCAGCGCAGCAGCCGGCTGGGCCGCACCCGCTTCACGAGCTGCTCGGTGGTGACACTGCCGGCTCCGGCCAGCACGGGGACGGCGGCCAGGAAGACCGGCAACAGGGCGTCGGAGACGCCGTACCGGTCCTGGATGGCCGGGATGCGCGTGACCAGCAGGGCGAACGTGACGCCCTGGGCGAAGAAGCTGAACGCCAGCGAGGCCCTGCCGCGCCACAGCACATCGGTCATGGCGGCGAGCGTAGGGCCCCGGGCTACCTGTTGGTAGATCCCGCCAAAGGTGAATTTCCTTCAGCTTCGTTCGGCGCGGTTCAGGCGGCGACGGCCAGTTCGGGCTGCCGGCCGGGCGTACCCGCCTCCTTGCCCGCCTCCACCTCGGCGGCGAGCAGCCGTGCCATGGGCTCGGCCGCGACACCACCGCCGACCACGAACGCGATCGTCAGCACCACCGCGATGACGACCGTGCCGAGCCAGACCATGGTGTCCACGGGGAGTGTGTAGGCGCCGACGACCCGGGCGACGCTCTCCAGCAGCAGGGCGGTCCCCCAGACCAGCGAGAACGCCCGCTCCTTGCGCCGGAAGAGGGCCGAACCGGACGCCGTTCCGGAGGCGAGCCGCTCCCAGGCGGTCTCCCGGTCCGGGTCGCCCTTGACGAGGAAGGGCTTCATCCCGGCGGTCATCATCGGCTTGCCGGCCGCCACCGACACCAGGATCCCGATCGCCATGGTGCTGCTGACCGCGCCGTCCTTGGCGAGCATCAGCCGCGGGTCGCCGGACACGAAACTCGCCACCAGGCTCACGACGTTCACCACCAGGGTGAGGAGCGCGAGCGCGTTGGTCGTCCGCTCCCTCACGACACTCCACACGGTCCGCACGGCCGGCACCACGCTGCTCCAGGCGAGCGCCGCGAAGGTGCTCATCCCGAAGGTCCCCTTGAGGAGGTAGTACGTGCCGATCGGCACCGCCACGTCCACCAGCAGCGGCTTGAGGTTCTCCAGCATGCTCGGGTTCTGCGTCCGGCTCCGGTTCTCGCTGCGGCCCTGGTTCCCCGTGGTCTTCGTCATGCCCTCAGTCTCGCCGCCGGACGGGGCACGGCGGTAGGAACGATCATCCGGAGGTCCGCATGACAAATGTCAGGCACGGACGGATGCCGCGGGTCATACCAGCAGGTCGGCCAACTCGCCCATGGTGGAGAAGAGTTGATCGGCCTGTGCCAGCTTCGCCGCCGGGGTCATCGCGGTGAACCCGTAGACGTCCATCCCGGCCGCGACGGCCGCCTGCACGCCCAGCGGGGAGTCCTCGATCACCAGGCACCGCTCGGGTGCGGTCCCCATCCGTTCGGCCGCGTACAGGAAGAGGTCGGGCGCCGGCTTGCCCCGGCCCACGTCCTGGGAGCTGAAGATCCTGTCCTCCTCGAACCACCGGTCGAGCCCGGTCGTCCGGTGCCCGACCCTGATCCGCTCATGGCTCCCGGACGAGGCGACGCAGTACGGCACTCCGTCGGCGGCCAGCTTCTCCAGCACGCCGGAGGCTCCGGGCACGGGCTGCAACTCCCGCTCGAACGCGGCGAACACGCGCGCGTGGAAGACGTCGTCGAATTCCTCCGGCAGCCGCTGCCCGGTCCGCTCCAGTACCAGTTCGTGGATGCGGTGCATCGCGGAACCCATGTAGTCCCGGATGGAGTCCTCGTACGTCGTCGGGTGTCCCAGCTCGGTCAGATAGGCGGCCAGATGCCGGTTGGAGATGGGCTCGCTGTCGACGAGCACCCCGTCGTTGTCGAAGATGACCAGGTCATAGCGCATACCGTCGAGCGTAGATGACCCTGAACGCAGAAAACCCCCGCATCAGATGATGCGGGGGTTTTCCCAATATTTGT
>NZ_BMUE01000020.1 GCF_014650035.1 Streptomyces lucensis JCM 4490 | reverse complement strand
CAGCGTGTTCCGCGCGTACTGGAACTCCGGCGTACCCTCCTCCAGCACCGCCAGCCGACCGAAGAACACCCGCGACAACTCCCGCGCGTCCCGCGGCGCCACACCCGCCGGATCGACCAGCTCGGGCAACCCCGCCGCCACCCGCTCCCCCTGGCCCGCCACGGTCTGCGCAGTCATGGTGTTCCCCTCCCGGATCCGTCCGCGTGCGCCGGTGTCGCCGACGACACCTCGCCTACCCGGGCACTCGCCATGCATGCCCGCCGCGCACACGGTCCTTCTGGCGCGCCGGACGCGCGACCACCGTGCGGTCGCGGGCAGGTGTCGGACCGGGAGGCGGGGGCATCGGCGGAGTATGAGCACACAGTCATGGGCACTACGCGGTCGCTTCAAGGCCCGCCGGGCGGCGGACAGCACGGCGATGACGGTCGCCGCCCGGGCGGGTTTCGCCGCCCGGGGACTCATCTACCTGCTCGTGGGCGTCATCGCGCTGCAGATCGCCTTCGCCGGGGACGGCAAGGGGCGGCAGGCGGACCGCGGCGGCGCCCTCGGGGAACTGGCCGAGAAGCCGTTCGGCTCGGCGATGCTGTGGACGGTGGGGATCGCACTGGCCGGGATGGCGCTGTGGCGGCTGTCCGAGGCGGTGTTCGGCGGACCGGGCTCGGACGGTTCCAAGCTGCGCAAGCGGGCGGCGTCGGCGGCCCGTTCCGTCTTCTACGCCTTCGTGTCGTACTCCGTGCTGGCGTACGCCGCCGGCGACCGGGACAGCGGCAGCGGGTCCTCCGACAAGCACACCGACGACGTCACCGCCGTGGTGCTCAAGTGGCCGGGCGGCCAGTGGCTCGTCGGCGTGGCCGGGGTGGCGGTGGTGGTCGCCGGACTGTGGATCGCGGTCCGTGCCGTGCGCAAGAAGTTCCGCAAGCACCTGCGCACCGCGGCCATGTCGCCGCGGACGCGGCGGGTCACCGACGTCCTGGGAGTGACGGGTGGCACGGCTCGCGGGATCGTGTTCGCCGTCGCCGGGGTCTTCGCCGTCGTCGCGGCCGTTCAGCACCGGCCCGGCCGGGCCAAGGGCATGGACGACACCCTGCGCTCCTTCCGTGACCTGCCCGCCGGGCCGTGGCTGCTCGCCCTCATCGCGCTCGGCCTGGCCGCTTTCGGGGTCTTCTCCTGGTGCAACGCGCGCTGGCGCGAGGTCTGAACGGGTCCCGGGCCGCTCGCTCACTCGTCGGAGTCGGGCTTGTTCCGTGCCGCGGCGTAGGCCTGGGCCGGGGTCATGGAGACCCCGTCGAGCCTGACCGTCTTGTAGGGGCTGACCTTGGCGCAGGTCTTGGCCTGGTCGGCGGTGGAGGCGTGGGCGCCTCCGACCGCGGTTTCGGTGTCGGCCGGCGCGGGCGAGGACTTGCCGCCGGGGTAGCTGTCACCACTGGGCCAGTCGCTGCCGACCACGAGGATCAGGTCAGGTCCGCTGCCCTGCCTGAGGTGCGCGTCGGTGAGCCCCAGCGCCCTGGCGACCGTCTGGGCCTCGCCTTTGCGGCCGGCGCCGTAGGTGAGCGTGGTGGTCCTCGCGGGGCTCGGTGCGTTGGCCGTGGTCGTCGCGGGGCTGAAGCCGCGGCCGGTGAGGGCGGTCGCGACGGCGGAGGCGCGACCGGTGATGCCGGTTCCGTTCTCCACGGTCACGGCGATCCCGGCCGCGGGCACGGCCCGGGCGGTGGCCGTGGCCTTCGACGTGGCCGGCGCCGCCGCGGACTTCTTCCCCGATCCGGTGGTCAGGGACTGGTCGTCGGCGATGGTGGAGAAGAGCGTTCTGGCGCCGGGGCCCACCACCACCCGGTTGGCGTCGCCCGGATCCGGAGCGGTCTGCATGGTCGTGAAGGTGATCCGCTTGGCGGGGACCTTGTTCACGTCGGCCGCGAGCCCTATCAGCTTCTTGACCGTGCCCAGCCCGTCGTCCACGGTGAGCGCCTTGGTGGCGGCGTCGGCGAGGGAGTAGACCGCGGTCGGGTCGGTGAGCGTGCCGGCGCTCTTGAACTTGCGGATCATCGCGCTGAGGAAGATGTGCTGGGAGATGGTCCGGCCGAGGTCGCTGCCGTCGCCGAAGCCGTGCCGGGAACGGACGAACTCCAGGGCCGCGACGCCCTTGAGGGTGTGGGAGCCCTCGGACAGCTTCAGGTGGGAGTAGGTGTCGTAGACGTCGTCGTCGACGCACACGGAGACGCCGCCGACCGCGTCGGACATCTTGACCACGCCGGAGAAGTCCAGCTTGACGAAGTGGTCGATGGGTATGCCGGTGAGCCGGTGGACGGTGGCCACCTGGCAGGCGGGTCCGTACTGCAGCGCGCTGTTGACCTGTCCGTAGTAACCGCCGGTGGACCGGCCCGTCTCGCTGTCCTTGCAGGCGGGGACTTTGGTCATGGTGTCGCGGGGGATGCTCATCACGGTGGCGTTGGAGCGGTCCGCCGATATGTGCATCACCATCTGCACGTCCGCGTTGCTGCCGTTCTGCACGCCGGTCCTCGCGCAGCCCCCGCCCAGCCTGCAGTCGGTCTTGCTCGTACGTCCGTCGGAGCCCATCACGAGGATGTTGATCGGGGTGCGGCCGAAGGCGTCGGCCTTCTCGGTGCCGCCCTTGCCGTCGAGCGAGACACTGTGGATGTTGCCGTTGAGGTGCTGGTAGAACCACCAGCCCGCGCCGGCCGTGAGCACGACCAGTGTGGACAGGCATATCGCGAGGATCCTCAGCACCCGTCTGCCGCGACGCACCGGACGGCCTCGCCGCGCCCGCCGTCCGCCGCGGGCGGCCGTCCGGGCCGCGGGCGTCCCGCCGAAGTCGCCGGTGCGCTGTCCGGGCACCCGCGCACCTCTACTGCGCGTGGCCTGGCCTGCGGGCCCGTCCCACGGGTCGCTCATCTCCCACTCCCCTGAACGGTCGTGCCCGTCAGCCCGGGCCGACCGCCGGACGGCCGGACCCGCGCTTGATGTACGGGCGGCGTGAAGCGGCACCTCACCTCGGTTGCGTGATGGCGCAATCTAACAAAGCCATGGCCTGAACCGTACAGATCCATACGCAATTCACAGGTGAGGCATCTCATGCGAGACACCGGCCCGATGTGACGGAGGCCACGCCGCGAGCGCCCGGCAGGCGGAGGGGAAGGGGCCGGCGGGCGCCGGCGCACGCTCAGGCCGGGCGCCACCGGCCCCGGGCGTGGCGCGATGTCGAACGGGCACACGTACACGACCAACGACGAAGGGTGGCCTGCCGGTCATGGAGATCTCAGGAATCATCAGCGCGCTCGTCATCGGCATCGTGATCGGCGCCCTGGGACGGCTCGTGGTCCCGGGACGCCAGCACATCGGCATCCTGTGGACGATCCTGGTCGGCATCGTGGCCGCCCTGATCGGATCGGTCGTCGCGGCCGGTCTCGGTGTCGCGGACACCAAGGGCGTCGACTGGATCGAGTGGCTCGTCCAGATCGCCCTCGCGGCCGTCGGCGTGGCCGCGCTGAGCAGGGTGAAGGCACTGCGCTGAGGGCGCCGCGGAGAACGGGCCCCGCCCTCGCCCGGCCCGCACCGCGCCCCTGCGGACGACAGCGGGGGGCGCGGTGCGCTGCTGTGCAGGCCGGGGCGCACCGGAGCGGGCGGCCCGGTCCCGGACGGGACGGCCGCGCATCGTCCGCGCGATCCGGGGCAGCCACCCGGTGGGGGAATCCTTGGCCAGAAGTCGTCGAACGTTGTCGAGGGACGCGTGAGAGCAACCGCATACACCAACGAACCGGACGACGCGGACCGGTTGTCGGTCAGCCGTGCCACCGTCGAGGGCGTCACCGTCGTCACGGTGGCCGGAGAGATCGACCACCACACCGCCGGCGCGCTGCGCCGGTCCCTGATACCCGGTGAACCCGCGGCGGCGGCGCGCACCGTCGCGGATTTCACCGGTGTGCCCTTCATGGACTCCAGCGGCATCAACGTCCTCATCGCCGCGCACCAGGCCCACGGCCCGGCCGGCTGGCTGCGGCTGGCCGGCGTCCGCGGGGCCGTCCTGCGGACCCTGGAGATCGTCGGGCTCACCGCCCTCGTCGACTGCTACCCGGGCGTCCAGGAGGCCCTCGACGCCTGAGGCGCGCGGCCCCTCATCAGGCCGGCTCGTCCAGGGCCGCCTCCTCCCCGGCTTCGGCGGCCGCCACCGCGTCGCCGGTCGGACGGCGTACGACGAGCCTGCTCACCTCGAACGACATCTCGGCCGTCCGCGGGGCGGGCGCCGGGTGGTAACGGCCCGCCGAAACAGACAGGTTGACGATGAGATAGGCGTGCCAGCGGCGTCCCACCCCCCGCTGGTCCGAGAAGACCCGTGAGCCGTTCACCCACCAGACGACGGAACGGGCCCCGAACTCGGTCCGCAGGTCGACCCAGGCGCCGGGGGCGATGGCGTCGTCCCGGAGCGAGAAGCCGGCGCCCCGCACGTGGTTGCCGAACTCCAGGAGGTGCGGATGGTCCGGGTGGTACTCGAAGACGTCGATCTCCTGGTCGCCGTCGCGCCAGGTCCAGATCGCCGGCCACGCCCCGACCTCGCGGGGCAGCCGTACCCGCGCCTCCAGCACGTCGCCCGGCCGCAGGGCGAAGGCCTGCTCGCTGCCCTCCGTGGTCAGCAGGCCCGTGTTCCACAGGCCGTCCGGCCGCCGGACGGCTCTGAAGACCCCGGAGCGGCTGTAGGAGGGGTCGGTCACCAGATGGTCCAGTTTGTCGTCGCCCGGGTTGACCGGGCCCCCGTCGGGATAGGCCCATGAGCGCCCCGCCACCCACTGTTCGGCGGACGCGAAGTCCGCGGTGAGCACGACGTCGGTGGACGGAGCGGACGGGGTGCGCTGAGCCGGGAACGGATCGCCCGGATTCGGTTGCTGCATGCCGGATGTCTCACCGGCTCGGCTCCGGACATGCGCCGGCGTCCCCGGCGGGGCCCCATGACAACCCCTTCGGGTGACGGACGCGGGGCGGGGGCCGGTCGGCCCCTGGTGCGCCGCTGCGTTCCGTGGTGTCCTTGTAGTGACGGGAAGGACCCGAGAAAGACGCGGGGAAGCGGCCTCGAACCGCGCACCGCGCAATCCGGATCCGCGAGAAGCGGGTGGCCCTTCCCGTCCTTTCGCCGCGCCCGGCCTCCGGCCGTGAGTTCCCTTCGGCCCCTGCGGTCGCCCGTGGCCGTCCGTTCCTCCTCGTGCCGTGACTCCCGTTCGCCTCGTGACACCGCCCGCCACGGCGACCGGAGCGTGCGGAGCCGCCGGGCACGTGGGCCGAACGGCCCCCGACCGGGCCCGAGCGGCCCGTGGTGCCGCGCGCGTCTGAGGCCCACGCTATGAGCACAGGACAACACGCCCACGCCGGGAGCAGCAGCCCCGAAGGGAGTCGGTGCGATGACCTCCGCCACCACCATGACCGCGGCTCTCGAGCCCGTCCACCGCGACCGGCTGATGCCCCTGGCACGCGAGGTCTGCTTCGCAGCCGGCACCCGGTTGTTCGAGGAGGGCCGCCGCGCCGACCGCTTCTGGATCGTGCGCACCGGCACAGTCGACCTCGACCTGCACGTGCCCGGCCGCCGCCCCGCGGTCGTCGAGACGCTCGGCCACAACGAACTCGTCGGCTGGTCCTGGCACTTCCAGCCGTACGTCTGGCACCTGGGCGCCGAGGCGATGACCCCGGTGCGGGCCTGGGAGTTCGACGCGGCGGCCGTACGGGCGATGTGCGCCGAGGACCCGGAGTTCGGACGGGCGATCGCCGTCTGGGTCGGGCGGGTGGTCGCTCAGCGGCTGCACGCCTCCCGGGTCCGCCTGCTCGACCTGTACGCCCCCTACGGCAGCGGGGGCCTGGCATGACCGGACGGCCGGGTGAGGAGGAGACCGTGTACGGCAGCCCGCAACGGGTGCGCGACGTGATGACCCGTGCCGTGGTCGCGGTGGGCCGCGACGCCCTGTTCAAGGACATGGTCGAACGGATGACGCAGTGGAAGGTCAGCGCCCTTCCCGTCCTGACGGGTGACGGGAGGGTGATCGGCGTGGTGTCGGAGGCCGATCTGCTGCCCAAGGAGGAGTTCCGGGACAGCGATCCCGACCGGCTCACCCAGCTGCGCCGGCTGGCCGACCTGGCCAGGGCGGGGGCGGTGAACGCCGAGGAGCTGATGAGCACGCCGGCCGTCACCGTGCACGCCGACGCCACGCTCGCCGAGGCGTCCCGCATCATGGCCCTGCGGCACGTCAAGCGGCTGCCCGTGGTGAACGCGGAGGGCCTGCTCGAAGGCGTGGTCAGCCGGAGCGACCTTCTGAAGGTGTTCCTGCGCTCCGACGACGAACTGGCCGACGAGATCCGCCGCGACGTCCTCGACGTGCTGTTCCCGGCCCCCGTCGAACCCCGTGCACATCACCGTCACCGACGGCGTGGCCACGCTGACCGGGCGGGTCCCGGACGGTACGCGGATCCCGCTCGCGGCCCGGATGGCGCGGGGCGTCGAGGGTGTCGTGGAGGTGGACTGCCGGCTCACCGCGGCGGACGCGCGGTGAGCCGGCGGCACCGCCCGCGCGCGTCCGGGAGCCGCCTCGGGCTCGGGTGCCCGTGAGGGTTCGGGTACCGCTGGAGGGCCCGGGTACCGCCGCACCGGATTCAGGTACCGCTGAAGTTGCCCCAGCGCGGACCGATCTGCTTCCACTCCTCGTCCCACTCGGCCATGCGCCGCCGGATGAGCCGGCCGCGGACGAACCAGCCCGCGGCCCAGACGGCCGCACCGGCCGACGGGGCCACGAGAACGCCGGTGAGGGCCGACTGCAGGCCGGCCGCGGCCCCGGTCACGGGTGCCGCGACCACCCGGCCGGCCCGGTCCGTCCACACCGTCACCCGGCTGCCGCCGGGGGCGCCCGGGAAGACCTTCGTCCGGCCGGTGTGCACCGAGCCGTCCTTGTCCGTCCAGCGCACCGCGGCCCACACCCGGCCGTCGTCGTATCCGGTGGAGGCGGGCGGGGTCTTCACCGCGCCGTCGGTGAGGACGGCGGACACCTGGTGCAACTGAGCCCGGCGCGCCGCGAACGCCGCGTCGGTGGCCTGTGCCGCCAGCACGCCCGCGAGGACTCCGCCGACGAGGACGAGGATCCAGGTGACCAGGACGACCCAGGCCTCGACGACATCGCTGTGCCGTCTGAGCGGGTTGCGCCGCCATCGCCACAGCCGGACGGGGGTGACTGTCGTGGGGGGTGTCCTGGTCATCGTCACCGCCTCTTCTCGTGCGCCGGCGGGTGCGCCTCACGGCGTGCCGGTCCGCTCGGCGTCCGGCAGGTCCGGATCGAGGTCCGGGCGCCGGGGCGGCCCGGCCAGCGCGCACCGCACGTCCACCACGCCCGGCACGGAGCGGGCGAGACGGACGGCGAGCGGTACGAGGTGGGTCTCTCGGACCCGGCCGCCGAGCGTCACTACACCATCGTGCACCTCCACCCGGATCGCCGCGGCGTGGGCGCCGAAAAGGTGTACGACGACCTCCCGCCGTACCTCCTCGGCGAGGTCCGCGTCGTCCCGCAGGAACACCCTCAGGAGGTCCGAACGGCTGACGATGCCCCGCAGCGTGCCGTCGGGCGCGACCACCGGCAGCCGCTTGACCCCGGCGTGCGCCATGGCGCGCGCGGCGAGGGCCAGGGTGGCGTCGGGTACGACGGTGACGGCGGGACAGGTCATCAGCTCACCGGCGGTCGTCGCGTCCGCCTTGCCGGCGTCGGCGTCGCGCCGCACCCGGCCGTAGCGGTCGGCGGCGCCCTCGCGGTACTCCTCCTTGGGCAGCAGGTCCGCCTCGGAGACGACGCCCACCACGTGTCCGGCGTCGTCCAGTACCGGCAGCGCGCTGACCCGCCACTCGCGCATGGCCTGCACGATGTCCTTGAAGGCCGCACCCGTGCGCAGGGCGACGACCGTCCGGGTCATCACGTCGTTCACGACGGTCGGGGTGTCGTCCATGGCGTCCTCCCGGGATCGGTGCCGTCGGTACGACACTTCCAGCCTGCCGCCGGCGGTGCGTGCGCGCCATGGGCCGAACGGACCCGGCAGGCCGCCCACCGGCCACACGGCCGGCCGCCCTACGTCTTCGGCAGCGGGACGCGCCACTCCAGCGTGGTGCCGCCGGTCTCGCCGCTGGTCACCCGGAGCCGTCCGCCGAGCTGTTCCGCCCGCCGCGCCATGTTGCGCAGGCCGCTGCGCCGGCCCTCCGGAGGAATGCCGACGCCGTCGTCGCCGACCCTGAGGCACACCTCGTGGCCGTCGGTGGTGAGCAGCACCTCGGTCCGGTCCGCGTGGGCGTGCCGGACCACGTTCGAGAGGGCCTCCGAGAGCACGGCCACCACGTGGTCGGCGATCTCGCGCGGCACCTCGGTGTCGACGAGTCCCTCCATCCGCACGCTCGGCGGGTGGCCGAGCACCCGGGCGCTGTCGCCGGCCACGCGGACGAGCCTGGCCCGCAGGCCGCTCTCGGCGGTGCCCGGGTGCGTCCGCAGCCCGAAGATCGTCGACCTGATGATCCTGATGGTCTCGTCGAGGTCGTCGACGGCCCGCAGCACCCGTGCGCGGGCCTCCTCGTGCTCGATGAAGCGGCCCGCGCTCTGCAGGGTCATCCCGGTGGCGAACAGCCGCTGGATGGCGAGGTCGTGCAGGTCCCGGGCGATCCGGTCGCGGTCCTCCAGCAGCGCGATCTGCTGGGCGTCCTGCCGCCGTTCCGCCAGCTCCATCGCGATCGCGGCCTGGGCGGCGAACCCCCGCAGCATCTCGCTCTCCTGACCGGAGAACACCGGCCGCCCGCTCTCACGGGCCAGCAGGACCACGCCCCGCGCCCCGGCCTCACCGGTCCCGATGGGAACGGCCACGGCGGGGCCAAGGCCGCGGAAGCGCGGGGGCTCGGCGGAGATCCGTTCGTCGTGGTCGACGTCGTCGCTGGTGACCGGGGCGGCGGCGGAGAAGGCCAGTCCCATCAGGCTCTCGCCGAGCGGGAGGACGAGTCCGCGGTGCGCCTTGGCCTCGGCCCCAACGGCGATCTCCACGGAGAGGCGGCCGGTGTCCCGCAGGGGCACGGCGACCGCGGCGAGCGCCGAGCCCGTGATCTCGCGGGCCCGCTCCGCGATGAGGTCCAGGGCCTCCGAGCGCGCGCTGCCGGACATCAGGCTGTGGCCGATCTCGGCGTTCGCCAGCAGCCAGCGCTCGCGCTGCCGGGACTCCTCGTACAGCCGGGCGTTGTCGATGGCGACACCGGCGGCGACGGCCAGCGTCGAGAGGACCGATTCGTCCTCCTCGTCGAACTCCGCACCGCCGCGTTTCTCGGTCAGGTACAGGTTGCCGAAGACCTCGTCGCGGACCCGGATCGGGACGCCGAGGAAGCTGTTCATCGGCGGATGGCCCGGCGGGAAGCCGTACGAGGCGGTGTGCCGGGAGAGCTTCGCCAGCCGCAGCGGCCGCGGACGCCGGATCAGCTCGCCGAGGATGCCGTGCCCCTGCGGGAAGGGGCCGATCCGCCTGATCTCCTCCTCGCTCACGCCGACGGTGTGGAAGGCGGAGAGGGTCCGGCCGTCCGGTCCGATGACGCCGAGGGCACCGTACTCGGCGTCCACCAGGGTCGCCGCCGCCTCGACGACGGAGTGCAGGGCCTGTTCCAGGTCCAGTTCACGGCCGACGGAGAGCACCGCCTCCAGCAGGCTGTGCACCCGGTCCCGGGTGCCGCGGGCCGCGTCGATCCGGGCCTGCAGCTCCTCCAGCAGCTCGTCGAGCTTCAGCTGCGGCAGCCGTACGCGGGGCGCCTCGGGGCTCGTCACCGTTCCTCCAGTCCCCCGGGGCCGCATGTCCGGATCACGACGGGATCGCGGGCCCCCGGCACTCCCCGGCACCGCGCGCTGGTTCCGGCCTGATCCGGACGGAAGGCCCCAGGCGCGTCGCTGGTCCACCACGGTAACCGTCCCGCGCGGCGCACGGGCGGGCGGCGCCGGGGGAACCGCGCCCGGTGCTCCGGGCAGGGACCACCGGCCCCGCCGCGGGACCGGACGGCACTGGTGCGGGGGAGGGGGCCGGGGCGAGAGTGGAACCAGGAGCGGCACCGATCCCCCGTGGTGCCGCTCCGCCCCACGAGGAGTGTTCACGCCATGATCGGTCAGGCCGCGGGGACGGCCAGTTCCGCGTGCTGTTCCCCGCCGAGGACCACCTTCAGCGCCCCGGTCTCACCGGCCCGGGAGAAGACCTCGTAGGCCTCCTCCATCTGCTGCAGCGGGAACGTGTGGGTGACCAGCAGCCCGGTCGGCAGCCGGCCTGCCGCCGCCATCCGCAGCAGGGTCGGGGTGGAGTAGGTGTCGACCAGGCCCGTCGTGATGGTCACGTTCCTGATCCACAGCTCTTCGAGGTGCAGGGTGGCCGGCCGGCCGTGGACGCCCACGTTCGCCACGTGTCCGCCGGGCCGCACCACGCGGGTGCACAGCTCGAAGCTCTCCGGGACGCCGACGGCCTCGATGGCCACGTCCGCGCCGAGCTCGTCGGTCAGATCGGACACCAACTGACCGGGAGCCTCGCGCACGTCGGCCACCGCGTCGGCGCCGAGCCGCCGCGCCGCCTCCAGCCGGGCCGGTACCAGGTCGACGGCGATGATCCGCTCGGGCGCGAACAGGCGGGCCGTGACGATCGCGGCCAGCCCGATGGGCCCGGCGCCGACGATGGCGACGGTGTCCCCGGGGCGTACGTGGCCGTTGAGGACGCCGACCTCGTACGCGGTGGGGAAGATGTCGGCGAGCAGGACGGCGTCCTCGCTGCGCAGGGCGGCGGGCAGCGCGTGCACGGAGAGGTCGGCGCAGGGCACGCGGACGTACTCGGCCTGCGTGCCGTCGATCCGGTGGCCGAGGATCCAGCCTCCGCCGCCGCGGCACTGGCCGTAGCTGCCGTCCCGGCAGAAGCGGCAGCGGCCGCACGAGGTGATGCAGGAGATCAGCACCCGGTCGCCGGGCCGTACGGTCCGCACGTCGCTGCCGACCTCGACGATCTCGCCGACCGCCTCGTGGCCGAGCACCGTGCCGGGGCGCACCTCGGGCACGTCGCCCTTGAGGATGTGCAGGTCGGTCCCGCAGATGGTCACCGCGCCGACCTTCACGATGGCGTCGGTCGGTTCCTTGACCGCCGGGTCCGGGACGTCCTGCCAGGCGGCCTGTCCGGGACCGTGGAAGACGAAGCCTTTCATGGCGCTCCTCACCCTCGTCGGTGGCGGTACCACGGGGGCGCGGGTTCCGGCGCGGTGCCGGTGCCGGCCCCACGAGTCCAGCTTCCCCCGTGCCGGGCGGTTCCGCTCGGGCCGTCGGGCCCCGGCGCGCGGAGGGGGGCCGTGCGCCGAGGCCGGTCCCGGAAACACCCGTGAAGAGGGCCGACTGGCCCTACCCGGCAGCCCGGCGGTCGGGTTTGGCTTGTCCCATGCCCGAGAACCACGTGCGGCGCGGCGCCGCGGAGCAGACCGGTCACGGTGCGGCCGAGGCCCGCCGGGCGCCCGGCGGGGCCACGGTCCTGCCGTTGCGGGGGGACATCGACCTGCTGACGGTGCCCGCCCTGGCGGAGCGGCTCGACGCGCTCACCGCGTGTCCGAGCCCCGACCTGGTGCTGGACCTCCGTCCGGTCGACTTCATCGACTGCGCCGGGCTGGGGGTCCTGTGCCGGGCCCGCAACCGGACGCTGGCCCGGCGGGGCAGACTGCGGCTCGTCGCGGACAGCCCGTGCTTCCTGCGGATGCTGCGGGTGACGGGGCTGTCGGGCGTGTTCGAGGTGCACCGGCAGCTGCCGGCCGCCTGCCGGTGAGGGCGGGCCGGCGGGGGCCGGCCTCAGGCGGGTTCCGGGTGCGCGGCGGGGCCGGGCGGTTCGGGTACGACGGCCACGGGGCAGTGCGCGTGGTGCAGGACGCCGTGGGGCACGCGGCCCAGTTGCGGGCCGAGGCGGCCATGCCGTCGGCTGACGCCGACGACGAGCAGTCCGGCGTCGCGGGAGGCCGCGAGCAGCGCGTCGCGGGCGTTGCCCTCGACGCGGCTCCGGCGCAGTTCCATGCCCTCCGGGGCGTCCGCCAGCGCCTGTTCCACCAGCTCGGCGGCGTCCTGTTCGTGCGGGTGCCCGGAGAGGGCGTGCCCGGGGCGCCGCCAGGCCCGTAGGGCCTCCAGGGGCACCTCGCGCAGCGCGGCCTCCCGGATCGCGAACCGGACGGCGGCCGAGCCCGCCGGTCTGCCCGGGACGCCGAGGACGACGCGGCCCCGGGCGCCGGCCGGCTCCGGGCCGCCCCGCACCACGATCACCGGGCAGTGCGCGTGTCCGGCGACCGTCACGCCGACGGAACCGAGGAGCGCCTCGGCGACGCCGCCGCGGCCCCGGACGCCCAGCACCACGGCGAGGGCGGTGCGGCTCTCGCGCACCAGCCCGCTTTCGGGCTCCTCGGGGAGCACGTCGGTGGTGACCGGCACGCCCGGCCGGCCGGTGCGCACCCGCTGCTCGGCGACGCCCACGACGTCCCTGGCCATCACCTCCTCGGCCGGTCTGCCGAGTTCCTGCGCGAGCAGGGCGCCTTCGTAGCGTTCCCAGAGCGAGGCGTACACCAGGCGGAGCGGTGCCCCGCGCAGGACGGCCTCCTCCGCGGCCCAGTCCACGGCGCGCAGGCTCGGCTCGGAGCCGTCGACGCCCACGACGATCGGAAGTTCCCGCACCGCTGCGGACATCCTCTCCACCTCCCGCAGGACGACCTGGTGCCGGCGTGGGGGGCGCGGCGAGGCCGAACGGCCCGCCCCGCAGGGCCATGCGGCCACTGTGCCGCGCTTCGCGTGCCCGCGCATGCTGGTCGCGGCAGGACCGGTCCCCGGCACGGACGGAGTGTCACCATGTACGGCACACCGCACATCGTCAGCGATGTGATGACCCACACGGTCGCCGCCGTAGGGCGGCGGGCTCCCTTCAAGGAGATCGTGCGGCTGATGCAGGACTGGCAGGTCAGCGCCCTGCCGGTGATCGAGGGCGAGGGCCGGGTGGTCGGGGTGGTGTCCGAGGCCGACCTGCTGCCCAAGGAGGAGCTGCGGGACGAGCCCGCGGAGGAGTACCGGCGGCAGCGCCGCCCGGCCGACCTGGCGAAGGCCGAGGGGATCACGGCCGGGGACCTGATGTCCTCGCCGGCGGTGACGGTCCGGGCGGACACGACCCTGGCCGAGGCCGCTCGCACCATGGCGCGGACGGGGGTCAAGCGACTGCCCGTGGTCGACGCCGTCGGCATGCTGGAGGGCGTCGTCAGCCGCGTCGACCTGCTCAAGGTCTTCCTGCGCGGGGACGAGGACATCGCCGAGGAGGTCCGGCGCGAGATCGTGGCGTACCTGTTCCCTCCGCCGTCCTCGGCCGTCCGGGTGGAGGTGCACGACGGTGTCGCCACGCTCACGGGACGGGTCCGCGACACGGCGCTGGTCCCCGTGGCCGCCCGTCTGGTGCGGGCCGTCGAGGGCGTGGTGGACGTGCGGTTCGACCTCGCGCGACCGGCCGCGGGGTGAGGCCGGGCGGTGGCTCTTCTCACAATCCCTCTGGAATCGGGGCAGAAGTGATGGGCACCACGGCCCGGGTGCGGCCTTTTGTCTACGTTCGTGACCCATGTCGTCCCACCACTCCCCCGCAGCACGCCTCACGGCAGGCGCCCTCCTCACGTCGGCGGCGGCCCTCGCGTCCGTCGGCACGCTGGCCCCGGCACCGGCGGCCGCCGCCACCGCCACCGGTCAGCAGAAGAAGGCGCACGCCACGGCGGCCGTGCTCGACCTGGACGGCGGCGACGGCGCCCCGGTGATCCACGGCGCGGACCGGGCGTACGACACCGCCAGCATCGTCAAGGTCGACATCCTGGCGGCGCTGCTGCTCAAGGCGCAGGACGAGGGACGGCAGCTCACCTCTCAGGAGCGCGGGCGCGCGGAGCCGATGATCCGGCGCAGCGACAACGCGGCGGCCAACGCCCTGTGGCGGGAGATCGGCGAGGCCCCGGGCCTGGCCGCGGCGAACAAGCGGCTGGGCCTGACGTCGACCAGCGGCGGGCCCGGCGCCAAGTGGGGGCTGACGCGGACGACCGCGAGCGACCAGATACGACTGCTGCGCGCCGTGTTCGGCACCGGCGCGAAGAGGAGTCCGGGCGCCGGCGCGCTCGGCGCGAAGTCCCGGGCCTACGTGCGCACCCTGATGAGCCGGGTCGCCCCCGAACAGGCCTGGGGGGTCACGGCGGTCTCCGGCCCGGGCGCCCGGCAGGCACTGAAGAACGGCTGGCTGCAGCGCGATACCACCGGACTGTGGGACGTCAACAGCGTCGGGCAGGTGACCGTGAAGGGGCACCGGTACCTCGTCGCGGTGCTGTCGAACGGCAGCGCGTCCATGAGCGACGGGATCTCGCTGGTGGAGCGGACGGCGCGGGAGGCCATGACGTAACGGCGGACCGGCGGCACGGCACAGGGGCGGAGGAACGGTTCAAACGTTCCTCCGCCCCTGTGACGTGCCTGTGACAGTCGGCGGACACACCGATGACGTCGGGCGAGCAACCTATTGAAACAAGGGCAAATCGCCCTAATCGGTCAGACACCTCGCCCCCGTCGCCCAGCGCGGCACCCCCGAGCCGTCCGCCGGAGGAACCCCCATGAGCGCCACTCCCGCCCTTCAGCACACCGAAGCCGCCGCCCCCGCGCTGGCTCCGCGCGAGCAGGAGACGCTCCGGCACATCGCCGCCGGTCGCACCTACCTGCAGACGGCCCGCCACATGGGACTCTCCACCCACACGGTGGACGCCTACCTGCGCCGCATCCGGGCCAAGTTCAACATCAGCAACACCGCCGAGCTGACCCGCGTCGCCATCGCCCTCGGCCTGTGACACCGGACCCGCTTTTCGGCCGCCGCCGAAGGGGCACGCGGTCGGGGTACGGATCCCGACCGGAGGGGCGGTGGCACCCATGTCCGAGTACGAACGTTCCCGCACCATGCCCGCACAGCCCGAGCACGTCTTCGACCAGGCGGCGAACGTCGGCCAGCTGGACGCCTGGCTACCGGACGCCGTGCACGTGGACGTGCAGGACCCGCCCGCCGTCACCGTGCACGAGGAGCGCTCGGGCCAGGACATGCCCGCACTGCTGCGGTCCGAGCCGGACCAGATGCGCCTGGAGTGGGGCACCCGGGGGCAGAACAGCTACACCGGCTGGCTCCAGGTGGCCGGCATCGGCAGCGGCGCCAGCGAGGTCACCGTGCACCTGTCCTTCTTCGAGGCCGGTCACGACCC
Source organism: Streptomyces lucensis JCM 4490 (assembly GCF_014650035.1). Taxonomy (GTDB): domain Bacteria; phylum Actinomycetota; class Actinomycetes; order Streptomycetales; family Streptomycetaceae; genus Streptomyces; species Streptomyces lucensis. The sequence goes on along the minus strand of NZ_BMUE01000020.1, from coordinate 94,639 downwards.
GGGCGAGCAGGCGGTGTACGACGCCCTCGACGGCAGCCTGCGGCGCCTGGAGGAACAGGTGCGCTTGCGCGTCGACAACGCGGCGGGCTGAGCGCTCAGACGCTGGTCAGCACCTGGGGCGAGAGCTGCTTGATCACGGTGTTGGTCCAGCGGGCCTGGCGCAGTGTCCGCGGGTGGCAGGCGGTCGTGAGCGCGAGCAGCCGGGGGTCGCGGGCCGCCTGCCCGGCCTGCGCGAGCATCTCCCAGTGGACGGAGTTGCGGGTGGCGGCCAGATGGAGGTCGAGCAGGTCGTGCAGCAGGGCCAGGCCGGGCTCCGGACGGCGGCCGACGGCCTCCGCGGCCTTGGCGCGCAGGCCGGCGAGGGCGCCCGGAGACGGATCGGCGGGCGGCCCCGACAGGTCGAGGCCGTAGTGGTGACCGGTGTCGGCGAGGCGGGCACAGTGCTCGTGCGACCAGCCGGCCAGGTCCGTGGCCACATGGTGGACCTCGTGCTCCGTGCGGTGCCGCTCGGCGACGGCCAGCAGCGCCTTCTCCAGGTGGCGTTCGCCGTGGTGCAGGGTGCGCAGGGTGACGGTTAGGGCGTTCATCGGGCGCTCCTGGCGGTGCGTGCGGTGTGTGCGGTGCGGTGTCGCTCCGTTCCTGTGCCCGGCTCGACCGGTGTCACGCGGGCCGCGCAGGTCTTGAACAGGGGCTGCTTGGACACGGGGTCCCAGTCGGTGATCGTGCCCTCGTTGGCGGCCCGGCCCGCGCCGTCGGCGGCCGGGCGGTGTCCCGCGGGCGTGTCCCAGTAGCCGTAGTGGAAGGGCACGAACACCACGCCGTCCCGCATCGGCGTGATCCGCAGCCGGGCCCGCACCGCTCCGCGCCGGGTGCCGACCTCGACCAGGTCGCCGGCGTGCAGCCCCAGGGCGGCGGCCTCGGCGCCGGACATCTCGGCCCAGACGTCGGGGGCGGCGGCGTTCAGCTCGGGCGCGCGGCCGGTCTTGGTGCGGGTGTGGAAGTGGTGGACGGTACGACCGGTGATCAGCTGGAGCGGGAAGTCCGGCGAGACGTCCTCGTGCGGGGGAAGGTACTCGGCAGCCTTCACGACGGCCTTGCCGTCGGGGTTGAGGGACCGGTACTCCACGGGTTCGTCGGGCGCCCCGGTGACCAGGTCCTTGCCGTAGCTCTCGCAGGTGTCGGGATGGGCGAAGGGGAAGCCGTCGGTGTAGAGGCGCGACGTGCCGTCCGGGGCGCCGGCGGTGCAGGGCCACTGGATCCCGGTGCCGCCGTGCAGCCGTTCGTAGCTCAGCCCGGTGTAGTCACAGGGCCGCCCGGCGCTGCACCGCTGCCAGGCGGCGAACGCCGACTCGGGGTCGTGCCAGCCGATCAGCGGGCCGCCGTCCTTGTCGCGGAAGTCCATGCGGGCGGCGAAGTCGAGGAAGATGTCAAGGTCCGGGCGGGCTTCGCCGGGCGGGTCGACGGCCTTGTCCGACAGGTGCACGGTGCGGTCGGCGTTGGTGAGGGTGCCGGTCTTCTCGCCCCAGGTCGCGGCGGGCAGCACGACGTCGGCGAGCTGGGCGGTCTCGGTTTCGAACAGGTCCTGGACGACGACGAAGAGGCGTTCCTGGCCGAGGATCGAGCGGATGCGGGCCAGTTCGGGCAGTGAGACGGCCGGGTTGGTCCCGCTGATCCACAGCATGCGCAGCGTGCCCTGCTCGGCGTACCGGAACATCTGCATCGCATGAGTGGGCGGCGCGTAGTGGGGGATGCGGTCCGGGGTCACGTTCCACACCTCGGCCAGCTGGGCGACCTGCTCGTCGTTCTGCCAGTTCCGGAAGCCCGGCAGATTGCCGTCGGCGCCGCACTCGCGGGTGTTCTCGGCGCTGGGCTGGCCGTTCATCTGCAGCAGGCCGCGGCCCGGGCGGCCGAGCATGCCCCGGATCAGGTGCAGGTTGTTCACCTGCACGGCGGCGGCGGTGGCCTGGTGGGACTGGTAGAAGCCCTGCAGCACGGTCGAGGTCAGTCGCTCGGCGGTGCCGAGGATCTCCGCAGCCCGCTCGATCCCGGGGGCCGGCACGTCGCAGATCCGGGAGGCCCAGCGGGGCGTGCACCGCTCGACCCGGGCGGCCAGTTCCGCGTAGCCGACGGTGTGCGCGTCGATGTAGGAGGGGTCGGTCCAGCCCCTGCGGATGATCTCGTGGAGGAGGGCGTTCATGAGCGCCACGTTGGTGCCCGGGCGGGGCGCCAGGTGGACGGTGGCCCGTCGTGCCACCGGCGTGGTGCGCGGGTCGACGCAGACCAGCGCCGGCGGGTCGCCGCCCGCGAGCCGGTCCAGGACCCGCGCCCACAGCACCGTCTGGGTCTCGGCCATGTTGTGCCCGAACAGGGCGAGGGCGTCGGCGTGGTCGATGTCCTCGTACGAACCCGGCTGCCCGTCGCAGCCGAAGCTCTCCTTGAGCGCCTCGGCGGCGGTCGACGTGCACAGCCGGGTGTTCCCGTCCAGGTGGTTGGTGCCGATGCCGGCCCGGGCGAGCACGGCCAGGGTGTAGTACTCCTCCAGGAAGAGCTGGCCGCTGGTGTAGAAGCCGATGGAGCCGGGCCCGCGCTCGTCGAGCAGGTGCCGGGTGCGGCTCACGATCCGGTCCATGGCCGTGTCCCAGTCGGAGGGGACCAGCCGTCCGTTGCGGCGCACGAGCGGCCGGGTCAGCCGGTCCGGGGAGTTGTTCGCCTGCCAGCCGTACAGGTCCTTCGGCCCGAGCCGGCCGCGGTTGACCCGGTCGCCGGCCCGGCCGCGCACGCCGACGACGCGTCCGTGGCGTACGGCGATGTCCATGGCGTCGCCGTTGGAGTGCAGCACGGAGGCCGTCTGCACCCAGCGCTCCACGTCTGCCTCGGTGAGGCCGGGCGCCAGGTGCCGGTCGGTGCGGGCGGGCCAGGGGGTGCCGCGGTCGTAGGGGGTGCGTTCACCCCAGGGATCGGCGATGCGGTCGGCCTCGGTCGTCACTGTCCTACCTCCGGGGGGTCGCTCGGATGCCGCGCGAGTACCCCGGCGGTGCCCGCTACCCCCGGCTTCGCCCGGAGCGGGATCCGGCAGCGGCTGCCCACGGACCCGTGAGGGCCTCCCCGGTGTCTTCGGGAAGGCCCTCACAGGAGGTGTGCGCGGCCGGTGGTCAGTAACCGGAGCCCAGGCGCTGGGTCGTGTAGGCGCACTCCGTGTAGATGTAGCCGGAGCGGAGCTTGGCCGTGTCCGAGGCCGGGGTGGCGGTGCTGGTGCCGTTCGGCTTGTGCACGAAGTACGTGGTGCCGACCGGCAGGCTGATGGTGCGCTGCGGGTAGTGCCTGCCGCTGGCGTCGCAGGGCTTGAAGGTGGTCAGCACGGTTTCGGCGAACGAGTACGACTTGCAGGCGCCGCAGCCCTTGAGGGTGAAGCTGCCGGTGACCGGGCCCGTGTAGAGCACGGTGACGTCGTCCGGGCTGTCGTTCTTCACCGTGACGGAGATGCTGCCGCCGGAGGCGGTGGTGGGCAGCTTCTTGCCGGCCGCCGGGAGCGTCTGCGCGACCTCGGCGGCGATGGCGATCTTCTTGGCGCGGTCCCGGTTCCGGCCGTGCTTGTTGTCGGAGACGAACTCCTCCATGGTCTTCTGCGCCGTGTCGAAGTCGCCGTCCTTGTACTGGTCGACCCCGCAGGCGTACTGGCCGGCGTCGCCGCTCCTGCCGGCGCGTCCGGCGGCCTTCGCGAGACCGCCCCCGCTGTCGCCCGACGCCGTCGACAGACTGCCGATGCGGGTGTCCAGGTCGCGCAGCTTCTCGACGGCCGCGCAGGGTTCGTCGCCGTCCACGGCCTTCTGCGCCTTCGTCACCGCCGAGTCGACCGCCGGTACCACCTTGGTCGCCTGCCCGGAGTCCGGGAAGGTCTCCAGGAGGTCGCCGAATCGCGCGACCCAGTCGGCCTCGCCGCGGTCCAGGCTCTGTGTCCCGCACTCGTACAGCGAGGTCGCGAGCCGGTCGTCGGGCCACCGGGCGAGCGACCCGAGGTGCTCCTTCGGCATCGTGCGAGGCACTGTGCGCAGGTACTTGAGAGGCTCCACGGCTTCGCAGTAGTCCTGGTGGCCGTACGGCGCGCCGACCGTCGTGTAGTAGGTCCGCAGGCTGTCGGGGACCTTCCGGCCGGCCCGGGAGCCGGAGTGGTCGACCGCGAGGTCGCGGTAGACCTCCAGGGCGGACCGGTAGTCCGACACGGATTCGCGGAAGGACCGCCGGCCACCGGCGGCCACCAGCCGGTCGGCCTTGTCCAGGCGGTCCAGCAGGGCCTGTTCCACGGCGTCGTCGTGGGCGTCCTGGTACCACAGCGCGCCACCGGCCGGCACGGCGAGCAGCACCAGGCCGAGGACCAGGGCGAGCGGCGCTCCGCCGGGCCCGGCCAGCCGGGTGCGCAGCCCGACGAGCGCGCCGTGGGCGGCCGCCAGCAGCAGGAAGACGGCGTAGGCGACGAGGGCGGCTCCCGGGACGCCGTCGGCGTCGGCGGGCAGCGCCACGAACAGCAGGATGCCGGTCGCCACCCAGCAGGCGGCCATCGGCAGCAGGCGCCGGACGAGGGCGTAGCCCAGTCCGAGGCCGCTGAGGTTGAGCAGCGCCACCGCGACGGCGCGCAGGGGGTCCGGCGGAGCGGGCGGCGGACTGGAGGGCATGGGCGGCAGCGGTGGCCCCGCGTACCCCTGGCCCGGACCGTACAGACCTTCGGACATGATGGCTCCCCCCATCGGCCGCGCCCCCCATGAGTGCGGACCCGCATTTTACGGCACGCGAGCACACTCGACGCACACCCAACAACCGGCGAAATGTCGGCACTTGAGCGGTTGTGCCACCAAGGGCGAGCCGTCGTCCCCGGGCCGTCCGCGCCTGCGGCGGCGAGCCGGAGTCCGCGGGCTCCGGCCGCTCCCCGTCACCGGTCCGCCGCACGGCGGCCGGCCGTCGTGCGGGCCGCCGCCGAAGCCGCCCGTGCCGGGGCCGGGTTCCCGCCGTGTCCCCTGGGCGGAGCAATGCCGGTGCTCCTAAGGGGCGAGGAGCGGTGACGAGTGTGACCGTGGTGGAAGGGATGCACTGGTCCAACCGGTGGCGAGGAGGCGGCATGGCGCACGGAGTCGGTGTGGCGGGCGCGGCGCGCGCCGCCGTGACGGACGGCGCCGGCGCGCGGCGGGGACGGCCCGGTGACGCCTTCGAGCAGCTGGGCGCCGTCGCGGACGCCGTGCTGTACGAGGGCTACCTGCTCTATCCGTACCGCCGTTCCTCCCCGAAGAACCGGGTCCGCTGGCAGTTCGGGGTGCTGCTGCCGCGCGACTGGGTGGAGCGGGACGGTCCGGTCACGCCCGGGATCTCCGGTTCCGCGGACTCCTGGTACCAGCAGACGGAGTGCCTGCTGCGCGTGCGGCGCGACGACGCGGCCGTGCGGGTGCGGGTGCGGTACCTGCAGGTGCAGGACAAGCAGGTGGAGGCGGCCGACGGAGAAGGGCGGCACCGTCCGGTCGGCTCCCTGCGGACCGCGGACGGCGTCACCCATCTGTCGTTCGAGGAGGCGGTGCCGCGCGAGAGCGAGCTGGTGCTGCCGCTGAGCGAGCTGTTGCGGGGCGCGGGCCGCGTCACCGCGCGGGCGCCCGCCGGCACCGACCACGAGGCGCTGCCGTCCGGAGTGGGGCGGACGGTGCGGCGGCGCCGGGAGCTGCGCGCCGTCACCTCGGTCCTGGCCGAGCCGCTCACACCCGGGCTGTACCGGCTGCGGGTGCGCACCGAGAACCGCGGGGAGGCGCAGGACGTCCGGGCGCCGCGTGGCGAGGCGCTGCGGGACGCGCTCATCGCCACGCACACCCTCGTCGGCGGCGACGGCGTGGAGTTCGTGTCGCTCATCGATCCCCCCGCCGCCCACGCGGAGCACGTGCGCGACTGCCGCAACGAGTTCACCTTCCCGGTGCTGGGCGGCGCGCCCCCGCAGAGCGGCGCCGCCGCCCGGGCACAGGGCGCCACCGGCGGCCTGATGCTCTCAGCCCCTATCATCCTGCCGGACCACCCCCAGGTGGCTCCGGAGAGTCCGGGCGACCTGCACGACGCGGCGGAGATCGACGAGATCCTCACGCTGCGCACGATGCTGCTGACCGACGAGGAGAAGGCCGAGGCACGGGCGACCGACGCACGGGCCGCGCGGATCCTGGACCGGGTGGACACGATGCCCCCGGAGGTGTTCGCCCGGCTGCACGGCACGATCCGTTCGCTGGCCCCCGCGGGAGTTCCGGTGCCCGCCCGTACCGAGGTCCCCGAGCGGCCCGCCTGGTGGCAGGAGGGCGGCGACGACGGCCTGTCACCCACCGGCGACACGGTGCTCGTCGGCGGGACGCCCGTCGGCCGCGGCACCCGGGTGATGCTGCGTCCCCGGGCCCGGGGCGCCGACGCGCAGGACATGTTCCTCGACGGCCGTACCGCACGGGTCGCGGCCGTCTTCCACGACGTCGACGGCAGCGTGCACCTCGCCGTCACCGTGGACGACGATCCCGCGGCCGAACTGCACGGCTGGTACGGCCGCTTCCACTACTTCCGGCCCGACGAGGTCGAAGCCCTCGCCGGGCCGGACACGGCGGGTCCGGCACACCCGGCCCGGCCCCGTGCCCCGCGGCCGGCGCGTCCGGCCGACCGGCCGGAGGAGGGACGCCCCGATGGACGCCCCTGAGGCACCGGCGCACGGCCGGAGAACGGCCGAACATCCGGGCGCACACCGGGCGGTGGAGACGGCACCGCCCGTGAGGAGCGGCGCGCCGGCCCGTCCGCGCCCGAACGACCCCGACCCACCCCCGGAACCGAGCCTCGCGGCCCCGCCGGCCGCGGCCCACGACCGAGTCCGAGACCGGCTGCAACGGAGGCCGCAGACATGAGTACACAGAGCGGTACGACCGAGGTCCGCGGTGAGCCCAGCAGGGCCGAGGCGCGGAAGGGGTTCGACGAGATCCACATCCTCTGGATCTCGGAGGGCATGAGCTGCGACGGCGACACCGTCTCGCTGACCGCCGCGGACCAGCCGTCCATCGAGGACGTGGTGCTCGGGCTCATCCCGGGCCTGCCGAAGGTGAACCTCGTCAACAAGGTGCTCTCGCCCAGCCTGGGCGGCGAGGACTTCCTGGCGCCGTACCGGGCGGCGGCCCGGGGCGAGCTGGCTCCCTTCATCCTCGTCATCGAGGGCTCCATCCCGAACCAGAACATCATCGACGGCGAGGGGTACTGGACGTCCTTCGGCAACGACCCGGAGACCGGGGAGCCGCAGACCCTGAACTGGTGGATCGACCAGCTCGCGCCCAAGGCGTGGGCGGTGGTGGCCGCCGGGACGTGTGCGACGTACGGCGGCATCCACGCGATGGCCGGCAACCCGACCGGCTGCATGGGGCTGGCGGACTACCTGGGCTGGGACTTCAAGTCGCAGGCCGGGCTGCCGGTGGTCAACGTGCCTGGCTGTCCCATCCAGCCGGAGAACTTCATGGAGACCCTGATCTGGGTGCTCCAGCACGCGGCCGGTGCCGCCCCCGCACCCCCGCTCGACCACATGCTGCGCCCGCAGTGGCTGTTCGGAAAGACCGTGCACGAGGGCTGCGACCGGGGGTCGTACTACGAGCAGGCCGACTTCGGCCTCGACTACAACTCCCCCAAGTGCCTGGTGAAGACCGGCTGCTGGGGTCCGGTCGTCAACTGCAACGTGCCCAAGCGGGGCTGGATGGCCGGGATCGGCGGCTGCCCCAACGTCGGCGGGATCTGCATCGGGTGCACGATGCCCAGCTTCCCGGACGCGTTCATGCCGTTCATGGACGAGCCCCCCGGCGGCACGCTGTCGTCCATGGTCATCAAGCCCTACGGAGCCGTCATCCGGCGGCTGCGCGGGATGACGAACGACATGGTGAACCACGAGCCGAAGTGGCGCCACAACAAGCGCAGGCTCAGCAGCGGATACGACCCGCACTGGCGTGCGTGAAAACCTCCGGCTCGCACCCCGGCCCGGCACACCCCGGCCCCCACGACCCGCTCCACCCGTTCAGCCCGCTCATCCGAACAGCGAGGGACACCACCGCACATGACCACCACCGAGTCCCGGGCCGCAGGACGCAAGCCGGCCCAGATCGTCGACATGTCCTGGGATCCGATCACCCGGATCATCGGCAACCTGGGCATCTACACGAAGATCGACTTCGCGAACCAGGAAGTCGTCGAGTGCCACAGCACCTCGTCGCTGTTCCGCGGCTATTCGGTGTTCATGAAGGGCAAGGACCCGCGCGACGCAGGCTTCATCACCTCGCGCATCTGCGGGATCTGCGGCGACAACCACACCACCTGCTCCAACTACGCGCAGCAGATGGCCTACGGCGTCAAGCCGCCGAAGCTGGCCGAGCACATCACCAACCTCGGCGAGGCCGCCGAGTACATGTTCGACCACACGATCTTCCAGGACAACCTGGTCTTCGTGGACTTCTGCGAGGCGATGGTCAAGGCGACCAACCCCGGTGTCCTCGCCCGTGCCGAGCGCACCGACGCGCCCCGCGGCGACATCCACGGCTACCGGACCATCGCCGACATCATGAAGGCCTTCAACCCCTTCGAGGGCGAGGTCTACAAGGAGGCGCTGAAGGTCAGCCGGGTCACCCGGGAGATGTTCTGCCTGATGGAGGGCCGGCACGTCCACCCGTCCACGCTGTACCCGGGCGGCGTCGGCACGATGCCGCAGCCGAACACCTTCACCGACTACCTCGCCCGGCTGATGCGCGTCATCGACTTCGTCAAGAAGGCGGTGGCGATGAACGACGACGTCTTCGACTTCTTCTACGAGGCCCTGCCCGGCTACGAGGAGGTCGGCAGGCGCCGCGTCCTGCTGGGCTGCTGGGGCGCCTGGCAGAACCCGGACGTGGTCGACTACCGCTACGAGAACATGAACCGGTGGGGCAAGGCGATGTACGTCACCCCGGGCATCGTCGTGGACGGGAAGCTGGTCACCAACAACCTCATCGACATCAACCTCGGTCTGCGCATCATGCTGGGCAGCTCCTTCTACGAGGACTGGGTCAACGAGGACCCCTTCGTCACCCACGACCCGCTGGGCAACCCCGTCGACATGCGCCACCCCTGGAACCAGACCACGGTCCCGGTGCCGCAGAAGCGCGACTTCGAGGGCAACTACAGCTGGGTGATGAGCCCGCGCTGGCACCACCCGGAGACCGGGCAGCACCTGGCCCTCGACACCGGCGGCGGCCCCCTGGCCCGGCTGTGGTCGACCGCGCTGAGCGGCCTGGTCGACACCCCGTACGTCAAGGCCACCGGCGACAGCGTGCGCATCTCCCTGCCCAAGGGCGAGTCGCTGCCGGAGACGACCCTGGAGTGGCGCGTCCCGAAGTGGAGCAACACCATCGAACGGGACCGCGCCCGGCCGTACTTCGTCGCCTACGCGGCCGCCATGGCGCTGCAGTTCCTCGAGGAGTCCATGCAGATGCTGCGCTCCGGCGACACCAAGGTCTACGAGAACTTCGAGGTGCCGGACGACGCGATCGGCTGCGGCTTCCACGAGGCGGTGCGCGGCGTCCTCTCCCACCACCTGGTGATCCGGGACAGGAAGATCGCCAACTACCACCCGTACCCGCCCACCCCGTGGAACGCCAGCCCGCGTGACATCTACGGCACCCCGGGCCCGTACGAGGACGCCGTCCAGGGCCAGCCGATCTTCGAGGAGAACGGGCCCGACGACTTCAAGGGCGTGGACATCATGCGCACCGTGCGCAGCTTCGACCCGTGCCTGCCGTGCGGCGTCCACATGTACATGGGCAAGGGCCGGACGCTGTCCACGGTGCACTCGCCGACGTACGGGGCGAACCATGCCTGACGCCGTACGGCTGCCCGACCCGGCCGTGGAGGCCCGGCTCGCCCGGCTCGACCAGGTGCTGGCCTCACTGGAGTCCGCGGGCGGTCCGGCGCTGGAGGCGGTCACCCTGCTGACCGAGGTGTACGGCGAGGCACTGGCCCGCGTGCTGGACCACGCCGACGCCGCGTCGTGCGAGCGGTTCGTGGAGGACGAACTGCTCGGCCACCTGCTGGTGCTGCACGCCATCCACCCCGAGCCGCCCGAGCGGCGGGCCGCCCGGGCCGTGGAGCGGCTGCGGCCCGCGGTCCGCGAGCGCGGCGGTCACCTGGAGTGGGCCGGCGTCGACGGGCCGGTGGCCCGGGTCCGGCTGAGCACGGGCGGCGGCTGCGGCGGCGGCTGCGGCGGCGGGACCGCCGGCACCGCCGAGGCCGTCCGCGCGGCGGTGCTGGCCGTCGCCCCGGAGCTGACCTCGGTGGAGACCCTGCCGGGTGCCGGCGAGCGCCGGCCGGCGCCGGCGTTCGTGCCGCTGACCACGCTGACCCGCCGCGGCGCGGCGCCGCCGCGGGAGGCGCGGTGACCGCGCGGGGAGCGCTCGCCCGGGTGATCAGGTCCGCCGCCGGCCGGGCGGCGGCCGCCGAGGCCGAGCGCTGCGAGCTGTGCGCCGCCACCGTGCCCGGCGAGCACCCGCACCTGTACGAGAGCGGGGCCGCGGAGGTCCGGTGTGTCTGCGGGCCGTGCTCGGTGCTGTTCGCCGGCGACGGCGCCGGCCAGGGCCGCTACCGGCTGGTGCCGCGGCGCCGGGTCCGGCTGCCGGCCGTGGACACCGGGGTGCTGGGCGTACCGGTGGGGCTGGTGTTCTTCGTGCCGCGCGGCGACGGCACGGTCACCGCGCAGGGCCCGAGTCCCGCCGGCGCGATGCGGTGGGAGGTGGACGCGGCGGCCTGGGAGCGGCTGGCGGGGATGTGTCCGCAGCTCGCTTCCGTGGCACCCGACGTGGAGGCGCTGCTGGTGAACACGGTGCGCGGCCTCGACGAGCACTGGATCGTGCCGGTCGACGACTGCTACCGGATGGTCGCCCTCGTCCGCCGCGAGTGGCGGGGCCTGTCCGGCGGCGACCGCGTGTGGCCGGCCGTGGAGCGGTTCTTCGCGGAGCTCACCGAGCGGTCGTGAGGCACCGGCTCACCGAGCGGTCCGCGCCTCGCGGACCGCGGAAGGAGATCGATCAATGAGCACCATCCGAGTGGGCCGCCCCCAGGCGAAGCCCGACACGCCCACGCACGTACGCGGTCTGCACCAGGGCAACAGGGGCCCGTACGCGCAGCAGACCGGACACCACGAGGACGGCACCTCGGACGCGCGCCGTTCGACGGGGATCCACTGGAAGCGGCATGACGCCCTGCTGAAGGCCATGCCGAGCATCTCACCGGGATGAGGAAGCGGGGAGTGACCATGTTGAAGCGCTACCGGACCGTGCGGTCGGCGACGACCGGACGCCAGGTGCTGATCGCCCAGGCCGCGCTGCTGGGCGGCCTGCTGCTGGCCCTCGTCGTCAAGGAGCTGCCCGGCATCACGCGCGAGGTGCGGATCTACCGGATGACCGGTGGCCTGCGGGCGCACCGCCGGTACCCCTGAGCCGGCCCGTGCACGAGTTGTCGATCGCGACCGCGATCGTGGAACAGGCGCAGGAGATCGCCCGCGCGGACGGCACGGACGACGTGTCGTCGGTGACCGTCCGCGTGGGCGAGCTGGCCGGTGTCGTGCCCGACGCGCTGCACTTCGCCTTCGAGGTGGCCCGCGACGGCACGGCGCTCGCCGGGGCGCGGCTCGTCGTGGAGCAGGTGACCGCGCTGGCCTGGTGCGGAGGGTGTGCCGAGGAGTTCGCGCTCGGCATGCCGCCGTTCTTCTGGTGCCCGCGCTGTGACCGGCCCTCGCAGGAGCTGCGCAGCGGGCGGGAGCTGGAGATCACCGGGGTGGAGCCGGCCCCGGCCCCGGCCTGACGGCGGGGCCGGGGCGCCGGTTCAGCAGATGCGCGGCAGCTGCTCCCCCAGCGGCAGGTCCACCACCCGGGTGCCGCCGAGGCCCGTGGCCACGACGACCATGCCCGGGTGGTCCGCCACGCACTCGCCGATGAGGGCGGCGCCGGCGCCCTGCGGGTGCGCGCGCATCGCCGCGAGGACGGCGTCGGCGTCCCGTGGGGGGACGAAGGCGACGAGCCGGCCCTCGTTGGCGACGTACAGGGGGTCCAGGCCGAGGAAGCCGCAGGCGTTCACGACCTCGTCCGGAACCGGGACGGCACGCTCGCGCAGCCGTACACCGGTGCCGGAGGCGCGGGCGATCTCGTTCAGGGACGCGCCGAGGCCGCCCCGGGTGGGGTCGCGCAGGACGTGGATGTCCTTGGTGACCGCCAGCATGGCCGCCACCAGGTCCGCCAGGGGCGCGGTGTCGGAAGTGATCTCGACCCCGAACTCCAGGCCTTCGCGCACGCTCATGACCGCCACGCCGTGCAGGCCGATCGGGCCGCTGACGATGACGGCGTCACCGGGCCGGGCACGCTGCGGACGGATGTCGACGCCCTCGGGCACGAGGCCGACCCCGGCGGTGGTGACGTAGACGCCGTCGCCGTGCCCGGACTCGACGACCTTGGTGTCGCCGGTGGCGACCGTGACGCCGGCCGCCTCGGCCGCCGCGCCGACGGCACGCGCGACGCGCTCGACCACGGCCAGTTCCACGCCCTCCTCCAGCACGAAGGCCGTGGAGAGGTAGGCGGGCCGGGCGCCGCTCATCGCCAGGTCGTTGACGGTGCCGTTGACCGCGAGGTCGCCGAGGCTGCCGCCGGGGAAGAACAGCGGCCGTACGACGTAGGAGTCGGTGGAGAAGGCGATCCGCGCCCCGCCGAGGTGGAGCACGGCGGAGTCGGTCAGGGCGGCCAGGGTGGGGTTGCCGTAGGCGGGGGCGAAGACCTGCTCGATCAGCTCGGCGGACAGGGCGCCGCCTCCGCCGTGTCCCATGACGACGACCGGCTGGTCGCGCAGGGGGGCGGGACAGGTCCAGTCACTGGGGTCGACGGCCGGGGCGCCGGTGGTCGCGAGGTCAGCCAACGGGGTTCATCTCCTCCTGCGGGATGCGGGATCCCTGCTGGGCCGGGGCGTTCATCCGGCGGTACAGGTAGTAGGCGGCGCAGGCGCCCTCGCTGGAGACCATGGTGGCCCCGAGCGGGGTGCGCGGGGTGCAGGCCTTGCCGAACGCCTCGCACTCGGTCGGCTTGATCAGCCCCTGCAGCACCTCGCCGGCCCGGCACACCGCGGGTTCCTCGGTGCGGATGCCGGTGACGTCGAAGCGGTGCTCGGCGTCGTAGGCGCGGAAGGCGTCGGTCAGGCGCCAGCCGCTGGCCGGGATGGGGCCGATGCCGCGCCAGTTGCGGTCGGCGACCTCGAAGACGTCCTCGATCATGCGGACGGCGGCCGGGTTGCCCTGGTCGCGGACGGCGCGCGGGTAGGCGTTCTCCACCCGGTGCTCGCCGCGTTCCAGCTGGTGGACGGCGCGGCGGATGCCTTCGAGGATGTCCAGCGGCTCGAAGCCGGTCACGACGATCGGGACGCCGTGCCGCTCGGCCAGTTCCGGGTACTCGGCGGTGCCCATCACGCTGCACACGTGCCCGGCGGCGAGGAAGCCCTGCACCCGGCAGCTGGGGGCCGTCATGATGGCCTCGATCGCGGGCGGGACCCGGACGTGGGACACCAGCAGGCTGAAGTTGTCCAGGCCGAGACGGCGGGCCTGGTGCACGGCCATGGCGTTGGCGGGGGCGGTCGTCTCGAAGCCGATGGCGAAGAACACGACCTGGCGGTCCGGGTGCCTGCGGGCGAGGTCCAGGGCGTCGAGCGGCGAGTACACCACGCGTACGTCACCGCCCTCGCCCTTGACCCGGAACAGGTCCCGGTCGGTGCCTGGCACCCGCAGCATGTCGCCGAAGGAACAGAAGATCACGCCGGGCCGGGCGGCGATCTCCAGCGCCTTGTCGATGACGTCGAGCGGTGTCACGCACACCGGGCAGCCGGGGCCGTGGATCAGCTCCACCTCCTCGGGAAGGAGCTGGTCGATGCCGTGGCGGATGATGGAGTGGGTCTGGCCGCCGCAGACCTCCATCAGGGCCCAGGGCCGGGTGACCGTGGCGCGGATCTCGTCCAGCAGCCGGCCGGCCAGCTCGGGGTCGTTGAACTCGTCGATGTACTTCACCGGGCCTCACTTCCGCTCTCCTGCCGCGACGCCTGCTCCCAGGCGTCGCCGAACTCCTCCTCCAGCAGCCCCAGTTGCTCGAACAGCTCCAGCGACGCCCGGGCCGACGCCTCGTCCAGGCGCTGCAGCGCGAAACCGACGTGCACGATGACGTACTCCCCCACCCGGACGTCGGGCAGGTACTCCAGGCACGCCTGCTTCCGCACTCCGCCGAAGTCGATCAGGCCGGTCAGGGGGTCGGCGCGATGGTCGATGGACACGACCTTGCCGGGCACTGCCAGACACATGGGTCACTCCGTCTCGTGATTGGTTGCTGTTCCCGCGACCATCAGCTGGCCGAGTGCCAGCCCGCCGTCGTTCGGGGGTACCTCGCCGTGCCGCAGCACCGTGAAGCCGTCCCCGGCGAGCAGGCCGGCGCAGGACTCCTCCAGCAGGCCGTTGGCGAAGACGCCGCCCGTGAGGGCGACGGTCGCGAGGCCGGTGGCGGCGCGGGCCCGCCGGCAGACCCCGGCCACCGCGTGTGCGACGCCGCGGTGGAAGCGGGCGGCGAGCACGGCGGCGGGTGTGCCGCGGCGCAGGTCGTCCAGCAGTGCCCTGAGCATCGGCGTGGGACTGATGACGACGGTGCCCGCACCGCCGAGTCCGAAGGGGTAGGCGACCGTGTCGCCGTCCCACGCCGCCAGCGCCGCGGTCTCCAGCTCCATCGCGGCCTGGGCCTCGTACCGCGCGCGCTGGCAGACGCCCACGAGGGACGACACCGCGTCGAAGAGGCGCCCCATGCTGGACGTCGGGACGCAGGCCACCTGCCGCTGGAGCTGGCGGCGCAGTACCGCGCGTTCGGCGGGCGAGCAGGCGACGACGCTCGGCAGCTCCGGCTCCCACGGCAGACCCGCCGCCCACAGCCGGGCCAGCGCCAGCCGGCAGGGGTTGGCGACGCCGGCGTCCCCGCCGGGCAGCGGGGCGGGGGCCAGGTGGCCGAAGCGGCGGTAGCCGGTGTAGTCGGCGAGGAGCACCTCGCCGCCCCAGACGGTGCCGTCGTCGCCGTACCCGGTGCCGTCGAAGGCGACGCCGATCACCGGAGTGCCGCCGTCGAGGCCGTGTTCGGCCATCGCGGAGGCGATGTGGGCGTGGTGGTGCTGGACCAGGAACGGCGTGCTCGACGGCAGCCGGGCCGCGCGGGTGCGGGCCATGGCCGCCGAGTGGTAGCCGGGGTGCCGGTCGGCGGCCACCAGCCGTGGGGTGACCCCGGTCAGGCGGGCGAGGTGCAGCTCGGCCCGCTCGGCGGCCCGGAGGGTGGCCAGCTCCCCCATGTCCCCGATGTGCGGACCGAACCACGCGTGGTCGCCCTCGCCGAGGCAGAGGGCGTTCTTGAGGTCGCCGCCGACGGCGAGCGTGGGCCGGACGGGGACCGGGAGCCGCAGCGGGCGGGGGACGTGACCCCGGGAGCGGCGCAGCACCTGTTCGGTGCCGTCGGCGCGGACCCGCAGCAGGGAGTCGTCGCAGGGCGAGGCGATCGGCCGGTCGTGGACGAGCCAGGCGTCGGCGATCCCGGCGAGCCGGGTCAGTGCCTCGGCGTCGTCGGTGACGATCGGCTCACCGGAGCGGTTGCCGCTGGTCATGACCAGGGCCCGCGGGCCGGGCGGATCGCCGGGCAGCCCGAACAGCAGGGAGTGGACCGGGGTGTAGGGCAGCATCACGCCGACGTGCGGACTGCCCGGGCACACCTGGCCGGCGAGGCACAGGCCGTCCGGCGGAGTACGGCGGCGCAGCAGCACGATGGGGCGGCGGGCGCCGGTCAGGACGGCCCGTTCAGCGTCGGTGAGGACCGCGATCCGCTCGGCGGTGGGCAGGTCCGCGCACATCACCGCGAAGGCCTTGCCGCCGCGTTCCTTGCGGGTGCGCAGGGCGGCGACGGCGCGGGCGTCGGTGGCGTCACAGGCCAGGTGGTAGCCGCCGACGCCCTTGACGGCGAGGATCCGCCCGGTGGCGAGCAGCTCCCGGGCGGCCGCGAGGGCGCCGGCGTCCCGGGCGGGGCGGATCCCGGTGCCGTCGGCCGGGACGAGGCCGAGGCGCGGACCGCAGCCGGGGCAGGCGACGGGCTGGGCGTGGAAGCGGCGGTCGGCCGGGTCGCGGTACTCGCGGGCGCAGGCGGGGCACATCGGGAAGCCGGCCATGGTCGTGACCGCACGGTCATACGGCATCCCGGTGGCGATGGTGAAGCGGGGCCCGCAGTGGGTGCACGTGATGAACGGGTGCCGGTGGCGGCGGTCGGCCGGGTCGGACAGTTCGCGCAGGCAGTCGGCGCAGGTAGCGGTGTCGGGCGGCAGCTGGGTGCGTCCGGCGGCGCGCTCGGTGGAGCGGATGGCGAAGGGCCCGGTGTCGCCCGTGGCGGGCAGGTCCTCGCCGAGGACGCCGGTCACGGTGGCCAGCGGCGGCGGCTGCTTCGCCAGCAGCTCGCAGAAGCGGTCCACCTCCGGCGCCGGGCCCTCCACCTCGATGTGCACGCCGTCGCCGGTGTTGCCGACGAACCCGGCCAGGGAGAGTCCGGCCGCCAGGCGGTGCACGTGCGGGCGGAAGCCGACGCCCTGCACGGTGCCGCGCACGGTGAGCCGGCGGCGGACCGGCCCGGTGGCGGGGGCGGTCATGCGACGGGCGCTGAGGCGGGGTGGTGGTGGCCGTGCGGGTGCGGGGCGAGGGGCGGGCGGTGCGGCGGGGCGGTGTCGCGGGCGGCGAGGGCGTGGTCGAGGAGGATGCCGACGCCGGCGCCGGTGCGGGCGCACGAGCGCACGATCTCCACGCCCGGGTTGACCCGCTCCACGTTCGCCCGGAAGGCGGCCTCGTCGAAGCCGGCCGGCCCGGCCAGGTCGGTCTTGGTGAGGACGACGAGGTGGGCGGAGCCGAAGGCGGTGGGGTACTTCAGCGGCTTGTCCTCGCCCTCGGTGACCGCCATCAGCACGATCCGCAGGGTCTCCCCGAGGTCGTAGGCGGCCGGGCAGACGAGGTTGCCGACGTTCTCCACGAACAGCACGGCGGTGTCCGGCGGCAGCCAGCCGTCCAGCCGGGTCCCGACCTGCCGCGCCTCCAGGTGGCAGAGCCCGTCGGTGAGCAGTTGCTGGACGGGGGCGCCGGAGCGGGCCAGCCGGACGGCGTCGTTCTCGGTGGCCAGGTCCGCGGTCAGCGCGGCCACCGGCACGCCGCGCTCCACCGCGCGGGCCAGGACGCGGCCGAGGAGCTCGGTCTTGCCGCTGCCGGGGCTCGACAGCAGGTTGACCAGGGCCACGCCCCGGCGGGCGAGGTCGCCGCGCAGGGTCGCGGCCAGGTCGTCGTTCTTCGCCAGGACGGCCTGTCTGACGTCGGACCGGCACATGGGCGCAGCTCCTCGGGGTGCGGCGGTGGCCCCCGGGCCGCATCCCGTGCGGCCCGGGGTCCCACCGATCTTCGGCTCAGCCGGGCGCCGTGCCGGGCAGCGCAGCCGTGGACGGGGGTCCGGATTCCACCGGGCGGCCCAACGGGGGCACGGGGCCGGCGGGATCGGCGAGCAGGGCCGGGGCGAGCGCGTGCAGCGCGTCCACGGCCCGGCCGACGGCTTCGCGCACCGGTGCGCTCAGGCCGGGCAGGAGGTCGTCGCCGCCGGGCAGCACCGCGGGTTCGCAGGCCAGGACGAGCACCCGGGGCAGGGGCTCGTCGCCCAGGTGCGTGGCCAGGGCCAGTACTTTCGCCGGGTCCATGCCGTGGGCCTCGGGCACGACGGTGCCGTCGGGGAGCTCGGCCTCGATCAGCGACAGGGTGCCGGGCGGCAGGCCGCGCGGCGCGGCGTCGACCAGGACGGCGGTGGGGTAGCCGTCCAGCAGGTCGTAGGCGAGGTCCATGCCGCGGATTCCGTAGTCGCGTACGCGTACCCCGGGCGGCAGGGGGCGGTCTTCCAGGGCGCGGATCACCTCGGGGCCGAAGGCGTCGTCGGCGAGGAAGATGTTGCCGACGCCGGCCACCAGCAGACGCGGGGTCAACGGACGTCTCCGGCGGGCGCGGCCAGGGGCCGGGGCGAGCCGGCCGGTGTCTTGCGGACGAAGGCCGAGCGCAGGGCGTGGTAGGGGGCCTTGGGGTCGAAGAACACGGCGTGCATGCGGGCGAGTTCGGCCTGCCGGTGGTCGGCGAGGGGGCGTTGCCGTTCGTCCGCCGCTCGGGCGGCCGCCTTGGCGGCGATCCGCCGGTCCAGGTCGGGAACGGCGGCGAGGCCGGTCGCCAGCCGCCCGGCCTCGGCGGCGAAGTCCCCCGGCGCGGCCGCTACGAGCCGGTCCACGAGCCCGATCCGCTCGGCGGTCGCGGCGCTGACCGGCAGGGCCTCGGCGGTCAGCCGTTCGGCGGTCTGAGCACCGGCACGGCGCGGCAGGCTGTAGGTCCAGAACTCCGAGCCGTACAGGCCCATACGCCGGTAGTGCGGGTTGAGGACGGCGCCGGTGCGGCACCAGACCTGGTCGGCGGCGAGGGCGAGCATGGCGCCGCCGGCCGCCGCGTTCCCGGCGAGCGCGGCCACCACCAGCCGGTCGGTGGTGCGCAGCACCGCCTCGACGAGGTCGTCCATGGCGTTGAGGTTGTCCCACGACTCCTGGGCCGGGTCGGGGGCCGCCTCGATGACGTTCAGGTGGATGCCGTTGGAGAAGAAGTCGCGGGCGCCGCCCAGGACGAGGACGCGGGTGGGGCGGGTGAGCGCGTACTCGTAGGCGGCGAGCAGCCGGCGGCACTGCTCGGTGCTCATCGCGCCGCCGGGGAAGGAGAACTCCAGGAAGCCGGTCCCGCCGTGCTGCCGATAGCGGATGTCGGTCCAGGTGCGCCGGTCAGCGGGCAGTTCGAACGGGACCGGGGCCTGCGGGAGGGGTGGCGCGTGCTCGCCCGCGAGGGCGGCGAGGACGGAGGCGGCCGGGCGCCGGAAGGGTGCGGGGTCGCCGGAGTTCCTGCGGGGGCGCAGTTCCGGGATCCAGACGGCGCCGTCGCGGGTGGCCCGGCAGACGGCACCCGCGCGCTGTGCGAGGAGTTCGCCGGGACGGCCGCGCAGCCGGTCCTCGGGGTGCCCGCCGTGCAGGAACACCTCCCGGCCGAGGAGTTCGTCCAGGACGCCGGGCTGGGAGTCGGCGCCACGCAGTTTGCGCAGGACCGTCGCGGTGTCGTCGCGTTCCCAGTCGATGCGCCGCCGCTCCTGCCGGAAGGCGTCGCGCCAGACCACGTCGACCGACTCGTGGGTCTGCGGCAGGGGCTTGTGGGAGCCCTCGGCGTAGCGTCGTACGGCCGTGTGGACGGCGGTCACGGCGGCGTCGGAGACCTCGTTGCGGTAGAGGTCGCTCTTGCCGGCCGGCGGCACGGCGAAGGGCTCGGCCGCCCAGACCGGGCCCGCGTCCATCGCCGCCTCGGCCTGCAGCACGGTGACGCCCCAGCGCGGCGCCTGCTCGGCGACGGCCCAGTCCAGCGAGGACGGCCCGCGGTCGCCGGGTGGCCCCGGGTGCACGATCAGGCAGGTGTGCTCCCGCCACACGTCCTCGGGCAGGGCCGTCTTGAGCATGGGCGCGACGATCAGTTCGGGCCGCAGTTCGCGTACGGCCGCCCGGACCGGGCCGGGGCCCTGCGAGGCGAGTACGACGTCCACGCGGTGTCCGTGGTCCGACAGTTCGGCGTACAGGCGTTGGGAGAGGCTGTTGAACGCGCTGGCGACGAGCAGAATGTCCATGACACGGCATGTTCGTCCCTGCGGGGGGTGCCGTGAAGAACCGCCACGGCGTTTCCCGCGCCCGGCTCAGGTCTCTTCCTCCATCCGGATCGCCTTGCGCAGGTCCTCGAACGCCCGGCCGGTCCTGTCCGGGTGCGCTTCCAGCAGGGCCCCGGCAATCGCGTCGAGCTTGCGCTGGATGGCGTGCTCGGCGCGCATCTCGGCGTTCTTCAGCAGCGCGAGGAGCAGCAGCGTGACCGCGGTCATGGCCTCGCCCGCGAGCAGCAGCAGTTCCAGGCGCAGGTGAGCGGCGTGGGCCGCGACGAAGAAGCCGACGAGGAACAGGCAGAACCCGAAGAACACCGGGGAGCTGGTGAAGTTCGAGGCGTACTCGGCGAACTGCTCGAACCGGCCGCGGCGCGCCCCGCCGCGTTGCACGGGATTCTTGAAGGTCATGGCCCAGGCCTACCCGCCGGTGCGGGGTCCGCGGTCGGCCGACGGGGCGAGCATCCGGTGGCCTCCCCCGTCGGGCGGCCCTCCCCGCGGAGGCGTACGGTGCCGCAGCCTCGCAGGTGTACGCGCCGGAGCCGCGGAGCGTACGGTGCCCCGACGCGGAGGCGTACGGTGCCCCGGTGCCGAGGCGTACGCCCCGGGGCCGCAGAGGCGTACCCGCCGGCGCCCGCGCCCGCCCGTGGGAGGCGTCAGGCGGCGAGGGCGCGGCCCGGGCCGAGCCGGTCGAGGAGCTGGTCGCCGTGGAGCGCGGCCACGGAGGCGAGGAGGTCGGGGTGGCGCAGCAGGGCGGCGGCGCGCCGGTCGCCGTCGCCGGGGTCGAGCAGCCGCCGGAACTCGGCCGGAGTGCCGCAGGCGTGCTCCCCCTCGGCGAGCGCGTCGACGGCTCGTGCGGCCAGGCCGGGGTCGGCCAGCAGACCGGCCGCCCAGCTCGCCACTACCTCGTCGACCCAGCTGCGCCAGGCCCACTCCTCTGCGGGCTCGTCGCCGGCCGGGTCGGCTCCGGCGACCCAGTCCAGGCGGGAGGCGCCCCCCGGGCCCGCCATGGCGACCAGGCCGGCGTCGATGTCCGTCGGGTACCGCAGCCACGCGGCGACGGTCACGGCCTGCCGGGCCTGCGCCTCGCACAGGGCGGAGGCCAGGGCACCGCCGGACGGCGGGTAGGCGACCGTGAGCCAGCGCGCCGTCGCGGCGATGAGGGGGGACAGATCAGTGAGCACAGCCGGGCCGTCCGAGGTACGAGGGGAAGGGGCTCGGCGCAACGGTAGTCCGGTGCCCGGCCCGCCGGGAGGGAGTGCGAACCAGGTCATATGTGGCATCGCCCACGTCGCCGCCCCGTCCGGGCTCCACCGGCCGCACGCCGACGACGTGTCGCCGCCCCTCCCCGGGGAACTCGGCTGCGGGTGCGTCGCAGGGCACCGTACCGGGGAGACTGGGAGGTCACATGACGTCGGACGCCGCACGCTACGACGACCACGGCGAGGTCCCGCTGGCGGGTTACGCCGGTCTCGCCTCCGTGTTCCTGGCGGGCGCCGGCGCCTTCGCGGCGCTGGCCCGGTACCGGGGCGTGCGCCTGCCGCAGGAGGTGCCGCCGTGGGACGTGGCGCTGCTGGGCACGGCGACGTACAAGGCGTCGCGCCTGCTGACCAGGGACAGGATCACGAGTTTCCTCCGGGCGCCCTTCACGCGCCGCACGGAGGAGGGCGAGGCGAGCGAGGTCGTGGACGAGCCGCGCGGCAGCGGGGTCCGGCGGGCGGTGGGCGACCTGCTGTCCTGCCCGTTCTGCACCTCCGCCTGGGTTGCCGGGGCGCTGGTCTGCTCCTACACGGCGACTCCCCGGCTCACCCGGCTGGTCTGCGCGGGGTTCGGTGCGGTGACCGTCGCGGACTGGCTGCAGTACGCCTGGACGTGGACGCAGCAGTCGGCGAAGAGCTGAGCCCGGCCGGACGCCGGAGGTACGCGTCCGGGGGATTCGCGGACGAAGGGACGGGCCTGATGCATCACGACGAGATGATCGGAAAGGTGCAGGCGCTCGCCCACCTGCCCGACCGGGGTTCCGCCGAGCGGGCCGCGCACGCGGTCGTGAGCACCCTGTCGGAACGGCTGCCGTCCGGGCTGGCCCGGCATGTGGCCGCGCAGCTGCCGCCCGGCATGGCGTCGGCGATGCGGGAGGCCGCCGACGCGTCCCCGGCCGACTCCGGCACCGCGGGCGAGCGGTTCGGGCTGACCGTCTTCGCCGGACGCATCGCCGACCGGGCGGGCACCGACGAGGACACCGCGCTGCGGGAGGCCGCGGCCGTGCTGGAGGTGCTCGACGCCGCCCTCGCGCCGGAACTGCTGGAGCGGATGGCCGGCGCGCTGCCTGCGGACATCCGCGAGCTGCTGCCGGCGGGCCGGGCGTCCGAGACCACCGAGTGAGCCGGACCGGCCCGGGTCTCCCGGCCCGGGTCTCCCGGCCCGGGAGGGAACCGCCCACCCGGCGTGGTGGGCGAGCGGCCTTGACCCGCGCACGGGCGCGCCCGGCTGGCCCCCGCCCCGCCGTGCGCTTACGGTTCTCTCGATGTGACCGACCGTCAGCGACCGGGACGGAGAGCAGGCGGGAGCAGTGGTGGGCGATGCGCGTCGGCGGGCGGCCGCACCGGGAGGCGGACGCCGGGCGGGGCGTGCGGTGCTGGGCAGCCGGCCCGCGCACTCCGTGCGGCTCGCGGCCCCGCCGGGCTCCGGGCCGCGGACGTCGCCGGCCGAGGCGACGGTGCCGTGGCTGCGGGTCGCCGCGGCCTACGCCTGGCGGCTGATCCTCGTCGGCATCGCCGTCTACGGCGTCTTCTTCGTCCTCGGCAGCTTCCAGCTCATCGCCGTGGCCCTGTTCCTGGCGCTCGTCATCACGTCCGTCCTGCGGCCGGTCACCGACTGGCTCGCCCGGCTGCTGCCGCGGCCGCTGTGCGTCGCCGTCGCGCTCGTGGGCAGCGTGCTGCTGATGATGGGCCTGCTCGCCCTGGTGGGCAACGCGGTGGCGGGCGAGTGGGACCGGTTGCTGGGCGACTTCCGCGGCGGTGTGCACCGTATCGAGGAGTGGCTGCGCAGGCCGCCGTTCCGGCTCGGTCCCGGCAGGCTCAACGCTCTCCAGGACCAGGTGACGCGCTATGTCTCCGCGCACCGGTCGGCGCTGCTCAGCAGCGCGGTCAGCGAGTTCGGCCGGGTGGTCGAGCTGGTGACGGGTGTCGTGCTCGCGCTGTTCGCCTCGGTGTTCTTCCTCCACTCCGGCGAGCGCCTGTGGACGTGGGCGCGCGACCAGTTGCTGCCGAGCGGTGCGCGCGAGCCGTGGGACAGGGCGGGCCGGGCGGCCTGGCGCACCTTCGCCGGATACACGCGGGGCATCATCATCGTGGCCGCCACCAACGCCGTGCTGGTCGGCGTCGCCCTGCTGGTGCTGCGGGTGCCACTCGCGCTGCCGCTGACCCTGCTGGAGTTCTTCGCCGCGTTCGTGCCGCTGGTGGGATCGCCGGTCGCGCTCGGCGTGGCCACGATCGTGGCGCTCGCCGGGCGCGGACCGCTCACGGCCCTGGCCGTGCTGGTGCTCATCGTCGTGATCGGCCAGCTGGAAGGTCACGTGCTGCACCCGCTGGTGCTGAGCTGGGCGGTACGGCTGCACCCGCTCGTCGT
The DNA here is from genome assembly GCF_014650035.1 of Streptomyces lucensis JCM 4490. Lineage (GTDB taxonomy): Bacteria > Actinomycetota > Actinomycetes > Streptomycetales > Streptomycetaceae > Streptomyces > Streptomyces lucensis. The sequence continues at coordinate 71,180 of NZ_BMUE01000020.1, read as the reverse complement.
CGCGGTGTCGGTCATCGCGGGCAGCATCGTCGCGGGGGTGATCGGCGCGGTGGTGGCCGTCCCCCTCGTCTCGGTCGTCTGGTCGGTGCTGTGCGCGCTGCGCGCGGTGCCTCCGTGACGGCGCAGCCGCGCCCCCGCGCCGGGATCGCCCGGGCTTTCGGCCGGTGCGGCGGGAGCGCGTGCCGGGCGTCGCGGCGCCGGCGTGACTGCGCGGACCAGGCGTTCACCGGCCTGAGGCGGCCGGCCGCGGGTGGGCGCCGGGCGGCATGGGTGCCGGCCTGGGTGGCACCCGGATCGGCGTGCGTGGGATACGAGTGACATGGCAGAAGGTGTGGAGCGATCTGACGGCCGCGGCGCGCGGACTGCGCCGGGCCTGGGCGGAGCCGGGCCGGGAACGCGATCTGGCCGTCCAGGCGGTGAAGGCGGCGATGGCCGCGTGGATCGCCTGGGCGGTGGCGGGCTGGTGGCTGCACGCCCCGGTGGCGTTCGTCGCGCCCTGGGTGGCGGTGGTGCTGGTGGAGTCGACCGTGTACCGGTCGATCGCGCACGGCCTGCAGCAGCTGGCGGCCATCGCGGCGGGCACGGTCGTCGCCACCGCGGTCGGGATGCTGCTGCACGACACGGTCGTCGCGATGGCGGTGGTGCTGCCCCTCGCGGTGCTGCTCGGCCGGTGGGGACGCCTGGGCAGCCAGGGCGTCTACGCGGCCACCGGCGCGCTGTTCGTCCTGACCAACGGGCCCGTCAGCGCCGCCACCTCCACGGCCCGGCTCGCCGAGGCGCTGTTCGGAGCGGTGGTCGGTATCGCCGTCAACGCGCTGGTCCGGCCGCCGCTGTATCTGCGCGACAGCCGGGCCGTGCTGCGGGACGCGGCCGAGGAGGCCCACGACATCCTGCGGGACGTGGCGGACGGGCTGGCCGAGGGACGCTGGGACGCCGAGGAGGCCGCGGCCTGGCACGACCGGGCCGTGCGGCTGCACCGGCTGGTGGAGCAGGCGCACTCGGCGGTCGAGTGGAGCCGGGAGAGCCTGCGCGCGAACCCGCGGCGCCGGCGCGACGCCCTGCCGCCGCCGGGCAAGGAGTACGACGACGCCGTCGTGGTCCTGGACTACGCGGCCGTGCACACCGCAGGTGTGACCCGGACGGTGCTGGAGGCCGCGGCCGAGGACCGCCCGGCTCCGCGTCCGCACCTGGAACTCGCGCGCCGGTACGCGCGGTTCCTCTGCCAGACCGCCCGCGCGCTGCGGCTCTACAGTCACAGCCGGTTCGGCGACGCGTGCGACGACGAACTGCGCGAGGCAGTGGCGGAGCTGCGCGACACGCTGCGGGACCTGCGCCGGGAACTGGCCCGCTCCACGACGGACGACCCCGACGAGGTCGCCACCTACGGCGCGCTGCTCGCGCAGGCCAACCGGCTGGCCGGCCGGCTGATCGCCCCGGGGACCTGACCGCGCACGGTCAGGCGACTGCGGTACTGGCGACGACGTCGTGGAGGTCCGCGGTGAGCGCCGCGTCCGGCTCGCCGGAGACGAGGCCGAGCAGGAAGGAGGTGTGCCCGCCGTCGACGTTCACCAGGGTCATCTCCAGTCGGGCGCCGCCGTCGTCGCCCGGGACCCGCAGGACCGCCGTGTGCGCGGGCCGGCCGTCCACGAGGGTGGCGCGCGACTCCTCCAGGGTGGCGGGCCGGTCGGGGAAGAAGAACCCGGCGTTGGAGCGGGCGGCCGACTCCGTCGTGCGGCGCAGGTCGGCGCGGGGCACGGGCCGGCCCGCGGGGCCCGCGACCACGGTGCCGCCCGACGTGGTGGAAGCGCCGTGGGTCCGGCTGGTGATCTGCGAGGTGAACGCGTCGATGAGCCCCTTGTCCTTCACCGGGTCGTGCCGCCAGCCCTCCGGGACGCCGTAGGTGAGACCGGCGCGGGTGTCGGTGACCCGGGGGCGGCCCGCCAGCGGGTCCGCGTCCTCCTCGCGGGTCCACCGGGCGGCCGCCGCCGCGGCCACCACGACGAGCAGCGCGACGAACCCGGCCACCCATGCCCGGCGCGGCCGTCGGGGCGCGGGCCGCGACACGAAGTGGGGGTGGTGCGGACGGGTCGTCGGTGAAGGCGTTGTCATGCCCTCAACCTGCATGATCCGTGCCGGGCGGCACCTGAGTAGCCGTACTCATCCGCCGTGTGCCGTGGCCTCATGCCGGCCCCGGCTCCAGCACCCCGAACTCGGCCGGGCCCACGGCGAGGACGCCGTCGTTCAGCGGCCTGCAGCGCACTCCCCCGCCGCCGCGCAGTGCGCGCCGGGCGCCGGGCCCGAGCGTGGTGTCCATCCAGGCGCAGGGACGGGCCGCGCCGCGCACCGCCAGTTCGACGGGCCCGGTGCCGCAGTCGAGGAACACGGTCGCGCCGACGTAGGTGTCGATGTCGATCCCGCGCAGCAGGACGTTGCGCCGGGTGCGCAGCAGATCCGCCTCGCCGGGGCCCTGCCGCGGTATCCGTTCGGCCGCCATGAGGGTGAGGGACGCGTTGCGGTGCGCCGGGTGGTTGAAGTACCGGTCCCCGACGATGCCCAGTCCCGCACGGACCTCGGCCGTCGTCACCAGTTCGCCGCCGGGCAGCTCGGGCAGGCCGTCGCCCGGCCGTCCCGCGAGCCGGTGCACCGGGGAGACCAGGAGCTGGACGACTTCGACACGCGGCACATGCCGAGCCTACGCCCGCGGTCGTGCGTGGTGCCCGTCCGCGGCCGGCCCCGGGCGGGCCGGCCGCGGACGGGCCGTCAGCCGGTGGCGAGCTTGGTCAGCTGGGTCTGGGAGCCGTTGAACCGGTCGTGGTCCCCGACCGTCGCGCCGGTGGAGGTGTACTGCCACATCGTGTAATACGACCAGCCCGAGGGCAGGGTGCCCGCCGTCGCCGCGTAACGGGCGATCCACAGCGGGTTCTTCGCGGCGAAACCGCCGTAGTTGCCGGTGCACTGGGTCCACCAGCTGGTGGCCGTGTAGATGACCGCGTCGCGGCCGGTGCGGGACTTGTAGCGGTCGAGGAAGTCGCGGATCCAGCCGACCATCCCGCTCGTGGACTTGCCGTAGCAGTCGTCACCGTAGGGGTTCCACTCGATGTCGAGGGCGCCGGGCAGCGTCTTGCCGTCCTTGGACCAGCCCCCGCCGTGGTCGACGAAGTAGTCCGCCTGGGCGGCGCCGCCGGTCGTGTCCGGCGTCGCGAAGTGGTACGCGCCGCGCACCATGCCGGTGTTGTAGGAGCCGTTGTACTGCTGGGCGAAGTAGGGGTTGGTGTAGTACGTCCCCTCCGTCGCCTTGGTGTACGCCCACCTGACGCTGCCGTCCCACAACTTCGGCCAGTCGACGTCTCCCTGGTGGCTGGAGACGTCCACGCCTTCGGTCTGGGTCGCGCGGTCGTCGGTGGGCGGGGCGCCGACGCCGGCGCCGTCATGGGCGAGTACGCCCATGCCCATGTAGGCGTTGCCCCGCGCGGGTGTGGAGGAGGCGCCCGGTACGGGCTCGGACAGGGCCGCCGGGGCGGACACGAAGAGGAGGAGGCCGGTCAGGGCGGCCGTGACGGCCGGGCGTGAGCGGCTGCGGTGAAGGTCTATGAAGCGTCGCACGCCATCCATCTGACTCGGGGTCGGGCGGCGCCGCACTCCGGGTACCGCCGGGCGGAGCCTTTTCCGCCCGTTCCTGGTCCGTACGGGTGGCCCGCCCGGCCGGGGCGGACGTCGAGGCGGCGCGCGGCCGGTGGTTCGCGCCGCCTGGCGTGGCCACCGGTCCGCGCCGCCGCCGGACGGGAGCACGGCCAGGGTGACGCAGAGGGCCGCTGTGAACGCGGTCGGATCCCGGTCGGATCGTGGTGGGCCGCGCGGGTCAGTCGGTGCGCAGCGTCATGAACACCGCGCGCAGGCGGGTGCCGTCCGGGCCCGGCCAGCCGGTGGCGACGTGGCCGAGGGCACCCCGGGGCGCCGCCGGGGGGTTGCCGTCCAGCGGTGTGAGCACGCGGTGGACGTGCAGCGTCGTGCCGTGTGGCGTGCGCACGTGTGTGCCCTCGGCGTCGTCGGCCGGGTCGGGCGCGAAGCCGTCCGGCACGAAGGGGGCGCCGGAGTATGAGCGGGTCACTTCGTGGTCGGGGGTGTCGCTGACGCTCTGGGCCATCGCCTGTGCCGTACCCCCGATCAGCGACAGCGCCTCGGCGACCAGGACCGGGTCGTGGCAGCCGTCGTAGGCCCAGCGCCTGCCCAGCACCCCGTGCTCCATCGTGCCCACGAGGGCGTGTTCGGCCCGCTGGAGCGGCGCCCCCCGGTAGGTCAGCGGTACCAGGTAGGCGGTCCGCCCGGGGCCCGCCGTGTCGGTGGCCACCACGAACTCGATGCCGACCTCGCCCTCGGGGTCGTCCAGCCGGAAGCCGCCCGACCTCTCCAGCACCGGGCCGCCCGGGCCGCCGCGGTACCAGGGGCGGGTGGGCAGCCAGCCGGTGAGCAGTTCCAGCTTGGTCGGCTTCACGGTGGTGTGATGGATGACGGCCATGCCTGCGGTTGCCTCCCGTTGCGCGGATGCGGACGGCCCTCAGCCTTCCACAGCTCGCTCGCCCGCCGGCCGCGGCGCGTTCGGGGTGGCCGCGGGTGACGACGGGGCGAGGGCCGGCCGGGCCCGCCCCGTCGTCACCCGGCCGGGGTCAGTGCGCCGCGGCGGCGTGGGTGCGCTCGAAGGCGGCGAAGGCGGCCTCCTGACGCCATTCCAGCCGTGCCTTCGCGCTGCCGTTGAGGAGGTGCCGGCAGGCCGCGCCGCGTACCGGCAGACCGGGGCGCTCTCCTCGGCAGGCCGGGACCCGCTGGTAGCCGCGCACGGTGGGATCGCCCTGCCACAGGCTCGCGCCGGGCAGGAAGCCGTACTCCAGCGAGGCGCGCGCCAGGTCCTTCAGCTCGGGGTAGCCGAGGCCGTAGGTACCGGCGGCGTACTGGTACTCGTGGCTGATGTCGATGCGGGAGACACCGGGGTCGTCGGTGGCGAGGACGACCGGCACGCCGTAGCGGCGGTATGTGCTGAAGGGGTGGTCGGCGCCCCTGACGCCCAGGATCTGGGCGTTGCTGGAGAAGGGGACCTCCACGGCCACCCGGCGGGCGGCCATGGTGCGCGCGGTGCCCTGCCAGTCGTCCTCGTGGACGAGGTCGACGCCGTGTCCGACGCGCTCGGTCCGGGCGACGTCCACGGCCTGCCTGATGTGGAACCCGAGGTGCTCCGGCTTGACCAGCCCGGGCCACAGCTCGCCGGCGTGCAGGGTGACGTGGGCCTGCGGGTACTGGGTGCGCAGATAGCCGACCATGCGCATCTGCAGCCCGTAGTCGCGCAGGGAGCTGTCCCAGTCCTCCGGCTGGACCAGGTTGACGGCGACGAACCGCGGGTCGGCCTCGGCCAGCCGCATGCCGAGAGCGAGCTGGGTGAAGACCCGCTCCGGCGCACTGCCGCGGGAGGCCTGGCTGATCCAGCGGACGACGAGCCCGCAGGTCGGCCTGGCCCGGGACGTGCCGCATTGCTCGGCGGCCCGGAACTCGGCGTCGCCGGCGTCGGCTTCCTCGCGCGCCTGGGCGACGAGCCGGTCCAGCCTGCCGCCCGCGAGCAGTTCGCGGTGCAGGGCGGCGAGGTCGTCGTTCCAGCCGACCTCGGCGGCGAGGCTCTTCGCGCCGTCCGAGGCAGGGGTGACCATGGTCTCCAGGTAGAACTGGTTGCCGCGCACGACGCCCTCGGCGACCTCGGCGAGCAGCTTGCCCCGGTGCCGCCAGGTGACCTCGCCGAACTTGCCGAAGGTGTCGAAGAAGTGGTCGTGGCCGTTGCGGTCGGCCGGAAAGTCCTCCATCGACCAGGCACGCACGAGCGCGGCGTGGAGGGCCGGGTCGGTGCGCGCGTCGCCGGCGGGGCGGGTGCCGGTGCGGCAGGGCGGGGCCTGGGCGGTCAGCGTCGCGGTGTCGACGCACAGTCCGTCCTCGGCGGCCAGTTCGATCAGGTACTCCGTGGACACGGCGCCGGACAGGTGGTTGTGCAGGTCCCCTCCCTTGGGCAGCTGCCGGAAGAACGCCCGCAGGTCCGCGGGCCGGTTGCGGGCGGACCGCAGGTACGCGTCGGTGCGCGCCTCCGCGGCCGTGACCTGCCGGGCCGGTGACGCGGCGGGCCCGGCGGCCGGGTGCGCCGGATACGCGGCGGCGGGCAGGGCGGACAGCAGGGACAGGGCGCCGAGGGTGCCGAGCACGGCCGGAACGCCCCGGCGGCGTGCGGCGCTCGAAGGTTGCAGACTCACGAGGGCATGATCAGCCAGGGAGCACGGCCGCACCGTCTCGCCGGGCGGGTCACGGCCCGAGAGCACCCGACCGGATGACGTGCCGGTCTTCACGGCCGCGCACCGGGCGCCCGGGCCCCCGCGGCCACGGGAGTGACGCGGGCCTGCCAGCACGGGTGGTGTTGCTGTGGCATGCGGGACGCGCACGCGGGTATTCGCGCTGCGACTTCGCACATCGGCGACACACCTGGGAGGCGGAACACATGCTGATGGCACACCCCGCGGTACTGAAGGACCTCATCGGCCAGTACGAGGCCCTCACGCTGCTCGGGGCCGAGGAGAGCCCGCAGGCGAGGCAGCGGCTGGCGGACATCTCCTACACGCTGTGCGTGGCCACCGGCACCAAGGACGTCGACATGGCCCTGATCGCCGCCCGCCACCGCCTCTCCGGGGCCCGCCCGGAGGACGACTCGCTGCTCCAGGCCGCGGCACCGGCGGAACCGGCGGCCGGGGTGTGAAGGCGGCCGGCCCGCCGGCCGGGGTCGTCCCGGACGGCGGGCCGGTGCCCGCGGGTTCCGTCCCGGTACCGCCGAGCGGCCCCTTCCCCTGAATTGATCCCCTCCCGCTTCTGGTCCAGGAGACCAACCGGACGGTATACAGGCCCAGTCGAACGCGCGGGGGCCGGCTGCCGGTGCCCCCCGCGCGCGGTGTACCGGCCGCAGGGGGAGGATCCATGACGAACGAGACGCGCCCGGCGAGCGGGGCGAGAGGCCGGCGGCGGGCCGCCGCGGTGGGAGCGGCGCTGGGCGGATGCGCCCTCGTCGCCGCCTCCGCGGCCCCGGTCGCCGCGCACCCCGGCGGACACGGGCGCGAGGTCGCCTACGTGGCCCTCGGCGACTCCTACACCTCGGGCCCCGGCATCCCGCGTCAGGTCGACGCCGGCTGCGCCCGCTCCGACCACAACTACCCCTCGCTCCTGGCGGCCCGGCGGCAGGTGACCTCGTTCACGGACGTCAGCTGCGGCGGAGCCACCACCGCGCAGATGTGGCAGGCGCAGGGCGACAACCCGCCCCAGCTCGACGCGCTCGACCGGGGCACGGACCTGGTCACGGTCCAGATCGGCGGCAACGACGTCGGGTTCGGCACCATCATCGCCACCTGCGCCCGGCTCGGCGCCCAGGACCCCACGGGCAACCCCTGCGAACGCTCCTACACCGCGTCCGGGCACGACGAGCTGGCCCTCGCCGTCCTGCGGACCGCGCCCAAGGTGGACCGGGTGCTGCGGGCCGTGCGGGCCCGGGCGCCGCACGCGCGGGTGGTCGTCGTCGGCTACCCGGACCTGCTGCCCGACGACGGCAGCGGCTGCTTCCCGCAGGTGCCGTTCGCGCGGCGGGACTTCCCCTACCTCCGTGACACCGAGAAGCGGCTGAACCTGATGCTGCGCCTGGTGGCGGGCGTCAACCGGGCGGAGTACACGGACACCTACGGCCCCACCGCGGGCCACGACATGTGCAAGGCGCCCGCGGACCGCTGGATCGAGCCGCTGCAGCCGGCCGCGCCCGCCGCCCCCGCCCACCCCAACGCCCAGGGCGAGGCGGCGATGGCGCAGGCGGTCCTGGACCGGCTGGCAGGGGGCCGCGGCCGCGGCTGAACCGGGAACGGCCTCCGGGACGATGGGAGCGGGTCGCGTGACGCCGCGGTCGCCGGAGGCCGCCGTGTGCGGTGGCGTCAGCCGCCGAGTGCCCCCAGCACCACGGCCTGGGCCTCCTCCTGCACCCGGGCGAGGTGCTCGGCGCCGAGGAACGACTCGGCGTACACCTTGTAGACGTCCTCGGTGCCGGAGGGCCGAGCCGCGAACCAGGCGTTGCCGGTGGTGACCTTGATGCCGCCGATGGCGGCGCCGTTGCCGGGCGCCTCGGTGAGGACGGACGTGACCGCCTCACCGGCCAGCGTGTCCGCGGTGACCTGCGCCGGCGACAACCTGCCGAGCAGCGCCTTCTGTTCACGGGTGGCGGGCGCGTCGATGCGGGCGTAGGCGGGGGCGCCGAAGCGTTCGGTCAGCGCGGCGTAGTGCTCCGACGGCGTCCGGTCCGTGACCGCCGCGATCTCGGAGGCGAGCAGGGCCAGGATGATGCCGTCCTTGTCGGTGGTCCACACCGAGCCGTCCCGGCGCAGGAAGGACGCGCCGGCCGACTCCTCGCCGCCGAACCCGAGGGCGCCGCCGGCCAGTCCGTCCACGAACCACTTGAAGCCGACCGGCACTTCGACCAGGGGGCGGCCGAGGTCGGCGGCGACCCGGTCGATCATCGTCGAGGAGACCAGCGTCTTGCCGATGCCCGCGCCGGCGGGCCACCGCTCGCGGTGGCGGTAGAGGTAGGAGATGGCGACCGCGAGGTAGTGGTTGGGGTTCATCAGGCCGGCGTCGGGAGTGACGATGCCGTGCCGGTCGGCGTCGGCGTCGTTGCCGGTGGCGATGCGGAACCGGTCGCGCTGTTCGATGAGGGAGGCCATCGCGTAGGGCGAGGAGCAGTCCATGCGGATCTGGCCGTCCCAGTCCAGCGTCATGAACCGCCAGGTGGGGTCGGTGTGCGGGTTGACCACCGTGAGGTCGATGCGGTGCTGCTCGGCGATCCGGCCCCAGTAGGCGACGGAGGCTCCGCCGAGCGGATCGGCGCCGATGCGCACGCCCGCGGCGCGGACGGCGTCCAGGTCGAGCACGCTGGGCAGGTCCCCGACGTAGGCGCCGAGGAAGTCGTGGCGCCGGGTGGTGTCCGCGGCGAGGGCGCGGGCGTACGGCACCCGGCGTACGTCCTTCAGGCCGCCGGTGATGATCTGGTTGGCGCGGTCCTGGATCCAGGAGGTCGCGTCGGAGGCCGCGGGGCCGCCGCTCGGCGGGTTGTACTTGAAGCCGCCGTCGGCGGGCGGGTTGTGCGAAGGGGTGACGACCACCCCGTCCGCGAGTCCGAGGGCGCGGCCCCGGTTGTGGGTGAGGATCGCGTGCGAGACGGCGGGGGTGGGCGTGTAGCCGTCCTGCGCGTCGACGAGCACGGTCACGCCGTTGGCGGCGAACACCTCCAGCGCGGTGACCTTGGCGGGCTCCGACAGGGCGTGTGTGTCGGCGCCCAGGAAGAGGGGGCCGTCGGTGCCCTGGGCGGCGCGGTACTCGCAGATGGCCTGGCTGGTGGCGGCGATGTGGTCCTCGTTGAACGCGGTCGCCAGGGACGAACCCCGGTGGCCCGAGGTGCCGAACGCGACCCGCTGCGCCGGGTCGGCCGGATCCGGGTGCAGCGCGTAGTACGCCGTGACCAGCCGGGCCACGTCGACAAGGTCCTCGGGACCGGCCGGCCGGCCGGCTCGCTCGTGCGGCATGAGTCCGTTCCTCCGCATCGGTAAGGTCGTTCGCTCACCGCCCATCTTTCCTCGCGTGGGGCCTGCCATGCGAGCAGGCCCCACGCGTCTCACGCCTCGTGCCCCGCGGGTCAGCCGATGTGGTAGCTGTCGCCGTACACCTTCCAGTCGAGCGGGGTGTTCAGGTCGAGGTTGCCCTTGCGCAGGAAGACGCGCTGTGCGGTGTCGACGCGGCTGGTGTCGCTGTGCGCCTCCTCCTGCTTCATCGCCCACACCCGCGCGTCGAGGAACGCGTTCAGGTACGCCGTCTCGTCGCCGCCCTGCGCCGGCGGCCTGGCGCTGCGCAGGGCGCGCCCGCGGATGTTGCGGAAGCCCGTCGGGTCGTCGCCGTCGCCGTGCATGACGAGGGCGTCGTAGTAGGCGAACTGGCCGAGCGCGCGCAGTCCGTCGGCCTTGCCCCGGGCGACCGCGGGGTTGAAGTAGACACGGTCGCGTTCGTCGTTCTGGGCATGCTGGAACGCGGTGTCCCGGGCGGCCCTGCGCCAGTCCGCGGGGAAGCCCGGGTCCAGGCCGTCGTGCGAGTCGCTGCCGTCGACCCGGCGCAGGGCGGGCAGGTATGTGGCGAGGACGTTTCCGGGGCTGCGGTCGGTGTAGAGCCGCACCAGGTCGAGCATGTCACCGGTGCCCGAGCAGAAGCCGATGATGCCGGCGGTGTAGCCGCGGCCGTCGCCGATGTCCTCGATGTACTTGTACTGGGCCTTCCAGTCGAGCGAGGAGTTCTCCGCGCTCGACACCAGCTTCATCGCCGTCTCCTTCTTCGCCGGATCGTCCAGGCCCGGGGCCGCGGCCTGGCCGGCGGCGGCGCGCCGGGTTCCGATCACGGCGCCGCAGGCCACGGCGCCGAGCGCGGTGACGACGGTCCTGCGGGAGGGGACGACGGCTGGGATTCGGCGGTCCGAGTGCGCCACAGGGGCTCCAGAGGGGTGTGGGGGGCGTACACTGATAGGAAAGTTTCCTACCAAATACGCCGAGGGCCCGTAACCCCGTGCACAGGAAGTTCGTAGGATCGGACAGTCGTGCGGCGGGCGGCGCGGGGGGCGGCTCAGCCGCGCCGCGCCTCGTCCCGGTCCCGCGTGAGGGCGTACAGCTCCTGCGACGTCGTGATCATCTCGCGCCGCTCCCGGCCGGGAGCCGACCATCGGCTGCGAGCCGTTGAGCGGGACCTGGGCGCTCTCGGGCAGGAAGCGGACGGCCAGCAGGCCGATGGCGCCGGCCACCATGAGGTAGTAGGCGGGCATCAGGTCGTCGCCGGTGGCGGTCACCAGCGCCGCGGTGACCAGCGGAGTGGTGCCGCCGAAGGCGGCGACGGCGACGTGGCCGGCGACTCCTCCCGCCTCCTGGCACGCGCTGCAGCGAGTCCCGGCCGGGGAGGTCGAAGATGGCAGCCGGGGATCACACCGATGGCGAAGGCGCCCACCGCCATCATGATCATGGTGGTGGCGAGGACCTTCTGACGGCCGACGCGGTCGCCCGGCCCGAAGACCAGCCCGCCGAGGAGCCGGACGGCGAAGGCGGCGGCGAAGGCCGCGAAAGCGGAGATGACCTGGGCGGCCGGGGAGGCGCCGGGGAAGACCACCTTGCCGACGGTGGCGGCCAGCTAGCTGTAGATGCAGCGCCTCCCGCGTCTGGCCGCTTTGATCACCGCGTGCCCCGGCGGCCGATTCAGAAACGGAACCGGTCAATCCCATCCGGGACGGCGGTTGGACTTGCGCGACGCGAAGGCGCAGGGTGGACGCGCTCTCGCGCACACGCGGGGCACACCTGTCGCACCACCCCGGAAGAAGACCTCGATGACGTACGTCGCGGACCCCGCTCGCTACGACGGCACCATGCGCTACCGGCGCACCGGCCGTTCGGGACTGGACCTGCCGGTCCTGTCCCTGGGCTACTGGCACAACTTCGGCGACGACCGCCCCTTCGAGACCCAGCGCGAGATCGCCCTGCGCGCCTTCGACCTCGGGATCACCCACCACGACCTGGCCAACAACTACGGCCCGCCCTACGGTGCGGCCGAGCTGAACTTCGGGCGGCTGCTCCAGCGTGACCTGGCGCCGTACCGGGACGAGCTGGTGATATCCACGAAGGCCGGCTGGGACATGTGGCCCGGCCCCTACGGGCAGGGCGGCGGCTCCCGCAAGTACGTGCTGGCGTCGCTGGACCAGTCGCTGCGCCGGATGGGCGTGGACTACGTGGACATCTTCTATTCCCACCGGCTGGACGCGAGCACGCCGCTGGAGGAGACGATGGGCGCGCTGGACACCGCCGTCCGCCAGGGCAAGGCGCTCTACGTCGGCATCTCCTCCTACGACGCCGAGCGCACCCGGCAGGCGGCCGCGATCCTGCGCGACCTCGGCACCCCGATGCTGATCCACCAGCCGTCGTACAGCATGCTCAACCGCTGGATCGAGACGGACGGCCTGCTGGAGGCGGCCGAGGAGGAGGGCTTCGGGGTGATCGGCTTCACGGCGCTCGCCCAGGGGCTGCTGACCGGCCGCTACCTCGACGGCGTGCCGCAGGACTCACGTGCCGCGCGCGGCACGTCCTTCGACCCGGCGTGGCTCACGGACGACATGCGGCGCCGGCTGCGCGCCCTGAACGACGTCGCGGCCCGGCGCGGGCAGAGCCTCGCCCAGCTGGCGCTGGCCTGGGCGCTGCGTGACGAGCGGGTGACCTCGCTGGTGATCGGCGCCTCGCGCACCGAGCAGCTGGAGCAGAACGTGGCCGCGCTGGAGAACCTCGACTTCACGGACGCGGAGCTGGCGGAGATCGACGAGTACGCCACCGAGGGCGGCGTGGACCTGTGGCGTGAGGCCCGGCTGGGCACCCTCGGGTGAGGGGGCACTCGGTGCCGGGCCCTCCCGGCACCGAGTGCCGCAGAAGCTGGACATAACGGAAAAGTAGGACATAATTAGGAGAGGTCGGACAGCGATGTCATAGCCGCCCCCCTTGCCCTCCGCCGGCGCACGCCGCGCTCGCCCCGCGACTTCGAGGAGCCGCTCACCGCATGGCGCACGCAGCCCACTGCAGCCCCCTTCTGCCTCCCCACCCCGACGTGGCCCTCGCCCGCGACTGCGAGCAGTGCCTCGGCTGGGGAACCGTCGTCACGCGCGACGGGGACCACGAACTGTGCTACGTCTGCCAGCCCGCCGCCGGGGACGACGAGGGCACCGCCCGGCCCGAGTCCTGACGGAAGGACGAACCCGACGGAAGGACGCAAGAGGGCCCCGGCCGAAGCCGGGGCCCTCTTCGCCGTGGACGGCCGCACCTACCAGCGGTACCAGCGGCCGCGGCGGCCTCCGGTTCCGGCCGGACGGACGATGAAGCCCAGCACCCACAGTACGAGCACGATGACGGCGATCCACCACAACGCCTTCAGCGCGAAGCCCGCACCGAAGAGAATCAGCGCCAGCAGAAGAACCAGAAGCAAAGGAACCATGTTTATCAACCTCCGGACCAGCGGGTGCCCGGGAATTTCTCGATCATCCCCCACTTTTCCCGGGGTTCCGAGTCGAGGCTGCCGGGTTTGGGGGGCGGAACAGTGGTAAGCCGGGATGAGGAACGGACACCGCGAGACCTGAGGATGTGAAACCCGATGGCTGGCAGCAAGAAGGCAAAGGGCAAGATGGAGCAGGCCAAGGGGAAGACCAAGGAAGCCATGGGCCGGGCCGTCGGCAATGAGCGCATGGAGGCCGAGGGCCGCATGGAAGGCGCGCGCGGGGACGCCCGGCAGGCCAAGGAGAAGACGAAGGACGTCTTCAAGCACTGAATCGGGCCGGCATTCGCATTCCGAAACGGGCCCGGGAGGCAACGCGAAAGCGGATTCTTTTCCCGGGCCCGTTTCGCTGCGCAGGGGCACCCCTGCGCACGCGCGCGGGCCCCTGCGGGCGGGCCCCGCGCGACCGCCGGTCCGCGCCGCCACCGCCCCCCGCCGCCCCCGGTCCGCGGCTCCCATCAGGAGTTCGTGTGCAACCGGAGGATTCCTCGCGGACGTCCCCTTGATCGACGGTGCAACGGGTAGCCGCAGCAGGGACGGCACGACCCCCCTTGATCACAGGAAGGGACCCTGACCCCAGAGGAAAAGGGCAACTATGGACATCCCGCTCAGGACGCACACGACGACGCAGGACCGCCCCGCGCCCCTGCGCCACGGCCGCACCTGGGACGCCGGCGTATCCAGCATCGGTGACGCGAGAGACGCCGTGGCGACGCTGCTGTCGCAGGCGCGTCCCGCACCCGGCCTGCGCTCGGTGCAGGATGCCCAGCTGGTCGTCAGCGAACTCGTCACCAACGCGGCCAAGCACGCACCCGGCCCCTGCTCCCTGGGTCTGGAACTGCTGCCCGACGCGTCAGCCGTGCGCATCACCGTGACGGACACCTCCGCCGAGCCGCCCGTGAGACGCCCCGCGGACCCGGGACGGATCGGCGGCCACGGCCTGCACCTGGTCGCGATGCTCGCCGCCGACCTGGTGGTGACCCCGCTGGCCGAGGGCAAGCGGGTCACCGCCACCGTGCCGCTCACCGGCGCCCTGGCGCGGTAGCCCGCGCCTCACACGACCCTGATGCCCACGATGCAGGTGTCGTCGTCGGTGTCCGACCTGCTGTGGGTGAGCAGCCGGTCCAGTTGCTGGTCCAGGGTCCTGGGCGCCGATCGCGCCGTGTCCAGCAGGTGGGACAGCGACTCCTCCACCGAGCGGTCCCGGCGCTCGATCAGGCCGTCGGTGTACATCAGCAGCGTGTCCCCGGCGGCGAGTTGCACCTCGGTCTCCTCGTACACCGCCTCCGGCAGGGCGCCGAGCAGCAGACCCTTGAGCATGGGCAGGGTCGCGGCCTCCGCCTCCCGCACCAGTACCGGCGGCAGGTGACCCGCCCGCGCCCAGCGCAGCGTCCGCCGCTCGCCGTCGTACAGCCCGCACACGGCGGTCGCGGTGACGGCGCCCGTCAGGTGGTGGGCGACGATGTTCAGCCACGACAGCAGCTGTGCCGGTCCGGCTCCGGTCACCGCGAGACCGCGCAGCGCGTTGCGCAGCACGACCATGCTGGTCGCCGCCTCGATACCGTGCCCGGCGACGTCCCCGACGCACAGCAGCACCAGCCCGGAGGGCAGCACGACGGCGTCGTACCAGTCGCCGCCGACCAGCTGCTCGGTCTCCGCGGGCCGGTAACGCACCGCCACCTGGAGGTCCGGCACCTGCAGAGGGGCCTGCGTGGGCGGCATGATCGCGTGCTGGAGCTGCAGCGCCAGCCTGTTGCGCTCGTCGGCCTGCTGCTCGGTGTGGGCCAGCTGGTCGCGGGTGGCGGCGAGGGCGACCTCGGTCCAGTGCTGGGCGGAGATGTCCTGGTAGGCGCCGCGCAGGCCGAGGAGCTGGCCGTCGGTGTCGAGGACCGGCTCGGCCACCACGCGCATGTGCCGGGTCACCCCGTCCGGGCGCAGCAGCCGGAACGCGGCGGACGCGGGCCTGCGGTGGTGGATCACGGTGCGCAGGAACCGGCCGATGGAGACGGCGTCGTCGGGATGGGCGTGCGCGGCCAGGTTCTCCAGGGCGACCGGGGGGCTGGTGGGCGGGCGGCCGTAGAGGTCGAACAGCTGGCCGTTCCAGGTGATCTCGTTCGTGAGCAGGTTCTCCTCGAAGCCGCCGATCCGGCCGAGCCGCTGGGCGTGCTGGAGGAGGCTGGCCAGGCGCGCCGTCTCGTCCTCGATGCGCCAGATGAGCAGGACCGCCGAGCCGTGACGGCTGATGCTGATGTCGGCGACGGCCGACAGCGGCACTTCGTCGACCAGCGCGGTCAGCCGCATGCGCCGGGTGCGGAACGGCTCGCCCGTGGCGTACACACGCTCCACGCGCTGGAACAGCTCACTGGCGCCGGCGGCCATCGGATAGGCCTCCAGCAGCAGCGCGCCGCCCACGACGGCCCGGGGCCGGCCCGCGGGGTCGAGGAAGCGGCCGTTGACGTGCTGGATGCGGAAGTCGACGAGCTGCCCGGCGTCGTCGAGGTGCGGCACCAGGACCAGCGCCGGGTCGTGCAGCCCGTCCGCCAGGTCCATCAGCTCCACCGCGTCGGGCAGTACCCCGGGGTCCTGTCCGGCCCCGGCCGGCAGCACGGAGGTCTCCAGCGTGTGGGCGCACAGCTCGGCGAGGGCCTCGACCTGCCGGAGCACCGGACGCGGCAGCGGTTCCTCGGGCTTGGCCCAGACGATCTCCAGGACTCCGTGGATCCGGCCGCCCACGCCGGCCGGCACGGCGATGCGCGCGCCGTCGGAGTACTCCCGGCGGCCCACCGTGGGCAGCCCGGAGTCGGTGAGCGAGGCCAGCCACAGGCCGTCCGGATCGGTCAGGCCGCGCCGGGCCACGGTCGCCACGTCGGGCGGGACGTACCGCCAGCGGGCCGCTTCGCCCGGCGGGAAGCCGGCGCTGCCCGCCAGGGTCAGCGAACCGTCCGCACCGGCCGCCCAGATCGCCACGGCCACCGCGCCCAGCGGCCGCACGGCGTGTTCGAGCAGCGAGTCGGCCATCGCCTGGGTGTCGTCCGCGGCGAGCAGCCCGCTCTCGGCGGCGCGCAGCCGTACGGCGGCGGACTCCTCGACGGGCTCCGACGGGTCCGCGGCGCGGGACAGGAAGGCCTCGGTGACCTCCGCGACCCGGTCCCGGGCGGCCTGGTTGATGACGTCCACCGCGAACTCCAGCGGGGTCACCTGGGCCTGCTCGGTGAGTTCGGCGAGCTGGCGGGCGGCCTGCGCCGGGCCGCAGCCGAGGCGCTCGACCAGGATGCCCTTGGCCAGCTCGATCAGCGCCCGGCCCTCGGCCTCGGCCTGTGCCGTGCGCACTTCCCGGCGCAGCCGCTCGACGGTGGCGGCGAGCCGGCCCACCGGCGAGGTGGCCGGGGCGTCGGCCGGCGCCGGGTCCGGGTGCGGGCGAGGGACGGGCAGACCGTCCGCGGTCTCCCGCAGGGCGGGCGGTTCATGACTGTTCACCGGATCCGTGCTCCTCGGCCTGCGGTCGGTCGGACGTGCCGTGCTGCCCTCATGCGGGGAGCCAGCGCCGGACGCAGGCGATGAGGTCATGGGTGTCCACCGGTTTCGTGACGTAGTCGCTCGCCCCGGAGGCGAGGCTCTTCTCCCGGTCGCCCTGCATGGCCTTCGCCGTCACGGCGATGACCGGCAGGTCGGCGTACTGGGGCATTCTGCGGATCTCCGCCGTGGCCGTGTACCCGTCCATCTCGGGCATCATCACGTCCATCAGCACGAGTTCGACGTCCGGGTTGTTCATCAGCGTCTCGATGCCCTTGCGGCCGTTCTCCGCGTGCAGGACGCGGAATCCGTGCAGTTCGAGGATGCCGCTGAGCGCGAACAGGTTGCGGGCGTCGTCGTCGACGACGAGGACGGTGCGGCCGCGGGTGTGCTCGTCGACCAGGTGGGGCGCCGTGCGCTGCGGCTCCTCGGCGCGGACCAGGGTGAGGACCTCGCCGGGTTCCTCGGCGGACAGGTGCAGCGCGATCCGCTCGCGCAGCTCGTCGAGGCTGAAGAGGAACTCCAGCGGGCCGTCGGTGCCCTCGGCGGCCTGCTCCGTGCGGTGGGAGCTGTGCACCAGGACGGGGACGCTCGCGAGGGCGGAGTCCCCGCGCAGCGCCTCCAGGAAGCGGGCCGACTCCCCGTCGGGCATGCCCAGTTCGACGACGACGCAGTGGCAGGCCTCGGCGGCGAGCGCTCCCGCCGCCTCCTGGGCGCCGACCGCGGTGATGATGTCGACGGGTGTGCCGCCGTCGTCGGCCCGGCCGTGCGCGAGGTCCCCGACCACGCTCTCGGCGACCAGCGTCAGCAGACCGCGCGGGCGCTCCTCCACGACGAGCAGGCGCCGGGAGCGCTGCCGCTTCGCGGTGACGAGCGGCAGGTGCGCGGTGGCGTCGGGCTCGGCCGCGCCGTCCGCCGGCAGCTGCTCGGCGGGCTTGGGAAGGGCGCGTCCGCTGCGCAGGACCTCCTCGAAGTCCGGCCGGGCGACCGGCAGGAAGAGGGTGAAGGTGCTGCCCTTGCCGGGAGTGCTGTCGACGCTGACGGCGCCGCCGAGGAGATGGGCGATCTCCCGGGTGATGGACAGGCCGAGCCCGGTGCCCCCGTACTTGCGGCTCGTCGTGCCGTCCGCCTGCTGGAAGGCGCCGAAGATGGTCTCCAGCTGCTGTTCCGGGATGCCGATGCCGGTGTCCTTGACACGGAAGGCGGCGACCGCGCCGCCCCGCACCACGCCGTCGGGCACCTCGTCGTCGGAGGCCGGTTCGACGCGCAGCTCGACCCCGCCCTGCTCGGTGAACTTCACGGCGTTGGACAGCAGGTTGCGCAGGATCTGCCGCAGCCGGGAGTCGTCGGTGAGCAGGTCGACGGGGGCGCCGGGAGCCGTGGTGATGGTGAAGTCCAGGCTCTTCTGCGAGGTCATCGGCTGGAAGGTGGCCTCGACGTACTCGATCAGCTGCCGCAGCGAGACCCGCTCCGGCGTCACGTCCATCTTGCCGGCCTCGACCTTGGACAGGTCGAGGATGTCGTTGATCAGCTGGAGCAGGTCCGAGCCGGCGGAGTGGATGATCCCGGCGTACTCGACCTGCTTCGGGGTGAGGTTGCGGGAGGGGTTCTGGGCCAGCAACTGGGCGAGGATGAGCAGGCTGTTGAGCGGCGTGCGCAGCTCGTGGCTCATGTTGGCCAGGAACTCGGACTTGTACTTCGAGGCGAGCGAGAGCTGCTGGGCGCGCGCCTCCAGCTCCTGGCGGGCCTGCTCGATCTGCAGGTTCTTCGCCTCGATGTCCCGGTTCTGGTCGGCCAGCAGCGAGGCCTTCTCCTCCAGTTCCGCGTTGGAGCGCTGCAGCTCCTCCTGTCGGGCCTGCAACTCGGCCGAGCGGGACTGCAGTTCGCTGGTCAGCCGCTGGGACTCCTGGAGCAGTTCGTCGGTGCGGGCGTTGGCGACGATCGTGTTGACGTTGACGCCGATGGTGTCCACCAGCTGCTGCAGGAAGTCCCGCTGGATCTTGGTGAAACGAGTGACCGAGGCCAGTTCGATGACGCCGAGGACCTGGTCCTCGAAGACGATGGGCAGCAGCAGCAGCGCGGTGGGCTCGACCTGCCCGAGCCCGGAGGAGATGGTGACGTACCCCGCCGGCAGCTCGTCCACGGCGATGGTGCGGCGGCTGCGCGCGGCCTGGCCGACCAGGGAACGGCCGAACGGGATGCGCACGGGACGGGAGTCGTCGTCGGGCCGGCCGTAGGAGCCGACGAGCCCCAGCTCGGGTCCGGACCGGCCGTCCTCGGCGAGGTAGAAGGCGCCGTACTGGGCGGACACCTGGGGCACCAGCTCGTCCATGATCAGCTCGGCGACCACGGGCAGCTCGCGGTGGCCCTGCATGAGACCGGAGATGCGGGCGAGGTTGGTCTTCAGCCAGTCCTGTTCCTGGTTGGCCCGGGTGGTCTCGCGCAGGGACCCCACCATGGAGTTGATGTTGTCCTTGAGGTCGGCGACCTCGCCGGAGGCGTCGACGGTGATGGAACGGGTCAGGTCGCCCTCGGCGACGGCGCTGGCCACGTCGGCGATGGCGCGGACCTGCCGGGTGAGGTTGCCCGCGAGTTCGTTGACGTTCTCGGTGAGGCGCTTCCAGGTGCCGGAGACACCCTCGACCTCGGCCTGGCCGCCGAGCCGGCCCTCGGTGCCCACCTCGCGGGCCACCCGGGTCACCTCGTCCGCGAACGCGGACAGCTGGTCCACCATCGTGTTGATGGTCGTCTTGAGTTCGAGGATCTCGCCGCGGGCGTCGACGTCGATCTTCTTGGACAGGTCGCCCTTGGCCACGGCGGTGGTCACGAGCGCGATGTTGCGCACCTGACCGGTGAGGTTGTTGGCCATGGAGTTGACGTTGTCGGTCAGGTCCTTCCAGGTGCCGGCCACGTTGGGCACGTGCGCCTGCCCGCCGAGCCGGCCCTCGGTGCCCACCTCGCGGGCCACCCGGGTCACCTCGTCCGCGAACGCGGACAGGGTGTCGACCATGGTGTTGATGACGTCGGCGAGGGCGGCGACCTCGCCCTTGGCCTCGACGGTGATCTTCTGCGAGAGGTCGCCCTTGGCGACGGCGGTCGCGACCTGCGCGATGGAGCGGACCTGACCGGTCAGGTTGGAGGCCATCACGTTGACGTTGTCGGTCAGGTCCTTCCAGGTGCCCGCCACACCACGCACCTGGGCCTGCCCGCCGAGCCGGCCCTCGGTGCCCACCTCGCGGGCCACCCGGGTCACCTCGTCCGCGAACGCGGACAGCTGGTCCACCATCGTGTTCATGGTGTTCTTCAGCTCGAGGATCTCGCCCCGGGCGTCCACGGTGATCTTCTGCGAGAGGTCGCCCTGCGCCACCGCGGTGGCCACCTGGGCGACGTTCCGCACCTGGGCGGTCAGGTTCCCGGCCATGAAGTTCACCGAGTCCGTCAGGTCGCGCCAGGTGCCCTTGACGCCCTTGACGTCCGCCTGCCCGCCGAGCCGGCCCTCGGTGCCCACCTCGCGGGCCACCCGGGTCACCTCGTCCGCGAACGCGGAGAGCTGGTCGACCATGGTGTTGATGGTGCTCTTGAGCTGGAGGATCTCGCCGCGCGCCGGGACGTCGATCTTCTGCGACAGGTCGCCCCTGGCCACGGCGGTGGCCACCTGGGCGATGTCGCGGACCTGGGTGGTGAGGTTGCCGGCCATCGCGTTGACGGACTCGGTCAGGTCGGCCCAGGTGCCCTTGACCCCCTGCACCTGCGCCTGACCGCCCAGGGTTCCCTCG
The DNA here is from genome assembly GCF_014650035.1 of Streptomyces lucensis JCM 4490. GTDB lineage: Bacteria > Actinomycetota > Actinomycetes > Streptomycetales > Streptomycetaceae > Streptomyces > Streptomyces lucensis. The sequence goes on along the minus strand of NZ_BMUE01000020.1, from coordinate 50,730 downwards.
GTGCCCACCTCGCGGGCCACGCGGGTGACCTCGGAGGTGAACACGGACAGCTGGTCCACCATCCCGTTGAAGACGGTGGCGATGTCCCCCATGAGCCCCGTCGAGTCGTCCGGCAACCGGGTGCCGAAGTCACCGTCGCGGACGGCGGTCAGACCCGCCAGCAGTCTTCTGAGTTCCTGGTCCCCCGGGACCGCGTCGGTCGTCCCGATCGCCTTGCCGGTCATGCGCACCCTCGTTCCGCTCCCCAGGAGCCCTCGCGCGAGGGCTCCGAACCACTGCCGGGCACGCGGTCCGACCCGGCGAATGGTGTGTGCATTTCCGCAGTTCACGGACATGCGTGATGAGAAAAATACGTCGAAGGCTAACCCACCCCCGGGTCACGGGACAAAGCGTTCGGCCATTCCCGGTGACCGAAAACATCACCCGCGGAATACAGGCATGAGGCCGGACCGGACGGGTATTCGGACGGGTTGGCGCCGCAGCCCCGGCGAGGAGGCGGCGGCATCCGGCGCGTGGGCGCGGGCCACCCGGCCGGCGCCCCCGCGTCCCGGCCGTTTCTCGCGCGCGGAGGCGGGGCACCCGTGCCAGGCTCGGAAGAGAGCACAGGGAGCCGAGGGCACGGAGGTACGTGATGGGCGGCGACGAGGACCGCGGCGGCCTTCTGTACGGTCCGCAGCCCGACGTGGCCGGTGCGGCCGGCTATCCCGACGCACCGCCGCGGATGGGGTTCTTCACCGACACCTCCGTGTGCATCGGCTGCAAGGCGTGCGAGGTGGCCTGCAAGGAGTGGAACGCCGTCCCCGAGGACGGCCTGGAACTGACCGGCATGTCGTACGACAACACGCAGGGGCTCGGCGCCGACACCTGGCGGCACGTGGCCTTCATCGAGCAGCGCAAGCCCTTCGGCGGGCAGGAGCCCGGGGTCGCGCACGACGACGTCGACGTGTTCGCGGCCGCCGCCCGGCTCGGCACCGACGCCGGCTCACCCGGCCCGGGCTCCACCGCTCCCCCGCCCGGGCAGGCGCCCGCCGGCGCACCCGCCGGGCGTATCTCCCCCCTCTCCCCGGACGGCCGCACCGAGCTGCGCTGGCTGATGGCCTCCGACGTGTGCAAGCACTGCACCCACGCGGCGTGCCTGGACGTGTGCCCCACCGGGGCGCTGTTCCGCACCGAGTTCGGCACGGTGGTCGTCCAGGAGGACGTCTGCAACGGCTGCGGCTACTGCGTGCCCGCCTGCCCGTACGGTGTCATCGACCAGCGCGAGGACGACGGCCGGGTGTGGAAGTGCACCCTGTGCTACGACCGGCTCGGCGCCGGCATGGAGCCCGCCTGCGCCAAGTCCTGCCCCACGGAGTCCATCCAGTTCGGCCCGCTGGAGGAGCTGCGCGAACGCGCGCGGGCCCGGGTGGCCCAGCTGCACGCGGCCGGCGTGCCCGACGCCCGCCTGTACGGCGAGAGCCCGGACGACGGGGTCGGCGGCGACGGGGCGTTCTTCCTGCTGCTGGACGAGCCGGAGGTCTACGGGCTTCCCCCGGATCCGGTGGTCACCACCCGGGACCTGCCGGACATGTGGCGGCACGCGGCGCTGGCCGCCCTCTCGCTGGCCGCCCTCGCCGCCGGGAGTTTCGTGAGGAGGCCGCGATGAGCGGACCGGACGTCACCCGGGACGGCGTCCAGGGCGCGAGGCCCGGCCGTCAGGCGCCGACGGGCGCGCACGCGGGCCGCCGCCGGCGTCGGCGCGGGCGCGGGCGGGGCGAGCAGCCGATGGTGCCGGACGCGGTGTTCTCGTCGTACTACGGCAAGCCCGTGCTGAACAGGCCGACGTGGAAGGCGCTGGACATCGCCGGCTACCTGTACCTCGGCGGTCTGGCCGGCGCGTCCTCGCTGCTGGCGGCCGGCGGCCAGTTCACCGGGCGGCCGGGGCTGGCCGCGCCGGCGAAGCTCGGGGCAGCGGGGGCGATCTCGCTGTCGCTGGCCGCGCTCGTGCACGACCTGGGCCGGCCGGCCCGGTTCCTGAACATGCTCCGGGTCTTCAAGCCCACCTCCCCCATGAGCGTGGGGTCGTGGCTGCTGGTGGGGTACGCGCCGCTGAACCTGGCCGCCGCGGCCGCCGAGGTGGCGGGCCGCTACCGGCTGCTGGGTTCCGCCGCCACCGCGGCGGCGGCCGTCCTCGGGCCGGCCGTGGCCACGTACACGGCGGTGCTCCTCTCGGACACGGCGGTGCCCTCCTGGCACGAGGGCTACCGGCAGCTGCCGTTCGTCTTCGCGGGTTCCGCCGCGACCGCCGCCTCCGGGCTGGCCCTGGTCGCGGCCCCGGCGGCCGAGGCCGGGCCGGCCCGGCGGATGGGCGTACTGGGGGCCGCGCTGGAACTGGCCGCCTTCCGTGCCATGAAACGGCACATGGGCCTGGCCGCCGAGCCGCTGGAGCAGGGCGGGGCGCACCGGCTGCTGCGGGCGGCGGAGGCCCTCACCGCGGGCGGGGCCGCGCTGGCGGTGCTGTCGGGGCGGATGCGTGACCGGCGCCTGGCCGTCGCCGCGGGCGCCGCCTGGCTGACCGGTTCGGCGGCCCTGCGGTTCGGGGTGTTCCACGCCGGGGTGGCGTCGGCCGAGGACCCCAAGTACACGGTCGTCCCGCAGCGGGAGCGGTTGCGGGCCCGCGGCCGCTGACACCCCGGGTCCTGCCCGTACGGCGTCCGGGGTGCCCGTACGGCGTCCGGACGCCGTTTGACCGGGGCCGGCCGGGGTACTCCGCCGCTCGGCACGCGGTCCGGATGCCGGGCCGGCGGGGCCGCGGGACAATGCCGTAGGGAGTGAGCGGAAGGAGTGGCCGTGGGCGTACGCACCTGGATCGACTCGTGGCCGGTCTACCGCCAGCTCACGGGTACCGACCCGCTGGGCCGGGGCGCGGCCGCCAAGAGCGGGCCCAGCGAACGGCTCCGGCCGCGGGTCGCCACCGCCGACCGGGTGGTCAAGTCCGTCTGCCCGTACTGCGCGGTGGGCTGCGGCCAGAACGTGTACGTGCAGGACGGGCGGGTCACCCAGATCGAGGGCGATCCGGACTCCCCGATCTCGCGCGGCCGGCTCTGCCCGAAGGGCGCGGCGAGTCTGCAGCTGACGACCGGCGCCGCCCGCGAGCACCAGGTCCTCTACCGGCGCCCGTACGGCACCGGATGGGAGCGGCTGGACCTCGACACCGCCATGGACATGATCGCCGAGCGGGTGATCGAGGCCCGGCGGGCCGGCTGGCAGTGGGAGGACGGCGGGGCCCGGACGCGGCGCACCCTCGGCATCGCCAGCCTCGGCGGGGCGACGCTCGACAACGAGGAGAACTACCTCCTCAAGAAGCTGTACACGGCGCTGGGAGCGATCCAGATCGAGAATCAGGCGCGTGTTTGACACTCCTCCACCGTTCCCAGTCTGGGAACCTCGTTCGGCCGCGGCGGCGCGACCACCTTCCAGCAGGACCTGCAGAACGCGGACTGCATCGTCATCGAGGGCTCGAACATGGCCGAGTGCCACCCGGTCGGGTTCCAGTGGGTGATGGAGGCCAAGGCGCGGGGCGCGAAGGTGATCCACGTCGATCCGCGGTTCACCCGTACCAGCGCGCTGGCCGACCTGCACGTGCCGCTGCGCGCGGGCTCGGACATCGCCTTCCTCGGCGGGATCATCCACTACGTGCTGGAGCGGGAGAAGTACTTCCGCGACTACATCGTGGCCTACAGCAACGCCCCGGTGATCCTCCGGGAGGACTTCGGTGACACCGAGGACCTGGGCGGCGTCTTCTCCGGTCTCGACGCCGCCGGCCGCCGCTACGACAACGGCAGCTGGCAGTACGAGGGCACCGAGATGCAGGCGGCCTCCGGCCAGCGCGACACGGAGTACGACAAGCGCACCGGGGGGGACGGCTCGCTGACCGAGGCGGCGCGCGGTGAGGCCCACGGCTCCGGTGGCGCGGTGATCGGCGAGGGCGAGGTCGAACGGGACGAGACGCTGACCCACCCGCGCTGCGTGTTCCAGGTGCTCAAACGGCACTACGCCCGCTACACGCCGGAGATGGTCGAGCAGGTCTGCGGGGTGCCGCAGGACCTCTTCCGGCAGGTGTGCGAACTCGTCACGGAGAACTCCGGACGGGAGCGGACCACGGCCTTCGCCTACGCGGTGGGCTGGACGCAGCACACGGTGGGCACGCAGTACATCCGCGCGGCGGCCATCCTGCAGACCCTGCTCGGCAACATCGGCCGGCCGGGCGGCGGCATCCTCGCGCTCCGCGGGCACGCCTCCATCCAGGGCTCGACCGACATCCCGACGCTGTTCAACCTGCTGCCCGGCTACATCCCGATGCCGTACGCGCACCGCAACGAGGACCTGGACGCCTTCGTCGAGGCGGAGGCGGCCCACAAGGGCTACTGGGGCAACATGCGCTCGTACCTGGTGAGCCTGCTCAAGGCGTACTGGGGGGACGCCGCGACCGCCGAGAACGACTTCTGCTTCGACTACCTGCCCCGGCTGACCGGCTCCCACTCGGCGTACGAGACGACGATGGCCCAGCTGGAGGGCGTCTGCAAGGGCTACTTCCTGGTCGGCGAGAACCCCGCGGTGGGCAACGCCAACGCCAAGCTGATGCGGCTCGGCATGGCGAACCTCGACTGGCTGGTGGTCCGGGACTTCTCACTGATCGAGTCGGCGACCTGGTGGAAGGACGGCCCCGAGATCGAGACCGGGGAGCTGCGCACGCGGGACATCCGCACCGAGGTGTTCTTCCTGCCGGCCGCCGCGCACACCGAGAAGGACGGCAGCTTCACCAACACCCAGCGGCTCCTGCAGTGGCACCACCAGGCGGTCGAACCACCGGGCGAGGCGCGCAGCGACCTGTGGTTCGCCTACCACCTGGGGCGGCGGATCCGCGAGAAGCTCGCCGGCTCCACCGACCCGATGGACCGCCCGGTGCTCGACCTGGCCTGGGACTACCCGACCAGGGGCCGGCACGCCGAACCGGACGCGGAGGCCGTGCTCGCGGAGATCAACGGCCGCGACGCCGAGGGCCGTCCGCTCTCCTCCTACGAGCAGCTGGAGCCGGACGGCTCGACGTCCTGCGGCTGCTGGATCTACTGCGGCGTGTACGCCGACGGCGTCAACCAGGCGGCCCGCCGCAGGCCCGGCCGGGAACAGGACTGGGTGGCGGCCGAGTGGGCGTGGGCCTGGCCGGCCAACCGCCGGATCCTGTACAACCGGGCGTCCGCCGACCCCGAGGGCCGGCCGTGGAGTGAGCGCAAGGCCCTGGTGTGGTGGGACCCGGACAAGGGCGAGTGGTCCGGTCACGACGTGCCCGACTTCAAGAAGGACAAGTCCCCCGGCCACCGGCCGCCCGAGGACGCCACCGGTCCACAGGCGCTGTCGGGCACGGACGCGTTCGTCATGCAGGCCGACGGCAAGGCCTGGCTTTACGTGCCGTCCGGGCTGACGGACGGCCCGCTGCCGGCGCACTACGAGCCCCAGGACTCGCCGTTCCCGAACCTGCTGTACGACCAGCAGCGCAACCCGGTACGGCAGTTGCTGTCCCCGCACCCGGACAACCGCTACCAGCCGAGCGGTGACGAGCCCGGCTCGCAGGTGTTCCCGTACGTGGCCACCACCTACCGGCTCACCGAGCACCACACGGCGGGCGGCATGTCCCGCTGGCAGCCCTATCTGGCTGAGCTGCAGCCGGAGTTCTTCTGCGAGGTGTCCCCGGAACTGGCCGCCGAACGGAACCTGGAACACACCGGCTGGGCGACGATCGTCAGCGCACGGGGCGTGATCGAGGCACGCGTGCTGGTCACCGACCGCGTGGCGCCGCTGACCGTGCACGGGCGCCGGCTCCACCAGGTGGGGCTGCCCTACCACTGGGGCCCCAACGGCTACAGCACCGGTGACGCGGCCAACGAGCTGTTGCACCTCTCCCTCGACCCGAACACGCACATCCAGGAGGCGAAGGCGTTCGCCGTGGACATCCGCCCGGGCCGCCGCCCGCGGGGCCCGGCCTCCGTGGAACTGGTGCGGGCGTACCGGGCGCGGGCGGGCATCGACGAGCGGACCGGCACGGAGCCCTGAGCTACCTGAGCACGACGGAGTGGGCGCCGCGCGGTACCAGCTCCCCCACCACGGGCGCCCCGGGCACCTCGCCGGCGACGAGGAGGCCCCCGGAGGTCTGCGCGTCGGCCAGCAGCAGCCGGGTGTCGTCGTCCGTGGTGCCGAAGTCGGTGTGCGAGGCCACCCATTCGAGGTTGCGCCGGGTGCCGCCGCTGACGTACCCGTCGCGTACGGCCTCGCGGGCGCCGTCCAGGAAGGGCACGGCGGCGGTGTCGATCACGGCGGTGACCCCGGAGGCCCGGGCCAGCTTGTGCAGATGGCCGAGGAGACCGAACCCGGTGACGTCGGTGGCGCAGGCGGCCCCGGCGGCCAGCGCGGCCTCGGAGGCCTCCCGGTTGAGTGCCGCCATGGTGGCGACGGCGTGCTCGAACCGCTCGCCGATGGCCTTGTGACGGTTGTTCAGCACGCCGGTGCCCAGCGGCTTGGTCAGCGACAGCGGCAGCCCGGGCCGGCCGGCGTCGTTGCGCAGCAGCCGCCCGGGATCGGCGATCCCGGTGACGGCCATGCCGTACTTCGGTTCCGGGTCGTCGACGCTGTGCCCGCCGCCGACGTGGCAGCCCGCCTCCGTGGCGATGTCCAGTCCGCCGCGCAGCACTTCGCGGGCCAGGCCGAACGGCAGCCGGTCGCGCGGCCAGGCGAGGAGGTTGACGGCGAGCAGGGGCCGCCCGCCCATCGCGTACACGTCGGACAGGGCGTTGGCGGCGGCGATGCGCCCCCAGTCGTAGGGATCGTCCACCACGGGGGTGAAGAAGTCGGCCGTGCAGACGACCGCCGTGTCCCGGTGCAGGACGACGGCGGCGTCGTCGCCGGTGGCGAGCCCGACGAGCAGCGGGTTCTCGCCGCCGGCGAGCGGGGGCGCGGTCAGTCCCGCCACCACCTCCTCCAGCTCCCCCGGCGGGATCTTGCAGGCGCAGCCGCCGCCGTGGGCGAACTGCGTGAGCCGTACGGACGCTTGGCGGGTCGGTGTCATGCCGGTCTCCTGGGGCAGTAGCCTGACGAGCGGTGGAGGCGTGTGGGTGCCTGGTGGCCCTCCCGGTCTTCAAAACCGAGGTGCCCGAGGATCTCGGGCAGGCGGGTTCGATTCCCGTCCGCCTCCGTTCCCCTCCCGCGCGCGGCAGCACCGGCGCTGGTCGTCGACGCGCTCGGTGCGACCCTGGGCGTCCAGGAGCTCGAGCAGCGGTACGGCCACCCGGCGGGTGGTGTCCAGGGCGCGCCGCGCCTCGCTGAGCGTGAAGGGCTGCGGCAGGGCGCGCAGGACGGCGGCCGCATCGGCGTCGGCGCCGGGCAGGAGGACGATTCCGTCGGCGATCCGGAGCAGCGCTCCGGCGGCCACCGCGGCCGCGAGCGCCCTGCGGTTCAGCCCGAGTTCTTCGAGTCGCCCTGCCTCCGGCGCGCGGAAGGGGGTGCCGGCCAGATCCCGGCGCACGGCGTCCACGGCCGCGCGGACGGGCGGGGGCAGGCCGGGCCGGGGGCCGTCGGCGAGGTACAGGCGCCCTTCGCGGGCGCGCACGCGCGGCGCGGCCCCGGCGAGCGCGTCGACCAGGGCACGGTCGGGCAGGCCGAGCAGGCGGCGGGCCGCCTCGGTGGGCAGGCCGGGCGCGAGCGGGTGGTCGCGGGCGTGCCGGCCGGTCTCGGCGGCGAGCCGGTCCTTCAGGGCGCTCCAGTACTCGGCGTCGGCCAGCCAGTCACCGGCGACGGGTTCCGCGGCGGCGGGTTCCTCGCGGTGCCGGGTCCGGGCGGGCCCGTGCGGGGCCCCGGCCGCGGGTGCGGGCGGTACCGGGATGCCCATGGCGCGCAGGTCGGCGCGCCGGATCAGCTTGCGGCGGCGCAGTTCGGCGGCGCCGTCGGGACGGCCGGTCAGGCCGGCGAGTTCGGCCGCGCGTGCCCGGCCTGCGCCGCGCCGCGTCAGCCGGGGCGGCCGTACGTCGAGGACGGTGACCGCGCGGGGCACGCGGCCGCCGCCGGGTTCGCGCAGCACGGCGCGGTCACCGACGCGCAGGGGCAGGGCCCGGTCGAGGGTGAGCCGGGCGGTGTCCTCGCCGAGCGGGCGGACGGTGACCGGGACGGCCGCGGTGCCGATGTGGAGGGTGGCGCGGCGGGGCAGGCCCGCCGCCGGTTCACCGGTGACGCGGACGTCGGTCACTTCGGTGCTCAGCCAGCGTCCGGGGGTCAGCAGCACGTGTCCGCGGCGCAGGGAGCCGTCCCCGGGGCCGTGCACGTTGACGGCGACGCGGGCCACCGCGCCGACGGCCGCGCGCTGCTCGTGCAGGCTCTGCAGCCCGCGCACCCGCAGCTCGGCTGTGCCCTCCCCGGTGGCCAGCCGGTCGCCGACGCGCAGGGTGCCCGCGCCCAGGGTGCCGGTCACGACGGTGCCGTGCCCGCGGACGGTGAAGGCCCGGTCGAGCCAGAGGCGGACGTCGGCTCCGGCGTCGGGGACGGGCAACCGGTCCGCCAGCCGGGCGAGTTCGGTGCGAAGTTCGTCCAGGCCCGCGCCGGTGACCGCGCTGACCGCGACCGACGCCACCTTGCCGAGCGAGGTGCCGGCGAGGCGCTCGACGGCGTCGGCGCGCACGGGTTCCGGGTCCGCGAGGTCGCTGCGGGTCACCGCGAGGACGCCGTGGCGGACGCCGAGCGCGTCGAGCACGGCCAGGTGCTCCTCGGACTGGGGCTGCCAGCCCTGGTCGGCGGCGACGACGAACAGCACGGCGGGCACGGGGCCGGCACCGGCCAGCATGGTCGCCACGAACCGCTCGTGACCGGGTACGTCCACGAAGGCGAGGTCTTCGCCGTCCACGCCCAGCCTGGTCCACACGAAGCCCAGGTCGAGGGTGAGGCCCCGGCGCCGCTCCTCCTCGTAGCGGTCGGGTTCCATGCCGGTGAGGGCGCGGACCAGGGCGGACTTGCCGTGGTCGACGTGTCCGGCGGTGGCGAGGACCCGCATCACCGCCGCCCTTCCGCGCCGTCCCGGGCCGAGCGGACGGCCTCGGCCAGGCGGTCGTCGTCCTCCTCCGGGACCGCCCTCAGGTCCAGCAGGCAGCGGCCCGCCTCCAGACGGCCGACGACCGGGACGTCGCCGGTGCGCAGTGCGGCGGCGTACGGCTCGGGCAGGGAGAGCGCCGCGCTGGGCAGGGTGACGCCGGGGGCGCCGCCGCCGCCGACCGTGGCGGCCGACTCGACCGCGTGCGCGTCGACGCCGTCGGCGGCGAGGGCGGAGGCGAGCCGGCCGGCGCGGGTCATCAGGGCGGCCGGCCGGGCGGTGAGGGCGAGGGCGGTCGGCGTGGGCGGCCCGGTGAGGGTGGCCTCCAGTGCGGCCAGGGTGAGCTTGTCGACACGCAGGGCGCGGGCCAGGGGGTGCCGGGCGAGGGCGCGGACGCGTTCCTGGCCGCCGAGCAGGAGTCCGCACTGGGGGCCGCCGAGCAGCTTGTCGCCGCTCGCGGTGACGAGCGCGGCGCCCGCGCGCAGCTGGGTGTCCGCGTCGGGCTCGTCGGGCAGTGCCGGGTGCGGGGCGAGCAGCCCGGAGCCGATGTCCACGACGACCGGCACGCCCAGCCCGGTGAGTTCGGCGGCCTCGGCGGCCCGCGTGAATCCGGTGATGCGGAAGTTGGACGGGTGCACCTTCAGCACGAACCCGGTGTCCGGGCCGATCGCCTCGGCGTAGTCGGCGGCGGTCGTGCGGTTGGTCGTGCCGACCTCGCGGAGCCGGGCGCCGGTGGAGACGAGCAGGTCGGGCAGCCGGAAGCCGTCTCCGATCTCCACCATCTCCCCCCGGCTGACGACGATCTCCCGGCCGGCCGCGAACACGGTGGCGGCCAGTACCAGGGCGGCGGCGCCGTTGTTGACGACGTGCACCGCACCCGCGGACGGCACCCGCTCGTGCAGCGCGGCGAGGGCGGAGCGCCCGCGGCGGGCCCGTACCCCGGTCGCCAGGTCGAGTTCGACGTCCGTGGGTCCGGCGGCCTCCTGGACGGCCCGGCGGGCGGCGGCCGAGAGCGGGGCCCGGCCGAGGTTGGTGTGCAGCAGCACCCCGGTGGCGTTGAGCACGGGACGCAGGCCGCCGGCGGTGCCGGGCAGCAGGGCGACGGCCGTGTCCGGCACCTGTTCGGGCGCGATCCCGCCGCCCCGGGCCGCCTCCTGCGCCCGGCGGACGGCGGCCTTGACCACCGGCGCGCCGAGCCGTCGCACGGCCGCGGACAGGCGCGGGTCGCGCAGCACCAGGTCCGTGCGCGGAACGCGGCGTCGTACGTCGCCGTCACCCGCGGTCCCGTTGCTCGTGTGCGCCGTTCCCGGTGCAGCGCGCTGTTCCATGCCGCCCCTGTCCCTCCGGTCCGGCCACTGCCCGTGAAGGCCGCACCCATCGTCTCCCAGTGCCCCGGGGCGGCCGTTCGACACGCCGGGAGGGGCGTTGTCCCGGGCGCCGCCCGGGTACCCGGCGCCGCATGGACGACCACGACGCGAACGACCACGAACGGCGGTGGAGGGGCGGGGGCGCGGCGGACCCCGGGCGGCGTCCCGGCGGTGCGGCCGGGGCTGCCGCCGACGCGCCTCCGGGCATCGCCGGGGGCCGCGGCGCGGCCACCGGCGGTCCTGCGGTTGCCGGCGGCTCCGGCCGCCCGCTGCTCGGCCCGGACGGGGACCCGGATCCGGGTGCCGGCGGCGAGGCGGCGGGCGGCCGGTCCGGGCGATGAGCGCGGTCACGGGTTCGCGCCGCGCCGCGGCCGGCCGTCGGTGTCGCCGGGGTCCGGGTGCGGCCGGGACCGCGGCGCCTCCCCGGCCGTGAGGTGTTCCAGCACCTCCGCCAGCTCCAGGCAGGCCCGCTCCACCGAACGCCGGGTGTTGCGCTGCTCGGTGATCACGGCGGACAGCAGCAGCGCGGTCAGGGCCATCGCGCCGTTGAACGCCTGCAGTTTCAGCATGACCTCGATGCGGCTCAGCCCCGCGAAGGCGCCGTCGCCGTCGGTCGCGGCGATGGTGGCCACGACCGAGGTCAGCAGCACGCACAGCACGCTGCCCACGAACCGGAAGCGCAGGGCCGCCCAGATGATGAGGGGCGAGACCAGGAAGAGCAGGCTGACCGAGCTGAAGGCGGCCAGCGGTACGAGACCGCAGGCGGCCAGGGCGAGCGCGGTCGCCTCCTTCCAGCGGCCCAGCGGCGGCGGCCAGCGGGCCCCGTGCAGCAGCAGGAGCAGCGGGGTGACGATGAGGACCCCCATCGCGTCCCCGACCCACCAGGCCAGCCAGATGAGCCAGAAGCTGTGCGCGGCGGGTGCGTCGGTGAGGACCACGAGGCCGACTCCGACGGTGGCGCTGACCGTCATGGCGGCGAGGGCGGCCAGGAAGACCAGGGCGAGGCCGTCCCGCAACCGGCTGAGGTCCTGGCGGAAGCCGGCCCGGTGCAGCAGGAGCGCCGCGCACACGGGTGCGGCGGTGTTGCCGGCCAGGACGCCCAGCACCTCGGGGCGGGGCTCGGCGACGGACAGCACGACGAAGAAGGAGCCGAGCGCGATGCCGGGCCAGCAGCCCATGCCGAGGATCAGCAGCGCGGCGACGGCGATGCCGGTCGGCGGATAGACGGGGGTGACGACGGCGCCCTCGATGGACAGTTCGCGCAGGAGGCCGAGCCGGCCGGCCCCGTAGTAGGAGGCCGCGACGGCCAGCACCTGGACGGCGTGGACACCCGTCCGGCGCAGCTCCTCGTTACCCACCACAGCAGCCATCTCACACCGGCGGCCGCGGGACGGCGAGGCGGGAGACGGTGCCGTCCGGCCCTATGGCTGAATCGTTCACGGGCCGGCACCGGCCCCGTCACGGCCCACGACGAGGACGGCGGCGTCGTCGTCGTGCCCGACGCTCGCGGCGCCCTTGATCACGGCGGCGGCCAGCGCGTGGACCTGCAGGCCGGCGAGGGCGGCGAGGCCCGCGAGGCGCACCACCTGGTCCAGGCCGGCCTCGATGTGCAGCGCCGGCCCCTCCACCACGCCGTCGGTGAGCAGGACGAGCACTCCCCCGGCGGCCAGCCGGTGCCGGGTCACCGGGTATTCCACGCCCATGGCGACGCCGAGTGGCGGCCCTCCCCGGTCGTCGACGACGCCGGACCTGCCGTCGGCCGTCGCCCACACGGCGGGGATGTGGCCGGCCCGCGCGCTCTCCAGCTCACCGGTGACCGGGTCGAGCCGCATGAAGGTGCTGGTCGCGAACAGCTCACTGCCCAGGGAGAGCAGCAGGTCGTTGGTGCGGGCGAGGAGCTCGCCGGGCTCGCCGGTGACGAAGGCGAGGGCCCGCAGTCCGGCCCGGACCTGGCCCATGAAGGCGGCGGCCTCGATGTTGTGGCCCTGGACGTCGCCGATGGACAGCCCGATCCGGCCGTCGGGCAGAGCGAAGGCGTCGTACCAGTCCCCGCCCACGTTGAGACCGAGGTTGGCCGGCGCGTACCGGACCGCGAGGCGCAGTCCGGGTACACCGGGCAGGTCGCGGGGCAGCATGCCGCGCTGCAGGGCGATGGCCAGCTCGACCTGCGTGCGTTGCGCCACCGCGCGCTCGCGCGCCTCGGCGGTGAGCGAGCCGAGTCTGGCCAGCAGCTCGTCGCCCTGGCCCGTGAAGCGCTTGCGGGGCATCGGTCACTTCCGGCGGAGCGGTGGCCCGGGGGGCCGAGCGCCTGGAAATTCGGCAAACGTGTGCATTTTACCGATATGGAGCACCGTCGCCCAGTGGAGAGCGGAGAGGGGGAGCGCTCGCGGGTCCGGTCAGCGGACCTCGGAGTCGATGCCGGTGATCACCGCGGGACCCAGGGGCGCGCTCCGCTCGTCCAGTCCCGCGTCGCGCAGGGCGCGGTCCGCGAGGTGGCGGGCCTCCTCCTCGGCGTGCGGGCCGGTGTCCGCCTCGACGGTCAGGCGGAGCGTGAAGGTGCTGTCCTCGTTGACGCTGAGCACGTCCAGGTCCTCGGCGCTCCCCATGCGCGTACCGTGGGGGTCGGCCGGCCGCAGGGCCCGGGCCAGCCGGTTCGGGACGTCGGCCTCGATCCCCTCGGTGAAGGTGCCGGGGACGCTGATCACGTAGGTCGTCATGACGATCCTTTCCTCGGGCTCCCCTCGCCTACCCCGTTTCACGGTGTTCGCACCGCGGGTCTCCCGTGCGGCGGCGCCGCTCACAGCGGGGAGTGGACCACCGCCGTCACATAGGCGCCGAACAGCAGGGACACGGCGGTGAGGGCCGCGTAGACCAGCACCGCACGGGCCCGCCGCAGACGCCAGGTCCGGGCGAGTGCGCGCGCCATCGGGATGAGCAGGGGGAAGGCCGGCAGCAGGAAACGCGGCTTGGACGAGAACGAGCCGGAGGCGCCGATCACGAGCAGGACGAGGACCCCGGCGAAGACCACCAGGGCCAGGGGGGCGCGCTCCAGGCACAGGAGCGCGAACAGGAGCACGCCCGCCGACACGATCACCAGGGCCGCCGGGTAGACGAATCCGCCGCCGTGCAGGAGCAGGGCCTTGACGAAGCGCAGCGAGCCCGCGCCGAAGTCGAAGCGGGAGTCCCAGGCGCTCTGCACCTTCAGGTAGCCGCCGAGCAGGTCGTCCGTGCGGCTGCCCACCCACAGCACGTAGCCGAGCCACCCGAGGGGCGCCAGCACCGCGCCGGCCCACAGGGCCGCCGGGACCCGGCCGCGCCGCCGCAGCGCCTCGTGGGCGGCGGCGAGGGCGACGGCGACCGCCACCGCGAAGCCGCTGGGCCGGGCCAGGCCGGCCAGCGCGGCCAGCGAGCCCGCCCACAGCCAGCGTCCCCGGAGCACGCAGTACAGGGACCAGGCGGCGAGCGCGGCGAACAGCGACTCGGTGTAGGCGATGGTCAGCTCGACGGCATGGGGCAGGACGGCCCACAGGGCGACCAGCGCGGTGGCCACCCCCCGCCCGTGGAGGTGGTGGCCGACGGCGTAGACGCCGTACGCGGCAGCGCCCGCGGCGGCCCAGGCGAGGAGCAGCGCGGCCTGGCCCGCGGTGAGCGGAAGGAGGGCGGTCAGCGCCCGGATGAGCCCCGGGTACAGCGGGAAGAAGGCCCAGTCGGTCTGGACGGCGCCGTCCGGGGAGATCCAGATGAGGCGGCCGTAGCCGTGCGTGGCGATGTGCAGGTACCAGCGGGAGTCCCAGGAGTGGGCCAGGTTCCTGACCAGCGGGTGTCCCCGGTGTGCGTTGGTCAGGACGACCGCGAGGACCCCGGCGAGGCGGACGGCGGCGAACAGGGCGAGGGCCGGCAGCGCGCCGTCGGGGTCGGGGCGCCGGGTGATGCGCGCCAGGGCCGGGCGGCGCCGGGGGCCGGACGGGGCGGCGGGCTCGGGCCGGGGTACGGATGAGGTGCTCACGCCCCTGACCTTGGGCAGCCCCGCGGGACGGTGCAACGCGCGACCCGGGTTTCTCGCGCACTTCACCCTGATTCAGGAACGGGCCCCCCGGAGGCGGTGAGGATGCCGGTTCCCGGCACCCCCTGACAGGCCCATCAAATGATCGAAGTAGGGTGTGGTTACCATATGAGCGCTGCCTAGCTCGAAAGATAGATCTGTGACTGTCAACGACGACTCGTTCACCAACTGGATGCACCGCGAGGAAATCGCGGAGTCCATGATCCCGATCATCGGAAAGCTGCACCGCGAGCGGGACGTGACCGTCCTGCTGCACAGCCGCTCGCTGGTGAACAAGTCGGTGGTCAGCATCCTCAAGACGCACCGCTTCGCCCGGCAGATCGCCGGCGCCGAGCTGTCGGTCACCGAGACCATGCCGTTCCTGCGGGCCCTGACCACTCTCGACCTCGGGCCCTCCCAGATCGACCTCGGCATGCTCGCGACCATGTACAAGGCCGACGAGCGCGGCCTGAGCGTCGAGGAGTTCACCGCCGAGGCCGTCGCGGGCGCCACCGGCGCCAACAAGATCGAGCGCCGTGAGCCGCGCGACGTCGTCCTGTACGGCTTCGGCCGCATCGGGCGGCTCGTCGCCCGGCTGCTGATCGAGAAGGCGGGCTCCGGCAACGGCCTGCGGCTGCGCGCCATCGTCGTGCGCGGCGGCGGCCCGCGCGACATCGTCAAGCGCGCCTCGCTGCTGCGCCGGGACTCCATCCACGGCCAGTTCCAGGGCACCATCACGGTGGACGAGGACAGCAGCACGATCGTGGCCAACGGCAACGCGATCAAGGTCATCTACGCCGACGACCCGTCGCACGTGGACTACACCGAGTACGGCGTCCGGGACGCCATCCTCATCGACAACACCGGCAAGTGGCGCGACCGCGAGGGCCTGTCGAAGCACCTGCGCCCCGGCATCGAGAAGGTCGTCCTGACCGCGCCGGGCAAGGGCGACGTCCCGAACATCGTGCACGGCGTCAACCACGACACCGTCAAGCCGGACGAGCAGATCCTGTCCTGCGCCTCCTGCACCACCAACGCCATCGTGCCGCCGCTGAAGGCGATGGACGACGAGTACGGTGTGCTGCGCGGCCACGTGGAGACCGTCCACTCGTTCACCAACGACCAGAACCTGCTGGACAACTACCACAAGTCCGAGCGCCGTGGCCGGTCCGCGCCGCTCAACATGGTGATCACCGAGACCGGTGCCGCCTCCGCCGTCGCCAAGGCGCTGCCCGAGCTCAAGGCGAAGATCAGCGGCAGCTCGATCCGCGTCCCGGTGCCGGACGTCTCGATCGCGATCCTCAACCTGCAGCTGGCCCGCGAGGCCACCCGCGAGGAGGTCCACGACTACCTGCGCGAGGTGTCGCTGACCTCGCCGCTCAAGCGCCAGATCGACTTCATCACGGCGCCCGACGCGGTCTCCAGCGACTTCATCGGATCGCGCCACGCCTCGATCGTGGACGCCG
Source organism: Streptomyces lucensis JCM 4490 (assembly GCF_014650035.1). Taxonomy (GTDB): domain Bacteria; phylum Actinomycetota; class Actinomycetes; order Streptomycetales; family Streptomycetaceae; genus Streptomyces; species Streptomyces lucensis. The sequence goes on along the minus strand of NZ_BMUE01000020.1, from coordinate 34,749 downwards.
GCGCCCTCAAGGTCGACGGCGACAACGCGATCCTCTACCTCTGGTACGACAACGAGTTCGGCTACTCCTGCCAGGTCGTGCGGGTCGTCCAGCACGTCTCGGGCGTGGAGTACCCGACGTACCCGGCGACGGCGGTCTGACGCCGGAGTCCCACGCGTGCGGGCGGCCGCCGACCGGAGTTCCGGTCGGCGGCCGCCGTGCCGGGATGCGTACGGTCAGGCCGGCGCCGGCCTGGCACAGGCGCCGGCGGCGCACGCCGTGAGCCACTGGTCGAAGTCGGCGTCGTAGCGGGTGCCGATGCCGTCGGCGTAGACGGCGTATCCGCCGGCGTAGTCACCGGCGCGGAAACGGGTGAGCATGCGCTGGATGTCGTCGGGGTGCCGTTCGGCCATGTAGCGCACGGCGAGGTAGCCCCACGGGTAGGTGCGGGTGACGTCGCTGTTCTCGTAGGTGTTCTGGAACAGGGTGCTCAGCCTGTAGGTGTGCCGGCCGGCCTCCTGGACCGCCTGGTCGTCGGCGAGGCCCCGGTAGGTGTAGGAGACGTACTCCGCCAGGCCCTCGATCCACCACACGTCGGGCACGGAGACCTGCTGGGCGAAGTCGCCCTTCATGTCGTCGCGGGCGTCCAGGAAGTGCGTGTACTCGTGGTTGAGGTTCCAGATGCGGGCCGGGAAGCCGTTGTCGCGGTCCTTCTGGTACATGATCGACGTCGCCTCGTTCGCCGGGTCGGACGGGTCGCCCTCCAGCGTCATGCCGCCGTTGTCGGTGCTGATGCCGTAGATCGTGCCGGCGTATGTCTGGTAGTCGGCGCGGGAGGCGAAGACCACGAGCTGCAGGCTGGAGACGTACTGGCCGGGTATCGGGCCGTCGGCGCGCACGAGCGAGCGGAAGCGGGCGTCCTGGCCGAGGACGCTCGCGCAGGCGGCGTCGAGGTCGGCCGCGGTCAGCGACTGGGCCCGGACGGTGACGTTCCCGTCGCAGGGGTGGACGGTGGGCAGGACCGCCCTGGTGAGCCTGTCCGGCAGGTCGCAGACGTCGTAGTACGAGCAGTTGACGCCGTCGTAGTAGTTCGCCTGTGTCGCCACGGCCACCCAGAGCCCGGCCGTCGGGCCGGTGATCGCCGTCGCGTCCAGCAGCTCCCTGGTCAACGGGGCGACGGTGTCACGCAGTTCCGGGTGCTCGACGTAACGGGCGAGGTTCATGCCGGCGTTGGAGTCCAGGAAGGCCAGACCCGTGCCGAGCAGGTCGGTGTTGGCCAGCGCGAAGTCGTACAGGGTGTCGATGACACGCGGGTCGGCGTCGACCGCCTTCACGTACTGCGGGTTCCAGTTTCCGCGCCACAGGGGCGTGTAGACGTCGTTGACGGCGCGGACCATGCTGTCCACGGCGTCGTAGGAGCTGTCGTGGTCGTTCAGCAGCCGCCGGTAGACGTACAGGTACCGGCCCTGCTGGTCGGCGCTGTCGGTGAGGATGACGCTCTCGCCCAGGATGTCCCCGTTGGCCGCGCTGACGTCACGGGAGTGGGGGCGGGCGAAGAAGGTGTCCAGGCCCGCCGTGACGGCGGAGGTGAGCCGGGAGGTGTACGGGCCCACGTCACCGGCGTGGTTGAACTGGACGTAGTACCCGGCGCGCAGGAACAGCACCAGTTGCTCCAGGCTGCCCGAGTTGTCGCCGCGGTACTGCCCGGCCGTGCTGCGGAAGGCTTTCGCCACGGTCAGCATCTGGTCCTGGCGGAAGACGTCGTGCGCGTCCTTGCCGGTGACCGAGAAGAGGGTGCTGACGCAGTCCGTGGTCGACGACCTGACATACGAGACGAGTGCCGTGCCGGTGCGTCCGCCGAAGTCGGCCGGGGTGCAGGAGGCCGCGGCGGCACCGGGACGGCTTCGGTGGTCTCGCGTGAGCAAGGGTGCCAGTGGCGGGAGCTGGGCCGGGCTGAGCTGCTCCGCCCGGGCCGCGGGACGTTCGGTCGCCGCAGTGGCCGCACCCGTGGGTGACGGCTTGGGAACGGCCTTGCGGGGTGCTGTCGCGGCCGTGTGCGGCTGGGGAGCGGCCAGGGCCGGTGGGGACAGCAGGCCGGCCACGGTGACGCAGACGGCGGCGGCGCCGGCCATGCGTCCGGGCAGCGCGAAGCGATAGCGCATCTGGATGCCTCCACGAAGGGATGCGCCTCGGTGGGGTGTTGAGGCGTGTGAGGCACTGTCTCAGCGGGGCGCCCCCACAACAACGGTGTGTGACATAGCACATGACACAGCTCGCTCATAACATCGCGGTGCGGCCCGGCCGGCGCTACGCCCCGGCGGCGTTCCAGGTCCGCGAGGCCCAGGTGCGCAGGTGCGGTGCCTGGGCGACGAGGTCGCGGTACGCGGCGGTGGCGGACTCGAACACCGCCTCCACCACGTCGTCGCCGACGGCTCCGGGCCGCCAGGCGAGCACATAACGGCACCACAGCGGGGAGCCGGACAGCGGCTTGACGACGACCTGCGGCATCGGCCGCAGGGTGGGCTGCACGAGCGACACACCGAGACCGTCGGCGATCATGCTCTGCAGCTGGGTCTGGTCGCCCAGGAACTCGTGCACGGTGACCGGGGTGAAGCCGGCCGCCGCGCAGGCGTCGTAGAACACCCCCGGCCAGCCCGCGCCGTCGTCCGGCGTCACGAACCAGGCGTCCTCTGCCAGGTCGGCCAGCTGCACCTGGGCGCGCTGCCGCAGCCGGTGCCGGGCGGGCAGGGCGACGAACGTCGGCTCGGTGACTATCCCGCGGTGCCGGACGGCGCCGGAGTGGCGCAGCTCCATGCCCGGGTAGTCGGCGGCGATGGCGATGTCCGCCGTGCCGTCCTCGAGCAGTTCCACGATCCGCGAGGAGGCGTAGACGCTGTTGACGGCGAGGGAGAGCTCCGGCAGCCGGGCGCGGACGCGGGAGACCGTGCCGGACAGCATGGGCGAGTTGGTCGCGGCCACGCGGAGGGTGCGGCGGGGCCGCTCGGCGGCCGGACGGTGGCCGATGGCGTCGGCGCGGACCAGGACGTCGCGGGCCTGGGCGACGACCTCGGCGCCGTAGCGGGTCGGGCGCACTCCGCTCGTGCCGCGCTCGAAGAGCGGCTCGCCGAAGTGGCGCTCGATGCGCCGCAGCTGGGTGCTGACGGCGGGCTGGGAGTACCCGAGCTGCGCGGCGGCGCGGCCCACACTGCCCGCGTCGGCGATCGCGCACAGCACCCGCAGGTGCCGGAGCTCCAGCTCCATCCGTCCACTCCCCCGTTTCCGGCCCGCGTCCGGGCCCGTGAGACCGGTCCGCGGGTCCGGTGCCCACGGCCACCGCCGGCCGGGAGACCGGCCGGCGGACCGAAGCGTTCCACGGCGCCCCGGTGCGCACAAGTCGCGGTCACACCAGGTGGGCGAAGACCACCAGGTTCTCGGTGTAGTCCCGCACCGAGTGGTCGTAGTCCCCCGAGCAGGTGATCAGCCGGACCTCGGGCCGCGCGGTGTCGGCGTACACACGCCTGCTGGGGAAGTCGTCCTTCGGGAAGTTCTCGGCGTCGTCCACCACGAACTGAGCCGTCCGGCCGTCGGCGCGCTCGACCGAGAACCGGTCGCCCGGCCGGAGGGCGTAGAGGCCGGCGAAGACGGCGGCGGAGGTCTTCGTGTCGACGTGCCCGGCGATGATCGCGGTGCCCCGCTCGCCGGGGGTGGCCCCCTTGGCGTACCAGCCCACGAGGTTGGTGTCGCCCGCCGGCGGCGGCTCCAGCTGGCCCGTGGCGCCGATCGAGAGGGGGGTGAACGGGGCGTTCACCGAGATCTTGGGGATGAGCAGACGGGTCGGCTCGGACCGGGGCAGCGCCTCACCGGGCTCCCGCGGGTCGGCCGGCGCGGTGAAGCCCGCGCTAGGCACGGGGGGCACCGCCGGCGGCGCCGCACCGGAGCTCCGGTGGCCGCCGAGCATGCCGACGGCGAGGACGGCGATCGCCACGCCCCACAGTGCCAGCCGCCCGCCGCGGCCGGTGTTCGGCTCGTGCGGCGCCGGTTCGGGGCTCGGGGAGGACGGATCTGCTGTCATCGGACACCACCTCACTCGGCACGGCAGCGCGGGATCATGGGCACAGGAAGGGCACGCCGCCGAAAACGGCGTCCAGGGGCCCGCGGGGGCGCGGGCCGCCGACACGGTGGTCGCGCCGACGGCCTCCGCGGCCCCTGGCAGGTGTCACCGCGTCAGGCCGCCGGCCCGCCGGCCTTCCTGCGGCGCAGCGCGTACATCCCGGTGGCTCCTACCGCCAGCACCGCCAGACCGCCCGCGGTGACACCCGGATCGGCGAGCCCGCCGCCACCGGTGTGCATGCCGCCGTGCGGCTTGTCGTGGCCGTCGTCGCCCCACTCGTCCTTGTCGCGGCCGCCGTCCTCGCCCTTCTCCCCCTTGTCTCCTCTGTCTCCCTTCTCTCCTTTCTCGCCCTTGTCGCCCTTGTCGCCCTTGTCTCGGTAGCTGTCGGGGTCGAACCGGCTGTCGCCGCCGTCCGAGCCCGAACCCCAGTCGTCGCCCCGCACCACGGTGGCGAGCGCTCCGCCACCCGTGTGCATTCCGCCGCGCGGCTCGCCGCGTCCGCGGTCGCTGTCGTGTTCCTTGCCGTAGTCCTTGTCGTGGTCGCCGTCGGAGCCCTTGCCGTGGTCGCCGCCGGAGTCGCTGTCCCGGCTGTACGAGGAGTCGTCACGGCCTGAGTCGTCCCCACCGTGGGAGGCGAACGCGGCGCCCGGCGTGGCGAAGGCGAGGGCGGCGGAGACCGCCGCCGTAGCCAGGAGCATGCGGGCAGAACGCATAGTGATGTCCTTCCGGCGCGGCCGGGCAGCGGATACCTCATCAGCTGGACAGACCCGACCCCTACGTGAACCACCGTCAGCGACGGCCGCGACTCCCACCAGCCGGGCCGCCCAGCCGTGGCACCGCACCACCCGTCTTGCCCAAGCTCCTGCGCCACCCGCGCGCCGTCGGCCGCCGCGCGCACTTGTTATGACAGTGGTCATGGAGCAGGCTGGCACCGGGAGCACTGCAGGGTGACGCGGCGGGAGGCAGCGGTGGCGGACGGAATGGCGCGGGTGCTGTGGGAGCGGTACGAGCCGGTGCACGATCTCGTGTACTTCACCCGGGAGGCGCGGCGGGCCGCGGACACGCTCGGGATGCACGGCTTCTGGATGGGGTACTTCGCGCTGCGGGCCGCGCCGCTCGGCCCCGTCCGCCCGGCCGTGGTGACGAGCTGCTTCTACGTCTTCCATCCCGCCCGTGTGGCCCGCGCGCTGCCGGACGCCTGGGACTGCGCGCCTCCCGCCGAGGTGCTCGAGGCGCGCCTGGACGCCATGGACGCGGCGATGACCGGACTGTTCGGACCGGACGTCGTCGGCTCCGCCGAGTTCGCGCAGGCCGCGGACCTCGCCTGGGAGGCGGCGGCAGCGGCTGACACAACGGGCCGGGTCCTGGCCGCCGCCAACCAGGCGCTGGGGCGCCCGGAGCGGCCCACCGCGCGTCTGTGGCAGGCCGTGACGACCCTGCGCGAGCACCGTGGGGACGGTCACGTCGCGGTGCTCGTGAGCCTGGGGCTCGGGCCGGTCGACGCCATGGTGCTCAAGGCGGCGGCCGGCGAGTCCGACGCGGCGTTCCTGCGGGAGACGCGCAGGTGGGGACAGGAGGACTGGGCGGCGGCCACGGCACGGCAGCGGGAACGGGGGCGGCTCGCCGCCGACGGTTCGCTCACGCCGGGCGGGGCGGCCCTGCGCGCGGAGGTGGAGGCGCTGACCGACGCGGCGGCCGAGGAGCCGTGGGCCGCGCTCGGCGCCGGCCGCAGCGCCCGGCTGGCCGAGCTGCTTCAGCCGCTGGCCCGCGCCGTCGACGGCGCGGGCCTGCTGCCGCCCGGCAACCCGGTGGGTCTGACCCGCGCGTCGCACCCGGCAGCCCGCTGAGGACCGCCCCGCCGTGGGCTCGAAACGCCCTGCGGGGGGACCGGGTTGCGGGTCGTACGCTGAAGCCGTGGTCAACCGAGACGAGGATCCGGGTCAGGCTGCGTCCCGGCTCACCGGACGCCCGGTCACCGGCGGTCGAGCGGTGCCCGGGTCACCCGCCGAGGTGCTGCTGGACGGCGGGACGGCGGTGATGGTCAAACGCGGCGACGCCCCTGGGGCCGTACGTGCCGAGGTGGCCGGGCTGCGCTGGCTGGCCGCGGCGGACGCGGTCCGGGTGCCGGCGGTACTCGGGCACGACGAGCACTGGATGGTGAGTGAGCGCGTGCCGGCCGGGCAGCCCGGCCCCGCGGCGGCGCTGCGTTTCGGCCGGGCGCTGGCCGCCCTGCACGCGGCGGGGGCACCGCACTTCGGCGCCCCGCCGCCCGGCGGACCCGAGGAGGCGTACATCGGCCTCGCTCCCATGCGAAACGCGCCGGGGGCCGACTGGCCGCGCTGGTACGCCGAGCACCGCGTGCTGCCGTACGTGCGCGGCGCGGTCGACCGCGGCACGCTGAGCCCGGCCGAGGCGGCCGTGTTCGAGCGGGTCTGCGACCGGCTGCCGGACCTGGCGGGGCCGGCCGAGCCACCTGCCCGGCTGCACGGCGACCTGTGGAACGGGAACGTGCTGTGGGGCGCCGACGGCGAGGTCCGGCTGATCGACCCGGCCGCGCACGGCGGGCACCGGGAGACCGACCTCGCGATGCTGGAACTGTTCGGCTGCCCTCATCTGGAGCGGGTGCTGGCCGGGTACGAGGAGGCGGCTCCGACGGCCGGCGGCCGGCGCGAGCGCGTGGGGATGCACCAGCTCTTCCCGCTGCTGGTGCACGCGGTGCTGTTCGGCCGGGGATACGCCGAACGGGCCCTGGCGGCGGCGCGGGACGCGCTCGCGAGGTGACCCGGCACCGGCCCGTGGACCACCCACCCGGCCGGGTGTGATTTCCGACACTCCGTCACCGTCCGCCCGGGGGTGCGTGGCCGCCGTCGGCGGTGGCGCGGGAGTGCCCCGCCCCGGGCCATCCGGGCTCCGCCGCTTCCGTGTACGCGGCACCCGCAGGGCCGGGTCCGCGGACCATGGTCACGCAAAGTAAGGAAACCAACCACCCGTTCGATTCGTATAAGGACGTGAAAGCCTAATCAGGGAGAGACCAATGCAACCGTTCACGCTCAACTACGCGCGGCCCGCAGTGCAGTTGGACGTCACCACTCCGTACGCGTACGACTCCGGACTGCAGTTGAACGTCCTCCCGGACGGGCGGATCGCCGCCACCGACCACGCAACCCTGCGAGCCCTCGGAACCACGACGTCGACCGCCGGTTCCAAGACGCACTTCGACGACTGAACAGCGGGCCCCGAACGATGACCGTGCTCATCCTGACCAGTGAAGAGGACGTGACGGCGGACATGGTGGTCCTCCGGCTCGGCGAGGCCGGCGTGCCCGTCGTCCGGCTCGATCCCGCCGATCTGACCAACGGGGTCGCGCTGTCGGGCGAGTACGTGCAGGGCTCCAGCCGCGGGCATCTGTCCGTCGGCGGACGCCTGGTGAGCATGAACGGCCTGCGCTCCGTCTGGCTGCGCAGGCCCGGAGCGGCGGCCGCCCGTGCCGCCCAGCCGTCCGCCTGGCTGACGGAGGAGTCGTCGCAGGCGCTGTACGGCATGCTGCGGTCCACCGGCGCGCGCTGGATGAACCATCCGGACGCCGCCCGCCGCGCTCGTCACAAGCCCTGGCAGCTGCACCTGGCCCAGCACAGCGGACTCCCGGTGCCGGCCACACTGATCACGACGTTCCCGCAGGCCGCGCGGGAGTTCGCGGAGCGCTTCCCGGACCTGGTGGTCAAGCCGGTCTCCGGTGCGCATCCGCAGGAGCCGCCGCGCGCGGTGCCGACCAGCCGCGTCGCGCCGGACACGGACTTCTCGGCGGTCGCCTACGGTCCGACGCTGTTGCAGCGCCGGGTCGCCAAGCGGGCCGACATCCGGCTCACCGTCGTCGGCGACACCCTGCTGGCCGCACGCAAGCCCGCCGACCCCGACGCGCATCCCGACGACGTGGACGTGCGCTTCGCCCCTTCGGTCTCCCCCTGGCTGCCCGCGGACGTGCCCCCGCGCGTCGCCGAGGGCGTACTGCGCTACCTCCGGGAGGCCGAACTGGCCTACGGCGCGTTCGACTTCGCGGAGGACGCCGACGGGATCTGGTGGTTCCTGGAGTGCAACCAGTCGGGCCAGTTCGGCTTCGTCGAGATGGACACCGGCCAGCCGATCGCGGCCACCATCGCCAAGTGGCTTGCCGAACCGGGCAGTTCGGAGCGATCGACTGCGAACGGCAACCGGAGCGCGGCATCGTGAGGGTGCGGGGAACGGCTCGGAGGAAGGAACGCGACATGCGCATCGGACTGCTGGGCACGGGCCCGTGGGCCCGGACGGCGTACGCTCCCGCGCTCGCCGGACACACCGGCGTGCGGTTCACCGGGGTGTGGGGGCGCCGGCCGGAGGCGGCCACGGAGCTGGCGGAGCGGTACGGCGTCGCCGCCTACGGCGACGTGGACGCGCTGCTGGCCGACGTGGACGCGGTGGCGGTGGCACTGCCGCCGTCCGTGCAGGCCGACCTGGCGGCACGCGCGGCGCGGGCGGGCAGGCACCTGCTGCTGGACAAGCCGCTGGCGGTGTCGGTGGCCGAGGCGCGGGCCGTCGTGGACGCCGTGGAGCGGGCCCAGGTCGCCTCGGTGGTGTTCTTCACCGCCCGGTTCCAGAAGGAGCCGGAGGCCTGGATCGAGGAACAAGCCTCCGTGGCGGGCTGGTTCACGGCCCGGGCACAGTGGCTGGGGGCGGTGTTCACCGGCGACAGTCCCTTCGCGGCCTCCCCGTGGCGGCGGGAGAAGGGCGCCCTGTGGGACGTCGGTCCGCACGCCCTGTCGGTACTGCTGCCGGTGCTGGGCGACGTACGGCACGTCGCGGCGGCCGCGTACGGTCCCGCGGACACCGTGCACCTGGTGCTCGACCACGCCACCGGCGCGTCGAGCACCCTCACGCTGAGCCTGACGGCCCCGCCCGCGGCGGCCGGGGCCGACGTGGAACTGCGGGGCGAGGCGGGGGTCTCGCTCCTGCCGGGCAGTTCCGAGGGAGCGGTCCCCGCGCTCTCGCGCGCCGCCGACGCCCTGGTGGCGGCCGCCCGCACGGGCCGCCCGCACCCCTGCGACGCCGCGTTCGGCCTTCGCGTCACCGAGATCCTCGCGAGCGCGCACGACATGCTGACGGGCGGCGCGGACCGGGACCAGGCCGCCGGGCCGGGCCCGGCGGCCTGACCCGGCGGACGCGCTCCGGCGATCACCGCGCCGTCGGCGAGTCAGGGCGTCAGCGCGTCACCGGGCGCCCGCACCCCGGTCGGCCCAGTAGTTGACGCGTTCCCGTACGACCGGGTAGCCGGCCCTGGTGAAGTGGGCGGCCATCGGGAAGTTGGCCTGGTCGGTGGCGGCGGCGATGAACTCGGCGCCGTGTCCGGCCAGGAAGTGGGTGCACTCGGCGAGGAGGTCGTAGGCGTACCCGTGACCGCGCTGCTCCGGTACGACGCCGACGAAGCCGACGCACGGTCCGGAGGGGTTGTGGGCGGGGATGTGGATGCCGACCGGCTCGCCGCCGGGGGTGCGGGCGATCTGCCACCAGTCACGCGGTGACGGCATCCAGTGGAAGACGTCGAGTTCCTCCCGCGCGGCCTGGTCGACCCCGCCCTCCTCGATGGCCCGGCGGGCGTGGGCGTCCAGCGTGACGGAGTGGATGCGGCGCAACAGGCCGAGGAAGACGGCGTCGTCGGGCTCGGGTGCGAACACGAGGCGTCCGGGCCGCTCCGGCAGGCCCAGGTCCGCGGTCCAGCGGTACAGGAAGCGTTCCACCAGCGGCCGGTAGCCGGCCTTCCGGGCGGCGGTGTCACGGGTGCGCACGGCGGCGCGCAGCCCCGGGTCGTCCCGCCAGCCGCTGGGCAGGTCGAGGTCGACCTCGTCGGGATGCCAGGGCGCGCTCCGCACGAGTTCGGCGCCCGCCTCCTCCTCGCCCTCGGCGACGTCGAGCCAGTTGATCAGCAGCGGCTCGGTGTCCTCGGGCCGGCCCCACCAGGCGGCGCGGGCCACGGTGCGGTCCCCGCGCAGGGCGATGCGCTGCCAGTCGGGGCGGAAGCGGGTCCGGCGGTGCTTCTCGCGGAAGCCCAGCGGGTCGGGCATGGTGTGGAAAAGGTGTGCACTGCTGTCGTCGAGCGTGCGGATGACCAGATCGGTCACGGATCCTCCGGGATGCGTTCAGCTGGGTGCGCTCCCGGTCAGGCGTGGCACACCCGGGCGACGGGGAGGGGGGAGCGCAGGATGACAGTGGCCATGACACTCGCCTCCTTCCGTCGGTCTCGGGCGTGCGGGTTTGAGGCTAGGGGGCCGGCTGCGCGGGTGTCCACCGCTTTTTCCCCGGCCCCCGGCTCCGGCCGCACTCCTCCTCTCCCAGCCCTGACGACCTCTGCCGACGGCCCGGCCGGGAGAGGCCCGGCCGGGGCGGGCGGCGTAGCGTGGGACTGTGCGATCGGTGCGCGGCCTGGTGTCGCGCGGGCAGCGGGAGGATCGCGGCTGGCTGCGGGGCGCGCCGCCGCCGTGGTGGGTGCGGGTGCTGCCCGTACTGCTGCTGGTGGCCGTCACCGGGGCCGCGCTGATCACTCCGCACGCGAGCGATCTGGGGTTCCTGCTGGGCGCGATCCCGCCACTGGCGGTCCTGTCGTACGGTCCCCTGGCGACCGCGGCCCTCGGCCTCGGGGTGATCGTGGTGCTGCACCTGCCGGCCACCCATCTGGACCGCCCCGGCAACACCGATCTGCTCACCATCGTGTTCGTGGCCGTACTGAGTGTGTTCGTGTCCTACGTGCGCAGTCACCGGGACGCGCAGCTGCACACGGAGCGGGCGATCGGCGAGGCCGTGCAACGGGCCGTCATGCCGCCGCTGCCGGAGCGCGTGGGGCGCGTCGGGTGCACGGGCTTCTACCGGGCCGCGCAGGACGGGACGCTGGTGGGCGGCGACTTCTTCGACGTGCGGGAGGGGCCGGACGGCGTACGGGCGGTGATGGGCGACGTGCAGGGGCACGGACTGTCCGCGGTCGCGACGGTGGTGTCGCTGCTCGGCGCGTTCCGGGAGGCGGCACTGGACCAGCCCGATCTCGGGTCGGTCGCCGGGCGGATGGACCGCAGGCTGGCGGTGGACTCGCGGGGCGTGCGGCACGCGGAGCTGTTCGCCACGGCGGTGCTGCTGGAGTTCTCGGCCGACGCGCGCTCGGTGCGCGTGCTGGCCTGCGGTCATCCGGCGCCCGTGCTGTTGCGCGAGGGCGAGGCGCTGGAGGTGGCCGTGACGTCGGGCCCGCCGCTGGGACTCGGGGTGGTCGGCGTCGGTCCGCCGAAGGAGGTCACCGTGGCGCTCGGCCCCGGTGACCGGCTGTTCCTCGCCTCCGACGGCGTCTGGGAGGCGCGGGACGCGGCAGGCGCCTTCTATCCGCTGCCCGAACGGCTGGCCGCCCTGACCGGCACGGTGTCCGCCGGTCTGCCGGGCGCGGTGTGGGCGGACCTGCCGCGGCTGCGTTTCGAGGTCCGGGACGACGCCACGATGCTGGTGCTGGCGCCCGGGCCGCCGGTCGCCTGACCGTTCCGCGCCGGCGGGGCGGCCGCGCCGGTCGGCCCACGTCCCACAGGAAGCGGTGGGTGTGGATGCCGAAGTACGGGAAGGACTGGATGTCCCGGACGCCCTCCAGGGGGCGGACCACGTCGTCGACGAAGTCCAGCAGGGCCTTCGGGCCGGGTGCCGCCGACGCCGCCCGTGTCGACGAGGCCGAGGTCGGTGCGGGCCGGCAGCCGCTCGGCCAGCCCGTCCGACAGCCCGTAGGCGCCAGCCGGGATGCCGCCGCCGATGGCCTTGCCGAGGCGGTCCGGCGGGCACGGCCGGACCGGCGCTCCTATGCTGAGTGGGGCCGGGCTCCGACGTCCCGTCCGCCGCGCGGTCTGTGCTCACGTGCTTGGAGTCAGCCCATGTCGCCACCTTCCGCTCGCCTGCGCAGGGGGGTCGTACTCGCCGTGACCGCGGGGACGCTGCTGGCACCGCTGGGCCCGGGGGCCGTGTCCGCCGCCTCCGCGCCGGCCGCGTATGCCGCCGGCTCGCCCACTCCCTCGCCCCCGGGGCCGGAGGTCCGCGCCCTCACCCCCGAGGTGGCGAGCCGGCTCGACGCGTCGGTCCGGCGAGTGATGCGCGAGGCGAACGTGCCAGGGGTGACCGTCGGCATCTGGACCCCGGGCCAGGACGGTTACGTCCGCTCGTTCGGCGTCGCCGACAGGGCGAGCGGCCGGCCGATGGCGCCCGGCCTGTACATGCGCATCGGCAGCGAGACCAAGACGTTCACCGTGACCGCGCTGCTGCAGCTGGTGGGCGAGGGCAAGGCCGGTCTGGACGATCCGATCGGCAGGTACATCGACGGCGTGCCGAACGGCGACCGGATCACCCTGCGGGAGCTGGCCGGCATGCGCAGCGGCCTGTTCAACTACTCCGAGGACGACGCCTTCTTCAAGGCCCTGACGTCCGACCCGCAACGCCCCTTCACACCGCAGCAGTTGCTGGACTACTCCTTCAGGCACCCGGTGCTGTTCCCGCCCGGGCGGAAGTTCGACTACTCCAACACCAACCTGATCCTGCTCGGCCTGGTCGTGGAGCGGCTGAGCGGCCGGCACCTCCAGGACTACCTCAGGCAGCACATCACCGGTCCGGCCGGGATGAGGAACACGTTCCTGCCGACCGGCGCCGAGTTCCCCACGCCGCACGCGCAGGGCTACACCGACCAGACGGCCGACGGGAAGGTCGCCGAGACGGCCGGCTGGAACCCGTCCTGGGGCTGGGCGGCCGGCGCGGCCGTCTCCACCCTGGACGACCTGCACGTGTGGGCGCGCGCGGTCGCCACCGGCCAGTTCCCAGACGGCAGGCGGATGATCAGTCCGGCGCTGCAGAGGCAACGGCTCACCACCCCGCCGACGCCGATCCCCGGCGCCGGGTACGGGCTGGGCATCTTCGACGTCCAGGGATGGATCGGGCACAACGGCTCGCTGCCGGGCTACGAGAGCCTGACCGTCTACCTCCCGGCGTCACGGACCACCCTCGTGGTGCTCCTCAACACCGACATCGACCACGACGGCCAGGAACCCAGCACCCTGTTCGGCCAGGCGATCACCCGGATCATCTCGCCGCGGCACGTCTTCGGCCTGCCCGCCCAGCCGGCGGCCCGGTGACGAAACGACTCGGCCAGTTTCCCGGCCGAGTCGGGCCACGCCGTGGGCCCGCGGCCGATCGGACGGTGTACTGGGCTGCGACCGCCTCACGAGAGGCCGACCAGTCTGGAGACCGTCGTGACCGTCACCGACCGCATCGCCCTCGACCCCTTCGGCACCGACATCGTCGCGGAGTGCGCCCGGCTGCGTGCCCTCGGCCCCGTGGTGCCGGTCGAGCTGCCGGGCGGCATCCCCGCCTGGGCGCCCACCGACTACGGCACGCTCAAGGACCTGATCCTCGATCCCCGCGTCAGCAAGGACGCCCGCCTGCACTGGCGGCTATGGCCGGAGCTGGACCGGCACCCGACCTGGGCCTGGATGGCGAACTGGGTGGGCGTGGTCAGCATGCTCTCCACCTACGGCGCCGACCACACCCGGCTGCGCAAACTGGTGGCGCCGAGCTTCACGCACCGGCGCACGGAGGCGATGCGGCCGCGCGTGGCGGCCCTGACGGCCGAACTGCTCGACGCGCTGGCGGACGAGGCCGCGGACGGCCGTGCCGTGGACCTGCGGGCCGGGCTCGCACACCCGCTGCCGATGCGGATGATCTGCGAACTGCTCGGCGTGCCGGAGGAGTTGCGGCCCGACGCGGGACAGCTCATCGCCGACCTCATGGACACCTCCGACATGAGTCCCGAGCGGGCGGCGTCCGCGCAGCAGCGGATCGGCTCGGTGCTGGGCGCGCTGATCGAGTACCGGCGGGCGCGGCCCGGTGACGACATCACCACGGAGCTGATCCGGGTCCGGGACGACGACGGCGGCCGGCTCTCCGACCAGGAACTGCTGCACACGCTGCTGCTGGTGGTGGGCGCCGGGTTCGAGACCACCGTCAATCTCATCGGCAACGCGGTGGTCGCGCTGCTGACCGACCCGGCGCAGCTGGCGGCCGTGCGCTCCGGGACGGTCGGCTGGGACGGGGTGGTCGACGAGACACTGCGGGTGCATCCGTCCATCGCCGCGCTGCCACTGCGGTTCGCGGTCGACGAGCTGAAGGTGGCCGGCGTCGCGATCCCGGCCGGGGACGCGATCATCACGACGTACGCTGCCGCGGGACTGGACCCCGCCCACTACGGCCCGGACGCGGCGGTGTTCGACGCGGCGCGCGACGCGGAGGACCACCTGGCGTTCGGGATCGGGGTGCACCGCTGCATCGGCGCTCCGCTGGCCCGGCTGGAGGCGCTGACGGCGCTGCCCGCGCTGTTCTCCCGTTTTCCGGGGCTCCGGCTGGCGGTCGACGCCGGTGAGCTGCGGCAGGTGTCGTCGTTCATCGCGCACGGCTGGCAGGAGATCCCGGTCCGGCTGGAGGGCTGAGGCCCGCGCCGGCAGGACGGCTCCGCCGGCGGCCCCGGGGGGTGGGCCGCCGGCGGAGAGGCCGCGCCCGGGGCGGGGGGGGGATGCCCCGGGCGGCTCATCGGGTCTGATGCCCCCCGATCCGCGAGGTATACCCGGCTGCCGCGGATCGGCTCCTCCACGGCCGCTCGCCGGTCCTGCGCGTGCCACGGCCGGTGACCGAATAAGCTCGTCGGATGGCGAAGTACTTCGACGTGCACCCTGAGAACCCGCAGTCGCGCAGCATCGGCCAGATCGCCGACGCGGTGCGCTCGGGAGCGCTCATCGCGTATCCGACCGACTCCTGCTACGCGCTGGGCTGCCAGATCGGCAGCCGGGACGGCATGGACCGGATCCGTTCCATCCGCCATCTGGACGACCGGCACCATTTCACGCTGATGTGCCGGGACTTCGCGCAGCTCGGCCAGTTCGTACGGGTGGACAACGACGTGTTCCGCGCGGTGAAGGCCGCCACACCCGGAAGTTACACCTTCATCCTCCCGGCCACCCGCGAGGTGCCGCGCAAGCTGATGCACCCCAGGAAGAAGACCGTGGGTGTGCGCATCCCCGACCACGTCGTCACGCAGGCACTGCTGGCCGAACTGGACGAGCCGCTGCTGTCCAGCACGCTGCTGCTGCCGGACGAGGAGGAGCCGATGACCCAGGGCTGGGAGATCAAGGACCGGCTCGACCACGTGGTGGACGCCGTGGTCGACTCCGGCGACTGCGGCACGGAGCCGACGACGGTGGTCGACTTCTCCGGCGGCGAGGCGGAGATCGTCCGGCGCGGGGCCGGGGACACCGCACGCTTCGAGTGACGGGCAGGCCGCCGCGGTCGTGTGGATCTTGCGTGGCAGCATGAGGCGTGCGCGCGGGGCCGGGTCCCTGCCGCCGCCGCCGATCCACCAGGAGGCTCGCAGCATGACCGACGTACAGGGAACCGACGTCGACATCCCGACCGCGGACGGCATCGCCGACGCCTATGCCGCCCATCCCGCCGACGGGCTCCCGCGGCCGGGGGTCCTGCTCTACCAGGACGCGTACGGGCTGCGCCCGCAGCTGCGGGCGATGGCCGACCGGCTCGCGTCCGCCGGCTACACGGTGCTGGTGCCGAACGTCTTCTACCGGCACGGCCGCAGCCCGATCGGGAAGGTTCCCGAGTTCATCGATCCGTCGGCCGATCCCGCCATCTGGAAGCGGATCGGCCCGGTCATGGCCTCCCTCACCCCGGACCTGACCCGGCGTGACGCGGACGCCTACCTGGACTGGTTCGCCGGCAGTCCGCCGGCCGCCGACGGGCCGGTGGCGCTGACGGGTTACTGCATGGGCGCCCGGCTCGCCCTGCGGACGGCGGCCACCCACGCGGACCGGGTCGCGGCCGCGGCCGGGTTCCACGGCGGGCGGCTCGCCACCGACGCCCCCGACAGCCCCCACCTGGGCGCCGGGCGCATCACCGCTGAGCTGTACTTCGGCCACGCCGACCAGGACCCGTCCATGCCCGAGGAGCAGATCAGGCGTCTGACGGATTCGCTCACCGCCGCCGGCGTACGGCACACCTCCGAGGTCTATCCGGGGGCGCGGCACGGGTACACGCAGGCGGACACCCCCGCCTACGACCCGGTGGCCGACGAGCGGCACTGGGCGGCCCTGCTGGCCCTGCTGGAACGCGCCTTCTGACCTTCGCGGCGGGCGACCTCCCCGTCTCGGACGCCCGCCGAATCCTGTCCGAAACGTTGACATGCACGCGCTTGGCCGTAACTCTGAGAGCGCTCTCAGAGAGGTACGGACCAATTTCCCCGTACCACCCCGACCCCACACGGAGGTGGAGAGTGCCTCATCGGCATGCACGCACGGCGCTGCCCTACGCGGCCGCGGCGGCCCTGGTCGGCGGACTGCTCGCGTTCGGCGCGACGGACCGCGCCGACGCCGCCGTCCCGGACACCATCCCGCTGAAGATCACCAACAACTCGGGGCGCTCCGACGCCGTCTACATCTACGACCTCGGCACCCAGCTGTCCTCGGGACGACAGGGCTGGGCCGACGCGGGCGGCGGCTTCCACGCCTGGCCGGCCGGCGGCAACCCCCCGACGCCGGCCCCGGACGCCGCGATCACCGGTCCGGCCCCCGGGCAGTCGAAGACGATCCGGATACCCAAGTTCTCCGGCCGGATCTACTTCTCCTACGGCCAGAAACTCGACTTCCGGCTGACCACCGGCGGCCTGGTGCAGCCGGCCGTGCAGAACCCCTCCGATCCCAACCGGAACATCCTGTTCAACTGGTCGGAGTACACGCTGAACGACTCCGGGCTGTGGCTCAACAGCACCCAGGTGGACATGTTCTCGGCACCGTACGCGGTCGGTGTGCAGCGCGCGGACGGCGGCGTGAGCACCACCGGGCACCTGAGGTCCGGCGGCTACAACGCGGTGTTCAGCGCGTTGCGCGGACAGCCGGGCGGCTGGTCGGGGCTGGTCCAGACCCGCTCCGACGGCACCGTCCTGCGTGCGCTCTCCCCGCTCTACGGGGTGGAGACCGGCGCCCTGCCGGCGAGCGTGATGGACGACTACGTCAACCGGGTGTGGCAGAAGTACTCGACGTCGACCCTGACCGTCACGCCCTTCGCCGACCAGCCGAACACCAAGTACTACGGGCGGGTGTCGGGGAACGCCATGAACTTCACCAACTCCTCCGGCGCGGTGGTCACCAGTTTCCAGAAGCCGGACGCCGCCAGCATCTTCGGCTGTCACAAGCTGCTGGACGCGCCCAACGACAACGTGCGCGGGCCCATCTCCCGCACCCTGTGCGCCGGATTCAACCGCTCGACGCTGCTGAGCAACCCCAGCCAGCCCGACACCTCGGCGGCGAACTTCTACAAGGACGGCGTGACCAACCACTACGCGCGCGCCGTCCACGCCCAGATGGCCGACGGCAAGGCGTACGCGTTCGCCTTCGACGACGTCGGCAACCAGGAGTCGCTGGTCCACGACGGCGGACCGCAGCAGGCGTACCTGACGCTCGATCCGCTGAGCTGACGCTCCGCGCGCACACGAGGAAGGTCCCGCACCCGGACGGTGTCCGGGTGCGGGACCTTTCAGTTCACGCGGTTCAGCCGGTCGTCAGGGCGGTGTCGTCCACGACGAAGCTGGTCTGCAGGGAGGAGTCCTCCACGCCGTTGAACTTCAGCGTGACCGTCTGGCCCGCCAGCGAGGACAGGTCGAAGGACTTCTGGCTGTAGCCGGAGGCCGCGTTGGCGTTCGAGTAGGTGGCCAGGGTCTTCGATCCGGCGGTCACCGTCAGCTTGTCGTAGGCGGTGCTGCCGCTCTCCGACGTGTCGATGTGCAGGTAGAAGGTCAGGGTCGCCTTGCAGCCCGCGGGGATCGTCACCGACTGGGACAGGGTGTCGGTGTGCGAGGAGCCGTAGCCGTCCAGCCACGCCTTGTACGAGCCGCCGTGCGAGGCCTCACCGCTGTCGGTGGTGATGACGCCGCTCGTCGACGTCCAGCCGGTGCTGCCCGACTCGAAGCCCGGGTTGGCCAGCAGCTGGGAGGAGGAGCAGCCGCCGCCGGTGGTGCTGACCGTCCAGCCGAAGGTCGTGGTGCCGGTCGCGCCGGTGGAGTCCTTCACCGTCACCGTGGTGCTGGAGGTGCCCGCGGTGGTGGGCGTGCCGGAGATCAGACCGGTCGAGCTGTTGATCGACAGGCCGGCCGGCAGACCGGTGGCGCTGTAGGTCAGCGCACCGCTGTTGGTGCTGCTCGCCTGGATCTGCAGGCTCACGGCCGTACCGACGGTCGCGGACTGGCTGCCCGGGTTGGTGACCGTGACGCCGCTGCTCGGCGGGTTGATGTGGCCGCCGACGTTGATGCCGGCGAACGCGTTGCCCACCCCGGCGTACTCGGCGGAGTTGGTGCCGTAGAGCGCCGCGGCCGCGTTCAGGGCGGCGGTGCGGGCACCTGCGTAGTTGGTGCTCGACGTCATGTACGTCGTCAGCGCCTTGTACCAGATCTGCAGCGCCTTGGCGCGGCCGATGCCGGCGACGGCGACGCCGTCGGAGGTCGGGCTGTTGTAGGTCACACCGTTGATGACCTTGGTGCCGCTGCCCTCGGACAGCAGGTAGAACATGTGGTTGGCGGGACCCGACGAGTAGTGCACGTCGAGGTTGCCGACACCGGAGTACCAGCTGTCGGCGGAGCCGCCGTCCTTGCTGGGCTTGTCCATGTAGCGCAGCGGGGAGCCGTCGCCGTTGATGTCGATCTTCTCGCCGATGAGGTAGTCGCCGACGTCGGAGGAGTTGTTGGCGTAGAACTCCACACCGGTGCCGAAGATGTCGGACGTCGCCTCGTTCAGGCCGCCCGACTCACCGCTGTAGTCCAGGCCGGCGGTGTTGGAGGTGACGCCGTGGCTCATCTCGTGGCCGGCGACGTCCAGCGAGGTCAGCGCGTGGGTGTTGGACGTGCCGTCGCCGTAGGTCATGCAGAAGCAGCTGTCGTCCCAGAAGGCGTTGACGTAGCCGCTGCTGTAGTGGACCCGGCTGTAGGCGGCGACACCGTCGTTGCGGATGCCGCTGCGGCCGAAGGTGTTCTTGTAGAAGTCCCAGGTCTCCTGCGCGCCGTACGCGGCGTCGGCGCCGGCGGTCTGGGTGTTGGAGCCGGTCCCGTCGCCCCAGACGTCGTCCGCGTCGGTCATCAGGGTGCCGGTGCCCGAGGTGCCCCGGTTGAGGTTGTACGTCTTGTGGCCGCCGCGCGAGGTGTCGTTCAGCTGGTACGTCGAACCCGACAGCGAGGTCGTCAGGCTGACGGTGCCGCTGTACTGGGTCTTGCCCGTACCGGTCTGGACGGCCTGGTAGCGGTGCAGCTCCTTGCCGGTGGTGGCGTCGGTGACGACGTGGAGCCGGCTCGGCGTGCCGTCCTCCTGGAGGCCGCCGATCACGGTCTCCCAGGCGAGCCTGGGGGTGCCGTCGCCCGCCCAGATCACCTTGCGGGCGCTGTCGGTGGTGGGCTTCTTCGCGTCGAGGGCCTTCGCGGCCTTCAGGGCCTTGGTCTCGGCGGCGGACTTGGCGAAGGCCGCGGTGGTGGAGGCGACCTTGATGGTGTGCTTGTTGTTGAAGGTCGTGCTCACCGTGCCCTTGGCCACGGAGGCCGGCGGGGTGTGCACCACGAGGTCGCCGCCGAGGACCGGGAGTCCGGCGTAGGTGCGCTCGTAACGGGTGTGCACGGTGCCGTCGTTGTCCTTGACGACGTCCTTGACGACCAGCTTCTCCTTCGCGCCGAGCCCGAGGGTGCGGGCGGTCGCGGCGGTCTTCTGCTCGGCGTTCTTGATCAGCGCCTTGTGCTGGGCCGGGCTGAGCCTGGCCTCCAGGGCGCCGGTGTGCAGGGGGCCGGGGTGCGGAGCGGCCGGCTTGGCGACCGCGGGGACCGCCTGCATGCCGAGGGCGAGGAAGGCGGCGGTGGAGACCAGGGCGGCTCCGACCGTGGCCCGCTTGCGACCTCCGTGGGGAGAAGGTCTGTGGGGAGATCTCACTCGTACTCCTCCTGCTGCGGCCGCTGGGTGGCGGCCGGTGAGGGACCGGGCGGACGGGTCTGCCGCCCGGGCGCGCTGAGCTGTGCGGGGACCGTGATCCGTGCACACACCAGTGGGGTGCGCGCTGGGTGGAGGATTCCAGCTTTGACTCGCTCATGTCAGCGACGTCGACGGCATTCAAGGGTTTTCCCTATGCCCCGGCCAGGACCGGGAAAGCCCCAGGTACGGCGCCTTCCGCAACGCCGCGCCTCACAGTCGGACGGCCATCTCCACCCGCACGTCGTCGCCCTCCGACAGGCCCTGCGATGCGCGCACCGCCTTCTTCAGCGGCAGCAGGTACCCGCCGTCCCGGGGGAAGAGCGAGGTGGCGAAGGCGGTGCCGCCGATCCGGGCCCGGACGGGGACCACCCCCCAGCCGTACGTGGCCATGGCCGCCACCTCGCGGATGCCGGCGGCCTCCGGCTCCGGTACGGCGACGAAGTAGTACGGCGACGGTCCACGCCACTCGATCACACGTCCGGTGAAGGCGAGTTCCACGGATCCGCTCCGTCCCGGAGGGGCCGTCCCTCGGGGCCGGCCACGACACGCTCAGCCTATCGCCGCGAACGCCCCCTGCCCACAAGGGGCTTGGGTACCGGTGAGCCCGCGTCCCGCGCCTGACCGGCAGGCTCGTTTGTTACGGTGCACCGCGTGTCTGACTCCTCGCGCGATACCGCACAGGGCGCCGGCTGGGGCGCGGCCGAACGCGGCACCTACCGGCAGCTGATGCCGGACCACGTCGAGAAGCTGTCGTGGCTGAACCCGCGGATACTGTGGGCCGCGCGCAACGGCGTCCTGGCGTCCTGGTTCGGCGACCCGACCGGCCGCACCCGCAGCCGCTGGGTCGCGCGGCGCCGGGCGGCGGGCGCACCCGCCGACAAGGTGATCCGGCGCGAGGTCCCGGACCGGTTCTCCTTCATGGTCATGGGGGACACCGGCGAGGGCGGCGCCTCCCAGTACGCCGTCGTACCGGGCTTCCTGAAGGCGGGTCAGGGCACCGAGTTCGCGGTGATCGCGAGCGACGTCAACTATCCGGTGGGCAGCGCCGACGGCTACGGCGCCAAGTTCTTCCGGCCGTACCGGGCCTACCCCGCCCCGATCTACGCGATCCCCGGCAACCACGACTGGTACGAGGACCTCGGTGCCTTCATGCGCGTCTTCTGCGACGGCACCCCGGCCCCCGAACCCGGCCCCCCGCCCCGCCCGCTCACCTCCGCCTGGTGGCGCGCCCTGCTGTGGCACCGGCCGGTGCCCGTGGACGAGCGGCGTCTGGCCGCGGCACGCGCGCTGCGCGCGGAGTCCGCCCAGCAGGCCGAGCAGCCCGGCCCGTACTGGGCCATCGACGCGGGGCCGGTCCGGATCGTCGGCATCGACACCGGTCTGCTGGGCACCATCGACGCCGAACAGGGCGCCTGGCTGCGCGAGGTGTCACGAGGACCGAAACCGAAGATCCTCATCACCGGGTCGCCGCTGTACGTCGACGGGGAGCACCACCCCTGCGCCATCGAGGGCGGCGGCACCGTGGACGACGTCGTACGGGCTCCCGAGCACCACTACGTGGCCGCGATCGGCGGCGACATCCACAACTACCAGCGGTACCCGGTCGAAGTGGACGGCCGCACGATCCAGTACGTGGTCGCGGGCGGTGGCGGGGCGTTCATGCACGCCACGCACACCATCCCCCGCGTGTCGGTCGCGGGCGTCACCGAGCGGGAGTTCCGCTGCTATCCGCTGCGCGGCGACTCCCTGGCCTTCTACAGCCGTCTGTACGGCCGCCGGCTGCGGCTGCGGCGCTTCTTCACCCTGACCGAGTCCGAGGCGACCGCGGTCGTCGCCGAACGCCTCGGCATCGAGCCGGGCCGGGCGCCGGGCGCCGGCGCCCGGGTCACCCCGCGCACCCGGCAGGTCGCCGGCCTGCTGGGCACCGGCAGCCGGCCGGGGCGCGCCTCCCGGTTCCGGCTGCCGGTGCGCAAGGTCTACACCCGGCTGTTCTCGCCGTCCTCCGCCACCTACAGCCCGCCCTTCTTCAAGTGCTTCCTGCGGCTGGACGTCACCCCGGAGGCGGTCCGGATGCGCTGCTTCGCCGCGACCGGCAACCGTGCGCAGGAGATCGACCCGCCGGTCGAGGACGAGGTCGTGATCCCGCTGCGCCCGGCGTTCACCAGCGGCCCGGCTCCGTCCCCGTGACCGGTTCGGACGGCCTGCCGTCCACGCCCACGGGCACGTCCCCGGCGAGCATCACCCGGTGCATGGTCCGGGGGAAGCCGAGGTGGGCGTTGTCACCGGGAGCGAGGTGCACGGTGGCCCGGTTGTCCCAGAAGGCGACGCTGCCGGGCTCCCAGCGGAAGCGGACCGTGTACTCGGGGCGGACCGCCTGCTCCAGCAGCATCTCCAGCAGGGCGGCGCTCTCCGGGCGGGAGACGCCGGCGATCTGTTCCAGGTAGTAGCCGTTGACGAACAGCACCCGCTCGCCCGTCTCCGGGTGGACCCGCACCAGGGGGTGCACGGAGGCGACCTGATGGTCCAGCAGGTGGCGGACGTAGGCGTCGTCGCCGGGCCGTGGCTGGTAGCCGACGCCGAGCCGGTGTTCGGCGCGCAGCCCGTCCACGAAGGCGCGCACCGGCGCGGACAGACCGGCGTAGGCGGCGGCCAGGTTGGCCCAGGTGGTGTCGCCGCCGTAGGGCGGGACGGTCTCGGCGCGCAGGACGGTCGCGGCCGGCGGGTCGATCCGGGCGCCGTGGTCGCAGTGCCAGCCGCGCAGCAGGGTGTGCCGGCGTCGGCGCAGCCACTCCTCGTGCTCCATGCCGAACCGGCCGTTCAGTTCCAGCCGGTCGGCGGTGGTCTCCACCTCGGGGAAGGCGGCCGGTGAGGCGCTGCCGCGCCGGCCGGGGACGACCGGCTCGCCGAAGCGGCGGGCGAAGGCGACGTGCGCGGCGTGGCCGAGGTTCTGGTTCCGGAAGAACACCACCTTCCAGCGCAGCACGGTCCGCCGGATCAGGGCCACCACGGCGTCGTCGAGCGGTCCGGCGAGGTCGACGCCCGTGATCTCGGCTCCGATGTGCCCGGCGGCCGGCCGCACCTCCACACCCTCGACCCGCTCCGTCCCGTCCGCCTCGCCCGCCTCGTCCGCGGTGGCCCTGTGCGTCGTCATGCGCGCTCCGATGCTCGTCCGAACCGGCTCCGGACAGATCGTGGCACCTCGGCCCCGCGCGGTGAACTCCCGCGCGGCCGTGTCCCCCCGCGGCACGGGGGAACGGCTCGCCGGCGGGTACTCGGGGTGCGTCGTACGGTCGCTGGGAAAGGAGCCGCACGTGGCATCGGACGACCGGTTGGGGACGTACCGCGGCAGGCGTGACTTCGGACGGACCCGCGAGCCGTCGGGGCAGGCGGTCCGGACGGGGGGCGGGGCGCCGCGCTTCGTGGTGCAGATCCACGACGCACGCCGCATGCACTTCGACTTCCGGCTCCAGGCCGGCGACGTCCTGAAGTCCTGGTCCGTACCCAAGGGGCCGTCCACCGACCCCGGGGACAAGCGGCTGGCCGTTCCGACGGAGGACCATCCGCTGGACTACGAGGACTTCGAGGGCGTCATCCCGCAGGGTGAGTACGGCGGCGGTACCGTGATCGTGTGGGACCGCGGCACCTACGAGCCGCTGAGCCACGACCGCCGGGGGCGCCCGGTGGACTTCGCCAAGTCGCTGGAGGGCGGGCACGCCACCTTCCGGCTGCACGGCACGAAGCTGCGCGGCGAGTACGCGCTGACCCGCTTCCGCGACGGTGCGGACGGGGAGGAGGCCTGGCTGCTGGTACGCAAGGGTCCGGCACGTGCGGACGGGCACGGGACCCCGGATCCCCGGCGGGCCCGTTCGGTGCGCACCGGCCGCACCCTCGCCCAGGTCGCGGCGGCCGGCGCCGGGAAGTGACCGACGGCGGCCCGGCGCCGGCCGGCTGTGCTCCGGCGTCCGCCGGTGCGCCGTCGGCGGACGCTCCGGCCGTCCCGGTGCGCCGGGCGGCGCCGGCCGGGGTCAGCCCTGCCGGGCGCGCAGGACGGACAGCGCCCGGTCGGCGTGGGTGTTCATGCGCAGTTCGCTGCGCACCACCTCCAGGACCGTGCGGTCCTCGTCGATGACGAAGGTGACCCGCCTGGTCGGGGCGAGGGTGAAGCCCCGCTTGACCCCGAACCGCTCGCGCACCGTCCCGTCCGGGTCCGACAGCAGCGGCATGCCGAGGGTGTGCCGGCCTGCGAACTCCTGCTGGCGTTCGACGCTGTCGCCGCTGATGCCGACCGGGCGGGCGCCCACGGCGGCGAACTCCGCGGCGAGATCGCGGAAGTGACACGCCTCCGCGGTGCAGCCGGCCGTCAGGGCGGCGGGGTAGAAGAACAGCACGACCGGGCCGTCGGCCAGCAGCTCGCTGAGGCGGCGGACGGTGCCGGTCTCGTCGGGCAGGGCGAAGTCCTCGACCGTGTCCCCGGTGCGGACGCGCTCCGTCACGACCGTCCCTCCGCGGTCCGGGCCACCCCGCGCGCCCACAGCACCAGGGGCACCTGCAGGGGCAGCCGGGCCAGGGCCGCGTTGCGCTGGGGGGCGGAACGGTGCCGCCAGTCGACGGCCATCTTCACGTTGGCGGGGAACACGCCGACGAAGAACGCGGCGGCCGCCCGGGCTGCCACGGGGCGCGTCCGGCGCGCGGCGACCCCGGCCGCCAGGGCCAGTTCCACGACTCCGCTGCCGTACGTCCAGGCCCTGGGCGAACCGGGCAGGGTCCGCGGAACGAGGTGGTCGAACTGGCGGGGTGCGGCGAAGTGGGCGATCCCGGCCGTGGCCAGCAGGCCGGCGAGCAGTAGGGGTGAGCGTTCGGACCGGGGCACGGTTCCTCCTCTGGTGACCTGCCGCCGGATATTACTCGACGGTAGTGGCGGGCCGGCAGCTGCCGCCCGGCGCCGGCGCGCTCCGGGCGTCCGGCGCTCGGCGCGGGCCGGCCGTCCGGGGCCGGCCAGAGTCCGGCGATCGCGTCGGCGAGCCCCGTGGCGGCCTCGCTCCGGGTGGCGCGCGGGGTCGGGGTGCCCTCGGCGAGCGCCCGCTCCGCTCTGCGCAGGTGTGCAGGATCAGCAGCCGGACCGTCCGGCCCCGTTCGGCACGGACGGCCGGGGGCACCTCCGGGAGGGTGCGGTCGAGCCCCACGAGGGCCTGCCGCAGCGCCGGCGAGGCCAGACACGGCCCATCGGCGCCTCGGTGGCCGGCGCGGTCGCCGGCGTGATCCTGGCGCAGATGACGGTCGGCCTCGGCGGCCACGCGCTGCCCGTCGCAGCACGGCTTCGAGGTCGCGGCGACGGCTTCGAGGTCGTCCCGGCCCGCAGCGACGGCTTCGAGGTCGTCCCGGCCCGCGGCGCGGGCGCGGCCGCCCTCGCCTTCCTGCTCGCCTCGTTCCTCCCCCGCCATCGCCCGGCCGTTCAGGGGAACCGGCGGCGAAAGGCGCGTGAGGGCGCCGGGAGCGGTCGAGACCTTCAGCCGTGACAGCCGTGACCCTGCCTCTCATCCCGCCGATGCTCGCCACCCCCGGCCGGCTGCCGCCCGCCGCCCAGGACGAGCGGTGGGCGTACGAGACCAAGCAGGACGGCCAGCGGGTGATGGCCTACCTGGCCGGTGACGGGAGCGTGCTGCTGCGCGCCCGCTCGGGCGAGGACATCACCGGCGCCTATCCCGAACTCCGGCCGCTCGGCGGCGCCCTGGGCACCACGCCCGCGGTGCTGGACGGCGAGGTGCTGGCCCTGGACGCGCGGGGCCGGGCCGATTTCCAGCTGTTGCAGAGCCGTATGGGGCTCACCCACGCCCCCGCGCGCGCCGCCCGCCGGGCCGCCCAGGTGCCGGTGCACCTGGTGCTGTTCGACATCCCGTACCTGGGCGAACCCCTGGTGCGGCTGCCGTACCTGCGCCGGCGGGCGCGGCTGGAGAAGCTGGGCCTGGCCGGGTCCCACTGGTCGACGCCGCGCGCGGTGACCGGGCACGGCGCCGAGGCGCTGGCGGCGACCCGCGAGCACGGCCTGGAGGGCCTGGTCTGCAAGCGGCTGGACTCGGTGTACGAGCCGGGGGTGCGCTCCCGCGCCTGGGTCAAGATCCGGAACATGCGGGCGGAGGACGTGATCGTCGGCGGCTGGCTGCCCGGCAGGGGCCGGCTGACCGGGCTGCCCGGCGCGGTACTGGCCGGTCAGCGCGCGGGCGGCCGGCTGCGGTACGTCGGCGGGGTCGGCACCGGCTGGAGCGAGGCGGAGCGGACCGAGCTGGCCGGGCTGCTGCGGGCCATCGCGAGCGACCGGTGCCCGTTCGATCCCGTCCCGCGTGTCGCCGGCGCCCAGTGGGTGCTGCCCCGGCTGGTGGGCGAGGTCGCCTACAGCACCCGTACGCGGTCCGGGATGCTGCGCCAGCCGTCCTGGCTGCGGCTGCGCCCGGACCTCACCCCCGAGGAGTCTGCGGCGGACGTGCCGGAGGGCTTCGGCTAGCCGCGGACGGGCCGGGGCCATGCGGCCGCAGGGTCTATCGTGTCCCCCATGTCTGTGCCGGAACTCATCCGTATCGTCTCCCGCGACTCGCCCATGGCTCTGGCCCAAGTGGAGCGCGTCCGAGCCGAGTTGGCCGTACTGCACCCGGGCGTGCGGACCGAGGTCGTACCGGTGCGGACCACCGGCGACAAGTGGCTCGGCGATCTGTCGAAGGTCGAGGGCAAGGGGGCGTTCACCAAGGAGGTGGACGCCGCCCTGCTGGCCGGGGAGGCGGATCTCGCGGTGCACTGCGTCAAGGACGTGCCCGCCGACCGGCCGCTGCCCGCCGGGACGGTGTTCGCCGCGTTCCTGAAGCGGGACGACATCCGGGACGCGCTGGTGCACCCGGGCGGGCTGACCCTGGACGAACTGCCGTCGGGCACCCGGATCGGCACCTCCTCGGTACGCCGCGCCGCCCAGCTGGCCGCCACCCACCCGAGGCTGGAGTGCGTGCCGTTCCGCGGCAACGCCAACCGCCGGCTGGAGAAGCTGGCCGCCGGGGAGGCGGACGCGCTGCTGCTGGCGGTGTCCGGTCTGGAGCGGATCGGCCGGACGGACGTGATCAGCGAGGTGCTGTCCCCGGAGACGATGATGCCGCCGATCGGCGCGGGCGTCCTCGCCCTGCAGTGCCGGCAGGACGACGCCGACCTGATCGACGCGGTCAGCGGGCTCGGCGACCCGGACACCCACCGTGAGGCGACCGCCGAACGGATGTTCCTGCACGTGCTGCAGGGACACTGCAACAGCCCCATCGCGGGTTACGCGCACGTGGACCGCAGCGGCGAACTCTCGCTGCGGGCCTGCGTCTTCACCCCGGACGGCAAGATCCGGCTGAACGCCCACGAGTGGGCGGGCCGGCTCGATCCGGCCACTCTCGGCACCTCGGTCGCGGTGGCGCTGCTGCGGCAGGGCGCACGGGAGATCATCGACGGCATCCCGCACTGACCCCGCGACCCCGCCGCCGCTCGCGTCAGGCGGTACCGGGCTCCGTCTGGTCCTTCAGGAAGGCACTGACCTGGTGGGCCAGGCTGCCCTGACCGGTGCCCGCGGGAGCGGCCGCGGGGGCCGCCTCCAGGAGGCCGATGCCGCCCGCCCACAGCCGCCGGTCGGCCCACTCCTCGTCGACGCGCAGCTGCACCTGCACGTCCACATGGGCGAGGGCGGCCTCGGGCGCGGCGGCGTAGAGCACGGCGGTGGCCCGGCGCAGCGGATAGACGTCGAAGCCCTCGATGAACTGGGAACTGCGCCAGTCGATGAAGGCGCCCTCGCCGTCGGGGCCGACCCGGACGTCGATCTGACCGTCCTCCAGATGGATGCCGTAGTGGCGGGTGCCGCGGTTCTCGACCGTCACCCGGACACTGAAGTACGTCAGCCCGGCGGCGGCGTCGTCGCGTCCACGCGGGGGCTCGGCCGCTTCCAGGCGGTGGACGCGGACGCGCAGACCGGCATGCTCGTCGTACTCCTGCCAGTCCCCGACCACGTTCGGCTCGTACACAGTGCCCCTCTCGACTTTCGAGCTGCTGTCTATCTGTGCGCCGAGCGCACTGTCAAATGAGCGGAATGCGCTGTGGCCAGGGAATTCACCCGCTTTGATCGGTGATCAAGCGCTGCGCAGGAAGAATCCCTCCACATCCGCCTCCGGCAGCAGACGGCGCGTGCCGCACATCACGTCACCTCAAGATCAGCGGGCATCACGACCGAGCCGATCGGTATGATCCTATATGTCCGCGATTGTTTTGATATGCCACGAGCGGGAAGGTGAACGGGAGTGCTTCGGAGAGGAGGCACGTCCGTGGGAGCCGGCGCCGCCGGACACCCCGGTGTGTCCCGTCCAGAGTCCGAGTGCACCTCCCACGGTGTCTGTCCACCCAGCACCTGCTGAGAGAGGTGCGCACGATGCGTGTCACCGGCAGCACGAAGCCCCACCCCCACGACGACGCCCCCGACACCAGAGAGTCCTTCGAGCGGCTGGCCAAGCTGCCCGACGGTCCTGACCGCCGGGCGCTGCGCGACGAGCTGGTCCGGCTGTGGCTGCCCATGGCGGAGCGGATCGCGGTGCGTTTCCGCGGCCGCGGGGAGGCGCTGGAGGATCTCTACCAGGTGGCCGCGCTGGGCCTGGTCAAGGCCGTGGACCACTACGACCCCGAGCGCGGCCGCGCCTTCGAGGCCTACGCCGTGCCCACGATCACCGGTGGGATCAAGCGGCACTTCCGCGACCACATGTGGACCCTGCACGTGCCCCGCCGGGTGCAGGACCTGCGCAACCGGGTCCGCACCGCGACGAAGGAGCTGGCGCAGACGACGTCGGGGCGGGCGCCCACCGTGGCCGAGATCGCCGCGTACACGCGCCTCAGCGAGGACGAGGTGCGCACCGGCATGGAGGCGCTGGAGTGCTTCTCGGCGCTGTCGCTGGACGCGGAGGTGGCCGGTACGGACGGTTACGCCCTCGGCGACTCCCTCGGCGCCCCCGATCCCGGCTACGACCTGGTGGTGGACCGGGCGGCGGTCAAGCCCTGCCTGGAGGCGCTGCCCGAGCGCGAGCGCACCATCCTCTACCTGCGGTTCTTCCGCGGGATGACGCAGAGCCGCATCGCGCAGCAGCTCGGCATCTCGCAGATGCACGTCTCGCGACTGCTCAGCGGCTGCTTCGACCGGCTGCGCGACGAGCTGCTCGCCGAGGCCCGCGCGGAACTCCGCTGAACGCCGCCTCCGGCGCCGCGGCCGGCGTCCAGGGGCGTCACTCCCGCGCGGCCTCCGGCACCTGCGTGGGACCGTACCGGTCCAGAGCCTCCTCCAGCCGGGCGCGGACGTCCTCGGGGATCTCGCCCCGGCGGCCCCAGATGAGGATCAGCTCCGCGATGTTGCGCAGCTTGATGTTGGTGTGCTGGGAGACCTCCTTGAGGATCTCCCACCCCTGTTCGGGGGTCACCCGGCCGAGCGCCACGATCATCCCGATCGCCTGGTCGACGACCGCGTGGGACACCATGGCCTGCTTCAACTGGTCGACCTGCGCCTGCAGCTCGGCGATCCGCTCCGGTTCGCTCGCTCCCATGCTCCCATCGTGCGCGGGCGGCCTGCCCCCCTGCCACCCGGGGTACTCGGCAGGCGTCCGATCCCCCTCCCGTTGGACACTGATGCACAAGCGGTGGCCGCCGGGCCCCGAGAGCAGGACGCGACTGCCATGAACCACGAGACCCCCGTCAGCGACGCGGCGAACGGCAAGGCGCCGAGGCGCAGAGACGTCGTCTCCACCCACTCCGTCTTCGGTGCCCCGTGCTGGGTCAGCCTGACCAGCCGCGACCTGGAGGCCACGCAGAACTTCTACTCGGCCGTCTTCGGCTGGCGCTGGCGCGGCGCCAAACTCGGCGAGCACTTCCGGATCGCCCTGGCGGACGGGGTGCCGGTGGCCGGGATCGCCGCCGTGGCCGCCATGTGGCAGATGGCTGTGGCGTGGACCCCGTACTTCGCCGTGCCGGACGCCGACGTGGCGGTGGCCCGGGCACGGGAACGCGGCGGTACGGCAGCGGTCGGCCCGCTGTCCTTCCCGCCCGGCCGGGCCGCGCTGCTCGCCGACCGGGACGGGGCCACCTTCGGCATCTGGCAGGGCGAGCTGGTCTCCAACTGGGAGGCCTGGCGGCGGGCCACTCCGGCCTTCATCCGGCTGCACACCCGTGACGCCTTCGACGCCGCGCTGTTCTACGGCGAGATCCTCGACTGGGCGTCCGGGGTACCGGGCTGCTGCGAGGTCCGGTACGAGGGCGGCGAGGTGGTGCTGCGCAGCCAGGGCGACGCGGTCGCGCGCATCGACTCGGGCGCGGTGGAGGCGGCGCCGGACCCTTCGGTACGGCCGCACTGGCAGATCCACTTCGCGGTGTCCGACGTGCCGGGCTGCGCCCGGGCGGCGGAGAAGCACGGGGGCAGCGTGCTGCAGGAGGACGAGACGGAGGCGATCCTGCGGGACCCGGACGGGGCGCAGTTCACGGTCACCTCGCACCGCGCTCCCTGAGCCGGACGGTCCCGCTCCGGGCGGGGCGCCCACGGCCGGTGCCCGCCCCTCCGGCGGCCGCCGCCCGGCCCGCGGTCCGGCCCGCCGTCCGGGATCTCCGGTTCGCCGCCTGAGAGGGGCGCGACAGCAGGATCAGGCTCCGCGCCTCCACGCGGAGCCTCGTGCCGGCCTTGTGTTCGCGTTCGTCCGGGACGCCCTCCGGGTCGGCCGTGTCGATCAGGGTGGTCCAGCGCTCGCCGAAGGAGGCCTCGGGCAGCCGGAAGCCGACCGGCTCCCAGTAGCCGTTGACGAGCAGCAGGAAGGAGTCGTCGGTCATGCGGCGTCCGTAGGAGTCGCGCTCGGCGATGGCGTCGCCGTTGAGGAACGCGCCGACCGAGTGCGCGTCGCCGCGGTGCCAGTCCCGGTCGGTCATCTCGCGGGCGTCGGGCCGCAGCCACATCAGGTCGGGCAGCGGCTGGCTGGCCCTGGTGACGGTCTCACCCCGGAAGAAGCGCCGGCGGCGCAGCACCGGGTGCGCGGCGCGCAGGGCGATCAGGCGCCGGGTGAAGTCCGTGAGAGCGCGCTGCTCGTCGGCCAGGTCCCAGTCCACCCAGGAGATCTCGTTGTCCTGGCAGTAGGCGTTGTTGTTGCCGCGCTGGGTGCGGCCGAGTTCGTCGCCGTGGCAGAGCATCGGGATGCCCTGCGAGAGCAGCAGCGTGGCCAGCAGGTTGCGCTGCTGGCGGGCCCGCAGTTCGAGGACGGCCGGGTCGTCGGTGTCGCCCTCCGCCCCGCAGTTCCAGGACCGGTTGTGGCCCTCCCCGTCCCGGTTCTCCTCGCCGTTGGCCTCGTTGCGCTTGTCGTTGTACGACACGAGGTCGCGCAGCGTGAAACCGTCGTGCGCGGTGACGAAGTTGACGCTGGCCCGCGGTCTGCGCCGGCTGTGCTGGTAGAGGTCGGAGGAGCCGGTCAGCCGGGAGGCGAACTCGCCGAGCGAGCCGGGCTCGGCACGCCAGAAGTCACGTACGGCGTCCCGGTACTTGCCGTTCCACTCCGACCACAGCGGCGGGAAGTTGCCCACCTGGTAGCCGCCCTCGCCCACGTCCCAGGGTTCGGCGATGAGCTTGACGCGGCTGATCACCGGGTCCTGCTGGATCAGGTCGAAGAAGGCCGACAACCGGTCCACCTCGTGGAACTGCCGGGCCAGAGTCGCCGCGAGGTCGAAGCGGAAGCCGTCGACGTGCATCTCGGTGACCCAGTACCGCAGCGAGTCCATGATGAGCTGGAGCACGTAGGGGTGCCGCATCAGGAGGCTGTTGCCGGTGCCCGTGGTGTCGTAGTAGTGCGCCCAGTCGCCGTCGACCAGTCGGTAGTAGGAGGCGTTGTCGATGCCCCGGAAGGACAGGGTGGGGCCCTTCTCGTTGCCCTCGGCGGTGTGGTTGTAGACCACGTCGAGGATGACTTCGAGGCCGGCCGCGTGCAGCGCCTTCACCATCGCCTTGAACTCGTTGACCTGCTCACCCCGGGTGCCGAAGGCGGCGTAGGCGTTGTGCGGGGCGAAGAAGCCGATGGTGCTGTAGCCCCAGTAGTTGGACAGGCCGCGGTCCCGCAGGATCCCGTCCTGGGCGAACTGGTGGACCGGCATCAGCTCCACCGCGGTGACGCCGAGCGAGGTCAGGTGCCCGGTCACCGCGGGATGGGCGAGGCCCGCGTAGGTGCCGCGCAGCCGCTCGGGGACGTCCGGGTGGGCGCGGGTCAGCCCGCGCACGTGCGCCTCGTAGATCACCGAGTCCGCGTACGGCTTCCGCGGTGGGCGGTCGCCGCCCCAGTCGAAGAACGGATCGGTGACCACGCCGAGCATGGTGTGCCCACCGCTGTCGGCCGGGGAGGGGCCGTCGGGGGTGCGCTCGTACAGCGAGGCGTGGTTGTCGATCTGGCCGTCCACCGCGCGGGCGTAGGGGTCGAGCAGCAGTTTCGCCGGGTTGCACCGGTGGCCGAGCGCGGGCTGCCAGGGGCCGTGCACCCGGTAGCCGTACCGCTGCCCGGGGCCGATGCCCGGCAGGTAGCAGTGCCAGACGAACGCGTCGACCTCGTGCAGCGGGACGGGGGTCTCGGTGCCGGCGTCGTCGACGAGGATCAGCTCCACACGCTCCGCGACCTCGCTGAACAGGGCGAAGTTGGTGCCCTGTCCGTCGAACGCGGCACCCAGCGGGTAGGGGTGCCCGCTCCACACGGACACCCCTTCACGGGCCTTGCGGGCGGTCACCGGTTGCCCTCCAGGGCGTCGGCACCGGCGGGCGCCCGGGCGGCCAGCAGGGCCACGGGCTCGTCGCGCGGCACCTTCAGGTCCGTGCGCAGGGTCGGTTCGGGGGCGACGGGCACCAGTGGGACGCGCTCGCCCGCGCGGGCCCGCTGCGAGAACCAGATGATCTTGCTGCCGGTCTCCGAGGCACAGCATCCCCAGCCGTCGCTCATCGCGGCGATGTCGGCCAGGCAGGCCCGCAGGTCCTGGTCGGGGCGCAGATCGGGGTCGTCGTCGCCGAAGGCGGTGATCAGGTGCTGGCCGTTCCACCACATCTCGATGGAGGTGCGCTTGTCGGTGGCGTGCTCGTCGATCGCCCGCAGCAGCAGTTCGGCGCCGCGGCAGACGGGGGCCTCGAGGCTCTCGAGGTCCCAGTAGCGGAGGTGGGCGGCCAGGATGCGGCTGACCTGTCCCACCCGTTCCGGGCTGACTTCCACGTCGAGGTGGTAGTAGCAGGGCACTGCGGTCTTCATCGTCGCTTGCTCCTCACCGGCGAAGCTCTCGCTCCCCTCGCCCCGTCCGGGAGGGATCCCGGACACACAGCGTGAGCGTTCATCGCTCCTGAGTCACTTCCACAGTGAGGGCACTACGCCATTCGTGCAACACGAGCACCCGACACCCGCAATCGTTGAAGGTCCAACAAGACGTTGCGTGTTCGCGCGTGCACCATAAGTGAAAGCCTCGATCGCCGTAACGGTGCCGTGCCTCCCCGCGCACGGACATCACCCGACCGTCGGGAACGCGCCCAGTCGAGAGCGTGGAAGGTGAAGAGGGCGATGCTGCTACCCGCCAAGGCCGAAGTGGCCCGGCAGTTGCGGCGTTACCGGGCGTGGGAGCGCGTGATGCTCGCCTCGCCCCACGACCGCACGGTCCGGGCCACCTTCGAGGACTCGGGGTACACGCTGTGCGTTCTGATGGGCAAGCGCTGCGCTCGCGAGGCCGCTGACGCCGCCGAGCGCTATCTGCGCACCAGCCTGGTCAGCTACCTGCGCGAGCAGGACGGACGGCCGCAACCGCGCCGGGCGGCCAGAAGAGCGCCGCCACCGGAGCGGCGTTCCACAGCGCCGAGCTCCTGACCTGGCACCGTACAAGGCGTTCCCCCACCGGACCGATCAGGAGTCGGTCCGTCACTCGGATCGCGAAGCCGGGCGGTGCCCGGCTTCGCGCACGGCGGAGGTGAAACACATGCGCAGGACCCCGGCGATCGGCCGTGTACCGGTTCGTGACGTCCGGCCGGCCGTGGAGTGCGGCAGGCGCCCGGCGAAGGCGGTGGCCGGGGAGACCTTCGAGGTCACCGCCACCGTGTTCCGCGAAGGGCACGACGTCGTCGGCGCCAATGTGGTCCTGCGCGATCCCAGGGGCCGCCGCGGCCCGTGGACACCGATGCGGGAGCTGTCTCCCGGCAGCGACCGCTGGGGCGCTGAGGTCACGCCGGACGTGACGGGCCGTTGGACCTTCCGGGTCGAGGCGTGGAGCCATCCGCTGGCGTCCTGGCGGCACACCGCGGCCGTCAAGGTGCCGGCCGGGATCGACACAGGTCTGGTGCTGGAGGAGGGCGCGGAGCTGTACGAGCGCGCGGCTGCCGGGGTGCCCAAGGGCCCGGACCGGAACCTGGTGTCGGCCGCCGCGCTCGCCCTCGGCGACGACTCCCTGTCGGTGCACGACCGCCTGAAGGCGGCGCTGGCGCCCGGGGTGGAGGCGGTGCTGGCCCGGTATCCGCTGCGGGAGCTGGTGACCTCTTCCGACGCG
>NZ_BMUE01000019.1 GCF_014650035.1 Streptomyces lucensis JCM 4490 | reverse complement strand
CTGGTGGTCGATGCGGACGCCGCCGATGTACATGCGCTGGCACAGCAGCGAGGTGCCGCGTGCGGTGGTGCCGTCGGGGAACTTGGGCAGGGTGTAGCCCTTCGGCAGCGTCGGGTGGAACTCCAGTGCCACCGACCACCGATGCCCGTCCATCCGGCCCTCGCCGATCACCTGCGTGACCACCTTCGGCGCCTGCCGGTGCGTGGAGGCGGACCGCTTGGCGGCGACGGAGACGGGCGCGGACGCCCGGTGGGCGGCCGGGCCCGGCGCCGCCTCGCTCACGGAGGCGCCGAACGAGACCCCTGCGAGCGCGGCCGCCGCGGCGGCCGCCATGGCTGCCTTCCTGGCAAAAGTGAGAGCCACGGAGCAATTTCTCCTTCTGAGCTGCCGCCCGGCACCGTGCCGGGCGGTCCTCGACGGCCGGCGCGCTGGGCCCGCGCGGCCGGCCCGTCGCGACCACCAGGAGCGGTGGCCGCGGCTTGGACGTCCGCACGTAGGTACTCCCGAAGGCTCACGGCGGGTTGCACGCCGCGCGAAAAATTGTTCCTGGCAGGGTGGGGAGGACGGGGAGGACGGGGAGGACGGTTGGAAGCGTGACGGGTCGCCCCCCTCGCGGCGCGGCAGAAGCCGGGGCGGCCTGTGGTCACTGAGGAAATAGTGATTCCTCGGGGTGGGTAAAACGTGTTGCCGACTCGCTCGAATCCCTACCGATCAACAGGTGCGTGCCCTTATCCTGCTTCCCGCGGCGCTCAGGTCGCACCGCTCGTGGGGGCGAACGGCAGGCGGGGGGAAAGTTGGCTGCTTCGGGTGATTTATTTTCCTGGCTGTTTGAGGGCGTATATCGGGGGGATGAGGACGGGGCGCGGCATCTCGAAGCGATTCGCGCGCTGCAGCCACAGAGTGACGACGCCTTCGAGCACGACTACCTTTACGCCTGCCTCAGTGTGCTGGACGGTAAGGCGCAGGCTCTCCTCTCCTATGACGGAATCCTCATAGCCGCCAGTTCGATCACGTTGTCGCTGTTCTCCCATGACGTCACCGCGGGAAGCGCGCTGGTGTTCGCATCCCTCGCCATAGGTGTCATTTCTTCCGCGCTGTGCCTGAGTGTCGTATGGGTGCACTGGACGGACACCGGCGAGTTGGAGAACTCCGAAGATCTCTTCCTCAATCTCCTGCGCGTGCGCAACAGGAGGACGATGAACTACCGCATCTCCTGGGTGATCGCGCAGCTGGCGGCGGTCATGCTTCTGCTCGGGGTGGTGCTGGAAAGAAGAATCTCCTGAAAACCGCAGAGGTGGGTTCCCTCGATGAGAGTGCGCGGTATCGACCTGTGAACACTTCCGGCGTATGCTGCGCGGGTGACTCTCTCAACGGTGGACAGGGATTGTTTCGAAGCTGCGTTGGCCGAAGCCCGGAAGGGGCTGGATGCGGGTGGTGTTCCCGTCGGCGCGGCCCTTCAGCTTGACGGCCGCCTCGTTTCCGTAGGACGCAATGAGCGGGTGCAGCGAAACGACCCCATCGCCCATGGGGAGATGGCGTGTCTTCGAAACGCCGGTCGATTGGCGTCCTACGAAGGTGCCACGCTGTACACGACCCTGTCTCCGTGTGAAATGTGCACGGGCGCGATTCTTCTGTTCGGAATCAAGCGACTCGTCGTCGGCGAGGCGACGACTTTCGCGGGCGACCTGAGCGTTTTCGCGGAGCGTGGCGTAGAGGTGGTTCTCCTTGACGACTCGCGCTGCAAGGACCTCATGGCCGAGTTCCAGAAACGCTTTCCGGAGGTCTGGGCGGAGGACATCGGGGAGCCTCCGGCGCCGGCCGAATCGCTCAGTTGACGCAGAGAACCGCAGGTGACCGCACGCCCGACGTCGCAGGTGACCGCACGCCCGACGTGCCGACGGGCGAGGCCGCCTTCCCGGGTCCGGATCCTCGCGCCGCCGCACCGGCCCCCGTCGTCCGCGGAGGCCGCCTTCGCACTCGGGCGGTCGCCTCACTAGAATCGAACGTGTGAACGATGACCGTCCGCTGACGCGTCTCGACATGCTGCGCTTCGCGCGCCGCGTCGTCGAAGGCCAGACCGAGCGCCAGCTTGCGCTGATCGACCGGTGGATCGCGGACGAGGAGCGGCGCGAGGCCGGGCGACAGCACCGTCTCGCCGTCCGGCGGACGGCGCCGGAGTGGCTGATCGAGCACGGGCTGAACGGCCGCAGCGCCCTGTACGTCCATGTCGGCGGCTGTTCGAGCGCGGGTGGCCGGTCGAAGGGCGTCGGCCGGAGTCAGGCGGTGCGCGCGCTCACCGAAGAAGGCGTCGCCGCATGCCCCCTATGCCGGCCGGACACCGTGCTGGGGATCCTCGAATGACCGGCCCGGGTGCGGGTGCGGGCGGTCCGGACGATGCTGGAGCCATGGCCGGGAAGCGACCCATCGTCGTGCAACTGCCGTCCCCGACCGGCGGCCGCCGCGTCCGGGTGGACGGCGAGATCCTGGGGCTCGCGCACAGCGTGCGGGACCTCGTGGAGTTCCTGCGCCGTGCCGGGCTGGAGATCGAACCGGAACAGGTGGCGGACTCGCCCCTGATCGACTGGCGCGGGGTGGGCCCGGACCGGTGGGAGGCCGAGACCCGGACCTGACGGCCACTGTCCCTTCGCGGCGCTGACGGCCACCGTGCCCCGGTGGTCCCCGGTCCGGGCACACTGGCGGCATGTCCTCCCGCCGCAGAACCTGCCCTGTGTGCCACCGCGACATCGCCGTCGTCGCGGGCCGCTTCGCGCGCCACGATCCGCCCGGGACACGGGGGAGCGAAGAACTGGTCTCCTGCGCAGGGTCGCGCAGGCCGGCACAACTCGGAGCCGTCCAGCCGGCGTTGGACGGATACGCCGTGCCGGACTTCCCCGGACAGCTTCCTCTGTTCTGAGTCCTGACAGTCACAGTCCTTCGACGGCGCCGGCGGCCGGACTCAGTTGCCGGCCACCGACTTCACCGCGACCGACACCGGGGTGGACCCGCCGATCAGTTCCAGCGTCAGACCGGCCGTCGCCGACGTGTCCACCAGCTCGGCGAGGACGGCCGCCACGTCGTCCCGGGGGACCGGGCCCCGCCCGGTGTGCGCCTCCAGCCGGACCAGACCGGTACCGGCGTCGTCCGTGAGCGCACCGGGGCGCAGGATCGTCCAGTCCAGCCCCTCCTGTTGGGTGACGAACGCGTCGGCCTCACCCTTGGCCCGCAGGTACACGTCGAAGACGTCGTCACCCTCGTGCGCGGGATCCGCGCCCATCGAGGACACCACCACGAAGCGGCGCACGCGCGCGCGTACGGCCGCTTTCGCGAACAGCACCGCCGCGCCCTTGTCCACCGTCTCCTTGCGGCCCGTGCCACTGCCCGGGCCCGCACCGGCAGCGAAGACCGCCGCGTCGGCACCCTGCAGGTGCGCCGCGACCTCCTCCACCGAGGCGGACTCCAGGTCGAGGAGGACCGGTTCGGCGCCGGCCGCGCGCAGATCGTCGCCCTGCTCGGCCTTGCGGATGATGCCCGCGACCTCGTCCCCGCGCGCGGAGAGCAGACGCTCCAGCCGCAGCGCGATCTGACCATGACCACCAGCAATGACAATGCGCATGAATCCGACCGTACGCCCGACGGGCCCCGTCCGCCGCACAGGCCGGACGGTGCGGCGGGCGGTGCGGCTCGGACGGTGCGGCGGACGGGGTCCTCCGGGCTCATCCCGCCGAGCGGCCCGCTCCGGGCGCCCTCACGACAGTTCGCCCCGTCCCTGCCGCGGCAGCCCGAGTTCCGCGGCCACCGCCGAGTTGCAGTACTCGCGGACCGCGCTGGTGCGTGCCACCACCCGGCCCCGGTGCACCACGATCCGGCTGTAGGCCAGGGAGAGCGCGCCCGCCAGCCGGTCGCCGCGCACGGCGAGGAGCTCCGCCGGGAAGCCCGCCTCCACGCGCACCTCCGGCAGTCCCAGCACCGCGCGGGCCGCGGCGCTCACGGCGTCGTAGGCGTCCTCGGGACGCAGGCCGTGCGCGGAGGCGAGCAGGTAGGCCGCCTCCAGCGGGTCGCCGCGGCCGACGGGGTTGGAGACGTCCCGCAGGGCGCCGCTGCCGGCCGCCACCCTGACCCCGGCCGCGCGCAGGAGCCGTACGGGAGCCGTGCCCTGACGGTCCGTGCCGCCGCAGCCGCCCTGGGGCAGGCACACCACCGTCACGCCCGCCGCGGCGAGCTGGTCCGCGACGCGGCCGACGGCCTCGGCGGGGAACCGCGTCAGAGCCGCGCACGGCCCGATCGTCACGCCGGGACGCAGGCCCCCCGCCATGGCCGCGAGCCGGGACAGCCGTGCCGGGTCGGCGGCGTCCGTGTGCAGGTCCACCGGGCAGCCGTGCTCGGAGGCCACCTCCAGGACGGCCTCCACGTAGCCCGTCGGGTCGGGATCCAGGTCGGGGCAGCCGCCGACCACGGAGGCGCCCATCTTCACGGCGTCGCGCAGCATCGCCAGCCCGTCGGCCCCGGCGACCCCGGTCAGCAGCCGCGGCATCGCCACCGTCGTCAGCTCCGCCAGCTCCCGCAGCGACCGCCGCGCCTGCAGGACCGCGCCCAGGGCGCCGAGTCCCTGGACGTCGCCCACGCGCACGTGCGCGCGTACCGCCGTCGCCCCGTGCCCGAGCTGAAGCAGGGCCGCCTCCGTCGCCCGGCGCTGGACGTCATCGGGGGCGTACGACACCGGGCCGGGGACCTCGGCGGTCAGGGCGGTGTCGCCATGGGCGTGCGGTTCGGCGGGCGCGGGCAGCAGCAGGTAGCCGCGCAGGTCCACGCGGGTGGCCACCGTCCGGGCGGGACCGGGCGCGAGACTGCCGACCGTGCCCACCGCCTCGATGCGCCCGCCGCCCAGCCGTACGTCCACGGTCCGGCCGTCGGTGAGCCGCGCCCCGCACAGCAGCACGGAGGCCGGGGAGGACCCCGGCGGGTTCGACGGCGGTTGCGGCTGCGGCTGGCTGTCGGGCATCGCGCTCCAGGGTCGGGGCCGGCGCCTCCGGGCGGACCGGCGTGAGGACGTGGGGAACCTGAGGAACCGGGGATCCGTGGAACGTCGCGACCGGGACACCCAAGATCACGCACAGTGGGTCGAGCCTAGGGTGGCGAGCCGCACAGGGCGCGCAGCGACGCAATAGTCGTACCGGCGTGGCCCGTCCGCCCCTCCCGGGCGGTGCGTCCCCCGGACGGTGCACGAACGTCACTCACGCGCGCGTGGGCGCATCCCCCTCCGGGCCGTCGGCGGCCCGCGCCGCCGGTGCCCGGGAGGTGGCGGAGAACGCTCGGGAAGGGGCCCCGCCGGGCGGCCGGATACGGATTTGGGCGAACGGCGGCGGACCGTGTAATGTCTTCATCGCTCGCCCCAATAGCTCAGTCGGCAGAGCGTCTCCATGGTAAGGAGAAGGTCAACGGTTCGATTCCGTTTTGGGGCTCTGGTGTGAGAGGTTCCCGCCGAAAGGCGGGACTGATCGCATCGCAGCGGTGTAGCTCAGTCGGTAGAGCAAGCGGCTCATAATCGCTGTGTCACCGGTTCAAGTCCGGTCACCGCTACTGACAGTAGCCGATTGCGGGGTCGGTCCTTCGATCGGCTACTCTTTCTTGCGTTGAATTAGCCCATCCGTTCGTCTTAGGAGCACTCACGTGGCTGCCACCGACGTCCGCCCGAAGATCACGCTGGCCTGCGTGGAGTGCAAGGAGCGGAACTACATCACCAAGAAGAACCGGCGTAACAACCCGGACCGTCTTGAGATGAAGAAGCACTGCCCGCGTTGCAACGCGCACACCGCGCACCGCGAAACGCGATAACAAGGCTCGTCCGTGAGGCCGTCCCCTTCCGAGGGGGCGGCCTCACGGCGTTTGGGCACCCGCGCGCGGCGATCCACCTGTCCGCCGGCCCCGCGATCACCCGCCCCGCCCGCCGGTTCGCCCAGGCGCACATCGCGCGGCTGGTTCCGGCTAGTTTGGGGCCATCACAGCAGACTTCAGGAGGTGCCGGGCCATGGCGCTCGACCAGTCCTTCGTGGGACGGACCTACCCGCCCACCGCGCCCTACGAGGTGGGCCGGGAGAAGATCCGCGAGTTCGCCGAGGCGGTGGGGGAGGCCAACCCGGCGTACACGGACCCGGAGGCCGCGAAGGCGCTCGGTCACCCCGACGTGATCGCCCCGCCGACCTTCGTGTTCTCCATCACCTTCCGGGCCGCCGGGCAGGTCATCGAGGACCCGCAGCTCGGGTTGGACTACAGCCGCGTGGTGCACGGGGACCAGAAGTTCGCGTACCGCCGCCCGGTCCGGTCCGGCGACCGGCTGACGGTCACCTCCACCATCGAGGCGATCAAGTCCATGGCGGGCAACGACATCCTGGACATCCGCGGCGAGGTGCACGACGAGGCCGGCGAGCACGTCGTGACCGCGTGGACGAAGCTCGTGGCCCGCGCGGCCGGGGAGGCGTGAGGACCTGATGACGGCGAAGATCGCGTACGACGAGGTCGAGGTCGGCACCGAGCTGCCGGCGCAGAGCTTTCCCGTGACCCGTGCCACGCTCGTGCGCTACGCGGGCGCTTCCGGGGACTTCAACCCGATCCACTGGAACGAGAGGTTCGCCAAGGAGGTGGGCCTCCCGGACGTCATCGCGCACGGCATGTTCACCATGGCCGAGGCGATCCGGGTGGTCACCGACTGGCTCGGCGACCCCGGTGCGGTCGTGGAGTACGGCGTCCGCTTCACCAAGCCGGTCGTCGTCCCCAACGACGACCAGGGCGCTCTCATCGAGGTCAGCGGCAAGGTGGCAGCCAAGCTGGACGACAACACCGTCCGCGTCGACCTGACGGCGACCAGCGGCGGCCAGAAGGTGCTGGGCATGTCCCGGGCGGTCGTACGGCTGGCCTGACACCGGACGAAACGTGTGTGGGTAAGGGGTGTCCTCCCAGGGGGGCGCCCCTTACCCGTCCCGCGGCGGCGTGGGCACACAAGCGCCCCTTGACCAAGTTAGTGATTGAGTACTAACTTGAGCGCATGGTCAGGATGAGCGCAGAGGAGCGGCGCGAGAGTGTCATCCGCGCGGCGACCACGGAGTTCGCGCGCGGTGGCTACCACGGCACGTCCACCGAGGCGATCGCCAGACGGGTCGGCGTCTCACAGCCGTATCTCTTCCGGCTCTTCCCGGGCAAGAAGGCGATCTTCCTGGCGGCGGCGGAGCGCTGCGTGGAGGACACCATCCGGACCTTCGAGGAAGCGTCGAAGGGGCTGCACGGCGAAGAGGCCCGGCACGCCATGGCGGACGCGTACACCACGGCCATCGCTGAGCGGCCCGAGCGGCTGATGATGCAGATGCAGATGTGCGTCGCCGTGGCGGCCGCCGAGCAGGAGGGCGACCGGGAGTTCGGCGAGAGCGTACGGGCCGGCTGGATGCGGCTGTGGGACACCGTGGGCCTGGCGCTGGGTGCGGACGTCGAGGAGACGACCGTGTTCATGGCCTACGGGATGCTCATCAACTGCTTGATGGGCATGGGCTTCGGTCCCGGCCACCGGGTCTGGGAGGGGCTCTACCCGGAGGCCCGTAATGATGGCCGCCTGGAGCACTAGCGCGTCAGGTGCGGACGGGGAAGGCGATGTCGCCTTTTCATGGGCATAAAAGTTAGTCAGTGATAACTAACTGAAACCACCCTGTGGGGGAGAGATGTCAGAGCAGAACGCACAGAAGGACGGCACCATGCGCGGGGGAGCCGTGTGGGCCCTCGTCATCACCAGCGTCGCCGGATTCATGGCGGCCCTCGACAACCTCGTCGTCACCACCGCCCTCCCCGCGATCCGCGAGG
Organism: Streptomyces lucensis JCM 4490; assembly: GCF_014650035.1. GTDB lineage: Bacteria > Actinomycetota > Actinomycetes > Streptomycetales > Streptomycetaceae > Streptomyces > Streptomyces lucensis. The sequence continues at coordinate 122,985 of NZ_BMUE01000019.1, read as the reverse complement.
ACCTCGGCGGCGCGCTCGACGACCTGGAGTGGACCGTGAGCGCCTACACGCTCACCTTCGCCGTCCTGCTCATGTTCGGCGCCGCGCTCGGTGACCGCTTCGGGCGCCGGCGCCTGTTCATCGCCGGACTGGCCGTCTTCACCGGCGCCTCCGCCGCCGCGGCCATGGCGCCCGGAATCGGCTCCCTGATCGCCGCCCGCGCGGTCCAAGGCGTCGGCGCGGCCGTCATGATGCCGCTCACGCTGACCCTGCTGACCGCGGCCGTGCCCGCCGCCCGGCGCGGGACCGTGTACGGCATCTGGGGTGCCGTCAACGGACTCGCCGTCGCCTCCGGACCGCTCATCGGCGGCAGCCTCACCGAGCACGTCTCCTGGCACTGGATCTTCTGGCTGAACGTTCCGCTCGGCCTGGCCGTACTGCCGCTCGCCCGTCTGCGGCTCGCCGAGTCCTACGGCGCCGGCGCCCGGCTCGACGTCCCCGGCACCCTGCTCGCCAGCGGCGGGCTGTTCGGGATCGTGTACGGCCTCGTCCGCGGGCCGGCCGACGGCTGGACCGACTCCGTGGTGCTGACCGCGCTGATCGCGGGCGGAGCGCTGCTCGTGGGCTTCGTGGTGTACGGCTCCCGCGCGGCCGCCCCGATGCTGCCGATGCGGCTGTTCCGCTCCCGCGCCTTCTCCGGGATCAACGCCGCCAGCCTGCTGATGTTCGTCGGGATGTTCGGGTCGATCTTCCTGCTCAGCCAGTACATGCAGGGCGTGCTCGGCTACTCGCCCACCGAGGCGGGCCTGCGGATGCTGCCGTGGACCGGTATGCCGATGATCGTCGCACCCGTCGCCGGGATCCTCTCCGACCGCGTCGGCGGCCGGCCGGTCGTCGCCGCGGGCCTGTTCCTGCAGGCGGCCGGCCTCGGCTACATGGCCTGCGTGGCCACCGCCGACGCCTCCTACGCCGTCCAGCTGCCCGCCCTGATCATCAGCGGCATCGGCATGGCCCTGTACTTCGCCCCCGCCGCCAACCTGGTGATGTCCAGCGTCCGGCCGCAGGAGCAGGGCATCGCCTCCGGCGCGAACAACGCGCTGCGCGAGGTGGGCGGTGCGCTCGGCATCGCGGTCATGTCCTCGATCTTCTCGGCGCAGGGCGGCTACGAGTCGGCGCAGAGCTTCGTCGACGGCCTGCGGCCCGCCCTGGTCACCGGTTCGGCGGTGGTCGCCCTCGCAGCGCTCGCGGCCCTGCTGATCCCCGCCCGCCGCGCGAACACCGCCACGGCTCCGACGGAGCAGGCGCCCGCCCGCGTCCTGGAGACCACCGCACCCTGACCCGACCGGAACCCCTTCCGTGCAGAAGTGCCGCACGCGCGCGCGGCCCCGGACGAAGGGGCCACGCGCGCGTGCCGCTGTGCGGGACCGACCGGTCGCGGCCGCGACGGGGCCGGGTGCGAGGCCACCGCAGGCGCCCGCCGAGCCGTCGGCGGCCGGATCGCGGACCGCGCGCGCACCGGCAGACCGCGGAGGGCAGGCCGGGCTCGCGGTACGCGCAGCCGCCGAGGGCGGCCCCGGACGACGGTCCCGCATGACGACCGGCGTCTGTCCCGGCGCGGGCACCTGGGCGCCGGCCCGGAGTCCACCGTCCGGCGCGGCGCAGTGGGCTCCCCGGCGGTGAGACCCGGCAGCGCGGTGCGCGCGTGCGGGGGCGGCGGAGACGTCTCGTAGTCTTGGGCCCGTGCAGGTACTCCACGACGCCCCCCTTGCCCCGCTGACCACCTTCCGGCTGGGCGGCCCCGCGACGCGGCTTGTCACGGCCGGCACCGATGCCGAGGTGATCGCCGCCGTCCGCGAGGCCGACGACAGCGGCACCCCGCTGCTGGTCATCGGCGGCGGCTCGAACCTGGTCATCGGCGACAAGGGCTTCGACGGCACCGCCCTGCGCATCGCCACGCGCGGCGTCGAACTGCGCGGCACGACGCTGGAGCTGGCGGCCGGCGAGGTGTGGACGGACGCCGTCGCCCGCACCGTCGAGGCGGGACTCGCCGGGATCGAGTGCCTGGCCGGCATCCCGGGCTCGGCCGGCGCCACCCCCATCCAGAACGTGGGCGCCTACGGCCAGGAGGTCTCCGCCACCGTCACCGAGGTGATCGCCTACGACCGCCGGGCCGGCGCGACCGTCACGCTGACCAACGCGGAGTGCGCCTTCTCGTACCGGCACAGCCGCTTCAAGGCCGACCCCGAGCGCTATGTCGTGCTGCGCGTCCGCTTCGGACTGGAGGACGCGGGCGGGCTGTCCGCCCCGGTGAAGTACGCGGAGGCGGCCCGCGCCCTCGGCGTCGAGCCGGGCGACCGGGTGCCGCTGGCCGACGCCCGGCAGACCGTGCTGAAGCTGCGGGCGGGCAAGGGCATGGTCCTGGACGCGGGGGACCACGACACCTGGTCCGCCGGGTCCTTCTTCACCAACCCGATCCTCACCGACGAGCAGTTCGCCGCGTTCCACGCGCGCGTGCGCGAGCGGCTGGGGGACGGTGTCGAGCCGCCCGCCTACCCGGCGGGGGAGGGCCGCACCAAGACCTCCGCGGCCTGGCTGATCGACAAGGCGGGCTTCACCAAGGGCTACGGCACCGGACCCGCCCGCATCTCGACCAAGCACACGCTCGCCCTCACCAACCGGGGCGAGGCCACCACCGAGGACCTGCTGGCCCTGGCCCGCGAGGTGGTCGCCGGAGTCCGCGAGGCCTTCGGCGTCACCCTGGTCAACGAGCCGGTGACGGTCGGCGTGAGCCTCTAGGCGCACCGTCCGGGTCGGCCGGGCCGGCCAGCCAGTCGTCCACGCCCGCCAGCATCCGCTCCTTGACGTCCCGCGGCGCGGCCGAACCCCGCACCGACTGCCGTGCCAGCTCCGCGAGCTCGGCGTCCGTGAAACCGTGGGTCCGGCGGGCGATCTCGTACTGGGCGGCCAGCCGGGAGCCGAACAGCAGCGGGTCGTCGGCGCCCAGGGCCAGCGGGACGCCCGCCTCGAAGAGTGTGCGCAACGGGACGTCCTCCGGCTTCTCGTACACGCCCAGCGCCACGTTGGAGGCCGGGCACACCTCGCAGGTCACGCCCCGGTCGGCCAGCCGCTTCAGCAGCCGCGGGTCCTCGGCCGCGCGCACGCCGTGCCCGATCCGGGTGGCGTGCAGGTCGTCCAGGCAGTCCCGCACCGACGCCGGACCGGTCAGCTCGCCGCCGTGCGGCGCGGACAGCAGACCGCCCTCGCGCGCGATGTGGAAGGCCCGGTCGAAATCCCGGGCCATGCCCCGCCGCTCGTCGTTGGAGAGCCCGAAGCCCACCACGCCCCGGTCCGCGTACCGCACGGCGAGGCGCGCCAGTGTGCGCGCGTCCAGCGGGTGCTTCATGCGGTTGGCGGCCACCAGGACGCGCATGCCGAGGCCGGTCTCGCGGGACGTCGTCTCCACCGCGTCCAGAATGATCTCCAGGGCCGGGATCAGCCCGCCCAGGCGGGGCGCGTACGACGTCGGGTCCACCTGGATCTCCAGCCAGCCCGAACCGTCCGCCAGGTCCTCCTCGGCGGCCTCCCGGACCAGCCGCCGGATGTCCTCCGGCTCGCGCAGGCAGGAGCGCGCCGCGTCGTACAGCCGCTGGAAACGGAACCAGCCCCGCTCGTCGGTGGCCCGGAGCTTCGGCGGTTCCCCGCTGGTCAGGGCGTCCGTCAGGGCGTCGGGCAGATGTACGCCGTACTTGTCGGCCAGTTCCAGGACGGTCCCCGGGCGCATCGAGCCGGTGAAGTGCAGGTGCAGATGGGCTTTCGGCAGCTCAGAGAGATCACGTACGCGCTCCATTCCCAGATCCTGCCGTACGCACCTGCCGTCCCGGTAGCCGTTTCCCCGTACGTGGTCTTGCCCGCACACAGGAGCGGGCCGTCTCCCCGGGAGGGAGACGGCCCGCACGCGCGCGTGGAGCGGGGGGAACGGGACGTCAGTCCCGCGCCTCCGCCAGCAGCTTCTGGATCCGGCTCACGCCCTCGACGAGGTCCTCGTCGCCGAGCGCGTAGGACAGCCGCAGGTAGCCCGGCGTGCCGAAGGCCTCGCCCGGGACGACGGCGACCTCGACCTCCTCCAGGATCAGCGCGGCCAGCTCGACGGTGTCCTGCGGGCGCTTGCCGCGGATCTCCTTGCCGAGCAGACCCTTGACCGACGGGTAGGCGTAGAACGCGCCCTCGGGCTCGGGGCAGACCACGCCGTCGATCTCGTTGAGCATCCGCACGATGGTCCTGCGGCGCCGGTCGAAGGCCTCGCGCATCCTCGCCACGGCCTCCAGGTCGCCGGAGACGGCGGCCAGAGCGGCCGCCTGGGCCACGTTGGAGACGTTCGACGTGGCGTGCGACTGCAGGTTCGTCGCGGCCTTGACGACGTCCTTCGGGCCGATGACCCAGCCCACGCGCCAGCCGGTCATGGCGTACGTCTTGGCCACGCCGTTGACCACGACGCACTTGTCCCGCAGCTCGGGCAGCAGCGCCGGCAGGGACACGGCGGACGCGTCGCCGTAGACGAGGTGCTCGTAGATCTCGTCGGTGAGCACCCACAGGCCGTGCTCGACGGCCCAGCGGCCGATCGCCTCGGTCTCGGCCTCGGTGTACACCGCGCCGGTCGGGTTGGACGGGGAGACGAAGAGCACGACCTTCGTCTTCTTCGTGCGCGCCGCCTCCAGCTGCTCGACCGAGACCCGGTAGCCGGTCGTCTCGTCGGCGACGACCTCGACCGGGACACCGCCGGCGAGACGGATCGACTCCGGGTACGTCGTCCAGTACGGGGCCGGGACGATGACCTCGTCACCCGGGTCGAGGATCGCGGCGAACGCCTCGTAGATGGCCTGCTTGCCGCCGTTGGTGACGAGGATCTGGGAGACGTCGGGCTCCCAGCCCGAGTCGCGCAGCGTCTTCGCGGCGATCGCGGCCTTCAGCTCGGGCAGGCCGCCGGCCGGGGTGTAGCGGTGGTACTTGGGGTTCTTGCACGCCTCGACGGCCGCCTCGACGATGTAGTCCGGGGTCGGGAAGTCGGGCTCGCCGGCGCCGAAGCCGATCACCGGACGCCCGGCGGCCTTCAGGGCCTTGGCCTTGGCGTCCACGGCGAGGGTGGCGGACTCGGAGATCGCGCCGACTCGGGCGGAGACCCGGCGCTCGGTGGGAGGGGTTGCAGCGCTCATGGGGTCCATCGTTCCAGACCGGAAATGACCCCGGCACACGGGTTTCACGGACTGAACGGCAAAGGGTCGAGGCGTGAACAGGGATCCGAATCCGGCCTCCGGCCAGGACGATCTTCGTCGGCCCGGCCCCCGGCCGCCGCTTTCTGTTCGACGCCGGGCCGTTGACCACGTACACTCTCACCTCGTTGGCCATCAGCGGCGCCGTCGCAGCCGGTGCACACCGAGCACCCGGTCGGATGCGGTACGTTGGTGGACATACACAAAGGGTCGTAGCTCAATTGGTAGAGCACCGGTCTCCAAAACCGGCGGTTGGGGGTTCAAGTCCCTCCGGCCCTGCTACACACACCGCCAGGATGTGTGCGCATGTACGTACAGCAATGCACCGCCGTGCGGCTCAGAAACCGGGCGCGGCACGGCCACGACCCGGGATCAGGTGAGGACTATGACGGACGCCGTGGGCTCCATCGACACGCCTGATGCCCAGGACGAGGTGCCCGAGTCCAAGAAGAAGGCCCGCAAGGGCGGCAAGCGCGCCAAGAAGGGCCCGCTCAAGCGCCTCGCCACCTTCTACCGCCAGGTGATCGCGGAACTCCGCAAGGTCGTCTGGCCCTCGCGCAACCAGCTGACGTCCTACACCACCGTGGTGATCTTCTTCGTCGCCATCATGATCGCCCTGGTGACCGTGATTGACTATGGGCTCAACCACGCGGCCAAGTACGTCTTCGGCTGAGCCAAGAGCGAAGGGCGCCGTGGTACCGGCGCCCGTTTTCGCATGTTCCACCCCTATGTATCCAGGAAGAAGCAGCCATCGTGTCTGACCCGAACCTGAACGACGACGCCACTGAGCCCCGCGGGCTGGCTGCCGAGGCGGTGGACGACGAGCTCGACATCGTCGAGGGCGCGGACGAGCAGGACGAGTTCGAGGCTGCCGAGGCCGAGGCGGGCGAGCCGGCCGAAGAGGCCGCCCTGCACGTCGAGGACGACGACGCCGAGGAAGGCGCCGAGGAGCCCGTGGAGGAGCTCGTCGAGGAGGAGCCGGCCGCGCCGGTCGACCCCGTCCAGGCCCTCCGCGAGGAGCTGCGCACCCTGCCCGGCGAGTGGTACGTCATCCACACCTACGCCGGCTACGAGAACCGCGTGAAGACCAACCTGGAGCAGCGCGCCGTCTCGCTGAACGTCGAGGACTACATCTTCCAGGCCGAGGTGCCGCAGGAAGAGGTCGTCCAGATCAAGAACGGCGACCGCAAGACGATCAAGCAGAACAAGCTGCCCGGCTACGTCCTGGTCCGCATGGACCTGACCAACGAGTCCTGGGGCGTCGTCCGCAACACCCCGGGCGTCACCGGCTTCGTCGGCAACGCCTACGACCCCTACCCGCTGACCCTGGACGAGATCGTCAAGATGCTCGCCCCGGAGGCCGAGGAGAAGGCCGCCCGCGAGGCCGCCGAGGCCGAGGGCAAGCCCGCCCCGCAGCGCAAGGTCGAGGTCCAGGTGCTGGACTTCGAGGTCGGCGACTCGGTCACCGTCACCGACGGCCCGTTCGCCACGCTGCAGGCGACCATCAACGAGATCAACCCCGACTCGAAGAAGGTCAAGGGCCTGGTGGAGATCTTCGGCCGCGAGACGCCGGTCGAGCTCTCCTTCGACCAGATCCAGAAGAACTAGTTCCTTCTGGACGAACTGCTTCCGTGCAGGTCAGGCAGGCGCTCGCGCCTCGCCTGACCTGCACGGTTTTTGGCCGCGCATCCATACCCGTTATCGTTGTGCGGTATGCCTGCGTCCGGGTGGTCCCCGGATGCGGGCAGGACCCGAATCGAAAGGACCCGGAGAGCTATGCCTCCCAAGAAGAAGAAGGTCACGGGGCTCATCAAGCTCCAGATCAACGCCGGTGCGGCGAACCCGGCCCCCCCGGTCGGCCCGGCGCTGGGTCAGCACGGCGTGAACATCATGGAGTTCTGCAAGGCCTACAACGCCGCGACCGAGTCGCAGCGTGGCTGGGTGATCCCGGTGGAGATCACGGTCTACGAGGACCGCTCCTTCACCTTCGTCACCAAGACGCCGCCGGCCGCGAAGATGATCCTCAAGGCCGCGGGCGTGGAGAAGGGCTCCGGCGAGCCGCACAAGACCAAGGTCGCCAAGATCACCGAGGCGCAGGTCCGCGAGATCGCCCAGACCAAGCTGCCCGACCTCAACGCCAACGACCTGGACGCCGCGTCGAAGATCATCGCCGGCACCGCCCGCTCCATGGGCATCACGGTCGAGGGCTGAAGTCCCACCCCGTAGTCATGCGGCCGTGAAAGGCCGCACGTGGCAGGGCCTGCTCGGCCCGTACCACGCCTCCTTTCAGAACACACAGGAGCAGTTGTGAGCAAGCGCAGCAAGGCTCTCCGCGCTGCGGACGCCAAGGTCGACCGGGAGAAGCTGTACGCCCCGCTCGAGGCCGTCCGTCTCGCCAAGGAGACCTCCACGACCAAGTTCGACGGCACCGTCGAGGTCGCCTTCCGCCTGGGTGTCGACCCGCGCAAGGCCGACCAGATGGTCCGTGGCACCGTGAACCTCCCGCACGGCACCGGTAAGACCGCCCGGGTCCTGGTCTTCGCGACCGGTGACCGTGCCGAGGCCGCGCGTGCCGCGGGCGCCGACATCGTCGGCGCCGACGAGCTGATCGACGAGGTGGCGAAGGGCCGTCTGGACTTCGACGCCGTCGTCGCCACCCCGGACCTCATGGGCAAGGTCGGCCGCCTCGGCCGCGTCCTCGGCCCGCGTGGTCTGATGCCGAACCCGAAGACCGGCACCGTCACCCCCGACACCGCCAAGGCCGTCACCGAGATCAAGGGCGGCAAGATCGAGTTCCGCGTCGACAAGCACTCGAACCTGCACTTCATCATCGGCAAGGCGTCCTTCGACGACGCCAAGCTGGTGGAGAACTACGGCGCCGCGCTGGAGGAGATCCTCCGTCTGAAGCCGTCCGCCGCCAAGGGTCGCTACATCAAGAAGGCCGCCATCACCACCACGATGGGCCCCGGCATCCCGGTCGACCCGAACCGCACCCGCAACCTCCTCGTCGAGGAGGACCCGGCCGCCGTCTGAGCCCTCCGCTCAGCCCGGTAGCCGCGTCAGGTACGCGTAAGTAGAGGGCGGGCCCTGCAACCGACAAGGTGCGGGGCCCGTCCTTTCTTTGTGCGACCTTTCGCACGACTGTCAGCGGCCTGGGCTACGGTGCTGGCAACGGGACTCGCTTTAGGGGTGGGACTAGATGAAGAGCACGACCGTGCGCCGGATGGGCCTCTCGATCGCGGTGGTCGCCGCACTGACCGGTGTGGCCGCCTGCGGCTCCTCGGACGGCGGCAAGGACGGCAAGGCGGCCGGCGGGGGTGCGATCAAGCTCAGCCCCATCGCCGCCCTGCGCTCCGTGGAGAAGTCCACGGACAAGGCGGACTCGGCCAAGGTCCGCTCCACCACGTCCATGGGCGACCTCATGTCGATGACGGCCAACGGCGCGCTCGCCTGGAGTGACGGCCTCAAGGGCAACCTCACCATCACGTACACCGGCGGCCAGATGGCCGAGATGATGAAGAAGGCCGGCACCCAGTCGATGGAGGCCCGGTACCTGCCGGACGCCTACTACGCGCACATGAGCGACGCGTACGCCCAGCAGACGGGCGGCAAGCACTGGCTCAAGTACTCGTACGACGACCTGGCCAAGCTCGGCGGAGCCTCCGGCTCGTACATGAAGGACCAGATCCAGAACGCCACGCCGAACCAGTCCGTGAAGATGCTGCTGGCCTCCGGCGACGTCAAGAAGGTCGGCGAGGACACCGTCGACGGCGCCCACACCACGCACTACTCGGGCACGGTGGACGTCGCGGACCTGGCGGGCAAGAGCAGCGACCTCAGCGGCGACCAGCTGTCCGCCCTGAAGAAGCAGCTCGACCAGGCGGGCGTCACCACCGACACCGTCGACATCTGGATCAACGACGAGAACCTGCTGGTCAAGAAGACCGAGAAGGCGAACACCGCCAACGGCACCATGACCAACACCACGTTCTACAGCGACTACGGGGTCAAGGTCACCGCCGAGGCGCCCCCGGCCGGCGACACCAAGGACTTCGCCGACATGCTGAAGTCCGGAGGAACCGTGGGCGGCGGCACCACGAGCGGCGCCACCTCCTGACCCCGGCGGGACCGGGGCGGGCCGTCCGGCCCGATTTGCTCGACCGTGCCCCGGTCCCGTACTCTCTTCCAGAAGCCAAAGACCGCTGGTCGTTGCCGCGCGCTTCCACGAGGGCGCGGTGGCCGAAGGATCCGCTGAAGAGTGGACGACCCGCGCAGGTGTCAGTGGAAGAGCTCCCGGAGCGCACGCGTCCAGCGTGTGAAGCCGGTCGAGTCCGCCCCGTGCGCCTGCGCCGGGGCGTTTCGTTTTCCCCAGTCCTCCTTCGGGTCCGCGCGGTCAGAATCACCCGGAAGGAGGCCGAGGCTCTATGGCGAGGCCCGACAAGGCTGCCGCGGTTGCCGAGCTGACGGACAAGTTCCGCAGCTCCAACGCCGCCGTGCTGACCGAGTACCGCGGTCTCACCGTGGCGCAGCTCAAGACGCTGCGCCGGTCGCTCGGTGAGAACGCCCAGTACGCCGTGGTGAAGAACACGCTGACCAAGATTGCGGCCAACGAGGCCGGGATCACGCTGGACGACCAGCTCTTCGCTGGTCCGACGGCGGTCGCCTTCGTCACCGGTGACCCGGTGGAGTCGGCGAAGGGTCTTCGTGACTTCGCCAAGGAAAACCCGAATCTCGTCATCAAGGGCGGTGTCCTTGACGGCAAGGCGATGTCCGCCGACGAGATCAAGAAGCTTGCGGACCTCGAGTCCCGCGAGGTTCTGCTCGCCAAGCTGGCGGGCGCCTTCAAGGGCAAGCAGACTCAGGCTGCTCAGGTCTTCCAGGCGCTCCCGTCGAAGCTCGTCCGCACCGTGGACGCGCTTCGTGCCAAGCAGGACGAGCAGGGCGGTGCCGAGTAATTCGGCTCGCTTTCTGATCCGGGCCGCCTGACGCGGCCGGGGTCACAGCGGGCCAACGTACGCCCGCCTCTCATGTACATCCGGCACCTGCCGATTTAGTGGAAGGATCGCCCATCATGGCGAAGCTGTCTCAGGAAGACCTGCTCGCGCAGTTCGAGGAGATGACCCTCATCGAGCTCTCCGAGTTCGTGAAGGCGTTCGAGGAGAAGTTCGACGTCACCGCCGCCGCCGCCGTGGCCGTCGCGGGCCCGGCCCAGGGTGGCCCGGCTGCCCCGGTCGAGGAGGAGAAGGACGAGTTCGACGTCATCCTCACCGGCGCCGGCGACAAGAAGATCCAGGTCATCAAGGTCGTGCGTGAGCTGACCTCCCTGGGTCTGAAGGAGGCCAAGGACCTCGTCGACGGCACCCCGAAGCCGGTCCTCGAGAAGGTCAACAAGGAAGCCGCCGAGAAGGCCGCCGAGTCCCTCAAGGGCGCCGGCGCCTCCGTCGAGGTCAAGTAACACCTCCTGGGTTCCCAGAACCCGGCTGCGGGCTGATTACGGCCCCGTGGGGCTGTAACGCGCACGCACCGAAGAGCGATCATCCATCCGGGTGGTCGCTCTTCGGCGTATGCGACGGACGACCACGGTTGCCTTGCACTCGCGACGGCGAGGGGTAGGGTGATCTTCGTCCTGGGACCCGGCCGGCCCGCTTCGGGCTGGGGGGCCTTGACGAACCGCACGCAGCGCGCAATTCTCAGGACGCGTCGTCACAAGGATCCGAATCCGAGGCATGGATCGACGACGAAGAGGGCAGTATCAACGTGCGTTGAGGGCAGGCATGCCGAGGGCGTTGACGAGAGCGGTGAGCACGGCGAGGGTCTCGAAGAACCCGCACTGGACATCAGTGTGCCAAATGGCTACACTGACCCTTTGCGCTGCCTGTTAGCTGTCCCCTGCCCGTCACCAGGGGTCTGCCCTCACTTGAGCACAGTCGACCGAAGCCCCCCTGACCTGGGGTTTCCATCCCTGTGCGCGGGAGAGGGACCGGTACGCGCGTAGTGAGTCCGAGCCCTCGGAAGGACCCCCTCTTGGCCGCCTCGCGCAACGCCTCGACCGCGAATACGAACAACGGCGCCAGCACCGCCCCGCTGCGCATCTCCTTTGCAAAGATCAAGGAGCCTCTCGAGGTTCCGAACCTGCTCGCGCTGCAGACCGAGAGCTTTGACTGGCTGCTCGGCAACACCGCCTGGCAGAGTCGGGTCGAGGAGGCTCTTGAGAACGGTCAGGACGTCCCCACCAAGTCCGGTCTGGAGGAGATCTTCGAGGAGATCTCCCCGATCGAGGACTTCTCCGGGTCGATGTCCCTGACGTTCCGGGACCACCGCTTCGAGCCGCCGAAGAACTCCATCGACGAGTGCAAGGAGCGCGACTTCACGTACGCGGCCCCGCTCTTCGTCACCGCCGAGTTCACCAACAACGAGACCGGTGAGATCAAGTCCCAGACGGTCTTCATGGGCGACTTCCCGCTCATGACGAACAAGGGCACTTTCGTCATCAACGGCACCGAGCGTGTCGTGGTGTCGCAGCTGGTCCGTTCCCCCGGTGTCTACTTCGACTCCTCCATCGACAAGACGTCCGACAAGGACATCTTCTCCGCCAAGATCATCCCGTCCCGGGGTGCCTGGCTGGAGATGGAGATCGACAAGCGCGACATGGTCGGTGTCCGCATCGACCGCAAGCGCAAGCAGTCGGTCACCGTTCTGCTGAAGGCGCTCGGCTGGACGACCGAGCAGATCCTCGAGGAGTTCGGCGACTACGAGTCGATGCGCGCCACCCTGGAGAAGGACCACACCCAGGGCCAGGACGACGCGCTGCTCGACATCTACCGCAAGCTGCGTCCGGGCGAGCCCCCCACGCGTGAGGCCGCGCAGACGCTCCTTGAGAACCTCTACTTCAACCCCAAGCGCTACGACCTCGCCAAGGTCGGCCGTTACAAGGTCAACAAGAAGCTCGGTGCGGACGCTCCGCTGGACGCGGGCATCCTGACCGTCGAGGACATCATCTCGACGATCAAGTACCTGGTGCAGCTGCACGCCGGCGAGACCGAGACCACCGGCGACAACGGCGACACGATCGTCGTCGAGACGGACGACATCGACCACTTCGGCAACCGTCGTCTGCGCAGCGTCGGTGAGCTGATCCAGAACCAGGTCCGTACGGGTCTCGCCCGTATGGAGCGCGTCGTGCGCGAGCGCATGACGACCCAGGACGTCGAGGCGATCACGCCGCAGACCCTGATCAACATCCGGCCGGTCGTCGCCTCCATCAAGGAGTTCTTCGGCACCAGCCAGCTGTCGCAGTTCATGGACCAGAACAACCCGCTGTCGGGTCTCACCCACAAGCGCCGTCTGTCGGCCCTTGGCCCGGGTGGTCTCTCCCGTGAGCGGGCCGGCTTCGAGGTCCGTGACGTGCACCCGTCGCACTACGGCCGCATGTGCCCGATCGAGACGCCCGAAGGCCCGAACATCGGTCTGATCGGCTCGCTCGCCTCCTACGGCCGCGTCAACGCGTTCGGTTTCGTCGAGACCCCGTACCGCAAGGTCATCGACGGCCAGGTCACCGACGAGGTCGACTACCTGACCGCCGACGAGGAGGACCGCTTCGTCATCGCGCAGGCCAACGCCACGCTGGGCGACGATCTGCGGTTCGCCGAGGCGCGTGTCCTGGTCCGCCGCCGTGGCGGCGAGGTCGACTACGTCAGCCCCGAGGACGTCGACTACATGGACGTCTCGCCGCGCCAGATGGTGTCGGTCGCGACCGCCATGATCCCGTTCCTCGAGCACGACGACGCCAACCGTGCCCTCATGGGCGCGAACATGATGCGTCAGGCCGTTCCGCTCATCAAGTCCGAGGCCCCGCTCGTCGGCACCGGCATGGAGTACCGCTCCGCGGTCGACGCCGGCGACGTGGTCAAGGCGGAGAAGGACGGTGTGGTCCAGGAGGTCTCCGCGGACTACATCACCACCGCGAACGACGACGGCACGTACATCACGTACCGCCTGCACAAGTTCTCCCGCTCCAACCAGGGCACCTCGGTCAACCAGAAGGTCATCGTCAACGAGGGCGACCGGATCATCACGGGCCAGGTGCTCGCCGACGGCCCGGCCACCCAGAACGGCGAGATGGCCCTCGGCAAGAACCTGCTCGTGGCGTTCATGCCGTGGGAGGGTCACAACTACGAGGACGCGATCATCCTGTCGCAGCGCCTCGTGCAGGACGACGTCCTCTCCTCGATCCACATCGAGGAGCACGAGGTCGACGCCCGTGACACCAAGCTCGGCCCCGAGGAGATCACCCGGGACATCCCGAACGTCTCCGAGGAGGTCCTCGCCGACCTCGACGAGCGCGGCATCATCCGCATCGGCGCCGAGGTCATCGCCGGCGACATCCTCGTCGGCAAGGTCACCCCGAAGGGCGAGACCGAGCTGACCCCCGAGGAGCGCCTGCTGCGCGCGATCTTCGGTGAGAAGGCCCGTGAGGTCCGTGACACCTCGCTGAAGGTGCCGCACGGCGAGACCGGCAAGGTCATCGGCGTGCGCGTCTTCGACCGCGAGGAGGGCGACGAGCTTCCCCCCGGTGTCAACCAGCTGGTGCGCGTCTACGTCGCGCAGAAGCGCAAGATCACCGACGGTGACAAGCTCGCCGGCCGCCACGGCAACAAGGGTGTCATCTCCAAGATCCTGCCGATCGAGGACATGCCGTTCCTGGAGGACGGCACCCCGGTCGACATCATCCTCAACCCGCTGGGTGTGCCGTCCCGAATGAACCCGGGACAGGTCCTGGAGATCCACCTCGGCTGGCTCGCCAGCCGCGGCTGGGACGTCTCCGGCCTCGCGGACGAGTGGGCCCAGCGTCTGCAGGTCATCGGCGCCGACCAGGTCGCCCCGGGCACCAACGTCGCCACCCCGGTGTTCGACGGTGCGCGCGAGGACGAGCTGGCGGGTCTGCTGCAGCACACCATCCCGAACCGGGACGGCGAGCGCATGGTGCTCCCGACCGGCAAGGCGCGGTTGTTCGACGGCCGCAGCGGTGAGCCGTTCCCGGACCCGATCTCGGTCGGCTACATGTACATCCTGAAGCTGCACCACCTGGTCGACGACAAGCTGCACGCCCGCTCGACCGGTCCGTACTCCATGATCACCCAGCAGCCGCTGGGTGGTAAGGCGCAGTTCGGTGGCCAGCGCTTCGGCGAGATGGAGGTGTGGGCCCTCGAGGCCTACGGCGCCGCGTACGCCCTCCAGGAGCTGCTGACCATCAAGTCCGACGACGTCACCGGCCGCGTGAAGGTCTACGAGGCCATCGTCAAGGGCGAGAACATCCCCGAGCCCGGCATCCCCGAGTCCTTCAAGGTGCTCATCAAGGAGATGCAGTCGCTCTGCCTGAACGTGGAGGTGCTGTCCAGCGACGGTATGTCCATCGAGATGCGTGACACCGACGAGGACGTCTTCCGCGCTGCGGAGGAGCTCGGCATCGACCTGTCCCGGCGCGAGCCGAGCAGCGTCGAAGAGGTCTGACGGGAGTCCGGCGGGGCCCTGAACCACCAGGGCCCCGCCGACCCCCAGGCCCCCGTTTCAGACCAAAGACTTTCGACCCTGAGAGGGATTGACGCATAGTGCTCGACGTCAACTTCTTCGACGAGCTCCGGATCGGCCTGGCCACCGCTGACGACATCCGTCAGTGGAGCCACGGTGAGGTCAAGAAGCCCGAGACCATCAACTACCGCACCCTCAAGCCCGAGAAGGACGGACTCTTCTGCGAGAAGATCTTCGGTCCGACCCGGGACTGGGAGTGCTACTGCGGCAAGTACAAGCGCGTCCGCTTCAAGGGCATCATCTGCGAGCGCTGTGGCGTCGAGGTCACGCGCGCCAAGGTGCGCCGTGAGCGGATGGGCCACATCGAGCTGGCCGCGCCCGTCACGCACATCTGGTACTTCAAGGGTGTCCCCTCGCGCCTCGGCTACCTGCTGGACCTGGCGCCCAAGGACCTCGAGAAGGTCATCTACTTCGCGGCGTACATGATCACGTACGTCGACGAGGAGCGCCGTACCCGCGACCTGCCCTCCCTGGAGGCGCACGTCTCGGTCGAGCGCCAGCAGATCGAGAACCGCCGGGACGCCGACCTGGAGGCCCGCGCCAAGAAGCTCGAGACCGACCTGGCCGAGCTCGAGGCCGAGGGCGCCAAGGCCGACGTGCGCCGCAAGGTGCGCGAGGGTGCCGAGCGCGAGATGAAGCAGCTGCGCGACCGCGCGCAGCGCGAGATCGACCGCCTGGACGAGGTGTGGACCCGGTTCAAGAACCTCAAGGTCCAGGACCTCGAGGGCGACGAACTGCTCTACCGCGAGCTGCGTGACCGCTTCGGCACGTACTTCGACGGCTCGATGGGTGCCGCGGCGCTGCAGAAGCGCCTGGAGTCCTTCGACCTCGACGAGGAGGCCGAGCGCCTCCGCGAGATCATCCGCACCGGCAAGGGCCAGAAGAAGACCCGTGCGCTCAAGCGGCTGAAGGTCGTCTCCGCGTTCCTGCAGACCTCCAACAGCCCCAAGGGCATGGTCCTGGACTGCGTCCCGGTCATCCCGCCGGACCTGCGTCCGATGGTGCAGCTGGACGGTGGCCGCTTCGCGACCTCCGACCTGAACGACCTGTACCGCCGTGTGATCAACCGGAACAACCGTCTGAAGCGGCTCCTGGACCTCGGTGCCCCGGAGATCATCGTCAACAACGAGAAGCGCATGCTTCAGGAGGCTGTTGACGCCCTCTTCGACAACGGCCGTCGCGGCCGTCCGGTCACCGGCCCCGGCAACCGCCCGCTGAAGTCCCTCAGCGACATGCTGAAGGGCAAGCAGGGCCGTTTCCGTCAGAACCTGCTCGGCAAGCGAGTCGACTACTCGGCGCGTTCCGTCATCGTCGTCGGCCCGCAGCTGAAGCTGCACCAGTGCGGTCTGCCCAAGGCCATGGCGCTGGAGCTCTTCAAGCCGTTCGTGATGAAGCGCCTGGTCGACCTGAACCACGCGCAGAACATCAAGAGCGCCAAGCGCATGGTGGAGCGCGGCCGCACGGTCGTGTACGACGTCCTCGAAGAGGTCATCGCCGAGCACCCGGTGCTGCTGAACCGTGCTCCCACCCTGCACCGCCTCGGCATCCAGGCCTTCGAGCCGCAGCTGGTCGAGGGCAAGGCCATCCAGATCCACCCGCTCGTCTGCACCGCGTTCAACGCGGACTTCGACGGTGACCAGATGGCCGTGCACCTGCCGCTGTCCGCGGAGGCGCAGGCCGAGGCCCGCATCCTGATGCTGTCCTCGAACAACATCCTCAAGCCGGCCGACGGCCGTCCGGTGACGATGCCGACCCAGGACATGGTCCTCGGTCTGTTCTTCCTCACCACCGACGGCGAGCTGCGTGACACCAAGGGCGAGGGCCGCGCGTTCGGCTCCACGGCCGAGGCGATCATGGCCTTCGACGCCGGCGAGCTCGCGCTGCAGTCGCCGATCGACATCCGCTTCCCGGTGGGCACCATCCCGCCGCGCGGCTGGATGCCGCCGGCGCGCGAGGAGGGCGAGCCCGAGTGGCAGCAGGGTGACTCGTTCCGCCTGCGCACCACCCTGGGCCGCGCGCTCTTCAACGAGCTGCTGCCCGAGGACTACCCGTTCGTCGACTACTCGGTGGGCAAGAAGCAGCTCTCCGAGATCGTCAACGACCTGGCCGAGCGCTACCCCAAGGTCATCGTGGCGGCGACGCTCGACAACCTGAAGGCGGCCGGCTTCTACTGGGCGACCCGTTCCGGCGTCACCGTGGCCATCTCCGACGTCGTCGTTCCCGAGGCGAAGAAGGAGATCGTCCGCGGCTACGAGGCGCAGGACGAGAAGGTCCAGAAGCAGTACGAGCGCGGTCTGATCACCAAGGAAGAGCGCACGCAGGAGCTCATCGCGATCTGGACCAAGGCGACCAACGAGGTCGCCGAGGCGATGAACGAGAACTTCCCCAAGACGAACCCCATCTTCATGATGGTTGACTCGGGTGCCCGAGGAAACATGATGCAGATGCGGCAGATCGCCGGTATGCGCGGTCTGGTGTCGAACGCGAAGAACGAGACCATCCCGCGTCCGATCAAGGCGTCCTTCCGTGAGGGCCTGTCCGTGCTGGAGTACTTCATCTCCACGCACGGTGCCCGTAAGGGTCTGGCGGACACCGCCCTGCGTACCGCCGACTCGGGTTACCTGACCCGTCGTCTGGTGGACGTCTCGCAGGACGTCATCATCCGCGAGGAGGACTGCGGCACCGAGCGCGGTCTGAAGCTGCGGATCGCCCACCGCGGCGCCGACGGTGTGCTGCGCAAGGCCGACGACGTCGAGACCAGCGTCTACGCCCGCATGCTCGCCGAGGACGTCGTCATCGACGGCAAGGTGATCGCGCCGGCCAACGTGGACCTCGGCGACGTGCTCATCGACCAGCTGGTGCACCACGGCATCGAGGAGGTCAAGACCCGCTCGATCCTGACCTGCGAGTCGCACGTCGGCACCTGTGCCATGTGCTACGGCCGTTCGCTGGCCACCGGCAAGCTGGTCGACATCGGTGAGGCGGTCGGCATCATCGCCGCCCAGTCCATCGGTGAGCCCGGTACCCAGCTGACGATGCGTACCTTCCACACCGGTGGTGTGGCCGGTGACGACATCACCCAGGGTCTGCCCCGTGTCGTCGAGCTCTTCGAGGCCCGTACCCCGAAGGGTGTCGCCCCGATCTCCGAGGCCTCCGGCCGCGTGCGGATCGAGGAGACCGAGAAGACCAAGAAGCTCGTCGTCACCCCGGACGACGGCAGCGACGAGACGGCGTACCCGATCTCGAAGCGTGCCAAGGTCCTGGTGAAGGAGGGCGAGCACGTCGAGGTGGGCCAGCAGCTCACCGTGGGTGCCACCAACCCGCACGACGTGCTGCGCATCCTGGGCCAGCGCGCCGTCCAGGTCCACCTGGTCGGCGAGGTCCAGAAGGTGTACAACTCGCAGGGTGTGTCGATCCACGACAAGCACATCGAGATCATCATCCGGCAGATGCTGCGCCGTGTGACGATCATCGAGTCGGGCGACGCCGAGCTGCTGCCCGGCGAGCTGGTCGAGCGCTCGAAGTTCGAGACCGAGAACCGTCGTGTGGTCCAGGAGGGCGGTCACCCGGCCTCCGGTCGCCCGCAGCTGATGGGTATCACCAAGGCCTCGCTGGCGACGGAGTCCTGGCTGTCGGCCGCCTCCTTCCAGGAGACGACCCGAGTCCTGACGGACGCGGCGATCAACGCCAAGTCCGACAGCCTCATCGGCCTCAAGGAGAACGTCATCATCGGTAAGCTCATCCCGGCCGGTACGGGCCTGTCCCGCTACCGCAACATCCGGGTCGAGCCGACCGAGGAGGCCAAGGCCGCGATGTACTCGGCCGTCGGCTACGACGACATCGACTACTCGCCGTTCGGCACCGGCTCCGGCCAGGCCGTTCCGCTGGAGGACTACGACTACGGTCCGTACAACCAGTAAGCGGGCAGTCCGAAGGGCGGCCACCCCGGACACGGGGTGGCCGCCCTTCGGCGTCTCCGGTGCACCGGTGCGTCAGGGTGCCGGGCCGGCGCCACTTGGGTCCCTGAGGCCCTGCAGGGCGTGTCGGGGCGGGCGACGGCGCGGCGGGGCTCCGCGGGACGCGGGGCGCGGCGGCAGGGCCTGTCAGGGGCCGTCAGGGCCGCACGTGGGAGCCCGGAACCGTGGATTCGAAGATCACGTAGGGTAACGGGGCTTGACAAGCTCCGCACGCGGGGGCGGCCGGGTCCCATTTGTTTTGACCGCAGCGAATGAGGTAGGTACGCTCAGACCTTGTGCCTGGGGTGTGCCCTGGCTCTCGTGCGTGCCTTCGACCGCACAGCGAGCCGTCATCGGCCACCGCAATCCGCGCCCTTTCCGCTTCGCGGCGGGAATCCGCGGGATTCGACACACCCGACCGCGTGGGTCGGAGAAGTTCCAGGTTAGCTGTACCTATCGGCACACAGAAACCGGAGAAGTAGTGCCTACGATCCAGCAGCTGGTCCGCAAGGGCCGGCAGGACAAGGTCGAGAAGAACAAGACGCCCGCACTCGAGGGTTCCCCTCAGCGTCGTGGCGTCTGCACGCGTGTGTTCACGACCACCCCGAAGAAGCCGAACTCGGCCCTGCGTAAGGTCGCGCGTGTGCGTCTGACCAGCGGCATCGAGGTCACGGCCTACATTCCGGGTGAGGGACACAACCTGCAGGAGCACTCCATCGTGCTCGTGCGCGGCGGCCGTGTGAAGGACCTGCCGGGTGTTCGCTACAAGATCATCCGTGGCTCCCTCGACACCCAGGGTGTCAAGAACCGCAAGCAGGCCCGTTCCCGCTACGGCGCCAAGAAGGAGAAGTAAGAATGCCTCGTAAGGGCCCCGCCCCGAAGCGCCCGGTCATCATCGACCCGGTCTACGGTTCTCCTCTGGTCACGTCGCTCATCAACAAGGTGCTGCTGAACGGCAAGCGCTCCACCGCCGAGCGCATCGTCTACGGCGCCATGGAGGGTCTGCGTGAGAAGACGGGCAACGACCCGATCATCACGCTGAAGCGCGCGCTGGAGAACATCAAGCCGACCCTCGAGGTCAAGTCCCGCCGTGTCGGTGGTGCGACGTACCAGGTTCCGATCGAGGTCAAGCCCGGTCGTGCCAACACGCTCGCGCTGCGCTGGCTCGTCGGTTACTCCCGCGCCCGTCGCGAGAAGACCATGACCGAGCGTCTGCTCAACGAGCTTCTCGACGCCTCCAACGGCCTCGGTGCCGCTGTGAAGAAGCGCGAGGACACCCACAAGATGGCCGAGTCCAACAAGGCCTTCGCGCACTACCGCTGGTAGTCGCTACCCACATCGAGACCGAGAGAAGACTGAAGCCTTATGGCTACCACTTCACTTGACCTGGCCAAGGTGCGCAACATCGGCATCATGGCCCACATCGACGCGGGCAAGACGACCACCACTGAGCGGATCCTGTTCTACACCGGCGTCTCGTACAAGATCGGTGAGGTCCACGACGGCGCCGCCACCATGGACTGGATGGAGCAGGAGCAGGAGCGTGGCATCACGATCACCTCTGCTGCCACCACCTGTCACTGGCCGCTGGAGAACGTCGACCACACGATCAACATCATCGACACCCCGGGTCACGTCGACTTCACCGTCGAGGTGGAGCGCTCCCTGCGTGTGCTCGACGGTGCCGTGACGGTGTTCGACGGTGTCGCCGGCGTTGAGCCGCAGTCCGAGACCGTGTGGCGTCAGGCGGACCGCTACGGCGTGCCGCGCATCTGCTTCGTCAACAAGCTCGACCGGACCGGTGCCGAGTTCCACCGCTGCGTCGACATGATCAGCGACCGCCTGGGCGCGCAGCCGATCGTCATGCAGCTCCCGATCGGCGCCGAGGCCGACTTCAAGGGCGTCGTCGACCTCGTGACGATGAAGGCCCTGGTCTGGTCCGCCGAGGCCACCAAGGGCGAGATGTACGACGTCGTCGACATCCCGGACACGCACACCGAGGCTGCCGAGGAGTACCGCGGCAAGCTGCTCGAGGCCGTGGCCGAGAACGACGAGGAGATCATGGAGCTGTACCTGGAGGGCGAGGAGCCTTCCGTGGAGCAGCTGTACGCCGCGATCCGTCGTATCACCATCGCGTCCGGCAAGGGCACCGGCACCACGGTGACCCCGGTGTTCTGCGGCACCGCGTTCAAGAACAAGGGCGTCCAGCCCCTGCTCGACGCGGTCGTGCGCTACCTGCCGTCGCCGGTCGACATCGAGGCCATCGAGGGCCACGACGTCAAGGACCCCGAGGTCGTCGTCAAGCGCAAGCCGTCCGACGAGGAGCCCCTCTCGGCGCTGGCGTTCAAGATCATGAGCGACCCGCACCTCGGCAAGCTCACCTTCGTCCGGGTCTACTCGGGCCGCCTGGAGTCCGGCACCTCGGTGCTGAACTCCGTCAAGGGCAAGAAGGAGCGCATCGGCAAGATCTACCGCATGCACGCCAACAAGCGTGAGGAGATCGAGTCGGTGGGCGCCGGCGACATCGTCGCCGTCATGGGCCTGAAGCAGACCACCACCGGTGAGACGCTGTCCGACGACAAGAACCCGGTCATCCTGGAGTCCATGGACTTCCCGGCCCCGGTCATCCAGGTCGCCATCGAGCCCAAGTCGAAGGGCGACCAGGAGAAGCTCGGCGTCGCGATCCAGCGCCTGGCCGAGGAGGACCCGTCGTTCCAGGTCCACTCGGACGAGGAGACCGGCCAGACCATCATCGGTGGTATGGGCGAGCTGCACCTCGAGGTGCTGGTCGACCGTATGCGCCGTGAGTTCAAGGTCGAGGCCAACGTCGGCAAGCCGCAGGTGGCGTACCGCGAGACGATCCGCAAGGCCGTCGAGCGCGTCGACTACACCCACAAGAAGCAGACCGGTGGTACCGGTCAGTTCGCGAAGGTGCAGATCGGCATCGAGCCGCTCGAGGGTGGCGACACCTCGTACGAGTTCGTGAACAAGGTGACCGGTGGCCGTATCCCGAAGGAGTACATCCCTTCGGTCGACGCCGGTGCGCAGGAGGCCATGCAGTTCGGCATCCTCGCCGGTTACGAGATGACCGGCGTGCGCGTCATCCTCCACGACGGCGCCTACCACGAGGTCGACTCCTCCGAGCTGGCCTTCAAGATCGCCGGCTCGCAGGCCTTCAAGGAGGCCGCGCGCAAGGCTTCGCCCGTGCTCCTCGAGCCGATGATGGCCGTCGAGGTCACCACGCCCGAGGACTACATGGGTGAGGTCATCGGCGACATCAACTCCCGCCGTGGCCAGATCCAGGCCATGGAGGAGCGGGCTGGTGCCCGCGTCGTGAAGGGCCTCGTGCCCCTGTCGGAGATGTTCGGCTACGTCGGCGACCTCCGCAGCAAGACGTCGGGTCGCGCAAGCTACTCGATGCAGTTCGACTCCTACGCCGAGGTTCCGCGGAACGTCGCCGAGGAGATCATCGCGAAGGCCAAGGGCGAGTAACGCACAGCGTTCACACGCCGTAGGCTTGACTCCGGAGCCTCAAGGGGCAAACGTCCGCAATCGTGAGCGTTTGCCCCGGGTTCCGGGCCTTTACAGCAAAGATCACCTGGCGCCGATGAAGTAAGGCGTACAGAACCACTCCACAGGAGGACCCCAGTGGCGAAGGCGAAGTTCGAGCGGACTAAGCCGCACGTCAACATCGGCACCATCGGTCACATCGACCACGGTAAGACGACCCTCACGGCCGCCATTACCAAGGTGCTGCACGACGCGTACCCGGACCTGAACGAGGCCACCCCGTTCGACAACATCGACAAGGCGCCCGAGGAGCGCCAGCGCGGTATCACCATCTCCATCGCGCACGTCGAGTACCAGACCGAGGCGCGTCACTACGCCCACGTCGACTGCCCGGGTCACGCGGACTACATCAAGAACATGATCACCGGTGCCGCGCAGATGGACGGCGCGATCCTGGTGGTCGCCGCCACCGACGGCCCGATGCCGCAGACCAAGGAGCACGTGCTCCTGGCCCGCCAGGTCGGCGTTCCGTACATCGTCGTCGCCCTGAACAAGGCCGACATGGTGGACGACGAGGAGATCCTGGAGCTCGTCGAGCTCGAGGTCCGTGAGCTCCTCACCGAGTACGAGTTCCCCGGCGACGACGTTCCGGTCGTCAAGGTCTCCGCGCTCAAGGCCCTCGAGGGCGAGTCGGAGTGGGTGGAGTCCGTCCTCAACCTGATGAAGGCCGTCGACGAGTCGATCCCGCAGCCGGAGCGCGACGTCGACAAGCCGTTCCTCATGCCGATCGAGGACGTCTTCACGATCACCGGTCGTGGCACCGTCGTCACCGGTCGTATCGAGCGCGGTATCCTCAAGGTCAACGAGACCGTGGACATCATCGGTATCAAGACCGAGAAGACCACCACCACGGTCACGGGCATCGAGATGTTCCGCAAGCTGCTCGACGAGGGCCAGGCCGGTGAGAACGTCGGTCTGCTCCTCCGCGGCATCAAGCGCGAGGACGTCGAGCGCGGCCAGGTCATCATCAAGCCGGGCTCGGTCACCCCGCACACCGAGTTCGAGGCCCAGGCCTACATCCTGTCCAAGGACGAGGGTGGCCGCCACACGCCGTTCTTCAACAACTACCGCCCGCAGTTCTACTTCCGTACGACGGACGTGACCGGCGTGGTGACCCTCCCCGAGGGCACCGAGATGGTCATGCCGGGTGACAACACCGAGATGACGGTGTCGCTCATCCAGCCCGTCGCCATGGAGGAGGGCCTGAAGTTCGCCATCCGTGAGGGTGGCCGCACCGTGGGCGCCGGCCAGGTCACCAAGATCGTCAAGTAGGTTCCGCTTGCTTGAGGGTCATCAGCTGACCTAGAGGAGGCCCGTACGACTTCGGTCGTACGGGCCTCTTCGCTTTTCCCGGAGACGTCACGGGCGGCGCGGGCCGCCGCACCGCGGCCGCCGCACCCTGGGCGCAGCAGCGGGCGGGCCCGGGTGCGCACAGTGGTCGCACCCGGGCCCGCCCTTCCCCCCTTCCACCCCGGTGACCGATGGTCCGCCTAAGGGTGGTCCGGTCGCCCGGTCGTCAGCGGTTCACAGCCGCTGCCACAGGGCCGGCACGTTCGGCGGTTCCCAGCCCGGCTGGGCCTGGTGGCCCTGGAGACAGCGGTAGCCGGCACCGCCGTAGGTCACCGTGTCGCCCGCCTGGTAGACCGTGCCCGCCGACCAGGTGCCGCCCGGATTGCCGGGGTCGCCGGGGTCTCCCGGGTCACCGGGGCCGCTCGTGGCCGTCTTCAGGGTGAGGCCGTACGCCTGGAGGATCGGGTTGATCGGCTGGAAGAACGTCGTGCCTCCGCCGGTGCAGTCGCCCGAGCCGCCCGAGGTGACCCCCTGCGCCTGGCTGCCGGAGATGAAGGAGCCGCCCGAGTCGCCGGGCTCTGCGCACACCGAGGTGCGGGTGACGCCGCTGACCGTGCCCTCCTGGTAGGCCACGCTCGTGTTCAGCTGCTGCACGGTGCCGCAGTGCCAGCCCGTGGTCGAGCCCGAGCGGCACACCGACGCGCCCACCGTGGCCTGCGTGGACCCGGCGACCTGGGCGCTCGCGCCGTTGACGTTCGGGGTCGCCGTCCAGTTGGCGTTGGTGGCCACCCACGACATGTCGTTGCCGGGGAACACCGACGCCTGGAAGGTGCCCTGCGCCACCCGGTTGGACCCGGTGGTGGTGCTGCCCGCCCGGCCGCAGTGACCGGCCGAGGCGAAGCCCTGCTGGGTGCCCCGCGTCACCGGGAACCCGATCGAGCACCGGCTGCTGTTGTCGATGTAGTACGCGTCGCCGCCCCGCAGGTCGTACAGCGGCCGGGGGCGCTCGGCCGACTTCACGGTGCGCACGAGGGCGCCGTCGACGCCGGCCGCCGCCAGCAGGGGCGGTACGGCCGCGGGGCGTATCGCCTGCACCACGAGGGTGTTGGTGCGCACGTCGACGTACCAGACCGGCGTGTCGGTGGCGGCGCGGTGGGCCGCGGCGCGGTCCAGCCGGGCCTTGGCCGCGTCCAGCGAGGCCAGGGAGTGGCGGACGACCACCGCCCGGGCGCCGCGCGCCCGGATCGCGGCGGTGTCGCGCGCGTCGGTCGTCGCCACGGTCAGCGTGCCCGACTCGGCGCCCCGCACCCAGGCGCCGGCGAAGCGCGGGCCCAGGGCCGCGCGCAGCCGGCCCGCGGTGGCACCCGCCTCGGCCTCGTTCGCCAGCCGCTGCCGCGCCTGTCGCTCGTTCAGGCCGAGGTCCCGCCGCATTGCGCGCAGCAGGCCGGCCGGGGCGTCGGCGGTGCGCAGGGTCTGCGCCGCGGTGGGGGCGGCCGGTGCGGTGGACGGGCCCGGCGGGCGGGTGTCCGCGCTCGCGGAGCCGCTGAGCCCGGCCGCGAACAGGACACCCGCCGCCGCCACTGCGGCGCCGGCGGCTCGGGCAGGTCTGTGGAGCATGGGGCATCTCCTCGGTTTCGGTGGGGTGCCGAAACCGTAGGGAAAGCCGATCGGCCCGCATAAGGCTCAGCCGGCCCCCTGCCCCGGCGTTATGGAACGCGCTTGCCCCACCGGCGGGTCAGGGCGCCGCGGGTTCGTCGTGCGCGGCGAGCCAGTGCGCGTAGCTGTCGCTGCGCGCCGCCGCGCCGGCGTGTGCGCCGCGCGCCTCGGCCAGCACGGTCGCCGCGGTGTCCGGCGCCTGTGCCGCCGGGTGCCAGCCCAGCACGTGCCGCCAGACCAGGGGGGTGCCGGCGAGCGGCCGGGTGGCGACGCCGGGCGTCGAAGGGAAGGTGGCCCGGCACAGACCCACCGCCCGGCCCACCTGCACCAGATGCACGCAGGACGCGGTGTCCGTCTCGTACATCCGGCGCGGGGCGAACCCGGCCCGTGCGCAGGCCGCGGTGAAGCAGTCCGCGAAGCAGCCGTCACCCGGTACGCAGGCCCAGTCCTCGCCGGCCAGCGCGGCCAGGGGGACCTCGGCGGACGCGGCCAGCGGATGGCGGTCGGGCAGCATCACGAACACCGGATCCACCGCGAACTCCCTCCACACCAGCTGCGCGGCGTCGGGCGGGGCGGCGGAGCCGCAGGTACCGGCCAGCGCGAAGTCCAGCCGGCCCTCGGCCAGCAGCCCGGCCAGCTCCCGCTCGGACCAGGAGGCGCGGGTGGTCACCGTGGCGCCGGGCACGGCGTCGGCCAGCCGGTCCACCAGCGCGCCCAGCAGGGGGCCGTGCGTGCCGCCGAGCCGCAGGCGTTCCGGCTCGTGCGGGGTCCGGGCGAACCGGTGTGCCTCCCGCTGCAGCTCGTTCACCGCCGGCAGCACGATGCGGGTGCGCTCCAGCACCAGCTCGCCCAGCGCGGTGGCCCGCACGCCGTGCCGTCCCCGCTCGAACAGCGGCCCGCCCAGCGCCTTCTCGATCCGCTTGAGCTGGGCGCTCAACGCCGGCTGCGCCAGCCCGAGCCGCGTCGCGGCCCTCGTGAGGCTGCCCGCCTCGGCGATCGTCCGGATGGCCCTCAGATGCCGCAACTCCAGCTCCATGGAAGGAGCTTGCGACGCGGGGGAGGAGCGGGACAAGGGGTTGGTACGGACCGATGGCGGTCCCTGTCGCGGCACGTACGGCTGTGGCATCGTGACACCTCCTCACCGAATGGTCTGGACCTGATCTGGGGGGTCGATGCGGAACACCACCGTCCTACCGGGAACGCCCTGCCCCACCCCGCGCGCCGGGGAGCCGCCCCTGCACCGGCTGGAGGTGGCCGGCCCGGGCGCGGTGCCGTTCGTCGCGGGATCCTTCGAGGAGGTGGGCCCCCTATCCCGGACGAACCACCCGCACCGCCACACGTTCTACGAGATCGTCCACGTCACGGCCGGCTCGGGCACCCACGTCGTCGATCTGGCCCGGTGGCCGGTGCGCCCCCCGCACCTGACCGTGATCCTGCCCGGGCAGATCCACCACTGGCAGGACGACCGCGGACTGGACGGCACGCTGGCCCTCTTCACCGAGGACTTCCTGGTCGGCCACCCCGACGACCGCCGGCTGCTGCGGCGGCTCGGCAGGGCGTGCTGGTTCGCCCTGGACGCCGAGGCCGACGCCCGGACCGCCCGGCTGATGGCCGACCTGGTGACCGAGCGACGGGAGCGGGCGCCGGGGTACGAGAGCGTGCTGCGCGCGCTGCTGCACGTCCTGGTCGTCCAGGCGGCGCGACTGCCGGTCGCCGCCGGTGGTGGCGCGGGGGATAGGAGGGGCGTGGCGGACGACGCGGGGGACCCGTCGGAGGGGAGCGGCCCGCTGGCCGAGGCGTTCGCCCGGCTCGTGGCCCGGCCGGAGGCGCCGGCCTGGACGGTGCGGGAGTGCGCCGGACGGCTCGGGGTGACCCCCGGCCACCTCACCCAGGCCGTGCGCGCGGCCACCGGCCGCAGCCCGGGCCGGCTGCTGATCGAGGCCCGCGTGTACCAGGCCCAGCGGCTGCTCGCCCACACCGACCTGCCGGTACGGCAGGTCGCCGCCCGGGTCGGATGCGCCGACCCCGCCTACTTCTGCCGCTTCTTCCGGCGGGAGACCGGCACCAGCCCCGGCGACTTCCGAAAGCACCACAGCCGCCGTCACCAGTCCATCGAAGCACCGGAGACACGCGCCTAGGTTCGTTGCCGATCCGACGGCCCCCACAAGGAGCAGGCATGGACAGCGAGACGCACTCCCCGCATCCCGAGCACCCTCGGCACGTGACCCGCAAGACCGTGCTGCGCGCGGCGGTGGCGGCCACCGCCGCGTTCCCCGTCGCCCTCATCGGCGGGCCGGCCCTCGCCCGGACCCTCGGCACCACCGGAGCGGCGGTGCCGCTCACCCCGTCCTGCGACGACGGCGACGACCCCACGCCGGACCAGATCGAGGGCCCGTACTTCAAGCCGAACTCGCCGCAGCGCACCAGCCTGCTGGAGCCCGGTCTGCCCGGCACCCGCCTCACCGTGACCGGCTACGTCTTCGGCCGCGCCTGCCTCCCCGTCGCCGGCGCCCTGCTGGACTTCTGGCAGGCCGACACCGACGGCACCTACGACAACACCGGGTTCCGGCTGCGTGGGCACCAGTACACCGACTCGCGCGGCTCCTTCGCGCTGACCACGATCGTCCCGGGCCTCTACCCCGGCCGCACCCGGCACATCCACGTCAAGGTGCAGGCCCCGGGCCGCCCCGTCCTGACGACGCAGCTGTACTTCCCGAACGAACCGCGCAACAACACCGACACGATCTTCGACCCACGGCTGCTGATGACCGTGCGGGACGGCGACGGCGGCCGCGAGGCGGCCTTCGACTTCGTGCTGGACGTCCCGCAGGACCCCGGCCCGGGCGGCCCCGGCACCCCGTCGCCCGGCACCACCTGGGCCGCGGGCACCGCCTACAAGGCCGGTGACCGGGTGACGTACGGGGGCCGTGCCTACGTCTGCCTCCAGGCCCACACGGCCCAGCCCGGCTGGGAGCCCCCGTCGGTCCCGGCGCTGTGGCGGGCCGGCTGAGGGACGGCGCCACGCCGGGCGACGTCAACGCGGCGGCCGCGAAACACCCCGTGACGAAGATCGGCGTCCACCGGTTGAAGAGGCGGTGGTGGACGGCGATACGGCGAGGGGCGAGCGGTGGACGGTCCGGCAGGAGCTCACGGCGCACACGGTCACGGCGCGGGGAGACTCGCGTCCACCCCCGCCGAGAAGCGGGCGGCGGCCAGGGCGCTGCACGACCACATCGAGCCGGACACCCGCAGGGCCGGCGAGTGGGCGGACGACGAGACGGGGAAGGCGGTGAAGGCGTTCGGCGCCCGCGACGGACACGGCTGGCTCACCGCCACCGCACTGCGCAAGGCCCACGGCACCTGGGGCGACCAGGTCAGGAACCTGATGGACCGGCTGGGTGCGGAGAAGGACGCGCTGCACCGGACGAACACGGTCCTCACCAGCTCCGACCTGGCCGTCGGGTCGGAGCTGCGGCGCACGTCCGCGCTCGACCGGTACTGACGGGGGAGCGGCCGGGACATGCCGACGTACCACGAGATCATGAGCACCGACCTCGGCGCCCTCACCAGCGCGGCCGAGCGCTGGGAGGGCATGGCCGCGGAGTTCGGGAAGCAGGAGAAGGCCTACCGTCGCGACGTACACGGCATCTCGACGGGCGCCACCTGGAGTGGCATGAGCGCGGAGGCGGCGCACGGCCGCTTCGGCGTCACGCTCACGGAGTTCCAGTACGCGCAGACGGAGGCGAAGGCGATCGCCGCCCTGCTCCGGGACGCGCACACCCAGTTCACGGGACTGAAGGGCAGGCTGACGACGGCACGCAAGGAGGCCGTCGCGGCCGGGATGCGGGTGTCGGACCGGGGCCTGGTGAGCGCGGACCCCGCGCACGCGAAGGAGCGGGACGAGGCGACCGTACGGTCCTGGCAGGACCGCATCGACGCGGCGGTACGGGCCGTGACGGACGCGGACACGGGAGTCGAGACCGCTCTGAAGGCAGCGGTGGTCGACTCCGGTCCGCTGGTCGGCGGCCGGGGCTTCAACGGGCGGGCGATGGGGGACGTCGAGAAGTACGAGGCGCTGGCCGCCGAGGACGCGCTGCGCAGACTGAGCCGGGGCGAGCACCTGTCGCGCCGTGAACTGGCGGAACTGGAGCGGACGTTCCGCGACAACTCCCACGACGAGGCGTTCTCCCGCACCCTGCTGGACGACCTGGGCGCGGCGGGCACGATCACCCTGACGAACGAACTGAACGATCTGATCCACGTGAAGGGCGGACCGGGCACGGGGACGTACTCGACGATCGAGTCGGGCCTGGCGGACACGCTGGCGACGGCGACGCGGGACACGGACTCGGCCTGGTACAGGCACTGGCGCACCTCGATGCGGCACGCCGGCACCGCCCACTACGCCACGGACGCGCAGGGCGAACGCCTGGACAAGGCGGTGGGCTACCAGTCCCTCGTCACGCTGATGGGCAAGGGCCACGGCTACTCCCCGGCGATGCTGGAGAACCTGACCGACGACATGATCGCGGCGGAGCGGCGGGACCCGGGCATCTGGCGGCTCAAGGGCGAGTACAGCGGCAGGCACGGGGGCTGGTTCGCCAACGACCCGGTGGACGGCGCGCTGGGCATCATGAGCCGCGACCCCCACACGGCGGCGGACTACCTCGACTCCGACGCGCGCATGAGGTACCTGGTCAAGGACAGGGACTGGAACGTCGTCCTGCACGAGCACGAGGGCCTCAAGACCAGCACGTACGCGGCCGGCCTCGACAAGGACGACCGCGCGGGCTTCGGCAGGGCCCTCCAGGCGGCGACCACGGGAATCGACCCGTCCGACAGGCACGCGCACTATGTCGCCCACTCCCAGCAGAACGAGGCGGTCCTCAGGTCGGCGATGAGCCACCTGTCCGAGAGCGGCGACAAGTTCCCCCCTTCACTGCGACAGCCGATGGCTTCGATCCTGGTGAACCACGGGGGGACCGTGCATGCGTCGATGAGCGAGATCGACATCTCGAAGTCCCCGCTGAAGCAGGACGAGCTTTTCGAGGTCGCGAAGCAGGTGTCCAAGGACAAGGACGCCTACGGGACGCTCAACGGCGGCCTCAACCAGGCGATGGTCTCCGCCATCCATTCGGATCACTCCCATTCAGCGGAGTCCCTGACCCGCGCAGGCCGAACCGTCGGATTCCTGGAGGAGGCCCGAAATCAGGCGGCGGGAGCCCCCAAGGGTGCACAGTTCGAGAGCAAGCCGCTGTTCGACAAGGCCATCAGCTACATCCCGGTCGCCGGCGACGATGTGCAAGCCGGCTTCGACTACGTGACAGCGCGGTGGCTCGCGGACGAGCAGAAGCGAATCGATGACCAGCGGGCGGACGACAACATCGAGGATTATTCCAAGAGGAACGGACAGTTGATGGCCCTATCGGCTGAGTGGGGGAAGGGCCATCGGGTGGTGACTCCGTACTTCGACCCGAAGGAAGAGATCACTCAATCTGCTCGGTTTGGAGCGACTCATGCATCCGGGATGTCCGGCGAGCAGCCTAAATGAAGTCATTCCTTCGAGCGGGCCTCATCGGCCTGACGGTGCTGTCACTGGCTGTGTGCGAGGTGTCCTGCGGCAGGCCTGTCGATCGAAAGATTCCAAAGGTCATCTGCGGAACGCGCATCCATCCCGGCCTTACGCGTCGGCTCGTGACATCTCCCGACGGCCTGCACGAGTTCACCCGGATTGATCGCACTGAGGCAATCACTGCACCCTGTGTTCTCATTTCGGGACGAGATCCAGTGCTTGAATTCCGCTTCTCATGGGACGACCGTGCAACCGACCTCATGTACTTGGCGACGGGTACCGGAACAGTCTCAAACGTGACAGCCCCACGCTATGTAAGGGACGCTCCCGACAAGACGCTCGTGGGCACAGATGGTGCCCTCTCTCAGACCCGTTGCAAAACCAAGGGTGGAAACTACTTCACCCTCACCCTCCAGCTCCCCCAGGTGAGGCCCGGAGACCAGTCGCATCGGCGTGACATCGAGGCGTTCATGCGGGCCTACTTCCCCGCCACCGTCAGGACGCTCGGGTGTGCGTAGCATGAGGCCGGGTTTGACCTTCGTCACTCCGGGGGTAATGTCTTCGGCCCGATTGGCCAGCCCCCCACTCCATGTGGCAGACTGTCCGAGTTGCTCGGTCGAGTGTTGATGCTGCGCGCCTCCCGCCGGGAGGACCGGAAGCGAGTCCCACAGTACTCGTCGCCCCTGATCAGGGGCGGACGTACGGGAATCTTCCGGGAAGCGTGGGCGCGGCACCGGCCAGGCGCCCGGTGGGCCTTCCGCCCCCGGCTTGCGGTTCCGGAAGGGCCGTGTGCATTCCCGCAGGGATGTTCGGACAAGGGACATCTGTGTCAGCGGGAGCGCGACACGCCCGACCGCGTGGGTCGGAGAGAAGGTACTCAAACCGCCGGGTTCCGGAGCGTTAGAAGAGACAGGACTACTGAGTAGCCATGGCGGGACAGAAGATCCGCATCCGGCTCAAGGCCTACGACCACGAGGTCATCGACTCCTCGGCGAAGAAGATCGTCGAGACGGTGACCCGCACTGGTGCGTCGGTCGCGGGCCCGGTGCCGCTGCCCACTGAGAAGAACGTGTACTGCGTCATCAAGTCGCCGCACAAGTACAAGGACTCGCGCGAGCACTTCGAGATGCGCACGCACAAGCGCCTGATCGACATCCTCGACCCGACCCCCAAGACCGTTGACTCTCTGATGCGACTCGACCTCCCGGCCGGTGTCGACATCGAGATCAAGCTCTGAGGCCGGTGATCTGAGAGATGGCTAAGCAGATCAAGGGCATCCTGGGCGAGAAGCTCGGCATGACGCAGGTGTGGGACGAGAACAACCGTGTTGTTCCGGTCACCGTCGTCAAGGCCGGCCCCAACGTCGTCACCCAGGTTCGTACGAACGATGTCGACGGCTACGAGTCGGTCCAGATCGCCTTCGGCGAGATCGACCCGCGCAAGGTGAACAAGCCCCTCAAGGGCCACTTCGCCAAGGCCGACGTCACCCCGCGTCGTCACCTCGTCGAGATCCGCACCGCGGACGCCTCCGAGTACACGCTCGGCCAGGAGATCACCGCTGAGGTGTTCGAGGCCGGTATCAAGGTCGACGTCACCGGCAAGAGCAAGGGCAAGGGCTTCGCCGGTGTCATGAAGCGTCACAACTTCAAGGGCCTCGGCGCCGGACACGGCACCCAGCGCAAGCACCGCTCGCCCGGTTCCATCGGTGGCTGCGCCACCCCGGGCCGCGTGTTCAAGGGCCTCCGCATGGCGGGTCGCATGGGCAACGAGCGGGTCACCACCCAGAACCTGACCGTCCACGCCGTTGACGCGGAGAAGGGTCTGCTGCTCATCAAGGGCGCGGTTCCCGGTCCGAACGGCGGCCTCGTCCTGGTCCGCACCGCGGCCAAGGGGGCCTGAGGTAACCGATGAGCACTGTTGACATCCTTTCGCCGGCGGGCGACAAGGCCGGTTCCGTCGAGCTCCCCGCGGAGATCTTCGACGCCAAGGTCAGCGTTCCGCTGATCCACCAGGTCGTCGTCGCGCAGCTGGCCGCTGCCCGTCAGGGCACGCACAAGACGAAGACCCGTGGCGAGGTCCGTGGTGGCGGCAAGAAGCCGTACCGCCAGAAGGGCACCGGCCGCGCCCGTCAGGGCTCGACCCGCGCGCCGCAGTTCGCCGGTGGTGGCGTCGTGCACGGTCCCGTGCCGCGTGACTACTCGCAGCGCACCCCGAAGAAGATGAAGGCCGCCGCCCTGCGCGGTGCCCTCACCGACCGGGCGCGTCACAACCGCATCCACGTCGTCTCCGGCGTGGTCGAGGGTGCGAACCCGTCCACCAAGGCCGCGAAGAGCCTGTTCGGCAAGATCTCGGAGCGCAAGAACCTGCTCCTGGTCGTCGAGCGCGCCGACGAGGCCGCGTGGCTGTCCGCCCGCAACCTGCCCCAGGTCCACATCCTGGAGCCGGGCCAGCTGAACACGTACGACGTTCTCGTCTCGGACGACGTGGTCTTCACCCAGGCCGCTTTCGAGTCCTTCGTGTCTGGCCCCAAGGCCGCTGACACCGAAGGGAGCGAGGCCTGATGGCTACGCGTCACCCGAGCATTGCCTCGAAGGCCGCCAAGGCCGCCAAGGCCGCGCGCGTCGCCAAGGCGCGTCGCCACGCCACCGAGGGCAAGAACACCGTCGAGACCCCGCTGAGCAAGTCGTACACGGACCCCCGTGACGTCCTGCTGAAGCCGGTCGTCTCCGAGAAGAGCTACGCGCTCCTCGACGAGAACAAGTACACGTTCATCGTCGACCCGAACGCCAACAAGACCCAGATCAAGCAGGCCGTCCAGGCGGTCTTCGACGTCAAGGTCACCGGGGTCAACACGATCAACCGCCAGGGCAAGCGCAAGCGCACGAAGACCGGTTTCGGTCAGCGTGCCGGCAGCAAGCGCGCGATCGTGACCCTCGCCGAGGGCGACCGTATCGACATCTTCGGCGGTCCGACCGCGTAAGCGGGTCGGATCGTCCGATATCGGACGAGGACTGAGAAATGGGAATCCGCAAGTACAAGCCGACTACGCCGGGCCGTCGTGGCGCCAGCGTCGCCGACTTCGTCGAGGTCACGCGGTCCACGCCGGAGAAGTCGCTGGTCCGCCCCCTGCACAGCAAGGGCGGCCGTAACAACGCCGGTCGTGTGACCGTTCGCCACCAGGGTGGCGGACACAAGCGCGCCTACCGCGTGATCGACTTCCGTCGTCACGACAAGGACGGCGTGCCGGCGAAGGTCGCGCACATCGAGTACGACCCCAACCGCACCGCGCGCATCGCGCTGCTGCACTACGCCGACGGCGAGAAGCGCTACATCCTCGCCCCGCGCAACCTGCAGCAGGGTGACCGCGTCGAGAACGGTCCCGGGGCCGACATCAAGCCGGGCAACAACCTGGCGCTCCGCAACATCCCGGTCGGTACCACGATCCACGCGATCGAGCTCCGTCCCGGTGGCGGTGCCAAGTTCGCCCGCTCCGCCGGTGCCTCCGTGCAGCTGCTCGCGAAGGAGGGCTCGATGGCCCACCTCCGCATGCCGTCCGGTGAGATCCGCCTGGTCGACGTCCGCTGCCGCGCCACCATCGGCGAGGTCGGCAACGCCGAGCAGAGCAACATCAACTGGGGTAAGGCCGGCCGTAAGCGGTGGCTGGGCGTTCGCCCGACCGTCCGTGGTGTCGTCATGAACCCGGTTGACCACCCGCACGGTGGTGGTGAGGGCCGGACCTCCGGTGGTCGTCACCCCGTGTCCCCGTGGGGCAAGAAGGAAGGCCGTACTCGTTCGCCCAAGAAGGCGTCGAACAAGTACATCGTCCGCCGCCGCAAGACGAACAAGAAGCGCTAAGGACGGGTTGAGATGCCTCGTAGCCTGAAGAAGGGGCCCTTCGTCGACGACCACCTGATCAAGAAGGTGGACGCCCAGAACGAAGCCGGCACCAAGAACGTCATCAAGACCTGGTCCCGTCGCTCCATGATCGTCCCGGCCATGCTGGGCCACACGCTCGCGGTGCACAACGGCAAGACCCACATCCCGGTGTTCGTCACCGAGTCGATGGTCGGCCACAAGCTCGGCGAGTTCTCGCCGACGCGCACCTTCCGGGGTCACGTCAAGGACGACCGGAAGTCGAAGCGCCGCTAATCGCGGATCGCATTCAGACACGTAAGTAACTGAGAGGGACAACCATGGAAGCCAGGGCCCAGGCGCGGTACATCCGCGTTACGCCCATGAAGGCCCGCCGCGTGGTGGACCTTATCCGTGGCATGGACGCCACGGAGGCTCAGGCGGTCCTGCGATTCGCTCCGCAGGCCGCCTCAGTGCCCGTCGGCAAGGTGCTCGACAGCGCCATCGCCAACGCCGCGCACAACTACGACCACACCGACGCCGACAGCCTCTTCATCTCCGAGGCGTACGTCGACGAGGGCCCGACCCTGAAGCGGTTCCGTCCGCGTGCCCAGGGCCGTGCCTACCGGATCCGCAAGCGGACCAGCCACATCACCGTGGTCGTCAGCAGCAAGGAAGGAACCCGGTAATGGGCCAGAAGGTAAACCCGCACGGGTTCCGGCTCGGTGTCACGACCGACTTCAAGTCGCGTTGGTACGCCGACAAGCTGTACAAGGACTACGTCAAGGAAGACGTCGCCATCCGTCGGATGATGACGTCCGGCATGGAGCGCGCCGGCATCTCGAAGGTTGAGATCGAGCGCACCCGTGACCGCGTGCGTGTGGACATCCACACCGCTCGTCCGGGCATCGTCATCGGCCGCCGTGGCGCCGAGGCCGACCGCATCCGCGGTGACCTCGAGAAGCTCACGGGCAAGCAGGTCCAGCTGAACATCCTCGAGGTCAAGAACCCCGAGACCGACGCTCAGCTCGTGGCCCAGGCCGTCGCCGAGCAGCTCTCCTCCCGCGTCTCCTTCCGTCGGGCCATGCGCAAGAGCATGCAGTCCGCCATGAAGGCCGGCGCCAAGGGCATCAAGATCCAGTGCGGTGGCCGCCTCGGCGGCGCCGAGATGTCCCGCTCGGAGTTCTACCGCGAGGGCCGCGTGCCCCTGCACACGCTCCGCGCGAACGTGGACTACGGCTTCTTCGAGGCCAAGACGACCTTCGGCCGCATCGGCGTGAAGGTCTGGATCTACAAGGGCGACGTCAAGAACATCGCCGAGGTCCGCGCCGAGAACGCTGCGGCCCGTGCGGGTAACCGCCCGGCCCGTGGCGGTGCCGACCGCCCGGCCCGTGGTGGCCGCGGTGGCGAGCGGCGCGGTCGCAAGCCGCAGCAGGCTGCCGGCGCCGAGGCCCCCAAGGCCGAGGCCCCCGCCGCCGCTCCGGCTGAGAGCACCGGAACGGAGGCCTGACCGAAATGCTGATCCCCCGTAGGGTCAAGCACCGCAAGCAGCACCACCCGAAGCGCAGCGGCGCTGCCAAGGGCGGCACGCAGGTTGCGTTCGGCGAGTACGGTATCCAGGCGCTCACCCCGGCGTACGTGACGAACCGTCAGATCGAGGCCGCTCGTATCGCCATGACGCGTCACATCAAGCGTGGTGGCAAGGTCTGGATCAACATCTACCCGGACCGTCCCCTCACCAAGAAGCCTGCCGAGACCCGCATGGGTTCCGGTAAGGGTTCCCCGGAGTGGTGGATCGCCAACGTCAAGCCCGGACGCGTGATGTTCGAGCTGTCGTACCCCAACGAGAAGATCGCCCGTGAGGCGCTCCTTCGTGCGGCCCACAAGCTGCCGATGAAGTGCCGGATCGTCAAGCGCGAGGCAGGTGAAGCGTGATGTCGGCCGGTACCAAGGCGTCCGAGCTGCGCGAGCTGGGCAACGAGGAGCTTCTGGGCAAGCTCCGCGAGGCCAAGGAAGAGCTGTTCAACCTCCGCTTCCAGGCGGCGACCGGTCAGCTCGAGAACCACGGTCGGCTGAAGGCCGTCCGTAAGGACATCGCGCGGATCTACACCCTGATGCGTGAGCGCGAGCTGGGCATCGAGACGGTGGAGAGCGCCTGATGAGCGAGAGCAACGTGACTGAGAACACTGAGGCCCGTGGCTTCCGTAAGACCCGTGAGGGTCTGGTCGTCAGCGACAAGATGGACAAGACCGTCGTCGTCGCCGTCGAGGACCGTGTGAAGCACGCGCTGTACGGCAAGGTCATCCGTCGTACCAACAAGCTCAAGGCACACGACGAGCAGAACGCCGCGGGTGTCGGCGACCGCGTCCTCCTCATGGAGACCCGGCCGCTGTCCGCGACGAAGCGCTGGCGCGTCGTCGAGATCCTCGAGAAGGCCAAGTAATTCCTGCGGGGCAAACCCCGCAGGTCAGTTCCGCCAGGCTCGGCAGGGGCGCTCGTCACTGAGGCCCCTGCCGGGAACCGGCAGACAAACAGGAGATAGACGTGATCCAGCAGGAGTCGCGACTGCGCGTCGCCGACAACACTGGTGCGAAGGAAATCCTTTGCATCCGTGTGCTCGGTGGCTCCGGTCGCCGCTACGCGGGCATCGGTGACGTCATCGTCGCCACCGTCAAGGACGCGATCCCCGGTGGCAACGTGAAGAAGGGTGACGTCGTCAAGGCGGTCATCGTTCGCACCGTCAAGGAGCGCCGCCGTCCGGACGGCTCGTACATCCGCTTCGACGAGAACGCCGCCGTCATTCTGAAGAACGACGGCGACCCTCGCGGCACCCGTATCTTCGGCCCGGTCGGCCGTGAGCTGCGCGAGAAGAAGTTCATGAAGATCATCTCGCTCGCGCCGGAGGTGCTGTAAGCATGAAGATCAAGAAGGGCGACCTGGTCCAGGTCATCACCGGTAAGGACAAGGGCAAGCAGGGCAAGGTCATTGCCGCTTACCCGCGCGATGAGCGCGTCCTGGTCGAGGGTGTCAACCGGGTCAAGAAGCACACCAAGGCCGGTCCGACCGCCAGCGGTTCGCAGGCCGGCGGCATCGTCACGACCGAGGCGCCGATCCACGTCTCCAACGTCCAGCTGGTCGTTGAGAAGGACGGCCAGAAGGTCGTCACGCGTGTCGGTTACCGCTTCGACGACGAGGGCAACAAGATCCGCGTTGCCAAGCGGACGGGTGAGGACATCTGATGGCTACCACCACCACTCCGCGTCTGAAGACGAAGTACCGCGAGGAGATCGCGGGCAAGCTGCGTGACGAGTTCAAGTACGAGAACGTCATGCAGGTTCCCGGCCTCGTCAAGATCGTGGTCAACATGGGTGTCGGCGACGCCGCCCGTGACTCGAAGCTGATCGAGGGCGCGATCCGCGACCTGACCACCATCACCGGTCAGAAGCCGGCCGTCACCAAGGCCCGCAAGTCCATCGCGCAGTTCAAGCTGCGTGAGGGCCAGCCGATCGGTGCCCACGTCACGCTCCGTGGCGACCGCATGTGGGAGTTCCTGGACCGCACCCTGTCGCTCGCGCTGCCGCGCATCCGCGACTTCCGCGGCCTGTCCCCCAAGCAGTTCGACGGCCGTGGCAACTACACCTTCGGTCTCACGGAGCAGGTCATGTTCCACGAGATCGACCAGGACAAGATCGACCGCACCCGGGGTATGGACATCACCGTGGTGACCACGGCGACCAACGACGCTGAGGGCCGCGCGCTCCTTCGTCACCTCGGCTTCCCGTTCAAGGAGGCGTGAGCGAGATGGCGAAGAAGGCTCTGATCGCTAAGGCTGCTCGCAAGCCCAAGTTCGGCGTGCGTGGCTACACCCGCTGCCAGCGTTGTGGCCGCCCGCACTCCGTGTACCGCAAGTTCGGCCTGTGCCGCGTGTGCCTTCGTGAGATGGCTCACCGTGGCGAGCTGCCGGGCGTGACCAAGAGCTCCTGGTAATCCCTGTAATAGGGGATTCCTGAAGCTCTCGGTAAGCATCTGGGTCGGCAGGGGCCCTTCTCCGCATGCCGTAGGCTTGTGGGGTTGGGCGCCTGCCGCGCCCGTACGACTTACTACGCCGTAGGTCCACCGCGCCGCACCCGTCCCGTCTCGGATCGGGGAGAGGGATGGCGCACCAGGAAACCCCGGCGAGAGAGGCCGAAGGCCAATTCATGACCATGACTGATCCGATCGCAGACATGCTTACGCGTCTGCGGAACGCGAACTCGGCATACCACGACTCCGTGACGATGCCGGCATCGAAGATCAAGTCGCACATCGCGGAGATCCTCCAGCAGGAGGGCTTCATCACGGGCTGGAAGGTCGAGGACGCCGAGGTCGGCAAGAACCTCGTCCTCGAGCTGAAGTTCGGCCCGAACCGTGAGCGCTCCATCGCGGGCATCAAGCGGATCTCCAAGCCCGGTCTCCGGGTGTACGCGAAGTCCACCAACCTGCCGAAGGTGCTGGGCGGCCTCGGCGTGGCGATCATCTCCACGTCGCACGGGCTCCTCACCGACAAGCAGGCCGGCAAGAAGGGCGTGGGTGGGGAAGTCCTCGCCTACGTCTGGTAGCGGAAGGGAACGGAGGAAACAGCTATGTCGCGTATTGGCAAGCTCCCCATCACGGTTCCCGCCGGCGTGGACGTCACCATCGACGGCCGTACGGTCTCGGTCAAGGGCCCCAAGGGCACGCTGACCCACACCGTCGTCGCGCCGATCGACATCGTCAAGGGTGAGGACGGCGTGCTCAACGTCACCCGTCCGAACGACGAGCGTCAGAACAAGGCCCTCCACGGCCTGTCCCGCACGCTGGTGGCGAACATGATCACCGGCGTGACCCAGGGTTACGTGAAGAAGCTCGAGATCAGCGGTGTCGGTTACCGCGTGACGGCCAAGGGCTCGAACCTCGAGTTCGCGCTCGGCTACAGCCACCCGATCGTCGTCGAGGCGCCCGAGGGCATCACCTTCAAGGTGGAGACCCCGACCCGCTTCCAGGTCGAGGGCATCGACAAGCAGAAGGTCGGCGAGGTTGCGGCCAACATCCGCAAGCTGCGCAAGCCCGACCCGTACAAGGCCAAGGGCGTCAAGTACGAGGGCGAAGTCATCCGCCGCAAGGTCGGAAAGGCGGGTAAGTAAGCCATGGCATACGGACAGAAGATCCTCAAGGGCGACGCCTACAAGCGCGCCGCGATCAAGCGCCGCCACATCCGGATTCGCAAGAGCATCTCCGGTACGGCGGAGCGTCCGCGTCTGGTCGTGACCCGCTCCAACCGCCACATCGTGGCGCAGGTGATCGACGACCTCAAGGGCCACACCCTGGCGTCCGCGTCCACCCTGGACGCGTCCGTCCGCGGGGGCGAGGGCGACAAGTCCTCGCAGGCCAAGCAGGTCGGCGCCCTGGTCGCCGAGCGTGCCAAGGCCGCCGGTGTCGAGGCTGTCGTGTTCGACCGTGGTGGCAACCAGTACGCCGGGCGCATCGCCGCCCTGGCGGACGCCGCCCGCGAAGCCGGGCTCAAGTTCTGAGCCTGCCGTAGCTAGCGGAAACAGAGAGAGGTAATTCCAATGGCTGGACCCCAGCGCCGCGGTGGCGGTGCCGGTGGCGGCGAGCGGCGGGACCGGAAGGGCCGTGACGGCGGCGCTGCTGCCGCCGAGAAGACCGCGTACGTCGAGCGCGTCGTCGCGATCAACCGCGTCGCCAAGGTTGTGAAGGGTGGTCGTCGCTTCAGCTTCACCGCGCTGGTCGTGGTGGGCGACGGTGACGGCACCGTGGGTGTCGGTTACGGCAAGGCCAAGGAGGTGCCGGCCGCCATCGCCAAGGGTGTTGAGGAGGCCAAGAAGCACTTCTTCAAGGTCCCCCGTATCCAGGGCACCATCCCGCACCCGATCCAGGGTGAGAAGGCTGCCGGCGTCGTGCTGCTCAAGCCCGCGTCCCCCGGTACCGGTGTTATCGCCGGTGGCCCGGTGCGTGCCGTGCTCGAGTGCGCCGGTATCCACGACATCCTGTCGAAGTCGCTCGGCTCCGACAACGCGATCAACATCGTGCACGCGACCGTGGAGGCCCTGAAGGGCCTGCAGCGTCCCGAGGAGGTCGCGGCCCGCCGTGGCCTGCCGCTCGAGGACGTCGCCCCCGCGGCCCTGCTGCGTGCGCGTGCCGGGGCGGGGGTGTGATCATGGCGCAGCTCAAGATCACGCAGGTCAAGTCCTACATCGGCAGCAAGCAGAACCACCGTGACACCCTGCGCTCCCTTGGTCTCAAGGGCATCAACACGCAGGTCGTCAAGGAGGACCGCCCCGAGTTCCGCGGCATGGTGCACACCGTCCGCCACCTCGTGACGGTCGAGGAGGTCGACTGATCATGGCGGAGCAGAACCCGCTCAAGATCCACAACCTCCGTCCCGCCCCGGGCGCCAAGACCGCCAAGACCCGTGTCGGTCGTGGTGAGGCGTCGAAGGGTAAGACGGCCGGTCGTGGTACCAAGGGCACCAAGGCCCGCTACCAGGTTCCGGAGCGCTTCGAGGGCGGCCAGATGCCGCTGCACATGCGCCTCCCGAAGCTGAAGGGCTTCAAGAACCCGTTCAAGACCGAGTACCAGGTCGTGAACCTCGACAAGCTGGCCGCGCTCTACCCCGAGGGTGGCGAGGTCACGGTCGAGGGTCTGGTGGCCAAGGGTGCCGTTCGCAAGAACAGCCTCGTCAAGGTCCTCGGCCAGGGCGAGGTCTCCGTGGCGCTGCAGGTGACGGTCGACGCCGTCTCCGGCTCCGCCAAGGAGAAGATCACCGCCGCCGGCGGTACGGTCACCGAGCTGGTCTGAGCCCCTCAGGTCTCTCGATGACGTGAACGATCCCGACCGGGGATACTCCACAAAAGGGGTATCCCCGGTCGGTCGTTCCAAGGGTGGTGCTCTCGCCGGTAAGGTGGCCTGCACTGCCCACTTTCACCGGGTGCTTCCCATGGGGCACCCTGAGCGGCAGTCGACCGTTATCTATGTCGTAG
Organism: Streptomyces lucensis JCM 4490; assembly: GCF_014650035.1. GTDB lineage: Bacteria > Actinomycetota > Actinomycetes > Streptomycetales > Streptomycetaceae > Streptomyces > Streptomyces lucensis. Next base: position 81,236 of record NZ_BMUE01000019.1, on the reverse strand, counting down.
TTCTTATCGGACTCTCAAGACCGTCACCCTTGACGCAGTTGCGCGGGGGTCGCAGGAGGCACCGTGCTCACCGCGTTCGCCCGGGCGTTCAGGACGCCCGACCTGCGCAAGAAGCTGCTCTTCACGCTGGGCATCATCGTGGTCTACCGGGTCGGTACCCACATCCCGATCCCCGGCGTCAACTACAAGGCCGTCCAGCAGTGTGTGACCGAGGCGGGGGCCAACCAGGGCCTGTTCGGTCTCGTCAACATGTTCAGCGGCGGTGCGCTGCTGCAGATCACGGTCTTCGCGCTCGGCATCATGCCGTACATCACGGCCAGCATCATCCTTCAGCTGCTGACCGTGGTCATCCCGCGCCTGGAAGCCCTGAAGAAGGAGGGCTCGGCCGGTACGGCGAAGATCACGCAGTACACCCGCTACCTGACCGTGGCGCTCGCCATCCTGCAGGGCACCGGCCTGGTCGCCACCGCCCGCAGCGGCGCGCTGTTCAACGGCTGCTCCGTGGCGTCGAGCATCGTCCCGGACCAGGCGATCTTCACGACGATCACGATGGTCGTCTGCATGACCGCCGGTACGGCCGTCGTGATGTGGCTCGGTGAGCTGGTCACCGACCGCGGCATCGGCAACGGCATGTCGATCCTGATGTTCATCTCGATCGCCGCCACGTTCCCGTCCGCGCTGTGGGCCATCAAGAAGCAGGGCAGCCTGGCCGGCGGCTGGATCGAGTTCGGCACCGTGGTCCTGGTGGGCCTGGTCATGGTCGCGCTCGTGGTCTTCGTGGAGCAGGCCCAGCGCCGCATCCCGGTGCAGTACGCGAAGCGCATGATCGGCCGCCGCTCCTACGGCGGAACGTCCACGTACATCCCCCTCAAGGTGAACCAGGCGGGTGTGATTCCCGTCATCTTCGCCTCGTCGCTGCTCTACATCCCGGCGCTGATCGCGCAGTTCTCGGGGAGCAACTCGGGCTGGAAGACCTGGATCGAGCAGAACCTGTCCAAGGGCAACCACCCGATTTACATCGTTACGTACTTCTTGCTCATCGTGTTCTTCGCGTTCTTCTACGTGGCGATCTCCTTCAACCCCGAGGAAGTCGCCGACAACATGAAGAAGTATGGTGGCTTCATCCCGGGCATCCGGGCTGGCCGACCGACCGCTGAGTACCTCAGCTACGTGCTCAACCGGATCACCTGGCCGGGTTCGCTGTATCTGGGGCTGATCGCTCTCGTGCCGACAATGGCGTTGGTCGGGTTCGACGCGAACCAGAACTTCCCGTTCGGTGGGACCAGCATCCTCATCATCGTGGGTGTCGGCCTGGAGACGGTGAAGCAGATCGAGAGCCAGCTCCAGCAGCGCAATTACGAAGGGTTCCTCCGCTGATGCGTATCGTCCTCGTCGGACCGCCGGGTGCAGGCAAGGGAACGCAGGCCGTCCGACTCGCCGAGAAGCTCGCCGTCCCGCACATCTCGACGGGCGACCTGTTCCGCGCCAACATCAGCCGGCAGACGGAGCTGGGCAAGCTCGCGAAGTCGTACATGGACGCCGGCAACCTGGTGCCCGACGAGGTCACCATCGCGATGGCCAAGGACCGCATGGAGCAGCCGGACGCCGAGGGCGGGTTCCTGCTGGACGGCTTCCCGCGGAACGTCTCGCAGGCGGAGGCGCTGGACCGGCTGCTGCAGAGCGAGGCCATCACGCTGGACGCCGTCCTGGACCTGGAGGTCCCGGAGGAGGAGGTCGTCAAGCGGATCGCCGGCCGGCGCATCTGCCGCAACGACTCGTCGCACGTCTTCCACGTGACGTACAGCCCGGCGAAGCAGGAGGGCGTCTGCGACGTCTGCGGCGGTGAGCTGTACCAGCGCGACGACGACTCCGAGGAGACCGTCCGCAAGCGGCTTGAGGTCTACCACACGCAGACCGAGCCGATCATCGACTACTACAAGTCGCAGGGCCTGGTCCGCACGATCTCCTCGCTGGGCCCGGTGGACGAGATCACCGAGCGGGCGCTGGAGGCGCTGAAGGCGGAGAAGGCCGAGAACAAGTAGATCGCGGTCCTTCCGGCCGCGGTGCCCGCCCGGGCGCCGCGGCCGTACTGTTGTGTTCGTAACCCAGCCGACGTGAGTGACGGAGAGCGCAGGCCCCCCATGGTGCAGATCAAGAGCCCCGAGCAGATCGCGAAGATGCGTGCGGCGGGGCTGGTGGTCGCCGCGATCCACGCGGCCACCCGGGAGGCGGCGGTGCCGGGTGCGAGCACCAAGGACCTGGACGAGGTCGCCCGCAAGGTGCTCGCCGAGCACGGCGCCAAGTCGAACTTCCTCGGCTACGGCGGTTTCCCGGCGACCATCTGCACCTCGGTCAACGACGTGGTCGTCCACGGCATCCCGTCCGACGACGTCGTCCTGAAGGACGGCGACATCATCTCCATCGACTGCGGCGCGATCGTCGACGGTTGGCACGGCGACGCCGCCTACACGGCCTTCGTGGGCTCCGGTCACGCCCCGGAACTGGTCGAGCTGTCCCGGGTCACCGAGGAGTCGATGTGGGCCGGCATCGCGGCCATGAAGCAGGGCAACCGGCTCGTCGACGTCTCCCGGGCCATCGAGACGTACATCCGCCGCCAGCCCAAGCCCGGCGGCGGCCGCTACGGCATCATCGAGGACTACGGCGGCCACGGCATCGGCACCGAGATGCACATGGACCCGCACCTGCTGAACTACGTCGACCGCCGCCGCGGCAAGGGCCCCAAGCTGGTGCCCGGCTTCTGCCTGGCGATCGAGCCGATGGTCTCCCTCGGCACCCCGCGCACCGAGGTCCTGTCGGACGACTGGACGGTCATCACCACGGACGGCACCTGGTCCTCCCACTGGGAGCACTCGGTCGCGCTGACGGAACAGGGCCCGCTGGTACTGACCGCCCCGGACGGCGGCAGGGCCAAGCTCGCGGAGTACGGGATCCAGACCGCGCCCGACCCCCTCGCATGACGATCACCCTCTTGGGGCAGACTTCCTCGATTCGCCTTTCCGGGTGCGCCGACGTAGACTGACTCGTCGGCTCTCGTGCACCCGCATGTCCGCATGCGCTCGCACCTGCCCCCCGGGGCAGGTCAGGGAGTCGATCAAGGTAGTCGATTCGAAGGGCGAAGCGTGGCCAAGAAGCAAGGTGCCATCGAGATCGAGGGCACTGTCGTCGAGTCTCTGCCGAACGCCATGTTCAAGGTCGAGCTCCAGAACGGCCACCAGGTCCTGGCACACATCAGCGGCAAGATGCGCATGCACTACATCCGCATCCTCCCTGACGACCGGGTCGTGGTGGAGCTGTCTCCTTACGACCTGACGCGTGGCCGGATCGTCTACCGGTACAAGTAGATCTTGCCCGCGCCCCGGGGTCACCCGGAGCGATGGCACTGACCCGGAGAACCTCACCCCATGAAGGTCAAGCCGAGCGTCAAGAAGATCTGCGACAAGTGCAGGGTGATCCGCCGTCACGGTCGGGTCATGGTCATCTGCGAGAACCCGCGCCACAAGCAGCGCCAGGGCTGACGCACGACCGATCCCTCTGCCATCGCAGAGATTCGCGCGACGCAAGCTGAATTTGTTCATACGCAGGACCCGAGTCCGTACAGGGCTCGACACCCCCGGTTCGGAGGCCGGGGACCCGGTTCGTACCTGGTACGGCGAGCTGGGAGCCGGTTCTGCGGAAGACCTCCGAAGATTCACCAGGAGCCATTGAATGGCACGCGTTTCCGGTGTTGACATCCCGCGCGAAAAGCGCGTGGAGGTCGCCCTCACCTACGTGTTCGGCATCGGCCGGACCCTCTCCCAGCAGACGCTGGCCGAGACCGGCATCGACCCGAACACTCGCGTCCGTGACCTGACCGAAGAGCAGCTGGTCGCGATCCGCGAGTACGTCGACAACAACATCAAGACCGAGGGTGACCTCCGTCGCGAGATCCAGGCCGACATCCGCCGCAAGGTCGAGATCGGCTGCTACCAGGGTCTCCGTCACCGTCGCGGTCTGCCCGTCCGCGGTCAGCGCACCAGCACCAACGCCCGTACCCGCAAGGGCCCGCGTCGCGCCATCGCCGGCAAGAAGAAGCCGGGCAAGAAGTAGTCCGCAGCGGACACCTGTCCACGGTCTTCGCTGTAGGACCGACCACCTCCCGTAGGAGTTAGTAGATGCCCCCCAAGGGACGTCAGGGCGCTGCCAAGAAGGTGCGCCGCAAGGAAAAGAAGAACGTCGCTCACGGCCACGCGCACATCAAGAGCACGTTCAACAACACGATCGTCTCCATCACGGACCCGTCCGGCAACGTGATCTCCTGGGCCTCCGCCGGCCACGTCGGCTTCAAGGGCTCCCGGAAGTCCACGCCGTTCGCCGCGCAGATGGCCGCCGAGTCGGCCGCCCGCCGCGCCCAGGAGCACGGCATGCGCAAGGTCGACGTGTTCGTCAAGGGCCCGGGTTCCGGTCGTGAGACCGCGATCCGCTCCCTGCAGGCCACGGGCCTCGAGGTCGGCTCCATCCAGGACGTCACCCCGACCCCGCACAACGGCTGCCGTCCCCCGAAGCGCCGCCGCGTCTGACGCACGGCTGCTTCGTCCGGCTCCGGACTTCGGGCGGTACGGCTCCTTCGGGCCGTGCCGCCCGTACCCTTGCAGTACCCGCGCTTTTCCCGGGCGCGGATTCCGTCGGGCGTCAAATAGCGGGCGTCCACGAATGAAGGATCTGATCCACACATGCTGATCGCTCAGCGTCCCTCGTTGACCGAAGAGGTCGTCGACGAGTTCCGCTCCCGGTTCGTGATCGAGCCGCTGGAGCCGGGCTTCGGCTACACCCTCGGCAACTCCCTGCGCCGTACCCTCCTGTCCTCGATCCCGGGTGCCGCTGTCACCAGCATCCGCATCGACGGCGTGCTGCACGAGTTCACCACCGTGCCGGGCGTCAAGGAGGACGTCACCGACCTGATCCTCAACATCAAGCAGCTGGTCGTCTCCTCGGAGCACGACGAGCCGGTCGTGATGTACCTGCGCAAGCAGGGCCCGGGTCTGGTCACCGCCGCCGACATCGCGCCCCCGGCCGGTGTCGAGGTGCACAACCCCGACCTGGTCCTCGCCACGCTCAACGGCAAGGGCAAGCTGGAGATGGAGCTGACCGTCGAGCGCGGCCGCGGCTACGTCTCCGCCGTGCAGAACAAGCAGCTGGGCCAGGAGATCGGCCGTATCCCGGTCGACTCCATCTACTCGCCGGTGCTGAAGGTCACGTACAAGGTCGAGGCCACGCGTGTCGAGCAGCGCACCGACTTCGACAAGCTGATCGTCGACGTCGAGACCAAGCAGGCGATGCGTCCGCGTGACGCCATGGCCTCCGCCGGCAAGACGCTGGTCGAGCTGTTCGGTCTCGCCCGCGAGCTGAACATCGACGCCGAGGGCATCGACATGGGCCCGTCCCCCACGGACGCCGCCCTGGCCGCCGACCTCGCGCTGCCGATCGAGGAGCTGGAGCTCACGGTCCGCTCCTACAACTGCCTCAAGCGTGAGGGCATCCACTCCGTGGGTGAGCTCGTCGCCCGCTCCGAGGCCGACCTCCTGGACATCCGCAACTTCGGTGCGAAGTCCATCGACGAGGTCAAGGCGAAGCTGGCCGGCATGGGCCTGGCCCTGAAGGACAGCCCGCCCGGATTCGACCCGACCGCCGCGGCCGACGCGTTCGGTGCCGACGACGACGCGGACGCCGGTTTCGTGGAGACCGAGCAGTACTGAGCGCTCCGCGAGGAGGGCCGTACTGCGGCTGCGGGCCGGTCGTGGCCGGTCGCGCAGTTCCCCGCGCCCCCAGGGGCGCGGGCCCTCCGGGCGCCTGAAAGGCGCCCGGATCTTCGACAGACGACCGTCTGCTCGGATACTGACTCCGGTACCTGATACGGCCGGAGCAGACACACAGGAGAAGAACCATGCCGAAGCCCACCAAGGGTGCCCGTCTGGGCGGCAGCGCCGCGCACGAGAAGCTGCTCCTCGCGAACCTCGCGAAGTCGCTGTTCGAGCACGGCCGCATCACCACCACCGAGGCGAAGGCCCGCCGCCTGCGCCCGTACGCCGAGCGTCTGATCACCAAGGCGAAGAAGGGCGACCTTCACAACCGCCGCCAGGTGCTCCAGGTCATCACGGACAAGGGCATCGTCCACACGCTCTTCACCGAGATCGGCCCGCGGTACGAGAACCGTCCCGGTGGCTACACCCGCATCACCAAGATCGGTAACCGCCGTGGCGACAACGCGCCCATGGCCGTCATCGAGCTGGTCGAGGCGCTGACGGTGCAGCAGAACGCCGTGGGTGAGGCCGAGGCCGCCACCAAGCGTGCGGTCAAGGAGGCCGACGAGGCCAAGGCGCAGGAGACCGAGGCCACCGAGGCTCCGGCCGAGGAGGCCGCTGCCGAGGAGTCCAAGGACGCCTGAGGCACGCCCTCGCGCTGAGCGGGTCCGCCCCTTGTGGGCGGGCCCGCTTTCGCGTACTGAGAGGATTTCCACGTGAGCGATGAAGTACAGCCCGGCTGCGTCCGTGTCCGCCTCGACCTGTCCTACGACGGCACCGCTTTCCACGGCTGGGCCAAGCAGGCCGGCGGCAGGCGGACCGTGCAGGGGGAGATCGAGGACGCGCTGCGGACCGTCACGAGGTCCCGGGAGACGTACGAGCTGACGGTCGCCGGCCGCACCGACGCCGGGGTGCACGCGCGCGGGCAGGTGGCCCACGTCGACCTGCCGGAGGCGGTCTGGCGCGAGCACCACCAGAAGCTGCTCAAGCGGCTCGCCGGCCGGCTGCCCAGGGACGTCAGGGTGTGGGCGCTCAGGGAGGCGCCCAGCGGCTTCAACGCCCGCTTCTCGGCGGTCTGGCGGCGCTACGCGTACCGGGTCACCGACAACCCCGGAGGCGTGGACCCGCTGCTGCGCGGCCACGTGCTGTGGCACGACTGGCCGCTCGACGTCGACGCCATGAACGAGGCCGCGCGGGCGCTGCTCGGCGAGCACGACTTCGCCGCCTACTGCAAGCGCCGCGAGGGCGCCACCACGATCCGCACGCTCCAGGAGCTGAGCCTGGTCAAGGGCGCGGACGGGGTCATCACCGCGACGGTCCGGGCGGACGCCTTCTGCCACAACATGGTGCGCTCGCTGATCGGCGCGCTGCTGTTCGTCGGGGACGGGCACCGGGGGCCCGAGTGGCCCGGGAAGGTGCTGGCCGCCGGGGTCCGGGACTCCGCCGTGCACGTCGTACGGCCGCACGGGCTGACCCTGGAGGAGGTCGGCTACCCCGCCGACGAGCTGCTCGCCGCGCGCAGCAGGGAGGCGCGGAACAAGCGCTCGCTCCCCTCGGCGGGGTGCTGCTGACCTACTGGTGGTTCGCCGCCGCGGAGGCCTGGGCCTCACCGCGGCGGTGGATCTGGTTGAAGGCGAACTGGGCCAGGTCGTCACCGGCGCCGAAGACCTTGGTGTCCTTGGTGGTGACGTTCTTGCCGTTGGTGAAGCCGCTGATCGTGAAGTAGGCGTAGCGGCCGTACGCGTTGGTCGTGGTGCGGCAGATCGCGGCGTCGCAGAAGTTCTTGATGCCCTTGCCGGGCAAGGAGTGCACCAGGCTCTTCTTGCTGCCGGCCTCGGTCCTGGCCTTGGTGGCCTGGGCCTCGGTGTCGAAGACGGCGACGCCGACGGTGACCGCGATCCCGTCCTTCGCGTAGCTGGCGCGGATCAGGCGGGTGCAGCCGTTGGCCGTGAGGACCTTCGGCAGGTTGCCGCCGACGGCCGAGGCGCAGTTCGTGGTGTCGGCCGTGGCGCCCTTCCTGTACACCGTGTCGCCCATGGTCAGCCGCGTGCCCGGGAACAGGGTGACGGGGCTGAGCGGGGCGGTGTCCTTCTTGGCGCTGGATATGAAGTCCTTCGGGTCCAGCGGCGGCGGGGCGCTGGTCGGCTCGAAGGACGGCTCCGCGCTGCCCGAACCGGGCACGGAGGCGCTGGCGGGCAGGTTGCTGGGACCGGCCTGCGGGTCGTCGCCGCCGTTCGCGGAGACGACGGCCATCGCGACGGCCGTGCCGACCGCGACCGTGGCGAGTGCGCCACCGCCGATGAAGAGCAGCTTGCGGCGCTTGGTGCGGGTCTCCGAGGCCTCCGCGAGCGCGGCCCAGTCCGGAGTCCCGTCATCGCCCCCGCTGCTCCACGGCTGCTGGGAATTAGGTTTCCAGGGATCCCACTGAGACTGGGGTCCCCCCTGCCCGTAACTCATGGGGCGCATCTTAGACGGGGGGCGCGGGGTGCAGGAGCGCCGTTGCCCTCATGCCTCGTTTGTCCCGCGACATGAGGGGGAAGGGCCTCGTTTTGACCCGTCCGGGGGCGCCCAGGTAACCTGCTTCTTCGTTGTGTATTGGCTTGCTCATTCTCACGGGACGGGCCCTTACACCGGTCCACCGGGCCGATGACCAGCGACCAGCACGCGGTTTGCGTCACCGCTGTGCGGTCAGGGCTGTCGTGATCGTTTCGGTGACCTGTTCAGGACCATTCACTCGAAGCGAAGGCTACGAACCGTGCGTACGTACAGCCCCAAGCCCGGCGATGTGACGCGCCAGTGGCACGTCATCGACGCTCAGGACGTCGTCCTGGGCCGTCTCGCCACTACCGCAGCGACCCTCCTCCGGGGCAAGCACAAGCCGATCTACGCGCCGCACGTCGACGCTGGTGACTTCGTCATCGTCATCAACGCCGACAAGGTGCACCTCTCCGGCAACAAGCGCACCCAGAAGATGGCGTACCGCCACTCGGGCTACCCGGGCGGTCTGCGCTCCGTGCGCTACGACGAGCTGCTGGACAAGAACCCGGAGAAGGCCATCGAGAAGGCCGTCAAGGGCATGCTCCCCAAGAACTCCCTGGGCCGTCAGATGCTCTCGAAGCTGAAGGTCTACAAGGGTGACCAGCACCCGCACGCTGCCCAGCAGCCGGTGCCGTTCGAGATCACCCAGGTCGCGCAGTAAGTCCGGCCACCCCCTAAGACTGAAGAGAATCTGAGGAGAATCGTGGCCGAGACCACTGCCGAGCAGCCGCTCGAAGAGCTTGACATCGACAGCTACACCACCGAGTCCGAGGTCCCCGTCGAGGGCGAGTACACCTCGGAGTCCATGGCCTCCCGCTTCGGCGAGCCCCAGCCGGCCGCCGGCCTGGGCCGCCGCAAGAACGCCATCGCCCGCGTCCGGATCGTCCCGGGCACCGGCAAGTGGAAGATCAACGGTCGCACCCTCGAGGACTACTTCCCGAACAAGGTGCACCAGCAGGAAGTCAACGAGCCCTTCAAGGTGCTCGAGCTCGAGGGCCGTTACGACGTCATCGCCCGCATCGCGGGTGGCGGTGTCTCCGGTCAGGCCGGTGCGCTCCGTCTCGGTGTCGCCCGTGCGCTGAACGAGGCCGACGTCGACAACAACCGCGGCCCGCTGAAGAAGGCCGGCTTCCTCAAGCGCGACGACCGTGCGGTCGAGCGCAAGAAGGCCGGTCTGAAGAAGGCCCGCAAGGCTCCGCAGTACAGCAAGCGCTAATCACAGCTGCCTGCTCGTACTCCGAACGCCCCGGCGGCACGCCACTGTGCTGCCGGGGCGTTCGTCTATCCCAGCCCAAGGGCGTATAACGGCACAAGACGCTCAAAGGCTAGTGTGATGGGATGTTCAGGCGGCGACCGCCATCGCAACTGACAGCTCCTCAGGAGGACAAGTGGGACGACTCTTCGGCACGGACGGCGTGCGCGGTGTCGCCAACGCGGATCTGACGGCCGAGATGGCCCTCGGCCTCTCCGTCGCCGCGGCGCACGTGCTGGCCGAGTCGGGCACCTTCGAGGGCCACAAGCCGACGGCGGTGGTCGGACGGGACCCACGCGCGTCCGGGGAGTTCCTGGAGGCCGCCGTGGTCGCGGGCCTCGCCAGCGCGGGCGTGGACGTGCTCAGCGTCGGCGTGCTGCCCACCCCGGCCGTCGCCCACCTCACCGGCGCGCTCGGCGCCGACCTCGGCGTGATGCTCTCCGCCAGTCACAACGCCATGCCGGACAACGGCATCAAGTTCTTCGCCCGCGGCGGGCACAAACTCGCCGACGAGCTGGAGGACCGGATCGAGGCGGTCTACGAGTCGCACCGTCACGGCGAGCCCTGGGAGCGGCCGACGGGTGCCGGGGTCGGCCGCGTGCGGCCGTACGACGAGGGCGCCGAGCAGTACATCGCCCACCTCCTGTCGGTGCTGCCCAACCGGCTCGACGGACTGCGGATCGTCCTGGACGAGGCGCACGGCGCGGCCTCGGGCGTCTCGCCGCAGGCGTTCTCCCGCGCGGGCGCCGAGGTCGTCACGATCGGCGCCGAGCCGGACGGGCTCAACATCAACGACGGGTGCGGCTCGACCCACCTGGGCAAGCTGAAGGCCGCCGTCGTCGAGCACGGTGCGCACCTCGGCATCGCGCACGACGGCGACGCCGACCGGTGCCTGGCCGTGGACCACACCGGCGAGGAGGTCGACGGCGACCAGATCCTCGCCGTGCTCGCGCTGGCGATGCGGGAGCGCTCCGAGCTGCGGGCCGACACGGTCGTCGCGACCGTGATGTCCAACCTCGGCTTCAAGCTGGCGATGGAGCGGGCGGGCATCCGGTTCGTGCAGACCGCCGTCGGCGACCGGTACGTGCTGGAGGAGATGAAGGCGCACGGCTACGCCCTGGGCGGCGAGCAGTCCGGGCACGTGATCGTCCTCGACCACGCGACGACCGGTGACGGCACGCTGACCGGCCTGCTGCTGGCGGCCCGGGTCGCCCAGACCGGGCGGTCCCTGCGGGAGCTGGCGTCCGTCATGGAGCGGCTGCCGCAGGTGCTGATCAATGTGCCGGACGTGGACAAGTCCCGGGTGAAGACCTCCGCCGACCTGGCCACCGCCGTCGCCGAGGCCGAGCGTGAGCTGGGCGGGACGGGCCGGGTGCTGCTGCGGCCCTCGGGCACCGAGGCGCTGGTGCGGGTCATGGTCGAGGCCGCTGACATCGAGCAGGCCCGCTCCGTCGCCGGCCGGCTGGCGGACGCCGTGAAGTCGGCGCTGGGCTGAGACCCGGGTGCGGGGCGCACCGGCGCCCCGCTCTCAGGCCCGCTGTCGCCGCCGTTTCCAGAAGTGCTTCTGGGCCAGCAGCGTGAGTGTTCCGGCGACGACGATGCCGAGCAGGTTGAGCAGCAGCTGTTCGGAGGAACGCACGGCCTGGTGGGTGTCGCCGTAGACGAGTGCCACGGCCGCGTTGGCGGCGGCGGGCACGGTCGTCACGGAGATGGCGACGCCGACGAGGGCACCGGACTTGGCGGACGTCAGCGACAGGGTGCCGGCGATCCCGGCGAGCACGGCCACGACGAACGAGAACCAGTCCGGGGCGTAGATGAAGCCGGTGTTGGGCCGGTCGGCCTCCAGCCGGTCCTTGCTGAACAGCCCGACCGCGTCCATGAACAGGCTGAACGCGGACGTCAGCGCCATGGCGGCCGCGAAACCCACCAGCAGCGCGATCACCGACCGCCAGGCCAGACGCGGGTGCCGCTGCACCAGCGCCGTGGAGATGCCGGCCAGCGGGCCGAACTCCGGGCCCACCGCCATCGCGCCCACGATCAGCACGGCGTTGTCCAGCACCACGCCGCAGGCCGCGATCATGGTGGCCAGGGTGATGAAGGCCACGTAGGTGACCGACAGCGTCGACTCCTCGTGGGTCGCGTCGGTCAGGCCCTCCCACAGCACCGCGTCCGCGCCCTCACCCGGGGCCTCCCGCTCCGCTTCGTCCGCCCGCCGGGACAAGGAGAGGTCGACGGTCTCCACCGCGATGGACCCGGTCCGGTCCAGTCCCAGTTCGCGCAGCGAGGTGAGCAGTTCGTCGCCCGCCTCGCGGGCCACGTCGCACAGCACGACGTCCCCGGCGGGATCGCGGGCGGCTCCCGGCAGGACCACGAGGTGTGCGGTGCCGACCGTCTTGTCGATCAGGCGCACCACCTCGTCCGTCGTCCCGGCCGGGGTGATCAGGCGCAGATGCAGCATGACGCCCTTTCTAACAGCCCCGGCAGGGACACGTCACAGCTTGCGCAGGCGTAGCCGCTGCACCTTGTGGTCGGCGCCCTTGCGCACGATGAGGGCGGCGCGGCCGCGGGTGGGGGCGATGTTCTCGGTCAGGTTGGGCTTGTTGATCGTCCGCCACTGGCTGCGGGCGTAGTCGAGGGCCTCCTCCTCGGAGACCTGGGTGTACTTGCGGAAGTACGAGTTCGGGTTCTGGAAGGCCGTTCGGCGCAGTTTCCGGAAGCGGCTGAGGTACCAGCGCTCGATGTCCTCGGCGCTCGCGTCGACGTACACGCTGAAGTCGAAGTAGTCGGCGAGACCGACCCGGGTGCGGCCGTCCTTGCCGGGCAGGGCGGGCTGCAGGACGTTCAGGCCCTCGACGATCAGGATGTCCGGGCGGCGCACGGTGAGCTTCTCGCCGGGGACGATGTCGTAGATGAGGTGGGAGTAGACGGGCGCGGAGACCTCGTCCTTGCCGGCCTTGATGTCGGCGACGAAGCGGGTGAGGGCCCGGCGGTCGTAGGACTCGGGGAAACCCTTCCGCGACATCAGGCCGCGGGCCTCCAGCTCCCTGGTGGGCAGCAGGAAGCCGTCCGTGGTGACCAGCTCCACGCGCGGGTGTTCGGGCCAGCGGGAGAGCAGGGCCTGGAGCAGCCGGGCCACGGTGGACTTGCCCACGGCCACGGAGCCGGCGACCCCTATGACGAACGGGGTGCCGGACTGGGAGCCCTTCTCCCCGAGGAACGTGTTCAGCGCGCCCCGCAGACCGTCGGTGGCGCCGACGTAGAGATTGAGGAGCCGGGAGAGCGGCAGGTAGATGTCCCGCACCTCGTCGAGGTCGATGACGTCGCCGAGGCCGCGGAGCTTCTCCACCTCCTCGGCGGTGAGCGGCAGCGGCGTCTTGTCGCGCAGCGCGCTCCACTCGGCGCGGGTGAGGTCGACGTAGGGAGTCGCCTCCGGCCTGTGCCGGTGGGCGCTCCGGGGCATCGAGGAGACCGGTGAGATCACAGTCCATTGTTAACGGAGTTTGAACGGGACGGCGGGTGGGCTCCGTCACGCACCCGTACCGGCCGGAAGCCGCCTTCGTACGGCGGTGGGAATTTCCGCTTTCGGGCAGACGGAGCCCTGTTCGGGGCGTCGGCGCGCCGTAGGCTGCCGCTCATGTGCGGAATCGTGGGATACGTAGGGTCGCAGTCGGCGCTCGATGTCGTGATGGCCGGGCTGAAGAGACTGGAGTACCGCGGGTACGACTCGGCGGGCGTCGCCGTGCTCGCGGACGGCGGGCTGGCCGCGGCCAAGCGCGCCGGCAAGCTGGTCAACCTGGAGAAGGCCCTGGTCGAGCGGCCGCTGCCGACGGGCTCGACGGGCATCGGCCACACGCGCTGGGCCACGCACGGCGGCCCCACGGACGCGAACGCGCATCCGCACCTGGACAACGCCGGCCGCGTCGCGGTGGTCCACAACGGCATCATCGAGAACTTCGCGGTGCTGCGGGCGGAGCTGGCCGAGCGGGGCCACGAGCTGGCCTCCGAGACGGACACGGAGGTGGTCGCCCACCTGCTGGCGGAGGAGTTCTCGGCGACCGCCGACCTGGCGGAGGCGATGCGGCTGGTGTGCCGCCGGCTGGAGGGCGCGTTCACGCTGGTGGCGGTGCACGCCGACGAACCGGACGTGGTCGTCGGCGCGCGGCGCAACTCCCCGCTGGTGGTGGGCGTCGGCGAGGGCGAGGCGTTCCTGGCCTCCGACGTCGCCGCGTTCATCGCCCACACGCGGTCGGCGATCGAACTGGGCCAGGACCAGGTGGTGGAGCTGCGCCGCGACGGCGTCACCGTGACCGGCTTCGACGGCCGCCCGGCCGACGTCCGCTCCTACCACGTGGACTGGGACGCCTCCGCCGCGGAGAAGGGCGGCTACGACTACTTCATGCTCAAGGAGATCGCCGAGCAGCCCAAGGCGGTCGCCGACACGCTCCTCGGGCGGATCGACCCGTCCGGCTCGCTGACCCTGGACGAGGTGCGGATCAGCCCCTCCGAGCTGCGCGAGATCGACAAGGTCGTCATCGTCGCCTGCGGTACGGCCTTCCACGCCGGCCTGATCGCCAAGTACGCCATCGAGCACTGGACGCGCATCCCGTGCGAGGTGGAGCTGGCCAGCGAGTTCCGCTACCGGGACCCGATCCTGGACGGGCGGTCGCTGGTGATCGCCATCTCCCAGTCCGGCGAGACCATGGACACCCTCATGGCCCTCAGGCACGCCCGCGAACAGGGCTCCAAGGTGCTGGCGATCTGCAACACCAACGGCTCCACGATCCCGCGCGAGTCGGACGCGGTGCTGTACACGCACGCGGGCCCGGAGGTCGCCGTCGCCTCCACGAAGGCCTTCCTCACCCAGCTCGTCGCCTGCTACCTGGTGGCCCTGTACCTCGGGCAGGTCCGGGGCACCAAGTGGGGCGACGAGATCCAGGCGGTCATCAGGGACCTGTCCCGCATCTCGGAGGAGGTCGAGCGGGTCCTGGAGACGATGGAGCCGGTACGGGCCCTGGCCCGCACCCTGGCCACCAAGAACACGGTGCTGTTCCTGGGCCGGCACGTGGGCTACCCGGTGGCCCTCGAAGGCGCGCTCAAGCTCAAGGAGCTGGCCTATATGCACGCCGAGGGCTTCGCGGCGGGCGAGCTCAAGCACGGGCCGATCGCGCTGATCGAGGAGGACGTGCCGGTGGTCGTGGTCGTGCCGTCGCCGCGCGGCCGGTCGGTCCTGCACGACAAGATCGTCTCCAACATCCAGGAGATCCGGGCCCGGGGCGCCCGTACGATCGTGATCGCGGAGGAGGGGGACGAGGCGGTGGTCCCCTACGCCGACCATCTGATCCGCGTCCCGGTGACGCCGACGCTGCTGCAGCCGCTGGTGGCGACGGTGCCGCTGCAGGTCTTCGCGTGCGAACTGGCCACCGCCCGGGGCAACGAGGTGGACCAGCCGCGCAACCTGGCGAAGTCCGTGACCGTGGAGTGAGGCCCGGACGGGCGAGCGCGCCGGCCGCGCCGGCCACCGCGGCCGGTGCGGTCAGTCGTCCTCGGCGGGCCGGTCCCGGGTGGTGTGCCGGCCGGCGAACAGCTCCGGGTTGAGCCGGACGGCCTGCACGACGTTGACGCCGACGATGCCGAGCCAGGCCACCACGAGGCCGGCCAGGCCGGCCAGGGCCGCGGCGATCGAGGACAGCGGGATCGCGAGGACCAGCGTGATCAGGGCGAACCCGTACCGCTCGGCCCAGGAGTCGGCCGGTTTCGGCCGCCGGCTCCCGCGTGCCGCGGCCATCTGCTCCTCGGCCAGGTGCCGCCGGACCCGCCGGTCCACCATGTCGTCGATGCGCCGCCCGACCTGCTCCAGGAAGGAGTCGGCCAGCGCGGAGTCGTACTCCTCGCCCAGTTCCGCGCGTGCCCGCACGGTGGCGTCGAGGTCCTTCCTCAGGTCCGGGTCCTTCGTGAGGTCGACGTCCCGGGGGTCCAGTGCGCTCATGCAGGCCACCTTAGGGAGCGGGCGGACCCCGGCGCACTGGGGACAACCCCCCTGTCCGGGGCGGACGCCCCTTGCCCGGATGCATAGAGTCATGCAGAGTTCATGGTGTCTGAATAGGTTCCGGGAGGAGGCCCGATGCCGTTCCGCACCGCTGTACTCTCCCGGAGCACCGGGGTACGCGCGGCCTGCGCCCCGCCCGCCGAGGGGCAGATTCCGCCGCTCGACCGGCCGACGGACATCTGGAGGGGGAGCGCGTCATGAGCGTGGACAGGAGTACGGCCGCGACGGCCGCCGGGACGTCCGCCGGGACGTCCGGTGCGGCCGACAGCCCGGCCACCCGGCTCCAGGCGCTGTTCGAGGGCCACCGGCTCACGCCGACCCAGCGCCGCATCGCGCACAGCATGGTGCGCCGGGCCGCCGACGTGCCCTTCCTGTCCAGCGTGGAGCTGGCCGAGCTGGCCGGGGTCAGCCAGCCCTCGGTGACCCGGTTCGCGGTGGCCCTGGGCTTCGACGGCTATCCCGCCCTGCGCAGGCACCTGCGCGAGGTCGTCCCGGCCGAGCCCACCGCCGGGGCCGGCGAGTACAACGAGTACCAGCAGGCCGTCGAGGCCGAGATCGAGAATCTCCGGCACCTCGCCGAGCTGCTCGCCGACCCCCGGCCGGTGCAGCGGGCCGGCCGGATCCTCGCCGCGTCCCGGCCGCTGCCGGTGCTCGGGCTGCGCGCCGCCGCATCCCAGGCCTACGGCTTCGCGTACTTCGCCGCCAAGGTCCACCCGGACGTCCGGCTGCTCAACGAGGGCGGCACGATGATCCACGACCGCATCGACGCCGCCGTACGCGCGGGCGCCTCCGCGCTGCTGTGCTTCGCGCTGCCCCGGCATCCGCGCGAGGTCGTCGACACCCTCGCCTACGCCCAGGACGCGGGCCTGACCGTCGTCACGGTCGCCGACTCGGCGTTCGCGCCGGTCGCCAGGCACTCCGACCTGCTGCTGCCCGCCGCGGTCGGCACCGGGCTGGCCTTCGACACGGCGTGCGCGCCGATGCTGCTCGGCCGGGTGCTGCTGGAGGCGCTCTGCGACGACCTGCCGGACGCCCAGGCCCGCCTGGAGGAGTTCGACGCGAAGGCGTCCTCGCGCGGCCTGTTCGTGGAGTGACGCGGGGGCGCTCTCATATTCGTCTCACGTTCTGCCGCTAGCTTCCCTGCCCGACAGGGGTGTTGGGCACGGACGTGACACGGGAGGCCGACGTGGCGCGCGCGGAACGTGGAGAACGCGCAGGGCGTGGAGGACGAGGAGGACAGGGACTGGCCCGGGTGGCCGTCGTGGTACGGGCCGGGGCCGCACCGCTGTGGTGGCTCGGGGTGTTCGCCGCGGGGACGGGTGTGCTGGTGCCCGGCGTGACCGGACGCCGGATCGGTGTGCTGACCGGCGCCGCGCTGTTCCTGGTGGGCGGGGCCGCAGCGGCGCTGGTCCGGCGGCGCCGGTACACCGCGCTGCTGCGCGGGGTGGTACGCGCGGGCAGGTACGACGTACTGCAGGACCGGGCGGTGACCGTGCGCAACTGGCGCCGGGGGCACCGCTGGTGGCTGCTCCTGGCCTTCGTGGCCGCGCTCGGCGGCTCCCTCGCCGTGCCCGCGGCGGGCGGCATGCTGCTGGCCGGGCTCGGTGCCGGGCTCCGGCTGAAGGCCGCG
Source organism: Streptomyces lucensis JCM 4490 (assembly GCF_014650035.1). GTDB lineage: Bacteria > Actinomycetota > Actinomycetes > Streptomycetales > Streptomycetaceae > Streptomyces > Streptomyces lucensis. The sequence goes on along the minus strand of NZ_BMUE01000019.1, from coordinate 63,972 downwards.
TGGCTCGGACGGCGCGAGCGGGCCGGGCAGACGCTGCTGTGGGTGCGGGTCGACTGGCTCGACCGGTGTGGCGGCGGCCCGGCGGGCAAGGCCGTCAAGGGGCTGCGCGGCACGGGCGTCGCGGCCGGCGACGCGGCCCCGGGCGGGGCCCGCCGCCGTACCGCTGCCCCGGTCTGACGCCGTCCGGCGGGCGGCCTCAGACCTCCAGCTCGGCCTCGATCCGCTTCAGCTGGTGCCGGGCCATCGCCAGGTTCGCCCGGGCCGCGTCGAGGACCAGGTAGAGGAAGAGGCCGTTGCCGCCGCGGCTCTTGAGCAGGCGGATCAGGTGGTACTGGTCCGAGAGGGTGATGAGGACGTCCTCGATGTCGCCCTTGAGGCCCAGCATCTCCATCGTGCGCATCTTGGCGCGGATCACGTCGGTGTTGCCGGCGGCGGCCACGTTCAGGTCGAAGGTCTTGCTCCCGCCCATCGTGCCCAGCGCCATGCCGCTGGTGTAGTCGACGAGCGCGACCCCGGTGGCGCCCTCGATGGAGGTGAGGGCTTCCTTCAGCGCGGTCTCGGTGTTGGCCATGGCGGTTCCTCCCGGAGGGTTCAACTGTCGGTTGCGGTGCGCGCGTCGGCGCCGTTGGTGCGGGGTGTTCGGGTGGTTCGGACACGGGTGGGGGGTGCGGCGCTGACGGCGCCCAGTGGCCGTTCGGCCGCGCGGGCGGTCCGGGCCGCGGCTTCGGCCGCGTCGAGCAGCTCCCCGATCCGGGCGCCGGCCCGGCGTCCCTCGAGGTGCAGCCGGCCGACGTTGACCCGGTCCTGGGCCAGCAGGGTCAGCACGGCGGTGCGGCCGGCGGCGTAGGTGGCGACGTAGCCGCGCTCGCCGCGTACCAGCAGTTCGCGCAGGCCGCCGTGTCCGGTGGCGTCGGCGACCCGGACCGAGACGCCGAGCGCGGCGGCGGTGAGCGCCGACAGGCCCTCCGGGTCGACCCCGGGGGTGTCGTGGGCGACGACGAGGCCGTCGACGCCGGCCGCGAGCGCGCCGGTGAGCTGGGGCACCCGGCTACGCAGCCGGTGCAGCTCGGCCAGGACGGTCCGGTGGTCCTCCTCGGACACCATCAGCTCTCTCCTCTCGGCGGGGCGGTGCCGTTCAAAGCGCCTCCAGCGCATCCCTGAGCCTCTTCAGCAGCGCGATGTCGGGGTCGGTGACCGGGGGTGGGGGCGGCGGGGCGGGATGCGCGAACACCTGCGCCGCCGGGACGACGTGGCCGGCCGCCGCGAGCCGGCGCACGTCGACGAGCGTGTGGAAGGCCTGGCGGCCCAGGTTCCGGGCGATCCCGGCGGCCGTGCGGACGCCGTCCACGCGGTCCAGCACCGCCCGCTGCCGGGGCGTGACCGGTGAGGCGCTCCGCTGCTCCGCGCGCACCAGCGGGGCGCTGTCGGTGGCCGGGTCGGGCCACAGCCGGTGCAGCAGCAGGCGGCGGCGCAGTGTCTCGCGTTCCAGCGCCACGACCGGGACCGAGGGCAGGGGGCCGAGCCGGGGCGTGTTGTCGTAGCGGAACCGGCCCGGGCTGCTGCTCGGCGCCAGTGCGAAGTACCCGGCGTCGTACAGCGCGTCCAGATGGCACAGTTCCAGCGCGCCCGCCGGCAGCCGCCCCAGGTCCAGGAGGAGTTCGGCGGCCTGGAGCGGACCCGGGGTGTCGGCGACGGCCCGCTGCCAGGCGGCGCCGGCGAGGGTGCCGTGGGCCGTGAGGAGCACGTCGAGGCCCGGGGCGAACGCGCTCTCGGCGTGCACCACCCGGCCCTCGGCGAGGTACAGGGTGCCGTGTTCGCGCAGCAGGACACCGGTGGCCCGTTCCTCGGCCAGCCGGGTCAGCATCGGGGACAGCGCGCGCGTGACCGCCTTGTCCCGTACCGGCAGGGGCGGCGGCGGTGTTCTCAGCGCGGTCATCCCAGCACCAGCCGGGCGGCCATCTCGCCGAGCCGGATGCGGGCGAGGGCGAGGTTGCCCTCCTCGCGGCCGAGCCAGAGGTGGAGGAAGACGCTGCTGTCGAAGGACGTGTCCACGAACCGGAGCAGGTGGTAGCTGTCGCGGTTGCTGACGATCACGTCCTCCAGCGCGGGCCGGTCGTCCGGCCGGCCCCCGGCGGTGAACGCGCCGTGCTCGGCGGCCATCCGGGCCAGTTCTGCGGCCTCGGCCGCGGTCGTCTCGTGGTCGCCGCCCGGGGCGTCCCCGACCGTGCCGAGGGCCAGCCCGCTCGTCCAGTCCACCAGCGCGGCCCCCCGGGCGCCGGGCAGTCGCATCGCTTCCAGCAGGCACTCGTCGATTCCGGGCACCTTGGCTTCCCCTCCCGCCTGTGACTCCGGTTGAGTGACAGAGAGACTACGCAACGTATGTGCGGCGGGTGAGGCCTTTGGCATTTTCCGGTGGAACGTGCGCCCGGCGTACTAGAGTGGGTCAACTGACCTGTCTTCCAGGGCGGTTGCTCCATCTGTCCGGGGGCGGCGGGAGCGTGTCAACGGCTCCCGGGCGCGTGCGGGGTGGTGAGCGCGGACGCGTGCGCCCCGCCGGATTCGGCCACGACCTCGGCGATCGTCTGCGCTTCCCGGACGGTCGCGAAGGCGATCCCGCCCGAACCGTCCGGCACGAAGCCGTGGATGGCCGGCCGGGCGAGGGAGTTGTAGGCGTAGTGGTGCGCGAAGTAGTACGCGCCCGTGTCGAGCGCGGCCGCGTAGTCGCCCTGCTCCAGCACGGGCAGCGCGCGCCCCTCGGCCAGCAGGTCGCCCGAGAAGCAGGCCGGTCCCGCCACGTCCTGCACCGCCTCCGGCCCCGTCCTCGGGCGCCCCTCGGCGTCGTAGGCGGCGATCCTGAGCGGCCAGGCCCCCGGCGCGTAGACCGTCCGCGTCGCCACCTGCACGCCCGCGTGCGTCACCGCGATCCGCCGGCCGCCCGCGCTCTTGGTGTACTCCACCCGCGCGACCACCGTGCCGTGCTTGGCCAGCAGCGACCGTCCGAACTCGGTCACCAGCCCGTACCGGCCGTCGAACAGCCCCGGCACCTCCTCGGCGAGCAGCCGCGCGAACCCGGCGTAGGTCGGCGCCGTCTCCTCGGCGGCGAAGTTCACCGGCAGCCCGCCGCCGATGTCGAGGGTGTCGACCTGCCGCCGCCCGGCGCGCCCGTTGATCTCCTCGGCGAGCGCGTACGTCTCCGCCACGCCCCGCGCCAGCAACGGGAGCGGGATGCCCTGCGAGCCGGTGTGCGCGTGCAGCCGGGTCAGCCACGGCCGCTCCAGGTACGCCCGCACGACCCACTCGCGCGCCCCCTCGTCGCGCAGGGCGATCCCGAACTTCGATGTCCGGGTCGCCGTGGACGTGGCGCCGATCGAGCCGCCGCCGACCTGCGGGTTGACCCGGATGCCGAGCGGGGAGCGGCTGGGCGCGGACCGCATCAGGTCGTCCAGCCGGTCCAGCTCCTGCGGATTGTCGGCGTTCACGGCGATGCCGAGCGCCAGCGCCTCGCGCAGCTCCGCCGGCGTCTTGGCGGGCGAGTCGAGCACCGTCCGCGCGGGCGGCACCCCCGCCGCCCGCGCCAGCGCCAGCTCGCCGGGGCTCGCCACCTCCGCGCCGATCCCCGCCTCGTGCAGCAGCCGCAGCACCGGCACCAGCGGGGTCGCCTTCACCGCGAAGGCGTGCAGCACCGGCGTGCCGGGCGCCGTCACCGCTTCGAACGCCGCCCGCAGGGCCGCCGCCGACCGCCGGATGCCGGTGACGTCCAGCAGCCCCACCACGGCCGCGTCCGGGCCCAGCAGGCCCTGCTCGACCGCCGCCCGCACCGCCCGGTCCCGCCGGCCGGCGCGCTCCCCGGCCGCTTCCTCGATGTCGTGGATGTCGTGCTCCACCGCTTCCCCGTCCTCTCGGCCACCGGTGCTTCCAGCCAAACACCTGCCGGGCGCGGACGCGGCCGACCCCATGTATTGACTAGTTCTATTCAGGCGGTCAGGATGTGAATAGACGCAGCAACAAGGAGGAGGCAGACGATGTCGGGACCCCGCCCCGTACGAGCACCGCGCGGCACGGAACTGAGCACCCTGGGATGGCAGCAGGAAGCCGCCCTGCGGATGCTGCAGAACAACCTCGACCCCGAGGTCGCCGAGCACCCCGACAAGCTCGTCGTCTACGGCGGCACCGGCAAGGCCGCCCGCGACTGGCGCTCCTTCGACGCGATGGTCCGCACGCTGCGCACCCTCAAGCAGGACGAGACCATGCTGGTCCAGTCCGGCCGCCCGGTCGGCGTCATGCAGACGCACGAGTGGGCCCCGCGCGTCCTCATCGCCAACTCCAACCTCGTCGGCGACTGGGCCAACTGGGAGGAGTTCCGCCGCCTGGAGGCCCTCGGCCTGACCATGTACGGCCAGATGACCGCCGGCTCCTGGATCTACATCGGCACCCAGGGCATCCTCCAGGGCACCTACGAGACCTTCGCCGCGGTCGCCGCCAAGAAGTTCGGCGGCACCCTCGCCGGGACCATCACCCTCACCGCCGGACTCGGCGGCATGGGCGGCGCCCAGCCCCTCGCGGTGACCATGAACGACGGCGTCGCCATCTGCATCGACTGCGATCCGCGCGCCATCGAGCGCCGCATCGAGCACCGGTACCTGGACGTGAGGGCCGACTCCCTCGACCACGCGCTCCAGCTCGCCACCGAGGCCCGCGACCAGCGCAGGCCGCTGTCCATCGGCGTCCTCGGCAACGCGGCCGAACTGGTCCCGCAGCTGCTCGCGATGAACGCCCCCATCGACATCGTCACCGACCAGACCTCCGCCCACGACCCGCTGGCCTACCTGCCCGTCGGCGTCGCCTTCGAGGACATGGCCGACGCCGCCGCCAAGGACCCGGCCGGCTTCACCACGCGGGCCCGCGAGTCCATGGCCAAGCACGTCGAGGCCATGGTCGGCTTCATGGACGCCGGCGCCGAGGTCTTCGACTACGGCAACTCCATCCGCGGCGAGGCCCAGCTCGCCGGGTACGACCGCGCCTTCGCCTTCCCCGGCTTCGTCCCCGCCTACATCCGCCCCCTCTTCTGCGAGGGCAAGGGCCCCTTCCGCTGGGCGGCCCTGTCCGGCGACCCGGCCGACATCGCCAAGACCGACAAGGCGATCCTGGACCTGTTCCCCGAGAACGAGTCCCTCGCCCGCTGGATCAAGATGGCCGGCGAGCGCGTCCACTTCCAGGGCCTGCCCGCGCGCATCTGCTGGCTCGGCTACGGCGAGCGCGACAGGGCCGGCGAGCGCTTCAACGACATGGTCGCCTCCGGCGAGCTGGCCGCACCGCTGGCCATCGGCCGCGACCACCTCGACTGCGGCTCCGTCGCCTCCCCGTACCGCGAGACCGAGGCCATGCTCGACGGCTCCGACGCGATCGCCGACTGGCCGCTGCTCAACGCCATGGTCAACGTGGCCTCGGGCGCCTCGTGGGTCTCCCTCCACCACGGCGGCGGCGTGGGTATGGGACGGTCCATCCACGCCGGCCAGGTGACGGTGGCCGACGGCACGAAGCTGGGCGGCGAGAAGATCCGGCGCGTGCTCACCAACGACCCCGGCATGGGCGTCATCCGGCACGTGGACGCGGGGTACGACATCGCGGAGTCCGTGGCCGGGGAGCGGGGCGTGCGCGTGCCCATGCGTGAGGGCGGCGAGCGTTGAGCTTCCACAGCATGTGGGCGGAGCTGCTGCCGGTCGGCCGCAGCTCCGCCTCCGGCGGCTACCGGCGCTACGCCTGGACCGGCGCCGACGCCGACTGCCGGGCCTGGTTCAGGGAGCAGGCCGAGACGCGTGGGCTCGCCTACGAGGTCGACCGGAACGGCAACCAGTGGGCCTGGCTGGGGGACCCGGCCGCCGGGGACGCCGTCGTCACCGGATCGCACCTGGACTCGGTGCCGGACGGCGGGGCCTTCGACGGGCCCCTCGGAGTCGTGTCCTCTTTCGCCGCCCTCGACGAACTGCGCGGCAGGGGAGCGCGGTTCACCAAGCCCCTCGCCGTCGTCAACTTCGGCGACGAGGAGGGCGCCCGGTTCGGGCTCGCCTGCGTCGGCTCCCGGCTCACCGCGGGGCAGCTGACCGTCGAGCAGGCGCACCGGCTCACCGACGGGAACGGCGTCACCCTCCCGCAGGCCATGGAGGCCGCCGGGTACGACCCCGAGGGCATCGGGGCCGATCCGGAGCGGCTGGCCCGGATCGGCGCCTTCGTCGAGCTGCACGTCGAGCAGGGCCGTGCGCTGGACCTGTCCGGCGACCGGGTCGGCGTCGCCAGCGCCATCTGGCCGCACGGCCGCTGGCGGTTCGACTTCCGGGGCGAGGCCAACCACGCCGGAACCACCCGTCTGGTGGACCGCCGCGACCCGATGCTGTCCTACGCCGAGACCGTCCTCGCCGCCCGCCGCGAGGCCGAACTCGCCGGCGCCGTCGCCACCTTCGGCAAGATCGCGGTGGAGCCGAACGGGGTCAACGCGATCCCCTCGCTGGTGCGCGGCTGGCTCGACTCCCGCGCCGCCGACCAGGAGACCCTGGACACGGTGGTCGGCGGCATCGAGAAGGCGGCCCGCGAGTACGCCGACGCCCACGGCGCCGGCCTGGACGTCGTCCGGGAGTCCTTCACGCCGGTCGTGGAGTTCGACCACGCCCTGCGCGACGAACTCGGCCGCATCCTCGGCAAGGGCACCGGCCTGACGGTGCCCGTCCTGGGCACCGGTGCCGGACACGACGCCGGAATCCTCTCCGGCAGCATCCCGACCGCCATGCTGTTCGTGCGCAACCCCACCGGTGTCTCGCACTCACCGGCCGAGTACGCGGCCGAGGACGACTGCGTGGCCGGGGTGAACGCGCTCGCCGACGTACTGGAAGGGCTGGCCTGCACGTGACCACGCGGACCTACTGGCTGGAGCACGCCTGGCTCGGCACGCACGTCGAGCCGGGCGTGGCCCTCACGACGCGGGACGGCCGGATCACCGCCGTCCGCACCGGCGTGCCCACGCCGCCGCCCGGCGCCGAGATCCTGCGCGGGCTCACCCTGCCCGGCCTGGCGAACGCGCACAGCCACGCCTTCCACCGGGCGCTGCGCGGCACCGTCCAGGTCGGCTCCGGCACCTTCTGGACCTGGCGCGAGGTGATGTACTCCGTCGCCGACCGCCTGACCCCGGAGACCTACCACGCCCTCGCGCGCGGGGTGTACGCCGAGATGGCCCTGGCCGGCATCACCTGCGTCGGCGAGTTCCACTACGTGCACCACGCGCCCGGCGGCACCCCGTACGCCGACCCCAACGCCATGGGCGAGGCGCTGATCGCGGCAGCCGCCGAGGCGGGCGTCCGGATCACCCTCCTCGACACCTGCTACCTCTCCTCCGGCTTCGGCGAGCCGCCCAACATCCACCAGAGGCGCTTCTCCGACGGCAGCGCGCAGGCGTGGGCCGAACGCTGTGCGGCCCTGAAGGAGCGAGGCCACGCACGGATCGGAGCGGCGGTCCACTCGGTGCGGGCCGTCCCCGCGGGGCAGCTGGCGACCGTGGCGCGGTGGGCCGAGGAGCGCCGGGCCCCGCTGCACGTGCACCTGTCGGAGCAGACCGCAGAGAACGACGCCTGCCTCGCCGCGCACGGCCGCACGCCCACCAGGCTGCTCGCCGACCACGGCGTCCTGGGGCCGCGCACCACCGGCGTGCACAACACCCACCTCACCGACGAGGACATCGCCCTGCTCGGCGGCTCGGGCACCGGCACCTGCATGTGCCCGACGACCGAGCGCGACCTGGCCGACGGCATCGGCCCGGCCGCCGCCCTGCAGCGGGCCGGATCCCCGCTCTCCCTCGGCTCCGACAGCCACGCCGTCGTCGACCTGCTCGAAGAGGCGCGCGCGATGGAGCTGAACGAACGGCTGCGCACCCGCTCCCGGGGCCACTGGACGGCCGCCGCCCTGCTGCGCGCGGCCTCCGCCGACGGCCACGCGGCCCTGGGCTGGCAGGACGCAGGCAGCCTGGAGGCGGGGGCGCTCGCCGACTTCACGACCGTCGCCCTCGACTCGGTCAGAACGGCGGGCCCGGTACCGCGGCTCGGTGCCGAGACCGCCGTGTTCGCCGCGACGGCGGCGGACGTACGGCACACGGTCGTCGGCGGACGCCATGTCGTACGGGACGGCGCCCACGCCCTCGTACCGGACGTGCCGCGGGCACTGACGGCCGCGATCGAAGCACTGCGCGGCTGAGGCCCGCCGACCCCCACCCGGCCACCCCTGAGGACACCCATGAGCAGCAGCACCGTCATCACCAACATCGCCACGCTGGTCACCAACGATCCCTCGCAGGGAGACGGATCCCCCCTCGGACTGGTCCGGGACGCGGCCGTCGTCGTCGACGGCGACCGCGTCGTGTGGACCGGTGAGGCAAGCGAAGCACCCGCCGCCGACGACCGGGTCGACGCGGGCGGCCGGGCGGTGCTGCCGGGCTTCGTGGACTCCCACTCCCACCTGGTCTTCGCCGGTGACCGCACGCAGGAGTTCAACGCCCGCATGTCCGGCCGCTCCTACACGGCGGGCGGCATCCGCACCACGGTCGCGGCCACCCGCGCCGCGAGCGACGCGGAACTGGAGGCCAACCTCACCCGGTACCTCGACGAGGCCCTCCGCCAGGGCACCACCACGTTCGAGACCAAGTCCGGCTACGGCCTCACCGTGGCCGACGAGTCCCGCGCCCTGCGCATCGCGGCCCGGCACACCGACGAGGTGACGTACCTCGGCGCGCACATCGTCTCCCCGGACCACGCCGACGACCCGGCGGCCTACGTCGCCCTGGTCACCGGCGAGATGCTGGACGCCTGCGCGCCGCACGCCCGCTGGATCGACGTGTTCTGCGAGAAGGGCGCCTTCGACGGCGACCAGGCCCGGGCGATCCTCACCGCCGGCAGGGCCAAGGGCCTGCACCCGCGCGTCCACGCCAACCAGCTCTCCTACGGCCCCGGCGTCCAGCTGGCCGTCGAGCTGGACGCGGCCAGCGCCGACCACTGCACCCACCTCACGGACGCGGACGTCGACGCCCTCGCGGGCGGCAACACGGTGGCCACGCTGCTGCCGGGCGCCGAGTTCTCCACCCGTGCCGAGTGGCCGGACGCACGCCGGCTGCTGGACGCGGGCGTCACCGTCGCCCTGTCCACGGACTGCAACCCGGGCTCGTCCTTCACCTCCTCGGTGCCGTTCTGCATCGCGCTCGCGGTACGGGACATGGGGATGACGCCGGACGAGGCGGTCTGGTCGGCCACGGCGGGCGGGGCGGCGGCCCTGCGCCGCACCGACGTCGGACGCCTGGCTCCCGGCGCCCGCGCCGACCTGATCGTCCTGGACGCACCCAGCCACGTCCACCTGGCCTACCGCCCCGGCGTCCCCCTGGTGACCCAGGTCTGGCGGCGCGGCGAGCGCGAGGTCTGACGGGCCGTCAGGCGCTCCCCGCCCGCCACCGCTGCGCCGTGCCTCCGGTCAGCGGGTCGAAGGACAACTCGCCGCCGCCGTGCGCGGTCAGGCCGGTCTCGATGGCGATGGCCGGGCGGATCACCCCGTCCCCGTCGACGGTGAACGTCAGGTTGGCGCCGTTCCGGCCGTCGACCGAGTCGCAGTCCCAGACGCCGACGCCCCGCTCCACGGAACCGCGGCTGTCCAGGCAGAAGTCCGGGTCCGCGGCCGACTGCAGGACCCCGCGCGAGGAGTCGACCCGCCAGCGCTGCGTGGCAGCGGAGCCACAGGGCTCCAGGTCCACGTCCGTGCCGTCGTGGAAGTCGCCGGCCACGTCCAGGCAGCGGCCCGTGGCCACGTTCACCACCTGCGCGTAGACCGGGCCCGGCGGATACACCGGCGCGGGGGTCGGCGTGGGCGACGGCGCCGGGCGCGCCGTACGGGTGGGCCGGTGCGTCGGTCTGGCGGAGGGGGAGGGCGAGGGGGGCCTGGACGTCGCGGAGGGGGAAGGCGACGGAGCAGGGCCGGGCACCGTCGCCGTCACGGTGACCCGCGCGGGCGCCGTCGGCGTGGTCACCGCGCCCGCCGCGCGCTGGTCCCCGGTGCCGTCGCCCGGGGTGAACAGGAAGAGCAGCAGCGGCGCGAGCGCCACCCCGAGCGCCGCCGAGGCCAGCGCGTAGCGGCGGGACGCCGGCCAGGCGGTGTCGCGTGCACCGGGCCGCCCCGCGGATGCGGGCGGGGTGGCCTCCAGCCGCCGGGTGACGTAGGCCGCGCCGCCCCACGGCAGCAGCCCCTCGGCCAGCACGGTGCGCGGCTGGTCACGCAGCGCGGTCTGCTCCTCGAACGCCGCCGTGCAGTGCGCGCAGTGCGCCATGTGGGCGTGCAGATCGGCGCTGGAACGGGGGGTGCCCGGCCGCACCGCCTCCTCGATCAGCCGGCGGAAGTCGCCGCACCGGGGGTCTTCGGAGGCGGCGAGCCGGGTACGCAGACAGGCCCGGGCCAGGTCCTGCAGCGCCCGCGGCGTCTCGAACACCACGTCCTGGCGGGTGACGCCGAGGAAGGCGGCCGTCCGGTCCTCGTCCTCCTCCTCCACGGCCCCGTACCAGACCAGCCCCTGGGCCCGCGGCGGCAGTGACCGGAAGGCCGGGAACAGCGGCGGCGCGGGGTCCTCGCCGCCCGTCGCGTTCAGCACCAGCAGCAGGCCGGGGTCCAGGCCGCCGGAGCGCTCGTCGCGCGCCCAGGACGCGGCCAGCCGGGCGGTGAGCAGCAGCAGGTGCAGCCGCACCGGGACGCCCGGGTCCACGCCGCGTGCCGTCTCGCGGGCGGCCAGGGTGAACGCCTGCGCCGCCAGCTGCCGTGCGGCCGGCTCGCTCGCCGCGCACCGCCGGGCGTGGGCCAGGACGGAAGGCTGGTGACGGGCGCGCAGTTCCCGCAGCGCCGGATAGACGGCGGGCGTGCCGGCGCGCAGCAGTGAGGTGAGCCGCGTGTCGGACGCGTCCGCGTACCGCGCGCCGCCCGCGTCGCCGGCCTCGACGTCGTCGCCGGCACCGTCGGCCCGAGCCATCCACCCGCCTCCTCACACCCCGGCCGTCCAGGCCAAGTCACGGACGTACCGGCCGGTTTGGGGGGTGACCCTAGTGGCGTGCGGGGACCGCGGGAAGGAGTTTCCCCGGGTAACAGCAAGGCCGTCCGGTCCGGCGCGGGCGGACGGGTGGGCGCGGGCACGCGGAGTCCGCCCGGTCCCCTCGGGGGCCGGACGGACTCCGCGCCTCGGGCGCGGGTGCGACCGGTCGTGCGGACCGGCTATTCGTCGACGGTCAGACCCTTGCGCAGCCGTACCAGCGTGCGCGACAGCAGCCGGGACACGTGCATCTGCGAGATGCCGAGTTCCTCCCCGATCTCCGACTGCGTCATGTTCGCCACGAACCGCAGGGAGAGGATCTGCCGGTCCCGCGAGCTGAGGCCGGCGATCAGGGGCTTGAGCGACTCGATGTACTCGATGCCCTCCAGGCCGTGGTCCTCGTACCCGATGCGGTCCGCGAGGGCGCCCTCGGTCTCGTCCTCCTCGGGCTGGGCGTCCAGCGACGAGGCGGTGTAGGCGTTCGAGGCGGCCATGCCCTCGACGACCTCGTCGTTGGAGATGCCGAGCCGCTCGGCGAGTTCCGCGACCGTGGGAGCGCGGTCCAGCTGCTGCGCCAGCTCGTCCCCGGCCTTGGCGAGGTCGAGCCGCAGCTCCTGCAGCCGGCGCGGGACGCGCACGGACCACGAGGTGTCACGGAAGAAGCGCTTGATCTCGCCGATGATCGTCGGCATGGCGAATGTGGGGAACTCCACGCCGCGGGAGAGCTCGAAGCGGTCGATCGCCTTGATCAGGCCGATGGTGCCGACCTGGACGATGTCCTCCATCGGCTCGCTGCGGGAGCGGAAGCGGGAGGCGGCGAACTTCACGAGCGCGAGGTTCAGCTCGACGAGCGTGTTGCGGACGTACGCGTACTCGTGCGTCCCTTCCTCCAGCGACTCCAGCCGCTCGAAGAGGGTCTTGGACAGGGCCCGCGCGTCGACGGCGCCGATCTCGTCGTACGGGGGGATCTCCGGTAGTCCCTCGAAGAGGCCGAGGGAAGGGATGGGGTGATCCAGTTGATCCGGTGGGGGTGTCGACGTCGCTATCGGGGTACGCGATGCGTCGAGCCGGGGTGACATGGGGGTCCTCCATCGTTCTCGGCATACGGCTGCCGAAGCCAGTGGGTGCACTACGGTGTGCGGCGCCTCCGAAGCCGGCGTGTAGGGATACGTGTCTTTACTAGCCCTACCCGCTCCCCCGAGCCGATCGCAAGTGCATTCTGTCCATATATGTCCGTTTGTGTGCGGATGTTCGGGTGTCGGAGTGCGCGAGGAAGGCGTAATGTTCGAGGGCATCAACAGCCACGACCTCGGGAGAGAGACGGCATGGACCACGGGACGGTCGGCAGCGCACAGTCGGGCCGGCTTCTGGTGGAGGTGCGGGAGGAGGGCTCCAGCGCCGTCGTGACACCGGCCGGTGAGCTCGACCACCACACCGCCGATCTGTTGCGCGAGCCCCTCGACGACCTCTTGACCAAGGGCTTCTCGCGGCTCGTGGTGGACTGCTCGCGCCTGGAGTTCTGCGACTCCACGGGACTGAACGTCCTGCTGGGGGCCCGCCTGAAGGCGGAGGCCGCCGGCGGCGGGGTCCACCTGGCGGGAATGCTGCCGGTGGTCGCCCGCGTCTTCGAGATCACCGGGGCCGAGGCGGTCTTCGCCGTCCACGACTCCGTCGAGGCGGCCCTGGCCGACGGCACCGACTGAGCCCGTGTCGGGGTCCTCTCGCGCCGGCCGCTCCGGGCGTTGCGCTCGTCACGCCGAATCCGGTGGTGTCCCCACCGGATGTGTCGGGCAGGAGAGGGCAGGGGGACCACGGAGCCGTCCTGCCGGGCCGCCCACCGCCGGACCGGACTTGGAACCGGCGAGCGGCCCGGACGGGACCCCCGGACGGCACTCGCTGCGACGGACGGGCGGAGATCCGCACGGACGGCGGGCGGGGGACGAGCGGACGACGTACGGACCGGCCGGCACCGGATGGGGTGCCGACCTTTGAATCATGAACTGGTGAATCGGTGAGGTGAAGCGCTGATGAGCACCACCCGGCCTTACTCGCCGGGCGACCGCGGCCCGGAGCCCAGCGGCGCTTCCGGGGCGTCCGAGGGGGCCGCGCCGGCCGTCGGCGCAGCCACGGGGGCAGCCGCGCCGTCCGTGCCGTCCGGGCCGCCCGGCGGCGCGCAGAGCGCCCGGGGCCGGCAGGTCCGCAGACTCGGACTGGAGGGCGAGAGCGGGGTCGTCCCGCTCGCCCGCGACTTCACCCGCCAGGCGCTGTACGCGTGGGGCTGGCTGCCCGCCGCCACCGCCGACCAGCGGGCCGCCGCCGAGGACGTCCTGCTCGTCGTGTCCGAACTGGTCACCAACGCCTGCCTGCACGCCGAGGGCCCGGACGAACTGGTCATCGCCTGCGACAACAAGGTGATCCGGCTGGAGGTCTCCGACCGCGGCACCGGCCAGCCGGCCCCGCGCACCCCGCACCGCGCCGGACGGCCCGGCGGCCACGGCATGTTCATCGTGCAGCGGCTCTGCCTGGACTGGGGCGTCGTCCGCGCCACGGGCCGCCCCGGCAAGACGGTGTGGGCGGAGCTGGGCGCTCCCGCGTAGCCGCGCGACGTCCTGAGAGGCGGCCCCGGGGTTCCGGGGCCGCCTCTTCGGCTCTCCGTCTCTTCGCCTCTCCGCCTCCACGACGCACCTCACGCCGGACCACCACGACGCCGGGCACGCCGAGAGGGCCGCCGCGTCCTTCGACGCGACGGCCCCGCACGGAACCTCGATCAGGTCAGCGCACGTCGCCCATCAGGGACTTCACGTTGCGGCGGTACATGTAGACGGCGGCGCCCGCGAGGACGGCGAGGACCGCCTCCACCAGGACCGCGCCGGACCCGCTGAGGTCGACGCCGGCCACGGCCGGGTTGGACAGCAGGCTGGTGATGGAGTCACCCGCGGTCACCGCGAGGAACCAGACGCCCATCATCTGGCTGGCGTACTTGGCCGGGGCCATCTTGGTCGTCACCGACAGGCCGACCGGCGACAGGCACAGCTCACCGACGGTCTGGATGAAGTAGATGCCGACCAGCCACATCGGGCTGACCGCGGTGCCGCTCGCGGCCATGCCCAGCGGGATCAGGAAGAACAGGAACGACACGCCGATCAGAACCAGGCCCATCGAGAACTTCACGATGGTGCTGGGCTCCCTGCCCTGCCGGTTCAGCCACATCCAGACCCAGGCGAAGACCGGGGCCAGCGCCATGATGAACAGCGGGTTCAGCGACTGGTACCAGGAGGACGGGAAGCCGAAGCCCAGCAGCGAGCTGGAGGCCTTGCCCTCACCGAACGCCTGCACGGTGGACGCGCCCTGGTCGTAGATCATCCAGAACACGGCGGCCGCGACGAAGAACCAGATGTAGCCGGTCATCTTCGACTGCTCGGTGGAGGACAGCTCCTTGTCCCGCTTGATGCGCATCAGCACACCGGCCGGGATGACCAGGCCGATGACGGTCAGCGGGATCATCGCCCAGTTCAGCGTGAAGTGGCCGGTGACGCCCACGACGCCGTAGAACACGGCCGCGATGATGACCCAGGTCAGTCCCTTGCGCAGCGAGGAGGTCCGCTCCTCGGCGCTCAGCGGCTTGGGGACGACGCTGCTCTGCGGGTTCAGGTGGCGGGTGCCGAGCAGGAACGCGGCGAGACCGACGGCCATGCCGACCGCGGCCATGCCGAAGCCGAGGTGCCAGTTGACCTTCTGGCCGACGGTGCCGATGGCCAGCGGAGCGAAGAAGGCGCCCGCGTTGATGCCCATGTAGAAGATCGTGAAGCCACCGTCGCGACGCGGGTCGTCAGGACCGTCGTACAGGTGACCCACCATCGTGGAGATGTTGGCCTTGAGCAGACCCGAACCGGCCGCGACCAGCGCCAGACCGGCGAAGAACGGGGCCTGACCGCCGGGCAGGGCCAGCACGACGTGGCCGGACATGATCGTCACGGCGGCGATGGCCACCGTCTTGCGGGGTCCCCAGACGCGGTCGCCGAGCCAGCCACCGGGCATCGCGAGCAGGTACACCATCGCCGAGTAGACGGACACGATCACCGTGGTGGTGGCCACGTCCATGGCCAGGCCGCCGCCCATGCTGCCCTTGCCGGCACCGGGGCCGCCGGAGAGCAGGTAGACGGTGAGCAGGGCCTTCATGCCGTAGTAGGAGAATCGCTCCCACATCTCGGTCATGAAGAGAGTGGCCAGTCCGCGGGGGTGGCCGAAGAAGGTCTTCTCGGAACCGGGGGTGCCCGGGCGGACCGAGTCCTTCGTCAGGCTGGACGCCATGGTCGTTCCTTGCTGGTCGGGACGCGCGGCTGGAGCGTTGCGCGCCCGGTGGGGGTGTCGGCCGGCACCGGCGGGTCGGACGCCCATCCCCACGCCCAGGGGGAGCCCGCTCCGGATCGCGGAACGGCGGACGGCGACCACCGGGATCCACGCCCCGTGACGCGTCACCGCGTCCGGAGCCCGGCCAGAGGTCATTCCTTTCGAGGCTGGTCGGCGACCAGCCCGCACACAAAAGAGACCTTCAGCGACAAGTGCCCGCCAAAGGTCCCCGGTGTACTACAGGCGTTCACGTCACTGTACGTCAGGACACTGCCGGATATGGAAGGACTTGAGACGCGGATCACAGGTGTCGGGGGAACCGCAAGACCTTTTTCGAAGGTCTCTCCTACGATCGCATCCCCAGGTCAATGGTTCGTACCAGACTGCCGTGAAGGTAAGAATCCCGGGAACCGATCACACCCCGGCGGCGGACGCGGGCGGTCTACCATCACCCCATGACCCGTGTACTGCTCGCCGAGGACGACGCGTCCATCTCGGAGCCGCTGGCCCGCGCCCTGCGCCGGGAAGGTTACGAGGTCGAGGTGCGCGAGGACGGACCCACCGCGCTCGACGCCGGCATGCAGGGCGGCATCGATCTGGTCGTGCTGGACCTGGGCCTGCCCGGCATGGACGGCCTGGAGGTCGCCCGCCGGCTGCGCGCCGACGGCCACACCGTGCCCATCCTCATCCTGACCGCGCGGGCCGACGAGGTGGACACCGTCGTCGGTCTCGACGCGGGCGCCGACGACTACGTCACCAAGCCCTTCCGGCTCGCCGAACTGCTCGCCCGGGTGCGGGCCCTGCTCAGGCGCGGCGCCGCCGAGCCGCAGCAGCCGCCGGCCACCCACGGGGTGCGCATCGACGTCGAGTCGCACCGCGCCTGGATGGGCGAGGAGGAACTCCAGCTCACGGCCAAGGAGTTCGACCTGCTGCGGGTCCTCGTGCGGGACGCCGGGCGGGTGGTCACCCGGGACCAGCTCATGCGCGAGGTCTGGGACACCACGTGGTGGTCGTCGACCAAGACGCTCGACATGCACATCAGCTGGCTGCGTAAGAAGCTCGGGGACGACGCCGCGAACCCCCGGTACATCGCCACGGTGCGCGGGGTCGGATTCCGCTTCGAGAAGAGCTAGGCGGACACGGCCTGCTACTCGTTCGGATCATGCCGGGCTCGCGGGGCGTCCTTCGGGGCTTGTCACACTGGTACGCGTAGAGCCACCCCCATCCGGAGGACCCCGTGCGTCGCCGTCTCATCCAGTCCACCCTTGCCGTCGTGCTGGTGGTGATCGCGGTCTTCGGCGTGTCCCTGGTGATCGTCGAGACGCGGACGATCAGCAACAGCGCCCAGGAACGGGTGGAGTCCGAGGCGGTGCGGCTGGCCAGCATCGTCGACAGCCGGATCATCGCCGCCGAGAACGTCAGCGCGGACGTGCTGCGCAACCCGGTCGGTGCGGACCAGTACGTGCTGATCAGCATGCCCGGCAAGGACCCCATCGAGATCGGCACCAAGCCCCGGGGCGACGTCATCCACGCCACGCAGCACGGCGAGGAGGGCGAGACGGTCACCGTGCAGGAGCCGCGCTCCGCGGTGACCCGCGAGGTCGGCCGGACCCTGCTGATCATCGGGCTGGTCGCGCTGCTCGCCGTGGTCGCGGCCGTCCTGCTCGCCGTACGGCAGGCCAACCGGCTCGCCTCCCCGCTCACCGACCTCGCCGAGACCGCCGAGCGCCTCGGCTCGGGCGACCCGCGCCCGCGGCACAAGCGCTACGGCGTCCCCGAGCTGGACCGGGTCGCCGACGTGCTGGACTCCTCCGCCGAGCGGATCGGGCGCATGCTGACCGCCGAGCGGCGCCTCGCGGCCGACGCATCCCACCAGCTGCGCACGCCGCTGACCGCGCTGTCCATGCGGCTGGAGGAGATCACCCTCACCGACGATCCGGACACGGTGAAGGAGGAGGCGACCATCGCGCTGACGCAGGTGGAGCGGCTGACGGACGTCGTGCAGCGGCTGCTGACGAACTCCCGCGATCCGCGCACCGGCTCCGCCGTCACCTTCGACCTGGACGAGGTCATCCAGCAGCAGCTCGCCGAGTGGCGGCCCGCCTACCGCAGCGCCGGCCGGGCCGTCGTCAGCTCCGGCAAGCGGCACCTGCAGGCCGTCGGCACGCCGGGCGCGGTCGCCCAGGTGCTGGCCGCGCTGATCGAGAACTCCCTGATGCATGGAGGCGGCACCGTCGCCCTGCGCACCCGGGTCACCGGCAACCAGGCCGTCGTGGAGGTCACGGACGAGGGGCCCGGAGTGCCGGCCGACCTGGGGGCGCGGATCTTCGAGCGCACCATCAGCGGGCGGAACTCCACGGGAATCGGTCTGGCCGTCGCCCGCGACCTCGCGGAGGCCGACGGCGGACGGCTCGAACTGCTGCAGGCGCAGCCCCCGGTGTTCGGCCTGTTCCTCTCCCGCACGCCCCCGACCCACAAGCCGGACGAGGACCGGCTCACGGTCCGCTGAGGACCGGCCGGCCCCCGCCGGCTACGGCACGCGCTGCCTGGGCGCCGGCTTGCCGGGCGCCGGCCTCTTCGACTCGGCCGCCAGGATCGACTCGGCCTCCCGGGCCGGCAGCGCCCGGAACACCCAGGTGCGGTACGACCAGAAGCGGAACAGGGTGGCGACGCCGATGCCGACGAACTTGAAGACGTTGCTCTGCAGCGGGCTGTCCCAGCCGAAGCCGTAGGTCGCCAGGTACAGCACGCCGTTCTCGATCACCAGGCCGATCGCGCTGAACAGCAGGAACAGCGAGAGTTCCCGGGTGCGGCCGCTCTTGTCCCGGTCCCGGTACGTCCAGTAGCGGAAGCCGACGTAGTTGAAGGCGATCGCGACGACGGTCGCGATGATGCTCGCGCGCACCACCGGAAGGTCCGAGACGTGCCGGACCAGGTTGAACACGCCGAGATTGACCAGGACGCCGGCGCCGCCGACGGCGCCGAACTTGGCACCCTCGCGTACGAGCCGTTGCAGCCCCGAGGAACGACGTTCCATGGCCCTGCAGCTCCCGTCGGTAGGTTGCGTCGACCCCGCCATGCTATCCAGCCGGGCCCGCGGACGCCCGTGGACCCGGCCCCGGCACGGAAACGAGTCGGAAAGAGGCGGGGAAGCAAAGGGTAAGAGCCCGTGACGGGGATGCGATCCGGGCCACCCCCGTCGTGGCCGATACGCTAGGGGTGTGACGTTCCCGGTAGTCGGCATGGTCGGCGGGGGGCAGCTCGCGCGTATGACGCACGAAGCGGGCATCCCGTTGGGCATCAGGTTCAAGCTTCTCAGTGACACCCCTCAGGATTCCGCGGCGCAGGTCGTGAGCGATGTCGTCATCGGCGACTATCGCGATCTGGACACGCTGCGTGAGTTCGCGCGCGGGTGCGATGTGATCACCTTCGATCACGAACACGTACCCACCGAGCACCTCAGGGCCCTGGAGGCGGACGGTATCCCCGTGCGCCCCGGGCCCGACGCGCTGGTGCACGCCCAGGACAAGGGCGTGATGCGCGCGAAGCTCGACGCGATCGGCATCCCGTGCCCGCGGCACCGGCTGGTCGCCGATCCGCAGGACGTGGCGGCGTTCGCCCGCGAAGGCCTCCCCGACGGCGCGCAGGGCGACGGCTTCCCGGTCGTCCTGAAGACCGTCCGCGGCGGCTACGACGGCAAGGGCGTGTGGGTCGTCGACTCCGTCGAGGAGGCCGCCGACCCGTTCAAGGCGGGCGTCCCGGTCCTCGCCGAGGAGAAGGTCGACTACGTCCGCGAGCTGGCCGCCAACGTCGTGCGCTCCCCGCACGGCCAGGCCGTCGCCTACCCGGTGGTCGAGTCCCAGCAGGTGAACGGCGTGTGCGACACGGTGATCGCCCCCGCGCCCGACCTGGACGAGGACCTCGCGCTGCGGGCCGAGGAGATGGCCCTGACCATCGCCAAGGAACTCGGTGTGGTCGGCCACCTCGCCGTCGAGCTGTTCCAGACCCGCGACGGCCGCATCCTCGTCAACGAGCTGGCGATGCGCCCGCACAACTCCGGCCACTGGACCCAGGACGGCGCGATCACCTCGCAGTTCGCCAACCACGTCCGTGCGGTCCTCGACCTCCCGCTCGGCGACCCCCGCCCGCGCGCCGGGTGGACGGTGATGGTCAACGTCCTGGGCGGCGACTACCCGGACATGTACTCGGCCTACTTGCACTGCATGGCTCGTGACCCCAAGCTCAAGATCCACATGTACGGCAAGGACGTGAAGCCCGGCCGCAAGGTCGGACACGTCAACACCTACGGCGACGACCTGGACGACGTGCTGGAGCGCGCCCGTCACGCAGCCGGCTACCTGAGAGGCACCATCACCGAATGAGCCCCGTTGTTGGCATCGTCATGGGGTCGGACTCCGACTGGCCCGTCATGGAGGCCGCCGCCAAGGCCCTCGACGAGTTCGAGATCGCCTACGAGGTCGACGTCGTCTCCGCACACCGCATGCCCCGCGAGATGATCACCTACGGCGAGCAGGCCGCCGACCGCGGCCTGAAGGCGATCATCGCCGGCGCCGGCGGCGCGGCCCACCTGCCGGGCATGCTCGCCTCCGTGACGCCCCTGCCGGTCATCGGGGTCCCCGTCCCGCTGAAGTACCTGGACGGCATGGACTCCCTGCTGTCGATCGTGCAGATGCCGGCCGGCGTCCCCGTCGCCACGGTCTCCGTGGCCGGTGCCCGCAACGCGGGGCTCCTCGCGGCCCGCATCCTCGCCGCGCACGACGAGGAGCTGCTGCAGAAGATGCGCGACTTCCAGCAGGACCTCAACGACCAGGCCACCGAGAAGGGCAAGCGGCTGCGCTCCAAGGTCGAGGGCGCGAGCGGCTTCGGCTTCGGGAAATGACGCGGATGCCCTCCCTGGACGAGGTCCGCGAGCTGCTGCGCGAGTTCCCGGTCGTCGACGGCCACAACGACCTGCCCTGGGCCCTGCGCGAGCAGGTCGGCTACGACCTCGACGCCCGTGACATCGCCGGGGCCCAGGACGCCCACCTGCACACCGACATCCCCCGCCTGCGCGCGGGCGGGGTCGGCGCCCAGTACTGGTCGGTGTACGTGCGCGCGGACCTGCCCGGCGCGGTGCCGGCCACGCTGGAGCAGATCGACTGCGTACGGCAGCTGATCGAGCGCTACCCGGCCGACCTGGCTCCCGCGCTGACGGCGGCCGACATGGAGACGGCGCGGCGGGGAGGCCGCATCGCCTCCCTGATGGGCGCCGAGGGCGGCCACTCCATCGCCAACTCGCTCGGCACCCTGCGCGGGCTGTACGCCCTCGGCGTGCGCTACATGACGCTCACCCACAACGACAACGTGGACTGGGCGGACTCCGCGACCGACGAGCCGAACGTGGGCGGCCTGTCCGCCTTCGGCCGCGAGGTCGTCCGGGAGATGAACCGGCTCGGCATGCTCGTCGACCTCTCCCACGTGGCGGCGACGACCATGCGCGACGCGCTCGACGCCTCCGCCGCGCCGGTGATCTTCTCGCACTCCTCCTCCCGGGCCGTCTGCGACCACCCGCGCAACGTCCCGGACGACGTCCTGGAGCGGCTGCCGGCCAACGGCGGCATGGCGATGGTGACGTTCGTGCCCAAGTTCGTGCTCCAGGCGGCCGTGGACTGGACGGCCGCGGCCGACGCGAACATGCGCGCCCACGGGCTGCACCACCTGGACACCAGCCCCGAGGCGATGAAGGTCCACCGCGCCTTCGAGGAGGGCAACCCCCGCCCCGTCGCCACGGTGTCCACGGTCGCGGACCACCTGGACCACATGCGCGAGGTCGCCGGCATCGACCACCTGGGCATCGGCGGCGACTACGACGGCACCGCGTTCACCCCGGACGGCCTGAACGACGTCTCCGGCTACCCGAACCTGCTGGCCGAACTGCTCGACCGCGGCTGGTCCAAGGCCGACCTGGCCAAGCTGACCTGGAAGAACGCGGTACGCGTGCTGGGCGCGGCGGAGGACGTGGCCCGCGGGCTCAAGGCCACGCGAGCCCCGTCCAACGCCACCATCGAGTCACTGGACGGCGCGGCGGGCTGAGCGGGCCGTCCGCCGGGGGCGGGCGGCCGGCACGACCGTCCGTTCCGCCTCCGCCCCCGGCGCTCCGCTCCGCGCCGTCGCCGCCTCAGGCACGGTCCGGCCCCGGCCGCACGAAGCGCGCCGTGCGGCCCGGAGCGCGGCTCACTCTTCGATCCGGCACAGGCAGAACGGGTGCCCGGCCGGGTCGGCGTACACCGCGAAGTCCTTCTTCTCCCGGTCCTCCACGTCCAGCGGCCGCGCGCCGAGCGCCAGCACCCGCTCGTGCGCCGCGTCGACCTCCGCCCAGGTCCGGCCCGCGTCGAAGTCGAGGTGGAACTGCTGGCCGTTGCGGTCGGCACGCGGCCACTCGGGCGGGGTGTGCCCCTCGGCCCGCTGGAACGCCAGCCGCGGCCCGCCCGGGACCCTCAGGACGACCCAGTCGTCGTCATCGGCCTGCGGGGTGCCTCCGGCCACCGCCGCGTAGAAGCCGGCCAGCGCATGCGGGTCGGGACAGTCCAGTACGACGGAACGGAAACGGGCGACGGACGCCATGGTGTCCTCCTTCGGGACGGATCAGCAGGCACAGAGGCAGAACGGGTGCCCCGCCGGGTCGGCGTAGACACGGAACGTGCGCGAGCGGTCCTCCGCGTCCAGCGGCTTCGCGCCCAGCTCCAGCACCTCCTTCTCGGCCGCGTCCAGGTCCTCCACCACGAGATCCAGGTGGAACTGCTGCGAGCGGTCCGCCGCCGGCCACCGCGGCGGCTCGAACCCGGGCGCCCGCTGGAAGGCCAGCGCCGCTCCGCCGGGCACCTTCAGGTCCACCCACTCCCCTTCTCCCTCGACCGTGCCGCCCAGCACGCCGGCGTAGAAACCGGCCAGCGCGCGCGGGTCGGGACAGTCCAGGACCACGACACCGAGCTTCGCGAGAGCCATGACTCCTCCTTGAGTCGTGCGTTACCCCTAGAGCCGGGTAACCAGTAACCGTTACCGCATGCTGCCCCATTGGCGGTAACCTCGCAACAGGATTCCGGCACACGGGAGGTACCTTGCGGGCATGAGCGAGAGAACGGCCGCCCCCGGCGGCCTGGCCCTGATCGAGTCCCTGGTGAACACCCTGGACATCGAGACGGGGCGCGACTCGCTCGACACGGCGGACGGCCGGGCGCCCTTCGGCCTCACCGAGGACGGGCTGCACGCGGCCCGCGAACTGCGCGAGTCACTGCGGGCCACCCTCCTCGCCCACGCCGGACACCCGCCGCACCGCCCGGTCACCCCGCTCGGCACGCTGCTGAGCCGCGCCCCGCTGTACGTGTCCGTCGACGACCGCGACGGCTCCGCCGCCCTCGCCCCCGCCGACGACGGCCCCCTGCTCGCCCGGATCGCCACCGCCGTCGCCGAGGCCCTGGTCGCGGGCACCTGGACCCGGCTGAAGGCGTGCGAGGCCGTCACCTGCCACTGGGCCTACTACGACCGCAGCCCCGCCGGACGCGGCCGCTGGTGCTCGATGCGGGTGTGCGGGGCCCGCGCCAAGATGCGCCGCTACCGGGCGAAGGAGCCGGACATCACGGACGGTTCACCGGCCACATGAGCCCCATGTGGTGCAGAATGCGGGAAGACGCCGGTTCGGCCGACTGAGCCTCGGCCGAACCGGCGTCCCCTTCACGCCGTTTTCCCTCCCGTCGCGTCCTCGTCGCGCTAAGCGGTGGGACGCCCCATCGCCCGGTACGTCCAGCCGGCCCGCCGCCACACCTCCGGGTCCAGGGCGTTGCGCCCGTCCAGCAGCACCCGCGCCGTCGCGACCTCGCCCAGCTCCGCCGGGTCCAGCTCCCTGAACTCCCGCCACTCCGTCAGGTGTAGCACGATGTCGGCGCCGCGGACGGCCTCCCGCGCCGACTCGGCGTAGCCCAGCGTCGGGAAGACCTTGCGGGCGTTGTCCATGCCCTTCGGGTCGTACACCGTGACCTGGCCGCCCTGGAGGTGGATCTGCCCGGCCACGTTCAGCGCGGGCGAGTCACGGACGTCGTCCGAGTCCGGCTTGAAGGTCGCGCCGAGCACCGCGACCCGCTTGCCCAGGAAGGAGCCGCCCCCGAGCGCCTCCCGGGCCATCTCCACCATCTGGCCGCGCCGGCGCATGTTGATGGAGTCGATCTCCCGCAGGAAGGTCAGCGCCTGGTCCGCGCCCAGCTCGCCCGCCCGTGCCATGAACGCCCGGATGTCCTTGGGCAGGCAGCCGCCGCCGAAGCCGATCCCGGCACGCAGGAACTTGCGGCCGATCCGGTCGTCGTACCCGATGGCCTCCGCCAGCTTCGCCACGTCGCCGCCCCCGGCCTCGCACACCTCCGCCATCGCGTTGATGAAGGAGATCTTGGTCGCGAGGAAGGAGTTCGCGGCGGTCTTCACCAGCTCGGCGGTCGGGAAGTCGGCCACCACGAACGGCGTGCCCTCGCCGATCGGCGTGGCGTACACCTCCCGCAGCAGCTTCTCCGCCCGCTCGCTGCGCACCCCGGCCACGATCCGGTCCGGGTGCAGGGTGTCCTGGACGGCGAAGCCCTCGCGCAGGAACTCCGGGTTCCACGCCAGCTCGGCGTCCGCGCCGGCCGGCGCGTGCTCGGCGAGGTACGCCGCCAGCCGGTCGGCCGAGCCCACCGGCACGGTCGACTTGCCGACCACCAGGGCCGGGCCGTGCAGGTGCGGGGCGAGGGAGGCGATCGCGGAGTCCACGTACGACATGTCGCACGCGTACTCGCCGTGCTTCTGCGGGGTGTTCACGCACACGAAGTGCACATCGCCGAACGCCCCCGCCTCGGCCCAGTCCATGGTGAACCGCAGCCGCCCCGAGGTCCCCTCGAAACCGGCCACGTGCCGGCGCAGCAGCTCCTCCAGGCCCGGCTCGTACATCGGCGTCTCGCCGCGCTCCAGCATGGCGATCTTCTCCGGCACGACGTCGAGTCCCAGCACCTCGAAACCGAGCTCGGCCATGGCGGCGGCGTGCGTGGCGCCGAGGTAGCCGGTGCCGATCACGGTGATCTTCAGGCTCATGGGTGCGCGCTCCTGCTCGGGGACTTACTCGTGCGGGGCCTGAGCATAGTCGGGCCCGCGACCGGGGAACTTTTCCGCTGTCGCGCAGCTCACGTAGGCGAGTGCGGGCCAGCCCTTTAAAATTGAGTTACTTAACGGTAATTAGCGTCAGTATCACTGCGTCTTTGGAGCGTGAGAGACCGTGGCCGGATCGGCTGACTTCGACCTGTACCGCCCGTCCGAGGAGCACGACATGCTCCGGGACGCCGTCCGTTCGCTGGTCGAGGCGAAGATCGCGCCGTTCGCCACGGCGGTGGACGAGGAGGCCCGGTTCCCCCAGGAGGCGCTGGACGCCCTGGTCGCGAACGACCTGCACGCCGTGCACGTCCCCGAGGAGTACGGCGGCGCCGGCGCCGACGCTCTCGCCACGGTCATCGTGATCGAGGAGGTGGCCCGCGCCTGCGTCTCCTCCTCCCTCATCCCCGCGGTGAACAAGCTCGGCTCCCTGCCGGTGATCCTCTCCGGCGGCGAGGAGCTGAAGAAGAAGTACCTCACGCCGCTCGCCAAGGGCGACGCGATGTTCTCGTACTGCCTCTCCGAGCCGGAGGCCGGCTCGGACGCCGCCGGCATGAAGACCAAGGCGGTCCGCGACGGCGACCACTGGATCCTCAACGGCGTGAAGCGCTGGATCACCAACGCGGGCGTCTCCGAGTACTACACGGTGATGGCGGTCACCGACCCGACCAAGCGCTCGAAGGGCATCTCGGCGTTCGTCGTGGAGAAGTCGGACGAGGGCGTCTCCTTCGGCGCCCCCGAGAAGAAGCTCGGCATCAAGGGCTCCCCGACCCGCGAGGTCTACTTCGACAACGTCCGCATCCCCGCCGACCGCATGATCGGCGAGGAGGGCACCGGCTTCGCCACCGCGATGAAGACCCTGGACCACACCCGCATCACCATCGCCGCCCAGGCGCTCGGTGTCGCCCAGGGCGCCCTCGACTACGCCAAGGGCTACGTCCAGGAGCGCAAGCAGTTCGGCAAGCCGATCGCCGACTTCCAGGGCATCCAGTTCATGCTCGCCGACATGGCCATGAAGATCGCGGCCGCCCGTGCCCTGACCTACCAGGCCGCGGCCGCCTCCGAGCGCGGCGACGGCGACCTCACGTTCCAGGGCGCGGCCGCCAAGTGCTTCGCCTCCGACGTGGCCATGGAGGTCACCACGGACGCCGTCCAGCTCCTCGGCGGCTACGGCTACACCCGCGACTACCCGGTCGAGCGCATGATGCGCGACGCGAAGATCACCCAGATCTACGAAGGCACGAACCAGGTCCAGCGGATCGTCATGGCCCGCAACCTGCCGTAACGGCCCGGGCACAAGCATCCGGCGGAGGGCGCCCCGTGGGGCGCCCTCTGTGTTTCGCGCGGGGTCCGGTCCGTGGGCCGGAAGCCGTAGGTCGACATGCGGGGCGGCACCGCGGGACGTAGGACGGAAGCACACGGGGCCCGGTCCGGGCCCCCGCCTCCCGAGGAGGAGCCATGACCCAGTCCCAGTCCGGAACGATGCCCGCCCTCACCCAGCAGATGCAGGACTGCATCGAGGCCTGCATGAGCTGCCACAGCATGTGCGAGGAGACCATGAGCTCCTGCATGCAGAAGGGCGGCCCGCAGCAGATGCAGATCATGCGCGCGCTCATGGACTGCTCCGAGACCACCCGGATGTGCGCCGACATGATGATGCGCCGCTCGCCGATGTCGGCGGAGATGTGCATGCTGTGCGCGAAGGTCTGCGACATGTGCGCCGAGGCGTGTATGTCCATGCCGGACGACCAGCAGATGATGCGCTGCGCCGAGGCGGCCCGCCGCTGTGCGGAGACCTGCCGGGCGATGGGTCACGCCGGCATGTGAACCGCCGCGCGCGGACCTGCCCGAGGGCGCCCCGTGCGGGTGCCCTCGGGCTTGTGCGGCAGGCTTGGTCCCATGACTGTGACGGACGGGACCGCGGCCTTCGACGCCGCCGAGCGGTCGATGTGGGCGGGCCGGGCCGAGGCCTACGCCAGGAGTTTCGGCCGGCTGTGCGCCTATCCGGTGCCCCACCTGCTGGACGCGGCGGGGGTCACGGCGGGGACGCGTGTCCTCGACGTCGGCACGGGCACCGGCACGGCCGCCCTCGCGGCGGGGGAACGCGGGGCGCTGGTGCGGGCCGTGGACGCCGATGCCGGGATGGTGGCGCGGGCCCGTCGGCGCGGGCTGGCGGCCGAGGTCGCCGTGCTGCCGGAACTGCCCTTCCCGGACGGGGCGTTCGACGCCGTGGTGGGGAACTTCGTGCTCAACCACGTGGGCCGGCCCCGGGCCGCCCTCGCCGAGCTGCGGCGCGTGCTGCGTCCGGGCGGCCGGATCGCGGTGACGCTGTGGGGGGCGCGGCGCGGGGCCGGACAGGAACTGCTGGGGCAGGCGTGCGCGGCGGGCGGCGCCGTACCGCCGCGGTACCTGCCGCGCCTGGACCCGGCCGAGGACTTCCCCCGCACCCCGCGGGGGCTCGCCGATCTGCTCATCGGGGCCGGGTTCACCGGGGCGGGCGCCCGCGAGCGGGTCTGGGACCACCGGACGACCGTCGAGGAGTGGTGGGGCGGCGCCGCCGGGGGAGTGGCGACGATCGGGCTCGTGGTGACCTCGCAGACCCCCGGGACCGTCGCGCGGATCCGGCGCGAGTACGAGCGTCTGTGCGCCGCCTTCGTCCCCGGGAACGCCGATGGGGAAGGGCACCTGGCCCTTCCCCACGTGGCACTCCTCGGCTCCGCCGTGCGCCAGGCCGTGTCCGCGGCCTAGTTACCGGAGACGGTGACCTTCTCGTCGTTGTTCAGCTGGTCCACGAGGGTCTTCACCTTCGCCTTGTCCCAGACCAGGTTGCCGCCCGCGGAGCCGGATATCGGCATGTTCATCGACGTGCCGTCGCCGCTGTTGACGCCCTTCATCGCCCAGAACATCGAGGCCAGGTCCCACAGGCTCATGTCCTTGTCGACGATCAGGGAGTCCAGGCCCGCGCCCATGGTCGGGTAGAACTTGAACGGGTTCAGGACCGTCGACGGGGTGGCCACCTGGTGGGCCAGGGCCGCCAGGAACTTCTGCTGGTTCTTGGTGCGCTGCAGGTCCGAGGCGGCGAACGCGTGCCGGGTGCGGACGAAGGCGAGGGCCTGCTGGCCGTTCAGCGTCTGCTTGCCGGCCTGGAAGTCGGCGCCCGACCACTTGTCCTTGAACGCCTTGTCGATGTCGATGTCGACACCGCCGACGGCGTCCACGATGTTCGCGAAGCCCTGGAAGCCGATCTCCACGTAGTGATCGATGTGCAGACCGGTGTTGTACTCGATCGTGCGCACGAGGAGCGTCGGGCCGTCGAACGCGTACGCCGCGTTCAGCTTGTTCGTGCCCAGCGGGCCCTTGATCTTGCCGGACTCCGAGCCCTGGAACTTCGGGATCGTGACGTTCGAGTCGCGCGGCAGCGAGATCAGGGTGTCCCCGTTGTCGCCGACGTGCAGGATCATCATCGAGTCGGTGCGCTTGCCCTCGGCGCCACCGGTGTGCAGCTTCTTCTCATCCTCCTTGGACATGCCCTCGCGGCTGTCCGAGCCGACGATCAGGTAGTTGGTGCCGTCGCCCGCCTCGGGCCGGTCGATGACCTTGGACAGGTCCACCTCGCGGCGCAGCTTGGAGTCGGCCCAGAAGTAGGTCGCGATCGACGTGACGACCAGCACGGTGGCCAGGGTGATCGCCGTCCACTTGATGCGGCGCCGCCAGTTCGGCGCGGGGCGCGGCGCCCGGGCGGCCGTGCCCTCGGGGCCGCCCGGGCCGTGGCCGCCGGGACTGCCGTAGACCTGGCCGGTGTTGTAGCCGCTGTCGTACTCGCCGTAGCCGGAGCCGTCGTCGTACCCCTGGCCGTCGACGTACGACGGCTGCTGCGGGACACCGTTCGCGTACGGCGGTGCCGACGGGTCGTTGCCGTAGGCGGAGCGCTGCCCGGGCGGTACCGCCGGGCCGCGGCGCACCTGACGCATCACGCGGGCGCTCTCCGGCTGCGCGCCGGCACTGCCGCGTCCGTAGCGCGTGCCACGGTTGTCGTCGGACCATCCCTCGGGCCAGTCATTCATGGGCCCCAGTGTGCAGGGCCGCAGTACGTGCCTTACAAGGGTTGTCGGAAAATCAGGGCGGCGCTGTTGCGAATCTGACACAAATTCCGCGAATGTCACCAGGACATAAGGTGGGGGCATGACAGACCAGGCCACGGACATGGAACCGGATATTCCGGGCAAGCCCACGTCCGCCTCCCGCACCACCCTCAGCCACATCATGACCCACAACGACACCAACCTGCTGGGGACGGTGCACGGCGGCGTGATCATGAAGCTCGTCGACGACGCGGCGGGCGCCGTGGCCGGCCGGCACTCCGGCGGTCCCGCCGTCACCGCCTCCATGGACGAGATGGCGTTCCTGGAGCCGGTCCGCGTCGGCGACCTGGTCCATGTGAAGGCCCAGGTGAACTGGACCGGCCGGACCTCGATGGAGATCGGCGTCCGGGTCCTCGCCGAGCGCTGGAACGAGTCCGCCCCGGCCACCCAGGTCGGTTCCGCCTACCTGGTGTTCGCGGCCGTCGACGCCGACGGCAAGCCCCGCCGGGTGCCGCCGGTGCTCCCGGAGACCGACCGCGACCGCCGCCGCTGCCAGGAGGCCCAGATCCGCCGCACCCACCGGCTGGCCCGCCGCCGGGCGATCCGTGAACTGCGCGAGCAGCGCGCGGCCGAGGGCTTCGAGGATTAGCAACTTCCTTTCTTCCGCGGGAGGTTGTACGGAAGTGGGAAGTATCACGGCGGTGGCCGGTCGAAGAACTGTGCGGATAATGTGAGCGCTCCGGCGGGCCGCCTCGCGGTCGCCCGCCGTCCGGCAGTTGGAGAGTGAGGCGGGGCACTCGGTGGATGGCCCCCGACGGGGGGGCAGAGGCGTGGACGCACCGGGCCGTGGCCATGGCGACGACATCGACCCAGCGGACCGGTGGGTGCTGAACCCGGACACGGGTGAGTACGAACTGCGGCCGCCGGGCGCCTCCGCCGAGCGGCCCACCGTGCCCGGTCCGCGCCCGGCGCGGGAGGCGGCGGCGGAGCCCGCCGTGCCGGGCGCCCGTCGCGCGGCCGGCCGTGCGCAGCGCAAGGCCAAGAAGAAGAGGTCCACGGGCAAAAGGATTCTGCTGTGGACCGGCGGCACCCTGGCGTTCGTCATGGTCGCCGGCGCGGCCGGTGTCTACCTCTACCTCAAGCACCTCGACGCCAACATCACCACGACCGACACGGCTGGCGCCACCAGCGACTCCTTCAGCAAGGACAAGGCGTTCAACATCCTGGTGATCGGCACCGACAAGCGCCAGGGCAAGGGCGACTCGGGCTACGGCGACGTGGGCAGCGTCGGCCACGCGGACACCACGATCCTGCTGCACGTCGCCGAGGACCGGAGCAACGCCACCGCGCTCAGCATCCCCCGGGACCTGATCACCGACATACCCCCCTGTCCCACCAGGCAGCAGGACGGTTCCCTCAAGACGATCCAGAGCACCCAGGGCATACGCTTCAACACCAGTCTCGGCCAGCTCGGCCGCGACCCGGGCTGCACGGTCCGCACGGTGAAGAAGCTCGGCGAGGGACTCAAGGTCGACCACTTCATGATGGCCGACTTCAACGCGGTGAAGACGCTGACGACGGCCGTCGGCGGCGTCGACGTCTGCCTGGACCACGCCGTCAAGGACGGCAAGTCGCACCTGGACCTGCCCGCGGGGCCGTCGAAGATCGAGGGCGAGCAGGCCCTGGCCTTCGTCCGCACCCGCTACAGCTGGGGCAACTTCGGCGACCTGGACCGCATCAAGGTCCAGCAGCAGTTCCTCGGGGCCCTGTTCCGCAAGATGAAGTCCGACTCCACGCTCACCAGCCCCGGCCGGCTCATGGACCTGGCGGAGACGGCGACCAAGGCACTCACCGTGGACAAGGGCATCGGCCACATCACCACGCTCAAGGACGTGGCCATGGAACTGAAGAAGGTGCCCCCCAAGAACATCACCTTCCTCACCCTGCCGGTCAGGGACAACCCGGCCGACGGCAAGATCCACAAGACGGTCGTCGAGGACGTGGCGCCCGCCCGGCAGATCTTCGCCATGATCAAGGGCGACGTCTCCTTCAGCGAGGTGAAGAAGAAGCAGAAGGCTCAGGTGGCCGCCAGGCTCAAGGGCCCCCGCTCCGCGCCCGGCGACGTCCGCGTCGACCTCTACAACGCCGGCGCGCCCGGCGGAACCGCCCAGACGACCCTGGCCTGGCTGCAGACGGAGAAGGGCGTGACCAAGTCCAGCCAGCTCGGCAACGCCGGCACGACGCAGGCGAGGACGTCCCTGAGCTACGCGCCCGGCCAGGCCGCCCAGGCCCGCGAGCTGGCCCACCTCATGGGGCTGCCGGCGTCCGCCCTGAAGCCGGGCAGGAGCGAGACCAACGCCCAGGGACTGCCCGCGATGGTGCTCAGGCTCGGCGCCGACTTCAAGGGCCCGGGCATACCGGTCACCGGCCCGGCGAAGGGCCCGGACGTCCAGAGGCAGACGGCCGACCAGGTCAAGTGCGCCTCGTGAGCCCGGGGACGGTGCCCCCGGCTACGCGTCCCCGGAACACGTCACCTCGTTGCCCCGCACCACGTTCTGCTCCGGCCGCCCCGGATCCTCGAACCGCACCTTGTGCACCTTCCTGAAGTCGGCCCCGGCGGTCACCTTCATCATCGGCCCCTGACCCGGCACCGCGCGCAGCTCGCTGCCGGGCAGCGCCGCGGCCAGGGAACGGGCCGACAGGTCCCACCGGGGGTCGTAGGAGATCATCGTGCGCCGCACGTCGTGGACGGCCGCGGTCACCGGCCGGCGGGTCGTGGCGAAACCGGTCGCCGCCAGCTCCGCGTCGACCCGTTTGGCGAGCCCCGCGGTACGGGTGCCGTTGGCCACCAGGACCCGGATCCGCCGCGGGTCCGCCTCCACCGGATCCGGGGCCGGCCCGCGGTGCGGGCGGTCCACGGTGAGCGGCTTGTCGTCGCGCAGTGCCCCGAACAGCTGCTCCGCCTTGACGGCATCCCACTTCAGGGTGGAGCCGATGCCCTTGACCTGGTAGTTCATCTGTCCGATGGGGACGGTGGTGAACTCCGAGGAGGACGGGGAGAAGTCCCGCATGGCGCGGCCCAGGTCGAGCAGCTCGTCCGTGCCGAAGCCCTCGTCGGCGCGGACCGAGCCCAGCACCGCCCGGGTCACGTCCCTGAACCGGAGCGGGTTGAGCAGCACCCCCGAGGAGGTCGCCTTCTCGAGCAGCGCGGCCAGGAACCGCTGCTGCCGCTTCATCCGGCCCAGGTCGCTCGCCCCGTCGATGTGCCGGGCCCGCACGTACTGCAGCGCCTGCCCGCCCGACAGCAGATGCGTGCCGGGAGCCAGGTCGAGCCCGGTGAACCTGTCCTTCATCGGCGTCGGCGTGCACACCTTCACCCCGCCGAGCACGTCCACGGTCCGCATGAAGCTGGTGAAGTCGACCTCCAGATAGTGGTCGATCTTCACACGGGTCATGTTCTCCACCGTGCGGATGGTCAGCTGGGGACCGCCCTCGGCGTAGGCCGCGTTGAGCTTGACCGGGTGCGGCCCGTGCGGCTTGCGGGTGTTCCGGTCGACGTGCGCGGGCGCCTCGGCGTAGGAGTCGCGCGGCAGGCTCACCACCGTGGCCCGCTCCCGGTCCTCCGAGATGTGCACGATCATCATCGTGTCGGTGCAGTGGCAGGGCGCACCGCCGAGCCGGTAGGCGCGCCGCTCCCGCTCGCCGATCCGGTCGCGGCCGTCGGTGCCGACCAGCAGCACGTTCATGCCGTGGCCGGCGCGGGGCCGGTTCTTCATGTCCTTGAAGGCGTCGATCCGGGTGATGCCGGCGTCCAGGCTGCTCACGACCGCGTGGCCGATCCCGGCGGAGGCGAGCACCACGACCGACAGCGTGGTGACCGCCCGCATCGCCCAGCGGGGCCGCCGCGGCGGCCGGACGGGGCGCGCGGACCGCTCGGCCGGGCGCGGCCTGCGGCGGGGCTGCTGCGGGCGGCGCCGCGGCCCGGGGGCACCTTGCGCGCCCTTGGTGGCGGGGGAGGGGGACCGAGGCGGGGTGGGCAAGGGGGACACCTCCGGACGAGGCCGTACGTGGGATCCGTGAGCACAGTAGGCCGATACGATCTCCAGCCCGCGTTACGCCCCTGCGGCGCGCACCGGTGTCCCCCGTTCGCGGTAACGTGAGCGTCCTATGAACGCCAAGCCCGACGTGCGGCTCCCCGCTGTTTCCGTGATCATGCCCGTCCTCAACGAGGAACGGCATCTGCGCGGAGCCGTCCAAGCGATCCTCGCGCAGGAGTACGCCGGCGAGATGGAGGTCGTGATCGCCCTCGGTCCGTCCACGGACCGCACGGACGAGATCGCCGCCGAGCTGGTCCGTGACGATCCGCGCGTGCACACCGTCCCGAATCCGACCGGCCGCACGCCCGCGGCGCTGAACGCGGCGATCAAGGCCTCCCGGCACCCGATCGTGGTCCGCGTGGACGGCCACGGCATGCTCTCGTCGAACTACATCGCCACCGCGGTCCGTCTCCTGGAGGAGACCGGCGCGCAGAACGTCGGCGGCATCATGCACGCCGAGGGCGAGAACGACTGGGAGCACGCGGTCGCCGCCGCGATGACCTCCCGGATCGGCGTCGGCAACGCGGCCTTCCACACCGGTGGCGAGGCGGGGCCGGCCGAGACGGTCTACCTCGGCGTCTTCCGCCGCGAGGCCCTGGAGCAGCAGGGCGGCTACAACGTGGAGTTCATCCGCGCCCAGGACTGGGAGCTGAACTTCCGCATCCGCGAGGCGGGCGGCCTGATCTGGTTCTCGCCGGAGCTGAAGGTGTCGTACCGGCCGCGGCCGAGCGTGCGGGCGCTGGCCAAGCAGTACAAGGACTACGGCCGCTGGCGGCACGTCGTCGCCCGCTACCACCCGGGCTCCATCAACCTGCGCTACCTCGCCCCGCCGACGGCGGTGTGCGCGATGGCCGCGGGCCTCGTGGCCGGCGCGGTGCTGACCCCGTGGGCCCTGGTGGTCCCCGGCGGCTACCTGGCGGCGATCGCCGCGGGTTCCGTCCCGGCGGGCAAGGGCCTGCCCCTCGCGGCCCGCCTGCGGATCCCGGTGGCCCTGGCCACGATGCACATGTCGTGGGGCTGGGGCTTCCTGACCAGCCCGAGGTCCCTGGCGAAGAAGGTCATCGCCTCACGGCGGCCGGCGGTGGTGAACGCCGCCTGAGCACACGACAGGGCCCCCTCCTCCCGGACCTACCGGAGAAGGGGGCCCTGTGCGCTGTCCCGCTACCACCGGTAGACGTCGTACACGTCCATGCACTTGGTGGTGTCCGAACCGTTGACGGCGTCGCTGCCCTCCGGCAGGTCCCCGGCCTTCAGGTCCTCGGGGTAGGAGGTGCCGGTGCGCCAGTCCGCGCCCACGACGACGGTGACCCCCGTCACGTCGGTCGACTTCTTCACCCGGCTCATCGGGAGGTTGAGCGCCTTCGCCACGGCCTGGGCGTCGCCCTCGAGGTCCGCGCTCGGGTACCGCACGACCGTCTTCTTCTTCGACAGCGTCTGCGAGGTGTCGGCCGCCGCCCGGGGGTAGCCCTTGGCCACGAGCGCCTGGCCGATCGCCCGCGCCCGCTGCGGCACCGGTGCCTCGGTGGTGGTGCTGGTGGCGTTCTGCACCAGGACGCCGAGCCGGGCCGGGTCGAGCGAGGGCTCCTTGGTCGGCTTGTCGTCCTTCTTCTTCTTCTTGCCCTTGCCGTTCTTGTCGAACGGGACGTCCTCCTGGAGCATCCGCCACACCTTGGCGGCACTGTCCTTGTCCGGCACGACGTGGTTGCCGTTCTGCGGGTCCGGCACGTTCGGCATGGTCAGCGACGTGATGCGGTCGGACGGCACCGACTTCATCTGCATGCCCAGGTCGTACAGCTTCTTGACGGTGCCGATCTCCTCGGAGACCTTCAGGGACTTGGTGGCCGCCTCCGCCAGGTCCATCAGCCGCCCGGTGTCGGTGAACACGTTCTGCTTGCGCAGCGTGCGCATCATCGAGTTCAGGTACATGTGCTGGGCGCGGGCCCGCATCAGATCGCTGCCCCAGGCGTGCCGGGTACGCAGCCACTGCAGGGCCTGCTCGCCCTTCACCTTGTGCGTGCCCTCCCTCATCTTCAGGCCGGAGCCGCCGGGGACCGAGGCCGTCGGGCGGTCCCACACGTTCTGCTTCACGCAGACGTCCACCCCGCCGACGGCGTTGCCCATCCGCACCACACCGGAGAAGTCGATCGTCATCCAGTGGTCGATGTAGACGCCGGTCAGGTTCTCCCAGGTGGCCAGCGTGCAGCCGGCCCCGCCCCGCGCCAGGCTGACGTTGATGATGTCGTTGGTCGCCGGGTAGACCTTGCCGGTGTCGGGGTCCGTGCACTTGGGTATGTCGACCCGGGTGTCGCGCGGGATGCTGACCATGGCGGCGTTCTCGCGGTCCGCCGAGAGGTGGATGAGCATCTGCACGTCCGCGAGCGGAGGGTCGCCGCGGTGGTCCCGGCTGCCGCCGAGCTTCACGTTCTCGTCGGAGTTACGGCTGTCGGAGCCGATCAGCAGGATGTTCAGCGGAGTCTGGCCGGCCGCGTTCGGCGCGGTCCTGCGCGCCTTGGAGTCGTCGGCGCTGCTGCGCTTGCCCTTGCGGATGTTGCCGTTGAGATGCTGGTAGTACAGATATCCGGCGCCGGCCGTGCCGAGTATCACCACCGCCAGCACGGTCGCCGACCAGCGCAGGACGCGCCGTCTGCGCCGCCGCGCGGTCTTCTTCCCGCCGCCGCTCCCCTCGCCGCCGTTCCCCCCGGAACCCGTCGTCGCGTCCGCGGCCTGCGGTGTGAGCGACATCGTGTCCTCGACCGCAGGAGCCTCTCCGCGCACCTCGCTCTGCGCCAAACTCCCTGCCCTCCCCACCCTCGCGCCACGCAACGGGCCCGTCCCGCGTCCCGTTAGACGCACGACGGGCCCATAGGGTTACCTACGAGGCGCACCTCATCTGCTGATCACCGCTCAGGATACGCATGCACCGGAACGGCACCCGTTCCACACATGTGAAATCCGCTGCTCAGTGCGGCCCGCCGGTCACGAGGCGCACTGGACCTTGTCCGCCGTGGACTTGTCGACCGCCGGTGCCTTCGTCGCGGGGGTGAGGGACACGCCCGCGCCCTTGAAGTCCTTGCCCAGCGTCAGCGTCATGGCGGGCAGGCCCTGGGAGTTGGTCACGCTCTTGCCGGGCTTGAGCGCCGCACCGGACAGTCCCATGACGGCGGCCAGCCGGCGCGCCTGGGCCGCCTGGTCGGGCCCGTACTCCAGCGTGGTCCTGCCCAGCGCGGCGGGGGCGTTGCCCGCGTTCTCCGACTTGGTCACGCCCTCGTCGTTCTGCAGCCAGTTGAGCACCGACTGCGCGCTGCCCGCCTTGGCGCCGCCGTTGAGGATGCGCACCCGCACCTCGGAGGCCGGCGCCTTGGTGCCCTTGAGGCGGGCGGCCTGGGCGTCCTTCGCCTCCTTCTGCTTCTTCTTCACCTCGGTGAAGGAGACGTCGTTCTTTATCGCGTCGAAGACCGCCGGGGCCTTGGCGCCGTTGAGGACGACCGTGGCCTTGACCTTCTCCGCCGGGTTGTCCACGACCGGCACCGTGGTGAACGTCAGGTGCTTGGGGTTGAGCTTGCCCAGCTCCATGCCCAGGTCCTTGAGCTTGCCGATGCTGTCCAGCTTGGCGTCGACCGTCAGCGCCTTGGTGCCGGCCTCCGCCAGCTTCAGCATCTTCGTCGGGCTGGTCAGCGTGGCGTTGCCCTTCAGCTTGCGCATCAGCGCGCTCAGGAACTGCTGCTGCAGCGTGATCCGGCTCAGGTCACCGCCGAGGCCGACGGAGTGCCGGGTGCGCACGAACGCCAGCGCCTGTTCGCCGGAGATGTTGTGCGTGCCCTTGTCCAGCTTCAGGTGCGAGTCCTCGTCGTCGATGTCGTGCGCCAGGCACACCTCGACGCCGCCCACCGCCTCGGTCAGCGTCTTGACCGCGTTGAAGTCGGCCACCATGAAGTTGTCGGGCTTGATCCCGGTCAGCTCGGTCACGGTGCGCATGGTGCAGCTCGCCGTACGGCCGTCCTGGCCGAGGCTCGTGTTGAAACGGACGTGCTGCGTGCCCGGGATGACCTTCTGGCTGCCGTCCTCCTGCAGTGTCGGGCAGTCCGGGATGTCGACGATCAGGTCGCGCGGGATGCTCAGCGCGGTCGCGTTGGACCGGTCCTTGGAGACGTGCAGCAGGATGTTGGTGTCGGCGTGCCCGACGCTGCCCGCGTCACCGTAGCCCGCGTTGCCCTTGCCGGTCCGCTTGTCGGTGCCGATCAGCAGGATGTTGATCGCCTCGTCCTTGCGGAAGCCGCCCGTGCTCGCGCCGTCGTCGGAGACGGAGGTGATGTTGCCGTTCAGGTGCTGGATGTAGAGGTAGCCGGCGGCCGTCACGGCGACCAGCACGAAGGCCATGGACCCACCGGTCCACAGCAGCACCTTCTTGACCTTCGACTTCTTCTTCACCGGCCGCCGGTTGGCGCGCCGTCCCTGCGGCGCCTCCGGCTCGGCCTCCCGGCGCCGGCTGCGCGGCGCGGGGACGTCGCCCGGACGCACCCGGCGCGGCTCGGGCGCGCCGCTGGACGCGGAGCCCTCGCGGCGGCGCGGCGCACCGCCGTCACCCCGGGCCGGTCTCCGGGGGCCGGGGACCGGCGACTGCGCTGAGGAAGGGCTCAGTCGCAGTTCGTATTCGCCGGTGTTCGGATTGAGTACCCACTGGTCTGCGGGGTCGATGTTGTCCGCCCGCCCACGGCCTTGCGCGTCCACGGTTGTCCGAATCCTCCGTCGGGGCCACGCGGCGCCTTCCCCCTCAAGGCGCTCGGGTCTCGGTGAATCAGTGCACGACCCCAGGACGGACCTCGCGGCCAGGTGCACCGGATCGCTCACACTATCCGCCCAGTTCAGCGTCGGGCGACGCCCGTGACAAATTCGACGTTCCTACAAGCGGGCAATCCACCTCATTTTCTGAAGTGAAGTTCGTCGTCTTGGTGAACCTCTTACTCGCAGGGATGCTCGGCGGCGGTGTTCCCGCTGAAGGTGGGAGCGGGGGAGGGGGTGCTCCCGCCGTTCTCCCCCGGGGTGTTCCCGGGAAGGTCCTGTGAAGGATGCCTGGTCACCGTCACCGGCTCGTCGGCCCGCAGCCGCGCGAACAGCTTCTCGGCCTCCGGCTCCACGAGCTGGTCGCGGTTGACGTCGTAGACGTACGACTCCCTCGGCACCGTCAGGAACTGCACGCGTTCCGTGGGGATGTCGCGCAGTCCGCGCACCAGCTGGTACAAACCGCGCAGACTGGCCAGTTCCGGATCGGTGGTGAGCGAGGAGGTCGCCGCGTCCAGCACCGGGTACAGCTTCACGGGGTTCAGCAGGACGTCGTTGCTCTGGACCTTGTCGACGAGCGCGCCGAGGAACCGCTGCTGCCGCTCCATCCGTTCGGTGTCGCTGCCGTCGCCGAGCGACTTGCGCACCCGCACGTACCCGAGCGCCTGCTCCCCGTCGAGGGTGATCCTGCCCGCGGGCAGCCTCAGCTTCGCCGCCTTGTCGTCGACGGGTTCCTTGAGGCACACCTGCACTCCGTCGACGGCGTCCACCATCTCCTTGAACCCGCTGAAGTCGACGACCATGTGATGGTCGATCCGTATGTCCGTCAGCTTCTCGACGGTACGGATCGTGCACGCCGAACCGCCCACCTGGAACGCGTGGTTGAACATCGCGAACACCGGTTCGCTGCGGCTGCCGTCCTGGCGCCGGCAGCCGGGGATGTCCACCATCAGGTCGCGGGGCAGCGAGACGGCGGTGGCACTGTGCCGGTCGGCGGCCAGGTGCAGCAGGATCGTCGTGTCCGAGCGCTCGCTGCCCAGGTCCCGCCCGTACTCGCCGTTGCCGTCACCGGCCCGCGTGTCCGACCCGATCAGCAGGATGTTCTGCGCCCCGCGCACCAGCGAGGTGGGCCGCTCCCGCTCGTACCGGGCCAGTTCGGCGGCGGCCGCCTCGTCGGCGGTGATGTTGCCGCTGAGCTTGGCGTAGACGGCCCAGCCGGCTCCGGCGGCCGAGACGAGGAGTACGGCCGCCCCCAGCGCCGAACCCCGCAGCCAGCGCCGCCGGTGCCGCCGCACCAGGCCCTCACCGGTGGCGGAGGCCCCGGGACCGGGACCGAGGGGTCTGCCTGCGGTGTCGGACACGGCCGGGGCACCCCCTCAGGGCGTACGAGCGTCACGTGCTGCTCCTACGACCATGGCGGGCCAGGCAGCGGGGCAGCGCCCTTTGCTACTCCGAACGGGGGACGCCGGCGGCCTGGCCCGGGCCTGGCCTCACCGCCGGACCGCGGTCACCCTCTCACTCTCGATCCGCTTGGCGAGGGCCTCCTCGTCCAGCCGGTCGAGATGACGGCACAGCACCACGGACCCGCCGACGGCCAGCGGCGCGTACAGCCCCGCGCCGAGTCCCTCCCACGTGTCGTACGGCAGCCCCGACAGCAGCCTGGACCCGGGACCCGTCAGGTCCAGCGACGGCGCCTGCGCCGAGGCCCGCTCGACGATCTCGGCCCCGCTGAACTCCCGTCCGGCGACGATCAGCGCGGCGTCGTCCGGGTCCACCGGCGCGAACGGCGCGAACCGGTCGCCCTGGCCCGGCACCTCCACGGCGTAGTCGGCGAAACCCGCCGGCGGCTGCGGGAACCGGCCGCCCAGCGGCCGCAGCGCGAGCGCGACCCGCTCGCCGCGGCAGGCCCGCGCGGCCTCCAGCGTGTCCGGCCCGCTGACCACCACGTCGGCCGCCGCCGGGTCCCCCGCGACATCCGCGACCGCGCCCACCGAGGAGCAGGCCAGCAGCCACACCGCCGTCTGCCAGTGCGCGGGCAGCAGCAGCGCGACCCGGTCACCGGGACCGGCGGAGAGGTCGCCCTGGAGGAGGTTGGCGGTCTTGGCCACCCAGTTGGCGAAGGTGGCCACGGACAGCTCGACCCGTTCGCCCGTGGCGTCGTCGTAGAAGGTCACCAAGGGACGGCCGGGGTCCGCTGCGAGCGCGGAGGTCAGCAGGCCGGCGGGGGTGCGATCGGTGGCGTTCACCCGGGACAGGGTACGCGCGGCGGGGCGCGCGCCTGGCGGTGGGAGCACTCGCGGTGCCAATCCGAGCGGAAGGGCATATCTCACGCCGGGCGATGGCAATCTGTACCCCAAGGGGAAGAACGTACGACTGGACGTGAACTCCGGCCATCGGGGCGGTTATGCCATCGCGTGCCCGGAAGGCGGGCGCTGCGGGCCGGGGTGCGTGTCCGCCGCCGTCGGGGGACGGGTGCGGGCACGGGCGGGAGCCGACCAGGAGGTCGTCCCGCGGCGATCGGGGGAAACCGGACGCGTATCCTCCGGGACACCGCGTGGCCATCCGGGCGTCGTCGCACGGTCTGCATACACTGACCGGCCGAAACGAGTAGTCACGAGCGGTTCGCCGGTCCCGGCAGGAAGCAGAGACGACAGGTGACAGAAGCGATCCTCCTGGTCGGCGGCAAAGGCACCCGGCTGCGCCCGCTCACGGTGCACACTCCCAAGCCCATGGTCCCGGCCGCCGGGGTGCCGTTCCTCACCCACCAGCTGGCCAGGGCGAGAGCGGCGGGCGTCGATCACATCGTCCTCGCGACGAGCTACCTCGCCGAGGTCTTCGAGCCCTACTTCGGCGACGGCTCCGCGCTCGGTCTGCACCTGGAGTACGTCACCGAGGAGGAGCCGCTCGGCACGGGCGGCGCCATCCGCAACGTGGCCGCACGCCTCCACTCCGGTCCCGACGACCCGGTCCTGATCTTCAACGGCGACATCCTGACCGGCCTGGACATCAGGGCCCTGGTCGGCACCCACGAGTCGACGGGCGCGGACGTCTCCCTGCACCTGACGCGGGTGACGGACCCCCGCGCCTACGGCCTGGTCCCGACGGACGGGACCGGCCGTGTCCTCGCCTTCCTGGAGAAGCCGCAGACGCCCGAGGAGATCGTCACCGACCAGATCAACGCGGGGGCGTACGTCTTCCGCCGCTCGGTCATCGACACGATCCCGGCGGGCCGGCCGGTCTCGGTCGAACGCGAGACGTTCCCCGGGCTCCTGGCCGCCGGGGCCCACCTCCAGGGCATGGTGGACTCGACGTACTGGCTGGACCTCGGCACCCCGGCGGCCTTCGTCCGCGGCTCGGCGGACCTGGTCCTCGGCCGGGCCCCCTCGCCGGCTGTCCCGGGCCGCTGCGGCGCCCGGCTGATCCTGCCCACGGCGAGGGTCGCCCCCGACGCCAAGCTGACGGACGGCACGGTGGTCGGCGAGGGCGCGTCCGTGGCGGAGGGCGCCCGGGTCTCCGGCTCGACCATCCTCCCCGGCGCGGTCATCGAACCCGGCGCCGTCATCACCGACTCCCTCATCGGCTCCCGCGCCCGCATCGGCGAACGCTCCGTCCTCACCGGCACGGTCGTCGGCGACGGCGCGGTCGTGGGCGCCGACAACGAACTGCGCGAGGGCGTACGAGTCTGGTGCGACGCCCGCATCCCCGCGGGAGCCCTCCGCTTCTCCTCGGACCAGTAACGCGTAGCCGCAGACAGCCGCGCCGCGGTAACCGCGGGCAGCCGCGCCGCCCTGGCTACGGGCAGTCGCGCCGCCCTGGCCCCAGCCAGTCGTGCCGCCGTAGCCGCGGGCAGCGGTGCCGCCCTAGCCGCGGGCAGTCGTGCCGCTGGGGCAGCACGGGTGGGCGCTGGGCGCTGGGGGTACCCCCTCTGGGGGAGGCACCCCGCCCGCGCGGGCAAGCGCCGCAACCCCCGCCGACAGCCCCAGCGCACGGCGCGCGCCTCACAGCAACCCGATGTCCACCCGGTACATCTTCGGCGCCCGCCGAGCCGGCGTCCGCCCACTCAGCAGGATCAACCGCGCCGCCCGATGCCGCTGCCCGGCGTACGGCTCCAGCAGCCGCAGCATCTCCGCATCGTCCGCGTCCCGGTCCCCCGCCAGCGCCCACCCCACGATCCCGGGCAGATGCAGATCCCCGACCGTCACCGCGTCCGCCGCCCCATGGCTGCGCTGCACGACCTCCGCCGACGTCCACGGACCGATCCCCGGCACGACCTCCAGCCGCGCCCGCGCCTCGACCGCCGGCATCCCCACAGCCTGCTCCAGCCGCGCGGCGACCCGCACCGCACGCAGGACCGTCGACGCCCGCTTGTCGTCGACGCCCGCCCGGTGCCACTCCCAGGAGGGAATCAGCGCCCAGGTCCGGGGCGCGGGCATCACCCACATCGGCCGTTCGCCGGCTCCCGCGGGTCCCGGCGCCGGCTCCCCGAACCTCCGCACCAGCAGCCGCCACGCCCGGTACGCCTCGTCGGTGGTGACCTTCTGCTCCAGCACCGACGGGATCAGGGACTCCAGCACCAGCCCGGTCCGCGTCAGCCGCAGCCCCGGCCGCCGGTGCCGCGCCAGCGCCACCACCCGGTGCCGGGGCACGAACGCGTCCGGGTCGTCGGCCGCGCCGAGCAACTCGGGCAGCCGGTCCAGCAGCCATTCGGCGCCGGGTCCCCAGGCCTCGCCGAGCACCTCACCGCCGTACGCCCGCACCCGCAGCGTGCCCGGCCCGGCGGGGGTGCGGCTGGCCCGCCACACGGACCCGTCCGCCGTGGCGCGGAACGTCGGGTCGGCGGGCCCGCGCCGCAGCGGCCCGAGCACCAGCCCGAGGTCGAGCGGCCCGTCCGGCGCCCAGCGCCGTGCCCGCGGCGGTGCCGCCGCCTGCCGGGGTATCCCCGCGGCAGCTCCCGGGGGCACGCCGACGTGCCCGCCGCGCACGGTCGTACGCGTGGGGCGCGGGTCGAAGCGTCCTGCCACTGGTGAGGTCCTGGGGGTGTCGAGGTGCCGGTGCCGTCCTACGAGACTAGGCGGTCCTCAGCACGACGGGACCCGCACCGTCCGCGCTCCGCTGCTCCCCACGGCTCACCGCACCTCGATGAACGCTTCCGCGTCCCGCCCCGGCCTGGGCCTCGGCTCCTCCGCGGGGTGGCCGACCGCGACCGCGCCCATGGGGTCCCACCGCGCCGGCAGCCCCAGTACGTCGCGCACCACGTCCCGGCAGAACATCGTGGAGGACACCCACGCCGAGCCCAGCCGCTCCCCGGCCAGTGCGACCAGGAAGTTCTGCACCCCCGCGCCCGACGCGACGACGAACATCTCCCGCTCGGCCCCGTCCCGCCGGACGTCCCCGTAGTGGTGGGAACCGTCCATGACGAGGCAGGGCACGACGAGGTAGGGGGCGTTGCGCAGGACGTCCCCGCGCCGCACCCGTCTGGCGATGGACTCCTCGCTCTTGCCGTCCCGGCGCAGGTCGGCGATCCAGGCGTCCCGCATCGCGTCCAGCAGCCCGGTGCGGGACTCCGCCGACTCCAGCAGCACGAACCGCCACGGCGTGGTGTGGTGCGGGGCGGGCGCGGTGACCGCCGCGGCCACCGCGCGCCGTACCGCGGCGGGGTCCACGGGCTCGTCGGTGAAGGCCCGCACGGTGCGCCGCTGGGTCACGGCCTCACGGACCGCCTCGGAGGTGCCGAGCCGGAACATGTCGTCACGCGCGGAACGCACCAGCGCCCGAGCACCCCCACCGTCGGTGCTCTCGTCCCCGGCGCGGTCCACCAGGTGGCGCAGCCCGCGCACCACGGCCACCGGCCGGCCCGCGGCCTTTCCCTTGACCAGGTCCCCGGCGGCGGCCAGCTCGTCCGCGGTGGCCACGACGGTCGCGCTGAGCGGATTGCCGTGC
The DNA here is from genome assembly GCF_014650035.1 of Streptomyces lucensis JCM 4490. Classification (GTDB taxonomy): domain Bacteria; phylum Actinomycetota; class Actinomycetes; order Streptomycetales; family Streptomycetaceae; genus Streptomyces; species Streptomyces lucensis. The sequence goes on along the minus strand of NZ_BMUE01000019.1, from coordinate 20,467 downwards.
GCGTCCGTCCCCCCGCGCAGATCGTCCAGCACACGCACCCCGGCGGCGCCGATCGCCACGTCCGTGAGCCCCGCCCGCCAGGGTCGCCCGAAGGTGTCGGTGACGACGACACCGACGTTGACGCCGAGGGCGTCGCGCAGCCCGTCGCGGATCGCACGCGCGGACGCGTCCGGGTCCTCGGGCAGCAGCAGCACGGTGCCGGAGGGCGTGTTCGAGGCGTCGACCCCGGCGGCGGCCATGACCAGGCCCTGCCGGTTCTCCACGATGCGCAGCGTGCCGCGCCGGGCGACGACCCGGACCGTCTCGGCGTCGATGGCCGCCTCCCGGTCGGCCGCCCGCACGATCCGCCCCTCGGCCTTGGAGACGATCTTGGAGGTGACGAGCAACACGTCCCCGTCGGCCAGGCCGGGCCCGGCGGCGGCGATCAGCTTGGCGAGGTCGTCACCCGGCCGCACCTCGGGGATGCCGGTCAGGGCCCGGACCGTGTACTCCGGGCGCTCCCTGCTCACGCTGTCCGCACCTCCTCCGCCAGCGCCAGCGCCTCCCGCGCCATCTGCGCGGCCGCGTCGAGATCGGTCATCATCAGCGGCACGGCCCGGCAGCGGATGCCGTCCTCCTCGACCCGCTCGACCGCGTCCGCGTCCACCGTGTCGACCAGCCAGCCGTCCAGCAGTCCGGAGCCGTAGTGCTCGGCGACCGCGGCGGCCGTCGACTCCACACCGACCGCGGCGAGCACCTTGTCGGCCATCCCGCGCACGGGCGCGTCCCCGACGATGGGGGAGAGGCCGATCACGGGCACGCCCGCGTCGGCGATGGCCTCCCGGATGCCGGGGACGGCGAGGATCGTGCCGATGGACACGACCGGGTTGGACGGCGGGAAGAGGATGACGTCGGCCTCGGCGATGGCCTCCAGGACGCCCGGGGCGGGCTTGGCCTGCTCGGCGCCGACCGGGACCACGGCCTGGGCGGCCACGGAGGCCCGCAGCCGCACCCAGTACTCCTGGAAGTGAATCGCCTTGCGCTCGCCGTCGATCTCCGCCGCGACGTGCGTCTCCACGCGGTCGTCGGTCATCGGGATCAGCCGCACGCCCGGCTTCCAGCGGTCGCACAGCGCCTCGGTGACCGCGCTGAGCGGATAGCCGGCGCCCAGCATCTGCGTCCGCACGATGTGCGTGGCGAAGTCCCGGTCGCCCAGCCCGAACCACTCCGGGCCGACGCCGTACGCCGCCAGTTCCTCCTTGAGGTGGAAGGTCTCGTCGGCCCGTCCCCAGCCCTGCTCCTCGTTGATGCCGCCGCCCAGCGTGTACATCACCGTGTCCAGATCCGGGCACACCTTCAGCCCGAAGAGGTGGATGTCGTCGCCGGTGTTGCCGATCACCGTGACGTCCGCGTCCGGCACGGCCCGCTTCAGACCGCGCAGGAACCGTGCACCACCGATGCCGCCTGCCAGAACCACAATGCGCATGCGCCAAGTCTCGCAGGCGGGTCCGACGTCGCGTCAGGCAGTCACCGGACGGGCCTCGCAGTGCGGGGAGGTGTGCATCGGCATCTCGGTCAGGCCGGGGTGGTAGACGTGCAGGCTGACCGCCGGCTCCAGGGCGTCGTTGACGACCTCGTGGACGTAACCGGGCGCGAACACCCGCTGGGCGCCGGCCGCCAGCGCGCGCGTGCCGCGCCCGGTGCGCTCGGTCAGAGTGCCCTCCAGCACGGTGAGGACTCCGGAGGAGCGGCCGTGGTCGTGCGGACCGCTGCCCTGCCCCGGCACCCAGGACAGCAGCCACACCTCGTAGCCGGGGCCGGTGCGGAGCCGGTGGTACCAGCGGGTGGTGGCGTCGTAGCGGACCAGGTGCGCCCACTGGCCGCGGTCGGCGGCGATGGAGCGGGCGAGCCCCACGAACTCGGCCACGGTGGCCGGGTGCTCGCGCGGGGGCTGGAGCAGGTGCTGGACTTCGAGGATGTCGCCGGCGATCTGGAGGTCGTTGTCGCTGTTCATCGGGTGCGGTGGTCCTCGGCGGGAGAAGTGGGGGCTGGAGCTGGGAGGGCGCCTGCGGTCCGTCCGGGGTCGGGGACGGAAGGGATGCCCTGGGTGAGGGATCACGAAGAGGGAGACGCGACCGAGCCGGAACGGACTCGGGAACAGCCGGAGCGTGCGTGGCTCAACAGCTGGAACAGCAACAACAGCTACAGCGCGCGCGGGCGGCACCGTGGGACCCGGCGGTGCGGGTCGAGGTGGGTGCCAAGTTCGCGAGCATGCCCACTAGAACAGCGGTTCACACCCGTGCTGTCAACTCCACGCCCGGTACGTGCGACACGTTTCACCTGATCCGGTTCACCTGTCAGGTGAAAGGTTTGTTCACCCGGGTGCCGGGACACATGGGGCACATCCGAGCGCTCGAGCCGCGCGGAACGCGATCGAACGCGGAGGCGTCTTTCTCCGTACAGGTCTCTGTACGGGGGTTCGGTCGCCCCCGGGGGGTCTCGCCTGCGTGTCAAGGTTTATGGTGATTTGAACACTTTCCGCACGGCCTTGGTTCCGCAGAGTGAATAACGGCCCCAATAGCAGATCTCGGCTTGACTCGCCCGGAGCAGCACACTTGTAATTTCACTCGTGTCGTTCAGCCGGGATCGACAACGGCTACGCACGGGGACGCGGAGAGACAGACGAGGGGCGCACATGACCGAGCTGGTGCAGCAACTGCTGGTCGACGACGCGGACGAGGAACTCGGCTGGCAGGAGCGCGCGCTGTGCGCCCAGACCGACCCAGAGTCCTTCTTCCCCGAGAAGGGCGGCTCGACCAGAGAGGCGAAGAAGGTCTGCCTCGCCTGCGAGGTGCGCTCCGAGTGCCTCGAGTACGCCCTCGCCAACGACGAGCGCTTCGGCATCTGGGGCGGCCTGTCCGAGCGTGAACGCCGCAGGCTGAAGAAGGCCGCCATCTGAGAGACGCAGTCGGCAGGGACGGCACGGACGCAGTCGGCACGGGCGGCACGGTCGGCACGGACACAGTCGGCACGGGCGGCACGGGCGGGGCACGAAGAGGCGCGCACAGGCACGGACACGCTCGCGCACCGCACGCGGCACAGGCGAAAACATAACGAACGGCCCGTCAGCCGTGGGTTGTCCACAGGCGGCGGGCCGTGGTCATGGCCAGCCGATAGTGTGGTCGCTCGTCCGAGACGCCCCGCAGTCCTCTCGACCACGAGAAGACGCGGGCGTCCACCGCAGTCCATCGAACCGGGGCCCGTACCTCGATGACCGTGCACAGCCATACGGCAGCCCATCAAGACCCGGCTGCCACTCCAGAGTTCCCGCGTCATGTGGTGACCGCGGTCCTCGTCTCCCACGACGGCGCCCGCTGGCTGCCCGACGCGCTCGCCGGGCTGCTCGGCCAGGAGCGCCCCGTCCAGTACGCGGTGGCCGCGGACACCGGCAGCGCGGACCACTCCGCCCAGCTGCTCACCGACGCCCTCGGCGACGGCAACGTCCTGCACCTCGCCCGTCGCACCGGCTTCGGGCAGGCCGTGGAGGAGGCGAGCCGCACCGCCCCGGTCCTCACCCCGGAGCAGCTGCCGTACCTCAAGCGCCCCAGCGGCTGGGACCCGGTCACGCGCAGCTGGCGCGACGACGCCTACGACATGCCCGACCTGCCGCACGGCGAACCCGTCCACTGGCTGTGGCTGCTGCACGACGACTGCGCCCCCGAACCCGACGCCCTCGCCCGGCTGCTCCAGGTCGTCGACAACGAACTGGAACTCGGCCGCGACGACGTCGCCGTCGTCGGCCCCAAGCTGCGCGGCTGGTACGACCGCCGGCAGCTGCTGGAGGTCGGCGTCTCCATCGCCAACTCGGGCCGCCGCTGGACCGGTCTGGACCGCCGCGAGCAGGACCAGGGCCAGCACGACCACGTCCGCACCGTGCTGTCCGTCTCCACCGCGGGCATGCTCGTCCGGCGCGACGTCTTCGAGCAGCTCGGCGGCTTCGACCGCCGACTGCCCCTGATGCGCGACGACGTCGACCTGTGCTGGCGCGCCCACAGGGCCGGCCACCGCGTCCTGATCGCCCCCGACGCGGTGGTACGGCACGCCGAGGCCGCCTCCCGCGAGCGCCGCGCCGTCGACTGCGCGGGCCGTACCACCGCATCCCCGCACAAGGTCGACAAGGCGGGCGCCGTCTACACCCTGCTCGCCAACACCCGTACCGCCGCCCTGCCCTGGGTGCTGCTGCGGCTCGTCCTCGGCACCCTCCTGCGGACGGTCGCCTATCTCGTCGGCAAGGTCCCCGGCCAGGCCGTCGACGAGATCCGCGGCCTGCTGAGCGTCCTGCTGCGGCCCGAGCGGATCATCGCCGCACGACGCGGCCGCGGCCCCACGCAGATCGACAAGGCGGAACTGCGCCGGCTCTTCCCACCGCCCGGCGCCACGGTCCGGGCCACCGTGGAACAGTTCGCGGGCAACTTCAGCAGCGGCTCGGACACCGACACCTCCTCGGCCGGCCGCCACGGCGGCGCCGTGGAGTCCGGGCCCGGCGGCGACGACGCCGACTTCCTGGAGCTCGAGCAGTTCGCCCGGCTCAAGCGGATCGCCCGCAAACCCGGCCCGGTGCTCTTCCTCGCCCTGCTGCTGGTCTCCCTCGTGGCCTGCCGCGGCCTGCTCGGCGGCGGTGCGCTCGCGGGCGGCGCCATGCTGCCCGCCCCGGCCGACGCCGGCGACCTGTGGTCCCGCTACCTGGACGCCTGGCACCCGGTCGGCGCCGGCGGCACCCCGTCCTCGCCGCCCTACCTCGCGATCGTCGCGACCCTCGCCTCCCTCCTGTTCGGCTCCACCGGACTCGCGGTCACCGTCCTGCTCGTCGGCTCCGTTCCGCTCGCCGGACTCACCGCCTACTTCGCCTCCCGGCCCCTCGTCACCTCCCGGCTGCTGCGCGCCTGGGCGGCCATCGTCTACGCCTTCCTGCCCGCCACCACCGGCGCCCTGGCAGGCGGCCGCATCGGCACCGCCGTCCTCGCCGTGCTGCTCCCGCTCATCGCACGCGCCGGCATCGCCGCGAGCGGCCTCGCCGGACGCCCCGGCGCACGCGGCAGCTGGCGCGCCACCTGGGCGTACGCGCTGCTGCTGACCATCGCCACCGCCTTCACGCCGATCGTCTGGCCCCTCGCGCTGGTCCTCGGCCTCGCCGTGCTCGTGCTGCGCCGCGCCGACCCCGTCGCCCACGGCCTGCGCTTCCTCGCCCAGCTCGGCACCCCGCTGCTGGTCCTCGCCCCGTGGTCGCTCACCCTGCTCCCGACCGGCTTCTTCCAGGAGGCGGGCCTGGAGTACGGCCCCTCGGCCGCCTCCGCCCTCGACCTGCTCGGCTCCAGCCCCGGCGGCCCCGGCACCGTGCACGGCCTGATGCTCATCGGCATCGTGCTCGCCGCCCTCGCCGCCCTCCTGCGCTCCGAGCGGCAGCTGGGGATCCGCACCGCCTGGGTCGTGGCCCTGCTGGGCCTCGTCCTCGCCGTCCTGTCCAACAGGTCCGCCTGGGCCGGACCGGCCACCCTCGTCTACGGCATCGCCCTGCTGGCCGCCGCCGCCCTCGGCGCCGACGGCGCCCGCGCACGCGTGGCCGAGCAGAACTTCGGCTGGCGCCAGCCCGTCGCCGCCCTGATCGCCTTCGCCTCCGCCGCCGGCCCGCTGCTCGTCGCCGCCGGCTGGATGATCGGCGGTGCCGACGGTCCCCTGGAGCGGCGCGACCCGGCGCAGGTGCCCGCGTTCGTCGCCGAGGACTCCACCGGCGGCGACCAGGCCCGCACCCTCGTCCTCGACAGCGACTCCGCCGCACATGTGCGCTACACCCTGGTCCGTGACTCGGGCGCCCGCCTCGGAGACGCCGAACTGGCCGCCGCCGGCGGTGAGAACGCACGACTGGCCAAGGTCGTCGCGAACCTCGTCGCCGGTTCCGGCGCCGACCAGGCCGACGAACTCGGCGGCTTCGCCGTGCGCTACGTCCTCGTCCACAAGGGCGCCCCGCGCGAGATCACCCGCGTCCTCGACGCCACCCCCGGCCTGGCCCGGCTCAGCCAGCAGGACGGCAGCGCCCTGTGGCGCGTCGAGCGGGAGGTCTCCCGCGCCGCCATCGTGCCCACCGACGGCAAGGGCGAGACAAGGCCGATCGCCGCGGGCCCGGTGGAGATCCACACCACCATCGCCTCCGGTTCGGGCGGCCGCGTCCTGCGCCTGGCCGACAGCGCCTCCGAAGGCTGGACGGCCACGCTCGACGGCAAGCCGCTGACCCGCACCACGGTCGACGGCTGGGCCCAGGGCTTCCGGCTGCCCGCGGGCGGCGGCAGGCTGGACGTCGCGTTCGACGACCCGATCGGCCACACCGCCTGGCTGTGGGCACAGGGCGCGCTCGCCGTCGTCCTGATCGTCCTCGCCCTGCCGGGCCGCCGCCGCGACGTCGACGACGACCTCCCCGAGGAGCAGCCCCTGCCCGCCCAGGTTCCCGCCGGCGAGGGCCGCCGCGCCCGCCGCCTGCGCGCCCAGGCCGAGGAACCGGCCGCCGAGGAGCAGCCCGGCACCCCGCCGCCCGCCCAGGCGCCGGTCGTACCCCACCAGCAGCCATATGGCACGGGGGTCCCCCAGGAGGAGCCGAGCGGGGACTGGGCGAGCGAGCCCGCGCCGTACGCGAACGCCGGTTACCCGGGCTACGGAGCCGACCAGGGCGCCGAGCAGTACCAGACCTCCGGCTACGACCAGCAGGCCTACCAGCCCGACCCGTACCAGGAGGCCCCGTACGACCCCTACGCCTACGGCGGCACGGCTGACGGGATGCCGTACGACCCGACGGCCTACCAGCGGGGTTACGACCCGGCTTACGACCCCGGCCGGCAGGGTTACGACCCCGCACAGCACGCCCACGGCACCGGCAGCGAGCGCCCCGACGGGAGCCAGCAGTGAACCGCACCACCCTGTCCCTGATCGCCGGCACCGCCGCGCTGGCCGCCGTCACCGCGTTCGCCGCGCTCGACTCCCCGTCCGCGTCCGGCGCGTCCGGCTCCCAGGCGGCCGCCCACCTGCCCGTGGAACGCACCGGCCTGCTCTGCCCGGCCCCCAGCACCTCCGACATCGCCGAGACGTCGTACACGTCGTTCACGCCGGTCACCAAGGGCAGCGCGAACAGCGGAAAGGCCGAACTCCAGGCCGTCACCGAGAAGTCGGCGGACGGTACGGACGCCGGGGGGGAGAGCGGGAAGGGCAAGGGCGCCCGGAAGAAGGCCGACCGGCCGGTGCTCACGCCGAAGGCGCCCGGCACGCCGGTCACCGGCGACACCTCCGGCGGCGACACGCCCGCGCTGATCGGCACCGCCGACGGGAAGTTCGCGTCCGGCTGGACCGTCCAGGAGACCACCGAGGTCGCCGCCGGTACCGGCCGCGGCCTCCAGGGCGTCAACTGCACCGCCGCGGACACCGAGTTCTGGTTCCCGGGCGCCAGCACGGCCACTGGTCGCACCGACTACGTGCACCTGACCAACCCCGACGACTCCGCCGCCGTCGTGGACATCGAGCTGTACGACAAGGACGGCGCGATCAAGTCCCCGCTGGGGGAGAACCTCACGATCAAGCCGCACACGAGCGAGCCGATCCTGCTCTCCACGCTCACCGACAAACGCCTGGAGGACCTGACGGTGCACGTCGGCGTGCGCAGCGGGCGGGTCGGCGCGGCCGTGCAGGCCCTCGACGACAAGATCGGCGGCGACTGGCTGGCCGCGGCCGGCGACCCGGCCGGCAGCCTGGTCCTGCCCGGCATCCCCAAGGACGCCACCGACGTCCGCCTGATCGCCTTCACGCCCGGCGACGACGACGCCGACCTGAAGGTCCGCCTGGCCTCGCCGAACGGTCTGATCACCCCGGCCGGGAACGAGACCGTGCACGTCAAGTCCGGTATGACCGCTGCGGTCGACCTCGGCGACGTCACCCGCGGCGAGGCGGGCTCGCTGGTCCTCACCCCCTCCGATCAGGAGGTGCCGGTGGTGGCGGCCCTGCGGGTCGTCCGCGGCAAGGGCGACAAGCGCGAGACGGCCTACATTCCGGCCACCGCCCCCGTCGGCACGCGCGCGACCGCGGCCGACAACAGCGCCAAGGGCACCACCCTGGCCCTGACCGCGCCCACCGGTACGGCCACGGTCAAGGTCACCGCCTCGGCGGGCAGCGGGGGCGGCACCGCGGCGACCAAGACGTACACCATCAAGTCCGGCACCACCCAGAACATCGACGCCCCGGCCCCGTCCGGCCGGAAGGGCACCTACGCCCTGACCGTGGAGACCGTCTCCGGCGGCCCCGTCTACGCGTCCCGCACCCTGTACACCACGGACTCCGACACCCCCGGCTTCACCGTCCAGACCCTCCCGAACGACAGAGGAACGGTGGCAGTACCCCACACGACCGAGGACCTCTCGGTCCTCCAGAAGTAACCCCAGGCCCCCACGCCGCCTCAGCTGGTCCACCCGCGCCGCCCCAGCCGGTCCACCCACGCCGCCTCAGCTGGTCCACCCACGCCGCCTCAGCTGGTCCACCCGCGCCGCCGTAACTGCGGCCATCCACGCCGCCCCAGCTGCGGGCAGTCGTGCCGCTGGGGCGGCACGGGTGGGCGCTGGGGGCACCCCCTCTGGGGGAGGCACCCCGCACGCGCGGGCAAGCACTCCCACCCAGCGTCAGCACCGGCACCGGCACCGGCCCCGGGCAAGCGAACCCCCACCGGGCAAGCGAACCTGCACCGGGAAAAACCCCGCACCAGGGAAGACGAACCGCCCCCCTAGTCCTCCCCGTACCGCGGATCCACGGTCTCCGGCGTGAGCCCCAGCAGCTCCGCCACCTGCTCCACCACCACCTCGTGCACCAGCGCCGCCCGCTCGTCCCGCCCCTTGGTCCGGATCTCCACAGGCCGCCGGTACACGACGACCCGCGCCCGCCGCCCGTCACGCGCGGAAACGCTCCCGCCGAGCGGCACGGCCTCGTCGTCCCAGGCGTCCTGATCACCCCGCCCCTCCAGCCGGGGCACCTCCAGCACGAGGAAATCGACGTCGGCCAACTGCGGCCATCGCCGTTCCAGCCGGTCCACGGAGTCCTGCACCAGGTCCGCGAAGACCTCGGCACGGCTGGCCGCCAGCGGCACCTGAGGCGGTGCGATCGGCCCCCGCATGCCCCGCCCGTGGCGATCACGGCGACGGGGCCCAGGGCCGGCGGCACGGGGCGGTACACGGTTGTCCATCACCGGTGAAGCCTAGTCCCCGCACGCCCCGCCCGCCCGGGCCCCACGCGGCAACCGCACGCACCGCCACCCCCAGACACCTTCTGTCGCAGCATGACCATTCCGGCCAAGGTCTGGCTCGTTTCCGTAACCCTCCAAGACCGCCGAACTCAAGGCAATTGACGGTGTTTGTGTCGAATAATGACCGGATGCAGTAACGCCCCGACTCCGCCGGAACCCCGTCCGCGCAGGTCAGCGGGGCACATCGACAGCCGGTTGTGGGGTGTTTCACAGCACGACACGGTGGAGTGACCTGGGGGAGAGTCGTCGCGGCCCGCTCAAGAGTGCGGTACCGTCCAACGTCGTGAGCCCTGTACGTCGCTGTTCGCGCACCGCCTGCGGCCGACCCGCCGTCGCGACGCTGACGTACGTCTACGCCGACTCGACCGCGGTCCTCGGCCCGCTCGCCACCTACGCCGAACCCCACTGCTACGACCTGTGCGCCGAGCACTCCGAGCGCCTCACCGCCCCGCGCGGCTGGGAGGTCGTCCGGCTCCTCGACGGTTCCGCTCCCGCGCGGCCCAGCGGAGACGATCTGGAAGCGCTCGCGAACGCCGTGCGTGAGGCGGCCCGTCCCCAGGAGCGGGCGGCCGGGGCGGCCGGCGGCGGTCCCCGCACCGCCGACCCCATGGAGGTCGCCCGGCGCGGCCACCTCCGGGTCCTGCGCTCCCCGGACAACTGAGCGCACCTCCCCACCGGCCGCGGTACGCCGCCCAGTTGTGCCGCCTTCACCCGCCTCGCCCCGGTCACGGCCGGGTGACCGCCAGGTGACCGCCGCGCTTCCACCGGGTGTCCGCACACCTGCCGCTCATCGCCGACGGGTAGTTTGTGGGCACCCATAGGACTTCAGGAGGGTTGGCCGTGACTGCTGATCTGTCGCAGATCGTGAAGGCGTACGACGTACGCGGAGTGGTCCCGGACCAGTGGGACGAGACACTGGCCGGACTCTTCGGCGCCGCCTTCACGGAGGTGACGGGTGCGGCGGCGATCGTCGTAGGCCACGACATGCGGCCCTCTTCCCCCGCCCTGTCCCGCGCGTTCGCGCGCGGCGCGGCGGACCGCGGCGTGGACGTCACCGAGATCGGCCTGTGCTCCACGGACCAGCTGTACTACGCCTCGGGCGCGCTGAACCTGCCCGGTGCGATGTTCACGGCGTCCCACAACCCGGCCCAGTACAACGGCATCAAGCTGTGCCGCGCGGGCGCAGCCCCGGTCGGCCAGGACACCGGCCTCACGCAGATCCGCGAACTGGTCGAGGGCTGGCTGGAGTCGGGCGCCCCCGAGCCGGTGGCCGAGCCGGGAACCCTCACCTCCCGCGAGACGCTGGAGGATTACGCGGCACACCTGCGCTCGCTGGTCGACCTGACCTCCCTCCGCCCCCTGAAGGTCGTGGTCGACGCCGGCAACGGCATGGGCGGCCACACGGTCCCCACGGTCTTCGCCGGTCTCCCCCTGACCCTCGTCCCGATGTACTTCGAACTGGACGGCACCTTCCCCAACCACGAGGCCAACCCGCTCGACCCGGCCAACCTCGTGGACCTGCAGAAGCGGGTGCCTGCGGAGGGCGCCGACCTCGGCATCGCCTTCGACGGCGACGCCGACCGCTGCTTCGTCGTGGACGAGCACGGCGACCCGGTCTCCCCGTCCGCGATCACCGCGCTGGTCGCCGTCCGCGAACTGACCCGCAACGGCGGCAAGGGCACGGTCATCCACAACCTGATCACCTCGCGCACGGTCCCCGAGGTGGTGCGGGAGAACGGCGGCGCCCCGGTTCGCACGCGCGTCGGCCACTCCTTCATCAAGGCCGAGATGGCCCGTACCGGCGCGATCTTCGGCGGCGAGCACTCCGCCCACTACTACTTCAAGGACTTCTGGAACGCCGACACCGGCATGCTGGCCGCCCTGCACGTCCTCGCGGCCCTGGGCGGCCAGGAAGGCCCCCTCTCCTCCCTCGTCGCCCAGTACGACCGCTACACGGGCTCCGGCGAGATCAACTCCACCGTCGCCGACCAGAGCGCCCGCCTCGCCGCGATCCGCGCCGCGTACGAGGGCCGCGCCGACGTCACCCTCGACGACCTCGACGGCCTCACGGTCGCCGCGGCCGACTGGTGGTTCAACGTCCGCCCCTCCAACACGGAACCACTCCTGCGCCTGAACGCCGAGGCGAAGGACGAGGCCACGATGACCAAGATCAGGGACGAGGCCCTGTCCATCATCAGAGCCTGATCCCGGCCGCACGCCGCCCGGCCCCCGGGCAGAGGACGAGGACGGGGACCCAGGGGGTGGAGCCCCCTGGGCGGCACCCCCGCCCGCGGACCTGCCGAACCCTCCGGCGCCGCCCCTCCGGCGGTACGCTGACCAGCACATCCACAGAGTCGTACCCGCCTGTCGAAGGGACACCCCATGCCGCTCGAAGCCGGCCTCCTGGAGATCCTCGCCTGCCCGGCCTGCCACGCTCCCCTGAAGGAGCAGGACACCGAGCTGATCTGCACCGGCCAGGACTGCGGCCTCGCGTACCCCGTCCGCGACGGCATCCCCGTACTGCTCGTCGACGAGGCCCGCCGCCCCCAGTGACGATGCCCCACCCCTCGTAGGCGACAAGGCGCTGCCGACCCGCGGCGGGACCACCCGCTCGTGACGGCGACACCCCGTGGGCGTCGGGAACCCCGCGCGCCCGCCCCCGCCCAGGACCCCGGCGATCGGAAGAGGCTGCCGCTCATGCTGGACGAATCGCTGCTCGACACCCCGGAGGGCCTCGCCGAGGCCGACCACCGGGGCCTGCTGCGCGGCGCGGCGGAGGCCGGCGCCCGCGTCCGCACCGCCGCCCGGCACGCCGCCGAGGCCGGCATCGGCGGCCTCAAGCCCGACGGCCGCCCCCGCGCCGTCCTGATCGCCGGCCCCGGAGCCGCCGCCACCCACACCGCCGACCTGCTCGGAGCGCTGGCCGGGACCGGCAGCCCCATGGTCCGCCTGGCCCCCACCGGCGTCGCCCCGGCCGCGGGCGCCCTGCGCTGGGAACTGCCGGGCTGGGCCGGATCCGTGGACCTGCTCCTGATCGCCACCCCCGACGGCACGGAGCCCAGCCTCTCCCTCCTCGCCGACCAGGCCTACCGCCGCGGCTGCTCGGTCGCCGCCGTCGCACCTCCCCAGACCCCGCTCGCCGAGGCGGTCACCGGAGCCCACGGCCTGTTCGTGCCGATGGCGACGGCACCGTACGACCAGGAGGAACCGCTCGCCGCGTCCTCCCCGGGCGTGTTCTGGGCCCTGCTGACCCCGCTGCTGGCGCTCCTGGACCGCATCGGCCTGCTCGGCGCCCCGCCGGACGTCCTGGAGAAGATCGCCGACCGCCTGGACCACGTCGCGGAGCGCTGCGGCCCCGCCATCGCGGCCTACAGCAACCCGGCCAAGACCCTCGCCGCGGAACTCGCCGACGCGCTCCCCGTCGTGTGGACGGAGGGCGACTCGGCGGGCCCGGCGGGCCGCCGGTTCGCCGCCGCTCTCGCCGAACTCGCCGGCCGCCCCGCGGTCGTCGCCGAACTGCCCGAGGCGCTGGCCGCGCACAGCGCCCTGCTGGCCGGCCCGCTCGCCGCCAGCGCCGACCCGGACGACTTCTTCCGCGACCGCGTGGAGGAGGCCCCCGCCCTGCACGCGCGCGTGGTGCTGCTCCGCGACCGCCCGATCGGCGGCCTCACCGCCGCCCCCGCCGCCCGTGACGTGGCCCTCAGCCACGACACGCCGATCAGCGAACTCGAACCCGAGGAGGGCGGCGAACTGGAGACCCTCGCGGAACTGATCGCCGTCACCGATTTCGCCGCCGTTTACCTGGCGCTCGCTTCCAGGGCCTGACCTTGCTCCCGGCGGGCCGGTCAGCGCCCGCCGCCAAGGCGCCCGGCTGAGCCGCGTACGTACGGAGACAGAGAAGACACATGGACCGCCTCGACAACACGATCCGCCCCTACGCCTGGGGTTCCCCCACCGCCATCCCGCACCTGCTCGGCACCGAGCCGACCGGCGAACCGCAGGCGGAGATGTGGATGGGCGCGCACCCCGGCGCCCCCTCGCGCACCGCGCGCGGAACGCTCGTCGAGGTCATCGAGGCCCACCCGGAGCGGGAACTCGGCGCCCGCGCGGTGGCCAGGTTCGGTCCCCGCCTGCCGTTCCTGCTGAAGATCCTCGCCGCCGGTGCGCCCCTCTCGCTCCAGGTGCACCCCGACCTGGACCAGGCCAAGGAGGGATACGCCGACGAGGAGCGGCGCGGCGTCCCGATCGACGCCCCGCACCGCAACTACAAGGACGCCAACCACAAGCCCGAACTGATCTGCGCCCTGACCGAGTTCGACGGCCTGTGCGGCTTCCGCGACCCCGCCCGGACCGCCGACCTCCTCGCCGGCCTCGGCGTCGACTCCCTCAAGCCCTACGTCGACCTGCTGCACGCGCACCCCGAGGACGCGGCCCTGCGCGAGGTCCTCACCGCCGTCCTCACCGCGGACCCCGGGGAGATGGCCCGCACCGTCACCGAGACCACCGCCGCCTGCACCCGCCTCGGCGGCGACTACGCCCCCTACGCCGACATCGCCCACCACTACCCCGGCGACCCCGGCGTCATAGCGGCCATGCTCCTCAACCGCGTCCGCCTGCAGCCCGGGGAGGCACTGTTCCTCGGCGCCGGCATCCCGCACGCCTACCTCAACGGCCTCGGCGTCGAGATCATGGCCAACTCCGACAACGTCCTGCGCTGCGGCCTGACCCCCAAACACGTCGACGTCCCCGAACTCCTGCGCGTCGTCCGCTTCGAGCCGAGCGACCCGGGCGTACTGCGGCCCGAGGCCTCCGCGGACGGCGAGGAGGTCTACGAGACGCCGATCGACGAGTTCCGGCTCTCCCGCTACGTACTGCCCGAAGGCGGCGGCGCCCACGACGTCACCCGGCACACTCCCCAGATCCTGCTCTGCACGGCCGGCTCCGTCCGGGCGGGCAAGCACGAACTGACCCCCGGCCGATCCGTGTTCGTCCCGGCCGGCGAGCGGGCGGAGATCTCGGGCGCGGGCACCGTCTTCCGCGCCACTGTGATCGTATGACCGCGGTTGTGGATACCTGAGACGCCGGGGCCCGGCCGGGCTGCAACAATGGCCCACTGGCAAAGGCCGGGCAAAGCCGGGACACGCCTGGACGGTGTGGACGGACGAGGGCGACAAAGGCGAAGGGACAACGCGGACACATGAGCGCGTCAGGCGGCACCAAAGCGATCGTGGCGGCACTCGGCGCCAACATCGCGATCGCGGTATCGAAGTTCGTGGCGTTCGCGTTCAGCGGCTCCTCCTCGATGCTCGCGGAGGGCGTCCACTCCCTCGCCGACTCCGGCAACCAGTTCCTGCTGCTGATCGGCGGCAAGAAGGCCCAGCGCGAGGCGACCCCCCAGCATCCCTTCGGCTACGGCCGCGAGCGGTTCATCTACGCCTTCCTCGTCTCGATCGTCCTCTTCACCATCGGCGGCATGTTCGCCATCTACGAGGGCTACGAGAAGATCCAGCATCCCCACGACCTGGAGCACTGGTACGTGCCGGTGGCGGTCCTCGTCTTCGCGATCATCGCCGAGGGCTTCTCCTTCCGCACGGCCATGAAGGAGTCCAACGAGCTGCGCGGCAAGCTCTCCTGGGCCCAGTTCATCCGCCGCGCCAAGGCGCCCGAGCTGCCCGTCGTCCTGCTGGAGGACTTCGGCGCCCTCATCGGCCTCGTCCTCGCCCTCGGCGGCGTCGGCCTCACCCTGCTCACCGGCGACGCCGTCTGGGACGGCATCGGCACCGTCTGCATCGGCGTCCTCCTCGTCCTCATCGCCCTGGTCCTCGCCGCCGAGACGAAGTCGCTGCTGCTCGGCGAGGCCGCCGGCGTCGACGACGTCAAGAAGATCGAGGCCGCCGTCGTCGACGGCGACACCGTCACCGGCCTCATCCACATGCGGACGCTGCACCTCGGCCCCGAGGAACTGCTGGTCGCCGCCAAGATCGCCGTCCAGCACGACGACACGGCCGCCGAGATCGCGCGGGCCATCGACGCCGCCGAGGCCCGCATCCGCGCCGCCGTCCCGATCGCCCGGGTCATCTACCTGGAACCGGACATCTACAGCGAGGCCGAGGCCGCCAAGGGCCCGGACCCGGAAGCGACCCCCGGCGGCCCGAACCCGCACGCGGCCGGGCACTGAGGCAGAGGTCAGGGGTGAGCCCGCCTCACCCCTGAGCAGCCCGCGCCGGCCCGAGCGCCGCCCCCCGTCCAGCGGGGAACCGCTGTCGGCCGGGTCACAGGCCCCGCAGGCGGACTGGGGGCGACCGGGTACTCCGGTGTAGCTTGGGACGGAGCCAGACGTCGCTGCTGATGGCGGTCGGGCGGTCCCGGA
Source organism: Streptomyces lucensis JCM 4490 (assembly GCF_014650035.1). Classification (GTDB taxonomy): domain Bacteria; phylum Actinomycetota; class Actinomycetes; order Streptomycetales; family Streptomycetaceae; genus Streptomyces; species Streptomyces lucensis. The sequence continues at coordinate 4,793 of NZ_BMUE01000019.1, read as the reverse complement.
ACGGACCGGCCGAGGGAGAGAGGGCCTCCGACGGACTGCGCTGCGCGTACGTGGGCATGCCAGTGTCCTCTTTCGGGCACCCCTGTGTCCGCCGCCGCGCAGACCAGCCGTACCCACCTCGCCCCAATCCCGAGGAGCAGCTCGCAATGACGACTGTCGACAACCGACAGGACTTCAAGGTCGCCGACCTCTCGCTGGCCGAGTTCGGCCGCAAGGAGATCACCCTCGCCGAGCACGAGATGCCCGGCCTGATGGCGATCCGCAAGGAGTACGCCGAGGCCCAGCCCCTCGCCGGCGCCCGCATCACCGGCTCCCTGCACATGACCGTGCAGACCGCCGTCCTCATCGAGACCCTGACCGCCCTCGGCGCCCGGGTCCGCTGGGCCTCCTGCAACATCTTCTCCACCCAGGACCACGCGGCCGCCGCCATCGCCGTCGGCCCGAACGGCACGCCCGACGCCCCCCAGGGCGTCCCGGTCTTCGCCTGGAAAGGCGAGACCCTGGAGGAGTACTGGTGGTGCACCGAGCAGGCGCTGACCTGGCCGGACAGCCCCACCGGCGGCCCGAACATGATTCTGGACGACGGTGGCGACGCCACCCTCCTCGTCCACAAGGGCGTCGAGTACGAGAAGGACGGCAAGGTCCCCGGTCTGGAGACCGCCGAGTCCGACGAGCACCGCGTCATCCTCCAGCTGCTGCACCGCACCCTGGGTGAGAACGCCCAGAAGTGGACCCAGCTCGCCTCGGAGATCCGCGGCGTCACCGAGGAGACCACCACCGGCGTCCACCGCCTGTACGAGATGCAGCGCGACGGCGTCCTCCTCTTCCCGGCGATCAACGTCAACGACGCCGTCACCAAGTCGAAGTTCGACAACAAGTACGGCTGCCGCCACTCCCTGGTCGACGGCATCAACCGCGCCACCGACGTCCTCATCGGCGGCAAGACCGCCGTCGTCTGCGGGTACGGCGACGTGGGCAAGGGCTGCGCCGAGTCCCTGCGCGGCCAGGGCGCCCGTGTGATCATCACCGAGATCGACCCGATCTGCGCCCTGCAGGCGGCGATGGACGGCTACCAGGTCACCACGCTGGACGAGGTCGTCGAGACCGCCGACATCTTCGTCACCACGACCGGCAACAAGGACATCATCCTCGCGTCGGACATGGCGAAGATGAAGCACCAGGCGATCGTCGGCAACATCGGCCACTTCGACAACGAGATCGACATGGCCGGTCTCGCCAAGATTCCCGGCATCGTCAAGGACGAGGTCAAGCCCCAGGTCCACACCTGGAAGTTCCCCGACGGCAAGGTCATCATCGTGCTGTCCGAGGGCCGCCTGCTGAACCTGGGCAACGCCACCGGCCACCCGTCGTTCGTGATGTCCAACTCCTTCGCGGACCAGACCCTGGCCCAGATCGAGCTGTTCACCAAGCCCGACGAGTACCCGACCGGCGTCTACGTGCTCCCCAAGCACCTCGACGAGAAGGTCGCCCGCCTCCACCTGGACGCGCTCGGCGTCAAGCTCACCAAGCTGCGCCCGGAGCAGGCCGCGTACATCGGTGTGGAGGTCGACGGCCCGTTCAAGTCGGACCACTACCGCTACTGAGTCCGAAGGTCGGCAGATCCTCCGAGGCAGGCCCCCCGCACCCCCGTGCCGGGGGCCTGCCCCTTTGGCCTCTGACCGGACCAGCCCGTCAAGCCCCAGGACGCCCATGCCCCGCGGCCGCTATTCGCTCCACGATCCGCACGATCACACCCCCCTCGGGGAAGAGCACTTCCAGTGCGCCCCCGGCCCGTCCGGCTGGCGCTACGTCTCCCAGGTCACGACACCCGCAGGCGATCACCGCGGCTCCGTCGACCTGGCCCTGGACGACCTCGGCCGCCCGATCCGCCTCGAACTGCACACCGGAGGCTGGCAGGTGCGCGGCGCCGCCCTCGAAGGCGTCACCTGGGTCCGCACCGACCCCACCGGCGTCCATGCCACCGAAGGCAATGTGCGCGCCCACGCCTTCACCGGCACGTCCCCCGCGTTCCTCGTCGCCACCGCCCGTCTCCTGAGCCTCACCCCCTCCTCCGCCGCGACCCGGGTACGCCTGGTCGCCTTCACGGACCCGGTCCTCGCCCCCCGCACGGTGGACCAGTCCTGGGCTTTGGTGGACAGCGAAGCACACGCCACTGACAACGGGCCCCTGACCGTGGACGAATACCAGGTCACAGCCCTCGACACCGGCGAACGGCACTCCGTGCACATCGCCGGCGACGTCGTTCTCGCAGCCCCCGGGATCGAACTGGAGGACCTTCGGTCACCGCCGTCGCGGTTCGACTGAACGCCCCCGCTCCTCACGCAGGCGGCGCGAACCCGGTGGCGGGGCGGTCGGCCGGCGGCTGATCCCGTACCGGGGACACCGACGGAGCGACAGGCGCGGGCCCGGGAAGGTAAGCGGGTCCGGGGAGCCGAGCCGCCTGAACCGGAGGCTGCTGCCACACCCCCGCCGGAGGCGCCGGATGCCGATGAACAGCAGCCGCACCGGGCTGGGCCGGTGGCGGGGCGAAAGCAACGGGGCCCAACGCCTGCCGCGCCTCACGTGACTGCCGCTCGTGCACCACGGCCGCCAGGAAGGCGGCCGGGGGAAGCCCCTGCGGCACCGGAGCCCCCGTACGCGCCGCGAGATCGTCCGCGAGCCGCTGCGCCATACCCACGGACACCTGCGGATCGAGCTGCCCCATGCGGGTCAGGTACTGCCGCACGGCAAGCCACAGCCCGTCCGGAACCCCCGACAGGTCGAGCCCGGAGAAACGGCCGGCGAGCCAGGGAGGCGGCGGCGGAACGAAACCGGCGCGTACGACGGGTATCCGCTCGCGCACCACCAGCGTGCCCGCGAACACATCCCCGACCCGCCGCCCGCGCGCCGACACCAGCGAGGCGATGCAGGCCACCACGCCCAGCGTCATCAAGATCTCGACGACGCCGACCGCGCCCCGGACCAACGCGTGCCGGAAACGGATCGGCCCGCCGTCGTCCCGCACCACCCGAAGCCCGAACGCCATCTTCCCCAGCGAACGCCCATGGCTGAGCGTCTCCACCGCGATCGGCCCGCCGACCAGCACCAGCAGGAACGTCGCGATCGACAGCGCCGTCTGCGCCGCCTCGTCGAGGGAAGCCGTCGAAGCCAGCAGCAGCACGGACACGAAGACGTACGCGAACACGGCCACCACCAGGTCGAGCAGCACGGCCAACGCCCTGCTCGGCAGCCTCGCGGGCCGTAGCTCGAGGGCCACCGCCTCGCCCGTCACCAGCTCACTCACGCCCGCCGCCCTTTCCTGGTCCACCCGGTGGACCGCAAGTCTGCCAAGCTGTGAGCGCATCGCGCCCCAGTACGACAAGCTGACAACACTTACGAGCATCCACGACGAGCAGTCGGCGACCAGCCGAGGAGCAGGCAGACCCGATGGACCTGGACGTCTTCGTCTCCATACACCGTGCCGAATGGGACCGTCTGGACGCCCTGCTCCGCCGCCGGCGCCGCCTCAACGGAGCCGAAACCGACGAACTCGTCGCGCTCTACCAGCGCACCGCCACCCACCTCTCCCTCATCCAGTCCAGCGTTCCCGACCCGCAGCTGACGGGACGGCTCAGCCAACTGGTGGCACGCGCGCGCAGCGCCGTCACGGGAACGCGCCGCGCCTCATGGCGCGACGTCACGCGCTTCCTCGGCCACGGTTTCCCGGCCGCCGTCTACCGCGGACGCCACTGGTGGGTACCCACGGCTCTCGTCTCGACAGCCGTCGCGATCCTCCTGGGCTGGTGGATCGGCACCCACCCGGCCGTGCAGTCGTCCATCGCGGCCCCGAGCCAGCTGCGCGAGCTGACCCGACCCGGCGGCGAGTACGAGACCTACTACTCCAGCCACCCGGCGAGCGCCTTCGCGGCCCAGGTATGGACGAACAACGCCCAGGCGGCCGCGATGTGCCTGGTCCTGGGCGTCTTCCTGGGGCTCCCCGTCCTCTTCATCCTGTTCGAGAACATGCTCAACCTGGGCGTCGGCTTCGGCCTCATGTCCTCGGCCGGCCGTCTCGACACCTTCCTGGGACTGGTCCTCCCGCACGGCCTGCTCGAACTGACCGCCGTCTTCGTCGCCGCCGGTACCGGCCTGCGTCTGGGCTGGACGCTGATCGACCCCGGTCCGCGCACCCGGCGGGCCGCGCTCGCGCAGGAGGGAAGGGCGGCGATCGGCATGGCCATCGGCCTCGCCCTGGTCCTGTTCGTCTCCGGTGCCATCGAAGGCTTCGTCACCCCGTCGGGCCTGCCCACATGGGCCCGCATCGGCATCGGAGTCACGGCCGAGTCGGCGTTCCTGGCCTACGTCTACGTCCTCGGCGGCCGCGCGGCGCGCGCAGGGGAGACGGGAGACCTGGGAGAGGCGGAGCGCAGCGCGGTCGTGCCGACGGCCGCGTGATGTGCATCCAGCCCCTGTGAGCTGCTAGTCTCCTCTTCGCCCCACAAGAGCTGTTGACACAGCGAGCGTGGGGAGGTAGATTCAAACAGTTGCCTAGAGCTGGACAAGTTCTGTGGCGGTCGTTTAGAATCTAATCTGCTTCCGAGAAGTCGACATCGACATTCTCCAGAAGCATCCCCCGATAACTCAGGAATGAGTAGCCGGTCAGACCGGCCGAAAACTTCTGATAAAGTCGGAACCGCCGGAAAGGGAAACGCGAAAGCGGGAACCTGGAAAGCACCCGAGGAAATCGGATCGAGAAAAGATCTGATAGAGTCGGAAACGCAAGACCGAAGGGA
>NZ_BMUE01000018.1:25185-137546 GCF_014650035.1 Streptomyces lucensis JCM 4490 | reverse complement strand
CGGCGCCGACGAACGTGGTCTTGCCCACGCCGAAGCCGCCCGCCACCACGATCTTCGCCGAGGTGGTGGCCCGGCCCGCGTCAGAGCTTGCGAAGTCCACTGAGCACCCTTTCGAGCAGCGTCACGTCCGGAGCGCCGCCGTTGTTCTCGTCGCCACCAGGCTGGTGGATGGCGACCAGGCCGGCCTCGGCGAGGTCGGCCACCAGGATCCGCGCCACCCCGAGAGGCATGGAAAGCAGCGCGGAGACCTCCGCGACCGACTTCACCTCCCGGCACAGGTGGCAGATCCGCTGATGCTCCGGGAGCAGACCCATGAGCGCTGCCGGGTCGGCCGTGGTGCTGATCAGCGCCTCGATCGCGAGCTGGTAGCGCGGCCGGGTCCGGCCGCCGGTCATCGCGTACGGCCTAACCAGCGGCTGGTCGCCCTCATCCCCGTACGGCTCCGCGTACGGATCATGATGGGCGGTGGGCGGGGTCATGAATCCTCCGGGCGGGACAGCAAGTCGGTCAGTCAAGCCGTCTGACAGGGCCGGTGGGGGGATTGTGGCGGCCGGACGGTGTTTTTGTGAGGTGGGTGGTGCCGGGGGCGGTCAGTGAAGCAGACTGCCCTGGAGTTCGGCGCGCAGATCCGGGGTGAGTACCGCACCCGCGCGGTCGACGAGCAGTGCCATCTCGTAGCCGACGAGACCGATGTCCGCTTCGGGATGGGCCAGGACCGCGAGGGACGACCCGTCCGAGATGGACATCAGGAAGAGGAAGCCGCGCTCCATCTCGACGACCGTCTGCGCCACGCTGCCGCCCTCGAAGATCCGGGACGCCCCGGCCGTGAGGGAGGTCAGCCCGGACGCGACGGCCGCCAGCTGGTCGGCGCGGTCCCGCGGGAAACCTTCGGACATCGCCAGCAGAAGGCCGTCGGCGGAGACCACCACGGTGTGGGACACCCCAGGGGTGTTGTCCACGAAGTTGGTGATCAACCAGTTCAGGTTCTGTGCCGCCTGGCTCATCGGACTCAACTAACGCTCCTGCTGGTGAGTGGGGCTCGGGAAGCTGCCGGTCTGGCCGTTGCCGGCCTGCCGACCCTGAGCGATGCCCCGACGAAGATTGGTCAGCCGTCCGCGCACGTCGTCAGGCGCACGCGAGACCTGCGGACCGGCTTGGTGCTGTTGCTGCTGTGCTGTGCCCGGGACCAGGTTGGCCCGGGGCACCCGGCGCGGCAGGCCGGAGGTGGTGACACCGCCCGCGGCGGGCTGCCGTACGCGCTCGGCCTGCCGGACGAGTTCGTCGTTCGGCGAGGTGCGCCAGGAGCCGGTGTTCGAAGCCGGACGCTGCGGAGCCGGGGCGGGTGCCTGCGGCTGCTGCGGCGCCGGCGCGCCCCCCTGCTGCTGACCGTGGAACCAGTTGGTCTCCAGCGTGTCGTACAGCGGGGTACGTCCGTCACCCGGACCGCTGGCCGGCGGCAGGGCCTCCGGCTCGTGGCGGACCGGACGCTGCTGCTGTTGCTGCGGGGCCTGCTGCCGGCGCGGGCCGCCGAAGTCCTCACCGCCGGCCGGCTGCGGGCGCTCGAACTGGCCGGTGTCGGCCGGGCCCTGGCGGCCGGGCAGCGCGTGCTGGCCGGTGGAGCCGCCGTCGAAGCCGCGGTCGTAGCCCTGCGGGGCCGCGAACTGGCCGGTGCTCTGCGGGTCCTGCTGCCCGGGCGCCTGCGTGCCGAAGACGTCGGAGCGGACGTAGGGACCGGAACCCTGCTGACCGTTGGGCCGCTGCCCGTACTGGTCCTGCTGGGCGGCGTCGGGCCGCGCGAACTGACCCGTCTGCTGGGCGTTCTCCGGCCGCGCGAACTGACCCGTCTGCTGCGGGCCGCCCAGGCCGTTCGGCTCGGCGCGCGGGAACTCGCCCGTGGCCGCCGGGCCCTGTGCGTCGATCCGCGGCATCTCCGCGGTCGAGCCCGGGCCCTGCCGGTCGTCCACCCGCGGCATGCGGGAGGTCTGCGAGGGGTCCCGCTCGTCGTGGCCGCGCGGGGCGTCCAGCGAGGCGCGCGCCGGCGAGCCCTGGTTGCCGCTCCAGTTCGCGGCGCCCTGCTGCTCACCGCCGGGCAGCTCGGCCCGCGGGCCGCCGCGCGGCGGCAGCTGGGGCTGGCGGCCCTGGTCGGACGCGGCGGGCCGGCGCGGGTTGCGGCCGGCGAAGAGGTCCTGCTGCTGTCCGTTCTGGTTCGCGGCCTGCAGGCCCTGCGGGGCACCCGGGGCCTGGCCGCCGAAGCCGCCCGCACCGGAACCCGCCGGCACCGGCCGGCCCTGCGCCTGCGCACCGGGACCGCCCTGCGGACCACGCGCACCGCCCGGTCCACCGGGACGGCCGCCCTGACCCGCGCCGGGCAGTGCGGCCCGGGGACCCTGACCGGAACCGACCTGGCCGCGGGGACCCGCGCCGCCACCGAGCAGACCACCGCCGGCCGGGGCGCCGCCCTGGCCGTTGCCGCCGTTCGCCCGGCGGGCCGCGGCGGCACCGGCGGCGGCCTGTGCGGCCGCGGGGCCACCGGTCGCGGGCGCGCCCGGCTTGCCGGGGGCGGGCTTCTTGCCGCCCTGGGCGACGTCCACGGGCAGCATGACCAGCGCGGTCGTACCGCCGGAGTCGGACGGGCGCAGCTGGATGCGGATGCCGTGACGCTGCGACAGACGACCGACCACGAAGAGGCCCATGCGGCGGGAGACCGACACGTCCACGGTGGGCGGGGAGGCGAGCCGCTCGTTGATCGCCGCGAGGTCCTCGGGCGACAGACCGATACCGGTGTCGTGGATCTCGATCAGCACGCGGCCGTCGGGCAGCGCGTGACCGGTGACCTTGACCTTGGTCTGCGGGGAGGAGAACGAGGTCGCGTTCTCCAGCAGCTCGGCGAGCAGGTGCACGAGGTCGTTGACGACGCGGCCCGCGACCTCGGTGGTGGGCACGGAGGCCAGCTCGATGCGCTCGTACTGCTCCACCTCGGACGCGGCGGCGCGGAGCACGTCGACCAGCGGGACCGGACGGGTCCAGCGGCGGCCGGGCTCCTCACCCGCGAGGACGAGGAGGTTCTCACCGTTACGGCGCATACGGGTGGCGAGGTGATCCAGCTTGAACAGCGAGGACAGCTGGTCGGGGTCGGCCTCGCGGGACTCCAGCTCGGAGATCAGCGACAGCTGGCGCTGGATCAGGCCCTGGGAGCGGCGCGAGAGGTTGGTGAACATCGCGTTGACGTTGCCCCGCAGCAGGGCCTGCTCGGCGGCGAGGCGGACCGCCTCGCGGTGCACGTCGTCGAAGGCCGCGGCCACCTGGCCGATCTCGTCCCGGGAGTGCACACCGACCGACTCCACGGACGTGTCCACGTCCTGCGGGTCGGACTCCGACAGCTGCTTGACCAGCTCGGGCAGCCGGTCCTGGGCGACCTTGGTGGCGGTCTCCTGCAGGCGGCGCAGCGAGCGGATCATGGAGCGGGCCACGACGAAGGCGCCGACCAGCGACACACCGAGCACGATGAGGATCAGCGCACCGGAGATGATCGCCTCGCGCTCGGACGCGCTGCGCAGCTCGCGGGCCTTCTGCTCCATGTCCTCGAGCAGCGTGTGCTCGATCTTCTTCATCTGGTCGATCTTGGACGAGCTGGTGTCCACCCAGTCGCGGTAGGAGCGGGCGGGCAGCGACTCGATGCCGTCGGGCGACTCGAAGGCGCGCTTGGCGTAGGTGTCCGCCGTCTTGATCATCGGGTTGGAACCGTCGATCGGCTTGAGCAGCGTCTCGGCGTCCTGGTCCGCGTAGACCTTCCGGAAGATCGCGAGCTCGGAGTTCTCGCTCTCGTACGCCGACTGGCCGTAGAGGCGGTCGTTGCCGGAGAGGTGGCCCTTGGTGGAGGTGGACGCGGGCAGCGCGGCGGCGATCATGGCGCGCTGCACGGAGGCGTACTCCTGGGCGGTGGAGAAGGCCGCCAGGGCGCGGGTGCGCGAGATCATCTCCGGGTTGCTGGACGCCTCGGCCATGTCCTGGGACAGGCCGATCAGCTGGGTGATGAGCCGGTGGTAGGACTCGACGGTCTGGGTCGAGTTGTCCTTCGCCTCGTAGGCGTGCTGGCGGATCTTGGCCAGGTCGTTCAGCTGGTGGGCGATGCCGACGAGCGAGTCGCGGACGCCCTGCAGCTGGCCGTCCTTGCTGACCGAGTCGATCTCCTCGGAGGCGTCGAGGAAGTTGTCGCGGGCCCGGTTGGTCTTCTCCTGGAAGCCCTTGATCTCGTAGTTGTCGCTCTTGAGGCCGTGCGACAGGGGACCGGCGGACTGGTCGCGCTCCTCCTGGAGCGCGGTGGCCAGCTCGGTGGCCTGCTTGGTCATCTCCGTCAGCAGCTTCATGTTGTCGAGCTGCTGCATGTTGTCCATGGACTCGTTGATGCGCAGCGCGCCCAGCGAGGTCGCGGCGACCACGGGCAGCGCGAGCAGCGACACCAGTCGCGTGGAGATGCGCCAGTTGCGCAGGGCGATGCGCGAACCGGGGCCGGTGGGGCCCTCGACGGGCTTCACGGGCGGCGTGGGGTTCGCCGAGTTTGTCGTTCCGGTGCCGCCCGGCCCGCCGGCCCGCCCGGAGCGCTCACCGCCGTCTCCTGACGGGGCCGGGCCCTGGTTCTGGGCGTGCTGGGGCGAGGAGCTGACGGCCATCGGGCCAGTCCCGCCGTGCGGCTCCGGCTCCGCCGAAGCGCTGCCATCCCTCTTGAAACGTCCCTGCACTAGCGTCGCAACCTCTGGACCAGGCGCCCCTCCGCTGGAACGGAGGGACACGGTGTCGGCGTTGTGGTGGGCGCCCTGAATACGCCCCCCGGGTGGTCTTGAGTGACCGGCGCGGTTCCCCCCTATCTCGCCGCCACTCGGCGCGGCGTCGCGCCCGTGTGCACCGGCTCGATCCTGCGGCGGTCCGTGAGATTCCAGCACAGTGCAGGATCTCCAACAAGAGCCGTGGACCGAGCTGTGACCTCCGTGACGGGCAGTGAGCGCCGGATTACTTGCCGTGGATGCTTATTCAGGGCGAAACGGACGTATCCCTGTGAGTTGCCGCGCGGTGTCACGTGTCCCAGTCGCCATGATCGGGAGCGGAATGGTGGCTTCAGGTGTGCAATGTCCGTTTTTCTCGCGCGAATTGCGGGCCGGAATTAACCGTATTGTCACCAAGTCAGTGAGCAAACTCACACGCATCTTCCGGGCAGTTGGCGCCTTCGGCTGGGAATTGGATGTTTAGCCTGACGCTTTACAAGAGCGGCGACCCTGCCCACCCACCCGACCAGAGGCCACAGGACGACAACGGTGAAGACGACGACGATGTTCCGCAAGATAGCCAACCCGCGACGCACCACCCTGGCGCACGTCGAGGACGCCGGCGCACTGCAGACGCCGGAGCTGCCGGAGCACGCCGTCGACCTCCCCGCCCAGACGGCGAACCCGAGGCGCACCGTGCTGATGGAGATCCCGGTCGGCGCGGCGGCCGCCGTCGGCGAGTAGCCGCCCGGTCCCCGGCGAGCGCGGTCGGAGGGGTCACGTCTCCGTGACGGTCCCCCTGACCGCGCCTTTCTGCTTTCCGGAGACAGCCCGCGAACCCCCGGAACGGGGAATACCGGCGCACCGTGTCCGGGCGCCGGGAAACACCGGACCCGCGGACCTGTGGCCGAACGCCGGACCCCGTGACCGGTTAACCTGGGGCGTCAGTACGCCGGTCTAGTTGAGGGGCGCAAGGATCCCGTGCGCATCGCCAGGTTCTCCATCGACGGGAACGTAGCCTTCGGCGCGGTCGAGGGTGACAGGGAGGACGAACTCGTCCTCGACATCATCAAGGGCATCCCGTTCGCCGACCACGAGCTGTCCGGGACCAAGGTGCCGCTGAACAAGGTCAGGCTGCTCCCGCCGGTCCTGCCCAACAAGGTCGTCGCCTTCGGCCGCAACTACGCCGAGCACGCACGGGAGCTGGGCAACGAGGTACCCGAGGCCCCCTTCGCCTTCTTCAAGCCCTCCACCTCGGTGATCGGCCCCGGCGACGACATCCAGTACCCGCCGTTCTCCGAGGAGCTGCACCACGAGGCCGAGCTGGCCGTCGTCATCGGCCGCATGTGCCGCGAGGTCCCCCGCGAGCGCGTCAAGGACGTGATCTTCGGCTACACCTGCGCCAACGACGTCACCGCCCGCGACGTGCAGAAGCGCGAGAAGCAGTGGGCGCGGGCCAAGGGCTTCGACACGTCCTGCCCGCTCGGCCCCTGGGTGGAGACGGACCTGGACCTCGACCGCGCGGGCGACCTCACCCTCCAGCTCACGGTCAACGGCGAACAGCGCCAGCTGGGCCGCACGAGCCAGATGATCCACCCCATCGAGGACCTGATCGTCAACATCTCCGAGGCCATGACCCTGCTTCCCGGCGACGTCATCCTCACCGGCACCCCCGCGGGGGTCGGCCCCCTCAGTGTCGGCGACGAGGTCGCCGTCACCATCGAAGGCATCGGCACTCTCACCAACAAGGTTGTCAAGCGTGGCTAGCGCACCCGCCTCACCCGTCCGCGTCCGTTTCTGTCCCTCGCCCACCGGCAACCCCCACGTGGGCCTGGTCCGCACCGCCCTGTTCAACTGGGCGTTCGCCCGGCACCACCAGGGCACCCTGGTCTTCCGCATCGAGGACACCGACGCCGCCCGCGACTCCGAGGAGTCCTACAACCAGCTGCTCGACGCGATGCGCTGGCTCGGCTTCGACTGGGACGAGGGCCCCGAGGTCGGCGGTCCGCACGCGCCGTACCGCCAGTCGCAGCGCATGGACGTGTACAAGGACGTCGCCCGCAAGCTCCTGGACGCCGGCCACGCCTACCACTGCTACTGCTCCCAGGAGGAGCTGGACGCCCGCCGCGAGGCCGCCCGCGCCGCCGGCAAGCCGTCCGGCTACGACGGGCACTGCCGCGACCTCACCGAGGCGCAGGTCGAGGAGTACAAGGCCCAGGGCCGCACCCCGATCGTCCGCTTCCGCATGCCGGACGAGACGATCACCTTCACCGACCTGGTCCGCGGCGAGCTGACCTTCACCCCGGAGAACGTCCCGGACTACGGCATCGTCCGCGCCAACGGCGCGCCGCTGTACACGCTGGTCAACCCGGTCGACGACGCCCTGATGGACATCACCCACGTCCTGCGCGGCGAGGACCTGCTCTCCTCCACCCCGCGCCAGATCGCCCTGTACAAGGCGCTGACCGAGCTGGGCATCGCCCAGCGGACCCCGGCCTTCGGTCACCTGCCCTACGTCATGGGCGAGGGCAACAAGAAGCTCTCCAAGCGCGACCCGCAGTCCTCGCTCAACCTCTACCGCGAGCGCGGCTTCCTGCCCGAGGGCCTGCTCAACTACCTGTCCCTGCTCGGCTGGTCGCTCTCGGCCGACAAGGACATCTTCTCGATCGACGAGATGGTCGCGGCCTTCGACGTCGCCGACGTGAACCCCAACCCGGCGCGCTTCGACCTCAAGAAGTGCGAGGCGATCAACGCCGACCACATCCGCATGCTCGACGCGAAGGACTTCGCCGAGCGCTGCGCGCCCTGGCTCAAGGCCCCCTTCGCGCCCTGGGCGCCGGAGGACTTCGACGAGTCGAAGTGGCAGGCCGTCGCCCCGTACGCGCAGACCCGCCTGAAGGTGCTCTCGGAGATCACCGACAACGTCGACTTCCTGTTCCTGCCGGAGCCGGTCTACGACGAGGCCTCGTGGACCAAGGCGATGAAGGAGGGCTCCGACGCCCTGCTGCGCACGGCCCGCGAGAAGCTGGAGTCCGCCGACTGGACCTCCGCCGAGTCCCTCAAGGAGGCGGTCCTGGCCGCCGGCGAGGCCCACGGTCTCAAGCTCGGCAAGGCCCAGGCCCCCGTCCGCGTCGCGGTGACCGGCCGCACGGTCGGCCTGCCGCTCTTCGAGTCCCTGGAGGTCCTGGGCAAGGAGAAGACGCTGGCGCGCATCGACGCGGCGCTGGCGAGGCTCACCGCGTAGGCACACACGACACGCCCGAGGGGCGGCGGCCGCACCGGCCGCCGCCCCTCGGGCATGTCGGCAGGGGGTCGCACGGGTGTTCCGGCTCATACCGCGAGCGGCATCGCGTGGCACCGGACCCCTCGGCGGCCTTTGCCGGTCCGGCCCGAGGAGCCGTGTCCGATTCCCCCGGGCCGGCGGCCGGCCGGGCGGTAACGTCGGTGGCATGACGATCAGAGCCGTGGTCTGGGACGTGGACGACACCCTCTTCGACTACACGACCGCGGACCGGGAGGGCATGCGGGCCCACCTGGCAGCGGAGGGGCTGCTCGCCGGGTACGCCTCCCCGGAGGAGGCCCTCGTGCGGTGGCGGGAGATCACCGACCTGCAGTGGGCGCGGTACGCGGCGGGGGAGTGCACCTTCCAGGCCCAGCGCCGCGACCGCGTCCGGGTGTTCCTCGACGCGGACCTGAGCGACACCGAGGCGGACGTCTGGTTCCGGCGTTACGTCGGTCACTACGAGGCCGCCTGGAGCCTCTTCCCGGACGTGCTGCCCGTCCTGGAGGTGCTCGCCGCCAGCCACCGGCACTCGGTGCTCTCCAACTCCAGCATCACGGTCCAGGAGCACAAGCTGCGCACCCTCGGCGTCCTCGACCGCTTCGAGTCCGTGCTGTGCGCCGCCGAGCTGGGCGTCTCCAAGCCGGAGGCCGCCGCCTTCCTCGCGGCCTGCGAGGCACTGGGGCTGCCTCCGCACGAGGTGGCGTACGTCGGCGACCACCCGGAGATCGACGGGCGGGGCGCCGCCGAGGCCGGGCTGCTGTCCGTGTGGATCGACCGCGGGGCGGCCTACACACGAGCTGCCGGGGAGGTCGTCGCGCACCGGATCTCGACCCTCGCCGAACTCCCCGCCCTCGTCCGCGCGGATACTCGTTTTGGAGCCCCGTCCACCTTCGGGTAATGTTCTTCCTGCGCCGAGGGGACGGGCCGGAAGGCCGAAGCCCCGAGGAGCAAGCTAGAACGAGAACCCCGCAGGGGCTTGAGTTCCAGTGGCCTATGGTGTAATTGGCAGCACGACTGATTCTGGTTCAGTTAGTCTTGGTTCGAGTCCAGGTAGGCCAGCTCGCAGAGCTTATCTGCAAAGCCCCCGTTGTGTAGCGGCCTAGCACGCTGCCCTCTCAAGGCAGTAGCGCCGGTTCGAATCCGGTCGGGGGTACTGATCCTGATCCTGTCGGGATCGCTAGGGCCCCCGTTGTGTAGCGGCCTAGCACGCCGCCCTCTCAAGGCGGTAGCGCCGGTTCGAATCCGGTCGGGGGTACTGACTGGTCTAAACCATCATTGGTCTATGGTGTAATTGGCAGCACGACTGATTCTGGTTCAGTTAGTCTTGGTTCGAGTCCAGGTAGACCAGCTCGGACCTGCGGAAACGCAGTGTCCAGGCCCCCGTTGTGTAGCGGCCTAGCACGCCGCCCTCTCAAGGCGGTAGCGCCGGTTCGAATCCGGTCGGGGGTACAGAGGGAAGGCCCTCCACCTCGGTGGAGGGCCTTCCGCGCGTCCCGGGCGTTCCCGGAGCGCCGGACGCTCACTCGAAGCCGTAGCGCCGCGCCGACTCCTCCTCCTGCGCCAGCCGGTGCAGCGCCTGCAGCATCGGCTCGACCAGGACCGCGCCGAGCACCGCGGTCTCCACCTTCTCCGCCTCCGAGGGATGGGTCTCCACGAAGTCCAGGTCGAGGACCGCCGCCTGGTGCATCAACTTCCCGTACGAGACGAGCATTTCGGGATCCCAGTCGTAGCCGAGCCGGCGCAGCGCGGCGACCGCCACCACCAGTGAGCGGTACGCCGGGGAGATGGTGACCAGCAGCTTGGCGTTGGACCAGCCCAGCGTCTGAAGCAGTTCGCCCACCCGCTGGTGCGCGGCCTGGATCCACTCGTCGTCCTCGTCCGGCTCCGGCACCTGGGGCAGCGCCCACAGGGCGGCGCCCAGCCGGAGCGTGCGGCCCAGGGACTCGTCGTCGACGTGGCCCAGCACCTCCCGGACGGTTGCCACGGGAAGCCGTCCGACCTGGATCATCGCGCGCACCAGCCGCAACCGGCGCAGGTGCTCCTCGTCGTACTCGGCGGTAGTCGTGTTGACCTGGCGGCCCGGCGGCAACAGTCCTTCCCGCAGGTAGTACTTGATCGTCGCGGTGGACACACCACTGCGTCTGCTCAACTCCGCGAGCCGCATCCCTTGCGCTCCTTATTGGATAACGGCACTATCCAAACATGCGGGCTTGGATAGCGCCGCTCGCCGACGAGGGGAGTCCCGATGCCGAGCCGGATCGTTGAGGGCCGGACCACCGCTGATGCCGAGGGCGACGTGGTCGTCCTGCTGATCGGCATGCGCGTCAATCACTTCTGGGCGGTCCACCAGTGGGTCCCGGTGATGCTGGCGATGTTCCGCATGCTGGCGGAGCTGGCCCGGGACCGGAGCCGGGGGCTGCTCGGCCGGGTGCTGCTGACGGCCTCGCCGCGGACGTACTACGTCGTCCAGTACTGGGAGTCCAAGGAGAAGCTGTACGCGTACGCGACGGCGCCGGACGCCTTCCACCACCGTGTCTGGGCCCTGATCAACCGCAGGGAGCGGGCCGGGAAGGTGCGCGGGCACGTGGGGATCTGGCACGAGACGTACGTCGTGCCGGAGGGCGCGTACGAGTCGGTCTACGGCGACATGCCGGCCTTCGGGCTGGCCGCCGCGCACGGGCAGGTGCCGCTGGAGAAGAGGGGGCGGTACGCGAAGGACCGGTTCGCACACCGGTCGGCGCGGACGCCGGCGACCGAGAGGACCGGCTGACGGCGGAGAACGGCCGGCGGGGTGGAGCAGCCGGCGGGGGAGACCGGTCGGGCGGGGCCCGGAGCCGGGGAGAACGGGGGACAGGGAGGACGGGGAGAGAGGGCGAGGAGGGCCTGCCGCGGCGTTGAGGCGGGCCCTCCTCGGTGTTCCGGAGTGCTGTGGCGGTTCAGCCCGAGCGGCGCAGGGCCTCGGACAGCCGGGCGGCGGAGTCGATGACCGCCTGGGCGTGCATGCGGCCGGGGTGACGCGTCAGGCGCTCGATGGGGCCGGAGACGGACACGGCGGCCACCACGCGGTTGGAGGGGCCGCGCACGGGCGCCGAGACGGACGCGACGCCCGGCTCGCGCTCACCGATGGACTGGGCCCAGCCGCGGCGCCGTACGCCCGACAGGGCCGTCGCCGTGAAGCGGGCGCCCTGCAGGCCGCGGTGCAGCCGCTCGGGCTCCTCCCAGGCGAGCAGGATCTGGGCGGAGGAGCCGGCCTTCATCGTCAGCGTGGAGCCGACCGGCACGGTGTCCCGCAGGCCGGACAGCCGCTCCGCCGCGGCCACGCAGATCCGCATGTCGCCCTGGCGGCGGTAGAGCTGCGCGCTCTCGCCCGTGATGTCGCGGAGGTGGGTGAGCACGGGGCCCGCCGTGGCGAGCAGGCGGTCCTCGCCGGCCGCCGCCGCGAGTTCCGCGAGGCGCGGTCCGAGGATGAACCGGCCCTGCATGTCGCGTGCCACCATGCGGTGGTGTTCCAGAGCCACGGCCAGGCGGTGGGCCGTGGGTCGTGCCAGTCCGGTGGCGCCGACCAGACCCGCGAGGGTGGCCGGACCGGACTCCAGAGCGCTCAGGACGAGGGCCGCCTTGTCCAGAACGCCGACGCCGCTACTGTTGTCCATGCAACGATACTCGCGTCTCACTCTGTGAAACGCAAGTTCAATTTTCCGTGGAACGCGCCACCCTGGAATCAGACAGCGGCCCGCAGACCAACGGGCCTGGCGGTGGACGCCCGGAACCACGACGTCAGGGTGCGGGGCCGCTTCCTCAGGATCTCTAGTTGGGCCGGTGCACGTCTGCCGGTCGGAGGGAAAGCGATGGGTAGGACACTCGCGGAGAAGGTCTGGGACGACCACGTCGTCCGGCGCGCCGAGGGCGAGCCCGACCTCCTCTACATCGATCTGCACCTGCTGCACGAGGTGACCAGCCCGCAGGCCTTCGACGGTCTGCGCAAGAACGGCCGCCAGGTGCGCCGTCTCGACCTCACCATCGCGACCGAGGACCACAACACCCCCACCCTCGACATCGACAAGCCCATCGCCGACCCGGTCTCGCGTGCCCAGCTGGAGACGCTGCGCAAGAACTGCGCCGAGTTCGGGGTGCGCCTGCACCCGCTGGGCGACGTCGAGCAGGGCGTCGTGCACGTCGTCGGCCCGCAGCTCGGTCTGACCCAGCCCGGCACGACCGTCGTCTGCGGTGACTCGCACACCTCCACGCACGGCGCCTTCGGCGCGCTGGCCTTCGGCATCGGCACCTCGCAGGTCGAGCACGTGCTGGCCACCCAGACGCTGCCGCTGGCCCGCCCGAAGACCATGGCCATCACGGTCGACGGCGAGCTGCCCGAGGGCGTCACCGCCAAGGACCTGATCCTGGCGATCATCGCCCGGATCGGTACCGGCGGCGGCCAGGGCTACATCCTGGAGTACCGCGGCTCCGCCATCGAGAAGCTCTCGATGGAGGCCCGGATGACCATCTGCAACATGTCGATCGAGGCCGGCGCCCGCGCGGGCATGATCGCCCCCGACGAGACCACGTTCGAGTACCTCAAGGGCCGTCCCCACGCGCCCGAGGGCGCCGACTGGGACGCGGCCGTCGAGTACTGGAAGACCCTGCGCACCGACGAGGACGCGGTCTTCGACGCCGAGGTCGTCATCAAGGCCGGCGAGCTGTCGCCGTTCGTCACCTGGGGCACCAACCCCGGCCAGGGCGCCCCGCTTTCGGCGTCCGTCCCCGACCCGGCTTCGTACGAAGACGCTTCGGAGCGCCTCGCCGCCGAAAAGGCCCTGGAGTACATGGGGTTGGAGGCCGGCCAGCCGCTGCGCTCCATCAACGTGGACACCGTCTTCGTAGGCTCGTGCACCAACGGCCGCATCGAGGACCTGCGTGCCGCCGCGGATCTGCTGCGGGGCCGCAAAGTCGCCGACGGCGTACGCATGCTGGTCGTCCCGGGCTCCGCGCGCGTGGGCCTGCAGGCCGTCTCCGAGGGCCTTGACGTGGTCTTCAAGGAGGCCGGCGCCGAATGGCGGCACGCGGGCTGCTCGATGTGCCTCGGCATGAACCCCGACCAGCTGGCCCCTGGCGAGCGCTCCGCGTCCACCTCCAACCGCAACTTCGAGGGCCGGCAGGGCAAGGGCGGTCGTACGCACCTGGTGTCGCCGCAGGTCGCGGCCGCCACGGCGGTCCTGGGCCACCTCGCGTCCCCCGCCGACCTGACCGACGACCGCACGCCCGCTGGAGTCTGAGAATCATGGAAGCCTTCACCACCCACACCGGCCGGGCCGTCCCGCTGCGCCGCAGCAACGTCGACACCGACCAGATCATCCCCGCCCACTGGCTCAAGAAGGTGACCCGGGACGGGTTCGAGGACGGGCTCTTCGAGGCCTGGCGCAAGGACCCCGAGTTCGTCCTCAACCGCCCCGAGCGCACGGGCGCCACGGTCCTGGTCGCGGGCCCCGACTTCGGTACCGGCTCCTCCCGCGAGCACGCCGTCTGGGCGCTGCAGAACTACGGCTTCAAGGCCGTGATCTCCTCCCGCTTCGCGGACATCTTCCGGGGCAACTCGCTGAAGAACGGCCTGCTCACGGTGGTCCTGGACCAGAAGGTCGTGGACGCGCTGTGGGAGCTGACGGAACAGGACCCCACTGCTGAGGTCACTGTGGACCTTGAGGCGCGTGAGGTGCGTGCGCAGGGCATCGTCGCCTCCTTCGAGCTGGACGAGAACTCCCGCTGGCGGCTGCTGAACGGCCTGGACGACATCTCCATCACGCTCCGGAACGAGCCCGACATCGCCGCCTACGAGGCCGGCCGGCCCGGCTACAAGCCCCGGACGCTGCAGGCCTGATCCACCCGCCCCGAGCGGTCTGGTTTCGGCCACCCCAACACCCCGCCCGTACCCCCGATCACCACGATCGGGGGTACGGGCGTGTCTGCACCCGAATGGCCCCGCGCATCAGCCGTGGTCAGGCCAACTTCCCACGTTACAGAGGCCGTTGACCGGGTACGTGAGTGCTGTGTTCGCGTTCTCCGCAAGTGCCTGGAAGGCCATTTGAGGCGGCAGTTACACCCTGCGCAGGCGACAACTCGCCCCAGATGGCACAATCTGTGCATGGAACACGACGGCCAACTCCAGCTCTATACGGCGGTCGCGAACCAACTCAAGGAAGCGCACTCGAGGGTGCGCGCACTGCAAGTCCCGGAGGGCGTACGGATGGCGCTGACCCGGAAGCTGCTGGTCATTACGGCCGCGGCCAAGCACGATCTCGCCGGTGCGGCAAGGCGGCTCGAGCGGTTCGTCGCGGACCTCGACGAGGGGCGCATCCCCGACGAGGACCGCTGAACGGTCCGAGGCAGCCGAAACCGCTGCGGCACAAGGGTGATAAGCCCGTTTCGTGTTTGATTTGCGGTATATATCTGCCTAACGTGCGAAAAAGCTTGAACACTTTCGTTCTGGCGATGTCTCCGAAGGGGAAGACGTGAACAAGGCGCAGCTCGTAGAAGCGATTGCCGACAAGGTTGGGGGCCGCCAGCAGGCCGCCGACGCTGTCGATCATGTCCTGGACGCCATCGTCCGCGCGGTCGTCGCGGGCGAGCGGGTCTCGGTCACCGGCTTCGGGTCCTTCGAGAAGGTGGACCGCCCCGCCCGCTACGCCCGTAACCCCCAGACGGGCGAGCGGGTTCGGGTCAAGAAGACCTCCGTGCCGCGCTTCCGCGCCGGCCAGGGCTTCAAGGACCTGGTGAGCGGTTCGAAGAAGCTCCCGCGCGGAGGCGAGGTGTCGGTCAAGAAGGCGCCCAAGGGCAGCCTGTCCGGCCCGCCGCCCACCATCGCCAAGGCCGCCGGCAAGAAGGCCGCCGCCAAGAAGACGGCGGGTGCGGCGAAGAAGGCCACGGCGAAGAAGACGACGGCGAAGAAGACCACGGCCGCCGCGGCCAAGAAGACGACGGCGAAGAAGGCGCCCGCCAAGAAGACGACGGCGACCGCAAAGGCCACCGCGACGAAGACCGCCGCCAAGAAGACCACGGCGAAGAAGGCCCCGGCGAAGAAGGTCACCGCCAAGAAGGCCCCGGCGAAGAAGTCGACGGCCCGCAAGACCACCGCGAAGAAGGCCACCGCCCGCAAGGCGACGTCGTAAGGTCCCCTGGGTACTCACGCGCCGGGCCGGACTCCTCGGGGAGCCCGGCCCGCGGCGTGTACGAGGAGAGTTACGGTGAGTTACAGCGTCTGCAGGGTCACGAGCGTGATCCGCAGGCCGTCCCCGGCGCCCTCGGTCTCGATGCGCACGCGCTGGCCCGGGCGCAGCAGCCGGAGGCCGCCCGCGTCGAACGCGGCGGTGCCGAAGGGGACGGGAGTCCCGTCGTCGAGCAGCACCTGCCCGCTACGGGTTTCGGCGTCGTAGGTGTACGCGGTGGCCTGCATGCCAGCCACCCTAACTCCCGCCGGATGCCTGCGGCTCCTCGGCGTCGGCCCGCTGCCGGGTGCGGGTGCGTGGTGGCCGGTCGCGCGGTTCCCCGCGCCCCTGGTCGGCGCGTAGCTGCGGGCAGTCGTGCCGCTGGGGCGGCACGGGTGGGCGCAGCGCCACCCTCGCGGGAGCGGGAGGAGTGGTTCACGGCTCCGGGATCAGCAGGCCCGCCGACACCGCCGCCGTGTACGACCCCACCCCGAGCGCCAGCGCCGCCCGCAGATCCTCCCCCGTGTCCACGTCCTGCCGCACCGAATCGACCCCCGCGAGCCCGAGTTCCGCCGCCCCCGACGCCCGGTGCCGGGAACGGGATCCGACACCGAACGCCGGCCGCAGTTCCCCTTCCCCCGCAACGGCCAGCATCGTCGTGCCGACCCCCACCGCATCCGCGAGAAACGCCCGCGGGAATTCCCCCGCCGCCACCAGCACCCGCTCCAGTTCTCCCGGGCGCAACGCCGGCAGATCCGCGTTCAGGGCCGCGACCGGCACGCGGGGCCTCAGCCGCCGTACGACGCCCGCGCCGTGCGCCAGAGCGGCGTTCAGGCCGTCCGCCGGGGTGTCCGGGACGATCCGCGCGCCCAGCGCCCCCAGCTCGCGGGCGGCCAGCCGGTCGTCCGTGACTACCGCCACATCCGCCACCGCCGCGCAGGCCAGCGCCGCGGCCACCGTGTCCTGGGCGAAGGCGAGCGCCAGTCCCGGGCGCACCCCGTCCGCCGCGGTGTCCGCGAGCCTGCTCTTGGCCCGCGTCAGGGGCTTCAGGGGGATGACCAAGGTCCACTGCACCGGCGTACCGCCCCTCTCTCGTCGCGCCCATTGTCACCCGGCGTATCCGGCGCCACGGGTGTCGGGGCGTACGGTGTTCTCGACAGACCGGCGGCCCGGGTCCACACTTGTGCGGCCCCCGCCGGGGTGGCAGCCCTAGAGGAAGGTGTTCCCGTGCCCCGCCGCAGAATCGGCTTCTGGTACCGCTTCGCCGCGGTGATCTGCAAACCGCCGCTGGTGGTTCTGATCAAGCGGGACTGGCGTGGAATGGAGCACATTCCGGCCGAGGGCGGATTTATCACCGTGGTGAACCACAATTCACACGTGGACCCCTTCGCGTACGCGCACTATCAGTACAACACCGGACGGGTTCCGCGATTCCTCGCGAAGAGCGGACTTTTCAAGAAGGGTTTCGTCGGTGCCGCGATGCGCGGCACCGGGCAGATCCCCGTCTACCGCGAGAGCACCGACGCGCTCAGCGCCTTCCGCGCCGCGATCGACGCCGTGGAGCGCGGCGAGTGCGTCGCCTTCTACCCCGAGGGCACCCTCACCCGCGACCCGGACGGCTGGCCCATGACCGGCAAGACCGGCGCCGCCCGCGTGGCCCTGCAGACCAAGTGCCCGGTCGTCCCGGTCGCCCAGTGGGGCGCCAACGAACTGCTGCCGCCGTACGCGAAGAAGCCGAACCTCCTGCCGCGCAAGACCCACCGGGTGCTCGCGGGGCCGCCGGTGGACCTGTCGCGCTTCTACGACCGGGAGATGACCCCGGAGCTGCTCAAGGAGACGACCGAGGTCATCATGGCGGCCATCACCCGCCTGCTGGAGGACATCCGGGGCGAGAAGGCGCCCGAGAAGCCCTACGACCCGCGCCGGGAGCGGATCGAGCAGCGGCGGCGCACCCAGGCGCAGTCCGGCCGGGAACGCACCCAGGCGCCGGCCGGCAAGGAACAGGAGAGCGGCACGTGAGCAAGCCTGTCCGGGCAGCCGTCATGGGCACCGGCTCATGGGGCACCGCCTTCGGCATGGTCCTGGCCGACGCGGGCTGCGAGGTCACCCTGTGGGCCCGCCGCCCCGAGCTGGCCGAGGCGGTCAACTCCACGCGGACCAACCCCGACTACCTGCCGGGCGTCGAACTCCCCGAGAACCTGCGCGCCACCGCGGACGCCGCCGAGGCCCTGCGGGACGCCGACTTCACCGTCCTCGCGATCCCCTCCCAGACCCTGCGCGCCAACCTGGCCGAGTGGGTCCCGCTGCTCGCGCCCGGCACCGTGCTCGTCTCCCTCATGAAGGGCGTCGAACTCGGCTCCACCATGCGGATGAGCGAAGTGATCGACGACGTCGCCAAGGTCGGCGCCGACCGCATCGCCGTCGTCACCGGGCCCAACCTGGCCCGTGAGATCGCCGCGCGGATGCCCGCCGCGGCCGTCGTGGCATGCACCGACGAGACGGTCGCACAGCGCCTCCAGGCGGCCTGCCACACGCCCTACTTCCGGCCGTACACCAACACCGACGTGGTGGGCTGCGAACTCGGCGGCGCGGTCAAGAACGTCATCGGCCTCGCGGTCGGCATCGCCGACGGCATGGGCCTCGGCGACAACGCCAAGGGCTCGCTCATCACGCGCGGCCTCGCCGAGACCACCCGGCTCGGCATGGCGCTCGGCGCGGACCCGCTGACCTTCTCCGGACTCGCGGGCCTCGGCGACCTCGTCGCCACCTGCTCCTCGCCGCTGTCCCGCAACCACACCTTCGGCACCAACCTCGGCAAGGGCATGACCCTGCAGGAGACCATCGCGGTCACCAGGCAGACCGCCGAGGGCGTCAAGTCGTGCGAGTCCGTGGCGGATCTGGCCCGCCGGCACGGCGTCGAGATGCCGATCACCGGGACGGTCGTGGACATCGTGCACGAGGGCAAGCCGCCGGTGGTCGCCCTCAAGGAGCTGATGTCGCGCAGCGCCAAGCCCGAGAGGCGCTGAGCGCCGCCTCCCGCGCGACGCTGAGCGACCGTCCGTGCGACGCTGAGCGACGGCACCGGAGCGGCCGCTGACTTGGCAACCGCCTCCAGGTACGCTCAACGCGATATGAGCACCGAGAACCTCCCCCAGAGCCCTGACCAGGCGATCCGCAAGCCGCGCGTGGCCGTCGTGTTCGGCGGGCGCAGCTCCGAGCACGGGATCTCCGTGGTCACCGCGGGCGCCGTCCTCAAGGCCATCGACCGGACGAAGTACGACGTCCTGCCGATCGGCATCACCGCGGACGGCCGTTGGGCCCTGACCGCCGACGAGCCGGAGCGGATGGCCATCACCGACCGCCGCACCCCCAGCGTCGCGGACCTCGCGGAGTCGCACGAGGGCGGTGTGGTGCTCCCCGTCGACCCCGCCAACCGCGAGGTCGTCTACAGCGAGCCCGGCTCGGTGCCCAAGGCGCTCGGCGAGGTCGACGTCGTCTTCCCCGTGCTGCACGGCCCCTACGGGGAGGACGGCACGCTCCAGGGCCTGCTGGAGCTGTCCGGTGTGCCGTACGTGGGCTCCGGTGTGCTCGCCTCGGCCGTCGGCCAGGACAAGGAGTACATGAAGCGGGTGTTCACCTCCTTCGGGCTCAAGGTCGGCCCGTACGTGGTGATCCGGCCCCGCGAGTGGGAGCTGGACGAGTCCGCGGCCCGCAAGAAGATCGTCGACTTCGCCGGCGAGCACGGCTGGCCGCTGTTCGTGAAGCCCGCGCGCGCGGGCTCGTCCATCGGCATCACGAAGGTCGACGACCTCTCCGGCCTGGACGAGGCGATCGCCGAGGCCCAGTCGCACGACCCGAAGATCCTGGTCGAGGCCGCCGTGCGCGGCCGCGAGATCGAGTGCGGCGTCCTCGAGTTCGAGGACGGACCGCGGGCCTCCGTCCCGGCCGAGATCCCGCCGCCGGACGCGCACGCCTACTACGACTTCGAGGCCAAGTACATCGACTCCACGCCCGGCATCGTCCCGGCCCCGCTGACCGGGGAGGAGACCGCCGAGGTGCGGCGGCTCGCGGTGGAGGCGTTCGAGGCGGCCTCCTGCGAGGGCCTGGTGCGCGCGGACTTCTTCCTCACCGAGGACGGCGAGTTCGTCATCAACGAGATCAACACCATGCCCGGCTTCACGCCCATCTCGATGTACCCGCAGATGTGGCAGGCCACCGGCGTCTCCTACCCCGAGCTGATCGACCTGCTGCTGCGGGCCGCGCTGCGCCGCTCGACCGGGCTGCGCTGACCGGACACGCTCACCGCATGGAGGCGATCCCCTTGGGGATCGCCTTCTTCACTGCCCGCGCGAGGTCCGTGAGCACCGAGGCGCCCTCCTCCTGCGCGGACAGCCCCTCGGGCAGGCTGACCTGCACATAGGCCACACGGTTCGCCGTGGTGAACCGCCAGGTGCCGTCGTCCTGTTTCTCCATCAGCCAGTCGACGCCGTTCACCCCGCCCGCGATCGCGTCCGGGTCGCCTCCCTCGGCGACCTTGGGATCGACCATCTTCGGCGGCCGTACGACGCCGCAGCGCAGTATGATCGCCGGGTTTCCCCAGCCCGCCGTGTAGGCGGACCGGGGCTCGGGGTCGTTGCGGCTGCGTCCGTCGAGCTTCCCCGGCAGCACCCGGTGCAGCTCCCGGCACACCTTCGCCGTCTTCGCGTCGGGACTGGGAACCGCCGTCGTGGTGCCGCCGCCGCTCGGGGAGCAGCCCGCGACCGCGATCAGCAGGGCAGGCGCGAGCAGGCCGAGGGGCCGGTGACGGAAGTAGTTCACCGGCCAAGGGTAGACGGGGGCTACAGATGCACGACCGGACAGGTCAGGGTGCGGGTGATGCCGTCCACTTGCTGGACCTTCGCGACCACCATGCGGCCGAGGTCGTCGACCGTGTCGGCCTGGGCGCGCACGATGACGTCGTACGGTCCCGTCACGTCCTCGGCCTGGATCACTCCAGGGATCTTGCTGATCGTCTCGGCGACGGTCGACGCCTTGCCGACCTCCGTCTGGATCAGGATGTACGCCTGTACCACGGAACCTCCAGGGCGGCCACGAGGATCATGTGGGGAGAAGGAACGCCACGGTATCGCGTCGCCGCTCCCCGCGGGGAGACCTGCGGGAACCGGGCTTGCGCGCCAGGGCAGGGGCAGGACGGAAGTTGACGGCCGGGCCGGCCGCGACGAGGGTCATCCCGACCGCGCCGACGGTCATCTCGACGGTATCGGGGACACTGATGACGCGCGACCGGGCACGGCAAGGCAGAGAAGGGGAGCCAAGGGAAATGAAGGGCACTGTTGGTGAGCTCGGGGAGTTCGGGCTCATCAGGGAGCTCACCTCCCGTCTCACCACCACCCCGGCGGTCCGGGTCGGCCCCGGCGACGACGCCGCGGTGGTCGCCGCGCCGGACCGCCGGGTGGTGGCGAGCACCGACATCCTGCTGGAGGGGCGGCACTTCCGCCGCGACTGGTCGACGGCCTACGACGTCGGCCGCAAGGCGGCGGCGCAGAACCTCGCGGACATCGCCGCCATGGGCGCCGTCCCCACGGCGCTGCTGCTCGGCCTGGTCGTCCCGGCCGAGCTCCCGGTCACCTGGCCGACCGAGCTGATGGACGGCCTGCGCGACGAGTGCCAGGTCGCGGGCGCCTCCGTGGTCGGCGGGGACGTCGTGCGCGGGGACACGATCATGGTGTCGATCACCGCGCTCGGCGATCTGCGCAACCAGGAGCCGGTGACCCGTGCCGGCGCCCAGCCCGGCGACCTCGTGGCCGTCACGGGCTGGCTGGGCTGGTCCGCGGCCGGGTACGCGGTGCTCGCCCGCGGCTTCCGCTCGCCGCGCGCCTTCGTGGAGGCCCACCGGCGCCCCGAACCGCCGTACCACGCGGGACCGGCCGCCGCCGCGCTCGGCGCCACCGCGATGTGCGACGTCAGCGACGGGCTGATCGCCGACCTCGGGCACATCGCCGAGGCCAGCAAGGTCCGCATCGACATCCGCTCCGGCGCGATCGACATCCCGACCCAGATGAACGACATCGGGCAGGCCGTCGGCGTCGACCCGCTGCAGTGGGTGCTGACCGGGGGAGAGGACCACGCGATCGTGGCGACCTTCCCGCCGGACGCCAAGCTCCCGGCCCGCTGGAAGGTGATCGGCGAGGTGCTCAACCCCTCGGCGCTGCCCCAGGTGACGGTCGACGGGGCGCCCTGGACCACCAAGGGCGGCTGGGACCACTTCGGGGACATCGAGTCGTGATCCCCCGGGTCCTCACGGTCGCCGGCTCGGACTCCGGGGGCGGCGCGGGCGTCCAGGCCGACCTGAAGACCATGCTGGCGCTGGGCGTGCACGGGATGAGCGTGATCACGGCGGTGACCGCGCAGAACTCGGTGGGCGTGCAGGGCGCCTGGGAGCTGCCCGTGGAGGCGGTCCGCGCCCAGTACCGCAGCGTCGTGGACGACATCGGCGTCCAGGCAGTGAAGACCGGCATGCTGGCCTCGGCCGAACTGGTCGAGGCGATCGCCGATTTGATCTCCGGCACCGACGCGCCGGCCGTGGTCGACCCGGTGGGCGTCTCCAAGCACGGGGACCCCCTGCTGGCCGCCTCCGCGCTGGACTCCGTACGCGAGCGGCTGCTGCCCGCGGCGACCGTGGCCACACCCAACCTCGACGAGGTGGCCCAACTGACCGGGGTCCGCGTCGAGTCCGAGGACGACCTGCGACGGGCCGCGGAGGCCGTGCTGGGGTTCGGGCCGCGCTGGGCGCTGATCAAGGGCGGGCACCTGTCCGGAGAGGCCGTGGACCTCCTCACGGACGGTGCGGAGGAGCACTGGCTGCGGGCCCCGCGCCACGACAACCGGCACACGCACGGCACGGGCTGCACACTCGCGTCCGCGATCGCGTCCGGGCTGGCGACGGGGCTGGCCGTGCCGGAGGCCGTCGCCCGGGCCAAGGAGTACGTCACCGGGGCCATCGCGGCCGGGTTCGCGCTCGGAGCGGGCATCGGGCCGGTGGACCACGGCTGGCGGCTCAGGGCGCCGCGATGATCTCGTGGCGAGTGATCCGGCGGGTGCGGCCGGGCACGGCAAAAAGCCGGCCCACCCGGAGGTGGACCGGCTCAGTGCAGCGAACCAAGCAGTGGCCGCGCGCTCAGCTGTAGCGTCAGCGCGAGACCTTGCCGGCCTTGATGCACGAGGTGCAAGCGTTCACGCGCTTCGGCGTCCCGCCGACCACGGTACGCACACGCTGGATGTTCGGGTTCCAGCGGCGGGACGTACGGCGGTGCGAGTGCGAGATGTTGTTGCCGAAGCCCGGCCCCTTGCCGCAGACGTCGCAGTTGGCAGCCACGGGTCACTCCAAAGACTTCAGATGCACTTACGGTTGATCCCGGCATGCCGGGATCGAGATCATACGACCTGAGATCTTGAGTGGCGCTGCCAGGGGAATGGCCCGATCGGATCGGGCAACCGGAGCAGCATACAACGGCTGCGTCCGTACAACGAAACTACCATGGCAGCTCCGGGCCCCGTCCCCGGCCCTCTTCCGGCGGACACCCCCTCGGGGTCTACGCTGCGTCCCACGTCCAGCTCAAGGAGGCGCAGGTGGCGCAGGTGCCGCAGACATTCTTCGATGCTCTCGCGGTGCGCACCTGGTGCGGTCTGGCGCTCGGGGCACTGGGGCGGGCCCGCGAGGAGATCGACGCGATCAACGTCTACCCGGTCGCGGACGGTGACACCGGAACCAACCTGTACCTGACCCTGGAGTCGGCGGCGACGGCCGTGGAGGCCGTGTTCGCCGGGTACGAGACGGGCCGCGCGGAGCCGTCGCTCGGGGACGCGGTGCGCGCGATGGCCCACGGGGCGCTCATCGGGGCGCGGGGCAACTCGGGGACGATCCTCGCGCAGCTGCTGCGGGGCATGGCCCAGGTGCTCGCCGGCGCCCCCGGGGGCGGGACGCCCCGCGTCGACGGTGCCGGGCTGGGGCTGGCCCTGCGGCGGGCCGCCGACTCCGCCCGGGACGCCGTGGCGCACCCCGTCGAGGGCACCGTGCTCACGGTCGCCTCCGCCGCCGCCGACGCGGCCCAGGGGACCGGGGACGACTGCGGGACCGTGGCGCGCGCGGCCTACGAGGGCGCCCGGGCGGCCCTGGCCGCGACTCCGGGCCAGCTGGCCGTGCTGGAGCGGGCCGGAGTGGTCGACGCGGGCGGACGGGGGCTGGTGGCGGTGCTCGGGGCGCTGGTGGAGGCGCTCACCGGGGAGGCCCCCGCCACTGACACCGTGTCCGGGGCCGGGCCGCACGCACAGGGCGCCGCCGTTCGCGGCGTCGACCCGCACGCCCGCGTCACCGGTCCTGACCCCGGCCTGTGCGCCGAAGGCGCCGGGACCGACGGGCCCGCCTTCGAGGTGATCTACCTCCTGGAGGCCGGCGACGAGGCCGTGACCCGGCTGCGCGCGCGGCTCGACGCCCTCGGGGACTCCCTGGTCGTCGTCGGCGGCGACGGGCTGTGGAACGTCCACGTGCACGTGGACGACGCGGGCGCCGCCGTGGAGGCGGGTGTGGAGGCCGGGCGGCCGTACCGGATACGGATCACCCACTTCGGCGCCGGCGACGTCCACACCGGCGGCGAGCGGCCGCCGCGCGAGCGGGCCCAGCGGGCCGTCGTCGCCGTCGTGCCGGGCGAGGGCCTGGCCGGGCTGTACGCCGAGGCCGGCGCGACCACCGTCCTGGCGCGCCCCGGGGAGCCGCCCGCCAGCGGGGAGCTGGTGCAGGCGGTACGGCGCGCCCACGCCCGCGAGGTCGTCCTGCTGCCCAACGACGCCGAACTGCGTCACACGGCCGCCGCCGCGGCCGAGCAGGCCCGCACGGAGGGCATCCGGGTGGCCCTGATCCCGACCCGTTCCGCGGTCCAGGGCATCGCCGCGCTGGCCGTGCACGAGCCGGAGCGCCGGTTCGACGAGGACGTCGTCCAGATGACCTCGGCGGCGGGCGCGACCCGGTACGCGGAGGTCGTCGTCGCCGAACGCCAGTCCTGGACCACGGCCGGCATCTGCCAGGCCGGGGACGTCCTGGGCCTGATCGACGGCGACGTGGCGGTGATCGGGGCGGACGTCACCGCCATCGCCGAGACCGTCCTGGACCGCATGCTCCAGGCCGGCGGCGAGCTGGTCACCCTGGTCGTCGGCGACGAGGCTCCCGAGACCGTCGCCGACCACCTCCGGGCCCGCGTCCGCGAGGCCTACCTGGCCGTGGACACGATGCTGTACCGGGGCGGCCGCCAGGGAGCGCTCCTGCTCATCGGCGTGGAGTGAACCCGGCCCCGCCCCGACCGCCCACGGCACCCGCGTGCCCCCGCTTCGAAGGCGCCAACGCCTCGGCAGACGTCCGGCACGGCACGCGCGCGTACCGCCCCCGCGCCCGAGGCAGTTCTCCGCGCTGCGGAGGGTGCGGTTCCGTAGCTTGAGTGGCCGCACGCTCTTCGGCTGTGCGGCCCGCGGCATCCGTGTGACTGCCGCCCGCCGCGCGGGCGGTCATGTCTCGGACCGGGCCGCCCGCAGCATCTGTGTGGCCTCCGCGCGTCGCGCCTGGGCCGTTTCGTCCGTCTCGCCGGCGGTTTCGTAGGCGGCCAGCACCGCACGCGCGCGTGCCTCCGCCCCGTCCGGGCGGCCCAGGTCGGCCTCCAGCCAGCCCGCGGCCAGTTCGGCGCCGGTGCGGCTGTGCAGGCCGTCGGCGCCGAGCGTGCCGAACAGCGCCGCCGCACGGTCCATCTGCGTCAGCGCCGCCTCGAACGCGGCCCGGATCACGTCGTCCTCCGCCTCCTCGGCCGCCGAGCGGGCCAGCAGGTCGCCGAACTGACGGTGGGTGCTGCCCAGTTCCGCGGTGAGCTGCTCCCGGGCCACCGGGTCCGCCGCGGCCTCCAGCGCGTCCTCGCACTCGCGCACCGCGTCCGCCATCAGCACCCGCGCACCCTCCGCCCCGGCCTCCCCGCGCAGCGCCAGCCAGCCGCGGGCCCGCAGCGCGCGGACCAGGAACTGCGGGTTGCCCAGCGCACGCCACAGCTCGCCCGCGCGCGCGTAGGCGCGGTCCGCCTCCGCCGGCAGCCCGGCGCTGCTCAGGGACTCGGCGGCGAGGTGCGCGAGCGTGGCGTGGTCCTGCTGCTCGGGCCACTCGCGGGCGATGTCGGCGGCCCGCAGCCGGTGCTCGGCCGCCGAGCGGTGCTCGCCCAGCTCGCCCAGGCAGTCCCCGAGCCACCAGCGGGCCTGGACGACCGCCCCGTCGCCGTGCGTCTCGGCGCTCAGGTCGGCCAGCGCCGACTCCAGGACCTCGGCGCCCTCCGCGTACCGCCCCTGACGCAGCAGGAAGCCGCCCAGCTGCTGACGCGCCCAGGCGCCCAGCGTGCCGCTCTCACCCGCCTCGTCGGCCCAGTGCGCGGCCTGCAGCGCGTGCTCCGCCGCTTCCACGGCCTCGCCCCGGCCGCCGATCACCTCGGCGAGCTGCAGGTGCAGCTGGGCCCGCCCGACCGGCTCCACGTGCGGCCCGCCGTACTCCAGGGCCGCGCGCAGCGCCCGTTCGGCCCCTGCGAGGTCACCCGCCTGGTGGGCCAGGGCGGCGACCTGCACCTCGTACTCGACGGCGAACCACGGCAGGCCCGCGGCCACGTACTCGCCGGCGGCCCGCCCGAACAGCTCCGCGGCCCGGCCGGGGTCCCCGCAGAGCCCGGCCAGTTCGGCGAGCATCCCGCGCGCCTCGGCCGCCCGCGCCGCCGGCCACACCTCGTCCCCGGCCCGCCCCTCGACCAGCGCCAGCACCTCGCGCACCGCCTGCTCGGCCTCCGCGCGCGCCGCACGGCCGGCCGGGCCGGCGGCGCCCTCGTGCACCCGGCGCATCAGGATCCGGGCCCGGCTCATCACCACCGACGCCGTCTGCCGCACCCCGGTGGCCTCGTCGGCGTACAGGGCGAGCACCTCGTCGTACAGGCCCGCGACCGTGCCGAGGGCCGCGTCCACCTCTCCGCCCAGCGCGCGGACGTACGCCCCACGCGCGCGTGCCGCCAGCGCCTCGCCCGGATCGCCCGCCCGCGCGTACAGCTCCGCCGCCCGCTCGAACAGGCCGACGCCCTCGGGGCCGCGGGCCATCGCCTCGTGGTCGGCGATCTCCGCGCGGTCCCGCGGCTCCAGCTCGACGTCCCGCGCGGCCCGTGCGACCGCGGCCCAGGCCTCCAGCGCGTGCGGCCGCAGGGTGTCCGACAGCCGCCGTGCCTCGGCCAGCAGCGCCGCGAGGCCGGGCCCGTCGGTGACGTCCGGCACCGAAGGCGCGGCCACGGGCGCCGGCGCGGGCGCGGGGCGCACCGTGCGCACGCCCAGGGGCAGACGTTCCACCAGCGGCCGCTGTGCCATGCGCGCGCGTGCCCGGTCGCCGACGTGCGAGGTGCCGTTGCGGCGGTCGAACCGCCCGGCCAGCTCCGTCGCCTCCGCGCGCGCGTGCGCGGCGAGCTCCCGCGCGGTCCACGTCCGCCCGGCGGGCCCCGGCACCCGCTGATCGCCGTGCCCCAGCTCCGTCAGCCGGTCCATGAGCAGCGCCACGACGGCCATGAAGTCGAGCCGGCTGCGCGGGTGCCCGGTGTCCGTGAAGTACGCGGGCCGCTCGGCGAGCAGTTCGAGGCCGCGTGCCTCGTTGCCGGTCAGCGCGCAGAACTCCACGTGGTCCGCGTAGGCGCCCCGCATGCTCTCCATGGACCGCACGAGCCGGAAGCCCCGCAGGTGGTTCGCGCGGGCCTCCTCCGCCCGGCCGAGCCGCAGCAGCGGCTTCAGCGAGGCGGCGAGGACGGCGTGCGGCTCGTGCGCGCAGCCGTACTCGCCCTCCAGCACCGGCGCCCACAGCCGCAGGGCCTGCGCGTCCTGCCCCCGCTCGGCCTGCCAGGCGCCCTGCCCGTTCAGCTCGCAGGCGTGGCAGTCGGCCATCCGGTCCCGGTCGGCGGCCAGCCACGCGGCGTACGCCCGCTGCGCGCGCGCCAGGTCGCCGACGTGCGCGGCCACGGCGAACTCGGAGCCGCGCACCGCCCGTTCCGAGTGCCCGGCGAGCCGGTAGCGGTGCTCCATCTCGCCGAGCCACTTCTCGATCGAGGCGAGCGGGACGTGCGGCTGGTCCAGCATGCCCGCCGACATCCACTTGAAGACCCAGTGCAGCGAGTCGGTCTCGTACTCGTCGAACTCCTCGGGCCGTTCGTCCCACATGCGCAGCAGCCGCGCGAACGGGACGAACATCTTGTCCTTCTCGGAGCTGTAGTTGTAGACCTTCAGCTGGTGCCCGAGCGCCTCGATCACGGCGAGCGGGACGTCCAGCCGCTCCGCGTCCGCCAGCAGCCGCTCGGCGCGCGCGTTGCGGGCGGGTCCCTCCGGCTGCCCGGAGTTCTCCGCCAGCGCCCGGCGCAGCGCGTCGAAGTCCGTGATCTCTTCCATCAGCGACCGTTCTCCCCGTGTGTGGCCCACTCCAGCAGCCCGATGAACGCCCGGTTGAGCAGCGCCGAGTCGGCCGGCCGGAGCGGGCGCTGGGCCATCAGCAGGGCCTGCCCGTACAGCGACTCGGTGGCGGTGCCGATCAGCTCCGGGTCCCCCAGCGAACCGATTCGCCGGACCAGCGGGTTGAGGTGGTTCAGCACCAGACGCGCGCGCGGGGCGCTGCCGCGCAGCGAGCCCAGGATGCCCGCC
Organism: Streptomyces lucensis JCM 4490; assembly: GCF_014650035.1. Taxonomy (GTDB): domain Bacteria; phylum Actinomycetota; class Actinomycetes; order Streptomycetales; family Streptomycetaceae; genus Streptomyces; species Streptomyces lucensis. The sequence continues at coordinate 109,575 of NZ_BMUE01000018.1, read as the reverse complement.
CACAGGTCGTCGGCCCGCTCCTCGGCCTCCGCCCGCGCCTGCTCGTGCCGGGCGCCCCGGTCGTCCAGGTGCAGCGCGGGCACCGACAGCGGGTGGAAGGCGCGCAGGACGACGTCACAGCCCAGCGGGTCCAGCTTCGCGCGCGCGGCCGCGAGGAACCCCGACAGCGCCAGCTCCTCGCCCGGGTCCACCGCGTCCAGGTGCGCGGTCACGGTGTCCGCGTCCAGTTCGGCGACCACCGTCCCCGGCCGCACCCCCGGCAGCGCCTCGATCAGTTCGCTGTCGTAGGTGTAGCCGCCGTTGACCACCCCGACGCCCTGCGCGGAGGCGATCGGGGCGACCTGCCGGTACTCCTCCACGGTCCGCGTGAAGTGCACCACCGGGTGGCGCTGCGCGAACTCCTCCAGGGACAGCTGCCCGTCGGTGGTCTCGAACGGCAGCCACGGCAGCATCGTGCGCAGCATGTCGCCGTCGTGCCGGGCGAGGGACTTCACGCCCAGGTGGTGCACGGCCAGGAAGGCCGCGAGCCGTTCCGGGTCACCGGCGGCGAGCCGGGTCAGCCACGACCGGATCCGCTCGCCGAGCGCCTCCCGCACGGCGGCCAGCGTCTCGTCCTCGTACAGCGACTCGCGTGAGGCCGTCGGCCGCAGGCTGTCCGTGTCCAGCACGCAGCGCACGAAGAACGCCCAGTCGGGCAGCAGCTGTTCGGCCCGCTCGGTCAGCAGCATGCCCTTCAGGTGCACCCGGTGGGTGGCGCGCTGGGCCGGGCTGACCGCCGACGGCAGCACGTACGCCACCCCGCGGATCCCGGCCACCGGCACGTCCAGGTCGATCGAGTCCAGCGGGGTGAACCCGAACAGCTCGCGACAGTGCCGGGTCAGCGCCGCCCGCCGCGTGGCGGGACTCGGGTACGGGCGGTCCCAGGGCGCGGGCAGCTCGGTGATCCGCTCCTCGCCCACCCGGACGTCGTACGGCAGCAGCGAGCCGAAGTCCCGGGCCAGGGTGAGGACGCGCTCGGGCGACAGCCACTCGGCCGCGCCGGCCCGCGCCGTCAGGTACACCGTCGTACCCGGCTCGGGCCGTTCGGCGTCGGGCAGCGTGCGCACGGTGTACGACCCGTCGTCGCGCGCCGTCCACTCCACCGGCGGGGCCCCGGGCGTCCGGGCGCTGCGGCTGACCACCCGGATCCGCTCGGCGACCACGAAGCAGGCGAGCAGCCCGATGCCGAACTGGCCGAGGAAGTCCGACCGGGCCTCCTGCAGGGCCTCCGCCCGCTTGGAGCTGCGGCCGATGGTCGCCAGCAGGCCGTGCACGTCGGACTCGGTGAGCCCGACGCCGCTGTCCTCCACGCGCAGGCCGCCGTCCGAGGCGTGGAGCCGGACCAGCGCCGGGGCGTCCGGCTCCTCGGCCCGCCGCGCGGTGACGGCGTCCACGGCGTTCTGCAGCAGCTCGCGCAGATAGACCCTGGGACTGGAGTAGAGGTGATGGGAGAGCAGGTCCACCAGACCGCGCAGGTCGACCTGGAACGTGTGAGGTGTGTGGGGTGACTGGGATGCCTGGGCTGACTGCGAGGTCTGGGAGTCCATCGTCACTGCGCCGGAGGGGGGAGTGCGTGGGCGGCGCGGGGTCGGGCGGTCCCGGATGGGGCGGTGACCGCGAAGGATGGCCGGAGCGCGCCATCCTAGAGCCGGAACAGCCCACCTGACCAGGACTTTCCCCGGAATTTCCGGGGCCTTCCCGGACCGGGCGCACGGCCGTGGGCGGCAAAACCGCAGGGCAGGGTGTACGGCATTGTCAGTGCCGTGGTGTGCAATGGACTGCGTGCCCGCACTGGATGAACCACTGAAGCAGTCCCTGAAGTCAGTGCTCGGCCCCGCCACCGCGAAGGTGATGGCCGAGCACCTCGGCCTGCACACCGTCGGCGACCTCCTGCACCACTACCCGCGCAGATACGAGGAGCGGGGCCAGCTCACCCACCTCGCCGACCTGCCCATGGACGAGCACGTCACGGTGGTCGCCCAGGTCGCCGACGCCCGCCTGCACTCCTTCGCCTCGGCCAAGGCCCCGCGGGGCAAGGGCCAGCGGCTGGAGGTCACGATCACCGACGGCAGCGGCCGGCTCCAGCTGGTCTTCTTCGGCAGCGGCGTGCACAAGCCCCACAAGGAGCTGCTGCCGGGCACGCGCGCGATGTTCGCCGGCAAGGTCTCCGTCTTCAACCGCCGGCTCCAGCTCGCGCACCCCGCCTACGAACTGCTGCGCGGCGACTCCGAGGAGACGGTCGAGACCTGGGCCGGCGCCCTCATCCCGATCTATCCCGCCACCGCCAAACTGGAGTCCTGGAAGATCGGCAAGGCCGTTCAGACGGTGCTCCCCGGCGCCCAGGAGGCCCTCGACCCGCTCCCCGGCCCGCTCCTCGCCGGGCGCGGCCTGCTCCCGCTCCCCGAGGCCCTGCTCAAGATCCACCGCCCGCACACCAAGGCCGACATCGCCGACGCCCGCGCCCGTCTGAAGTGGGACGAGGCCTTCGTCCTCCAGGTCGCCCTGGCCCGCCGCCGGCACGCCGACTCCCAGCTCCCGGCGGCGCCCCGCCGACCGAAGCCGGACGGCCTCCTGACCGCCTTCGACGACCGGCTGCCCTTCACCCTCACCGCGGGCCAGCGCAAGGTCTCGGACGAGATCTTCGCCGACCTCGCCACCGAGCACCCGATGCACCGCCTCCTGCAGGGCGAGGTCGGCTCCGGCAAGACGCTCGTCGCCCTGCGCGCGATGCTCGCCGTGGTCGACGCGGGCGGCCAGGCGGCCATGCTCGCGCCCACGGAGGTCCTCGCCCAGCAGCACCACCGCTCGATCACCGAGATGATGGGCGACCTGGCCGAGCAGGGCATGCTGGGCGGCGCCGAGCACGCCACCAAGGTGGTCCTGCTCACCGGCTCGATGGGTGCCGCGGCCCGCCGCCACGCGCTGCTGGACCTCGCCACCGGCGAGGCGGGCATCGTCATCGGCACGCACGCCCTCATCGAGGACAAGGTCCGGTTCCACGACCTCGGCCTGGTCGTCGTCGACGAACAGCACCGCTTCGGCGTCGAACAGCGCGACGCCCTGCGCGGCAAGGGCAAGCAGCCCCCGCACCTGCTGGTCATGACGGCCACCCCCATCCCGCGCACGGTCGCGATGACGGTCTTCGGTGACCTGGAGACCTCGGTCCTCGACCAGCTCCCGGCGGGCCGGTCCCCGATCGCCAGCCACGTCGTCCCCGCCGCCGACAAGCCCCACTTCCTGGCCCGCGCCTGGGAGCGGGTGCGCGAGGAGGTGGCGGGCGGCCACCAGGCGTACGTCGTCTGTCCCCGCATCGGGGACGACGCCGACGAGGCGGCCGACCCCAGGAAGGCGGGCAGGACGAAGTCCCCCGAGGACGAGGCCGAGAAGCGCCCCCCGCTCGCGGTCCTCGACGTGGCCGGCCAGCTGGGCCAGGGCCCCCTGAAGGGCCTCGGCGTCGAGGTCCTGCACGGCCGCATGCACCCCGACGACAAGGACGCCGTGATGCGCCGCTTCGCGGCGGGTGAGACGGACGTCCTGGTCGCCACCACCGTCATCGAGGTCGGCGTCAACGTCCCCAACGCCACCGCCATGGTCATCATGGACGCCGACCGCTTCGGCGTCTCCCAGCTGCACCAGCTGCGCGGCCGCGTCGGCCGCGGCTCGGCCCCCGGCCTGTGCCTGCTGGTCACCGAGATGCCCGAGGCCAGTGCCGCCCGCCGGCGCCTGAACGCGGTCGCCGCCACGCTCGACGGCTTCGAACTCTCCCGCATCGACCTCGAACAGCGCCGCGAGGGCGACGTCCTGGGCCAGGCCCAGTCCGGTGCCCGCTCCAGCCTGCGGGTCCTGGAGGTCATCGAGGACGAGGAGGTCATCGCCCAGGCACGCGAGGAGGCGGCGGCCCTCGTCGCGGCCGACCCCGAGCTGACCGGCCTCCCGGGCCTGCGGACCGCGCTGGACGCCCTGCTGGACGAGGAGCGGGAGCAGTACCTGGACAAGGGGTGAGGGCGGCTGCCCGGGCGTGCGCGGCCCCGTACTCCGTACGCGGCTACCGCCGCGCGGGCGCGGCCAGCGACAATGAACCGTAAAGCCGCCCACGAAGAAGGACTCCCCACATGACCCGCGTGATCGCCGGCCGGGCAGGCGGACGGCGCTTGTCAGTACCCCCTGGCACCGGAACCCGTCCGACATCGGACCGCGCGCGCGAGGCCCTCTTCTCCACCTGGCAGTCCCTCCTCGGCGGCCCGCTGGCCGGTGAACGCGTCCTCGACCTCTACGCCGGCTCCGGAGCCGTGGGCCTGGAGGCGCTGTCGAGGGGCGCGAGCCACACCCTGCTGGTCGAGGCGGACGCCCGCGCGGCGAGGACGGTCCGGGAGAACGTGAAGAACCTGGGCCTGCCGGGCGCCGAGGTGAGAGCGGGCAAAGCGGAACAGATCATCCGGACCGCGCCCCCGGCCGAGCCGTACGACGTCGTCTTCCTGGACCCCCCGTACGCCGTCGCGGACGACGATCTCCGGGAGATTCTGCTCACACTCCGCACGGAGGGCTGGCTCGCCGAAGAAGCGCTGGTCACCGTGGAGCGCAGCACCAGGGGCGGTGAATTCCGCTGGCCGGACGGCTTCGAGGCGATCCGGTCCCGCCGATACGGCGAGGGAACGTTTTGGTACGGTCGCGCCGCCTCTACGTGCGAAGACGCACGATGACCGGACCGGAGAGCGAGGGATCACAAGTGCGCCGCGCCGTCTGTCCCGGGTCGTTCGACCCGATCACCAACGGACACCTCGACATCATCGCCCGGGCCTCCCGTCTTTACGACGAGGTCTACGTCGCGGTGATGATCAACCAGTCCAAGAAGGGCCTGTTCGAGATCGACGAGCGGATCGAGCTGATCCGCCAGGTCACCGCCGAGTACGCCAACGTCCGCGTCGAGGCCTTCCACGGTCTCCTCGTCGACTTCTGCAAGCAGCGCGACATCCCCGCCATCGTCAAGGGCCTGCGCGCCGTCAGCGACTTCGACTACGAACTCCAGATGGCCCAGATGAACATCGGCCTCACCGGCGTCGAGACGCTGTTCGTGCCCACCAACCCCACCTACAGCTTCCTCTCCTCCTCTTTGGTCAAGGAGGTCGCGGCCTGGGGCGGCGACGTCTCCCACCTGGTGCCCGCCCCCGTCCTGGAGGCCCTGAACGCGCGCCTGCGCAAGGGCTGATGGGGCTACAGTCGTCCCGTCCGTCTTCAACCCGGCTGTAGAGAGTGGCGAGCACAGGTGGACGTGCAGAAGAAGCTCGACGAGATCGTCTCCGCGGTCGCCGGCGCCCGGGCCATGCCCATGTCGGCGTCCTGTGTGATCAACCGCGCCGAGCTGCTCGCGATGCTGGAAGAGGTGCGCCAGGCCCTGCCCGGCTCCCTCGCGCAGGCGCAGGAGCTGATCGGCGACCGTGAGCAGATGGTCGAGCAGGCCCGGATGGAGGCCGAGCGGATCATCTCCGACGCGCACGCCGAACGCGGTTCGCTGGTCTCCGGCACCGAGGTCGCCCGCCGCTCGCAGGCCGAGGCCGACCGGATCCTCGCCGAGGCCCGCCAGGAGGCCGAGGAGATCCGCGCCGACGCCGACGACTACGTCGACTCCAAGCTCGCCAACTTCGAGGTCGTCCTCACCAAGACCCTCGGCTCGGTCGGTCGCGGCCGCGAGAAGCTGCTCGGCACCGGGCCCGGCCTGGACGAGAACGGCTACGAGGACGAGGACGCCCCCGAGCGCAGCCAGGACCCGGCGACCCTGCGGCACAACGCCGACGCGTACGTCGACACCAAGCTCGGCGCCTTCGAGGCGGTCCTCGCCAAGACGCTGGAGGCCGTCGGCCGGGGCCGGCAGAAGCTGCACGGCCGCATCGCCACCGACGACCTCGGCGCCCTCGCCGACGACACCACGACCTACCAGCACTCCAGCGACGCCGACTACCTGGCCGACCTCGCGGCCCTCGCCGAGCAGGACACCCCGGCCCAGCGCCCGGCCGCGCCCCAGCAGCAGCCGTCGTACGAGCCGCAGCCCGACTACGGCTACCCGCAGCAGCCGGATCCCTACGCGGGCTTCCCGCAGCAGCCCGGCTACGCCCCGCAGCAGGACCCGTACGGCTACCAGCAGGCCGACCCCTACGCCTACCAGGCCGCCTACGACCCCCAGCAGGCCGCCTACGACCCGCAGCAGCCCCAGCAGCCGGGGCAGCAGCCGCAGGCCCAGCAGCAGGCGCCGCAGCCGGGCTACGCCCTCGACGAGACCAGCCTCTTCGACACGAGCATGATCAGCGCGGAGCAGCTGAGGGCCTACGAACAGGGCCGGGGCCTGTAGCCGCGAGTCCCGGAGCCGAACCGGATTGGGCCCTGAGTGAAAGGTCCAGTATCCTGGCTCTTCGGTCGCGAGTATGCCCGCGATCACCGCTGCCCGGAACACCGCCGGGCGGCGTTCCCCACGAGCTCGAAGATCGAAAGCAGGAATGGCCTCCAACGCCCGCCTCGACCACCGCAACCCTCTCGTGTTCGACACTCACGAGCTGGGCCGGCGTCCTGGCGCGCTGCAGCGACTGAACCGCACGATCGACGCTCCCGCCGATCTCGGCATCGAAGGGGTCATCGGAGTGCCGCAGGGCGCCCCGGTGGAGCTCGAACTCCGACTCGAGTCGGTCATGGAAGGGGTGCTCGTCACGGGTACCGCCCGTGCACGAGCCGAGGGGGAGTGCGTAAGGTGTCTGGAGCCGGTCGGGCTGGAGCTCGAAGCGGACTTCCAGGAGCTGTTCTCGTACCCTGACGCCGACGACCGGGGCCGTGTGATCGCGGAACCGGGCGACGACGCCGAGGACGACGAGGACAGGTTCTTCCTCGAGGACGGACTGTTCGACCTCGAACCTCTGCTGCGCGATGCGGTGGTGCTCGCACTGCCGATGCAGCCGGTGTGCCAGGAAGACTGTCCGGGCCTGTGCTCCGAGTGCGGAGCACGGCTCGCGGACGACCCGGACCACCACCACGACGCCGTCGACATCCGTTGGGCGGCTTTGCAGGGACTCGCCGGTTCACCTGAAGACGGCGAGAAGGACGAGATGAGCGGCGCTGACGCGGAAGCGGGCGTCGACGAGAAGCAGGAGAAGTAGCCGTGGCTGTTCCGAAGCGGAAGATGTCGCGCAGCAACACGCGCCACCGCCGGTCGCAGTGGAAGGCTGCGGTCCCCACCCTGGTTGCGTGCGAGCGCTGCCACGAGCCCAAGCAGCAGCACATCGCGTGCCCGTCTTGCGGCACCTACAACAAGCGCCAGGTCCTCGAAGTCTGAGCGGGCTGGTGAGAGGCACTGTGTCCAGTCCCAAGAAGGCGGAAGACGCCAAGGCGGACGCACCCGCCAAGAAGAAATTGGACCATCAGGCCTCGTCCCACACGCTTCTGGAAGGGCGGCTCGGCTACCAGCTCGAGTCCGCCCTTCTGGTGCGTGCGCTGACCCACCGTTCCTACGCGTACGAGAACGGCGGTCTGCCGACGAACGAGCGGCTGGAGTTCCTCGGGGACTCCGTGCTCGGTCTCGTCGTCACGGACACGCTGTACCGCACCCACCCCGACCTGCCCGAAGGCCAGCTGGCCAAGCTGCGGGCCGCGGTGGTCAACTCTCGTGCGCTGGCGGAGGTGGGCCGCGGCCTCGACCTGGGCGCCTTCATCCGGCTCGGCCGGGGTGAAGAGGGCACGGGCGGCCGGGACAAGGCGTCCATCCTCGCCGACACGCTCGAAGCGGTGATCGGTGCGGTCTATCTCGACCAGGGCCTCGACGCGGCGTCCGAGCTGGTGCACCGGCTCTTCGACCCGCTGATCGAGAAGTCCTCGAACCTCGGAGCCGGCCTGGACTGGAAGACGTCCCTCCAGGAGCTCACCGCGACCGAAGGCCTCGGTGTGCCCGAGTACCTGGTCACGGAGACCGGTCCCGACCACGAGAAGACCTTCACTGCTGCCGCCCGCGTCGGAGGCGTCTCGTACGGCACCGGCACCGGCCGCAGCAAGAAGGAGGCGGAGCAGCAGGCCGCCGAGTCCGCCTGGCGGTCCATCCGGGCCGCGGCGGACGAGCGCGCCAAGGCGGCCCGGGAGGCCGCCGCCCAGGACGGCGACCCGTCGTCCGCCACCGCCTGACGCAAGCAGCACCGAGCGCCCGCCCCACCGTTCACGAGGGGGCGGGCGCTCGCCTCATCCACGCTCCGTACGGGGGTCCCCATGCCCGAGTTGCCCGAGGTAGAGGTCGTGCGGCGCGGCCTGGAGCGGTGGGTCGCCCACCGCACCGTCGCCGAGGTCGAGGTGCTGCACCCGCGCGCCGTACGCCGGCACGTCGCGGGCGCCGACGACTTCGCGCACCGCCTCAAGGGACACCACATCGGCACCCCCCGGCGGCGCGGCAAGTACCTGTGGCTGCCGCTGGAGGAGACCAACGAGTCCGTCCTAGCCCACCTCGGGATGAGCGGCCAGCTGCTGGTGCAGCCGCACGAGACGCCGGACGAGAAGCACCTGCGCATCCGGGTCCGGTTCGCCGACTCCCTCGGCACGGAACTGCGGTTCGTCGACCAGCGCACCTTCGGCGGGCTGTCGTTGCACGACAACACCCCCGACGGCCTGCCCGACGTCATCGCGCACATCGCCCGCGACCCCCTCGATCCGCTGTTCGACGACGAGGCGTTCCACCAGGCCCTGCGGCGCAGGCGCACCACCGTCAAACGGGCCCTGCTGGACCAGTCCCTGATCAGCGGGGTGGGCAACATCTACGCCGACGAGGCGCTCTGGCGCGCCCGCGTCCACTACGAGCGCCCGACGGCGAACCTCACCCGGCCGGTGACGGCCGAACTCCTCGGCCACGTCCGGGACGTGATGAACGCGGCCCTCGCCGTCGGCGGCACCAGCTTCGACAGCCTGTACGTCAACGTCAACGGCGAGTCGGGCTACTTCGACCGCTCCCTGGACGCCTACGGGCGCGAGGGCCTGCCGTGCCGCCGGTGCGGCACCCCGATGCGCCGCAGGCCCTGGATGAATCGCTCCAGCTACTTCTGCCCGAAGTGCCAGCGGCCCCCGCGGCCCTCCGCCGCCGGATCCGCCGCCCGGGCCTGAGAGGACCGCCACCATGGCCCTGCCCGGCGAAGGCGAGTTCTCGCTCGTCCTGCGCGCCGACTTCCGCGACGACGCGGCCTGGCGGGCGGTGTGCGCCGAGATCGACGCGGCGGAGGAGTACTCGACCGCCACCTTCGTCAGCGACCCCCGTTTCGCCGGCGTGACCGTCCAGGCACTGCTCGACGAGGAGGCGGCCGCCGCGGAGGAGGACAAGGTCTTCCACGTCTTCCTCGCGGACGCGGTGACCATGACCGACGCGGAGCACCGGCTGCTGGCCGTCGACCTCGCCGACGAGCCGGGCCGGACGTTCCGGGTGCCGCCCCGGTGGTTCCCCGACGTCTCCGTCAACCTCGGCATCGCCAACATGGACTTCGCCGAGTACGCGGACGAGGTGGACGGTACGGGGACGTACCGCGGCTTCGGCGGCGAGGACTGACGCCGGACCGCCGGTGCGTTACGACCGCTGACCGGCGTCGTAGGCCGCGCGGGAGGCGAGCACGTCGTCCATCGAGCCCTCCACGCACTGGATGAGGGCCAGCAGCCGCTCGGTGACCCGGCGGCCGAGGGGGGTCAGTTCGTAGTCGACGCGGGGCGGGTTGGTCGGCTGGGCCTCGCGGTGCACCAGACCGTCGCGCTCCAGCGCGTGCAGCGTCTGGGACAGCATCTTCTCGCTCACGCCGTCGACGCGGCGGCGCAGTTCGTTGAAGCGCAGCGAGCCCTGGTGCAGCGCGCCGAGCGTCAGTCCGCCCCAGCGGCCCGTGACGTGCTCCAGCGTGCCGCGCGACGGGCACGCCTTGGCGAACACGTCGTACGCGAGGTCGTTCTGCTCCTGTGGGATGCCGGTCATGACACAAGCGTACGCGAGCGCAGCGCTAACTGGAGGGTTGCGCTAACCAAAAGTTAGTGCTTTCGTTTGGTCACCGACTTGAGCAGCTCATCCCGAGGAGTCCCTGTGACCACCCCTGTCATCTCCATCGCCTACCACTCCGGTTTCGGCCACACCGCGGTCCTCGCCGAGGCCGTCCGCGCCGGCGCCGCCGACGAGGGCGCCCAGGTGCACCTGATCAAGGTCGACGAGATCACCGACGAGCAGTGGCGGACGCTGGACCGTTCCGACGCGATCGTCTTCGGTTCGCCCACCTACATGGGCACCGCCTCCGGCGCCTTCCACGTCTTCGCCGAGGCGACCTCCAGGCGCTGGTTCGGCCAGGACTGGGGGGACAAGCTGGCCGCCGGGTTCACGAACTCGGCCTCCAAGAGCGGCGACAAGCTGCACACCCTGCAGTTCTTCCAGACGCTCGCCGCCCAGCACGGCATGCACTGGGTCAACCTCGGCCTGCTGCCCGGCTGGAACAGCACCACCGCCTCCGAGAACGACCTCAACCGCCTCGGCTTCTTCGCCGGCGCCGCCGCCCAGAGCAACAACGACCAGGGCCCCGAGGGTGTCCACAAGGCCGACGTGGCCACCGCCGAACACCTGGGCCGCCGGGTGGCCGGGACGGCGCGGACCTTCACGCGGGGACGAGCCGCCGCCTGAGCCGGAAGGCGCCCCGGCGCCGGCGACCCGCGGACGTGCCGCGGGACCGTCAGTGGCGTCGGTCGTCGCCGAGCACCCTCCGACGGCACCGAGACGGCCCGGAGGGTGCTCGACGCGCAGACCGATGACGGCTCTACCGGCCACCGGGTGTCTCGATGTGGGACCTTGTCAGCGCGAACAAGATCAAGAGGTCGAGCGTCATCACGAGGATGGCCCACGCCGGGTAGTACGGAACGAACATGAACTGGGTGATCAGGCTGATCCCTGCCGCCGCTGCGGCGGCCCCGCGACCCCAGCTCTGGTTCGTCAGGACTCCCAGGCCGGCAACGACGAGTGCCACTCCGATCACGAGGTGGATCCAGCCCCAGGCGGTCAGGTCGAACCGGTAGGCGTACCGGGACGCGGCGAACAGGGTGTCCTGTGCGATGCCGGATGCGCCCATGAGAATGCTGAGGGGCCCGCTGAGCATCAGCGCGGCCCCGGCGAACAAAGACGCACGGTCGATCGTTTCGTTGCTGTCGGGCCCTCCGTGCCGGGTCCTGCTCGGCATAGTTGCCATGGCCGCAGCCTTCCTGTACAGCCTGGTCACCGACGCACACGGCCCGTGCGAAGACGGCCACGCTCCCCTGACAGGATCACCGCAATCCTTCGGCATCGCGACCGCAACCGCATCGCCCTTACACAGAGGGCACTCGACGAGGACCGGCGCCTGCGCCGAGTCGGACCTGGCCCCACCTGATGCCGCCGGCGCGACCCGGACCCGGGCCGCCGTCGACGGATCCTCGGGGGCGGCTCGGCTGCCGATGACGGCCCTGAGGCGGCCCGGGAGACCTCATGGGGTGTTGAAGAACTGCGGGATTCTCAGTAGCCGAAGTCCTGTGTCCACCAAGGGCCGCCCGGGCCGAGGTGGACGCCGACGCCGAGGGTCTTGAAGTCGCAGTTCAGTATGTTGGCGCGGTGGCCGGGGCTGTTCATCCAGGCCTCCATCACGGCCGCCGCGTCGGTCTGGCCGCGGGCTATGTTCTCGCCGCCGAGATCGGTTATGCCCGCCTTGGCGGCCCGGTCCCACGGGGTGGCCCCGTCCGGGTCGGTGTGGTCGAAGAAGCCTCGTGCGGCCATGTCGTCGCTGAACGACCCGGCCAGCCTGGCGAGAGAGGAGTTCGCCGACAGCGCGCTGCAGCCGGCCTTCGCCCGCTCCTCGTTGACCAGCTTGAGCACCTCGGCCTCGACGGCGCTCTCCTTCGACACCGGACCCGGTGCGGAGGGCGCCGACGGCGCCTTGGGCGTCTTACGAGACGGGGTGCTCTTCGGCTTGGACGGCGTCGCCCTCGGCGCCGGCTCGCGGGTGGCCGTCTTCGACGGGGCGGGCTCGGAGGACGCCGGCTTGGAGGGGGAGGGGGAGGCGGGGGCGGAGGTGGACGGCGACGCGGACGGGCGCGGGGAGCGGGACTGCCCGGTGTTCCCGCCGGCACCCCGGGAGCCGGCGGTCGAGCCGTCACCGCTGTCGGCGCTGCCCGAGGTGCCGCCCTGCTCGCTGGCCGTGTTGCTCGGCACGCCCACGGGCTCCACGTGGTCGGCGCCGGTGGTCTTCGTGCCGCCGCCGAGCCCGTAGTCCTCCAGGCCGGGCACCACGCCCGTGGCCACCGCGACCGTGCCGAGGGCGACGGCCGCGGACACTCCGAGCAGGCCCGCGCGCACCGGCCGCCCCGCCCTCTTGCGGTGCCGGTGTCCCGGGGACGGGCCGCCGGCCGGGGTGAACCCGCCGCCCGCGGCGGGGGTGTCGTCGTCCGCCTCGAACAGGTAGGCGTGCGCCTTGGCGTTGGTCTCGGCGTAGGCCTGCGGGTTCAGGTACGGCGCGATGCCCATGGGCGTCCGCCGGCCCGCGGACGGGTTCGACGGGTCGTCGTTCCCCTGGGCGGAGTCGTACGTGTGCGTGCCCCCGGTGGCGCGGCCCTCGGCGGCGCGGCCGGCGGCGGAGCGTCGGTGGCGGCCCATGTCCTTGCCCCTCTTCCTCGTGCTCGCGGTCGACCGGTGCAGCGCGGCGTATGGCTCCCTCTGGCCGGCCCGAACTCACTCGATCGAGTGAGTTTCATATGAGATGCATTGGGAGCGGACGCTACCGCATGCCGCTGCGGCGCGATGTGTCCCGAGCGACATCGGCCAGTTAGGTTGCACCCATGAGCGAGGATGTACGGCTGGTCGCCTGGGTGCGCGGACGCGTGCAGGGCGTGGGTTTCCGCTGGTTCACGCGCGCCAAGGCGCTGGAGATCGGCGGGTTGAGTGGTTTTGCTCTCAATCTGGCCGACGGCCGGGTCCAGGTGGTCGCGGAGGGGGCGCGCGAGGGCTGCGAGGGGCTGCTCGACTGGCTCCAGGGCGACGACACGCCCGGACACGTCGACGGCGTCACCGAGATCTGGGACACACCTCGCGGCGGCTACGACGGCTTCGCCATCCGCTGAGCCGGCCCCGCGGGCGGGCCGGCGAGGGCCGCCGAGAGCACCCGCGGAAGACGGAAACGGCCTGGTGGTTGCCAAGAAGGGCGTGGCGTGGGAAGCTCCGCGGGTACCGCTGATCGCCACGCCCCGAGGGCCCCGGACGAGTCGCAGCGCCGCCGTTTTTCCGGCCGCGCGCCCCGGTTTGCCCGCCATTGCAGGGCGTGATCGTGTTGACCGTCAAACTTTTTGGTGAGACGCTGAAAGCCCCGCGCACCTTAGCTGTTTGGCATGACACAACAGCAGAGCAACACCCGATGTGCCAAGCACCACGGGTGCGAATCCCTCACGACCCACACCGTTTCGGTCGGTCACTCAGTGTGGAGGACCATCCATCATGGCAAAGGCGCTTCTCGGTTACGTCGGCGGCTCCGACCCTCGACTCCTCGCCGAGATGCGACGGCTGCAGCAGCGTGTCCAGGACCTGGAGTCCGAGCTCGTCAGGATCCAGGCCGAGAACGAAGCGCTGTCGGCCGCCGCCTCTCAGGAGAGGATCATGGAGAGCATCGACGCACACCAGGCGGAGCCTGCGCTCACCTGATCACTGCATCGCTCCACAACAGCAGGCGCAGTGCTCGGGCTGCCCGTATCAACCGCTCAGTTGATCTGGACGGCTGCGACCCGGCCGTCGGATTCGCAAGGGACGCTTCGGCGTCCCTTCTTTCTTCCCCCCGCATCCTTTCACTGTCTTCAACGTCTGATGTGCCCTTCCCGTTCAACGGCGAAACCGTGCGGTTGCGAGTGTTCGTGGAGTGAGATAGCGGCGGCGGGTAGAGTCCAGCGGCGTGCACCTCAAGGCCCTGACCCTCCGCGGGTTCAAGTCGTTCGCCTCGGCCACCACGCTCCGGTTCGAACCGGGCATCACGTGCGTCGTCGGCCCCAACGGCTCGGGCAAGTCCAACGTGGTGGACGCGCTCAGCTGGGTCATGGGCGAGCAGGGCGCCAAGTCGCTGCGCGGCGGCAAGATGGAGGACGTCATCTTCGCCGGCACCACCGGCCGTCCGCCGCTGGGCCGCGCCGAGGTGTCCCTGACCATCGACAACTCCGACGGCGCGCTCCCCATCGAGTACGCCGAGGTCACCATCACGCGGATCATGTTCCGCAACGGCGGCAGCGAGTACCAGATCAACGGCGACACCTGCCGTCTGCTGGACATCCAGGAACTCCTCTCCGACTCCGGCATCGGCCGCGAGATGCACGTCATCGTCGGCCAGGGCCAGCTCGACTCCGTCCTGCACGCCGACCCCATGGGCCGCCGCGCCTTCATCGAGGAGGCCGCGGGCGTCCTCAAGCACCGCAAGCGCAAGGAGAAGGCTCTGCGGAAACTGGACGCGATGCAGGCCAACCTCGCGCGCGTGCAGGACCTCACCGACGAGCTGCGCCGCCAGCTCAAGCCGCTCGGCCGCCAGGCGGCGGTGGCGAGGAGAGCCGCTGTCATCCAGGCGGACCTCAGGGACGCGCGGCTGAGGCTGCTCGCCGACGACCTCGTACGCCTGCGCGAGGCCCTCCAGGCCGAGATCGCCGACGAGGCGGCCCTGAAGGAACGCAAGGAGACCGCGGAGCAGGAACTGAAGAAGGCCCTGCAGCGCGAGTCCCTGCTGGAGGACGAGGTACGGCAGCTCACACCCCGGCTGCAGCGCGCCCAGCAGACCTGGTACGAGCTGTCCCAGCTGGCCGAGCGCGTGCGCGGCACCGTCTCGCTGGCCGACGCCCGGGTCAAGAGCGCGACCTCCGCGCCCGCCGAGGAGCGGCGCGGCCGGGACCCCGAGGACCTGGAGCGCGAGGCCGCCCGTGTCCGTGAGCAGGAGGCCGAGCTGGAGGCGGCCCTGGACGCGGCCCAGCACGCCCTGGACGACACGGTGGCCCACCGCGCCGAACTGGAGCGCGAACTGGCCGTCGAGGAACGCCGGCTGAAGGACGTGGCCCGCGCCATCGCAGACCGCCGTGAGGGCCTGGCCCGCCTGTCCGGACAGGTCAACGCGGCACGCTCGCGCGCCGCCTCCGCGCAGGCCGAGATCGACCGGCTGGCCACGGCACGGGACGAGGCCCAGGAGCGCGCGGTCCGCGCCCAGGAGGAGTACGAGGCACTGAAGGCCGAGGTGGACGGCCTCGACGCCGACGACGCCGACCTGGCCGAGCGGCACGAGGCGGCCAAGCGGCAGCTCGCCGAGGCCGAGGCCGCGCTCGGCGCGGCCCGCGAGGCGCTCACCGCGGCCGAACGCGCGCGTGCCGCGACCCGGGCCCGCCACGAGGCGCTGGCGCTGGGCCTGCGGCGCAAGGACGGCACCGGCGTACTGCTCGGCGCCCAGGACCGCCTCACCGGAGTCCTCGGCCCGGCCGCCGAACTGCTGACCGTCGCCCCGGGCCACGAGGCGGCGATCGCCGCCGCCTTCGGCGCGGCCGCGGACGCGATCGCCGTGGCGACACCGGCATCCGCGGCCGAGGCGATCAGACTCCTGCGCAAACAGGACGCCGGCCGCGCGTCCCTCCTGCTGGCCACACCCCCGGCCGACACACTTCCCGGGGGCGCGGGGAACTGCGCGCCCGGCCACGACGCACCGGCGGCCGCCGTACATCAGGCACCGGCCCCGGCCGACACACAGGACGGCACGCTTCCCAGGGGCGCGGGGAACTGCGCGCCCGGCCACGACGCACCGGCGGCCGCCGTACATCAGGCACCGGCCCCGGAGGCAGCCGACGGCTCGCTTCCCAGGGGCGCGGGGAACTGCGCGCCCGGCCACGACGCGCCCGCGGCCGCCGAACGTTCCGCCACCGCCCTCCCCGCGGAGCGCCTCGTGGAGGGCCCCGCCGAGCTCATGCCCGCCGTAAGGCGACTGCTGCGCGGATTCGTGGTCGTCGGAACGCTGGAGGACGCCGAGGACCTGGTCCGCGACCACCCGGAGCTGATCGCGGTGACCGCCGAGGGCGATCTCCTCGGGTCCCACTTCGCGCACGGCGGGTCGGCCGGGGCCCCCAGCCTCCTGGAGGTGCAGGCCTCCGTGGACGAGGCCGCCGCCGAACTGGCCGAACTGGCCGTACGCTGCACTGGGCTCGCCGAGGAGCAGCGGGTGGCGGCCGAGCGGCGTACCCGGTCGGCCGGCCTCGTGGAGGAACTGGGGGAGCGGCGCCGGGCCGCCGACCGGGAGAAGAGTGCCGTGGCCCAGCAGCTCGGCCGGCTCGCCGGCCAGGCGCGCGGCGCCGCCGGTGAGGCGGAACGGTCCGCGGCGGCCGCCGCGCGGGCGCAGGAGGCGCTGGAGAAGGCCGTACAGGAGGCCGAGGAGCTGGCCGAACGGCTTGCCGTGGCCGAGGAGGCGCCGGCCGAGGAGGAGCCGGACACCTCCGTGCGCGACCGGCTGGCCGCCGACGGCGCCAACGCCCGGCAGACCGAGATGGAGGCCCGGCTCCAGGTCCGTACGCACGAGGAACGGGTCAAGGGGCTGGCGGGGCGGGCCGACTCGCTCGACCGTGCCGCCCGCGCCGAGCGCGAGGCACGCGCGCGTGCCGAGCAGCGCCGGGCCCGGCTGCGGCACGAGGCGGCCGTGGCGGAAGCCGTCGCCTCCGGCGCCCGCCAGCTGCTCGCGCACGTCGAGGTGTCCGTCACCCGCGCCGAGCGGGAGCGCGCCGCCGCCGAGGCCGCCAAGGCACGGCGCGAGCAGGAGCTGACCGCCGCACGCGCGGCGGGACGCGACCTGAAGGCCGAACTCGACAAGCTGACGGACTCGGTGCACCGCGGCGAGGTGCTCGGGGCCGAGAAGAGGCTGCGGATCGAGCAGCTGGAGACCAGGGCGCTGGAGGAGCTGGGCGTCGAGCCGGCCGGGCTCGTGGCCGAGTACGGGCCGCGGCAGCCCGTGCCGCCCTCGCTCCCCGCCGACGGCGAGCAGCTGCCGGAGGACCCGGAGCACCCGCGCAACCGGCCGCGCCCCTTCGTGCGGGCCGAACAGGAGAAGCGCCTCAAGGCCGCCGAGCGCGCGTACCAGCAGCTGGGCAAGGTCAACCCGCTGGCCCTGGAGGAGTTCGCGGCGCTGGAGGAGCGGCACAAGTTCCTGAGCGAGCAACTGGAGGACCTGAAGAAGACCCGCGCCGACCTGCTCCAGGTGGTGAAGGAGGTCGACGAGCGCGTCGAGCAGGTCTTCACCGAGGCCTACCGGGACACCGCCCGCGAGTTCGAGGGTGTCTTCGGCCGCCTCTTCCCGGGCGGCGAGGGCCGTCTGGTGCTGACCGACCCCGACAACATGCTCACCACGGGCGTGGACGTGGAGGCCCGGCCGCCGGGCAAGAAGGTCAAGCGGCTGTCCCTGCTCTCCGGTGGCGAACGGTCCCTGACCGCGGTCGCCCTGCTGGTGTCGATCTTCAAGGCCCGGCCGAGCCCGTTCTACGTCATGGACGAGGTCGAGGCGGCCCTGGACGACACCAACCTCCAGCGGCTGATCCGCATCATGCAGGAGCTGCAGGAGGCCTCGCAGCTGATCGTGATCACGCACCAGAAGCGCACGATGGAGGTCGCCGACGCGCTCTACGGCGTGTCGATGCAGGGTGACGGCGTGTCCAAGGTCATTTCCCAGCGCCTGCGCTAGACCACGCCTCAAGATCAACTGACTCTATGTTCACTTCTTGAACGTAGAGAGTCTCACGCTGTCTCGAAACTCATAGCCGTTCACCTATTGACTTCGAAACTTGAAGGCATAGTCTCTGCAACGTTGCTTTTACCTTCAGGTTTAAGTGGGAGTGAAGGACCCCCCACGGGATACCTGTAGGGCTGACCCCCACCGGCAGCGTTGCCGTGGCCCGAGGAGATACACGTGACCAGCACAGCGCAGACACCTCAGTCAGGAGTGAGGACGGCACCTCCCGAACATCTCGGGCACGTCATCTTCATCGCGGCGGCGGCCGCCATGGGCGGCTTCCTCTTCGGGTACGACAGCTCCGTCATCAACGGCGCCGTCGAGGCCATCCGGGACCGCTACGACATCGGCTCCGCCGCCCTGGCCCAGGTCATCGCCATCGCGCTGATCGGCTGTGCCGTGGGTGCCGCCACCGCCGGCCGCATAGCCGACCGGATCGGCCGCATCCGCTGCATGCAGATCGCCGCCGTGCTGTTCACGATCAGCGCCGTCGGCTCCGCGCTGCCCTTCGCGCTGTGGGACCTCGCCCTGTGGCGCATCGTCGGCGGCTTCGCCATCGGCATGGCCTCCGTCATCGGCCCCGCCTACATCGCCGAGGTCGCCCCGCCCGCCTACCGCGGCCGCCTCGGCTCCTTCCAGCAGGCCGCGATCGTCGTCGGCATCGCCATCTCACAGCTGGTCAACTGGGGCCTGCTGAACGCCGCCGGCGGCGACCAGCGCGGCACCCTGATGGGCCTGGAGGCCTGGCAGGTCATGCTCGGCGTGATGGTCGTCCCGGCCGTCCTCTACGGCATGCTCTCCTTCGCGATCCCCGAGTCCCCGCGCTTCCTGCTCTCCGTCGGCAAGCGTGACCGCGCCCGCGAGATCCTCGCCGAGGTCGAGGGCAAGGGCGTCGACCTCGACGCCCGGGTCGCCGAGATCGAGAACGCCATGAAGAGCGAGGACAAGTCCAGCTTCAAGGACCTGCTCGGCGGCGGCTTCTTCTTCAAGCCGATCGTCTGGGTCGGCATCGGCCTGTCGGTCTTCCAGCAGTTCGTCGGCATCAACGTCGCGTTCTACTACTCCTCGACGCTGTGGCAGTCGGTCGGCGTCGACCCGGCGCACTCGTTCTTCTACTCCTTCACGACGTCGATCATCAACA
Source organism: Streptomyces lucensis JCM 4490 (assembly GCF_014650035.1). GTDB lineage: Bacteria > Actinomycetota > Actinomycetes > Streptomycetales > Streptomycetaceae > Streptomyces > Streptomyces lucensis. Next base: position 90,627 of record NZ_BMUE01000018.1, on the reverse strand, counting down.
TCGTCGGCACCGTGATCGCGATGATCTTCGTGGACCGTGTCGGCCGCAAGCCGCTCGCCCTCATCGGTTCCGTCGGCATGGCCGTCGGCCTCGCGCTGGAGGCCTGGGCGTTCTCCTTCCACCTGGTCGACGGCAAGCTGCCCGCGACCCAGGGCTGGGTCGCCCTGATCGCCGCCCACGTCTTCGTGCTCTTCTTCGCCCTGTCCTGGGGTGTGGTCGTCTGGGTCATGCTCGGCGAGATGTTCCCGAACAAGATCCGCGCCGCCGCCCTGGGCGTCGCCGCCGCCGCGCAGTGGATCGCCAACTGGGCCATCACCGCGAGCTTCCCGTCGCTGGCCGACTGGAACCTCTCCGGCACCTATGTGATCTACACGGTCTTCGCCGCGCTCTCCATCCCGTTCGTCCTGAAGTTCGTCAAGGAGACGAAGGGCAAGTCGCTGGAGGAGATGGGCTGAGGCCCCGCAGTCCCGAGGAGTCGGGCCAAGTCCCCGCTGCCCCTCTCCTCGTACCCTCCGTCGCCCCCGGCCCGGCCACTGCCCGGACCGGGGGCGGCGGTGCGTTCACCCGCGGCGCTGTCCGCGGGACGGAGCCCGCTCCTCCAGCCGGCCGCCGACCGCACGGAAAGTCCCCGGCCGCCGACCGCACGGAAAGTCCCCCTCCGTACGGCTCGGTGGAGGGGGACGTCGGCCGGGACGTGCCGGACGGCCGGGGTTCCGCGCTCAGACGGCCAGGGTCTCGCGCTCCCCGGCCGGCTCCCCGGCGGGCCGCCCGGCCGCCGGCCGCGCCACGGCCGGCTTCGGCAGCACCAGGTACAGCACACCCGAGACCGCGATCGTCGCGACCCAGCCGAGGCCGTACTCGCCGATGACGTTGTTCCTCGCGAGCGGACCGGTGAACCAGTCCGAGGTGGTGAGCATCAGGCCGGAGAGCAGGCCGGCCGCCCAGGCGGCCACGGCCGCGGGGGAGAAGCCGCCCCGGTACCAGTAGGCGCTGGTGCGGGTCGTGTCGGCCATGGCCCGGCCGTCGTACTCGGTGCGGCGCAGCATGTCCGCGCCGAAGACGCCGACCCAGGCGGAGAAGGCCACCGCCAGCAGCGACAGGAAGGCGATGAAGGAGCCCATGAAGCTCGTCGCCACCAGCATCAGCACCCCGCCGAAGACCAGCGAGATCACGGCGTTGACCGACACCGCCCAGTGCCGGGGCACCTTGAAACCGAGGGTCTGCGCGGTGAAGCCCGCCGAGTACATCGACATCGAGTTGATCAGCAGCATGCCGATCAGCGCGACGAACAGGTACGGCACCGCGATCCAGGTCGGCAGGATCTCACCGAGGAAGGACACCGGGTCCGTCGCCGAGGCCAGGTCCGGCGTGGAGACCGCCATCACCGCGCCCATCAGCACCATCGGCAGGACGACGACACCGGCGCCGCCCACCGCCGTGCCCACGACCGCCTTCGAGGAAGCCGTGCGCGGCAGGTAGCGGGTGAAGTCCGGCGCGGACGGGATCCAGCTGACGCCGCCGGCCGCGATCATGCCGATGCCGGTGATCACCGAGGCGGTGGAGCCGGCGCCGTGGTCCAGCACCTCGGACCAGTCGGTGCTCGCCACCAGGTAGGCGAGGACCAGCACCGAGAAGACGCCGAAGACGTAGGCCGCGTACTTGTTGCACCTCTGCACGGCGTTGATGCCGAGCCCGGAGATCGCGAAGGTCGCCACGACGAACGCCAGCAGCGTCACCATGTCCAGCACGCTGTTCGCCCTGATGCCGAAGACGATGTCCAGGACGGTGAGCACCGCGTAGGCGCCGGTCACCGCGTTGATCGTCTCCCAGCCCCAGCGGGCGACCCAGATCAGCGAACCGGGCAGCAGGTTGCCGCGCTGCCCGAAGACCGCGCGCGACAGCGCCATGCCGGGCGCGCCGCCCCGCTTGCCGGCGATGCCGATCAGCCCGACCAGGCCGTACGACACGATCGGCGCGGACACCGCGACGATCAGCGCCTGCCAGATGTCCAGGTGGTACGCCACGACGAGGCTCGCGCCCATCGTCAGCAGCAGCACGCTGATGTTCGCACCGACCCAGGTGGGGAACAGCTCACGGGTCTTCGCTGTGCGCTCGTGGTCGGGGACCTGCTCGATGCCTCGGGTCTCGAGAGCGCCCTCGGTCTCGACGGTTGTACTCATGAAGAAGGGATGCCAGACGTGGGGGACGGGGGACGTGGGGACTCTACGCGCGTGGACGGAGTTCCCACCATCGTACTTGATCCGACTCCATGCCTAATGCCGAGTTTGTCTCTTGGTGGAAGGTACAACTTCCGCCCACGCCCGCAAAACGGGTCCCCGGCGTGACCCATGGCCGATACTGGACGCGTTATGGACATCGTCATCCTTGCTGTAGTCATCGCCGTGGTCGTGCTCGGCGCGCTCGGCGGGCTCATCGTCGGCAGCCGGCGCCGGAAGCCGCTGCCCCCGCCGCCCCCCGCAGCGCCCGACATCACCGCGCCCCCGGCCGAGCCGCACGTCGGCGACGAGGCCGAGACGCCGCGCGACGAACCGCGCCGGACCATCGAGGAGGTGGATCTCCCGGGCGGCCCCCCGGTCGCCGTCGAGGAGCCCCCTGTCGTCGAGGCTCCCGAGATCGAGATCGAGATCCCGGAGCCCACCGCCGGGCGGCTGGTCCGCCTGCGCGCCCGCCTGTCCCGATCGCAGAACGCCCTCGGCAAAGGCCTGCTCACGCTGCTGTCCCGCGAGCATCTCGACGAGGACACCTGGGAGGAGATCGAGGACACGCTGCTCACCGCCGACGTCGGCGTGCAGCCCACCCAGGAGCTGGTCGAGCGGCTGCGCGAGCGGGTCAAGGTGCTCGGCACCCGCACCCCCGTGGAGTTGCGCGGCCTCCTGCGCGAGGAGCTGCTCAAGCTGATCGGCACGGACGTCGACCGCGTGGTGAAGACCGAGCCCGAGGACCGCAAGCCGGGCATCGTGATGGTCGTCGGCGTCAACGGCACCGGCAAGACCACCACCACCGGCAAGCTCGCCCGGGTACTGGTCGCCGACGGCCGCACGGTCGTCCTCGGCGCCGCCGACACCTTCCGGGCCGCCGCCGCCGACCAGCTCCAGACCTGGGGCGAGCGCGTCGGCGCCTACACCGTGCGCGGCCCCGAGGCCGGCGACCCCGCCTCCGTGGCCTTCGACGCGGTCAAGGAGGGCAAGGAGATGGGGGTCGACGTCGTCCTCATCGACACGGCCGGCCGCCTGCACACCAAGACCGGCCTGATGGACGAGCTGGGCAAGGTCAAGCGCGTGGTCGAGAAGCACGCGCCGCTGGACGAGGTGCTGCTCGTCCTGGACGCCACCACCGGCCAGAACGGTCTGGTGCAGGCCCGGGTGTTCGCGGAGGTCGTGGACATCACCGGCATCGTGCTGACCAAGCTGGACGGCACGGCGAAGGGCGGCATCGTCGTCGCGGTGCAGCGCGAGCTGGGCGTGCCGGTCAAGCTGGTCGGGCTCGGCGAGGGCGCGGACGACCTCGCGCCCTTCGAGCCGGAGGCGTTCGTGGACGCGCTGATCGGCGAGTAGTCACCATCTGGCAATCCGCGCAGTCGGTCCAGGAAGCTCCCGCCCCGTATCGCAGCCGGGGCGGGAGTTTCGTCCTTCCCGGCGGACGGGATTGCCGGGAGGGGCCGCCGGCCAGGCCGTCGATCGGAGCCGGCGGGCAGGTCCGCCCGGCCGGGCCTACGCCCGTGACCGGTGGGCGACGTACGCCAGCGTGCCCAGCAGCAGCCGGGCCGCCGGGGGCCGGGTCGCCGAGTCCAGTGCCGGCGGGCGCAGCCAGCGCACCGGCCCCAGGCCGCCGCGGTCGGAGGGCGGCGCGGTGACGAACGCGCCCGGGCCCAGGCCGCGCAGGTCCAGTGCGCGGGGGTCGTCCCATCCCATGCGGTAGAGCAGGCGGGGGAGACCGGCGGCGGCTCCGGGCGCGACGAAGAAGTGCGCGCGGCCGTCCGGCGTCGCGGTCACCGGGCCGAGCGGGAGACCCATGCGCTCCAGGCGGACGAGGGCGCGCCGCCCGGCGGCCTCGGAGACCTCGATGACGTCGAACGCCCGGCCGACCGGCAGCATCACAGCGGCGCCCGGGAACTCGGACCAGGTCCTTGTCGCCTCGTCCAGCGTGGCGCCGGCCGGCACCTGCGGCGCGAAGTCCAGCGGATGGGCACCCGGCGCCGGGCAGTCGGCGTGTCCGCAGGAACAGGCGCCCGCCGCGGCCCGCGCGCCCGGCACCACGTCCCAGCCCCACAGCCCGGTGAACTCGGCGACGGCCGTGCACTCCGAGGCGCGGCCGCGACGACGTACGCCGGTGCGGATCTCGCGAATGCCGCCGATCGTGAAGTCCATGCCCCCTCCAACGGGTCCTGCGCGCCGGTGGTTACGACACGGAGCGAGACGGAAGCGGAACGTAACGCTACGGGTCCGCCTGCCCGCGCAGCCGCGAGGCCAAGGCGGCGCGTTGAAGCGCATCGGGTGGCGCACGGGAGGCTGTGCGCCCCTTCGTGCATCACTCCGCCCACTTCCGTCCGTCCTGTGTCAAGTGAATCGCGCGAAGGCCACCGTGAGTTCATTCGAAGGGGTGGCGAATGGTGGCGTTTCGCAAACGCCCGTGGCTGAGCGGGTGATCGTGGGGTTACTGTGAGTGTGCGGGTCCTGGGGGCACATGCACTCGTGGGTATGCCGGGGGCAAGTCGTCAGCTCGTTCGAAGGGTGAGAACCGGCGGACGGGAGGCCGTATTTACCGGCATTCTGATAGGGCTTGGCGCACTCGGCGACACGTGGCTTCAGGGATGGGGGCGTTCCAGTGGAGGGCAACGGCGGTAGCGGGACGAACGCTGACAAGCGCCCCAATGAGCTGCTCGGCTCGTGGTTCGTGCGCAGCGGCTGGTCCAAGGGCGAGCTGGCCCGCCAAGTGAACCGCCGGGCCCGCCAGTTGGGTGCCAATCACATCTCCACGGACACCTCGCGGGTGCGCCGCTGGCTGGACGGGGAGAACCCGCGCGAGCCGATTCCGCGCATCCTCTCCGAGCTGTTCTGCGAACGCTTCGGCTGCGTCGTCTCCATCGAGGACCTCGGCCTGCGCGCCGCCCGCCAGACCCCCTCCGCGTCCGGCGTCGACCTGCCCTGGACGGCGCCGCAGACGGTCGCCCTGCTCGGCGAGTTCTCGCGCAGCGACCTGATGCTGGCCCGCCGGGGCTTCCTCGGCACCTCCCTGGCCCTGTCCGCGGGACCCTCCCTCATCGAGCCCCTCCAGCGCTGGCTCGTGCCGGCCCCCGCCTCCCCCTTCCCGCCCGGGCCGGAGGCCGCCCTCGACCCCCGCAGGCCGGGCCGGCTGTCCAAGCCCGAGCTGGACCTGCTGGAGTCCACCACGCGGATGTTCCGCCAGTGGGACGCGCAGTGCGGCGGCGGCCTGCGCCGCAAGGCGGTCGTCGGCCAGCTGCACGAGGTCACCGACCTCCTCCAGGAACCCCAGCCCGGAGCCACCACCCGCGTCCTGTTCAAGGTCGCCGCGGAACTCGCCGAACTGGCGGGCTGGATGTCGTACGACGTCGGCCTTCAGCCCACCGCGCAGAAGTACTTCGTGCTCGCCCTGCACGCGGCCAAGGAGGCCGGCGACAAGCCGCTCGGCTCCTACATCCTCTCCAGCATGAGCCGGCAGATGATCCACCTCGGCCGGCCCGACGACGCCCTGGAGCTCATCCACCTCGCCCAGTACGGCAGCCGGGACTGCGCGAGCCCCCGGACCCAGTCCATGCTGTATGCGATGGAGGCCCGCGCCTACGCCAACATGGGCCAGCCCGGCAAGACCAAGCGCGCGGTCCGCATGGCCGAGGACACCTTCGCCGAGGCCGGCGAGTGGGACGAGCCGGACCCCGACTGGATCCGCTTCTTCTCCGAGGCCGAGCTGTACGGCGAGAACTCCCACTCGTTCCGCGACCTCGCCTATGTCGCCGGCCGCAGCCCCGCCTACGCCTCGCTGGCCGAGCCGCTGATGCAGCGGGCGGTGGAGCTGTTCGCCAAGGACGGCGAGCACCAGCGGTCCTACGCCCTGAACCTGATCGGCATGGCCACCGTGCACCTGCTCCAGGGCGAGCCCGAGCGCAGCACGGAGTACGCCTCGCAGGCCATGAGCATCGCCAGGAAGGTCCGCTCCGAGCGTGTGAACACCCGTATCCGAAAGACGGTCGACACCGCCGTGCGCGACCACGGCGACCTGGCCGCCGTGGTCGACCTCACCGAGCAGCTCGCCGTCGATCTTCCCGAGACCGCAGAGGCGGTCTGACCCGCCAGAGCATCCGAGCCCCGGCCGCGGCCGGTCCTCCCGAACCGTACGACTCGGCTCCCCCGCGCCAGGTCATCGGAGAGGCCGCCGCGGCCGGTCTGTTTTCCCACTCGGTCAATATGGTCGCGTCACGATAACGATCGGCGTGCCCGACATCCGGCAGTTCATGGACGCGTAACACGCCAGGCGCCTTCGTCACCCCGGCGAAACAACGAGGGGCTTCCACCGAAACCGCGCTGCGCCAATCTCATGGCGCATAACCGGCCTGCCCCTCACCCGCCGGACCGCTCAGGCACCGCCCGCACGGCGCCGTACCAACCGACGAGGAGACGCCGATGGCACCAGCCATCACGCTTGCCGCGGAGGCACCCAAGCTTTCCTCCGCGAACACAGGCTTCATGCTCATCTGTTCCGCCCTGGTGCTGATCATGACTCCGGGCCTGGCCTTCTTCTACGGAGGCATGGTCCGGGTCAAGAGCACCCTCAACATGCTGATGATGAGCTTCATCAGCATGGGCATCGTCACGATTCTGTGGGTGCTCTACGGCTTCTCCCTCGCCTTCGGCACCGGCAACAGCCTGATCGGCTGGAACCCGGACTGGTTCGGGCTCAGCGACATCGGGCTGACGGAGCTGTGGGACGGCTACACCATCCCGGTCTTCGTGTTCATGGTGTTCCAGCTGATGTTCGCCATCATCACGCCGGCCCTGATAAGCGGTGCCCTCGCGGACCGCGTCAAGTTCTCCGCGTGGTCGCTGTTCATCGCCCTGTGGGCCACGATCGTCTACGTCCCGGTCGCCCACTGGGTCTGGGGCGCCGACGGCTGGGCGTTCAAGCTCGGTGTGATCGACTTCGCCGGTGGTACCGCCGTCCACATCAACGCCGGTGCCGCGGCCCTCGGCGTGATCCTGGTCATCGGCAAGCGGGTCGGCTTCAAGAAGGACCCGATGCGCCCGCACAGCCTCCCGCTGGTCATGCTCGGCGCCGGTCTGCTGTGGTTCGGCTGGTTCGGGTTCAACGCCGGCTCCTGGCTCGGCAACGACGACGGCGTCGGCGCGCTGATGTTCGTCAACACACAGGTCGCCACCGCCGCCGCCATGCTGGCCTGGCTCGCCTACGAGAAGATCCGCCACGGCGCGTGCACCACGCTGGGCGCCGCCTCCGGCGCGGTCGCCGGCCTGGTCGCCATCACCCCGTCCGGCGGCGCGGTGTCCCCGCTCGGCGCGATCGCCGTCGGCGCCATCGCCGGTGTCGCCTGCGCCGCGGCCGTCGGCCTGAAGTTCAGGTTCGGCTATGACGACTCCCTCGACGTCGTCGGCGTCCACATGGTCGGCGGCATCATCGGCTCCCTGCTCATCGGCTTCTTCGCCACCGGCAAGGGCCAGTCCACCGCGACGGGCGTCCTCTACGGCGACCACTCCTTCGACCAGCTGTGGAAGCAGTGCGCCGGTGTCTTCGCCGTCCTCGCCTACTCCCTGGTCGCCTCCGCCGTCCTCGCCTTCCTGATCGACCGGACCATCGGGATGCGGGTCACCGAGGACGAGGAGGTCTCCGGCATCGACCAGGCCGAGCACGCCGAGACCGCCTACGACTTCAGCGGCGCCGGCGGCGGTGTCCTCGGCACCGTCACGAGCGCCCCGGCCCCGGCCGCCACGCAGAACAGGAAGGTGGACGCATGAAGCTCATCACCGCCGTCGTCAAGCCCCACCGGCTGGACGAGATCAAGGAGGCCCTCCAGGCCTTCGGCGTCCACGGACTGACGGTCACCGAGGCCAGCGGCTACGGTCGTCAGCGGGGCCACACCGAGGTCTACCGCGGTGCCGAGTACACCGTCGACCTCGTCCCCAAGATCCGCATCGAGGTGCTGGCCGAGGACGACGACGCGGAGCAGCTGATCGAGGTCGTCGTCAAGGCGGCCCGGACCGGCAAGATCGGTGACGGCAAGGTCTGGTCCCTGCCGGTGGAGACGGCCGTACGGGTCCGCACCGGCGAGCGCGGCCCGGACGCGCTCTGACACGACGTGAAGACGGGAGTCGCCGCGTGACGGGTACGGATGTGCGGAAACAGACGGATGACTCGGGACCCAGCGGCTACGCGGCGGCCCGGCTGCGCCTCCTCACCGAGGAGGCGCGGTCCGGGCCGCCGCGCCGTGCCGCCCTCGCCGAACTGACCGACGACTGGCTCACCGGACTGTTCACGGCCGCCGCCGGGTCACTCACCGGCGTCAGCCTCGTCGCCGTGGGCGGCTACGGCCGCGGCGAGCTGTCCCCGCGCAGCGACCTCGACCTGCTGCTGCTCCACGACGGCTCCGACCCCGGCGGGGTCGCCGCCCTGGCCGACCGCCTGTGGTACCCGGTCTGGGACCTCGGCCTCGCCCTGGACCACTCCGTGCGCACCGTGGCGGAAGCCCGCGGGACGGCCGGCGAGGATCTCAAGGTCCACCTGGGCCTCCTGGACGCCCGGCACCTCGCCGGCGACCTCGGCCTCACCACCGGACTGCGCACCGCCGTGCTGGCCGACTGGCGCAACCAGGCCCCCAGGCGCCTCCCCGAGCTCCAGGAACTGTGCGCCGAGCGCGCCGAGCGGCAGGGCGAGCTGCGGTACCTGCTGGAACCCGAGCTGAAGGAGGCGCGCGGCGGGCTGCGGGACGCCACCGCCCTGCGCGCCGTCGCCGCGTCCTGGCTGGCCGACGCCCCCCGCGAGGGACTCGCGGACGCGCGCCGGCGTCTGCTCGACGTCCGGGACGCCCTGCACCTGGCCACCGGACGCGCCACCGACCGGCTCGCGCTCCAGGAACAGGACCAGGTCGCGGCCGAGCTGGGCCTGCTGGACGCCGACACACTGCTGCGGCAGGTGTACGAGGCGGCGCGCGTGATCTCGTACGCCAGCGACGTCACCTGGCGCGAGGTGGGGCGCGTACTGCGCTCGCGCGCCGTCCGGCCACGCCTGCGCGCCCTGCTGGGCGGGGGAAAACCGGCCACCGAGCGCTCCCCGCTGGCCGAGGGCGTCGTGGAACAGGACGGCGAGGCGGTGCTCGCCCGCGCCGCACGCCCCGAGCGCGACCCCGTGCTCCCGCTGCGTGCCGCGGCCGCCGCGGCGCAGGCCGGTCTCCCGCTCTCCCTGCACGCCGTACGGCGCATGGCCGCCACCACACGCCCCCTGCCCACGCCCTGGCCCGCCGAGGCCCGCGAGCAGCTGGTGACCCTGCTCGGCTCCGGCCGCCCCACCGTGGACGTCTGGGAGGCCCTGGAGGCGGAAGGCATGGTCAGCCGCCTGCTGCCGGACTGGGAGCGGGTCCGCTGCCGGCCGCAGCGCAACGCGGTCCACGTCTGGACCGTGGACCGGCACCTGATCGAGACCGCGGTCCGCGCCTCCGAACTCACCCGCCGCGTCAGCCGCCCCGACCTCCTCCTGGTCGCCGCCCTGCTGCACGACATCGGCAAGGGCTGGCCCGGCGACCACTCGCTGGCCGGCGAGATCATCGTCAAGGACGTGGCCGCCCGGATCGGCTTCGACCGCGCCGACGTCGGCGTGCTCTCGGCACTCGTACGGCACCACCTGCTGCTGATCGAGACGGCCACCCGGCGCGACCTCGACGACCCGGCCACCGTCCGCTCGGTCGCCGACGCCGTCGGCACGCAGAGCACCCTGGAGCTGCTGCACGCCCTGACGGAGGCCGACGCGCTCGCGACCGGCCCGGCCGCCTGGTCCTCCTGGCGCGGTTCCCTCGTCGCCGACCTGGTGCGGCGCGTGGCCGCCGTCCTCGCCGGAGACGCCTTCGACGAACCCGAGCCCACCGCGCCCACGGCCGAGCAGGAACGCCTCGCCATCGAGGCCTTCCGCACCGGCGGCCCGGTCCTCGCGCTGCGCGCGCAGACCGTGACGGTGACGGACGGCGAGCCCGCCGGGGAACCCGAGCCCCTCGGCGTCGAGCTGCTCATCGCCGTGCCCGACCAGCCCGGCGTGCTGCCCGCGGTCGCCGGCGTCCTCGCCGTGCACCGGCTCACCGTCCGCACGGCCGGGCTGCGCGTGCTGCGCCTGCCCGACGACGTCGACGAAGGCTCGGTCCTGCTGCTCGACTGGCGGGTGGCCGCCGAGTACGGCTCACTGCCCCAGGCGGCCCGCCTGCGCGCCGACCTCGTCCGCGCCCTGGACGGCTCCCTGGACATCGCCGGGCGCCTCGCCGAGCGGGACGCGGCCTACCCGCGCCGCCGCGGCTGGACGGCCCCGCCACCGCGGGTGACGGTGGCCCCGGCGGCCTCCCGCCACGCCACGGTGATCGAGGTCCGCGCCCAGGACGCGCCCGGACTGCTGCACCGGATCGGGACGGCGCTGGAGAAGGCCGGGGTGAGAGTGCGCAGCATGCACGTCAGCACGCTGGGCTCCAACGCGGTGGACGCCTTCTACGTGACGACGGGCACGGGCGCGCCGCTGCCACCGCAGGACGCGGCGTCGACGGCCGAGGTGCTGGAGGAGACGCTGCGGGCGTGAGCCGGCGGCCGCGGGGCGCCGCCCGCCGGATGCGGCGGGCGGGAACGATTTGCTCGCGGGGCCGGATACCCTGGAGGGCAGCCCAAAACGACTCCGACTTCGAGGACCGACGCCACCGTGTTCGATACCCTCTCCGACCGCCTCAGCGCGACGTTCAAAAATCTCCGCGGCAAGGGCAGGTTGTCCGAGGCGGACATCGACGCCACGGCGCGCGAGATCCGCATCGCGCTCCTCGAAGCCGACGTGGCCCTGCCCGTCGTCCGGACGTTCATCAAGAACGTCAAGGAGCGTGCGCTCGGCGCCGAGGTCTCCAAGGCGCTGAACCCCGCCCAGCAGGTCCTCAAGATCGTCAACGACGAGCTGGTGACCATCCTCGGCGGCGAGACCCGCCGGCTCCGCTTCGCCAAGCAGCCCCCGACCGTGATCATGCTCGCGGGTCTGCAGGGTGCCGGTAAGACCACCCTCGCGGGCAAGCTCGGCCGCTGGCTGAAGGAGCAGGGCCACTCCCCGCTGCTGGTCGCCTGTGACCTCCAGCGCCCCAACGCCGTCAACCAGCTGAGCGTCGTCGCCGACCGCGCGGGCATCGCCGTCTACGCCCCGGAGCCGGGCAACGGCGTCGGCGACCCGGTGAAGGTCGCCAAGGACTCCATCGACTTCGCGAAGTCGAAGGTCCACGACATCGTGATCGTCGACACCGCCGGCCGTCTCGGCATCGACCAGGAGATGATGCAGCAGGCCGCGGACATCCGCGACGCCGTCTCCCCGGACGAGATCCTCTTCGTCGTCGACGCGATGATCGGCCAGGACGCGGTCAACACCGCCGAGGCCTTCCGCGACGGCGTCGGCTTCGACGGCGTGGTGCTCTCCAAGCTCGACGGCGACGCCCGCGGTGGCGCGGCCCTCTCGATCCGGCAGATCACCGGCAAGCCGATCATGTTCGCGTCGAACGGCGAGAAGCTGGACGACTTCGACGCGTTCCACCCGGACCGGATGGCCTCCCGCATCCTCGACATGGGTGACCTGCTCACCCTGATCGAGCAGGCGGAGAAGACCTTCAGCCAGGAAGAGGCCGCCAAGATGGCCTCGAAGCTGGCGTCCAAGAAGGGCCAGGACTTCACCCTGGACGACTTCCTGGCCCAGATGGAGCAGGTCCGCAAGATGGGCTCCATCTCCAAGCTGCTCGGCATGCTGCCCGGCATGGGGCAGATCAAGGACCAGATCAACAACCTGGACGAGCGGGACGTCGACCGCACCGCCGCGATCATCAAGTCGATGACCCCGGGCGAGCGCCAGGACCCGACGATCATCAACGGCTCCCGCCGCGCCCGTATCGCCAAGGGTTCCGGCGTCGAGGTCAGCGCGGTGAAGAACCTGGTCGAGCGGTTCTTCGAGGCCCGCAAGATGATGTCCCGCATGGCCCAGGGCGGCGGCATGCCGGGCATGCCGGGGATCCCGGGCATGGGCGGCGGCCCCGGCCGGGCCAAGAAGCAGCCGAAGAAGGCCAAGGGCAAGCAGCGCTCCGGCAACCCGATGAAGCGCAAGCAGCAGGAGCAGGAGGAGGCGGCCCGCCGCGCCGCCGCGGCCCAGGCCGGCGGCGCCTTCGGGCTGCCGCAGCAGGGCGGCCAGGAGTTCGAGCTGCCGGACGAGTTCAAGAAGTTCATGGGCTGATCCCAGCCGGTACGTGCCTGAGGGCGTCCCCCGAGCAGGGGGGCGCCCTCAGCGCATGCCGAGCACGGCCCGGTGTCGTAACGTCCAGGTATGAGCAATGCGGCGCCACCCCGCAAGGCCCCTGACCAGCCGTGGCGCGCCGAGGGCACGCCGGACGAGTCGCCCCGGCGGCCCGGCGGCAGGCTGCGGGGCGGCAAGTGGTGGGGCCTGCTCGTCACCGCCGTGGTCGTCTTCCTGCTGGCCTACGTCGGCCTCAACTACCTGGGCCAGGGCAACGAGCCGACGATCTCGTACACGGAGTTCAGCAAGGAGGTCGGCGACGGCAACGTCGCCAAGATCTACTCCAAGGGCGACGCCATCCAGGGGCAGCTCAAGAGCCCCCGTGCCAATCCCGACGGCGGCGGCGAGTACACCAAGTTCCGCACCCAGCGGCCGGCCTTCGCCGACGACAGGCTGTGGCAGAACCTGAGCAGCCACGGCGTCACGGTGACGGCACGCCCGGTCGTGCAGGAGCGCGGCCTGCTGTCCAACGTGCTGATCTCCCTTATCCCGATCGTGCTCCTGGTCGCCGTGTGGGTCTTCTTCGCGCGGCGCATGGGCGCGGGCCTCGGCGGTGCGGGCGGCATGTTCGGGCGCAAGACGCCGCCCAGACCGGTCGAGCTGCGGCCGGGCACCGGCCGCACCACGTTCGCGGACGTGGCCGGCATCGACGAGGTCAAGGGCGAGCTGGACGACGTCGTCGACTTCCTGAAGTACCCCGACACCTACCGCAGGATGGGCGCGAAACTGCCCCGGGGCGTGCTGCTCGCCGGGTCCCCGGGCACCGGCAAGACCCTGCTCGCCCGTGCGGTCGCCGGCGAGGCCGGTGTGCCGTTCTTCTCCGCCTCGGCGTCCGAGTTCATCGAGATGATCGTCGGCGTGGGCGCCTCCCGCGTCCGCGAGCTGTTCGCCGAGGCCCGCAAGGTGGCCCCGTCGATCATCTTCATCGACGAGATCGACACCATCGGGCGGGTGCGCGGCGGCGGCGCCTCGATGAGCGGCCACGACGAGCGCGAGCAGACGCTGAACCAGATCCTCACCGAGATGGACGGCTTCTCCGGCTCCGAGGGCGTGATCGTCATCGCGGCGACCAACCGCGCGGACATCCTGGACCCGGCCCTCACCCGGCCCGGCCGTTTCGACCGGGTGGTCAGCGTGGCCCCGCCCGACCGCGGCGGACGCGAGGCGATCCTGCGCATCCACACCCGGGAGATGCCCCTGGCGGCCGACGTGGACGTGACCCAGCTGGCGCGGGTGACGCCCGGCATGACGGGTGCGGATCTGGCCAATCTCGCCAACGAGGCCGCCCTGCTCGCGGTCAAGGGCAAGCGGGACCAGGTGACGCAGGCGGACCTGTCGGAGGCCCTGGAGAAGGTCCAGCTGGGCGCCGAGCGCACCCTGGTGATGCCCGAGGAGGACCGCCGCCGCACCGCCTACCACGAGAGCGGCCACGCCCTGCTCGGCATGCTGCAACCCGGTGCCGACCCCGTCCGCAAGATCACCATCGTGCCCCGCGGCCGGGCCCTCGGCGTCACGATGTCCACGCCCGAGGTGGAGCGGTACGCGCACTCGGAGGGCTATCTGCGCGGGCGCATCATCGGCGCGCTCGGCGGAATGGCGGCGGAGGAGGTCGTCTACGGCGTCGTCACCACGGGCGCCGAGAGCGACCTCGAACAGGTCACCAACATCGCCCGCGGGATGGTGGCCCGCTGGGGCATGAGCGAGCGCGTCGGCCGGCTCTCCGCGCTCCCGAGCGACGCCCAGCAGGCGTACGGGCTGTCGGCCGCCCCGCAGACCCTCGACGTGATCGACGCCGAGATGCGCCGGATCGTCGACGAGTGCTACGAGGAGGCGTGCCACAAGCTGCGCGACCACCGCGGCAGGCTGGACGCCCTCGCCCAGGCACTCCTGGACAACGAGACGCTGGAGGAGGCGGACGCCTACCGGATCGCCGGGATCACCCGCCTCAGCAAGGACGGCGACGCCTGAAGCCCGCCCGGCGGTTCCCGCCCGCCCGGCTGCGTCCGGCACGCACGGCCGGGCCGTGTCCGCGAAGTCGCGCCCGCGCCGCGACGCCCGCCCCGCGGGCGAACGACGCGGCCACACCTAGGGAACCCGGGCGACGAGGTAGCGGAAGACGTTCGGCATCCAGACCGTCCCGTCCTCCCGCCGGTACGGGTGCAGGGCCTCCGCCAGCTCCTTGTCCACCTGCTTGGCGTCGGTCGCCGCGATCGCCGCGTCGAACACTCCGGTGGACAGCAGCCCGCGCACGGCGCTGCCGAGCCCCGCGTAACCGAACGGGCAGGCGACCCGCCCCGAGCCGTCCGGCTTGAGCCCGGCCCGCTGCGCGACCTCCTCCAGGTCGTCCCGGCGGGCGGGCCGCCAACTGCGCGCGCTGCGCATGGGTTCGGCCAGTTTCGTGGCCACCCGCAGCACCGAGGAGGTGGCGCAGCGCTCCGGCGGCCCCCAGCCGGTCAGCACCACGGCGGCCCCGTGTCCGGCCAGCCGCAGCGCCGCCGCCAGTTGCCCGTCCAGCCCCTCGGAGTCGCCCGCGAGGCAGCCGACCGGTTCGAAGACGGTCACCAGGGTGTACGCGGCCGTCTCCGCGACGGCCGCCACGTCGCCGGGGGCGCCGTCGACGAGTCGCGTGCCCGCGGTCGTACGCGTGCCCGCGGTCGTACGCGCGCGCGTGCCGTCGCACGCGGCGTCCGGCAGCAGGCGCTCCCGGGCGAGGGCGAGCCGTTCGGGGCAGGAGTCGACACCGGTGACCGACGCCCCTCTGGCGGCGGCCATCAGCAGGGCGAGCCCGGTGCCGCAGCCCAGGCCCAGCAGCCGGGTGGCAGGGCCCACTTCGAGTCGCTCGTAGACCGCTTCGTAGAGCGGGACCAGCATCCGTTCCTGAATCTCCGACCAGTCACGCGCGCGTGCGCACGGGTTCACGCGAAGTGCCGACTCCGCGTGGGACCGGTGCTGTCGCACGAGCGTAGGTGTCATAGGTAAGCGCCCCAATCCGCCGACAGTTCGCCGCTGTGCCCGGTTGTGTGGCCCCCGTGCCGTGCGCGCGCACTTCCCACGTATGCCAGGTAACTCCCGGCTCGCGGCCCCGTCCAGGGGTCGTGGGTCCCCGCTTGGCGCCTGGGCGCGAGTGTGGCGAGATTTCACATCCCGGCAATCCGGGTGCCCCTACCGTGTCGGCTCCGGGGGACGGGGCCGGTGCCGGAGGGGGCCGGCGCACGCTGTAACGTCACGGCCGGCACGGACGCTGACCACCGTGAGGCTCGGCCGTGAGCGACCGAAACACGTCTTGCGTATTCCCCTTCGGCGTCGCACTGGCGTTCAGGATGTCGGCCGTACCGCCGACTACGCACCGGCTTGGTACGAGCTGTGAGGCTTCTCCGCAGATCAGCGCACCCGCCCTCGTCAGGACGCATCGGTCGCAACTGACGGGTACGTGCAAATTATTTGGGATGCCCCGGAATAGGAACACAGCGGCACCCCCGCTCGTTGTCATTACGTGAGCACGACACAGACACCACCTGTTCTCGCCGCAGAGCTGGCGCAGGCGTGGGCCGACATTCAGCGGTACCACCCCGAGCTGCCTGACCTCGCCGCGCCGGAATCCCTGATCGGAGAGTCGTCGTCCGCGTGCGGGCACGAGCTCTCCTTCGAGCGACTGCTGCACGAGGCAGTCCACGGCATCGCCGCCGCCCGCGGAATCCGCGACACCTCCCGGGCCGGCCGCTACCACAACCGCCGTTTCCTCGCGATCGCCGAGGAACTGGGCCTGGACCACCCCGAGGAGCCGCATCCGAGCAGCGGTTTCTCGCTGGTCACCCTCAACCCCGAGGCGAAGCGGCGGTACCGCCCGACCATCGAGCGGCTGCAGCGCGCGCTGAAGGCCCACATGGCCGCCACCTCGTCCGACACCTCCCGTACCTTCCGCGGCCCGGCCGCCCGGCACGGTTCCTCCGGCGGCGGCGTCCGCGTCAAGGCGGTCTGCGACTGCGGCCGCAACGTCCGGGTGGTCCCGTCGGTCCTGGCCCAGGCCCCGATCGTGTGCGGCGGCTGCGGCAAGCCGTTCCGCATCCCGGAGGTCGCGGGAGCCGCCTGAGCACGAGCCGCGAACACCGGCATCTCGTGGGTGCCGGAAAGGGGCTCGTCACCGCGCGGCTGCCGCTGCGTCCATGACCGCTGCCGTCCATGACCGTCGCCGTCCATGGCCGCAGACGGTCGCTCCGCAGGGCGGCACGCATGGCACGAGGTGGGCGCTGGTCGTGTTCCTCCGGGGGAGACGGCCTTGGCGCCGAGCGGCGCGCACCCGACGTGACTCGCCCCCACGCCGGGTGCCGCTCAGGCATGCCCGGGCGCGGGCACGCCCCTCGGCCGGGAGCGGCCCGCCGCGTATGGCACAATGGCTAGCTGTACTCGACAGTCGCACAGGACCCCTCTCTCCTCCGGCTGACGCGTCCATCGGGCATTCGGGTACCGCAACCCCACGCGGCAGCTCGCCGTGCCCAACCACGTCAAAACCAGGAGAACCCACTCCCGTGGCAGTCAAGATCAAGCTGAAGCGTCTGGGCAAGATCCGTTCGCCTCACTACCGCATCGTCGTCGCCGACTCCCGTACCCGCCGTGACGGCCGGGCCATCGAGGAGATCGGCAAGTACCACCCGACCTACAACCCGTCGGTCATCGAGGTGGACGCCGAGCGTGTGGCGTACTGGCTCGGCGTCGGCGCCCAGCCGACCGAGCCCGTCCTCGCCATCCTGAAGAAGACCGGCGACTGGCAGAAGTTCAAGGGCGAGCCGGCTCCCGCGCCGCTGCTCGTCGCCGAGCCGAAGGCCACGCGTCCGTCGTTCGAGGCTCTCGGCGGTGACGACGAGGGCAAGGGTGAGGCCATCACCCAGAAGAAGAAGGCTGAGAAGAAGGACGAGGCCGCTGCCGAGTCCGAGTCGACCGAGGCCTGAGCAGCATGCTCGAAGAGGCGCTTGAGCACCTCGTGAAGGGCATCGTCGACAACCCTGACGATGTGCAGGTCGCCTCGCGCGACCTGCGCCGCGGACGCGTGCTGGAGGTCCGGGTCCACCCCGACGACCTCGGCAAGGTGATCGGCCGCAACGGCCGCACCGCGCGTGCTCTGCGTACCGTCGTGGGCGCCATCGGCGGTCGCGGTGTCCGCGTCGACCTCGTCGACGTGGACCACGTCCGCTGACGCTTATCGCAGCACCGGCTCGGGCCGGGGAGGGCCACTGGGCCGTCCCCGGCCCGTAGTCGTACGACAGGAGATCAAGCACAGTGCAGCTGGTAGTCGCACGGATCGGCCGCGCCCACGGCATCAAGGGCGAGGTCACCGTCGAGGTACGTACCGACGAGCCCGAGCTGCGGCTCGCCCCGGGCGCCGTCCTGGCCACCGATCCGGCCTCCGCCGGACCCCTCACCATCGCCACGGGCCGCGTGCACAGCGGCCGCCTGCTGCTGCGCTTCGAGGGCGTCGCCGACCGCACCGCGGCCGAGGCCCTGCGCAACACCCTGCTGATCGCCGAGATCGACCCCGAGGAACTCCCCGAGGGCGAGGACGAGTACTACGACCACCAGCTCATCGACCTCGACGTGGTCACCGAGGACGGCACGGAGGTCGGGCGGATCACCGAGATCTCGCACCTGCCCTCCCAGGACCTGTTCATCGTGGAGCGCCCCGACGGCAGCGAGGTGATGATCCCCTTCGTGGAGGAGATCGTCACCGGCATCGACCTGGAGGAGCAGAAGGCGGTCATCGCGCCCCCGCCGGGCCTGATCGACGACCGCGCCGAGATCGCCTCCGCCCGCGAGCAGTCCGGAGAAGGCCGGGAAGAGTCCGGAGAAGAGTCGTAATGCGCCTCGACGTCGTCACGATCTTCCCCGAGTACCTGGAACCCCTGAACGTCTCCCTCGTCGGCAAGGCACGCGCGCGCGGCCGGCTGCAGGTGCACGTCCACGACCTGCGCGACTGGACGTACGACCGGCACAACACCGTCGACGACACGCCCTACGGCGGCGGCCCCGGCATGGTCATGAAGACCGATCCCTGGGGCGACGCCCTGGACACGGTCCTCGCCGACGGCTACGACACCGGGGCCCGTACCCCCACGCTGATCGTCCCCACCCCGAGCGGCCGGCCCTTCACCCAGGAACTGGCGGTCGAACTCTCCGAGCGCCCCTGGCTGATCTTCACCCCGGCCCGCTACGAGGGCATCGACCGGCGCGTCATGGACGAGTACGCGACCCGCATGCCCGTGCACGAGGTGTCCATCGGCGACTACGTCCTCGCCGGCGGCGAGGCGGCCGTGCTCGTCATCACCGAGGCCGTCGCCCGGCTGCTGCCCGGCGTCCTCGGCAACGCCGAGTCCCACCGTGACGACTCCTTCGCACCCGGCGCGATGGCCGGCCTGCTGGAGGGCCCCGTCTACACCAAGCCGCCCCTGTGGCGCGGCCGGGACATCCCGGACGTGCTGCTCAGTGGGCACCACGGGAAGATCGCCCGCTGGCGCCGCGACGAGGCCCTGCGGCGCACGACGGCCAACCGGCCGGACCTGATCGCCCGATGCGACCCGAAGGCCTTCGACAAGAAGGACCGCGAGATGCTCTCCATCCTGGGCTGGGAACCGGACCCCGAGGGGGAGCCGTACGGCCGATTTTGGCGCCGGGCCGACGGCATGGAAGAATAGGCCGCTGCTGTGCGTCCGTCCGGCGCGCGCCCCTGCCACAGGGGGACACGACGCCCGCCCCGACCCGCACGGCAGACCTCCGTACCTCTACTCCCGTTGATGACCTGTGGCATCAGCGAAGAAAGCAGACGAAATGTCTCACCTGCTCGACACCGTCGACGCCGCGTCGCTGCGCAGCGACGTCCCGGCCTTCCGCCCGGGTGACACCGTCAACGTCCACGTCCGCGTCATCGAGGGCAACCGCTCCCGTGTGCAGCAGTTCAAGGGCGTCGTGATCCGCCGCCAGGGCGCCGGTGTCCGCGAGACCTTCACGGTCCGCAAGGTCTCGTTCTCCGTCGGCGTCGAGCGCACCTTCCCGGTGCACACCCCGATCGTCGAGAAGATCGAGCTGGTCACCCGCGGTGACGTGCGCCGCGCCAAGCTGTACTACCTCCGTGAGCTGCGCGGCAAGGCCGCGAAGATCAAGGAGAAGCGCGAGAACTGAGTGCTCTGCGGGGTTCACGGCCGGGCGGGATAGCATCCTGCTCCGATGGACACCGAAGCACAGCCGACGGAACGCGACCGCTCCTCCCACCCGGACTCCTCCGGGGCGGAGGGCCGGTCGCGTTCCGCGTTCACGGCGCGGGTCGCCGAGTGGCTGCCGGGCGGCAGGATCACCCTGACCGTCCTCGTCTGCCTGGCGTTCCTGCTGCTCCTCAACGCCTTCGTGGTGCAGCCGTTCGAGATTCCGAGCGGATCCATGGAACAGCGGTTGAGGATCGGGGACCGGGTTCTCGTAAATAAGTTGGCGTACCGTTTCGGTGCCCAGCCGCGCCGCGGTGACGTGGTTGTGTTCGACGGCACCGGGTATTTCGGGGACGCGGACTACATCAAGCGCGTTGCGGGGGTAGGGGGAGACCACGTGGTCTGCTGCGACAAGGAGGGAAGGATCGAGGTGAACGGCCGGGCGGTCGACGAGACGGCGTTCCTCTATCCCGGGGACAGCGCCTCCAGTGTGCCCTTCGACGTCGTCGTGCCCGCGGGCCGCCTCTTCGTCCTCGGCGACCACCGCAGCGACTCCAGTGACTCCCGCGACCACCTCGGCTCGCCGGGCGGCGGCATGGTCCCCGTCGGCGACGTCATCGGCCGGGCCGACTGGATCGTCTGGCCGTACGACCACTGGACGCGTCTGACCCGGCCGTCCGCGTACGCGCGCGTGCCCGCGGCCCCGGCGGGGGACGCCCATGGGTAACCGCGGCAAACCGCGCGGCGCGGCGTCCGGCACGCCCGCCGAGGACCTCCTGCCCACCGGCTCGCGCCGTACCTCGGCCCCCGCGCCCAGCGGCGGCCGCACGCGTGCGGAGCGCCGCAAGCTGCAGCGCAAGGTCAAGCGCAAGCGCCGGCGTTCAGCCGTCCGTGAGATCCCCCTCCTCGTCGGTGTCGCCGTCCTCATAGCGCTGGTGCTGAAGACCTTCCTGGTGCAGGCGTTCGTGATCCCGTCCGGCTCCATGGAGCAGACGATCCGGATCGGCGACCGCGTGCTGGTCGACAAGCTGACCCCGTGGTTCGGTTCCAAGCCGCAGCGCGGGGACGTCGTCGTCTTCCACGACCCCGGCGGCTGGCTGGCGGACGAACAGACCACCAAGAAGCACGACCCCGTCGTCGTCAAGCAGCTCAAGGAGGGCCTCACCTTCATCGGCCTGCTGCCCTCCGACAACGAGAAAGACCTGATCAAACGGGTCATCGGGGTCGGCGGCGACCACGTCAAGTGCTGCGACGCGCAGGGCCGGGTCACCGTCAACGGCGTACCGCTCACCGAGGCCGACTACATCTTCCCCGGGGACGTCCCCTCCGCCACGCCCTTCGACATCACCGTCCCCGAGGGACGGCTGTGGGTGATGGGCGACCACCGGGGCAACTCCGCCGACTCCCGCGTCCACCAGAACACGCCCTACGGGGGCACGGTCTCCGAGGACTCGGTGGTGGGCCGGGCCATGGTCATCGGCTGGCCGGTCGGCCACTGGACCCGCCTTCCGGAACCTAAAACCTTTGCAAGCGTCACCGACTCCGTGTCGGGTGCGACCGCTGGTGGCCGGCCGTCGCATAGGGTTGCCTCCGAGAACCAGAACGGAATGACCCAGCTCCCGACCCCTGCGGAACTCCCGCTCGTTATGGGAGTAGTGGGCCTGCACCGTATCCGGGGCAGGCGGCGGCACGGCGTGAGGAGTTGGCGTGGGGGATGTGGCGGTTGGCGCACGGTCGGGACACGACGGCGAAGATCACCGCGGGCACCCCGTGGACGGGAACGGCCCCGCACCGGAAGGCGCCATGACCTCCGGGAGTGACCCGGCGGCCGGCGGCGACGGCACGCCCGGGCACCAGCCGCGCGCGGACGACGCGGACGCGGGCGAGGACGCGCGCCGGCCGAAGAAGCAGCGCTCCTTCCTGAAGGAGCTGCCGATCCTGATCGTCATCGCGCTGGTCCTGGCACTGCTGATCAAGACGTTCCTGGTGCAGGCCTTCTCGATCCCGTCCGACTCGATGCAGAACACCCTCCAGCAGGGTGACCGCGTCCTGGTCGACAAGCTCACCCCGTGGTTCGGCTCCGAGCCCGAGCGGGGCGAGGTCGTCGTCTTCCACGACCCGGACAACTGGCTGGCCGGTGAGCCCGCGCCGACCCCCAACGCCGTGCAGAAGGTGCTCAGCTGGATCGGCCTGATGCCGTCCGCCGAGGAGAAGGACCTGATCAAGCGGGTGATCGGCGTCGGTGGCGACACGGTCGAGTGCAAGAAGACCGGCCCCTTGACGGTCAACGGCAAGGCGCTCGACGAGCCGTACGTGTACCCCGGCAACACGCCGTGCACCCAGGACGACATCGGCGGCCAGTTCAAGGTGAAGGTCCCCAAGGGCTACATCTGGGTGATGGGCGACCACCGCCAGAACTCCCGCGACTCCCGCTACAACCAGTCGGACAAGAACCACGGCATGGTCCCCGTCGACAAGGTCGTCGGCCGCGCCATCGTCAAGGCCTGGCCGATCAACCGCTGGGGCACCCTGCCGGTTCCGGACACCTTCGACCAGCCCGGCCTCGGCCAGCAGTCCTCCGCGTCCGCGTCCCTGACGGTCGCCCCCGATGGCGTGGCGTTCGCGGCGGTGCTGCCGCTGGCGCTGTGGCGGCGCCGGCGTGCGAGCCGCCCGGCGGCCGGGGCCGTGCGGACGACGTCCCCCGGGCCGCGCTGAGCCCGCGGTCCCGGCGGGGCCGGGACCAACCGGAACGCATGGCCCCGCGCTGGTCATACCGGTCGTGAAACAGGGGCTGCCCCGATTCGGTACCGCCGGGTAGGGTGCGGGTCCATGGGTGGCGAGAGCACGACGCGTACGGCCCCGCACAGCGGTGGCGCAGGGACGGCAGGGGCCGGCGGCAGCCGGATCGGGCAGCGGCTGTCCGGGCTGGCCGTGGCGCTGGGCCTGGTGCTGTTCCTCGGCGGTTTCGCCTGGGGCGCGTTCATCTACCGGCCGTACACGGTGCCGACCAGCTCCATGACCCCGACCATCGACGCCGGCGACCGCGTGCTCGCCCAGCGCGTCGACGGCGACGAGGTGCGCCGCGGTGACGTGGTCGTCTTCGAGGACAAGTCCTGGGTCAGCAACGCGAAGGTGGTCAAGCGCGTCGTCGCGGTCGGCGGGGACACCGTCTCCTGCTGCACCGACGGCAAGCTGACCGTCAACGGCAAGCAGATCGACGAGCCGTACCTGCCCAAGGGCAGCCTGGCCGAGATCAAGGACTTCCCGACCGTGACCGTCCCCGAAGGCCGGCTCTTCCTGCTCGGTGACGAACGCCAGGGCTCCCTGGACTCCACCGCCCACCTCACGGACGCCGGCAAGGGCACGGTCTCGCGCGGTGCCGTGTCCGCCCGCGTGGACGCCGTCGTGTGGCCCTGGAAGGGCATGCTCAAGCGCCCCACCGGTTTCGAGTCGCTCGGCGCCCTCTCCCAGCCCGGCCCGCTGCGCACGATCGAGGTGATGGTCGTCGCCGGAATGGTCCTGGTCCTCGGCGGCGGCGCGTACGGCCCGATCGCGGCGCGCGTGAGCCGCTCCCGCGCCCGTGCCGCCCGCCCGGAGGCGGCCGGTGCCCGCTGAGGCCATGCACACCGGCGAGGAGCCGCAGGGGGGCGGCCCGCGCAGGGTGGCCCGGGTGGTGCTGCTGGACCCCGATGACCGGATCCTCCTGCTGCACGGCCATGAACCGGACGACCTCGCCGACGACTGGTGGTTCACCCCGGGCGGCGGTCTGGAGGGCGCCGAGACGCGCGAGGAGGCGGCGCTGCGGGAACTCGCCGAGGAGACCGGCATCACCGACGTCGATCTCGGCCCGGTGCTGTGGCGGCGCAGGTGTTCCTTCCCGTTCGCGGGCCGCCGCTGGGACCAGGACGAGTGGTACTACCTGGCCCGTACGACCCAGACGGCCACGGCGGCGACGGGGCTGACGGAGCTGGAGCGGCGCAGTGTCGCCGGAGCGCGCTGGTGGACGTGTCGGGAACTCGCCCGCGCACATGAGACGGTGTATCCGACCAGACTCGCCGAGCTGCTGCGGACGCTGCTCGACGAAGGTCCCCCGGCCAGCCCCGTGACCCTCGACACGGAAATCGTCTGAGGGTTCCCGGTACTGGCGCACAATGGGGGGATCGCACGGCTGAAGGGGAACATGCCATGAGCGCCGAGGACCTCGAGAAGTACGAGACCGAGATGGAGCTGAAGCTCTACCGGGAGTACCGAGACGTCGTCGGTCTGTTCAAATACGTGATCGAGACCGAGCGGCGTTTCTACCTCACCAACGACTACGAGATGCAGGTGCACTCGGTCCAGGGTGAGGTGTTCTTCGAGGTGTCCATGGCCGACGCCTGGGTCTGGGACATGTACCGGCCGGCCCGTTTCGTCAAGCAGGTCCGGGTGCTCACGTTCAAGGACGTGAATATCGAGGAGCTGAACAAGAGCGACCTGGAGCTGCCGGGCGGCTGACACGGCCCCCTGTACGGGTGACGGGGTTCTCCACAACCGGCGAGTAGCTCACCAAGATCAACAGGGGTGAGCGGCATGCGTGACCGTTGGCGCCGGAGGTGGTGCCGACATGAGCAAGGCACGCAACGCGCTCGGCAGGTACGGCGAGGACCTGGCCGTGCGCTGGCTGACCCGGACCGGGATGACGATCCTGGAGCGCAACTGGCGCTGCGGACGGTCCGGTGAGATCGACATCGTGGCGCGCGACGGCGGTTCGCTCGTCGTCTGCGAGGTGAAGACCCGCAGGGTCGGTGCCTACGAGCATCCGATGGCCGCGATCTCCCCCCGCCGGGCCGAGCGGCTGCGGAGCCTCGCGGAACGCTGGATCCATGCCCACGGAGGCGCCCCGCCGGGAGGCGTGCGCATCGACCTGGTCGGCGTCCTCCTGCCCCGCCGGGGCGCCCCGACCGTGGAGCACGTGCGGGGGGTGTCCTGATGGGATTCGCCCGTACGTGCGCGGTGGCCCTGGTCGGCGTCGAGGGAGTGGTCGTCGAGGTCCAGGCCGACCTCGAACCCGGCGTCGCCGCCTTCACCCTGGTGGGACTGCCCGACAAGAGCCTCACGGAAAGCCGCGACCGGGTCCGGGCGGCGGTGGTCAACTCGGGCGGTGAGTGGCCGCAGAAGAAGCTCACCGTAGGGCTCAGCCCCGCGTCGGTGCCCAAGGCCGGCTCCGGCTTCGACCTGGCCGTCGCCTGTGCGGTGCTCGGCGCCGCCGAGCGGATCGACCCCCGGGTCCTGGCCGACGTCCTCATGATCGGCGAGCTGGGCCTGGACGGCCGTGTACGTCCGGTGCGGGGCATCCTGCCCGCGGTCCTGGCGGCGGCCGACGCGGGCTACGAACAGGTCGTCGTACCGCAGTGCGCCGCCGCCGAGGCGTCGCTGGTCCCCGGAGTGTCGGTGCTGGGAGTGCGCACCCTGCGGCAGCTCGTCGCCCTCCTGACCGACGAACCCGTCCCCGAGGAGACACCCGACCAGCAGGAACGCCCGGACCCCCTGCTGGCCGGTCTGCGCGTGCCGGGCACGGGCGCGGCCACCGGCATGCGGACGCTCGGCGCCGCACAGCACGACCACGGTCACGACCTCGCGGACGTCGTGGGCCAGACCTCGGCCCGTACGGCCGTGGAGGTGGCGGCCGCCGGCGGGCACCACCTCTTCCTGGAGGGACCGCCGGGCGCGGGCAAGACGATGCTCGCCGAGCGCCTGCCCGCCGTGCTTCCCCCGCTGACCAGGGAGGCGTCGCTGGAGGTCACGGCCGTGCACTCGGTCGCCGGGCTGCTGCCGCCGGGCAAACCGCTCATCGACACCGCCCCCTACTGCGCCCCGCACCACTCGGCGACGATGCAGTCGCTCGTCGGCGGCGGCCCCGGCATGGCCCGCCCCGGGGCCGTGTCCCTCGCCCACCGTGGCGTGCTCTTCCTGGACGAGGCCCCCGAGTTCCACAGCCGGACCCTCGACGCCCTGCGGCAGCCGCTGGAGTCGGGACACGTGGTGATCGCCCGCAGCGCGGGCGTCGTCCGCTTCCCGGCGCGCTTCCTGATGGTCCTCGCGGCCAATCCCTGCCCGTGCGGGCGCTTCTCGCAGCGCGACGCGCTGTGCGAATGCCCTCCGTCGGCCGTCCGCCGCTACCAGTCGCGGTTGTCCGGCCCGCTGCTGGACCGGGTGGACCTGCGGGTCGAGGTCGACCCCGTCAGCAGGGCCCAGCTCACCGAACCCGGGGCCCGGGGTGAGTCCACCGCGACCGTGGCCGAGCGGGTGCGCCAGGCCCGGGAGCGGGCGGCCGCCCGCCTCGCCGAGACCCCGTGGCGCACCAACAGCGAAGTGCCGGGGCGGGAACTGCGCAGCCGGTACCACGCCGTCACCGGGGCGATGGACGAGGCGGAACGCAGCCTCGAACGAGGCCTGCTCACGGCTCGCGGGGTCGACCGGGTGCTGCGGGTCGCCTGGACGGTCGCCGACCTCGTCGGCCACGACCGTCCGGACGCCACCGACGTCGCGCTCGCCCTCCAACTGCGCACCGGCGTGCCCCGGGGAGCGCCGATGGCCATCGGGGCGCTGACGTGACCGGGGACGGGAGCGACGACGGTGAACCGCTCGGCCGGGTCTTCCTGTCCCGGGTGCTCGAGCCCGGGGACGAGGCCGGCGGACGGTGGGTCCGGGAGCGCGGGGTGGCGGAGGTGGTGCGGCGACTGCGGGCGGGCGGGGAGCCGCTGCCGGGCGTGAGCGAGGTGCGCTGGGCCGGGCTCGTGGCGCGGGCCGCCCGGGCCGACCCGGAGTGCGACCTCGCCGTGGCGCGGGCCGCCGGGGCACGGTTCGTGTGCCCGGGGAACGCCGAGTGGCCCCGCCAGCTCGACGACCTCGGGGACGGCCGGCCCATCGGGCTGTGGGTGCGCGGGCGGGCCGGTCTGCGGATGTGGGCGCTCAGATCGGTCGCCGTGGTGGGCGCCCGGTCCTGCACCGAGTACGGCACCCATGCGGCGGCCACCCTCGCCGCGGGTCTCGCCGAGCGCGGGTGGGTCGTCGTCTCCGGCGGCGCCTACGGCATCGACGGCGCCGCCCACCGGGGCGCCCTCGCCGCCCGCGGGGCCACGGTCGCCGTCCTAGCCTGCGGTGTCGACCGGCCCTACCCCCGCGGTCACGCCGCGCTCATCGCCAGGATCGCGGAACAGGGACTCGTCGTGGGCGAGTTGCCCCCGGGCGACCATCCGACGCCGAGCCGGTTCATCCTGCGCAACCGGGTCATCGCCGCGCTGACCAGGGGAACCGTCGTCGTGGAGGCCGCCTGCCGCAGCGGCTCGCTGGCCACCGCGCGGGCCGCGCAGCGCCTCGGACGGTTCACGATGGGCGTCCCCGGGCCGGTCACCAGCGCCCTCTCCGCCGGTGTGCACGAACTGCTGCGCGGTGAGGCCACCCTGGTCACCGACGCCGCGGAAGTCGTCGAACTCGTCGGCGGCATGGGTGAGCTGGCGCCGCTCCGGCGGGGACCCGTGCTGCCACGTGACCTGCTGGAACCCGGCGCCCGCGCCGTCCTCGCCGCCCTGCCCGGCGACCGGGCGGCCCCCGCAGAGGAGATCGCGCTCGGCGCCCGGACCACGCGCGACGACGCGATCGCGAGACTGTACGAACTCCGAGCACTTGGTTACGTCGAACGACACGGCGACGGCTGGAAGTTGACACGCCAGGCGATGATCTCGGTCCGGACGGCCCACCGCGGCCGCTGACCGAGCGTGTTCGGCCGTCCGGGGGAATGCCCGACGCCCTTGACGTTTCCCGGAGTTGATCCCTCCGGCCGATCACGCAGAGCGATTCCCCGGATCGGGTCACCGGGCCGGGCCGAAAGCCCCGCGCACGGGTGGTGCCAAGCCGTTCGCACACCGCGACAGCTCAGTCACGCTACGCTCACGGAGGCGTCGGCGCAGACCGCGCCATCTCGACACCAGACCGACAGCTCACCCAGGCAGCCCACTTCGCCCCACCAACCCCCACCTCACCCCACTCACGGCACTTCACGGCAGAACGGCACAAGGCGACGAATGCCCCAGCACACCTCCGGGCCCGACCGGGCGGCGCTTCCCCCAGCCTCCCGCGACGGTGGCAGCGTGCGGCCGCCCGCTCCCTCGACGCTCGACGAGCTGTGGCGGTCGTACAAGGCGACGGGGGACGACCGGCTGCGGGAACAACTGATCCTGCACTACTCGCCGCTGGTGAAGTACGTGGCCGGCCGGGTGAGCGTCGGCCTGCCGCCCAACGTCGAGCAGGCGGACTTCGTCTCCTCCGGGGTCTTCGGGCTGATCGACGCGATCGAGAAGTTCGACATCGACCGGGAGATCAAGTTCGAGACGTACGCGATCACCCGGATTCGCGGCGCGATGATCGACGAACTGCGGGCACTGGACTGGATCCCCCGCTCCGTCCGGCAGAAGGCCCGCAACGTCGAGCGGGCCTACGCCACCCTGGAGGCCCGGCTGCGGCGCACCCCGACCGAGGGCGAGGTCGCCGCCGAGCTGGACATGGAGGTCGACGACCTCCATGCCGTGTTCAGCCAGCTGTCGCTGGCCAACGTGGTCGCCCTGGAGGAGATGCTGCACGTCGGCGGCGAGGGCGGTGACCGGCTCAGCCTCATGGACACGCTGGAGGACACCGCCGCCGACAATCCGGTGGAGGTGGCCGAGGACCGGGAGCTGCGGCGTTTCCTCGCGCGGGCCATCAACACACTGCCCGAGCGGGAGAAGACCGTCGTCACGCTCTACTACTACGAGGGGCTCACCCTCGCGGAGATCGGCAACGTGCTCGGCGTCACCGAGAGCCGGGTGAGCCAGATCCACACCAAGTCGGTGCTGCAGCTGCGGGCCAAGCTGGCGAGCTTCGGGCGCTGAGCGCCTCCCACGGGGGGACGTTTCCGTACAGTTGTCGACGTGCCAAGGATTCGAGCGGCCTCCGTGGCCGAGCACCGGTCGATGCAGCGAGCCGCCCTGCTGGACGCCGCGCGGTCCCTGCTGTCCGAGGGCGGGACGGAGGCGCTGACCTTCCCCGCGATGGCCGAGCGGACGGGGCTCGCGCGGTCGTCCGTGTACGAGTACTTCCGGTCGCGGGCGGCCGTCGTCGAGGAGCTGTGCGAGGTCGACTTCCCGGTGTGGGCGGCAGAGGTGGCCGCTGCCATGGAGCGCGCCAAGTCGCCCGAGGGCAAGGTCGAGGCGTATGTGCGGCGGCAGCTCGCGCTGGTGGGGGACCGGCGGCACCGGGCGGTCGTCGCCATCTCCGCGAGCGAGCTGGACGCGGGAGCGCGGGAGAAGATCCGGGCGGCCCACGGCGGGCTGGTCGCCATGATCGTCGAGGCGCTGGGGGAGCTGGGCCATGCGCAGCCCCGCCTGGCCGCGATGCTGTTGCAGGGGGTCGTGGACGCGGCGGTCCGGCGGATCGAGCTCGGCGCGGCCGAGGACCCGTCCGTGGTGACGGACGCCGCGGTGGCCATGGCACTGCGGGGCGTGGAGGGCTGAGCCGCTGGGCGTGAGGGGCTGAGGAGGGGCCGGGCGCCCCACCCGCACGCCCCGGCTGCCACCCGCACGCCCCGGCGTCACGACCGCGTGCGGCTGCGGGCGGCGTACGACTGTCCGCTGCCGCTGCCGCTGCCGCTGCCGTGCAGGGCGGTCCGCAGCCGCGGTGGCGCATGGCCGCCGGTGGGGCTGCCGGGGCTATCCGTACACCGGCAGCAGTCTCGACGGCCCCCCGTTCAGCAGCCACGGCGGGAGCAGGGACAGCGGGTTCAGGTAGGTCCCGCCCCGCAGCAGGCCCCAGTGGACGCACGCCGTCGTACCGCAGTGGGCGCCCGCCGGTTCCACCGTCCCCACCACCTCACCCGCCCCCACCCGGTCCCCCTCGCCGACCGAAGGGCTCACCGGCTCGTACGTGGTGCGCAGGTCCGTTCCCGCCAGCTCCACGGAGACCACGCCCCGCCCGGCGACCCGGCCCGCGAAGGACACCCGGCCCGGCGCCACCGCCCGCACCGGGGAACCCGGCGGGGCCGCCAGGTCCACGCCCCGGTGCCCGGGGCCGTACACCGTCGCCGGAGGCTCCCAGCCGCGCAGCACCACCGGCCGCACGCCCACCGGCCAGGCTCGGCCGATCGCCGGCACCGGGCCCTGCGGGCCGGGAGGCGGAGCCGGGCCTCGTGGGGCGGCAGGCGGCGCCGGTACCGGGCCGTCCGCCCACGCCGCGGGGGCGAGCGCGGCGGCGGCCGCACCCAGCGCCACGGCCGCCCAGACCGGAACGCATCGCATCACTCGTCGCATGCCGCAAACCGTCCCGTACCACGGCCGGTCACGGCCGGACCCTGTGGATCACCCCCCGGTTGTGGAGAGCGGCGTCACCCGGGGCCCCGCCGGTCCCGTACACTTCTTCTGGCGATCCGGGTCACCGGGTCGACTTCGCACGCCCCGGTACGGCACCCGGTAACGGTTCGTACCAAGCGCCCCTCGGTCCTTCGCGGCACGGCGCGTCGTGGGCGTCAGGCGCGTCCGCCGTCCGGCGGACGCGGCACAACCGAGAAACTCAAGGAGATACGGCCATGGCCGTCGTCACGATGCGGGAGCTGCTGGAGAGCGGCGTCCACTTCGGTCACCAGACCCGTCGCTGGAACCCGAAGATGAAGCGCTTCATCTTCACCGAGCGCAACGGCATCTACATCATCGACCTGCTCCAGTCGCTGTCGTACATCGACCGCGCCTACGAGTTCGTCAAGGAGACCGTCGCCCACGGCGGCACGGTCATGTTCGTCGGCACGAAGAAGCAGGCGCAGGAGGCCATCGCCGAGCAGGCCACCCGCGTCGGCATGCCCTACGTCAACCAGCGCTGGCTGGGCGGCATGCTCACCAACTTCTCGACCGTCTACAAGCGTCTGCAGCGCCTGAAGGAGCTTGAGCAGATCGACTTCGAGGACGTCGCGTCCTCCGGTCTGACCAAGAAGGAGCTGCTGGTCCTCTCCCGCGAGAAGGCCAAGCTGGAGAAGACCCTCGGTGGTATCCGCGAGATGCAGAAGGTGCCCAGCGCCGTCTGGATCGTGGACACCAAGAAGGAGCACATCGCCGTCGGTGAGGCCCGGAAGCTCAACATTCCGGTCGTCGCGATCCTCGACACCAACTGCGACCCCGACGAGGTCGACTACAAGATCCCGGGCAACGACGACGCGATCCGCTCCGTCACCCTGCTCACCCGTGTGATCGCCGACGCCGTCGCCGAGGGCCTCATCTCCCGCTCCCGTGTCGCCACCGGCGACAAGGGCGAGAAGGCCGCCGCCGCCGAGCCGCTCGCCGAGTGGGAGCGCGACCTGCTCGAGGGTGAGAAGAAGGACGAGGCTCCGGCTGCCGAGGCCGCCCCCGCCGCCGAGGCCGCCCCCGCCGCGGAGGCCGCCCCCGCCGCCGAGGCCGCCCCGGCCGAGGGCGAGAAGGCCGCCGAGGGCGAGCAGGCCTGACGTCAGCGTTGACGGCGGGGGCGGTGACATCAAGTCCGCCCCCGCTGTTCACCCGTAGGTCGGCACCGCGTACGGGATCCGCGGCTACATGTGGATCACGGACCGTGCGGATCTGAAGATCTCCCAGACTTCGAGAAAGACTCACAGACTCATGGCGAACTACACCGCCGCCGACGTCAAGAAGCTCCGTGAGCTCACGGGCGCCGGCATGATGGACTGCAAGAAGGCGCTGGACGAGGCCGAGGGCAACGTCGACAAGGCCGTCGAGGCCCTGCGCATCAAGGGCCAGAAGGGCGTCGCCAAGCGCGAGGGCCGCTCCGCCGAGAACGGCGCCGTGGTCTCCATCATCGCCGACGACAACTCCTCCGGCGTCCTCGTCGAGCTGAAGTGCGAGACGGACTTCGTCGCCAAGGGCGAGAAGTTCCAGGCCGTGGCCCAGGCCATCGCCGAGCACGTCGCCAAGACGAACCCGGCCGACCTCGAGGCGCTGCTCGCCTCCGAGATCGAGGCCGGCAAGACCGTCCAGGCGTACGTGGACGAGGCCAACGCCAACCTCGGCGAGAAGATCGTCCTGGACCGCTTCGCGCAGTTCTCCGACGGCTACGTCCTGGCCTACATGCACCGCACCATGCCCGACCTGCCCCCGCAGATCGGTGTCCTGGTCGAGTTCGACAAGCCGAACGCCGAGGTCGCCAAGGGCATCGCCCAGCACATCGCCGCCTTCGCGCCGAAGTACCTCTCCCAGGAGGACGTCCCGGCCGAGGTCGTCGAGTCCGAGCGCCGCATCGCCGAGGAGACCACCCGCGCCGAGGGCAAGCCCGAGGCCGCGATCGCCAAGATCGTCGAGGGTCGTGTCAACGGCTTCTTCAAGGACGCCACGCTGCTCGGCCAGCCGTACGCGCTCGACAACAAGAAGTCGGTCCAGAAGGTGCTGGACGAGGCCGGTGTCACCCTGAAGCGCTTCTCGCGCATCAAGGTCGGCATCTGAGTCCGTACCGCGATCGACGCGCGACCCGGCGGGAATTCCCGATAGGGTCGACAGCAGTCGTCCGCGCACGCCGCCACACTTGGCTGTGGGGCGGACGGCAGCAGATCTGACGAGGAGGCCATTGCCGCGCATGGGAGCGAAAAGCGACCCCATCGGCAATGGCCTTCTTCGCATGTGCAACACGTGAAAGAGGCGGGATCTCCATGACCACCAAGGCCCAGAAGAGCGACGACGGCAAAGTACGCGGCCGGTTTCTGCTGAAGCTGTCCGGAGAGGCCTTCTCCGGTGGCGGGGGCCTGGGAGTCGACCCGGACGTGGTGCACAAGATCGCCCGCGAGATCGCCGCCGTCGTCCGCGACGGAGCGGAGATCGCGGTCGTCATCGGCGGCGGCAACTTCTTCCGCGGCGCCGAACTCCAGCAGCGCGGCATGGACCGCGCCCGCTCCGACTACATGGGCATGCTCGGCACCGTGATGAACTGCCTCGCCCTCCAGGACTTCCTGGAGAAGGAGGGCATCGACAGCCGGGTGCAGACCGCCATCACCATGGGCCAGGTCGCCGAGCCGTACATCCCGCTGCGCGCCGTGCGGCACCTGGAGAAGGGCCGCGTGGTCATCTTCGGCGCCGGTATGGGCATGCCCTACTTCTCCACCGACACCACCGCCGCCCAGCGCGCCCTCGAGATCGACGCCGAGGCGCTGCTCATGGGCAAGAACGGGGTGGACGGGGTCTACGACTCCGACCCCAAGACCAACGCCGACGCCGTCAAGTTCGACGCCCTCGGCTACGGCGAGGTCATCACCCGCGACCTCAAGGTCGCCGACGCCACCGCCATCACGCTGTGCCGCGACAACAAGCTCCCGATCCTCGTCTTCGAGCTTCTCGCGGAGGGCAATATCGCCCGCGCCGTCAAGGGTGAGAAGATCGGCACCCTGGTGGGCGACCAGGGCAGCCGGGACTGACCGGCGCCCCCGCCACCGGGTACGACACCTGTCCGGGGGACGGACGGGACGCACCCTGGCCGGGGGATGGACAATGTCCTGCCGGTCGGGAACCGTGCAGGAAGAAGACGCGACGAAGCCGGCCGCCGCCCCGAACGAGGAACCGCAGCCGGGCCTTACTCAAGACACGCAGGAGCAAGTGGTGATCGAAGAGACCCTCCTCGAGGCCGAGGAGAAGATGGAGAAGGCCGTCGTGGTCGCCAAGGAGGACTTCGCCGCGATCCGCACCGGCCGTGCGCACCCGGCGATGTTCAACAAGATCGTGGCCGACTACTACGGTGCCCCGACGCCGATCAACCAGCTGGCCTCGTTCTCCGTGCCGGAGCCGCGCATGGCGGTCGTGACCCCGTTCGACAAGAGCGCGCTGCGCAACATCGAGCAGGCGATCCGCGACTCCGACCTGGGCGTCAACCCCAGCAACGACGGCAACATCATCCGGGTGGTGTTCCCGGAGCTGACCGAGGAGCGCCGCCGCGACTACATCAAGGTCGCCAAGGGCAAGGGCGAGGACGCCAAGGTGTCCATCCGCTCCGTCCGCCGCAAGGCCAAGGACGCCATCGACAAGCTGATCAAGGACGGCGAGGTCGGTGAGGACGAGGGCCGCCGTGCGGAGAAGGAACTCGACGACCTGACGGCGAAGTACGTCGCCCAGGTGGACGAGCTTCTCAAGCACAAGGAAGCGGAGCTGCTCGAAGTCTGATGAGCGACTCTTCCTGGGGGGCGTCGCCGCCACTGGTGGGGCAGGCCGGGTACTGGGGGTCCACCGAGGGTGGACCTGTCCAGGGGGCCGCCACGGCGGGTCCCGCATACGATGCGCCTGAGGCGCAGCACACTCGCCCCATGCCCATCGTGCCCGACCCACCCTCGTACGGCGCAGACCAGGACGACGACCGGGGGGCCGCTCGGCTGGGCGGCCCCCTGTTCCGAGACGACACCTTCCAGGACCGGCCCGCCCCGGCCGTGACCCAGAATCCGGAGCCCATGCCCGACGCCCCGCAGCCGCCGCCGGCGCCGCCGAAGAAGAGCGCGGGCCGTGACCTGAGCGCGGCCATAGGGGTCGGCGTCGGACTCGGTGTGGTGATCGTCGCGTCGCTGTTCGTCGTCAAGGCCGTCTTCGTCGGCGTCATAGCGGTCGCCGTCGTCGTCGGCCTGTGGGAGCTGACCAGCAGGCTGCGGGAGCGCAAGGGCATCAAGGCGCCGCTCGTGCCGCTGGCGCTCGGCGGTGCCGCGATGGTGGTCGCCGGGTACGTGCGCGGCGCCGAGGGGGCGTGGGTCGCCATGGCCCTGACGGCCCTGGCCACGCTGGTCTGGCGCATGACCGAGCCACCGGAGGGCTACCTCAAGGACGTCACGGCCGGTGTCTTCGCGGCGTTCTACGTGCCGTTCCTCGCCACGTTCGTCGCGATGATGCTCACCGCCGACGACGGTCCCTGGCGGGTCCTCACCTTCCTGCTCCTGACCGTCGTCAGCGACACGGGCGCGTACGCGGTCGGCTGGCGCTTCGGCAAGCACAAGCTCGCCCCGCGCATCAGCCCCGGCAAGACCCGCGAGGGCCTGCTCGGCGCGGTGCTGTTCGCCATGGTCGCGGGCGCGTTGTGCATGCAGTTCCTGATCGACGACGGCACCTGGTGGCAAGGTCTGCTGCTGGGCCTCGCGGTCGCGGCCAGCGCCACGCTGGGCGACCTCGGGGAGTCCATGATCAAGCGGGACCTGGGCATCAAGGACATGGGCACCCTGCTTCCCGGCCACGGCGGCATCATGGACCGACTGGACTCGCTGCTGCCCACGGCGCCGGTTGTCTGGCTGCTGATGGTGATCTTCGTCGGCTCCACGTGAGCCGAGCGGCACACGGCTTCACGGGCCCCCGTCCTGACCGCAGGACGGGGGCCCGCCGCCGTGTTCCGGACGCGCCCCGGCCCAGCACCCGCCGCACCCGGATGCCGCAGCACAAATCGGCGGGCGGAGGCGGTCGGCGGCAGACTCCCTGAGAGGACGGCGAGTCCGCCGCCGCCCCGCCTTCGCCACCGCAGGGAGTGTGCCGATGCCCCTCGACCCAGCCCCCGCCCCGCCCGACCCGCCGGTGCGGTTCTGGCCCGTCGACGACCTGCCCGCGCTCGACCCCGACCCGTTCCTGGACGGGCTGCTGCGAGACGAGCCGGTCACCCGGATCAAGCTGCCGCACGGTGCCGGACAGGCCTGGCTGGTCACCCGGTACGAGGACGTCCGGTTCGTCACCTCCGACCCGCGCTTCTCCCGCGAGCAGGTCGTCGGCCGCGACGTCACCACCATGCGTCCGGTGCCGGTGGCCTCGCAGACGGCCGGCCTGCAGTACATCGACCCGCCCCGGCACAACCGGCTGCGCCGGGTCGTCGCCCGGGCGTTCACCGGCAGGAGCATGCAGCGCCTGAGGCCGCTGGCCGAGCGCAGGGCCGCCGAACTGCTCGACGGCATGGCACGCGCCGGCGCACCGGCCGACCTCATGGAACACCTGCACGGCCCCTTCCCGATCGCCGTGATCCGCGACTTCCTGGGCGTCGAGGAGAAGGACTGGCACCGCTGGGCGGCCACCGGTGAGGCCCTGCTGTCGGCGGGCGCCGAGTCGAAGGAGCGGGCCAAGGAGGCCGCCCAGGCCACCCGGGCCCGCATCGTCGAACTGCTCCAGCAGCGCCGCGAGGACCCCCGCGAGGACCTGGCCGGGGTGCTGGCACAGGCCGCCGCGGCGGGCGAGATCACCGACGACGAGGCGGTCTCCCTGGCCACCGCGATCCAGGTCAGCGGCGGGCACGCGGTCCGCAACAACAGCGGTTCGATGATGTACGCGCTGCTGACCCACCCCGGACACCTGGACCGGCTGCGCCGCGAGCCGGAACTGCTGCCCCGGGCGGTGGACGAACTGTTCCGCTACGTCCCCCACCGCAACGGCGTCGGCATCCCCCGGGTCGCCGTCGAGGACGTCGAGGTCGGCGGACATCTGGTCCGGGCCGGCGACGTGATCTACAACGCGTACGTCGCCGCCAACCGGGACCCCGACGTCTTCCCCGACCCCGACGCCCTCGACTTCGACCGCGAGGACGGCCCCCACCTGGCGTTCGGGCACGGACCGCACCACTGTCTGGCCGCCATCATGGCCCGCATGGAGGCCGAGGTCATGATCGGCGCCGTACTCGCGCGCTTCCCGGGCATCAGGCTGGCCGTACCGCCCGAGGAGGTCGAGTTCCAGCGCCAGGGCCTGATCCGCGGGCCGAGGACGCTGCCCGTGACGTGGTGACGGCGGGGGCCGGGGACCAAGGAGCCCACGCCGCGCTGAACCGCCCGGGAAGGCCCTGGATGTTCGTCCGGAAGGCCCTCGTTAGTCCGATTTATTGATCTGCAAGCGTGTTTCATCATCATCGTACCGATGCTTCGACGTGCCCAGGTCAAGCTCCGCATGTGGCCTCGGGAACCACTCGGGCCTCAAGGACAAGGAGCATCCATATGGGTCATGAGAACAGGGCACACGGCGGATCCAGCAGGGTCCGCAGACTCGCGGCGATCACGACCGCGGTGACGGTCGCGGTGGGGACCCCCGCGGTGGCGGTGGCCGTCGGCGTGACGTCCCAGGCGGGAGTGGCGTACGCCGCCGATTCCGGCTGCCGCCACGACGATTCCGACAGGCTTCACCAGCGGGCGGGTGGCGGCTGCGACGGCACCCGTCACCCGAAGCCCACCGTCACGGTCACGAAGACGGCGACCGCAACGGCGACGGTGACCGCGACGACCACGGCGACCGCGACCACCACGGCGACCGCGACGGTGACCGCGACCGCGACGGCGTGCGGCACCGGCGTCGACTCGACGAAGCCGAACGGCAATGAGCAGTTCCTCGCCGCCCTGGCCGACGGGGTGCCGTACGCCGGCAGGCGCCCCAACACCAACATCAACCCCGACAACCCGAACATCGTCTCGGGCCCGGCCAACGCGGCCGGCTGGATCGATCTCAGCACGATCGCCGGCTACCCCACCGACTCCCCGGTCTGTGGTGTCTCGGTCGACGCCCAGGGCAGTGACGCCTTCTACAAGATCATCACTCAGGGCGGCTCGGTCTACACGCTGCGCTGCGCGGCCAACGGCACCACTCTCGTATGCCCCGCCCCGGCGCAGGGGACGACACCGCAGTCCCAGTGGACGGCGGTGAGCCCCCAGCCCTGACGTGGGAAGTCCCCGGTGACCGACGGCCCCTGGACGGTCAACCAGGACAGGGGCCGTCGGGTACGGGTCTCCGTGACAGCGGTAATATGACCGTTCGCCCGGTATGTACGGCCGAGAATTTTTGCAGTAGGC
Organism: Streptomyces lucensis JCM 4490; assembly: GCF_014650035.1. Lineage (GTDB taxonomy): Bacteria > Actinomycetota > Actinomycetes > Streptomycetales > Streptomycetaceae > Streptomyces > Streptomyces lucensis. The sequence goes on along the minus strand of NZ_BMUE01000018.1, from coordinate 53,091 downwards.
TCCGTCTCCTTGTTCGGCCGTCGTCGGGGGGCGATAGTGGGCACCGAGATAGAACAGAAATTCGAGGTTCCGGTCGGAAGCATCTCGGTGATCACCGAGAGTCTGCGGAACGACGCCTCTCTGGGGAACTTCACCGTCTCCTATCTGCGGAAAGTGTCCAACCTCGACACGTATTTCGACGTCAACGGTGAAATCAACTCACGAAACTGGTCCCTGCGTGTACGGGAAAAGAATGCCGGTATCTCCGTGACGTTGAAGCGGCCGCAGCCGGCAAGCGGAGGGAGTTCGGCCACCCATCGCGAGGAGTTGGAGAATCCGCAGGATGGGACCCTGGTCGAGGTACTCGATCGAATCGTGGCCATACTGTGCGGTGAGGGGATCATTCCCGTCCCTCCCTGCACTGTCGAAAGCCTCGTCCATCGACATGGTGCCATCGCGGCGTTGCGCCGACTCGATCTCGTCAACACCTATCCTGTGAGGACGAGCCGGGATGTCTGGAAGGTCGTCGATGCGAGCGGAGACGTCGCGGAGCTTGCCATCGACGAGACCGAGTACCTCGACGCCGTGCAGGGGAGTGTGCGTGAGGGGAGGATCGAGGTCGAGATCTACGATCCCGCACAGGCCGCGAAGCTGGCGGAGATACGGCGCCACATCAAGGAGCGTTTCAACGCGCGCGATGTGCGCAACTCCAAGTTCCAGCAGGCGCTGATTCATCACGCTTCGCAGCATCTCCGCGACAAGCTCGAGGCCAAGGTGACCCTGCAGGACATCGCGAGTTACGACAATGTCGCTGCCCAGATCGACGGCTCCGGTGAGTTCGTTCGGGGGTACAGGTTCCACCGGCTGGCGGATCGCCGTATCGCCGACGTCTATTTCGACACGAAGAAGTACGAACTCTTCAAACTGGGCTGGTACCTGCGACTCCGTCGGGAGCAGGACACCGAGGAGTACACCTTCCGGCGCCTGAAGGAGCGCGGAGAGCAGCGGTACGGAACGGCCATGCAGCAAGAAATAGTGGTGCGGTCGTCAAGTGACCTCGAAGAGGCGTGGTCCGCGATCCGGGGCTGGCTGTCCGGTATTCGCGGGCTTTCACGGGTGGAAGCCCCGGCCGATTTCGGGCACCTTCGGGAGTCACTCGTCGAATCGGGCCTCCAGGAAAGCCTCGAAGTGGATGTAAGCCGGTCTTCCTGGATCGTCGACCGTGCCAGCGGAATCGACGTGTTCTCCGTGCCGGACTTCAGGAACAGAATCGCCAAGGTGAAGTACGACCGCGTCACCTACCGGCACCCCGGCACTTCGAACCCCCTCTCCCACTTCGAGTTCGAGGTGACCGGCGTGGAGGACGAGGACGCCGCTCCGAACTCGCTGCGGCGTGATTCCTTCCAGGCCTTCCTGGGGGACTTCGTGGAAGTCTGCGCGGACAGGACGAACGGCGGCCTCGTCGACAGACGTACGAGCGCGAAGTACTTCTATGGCCTGACGGAGCTCGGTATCGTTGACAAACCCGAATGGCTCGCCGACGGGCGGCTTTCCGTGCAACTACTCGCTCGTGAGATCGCACCGAAAGAGACACTGACCCGTAACACCGGTCTCATGCGATTCTGGAGTGCGCTCGCGACTCTGATCGCGGGGTTGTTCGCCCTCAGTGTCGGCGAAGGCGACGGCCTTCTGGCGAAGGGTTCACCGAGTCTTGTCTCGATAGCGATGCAGACGTTCGGCTTCGTGGCCCTGGTCGCCGGATCGTTCTTCCTGTTCAGGGATCCCCCTGGCCCGGTCTCGATGGTCCGTCGGGTGGCGATCATCGCCTGCACGGTCATCGCTGCCGTCGCGATCACGATCCCCTCGATGGGACGAGGCAACGCTGCGGACGCGACAGCGTTCCTCGGTGTTCTGCCACTCGTGATCTCCCTGTCGAGGAGTGGCATGCGGGGATGAACCCGCCGCCGGCAGCCCGGGTGCGGCTTCGGATATACGGTGCTGGGACTCTGGGCCACCAGGCCCCGAGATCGGCCTCGGAGTGCGGAGATCGCAGAGTGAGCTACCCCTACGAACTGGGCGGAGAAGCACTGTGGGACGCGGGTTACCACAGTGGAAGGCTGTACGCCTCCCTTGCCCGGGGCGCGGCGGAGTCCGTGGGCCTGCCGACCGGCCTGACCGAGACCCCGCACGGCAGCTGTGACATAGACCTGCCGACGTTCCGGGCCTTCGTGCAGGGCCTGTACGCGCGCTACTCCTCGACCTCACACCCGGTGACACACGGCCTGGCGCGCGGCCTGCTGGTCACCTCGCTGGTCCTCCTGGAACGCGCGGGGGCTCCGCTCACGCTGAAGCCCGAACACGAAGAAGCCCTCGGTGAGGAGAAGACCGCCTTCGCGCATGCCATGGGGGACGGGGAGCAGGGCCGGAGTCTCGGCTAGGCCCTCGACCCGGACGAAGGCACCGCTCCACGGACGATCACGGACGACAGTCGTGGTGACCGACAGCCGCAGGTCACCCGATTGGATCTGCGACACTGGTACCACCATGCCCAAGCCCGGAGAACTCATTTTCGTAGCGCCGCGCGGAGCTCAGAAGCCGCCGCGGCATCTCGCCGATCTCTCGCCCGCCGAGCGCAAGGACGCGGTGGCCGAGGCCGGGGAGAAGCCGTTCCGTGCCAGGCAGCTCTCGCAGCACTACTTCGCGCGGTACGCGCCCGACCCCGAGCAGTGGACGGACATTCCGGCCGGGGCCCGCGGCAAGCTGCGGGAAGCGCTGTTCCCGGAGCTGATGACCGTCGTGCGGCACCTGTCCACCGACCAGGGGACCACGCGCAAGACGTTGTGGCGGCTGTTCGACGGGACGCTCGTGGAGTCCGTGCTGATGCGGTACCCGGACCGGGTCACCATGTGCATCAGCTCGCAGGCGGGCTGCGGGATGAACTGCCCGTTCTGCGCCACCGGCCAGGCGGGGCTCGACCGGAACCTGTCCACCGCCGAGATCGTCCACCAGATCGTCGACGGGATGCGGGCGCTGCGCGACGGAGAGGTGCCCGGGGGGCCGGCCCGGCTTTCCAACATCGTCTTCATGGGCATGGGGGAGCCGCTCGCCAACTACAAGCGGGTCGTGGGCGCCATCCGGGCCCTCACCGACCCCACCCCCGACGGGCTCGGGCTCTCGCAGCGCGGGATCACCGTGTCGACGGTCGGGCTCGTGCCGGCCATCCACCGGTTCGCCGACGAGGGCTTCAAGTGCCGGCTCGCGATCTCCCTACACGCCCCGGACGACGAGCTGCGCGACACCCTCGTGCCGGTGAACACCCGGTGGAAGGTGCGCGAGGTGCTGGACGCCGGGTTCGAGTACGCGGAGAGGTCCGGGCGCAGGCTGTCCATCGAGTACGCCCTCATCCGGGACATCAACGACCAGGCCTGGCGCGGTGACCGGCTCGGCAGGCTGCTCAAGGGCAAGCCGGTGCACGTCAACCTCATCCCGCTCAACCCGACGCCCGGGTCGAAGTGGACCGCCTCGCGGCCCGAGGACGAGAAGGCGTTCGTGGAGGCCATCGCGGCCCACGGTGTGCCGGTGACGATCCGGGACACCCGTGGTCAGGAGATCGACGGGGCCTGTGGTCAGCTGGCGGCCACGGAGCGATAATCTGGCCACGTCGCTCCGGCGGCACCCACACATCTGCATATTCCGACAGGGGAGCGCCACAGCGCTGAGAGTGCGGCACCGGGCCGCAGACCCTCTGAACCTCGCCCAGGTCATTCTGGGTAGGAAGTTCGGTCACCACTCAAGCTGTTGCGCCCTGCCCGGGCCGCCCCCGCGGAGCCCGGGCGGGGCCGCGTCTCTTCCTGGCCAACCCCAGGAGGACATCCAGTGCACAACAAGACCTTCATGGCCGCGGCGGCCGGGCTCGGCCTGCTCGCCCTGCCCGCGCTGACCGGGTGCGGGTCGTCCGGCGCCGACGGGTCCGCGGACTCGAAGACCGTGACGCTGGTCAGCCACAACTCGTGGGCCGCGTCCAAGAGCGTCATCAAGGACTTCGAGAAGCGGTCCGGCTACAAGGTCAGGGTGCTCAACGACGGCGACGCCGGACAGGCCGTCAACAAGGCCATCCTGACCAAGGGCAATCCGCAGGGCGACGTCTTCTTCGGCGTCGACAACACCCTGCTGTCCCGGGCCCTCGACAACGGGCTGTTCCAGCCGTACGAGGCGAAGGGCTCCGGCCTCGTCCTGCCGCAGTACCGCGTCGACCAGGACAAGCACCGCGTCACGCCTGTCGACACCGGCGACATCTGCGTCAACTACGACAAGGCCTACTTCAGCGAGCACAAGCTGACCCCGCCGCAGTCCTTCGCCGACCTCGCCAAGCCGCAGTACAAGAACCTCTTGGTCACCGAGAACGCCGCCACCTCTTCGCCGGGCCTCGGCTTCCTGCTGGGCAGCGCCGCGAAGTTCGGCGACGAGGGGTGGCAGGACTACTGGAAGAAGCTCAAGGCCAACGGCGTCAAGGTGGTCGACGGCTGGGACCAGGCCTACCGCCAGGAGTTCTCCGGGTCGTCGGAGGGCAGGAAGGCCGGCGGCGACCGGCCGCTCGTGGTCTCCTACGCCTCCTCGCCGCCCGCCGAGGTCATCTACGCCAAGAAGCGGCCCGGCACCGCCCCGACCGGGGTGGCCTACGGCACCTGCTTCCGGCAGGTGGAGTACGCGGGGCTGCTGAGCAACGCGAAGAACACCAAGGGCGGCAAGGCGTTCCTCGACTTCCTGCTCACCAAGGAGTTCCAGGCGGACATGCCGCTGAACATGTTCGTCTACCCGGTGCGCAAGGGCGTCCAGGTGCCGCCGGAGTTCGTGAAGTACGGCCGGCAGGCCGAGCATCCGGAGACGCCGGCCCCCGCCGAGATCGCCGCCAACCGTGATCAGTGGGTCAAGTCGTGGACGTCACTCGTACTGAAGTGAGGGCGTCCCGGCGGGCGAACGCGGCGCGGCTCGGGCTCATGACCCTGCCCGTCGCGTTCTTCGCGCTGTTCTTCGCCTGGCCCGTGGCCGCGATCGTGGCGCGCGGGCTCGAGGTGGACGGCGCCTGGCGGTTCGGGCGGATCGCGGACGTCGTGGCGCAGCCGGACATCCGGCACGTGCTGTGGTTCACCACCTGGCAGGCGCTCGCCTCCACCGCGCTCACCCTGCTGCTCGCGCTGCCCGCCGCCTACGTCTTCGCCCGCCTCGACTTCCCCGGCAGACACCTGCTGCGGGCCGTCGTCACGGTGCCGTTCGTGCTGCCGACCGTCGTCGCCGGCAGCGCCTTCCTGGCCCTGGTCGGGCGGGGCGGACTGCTGGACGAGCTGTGGGGGGTACGGCTGGACACCACGGTGTGGGCGATCCTGCTGGCCCACGTCTTCTTCAACTACGCGGTCGTCGTCCGCACGGTCGGCGGGCTGTGGGCCCAGCTCGACCCCCGGCAGGAGGAGGCCGCCCGGATGCTGGGAGCCTCCCCGCTGCGCGCCTGGCGGAAGATCTGCCTGCCCGCGCTCGCGCCCGCCGTGGCCGCCGCCGCGCTCATGGTGTTCCTGTTCACCTTCACCTCCTTCGGCGTGGTGCAGATCCTCGGCGGCCCCACCTTCTCCACCGTCGAAGTCGAGATCTACCGGCAGACCTCCGAGGTCTTCGACCTGTCCACGGCCGCCGTCCTCACGCTGGTGCAGTTCGCCGCCGTCGGCACCGTCCTCGCCGTGCACGCCTGGACCGTACGGCGGCGGGAGAGCGCGCTGCGCCTCGTCGACCCCGCGGTGACCGCCCGCCGGCCACACGGCCCCGGGCAGTGGGCCCTGCTCGCCGGGGTCCTGCTGAGCATCGCCCTGCTCCTGGTGCTGCCGCTCGCCGTGCTCGTCCGGCGCTCCCTGGACGCGCCCGGACTCGGCTACTACCGCGCGCTGACCGACCCCGACGGCGGAACGTTCCTCGTGGCACCCGTGCACGCCGTGTGGACGTCGCTGGAGTACGCCGCCGCCGCCACCGCCGTGGCCGTGGTGATCGGAGGCCTCGCCGCGGCCGCGCTGGCCCGCCGCGACGCGGGGCGGATGATGCGTGGCTTCGACGCGCTGCTGATGCTGCCGCTCGGCGTGTCCGCCGTGACCGTCGGCTTCGGCTTCCTGATCGCGCTCGACGAGCCGCCGCTGGACCTGCGCCAGTCCTGGATCCTGGTGCCGCTCGCCCAGGCGCTGGTGGGCGCCCCCTTCGTCGTACGCACCATGCTGCCCGTGCTGCGGGCGGTGGACGAACGGCTGCGGGAGGCGGCGGCCGTGCTCGGCGCCTCGCCCTGGCGGGTGTGGCGGGAGGTGGACCTGCCGTTGGTGCGGCGGGCGCTGCTCGTCGCCGCCGGGTTCGCGTTCGCCGTGTCGCTCGGCGAGTTCGGGGCGACCGTGTTCATCGCCCGGCCGGACAACCCGACGCTCCCGGTCGCCGTGGCCAAGCTGCTCAGCCGCCCCGGCGAGATGAACTACGGCCAGGCGATGGCCCTTTCGACCATTCTCATGGTGGTCTGCGCCGCCGCGCTGCTCGTCCTGGAGCGGCTGCGGACCGACCGGACGGGGGAGTTCTGATGCTGCTGAGCCTGCGGGCCGCGACCGTGCGCTTCGGCGGGCGTGCCGTGCTCGACGCGGTCGACCTCGACGTCGCCGAGCACGAGGTGGTGTGTGTGCTCGGCCCCAGCGGCAGCGGCAAGTCGACGCTGCTGCGGGCGGTGGCGGGGCTGCAGCCGCTGGACTCCGGGCAGGTGCTGCTCGACGGCCGTGACCACAGGGGCGTTCCCGCGCACCGGCGCGGTGTCGGCCTGATGTTCCAGGACCACCAGCTCTTCCCGCAGCGGGACGTCGGCGCGAACGTGGCCTTCGGGCTGCGCATGCACCGGGTCGCCAAGGGTGAACGCGACGCCGAGGTGGGGAAGTTGCTGGAGCTGGTGGGGCTGCCCGGCGCCGCCCGCCGGGCCGTGGCCGGGCTGTCCGGCGGTGAGCAGCAGCGCGTGGCCCTGGCCCGGGCGCTCGCTCCCCGGCCCCGGCTGCTCATGCTGGACGAGCCGCTCGGCCAGCTCGACCGCTCCCTGCGCGAACGGCTGGTGGTCGAACTGCGGGAGCTGTTCGACCGGTTGGGGACGACCGTGCTCGCCGTGACGCACGACCAGGGCGAGGCGTTCGCGCTGGCCGACCGGGTGGTGGTGATGCGGGACGGGCGGATCGCGCAGTCCGGGACCCCGCTGGAGGTGTGGCAGCGGCCCGCCGACGCGTTCGTCGCCCGCTTCCTGGGCTTCGACAACGTGGCCCCGGCCACCGTCGCCGGCACGGCGGCCGACAGCCCCTGGGGCAAGGTACCGGTGCCCGACGGCTCGCCGCAGGGCAGCCGCACCCTCCTCGTCCGGCCCGCCGGGGTACGGCTGGTGGCGGCCGAAGCGGGCCTGCCCTGCACGGTGACCACCCGCACCTTCAGGGGCACCCACGTGGCCGTCGGACTGCTGCCCCGGGACGGCGGCCCGCGCCTGGAGGCGGCCTGCGCGCTGCGGGACGCACCGGAGCCGGGAGCCGGGGTGGGCGTCGCGTTCGACGCGGCCGAAATCGTCGTGCTCGATTGATCATCGCGCGCTTAGGGTGAGGTCATGACGTTGCTCGCACATGACCGCTACTGCGATGAAATCGACCATCAAGTACAGCAGTTGAGGGCCGTGGTGACCTCCGGCGCCGACCTGGCCGCCACCGTGCCGACCTGCCCCGAGTGGTCGCTCGAAGACCTCGTGCGCCACATGGGCGGCGCGCTGCGCTGGGTGGACACCCTGGTGCGCGCCCGGGCGCAGGAGAACATCCCGAAGGAGCGGGTGCCGTTCGGCGCCGGGCCCGAGGAGCGGGGCGACGCGGCCGCCCTGGACAAGTGGCTCGCCCAGAGCGGCGAGCTGGTCGTCGGCGCGCTGCGCGAGGCGGGGCCCGGCACCGCCGTGTGGACCTGGGCGGGCAACCGCGACTGCGGCTTCTGGGCCCGCCGCATGGCGCACGAGATCACCGTGCACCGCGCCGACGCCGTGCTCGCGGCCGGCCTGCCCTACGAGGTCGCGCCCGACATCGCCGCCGACGCGCTGGACGAGTGGCTGGAGCTCGTGGAGTGGGTGCAGCGCAACGACGCGCACCCGGCCGCCGGGGAGCTGCGCGGCTCCGGCCGCAGTATCCACCTGCACGCAACGGACGCCGGCCCGGACCTGAACGCCGAGTGGATCGTGGAGCTGGGCCAGGAGGGCGTCAGCTGGCGCCGCGGCCACGAGAAGGCCACCGTAGCCCTGCGCGGCCCGCTCACCCCTGTGCTGCTCGCCTTCTACCGGCGCCTTCCGCTGGACGCCCCGGGCCTCGAAGTCCTCGGCGAGCGTGAGCTGCTGGAGTTCTGGCTGGAGCGGACCAGCTTCGGGTGAGCCGGGCCGGCTGCCGGTGAACGCGACCGCGGCCCGTCCCCCGGGGATACGGGGACGGGCCGCGGTGCCGTACGGGACGAACGGTGTACGCGGTCCGGCGTCAGCCGCCGTTCTTCGCACCGCGGCGGCGCATGCCGAAGAACACCGCGCCACCGCCGACGACGACCAGGGCGCCCGCGATGCCGGCGATCAGACCGGTGTTGGAGCTGGCGCCGGTCTCGGCGAGGTCCGAGTCACCGGCCGCGGGGGACGGCGCGTTGCTCGACGTGCCCGCCGGGGCGGAGCTGGACTCGGAGGCCGACGGGGCGGGGGACGCCGTCTTGGCCGGGACGGACTCGGACGGCGCGGGCGTCCTGGAGGGCGTCGCCGTCGGCGACTTGCTCTCCTCCGCCTTGCAGGCGGTGGCCGGGGCGCTCAGGTCGGGCTTGACGTCCTCGTCGACGACGTGCCCGGCCTTGACGTGGACGCGGTAGGTCGCGTTCGGCTTCCAGTCCTCCGGGAAGGTGACCGGAGTACCGTCCTTCGAACCCTTCACCTCCTGCTGGCCGACCTTCGTCTCGATACCGCCGGCGCCCTTCAGGAAGACGGTGACGACGGCGGGGACGGCGGTTTTGTCGGTGTCGGTGACGACGATGACGCCCTTGCCGCCTTCGCACTTGGCCTCGGCCTTGAAGTCACCGATCGTGCACGCGAAGGCGGAGCCGGACAGTCCCAGCACCACCGCGGTCGAGGCGGAGGCGACACCCAGGATGCGCACGGAACGGCGTGCGCTACGGCGAGTTATGGACACGTTTGTCCTTTACAGAGCATAACTGCGGGGGGTTGTGGAGGAGTTGGGACGACAGAAGAGGCGAGGTCCCAGCACCCCCAGGAGGCTCACAGGTCTATAAGCGCTCCGTAAGCAGTGTCAATGCATATGCCGTCAGGGGCCGTTGGCTTTGCCTGTCCATTACTCGCCGCGACGTTTGAGCGCGCCCGGGCTCTGAAGACGCGACCGCGGGCGTCAGCCCTGGACCGCGGCCGGGTCCATCCAGATGACCTCCCACGTGTGGCCGTCGAGGTCGTCGAAGGCGCGGCCGTACATGAAGCCGTGGTCCTGGGTCGCGCCGCTCGCGGTGCCGCCTGCCGCGATGGCCTTGTCGACCAGCTCGTCGACCTTCTCGCGGCTCTCCGCGCTCAGGGCGATCAGCACCTCGCTGGTCGTCGTCGCGTCGGCGATCTCCTTCTTGGTGAACGTGGCGTAGAACGGCTTGGTGAGCAGCATCGCGACGATGGTGTCGCTGATCACCACCGAGGCCGCCTTCTCGTCGCTGAACCGGGGGTTGATCGAGTAGCCGAGTTCCGTGAAGAACTTCTTCGAGGCGTCGAGGTCGTTCACGGGCAGGTTCACGAAGATCATCTGCTGGTACATGGGGGCTCTCCCGTCGTGGTTCTCGCCGCGGTGTCACGCGGGTCGCGCGGGTCGCGCGGTCAGATGGGTAGACCGGCGACCCCCGCCGGACTCATCGGCGGCCGCCGACTTTTTTCCGACCCGGCCGCTCAGCGGGCCGTGGGCAGCGCCGCCAGTGCGGCGACCGCCAGGGTGAGCGGGCCGAACAGGGCCACCAGGGTGGCCGCGCGCAGGGCGGCGGCAGCGCGGAGCATGGCGGCCGGCGCGCCCAGCCGGAGCAGCGCCGCGACGGTGGCCGCCCGGCACTGGCGGGCCTCCACGGCCGCGGTGAGGAGGGTCGCGACCGAACATCCGGCGACGAGGAGCGCGCCGAGGGTGGTCAGCGGGCCGAAGGCGCGGGCGGGTGCGCCGTACAGGGCGGTCATGGCGTAGCCGGCGGACGCCACCGCGCAGAGGACGCCGAGGGGGCGGCCGATCCGGCCGGCCTCGGTCATGAGAACCCGGCCGGCGAGCAGCCGCAGCGCACCCGGACCGGCGGACTGCAGGAGCCGGCCGCACAGGTGGGTGAGGCCCGGAGCGGCGAGGACGAGGCCGACGGCGGTGAGCAGCCAGCCGATCAGGAGGGTGAGGGCCTCGCCGGGGAGGGTGGCGGGAGTGGGCCTGGGGACGGAGCGCCCGGCGTACGCCTGCGCGGCGAGGCCGACGGCGAGCAGGGCGATGCCCCAGGGGAGCCCCACGGGCGTACGGTCGCCCGGCGGGGGCACGGCGCCGGGACGGTCGTCGTCCGGGGCCGCGAGCTCCGGGCCGGGGACGCCGTCCACCGCTGTGCCCGCGCCACCCCCACCCACGGACCGAGCCCACTCCTGGCCGCCGTCGCCGGCCTGCCCGCTCGCGATGAGGGAGTCGCTGTCCCGGGCCTGTCCGGCTGGATACAGGGGGGCGCCGTCTTCGCCCGGGCCGCCTCCGGTGAGCGGGTTGCCGTTCCGGGCCTGAGCCGCCCCGGCGAGCGGGCCGCTGTCTTCGGCCCGCCCCGCCGGGCTGTGGCGGTTGCCGTCCCGGGTCCGTCCTGCCGGGGTGTGGTGGTCGCCGCCGCCGGCCTGAGCCGTCAGGGTGCGGCGGGTGCCGTGCCGGGGCTGCGCCGTCGGGATGGGGCGGTCGCCGTCTTCGGCCCGCCCTGCCGGGCTGAGGCGGGCAGCGTCTTCGTTCCCTCCCGCCGCAGCCTCGGTCCGCCCCGCGGGTGCGCGGCGGTCGCCGTCCGCCGTCCCGCGTCTCGCCCCGAACCTGCCGTACGCCCCGAACGTCTCCCTCGCCGCCGCGGTACCGTACGCGCCGAAGCGGCCGTATCCACGGGGGCCCGGGGTGGTGGGGCGGGGGTCCTTCGGGCGCAGGGCGAGTGCCACCGTCGTCGAGGCGACCGCCGGGAGCAGGACCAGCAGGGTGAGGGTGCCCGGAACGGGCAGGGGCCGGTCCGCGGCCAGGAAGTCAGCGGCCGCGCCGTTCAGAGGCATGCCGGTCAGGTCGCCGCGCAGGTGGAGGAAGAGCAGCAGGGCCAGCAGGGAGCCGACGCCGCAGGACAGGGCCGTGGTCAGTGCCGAGACCGCCATCAGGCGGGCCGGGCCGAGGCCGACGGCGGAGAGTCCGGGGCGCGGCCGGGTGCCGGGGTCGGTGCGGGCGACCGCGAGCGCGAAGTACACCGTGGCGGCGAAGGGCACCGTGCACCAGGCCAGGCGCAGCGCGGACGCGTCCACCGCCTCGGGGTGGTGCAGGGCGTGACCGAGGCAGGACAGCAGCAGGAAACCGGTGCCCGCCGAGGCCGCGGCCACCAGCAGCCGACGCAGCTGTACGGCGGGGTGCGCGGCGCGCGTCAGACGGAGAGCGAGCACGCGGCCCGGCCTTCCGTGTCGGGGCTGTCGGGGCTGTCCGGCAGATGCACCGTGTGCACGCGCCGGCCGTCCAGCAGGCTCACCGTGCGGTCGGCGAGGGCGGCGGTCCCGGGGTCGTGCGTGGCGAGGACGACGGTGATGCCGTGCGAGCGGGCCGCGGCGGTGAGCGTGCGCAGGACGTGGCCGCGGTCGGCGCGGTGCAGCGGGGCCGTGGGCTCGTCGGCGAACAGCACCGTCGGCGAGGGGGCGAGGGCGCGGGCGATGGCGACGCGCTGGCGTTCGGCGTGCCGCAGCTGGTGCGGCCGTCTGCGGGAACTGTCGCCGACGTCCAGGCGCTCCAGCCACTCCAGGGCGGCCGCCTTGGCCCGGCGGCGGCCGGCGCCGCGCAGCATCAGGGGGAGGGCGGCGTTCTCCCAGACGTTCAGCTCGGGAATCAGGACCGGCTCGGGGTCGATCCAGCCGAAGCGGTCCCGGCGCAGCCGCTCCCGGGCCGCCGGGCCCAGGGTGTGCACGGGCGCGCTGTTGAACCAGACCTCGCCCTGCCGTACCGGCAGCTGGCCGGAGAGGCAGCGCAGCAGGGTCGTCTTGCCGCTGCCGCGCGGGCCGCTCACGGCCAGGATCTCGCCCTCCCGCACACCGAGGGAGATCCCGCCGAGGCCGGGAGAGCCGTCGGGGTGCGTGAAGTGCAGGGAGCGTGCCCAGAGCACGTCGTTGTCCGGCGGGGCCTCCATGGGCGTACACCTCGGTTCTGATCCGTTGTGCCGTGCGTGTTCCCCCGTCCGGGGGAACGAAGGCAGGGCCGATCGGTCACTGGAACGCTAGGCAGCCGTCAGGAGGAGGCCGGACAGCACACGGCCCCGGGCCGCCGTTCTCACTCGAACGGGGGGCGCCGGGGCCGGTGTCGGTCAGCTGATCGGACGGATCGGGATCAGAGCTTGGTCCATGCCTCGGTCAGCGTCGCACGCAGGATCTGCTCGATCTCGTCGAACGTCTCCTGGTTGGAGATCAGCGGCGGGGCGAGCTGGATGACCGGGTCGCCGCGGTCGTCGGCTCGGCAGTACAGGCCGTTCTCGAACAGCGCCTTGGAGAGGAAGCCGTACAGGACGCGCTCGGTCTCCTCCTCGTTGAAGGACTCCTTGGTGCTCTTGTCCTTCACCAGCTCGATGCCGTAGAAGAAGCCGTTGCCGCGGACGTCGCCGACGATCGGGAGGTCGTGCAGCTTCTGCAGGGTCGACAGGAACGCGCCCTCGTTGTCCAGCACGTGCTGGTTGAGGCCCTCGCGCTCGAACAGGTCCAGGTTGGCCACGCCCACCGCGGCCGACACCGGGTGACCGCCGAAGGTGTAGCCGTGCAGGAAGGTGTTGTCGCCCTTGTAGAACGGCTCGGCGAGGCGGTCGGAGACGATGCAGGCGCCGATCGGGGAGTAGCCCGACGTCATGCCCTTGGCGCAGGTGATCATGTCCGGGACGTAGCCGAACTTGTCACAGGCGAACGTCGTGCCCAGGCGGCCGAAGGCGCAGATGACCTCGTCCGAGACGAGCAGCACGTCGTACTGGTCGCAGATCTCGCGCACGCGCTGGAAGTAGCCGGGCGGGGGCGGGAAGCAGCCGCCGGCGTTCTGCACCGGCTCCAGGAAGACCGCGGCGACCGTGTCCGGGCCCTCGAAGAGGATCTGCTGCTCGATCTGGTCGGCGGCCCAGCGGCCGAAGGCCTCCGGGTCGTCGCCGAAGATCGGCGCGCGGTAGATGTTGGTGTTCGGCACCTTGTGCGCGCCCGGGACGAGCGGCTCGAACGGCGCCTTCAGGCCGGGCAGACCCGTGATGGACAGGGCGCCCTGCGGGGTGCCGTGGTAGGCGACCGCACGCGAGATGACCTTGTACTTGGTGGGCTTGCCCGTCAGCTTGAAGTACTGCTTGGCGAGCTTCCAGGCGGTCTCGACCGCCTCGCCGCCGCCTGTGGTGAAGAAGACCTTGTTCAGATCGCCCGGGGCCTGGTCGGCCAGGCGCTCGGCCAGCTCGACGGCCTTGGGGTGGGCGTAGGACCAAACCGGGAAGAAGGCGAGTTCCTGGGCCTGCTTGAAGGCGGTCTCGGCGAGTTCCGTACGGCCGTGACCGGCCTGGACCACGAACAGACCCGCGAGACCGTCGAGGTAGCGCTTGCCCTTGTCGTCGTAGATGTAGGTGCCCTCACCCCGGACGATGGTCGGGACGGGGGAGTTCTCGTACGAGGACATGCGGGTGAAGTGCATCCACAGGTGGTCGTACGCGGTGCGGCTGAGGTCCTTGGTGCTCACGGTTATCGGGTCCTCACGGTTATCGGGTTCCCCACATGTAGGTCTGCTTCTTCAGCTTCAGGTAGACGAAGCTCTCGGTGGAGCGCACCCCGGGCAGGGCGCGAATACGCTTGTTGATGACGTCCAGCAGGTGGTCGTCGTCCTCGCAGACGATCTCGGCGAGGATGTCGAACGAGCCCGCGGCCATCACCACGTACTCGACCTCCGACATGGCGGTCAGCGCGTCCGCGATCGACTCGACATCGCCCTCGACGTTGATCCCGACCATCGCCTGCCGGCGGAAGCCCACGGTGAGCGGGTCCGTGACGGCGACGATCTGCATCACGCCCTGGTCCAGCAGCTTCTGCACGCGCTGGCGCACGGCCGCCTCGGACAGGCCGACGGCCTTGCCGATCGCGGCGTACGGCCGGCGGCCGTCCTCCTGGAGCTGCTTGATGATGGCGAGGGACACGGCGTCCAGCTGGGGGCTGTTGCCGTTCCTGGACTCGCGGGAGGAGTCCCTCTGGTCTGCGCTTCGACTGGCCACGGCCACACTGTGCACGACGTCTCGGCAGTTTCGCAAGGCCTGGGCGATGAAATTCGTTGTTTGCGACTCTCACTCGTGCGGATTTCGCAGAACCGGTGGCGACGGGGGTGTTGAAATCGCGGGCGCGCCGATTAGGGTGGGGTGTCTCAGCGATTGGACAGTCCGAGCGGACCGGCCACGCTGGACAGCTCGTACCCTCGAACCAGATCAGGAGGCCGGCAGTGAGCACCGAGCTGCGTCGTCTGCGCAACTACATCGACGGTGAGTTCCGGGACGCCGCCGACGGACGGACCACCGAGGTGGTCAACCCCGCGACGGGCGAGGCGTACGCGACCGCGCCGCTGTCCGGGCAGGCGGACGTGGACGCCGCCATGGAGGCCGCCGCCCGCGCCTTCCCGGCCTGGCGCGACACGACCCCGGCCGAGCGGCAGAAGGCCCTCCTGAAGATCGCGGACGCGTTCGAGGAGCGCGCCGAGGAGCTCATCGCGGCCGAGGTGGAGAACACGGGCAAGCCCGTCGGGCTCACCCGCTCCGAGGAGATCCCGCCGATGGTCGACCAGATCCGCTTCTTCGCGGGTGCGGCCCGGCTGCTCGAGGGCCGTTCGGCCGGCGAGTACATGGAGGGCATGACGTCGATCATCCGCCGTGAGCCGGTCGGCGTCTGCGCCCAGGTCGCCCCCTGGAACTACCCGATGATGATGGCCGTGTGGAAGTTCGCCCCGGCCATCGCGGCGGGCAACACGGTCGTCCTGAAGCCGTCCGACACCACCCCGGCCTCCACCGTCCTGATCGCGGAGATCCTCGGCGGGATCCTGCCCAAGGGCGTCTTCAACGTCATCTGCGGCGACCGCGAGACCGGCCGCGCGATGGTCGAGCACCCGACCCCGGCGATGGCCTCCATCACCGGCTCCGTCCGCGCGGGCATCTCGGTCGCCGAGTCCGCCTCCAAGGACGTCAAGAGGGTCCACCTGGAGCTCGGCGGCAAGGCCCCCGTCGTCGTCTTCGAGGACACCGACATCGACAAGGCCGTCGAGGACATCTCGGTCGCCGGCTTCTTCAACGCCGGCCAGGACTGCACCGCCGCCACCCGCGTGCTGGTCCACGAGTCGATCCACGACGAGTTCGTCTCCGCGCTGGCCAAGGCCGCCACCGGTACCAAGACCGGGCAGCCGGACGACGAGGACGTCCTCTTCGGCCCGCTGAACAACCCCAACCAGCTCAAGCAGGTCGCCGGCTTCATCGAGCGCCTGCCCGCGCACGCCAAGGTCGAGGCGGGCGGCCAGCAGGTCGGCGACAAGGGCTACTTCTACGCCCCGACCGTCGTCTCCGGCGTCCGGCAGGACGACGAGATCATCCAGAACGAGGTCTTCGGCCCGGTCATCACCGTGCAGTCCTTCGCCGACGAGGACCAGGCCGTCCAGTGGGCCAACGGCGTCGAGTACGCCCTCGCCTCCTCGGTGTGGACCAAGGACCACGCCCGCGCGATGCGCATGTCCAAGAAGCTCGACTTCGGCTGCGTGTGGATCAACACCCACATCCCGCTGGTCGCGGAGATGCCGCACGGCGGCTTCAAGAAGTCCGGCTACGGCAAGGACCTGTCGGCGTACGGGTTCGAGGACTACACGCGGATCAAGCACGTGATGACGTCGCTGGACGGCTGATCACACGAGCGGCTGAGCACGCGAGAAGCCGATCGCACGAGCCGGGCGGCCCCGGGCGGGACACCTCCCCGCCCGGGGCCGCCCGGTTTCCCGGCGCGGTCCGGCGCCGCCGGGCCGCTCGACGAGGTGTCGGGCGCGCCCGGCCCCGCTCGACGCAGCGTCGATTGTGACCGTGCGGCCGCGCGCGGCATGCTTCCGTGGTGCCGCACACCTCTCCCCGTACGTCCGTGCCGTCCCGCCGTTCCCTCCTGGCCGCACTCGGCGGCGCCGCCGCGCTCGGGGCGCTGGCCGGCTGCGGGGTGCCCGCCGCCCACGTCCGGCCCGGTGACCGGGCCGCGGCCGACGAGTCCGCGACCGACAGGAAGCTGACCTGGGCCAACTGGCCGCTCTACATCGACACCGCCGACGACGACCCGAACCGGCGTCCCACGCTCGCGGGCTTCGAGAAGCGCACCGGGATCTCCGTCGACTACGTCGAGGAGATCAACGACAACGACGAGTTCTTCGGCAAGATCAGCCCCGCCCTGATGAACCACCAGCCGACCGGCCGCGACCTCGTCGTCATCAGTGACTGGATGTGCGCCCGCTACGTCCGGCTCGGCTGGGTGCAGGAGATGGACCGCGCGGACCAGCCCAACGTCGCCCGGAACCTCGACCCCCTGCTCCGTTCACCGGCCTTCGACCCCGGACGCCGGTTCACGGTGCCCTGGCAGTCGGGCATCACCGGCATCGCCTACGACCGCCGCCGGCTCGGCCGCGAGATACGGCGCGTCAAGGACCTGTGGGCGAGCGACCTCAAGGGCCGGGTGACACTGCTGTCCGGCCTGGACGAGGCGTTCGCGCTGCTGATGCAGGGCAACGGCGTGGACGTCACCCGGTGGACCGCCGACGACTTCCACCGGATGTGCGACCAGGTCGAGCGGGCGGTCCACCACGGCCAGATCCGCCGCTTCACCGGCAACGACTACACCAAGGACCTGGTCACCGGCGACGTCCTGGCCTGTCAGGCCTACTCGGGCGACGTCATCCAGCTCCAGGCCGACAACCCCGACATCCACTTCGTCGTCCCCGAGGAGGGCGCCGAGCTGTGGTCGGACTCCCTGATGATCCCCGACCGCGCCCGGCACAAGGCCAGCGCCGAGCGCCTGATCGACTACTACTACGCCCCCGAGACCGCCGCACGGCTCGCCGCCTGGGTCAACTACGTCTGCCCGGTCCCGGCGGCCCGCGAGGTCCTGGCCGCCGCCGAGGACAAGGACACCGCGGCCCTCGCCGACAACCCCCTGATCTTCCCGGACTCCACCATGCGCGACCGCCTCGCCGTCGCCCGGGACATCACGTCGGAGGAACGGGGCGAGTTCGCGAAGAGGTGGAACGGCATCGTGGGCCTGTGACGCCGCGGCGTGATGGCCGCGCGGGTGTGCCCCTACCGTAGGAGGTCGTACGAGGACAGAGGGGGCGTGGGGCAGTGGCGACGTGGGGGCTGGTCATCGAGACCACCATGGGGGCCGGGGAGCGCAAGCACACGGAGGCGAACGTGGTGGCGTACGTCCGCGGAACCCGGGCCCAGGCGCTCGCGGAGCTGGAGCGGCGGGCCCGGAGCTACTCGCCCGAGCATCCGAGAAGCCCCCGGCGCCGGCGGCTGCTTCGGGCGAGTGACGGTTTCCTGCTGGTGGTCGACGGCGTGTGGCAGTCGTTCGTCACACGGTTCACGGTGGCGGAGCTGCTGGAGGACTCCGACGCGCCCGCCGTCCCGGAGCAGTCCGTGGAGGCGCCCGGCGGGACGGTCGCCGCACCGGGCGGCCAGGCTGAGGAGACCGAGCGGTACGCCGACGGCGTGCCGGTCAGGCCGGCGTGGCTCGGCCGGGACGACCTGCCGTGAGGGGCCGGGTCACTTCAGGCCGCTGAGCATGATCCCCCGGACGTAGTGCTTCTGCAGCAGCAGGAAGAGGACCAGGACCGGAAGCACGCTCAGGACCAGGCCGGCCATGACGATGGGCATCGTCCGGGTCGGGTCGACGTGGTCCTGCAGGAGCTGGATACCGACGGGCAGGGTCATCACCTCCGGCTCCGCGGTGGACACGAGCAGCGCCCAGATGTACTCGTTCCAGGCGTCGACGAAGGTGAGCAGCCCGAGCGTCACCACGACCGGCTTGGTCTGCGGCACCACGATCCGCCACCACACGGTGAACTCGCCCGCTCCGTCGATGCGCGCCGCCTCCAGGACCTCGTCCGGGATCGCGATGACGAACTGGCGCATCAGGAAGATGCCGAAACCGTTGACCAGGAACGGCATGGCGAGCGCCACGACACTGACGGTCAGGCCGGCGCCGCCGCGCCCCAGCAGGTCGTTGCCTCCCGCCAGCGGCCAGTGCACCAGGATCAGGAAGTGCGGGATGAAGAAGAGGAACGGCGGGAACATCATCGTCGACAGCACGAGACGGAAGACGAAGTCCCGCCCCGGGAAACGGAGTTTGGCCAGCGCGTACCCGGCGAGGGACGACGTCAGCAGCACCGAGCCGGTGATCAGGGCGGTGGCGACGACGCTGTTGCGGAAGAGCACCGGCAGATCGAGCTGGTCGAACGCCGCCCGGTAGTTGGACAGGTCGAACGCCTTGGGCAGGAACCGGTACGGCAGCGTGCCGGCCTCGCCGGGACCCTTGAACGACGTCATCACCATGTCGAGGAACGGCACCACGGTGAGCACGGCGCCGGAGACGACCACCAGGTACGAAAGCCACGGGAAACGGCGGCGGTTCACGCGTCCTCCCCCTTGCGCCGGAAGAACCACAACTGCGCCAGGGTGACCACGAGGACCACCAGGAACAGCACGAAGGCGGCGGCGCTCGCGGTGCCCCAGTCGCCGTAGGAGAAGGCCTGCCGGTACATCTCCAGCGCGGCCACGGCGGTCGCGTCGCCCGGCCCGCCCTTGGTCATCACGATGATCAGCGCGAACGACTGCAGCCCGGTGAGGAACTGGGTGACGCACACGAACAGCAGGGACGGCCGCAGCAGCGGCAGCGTGATCCTGAGGAAGACGGTGACCTGGCCCGCGCCGTCGAGCGCGGCGGCCTCGTAGTAGGACTCGGGGATCGACTTCAGCCCGGCGGTCAGGACGAGGATCGCCGTGCCGACCGAGGCCCACGCCTGGACGACCACCACCGAGGGCAGCGCCGTGTCCGGGTCCTGCAGGAACGCCACCGAGCCGAGACCCGCGGCGTTGAGGACGCCGTTGACCAGGCCGCCCGGCTCGTACATGTACTTCCAGACGTTGCCGACGGCGACGACGGTCGTGACGATCGGCAGGAAGTACAGGGTGCGCCACAGGCCCTGGAACCGCAGCCTGTCGACGCAGGTGGCCACGAGCACGGAACCGGCGAGCGCGAGGACCACGGTCCCCAGGGCGAACAGCAGCGTGTTGGTGAGGACCGGCGTGAGGAACGTCGACCCGTCCGCGAACAGCCCGGCGAAGTTGTCCAGGCCGACGGGATCGATGTCGCCCAGGTGGAACCCTGCCCAGCGGGACATCGACAGCAGCAGCGCGAAGCCGAGCGGCAGGAACAGGAAGACCGCGAAGAACAGCAGCGTCGGCGCCAGGAAGAGGTAGGCGACGACGACCTGGCGTCGACGGCCCCGGCGGCGGCCGTCGACGGCCGGGCCGGCGGACGGCGGGCTGGGCGCCGCCCGCTCGGCCGTCTGCGGGGCCAGGGCGTTCACCATGAGCGTGACACCTCCCGATCGACCTGACGGCGGGTGGTGCGCAGCGCCTCGTCGATCGACTGCTGACCGGTCCACAGCGCCTCGATGTTCCGGCGCAGCAGCGACTTGGCCTGCTGCGCTCCCGGCACGTTCGGTTCCGGCACCGCGTACGCCAGCGCGTCCAGGAACGGTCGCAGGTTCGGATCGCCGCCCTCGCCCAGCAGCGTCCGCATGTCGTCGGCGCGGCCGGTCAGGGAGCCGACCGAAACCTGCAGGGCACTCATCCGGGTCGCCGCGGCACCCTTGCGGGCACCCTTGACGCCCACCCTCTCCGTGTTGAGCCAGTGCAGGAACTCCCATGCCTCGCGCGGGTGCCCGCCGGCGGCGTTGACCCCGAGCATGAAGCCGGTGGAGAGCGTGGCGTGCGCGTAGCCCGCCCCGGGGCGGGGCACGGGCGCGACGCCGACCTCGCGGTAGTCCGCGCCCATCAGCTCCTTCAGGCTCTCGGTCCACCAGCCGGCGCTGACCACCATGGCCACCTGCCCGGACGGGAACGCCTGGTACACGTTGACTCCCGGGGCGCTGGCACCCCCCGCGACGAGCCGGTGCTCCAGGCCGAACACGGCCCGCCCGGCGGGCGAGTCGATGGCGGTGCCCCTGCCGTCCGCGGAGACGAACCTCCCGCCGGCGGCGTTGAGCAGGGCGAGGGTCTGGCCGACGGTGGTGGAGTCGTCGTACGTCGACAGCCCGAACCCCTGGACCAGCGTGTTGCCGTACCGGTCCCGCCGGGCGGTGCGGTGGGCCGCCTCCTCCAGCTCCCGCCAGGTGCGTGGCGGGCCGTCGATCCCGGCCCCGCGCAGCAGCCGCTTGTTGTAGTAGAGGGCGTACGTCTGCACCTCGGTGGGGTAGCCGTAGACCCTGCCCCCCACCGACGCGGCGCCGACCGCGGCGGCGCCGTAGCCGTTCCTGATCTCCTCGGCGTGCTCGGCCGGAGCGGGCCGCAGGACACCGGCCCGGACGAGCTGGCCGTTCCACAGGCAGTACGGGTGGATGATGTCGGCGCCCTGGCCCGCGGCCTGCCGGACCATCAGCGTGGTCAGCAGGTCCGTGAACTCGACGGCCTCCGTCCGCACCTTGACCCGGTCGTGCGTGGCGTTCCACTCGTCCACCGGGCGCTGCAGGGCGTCCCTGAGCGCCCCGCTCGCGTAGTGGGAGAGCAGGGTCAGGACGATCGGATCCCCGGGCCGCCCGGTGCCCCGGTGCGGTGCGGCGCACCCGGAGGCGAGCAGGGCCGAGGGGAGCGCGAGCGCGAAGTGACGGCGGCTCAGCCCGCCGGGGCGGCGGGACCCCGTCATCGGGCGGCCTCCCGGCGCAGCACGCGGAACACCCGGGTCGTGGTGAAGCCGGCCTTGCGGTACAGGTGGCCCGCCGGGGACCGTTCACCGGTCCACAGGAACCACGCAGAGTGCGCCCCGCGCGCCCGCATCCGCTCCAGCACCAGGTGGAGCAGGACCTTGCCGAGTCCGCTGCCGCGCATCTCCTCCAGCACGCCGAACGGGCCGAACCGCTCGTCCGCCGACTCGTACGCGCCGTGCATCGCCCAGCCGGCCAGGCGGCCCGACGGGTCCCGTGCGACGACGATCCTGTCGAGCGGCGTGCCCGCGGCCAGGCACTCCCGGATGGCGCGCGCCCAGTCCGGGGTGAACCGGTCCCGGGCGAGCGCGACCAGTTCCACCAGGTCGTCGTCGGCCGGGGTGGCGAACCGGTACCCCCGCGCCGCCAGTTCGCCGGCGAGGCACACCACGTCGTCCGGGACGCGGTAGCCGACCAGGCGGCGGTCCATCGCCGCCGCCTCGTACAGCGTCCGGAAGCCCAGGGACTCGAGGAGCCGCGCGGCCTCGGGGTACGCCTCGGCGTCCAGACCGGGGAGGACGTAGTTCGGGGTGTACGAGGCGAAGTCCACCCGGGTGCGGCCGTGGCCGTGCAGCCAGTCGAGGGCGTCGGTCAGCAGCCGGCGGCCGAGGCCGCGCCCGCGGGCGGCCGGGTCGACGAAGAAGAACGGGATCCAGCCCTGTTCCGGTTCCAGCCCGGTGCCGGTCACCGGCGTCAGCCGGCGCACCGCGTAGGCCGCGCCGACGAGGCGGTCGCCCTCGACGGCGACCCGCAGCCCCGCCGGATCGAAGTTGGCGTCGAGCAGCACCAGGGAGCGGAAGCGGTCCGGGGCGATGGGGTCGGCCGGCGCGCTGCGGCGCCAGGCCTCCACCAACCGGGGTCCGTCGCCCGTGCGGAAGCCGCGGATCGCGGTCCGCAGTGTCGTCGTGCCATCGGTCATCGACGGGGTCGTCCTTCCCGGTCTCAGGAGTAGAGCAGCGCGTCGCCGGCCCACCGGCTGGGCGGGGCGGGCGGATCGCACAGCGGCAGCGGGTCGTCGCCCGCGTCGACGGCACGCCGCAACCGGTCGGACCCCCACAGCAGGTCGATGAAGTGCCGGTGGCCGGTCTCCGCCGTGTCCGCGTCCACCGGGTGCCAGGCGAAGTCGTCCGGGTACAGCCGCCGCAGCGTGGCGAGCATCGCGACGGCCGTGCGCACGGGGGCGAACGCCGCGCGGTCGGTCACGTGGAGCTGGACCCCGCGCAGCGGCCGTCCGGCGTGTTTGTGGAAGGCCGGCACGTACCGCAGCTCGCGAAAGCGCACCCCGGGCAGTCCGAGTCCGGCGAGCGAGGGCGCGAACCGTTCGTCGACGTACGGGGCCCCGACGGTCTCGAACGGCTGCGTGGTGCCGCGGCCCTCCGAGACGTTCGTCCCCTCGAACAGGCAGGTGCCGGGGTAGACGGTGGCGGTGGCGGGCGTCGGGACGTTCGGCGAGGGTGCCACCCACGGCAGGCCGGTGGCGTCCGCGTGCAGCGCGCGCCGCCAGCCCACGGCCTCGATGACCGTCAGGTCGACGGCGGCGCCCGCCGCCCGGGGAATCGCGCGGGCGTTGAGGTACCGGGCGAGTTCGCCGCAGGTCAGCCCGTGCCGGACGGGTACCGCCGCGCGCCCCACGAAGCTGGCCCACGCCGGGTCCAGCAGCGGGCCCTCGCTGACCAGACCGCCCAGAGGGTTCGGGCGGTCCGCGACCACGAACCGCACGCCCGTGCGGGCCGCCGAGACCATCAGGTCGAACATGGTCCACACGTAGGTGTAGAACCTGGCCCCGATGTCCTGCAGGTCGTACACCAGGGCGTCGACGCCGCTGCGGAGCAGCAGTTCGTCGAGGCGCGCGCCGTCGCACCGGTAGGTGTCGTGGACCGGCAGGCCGGTGGCGGGGTCCCTGCGGAGGTTTTCGCTCTCACCGGCCTGGCCGGTTCCGTGCAGCCCGTGCTCGGGGCCGAACAGGGCGACCAGCCGCACGCCGGCCGCGAGCAGCGCGGGGGCGGCCGGGCGCAGGCCGGGGAGGACGCCGGTGTGGTTGGTCACCAGCCCGAGCCTGCCGGGCCCGGCGAGTCCGGGCGACGCGTGCAGCCGCGCGATGCCGGTCGTCACCGCGACGCGGTCGTCCGTACACATCCTCCGCCCCCGTCCGCGGTGCAGGAACTCAGGAACTCAGGAACCCAGGAACTCGGGAACTCAGGAACTCAGGAACTCAGGAACTCAGAAGATTTACCACAATTCGCTCCGAAACCGGCCGAGTCGTTCCGCGCGGCGACCGGAACGGCGCGGCGGTGTGGACCGGGGGCAGTTTTGAACGCGTTCAAATACAGGCGTACGCTCCTGCCATGAGCGACAGAGCCGCCCTGCTGAAGGGCATTCGCGTCTGGCTGGTCTTCTTCGTCGTGTGCCTCGTGCTCAGCGGGGCGACGGCGTTCCCTCTGGTGCACGAACTGCGATGGACCGAGAGCGTGTTGCGCGCCTTGTCGGTGCCCGACCTGCTGCCGGGGCTCATGGAGTGGATCTCCCGGGTACGGGAGGGGCTCGACACCGTCGACGCCGAGTACCCGTTCGTGCTGTACGGGACGGACTGGCTGGCCTTCGCGCACCTCGTCATCGCGGTCGCCTTCTACGGCCCCTACCGGGACCCGGTCCGCAACATCTGGGTGATCGAGTTCGGCATGATCGCCTGCGCCGGGATCGTCCCGCTCGCCCTGGTGTGCGGTCCGGTCCGGGGGATCCCCTTCTGGTGGAGCCTGATCGACATGTCGTTCGGGGTGTTCGGAGTTCTCCCCCTCTACGTCGTACGCCGCAAGATCAAGCGGCTGGAGGCCCTGGGCACCCCGGCTGCCGTGGCCGCTCCCGCCGCCTGACGGCCGGACGCCCCGACGCGTAGGCGTCCTGGGAACGCAGGGCGTGCAGAAGGCCGATCCGGTTCGTCGTGATCGAGTCGGCGCCCAGGTCCAGCAGCCGGCGCATGGAGCGATGGGTGTCCGGGGTCCAGACGGACAGGAGGCGGCCGTCGCGGTGGACGCGGGCCGCGAGATCCCGGTCGACCACCGAGAAGCGGTAGTTGAGCCAGCGGGGGCGGATCGCGTCCAGCAGCGCGGGCCGGGGCGGTGCGTGCGTCGTCCAGGTCAGGGCGATCTCCGCGGCCGGGTCGGCCGCGCGGACGGCGAGCATCGCCTCGGCGCCGGCGCAGTAGTACACGCGGTCCCCGGCCCCGCTGCGCCGGACGACGTCCACGACCCGGTCCGCGGTCCGGCGGCCGACCCGCCCGCACAGGTCAACCATCACCCTGCTGTCCCCGGTCGCGGCCAGCGCCTCGGCGAGCGTCGGCACACCGCCCCCCGTGATCCCGCGCACCTCCTCGGCGGACAGCGCGGTCAGCGGCCGGCGCAGTTTCCACAGCCGTTCCAGCGTCTCGTCGTGCAGCAGTACGGGGATGCCGTCACGGGTGAGCCGTACGTCGACCTCGACCGCGTCCGCGCCCTGGTCGAGCGCGGAACGCAGCGAGCCGATCGTGTTCTCGCGGAAGCGGTAGGGGTCGCCGCGGTGGGCCACGGCGGTCACGGTCTGCATGGCCCCCATTGTGGGGTGCGCCCCCTCGCGCGGCGGTCAGGAGGCGAGCCGGCCGGCGGTGTACGCGTCGATCTCGGCGGCGATCCGGGCCTTGCCCGGCGCGTCCAGGAAGGACGCCTCGACGGCGTTCTTGGCGAGGTCGGCGAGGCCGCGCTCGTCCAGGTCGAGGAGGCGGGCGGCCACCGCGTACTCGTTGTTGAGGTCGGTGCCGAACATCGGCGGGTCGTCCGAGTTGATCGTGACCAGCACCCCGGCTCGCGTGAACTCCCTGATCGGGTGCTCCTCCAGGGCGCGGACCGCGCGGGTGGCGATGTTGGAGGTCGGGCAGACCTCCAGCGGGATGCGGTGCTCGGCCAGATGGGCGAGCAGTGCCGGGTCCTGCGCGGAGCTGGTGCCGTGCCCGATGCGCTCGGCGCGCAGTTCGGTCAACGCGTCCCAGACGGTCTGCGGGCCGGTCGTCTCACCGGCGTGCGGGACGGAGTGCAGTCCCGCCGCGATGGCCCGGTCGAAGTAGGGCTTGAACTGCGGCCGGGGCACGCCGATCTCGGGCCCGCCGAGCCCGAACGAGACCAGGCCCTCCGGACGGACGCGGTCGTCGGTGGCCAGCCGTGCGGTCTCCTCCGCGGACTGGAGTCCGGCCTCGCCCGGAATGTCGAAGCACCAGCGCAGAACCGTGCCGAACTCGGACTCGGCCGCCTTGCGGGCGTCCTCGATCGCGGCCATGAAGGCCAGCTCGTCTATGCCCCGCCGGGTGGAGGAGAACGGCGTGATCGTCAGCTCGGCGTACCGCACCTGCTGGCGGGCCAGGTCACGGGCCACCTCGTAGGTGAGCAGCCGGACGTCCTCCGGGGTGCGGATCAGATCGACGACCGACAGGTACACCTCGATGAAGTGGGCGAAGTCGGTGAACGTGAAGTAGTCGGCGAGGGCCTCGGGATCCGTGGGGACCCTGGAGTCGGGGTGGCGGGCGGCCAGCTCCGAGACGATGCGCGGGGAGGCGGATCCCACGTGGTGGACGTGCAGTTCGGCCTTGGGCAGTCCCGCGATGAACTCGCGTAGATCGCGGTCGGACGTGCCCGCGGCGGGTACGGAGCTGCTGTCGGTCATGGGTCCTCCCCGGGAAGGCGCCCGGCGGGCCGCGAGGTCCGGTCCGGGCGCGGTGATCGGCTGATCGATGACGCGGGATCATCGTAGGCCCCGGACCGCGGCCGTCCGGAGCGGCCCGTAGCATGACGGGACGTCCAGCAGAGGGGTCTTCCACCATGTCCGACGAGGCGCCGCGGCCCACACCACCCGAGCAGACCGCCGGGGAAGGGGCGACGTCACCTCGGGTGTCCCTGGACAAGCAGGCGGAAGCCCCGGCCGCGGACGCGTCTGCGCCGGTGCGCGACGCGATACCCGGGCGGGGTCAGGACCCGGACGCGACCTGGCCGGCAGCACCCGTGCGGGACGCGGTACCCGCCGCACCCCGGGACGCCGCGCCGGCCCCCGGCTCCGTGCACGACCAGCGGACGCTGGTCTCCCCGCCCGCCGGCCCGGACGCGTCCGGCCACGCCGCGCCGGCGCCGTGGGCCAGCCCGGCCGACACCGCGGCACCCCCCGCGAACCCGTTCGCGCCCGCGCACGCCGCCCAGACGGACGCGAACCCCTACGCGCCGCCGACGCCACCGGCCACCGCCAACCCCTTCGCCCCACCGGCCTCTCAGCCCCCCGCCAACCCCTTCGCTCCACCGGCCGCGTCGGCCGGCGGTCCTTACGCCCCTCCGGGAGCGCCGCCCGCCTCCGCGTACGCGCACCCGGTCACTGCGCCGCCTGCCGCTGCCGGCCACTTCGCCCCTCCCGGACCGCCGGCGGGCGGCCGGACCGGGGGAGTAGAACCCGTGCCCCCGCCGCCCATCGCGCCGGACGGCCCGGGACAGGTGCCCTACGGCTATCCGGGCGCCCCGGCGGCATACGGCTACCCGGGCGGCCCGGCGGCGTACGGCTACCCGGGCGGCCCGCACCCGGCCCACCCCGGCCCTTACCCGGCCGCCCAGGGCTACGGCTGGCCCGGGATGCAGCCGGCGCCGAACGACGCGATGGGAACGGCCTCCCTGGTGCTGGGCATCCTGTCCGCGATCGGCTTCATGCTGTGGCCGGTCGCCCTGGTGCTCGGCATCCTCGCGATCATCTTCGGTGCGATCGGCCGGGGGAAGGCCCACCGGGGCGAGGCCACGAATCCGGGCGTGGCCCTGGCCGGACTCATCTGCGGAGCGTGCGGCATCGTCCTGGTCCTCGGACTCTTCGCGTTCGTCATCGCATTCGAACTCTGAGCCCCGAGCCCACCGCCTCGCCCCGCCGGCCGGGTGAGCTGCCGCAGGGTGGGCCGACCCCGGGCCCGCCGCCTCAGGAGCCGCCGCCCGGGTGAGCCGCCCAAGCCCGCCGGGTGCTTCGGCCCGCCGGCTCAGGCCCGCCGCCCGGTGAGCTGCCGGCGGGTGGGCCGCCGTCGGGTCCGCCGTCCCGGTGAGCCGCCGGTGGTCGGGCCGCCCCGGGTTCGGCGCTGCAGGGGCCGCCGCCCGGGTGGGTCGCCCCAAGCCCGCAGGGTGCTTCGGCCCGCTGACTCAGGCCCGCTATCCGGGCGAGCCGGCCCCGGGCCCGCTACCCGGTGAGCTGCTGCCGGGTGAGCCGACCCCGGGCTGACCATCCTGGAGAGCCGCCGCCGGGTGGGCCGCCCCCGGGCCCGCCGGCTCAGGAGCCGCCGCCCGGGTGAGCCGCCCAAGCCCGCTGGCTGGCTCAGGGCCCGCTACCCGGTGAGCTGCTGCCGGGTGGGCCGCCCCGGGTCCGCCACCCCCCTGAGCGGCCGCCTGGGTGAGCCGCCCGAAGCCTGCCGGGTGCTCCGGCCCGCCGTCCCCGCCCGCCGGCTCCAGGCCGGCCATACCGGTGAGCCGCCCCTGGTGGGCCGCCTCGGCTCACCAGCCCTGGGGCCGCCGCCCAGGTGAGTAGTCCCGAGCCCGACGGCTCAGCCCCCCCCCCCCCCCCCCCCCCCCCCCCCCCCCCCCCC
>NZ_BMUE01000018.1:0-25140 GCF_014650035.1 Streptomyces lucensis JCM 4490 | reverse complement strand
CCGAGCGCCGCCGGCTCACCCCCCGAGCCCGCCGGCTCAGGCGAGCGTGCCTGCCAGTCGCTCCCGCGCCTCCATCAGGGCGAAGCCCAGCAGGTTCGGGCCGCGCCAGCGCTCGGGATCCCCGGCGGCCTCGTCGTCCGCGGCGAGGCCGATGCCCCATATACGGTCCACGGGGCTCGCCTCGACCAGCACCCGGCCACCGGTGCCCAGCAGGAACGCCCGCAGCGCGTCGTCGGCCGCGAACTTGTGCACGCTGCCCGCGGTCACGATCCCGAAGCGCTCCCGCTCCCACGTCGCCTCGTCGAAGTCGCGGACCAGTCGCCCGGCCTTCTTCGCCTGCGACGGGTGCTCCGCGGCCAGCACCCGCCGCTCCGCGTCGGCGTCGCCGAACAGCCGGGCCTTGCCCGCCATCATCCAGTGCTCGGCCGTCGCGTACCGCACCCCGTCCACCACGAACGGTGACGGCCACCACTGGCTCAGGCAGCTCGCGCCGATCCGGCCGTCCGGCCGCGGCCGGTGCCCCCAGAAGTGCAGGTACTTCACCCGACGTCCGGCCCGGACCTCCCTGATCAGGGCTTCCACCCCGTCGATCTTCCCCATGCACGCGAGTGTGGCACGCACCACTGACACTCCGTCCGCCCTTTTCGGTGCCGACTCGACACCTGGTCGACAGATTCCGTCGCGTAACCAAAAGGCAACAACGGAATCACTTGTTGGAGTCCAGTCCCTCTGTCAGGATCGGCACTCAAATCGAGCTGGAGCTACGCCACCCGCCCCCCGGGACGGGGCGGAACGGCGGAGGAGAGCGACATGCACAACCCGGGCACCGCCACCCCGGAACGATTTCCCGCGCAGGACCGGTTCGCGGACGGCGCGCAGTTCATCGCCGGACGCCTGACGAAGGGCACCTCGGGCCGCACCCACGCCGTGGTCGACCCGGCCACCGGCGAGGAGGTGTTCACCTACGACCTGGCCGGCGCCGACGACGTCGACGCGGCCGTCGCCGCCGCGTGCGAGGCCTTCCCGGGCTGGTCCGGCGCCACTCCGGGCGAGCGCTCGGACGCCCTGCACCGGTTCGCCGCCGTGCTCGCCGACCGCGCCGGGGACCTCGCCCGCGCCGAGTCCCTGCAGTGCGGCAAGCCGCTCAAGCTCACGCGTGAGTTCGACGTGCCGGGGACGATCGACAACACCGCGTTCTTCGCGGGCGCCGCCCGGCACCTGCAGGGGCAGTCGGCCGGTGAGTACTCCGGCGACCACACGTCGTACGTCCGGCGCGAGCCGATCGGGGTCGTCGGGTCCATCGCGCCCTGGAACTACCCCCTGCAGATGGCCGCCTGGAAGATCCTTCCGGCGATCGCCGCGGGCAACACCATCGTGCTCAAGCCCGCCGAGCTGACCCCGCTGACCTCGCTGCTCTTCGCCCAGGCCGCCACGGACGCGGGCATCCCGGACGGTGTGATCAACATCGTCACCGGGACGGGCAGGGAGGCCGGCGAGCACCTGGTCGGGCACCCGGACGTGGCCATGACCTCCTTCACCGGCTCCACCGCGGTCGGCCGGCGGGTCGCCGAGATCGCCACCGCCACCGTCAAGCGGCTCCACCTGGAACTGGGCGGCAAGGCGCCCTTCGTCGTCTTCGACGACGCCGACCTGGAGGCGGCCGTCCACGGTGCAGTCGCCGGTGCGCTCATCAACACCGGTCAGGACTGCACGGCCGCCACGCGCGCGTACGTGCAGCGCCCGCTGTACGAGGCGTTCGTCGAGCGGACGGCCGCGCTGATGGAGACCGTACGGCTCGGGGACCCCTTCGCTCCCGGAACCGATCTCGGGCCGCTCATCTCGCACGCCCAGCGGGACCGCGTCGCCGGGTTCGTCGACCGTGCGCGGGCCTACGCGCGCGTGGTGACCGGCGGCGAGGCGCCCAAGGGCGACCTGGCGAACGGCGCCTACTACCGGCCCACCCTGGTCGCGGGCGCCGCGCAGGACAGCGAGATCGTCCAGTCCGAGATCTTCGGTCCCGTGCTGGTCGTGCTGCCGTTCGACGGTGACGATGACGGCATCCGGCTGGCCAACGACACCCCGTACGGGCTCGCCGCCTCCGCGTGGAGTCGCGACGTCTACCGCGCCAACCGGGCCACCCGCGAGATCAAGGCGGGCTGCGTCTGGATCAACGACCACATCCCGATCATCAGCGAGATGCCGCACGGCGGCTACAAGGCCTCCGGCTTCGGCAAGGACATGTCGGCGTACTCGTTCGAGGAGTACACGCAGGTCAAGCACGTAATGTTCGACAACACGGCGGTGGCAGAGAAGGACTGGCACCGCACCGTCTTCGGGGACCGCTAGAGACCGACCCGGCCAGGACCAGGCCGACCCCTCCCGAAAGGGCACCACGCGCATGGAGCAGTACGAGCCCGACCGCCTGACCCCGGCCCAGGTGGCCGCCATGCGGCGCAGCCTGCGAAGCGGCAGGGCCGCCATGACCCGCCGGTCGCTGCTGCGGGCCTCCGCGAGCGGCGCGCTCGCGGTCGGCGGCCTCGGGGCGCTGAGCGCCTGCGGCATCCCCGCGGCCGGAAAGACGCAGGGCGGCACGTCCGCCGCGGACCACTCGGCCGACGAGAAGGTGGTGAACTTCTCCAACTGGACCGAGTACATCGACGTCGACGACAGCGGCAAGCACCACCCGACGCTCGACACCTTCCACGGGCGGACCGGCATCACGGTCAAGTACACCGAGGACATCAACGACAACAACGAGTTCTTCGGCAAGATCAAGCCGCAGCTCGCCGCCGGCCAGAACACCGGCCGCGACCTCATCGTCCTCACGGACTGGCTGGCCGCCCGCCTGATCCGCCTCGGCTGGGTCCAGAAACTGGACCCCTCCAACCTGCCGAACGCCTACACCAACCTCTCCTCCCAGTTCCGTAACCCGGACTGGGACCCCGGGCGGGCCTACTCCTACCCGTGGCAGGGCATCCCGACGGTCATCGCCTACAACAAGAAGGCGCTCGACGGCATCGAGGTGAGGTCGGTCTCCGACCTGCTCGACAACCCGAAGCTCAAGGGCCGCGTCTCGTTCCTGTCCGAGATGCGCGACAGCATCGGCATGACGCTGCTCGACATGGGCAAGGACCCGGCGAAGTTCACCGACGACGACTTCGACGCGGTGGTGGCCCGGCTGCAGAAGGCCGTCGACAAGGGCCAGATCCGCCGCTTCACCGGCAACGACTACACCTCGGACCTCACCAAGGGCGACATAGCGGCCTGCGTCGCCTGGGCCGGGGACGTGGTCCAGCTCAAGGCGGACAGCCCCGACGTCGACTTCGTCATCCCGGACAGCGGCTACATGACGTCGACCGACAACCTCATGGTCCCCAACAAGGCGCGCCACAAGACGAACGCCGAGCGGCTGATCGACTTCTACTACGAGCCGCGGCAGGCCGCCGCGCTCGCCGCGTACATCAACTACGCGACCCCCGTCGACGGTGTGAAGCCCTACCTCGCGAAGCTCGACGAGGACGCGGCGAACAACCCGTTGATCGTTCCCGACAAGGCCATGCAGGCCAGGTCCCACGCCTTCCGCTCACTGAGCCAGAAGGAAGAGACGGCCTACGAAGAGAAGTTCGCGAAGCTCACAGGGGCGTGACGACCATGAAGACAGACAACAGCGGCGACGTCCGCCTCTCCGGGATCTCCAAGACCTACGGCTCCTTCACCGCCGTGCACCCGCTCGACCTGACCGTGCCCGAGGGCTCCTTCTTCGCCCTGCTCGGCGCGTCCGGCTGCGGCAAGACCACCACCCTGCGCATGATCGCCGGTCTGGAGGAGCCCTCCTCCGGCACGGTGCACCTCGGCGACCAGGACGTCACCCACCTGCCGCCGTACAAACGCCCCGTCAACACGGTGTTCCAGTCCTACGCCCTCTTCCCGCACCTCGACATCTTCGAGAACGTCGCCTTCGGTCTGCGCCGGCGCGGCATCAAGAGCGTGAAGAAGCAGGTCGAGGAGATGCTGGAGCTGGTCCAGCTCGGCGAGCAGGCGCGCAAGAAGCCGCACCAGCTCTCGGGCGGCCAGCAGCAGCGCGTCGCCGTGGCCCGCGCGCTCATCAACCATCCGAAGGTGCTCCTCCTCGACGAGCCCCTCGGCGCCCTGGACCTGAAGCTGCGCCGCCAGATGCAGCTGGAGCTCAAGCGCATCCAGACCGAGGTCGGCATCACCTTCGTCCACGTCACCCACGACCAGGAGGAGGCCATGACCATGGCCGACACGGTCGCCGTGATGAACGGGGGCCGGGTCGAGCAGCTCGGCTCGCCCGCCGACCTGTACGAGAACCCGCGGACCACCTTCGTCGCCAACTTCCTCGGCACCTCCAACCTCATCGAGGCCGAGGTCGACGCGAAGAACGGCGACGACATCGTGCTCAGGGCGGGCGGCGGCAAGCTGGTGCTGCCGCAGGCGCGCTGTTCCGCCCCGGCGACGGCCGGCGGGAAGGTGCTGGTAGGCATCCGCCCGGAGAAGATCGCGCTCACCCACGCCGACGACGCCGGCTCGATCCCGGAGGGCCGCAACCGCCTCACCGGCAAGATCGCCGACGCCAGTTTCATCGGCGTCTCCACCCAGTACGTCATCGACAGCCCGGTCTGCGACGAGTTCGCGGTGTACGTCCAGAACGTCGAGCGGGACGGCCGGCTCGTCCCCGGTGCGGACGTCGTCCTGCACTGGAGCCCGGCCCACACCTTCGGCCTGGACGCGGCCCAGGCCATCGACGCGGGCACCGAGGAAGAGGCGGACGCCTGATGACGCTAACCGAGGCGCCCGCGCCCCTCGCCCCGGCCGAACCCGCGAAGAAGCCCCCGCGCAGGCGCGGCCGGCTCACGCCCTACTGGCTGCTGCTGCCCGGCCTGCTCTGGCTCGTCGTCTTCTTCGCGCTGCCGATGATCTACCAGGCCTCCACCTCCGTGCAGACGGGCTCCTTGGAGGACGGCTACCGGGTCACTTGGCACTTCGCGACCTACTGGGACGCGCTCGTCGACTACTGGCCGCAGTTCCTGCGCTCGGTGTCCTACGCCGCCGCCGCGACGGCCCTGTGCCTGCTGCTCGGCTACCCTCTGGCCTACCTCATCGCCTTCCGCGCGGGCCGCTGGCGGAACCTGATCATGATTCTGGTGATCGCCCCGTTCTTCACCAGCTTCCTGATCCGCACCCTCGCCTGGAAGACGATCCTCGCCGACAGCGGCCCGGTCGTGCACACCCTGAACTCGCTGCACGTCCTGGACCTCACCGACTGGCTCGGCTGGACGGCCGGGGACCGGGTCCTGGCCACGCCGCTGGCCGTCGTCTGCGGCCTGACGTACAACTTCCTGCCGTTCATGATCCTTCCGCTGTACACCTCGCTGGAGCGGATCGACGGACGGCTGCACGAGGCGGCCGGCGACCTGTACGCCAGGCCGTGGACCACCTTCCGCAAGGTGACCTTCCCGCTGTCGATGCCCGGCGTGGTCTCCGGGACGCTGCTGACGTTCATCCCGGCGACCGGCGACTACGTCAACGCGGAACTCCTCGGCTCGACCGACACCCGCATGATCGGCAACGTCATCCAGACGCAGTTCCTGCGCATCCTGGACTACCCGACGGCCGCCGCCCTCTCGTTCATCCTCATGGCCGGGATCCTCCTCATGGTCACGGTCTACATCCGCCGCTCCGGGACGGAGGATCTGGTCTAATGCCCTTCGTCACCTGGCTCAAGCGCCATCTCGTCGTCATCGCCGGACTGCTGACGCTCGCCTATCTGCTGCTGCCGAACGTCGTCGTCACGGTGTTCTCCTTCAACAAGCCGAAGGGACGCTTCAACTACGAGTGGCAGCAGTTCTCCACGGCCGCGTGGAAGGACCCGTGCGGCGTCGCCGACATGTGCGGCTCGCTGTCCCTCAGCCTCCAGATCGCCTTCTGGGCGACCGTCGGAGCCACCCTGCTCGGCACGATGATCGCCTTCGCGCTGGTCCGCTACCGCTTCCGCGCGCGGTCCGCCGTGAACTCCCTGATCTTCCTGCCGATGGCGATGCCCGAGGTCGTCATGGCGGCCTCGCTGCTCACGCTCTTCCTGAACATGGGCGCCCAGCTGGGGTTCTGGACGATCCTGATCGCGCACATCATGTTCTGCCTGAGCTTCGTCGTCGTCGCGGTCAAGGCGCGCGTGATGTCGATGGACCCGCGCCTGGAGGAGGCCGCCCGGGACCTGTACGCGGGGCCGGTGCAGACCTTCCTGAGGGTCACCCTGCCCATCGCGGCACCCGGCATCGCCGCGGGCGCGCTGCTGTCGTTCGCGCTCTCCTTCGACGACTTCATCATCACCAACTTCAACGCGGGCTCCACCGTCACCTTCCCCATGTTCGTGTGGGGCTCGGCGCAGCGCGGAACGCCCGTGCAGATCAACGTCATCGGCACGGCCATGTTCCTGGTCGCCGTGCTGTTCGTCCTGACCTCGATGGTCGTCGGCAACCGCCGGAACAAGCAGAAGGCGTGAGCCTTTCCGGCGCGCATCCTTCGTAGGGAGTTGAAATCATGGCCCCAAGCGCCATGAGTCGTGGCAAAGACAACTGGATCGCCTCTCTTTCCGAAGCCCAGCCGGTCCCGTACTGGCTGGAAGACCCCGGCAAGCCCCACCCCGAGCCCGCGCTAACCGGCACCGAGACCTGCGACCTGCTGGTCGTCGGCGGCGGCTACAGCGGACTGTGGGCCGCGCTCAACGCCAAGGAGCGCGACCCCGGGCGGGACGTCGTCCTGCTGGAGGGCCGCGAGGTGGGCTGGGCCGCCTCCGGCCGCAACGGCGGCTTCTGCGCCGCCTCGCTCACCCACGGCCTGCCCAACGGCCTGGCCCGCTGGCCCGGCGAGATCCACAAGCTGGAGGAGCTGGGCCGGCGCAACCTCGACGGGATCGAGGCCGCGATCACCCGGCACGGCATCGACTGCGACTTCGAGCGCACCGGTGAGATCGACGTCGCCACCGAGCCCTACCAGGCCGCGGAGCTGCGCGACTGGCACCACGAGCTGACGGAGAAGGGCCTGGCCGACGGCATCGAGTTCCTGGACGCCGACGCCGTGCGCGAGCAGGTGAACTCGCCCACCTTCGAGGCGGGCCTGTGGGACCGCCGGGGCGTGGCCATGCTCCACCCCGCCAAGCTGGCATGGGGCCTGAAGCGGGCGTGCGTCGAGCTGGGGGTCCGGGTGTACGAGCACACGCCCGCGCTCACGCTGAAGCAGTACGGCGCCGGCATGGCCGTACGCACGCCCTACGGCGCGGTCCGCGCCCGCAAGGTCGCGCTCGGCACCAACGTCTTCCCGAGCCTGCTGCGGCGCGTGCGCTCGTACACCGTCCCGGTCTACGACTACGCGCTGATGACCGAGCCGCTGAGCGCCGGGCAGCTGGCGGAGATCGGCTGGAAGAACCGGCAGGGGCTGGGCGACAGCGCCAACCAGTTCCACTACTTCCGGCTGTCGGCCGACAACCGCGTCCTGTGGGGCGGCTACGACGCGATCTACCCCTACGGGGGCCGGGTGCGCGCCGAGTACGACGACCGGCCGGAGACGTACGCCAAGCTCGCCGGCCACTTCTTCACCTGCTTCCCGCAGCTGCAGGGCGTCCGCTTCACCCACGCCTGGGGCGGCGCGATCGACACCTGCTCCCGCTTCTCGGCGTTCTTCGGCACGGCCCACCAGGGAAAGGTCGCGTACGCGGCCGGCTACACCGGCCTCGGCGTGGGCGCCACCCGCTTCGGCGCGGACGTGATGCTGGACCTGCTGGACGGGGAGCGCACGGAGCGGACGGAGCTGGAGATGGTCCGCAGGAAGCCGCTGCCGTTCCCGCCGGAGCCCTTCGCCTGGACCGGTATCGCCCTGACCAAGTGGTCGCTGGCCCGCGCGGACGCGCACGGCGGCCGCCGCAACCTGTGGCTGCGGGCGATGGACCGGCTGGGGCTGGGCTTCGACAGCTGAGCCGCCGAACCCGCGTAATGCCCCCGCTGTGCCCCCCTCTCTCGTGTGCGGCGCGCTCGCGTCGCACACGAGAGAGGGGGGCTTTCCGATGACTGGGCGCAAGACGGCGGTCCACTGGCTGGCATCCGCCGCACCGGACCCCGAGGCCTGCCGCCGGGCGTGGGAGCGCGACCCCCTCGGGGTCGCCCTGCTGCCCGCGGGCAGGGCCTGGGACGTCCTGATCCTGCCGGGCGGTCTCGGCCACCGGACGCTGGACGTCCTCACGCGCGTGCTCGACCGGCCCGGCCCGGTGCTCGCCGACTTCGGCGATCGCCGGGTCGGGTTCTTCGTGCCGCCCGGCACCGCGGCCCACTGGCTCGGCACCGGTATCCGCGCCGCCGGTCCCGGCACCTGGATCGTCGTACCGCACCCCGGCCGGGCGGCCCGGAGCGTGCGCTGGCTGGTCGCACCGGACGGGGCGGGCACGCTCACCGACCCCATGCTGCTGGAGCTTGCCATGCACGAGGCGGCGGCGGGGCCCACGCGACCCGGGGGAGCCGGCGGATAGCGCCCCGACACCTTGACAACCGGATTGGTCTGGACCAAGTTGAGGGCGCTCCACCCCTCCAACTCCCCTGACCCCGGAGGCCCTTGTGGACCGCGCCCGACGCGCTCACGGCGCCAGACGCCCCAGATCCGTCCTCGCCCTGCTCACGGCCGCCCTGCTGGCCGTGCCCGGCCTCACCGCGCTCTCGTCGGCCGCCCGTGCGGCCGACGCGGACGTCAGCCGCAACGGCGGGTTCGAGTCCGGTCTGACCGGCTGGACCTGCACGGCCGGTACGACGGTGAACACCCCTGTCCACGGCGGCGATCACGCGCTCCAGGCCACCCCGGCCGGCAGCGACAACGCCCAGTGCGCGCAGACGGTGACCGTCCAGCCCGACTCCCAGTACACGCTGTCCGGCTACGTCCGGGGCTCCTACGTCTACCTCGGCGCGAGCGGCACCGGCACCACCGACGTCTCCGCCTGGACCCAGTCCGCCCCCGACTGGCAGAAGCTCGCCACCACGTTCCGTACCGGCGCCACGACCACCAGGGTCACGATCCACACCCACGGCTGGTACGGCACCGGCGCCTACTACGCCGACGACATCTCGCTGGTCGGCCCGGGCGGCGGCACCACCGGCCAGCCGCCCGCCCCGCCCACCGGCCTGAGGGCCACGTCGGTCACCTCGTCCTCGGTGGGCCTGTCCTGGTCGGCGGTCACCGGCGCCACGAGCTACGCCGTCTACCGGGACGGGGTCAGGGTGCAGACGGTGAGCGGCACCTCGGCGACCGTCACCGGTCTCGCGGCCTCGACCGCGTACGGCTTCCAGGTCACGGCGAGCAACGACGCCGGCGAGTCCGCGAAGTCCGCGGTCGTCACGGCCACGACCGGCACCGGCACCGGTGGCTCCGGCGGCCTGCCCGCCCACGCCCTGGTCGGCTACCTCCACGCGAGCTTCGCCAACGGCTCCGGCTACACCCGTCTCGCGGACGTCCCCGACAGCTGGGACGTCATCGACCTGGCCTTCGGCGAGCCGACCTCGACCACCTCCGGCGACATCCGCTTCGAGCGGTGCCCCGTCACCGAGTGCCCGAACGTGGAGAGCGACGCGGACTTCAAGGCGGCGATCAAGGCCAGGCAGGCGGCCGGCAAGAAGGTGCTCATCTCGATCGGCGGCCAGAACGGCCAGGTCCAACTGACGACGACGGCCGCCCGCGACACCTTCGTCTCCTCGGTGTCGAAGATCATCGACGAGTACGGCCTCGACGGCCTCGACATCGACTTCGAGGGCCACTCGCTGTCCCTGAACGCGAACGACACGGACTTCAAGAACCCCACGACCCCCGTGATCGTGAACCTGATCTCGGCGCTGAAGACCCTGAAGGCCAGGTACGGCTCGAAGTTCGTGCTGAGCATGGCGCCCGAGACCTTCTTCGTGCAGAACGGCTACCAGTACTACGGCACCGGCAAATGGGGCGGTCAGGACCCGCGCTGCGGGGCGTACCTACCGGTCGTCCACGCCCTGCGCGACGACCTGACCCTGCTGCACGTCCAGGACTACAACTCGGGTCCGATCATGGGTCTGGACAACCAGTACCACTCCATGGGCGGCGCCGACTTCCACATCGCCATGACCGACATGCTGCTCACCGGCTTCCCGGTCGCCGGCGACGCGGACAACGTCTTCCCGCCGCTGCGCCCCGACCAGGTCGCCATCGGCATGCCGGCGTCGACCAACGCGGGCAACGGACACCTCTCCCCGTCCGAGGTCACCAGGACCCTGGACTGCCTGACGAAGAGGACGAACTGCGGCTCGTACGCGACCCACGGGACGTGGCCGGCGCTGCGGGGCCTGATGACGTGGTCGGTGAACTGGGACCGCTACTCGAACTGGGAGTTCCAGCGGAACTTCGACGCCTACTTCGGCTGACGCCGAGCACGAGGGACAGGGTGGTCAGCAGCACCGTGCACAGACACCAGCTGGCCACCACGTCCAGCGGCCAGTGCCAGCCGTGGCGGACCAGGCCGTAGGACACGCCGATGACGAGGGCCGCGCAGACACCGACGAGGGCCCGGCGGGCGGCGGGGGAGCGCAGCCACGGCAGCAGGAGCAGGGTCGCGGAACCGTACGCGACCGCCGCCGTCGCCGTATGGCCGGACGGGAAGTAGCCCACCCCCGGAGGCACCACGGGGGTTCCCGGCCGGGCGGTCCACTCCTTCAGCGGTACGACGATCGCCGGGACCAGAGCCATCGGCACGGCGGCGGCGAGGGGCGGCAGCCACCACCGGCCCCCGCCGCCGGACCGGCCCCGCCAGGCGGCGTACGTGAGAGACGCGGCGAGCACGGGGACGGCGACCTGGACGTTGCCGAGGTCGGACAGGGCCTGGGAGAACCCGTCAGGGTGCACGAGGGAGCGGCTGAGCCGGGCGTCCAGCCGCAGCAGCGGGCCGTGGACGACGACCTGCCAGGTGATCAGGGCGAAGAGGACGGCCGGGACACCGAGGAGCAGCAGGCGGCGGACTGAGGTCGACACGGGAACCAGCTTCGCAGGTCCGGCCGCCACGAGCGGGAAGGAGGGCGAAGGAGGGTGAAGGAGGCCGGCCGCCCCGGAACAAGGGGGGGTGGTTCCGGGGCGGCCGTCCGGACCGGAACGTCGCTCGCCCCGGGGGGTTTGGGGCGGCGACCGTCCGATCGGTGAGGAGATCCCGGCGTCAGGCGCCGGTTGTGTGCGCGAGGGCACGACCAGGTCGAAGCTGGGGAGGCCCCGGCCTGAGACCGCCCACAGTCCCCTGTGAGCGGGGTGTATCTCTCATCTGGGTAGAACCTACGGCAGCCCGAGGCGCTTGGGCAGACGGAATCGCGTCCCGTCATCCACCCCGCACACCTTCTTCACACGGCTGCCGCAGGCGCCCTTCAGAGGTGCGGACCAGTCGCTCAGATGCGCGGGATCACAGGCGCGCGAAGGCCTGCTCGACGATGTCGAGGCCCTCACCCAGGAGGTTCTCGTCGATGACGAGCGGGGGCAGGAAGCGCACCACGTTGCCGTAGGTGCCGCAGGTCAGGACCAGCAGGCCCTCGGCGTGGCAGGCCTTGGCGAGGGCGGCGGTGGCCTCCGGGTTCGGCTCCTTGGTGGCGCGGTCCTTGACCAGCTCGATGGCGATCATCGCGCCCCGGCCGCGGACGTCGCCGATGATGTCGAACTTCTCCGCCATGGCGGCGAGGCGGCCCTTCATGACCTCCTCGATGCGCTTGGCCTTCCCGTTGAGGTCGAGCTCCTTCATCGTCTCGATGGCGCCGAGCGCACCGGCGCAGGCGACCGGGTTGCCGCCGTACGTGCCACCGAGGCCGCCGGCGTGCGCGGCGTCCATGATCTCGGCGCGGCCGGTCACGGCGGCCAGCGGCAGACCGCCGGCGATGCCCTTGGCGGTCGTGATCAGGTCCGGCACGATGCCCTCGTCCTCGCACGCGAACCACTGGCCGGTGCGGCAGAAGCCGGACTGGATCTCGTCGGCGACGAAGACGATGCCGTTGTCGGCGGCGAACTGGCGGATCGCCGGCAGGAAGCCCTTGGCCGGCTCGATGAAGCCGCCCTCGCCGAGCACCGGCTCGATGATGATCGCGGCCACGTTGTCCGGGCCGACCTGCTTGGTGATCTGATCGATGGCCTGCTTGGCGGCCTCGGGGCCGGCGTTCTCCGCACCGGTCGGCCAGCGGTAGCCGTAGGCGACCGGGACGCGGTAGACCTCGGGGGCGAACGGACCGAAGCCGTGCTTGTACGGCATGTTCTTGGCGGTGAGCGCCATGGTCAGGTTGGTCCGGCCGTGGTAACCGTGGTCGAACACGACCACGGCCTGCCGCTTGGTGTACGCACGCGCGATCTTGACGGCGTTCTCGACGGCCTCGGCGCCGGAGTTGAACAGCGCGGACTTCTTGGCATGGTCGCCGGGGGTCAGCTCCGCGAGGGCCTCGGCGACCGCCACGTAGCCCTCGTAGGGGGTGACCATGAAACAGGTGTGGGTGAAGTCGGCGAGCTGGGCGCTCGCGCGGCGTACGACGGCCTCGGCGGAGGCGCCGACGCTCGTCACGGCGATGCCGGAGCCGAAGTCGATCAGACGGTTGCCGTCGACGTCCTCGATGACGCCGCCGCCGGCGCGGGTGACGAAGACCGGCAGCGTGGAGCCCACGCCCTGCGCGACCACGGCGGTGCGGCGGGCCTGCAGCTCCTGCGACTTCGGGCCGGGAATGGCGGTGACGACGCGGCGCTCCTGCGGAAGTGCGGTCATGCGGGGCTCCTGGGGGGGTATTACGGACGCTTGCCTTCTTTTCTCGCAGGCTAAGACCGGTACCGGAGGGCGGGCATGCTCCATGTGGGCGTTGTCGACGGCCGCCGTTGTCCGTCGTGGACATAGCCCGCGGGCCGGCGTGCGCCCGGCCGGGGGCCCCTCTCGGCCGCGTAAGCGGTGAACTCCCCTTGCCGTGGCGTTAGATTGACTCGCTGAGAGTGGACGGAACGGCTGGTCAGGGGGCAGGCGGATGGACAGCGACGGGACGCGGGACGCACGCGGCACGCATGCGAACCCGGTACCTCGCCCGGCGGCACCCGTTGAGGCGGGTGCCGTGCCACCCATGCCCGCCATGCCGCCGGGGGCTCCGCCCAGGCCGGACGGCTCCGCCTTCCTGGCCTGGCTGCGCGCACCCCGGCCGCAGGCGGCGCCCGGCGTGTGGCGCTTCGGCCACCTGCCGCGGCCGGAGCGGGAGCCCGAGGAGACCCCGGCCCGGCAGCTGCTCAGCGGCGCGCTGATCGCCTTCCTCGTGGGCTGGCTGATGTGGTCGCTGCTGCAGAACGGCTACCTCGGCAGCTGGTGGTGGGTGCCCTTCGACCTGCTCGTCCCCGACGCGTGGCGCGGCAGCGACAGCCAGATCGGCAACCTGCTCCTGTACGACGGCTACCAGCTGCTGGTCATCCTCGCCATCGCCGTCGTCGTCGGCCGGCTCGGCCGCTGGGGCGAGGTGTGGCGGCGCTTCGTCGTCGCCCGGATGCGCCCCGCGCAGGCCGCGCCGGAGGCCCCCGCCCCCGAGCACGACCCCGCCGAGTTCCCGCACCTGCGCGCCGCCGGCGCGCACGACGCCGCCGACCGGCTCGCCGCCGAGGCGAGGGCCGGGCTGATGCGGGACGTCGACCACGCCCGGATCAGCCGGGCCTGGCAGGGCGTGCGGTCGGGCCGGCACTCCCTCGCCACGTTCACCGGCGCCGTGCTCAAGGACGGCGCCGCCGCCTGCCTGCACCCCTCCGGCGAACGCGACCTGCCCGCCCGGCACGCCCGGCACGACCTGCTCGCCGGACAGGTCCGGCTCGGCACCGCCGCCGACGACCCCCGCAACCCCTTCCAGTACCGGGGCGCCGGCCTCGGTCTCGACCCCGACCTGCTCGGCACCTCCCTGCTCGCCGTCGGCCCGGCCGGCTCCGGCAAGACCGGCGCAGTGGTGCGGCCCCTCGCCGAGTCCCTGTGCCTGCACGCCCTCGCCGGCCGCGCTTCCGCCGTGGTCGTCGGCGCGGCGGGCGCCGGACTCGGCCCGGCCGAGTCCTACGACGTCGTCGTGCGCATCGGCCACCCCGAGTCCGTGTACGACCTCGACCTCTACGGCGGCACCACCGACCCCGACGAGGCCGCCGCCATACTCGCCGAGGCCCTCGTCGGCGACCTCGCCGACCCGCACCCGGGCGGTGACA
Source organism: Streptomyces lucensis JCM 4490 (assembly GCF_014650035.1). GTDB lineage: Bacteria > Actinomycetota > Actinomycetes > Streptomycetales > Streptomycetaceae > Streptomyces > Streptomyces lucensis. The sequence goes on along the minus strand of NZ_BMUE01000018.1, from coordinate 10,890 downwards.
GCCGCCGCTCCACCACGGTCCTCGCCCAGCTGCTGGGCCCGTTCCGCGCCGTCCACGACCGGTTCCCGTCCGTGCCCGAGCTGCGCCAGCTCCTCGACGGCACCCCCGGCCCGCTGGCCGCGCTGCGCAAGGCGCTGACCGACGCGGGGCAGCAGCCGCTGCTCAGGGAACTCGACGCCCGGGAGCGGCAGATGGCCCACCCCGGTGACGTCGGCACGGTGCTCGCCGACCGGATCGCGCTGCTCGACCGGCCGGCCTTCGCCTCCTTCTTCGACACCTCCGGCCAGACCCGGCCCTTCTCGCTCAAGGCCCTCGACCACCCGGTCCGGGTGCGGATCGACCTGCCCGAGCGCGGGCACGCGGACGCCTCCCGGATCCTCGCCCGGCTGGTGCTCGCCCAGTTCACGGCCGCCGTGACGGCCCGGGAGGACCGGTCCCTCTTCGCCTGCCTGCTGCTCGACGACGCCTCCGGTGTCGTCACCCCGGAGGCCGTGCGGGGCATCCAGCGGCTCCGGTCGGCCGGCGCCGGCGCGGTGCTCACCCTGCGCACCCTGGACGACGTGCCCCGGCCGCTGCGCGGACCGCTGCTCGGCGCCACCGGCTGCCGGATGGCGCTGGCCGGGCTCACCCCCTGGGACGGGCAGGACTTCGCCGAGGTCTGGGGGAAGGAGTGGACCGAGACCCGGGACGTCACCGACCGGCAGATCATCGCCGAGACCCCGGCCGGGAAGGCCGTGCACATGCTGCGCCGGGTCATCACCGGACAGGCTCCGACGGCCCGGGCCGTCACCGTCCGGCAGGTCGAGCGGGAGCGCTGGTCGGCGTCCGAGCTGGCCCACGGCGTGCCGCCCGGGCACGCCGTGCTGTCGCTGACCACCGTGCGGGGGGAACACGCGCCGCCGTTGCTGGTGGACCTGCGCGGATGAGGCACGGGCGCGGGCCCGGCGGACGGGAGCGGGCGGAGGACCGGCAGTCGATCGTACGGTGAGGCAGAATCGGCGTAGGCCGTTCGTACGCTGCGGCCAAAAGATCACCGTGATCGCCGGACCTCCCTCACCGTGAAGGCCTCATGCCCCCGACCCTCGCCTCGCTCGTCCACCACTCCGCGCTCAAGCTGACCGTGCGCGCGGGCGAGGACCGCCTCGACGTGCCCGTCCGCTGGGCGCACGTCAGCGAGCTGGCCGACCCCGTCCCCTACATGGAGGGCGGCGAGCTGCTGCTGATCACCGCGCTCAAGCTGGACGCGGAGGACCCGGAGGCGATGCGCCGCTACGTACGGCGGCTGGCCGGGGCGGGCGTCGTGGGGCTCGGCTTCGCCGTCGGCGTCAACTACGACGACATACCCGAGGCGCTGGTCGGCGCCTGCGCACGGGAGGGCCTGCCCCTGCTGGAGGTGCCCCGCCGCACCCCCTTCCTCGCCATCAGCAAGGCCGTGTCCGCGGCGATCGCCGCCGACCAGTACCGCGCGGTCACGGCCGGTTTCGCCGCCCAGCGCGAACTGACCCGGCAGGCCCTCGGCGCCGGGCCGGAAGGCCTGCTCACCGCGCTCGCCGGGCAGGTCGACGGCTGGGCGGCGCTCTACGACGCCTCGGGGGCCGTCGTCGCGGCGGCGCCGGAGTGGGCCGGCCGGCGCGCCGCCCGGCTCACCGCCGAGGTCGAACGGCTCCGGGAGCGGCCCGCGCCCGCCTCCTCGGTCGTCGGCGGACCCGAGCACGAGGACCGGGTCGAGCTGCACTCCCTGGGAACCGGCCGGCGGCCGAGGGCGGCGCTCGCCGTGGGCACGGCCACCGCCCTCGGCACCGCCGAGCGGTACGCCGTGCACTCCGCGATCGCCCTGCTCACCCTCACCACCGAACGCTCCCGCTCCCTGTACGAGGCCGAGCAGCGCATCGGCACGGCGGTGCTGCGCATGCTGCTGGCCGGGGAGCCCGACCACGCGCGGGCCGTCGCCGGCGACCTGTACGGCGGGCTGCTGGACGCGCCGTTCCGGATAATCGTCGCCGAGTCGGTGTCCGGCGGCGACCCGCTGGGCGGGCTCACCGAAACCGTGGAGTCGGCGGCCGCCCGGTCCGGGGAGGCCGTGCTCGTCGTGCCCGAGGGGGAGCGGCTGGTGGTGCTGGCCGCGGACGGCGGAGCGGCGGTGGCCGCCTGCGCCGCGCACGCGGCGGGACTGGAGCGGGCACGGGCCACGCCGGAGCAGGGGGCGGCGGAGGAGGACGAACTGGTCGTCGGGCTGTCCGCGCCGGCCGGCCCGATAGCCGCGGCCGCCGCCTACAAGCAGGCCGAGCAGGCGCTGTCGGTGGCGCGCCGGCGGGGCCGGGTGCTGGTCGAGCACGAGCAGCTCGCCGCGGGCTCGGTACTGCCGCTGCTGGCCGACGACGCTGTGAAGGCGTTCGCGGACGGGTTGCTGCGGGCACTGCACGAGCACGACGCCACGGGGCGCGGGGACCTGGTCGCCTCGCTGCGGGCGTGGCTGTCCCGGCACGGCCAGTGGGACGCGGCCGCGGCCGACCTCGGGGTGCACCGGCACACGCTGCGCTACCGGATGCGGAGGGTCGAGGAGATCCTGGGGCGCAGCCTGGACGATCCCGACGTCCGGATGGAGTTGTGGCTCGCCCTGAAGGCCACGTCGGCGGAGTGACCCGCGGGGCGGCGGGGTGGCCCGGCGCCCGCGGCCCACCGTGCCAATCCGGCGCACCCCGCCCGCCGACTGCTCCTACTCGGACAAGCGCCCCCCGCCCGCCCCCGCCCTACCGTGGACCACGAACCGAAAGCACACCCACAACGCGGAAGGGCCGGGACGACTCAATGACTTCCACCCACGCCTTCTGGCTCGCCGGCCGCCAGGTCACCGGCGAGGACACCTTCGACGTCACCTCGCCGTGGGACGGCCGGCTCGTCGGCAAGGTCAGCGTGCCGACCGACGACCAGGTCGAGGAGGCCGTGGCCGCCGCGTACGCCGTGCGGGACGACTTCGCAGCCGTCCCCGCGCATGTGCGCGCCGCGGCCCTCGACCACGTCAGCAAGCGGCTCGCCGAGCGCACCGAGGAGATCGCCCAGCTGATCTCCGCCGAGAACGGCAAGCCCATCAAGTGGGCCCGGGGCGAGGTCGGCCGCGCCGTCTCCGTGTTCCGGTTCGCCGCCGAGGAGGCCCGCCGCTTCAACGGCGGCGAGGCCCAGCGGCTCGACACCGACGCCGGCGGCCAGGGCCGCCTGGCGCTCACCCGCCGCTTCCCGAAGGGCGTCGTCCTCGGCATCGCGCCGTTCAACTTCCCGCTGAACCTGTGCGCCCACAAGGTCGCCCCGGCGATCGCCGCCGGCGCCCCGATCATCCTCAAGCCGGCCCCGGCCACCCCGCTGTCCGGCCTGATCCTCGGTGACCTGCTCGCCGAGACCGACCTGCCGGCCGGCTCCTGGTCGATCCTCCCGGTCGCCAACGAGAAGATGCCCGCCCTCGTCCAGGACGAGCGCCTGCCGGTCATCTCCTTCACCGGTTCCGAGAAGGTCGGCTACGCGATCATGGACTCGGTGCCGCGCAAGCACTGCACACTGGAGCTGGGCGGCAACGGCGCGGCCGTCGTCCTCGCCGACTTCGCGAGCGACGCCGACCTGGACTGGGCCGCGACCCGCATCGCGACCTTCTCCAACTACCAGGGCGGCCAGTCCTGCATCTCCGTGCAGCGCGTGATCGTCGACGCATCCGTCCACGACCGCCTGCTGCCGCGCATCGTCGCCGCCGTCGAGGCCCAGGCCACCGGTGACCCCTCCGACGACAAGACCGATGTCGGTCCGCTGGTCAGCGAGGACGCCGCCAAGCGCGTGGAGTCGTGGGTCAAGGAGGCGGTCGAGGCCGGCGCCACCCTGCTCACCGGCGGCGACCGCGACGGCGCCTCCTACGCGCCGACCGTCCTCGCCGACGTGCCGGCGAACGTGACGATCGCCTGCGAGGAGGTCTTCGGACCGGTCCTCACCGTGCAGAAGGTGGATGGCGAGGCCGAGGCGTTCGCCGCGGTCAACGACTCCAAGTACGGCCTCCAGGCGGGCGTGTTCACCCACGACCTCCAGGTCGCCTTCCGCGCCCACCGCGCCCTTGAGGTCGGTGGCGTGGTGATCGGCGACGTCCCGTCCTACCGCGCCGACCAGATGCCGTACGGCGGCGCCAAGCAGTCCGGTGTGGGCCGCGAGGGCGTGCGGTTCGCGATGGAGGACTACACCTACGAGCGCGTACTGGTTCTCACCGGTCTCGCGCTCTGACCTGCCACGGACAGGTCGGGCAGAACGGCCGGAGCCCACTGTGCGGGGGCTCCGGCCGTTCGGCTTCGCGCCGTGGGCCGGCCGGTGCGGCCGGTGTCACGACCGCGGAGGACGAATCGTGTTGTGGTCGCCGGACACCGCGATCCCGATGCTCCGTGCGCCGATCGCCCGCGTTCCCGAGACGTTCACCGTGACCGCGCCCGCCGTGCGCAGCAGCGCGGCCAGCTCGCTCAGCAGCTCCGGGTCCTCCCGCAGCACCCGCTTGATCTGCTGCCGCAGGGCACCCGCGGCATCGGCGTCGCCCGGCTCCGCGGCGGCCTCCGCCACGGCAGTCTCCAGGGCGGCCCGGTGCCGCGCGTCCCCGCGCCGCCACACCGCCCGCAGCAGCCGGCACCCCACGTCGGCGGTCGCGTCGGCCGCCGCGTTCTCGGCACGGGCGAGCACCGCCGCCCCGTACGCGCCGACGGCCGCCGTCAGATACGGACCGGCCTGCTCCACCACCTGAACGATCTCCGTGCCCACGTTCTCCCCTGACTGCCCGTCAGCCGCACTGTCGTGAGGCAAGCGTAGGAACTCGCGGGGCCCCCTGAGCGCAGAACGCCCGAATACCCGGGCCGGGCCGTCGAGCCGGGCGCGGACCCGGACCGCGTCCGGGCCCCACGGCTCGATCCGCACCGTCTCCTGGCGCCCGCTGGAGCACGCCGTGGACAACGGGGACGAGGCACGCAGGGGGCGTGGCCCCTACGGCGGGGCACCCGGGTCACGGGGATGTCAGGGCGCCGCGCCGGCGCCGGTCCAGCAGCACGACTGCGGCGCCGCGCCCCCCAGACTGGCACCAGGCGCTCCACGGCGCGCCGGCCCGTCTCCGGTGCGGGGACGGCGACCGAGGTCGGCCGCACCGAGGCCTGGACCGCGGCCTGAACAACGGACCCCGCACCGCGGCAGGCCTTTCGGCCGTTCGGACGCGCGAGGGGTGGTGGGGCCGGGCCGTTTCGGGTACCAACGATCCAGTAGCACCGATCGGTAGCGAACGGTCCGCAATCATCCCTCTTCGCGGCGAGGTGAGCCTCCATGTCCGCCACCACCACCCCACGCACCAACGTCACCGAGCGCGAGGCCCGTCAGGTGGCGGAGGCCGCCCGGCAGCAGGACTGGCACAAGCCCAGCTTCGCCAAGGAACTGTTCCTCGGGCGTTTCCGGCTCGACCTGATCCACCCCCACCCGCTCCCCGACGGCGAGTCCGTCCGGCGCGGCGAGGAGTTCCTCGCCCGGCTGCGCGCCTTCTGCGAGACGGTCATCGACCCGGCCCGCATCGAGCGCGAGGCCCGCATCCCCGACGAGGTCGTGACCGGCCTGAAGGAACTGGGCGCCCTCGGCATGAAGATCGACCCCAAGTACGGCGGTCTCGGCCTCACCCAGCTCTACTACAACAAGGCCCTCGCCCTGGTCGGCTCCGTGAGCCCCGCCGTCGGCGCGCTGCTCTCCGCGCACCAGTCGATCGGCGTACCGCAGCCGCTGAAGCTCTTCGGCACCCAGGAGCAGCGGGACGCCTTTCTGCCCCGCTGCGCCCGCACCGACATCTCGGCCTTCCTGCTGACCGAGCCGGACGTCGGCTCCGACCCGGCGCGCCTGGCCACCACGGCCGTGCCCGACGGCGACGACTACATCCTCGACGGGGTGAAACTGTGGACCACCAACGGGGTGGTCGCCGACCTGCTCGTCGTGATGGCACGGGTGCCGAAGTCCGAGGGGCACAAGGGCGGCATCACCGCCTTCGTGGTGGAGGCGACCTCCGAGGGCGTCACCGTCGAGAACCGCAACGCGTTCATGGGCCTGCGCGGCATCGAGAACGGCGTCACCCGCTTCCACCGGGTCCGGGTGCCCGCGGCCAACCGCATCGGCCCCGAGGGCTCCGGGCTGAAGATCGCGCTCACCACCCTCAACACCGGCCGGCTCTCCCTGCCCGCGATGTGCGCCGGCGCCGGCAAGTGGTGCCTGAAGATCGCCCGCGAGTGGGCGGCCGAACGGGAGCAGTGGGGCAAGCCGGTGGCACTGCACGAGGCCGTCGGCTCCAAGATCAGCTTCATCGCGGCCACCACCTTCGCGCTCGAAGCCGTCCTCGACCTGTCCTCCCAGATGGCCGACGAGGACCGCAACGACATCCGCATCGAGGCCGCCCTGGCCAAGCTCTACGGTTCGGAGATGGCCTGGCTGATGGCCGACGAGCTGGTCCAGATCCGCGGCGGCCGCGGCTACGAGACGGCCGAGTCACTACGGGCCAGGGGCGAACGCGGTGTCCCGGCCGAGCAGATCCTGCGCGACCTGCGCATCAACCGCATCTTCGAGGGCTCCACGGAGATCATGCACCTCCTCATCGCCCGCGAGGCGGTCGACGCCCACCTCTCGGTCGCCGGTGACCTCATCGACCCCGACAAGTCCCTGTCCGACAAGGCCAGGGCCGGGGCGAACGCGGGCGTCTTCTACGCCAAGTGGCTGCCGAAACTGGTCGCGGGCCCCGGACAGCTGCCCACCTCCTACGGCGAGTTCCGGCACGCCGTCGACCTCTCCGGCCACCTGCGCTACGTCGAGCGCACCGCCCGCAAGCTGGCCCGCTCCACCTTCTACGCGATGTCCCGCTGGCAGGGCCGGATGGAGACCAAGCAGGGCTTCCTCGGCCGGATCGTGGACATCGGCGCCGAACTGTTCGCGATGAGCGCGGCCTGTGTCCGCGCCGAGCGGCTGCGCGGCGAGGGCGAGCACGGCCGCGAGGCCTACCAGCTCGCCGACGCCTTCTGCCGCCAGGCCCGCATCCGGATCGAGGAACTCTTCGGCCGCCTGTGGACCAACACCGACGACCTCGACCGCAAGGTGGTCAAGGGCGTCCTCGGCGGGGCCTACACATGGCTGGAGGAGGGTGTCATCGACCCCTCCGGCGACGGCCCGTGGATCGCGGACGCGACCCCCGGACCCGCCGCACGGCCGAACGAGCGGCGCCCCTTCGAGGGCTGAGCCGCCCCGCCCGGACCGGGGCACCCGGGATCACGCACCGGGTGCCCCGGATAGCACTCAGACGCCCCAGGTGCCCTGGTTCGAGGCGCAGTTCCAGCCGGTGCCCTTCAGGGTGAACTTCACCTTGTAGGAGCGGGTGTTGAGCAGGTGCGAGGGCACCCGCACGCCCAGGCTGGCCTTCTTCTTCAGCGTCGCCGTGTACACGGACACCGTCGTGGTCGTGTTCTTGGTGACCTTGCCGCCGGTCGGCTTGGCCTTGCCGAAGCGGATGTTCTTGACGTTCGTGACCGTGAACGTGACCTTCTTGAAGCTCTTGGTGGTGCTCTTGTTCTTGATCCCGAAGTACAGGCCGCCGTTGGTGACCCAGCCGTGCGAGTCGACGTAGAAGCGGCTCGGGTAGACCAGGTTCACCGGGCAGCCGCTGCTGCTCTGCGGCGCACGCGTCGCGGCCGACGCGGATCCGGCCAGACCGAGCTGAGCGGCGGTGACGACCCCCGCCGCGGCCAGGACGGTCATGGTCGTGCGCATGCGGTTCATGGTTGTGGGCTCCTCCCCCTGTGGCCCTCTGTGACGGGCTTCAGCGGGCAGGATGCCATGCGCGGGAAGCCGATGCGCGCGAATTCACCCGGTCCGGCGACGAAAGCCGCCGGGAAACCCGCCCGGGGGACGCCCTGTCCGGGCGCCCGCCGCTTGCGGCCACAATGGGGGGATGACCGACAGTCCCGCCCATCCGGCACCCCTCGCCGACCCGCACCTCGTCTACGACCCCCTCGCCGGGGACGGTCCCAAGGACGTGGTGATCCTCGGCTCCACCGGATCCATCGGCACCCAGGCCATCGACCTCGTGCTGCGCAACCCCGACCGCTTCCGGGTCACCGCCCTCTCCGCCAACGGCGGCCGGGTCGCCCTCCTCGCCGAGCAGGCGCGCCGGCTGCGGGTGCGCACCGTCGCGGTCGCCCGTGAGGACGCCGTACCCGCGCTGCGCGAGGCGCTCGCCGCCGAGTACGGCACCGGGGAGCCGCTGCCCGAGATCCTCGCCGGACCGGAGGCGGCCACCCAGGTCGCCGGATCCGAGTGCCACACCGTGCTCAACGGCATCACCGGGTCCATCGGCCTCGCGCCCACCCTCGCCGCCCTGGAGGCCGGCCGCACCCTGGCGCTGGCCAACAAGGAGTCGCTGATCGTCGGCGGCCCGCTGGTCAAGGCCCTCGCCAAGCCCGGGCAGATCATCCCGGTCGACTCCGAGCACGCCGCCCTCTTCCAGTCCCTGGCCGCCGGCACCCGCGCCGACGTGCGCAAGCTGGTCGTCACCGCGTCCGGCGGCCCCTTCCGCGGCCGGACCAGGGCCGAGCTGGCGGACGTCACCGTCCAGGACGCCCTCGCCCACCCCACCTGGGCGATGGGCCCGGTGATCACGGTCAACTCGGCGACCCTCGTGAACAAGGGACTGGAGGTCATCGAGGCGCACCTCCTCTACGACATTCCCTTCGACCGCATTGAGGTGGTCGTGCATCCGCAGTCGTATGTCCACTCGATGGTCGAGTTCACCGACGGATCCACGATCGCTCAGGCGACGCCCCCCGACATGCGCGGGCCCATCGCCATCGGTCTGGGCTGGCCCGAACGCGTTCCCGGTGCGGCGCCCGCCTTCGACTGGAGCAAGGCCTCCACGTGGGAGTTCTTCCCGCTGGACGACGAGGCCTTCCCCTCGGTGAACCTCGCCCGGCACGTGGGGCAGCTCGCGGGGACCGCCCCGGCGGTGTTCAATGCGGCCAACGAGGAGTGCGTCGAGGCCTTCCTGGGCGGCGCGCTGCCCTTCAACGGCATCATGGAGACCGTCATCCGGGTGGTCGAGGAGCACGGCACCCCGGTCGCGGGAACTTCACTCACCGTGTCGGACGTCCTCGAAGCGGAGACCTGGGCGCGGGCCCGGGCCCGCGAACTGACTGCCACGACGGCGACCGCGGAGGCGCGTGCATGACGACCTTGATGTTCATCCTCGGCATAGTGGTCTTCGCGGTGGGCCTGCTCGTCTCGATCGCGTGGCACGAGCTGGGGCACCTGTCCACGGCCAAGCTCTTCGGCATCCGCGTCCCGCAGTACATGGTCGGCTTCGGCCCGACCGTCTGGTCGCGGAAGAAGGGTGAGACCGAGTACGGGATCAAGGCCGTCCCGCTCGGCGGGTACATCCGCATGATCGGCATGTTCCCGCCCGACGACGCCGGCCGGGTCTCCGCCCGCTCCACCTCACCGTGGCGCGGCATGATCGAGGACGCCCGCTCGGCGGCCTTCGAGGAACTCAAGCCGGGCGACGAGACGCGCATGTTCTACACGCGCAAGCCGTGGAAGCGGGTCATCGTCATGTTCGCGGGCCCGTTCATGAACCTGATCCTCGCGATCGGCCTGTTCCTCACGGTACTCATGGGCTTCGGCATCCAGCAGGAGACGACCAGCGTCGAATCCGTCTCCCCCTGCGTCATCGCGCAGAGCCAGCACCGCGACAGCTGCAAGAAGTCCGACCCGGCGTCCCCGGCCGCCGACGCCGGCGTGAAGGCGGGCGACAGGATCGTCTCCTTCGGCGGCGTGCCGACCGACGACTGGAACACGCTCTCGGACCGGATCCGCGAGAGCGCGGGCAAGGACGTGGCGATCGTCGTCGACCGCAAGGGGCACCAGCTGACCCTGCACGCGAAGATCGCCACCAACCAGGTCAACAAGAAGGACTCCAGCGGCGCCTACGTCCAGGGCGAGTACGTCAAGGCCGGCTTCCTCGGCTTCACCCCGGCCCGCGGCGTGGTCAAGCAGGACTTCGGCCAGTCCGTGACCTGGATGGGCGACCGGGTCGGCGACGCGGTCGACTCCCTCGTCGCCCTGCCGGGCAAGATCCCCGCCCTGTGGGACGCGGCCTTCGGCGACGGCCCGCGTGAACCGGACTCCCCGATGGGCATCGTCGGCGCGGCCCGGGTCACCGGCGAGATCGCCACGCTGGACATCCCCGCCTCGCAGCAGCTGGCCATGGCCGTCTTCGTCGTCGCCGGGTTCAACCTCTCCCTGTTCCTGTTCAACATGCTCCCGCTGCTCCCGCTCGACGGCGGGCACATCGCGGGCGCCCTGTGGGAGTCGCTGCGGCGGAACGTGGCGCGGGTGCTGCGCCGGCCGGACCCGGGCCCGTTCGACGTGGCGAAGCTGATGCCGGTGGCCTACGTGGTGGCCGGGATCTTCGTGTGCTTCACCGTCCTGGTCCTGGTCGCCGACGTCGTCAACCCGGTGAAAATCTCATAGCCATACCGCGTTCACGGCGGTCCGGAGCCCAGTGGTTCCGGGCCGCCTCCGCCGGGCCCGTTCGCCGGGGTGGGATGTGCCCGCGCGGGGGCGTGTGCCGTAATCTCGAAGCCTGGAGCCCGCCGTTCACGGGACCGGACCTTGATCCACGACTTGGGGTTGCACAGCAGATGACTGCGATTTCTCTCGGCATGCCGTCCGTTCCGACCAAGCTCGCCGAGCGCCGCAAGAGCCGGCAGATCCAGGTCGGAAGCGTGGCGGTCGGCGGAGACGCGCCCGTATCGGTCCAGTCGATGACGACGACCCGCACGTCGGACATCGGCGCGACGCTCCAGCAGATCGCGG
>NZ_BMUE01000017.1 GCF_014650035.1 Streptomyces lucensis JCM 4490 | reverse complement strand
CCTTGGCGTGCTGTGCCGCGGTCGCCTTCTCGCTGGGACCCGCCACGGCCTGCGCACGAATCGTGTGCAGCTCGGCGACCCGTCCGCGCGCGTCCGTCGGCTCGCCGGCCGGCTCACCCGTCGTCTCTTCCAAAACGGTCATGTAGCGACCTTACGAAGGAGACCAAGGAAAGCGAGCCGTCGACTCTGTACAGTCTCCGGCCCGTTTTCCTGGTGCCAGTGAACAGAACCATGGCACTGTGCAGCCGTTCCGACTGCTCAGGAGGCACCAGCGTTGTATGTGTCCCACAAACCGGTCACCCGAGCACCACCTCACATTCATGTGTGGCGCATGCCATCCCCGGAGTGACACGGACCCTCAGACGGCGGTCCGCCGACAGCACCTCCACGCCGTCACCGGCCCGCTCCACCGCACGCACCGGGCGGTCCCAGACGATCTCCAGCGGCTCGCCCGTGCGGGGCGGCTCGCTCACGCAGAGGGTGGCTCTCCGGCCCCGGCGCACGACCAGCACGCTCGCGCCCGCAGACGCCGTCAGGTCCCCCACCGTACCGGCGCGCCAGAAGGAGGCGCCGGTCAGGCCCGCGCGGGGCACGGCGACGGCCTGGCAGGCGGCGTCATTGGCCAGGACGGACAGCCAGTGCCGGTCGGCGGCCCGGGCGGCCGTCTCGGCGCGGGAGGCGCCGGGCAGCAGGACGTACGCGTATGCGGCGTCCACCGGGTCGGTGCCGTGGTCGAGCCACAGGGTCTGCCAGCGCCGGGTCCGCCGTTCCCCCGCGCCGTCGGCGTTGATGTCGCCCCAGGCCCCGGTGCGGTCCTCGCGCAGGGCGTGCAGCTCGCCCCCGCGCGGCAGCACCCACCCGCCGTGCCCCTCCAGGTGGGCCCACGTCCGGCCGCGCACGAGGGCCGGGGAGCCGCCCTCACCCAGGTTGCGGTTGTCCACGACCGTCTCGACCGGGACGCCGTCGGCGCAGCTGATGCCCGCGCCGAGGCAGATCACGGCGTCGGGCAGGAAGAACCAGGACTTGCGTGCCTCCAGGGTGGAGCCGAGGCCCTTCAGATGCTGGCCCACGGCCGCGTACCGGCCGTCCGTCGTCCCGCCGACCCAGCGGACGTCCGGCTTGGGAGCGCCCCACTCGCCGCCGGCCCGGTCGGCCAGCCGCCTGGTCGACACCGTGGTGCCGGGCAGCCGGTACCAGTCGACGGTCGGCCAGTACCAGTCGGTGTACTGATCGGACCGGGCACCCTGCGGCCACCAGGAGAGCATGCCGGATCCGGTGTGCCAGCCGCGCGGGTTCTCCCCGTTGCCGCACTCGTAGTGGGCGATCCGGTCACTGGCCATGGAGAGCGCGGCGGTGTAGCGGGGGCCGCGGTGGACGGCGCGGTCCATCGCCGGGAAGAGCCGGTGGCCGAGGCGTTCCGGGGCCGCCGGGACGGACGAGCCGGCGACGGCGTGCAGCCGGGCGAGGTCGGCGACGGCGAACTGAGGGGCGGTCAGGAGGGGCGTGACCGTGTCCCGTTCGATCCACCTCTTGATCCGGCCGTACCACCGCTGCCGCTCCGCCTCGCTCGCACCTCCCGCGAGCAGGGCGACGGCGGCGATCAGGTTCTGCCCGTGGTAGTGGTCGCCGCGCATCACGTGCAGGTCCTCGCTGCGCAGGTAACCACGGCTGATGGCGCGGCCGTTGACGCAGTCCATCACCAGCCCGTCGTGGATGAGCGGCGCGTAGGCGTGCTCGACGCCGTCCAGGACGTTGCTCCGGGCGGGGTCGGTGACCTCCCACGGGGACCCGGCGAGCAGGGCGAACAGCCGCCCGAGACCGTCGAGCAGCACCTGACCGTACGTCCCCGAGTAGGCCACCCAGGTGTGCTGGACGAAGGAGCCGTCGGCGTAGAGGCCGTCGCCCCGGGTGACGTACGGGAAGACCGGCGAGAGGGCGTCCCGGGCGAGGGCGAGGCGGCCCGGGTCCCGGCCGAGGACGCCGCGCAGGGCGACGGACCGGCACAGGTCGACGCGGTTGGCGCCGGTCGAGGTGCCGGAGTAGTCCGTCAGCGTCGTGTCCGGGATGAAGTGGTCGACGGCCGCGCACGCCGCGGCGATCCGGTCGTCGCCGAGCCGCTCGTACAGGGCGGCCGTGATGTCCATGAGCAGGCGGGGGCTGCCGATCTGCCACTCCCACCAGTTGCCGTAGCGGCTGGTGGAGGGGTTGTAGACGGTGGCGGAGAGGTGGTCCAGGCCCCGCAGCACGGCGGCCAGCAGGCCCGGGTCGCCGGTGGTGCCGGTGCCGGGCTGGACGTAGGCCTGGGCCATGGTCCACAGGCGGCCGTAGCTGAAGGTGATGCCCGCCGGCGGGTCGAAGGGGTGACCGGTCCACAGCGAGCCGGGCGCGGGCGCCATGGTGGCACTGAAGTCGCGCGCCAGTGAACCGAGTTGCGCGAGACGGGAGGCGTACGGCTCGGCGCCCGGGTCGTACCCGTCCCCCAGGGCGATGGCCAGCCAGCGCCGGCGCAGGTCGCCGTACGGATCGCCGGCCGCCCGGGCGCCGGGCGCCAGGACGGGGACGAGGGCGGCGGCCAGCAGCAGCGCGCGCCGGGTCATGCCCATGGGGCCGGTCACCGCCCTCTCCCGTCGCTCAGCAGCCGCCGCAGTTGTAGTACAGGACGTCCCAGTGGTTGCCCTCGTCGGCGTAGATGTTCCCGGAGCCGGACCTGTACTGCGGGGCGCCGTCGCCGCGCAGGCCGATGTAGGTGAAGTTGTTCTTGATGTACGCGGTCACGCAGGTGTTCTTGCCGTAGTCGAGCTTGTAGCCGTTCCAGTGCGAGTAGGTCCCGGAGGCGTGACCGGTCTCGGTGCCGCCGGTGATGTTCAGGCCGCAGCCGCTCGCCTGCCTGAGGGTCTGGGCGCCCTGTGCGGTGGGGAGGTTGAGCTGCTCGAACGACGTACAGGTGGAGTTGTAGCGGTCGGAGCAGTTGCCGGAGGACGACCAGGTGATGCCGACGTTGCGGAACATCTGGGTGGCGGTGGCGTGGCTGATCTTGGTGACGGCGAAGGCGTCGGTGGCCGTGCCGACGACGGCGACGCCGGGAGCGACGACGAGGGCGAGGGCGGTCAGGAGGGGGCGGGCCTTCAGGGCCTGGGTGACCTTCATGGGGAGACCTTCCTGCGGGGGACCGTGCGTGCTGTGGGACGGCTGTGCAGGTGGCGCAAGGAGATGGTGCCCGAGGTCTACGCGCGTCCGCCAGAGGGCGTGCGTGGCTACTGTGCGTGTCGGGGGAAACATGGTGCGGATGATGTTGAATACCGAACGGAATAGGTCTACGGTCGGAGTCGTTGAGTTCGTTGAACGTTCAACAGACAGTTGGACGAGTTGAGAAGGAGCAGGACATGGGCATCTTCGGCCGCAAGGACAGCAATCCCGCCGAGACCACGCCGGCCCCGGCCGCCGCGGGTCCCGACCTGACCGCCCTGACCGGCGACTACACGATCGACCCGGCGCACACCACGATCGGCTTCGTGGCCCGCCACGCCATGGTCACCAACGTCAAGGGCGGCTTCAAGGACTTCACCGGCACGCTGCACCTGGACGGCGCCTCCCCCGCCGAGTCCACCGCCACCCTCGACATCAAGATGGAGAGCATCGACACCGGCAACGCCGACCGGGACGGGCACCTGAAGTCGTCCGACTTCTTCAAGATCGACGAGTTCCCGGCCATGACCTTCCGCTCGACCAAGGCGGAGTCCCTCGGCGGCGACGACTACCGCATCACGGGCGACCTCTCCCTGCTCGGCGTCACGAAGCCGATCACCATCGACCTGGAGTTCAACGGCGCCGCCAAGGACCCCTTCGGCAACGAGCGCGTCGGCTTCGAGGGCAAGGCCGAGCTGCTGCGCTCGGAGTGGGGCCTGACCTGGAACGCCGCGCTGGAGACGGGCGGCGTCCTGGTCTCCGACAAGATCAAGCTGAACTTCGACATCTCGGCGATCAAGAACGCGTGACGGCCGGACCCGCCGATTCCGCCGAAGCCGTCTTCCCCCCTCGGCCGCGGTGGTGGAATCACCCGGGCCCGCCGAGGGGGAGCATCAGCGCCGAGTCCGTGTGGACCGTGATGCGCACCGGCGTGAGAGTGGTGGCGTCCACCGTCGGTTCCCCGGTGCCGGAACCGCGGGCGTAGCGCGGATGGGCGCCGCCGCTGATCTGCCAGCGGATGCGGCGTCCGACGGCGAAGCGATGGGCGGTCGAGCTCATCGGCACGGTGATCTCCGAAGGCGCGTTCGCTGCTGCCCGGAGCCGGCCCAGCCCGTCGCAGACGTTGACGGAGCGGCCCTGCGCGTCCACGTCGCACAGGCGTGTGAAGACGTCGGCGTGCCCGGTGTCCGAGGAGACGCTCAGCCGCGCGGAGACGGGCCCCAGGACGTCCACGGGCTCGGTCAGCGGCGGACCGGTGAACGTCAGAACGTCATCCCGGGCCTCCAAGGTGCCGTTGTCGCGCGGGCCCGCGGTGCGGGAGAGCAGCGGGCCGCCGACGGACGGAGTGGGATCGGCCGGGTCGTAGCGGAACGACGTCAGCGGCGCGCGGTCCGTGGGGGCCTGCCGGACGAGATGCCCGCCCGGGGCGGGGTACCAGGAGGTGGCGGCCGGTGTGGCCGGCCAGTCGTCCAGGTTCCGCCACGCGTCCTCGCCGCCGACGTGCACGCGCACCGCGGTGGGACGCAGGCCGCCGGGGTCGTCGCACAGGTGGGCGCGCAGCCACGCGAGGCTCTCCGCGAACACCTCGGGCCATCCCTGCTGCAGGGCGGAGGTGTGGGTCCAGGGGCCGACGAGCAGGCTGGTCTCGCATCCGGCCCGGCGCAGCCGTTCGTACTGCCCGAAGGTCTGGTCGACCAGCACGTCGTGCCACCCGCCGATCAGGGCCGTGGGCACACGGAGCCGCTCCGCCGACTCCGCTGTCGACGCGCCGCGCCAGTAGGCGTCCTCGGCGTCCGGATAGCTCATCACATCGTCCAGCCACGGCACTTGGCCCCCGAGGGCCGACACGTACGCACCGCGCAGGGGCTGCGCGGTGGTGGCGGCGCCCAGGCGGCGCTGCAGGCGCAGCGTCGCCCGCAGGAAGGCCGCCATGCCCTGGTGCTGGTAGGTCATGGTCGCCGCGACGGCGAGGGCGGTCTCCAGGTGCAGCGCACCGCCGGCGTGGAACAGGGCGTGGGGATCGTGCAGTCCCACCTGCACCACCATCGCCTTCAGCTCCGGCGGCGGTTCCAGGGCGAGCGCCCACTGCACGTAGCCCAGGTAACTGGGGCCGACGGTTCCCAGGGTGCCGTCGAACCACGGCTGCCCGCGCAGCCAGGACACCGTGGCCAGGCCGTCCGCGGCCTCGTGGCGCCAGAGGTCGAACGCGCCGCCCGAACCGCCGGTGCCGCGGCAGCTCTGCAGGACCACGTGGAAGCCCTGTTCGGCGAAGAGCAGGCCGTACATGGGAGACCACGGCAGGCCCCGGCCGTAGGGCGAGCGGATCAGCAGGGTCGGGAAGTCCCCTTCCGCACGCGGGAAATAGTGGTCGGTGACCAGGGGGCTGCCGTCGGCGGCCGGCGCCACCAGCCCCGGCTCCCATCCGGCCTCGTGCCGTTTCGCGGGCAGGCCCCGCCAGGTCGACCTCAGCATCCGCGACGACAGCGGTGGTCTCGCGGCAGGCGGCGTCCAGGCCGGCCTGGTCCCGTTTCCGGGCGTGCGTGATGGCGTCGGCATCGTTTCCCCCTCTATTCTCGTACCTCGTACGAGAATAGAGGATGCTTGGATGGTTTCCGCAAGGGCCGACCCGCCGACCACGACCAGGGGAAGGAGTGCGGGCACGTGACCGGTGACGGAAAGTCCGGTGCCGCGGGCGTCGACCCCGAGCAGCTCTGGCTGCGCCCGACCGCGCACCGAAGGGGCCGCCGGCCCTCCTTCAGCCGGGAGGCGATCACCGCGGCGGCCGTGGCCCTGGCGGACGCGGAAGGACTCGAAGCGGTCACCATGCGGCGGGTGGCCGCCGAGGTCGGGGCAGGCGTCATGTCGCTCTACAGTTACGCCCCCGACAAGGACACCCTGCTGGAGCTGATGGTCGACCACGTCAGCGGCGAACTGCCGGTGGCGGACGCGCCCAGCGGCGACTGGCGTGCCGATCTCAGGACCATCGCGCACCTCCAGCGCGCCCACATGCTCCGGCATCCGTGGCTGCCCGCAGCCCTGTCAACCCACCGCGTACCGGGCCCCAACACGCTGGCCTTCCTGGAGCACGCGCTCGCCGTCCTGCGGCCCACCGGACTGGACGGCGCGGCGAAGCTGGAGGTCTTCGCCCAGCTCACCGCGTTCGTGGCGGGGCACGTGGCCCACGAGATCGCGCAGGGCGCGGCCTCACGCTCCCCGGACCGGGCCGCGGCCGAGGCCCGTTACCTCGCCACCGTCGCCGCCGACGGCCAGCACCCGGAACTGGCCGAAGCCCTCGCCGCCCCCGGACGTCCCCTGAGCCCCGAAGCCACGTTCACCCGGTTCCTCGACCGCCTGCTCGACGGCCTCGCCGCCGGCTGACCAGGAAGCCGGCGGCTTCCCCGCGGTCACTGTCGAACTCCGCCCACACGACCTTCCCCGGGTTCCGTTCACCCACCCCCCACTCGTCCGCCAGTGCCGCCACCAGCAGCAGGCCCCGGCCGTGTTCCGACTCCGGTGACCGGTCGGGGACCTGGACCCGCACCTCGCCGCCGCCGCTGTCGTGGACCTCGACACGCAGGGCTCCGTCGGGGTGGTGCGCCAGGCGGAGACCGAAACCCCGGCCGGGCGGGACGCCGTGCAGCAGGGCGTTGGTCGCGAGTTCGCTCACGCAGAGCAGTACGTCGTCGGCACGCGCCGTGATCCGCCAGTCCGACAGGGCGGCACGGGCGAAGTCCCTCGCCCGCCCGACCGACCTGCGGTCACGGCGGTAGAACGCCTCGCGGGTGTAGGGGTGTTGGAGTTCCACGTTCATGGCGCGAGTGTCACGGTGCGTGACTAGAGTGGGCCAATGAGTGAGGTCGTAGTTCTCATCACTACGAGTCCACTACGAGGACTTCCGGGGCGAACGGGGGAAAGGGTCCGGCATGCACTCGGCCAA
The DNA here is from genome assembly GCF_014650035.1 of Streptomyces lucensis JCM 4490. Taxonomy (GTDB): domain Bacteria; phylum Actinomycetota; class Actinomycetes; order Streptomycetales; family Streptomycetaceae; genus Streptomyces; species Streptomyces lucensis. The sequence continues at coordinate 136,755 of NZ_BMUE01000017.1, read as the reverse complement.
GAAGCCCAAGAAGGTCGGTTCGTGGCAGGCGATCGGCGCGCTCGTCGCCCACTACCGGAGGCAGGCGCGCCTCACCCAGGAGCGGTTCGCGGAGGTCGCGAGCGTCCACGTGGACACCGTGCGGTCCGTCGAGCAGGGACGGCTGGCTCTCCAGCCGGACCGGGCCGACCAGTTCGACCAGCTTCTCGGCACGGGTGGGGCGTTGGCCGTGCTGGTGGACAGGATGCCCGTGCGGGAGAGGGTCGTTCAGTTCGCTCAGGGACTCGTGGAGCACGAGCAGGAAGCGGTCAGCATCATGTCGTACCAGAGCCTGGTGGTTCCGGGGCTGCTGCAGACGCGGGACTACTGCCGTGCCGTCTTCGACTACCGGTATCCGGCCCAGGGGACCGAGACCGCCGAGCAGTGGGTGAACACGCGCATGGACCGGCAGTTGGTCTGGCAGCGGGAGCAGCCGCCCGTGGCTCACTTCATCCTGGAGGAGGCCGTCCTGCGGCGCCAGGTCGGCGGCCCGGACATCACGCGCAGGCAGATCCGGCAGATTCTGGAGTACACCGAGCCGGTTCACATGAGCATGCAGATCATGCCCATGGGCCGGACGCCACACGCCTGCCTCGACGGCCCCATGGTTCTCCTCGAAACCCCGGATCACGAGCGCCTGGTGTACCTGGAAGTACAGCGCGCGAGCTTCCTCGTCGATGACCTGGATGAGGTCAGCGACTATCACCTTCAGTATGGAATGCTGCGGTCTCAGGCCCTCTCTCCGGACGAGAGCGTGCGCCTCTTGAATGGACTGCTAGGAGAGTCATGAACACCGCAGCGCGACAGCACAGCAGCTCGGACAACCTGGCGTGGTTCAAATCCAGCTACAGCGGCAGCCAGGGCGGCGACTGCCTGGAGGTAGCCACCACCCCCGCCACCGTCCACGTCCGGGACTCCAAGTCCCCCACCGGCCCGACCCTGGCCCTGTCTCCCTCCACCTGGCGCGAGTTCGTTCACCGTCTCTGCCGCTAGAACTCGCTGCCCCTAGAACCCGCCTCCGAAGTCCCCTCCCCCGCCGCCCCCTCCTCCGTCGAACCCCCCGCCGTCGCCGAACCCGCCCCCGAAGTCGCCGGGGTCGAAGTCCGTGCCGGACACGTCGCCGCCCTCGTAACCTCCGCCGAAGTCGCCCCCGTAACCGTCCCCGAAGTCCCCGTATCCGGTGCCGTAGTACGCCCCGTACGACGGGGTGGCCATCATGCTGCCGAGCACGGTGCCGACGAGGAGGCCGGGGAGGATGCCGCCGCCGAAGTAGCCGCCGGCCCAGGGGCCGTAGGCCGGGCCGGCGTCCCAGTAGGGGCGGCGGCCGTAGTCGGTGTCGACCTCGCGGATCACCGGGTCGCGGCCGTCGGCCAGGCGGGTGGCGTCGGCGGCGCAGACCGGGACCTGCCGCGGAGCACCCGCGGGCGGGGTCCAGGTGGCGTCGGTGACCGAGGGGCCGTGGCGGGGGTCGAAGAAGCAGGGCGGCCGGCGCTGCGGGAGCGGGCGGCCCTCGCGGCGGGCGGCCAGCGCGGTGAGTGCGAAGCGGCCGTCCTCCAGGGCCTCCGTGACCGGGCGGACGTCCTCCGGCCTGTGTGCCTCGGCCATGCGCTGTTTCGCCGTGTCGTAGGCGTCCAGCGCGCGTTCGTAGTCGGCGCGCATCGCGTCGTCGGCACCCGGTTCCGAGGGCCGGAAGTCCAGGCGGTCGAGTTCCTCGCCGAAGGCGGTGATGTCCTCGTCCACGACGACCCGCAGGCGGTCGAGGGCGGCCCGCTGCTCGTCCTCACGGCGGCGGCGGTTGCGGCGGACCAGCGCGTACGCGCCCGCGCCCCCGGCCACGACCACCACGCCGGCGGTGATCAGCGCCGTGCTCGACGGGCCGCTGCCCCCGTCCGAGCCGCCCCAGCTCCTCGGGGCGTGACCGCCCATGTTGGCCAGGGCGCGGTCGGTGAAGTCGTTCAGCTGGGTCGCGGTGTCCTCGCCCTGGACGCTGCTCACCAGGTTCCGCCGGGCCGTCGGCGACATGACGGAGGAGTCGGCACGGGCGTCGAAGCGGTCGCCGAGGCGGATGCCGTACAGGCCGGTGACGCCGGTCGCCGTGCGGAGGTCGGCGAAGAGGTTCGCCGTCGGGTAGCCGCCGGGCAGGACCGTGAGGAACAGGGGTTTGTTCGCGTCCTTGATCTTCTTCGCCAGCGCGTCGGCGTCCGGTTTCGACAGCTGGGCCGAGGCCGCCGGGTCGACGTAGACGGGGCTCCTGCGCAGCGCCTGGGCGATGGTGGAGACGCTGGTCTCCGCCGCGGCGCGCGGGGCGAAGGTGGTCGCCGCCACCATGGCGAGGGCGGCCAGCAGCATGAGCGGGAGGCTTCGGATCCGCAGGACGGCCTTCATCCTCTGAAAGTACCCGAAGCCCCCCAAAGTAACTCATATGAGCCGATCGAAGAGGTGGCTCACGCCGCCCGGTAGGCCTCCGCCAGCTTCTCCACCGCCTTTCCGTACCGGCCGGTCAGCAGCAGATGGTCGGCGTCGGCGAAGGGCTTCGCCACCGCCTCGGTGATCCCAGTACCCACCTTCCCCTGGACGAGCAGCCGGGCCCGGTTCACCAGCTCGCGTCCGGTCCGGTCGGCGCCCGCCCGTTCGGCTGCCGTCGCGGCGGTGGTCAGGGCGCGGAGTGCGGCCGCACCGCCCTTGGGAGTGTGGGTGAGAGTGGTCAGGCCCCAGCCGTAGGGGAACTGCGGGTCGTACGACGCGTCGCCGACGTTGATCGGCAGCTGCGTCTCGGACCGGGGCCAGGTGACGGGCAGCTGTCCGGTGAAGGGTCGCTTGCCGTAGAGGACGTCGGCGACTCCCCCGCCCTCGGTGCCGGGCAGCCAGGAGGCCACCAGGGCGTCGATGCCGTCCAGCCGGTCGCCGATCAGCTGCGGGCGGCCGGAGACGACCAGCACCGCGCACTTCATGGCCGCGCACACCTTGTCCACCGCGGCCTTGTCGGCCGGGGAGAGCTGGAGGTCGTGGCCGTTGCCGACGTCTCCGACGCCCTCCGCGTAGGGGGTCTCGCCGACGACGACCACGCCGGCGTCGTAGCCGCCGGTGGGGGCGGAGGCGTCCTTGGAGTAGGTGACGTCACCGCCCGCCTCGCGCATGCCCTGCAGGATCGTCGTGCCGCGGGTGACGTTCCCGGAGGAGCCCTGCCAGGTGAGGGTCCAGCCGCCGCTCTGGTTGCCGACGTCGTCGGCGTTCGAACCGGCGACGTACACCTTCTCGCTCTTCCTCAGCGGCAGTACCGCGCCCTCGTTCTTCAGCAGCACCTGCGACTCGGCGGCCGCCCGGCGGGCGACCTCCCGGTGGGCGGCGGAGCCGATCGCGGCGGCGCCGGAGGTGTCGGCGTAGGGGTGCTCGAAGAGGCCGAGCCGGAACTTCTGGGTGAGGATGCGGGAGACGGCGTCGTCGAGGCGGTCCTCGCTGATCCGGCCCGCCTTCACCTCGTCGGTGAGTGTGGCGGTGAACTCCTTGTAGGAGTACGGCACCATCATCATGTCGACGCCCGCGCCGACGGCCGTGCGGACGCGGGCCGCGTAGTCGCCGGGGAGCTGGTCGATGGCGTTCCAGTCGCTGACGACGAAGCCGTCGAAGCCCAGGCGGTCCTTGAGCACGCCGTTGATCATGTCGCCGCGGGCGTGCATCTTCACCGCGCCCTTGCCGTCGCCGGCGATGTCCAGCGAGGAGTAGGACGGCATGACCGTGCCGACGCCCCGCTCGACGGCCGTGCGGAACGGGGCCAGGTGGAGGTCCCGCAGCTGCTCGCGGGTGACCTCGGTGACGCCCTGGTCGGTGGTGTAGGTGCCGGTGGTCGAGGAGCCGTACCCGGTGCCGCCGTCGCCGAGGTAGTGCTTGGCGGTGGCGAGCACCTTGTCGCCGCGGTCGAGGTCGCTGCCGTCCGCGCGGCCCTGGAGACCCTGGACGACGGTCTCCATGGACTCGACGAGCGCCGGGTCCTCGCCGAAGGCCTCGTAGGAGCGGCCCCAGCGTTCGTCTCGGCTGACGCACAGGCAGGGCGCGAAGTCCCAGGGAATGCCGGTGGCGCGGACCTCGGCGGCCGTCACCGCGCCGGTCCGGCCGGCGAGCCGCGGGTCCCTGGTCGCGCCGATGCCGATGTTGTGCGGCATGACCGTGGCGCCGGAGAGGTTGTTGTGGCCGTGGACCGCGTCGACGCCGTAGACCAGCGGGATCTGGTAGCGCGTGGTCCGGGTGCGGAGCTGGAAGGCGTCGATCATCTTCGCCCAGGACTCCGGGGTGTTGGGCGTGGGGGTGGAGCCGCCGCCCGACAGCAGTGAGCCGAGGGCGTAGCCGGCGATGTCGCCGGGGGCCGTGACGGCGCCGCGCTCGGCCTGGGACATCTGGCCGGCCTTCTCCTGGACGGACATGCGGCCGAGCAGGTCGGCGACCCGCTTGCGCACCGGCAGCCGGGCGTCGAGGTAGGGCAGTCCGTGGGCGTCGATCACGACCTGGGGGTTCTCGGCGGGGGCCTTCGCCCCGGTGACCGTGAGCTTCAGGGGAATGGTCTCGGCGGGCTCGGCCGCCCCGTCCCTGCGGGTGGGCACCTCGACGGCCCGCGTGGTGCCGGAGGCGGTGCCGGCCGGGAAGGTGAGGGTGCCGGAGACGGGGGTGTAGTCCTTGCCGGGGTCGGCGCTGCCGCCGCCGGTCTCGTAGCGGACGGTCACCGGCTGGTCGACCGGTGCGGAGCCGGTCGTGGCGAGGGTGATCTCGATCCGGGCGGTGCCGCCCTCCTTCACCGGGTGGACGGCCTCGTCGGTGGTGACGGCGGCGCGCAGCGACTGGTCGGCCCTGCCGTACAGCTCGACGCCGTCCATGGCGAAGCGGCCCTTGGCGCCGGCGGGGAGGGTGACGGCGTAGCCCCACATGCCGGTCAGTCCGAGGACGTGGTCGATGCCGCCGACCGGCTGGTAGTCGGTGCGGTAGGTGAAGTCGCCGAAGGGGATCTCGATCTGCTTCCAGCCGGTGAAGTCGTCGGTGAAGGACGCCGTCCACAGCTCGGAGGCCTCGCCGTTCGCGCCGCCGTCCTTGATCTCGAAGGCGATCTTCCCGCCGTTGTCCTGGCCTTCCCACCAGAAGCGGATGCCCCGGTGGGCGGACCAGTCGTGCGCGGGCCCGGCGGCCGCGTAGTCGTGGGTGAAGCCGCCGTAGCCGCTGATGTCGTAGGTGCCGGCGAGGACCTTGGCACCCTCGGGGGCGTCGGTGCGTGCGTCGAGCCGGAGGGCGGGCGGGTCGTCGGTGTCGCCGCCCCAGGTGAAGATGCCCTCGGCGGGCTGGGAGGCGAAGGGGACCTCTCCCTCGAAGCGGTCGACGGGGACGGGCGGGGGGTCGTCGGCGGCTTGCGCGGTCGCCCAGGGGAGCAGACCGGCCAGTAGTGCGGCGGAGGCGAGCAGGGCGGTTCTTCGCATGGACCTTCCCTCGGCTCTCGTGGTTCACTCATGGCTTAGCTCACGACATGAGTTAACTGGGGGCCCAGTGGCCCGTCAAGACGGCACATCAGGACGGCCCGGGCGCGAAATCCCCCCACACCAGGAACGTTGGCTCTCCCCAGAAGGGCGACGCACCATGAGAAGACGCTTGCGCACGGCCCGGCTGCTCCTCGCCGGCCTGCTGGCCACCGCCGGACTCACGACCTTCGGCTCACCTTCCGCGCACGCGGCCGGTGAGCAGGTCACGGCCTGGCTCACCACCACCGACGACTCCGCCGGACGGCACGTCGTCCGCGGACTTCAGGCGCAGACGCCGTTCGCCTTCCTGTCCGGAACGGGTGGCGGCGGCGAGAACATCACCGTCGACGAGAACACCCGCTACCAGACCTTCACCGGCGGCGGCGCCTCCTTCACGGACACCGCGGCCTGGCTGCTGAACAGCAGCGGGGCGCTGTCCCAGGCGACCCGGGACGCGACCATGCGCAAGCTGTTCTCGCCGACGGAGGGCATCGGGCTGTCCTTCCTGCGCAACCCGATGGGCGCCTCCGACCTCGCCCGCCACGGCTACACGTACGACGACGTGCCCGCCGGGCAGACGGACCCCGGGCTGGCGAAGTTCTCCCTCGCACACGACCTCGCCGACGTCGTCCCGCTCACCCGGCAGGCGCTTCAGCTGAACCCGAGGCTGACGGTGATGGCCTCGCCCTGGACGGCGCCGGCCTGGATGAAGGACAGCGGCTCCCTCAACGGCGGCTGGCTGAAGGCGGAGGACTACGGGGCCTACGCCGCCTACTTCGTGAAGTACCTCCAGGGGTACCGGGACCAGGGCATCGACGTCTCCTACGTCACCGCGCAGAACGAGCCGACCTGCTGTTCCGGCTACCCCTCGATGAGCTGGAACGCGAGCGGGCTGGCCTACTTCACCAAGAGCGAGCTGCTGCCCAGGCTCCAGGCCGCCGGCCTCTCCACCAAGGTGCTGGCGCACGACTGGAACTGGGACGTCTACGACGCCTACGCCGCCCAGACCGTGGACGACCCGGCGGTCCGCGACCACCCCAACTTCGGCGGGATCGCCTGGCACGGCTACGGCGGCGACGTCGCCGAGCAGACGACCGTGCACAACCGGTACCCGGCGCTGGACGCCTTCGGCACCGAGCACTCCGGCGGCACGTGGATCGCCGACCAGCAGCGCGAGGACATGGGCGACATCATCGACTACACCCGCAACTGGGCGAAGTCGGTGACCAAGTGGTCGCTGGCCGTGGACCAGAACATGGGCCCCCACAACGGCGGCTGCGGCACCTGCACGGGCCTGGTGACCGTGCACGACGGGGACGGCGCGAGCGGCACCGTGGACTACACGGTCGAGTACTACGACATGGGCCACCTGACCAAGTTCGTCCGCCCCGGCGCCCAGCGGATCGCCTCGACGGCGTCCACCGCCGTGCCGAACGTCGCGTGGCGCAACCCGGACGGCAGCAAGGCCCTCATCGCCTACAACGGCTCCACCACGGCGCGCACGGTCACCGTCAACTGGGGTGCGCAGCACGCCACCTACTCGCTGCCCGGCCGGACCTCGGCCACCTTCACCTGGTCCGGCACGCAGTCCGGCGGTGGCGGCCGGAGCGGCTCGTTCACCGGACTGGGCGGCAAGTGCCTGGACGTGGCGGCCGGTTCGAGCGCGAACGGAACGGCGGTGCAGCTCTACGACTGCAACGGCACCGCCGCCCAGCAGTGGACCGTCCAGGCCGACGGCTCCCTGCAGGCGCTCGGCAAGTGCCTGGACGTGACGTCCGGTTCGACGGCCGACGGGGCCAAGGTGCAGTTGTACGACTGCAACGGAACCGGTGCCCAACGGTGGTCGTACAACGCCTCCACCGGTGATGTCGTGAACACGGCGGCCGACAAGTGCCTCGACGTCACGGACAACTCGCCGGCGAACGGGGCAAGGGCGCAGATCTGGTCGTGTACGGGGGCCGCCAACCAGAAATGGACTCTGAGGTAGGGCGGTTCGAGGGGACATGAGACACACGGGGGCCGTGGCGGCGGGGATCGTCGGCGGGATGCTGCTGCTGAGCGGCTGCGGCGCCGTCGACCTGCCGCTCGCGGGTGTGCGGGCCGGGGCGGACGGGACTCCGTACGCGGTGCTGCGGCCGTGCGGCGACGACGCCTACCGGGGCCCCTACCTGGAGGGGCGGGCGCGTGGCGCCGGGGACGGGCCGGTCACCACCGGGTGGGACACACGGAAGAAGGGGCTGCACGGCGACACCGGCTTCCCCCTGTTCGCGCCGCCCGAGGACTGGAAGGCCCGGCACCGGGGCGCCCGGCGGTTGCTGCCCCGGCACCGCTACGTCCTCGGGTTCGGGCACTACGTGACCGGCGACTCCTACAACGCGGTGGTGGAGTTCACCACCGAGCAGATCGCGCGGCTCGGGCCCGGCCGGGTGTGGGCGGACGGCCGGGCGATGAGCCTCGCCGAGTTCGAACGGCTCGCCGCGGACTCCTGTTGACGGCGGGCGGTGTGGCGGGCTGCGGATCGGGCGCCCGCGGACCATGGTGGTGGTATGACCACACCGCAGGATCTGTTCCTCGTCGGCCTGGACGTCCCCGGCGACCGTCCCGTCGAGCAGGGTGACCTGTCGCTGGCGCTCGCGGGGGCCGAACTGATCGACCTCCTCGGCGCGCGGGCCCTCGTCCTGGACGGCGAGCGCATCGTCCCGGGGCCGGTGCTGACCACGGGCGACCGGCTGCTGGACGAGGCGGGGGCCGCGCTCGTGCGGCGGGAGCCGTACGAGACGGTCGAGGACTGGCTGTGGCGGCGGGGTGAGGGCCTGGCCACGGCCTACCGCGACGTGCTGGACGCCGAGGGCCTGCTCACCGGGAAGCGGCGCCGCCTGCTGCCGCTGCGCGGCGGGGACGAGACCCGGGCGGACACCCCCGCCCGGCGGCACGCCGCCGACCGCTGGTGGTCCCACGAGCCCGTCCTGGCCGGCCTCGCGGCCACGCTGGGCATCCAGGGCGACCGGCCGGCCGCGGCGGAGCCCGGCGACGAGGCCGTCGTCACCGTGCTGCTGGCGGTCGGCGACGCGGTGACCGAGCTGGCGGCCGTGCGTGAGCGGCGGCGCATCGAGAACGTGGCCTTCGACAACATCTGGCGCGCGCCCTGACTACCGCGTCGGCTGCCCGATGCCCATCAGGTTGCCCTCGCTGTCCCGGAACCAGGCCGCGCGCTCCCCGCGCGCGCCCTTGCTCGGGTAGTTGCCCTCGATCTCGGCGACGCCCTCCCGGGTGCGGAACCCGGGGGCGTCCACGTCCTCGAACACCACCCCGCGCCGCCGCAGGTCCGCCACGACCGAGTCCAGGTCGTCCACCTCGAAGGCCATCTGGGTGAAGGTGCCGGGCGAGGCCCCGGTGGAGCGGAACACGACGAAGTCGGTCCCGCCGCACCGGTACAGCAGCCCGCCGGGGCGTTCGTCGACGGGCTCCAGACCGAGCTTGCCGGCGTAGAAGCGGCGGGCCCGGTCCAGGTCCCGTGCGGGCAGCCGGGGCGTCACGCGGGCCCGCGACAGCCCGTCAGCGGTGTCGGAGGTCATGCCTCCACTGTGCCTACCGCGCCGGTTCCACGCCCGCCCGGAGCAGGCCGTACGTGTAGGCGTCCTCCAGCGCCTGCCAGGAGGCGGCGATGACGTTCTCGGCCACGCCCACCGTGGCCCACTCGCCCGAGCCGTCCGAGGTGGAGATCAGCACCCGGGTGGTGGAGTGGGTGCCGTGCTTGCCCTCCAGGATGCGGACCTTGTAGTCGACCAGCTCCAGCTGGGCGAGCTGCGGGTAGATCTTCTCCAGGCCGACGCGCAGGGCGCGGTCCAGGGCGTTGACCGGGCCGTTGCCCTCCGCGGTGGCGACGATCCGCTCGCTCTTGGCCCACAGCTTGACGGTGGCCTCGTTGGCGTGGGAGCCGTCGGGGCGGTCCTCGACGATGGCCCGCCAGGACTCGACGTCGAAGTACTTCAGGGGCCTGCCCTCGACCTCGGCGCGCAGCAGGAGCTCGAAGGAGGCGTCGGCGGCCTCGTAGGTGTAGCCCTGGAGTTCACGTTCCTTGACGCGCTCCACGACCCGGCCGACCAGCTCGCGGTCGCCGCCCAGGTCGATGCCCAGCTCCTTGCCCTTGAGCTCGACCGAGGCGCGGCCGGCCATGTCGGAGACCAGCATCCGCATGGTGTTGCCGACCAGCTCCGGGTCGATGTGCTGGTACAGGTCCGGGTCGACCTTGATCGCGGAGGCGTGCAGGCCGGCCTTGTGCGCGAACGCGGAGACGCCGACGTAGGGCTGGTGGGTGGAGGGGGTGAGGTTGACGACCTCGGCGATGGCGTGGGAGATGCGCGTCATCTCGCGCAGCCGGCCCTCGGGCAGCACCCGCTTGCCGTACTTCAGCTCCAGGGCCGCCACCACCGGGAACAGGTTGGCGTTGCCGACGCGCTCGCCGTAGCCGTTCGCCGTGCACTGGACGTGGGTCGCGCCGGCGTCGACGGCGGCGAGGGTGTTGGCGACCGCGCAGCCGGTGTCGTCCTGGGCGTGGATGCCGAGCCGGGCGCCGGTGTCGGCGAGGACCGTGGAGACGACCGCGTGGACCTGGGCGGGGAGCATGCCGCCGTTGGTGTCGCACAGGATGACGACGTCGGCGCCGGCCTCGGAGGCGGTGCGGACGACGGCCTTGGCGTACTCGGGGTCGGCGCGGTAGCCGTCGAAGAAGTGCTCGCAGTCGACGAACACCCGGCGGCCCTGCTCGCGCAGGTAGGACACCGTGTCCCGGACCATCTCCAGGTTCTCGTCGAGCGTGGTGCGCAGTGCCAGTTCCACGTGCCGGTCGTGCGACTTGGCCACCAGGGTGATCACCGGGGCGCCGGACTCCAGGAGCGCCCTGACCTGCGGGTCCTCGGCGGCCTTGGCTCCGGCGCGGCGGGTGGCGCCGAAGGCGACCAGCTGGGCGTGCCTGAAGTCGATCTCCGCCTGCGCACGGGAGAAGAACTCGGTGTCGCGCGGGTTCGCACCGGGCCAGCCGCCCTCGATGAAGCCCACGCCGAAGTCGTCCAGGTGCCGTGCGATGGCGAGCTTGTCCGCGACGGTGAGGTTGATGCCCTCGCGCTGCGCACCGTCGCGCAGCGTGGTGTCGAAGACGTGGAACGAGTCGTCGAGCTCGCTGGTTGCCGTCTCGGTCATGGTCTCAAGGCTCCTGTTGTGGTTCATCGGTGTTACCGGAATGACCGGCTCCACCGTCCCCCCATACTCCCTCGCGCTCCGCCACCGGCTGCTGGTGGGCCGGAAAACGAAAAAACCCCTCGCGGGTGCGAGAGGTCTGCGCGCGGGTCGAGGACGACGGTGAGCACCCGCACCTGGTCGTACGAGGTGGTCACTGCGGACCGGCGCGCCTGCTGCCAATAATCATGGCGAACGTGAGCACGGGGGCAGTCTGGCACAAACCCGCCCCCGCCCGACCGGGTGTCTCACGATACGGTCCTCACGCTGGACGCCCGGCCGCGGTGAGGCGCCATGGGGACAGGGGGACGCCATGGAGCCGACCGCACCACTCCCACCCAGGGGCGCGGGGAACCGCGCGACCGGCCACGACGGACCCGCAGCCGCCCGCGAGCGACCCGCCCTACGGCGACGCCGCACCGGCCGCCCCCGGCACGAGCAGCGTCTCGGCGATGAACTCCCCCACGTGCGCGAGCACCTGCCCGCGGTCCGTGCCGCGCAACCCGATCGCCACGTGGATGGAGAACCCGTCCAGCAGCGCACGCACCCTCGTCGCGAACCGGTCCGCGTCCACCTCCCGGAACTCGCCGCGCGAGACGCCCTCGGCGATCAGGGCGACCAGGTCGCGGTGCCAGGCGCCCTCGATGGCGGCCTGCCGGGCGCGCGCGTCGTCGTCGGCGTTCTGCGAGCGGTTCCAGACCTCCAGCCAGAGCGTCCAGTGCGGGTCGCGGTGGCCGTCGGGGACGTACAGGTCGACGTAGGCGGCCAGCCGCTCGCGGGCCGGTGCGTTCCGGGTGAGCAGCCGGCCGCGCTCGGCGCCGAGCCGGCCCTCGCTCCACTCGAGGGTCCGCAGCAGCAGCTCGTCCTTGGAGTGGAAGTAGTAGAGCAGGTGGCCGCTGCTCATGCCGACCTCGCGGCCGAGCGCCGCCATGGTGAGCTTCTCCAGACCACGCTCGGCGATCATGTCCATGGCGACGGCCAGGACCTCCTCGCGGGGCGGCGCGTTCCTCCGCGTCCGTGCCGCACCGGCCATCTGCCGCTCCTGCTTCCTCTGGTCGGGTCCGCCGACTGGTTCCGCTAGCCCCTCGGCTGCTGCTGCGTGATGCAGTGAATGCCTCCGCCGCTGGCGAAGATCGTACGGGCGTCCACCTGCGTCACCTCCCGCTCGGGGAACAGCCGGCGGAAGACACCGGCCGCGACCTCGTCGTTCGGGTCGTCGAAGGCGCACAGCACGACGCCCCCGTTGCACAGGTAGTGGTTGATGTAGGAGTAGTCGACCCAGTCGCCCTCCTCGTCCTTCAGGACGGTGGGGGCGGGCACCTCGACCACCTCCAGCGGCCGGCCCACGGCGTCGGTCCGGCCGCGCAGGATCTCCAGGTGGGTCCGGGAGCGGTCGTGATCCGGGTGGGCCGGGTCCCGCTGGCTGTGCACGAGGACCGTGCCCGGGCGGGCGAAGGCCGCCACGATGTCGACGTGGCCCTGCGTGCCGTACCTGCCGTAGTCGCCGGCCAGCCCGTGCGGGAGCCAGATCGCCTTCCTGGTGCCGAGCCTGGCGTGGATCTCCGTCTCGACCTCCTCGCGGGTCCAGCCGGGATTGCGGCCGGCACCGAGCTGGACGGTGTCCGTGAGCAGGACGGTGCCCTCGCCGTCGACGTGGATCCCGCCGCCCTCGTTGACGAGGGTGCTGCTCAGCACGGGGGCCCCGGCCAGGTCCGCGACCTGGCGGGCGATCTTGGAGTCGTGCTCCCAGCGGGCCCAGTCCTGGCCGCCCCAGCCGTTGAACACCCAGTCCACGGCGGCCGGCCGGCCCTCCTCGTCCAGGACGAAGGTCGGGCCGATGTCGCGCATCCACGCGTCGTCCAGCTGGCGCTCGACCAGTTCGACGTCCGGGCCGAGCAGCTCGCGCGCCGAGTCGCCCTGGCCGGGCCCGTGCACCACCGTCACCGGCTCGAAGCGGCGCACCGCGCGGGCCACGGCCGCCCAGGCGGCGCGGGCCGCGGCCAGCTCCCCGGCGTCGCCGAAAGTCGGGTTGGGGCCCGGCCAGGCCATCCAGGTGCGCTCGTGCGGAGCCCACTCGGGGGGCATGCGGTAGGTCATGAACACAGGTCCTTGGCTCAGAGGAAGTACAGCCGGTTGAGGGAGACGGAGTCGGCGGGCGCCGAGCGCAGCGGGTCGCCGTCGAGGGTGACCAGGCCGGTGCGCCGGTCGACGTCGACCGCGCCGAGCCGGGCGTTCAGCCGCAGGTCGGCGGGGCCGATGCCCCGGGTGCCGCGGACGGCGACCCGGCGGCGCCGGGTCGGCATCGTGTCGTTGCCCTGGTCGGCGGCCGCGCGGGAGACGAAGGCGACCGAGAGATCGGCGGCCGTGGCGCCGTACGCGCCGAACTGCGGCCCCAGTACGAGGGGTTCGCAGGTGTCGGTGGCCGCGTTGGGGTCGCCGACCACGCCGTACGCCGGGAAGCCGGCCTTGAGGACGAGCTGCGGCTTGGCCCCGAAGTACTCGGGGCGCCAGAGCACGATGTCGGCGAGCTTGCCGGCCTCGATGGAGCCGACCTCGCGGGAGAGGCCGTGCGCGATGGCCGGGTTGATGGTCAGTTTGGCGATGTAGCGCAGGACGCGGGCGTTGTCGTCGCCCTCGCCGTCGCCCTCCATCGGGCCCAGCTCGGCCTTCATCTTGCCGGCCATGGCGAAGGTGCGGCGGACCGTCTCGCCGGCGCGGCCCATGCCCTGGGCGTCGGAGGAGGTGATGCCGATCGCCCCCAGGTCGTGCAGCACGTCCTCGGCGCCCATCGTGCCGGCGCGGATGCGGTCGCGGGCCATGGCGGCGTCGCCGGGCAGATCCGGCTTGAGGTCGTGGACGGAGACGATCATGCCGTAGTGCTCGGCGACCGCGTCCCGGCCGAAGGGCAGGGTGGGGTTGGTGGAGGAGCCGATGACGTTCGGGACGCCGGCCATCTTCAGCACGTTGGGCACGTGCCCGCCGCCGCAGCCCTCGATGTGGAAGGCGTGGATGGTCCGGCCCTCCAGGACGCGCAGGGTGTCCTCGACCGACAGGCACTCGTTCAGCCCGTCGCTGTGCAGGGCCACCTGGACGTCGTGCTCCTCGGCGACGCGCAGGGCGGTGTCCAGGGCGCGGGTGTGGGCGCCCATGTCCTCGTGCACCTTGAAACCGCTCGCCCCGCCCTCGGCCAGCGCCTCCACGAGCGGGGCCTCGTGCGAGGACGAACCCCGGCCCAGGAAGCCGATGTTGACCGGCCAGGCGTCGAAGGCGCCGAAGGCGTGGCGCAGCGCCCAGGGCGAGTTGACGCCGACGCCCCACACCGGCCCGAACTCTTGCCCGATGATCGTGGTCACGCCGGAGGCGAGGGATGCCTCCATGATCCGCGGCGACAGCAGGTGGACGTGGGTGTCGACGGCCCCGGCGGTGGCGATCAGTCCCTCGCCGGACACGATGGAGGTGCCGGTGCCGACGACGACGTCGACCCCGTCGAGGGTGTCCGGGTTGCCGGCGCGCCCGATGGCGTGGATGCGGCCCTCCCGGACGCCGATGGAGACCTTCCTGATCCCCTGGACGGCGTCGATCACGAGGACGTTGCTGATCACGACGTCGCAGGTGTCGCGGACGGCGGCGGCCTTCAGGTGCAGTCCGTCGCGGGCCGTCTTGCCGAAGCCGGCCAGGAACTCGTCGCCGTAGCGCTGGGAGTCGGACTCGACGCGGACGGTCAGACCCGAGTCGCCGAGGCGGACGCGGTCGCCGGCCCGGGGACCGTGGGTGGCCGCGTACGCGTGCGGGTCGACGTGGACCGCCCGGCTGACCTCGCGCCCCTTCGAGCGGCTCATCGCCCGTCCCCTTCCGCGGCGGCTCCCAGGTATCCGCAGGCGGAGGCCCTGCGCAGGGCCTCCTCCCGTGCTCCGGGGGCGTCCAGCGGCCCGTCGACCAGCCCGGCGAAACCGATCGCGATCCGCTCGCCGCCGATCGGTACGAGGCCGACCTCCTCGCTCTCCCCCGGCCCGAAGCGGACCGAGGAGCCGGCGGGCACGGCGAGCCGCTTGCCGTAGGCGGCCGAACGGTCGAAGGAGAGGCGGGGATTGGCCTCGAAGAAGTGGAAGTGGGAGGTGACGGAGACCGGCACGGTCGCGGTGTTGGTGACGAGGAGCCGGAGGGCCGGCTCCGGGTCGGCGTGCCGCGCCCCGGGCAGGAGCGCGCCGGGGGCGTCCTCACCGAGGCCGCCGCCGATGGGGTCGGGGACCACCGCGAGCCGGGAGCCGTCGTCGAAGACGGCCTCCACCATGACCTCGGTGACGACGTCGGCGACGCCCGGCAGCACGTCCTCGGGGCCGAGGACGGAGCGGGCCGCCTCGACGGCCTCCGCGAGCCGCCTGCCGTCCCGGGCGGCCTCGCAGACGGTGTCCGCGATCAGCGCGGTCGCCTCCGGCACGTTCAGCCTCAGGCCGCGTGCGCGACGGGCCCGGGCCAGCTCGGCGGCCCCGAAGAGCAGCAGCCGGTCGCGTTCCGTGGGGGTCAGTCTCACGCCGCGGCACCTCCTTGGCTTGAACACGTTAGAGCATCACTCTAAACACGTCCACACTCGAAACGGAAGCCCTGACTCGTATTCCGGTCTCTTCAGATTGAGCATTGCTCTAACCGAGGCGAGAGCCCGGAAAGCGCGAGGGCCGCCGCGGACGATGAGCGTCCGGGGCGGCCCTCAGGGTGAGCGGGGGGCGTCAGCCGATCTTGTGCATCCAGCCGTGCTTGTCCTCGGTCATGCCGCGCTGCAGGCCGAGCAGAGCCTCTCGCAGGCGCACGGTGACCGGGCCGGGCTCGCCGTCGCCGTGGGTCCAGGCGTCCGTCCTGGTCTTGACGTGACCGATGGGCGTGACCACGGCGGCGGTGCCGCAGGCGAAGACCTCGGTGAGGTCGCCCGAGGCGGCGTCCGCGCGCCACTGCTCCAGGGTGATCACACCCTCCTCGGCGGTGTAACCGAGGTCGCGGGCGACCTGGAGGAGGGAGTCGCGGGTGATGCCCTCCAGGATCGAACCGGTGAGGGAGGGGGTGACGATCCGGTCGCCGTAGACGAAGGCGACGTTCATGCTGCCGCTCTCCTCGACCTTGGTGCGGGTCACCGCGTCGAGGTAGACGACCTGGTCGCAGCCGTTGGCGGCGGCCTCGGCCTGCGGAAGGAGGGAGGCCGCGTAGTTGCCGCCGGTCTTGGCGTCGCCGGTGCCGCCCGGGACGGCGCGGACGTGGTCCTCGGAGACCCAGATGGTGACCGGCTTGACGCCGCCCGCGAAGTACGCGCCGGAGGGGGAGGCGATCAGCATGAACAGGTACTCGTTCGCCGGGTGGACACCGAGCGCGGCCTCCGTGGCGAACATGAACGGGCGCAGGTAGAGGGACTCCTCGCCGCCGTGCGGCGGGACCCAGTCGGCGTCCTGGGAGAGCAGCGCGTCCAGCGCGGCGATGAACAGTTCCTCGGGCAGCTCGGCCATGGCCATGCGGCGGGCGGAGTTGCGGAAGCGGCGGGCGTTCGCCTCGGGACGGAACACCGCGATCGAGCCGTCGGGCTGCCGGTACGCCTTCAGGCCCTCGAAGATCTCCTGGCCGTAGTGCAGGACGTGGGTGGAGGGGTCGAGGGAGATCGGGCCGTACGGGACGAGCTGCGCGTCGTGCCAGCCGCGGCCCTCGGTCCACTTGATCGTCACCATGTGGTCGGTGAAGTGGCGGCCGAAGCCGGGGCTGGCCAGGATCGCCTCCCGCTCGGCGGCGGCCAGGGGGTGGGCGGACGGCTTGAGCTCGATCGTGGGCGTCGTCATGAGTGGTTGTCCTTCACCGGTCGTAGAGGCGGGCCGCGCTCACGCCCATACTGCCAGTCGGCAGTCCTAGGACGTCCGAGCTTTCCCTCATACCGCGGCTCCGTGTTCGATTATCGCGCGGGGCCCTCGGCGGGCGGAACGGGGGTGAAAGCGGCCCAGGGGTCGATGGTGGCACCCGGCGGGGACACAAGGAAGCCGCCGGGTGCGGTGACCCGGCGGCTTGTGGGGGTGGAGCGCCGGATCAGCCGGCTACTCGCGCGGCGAGCGCGTCGCCGATCCGCGCGGTGCTGCGGGCGCCGAGCGAGGAGCGCTCGGTCAGGTCGGCGGCGACGGCGGCGTCGATGCGGTCGGCCTCGGCGTCGTAGCCGAGGTGACGCAGCAGCAGGGCGACCGACAGGACCGTGGCGCTGGGGTCGGCCTTGCCCTGTCCGGCGATGTCCGGGGCCGAGCCGTGGACGGGCTCGAACATGGACGGGAACTCGCCGCCGGGGTTGATGTTGCCGGAGGCGGCCACGCCGATGCCGCCGGAGACGGCCGCGGCGAGGTCGGTGATGATGTCACCGAAGAGGTTGTCGGTGACGATGACGTCGAACCGGGCGGGGTCGGTGACCAGATAGATGGTCGCCGCGTCCACGTGGATGTAGTCGGTGGTGACCTCGGGGTACTCCTCGGCCACCTTGTTGAAGACGTTCGTCCACAGGTGCCCGGCGAAGGTCAGCACGTTGTTCTTGTGGACCAGCGTGAGCTTCTTGCGCGGGCGGGCCTGGGCACGGGCGAAGGCGTCGCGGACCACGCGCTCGACCCCGTAGGCCGTGTTCACGGAGACCTCGGTGGCGATCTCGTGCTCGGTGCCCTTGCGGATGGTGCCGCCGTTGCCGGTGTACGGGCCCTCGGTGCCCTCGCGGACGACGACGAAGTCGATCTCCGGCTGGCCGGCCAGCGGGGTGGCCACGCCCGGCAGGAGCTTGGACGGGCGCAGGTTGACGTGGTGGTCGAAGGCGAAGCGGAGCTTGAGCAGGAAGCCGCGCTCCAGGACGCCGGACGGCACCGACGGGTCGCCGATCGCGCCGAGCAGGATGGCGTCGTGCCGCTTCAGGGCGTCGAGGTCGGCGTCGGTGAGGGTCTCACCGGTGGCGTGGTAGCGCCTGGCGCCGAAGTCGTACTCCTTGGTCTCCAGCTTCACATCCTGCGGCAGGACGGCGGAGAGGACCTTCAGACCCTCGGCCACGACCTCCTGGCCGATGCCGTCACCGGGGATCACTGCGAGATTGATGCTGCGAGACATGCCGGGCACCCTACTCCTCGTCCCAGGTGATGACACGCACTGTCCGCCATCCGGACAACGCGTCCGGACCCGGTGCCACCCGGTCGGCTGACGTTCACCCCTGCGTGGTGCGGGCGTTGGCGGCCGGTGGAAGCTTCCCGGACATGGAGACCCCAGACGTCGGCATCCCGCGTCCGCTCGCGGAGCGGATGACCATGGCCGAGCAGTACGAGTACCTGCGCACCCGCGTGGTCCGCCGCCGCGCCCTGGTGACGGCGGGCGCGGTGGCGGGCGGCCTGCTGACCGGCTGCTCCGCCTCCGCCGGCTCCTCCGACGCCAGGCCGGCGGCAGCGGCGGCCCCGAGGGTGCCGGGTTCGGCGGTCCGCCCGTTCGGACGCCATCTGGCCTTCGGGTCCGACCCCCGCACCCGCATGCGGGTCTCGTGGCAGGTGCCGTTCGCGGTGCGGCGGCCGTACCTGCGGGTCGGACTGCGGCCCGACGAGCTGGGTCACCGCGTCGAGGCCGAGGTGCGCGAGCTGCACACGCCGGGGGTGCGGGGGGTGCGGCCGGCGCTGGAGCAGTACTACGTGCACGCGGCCCTGGACGGTCTGACGCCCGGTACGACGTACTACTACGGCGTGGGCCACGACGGCTGGGACCCCGCCGCCCCCGCCCACCGCCCGGCCGTCGCCTCCTTCCGCACGGCGCCCGCGCGCCCGGAGCGGTTCGTGTTCACGGCCTTCGGCGACCAGGGCGTGGGCCGCGCGGCGGACGCCAACGACCATCTGATGCTGCGTCAGAGGCCCGCCTTCCACCTGCACGCCGGCGACATCTGCTACGCGGACGTCAGCGGCACCGGCCACACGACGGACGGCTACGACCCCGCCTTCTGGGACCTGTTCCTGCGGCAGAACGAGCCGGTCGCCCGGTCCGTGCCCTGGATGGTGACGACCGGCAACCACGACATGGAGGCCTGGTACTCGCCGGACGGCTACGGCGGCCAGCTGGCCCGGTTCTCCCTGCCCGGCAACGGCTTCGACCCGCACGGCACACCGGGGGCGTACACGTTCACCTACGGCAACGTCGGCTTCGTGGCGCTGGACGCCAACGACGTGTCGTACGAGATCCCCGTCAACCGCGGTAACAGCGACGGCCGGCAGACGGCCTGGCTGGACCGGACGCTGGGCCGGCTGCGCGCGGCCGACGGCGTGGACTTCGTGGTCGTCTTCTTCCACCACTGCGCCTACTCGACCTCGCAGCACGCCTCCGACGGCGGGGTGCGCGCCCAGTGGCTGCCGCTGTTCGCGAAGCACCAGGTGGACCTGGTGATCAACGGGCACAACCACGTGTACGAGCGCACGGACGCGATCAGGAGCGGCAGGGTGGGCCGGGCGGTGCCGGTCGGCGGCGCCACCGACCCCACGCGGGACGGAATCGTCTACGTCACCGCGGGCGGCGGCGGCCGTGACCTGTACGCCTTCCCCTCCGGTGTCAAGGACAGCTACGAGGGGCACGTCACCCGGCACGAGGCGGTCGAGACCTTCCACTGGACGGAGGGCAAGGACCGCGCGCCGGAGACGGCGGAGTGGTCGCGGGTCAGGTACACCGGCTTCTCGCTCCTCACGGTGGAGGCGCGGGCGGGCACCTCACCGCGGCTCGCGGTGTCGGCGCTGGCGCAGGATGGGCGGCGGATCGACCACTTCGAGGTGCGGCGCGGCGGGTGAGGCCGCACCGCACCCCCGGGTGCGGCTCCCGGCTCGGTGGTGCGCGGCGGCGTCGCTCAGTGGCCGGTCTCGCCGCCGTTGTCCCGGCGGTCGAGGGCGCGCTGGAGGGCGGCGGCGGCGTTCTGGCGGTCGGACTCGCTCGTGCGGGTCACGTGGCGGACGCGGCGGCGGACGGTCGTCTCGGCCATGGAAATCGACTCCTTCGGGCAAACGTGGAGTACGTCGGGGGAGGGTTGCGAGACGCCGGAAGGGGCGGGGAGCGGGGGCCGCAGGGGTTGCCTGCACGGGGCCCGGCTCACGACCGCCATTCGCCGGATCTGGCGAGACGTTCGGCTCCTACAAAACTAAGGGAGCCGGCCCTGTCTGTCTGCACAATTACTCGGACTTCCTACTATCTGAGACGGCGACCCCGATCACACCGCCCTGAGCTGGCACTTCGTGCATCCGGGGGACTCAGGTGACGTCCCCGTCCCGCCAGTCCAGGACGAGGTCCCCGGTGGGGTCGAGGGTCCCGGCGAGCGCGGGCCGCACATACACGTACCCCTCCTCCTCGGGAAGCCGCACGATCCCGTCCGGCGAGAGGGCGTGCAGCCGCCCCGCCCACCGCTGCCAGCCGCGGGCGGTGTACAGCAGGGCGCCCTCGTCGCTCGCGGCCAGCGCGCCGAGGTCGTAGGCCCGGTCGATCAGCCGCTCCAGCTCCGCCATCACCCGCCCGCCGAGCCCGGTGCGCCGCACGTCGGCCCGTACGGCGACGGCTTCGACGTAACCGGCGCGCAGCCAGCGCCCGCGGTGACGCACGCGGCGCATCACGGCGGACCCGTGGGCGGCGAGTCCGGCGCCGTCGTACAGGAGCACGTGCATGCCCCCGAGCCCGTGGTCCCAGTCCTCGTCGGAGAAGTCACCGTCGAAGGCGTCGTCCAACAGGGCGCGCACGGTGCGGAGTTCGGCGGGGTCCAGCTCGGCGGTATGGGCGAGGCGGGCGCGGATGGTCATGCCGCCAGTATCGCATCTAACCTTTCAAAACGCCTTGACTGGTTAGGCATGGGCGTGCTGGACTGCTCCCATGGCTACTCACCGGGTTCACCACCGCACCGTCAGCGTCCGCGGTCTCGACGTGTACTACCGCGAGGCCGGCCCCGCCGGCGCGCCCGTGCTGCTGCTCCTGCACGGCTTCCCGAGCAGCTCCCACATGTTCCGGGACCTGATCCCGCTGCTCGCCGACCGGTACCGGGTCATCGCCCCGGACCACGTCGGCTTCGGCCGCTCGGCGGCGCCGGACGCCGCCGGGTTCCGGTACACCTTCGACGAACTGGCCTCGGTGACAGAGGAGTTCACCCGGCTGCTGGGGCTGGAGCGGTACGCCCTCTACATCCAGGACTACGGCGCCCCGATCGGCCTGCGCCTCGCCCTCGCGCATCCGGAGCGGGTGACCGCGATCGTCACGCAGAACGGCAACGCCTACGAGGAAGGGCTCGGCGCCGAGGCCTGGGCTCCGGTGCTGGCGCTGATCGAGAAGCGGACGCCCGAGACCGAGGCGGCCGTGCGGGAGATCTACACCCTGGACGGCGTCAAGTGGCAGTACCTGCACGGCGTCCCGGATCCCACGCTGGTCAGCCCCGACGCCTACGAGCACGACGCGGCGCGGGTCGCCCGCCCGGGGCAGGCGGAGATACAGCTCGACCTGATATCGGACTACGGCGCCAACTTCGCGCTCTACCCGGCCTTCCACGAGTACTTCCGCACCAGCCGGGTCCCGCTGCTCGCGGTGTGGGGCGCCCACGACGAGATCTTCGTGCCCGAGGGCGCGCTCGCCTTCCGCCGGGACCTGCCCGAGGCCGAGATCCATCTGCTGCCCGCAGGTCACTTCGCCCTGGAGACCCACGCGGACCAGATCGCGGGGCTGATGCGGGACTTCCTCGACCGGCGCCTGCCGCGCGGCTGAGCGCCCGCCGGACATGGCGACGGGCCGGGGAGCCTGCTCGTTCGTCGGCAGGCTTCCCGGCCCGTGGTCACGGGAGGGCGGATCAGCCCATGTGCGGGTACGCGTAGTCGGTCGGCGGGACCAGGGTCTCCTTGATGGCCCGGGTCAGGGTCCAGCGCAGGAGGTTCTGCGGGGCGCCGGCCTTGTCGTTGGTGCCGGAGGCGCGGCCGCCGCCGAAGGGCTGCTGGCCGACGACGGCGCCGGTCGACTTGTCGTTGATGTAGAAGTTGCCCGCGGCGAAGCGGAGCTTCTCCATCGTGTACGCCGCCGCCGCGCGGTCGTTCGCGACGACCGAACCGGTGAGGGCGTAGTCCGACACCGACTCCATCTGGGTCAGCATCTCGTCGTACTTGTCGTCCTCGTAGACGTGGACCGCGAGGATCGGGCCGAAGTACTCGGTCGTGAAGACCTCGTTCTCCGGGTCGGTGCACTCGATCACCGTCGGGCGGACGAAGTAGCCGACCGAGTCGTCGTACGTGCCGCCCGCGACGATCGTGCAGGTCGGGTCCTGCTTGGCGCGGTCGATCGCCGCCTTGTTCTTGGCGAACGAACGGTCGTCGATCACGGCGCCGATGAAGTTCGACAGGTCGGTGACGTCACCCATGGTCAGGTAGTCGACCTCGGCCGCGAACTCCTCCTTGAAACCGGAGTTCCAGATGGACGCCGGGATGTAGGCGCGGGAGGTGGCCGAGCACTTCTGGCCCTGGTACTCGAAGGCGCCGCGGGTCAGGGCGGTCTTCAGCACGGCGCGATCGGCGCTCGGGTGGGCGACCAGGAAGTCCTTGCCGCCGGTCTCGCCGACCAGGCGCGGGTAGGAGCGGTACTTCTCGATGTTGTTGCCGACCGTCTTCCACAGGTACTGGAAGGTCTTGGTCGAACCGGTGAAGTGGATGCCCGCGAGGTCCCGGTGCTCCAGGGCGACCTTGGAGACCTCGATGCCGTCGCCGGTGACGAGGTTGATGACGCCCTTGGGCAGGCCCGCCTCCTCCAGAAGCTGCATGAGCAGGACGGCCGCGTGGGTCTGCGTCGGGGACGGCTTCCAGACCACCACGTTGCCCATGAGGGCGGGGGCGGTGGGCAGGTTCGCGGCGATCGCGCTGAAGTTGAACGGCGTGATCGCGTAGACGAAGCCCTCCAGCGGGCGGTGGTCCAGGCGGTTCCACACGCCCGGGGAGTTCGCCGGGGGCTGCTCGGCGAGGATCTGGCGGGCGTAGTGGACGTTGAAGCGCCAGAAGTCGACCAGCTCGCAGGGGCTGTCGATCTCCGCCTGCTGGGCGGTCTTGGACTGGCCGAGCATGGTGGAGGCGGCGATGGTCTCGCGCCACGGGCCGGCCAGCAGCTCGGCGGCGCGCAGGATGATCGCGGCGCGGTCGTCGAAGGCCATGGCGCGCCAGGCCGGCGCGGCGGCCAGGGCCGCGTCGATGGCGTCCTGGGCGTCCTGCCGGGTGGCGTTGCGCAGGGTGCCGATGACGGACTTGTGGTTGTGCGGCTGGACCACCTGGATGGTCTCGCCGCCGCCCATCCGCTTCTCGCCGCCGATGGTCATCGGCAGGTCGATCGGGTTCTGCGCCAGCTCCTTGAGCTTGGCCTCCAGGCGGGCGCGCTCGGGCGAGCCGGGGGCGTAGCCGTGCACCGGCTCGTTGACGGGGGTGGGGACCTGGGTCACAGCGTCCATGAGATCCGTAACTCCTTGTACGTGAGCGGGTGTCGCGGGGAGGTGGGTGGGAGGGCGGCCGGCTCAGCCCTTGCTGACCATGCTGCGGAGGAAGAAGCGCAGGTTCGCCGGCTTCTCCGCCAGGCGGCGCATGAAGTAGCCGTACCAGTCGGTGCCGTAGGCGGTGTAGACGCGCATGCGGTGGCCCTCGGCGGCCAGGCGCAGGTGCTCGTCGCTGCGGATGCCGTACAGCATCTGGAACTCGTACTCGTCGAGCTTACGGCCGGCCTGGTGGGCCAGCTCCTGGGCGATGGAGATCAGGCGCGGGTCGTGGGACCCGATCATCGGGTAGCCCTCGCCCTCCATCAGTGTCTTCAGGATGCGCACGTAGGCCTTGTCGATCTCGTGCTTCTGCTGGTAGGCGACCTCGGCGGGCTCCTTGTAGGCGCCCTTGACCAGGCGCACGCGGCTGCCGGACTCCGCCAGGCGGCGGGCGTCGGCCTCGGTGCGGAAGAGGTAGGCCTGGATGACGCAGCCGGTCTGCGGGAAGTCCTTCCGCAGCTCCTCGTGGATGGCGAACATCGAGTCCAGGGTGGTGTGGTCCTCGGCGTCGAGCGTGACGGTGGTGCCGATGGCGGCGGCGGCCTCGACGACCGGGCGGACGTTGGCGAGGGCCAGCTCGTGGCCGCCCTGGAATGCGGGGGCGGGCCCGGAGGGCCCATCGATCAGGGCGGTGGCGGGCGACGGGAGGGCCTGGCCGAACATGGACAGCTTGACCGACATCTCGACCTTCTCGCCGAGCTCCAGCTCCTCGAGCCGGCCGATCAGCTCCAGGTAGGCGTCCCGGGCGGCGGAGGCCTGCTCCGGGGTGGTGATGTCCTCGCCGACGACGTCCATCGTCAGCTCCAGGCCCTTGGCCGTCAGCTCGCGGACGATCGGGACGATGTCGGCCACGGTCTCGCCGGGGATGAAGCGGTCGACGACCTGCTTGGTGACCGGGGCCGCCGAGATCAGGCGTCGCATCCGGTCGCTGCGCGACGCGGCGAGAATCACGGGACCCAGCACGGGGCACCTCCACAGACAAGCACCGAAACGGCCGTCACCCGACGATTCGGGTACGGCACGGAGAACCACCGTGAAACCTATGGATTTCTCCGATCGTCAGCCATCGACAGCTGTCACGCATCCGTGCACGCGATCTCAGACAGATGTATGAAGGCGGCGCGGGAATGCGGGAGAATACGGGGGTGACGTCGGACTACAAGGCTGACTACCAGGAGCTGGTCGACGAGGTCTCGGAGCTGCTGGGCGTCCCGGCGACCCTGGAGAACAGGGACTTCGAGCTGATCGCCTTCGGCGCGTACGACAGCGAGGGCGACCTCGACCCGTCGGCCCTGGACCCGGTGCGCACCCGATCGATCCTGACCCGGCGCTCCACGGCGGCGGTGCGGACGTGGTTCGAGGGGTTCGGCATCACCCGCGCGACGGGACCGGTGCGCATTCCGCCGACTCCGGAGGCCGGCGTCTACCGCGGACGCATCTGCCTGCCGGTACGCCACCGGGGCGTGGTCCTCGGCTACGTGTGGCTGCTGGACGACGACCCGGGTCCGACGGAGGCCCAGCTGGACGCGGCCATGCGGGTCACGGGCCGGATCGGCGCCCTGCTCGCCGACGAGCAGCAGGCGGGGGCGGGGCTCGGCCGGGAGCTGCGGGCCGTGCTGACCTCGGAGCGCGGCTGGCAGCAGGACATGGCGGTGGCCGAGCTGCGCACCGCCCTGGGGGCGCGTGCGGACGGCCCGCACACCCTGGTGTGCGTGGCCCCCTGGCCGTCGGCCGATCCGGACGACGCGCCGTCCGCCCGCACGATCCCGCACGCCACGGCGTTGTGCACGCTCCCGTGGGGTGCCACGGCCCAGAGCCTTGCGGTGCTGGTGCGGCTGCGCTCGGCGGACGTGGCGGCGCCGGCGCTGACGGCCGCGGCGCGGGTGCTGAAGGAGTCGGAGGGGGCGCGGGGCGCGCGCCGGTCCAGGGCCGTGGCCGCCGCCGGGGTCGGTGAGCCCCGGATCGGGCTCACCGAGCTGGGGGAGGTCTGGCGGCAGGCGTCCGCGGCGGCACGCGCCGCGCTGGCCGAGCCGCGGTTCGGTCCGGTCGCGGAGTGGGGGCGCATCGGGCCGTACCGGCTGCTGACCGCGCTGCCCCCGGAGTCGGCGCACGACCCGGTGGCCGGCCCGCTGCTCTCCCCCGCCCACCGCGAGCTGGCCCGCACCGCCGAGGTCTACCTCGACCGCGCCGGGCAGGCCGGGCGCACCGCCGCCGAGCTGGGCATCCACCGGCAGACCCTCTACTACCGCCTGTCCCGCGTCGAGCAGCTGACGGGCCTCGACCTGGACGACGGCGAGGACCGGCTGCTGCTGCACATGGCCCTGAAGCGCGCGCGGCTGTGACGGGCCGCCCGGGCGCCCGGGTCAGTTCTCCCGGGCCGCCTCCACGACCTGCCGCAGGCCCTCGGTCAGGGCTTCCCCGTCGGGGGCCGTCTCGGGGTCGAAGGTCCACTGGGCGATGAGGCCGGTCATCAGGGTCAGGTAGAAGCGGCCGAGCGTGTCCGCGGCCTCGTCGGAGACCTCCTCCTCCGGCATGCCCATGAGCAGCGCCACCAGGCCGCGTCCGCCCTCCCGCTGGGCGGCGGCCAGGTGGGCGCGGACCCCCGGCAGCTCGATGGTCATGACCTCCATGCTGAGCCGCCACACGGAGCCGGGCTCGCGCATCGTGTCGGCGATGCGCGACCACACCCACCGGAACCGCTCCAGCGACCCCGGGGCCCCTTCGGGGCCGGCGCCCGCGTCGAAGGCGCCGGACATGCCCTCCACCAGCGCGACGTACGCCTGCGCCAGCAGGGCGTCCTTCGACCCGTAGTGGTAGCCGATCGAGGCCAGGTTGGTCCCCGAGGCCTTGACGATGTCGCGCGCCGTGGTGCGCGCGAAGCCCTTCTCCAGCAGGCAGCTCTTGGCGCCTTCGAGCAGATCCTCACGGTGTCCCATGCCGTCACCCTACCCGTCGATCCATACAACCGTCCTAGACAGATGACTTATACAAGCGTTCTAGACAAGCGTTTAAGACACCCGTACATTCCTTGGCATGACGAACCGGACGAGCACCTCCCCGACCGCACCCCCGACCCCCTCCACCCGCGCCGGACGCCGGGAGTGGACCGCGCTCGGCGTGCTGATGCTGCCGCTGCTGCTGGTCTCGATGGACGTGTCGGTCCTGTACTTCGCCACCCCGGCGATCAGCGCCGACCTGCACCCGAGCGGCACGCAGCAGCTGTGGATCTTCGACATCTACGGCTTCGTCCTGGCCGGGCTGCTGATGACGATGGGCTCCCTCGGCGACCGCATCGGCCGCCGCAGGCTCCTCCTCATGGGCGCCGCGGCCTTCGGCGCCGCCTCGCTCCTCGCGGCCTACGCGGACAGCGCCGGGACACTGATCGCGGCCCGCGCCGTCCTCGGCATCGGCGGCGCGACCCTGATGCCGTCCACGATGGCCCTGGTGCGCACGATGTTCACCGACCCCGCCCAGCGGGCGAAGGCGATCGGCCTGTGGTCCGGCGTG
This sequence comes from Streptomyces lucensis JCM 4490, assembly GCF_014650035.1. Lineage (GTDB taxonomy): Bacteria > Actinomycetota > Actinomycetes > Streptomycetales > Streptomycetaceae > Streptomyces > Streptomyces lucensis. The sequence goes on along the minus strand of NZ_BMUE01000017.1, from coordinate 109,962 downwards.
ATGACCGGCGGCATCGCCCTGGGCTCGGTGATGAGCGGCATCCTCGTCGAGCACTTCTGGTGGGGCTCGGTCTTCCTGGTCAACCTGCCCGCGATGGCGCTGCTGCTGCTCCTCGGCCCGGTGCTGCTGCCGGAGTCGAGGAACCCCGAGCCCGGCCGGTTCGACCTGGTGAGCGTCCCGCTGTCGATGGCCGCCGTGCTCCCCGTGATCTACGGCCTGAAGGAGATCCCCTCCGAGGGCTGGCACCCGCTGTACGTCGTCTCCGTCACCGTCGGCCTGCTCTTCACGGCCCTGTTCGTCCACCGGCAGCGCACCGCCCGCTCACCGCTGGTCCCGCCGGCCCTCTTCCGGGGCCACGGCTTCTCGCCGGCGCTCGTCCTGACCCTCGTCTCCGCGTTCGGCATGATGGGCTCGGCGATCTTCACCACCCAGTACCTGCAGTCGGTCCTCGGCAAGAGCCCGCTGGCGGCCGCCCTGTGGAGCCTGCTGCCGTCGGTGTTCATCGGTGTCGCCGCACCGCTCACCACCCAGCTCGTCCAGCGGGGCGTGAACCGGGCGTACGTCGTCGCCGGCGGCTTCGCGGTCACCGCCACCGGTTACGCGCTGCTCGCCTTCACCGGCACCGACTCCCTGTGGCTGGTGCTGACCGCGGCCGGGGTGCTCGCCTGCGGAGTGGTCGCGGTGATGTCCCAGCTGACCGACCTGGCCATGGGCACGGCCCCGGTGGAGCGGGCCGGTACGGCGTCCTCGCTCATGGAGACCGGCACCGAGTTCGGCGGCGCGCTCGGCATGGCGGTCCTGGGCTCCATCGGCACGGCCCTCTACCGCCACGGCATGCCGGCCACGGCCCCGGCCGAGGCCCGCGAGACCCTGGGCGGCGCCCTGGCCACGGCGGCCCACCAGCCGGGCGGCGGCGGGACGCTGATCGCCGCCGCTCGGCAGGCCTTCACCGACGGGATGCACGGCGTGGCGGTCGCCGGCGCGGTGATCCTGGCGCTCGCGGCGGTGGGGGCCGCGCTGACGCTGCGGCGGATCGGGGGCGAGGCCGCGGAGAAGTAGGGCACGAGAAAGCGCCGGACGGGCCGACCGACGTCGGCCCGTCCGGCGCTTCTCGCGTCGGTCAGGTCAGACCAGGTTCACCGAGCGGGCGGACGTCGCACCGATCTCGGCGGCCACCTCGGCCAGCACCCCGGCGGACACCGTGTCGTCGACGGTGAGGACGGCCAGCGCCTCGCCGCCCGCCGCCGCGCGGGCGACCTGCATGCCGGCGATGTTGAGGCCCGCCTCGCCGAGGATGCGGCCGACGGTGCCGACGACACCGGGACGGTCCTCGTAGCGCAGGACGACCATGTGGTCGGCGAGGGCGAGGTCGACGTCGTAGTCGCCGACCGCGACGATCTTCTGCACGTGCTTCGGGCCGGCCAGCGTGCCGGAGACCGACACCTCCTCACCGGTGCCCAGCGTGCCGCGCACGGTCACCACGTTGCGGTGCTCGGCCGACTCGGAGCTGGTGGTCAGGCGCACCTCGACACCGCGCTCCTGCGCGAACAGCGGGGCGTTCACGTACGACACCGTCTCGTCGACGACGTCCTCGAAGACGCCCTTGAGCGCGGACAGCTCCAGCACCTTCACGTCGTGCTGGGTGATCTCGCCGTAGACCTCGACGTCGAGGCGGACCGCGACCTCGCCCGCGAGGGCGGTGAAGATGCGGCCGAGGCGTTCGGCGAGGGGCAGACCGGGCTTGACGTCCTCGGCGATCACACCGCCCTGGACGTTCACCGCGTCCGGCACCAGCTCACCGGCGAGGGCGAGGCGCACCGACTTGGCGACGGCGATGCCGGCCTTCTCCTGCGCCTCGTCCGTGGAGGCGCCGAGGTGCGGGGTGCACACGACCTGGTCCAGCTCGAACAGCGGCGAGTCGGTGCACGGCTCCTTGGCGTACACGTCGAGGCCGGCGCCGGCGACCCGGCCCTCCTTCAGCGCCGCGTACAGCGCCGCCTCGTCGACGATCCCGCCGCGGGCCGCGTTCACGACGCGCACGCTCGGCTTGACCTTGCGCAGCGCCTCGTCGCCGATCAGGCCGAGGGTCTCGGGCGTCTTGGGCAGGTGGACGGTGATGAAGTCGGAGACCTCCAGCAGCTCGTCCAGGGACAGCACCTTGACGCCCATCTGCGCGGCCCGCGCGGGCTGCACGTAGGGGTCGTAGGCGACGACCTTCATGCCGAAGGCCGACATGCGCTGGGCGACGAGGGCGCCGATGCGGCCCAGGCCCACGACGCCCAGGGTCTTCTCGGCCAGCTCGACGCCCGTGTACTTGCTGCGCTTCCACTCGCCGTTCTTCAGCGCGGCGTTGGCCTGCGGGATGTTGCGGGCGGTGGCGAGGAGCAGACCGCAGGCCAGCTCGGCGGCGGTCACGATGTTGGAGGTCGGGGCGTTGACGACCATCACGCCGGCCTTGGTGGAGGCGGAGACGTCGACGTTGTCCAGGCCGACGCCGGCTCGCGCGACCACCTTCAGCTTCTTGGCGGCCGCGATGGCCTCCGCGTCGACCTTGGTGGCGGAGCGGATCAGGATCGCGTCGACGTCGGCGATGGCGGGGAGCAGTTCGGCTCGGTCGGCTCCGTTGCAGTGCCGGATCTCGAAGTCCGGGCCGAGCGCGTCGACGGTCGCGGGCGACAGCTCTTCAGCGATGAGTACGACGGGTTTCGAGCTCACGTGAGTCCTCACAAGTCCAATGCGGACGGCCGTCCCGACGGCCGCTGGCGGAGGGGTGCTAGCCGCGTGGAAGACGCACGACGCTGTGGGCCTGACGCGTTGTTGTGCAGAAGTGTAGTGGCGCCGCGTGCGTCGCATTGCGCCGCTGCGGAAGGATCACCCGTCCGTGGCTGGACGGGGTGGACAACGCCGCGTTTCCAACGGGGACTCCGACGTTACCCCTGGTTCGCCGAAGGGGCCGGAGCAGTCCTCGCCCCGGCCCCGGCGTGAGGCCTACGCCTCCTCGTTCACCCAGCTCATCAGCTTGCGCAGCTGCTTGCCGGTGGTCTCCAGCAGGTGCTCGGAGTCCTGCTTCTTGTACTCGTCGTACTTCTTCAGGCCGCCGTGGTACTCGTCCATCCAGTTCCTGGCGAAGGTGCCGTCCTGGATCTCGGCGAGGACCTTCTTCATCTCGGCCTTGGTGGCGTCCGTGATGATGCGCGGGCCGGTGACGTAGTCGCCCCACTCGGCGGTCTCGGAGATGGACCAGCGCATCTTCTCCAGGCCGCCCTCGTACATGAGGTCCACGATCAGCTTCAGCTCGTGCAGGCACTCGAAGTAGGCGATCTCGGGCTGGTAGCCCGCCTCGGTCAGGGTCTCGAAGCCCGCCTTCACCAGCGCGGCCGTGCCGCCGCACAGCACGGCCTGCTCGCCGAACAGGTCGGTCTCGGTCTCCTCGGTGAAGGTCGTCTTGATGACGCCGGCCCGGGTGCCGCCGATGCCCTTGGCGTAGGACAGGGCCAGCGCGAAGGCGTTGCCGGAGGCGTCCTGCTCGACGGCGGCGATGCAGGGAACGCCGCGGCCCTCCTCGTACTGGCGGCGGACCAGGTGGCCCGGGCCCTTCGGGGCGACCATGCAGACGTCCACGCCGGCCGGGGGCTTGATGAAGCCGAAGCGGATGTTGAAGCCGTGACCGAAGAACAGCGCGTCGCCGTCCTTCAGGTTCGGGGCGATGGACTCCTCGTAGACCTGGGCCTGGATCGGGTCCGGGACGAGGATCATGATGACGTCGGCCTCGGCGGCGGCCTCGGCCGGGGTCACCACGCGCAGGCCCTGCTCCTCGGCCTTGGCCTTGGACCTGGAGCCCTCGTGCAGACCGACACGGACGTCGACACCGGAGTCGCGCAGCGACAGCGCGTGGGCGTGGCCCTGGCTGCCGTAGCCGATGACCGCGACCTTGCGGCCCTGGATGATGGACAGGTCGGCGTCAGCGTCGTAGAACAGCTCGGCCACTTTGGGTTCTCTCCTTGGTGTGCAGGTTGTGCTCCCACCGTATGCCGGTGAGGGGGAAGGAAGGTTCGGGATCTCGGCATACGGGCGGACGGTGCGCACCGGCCGCCCCTGTTCAGCCTTACGCGGATCGGTCCAGTGCGCGAAGCGAGCGGTCCGTGATCGAGCGGGCGCCGCGGCCGATCGCGATCGTGCCGGACTGCACCAGCTCCTTGATGCCGTACGGCTCCAGCATCTTGAGCATGGCGGACAGCTTGTCGCTGGACCCGGTGGCCTCGATCGTCACGGCGTCCGGGGAGACGTCGACGGTCTTGGCGCGGAACAGCTGGACGATCTCCACGATCTGGGAGCGGGTCTCGTTGTCGGCGCGGACCTTCACCAGGACGAGTTCGCGCTGGACGGCCTGACCGGGCTCCAGCTCGACGATCTTGAGCACGTTGACGAGCTTGTTGAGCTGCTTGGTGACCTGCTCCAGCGGGAACTCCTCGACGCTCACCACGATGGTGATGCGGGAGATGTCGGGGTGCTCGGTGACGCCCACCGCGAGCGAGTCGATGTTGAAGCCGCGGCGGGAGAACAGGGCGGCGATCCGGGCGAGGATGCCGGGCGTGTTCTCCACCAGGACGGAGAGCGTGTGCTTGGACATGTCTGGTCTTCCTCTTCGCTCTTCCCGGCTCAGTCGTCTTCGTTGTCGCCGAAGTCGGGGCGGACGTCCCGGGCGGCCATGATCTCGTCGTTGGAGGTGCCGGCGGCGACCATCGGCCAGACCATCGCGTCCTCGTGGACGATGAAGTCGATGACGACCGGACGGTCGTTGATGGAGTTCGCCTCCTCGATGACCTTGTCCAGGTCCTCCGGCCGCTCACAGCGCAGGCCCACGCAGCCCATCGCCTCGGAGAGCTTCACGAAGTCCGGCACGCGCGTGCCCTTGGCCTCCGGGTTCACGTCGTCCGGGCCGCTGTGCAGCACGGTGTTGGAGTAGCGCTGGTTGTAGAACAGGGTCTGCCACTGGCGGACCATCCCGAGGGCGCCGTTGTTGATGATGGCGACCTTGATCGGGATGTTGTTCAGGGCGCAGGTGGTCAGTTCCTGGTTGGTCATCTGGAAGCAGCCGTCGCCGTCGATCGCCCAGACCGTGCGGTCGGGCCGCCCGGCCTTGGCGCCCATCGCGGCCGGGACCGCGTAGCCCATCGTCCCGGCGCCGCCGGAGTTCAGCCAGGTGGCGGGCCGCTCGTACTGGATGAAGTGCGCGGACCACATCTGGTGCTGGCCGACGCCCGCCGCGAAGATCGTGCCCTCGGGGGCCAGCCGGCCGATGCGCTCGATGACCGCCTGCGGGGAGAGCGAGCCGTCCTCGGGCTGGTCGTAGCCGAGCGGGTAGGTCTCGCGCCAGCGGCTGAGGTCGCTCCACCATGCGGTGTAGTCGCCCTTGTGGCCTTCGCTGTGCTCCTTCTGCACGGCCTGGACCAGGTCGGCGATGACCTCGCGGGCGTCACCGACGATCGGCACGTCGGCGGGGCGGTTCTTGCCGATCTCGGCGGGGTCGATGTCGGCGTGGACGATCTTGGCGTACGGGGCGAAGCTGTCCAGCTTGCCGGTGACGCGGTCGTCGAAGCGGGCTCCGAGGGCGACGATCAGGTCGGCCTTCTGCAGCGCGGTGACGGCGGTGACCGCACCGTGCATGCCCGGCATTCCCACGTGCAGCGGATGGCTGTCGGGGAACGCGCCGAGCGCCATCAGGGTGGTGGTGACGGGCGCTCCGGTGAGTTCGGCGAGGACCTTCAGCTCGGCGGTGGCGCGGGCCTTGAGGACGCCGCCGCCGACGTACAGGACGGGCCGCCTGGCGGAGGTGATCAGCTTGGCCGCCTCGCGGATCTGCTTGGCGTGCGGCTTGGTCACCGGGCGGTAGCCGGGCAGGTCCGTGACCGGCGGCCAGGAGAAGGTGGTCCTCGCCTGGAGGGCGTCCTTGGCGATGTCCACCAGGACCGGGCCGGGGCGGCCGGTGGAGGCGATGTGGAAGGCCTCCGCGATCGTCCGCGGGATGTCCTCGGCCTTGGTGACCAGGAAGTTGTGCTTGGTGATCGGCATGGTGATGCCGACGATGTCCGCCTCCTGGAAGGCGTCCGTGCCGATCGCCTTGGACGCGACCTGCCCGGTGATCGCCACGAGCGGCACCGAGTCCATGTGCGCGTCGGCGATCGGCGTGACCAGGTTCGTCGCGCCCGGACCCGAGGTGGCCATGCAGACGCCGACCTTGCCGGTGGCCTGCGCGTACCCCGTGGCCGCGTGGCCGGCGCCCTGCTCGTGCCGGACCAGGACGTGCCGCACCCGGGTGGAGTCCATCAGCGGGTCGTACGCCGGGAGGATGGCGCCGCCGGGAATGCCGAACACCGTGTCCGCCCCGACCTCCTCGAGGGAGCGGATGAGGGACTGCGCACCCGTGACGTGCTCGACGGGGGCGGAGTGCTGTCCTCCGGAACGGGGCCGCGGCTGCGGATGGTGGGCCCCGGTGGCCTGCTCGGTCATCGGCATTCTCTTCTCGATGCTGAGGGTTTTTGCGAGGTTCGGGCGGAGTTCACGCGCTGCACGCAGGGCACTGGTGCAACAAAAAACCCCTCGTGCCGCAAGGCAAGCGAGGGGAGCGCGTCGGGGAGGTCACTGGGGATTCCGGATCGTCTTCCGGTGGGTCCCAGCTCAGCCGACGCGCTGTCCAAGTACGAGAATTCGGGTGCGCATGGAACTGACCCTCCCCCCGACGCGCACCACGTGTCAAGTGGGTGGGACGGGCGTCTCGGCATGCGGACGCAGCCTGCCCCCGCCGCCGAAGCCGCTCGCGCTGCCCGCGAGCGCCGGTTCGGCCTGCTCGTGCGGCACCGGGTAGCGCCCCGAGCCGAGCGCCCGGCGCAGCCGGTACTCGTCCAGCGCACCGGCGAAGGCCATGCCCTGCCCGTGCGTGCAGCCCATCGCGCGCAGGGCGGCCACCTGCTCGGGCAGGTCCACCCCCTCGGCGACGGACTGCAGGCCCAGATCGCCGGCGATGCGCAGCAGCCCCCCGGTGATCTTGTGCAGGCGGGCGGACTCCACGACCCCCTCGACCAGGCCGCGGTCGAGCTTGAGGATGTCCACGGGCAGCCGTCTGAGCGCGGTGATGGCCGCGTAGCCGCTGCCGAAGCCGTCCAGCGCGATCCGCACCCCGAGTCTGCTGAGGGCGGTCAGCCGCCGCTCCAACTCGTCCAGACCGACCCGGGGATCGGTGTCGGACAGCTCCACGACCAGTGCGCCGGGCGGCAGCCCGTGCCGGGTCAGCAGCGCCTCCACGGAGCCCAGCGGCATCGAGCGGTCCAGCAGCCGCCGGGCGCTCACCCGCACCGCCACGGGGACGGCGAGTCCGGTGGCGGCCCGTTCGGCGGCCTCCGCCACGGCCTCCTGGAGGATCCAGCGGTCCAGCTCGGCGGTCTTGTCGCCGTCCTCGGCCACCCGCAGGAACTCGGCCGGGGTGAACAGCACCCCCTGGGACGAACGCCAGCGCGCCTGCGCGGAGGCGGCCGTGATCCGGCCGTTCTCCAGGCACACCACCGGCTGGTGCAGCAGGGTGAACTCGCCGTCGTGCAGCGCGGCGCGCAGCCGCGTGGCCAGCTCCGCCTTGCGTACGACGTCCTGCTGCATCTGGGGTCTGTACAGCTCGACCCGGCCCTTGCCGGCCGATTTCGCGCGGTACATCGCGAGGTCGGCGTTGCGCAGCAGTTCGCCCGCGCCGAGTCCGGCCTCGGCGAAGGCGACGCCGATGGAGGCGTTGACCCGGACATCGTTGCCGTCGATGGCGTAGGGCTGGGAGAGGGTCGTCCGCAAGCGGTCGGCCAGCTCCAGGATGTTCCGCTCCCGGGCGGCGCGGTCACGGGTGCCGTCCCCGGCGATGAGGGCGGCGAACTCGTCGCCGCCCAGCCGGGAGGCGGTGTCTCCCTGCCGGACCGCGTCCTGGAGCCTGCGGGCGGCCTGGACGAGCAGCTCGTCCCCGGCCTGGTGCCCGATCGTGTCGTTGACCGCCTTGAAGCCGTCCAGGTCGATGAAGAGCACGGCCGTGCCGCGCAGCGCGGCGCCCCGGTCGGTGGAACGGCGTCCGGACAGGGCCTGCTGGACGCGCCTGGTGAACAGCGCGCGGTTGGGCAGGTCGGTGAGGGGGTCGTGCTCGGCGTTGTGCTGCAGCTGCGCCTGCAGGCGCACGCGCTCGGTCACGTCCCGGCTGTTGAAGATGAGCCCGCCGTGATGGCGGTTGACGGTGGACTCGACGTTGAGCCAGCCGCCGTCGCCGGAGCGGAACCGGCACTCGATGCGCGTGGTGGGCTCCTCCAGTGGGCTGGCGGCGAGGAAGCGGCGCACCTCGTGGACCACGCAGCCCAGGTCCTCCGGGTGGATGAGCGCGGCCAGTTCGCTGCCCACCAGTTCCTCGGCGGGCCGGCCGTAGACCCCGGCTGCGGCCGGTGAGACGTACCGCAGGACGCCGGTGGGCGCGGCGATCATGATCACGTCGCTGGAGCCCTGCACCAGGGAGCGGAAGTGGTTCTCCTTCTGCGCCAGCTCCTGGGTGAGGGTGATGTTGTCCAGCAGCATGATGCCCTGGCGGATGACGAGCGCGAGCACGACGGCGCCCGCGGTGATCAGCACGACGTGGTCGGGTCTGCGGCCGTTGAGGACGTTGTACAGGATGCCCAGGGTGCACACCGCGGCGGCGAGGTAAGGGGTGAGCGCGGCGAGGGAGCCGGTGATCGGCCGGCCGGCCGGGTACCGGCCGGTGTCGCCTCCGGGCAAGGGTGCCGGTGCGGGTGCCGGTGCGGTCGGGTGGTGGCCGGTGCCGCGCTGTCCGGGCAGGTGCTCGTGGACCACGCGCGTGCGCCCGTCCGGTCCCCGCGCCTCCTGCCGGGTGCGGCCGCGCGGGGTGGCCCAGGGGGCGTAGGCGAGCAGCAGGGAGCCGCCGAACCAGCCGGCGTCCAGCAGCTGCCCGGAGTGGTAGCTGCTGTGCAGCAGCGGCGAGGTGAACAGCGCGTCGCACATCACGGTCAGCGCGAGCGCGCCGATCGCCGTGTTCACCGCCGTGCGGTTGCCCTGGGCGCGCCGGAAGTGCAGGGCCAGGACCATGCTGACGAGCGCGATGTCGAGCAGCGGGTACGCCAGCGACAGCGCGGTGTGCGCCACGCTCGGCCCGTCGAAGCGCGCCGCCTGCGCGAGCGCGAGGCTCCACGACAGGGTGAGCAGCGAGCCGCCGATCAGCCAGGCGTCCAGTGCCAGGCAGATCCAGCCCGCCCGGGTCACCGGGCGCTTGGCGAGGACGAGCAGGCCCACGATGGCGGGCGGTGCGAAGCACAGGAAGAACAGGTCGGCATAGCTGGGGCTGGGCACGGACTGCCCGAGGACGACCTCGTACCACCCCCAGACACCGTTGCCCAGGGACGCCATCGCCGAGGAGAGGGCGAACAGCAGCCAGGCGGACCGGAACCGCACGCGCGTGGTACGGGCGTACAGGACGCACGAGACGGCGGCGATGCCCGCCGCGGCGCTCAGCCCGAAGTCGCCCATGACGAGTGCGACTTCCTCGGTTCCCCAGTCGAACGCGGCTCCGACGGCGTAGGCCGCGCAGATCAGGGCGAGGACGAGCTGCTCCGTCAGTCGCGCACTCCCCCGGGCGGGCGGCCGGCGCGGCGGCGCCTGCTGCGGCCGCGGTGCGCGCACCGCTTCGCCGGGGGGGCTGGTCACAGAGGGCGGCGCGCTCACCGGGGCCTCCCGGTGCTCGCCGCCCCCGGCTGCTGCCGGTTGCGGTGCGCCGGGCGCGCGTGCCTCCTGCGGCCGCTGTGCCTGCGCTGCTGGCTGGTGTGGTGGCTGGTGTGGTGGCCGCGTCTGCGCGTGGCCGTGCGCCAGGGTCGCCGTCGGCGGCTCCGCCGCGTCGGATCGTTCGTCCATAGGCCGTGCATCGCCCGTCGCCCCCCTCACAAATCTGAAATGTCCGTCCCCGGCGCCGAACGGTCAGCGGCGCTGCCCCTGTCGGGACGATACACCAGGATCGTCACTCAGGGACATAGCTTCTCTACGCTCCGTGACGACCAGCGGCGATGGGGGCACGGAGCGCGCCCGAAAGATTGCGGAGGGTGCTGGAAGGGGGTCAGCGCCCCTTTGTTCCCGCGGTGCCCGCGTCCGTCGTAAGGATCACGTTCCGCAGGGGCTCCTGGTTCACGAACCGGGTCAGCTGGTCGGTGAGCAGCCTCTTGGCGCGGGGCAGGAAGGCCGAGGAGGGGCCCCCCACGTGCGGGCTGATCAGCACGCCGGGCGCCTGCCACAGGGGATGGCCCGGCGGCAGCGGCTCCGGGTCCGTGACGTCCAGGGCGGCGGTGATGCGGCCGCTCTCCAGCTCGGCGAGCAGCGCCCCGGTGTCGACGACGGGCCCGCGGGCGACGTTGACCAGCAGCGCGCCGTCCTTCATCCGGGCGAGGAAGCCCGCGTCGACGAGGCCCAGGGTGTCCGGTGTGAGCGGCGTGGAGAGGATCACGACGTCCGCGTCCGGGAGCATCGAGAGCACATCGGTGATCGGATGCACAAGACCGCGCGCAGTGGTGCGCCGGGAGCGCGCGATGCGCGCCACCCGCGCGACCTCGAACGGTTCGAGCCGGTCCTCGATGGCGGCGCCGATGGAGCCGTAGCCGACGATGAGGACATTCTTGTCGGCCAGGGACTGGTGGAACGCGCTCGCCCAGCGCTCCTGTTGCTGGGCCCGGACGAACCCGGGGATGCCGCGCAGGGCGGCCAGGGTGAGGGTCAGCGCGAGTTCGGCGGTGCTCGCCTCGTGCACTCCGCGCGCATTGCACAGCCGCACACCGGGCACGACGGACGACAGCCGCGCGGTGACGTCGTCGACGCCCGCCGTGAGCGTCTGGATGACCCGGACGCCGGTCAGGTGCTCCAGCGGACGCGCCTTGACCGCCCCGCGCTTCATGTACGGCACCACGTACACGACGCAGTCCGCGGGATCGCCGGGGAAGGGCTGCTCACCGTCCTCGCCACCGTCCCAGAACAGGTACCGGGGGCCCTCGGGCAGCCCCTCGATCTCCTCCGGCGGGATGGGAAGCCAAACGTCTGCGCTCATGCCGAGGAGGCTATGTCAAAGACGCGCGGGCGCAGAGGTTAGGTTGGGGGCCGGGCTGAGGGAGGTTCACGAGCAGGTGGAGCGCAGGACGATCGGCGCGGGGGCGCTCGCGGTGGGGGCCGTCGGACTCGGGTGCATGCCGATGAGCTGGGCGTACAGCGGGTCGCGGCAGCGGGGGGACGAGTCGCTGAGATGCGTGCACCGGGCGCTGGACCTGGGCTCGGACCTGCTGGACACCGCGGACATGTACGGTCCGTTCACGAACGAGCTGCTGCTGGGCCGGGTGCTCAAGGAGCGGCGCCGGGAGGCGTTCGTGTCCACGAAGGCGGGGCTGCTGGTGGGTGAGCAGCACATCGTGGCCAACGGCCGCCCGGGATACGTGAAGCGGGCCTGCGACGCCTCGCTGCGCCGGCTGCAGACGGACGTGATCGACCTCTACCAGCTGCACCGCGCCGACCCCGAGGTCCCGGTGGAGGAGACGTGGGGCGCGATGGCCGAACTGGTGCGGGCCGGGAAGGTCCGGTCGCTGGGTCTGTGCGCGGTGGGGGCGCGCGGCGGGCGCCGCTCGGGAGGCCGCCTGTACGACACCACCCTGCGCCAACTGGAGCGCGTGCAGCAGGTGTTCCCGGTGAGCGCGGTGCAGGCGGAGCTGTCGGTGTGGTCGCCGGAGGCGCTGGACGGGCTGCTGCCGTGGTGCGAGGCGCGGGGCGTGGGCTTCCTCGCGGCGATGCCACTGGGCAACGGCTTCCTGACCGGCACACTGACCCCCGGCGAGGGCTTCGAACCGGACGACCTGCGGGCGCGCCACCCGCGGTTCACGGCCGAGATGATGGCGGCGAACCAGCCGATCGTCGCGGGCCTGCGCCGGATCGCGCGGCGCCACGGCGAGGACGTCACCCCGGCCCAGGTCGCCCTGGCCTGGGTGCTGGCCCAGGGCCGGCACGTGATCGCCCTGCCGGGCGCCAAGCGGGAGCGCTGGGCCGCTCAGAACGCGGGCGCGGCCGGTCTGAGGCTGACCGGGGAGGACCTGGCGGAGGTTTCCGCACTGCCGCCGGCCCTGGGATCGTGGGACTGAGCGGTCCGCGGGCCCGCCGTGCGAGAGGGAGAGCCTTGGACCGGATCACCGCCTCGAAGGGACCATGATCGTGCGACGTCGAGCTGTGCCGGCCGTGCTGGCCGCGGCCGCCCTCCTGCTGTCGGCCGGCTGCTCCTCCGGCGGAGGGGGGTTCCCGGACGACGCCGGGAGGACCCCGCCGAAGGGCACGGCGACCGGCACCGGCCCCTCCTCGCGGGCCACCGCACCGGTCCCTGCGGCCAAGGGCTCGGTGAAGGTGCTGCGCACCGTCGCCGAGGGCCTGAAGACGCCGTGGGGGCTGGCCCCGCTGCCCGGCGGCGGCCTGCTGGTCTCCTCCCGGGACGACGGGACGATCTCCCGGATCGACGAGAGGACGGGCAGGACGACCGAGCTGGGCGCGGTCTCCGGGGTCTCCGCGAACGGCGAGGGCGGCCTGCTGGGCATCGCCCTCTCCCCCGGGTTCGCCTCGGACCACATGGTCTATGCCTACTTCACCTCGGCGTCGGACAACCGCATCGTGCGCATGCTGTACGACGGGCAGCGGCCGGCCGGTGAGCAACTGGGCGCACCGGACACGGTGTTCAAGGGCATCCCGAAGGGTTACATCCACAACGGCGGGCGGATCGCGTTCGGCCCGGACGGGATGCTGTACGCGGGCACCGGCGAGAGCGGCCGGAAGGGGCTGGCGCAGGACAGGAAGTCCCTGGGCGGCAAGATCCTGCGGCTGACCCCGGAGGGCGAACCGGCGCCGGGCAACCCGTTCCCCGGCTCCCCCGTGTACTCCTACGGCCACCGGAACGTCCAGGGACTGGCCTGGGACCGCGAACAGCGGCTGTTCGCCTCGGAGTTCGGCCAGGACACCTGGGACGAGCTGAACGCGATCAAGCCCGGGGGCAACTACGGCTGGCCGGACGCCGAGGGGAAGTCCGCCGAGCCCGGGTTCCAGAACCCCGTGGCCCAGTGGCACACCGACGGCGCCTCCCCGAGCGGCATCGCCTACGTCGACGGCGTGATCTGGATGGCGGGCCTCAAGGGGCAGCGTCTGTGGCGCGTCCCGCTGAACGGCACCGAGGCCTCGGCCGCCCCGCAGGCGTTCCTGAAGGGCGCCTACGGCCGGCTCCGCACGGTGGTCCCGGCGGGCGGCCACAAGGTCTGGCTGGTGACGAGCAACACCGACGGCCGCGGCACGCCGGACAAGGGGGACGACCGGGTGCTGGAGGCGGAGGTGAACTAGGCCGGGCCCCCGCCCGCCGCCCCGCTCACGCCTCTTCCGGGCCCACCGTCCCGCCCTGTTCGGGCCCCGCCCCGGCGGGCGGTCGCTCCGGCAGCCGTATGACGGCCTTCCCGGAGGACAGGTCGATGGGGCCGTGGCCGGGGTCGCCGTCACCGACGTCCTCGCGGGTCAGCTCCAACCGGTTCTGTTCGTCCCGGGTGTGTTTGCGACCGGGTGCGAACAGTTCCTCGAAGGCGTTGAACACGGCTGCTCCCCTTTGCCGGTTTTCTCCAGCGTAGGTCTCAGGGCGTCTTTCCGGCAGTGAGCGTCTCCTCCGAGAGCGTCTCCTCGGTGAACAGCTCCAGCCGGTGGGCCAGCGCCGCGGCCTCGCCCCGGCCCGAGACACCGAGCTTGGCGAGGATGTTGGAGACGTGGACGCTCGCGGTCTTCGGGGAGATGAACAGCGTCTCGGCTATCTGGCGGTTGGTGCGGCCGGCCGCGACCAGGCGCAGCACGTCCCGTTCCCGGCTGGTGAGGCCCAGGGCGGCGGCCGGGTCCGCGGGGGCGAGGGCCTGCCGGGGGGTGCGGGCCAGAGTGAGACGTGCGCGCTGGGCGAGCCGGGCGACGGTGTCGGCGAGCGGGCGTGCGCCGAGGTGGTCGGCGACCGCGGCGGCCAGCCGGAGCACCTCCAGCGCGCGGTCGCGTTCGTCGTCGCCGCCCTGGCTCAGCAACGCCGCGGCGAGGCGGTGGCGGACCCGGGCGAGGTCGTAGGGGCGGTCCAGGCACTCGAAGGCGGTGACCACGGGGGACCAGGCGTCCGGGGTGTCCCGGCTGTGCGCCCGGAGCAGTTCGGCGCGGGTCCACTGGGCGTAGGCCTGCCAGAGCGGGGCGCCGGTGGTGAGTTTCCGCACGGCCTTCTCGAGGCGGTCGAGGATGTCGGCGCGGTCGGCCTGGGCGGCGGGCAGGGAGCGGGCGTCGGCCTCGGCGGTGGCGGCGGCGAGCAGCAGCGGCCAGCCGTAGCGCTGGGTGCCGGGCGGGAAACCGGCCTCCAGGGCGTGGAGCAGTTCGGCGCGGGCGTCGGCGATGCGGCCCTGCGCGGCGGCGACCCCGAGGGCGAGCCGGGCCAGCGGCAGGGACGCCTGGGGCATGGGGTCGTGCGTGCCGTAGTGGGCGCGGGCCGCGGCGAGTTGCCGGTCGGCCTCGGCCAGGTCGCCGCGGCCCAGGGCGAGGTGGGCCAGCTTCAGGGCGCCGGCGCCGCGGGGCTTGGCGCTGTGGCCGACCCGGGTCGCGTGCGCGGCGGCCTCCGCGGCCTGCGGCCACTGGCCGAGCGAGTAGAGCGCGTCGGAGAGGTTGCCCCAGGTCCAGGCCTCGGAGTCCAGCAGGCCGTGCTTGCGGGCGTAGGCGATGCCCTCGCGCATGAGGGGGGCGGCCTCCCGGTCGCGGCCGACGGACTGCAGCTCGGACGGCAGGTTCACGTAGGCGCGGCCCGCGACGTGGTGCACGCCCTCCGCCAGGGCGTCCTGCAGCACCTCCCGCATCTCGGCGAGGCCGGTCTCGGGGTCGCCGGCGTCCACCTTGAGTCCGCTCAGGGTGAGGCGGGCGTGCAGTTCGGTGTCCCGGGCGCCCACCATGCGCGCGTACTCCACGGCCCGCTCCGCGGCGGCGAAGGCCTCGGGCCCCGGGCGGTGCAGCATGGACCAGCCCGCGACGAGGGCCAGCACCTCGGCGTGCACCTCGGAGGGCGGCAGACCGCGCACGAGGTCCTGGGCGGTGGCGAGTTCCTGCCAGCCGTCGCCGCGTCCCTGGGCCTGGACCAGGCGCGAGCGCTGGACCCAGAACCAGGCGGCGCGCAGGGCGTCCGGCTCGTCCTCCAGGAGGCGCAGCGCCCGCTTGGTTATCTTCAGGGCGCGTTCGCGTTCGCCGCCGAAGCGGCCGGCGACGGCCGCCTCGGCCATCAGGTCGAGGTAGTTCAGCGGGGTGGTGGCCGGGTCGCAGCCGCACGGGGGGTAGACCTCGGTGTAGTCGACCGGGCGCAGGGCGCAGCGCACTTCCTGCGGGACGCTGTCCCACAGCTCCATCGCCCGTTCCAGGAGCCGGAGCTGTTCGGTGTAGGCGTGCCGGCGGCGGGCCGCGACGGAGGCGTCCAGGACGGCGGGCAGGGCCTTGGCCGCGTCGTGGGCGTGGTACCAGTAGCTGGCCAGGCGCATCACGCGGGCGTCGGCCGCGACGAGCGCGGGGTCGGCCTCCAGGGCCTCGGCGTAACGGCGGTTGAGGCGGGAGCGCTCGCCGGGCAGCAGGTCGTCGGCCACCGCCTCGCGGACCAGGGAGTGCCGGAAGCGGTAGCCGTCGCCGGCCGGCGTGACGGTGAGGATATTGGCGCCGACGGCGGCGCGCAGGGCCTCGATGAGGTCGTCCTCGGTGAGCTGGGCGACGGCGGCGATCAGCCGGTACTCCACGGTGGAGCCGCCCTCGGCGACGACCCGGGCGACCCGCTGGGCGGTCTCGGGCAGCTTCTCGACCCGGACCAGGAGCAGGTCGCGCAGGGAGTCGGTGAGGCCGTCGCAGCAGCCCTCGCAGCCCGAGACGGCGAGTTCCTCGACGAAGAAGGCGTTGCCGTCGGAGCGTTCGAAGATCTCGTCGACCCGGGCGGGGTCGGGCTCGGCGGCGAGGATCCCGGCGATCTGGCGGGCGACCTCGTCGCGGGTGAAGCGCGCGAGCTCGATGCGGCGGACGGTGCGCAGCCGGTCGAGTTCGGCGAGCAGGGGGCGCAGCGGGTGGCGGCGGTGGATGTCGTCGGAGCGGTAGGTGGCCAGGACGACGAGGCGGCCGGTGCGCAGGGTGCGGAAGAGGTAGGCGAGGAGGTGGCGGGTGGAGGCGTCGGCCCAGTGCAGGTCCTCCAGGACGAGCACGACCGGGTGGTCGGCGGCCACCCGCTCCAGCAGCCGGGCGGTGAGTTCGAACAGGCGGGCCATGCCCTGCTCGTCGTGCCGGCTGGAGGTGGCCTCGCCGAGTTCGGGCAGCAGCCGGGCCAGTTCCTCCTCCTGGCCGGCGCCGGCGGCGGCGAACTCCTCGGGCAGGGCGTCGCGCAGGGCGCGCAGGGCGCTGGAGAAGGGGGCGAAGGGCAGCCCGTCGGCGCCGATCTCCACGCAGCCGCCGAGCGCGACGACCGCCTCCCGGCGGCCCGCGGCCATGGTGAACTCCTCGACGAGGCGGGTCTTGCCGACCCCTGCCTCACCGCCGAGCAGCAGCGCCTGCGGCTCTCCCGCGGCGGCACGGGCGAGCGCGTCGTTCAAGGTGCCCAACTCGTCGGTGCGGCCGACGAACACGGGACTGACTGACCTGGTCTCCACGGTCCCGAGCATCGCACGAGCCCCGGACGGCGGGGCAGCGGTTTTCCACAGCTTCGGTGCGATGGTCGTACCGGTGATCAGGATGGTCGTACGAGCAGACGGAAGGGTCGTACGACTTCGCTGGGAAGTCGTACGACCCTCGGACTGTTGGGGGCCGACCCCCGTGCGGCCCCCGCCCTCGTCCGCGGTCATGCGGTGCGCGGCGGCCGGTGCCGGCGGGGCCGGCCGGTATGGGGCTCGGCGGCCGGGCTCCCGTCGTGGGCGGACTCCGCCCGGCGGGCGGCGCGGCGGCTGCGTGCGGCCTCGCGTGCCAGGCGGTGCTCCTCGGCCTCGCGGATCATCTGGGCCGCGCGCATCCGGTGGTACTCCATCTCGATCACGGTGTGTCCTTCGGGAGAGGCGGTGTGGTGCTTCGCTTTCTGCGATGCCTCAACCTTCGTCTCCGAGGGGGGTGCGCCACATCGGGAGAGTTCCGCATCTTGGGGCCGCCGGCGGCCCGCCGGCGCGCGTAAGGGGGCCTCAGGGGGCCCGTAAGGTACTCACGGACTCCCTAAGGCCCCCGGGACCTGCGGATTCTCAGCCGGCCGACGGCAGGCCGAGCAGTGCGTCGGAGTACTTGAGGACGGCCAGGAGCAGGCCGATGACGCCGAGTGAGACGCCCGCCCAGGCGACCGACCTGCTCCAGGCGGCCTTCGGGCGGCCGGGGGCCGTGAACGCGGACCGCGCGAGCACGACCACGCCGGTGACCAGGGCGGCCAGCGCGAACAGCCCGGCCCACAGCGCGGTGGTGTGCCAGGAGTCGCCGTAGACCTCCTTCAGCTGTGTGGCGACGCTCGCGGACGTGGACGTCCGCAGCTGGCCGACGAGCTGCTCGCGGGCGCCCGCGAGGGTGCCGATCCAGCCGCCGCTGAGCGAGACCAGGCCGAGCGCGGCGGAGACGACGGCACCGGCGCCCTGGCCGACGCCGGAGGGGGCCGTGTCGTCGCCGTCCCGGGTCCCGGCCTTCACGGCCTTCACGGCCTCCGCGGCCTCCGCGGCCTCCGCGGCCTCCGCGGCCTCCTCGGCCTCCTCGGCTTCGGCGGCCCCCTCCCCGGCCGTCCGCCGCTCGGCGGCCCGCTCCTCCCGCTGCTCGGCGGTGCCGGCCTCCGCCGTCGTCCCGTCGGTACGCGCCTCGGTGACGGCCTCGGCGCCTTCCTCAGTCTTCGTTGCCATGCGCGGCACCGTACGGAGCCTCTCTGAGAGGTCCCTTAACGTTCGCCGCGCGCGGTACGCGCGCGTGCCTCACGCCACTCGGGGGCGAGCACCGCCCAGACCTCGGTGCTGGTGCGCACGCCCCGGTGCGGGTAGTTCTCGCGGAGCACGCCCTCGCGGGTCATGCCGAGCCGCCGGGCCACGCCGATGCTCGGCTCGTTGGCCGAGGACGCGTGCCACTCCACCCGGTGCATGCCGCGCTCGTCGAAGGCCCAGTCGAGCAGCACCCGCATGCCGAGCGTGACCAGCCCGCGCCCGGCCGCCGCCGGTTCCAGCCAGCAGCCGGCCTCGCAGACGCCGCTCGGGCTGTCCCAGACGCGGAACAGCACCCCGCCCACGAGCCGCCCGTCCAGCCAGATCCCGTGCAGACTGCCGGCGTCGGCGGCGCGCTTGCCGGCGTAGGACGTCAGCCAGGCGCGGGCTCCGTCCAGGTCGGGCACCGCGTCCGGCAGTCCGATGTGCCGCCCGATGAACTCCCGTCCCCGGTCGATGTGGGCGAGGAGCTCCTCGGCGTGCCATACCTCCAGGGGGCGCAGTTCGGCGCCGCTGTCTCCCAGGGGTGTCGCGTACATCGCGTCGCTGTTCCTTCCGCAGTCGTCCGGCCGGGACCGGGCCGAGCATCTCACGCGCGGCGCGGGACGGTTCAGTCGAACTGGTCGCCCAGCGCCATCACCATCGTCCCGGCGATCAGCAGCCACAGTGCCCTGCGGGTCCGGCCCCTGAGGCCGAGGACCGCGGCGAGGGAGCACACGGCGGCACCGAGCGCGTAGGCGGCGGGCACGAGGGCCGGGGCGGACCCGGTGAGCCGGAGCAGCGCGGCGGCCAGCCCGGCGAGGGTCAGCAGCCCCCCGGTGCCGGCGGCGGTCCAGCGGGCCCGCCGGGCATCCCCCTCCTGCTCCTCCGTGTCCACTCCGGCCGTCTCCGCGTCCAATCCGGCCGTCTCCGTATCCAATCCGGCCGTCTCCGTATCCAATCCGGCCGTCTCCGTGTCCACCTCGGCCATCTCCGGCCGGATGCCGGAATCGGTGCGTCCGCTCATGGCGGTCGAGCGTAGTACCCGCCGCCGGGGAATCCGGATGCGGGCCGCCCCGGCGACCGCTACTCTCCCGCCGTCCGCTACCGGCACACCGCCGCCGACCGAAGAAGGTGCTTTTTTTGACGGTCCGACCGAGCTCCCGCACATGCCTCTTCCGTACGAAGGAACCAAGGAGCCCGTTCACCGATGTCCGACATCACACCGAGGACCCCGGACCCCTCGCCGGCTGACCGCCTCGTCCACCCGCGGTACCCCCGCAGCAACCGCTACGACGCCCGCTGGACCATCGAGAACCAGATGGGCCCGCACGCCCTGTGGCTGCTGGAGTGGCTGGCGCCCGCACTCGGGCTGGACCGGCTGCCGCCCGGCGCCCGGGTGCTCGACCTGGGCTGCGGGCGCGCCATGACGTCCGTCTTCCTGGCCCGCGAGTACGGCGTCCAGGTCACCGCGGCCGACCTGTGGATCAAGCCCGGTGACAACGCCGTGCGGATCGCCGAGGCGGGCGTCGCCGACCGCGTGCTGCCGGTGTCCGCCGAGGCGCACGACCTGCCCTTCGCCGAGGGCACGTTCGACGCGATCGTGTCGATCGACGCCTACCAGTACTTCGGCACCGACGACCTGTACCTGCCCTCGCTGACCCGGCTGCTCAGGCCGGGCGGCCGGATCGGGGTGGTGGTGCCGTCCGTGCGGGAGGAGATCGACGGCACGGAGCCGCCGGAGCACCTCGGGCCGCACTGGGAACCGGACTTCTGGTGCTTCCACTCCCCCGCCTGGTGGCGGCGGAACTGGACGCGCACCGGGGCCGTGACGGTCGAGACGGCCGACTGGCTGCACGACGGCTGGCGCGACTGGCTGCTGTGGAGCGAGGTGTGCGCCGAGCACAGCCCGAGCGAGTTCATGGCGGGCCTGGCCCGGCAGTCCGTGGAACTCCTCCGCGCCGACCGGGAGCGGCTGCTCGGCTTCGCCAGGGTCGTGGGGCGCCGCATGTAGCGGTATGGCCCGCACGGGTCGCCCCGGGCAGCGGTACGGCCCCGGAGGACATGCCTCCGGGGCCGTGACGGTGAGCGCGGGATCAGCCCTCGCTCACGCCCAGCTTCTCGAGGATCAGCTCCTTGACGCGGGCCGCGTCGGCCTGGCCGCGGGTGGCCTTCATGACCGCGCCGACCAGCGCGCCGGCCGCGGCCACCTTGCCGCCGCGGATCTTGTCCGCGACGCCCGGGTTGCCGGCGATGGCCTCGTCGACGGCGGCGGTCAGCGCGCCCTCGTCGGAGACGACCTTCAGACCGCGCTTCTCGACGACCTCGTCGGGGGTGCCCTCGCCCGCGAGGACGCCCTCGATGACCTGGCGGGCCAGCTTGTCGTTCAGGTCACCGGAGTTCACCAGCTCGGTGACCCGGGCGACCTGCTGCGGCGTGATGGCCAGCTCGTCCAGGGCCTTGCCGGACTCGTTGGCGCTGCGCGCCAGCTCGCCCATCCACCACTTGCGGGCGGAGGCCGCGTCGGCACCGGCGTCGATGGTGGCGACGATCGGGTCCAGCGCACCGGCGTTGAGGATCGCCTGCATGTCGGTGGCCGAGATGCCCCAGTCGGCGAGCAGCCGGTTGCGGCGGGCCAGCGGCATCTCCGGCAGCGCGGCGCGGATCTCCTCGACCCACTCGCGCGAGGGCGCCACGGGGACGAGGTCGGGCTCCGGGAAGTACCGGTAGTCCTCGGCCTCCTCCTTCACGCGGCCCGAGGTCGTGGACCCGGTGTCCTCGTGGAAGTGGCGGGTCTCCTGCACGATCGTGCCGCCGCCGTCGAGGACGGCCGCGTGCCGCTGGATCTCGAAGCGGGCCGCGCGCTCCACGGAGCGCAGGGAGTTGACGTTCTTCGTCTCGCTCCGCGTGCCGAACTTCTCGCTGCCCTTGGGCATCAGCGACAGGTTCACGTCGCAGCGCATCTGGCCCATCTCCATGCGGGCCTCGGACACGCCGAGGGCACGGATGACCTCGCGCAGCTCACGGACGTAGGCCTTGGCGACCTCGGGGGCGCGCTCGCCGGCACCGGTGATGGGCTTGGTGACGATCTCGATGAGCGGGATGCCGGCGCGGTTGTAGTCCAGCAGGGAGTGGGACGCGCCGTGGATTCGGCCGGTGGCGCCGCCGACGTGCGTCGACTTGCCGGTGTCCTCCTCCATGTGGGCGCGCTCGATCTCCACGCGGAAGGTCTCGCCGTCCTCCAGCTGCACGTCGAGGTAGCCGTTGAAGGCGATCGGCTCGTCGTACTGGGAGGTCTGGAAGTTCTTCGGCATGTCCGGATAGAAGTAGTTCTTCCGGGCGAAGCGGCACCACTCGGCGATCTCGCAGTTCAGCGCGAGACCGATCTTGATCGCGGACTCGACGCCGGTCGCGTTGACGACCGGGAGCGCGCCGGGCAGGCCGAGGCAGACCGGGCAGGTCTGCGAGTTGGGCTCGGCGCCCAGCTCGGTCGAGCACCCGCAGAACATCTTGGTCTTGGTGCCGAGTTCGACATGGACCTCGAGGCCCATGACGGGGTCGTACGACGCCAGCGCGTCCTCGTACGACACCAGGTCGGTCGTGGTGGTCACGGTGAGTACTTCCCTCTCAGCCCAGCAGGACGTCGTCGTCGCCCAGCCGCTTCAGCTCGCGGTAGAGGATGGCGAGGCCGGTGACGATGGCGACGGCGGACACGGTGGCGTCGATCAGCCGGAGCGTGTCCTGCTCGGCGCGCGCCTTCTTGATCTGCTTGGCCACGCCGAACGCGCCGAACGCGGTCCCGGCCATCGACAGGTACGTGCCGGACTTCGACTTCTTGAAGCCCTTGGCCTTGTTCAGTGCGCTCACAGCGACGGAGCCTCCTCCAGCAGCGGGTGTCCCCACTTTTCCACGAAGGCGGCCTCGACGGCGGCGCCCACCTTGTACAGCCGGTCGTCCTTCATCACCGGGGCGATGATCTGCAGGCCCACCGGGAGGTTGTCCTCCGGGGCGAGGCCGCAGGGCAGGGACATGGCCGCGTTGCCGGCCAGGTTGGTCGGGATGGTGCAGAGGTCCGCGAGGTACATCGCCATCGGGTCGTCGGCGCGCTCGCCGATCGCGAAGGCGGTGGTCGGGGTCGTCGGGGAGACGATCACGTCGACCTGCTCGAACGCCTTGTCGAAGTCCTGCTTGATCAGCGTGCGGACCTTCTGGGCGCTGCCGTAGTACGCGTCGTAGTAGCCGGAGCTGAGGGCGTACGTGCCGAGCATGATGCGGCGCTTGACCTCGGCGCCGAAGCCCGCCTCACGGGTGAGGGAGGTGACCTCCTCGGCGGAGTGCGAGCCGTCGTCGCCGGTGCGCGCGCCGTAGCGCAGGCCGTCGAAGCGGGCGAGGTTCGAGGAGCACTCGGACGGGGCGATCAGGTAGTACGCCGACAGCGCGAGGTCGAAGGACGGGCAGTCCAGCTCGACGATCTCGGCGCCCAGCTCCTTGAGCAGGGCGACGGACTCGTCGAAGCGCTGGATGACGCCCGCCTGGTAGCCCTCGCCGCGGAACTGCTTGACCACGCCGACGCGCATGCCGGCGACGCTGCCGTTGCGGGCGGCCTCGACGACCGCCGGGACCGGCTCGTCGATGGAGGTGGAGTCCAGCGGGTCGTGCCCGGCGATCACCTCGTGCAGCAGCGCCGCGTCCAGGACCGTGCGGGCGCAGGGACCGCCCTGGTCGAGGGAGGAGGAGAACGCCACCATGCCGAAGCGGGACACCGCGCCGTACGTCGGCTTGACGCCGACCGTGCCGGTGACGGCGGCCGGCTGGCGGATGGAGCCGCCGGTGTCGGTGCCGATGGCGAGCGGGGCCTGGAAGGAGGCCAGCGCGGCGGACGAACCGCCGCCCGAGCCGCCGGGGATCTTCGTGAGGTCCCACGGGTTGCCGGTCGGGCCGTAGGCGCTGTTCTCGGTGGAGGAGCCCATGGCGAACTCGTCCATGTTGGTCTTGCCGAGGATGACGACGTCGGCGGCCTTCAGCCGCTTGGTGAGCGTCGCGTCGTACGGCGGGATCCAGCCCTCCAGGATCTTCGAGCCGACGGTCGTGGGCACGCCCTCGGTGGTGAAGATGTCCTTGAGCGCGAGCGGGACGCCGGCCAGCGGGCCGAGCTTCTCGCCGCGGGCCCGCTTCTCGTCCACGGCGCGGGCCTGGGCGAGGGCGCCCTCGCGGTCGACGTGCAGGAAGGCGTGCACCTTCTCGTCGACGGCCTCGATCCGGGCGAGGTGGGCCTCGGTGACCTCGACGGCCGTGAGCTCGCCGGAGGCGATCTTCTCGGCGGTCTGCGCCGCCGTGAGCTTGATGATGTTGCTGTCCGTCATGGTCAGTCCTCCCCCAGGATCTGCGGCACCTTGAAACGCTGCTGCTCCTGGGCCGGGGCGCCGGAGAGCGCCTGCACGGGGGTGAGCGAAGGACGGACCTCGTCCGGCCGCATGACGTTCGTCAGCGGCAGCGGGTGCGAGGTCGGCGGTACGTCTTGGTCGGCGACCTCGCTGACGCGGGCGACCGCGCCGATGATGTCGTCGAGCTGTCCCGCGAAGTGGTCGAGTTCTTCGGGCTTCAGCTCCAGACGCGCCAGCCGGGCGAGGTGGGCGACCTCCTCGCGCGTGATGCCAGGCATGCAGCGATCCTCTGGGGTGAGTGTGTGTGGTTTGGGGCCGGGGGCTGGCATCGCATTCCCGTCGTCCGCCCGAAGGGCGGCCGTGCGGCGTCTGGTGCGTGCGATCGCAAGGCGCCGGAGCGCCCTCGTGGCGGAGCCACGTGGGCGATTCGGCAACGCGGCGAGCGTGCGTGCCAGGCGTCGCACGGCAGGCGGGAATGTGACGCCAGTCCCCAATCCTATGGGGCGACGGGCTGTGCCTGTGAAACGGTTTGCCCGTGGCCCGGCCCGGTGGTGGCCCCGCTCCCCGCTCAGTGGCGCCGGGCGTCCCAGGCCGCGCTCTTCAGGAAGTGGTTGTCGTACAGGTCCTGCACCTCCAGCAGGCTCTCGGGGGTGGCCTCGCCGAGGGCGATGCGCCGGAGGTGGCGGAAGTACTCGAAGCGCTCGGTGCCGGGGGTGAGGACGATGAGCAGGTCGGCGCCGGCTCCGGGTACGGCGGCGAAGGCGTGCGGCCTGCCGGGCGGGACGACGACCAGGTCACCGGGGCCGGCGGTGACCACGTCGTCGCCGGAGAGGATGTCGGCGGCGCCGTCCAGCAGGAAGAACATCTCGGCGGAGTTGTCGTGCCAGTGCGGCTTGGCGCCGTCGGCGCCCGCGCTGAGGGTGACGCGCTGGGTGGACAGGGCGCCGCCGGTGGCGCTGCTGTCGGCCAGCAGGCGGATGGTGGTGGGCGCGCGGCCGACGATCTCGGCCTCGGCCTCGCGGACGATCACGGTCTCGTCGAACTGCGGAACGAACAGCGACATCGGGAAACCCCCTGGTGACTGCGGTGTGGCCGGACGAGGAAGAGCAGCGCGGCACTGATCAGCACGACGACCGCCGTGGCGAGGTGGCCCCCGAACGCGCCCGCCTTCGTACCACCGTGCCGCAGGACCATCACCGTGTCGCCCAGCGGCCCACGAGCGCAGGCCGGAGTTGCCGGTCGGGCACTTCCGGGCGCGCTGACCGCCCGCGACCCCGACGGTGCTCGGCGGCCGGGAGGGCCGCCCGCGGCGGGGACGCTACTCGGCGGCCGGGAGCGCCGCCCGCGGCCGCTGCCAGCCGCGCGAACCGCGAGCCCGCAGCCACGCCGTCGTCTCCTCGGGCGGCATCGCCGCGGCGACGAGCCACCCCTGCACGGCGTCGCAGCCGAGGTCCCGCAGCCGCTCCCACGTCTCGTCGTCCTCCACGCCCTCGGCGACGACGAGCAGGCCCAGCGAGTGCGCCAGGTCCACGGTGCAGCGCACGATCTCCGCGTCCTCGGTGTCGACGGCCAGCCGGGCCACGAAGGACCGGTCGATCTTCAGCTCGCTGACCGGCAGCCGCCGCAGGTGGACCAGGGACGAGTACCCCGTGCCGAAGTCGTCCAGGGACATCTTCACGCCGTGCCCGGTGAGCCCGGCCAGGGTGTCCGCGGCCCGCTGCGGGTCCTCCAGCAGCACGTGTTCCGTGATCTCCAGCTGGAGCGCCCCGGCGGGGACCCCGTGCCGCGCCAGCCGTGCGGCGACCGAGCCCGCGAATCCGGGGGTGTGGACGTCGCGCGGGGAGACGTTGACGGCGACCGGGACCCTCAGTCCCTGTGCCCGCCACCTGGCGACCTGGGCGAGCGCGGTCTCCAGGACGTACTCCGTGAGGTGGGGCATCAGCCCGGAGGACTCGGCGATCGCGATGAACTCGTCCGGCGGCACCTTGCCGCGCTCGGGATGCACCCAGCGCACCAGCGCCTCCAGCCCGGCGACCTGGCCGTCGAAGCGGACCTTGGGCTGATAGTGCAGCTGCACCTCGTGCGCGTCCAGCGCCCGGCGCAGATCGCCCAGCAGTCCGAGGCGGTCCGGTGTGTTGGAGTCCCGCTTGGACTCGTAGACCTCTACGCCGGTGCGGTCCCGCTTCGCCTGGTACATCGCCACGTCCGCCCGCCGCAGCAACCCCTCCGCGTCCCTCGCGTGGTCGGGGAAGACGGCGACGCCGGCGCTGGCCTCCAGGACCAGCGTGAGCCCGTCGAGGTCCAGCGGGGAGCTGAGGTCCGTGACAAGGCCACGGGCGATCCGGGTCGCCGAGGTGGTGGACTCGGCGACGGGCAGTAACACCGCGAACTCGTCCCCGCCCAGCCGGGCCGCCTCCGCCCCGCGCGGCAGGGCGAGCCGCAGCCGGTCGGCGATCTGCAGCAGCAGCCGGTCACCGGCGAGGTGACCGAGGGTGTCGTTCACCGACCGGAACCGGTCGAGATCGATCAGCATGAGGGCGGAGCGGGCGCCGATGCGTTCGGCGTCGTCGAGGGCGGACCAGATCCGCTCCAGCAGCCACTGCCGGTTGGGCAGCCCGGTCAGCGGGTCGCGGAGCTGCTCCTCGGCGCGGGCGCGGGCCATCCACAGGCTCGAGTCGAGCGCGATCAGCGGGATGGCGAACAGCGGGAGCAGGATCGGTTCGGCGTCGGCCACGACACACAGCAGGGGCGCGATGCCGAGCAGCGCGACGGCGAGCAGGCCCTGTCTGACCACGGCGGTGCGGGCGACGGTGGGCACCTTGCTGCCGCGCGGGGCGTGCAGGTACCACAGCAGACCGCGGCTGACGACGAGATAGGCGACGGCGACGAGGCCGAACTCGGGCGCGGTGGTGAGGTTCCAGCTGTGGTGCCGCCAGGGCTCCTCGACGCTCGGGACGCGGCCGAACGCGCCCAGCAGCAGCGCGCCCGCGCCGATGCCGAGGATGTCCACGGCGCCGTGCAGCACGCCCTGGCGCCAGTTGTTGCGCCTGGCGATGCCGACGAGGACGACGACGGTGAGGCTGACCATCCCCGCGGGCACCCAGCCGTACAGCAGCAGCACGGCGAGGGTGAGGGCGGCGCCGGAGCCCGTGCCGCCCCACCAGCGGGCGCGGCCCAGCATGACGAGGTGGCCGACGATGATGCCGGTGAGCAGGGCCAGCGACCAGCCGACCGTGCCGCAGGGGAAGAGGGCGTGGCGGCCGGCGAAGGCGCGGCAGAAGCCGGCGCCGAGGACGACCGCGGCGGCGGCCACGACGGCCGCGGGCAGCGTCGGCCAGGTCGCGTGCCGTTCGGGGTCGGCGCCGCCCGGGCCGGGGGCGGGCCGGACGGCCACGGGTACGGGGGCGTGCGGTGCGGTGGCGGTGCCCGGTCCGGCCGGGCGCGGCTGTCCGCCCCACCGCCCGTCACCCCGCCACGTCTGCCGGATCCCCCGCCACGCGACCACGCGGCGGCGCAGCCGTGAGCCCGGGGCGACGCTCTCGGTCGGTTCCATTCCCGTCCCTCTCACAGCCGGCGGTGCCCACGCCACGCGGTCCGATGCCCGACAGCCATCAGCGGCTCCGCGCCGAAGAAACCTTCCCCGCGCCCCTGCCGGGCACGGAAATGCCCCGGCCGCAGCTGGGCACGGCGGGCGCACATCTCAACAGTAGGCCGCGGAAGGCTTCCACGGGCAGCGGTCGCCGACGGTCGCCCGAATGCGCCCGGGCCACCCGTATGCATCTGATATGCGCCGATCGGGTGGCCTTCAACCGCTACTCCCCGGTCGGAAGCGCGACTTCGGCCGCCGCTTCGGGGCCCTGCTCCAACAGCACGCCGAAAGCGTCCTCGTTCAGAACCGGAACCTTGAGCTGCATGGCCTTGTCGTACTTCGATCCGGGGTTGTCACCCACAACGACGAACGACGTCTTCTTCGACACCGAACCGGTCACCTTCGCACCCCTGCTCTGCAGGGCCTCCTTGGCGCCGTCCCGCGTGTGGTTCTCCAGGGTGCCGGTCACGACGACCGTGAGCCCCTCCAGCGGGCGCGGGCCCTCGTCCTCACCGGTCGACCGGTCCTCCAGCGGGACGCCGGCGGCCTTCCACTTGCGGACGATCTCGCGGTGCCAGTCCTCGGCGAGCCACTCCTTGAGCGCCGCGGCGATGATGGGACCGACGCCGGCGGTGTTCGCCAGCTCCTTCTCCGTGGCCTGTTCGATACGGTCGATCGAACGGAACTCGCGCGCGAGCGCCTGCGCGGCCACGGGTCCCACGTGCCGGATGGACAGTCCGTTCAGGAAGCGGGCCAGCGGGCGCTGCTTGGCCTTCTCGATGTTCTCCAGCAGCGCGAGGGTGTTCTTCTTCGGCTCGCCCTTCTGGTTGGCGAAGACCGTGACGACCTTCTCCTCGCCCGTCTTCGGGTCCCGCTTGGGCAGCCCGCTGTCCGGGTCCAGGACGTAGGCCTTGATGGGCAGCAGCTTCTCCACCGTCAGGTCGAACAGGTCGCCCTCGTCGGCCAGCGGCGGGTCGGCCGGCTCCAGCGGCTGGGTGAGCGCGGCGGCGGCCACGTCGCCGAAGTGCTCGATGTCCAGGCACTCGCGGCCCGCGAGATAGGACAGCCGCCCCCGCAACTGGGCCGGACATGTCCGGCCGTTGGGGCAGCGGAGGTCGATGTCACCCTCCTTCATGGGCCGCAGCGGGGTGCCGCACTCGGGGCACTCGCCCGGCATCACGAACTCCCGCTCGCTGCCGTCCCGCAGGTCGGCCACCGGACCGAGGATCTCCGGGATGACGTCACCGGCCTTGCGCAGGACGACGGTGTCGCCGATCAGCACACCCTTGGCCTTGACGACCTCCTGGTTGTGCAGGGTGGCGAACTCGACCTCGCTGCCCGCGACCCTGACCGGCTCGACCTGCGCGTACGGCGTGACCCGGCCGGTGCGGCCGACGCCCACCTTGATGTCGATGAGCCTGGTGTTGACCTCTTCCGGCGCGTACTTGTAGGCGATCGCCCAGCGCGGCGCCCGCGCGGTGGAGCCGAGGCGGCCCTGGAGGCGGATCTCGTCCAGCTTGACCACGGCGCCGTCGATCTCGTGCTCGACGGAGTGGCGGTGCTCGCCGTAGTACGCGATGAACTCCCGCACGCCGTCCAGGTCGTCGACCACGCGGTTGTGCGAGGAGGTGGGCAGTCCCCAGGTCTTCAGCAGGTCGTACGCCTGGGAGAGGCGGGTCATGCCCGAGAAGCCCTCCAGGGCGCCGATCCCGTGGACGACCATGTGCAGCGGACGGGTCGCGGTGACGCGCGGGTCCTTCTGGCGCAGCGAACCGGCGGCGGCGTTGCGGGGGTTGGCGAAGGGCTTGTCACCGGCCGCGACGAGGCGCTCGTTCAGTTCGAGGAACTTGCCCATCGGGAAGTAGACCTCGCCGCGGATCTCCACCAGGTCGGGGACGTCGTCGCCCTGGAGGCGGTCCGGGATGTCGGCGATCGTGCGGACGTTGGGGGTGATGTCCTCGCCCGTGCGGCCGTCGCCGCGGGTGGCCGCGCGCGTGAGGCGGCCGTGCTCGTACGTGAGGTTGACCGCCAGGCCGTCGACCTTCAGCTCGCACAGGAAGTGGTACTCCTGGTCGCCCAGTTCCCGCGCGATGCGGTCGGCCCAGGCGGCGAGGTCGTCGTCGTTGAAGGTGTTGTCGAGCGAGAGCATCCGCTGGCGGTGCTCGACCGCCGTGAACTCCGTCTCGTACGAGCCCGCGACCTTCTGGGTCGGCGAGTCCGGGGTGCGCAGCTCCGGATACTCGCCCTCCAGGGCCTCCAGAGTCTTCAGGAGCTTGTCGAACTCCGCGTCGCTGATGACGGGAGCGTCCTTCACGTAGTACCGGAAGCGGTGCTCCTCGACCTGCTCCGCGAGCTGCGCGTGCCTCTCGCGGGCCTCGGCGGGCACCGCCGTCGTCTCCGCCTGCTTGTCGCCGGCCACCGTGTTGTCCTCCCGTTACTCTGGGTTGTCCGCGAGGGATCTCGCCGCCCGGACGCAGTGGGCGAGCGCCTGGCGCGCGTAGGCGGGGGAAGCACCCGCCAGACCGCACGCCGGGGTGACCGTGACCGCCTGGGCGAGCAGCCCCGGGTGCAGGCCCAGCCTGCGCCACAACGTCCTGACACCCATGACGCTACCGGCAGGGTCTGACAATGGGGCGTCCGTGCCGGGGACGACACCGGCGAACAGCCGCGTGCCGCCCTCCACCGCCTCCCCGATCGCGTCGTCGTCACGTTCGGTGAGCAGTGCGAAGTCGAAGGAGACGGCGGCCGCCCCGGCCCGGCGCAGCAGGGCGAACGGCACGTCGGGGGCGCAGGAGTGCACGACGACGGGCTCGCCGGCCTGCACGCCGACGACGTCCCGGAGCGTGGCCTCCACGACCTGCCGGTCCACGGCCCGGTGGGTGCGGTAGCCGCTGGCGGTCCGCACCTGGCCGCGCAGGACGGCGGTGAGGGAGGGCTCGTCGAGCTGGAGCACGAGCCGGGCTCCGGGGACGCGGCGCCCTACCTCGGCGAGGTGGAGCCGCAGTCCCTCCGCCAGCGAGGCGGCGAGGTCGCGGCAGGCGCCGGGGTCGGACAGCGCGGACTCGCCGTTCCTCAGCTCCAGTGCGGCGGCCAGGGTCCAGGGGCCGACCGCCTGGACCTTGAGGTCGCCCTCGTAGCCCTGGGTGAACTCCTCCAGGGCGTCCAGGTCCTCCCCGAGCCAGGACCTGGCCCGCTTGGTGTCCCGGCCCGGCCGGTCGCCGATCCGCCAGCCGCTGGGCTCCACGCGCGCGTACAGCTCGACCAGCATCCCGGCGGTGCGGCCGATCATGTCGGCGCCGGGCCCGCGTGCGGGCAGCTCCGGCAGGAAGGGGAAGTCCTCGAAGGAACCGGTGGCGGCCTTGGCGGCCTCGCGGGCGTCGCCACCGGGCAGGGATCCGACACCGGTGGCGCCACCGAACCTGAACACGCTGTTTTGGCTCACCGGGAAAGCCTACGGAACCTCCGGTCCGGGTCAGCGCCCCGGCCGCACCGTCAGGTCGTTCACCTCGGCGTCCCCGGGGAGGTCCAGGGCCATCAGGATGGCCGTGGCCACCGACTCGGGGTCGATCCACCGCCCGGGGTCGTACTCCTTGCCCTCCTGCTGGTGGACCTTGGCCTGCATGGGGCTGGCCGTGCGACCGGGGTAGACCGAGGTGACCCGGACGCCGCCCGCGTGCTCCTCCTCGCGCAGCGAGTCGGCGAGGGCCTTCAGGCCGTGCTTGGAGGCGGCGTACGCGGACCAGCCGGCGTGCGCGTTGAGTCCGGAGCCGGAGTTGACGAAGATCACGTGTCCGCGGGCCGCGCGGAGCTGGGGCAGGAAGTGCCGGGTCAGCTCGGCGGGGGCGATCAGGTTGACGTTGAGCTGGTGGCGCCAGGCCTTGGGGGTCAGCTCGCCGACCGGGCCGAGGTCGATGACCCCGGCGATGTGCAGCAGCGAGTCGACGCGGTCCGGGAGCGTCTGGTGGGAGAACGCCCAGGACAGCTTGTCCGGGTCCGCGAGGTCGCCGACCAGGGTGCGCGCCCCGGGGAACCCGGCCGCCAGTTGCTTCGCCCGGCCCGCGTCGCGCGCGTGCAGCACGAGGTCGTCCCCGCGCGCGTGCAGGCGGCGGGCGACGGCCGCGCCGATGCCGGAGCCGGCGCCGGTGATCACATGAGTAGCCATGCCCGACATGCTCGCATCAGCGGACGTCGGGACCCGCGGCGGCGGGGGCCGACGTCGCGGCCTCCAGGTGGGCCAGGGCCCCGGCGGGCTCCTTGGCGAAGAACACCAGCTCGGACAGCGGGCGCGGCAGGAAGCCCTCCTCCTCCATGCGGCGGAACTGCTCCTCCAGGCCGTCGTAGAAGCCCGCGGTGTTCAGCAGCACGACGGGCTTGTCGGTCCGGCCGTGCTTCTTCAGCTCCAGGATCTCGGTGGCCTCGTCCAGCGTGCCCGTGCCGCCGACCATGATGACCACCGCGTCGGCCTCCTCCAGCAGCAGCTTCTTGCGTTCGGCCAGGTCGGCGGCGACGATCATCGTGTCCGTGCCGGGCCGCGCCTTGTTCGCGAGGAACTCCACGGAGACGCCCAGCAGCCTGCCGCCCGCCTCGTGCACCCCGTCGGCCACCACCTTCATCAGACCGACGTTGGAGCCGCCCCAGACCAGAGTGTGACCGGCCTTGCCGAGCAGTTCCGCGAACTCGCGCGCGGGGCGCGTGTAGCGCTCGTCGAGGTCGGCGGCGGAGAGGAAGACGCAGATGTTCATGCCCCCCACCGTACGCGGGAAGAAGCGCGGAGCAGCCGGTGCTTACCCGGTATGACCCATGGACACGAGATCACCGTCGAACAGGGTGAGCAGCGCGTGCGCGCGGTGCACGGCGGCCAGGTGCTGGCGGAGACCGGCCGGCCGCTGGTGCTGCGCGAGACGGGCTGTCCGGTGCGGTACTACATCCCCGCCGAGGACGTCCGCCTCGATCTGCTCACGCCCTCCGAGACGCACACCGTCTGCCCCTTCAAGGGCACCGCCTCCTACTGGTCGCTGCCGGACGCGCCCGATCTGGTGTGGGCGTACCCCGACCCCAAGCCGGACGTGGCCGCGATCAAGGACCATTTCTGCTTCTACGAGGTCGAAGTGGCGTGACCTTCCACGACACCGACGTGTCGTGAGCGATGAGCCCCGTGCCGTGCGGCAGTCTGCACGGGCATGGACAAGAAGACGACTTCCCGCGACGGCACGTCCCTCGCGTACCAAGTGATCGGCCAGGGGCCGACGGTGGTCCTGGTGAGCGGCGCTATGTCCACCGGCGGCACCGTGGCGCCCCTGGCGCACCGGCTCGCGGACCGCTGCACGGCCGTCGTCTACGACCGCCGTGGCCGCGGCGGCAGCGGTGACACGGCGCCGTACGCGGTGGAGCGCGAGGTCGAGGACCTGGCCGCGCTGATCGACGCGGTGGGCGGCGCGACGGGCCTGTACGGCGTCTCCTCGGGCGGCGCACTGGTGCTGGAGGCGGTGGCGAGCGGACTGCCGGTGCGTCAGGCGGCGGTGTACGAGGTGCCGTTCGCCGACTTCCTGGACGGCGGGGCCGGGAAGCGGGCGTACACGCGGAATCTGGAGCGGGCGCTCGCCGACGGCCGGCGCGGGGAGGCGGTGGAGCTGTTCCTGCGGCTGACCGGCCTCGGCGAGGAGACGATCCGGGGCGCGCGCCAGTCCCCCATGTGGGCCGGGATGGAGTCGGTCGCGCCCAGCCTGGCGTACGACGACGCGGTCATGGGTGACGGCCTGCTGCCCCGGGAGCGGCTGGCCGCGGTCTCCGTGCCGGTCCTGTCGGTCGCGGGCGGGGCGAGCCCCGGGTGGCTGCGCCAGGCGGCCGAGGCGGTCGCGGGGGCCGTGCCCGAAGGCGTGTACCGCACCCTGGAGGGCCAGACGCACGCGGTGGAGCCGGAGGTGCTGGCGCCGGTGCTGGCGGAGTTCTTCACCGGCCGGACGCCGTAGGCGCACGGGGTGCTCCGTGCGCCTACGGCGGGACCGGCCATGGGGACTGGCCATGGGGATGGGTCCGGGCCCGCGGGGGCCGTTTCCCGCACCTGTCCCCCGGACGGGTGCGGGCCCCGCGGGGCCGCTTCCGCGGACCCATCCCCCTGGCTCGCGCGCCGGACGACGTGTGGGGCCGCCGCCTTACGCGCGTTCCTCGGAGCGCGGGCGGGCCAGGTCACCGCACTCCGGGGCCTTTGAGGAGCCGGCGCCCGACGAGGGCGGCTCCCAGCGTGAGGGCGGCGCCGGCCGTGCCCAGGCCGGCCAGGGTGCCGGCATCCGTGCCGGAGTCCCGGCCGTCCGTCGCGGCAGCCGCGGCGGCGCGGACGGACGACTCGCCGAAGCCGCCGGCGTAGCCCTCGCGGTCGTACGCGGACCCGGCCAGCCGGGAGCCGTACGACGAGTGGACGTGCCGCCGGTACCCGGCCACGGTGGTGCCGTGGCCGCCGACCGCCGCCCGCGCCTCGGTGTTGAGCGGCAGCACCCGGTCGCCGCGCAGCACGTACCAGGCGTTGATCTGCGGCTCGCGGAACACCGTGCCGCGGCCGTGCGCCTTGGCGGCGTACGTGGTCTCGTCGGTGCCGGTGGCGATGTTCACCACCTGCCAGCCCCGCTTCGTCCGCACGCTCCACACCGAGGCCCGCCGGCCGTCCGCGCAGAGCGCGTCGCTGGCGACGAACGCGGGCTTGGCGACCGGTGCGCCCTCACGGCCCGCGACGAAGTCGGCGTTCAGGGTGTAGACGGTGGTGCTGGCGCCGGTGAGGCGCGGTGCGGCCTGTGCGGCTCCCCGGGAGGTCCCGGCGCCGTCGTGGCCGGGTGCCTTGGCGAAGAAGCGGCGGAGCACGCCCAGCGTGGCGTCGCTGCCGGCGACGGCCCGGGCGTCGGCGAGCTGACCGGCGCTGTAGGCGCGCGGGACTGCGGGGGTCCCGGTGGCGGCCTTGGCGGAGCCGGCGCCGCTCAGCACGAGCACGGCGGCGGCGAGCGTTCCGGCGGCGGCCGGGCGGGCCAGGGTGCGGATCGGCTTCATGGCGGTCACGCCCCTATCCCGTAGAGCGTGTGGGTCCAGCTGAAGTCCGCGTTGTTCGCGTAGTAGCCGTACGTCGCCCAGTTGTAGCGGTAGTCGTCGGGCCACGGGTCGCCCCAGTACACCCAGCTCCTGGAGGTGTCGTAGCCGTACAGCACCTCCATGTGGCCGCCGCCGGAGCTCCATTGGATGCGGGTCTGCACGGGGCGGCCGGCGTTGATCTCGTTCTGCAGGCCCGAGTAGCCGATGCGGCCCTGGATGTACGTGCCGGGGTTGAGGCCCATCCAGTCGTACGCCCGCTGGTCGTTGGCGAGCGTGGCCTGGTTGTTGGGGCAGGCGGTGTTCTGGCTGTAACCGAAGGCCGCGTCGCAGAAAGCGTTCTGGCTGTAGCCGCGGCCGTGCCAGGCCGCGATGCTGGCACCGCTGGCCGCCCAGCACCAGTTGGTCTTCTGCTGTGCCTGCATGTCGAAGTTCAGCTGGTAGGAGCCGCTCGTGGCCGCCGCCAAGCCGGTGGGGCCGGCCGGGGCCGGGGCGGCGGTGGCGGCGCTCGCCGTGGTCAGTGAGAGGACGGTGGCGAGCAGGCAGCCCGCGAGGGCGGGTCCGCGTCTGCCGCGCTTGCGCGGCGAGCGGGGGACGCTGGGAGACATGGGGCGGTCCTCCCTGGTGGGGTGGGGAAGGGGTGGAAGGAGCGCGTCCGGACGCTTGGCGGAGAGCATCGACGAGTGGCGGAACATGGTCAACGGCCACGATCGGGGTGCGGGCGCCCGTGTGAACGGACGCCGTACGACTGTGAACGCCACGGCACTTACCACTGGTAGCATCGCGGCCCCGCGGACCCGCCCGTGGGCCGGGAAGTGAACATTCACGTCGTGCCGGCGCGCGACGGGGCGAAGGGAAGCTCCCCTTGGTGACATCGCAGGGTGACGAACCGGAAGCGGGGCGCACCCGCCCGGAGTCCGGGTCCGCCCTCCGTGCGCGGGACGCCCACCCGCTACCGCGTGACGCGGCGGAGGCGCGGCTGGCCGAGGCGCTGCGCACCGGCCCGTTCCCGGAGGCGCTGCGGGCCGCACTCGCCGCCCGCGGTCTCGCGCTGCACCGGGTGCGGCACCGGCTGGAGCAACGCGGCATCAATGTCGGAGTGACCAGCCTGAGTTACTGGCAGCGCGGCATCCGCCGGCCGGACCGGCCGGAGTCGCTGCGGGCGGTGACCGCGCTGGAGGAGGTGCTGGAGCTGCCCGAGCACTCCCTGACCCGGCTGCTCGGTCCGCGTGCGCCGGCCGACCAGCCGGTGGCCCGGCCGTTCCGGATGCTGGTGGGCCCGGGCTCGGCGCTGGAGCGGCTGCTCGGCGAACTGGAGGCGCCGCGGGACGGCGGGCTGCACACCGTGCTGCAGTACGAGCGGGTGCAGATCGACGGCGACCGGCGGCTCGCCAGCCGCGAGGCCCAGCACGTGGTGCGGGCGCACCGGGACGGCGTGGACCGCTACACGGCGATCCACGTCGGCGAGGTCGGCTGCGACACCGGGCGGATAGGCGTGGTGGGTGTGGAGAACTGCCGGGTCGGACGGGTGCGGCGGGCGGCCGAGGCCGGGATCCTGGCCGTGGAGCTGCTGTTCGACGCGCGGCTCGGCGCGGGCGAGACGGCGGCGCTGCGCTACCGCTTCGAGGACGGCACGGGCGAGCCGAGCCGCGAGTACTTCCGGGGTTTCTCGTACGCGGGCGGCGGCTACGTGCTCCAGGTCGCCTTCGACCGGGCGGCGCTGCCGGTGCGCTGCCGCCGCTTCGGCCGCCCCTCGGTGCACGTGCCGCCGGAGTTCGTCGCCGACCTGACGCTGAACGCCCACGGCACGGTGCACATCGTGGAGCCGGAGATCCAGCCGGGGCACGTGGGGGTGACGTGGGACTGGGACTGAGGGGTGTCCGCGAAGCCTCGTCGTCCGGGCCCTGGGCGGCCGGTGTCAGGACACGGGGGACGCCGCCCGGACCGTGGACGCGATCGTCGCCGAGCCGACCACGCGGGTGCCGTCGTACAGGACGATCGCCTGGCCGGGGGCGACGCCGCGGACCGGCTCGGTGAACGACACCTCCAGCGAGCCGTCGACCGGTTCCGCCGTCACCTCGGTCTCGCCGCCGTGGGCCCGCAGCTGGGCGGTGTAGGTGCCGGGGCCGGTGGGGGCGGCGCCGCACCAGCGGGGCTTGATCGCGGTGAGGGCGGTGACGTCCAGGGCGGCGGCGGGGCCGACGGTGACGGTGTTGGTGACCGGGGAGATGTCCAGGACGTAGCGCGGCTTGCCGTCGGCGGCCGGGGTGCCGATGCGCAGGCCCTTGCGCTGGCCGATGGTGAAGCCGTACGCGCCCTCGTGCGTGCCCAGCTTGGCGCCGGACTCGTCGACGACGTCGCCCTCGGCCCGGCCGAGGCGCTGGGCCAGGAAGCCCTGGGTGTCGCCGTCGGCGATGAAGCAGATGTCGTGGGAGTCGGGCTTCTTGGCCACCGCGAGGCCCCGGCGCTCGGCCTCGGCGCGGATCTCCTCCTTGGTGGTGACCGTGTCGCCGAGCGGGAACATCGCGTGGGCGAGCTGCCTGTCGTCGAGGACGCCGAGGACGTACGACTGGTCCTTGGCCATGTCGGAGGCGCGGTGCAGCTCGCGGGAGCCGTCCTCGTTCACGATCACCTTCGCGTAGTGACCGGTGCAGACGGCGTCGAAGCCCAGCGCCAGCGCCTTGTCCAGGAGCGCGGCGAACTTGATCTTCTCGTTGCAGCGCAGGCACGGGTTCGGGGTGCGGCCGGCCTCGTACTCGGCGACGAAGTCCTCGACGACGTCCTCGCGGAAGCGGTCGGCCAGGTCCCAGACGTAGAACGGGATGCCGATGACGTCGGCGGCGCGGCGGGCGTCGCGCGAGTCCTCGATGGTGCAGCAGCCCCGCGCGCCGGTACGGAAGGACTGCGGGTTCGCGGAGAGCGCGAGGTGGACGCCGGTGACGTCGTGTCCGGCTTCCGCGGCGCGCGCGGCGGCGACGGCGGAGTCGACTCCGCCGGACATGGCGGCGAGAACGCGGAGGGGGCGGGTGCGCTGCGGGGTGTCAGTCATAGCCCTTCCAGGGTACGGGGCGCGGGAACCGGGGCCGCCGGACGTCCGTTGGAGATCACATGGGGGCGGGTGAGGAGCGCGTGGGTGCGATGAGGGACGACGCGGACCGGCGGCTGGGGCGGCGGGCCCTGCTGGCCGGCGGGGCCGCGGCGGCCGTGGGCACGGCCGTGCTGGCCCGGCAGGAGCTGTCCCGGCTGTGGTGGCGGCTGCCCGGCGTCGAGCGGCCACGGGTGGCGGGCGCGGTGGACTTCCGGGGCGCGCGCTGGGTGGCGGCCTCCGCGGCGAACTACCGGCGGGCGGACCGGCCGGACGACTATCCCGTCGACCGGGTCGTCATCCATGTCACCCAGGGCGGCTACGCGTCGGCGGTGAAGGTCTTCCAGGACCCGTCGCACGAGGTGGCGGCGCACTACATCGTGCGCCGGGACGGGCGGGTGACCCAGCTCGTGCGGGAGCTGGACGTGGCCTACCACGCGGGGAACCGCTCGTACAACGAGCGCAGTGTCGGCATAGAGCACGAGGGGTTCGTGGAGGACGCCTCCTCCTTCACGGACGCCATGTACGCGGCCTCGGCGCGGCTGACGGCGGCGATATGCGCGCGGTACGGGATGCCCGTGGACCGCGAGCACGTCATCGGCCACGTGGAGGTGCCGGGCACGGACCACACCGACCCGGGGCCGCACTGGGACTGGGACCGCTATGTGGGGCTGGCGCGGCGGGCGCGTGAAAGCCGGGAAAAAATCTAGGCCTCAGCCCTTTTTGTCCGTTACGAGTCGTTCTATATTGAAGTCAGACCTGCGAGACGAGTGAGGGAGTCCAAGCGGAGTAGCCGACTTCAGCGAGAGACACACGGTTTCCGCTGGTGCCGACGTCGACGCTCGGGCTGAGAGGCCGAAAGGTTGCTGGCACAGAACCGGACGGCGACCCCCAGCACCTGATCCGGACCATACCGGCGAAGGGAACCCGCCTCGTGGGTCGCTTCGCGTCTCAGCTCAGCCCCGCCACACGGGCCCGTTCCACCGCCGGGCCGATGGCCTTGGCGACCGCCTCGACGTCCGCCTCGGTGGAGGTGTGGCCGAGGGAGAAACGCAGGGTGCCGCGCGCCAGGTCCGGGTCGGCGCCGGTGGCGAGCAGGACGTGGCTGGGCTGGGCCACGCCCGCGGTGCAGGCCGATCCCGTGGAGCACTCGATGCCCTGGGCGTCCAGCAGGAGCAGCAGGGAGTCGCCCTCACACCCCGGGAAGGTGAAGTGCGCGTTGGCCGGCAGACGGCCCCCGGGCGCCGGGTCGCCGCCGAGGATCGCGTCGGGCACGGCGTCGCGCACGGCGTCGATCAACTGGTCCCGGAGGGCGCCGATCTCACGCGCGAACCACGCCCGCTGCTCGGCGGCGAGGCGGCCGGCGACGGCGAAGGAGGCGACCGCGGGGACGTCGAGCGTCCCGGAGCGGACGTGCCGTTCCTGGCCGCCGCCGTGCAGGACGGGGACGGGTGTGTGCTCGCGGCCCAGGATCAGCGCGCCGATGCCGTAGGGGCCGCCGACCTTGTGGCCGGAGACGGTCATCGCGGCGAGGCCGGAGGCGGCGAAGTCGACCGGAACCTGACCGAGGGCCTGGACCGCGTCGGCGTGCAGCGGAACGTCGAACTCCGCTGCGACGTCGGCGAGTTCACGGACCGGCATGACCGTGCCGATCTCGTTGTTGGCCCACATCACGGTGGCCAGGGCGACGTCGCCGGGGTTGCGGGCGACGGCCTCGCGCAGCGCCTCGGGGTGGACGCGGCCGTGCGAGTCGACGGGGAGGTACTCGACGGTGGCGCCCTCGTGCTCGCCGAGCCAGTGCACGGCGTCGAGGACGGCGTGGTGCTCGACGGGGCTGGCGAGGACGCGGGTGCGGGCCGGGTCGGCGGCGCGGCGCGACCAGTAGAGGCCCTTCACGGCGAGGTTGTCGGCCTCGGTGCCGCCCGAGGTGAAGACGACCTCGCTGGGGCGGGCGCCCAGCGCTTCCGCGAGCGTCTCGCGGGACTCCTCGACCGTGCGGCGGGCCCGGCGGCCGGAAGCGTGCAGGGAGGACGCGTTGCCGGTGATGCTCAGCTGGGCGGTCAGTGCCTCTGCCGCCTCCGGGAGCATCGGGGTCGTGGCGGCGTGGTCGAGGTAAGCCATGGTGAGGCGATTCTACGGCTCCCCTGCGGTTGGCTTCGGCCGCGTGGGGGTGCGGTGGCCCGGGGGGCGTCGGCCGGGTGTCGTCGGCCCGGGTGCCGTGGGCCGGGTGCCGTTGGCCAGGGAGGCGCCTTGGGTTGGCTGCGGCCGGGGTCGGTGTCGGCGCGCCCGGCGCTGTGGGCCGCGCCCACCCTCCCCCACGCTCGACTCCGCTCGCGCCGGGGGACCCCCATCGCCCTGCGGAACAGCCGCCCACGGCGGTCGGCGGTCGGCCATCGGCGAGCGGCCCCGTCGTCCTCGGGGCCGGGTTCCGTCACAGGCTCCAGGAGACCGTGTGGGACAGCTCCATCGCCGTCAGGAGGACCGCCAGGTCGGCTACGCCCAGGGTCAGGCCCAGGTAGGCGCGGCCGCGGCGGGCCGTTCCGCGCCAGAGGGCGGCGGCGGCCAGGGCGATGGCGATCGGGCCGAGGAAGACGTTGAGGACGAGCAGCCCGAGGAGACCGAGGATGAAGGACGCGACGGCCATGCCGTCGGCGTCGCGCGGGCGCGGGCTGGTGTGGGTGCGGCCGGCGGCCGGTGCGGTGAGTTGCATGGTGCTCAGCTCCTGAAGTCCTTGTGGGCGGTCAGTTCGCCGAGGTGCCGTGACGGCGGCCGTGACGCTCGCGGATCGCGAAGACGCCCAGCCAGACGGCGATGACGGCGGCGAGCAGGGCGGTGACGGTCAGCGGTGCGTGGGCCACGGTGCCCAGCACGACACCGAAGAGCATGAGTGCGGCGACGAGGAAAAGCATGGGACGGATCCCCCCTCCGAGGTACCTCGTGTCGAGCCGGTGTGAAGTTTCGGTGAACAGTTGTAGTAACAGTTGTTCACTGACTTCGAGTCTAGCGCGTCCCGCGGCTTTCCAATTCCAGAGAACAGTTGTTAACTGGATGACATGAGTCACACCCTCGGCATCCGGCAGGTTCAGAAGCGGAAGACCCGGCAGGCCTTCCTCGACGCGGCGCTCGCGCTGCTGGAGGAGCAGAGCCTGAGCAGCCTGGGCCTGCGCGAGGTCACCCGGGCCGTCGGGGTGGCCCCCACCGCCTTCTACCGGCACTTCCGCTCGACCGCCGACCTGGGCGTGGCCCTGGTGGACGAGGCGCTGGGCAGCCTGCACCCGATGGTGCGCACGACGGTGTCCACGACC
The DNA here is from genome assembly GCF_014650035.1 of Streptomyces lucensis JCM 4490. Classification (GTDB taxonomy): domain Bacteria; phylum Actinomycetota; class Actinomycetes; order Streptomycetales; family Streptomycetaceae; genus Streptomyces; species Streptomyces lucensis. The sequence continues at coordinate 69,514 of NZ_BMUE01000017.1, read as the reverse complement.
GGAGACAGCGAGGAACGCATCACCGGCGCGATCGAGTTGATCGCCCGTCACGTGGGCGCCTACCCGGCGCACGTCCGGTTCATCGCGCGGGAGCGGCACGGCGGGGTGCAGCCGGTGCGCGAGGCCATCCGGGAGCAGCTCGCGAGATTCGCCGAGGAGGTGAAGGCCGAGCTGGCCAAGGACCCCGAGGCGGCGGGCTGGAACGACGACGACCTGCTGATGCTCGCGCACCTCTACGTCGACCAGATGCTCATCACCGCCTCCCTGTTCCTGGAGGCACTGGAGGCCCCGGAGGACGAGCGGGAGCGGGTGACGCAGCTCGCCATCCGGCAGCTGCGGCTCATCAGCATCGGCCGCAGCCACTGGCTGGACTGAGTCACGCCCGACCGGGCGCCGTCCCGCGCCCCCCCCGGTCAGCCCTGCTCCACCTGGGACCCGCCCGCGGCCTGTCCCCCGCCCGGCCCCCCGCAGCCGCCTCCCTGCCCGCCGGCGGGCCCGCCGGCGGGTCCACCGCCGGGCACATCCGAGGGCACTCCGGTCGGCGCCCCGCTGGGCTTGCCGGCCGGCCTGCCCGTGGGCGCTCCCGACGGCGCACCGGACGGAGCCCCGCTCCGCCGGCCGGACGCACCGCCCGCCGGCGTCCCGGACGGCGCCGCACACGCCTGCTGCCGGCCTGAGCCGCCACCGGTGGAGGAGGAGCCGCCGGAGCCGCACGCGGTCAGCGTCAGCGGGGCGACGGCCAGGAGGGCGACGGCGGGAAGGAGACGGGCACGCTTCATGAGGGTCGGCTCCGAGAACGGTGAGGTGTCCTGAGGCCGGCACTCAACCAGCGTCGCCCAGGGCGTTCGTGTGGCCGCCCTGTCCGCGTCCTGTCAATGGGGTGAAGCGCACTCCGAACGCCCCGCCCGGCACGGGGTTTCAGTCGTGAGCCGGGCTCTTCCCCCGGTACAGCTCCGTGACGGAGCGGGCGCCCGCCAGCAGTTCCGCGCGGGCCTCGGGCGGATCCAGGACCTCCACCCGGTCCGAGAACGCGAGGAGTTGGCGCACCGCGCGCAGCACGGGATACGCCAGGCGGGCGGTCACCCACTCGCTGTCGCCGTCGTCGTCCGGCGGTGCCGTCAGTTGCGAGGCGGCCATCCGCCGGAACATGTCGAGGTGCTCGCGCCGGATCCGGACGGTCACCTCGATGCCGTCCTCCCGCTCCTCCACCTGGCGGCGCAGCGCCTCCCAGACATCCGCGAGTTCGACGCCTTCCCGGCGGCGGACGGGCTCCTCCAGCAGCCGGGCCGAGCGCACCCGGTCGGCGCGGAACAGCCGGGGGACGCCGCGCCGGTCGGCCACCAGGTACCAGACGCCGGCCTTGGCGACCAGACCGTACGGATCCACGGTGCGGGTGCGCGGCTCCCGCTCCCCGCTGTGCCGGTAGCGCAGCCTCAGGCGCCGGTCGGTGAAGACCGCGTCCTGCAGCACCTGCAGATCGACGGCCTGCCGCGGACCGCCGCGCCATCGGGTGGCGTCGACCAGGATGCGGCGGCTGGTCACCTCGGCGGCGGGCCGGTGCGGCGCCGGGAGCGCGGCCATCACCTTGCGCAGGGCCGAGCCCAGGGCCGCGTCCAGGCCGAGCGCGGCGTGGGCCCCCTGCGCGGCGAGGATGAACAGGGCGCGGGACTCGTCGGCGGTCAGCCCGGTGACGTCCGTGCGGAAGCCGGCGAGGAGTTCGATACCGCCGTGCCGGCCGCGCTCGGCGTAGACCGGGACCCCGGAGGCCGACAGCGCCTCGATGTCCCGGTAGATGGTGCGCACGGACACCTCCAGCCGCCCGGCGAGTTCGTGCGCGGGGACGCGGCCGCGGGTCTGCAGGAGCAGCAGGATCGACAGCAGGCGGTCGGACTTCACGCCCCAAGGATCCCGTCGGCGCGGCGCCCCGCGCAAATGTTGACGGAAGTTGTCAGGTTATCCCGCGATCCTCGGGTCATCGACCACCGAGGGAGAGACACACCATGACCACCACCGGCACCACCGAGACCACCACCGCCGCCACCACCGGCACCACCACCGCCGGTCCCGGCGACCCCCGTCCCGTCTACGCCCGCGCCGCCCGGCAGGCGGCCGCCCTCATCGGGACGGTACGGCCCGGGCAGCTCGACCGCCCGACGCCCTGTGCGGAGTTCGACGTACGGGCCCTGCTGAGCCACATCGTCGGCGGCACCCGGCGGATCGCGGTCGTCGGCGAGGGCGGCGACGGACTCGCCGTGGAGCCGGTGGCCGAGGGAGTCGCGGACGACGGCTGGGCCGCCGCCTACGACGAGGTCCGCGTCCGCGTCCTGAAGGCGTGGGAGAGCGACGAGCGGATGACGACCCCGGTGCGCGTGCCCTGGGGCGAGGTTCCCGGCCGCGCCGCCCTCTGCGGCTATGTGATGGAGATCGTGACCCACACCTGGGACCTCGCCGAGGCCCTCGGCCGGCCGTACGCGCTCGACCCGGAACTGGCCGAGTTCGCGCTCGCCACCGCCCGCCAGGTGCTGCCGGACTCCCGGCCCCGCGACGAGGAGACGCCGTTCGCGGACCGCCACGAGGCGCCCGAGGGCGCCGGCGCCTACGAGCGGCTGGCGGCCTGGCTGGGGCGCACCCCGCTCGTGCGGGACTGACGCCCGCCGCACCCGTGGGCCGGGGCTCCGGCTCAGCCGAGCCGGACCCGGGCCAGCTGCCGGGACTGGGCGACCAGCCGGTCCTCGCTGTCCCAGACCTCCGCGTCCTCCTCCAGGAAGCCGCCGGCCAGGTTGCGGGTGGTGATGGACACCCGCAGCGGGCCCGGGGCCGGGCGGTGCCGGACGTGGACGGTGAGTTCCACCGTGGGGACCCAGCCCTTGAGGCCGATCTCGAAGGCGGTGGGCGGCAGGGCGTCCACCGCGAGGAGCAGGGAGAGGGGATCGGCGTCGCGGCCGTCGGCGAGGCCGAACCAGGCGCGCATCTCCCCCTTGCCCGAGGGGGCGCCGAGGGCCCAGCCGAGGGTGGCGGGGTCGAGCTTGAGCATCAGGCGGTCGGCGATCGCCGAGCTGCCCGGCACCGGGGCCGGGGAGTCGTCGGGGCCGAAGCACCGGTCCATGGGCGGGATCGCGGGCGGCGCCGCCGTCGTACGGACGTCGTCGGGCAGGGCGGCGAGGTCGCCGTAGGAGGCGAGGACGCGGATGCGCTCGACCTCGTTGCCCTCGTCGTCGTACTGGAACAGCGAGGCCTGGCCGGTGGAGAGGGTGCGGCCGGTGCGGACGGTGTCCGTGCGGACGACCGCCGGGCCGGGCTGGGAGGCGGTCAGGTAGTGCGCGGAGACCGTGAAGGGGTCCGGATGCGGGAGGGTGTCCGCGAGGGCCCGGCCGAGCACGGCCAGCAGGTAGCCGCCGTTGACGGCGTTGATGATGGTCCAGCCGGCCGAGAGGTCGATGTCGTAGACGCCGGGCTCGCGCCGGGTGACCGCGGTGTCGCGGTCGAACTCGCTGTCACCGATCAGGGCCCGCGACGGGGAGGGGGCGGAGGCTGCTTCTGGCATGGGTGAACGCTACAACAGGAAACTACTAAGCGGTAGCTTTTTCGAGGGGACGGGCTGTCGGGGGCGCCGCTCCCCGGGCCACCGTCACTCCTCGGCCACCGTCGAGCGGCGGTTCCAGGCCCGCGGCGCCCGCCAGTGGAACCGCATGGCGAGCAGCCGGAGCACGAAGGCGGTGACCACCGCGAGCCCGCTGGTGAAGGGGGTCAGGACGTCGTAGTGGATGCAGAGCACCACCATGGTGGCTCCGACGATCGCCGGGACCGCGTACAGGTCGCGGTCCCAGCGCAGCAGGGAGGGCACCTCGTTGGCGAGCACGTCCCGCAGCACGCCGCCGCCGACCGCGGTGGCGAGGCCCAGCGCGGCCGACGCGGTCAGGTTCAGGCCGTAGCTGTACGCCTTGGTCGTACCGCTGACGGCGAACAGACCGAGGCCGGCCGCGTCGAAGACCAGCACCGCCGCCTGGATGCGCTCCACGTGCGGATGCAGGAAGAAGACGACGAGCGTCGCGATCAGGGGAGTGAGGAAGTACCCGAGGTCCGTGAAGGCGGCCGGGGGCACGGCCCCGATGACCAGGTCGCGGAACAGCCCCCCGCCCAGCGCGGTGACCTCGGCGAGCACGGCGATGCCGAAGACGTCGAAGTTCTTCCGGACGGCCAGCAGCGCGCCGGAGATCGCGAACACGAAGATGCCGATCACATCGAGCGTGTGCTGGACGGAGGGACTGAAGAGTTGCTGGAGCTGCACCCTGACATTCTTACCTGTCAGAGCACATGCACCTTACAAAGCCAGGCTCACAGGGTGGGCTTCCCTGTTGTGAACAGCCAGGTGTCGAACAGATCGTCCAGTTGCCGCCCGCTGACACGCTCGGCGAGGCGGATGAAGTCCGCGGTGTCCGCGTTGCCGTACCGGTGGAGCCTCGTCCAGGCGGGCAGCAGCTTGAAGAAGGCCGCGTCGCCGATCCGCTCGCGCAGCATCTGGAGCGTCATCGCGCCGCGCTGGTAGACGGCGGAGGCGAACATCGTGTCCCGCTGGGGGTCGGCCACCTTGATCTGCCAGAAGGCGGAGTCGGCGGGACGGGCGTCGTAGCCGGCCAGGAAGGAGTCGTGGGCCGAGCGGGTGCCCTGGTGCTCGGCCCACAGCCACTGGGCGTAGGTGGCGAAGCCCTCGTTGAGCCAGATGTCCTTCCACCGCGCCACGCTCACCGAGTCGCCGAACCACTGGTGGGCCAGCTCGTGCACGATGGTCGTCTCGTTGCGCACGGCCGAGTAGGCGGGCTTGCTCTGCACCTCCAGCGAGAAGCCGGCCTCGGGCATGTCGTCCACGATCGCGCCGGTCTCCTCGAACGGATACGGCCCGAAGACCTGCGACCAGTAGTCGGTGGCGGCGGCGGTGACGGCGTACACGTCGACGCCGTTGCCGTTCTTCAGCACGGGGTCGACGGCGACGTAGATCGGGATGCCGCCGGGGGTACGCCCGGTGCGCACGTCGAACTTCCCGATCGTGGCGGTGGCCAGGTAGGTCGCCATCGGCCTCGACTCGCGCCAGTGGGTGTAGGTCGAGCCGCCCTTGTCGTACGTCGACACCAGCCGCCCGTTGGAGACGGCGGTCAGGCCCCTGGGCGCCTTGACCCGGATGTCGTAGGTGGCCTTGTCGGCGGGGTGGTCGCTGGACGGGAACCAGGTGGAGGCGGCGTTGGGCTCACAGGCGACGAAGACGCCGTCGCCCGTCTTCATCCATCCGTACTTGGACCCGAAGATGATCGGGCCGCCGAGGGGTTCGGGTACGCCGCCGTAGGTGACGGTCACGGTGAAGTGCCGGCCCTTGCGGAGGCCGTCGCGCGGGGTGACGGTGACCTCGTCGCCGTCGCGGGTGAAGACGGCGCGTCTGCCGTTCACCTCGACGCGGGTGATCTCCAGCCTCTGCAGGTCCAGGTCGAAGGAGGAGAGGTTCCTGGTCGCGCGGGCGGTGAGCGTCGTACGGCCGTCCAGGCGGCCGGTGTCCGGGGAGTAGGCGAGGTCCAGGTCGTAGTGGCGGGCGTCGTAGCCGCCGTTGCCGAGGCCGGGGAAGTAGGGATCGCCGATGCCGGGGGCGCCCGGGGTCGGGGCCGATGACGCGGCGATGGTGAGGAAGGAGGCCGCCGCGGTGGTGAGGGCGGCCAAGCGTGCCGAACGGGAGAATGCCATGGTCGTCCCTTTCGAGCGTGTACCGATCAGTGGTCGGACACGGACGACTGTGCACTCTCCCGTTCAGGCATGTACATGACTTTGCCGAGTCGTCATGTGCTACTTGTCGGTTGACTCCTGAGACGCGGTCGGCTCCTGAGACGCGGCCGGCTCCCCGGACTCGCCCGGTGCGGCCGGCTCCCCGGACTCGGCCGGCTGCTCCGGCTCCGCAGCGGCCTCGGCGGCCGGCTCCGCGGCGGTGGCCTCCGCCTCGGGCTCCGCGGTCTTCTGGGCCGGGACCTTCGCGACGGCGCCGGACTCCGGCTCGGCGGCCTGCGCCGACTCCTCCAGGATGGCGTCCGGAACCAGCTCCGACGCCTCCTTCGCCGCCGTCAGCAGGACCGTGTCCTGCGGGGCCTGGTCGGCGAAGTCCTCCGGGTGGTGGCAGGCGACCCGCTGACCCGGCCTCAGCTCCAGCAGCTGCGGCTCGGTCGTCTTGCAGATCTGCGTCGCCTTCCAGCAGCGGGTGTGGAAGCGGCAGCCCGAGGGCGGCGAGATCGGCGAGGGCACGTCACCGCGGAGCAGGATGCGCTCGCTCTTGGCGCCCCGCCGCTTCGGGTCCGGGATCGGGACCGCCGACATCAGCGCCTTGGTGTACGGGTGCATCGGCGACTCGTACAGCGAGACGCGGTCGGCGAGTTCGACGATCTTGCCGAGGTACATCACCGCGATCCGGTCCGAGACGTGCCGGACGACGGACAGGTCGTGCGCGATGATCACGTAGGTCAGGCCGAGCTCCTCCTGGAGGTCGTCCATGAGGTTGACGACCTGGGCCTGGATGGAGACGTCCAGGGCGGAGACCGGCTCGTCGGCGACCACCAGCTTCGGCTTCAGGGCGAGCGCGCGGGCGATGCCGATGCGCTGGCGCTGACCGCCGGAGAACTCGTGCGGGTAGCGGTTGTAGTGCTCGGGGTTGAGGCCCACGACCGACAGCAGCCGCTGCACCTCCTTCTTGATGCCGCCCTCGGGCGTGACGCCCTGCAGCCGGAAGGGGGCCCCGACGATCGTGCCGATGGTGTGGCGCGGGTTCAGCGAGGAGTACGGGTCCTGGAAGATCATCTGCACGTCGCGGCGCAGCGGGCGCATCCCGCCCACGCCGAGGTGCGTGATGTCCTTGCCCTCGAACTCGATCCGGCCGGCGGTCGGTTCCAGCAGCCGGGTGATGAGCCGGCCCATGGTCGACTTGCCGCAACCGGACTCGCCCACGACGCCGAGGGTCTCACCGGCCCGCACCTCGAAGTCGATGCCGTCGACCGCGCGCACCGCGCCGGACTGCCGCTGGAACAGGCCCCCGCGGATGGGGAAGTGCTTCTGCAGACCCGTGACCTTCAGCAGGATCTCGCCGGGTGCCGCGTCCCCGGCCACGGTGGCCGTACCGGACGGCGCCGGCTCCGTGCCGTCGCTCTGTGCAGGGATCTTCACTGCCTTGTCCTCTGCGTTCTCACTCACAGCTTCGGCGCAATCTCTTCGGTCCAGATCCGCTCCCGCTGCTCCTGCGTCATGTGGCAGGCGGCCCAGTGCCGGCCGCCGACCTCGGTCAGCTCCGGGCGGACCGTGCGGGTGACGTTGTCCTTGGGGACGTCGGCGTACGGGCAGCGCGGGTTGAACGCACAGCCGGACGGGACGTTGATCAGCGAGGGCGGGGAGCCCTTGACCGGGATCAGCCGGTCCTGCTGCTCGCGGTCCAGGCGCGGCATCGAGCCGAGCAGACCCCAGGTGTAGGGGTGGCGGGGCTCGTAGAACACCTTCTCCGCCGGGCCCCGCTCGACGCAGCGGCCGCCGTACATCACCAGGATGTCGTCGGCCAGCTCGGCGACGACGCCCAGGTCGTGGGTGATCACGATGACCGCGGAGCCGAACTCCTTCTGCAGGTCGCGGATGAGGTCGAGGATCTGCGCCTGGACGGTCACGTCGAGGGCGGTCGTCGGCTCGTCGGCGATGAGCAGCTCGGGGTTGTTCACGAGCGACATGGCGATCATGGCGCGCTGGCGCATGCCGCCGGAGAACTCGTGCGGGTAGTTGTCCACCCGCTTGTCCGGCTGCGGGATGCCGACCCGGTCGAGCATCTCGATCGCCCGCCTGCGGGCGGTCTTCTTGTCGACGTCGTGGTGGATCCGGTACGCCTCCACGATCTGGGTGCCGATCGTGTAGTACGGGTGCAGCGCGGACAGCGGGTCCTGGAAGATCATGGCCATCTCGCGGCCGCGCAGCCTGCGCACCTCGCGCGGGTCGGCTGAGAGCAGTTCCCTGCCGTCCAGCCAGATCTCGCCGGAGATCTGCGCCTTGCGCTTGCCGTACTGGCCGGCGGTGTGCAGGCCCATGATGCCGAGCGAGGTGACCGACTTGCCGGAGCCGGACTCGCCCACGATGCCGAGGGTCTTGCCCTTCTCCAGCTGGAAGCTGAGCCCGTCGACCGACTTGACCAGGCCGTCGTCGGTCGGGAAGTGCACCTTGAGGTCGCGGACCTCGAGGAAGGCGGTGGGGGTCGCGGTGGCGACGGGTTCGCCGACGGCCGCACCCGTCTTGTGCAGTTCGGTCATCCCAGCCTCACTCGCGGGTCGATGACGGCGTACAGAAGGTCGACGAGGAGGTTGGCGACGGCGATCGCGAGGGCCGCGAAGAGCGTCACTCCGAGGATGACCGGCAGGTCGTGGCTGCTGATCGCCTGCACCGCGGCGAGACCGAGGCCGGGCAGGTTGAAGGTGGACTCCGTCAGCACGGCGCCGCCGAGCAGCGCGCCCAGGTCCAGGCCGAAGACCGTGAGGATCGGGGTCATGGCGGAACGCAGCGCGTGCCGGGTGATGACCGCCCGTTCACCGAGGCCCTTGGCGCGGGCGGTGCGGATGTAGTCCTCGCCGAGCACGTCCAGCATGGTGGCCCGGGTCAGGCGGGCGTACATGGCCGCGTTCAGCAGGGCGAGCACGATCCACGGCAGCAGCAGCGTCTCGAACCAGACGCCGATGGAGTCGTCGGTGTTCAGGCCGTCCTCGATGTGGATCCAGCCCAGGTTGTGGACGAAGATGCCCATCGCCACCATGCCGGTGAAGAAGACGGGCAGCGAGACGCCGCCGAGCGCGCCGACCATCGCGGCGCGGTCCCACAGCGAGCCCCGGCGGAGCGCGGAGACGACACCGGTGGCGACACCGGCCACGAGCCACAGGATCGCGGCGCCGGCGGCGAGCGCGCCGGTGACCGGCATGGCCTCCTTGAGGGTGTCCCACACCGGCTTCTCGGTGACGAACGAGTAGCCGAAGCAGGGGGCGGGGCAGTGCGTGACGTCCGCGCCGTTGGCGTAGTCACGGCCCAGCGGAATGCCCTTGACGAAGTCCCAGAACTGGACGAGCACGGGCTGGTCGAGGCCCAGCTTGGTGCGGATGCCCTCGATCTGTTCGGCCCCGGTGGCCTTGCCGGCGAAGAGGACGGCGATGTCCTGGCCCGCCCACTTGGGCAGCATGTAGAAGACGGTGAAGGTCGCGAGCAGGACGACCAGCACCATGATGAGTACGGCGAACAGGCGCCGGATGAGGTAAGCAAGCACTGTGCGCGGCCCGGCGGCGGCCGGAGCTTCCTTGTGGGAACCTCCGGCCGCCGCCCGGGCCATCACCTGCCCTTCGGACTGGCGGGTTTCGGCGGCAAGGGGTCGATCACTACGGGTGTACGGCGACTACTTGGCGACGCCGAGGGACACGTAGTCGTAGCGACCGTTGTAGGCGGCGGACGAGTAGACGTTCGTCAGACGCGGACCACGCCACGAGATGTTCTTCTCGTAGATGAACGGCATCCAGTCGGCGTTGTCGATCAGCTGCTTGTTCATCTGCTCGTACAGCGACTTGGCCTTGGCCTTGTCGGTGGTCGCGATCGCGTCGTCGAAGATCCCGTCGATCTTCTTGTCCTTGATCTGCGACTCGTTGTAGTTGCCGTTGTCGAAGATGAAGCGGCTGTCGAACAGCGGCTGGGCGTAGCCCTGGCCGGTCGGGAAGTCCGGGCCCCAGCCGCTCATCGTCATGCCGTAGCCGCGCTCCTTCACGACCTTCGGCGAGCCGGTGATGCTGGAGGACTGGGCGCCGTCGATCGAGTCGACCTCGATCTTGATGCCGGCCTTGGCGAGCTGCGCCTGCAGGGCCTCGGCGGTGTCGACCTCGGACGGGTTGTTGGTACGAGCGGTGATCTTGGTGGAGAAGCCGCCCGGCTTGCCGCACTGCTTCAGCTCGTCCTTGGCCTTGGCGATGTCCGCCTTGCCCTTGCGGGCGAGGATGCCGTACGGGTCGTAGTCGCTGTAGCCCGGGATCGACTTCGGGAAGACCGAGTTGGCGATGTCGCCGCCGGCGATCGCGCCACCGCGGGTCTGCTGCAGGCCGGCGAAGTCCGTGGCGTAGAAGACCGCCTTGCGGCAGTGGACGTTGTCCAGCGGCTTCGCCGCGTGGACCAGGGCCACGTAGCGGACGAAGGAGGTCTGGATGTTGTCGACGTCGGCCCGGTGGTCCTGGACGGCGGTGATACGGCCCGACTGGGTCATGCCGGTGCCGTTGACGTCGACGTCGTAGTCGCCCTCCATCAGCTTCTTGTCGTTCTCCTCCAGGTTGGCGGAGATCGTGACCGTGATCTGGTCCGGCAGGGCGGGACGGATCGGGTCGGAAGCCTTCTTCCAGGCGGTGTTGCGGACCAGCGCGAGGCTCTTGCCGGCGTTGTACGACTTGACCTTGTACGGGCCGGACGAGAACGGGTGCTGGGTGTACTTGGCGCCCGTGTCCTTGTCGGCCTTCACCGGCGCGCCGGTGGGCATGGCGAGGAACTGCTCGAAGTCGCCGTTGGGCTTGGGCAGCTTGAAGACGATGGTCTGGTCGTCGGGCGTCTGGATCGCCTTCAGGCCCAGCTTGTCCTTCGACTTGTCCTTGTACGGGCCCTTGTACTCGCCCTTGGGGTCGAGGGTCTGCTTGATGTACGCCGGGCCACCGGTGATCACATCGGTCGCCCAGATGCGCTCGATGCCGTACTTGATGTCCTTGGAGGTCAGCTTGGAGCCGTCCTCCCAGGTGAGGCCGTCACGCAGCTTGTACGTGTAGGTCTTGCCGTCGGCCGAGACCTGCGCGGGGCCGGTGGCGAGGTCGCCGACCAGCTTGTTGGACGCCGCGCCCGGCTTGGTGTCGTAGGTGACCAGGGTGCGGGTGAAGAACCGCATGAAGTCCCAGGTCATGCCGTAGTACGTGCGCTGCGGGTCGAGGGAGTCGAAGTCCTGCTTGCCGACGAACCGCAGCGTGCCGCCCTTCTTGGCGGACGCGTTGACGACCTTGTTCAGGGCCGCGTTGTAACCGGCGCCCTTGTCCTTGCCGTCGTTGTCGTCGTCACCGCCGCCGCACGCAGTGGTGCTCACCAGCGCCGCGACAACGAGGGCCGCACCAGCAGCGAGCCGCCGCTTCGGGAAACCTGTGGGCATTTTCTCGTAACCTCCGAGATTCGCGGTCCCGGGCCTTAGCCGAAGAACCATGAGGAAGAGCCACCTGACAGTGCGGCAGGGGGCAAGTCGATAGTCAGCGGGTGCCCTTGGGGTCCAGCGCGTCGCGCAGACCGTCTCCGAAGAGGTTGAAGGCCAGGACGGTGATGAAGATGGTGGCGCCCGGGAAGACCATGAACATCGGGTCGTGCTCGTAGGTCTGGAGTGCGTCGCGCAGCATGCCGCCCCAGGACGCGGTCGGGGGGCGTACACCGGCGCCGAGGAAGCTGAGGGCCGCCTCCGTCAGGATGTTGGTCGGGATCATGAGGGTGGCGTAGACCAGGATCGGCGCGACCAGGTTGGGCAGCAGCTCCTTGAACAGGATGTACCGGCTGCCGCCGCCCAGGCTGCGGGCCGCTTCCACGTACTCGCGCTCCCTGAGGCTCAGGGTCTGTCCGCGGACGATGCGGCCGACGTAGGGCCAGCCGAAGAAGCCGATGACGAGGACGAGGACGGCGACGCGCACGCCCGTGCCGGTCAGGCCCAGGAGGTCGTCGGGCAGGACGGAGACGAGGGAGATGATGAACAGCAGCTGCGGGAAGGACAGCAGCACGTCCATCACACGGCTGATCAGGGAGTCGACCCAGCCGCCGAAGTAGCCCGCCATGATGCCGAACAGGGTGCCGAGGACGACGGCGACCACGGCCGCGAGGAAGGCCACCAGCAGGGAGATCCGGGCGCCGTAGACGATCCGGCTGAAGACGTCACGCCCCTTGTTGGGTTCGACGCCGAACAGGTAGTCACCGCTCACCCCGCCCCAGGAACCCTGCGGGAGGTTGGTCAGCGGGTCGAGCTTCTCCTGGTGGAAGTCGTTCGGCGGGTGGCCCAGCAGCGACACGATGAGCGGGGCGAATACCGCGACCAGCACCAGGAGGAGCACGGTGACTCCGCCCGCGAGCGCCACCTTGTCCTGCTTGAGACGGTGCCAGGCGATCTGCTTGAGAGACCGGCCCTCGATCTTCCTGCCGCCACCCGTCTCCGGCGGTGCGGTCGGGGCCGCGTCCGCGGTCGTGTCGTGCAATGGCGCCGTCATCTGGCAGGGACCCCTCTCAACCGGCGGTGGCCGGCCCACACTTGCCGCTGGTAGCGGTCTCAATCAGTCCTCGTACAAAGGGGCGAACCCCTTGGAGGGGGAGTCTTCAACGCCTTCGTGACCAGTCGCCAGACTTGACGATGAATGGATGCGCAACCGTGATCCAGGCTGGGGTTTTCCGTTATACGGACACGGAGTGGCGCCCGTCGTACGCCGACCGGTCCGCGATGTGACGCAGGTCACTGCATACGGGGGGCATGACCGCTTTGCGGTGCCGATCGGCAACTGTCCGCCCGACAACCCGGGGCAATCCGCAGGCGATTGAAAGATATTTGCTACAGCCAACGCCGACACTTGAGCCTCACTTGAGGTTACGGAGATCCGGCCGGTCAATTCCCGTGGCAGCACAGGATGTTGAAGCACTACGTTCCCGGTGTCCGACACCGGACGCCCAAGACTTCTTCACATCATGTGCGGTTGCTCGGGCACATTCGAACGGGGAAACCATGGCTGCACGCAGGAAGCTCACCGCGAGCGGCGCGGCGCTCGCCACGCTGGCCGGCTCGCTGACCATCGTCGCGATCTCGGCGGGCACCGCCTCGGCCGGCTGCCAGCCCGAGGGGGACGACCTCAAGCCGAAGTACGTGGCCGGCGCGGCCAAGAAGTCCAAGATCAAGACCGGCCTGGCCAGCGCGGCGGTCCAGGGCCCCGGCCAGGCCCGGTACCACGACACCAAGTCGGCCGCCACCACCGTGCAGGGCTCCGCCGAGGCCAGAGCGGAGGTCGGCAAGTGGATCGCCAAGGCCGAGGTCAAGGCCGGCGTGAAGCTCACCAAGAAGTGGTCCCACACGGAGGAGTGGGAGTACGTCCTCTACATCGACCGGGGCAAGACGCAGCGCATCCGCATGTGGCACCTCGCCAAGAAGCAGACGATCACCAAGTACATCTGGGACGTCGCCAAGTGCTCCAAGACGAAGGTGAAGTGGAAGCACACGATGGTCACCCCCATGAAGGGCAACTCCAACAACGTGTGGCTGCGCGAGAACGCGTGACAGAGCACGCCTGAGAACGGGGCCCCGAACCGGTGCGGGGCCCCGACCGGCGTCCCGTCCGCATGGGGCGGCCGGTGCGGGACGGCCGGTGGCTCAGTAGCCGCCCGGCACGGGCGGGTAGCCGTATCCGGCCGCCGGCGCCTGCGGCTGGGGCTGCGGCGGGGCCGCGTGCGCGTCGCGGTCGTAGAACGGGCGGGCGTTGGCCCGCAGCCACATCACCACCGGGTCGTAGTCGTCGCTCATCGCGACCGTCGACACCGGCAGCCCCTCCGGTACCGCTCCGACGGACTGCTGCATCATCGCGCGCACCGAGTCGACCGCGGCGGGTGAGGTGTCGTACACGTCCAGGCCGATGGCGAGGTACGGCTCCCCGAGCGCCGGCTGCACCCAGGCGCGGCGCAGGGAGCGCAGGGCCGGGGTGCGGTGGGCGTTCTGCGCGAGCAGGGCGTAGAACTGCGGGATCTCGATGCCGGGTTCGCTCAGGCGCAGCGGTCCGGCGGGCTGGCGGTCCAGGCCGGTGGCGATGCGGCGCAGGTCCAGCCAGGGGATGCCGACGCCGCCGCCGGGGGCGTGCGGGTTCAGCCAGAGGCCGTAGTGGTCGGGGTAGAGGGTGCGGGCGACGTCCAGTCCGTCGACGACCTCGTAGGAACGGTTCCAGCCGCTGGCCGACAGCTCCTGCGCGGAGGTCACACAGGGGGCGTAGTGGCAGCCGTCCACCTCCATGTCCCCGTACTGGGCGTCCGGGGAGCCGGCCTGGCCGCGCCACAGCAGCATCCAGATCTGGCCGGAGGAGGGGGTGGCCAGGGCGCGCAGCAGGGCCTCGTAGGCGTCGTAGCGGCCGGGGGTGACCTGGCGCAGCATGTGCTCGACGCTGCCGCTGTGGCTCGCGCTCACCTGTGGTACCGGCCCTTCTGGGAGTTCCCCTCGTTTGAGGACAGCTTAAGCGTCCACCGGCTCGAGGCCTCATGTTCGTGCGCGGGTGCGGCCGCGGGCGGGTTCTCGCGCAGTTCCCCGCGCCCCCTGGGCCGGCTGTCCTCGCGTCGGCTTCCGGGTGACCGTGTGCGTCGGTTCTCTAGTGACCGTGCTGGTAGAAGGGGCGGACGTTGTTCTTGAGCCAGTCGGAGACCGGGTCCTGGGCCACGTCCATGAGGACCAGGTTGACCGGCCACCGCACCGGGACCCGGCCGAGGGCGCGGCCCAGCGCCTCCAGGGGCAGGGCGCGCAGGTCGCCCTCCCACTGGGAGAGTTCCACGCCCACGAACATCACCGGGTCCGCCGTCTCGATGGCGGCCAGGCAGCGGCGGGCGGTGACGACGACGCCGGTCCCGGCGAACTCGGCGGAGGCGGCGGAGAGGAAGTCCACCGGGTCCTCCTGCCAGTCCGGCTCGAAGAGACGCACGCGTCCGCCGGTGCCGGGGCCGTCGAGCGGGGTGCGGCCCGCGCGGCACAGCTCGGCCACCGCCTCCGGCGGCAGCGGGATGCCGACCACGCCACCGGGGTTGACGGCCATGCCCGCCTGCGGGGGCAGCCCCTGGGCGAACTCCACGGCGGGGGCGATGGTGTACGACATGTGCGAACCGGTCGCCTGGCGCAGCTGCTCCTCGGAGCTGAACACCGGCACGTAGGCCTGGCCGTCGATGTCCATCGCCGGGAGGTCCAGCGGGCCGCTGTTCGGGCCGCCGCCGTTGGGCAGCGGTATCCACAGGAAGCTGCGGGCGAGGACCTCGACGATCCGGCCGCCCGCGGAGGGCACGCCGAGGGAGGCCGAGAGCACCTCCTCCAGCTCGTTGCCGGGCCAGCCGCCGTGCGGGTGGGGGTGCGCCTGTGCCGGGAGGTCCGCGGGAATGTCCGCCGGGATGTCCATCTGCCTACCGCCTGCTGGTAACCACTGCTGTGAGGATGAAGGCTAGCGGGTGGCGGGGACGGCGCACCCGGGTGACATGGTCAGCCGGTGAAGCCGACGCGGTTCAGGGTGTCCGCCGCGGCCCGGTCGAGCAGGACCGCCGAGCCGCAGCCGGCGGGCAGCTCACCCCGCTCGACCTCGCCGAGCAGGCGGGCGGTCGTACGCCGGTGGCGGCGGAAGGCGTAGCGGGAGACGCCACGGCCGCGTTCGCGCTGGCCGTCGCGGGCGGTCTCCGGCGAGACGTCGAGCAGCAGCAGCCGCAGGGTGCCGCCGCGGCGCCGGGCCTCGCGGGCCAGCCAGGCCCGCACCCACGGCTGGCTGCCGCAGTCGTGCACGACGACGCCCTCCGCGGTGCGCAGCGCGCGGCGCAGTGCGGCGTAGTGGGCGAGGCGGACCAGGGGGCGGTAGAGCGCGTAGGGCACGCGGGCCGGTACCCGGGCGTCCCAGCGGTCGCGCGTGTCCTGCGAGTCGACGCGGCGCCCGCGGACCACGCGCCGCATCAGCGTGGACTTGCCGCTGCCGGGCAGACCGGTGACCGCCACGACGTCGCGCGGGTCGAAGTCCAGCTCGCGGGGGGTGCGGCCGGCGCGCTCGCGCAGATCGCGGACGACCGGGGCGGGACGGTCCCCGCGGCGTCCACGGGCCTGAGCGGCGTGCTGCTCCGGCACCGCGATGCCGGTGTGGGCGGCGTAGGCCGTGGTCCTGTCCACCGTGATGGTCCTCCCCTGTGGCTCCGTCGTCCCTGTGCCCGCTGTACGTAAAGAGAAGGTAATGAGAAAGGGTAGGCGGTTCGTGCGCGTACGGCCACAGGCCGGTTACAGATGCGGGCCCTGACGGGCGGGGGTACGGCGTGCAATGATGTGCCCGTTCAACTGCATACCGGCCGTTTGAATCCGCGCGGGAGAGTCCCCAGCTCACTGGGGCGCCGAAGGAGCAAGTCCCTCCCTTGAATCTCTCAGGCACCGTTACCGCGCGGGCGAGGCACATCTGAAAAGCGGGCCGCTGTGTCAGTGGCTCCACCCAAGGTGCAAGCCGTGACCACTCCTCGTGGGGATCATGGCGAACCTCTCAGGTTCCGATGACAGATGGGGAGGAACGTTCCTCGCCTGTCATACGTGCCCTGGGAGACGACCGACCGATGAGCAGTACCGAACCCCTGCGCCACACCGCGCTCGACGCCGTGCATCGCTCGCTCGGCGCGACGATGACCGACTTCGCCGGCTGGGACATGCCGCTGCGTTACGGCTCCGAGCGTGACGAGCACCTCGCGGTGCGCACCAAGGCGGGCCTGTTCGACCTCTCCCACATGGGCGAGATCACCGTCACCGGCCCCGGTGCGGCCGCCCTGCTGAACTACGCCCTGGTCGGCAACATCGCCTCCGTCGGCGTCGGCCGCGCCCGCTACACCATGATCTGCCAGGCCGACGGCGGCATCCTGGACGACCTGATCGTCTACCGGCTCGCCGAGACGGAGTACATGGTCGTCGCCAACGCCTCCAACGCCCAGGTGGTGCTGGACGCGCTGACCGAGCGTGCCGCGGGCTTCGACGCCGAGGTGCGGGACGACCGGGACGCCTACGCGCTGATCGCGGTCCAGGGGCCCGAGTCCCCCGGCATCCTGAAGTCGCTCACCGACGCCGACCTGGACGGCCTGAAGTACTACGCGGGCCTGCCCGGCACGGTCGCCGGCGTCCCCGCGCTGATCGCGCGCACCGGCTACACCGGCGAGGACGGCTTCGAGCTGTTCGTGCGGCCGGAGCACGCCGTGGAGCTGTGGCAGGCGCTGACCAAGGCGGGCGAGGGCGCCGGCCTGGTGCCGTGCGGCCTGTCCTGCCGGGACACCCTGCGCCTGGAGGCGGGCATGCCGCTGTACGGGCACGAGCTGACCACCTCCCTGACCCCCTTCGACGCCGGGCTCGGCCGGGTGGTGAAGTTCGAGAAGGAGGGCGACTTCGTGGGGCGCGAGGCGCTCACCGAGGCCGCCGCACGGGCCGAGCAGAACCCGCCGCGCGTGCTCGTCGGCCTGGTCGCCGAGGGCCGCCGGGTGCCGCGTGCCGGGTACGCCGTCGTCGCGGGCGGCGCGGTGATCGGCGAGGTCACCTCGGGCGCCCCCTCCCCCACCCTGGGCAAGCCGATCGCCATGGCGTACGTCGACGCCGCGCACGCGGCGCCGGGCGCCGAGGGTGTCGGCGTGGACGTCCGGGGCAGTCACGAGCCGTACGAGGTCGTGGCGCTGCCGTTCTACCGGCGCCAGAAGTAGACACTGGGCGCGGTCCGCCCACGGAGCGTGACCCTGCGCACATCGCCGCTGCTCATCAGCGGTTCCGCAGTCCCCCCTTCATCAGCACTCCCGCGCGTACAGGAGAATTCAGGCCATGAGCAACCCCCAGCAGCTGCGCTACAGCAAGGAGCACGAGTGGCTGTCGGTCGCCGAGGACGGCGTCTCGACGGTCGGCATCACCGAGTTCGCGGCCAACGCGCTCGGCGATGTGGTCTACGCCCAGCTCCCCGAGGTCGGCACGACCGTGGAGGCGGGTGAGACCTGCGGTGAGCTGGAGTCCACCAAGTCGGTCTCCGACCTGTACTCCCCGGTGTCCGGTGAGGTCACCGAGATCAACGAGGACGTCGTCAGCGACCCGTCCCTGGTGAACTCCGCGCCCTTCGAGGGCGGCTGGCTGTTCAAGGTGCGCGTGACGGAGGAGCCGGCCGACCTGCTCTCCGCCGACGAGTACGCCGCCCACACCGCCGGCTGAGGAGTCGTAGCCGTATGACTGTCCTGAACACGTCCCTGCACGAGCTGGACCCGGAGATCGCCGCCGCGGTCGACGCCGAGCTGCACCGCCAGCAGTCGACCCTGGAGATGATCGCCTCCGAGAACTTCGCGCCGCTCGCGGTGATGGAGGCCCAGGGCTCGGTGCTGACCAACAAGTACGCCGAGGGCTACCCCGGCCGCCGCTACTACGGCGGCTGCGAGCACGTCGACGTCGCCGAGCAGATCGCCATCGACCGGATCAAGGAGCTGTTCGGCGCCGAGTACGCCAACGTCCAGCCCCACTCCGGCGCCTCCGCGAACCAGGCGGCCCTGTTCGCCCTCGCCCGGCCCGGGGACACCATCCTCGGACTGGACCTGGCGCACGGCGGCCACCTGACCCACGGGATGCGGCTGAACTTCTCGGGCAAGCAGTTCGACGTGGTCGCGTACCACGTGGACGAGGCCGGCCTGGTCGACATGGCCGAGGTCGAGCGGCTCGCCAAGGAGCACCGCCCGAAGGTGATCATCGCCGGCTGGTCGGCGTACCCGCGGCAGCTGGACTTCGCCGAGTTCCGGCGGATCGCCGACGAGGTCGAGGCCTACCTGTGGGTCGACATGGCGCACTTCGCGGGCCTGGTCGCGGCGGGCCTGCACCCGAACCCGGTCGAGTACGCGGACGTGGTCACCTCCACGACCCACAAGACGCTCGGCGGCCCGCGCGGCGGCATCATCCTCGCGAAGAAGGAGTTCGCGAAGAAGCTGAACTCGTCCGTCTTCCCGGGCTTCCAGGGCGGTCCCCTGGAGCACGTGATCGCGGCCAAGGCGGTGTCCTTCAAGGTCGCCGCCTCGGAGGAGTTCAAGGAGCGCCAGCGCCGTACGGTGGAGGGTGCGCGCATCCTCGCCGAGCGGCTGACGGCGGCCGACGCCCGCGAGGCCGGGGTCGACGTGCTGTCCGGCGGCACGGACGTGCACCTGATCCTGGTCGACCTGCGTGAGTCCGAGCTGGACGGGCAGCAGGCCGAGGACCGGCTCCACGAGGTCGGCATCACGGTGAACCGCAACGCCGTCCCGAACGACCCGCGTCCCCCGATGGTCACCTCGGGTCTGCGTATCGGTACGCCGGCCCTGGCGACCCGCGGCTTCACCGCCGAGGACTTCGCCGAGGTCGCGGACGTGATCGCCGAGGCCCTGAAGCCGTCCTGCGACGTCGAGGGTCTCAAGGCCCGGGTGAAGGCCCTGGCCGACAAGCACCCGCTGTACCCGGGTCTGAACAGTTAAGTCCGTTTCACCGGGCGCCGCGCACACTGGAACGTGTGCGCGGCGCCCGCCCACCGCTTCACCCCGTCTTGAGGAGTTCCCGTGGCCATCTCGGTCTTCGACCTGTTCTCGATCGGCATCGGCCCGTCCAGCTCCCACACGGTCGGCCCGATGCGCGCGGCGCGCATGTTCGCCCGCCGCCTGCGCAACGAGGAGCTCCTCGGCTCCGTGGCGTCCCTGCGCTGCGAGCTGTACGGCTCGCTCGGCGCGACCGGCCACGGCCACGGCACCCCGAAGGCGGTCCTGCTCGGCCTGGAAGGCGCCTCGCCGCGCACGGTGGACGTCGAGACGGCCGACGAGCGGGTGGACGCGATCAAGGAGACGGGTCGCCTGAACGTGCTCGGCGACCACGAGATCGCCTTCTCCTTCGACGACGACCTGGTCCTGCACCGCCGCAAGGCCCTGCCGTACCACGCCAACGGCATGACCATATGGGCGTACGACGCCGAGGGCGGCGAGCTGCTCTCCAAGACGTACTACTCGGTCGGCGGCGGCTTCGTCGTGGACGAGGACGCGGTGGGCGCGGACCGCATCGTGCTCGACGACACGGTCCTGAAGTACCCCTTCCGCACGGGCGACGAGCTGCTGCGCCTGACGCGGGAGACGGGCCTGTCGATCTCCTCCCTGATGCTGGAGAACGAGCGGGCCTGGCGCACCGAGGAGGAGATCCGGGCGGGCCTGCTGGAGATCTGGCGGGTCATGCGCGAGTGCGTCCAGCGGGGCATGTCCCGCGAGGGCATCCTGCCGGGCGGCCTGAAGGTGCGCCGCCGCGCGGCCGTCTCGGCCCGCCAGCTGCGCGCCGAGGGCGACCCGCTGGCGCACGCCATGGAGTGGATCACGCTCTACGCGATGGCGGTGAACGAGGAGAACGCGGCCGGCGGCCGGGTCGTCACCGCCCCCACCAACGGCGCGGCCGGCATCATCCCCGCGGTTCTGCACTACTACATCAACTTCGTGCCGGGCGCCGACGAGGACGGTGTCGTCCGCTTCCTCCTCGCCGCGGGCGCGATCGGCATGCTGTTCAAGGAGAACGCCTCCATCTCCGGCGCCGAGGTCGGCTGCCAGGGCGAGGTCGGCTCCGCCTGCTCCATGGCCGCCGGTGCCCTCGCGGAGGTCCTGGGCGGCTCCCCGGAGCAGGTCGAGAACGCGGCCGAGATCGGCATGGAGCACAACCTCGGCCTCACCTGCGACCCGGTCGGCGGCCTGGTGCAGATCCCCTGCATCGAGCGCAACGGCATGGCCGCGGTGAAGGCGGTCACCGCGGCGAAGATGGCGATGCGCGGCGACGGCTCGCACAAGGTGTCCCTGGACAAGGTCATCAAGACCATGAAGGACACGGGCGCGGACATGTCGGTGAAGTACAAGGAGACGGCCCGGGGCGGGCTGGCGGTGAACATCATCGAGTGCTGAGCCCCGGGCCGTCCGACCTGTGTCGTGCTGCGCGTGCGGTCAGCCGGTCGTCAGGGTGACGTCGTCGACGACGAAGCTGGTCTGGAGGCTGGAGTCCTCGGTGCCGGTGAAGGTCAGCGTGATCTGCTGGCCGGTGTACTGGCTCAGGTCCAGGGTGCGTTCGGTGTAGCCGGCGGCCGCGTTCGCGTTGGAGTACGTCTGCTTCACGCTCCCGTTGACCTTGACCTGGAAGGTGTCGTACGCCGTCGAGCCCGACTCGCCGGTGTCGATGTGCAGCCAGTACTTCAGCGTCGCCCTGGTGCAGCCGGCCGGGACGGTCACCGTCTGGGTCACCGTGTCGGTGGCCGAGTAGCCGTAGCCCGCCAGCCACGCGTACCGGGTGCCGGAGTGCGCGGACTGGCCGCTGAACGCACCGATCGCGCCCGTGCTGCCCGTCCACGGCGACGTACCGCTCTCGAAGCCGCCGTTGGAGACGACCTGCGAGGCCGTGCAGCCGCCCGCGCCCTTGACGGTCAGCGTGTACTGCGCCGTGTGCGTGGTGGAGCCGGTGCCGGTGATCGTGAGGTTGTAGGTGCCGGGCGCCACGGAGGAGCCGGCGGAGATCGTCGCCGTGGAGGAGCCCCCGGAGGTCACGGAGGCGGGGCTGAAGGAGACCGTGACGCCCGACGGGGCGCCCGAGGCGGAGAGGTTCACCGTCTGGGCGGAGCCGTTGGTGGTGGCCGTGGAGACGGTGGTGGTCAGGGAGGTCCCCGGGTCGGCGCTGCCCGTGGCGGGGCTCGCCGAGAGGGAGAAGTCGTCGGCCGGCACGGTGGCCGAGACGGCCTGCGTCCACAGCGTGTAGGCGACGCCGTCGGCGCTGCGGTTCAGCCCGGTGGCGTTGATGTTGGCGGTGGTGTCGCAGGAGGAGTGGTAGCAGCCGTCGTACGCGGCGTTCGCCGTGCCGCCCCACTTGGCCGCCTGCGCCGACGTCTTGCGGGCGCTCGCGCCCATCGCGTAGCCGGAGGTGGGGATGCCGTAGTTCTCGAAGGAGTAGTCGTCGGAGCGGCCCGCGCCCTCGGTGTTCTCCTCGGGCTGGAGGCCCAGCGAGTCCCAGTACGCCTTCATCGGCGTGGCCGCGGCGGAGGTGATGTGGTTGATGAAGTAGCCGCCGTTGGGCGAGGCGACCATGTCGAAGTTGTAGTACGCCTTGATCGCCGAACGCTGGGCGGAGGTGAGCGAACGGACGTAGAAGTCCGAGCCGTTGAGGCCCGCCTCCTCGTCCGTCCACCAGCCGAAGCGGACCCGCGCCGCCATCGACGGGTTGGTCTCGGCGAGTTTCAGCGCGACCTCCAGGAGGGTGGCGCTGCCGGAGCCGTTGTCGTTGATGCCGGGTCCGGCGGAGACGCTGTCGAGGTGTGAGCCGAACATGTACACCTTCGACGCGTCGCCGTGCGGCCACTCGGCGATCAGGTTCGGTCCCGCGCCGCTGGTGCAGCCGGAGGTGCAGGCCTGCTCGGTGACCGTGTAACCGGCCGCCTGGAGCTTGCCCTTCACGTACGCGACCGAGTCGCGGTAGCCCTGTGTGGTCGATCTGCGGTTGCCGCCGTTGCGGGTGGCTATGGCGTTCAGTTCGCTCAGGTGGGCCTGCACCTTGGTGACGTCGATGTCGGGTGCGGCGGCGGTCAGCGGGGCGGGGGCCGAGAGCGTCGCGGTGGGCTTGCCCTCGCCGGCCGGCTGGGCGCTCGCGGGCAGCGCCGCGAGGCCGCCCACGGCCGCGGCCAGGGAGAGGCCGGTCAGGGAGATTCTGCGAAGCACCGTGTCTCCTTGTGGGGTGAGAGGAAACGGGACGCGGGGCGTGGTGGTGCGCCGCCTCCCGGTCGATGCGCTGTCACCGCCGGCGCGCCGGCGATGGTGGACCTTCTTGGCACCGTGGCTCCTGTGGGGGTGGGGATCCCGGTGTGCGGTTCCACGGCGCTGCGTTAATCATGCGCATGCCAACAACGAGTCAAGCCTTGTCGCGTGGAACCGGCCGGATCAGCAGGGTTCGCGCCCGATCCCCCGACAGCTCCCGGCACGTCGTGGGTTCGGGGAGGCGTACCGGGACCAAGGGGAATCGGGCGGGCGGCGACGAGGCTAGCGGCAGGACGGCTCGTCCGCTCCTGTCCGAATTCGGCACGTCCGCTTCTGGTCAGTCGGCCGGTGGCCCCGTCCGGCCGGAGCCGCATCCCTGGCCTCCCCCGGGAGGGGCCCGTATGGTGCGCGCATGCATTCGGCGCAGAACCCGCCGCACGACCGCCGGCCGACGGCCTCCGAGGCGAAGCGGGCCTACCTGGCCATGGTCGAGCGGATCACGGTGTCGGGTGTGCGGGACGCCGCCGCCGAACGGGAGGAACTCCGGCGCATACCGGAGGAACTGGCGCGCTGGCTGGCGGACCACCGGCTCCTGGACCCGGGCGGCGAGCGGCTCAGCCCCCCGGAACGGGCCCTGAGGCACATCGTCGCGGAGCACGGGCGCCGCCTGCAGGAGACGGTCGAGGGGCTCGGCCGGGACGCCCAGGCCCTGGAGGACGTCCTGTCCGTGCTGACGGCCCCGCGCGCCGACGCGCGGGAGGCCGTGGAGATCGAGTACTTCACGGACCGCTCGCGCACCCGGCGGCGGCTGGAGGAACTGGACTCCTCCGGCATGGAGGAGTTCCTGGTGATGCGCAACGGCTTCCCCGGCGCGCAGGTCCTGGAGGCCAGCCTCACCGGCGACCTGGAGATGCTGACGGACGGGGTCCGGATGCGCATGCTGACGTCCCAGCAGGCCGTGCGGTCACACGTGGCGGCCCGCTACCTGAACGCGCTGATCGACGCCGGGGTCGAGGTGCGGGTCGCCCCGACGGTGCCGCTGCACATGAACATCCTGGACCGGGCGATCGTCGTCATCGGGGCGGGGCCGGGACCGCGGGGAGAGGGCGGCGACGTCATCCTGCACAGCACGCCCGTCGCCCAGTGCTTCTTCAAGGTCTTCACCCACGCCTGGGACCTCGCGCGGCCGCACGGCGGGCACCGGCCCGGACGCGGGCGCGCCGGAGGCGAACTGTCCGCGCAGGAACGTGAGGTGCTGGCACTGCTGGCCACCGGGGCCAAGGACGAGACCATCGCACGCCGGCTCGCCTGCTCCGACCGCACACTGCGCCGTCTGATGAACCAGATCATGGAGAAGCTCGGCGCCTCCAGCCGGTTCGAGGCAGGCGTGGCCGCCGCCCACCTCGGCCTGGTGAGCTGAGCCGGAGCCCGCCGCTCCCCCGCCCACGCGGTCGGGGATGATGTTCCTCCAGGGGCTACCGTGCGGTAATCACACGCCCCTACGCTTCCGCCAACTCGTCCGAAGCGAAGGGAAGTTGGCGGATGCGTGGAGTGAGACGGCTCGCGGTGCTCGCGGGCGCCGCCGCCCTGCTGGCGGTGGTACCGGGCAACGCGCACGCGGCGGAGCCGAAGTTCTCCGAGACCACGGCCATCGGGACGCACAACGCGTACGAGAAGGCCAAGTACACGTACTTCGCCCAGGCGCTGGACTCGGGCGCCTCGCTGCTGGAGCTGGACGTGTACGTGGACAGCCTGACCCACAGGTGGCGGGTCAGCCACAGCAACCCGCTCGGCAACGACAACAACTGCGAGGCCGCGAAGACCCCGGGCGAGCTGTACGGCAAGAGCCGCAACCAGGACCTCGGCAGCTGCCTGGACAACATCGCGGCCTGGAACCAGCTCCACCCCGATCACCCGCCGATCGTCTTCAAGGTGGAGATGAAGATGGGCTTCAACGACCGGGCGGGCCTCGGGCCGGACGAGTTCGACACCCTGGTCGCGCGGAAGCTGGGCAACAGCGTGTACAAGCCGGCCGACCTGCTGGGCGGGACGCACTCCTCCCTCGACGCCGCGGCGAGGGCGAACGCGTGGCCCACCCGGGACTCCATGAGGGGCAAGTTCCTCTTCGAGCTGATCCCCGGCACGGTGGAGCAGTCCAACCCGTTCGACAGCTACTGGACGGACGAGGAGTACGGGGACCATCTGCGGGACCTGTACGCGGCGGGGCGGATCGGCGAGGCGCGGGCCTTCCCCGCCGTGCTCGGCGCCGGGAACGGCGATCCGCGCACCAGCCGCTACGACGCCTCGATCCGGCCCTGGTTCGTCTTCTTCGACGGGGACGCGGCGACGTACGTGAACAACGGCTACGACACGTCGTTCTACTCCGCGAACCACTACATCCTGATCGCCACGGGCGCCGACGGGGTGTCCCCGGCGATCTCCTCGACCAACCCCACGGACGCCGAGGTGGCCGCACGCCTGTCCCTGCTGGCCGGGAAGCACGCGAGTCTCATCACCTCGGACTGGGCGGCGAAGCCGGCGTCCGTGCTGGGTTCGGTGATCGCCCGGGGCTGAGTCCAGGAATCCTGGCCATCGAGGGATCATCCGGGCCAAGGTGGGGCATACACCAGGCAACTCCATTCCCCACAACGGCACTTCCTGGAGTCCCCCCATGCTCCACGGCATCGACGTCAGCGCGTTCCAGTCCTCGTCCTACGACACGGACGGCCTCTCCTTCGTCTTCATCAAGGCGACGGAGGGCCGTTCGTACGTCAATCCCCGGCTGACCGCCCAGACGAAGACCGGCCGCGATGCCGGCCTGGTCGTCGGCTTCTACCATTTCCTGTGGCCCGGCAACCTCACGGCCCAGGCCGAGTACTTCCTCCGTCACGCCCCGGACCGCCCCGGCGACATCCTCGCCGTCGA
The DNA here is from genome assembly GCF_014650035.1 of Streptomyces lucensis JCM 4490. Taxonomy (GTDB): domain Bacteria; phylum Actinomycetota; class Actinomycetes; order Streptomycetales; family Streptomycetaceae; genus Streptomyces; species Streptomyces lucensis. The sequence goes on along the minus strand of NZ_BMUE01000017.1, from coordinate 44,035 downwards.
CTGGGAGACGACCGGCGACGGCACCCGCGCGAGCAACGCGGAGAAGGACCGCTTCATCCGCAAGCTCAAGGAACTGCGGCCGCACAACCGGGTCGTCCTGTACTGCAACCGCAGCTTCTGGCTGACCGTGGACACCACGTCCTACGCCGGCGACGGCCTGTGGATAGCCGACTACGTGCGTGCCGGTCACCCCCGCATCAAGGCCAAGTGGCGCTTCCACCAGTACAGCAGCGAGCCCCATGACAAGGACGTGGCCGCCTTCGCCGACAAGGCGGTACTGCGGAAGTGGGCCACGCCCCGCTGACGCCCGGATCTTCTCGACCAGGGTCTTTCTTCCGGATCAGGCCGGCTCCGGTCGACGGCACGTTCCGGCCGACCCGAGAGAGAGGCCCTAACCGCGGAAGGCCGCCGGCCGCTCCGGGGAGGCCTCGGCGAGGGCCTGCCGCACGGCGTCGACGCCTGCCTGCAGGCCGTAGACCGGGGTGTCCGGCTGCTGGCGCCAGGAGTCGTCGATGCCGCCCGCGTCGACCGTGTCGAAGCCCAGTTCGTCGATGAGGTCGCGTACGACCCGCTTGGCGGCCTCGTCGTCACCGGCGACCGGCAGGGCCATGCGCTCCGGGTCGCCGGCCGGGCGGGGCCGGTCCAGGATGTCCTGGGCGTAGGTGCCGTTGAACGCCTTGACCACGGGGTGCCCGAGGTGCCGCTCGGTCCAGCGGCTCTCGGTCAGGCCCTCGTCCTCGATCCCGGCGATCCGGCCGTCGCGCTGCTGCGGGTAGTAGTTGCCGGTGTCGATCACGGCCACGTCCGCGGCGGCGCCCTCCAGCAGGCCGGCGGGGAGGTCGGGGACCGCCTTCAGGGGGACGGTGACCACGACGACCCGGGCGTCCTTCGCGGCCTCCTCCGCCCGTACGGCCGTCGCGCCGGTCTCCTCGGCCAGCGCCTTGAGGGTTTCCGGGCCCCTGGAGTTGGCCACGGACACGTCGTGCCCGAGCGCGGTGAGGCGCCGGGTCAGGTTGCCGCCGATGTTGCCCGCGCCGATGATGCCGATCTTCATGTCACGCCCTCCATATCAATGCATGCGCATACTTCCGACGCGGGCGACAACCCGACCGCGCCCCGGGCTATTCCGGCGGGTACGCCGAACGGGTGCCCTTCCGGCGGCGGCGAGCGCACCGGTAACGTCCGTCCGGTGACCTCGACACCCGAATCCCGCACACGAGGAGACGCGCCGGACGGCACCGCGGAGCCCGGCGCCGGCCCGGTGACCGAGGTGCTGCGGGCGCGGGACGTCGATCTCGTCCGCGACGGGCGGCCCATCCTCCAGGAGGTGTCCCTGACAGTGCGGGCCGGTGAGCACTGGGCACTGCTCGGCGCGAACGGCGCCGGCAAGTCCACCCTGCTCGGGCTGCTCGGGGCCGTCGTCCATCCGACCCGGGGCTCGGTGGAGGTGCTCGGGCGCCGGCTGGGCAGGGTGGACCTGCGGGAGCTGCGGGCGCACGTGGGGCACGTCAACCCGCGCCACCCGCTGACCTCCGCGCTGCGGGTGCGGGACGTGGTGCTCACCGGGGTGACGAACTCCGTCGAGCCGGTTCCGCGGTGGCGGCCGTCCCCCGGACAGCTGGAGCGGGCCGACGCGCTGATGGCCACGCTGGGACTGGCCGCGCTCCGGGACGCGCGCTGGCCCACGCTCTCGCACGGGCAGCGCGGCCGGACGCTGATCGCCCGGGCGCTGATGCCCGAGCCGCGGCTGCTGCTGCTCGACGAGCCCGCCACGGGCCTGGACCTGCCGGGCCGGGAGCGGCTGATCGAGGCGCTGGAGGAGTTGCGCTCGGCGCATCCCGAACTGGCGACGGTGCTGGTCACCCATCACCTGGAGGAGCTGCCGGCGGGCACCACGCACGCCGTGCTGCTGCGCGACGGACGAGTACTGGCCTCGGGGCCGGTCGACTCGGTGCTCACCGGCGACCAGGTCGGCAAGTGCTTCGACCTGCCGCTGACGCTGGAGCGGCACGGGGGCCGCTGGAGCGTGCGGATCCGCCGGCCGGGGTGACGGCACGACGGAGGGGGCGCCGCTCCGCGCTTCGCGCGGGACGGACGCCCCCTCGCGGGTACGTCACTTGCTCAGGTAGGCCCAGAACTCGTCGAACGACAGGACCTTGTCGCCGTTGAGGTCACGGGTGCGGATGACGGCCTCCGCCACCGCGTCGGTGACGTTCCAGTCACCCCCCTGGGCGAGGGCGGACTTGAACTCCGCTGCGGTGATGAATCCGTCACCGTCCGCGTCGATCCGCTGGAACTGCTTGCGTGCTTCCTCGATGTCCGCCACCGATCCGCCCCTTTTGCTCGTGTTTCTCATGCCGTGCTGGCGTACTGACGCTGGTCAGATTAACGGCCCCGGCGGGCACGGAACGCCGCGCCCACCCGGGCCGGCGTCCCCGCCACCGGTCACGTCTGCGAGTCTGGACCCCGAAGTGGGCGCGAATCCGGGGAGTGTGGGCGTGGAGACCTTGCGGGACATCCTCGAAGCGGCGGCGCACGGCGTCTTCCCGCCGGCGGACGGCGCCACGACCGTGGTGGCGCAGCACTCGCCCCGGGACGCCGGGGTGCTGTCGTTCACCGCCCACTCGGTGATCTTCACGGACGAGGACCCGCGGTGGGTGCGCGAGGCCCTGGCCGCCGTGGACTGCGACCCGCTCGCCGCGGCGCTGAACCCCGCCTTCCTCGCCGCCTTCATGGCACGGACGGGACGGCGGACCGAGACCGTCGACGCCCTGCTGGCCGGCTCCCCCCTGCCCGGCGGGCCGCCGCTCGCCCTGACGGAGATCGAGGACGCCGGCCATCCCCGCATCGTCTACGCCCGCGGGCGGCGCGACGACGTGCGCGTCTGGACGGCGGACGGCGGTGTGCTGGTCGTGGGGCGCGGGGTCGGCGGCCGGCTGGAGGTGTCGGTCGAGGTGGACGAGACGGCACGGCACCGGGGCCTGGGCCGGCTGCTGGTGACCGCCGCCCGGCACCTGGTCACGGAGCCGCTGTGGGCGCAGGTCGCGCCGGGGAACGCCCGTAGCGTGCGGGCGTTCCAGGCGGCCGGTTACCGCGCGGTGGGCGCGGAGGCGCTGCTGCTGGCCCCCTGACCGGCCTCAGCGGAAGACGCCCGTGTGCCCGAGCGAGTAGCGGCCGGGCTGGGGGTAGACGGCGAGGCCGTGCGGGCCGCTGCCGACCTTGACGCGGGCCAGCTCGGCGCCGGTGCGGGTGTCGATGGCGTACACCTCGGAGTTGTAGCGCCCGGAGAGCCACAGGACCTTGCCGTCGGCCGAGACCCCGCCCATGTCGGGGCTGCCGCCGCCGGGCAGGCGCCACTTCTTGGTGAGCCGGTTCCGGCTGAAGTCGAAGATCGAGATCGTGCCCTCGCCCCGGTTGGAGATGTACATCTCGCGGGAGTCGCGGCTGACGTAGAGGCCGTGGGCGCCCTTGCCGGTGGCGAGGAACCGGGGCGGGGTGAACCGGTCGCCGTCGAGGATCCAGACCCCGCCCGCCACCATGTCGGCGATGTAGAACAGCTTGCCGTCCGGGGAGATCTTGACGTCCTGCGGCATGGCGCCCTGGTACGGCAGCCGCTCCTGTGCGACGACCTCCATCCTCGCGGTGTCGACCTTGAGGATCTCGCCGCTGAACTCGCAGGAGACGATGAAGTAGCGGCCGTCGATCGAGAAGTCGGCGTGGTTGACGCCGTAGCAGCTGACCGGCAGTGTCTTGGCGACCTTCATGGTGTGCGCGTCGCGGAAGACCAGCTGGCGGTCCATGGACGCCATGACGACCGCGTACTTGCCGTCCGGCGTGAAGTACAGGTTGTAGGGGTCGTGCACGTCGACCGGCTTGCCGGCCCGGCCGGTCCTCGGGTCGATCGGGGTCAGGCTGTTGCCGAGGTCGTTGTTGACCCAGAGGGTCTTGAGGTCCCAGGAGGGCACGACGTGCTGGGGCTGGCGGCCGACCGGGATGGTCTCGACGACCCGGTAGGTCGCTGGGTCGATGACGGTGACCGTGTTGGAGTTGGTGTTGGGCACGTACACCCGTGAGGGAAAGTCCCTGACGACGGGCGAGAGCCGGTTCGGCCGGTCGGCGGCGTAGAGGTCGGTCGGGTCCTCCACGGGCGGCATGCCGGGCAGCACGTCCACCTTGGCCTTGTCCACCCGCGGCCGGACCGGCGCCGTGGTGGTGCGGGCCCGGTCCGCCGGGTCCTCCCCGCCGCCGCAGGCGGAGAGCAGCGTCAGGGCGGTGACGGCGGCGCCGGTGGCCAGCAGGCGGGCGGCTTTCGTGGTTCGCATCAGCTCAGCAGCTCCGTGGTGGTGACCGCGCGCAGCCCGCGCCGGTCGAGTTCGTGGAGGATGTCGGGCAGGGCGGTGACCGTGCCCGGATATCCGAAGTGCAGGCTCACCACCGACCCGTTGGTGACGTCGGCGAGGACCTTGCGGGTGACGGCGGCGGGGCCGGGGCGGGTGTAGTCGAGCGAGTCGACGTCGTACGACAGCACGTGCGGGTAGCCCGCCGCGCGGGCCAGCCGGGCGACGAGCGGGGAGGCGGTGGGGGCCCGGGAGGGCCGGAACCAGGTGCCGATGGAACCGGTCAGCCGCCGCAGCCGGTCGGCGCAGTGGGTGATCTCCCGGCGCGCGTCGGCCTCGGACATGGCGTTGACGGCGGCGTGCCGCTGGGTGTGGTTGCCGAGGTCGTGGCCGCCGTCGAGGATGCGCCGGGCGATGTCGGGGTGCTCGTCCAGCCAGGTGCCGACGGCGAGCACGGTGAGCCGGGCGCCGTGCCGCTCGGCCTCGCCGAGCAGGGAGTGGGCCAGGGCGGGGTCTCCCTGGCCGTGGAAGGTCAGGGCGACCCGGGGGCGGGTGCGCGGGCCGTGGGTGATCTGGGCGGGCCGTCCGGGGTAGGCGCGGGGGGCGGGGGCGGCCTGTGCGGTGACCTCGGTGCGGCCGGACGCGCGGGCCGCGGACGGGGACGGGGACACGGGGGCGGACGCGGGGCCGGTGGGCAGGGCGGCCGGACCGGGACCGCAACCGGCGGCGAGCGCGCCGCCGGCGGCGAGCCCGGCGCCCGCGCGCAGCACCTCGCGTCGGTTGGTCGTGGTCACCCGCACCATTTAAGGGGTGATGGGCTGGAAAACCGCCGATTAGTCGGTTCGAGGGATATTCCCGGGTCGCGGGGGACTCACCCGGCGGAGGGGCCCTGACGGTCGGCGACCCGCATCTCGAACCAGGTGGTCTTGCCGCGCGGGAGCAGGTCCACGCCCCACCGGTCGGCGAGCTTGTCGACGAGGAACAGGCCCCGGCCGCTGACGTCCATCTCCTGGACCGGCATCAGGCAGGGCAACCCGCGCGACGGATCGCGGACCTCGATGCGGATCCAGCCGGGCCGGCGGCGCATCCGCAGGCCGAAGACGCGGGCGCCGGTGTGCCGTACGGCGTTGCCGACGAGCTCGGACACCAGTAAGACGACGTCCTCGGTGAGCTTGGGGGTCAGCCGCCAGGTGCGCAGCGCGACGACCTGGGCGAGCCGGCGTGCGGTGGCGGCGGACTCCGGGCGGGACGGCAGCGGCACCTCCGCCTCCGTGGGGTTCCCGAACAGTTCGAGCGCCTTCAGCGCCTGTTCGTCCTCGACCGCGGGCGACCAGCGTGCCGCGGCCGCACGGCTGTGTCCCCGCGGCTGTTCGATGCCCTCCAGCCCCGCCATGCCCCCATGATGGCGGCCCCGAACCGTGCCGGGGGCCGTTCCGAAGGAATGCGCCCCCCATGCGCCCCCTTCGCGCGCCGGTCGATCGGCATATGCCGACGACATACCGGCGTCCGGTGCGCCCGGGTTGACCTGCGGCGACGGCTCACTTCGGGGCAATCGTCAGGCTCCCTCGACGAGGCAGGGTCAAGGACACCCCAAGGCGCCCACAAACCGCCCCATCGAGGGATCCGGATAGGACAACGCGTCAATTGCAAGTCCCCCACAAGGAGTTACGGGGATGTCGCACCGCTGACGCTCAGAGGAACTTGGCCTTGCCCGGCCCCTCCTCCACGAAGCTGCGCATCCCCCGGTCGCGGTCCTCGGTGGCGAACAGCCCCGCGAACCAGTTCCGTTCGACGGCGAGCCCGGTGTCGATGTCGGTCTCCAGACCGGTGTCGATCGACTCCTTCGCCGCGCGCAGGGCGATCGCCGGGCCCTGGGCGAGCCTGGCGGCCCAGGCGTGCGCCTGCTCGTACACCTCGGCGGCGGGGACGACCCGGTCCACCAGGCCGATGGCGAGGGCCTCGTCGGCCTTGACCTGGCGGCCCGTGAAGATCAGGTCCTTGGCCTTGGAGGGCCCGACCAGCCGGGGCAGGCGCTGGGTGCCGCCGGCGCCCGGGACGAGGCCGAGCAGGATCTCGGGCTGGCCGAGCTTGGCGTTGTCGGCGGCGATGCGGTAGTCGGCGCACAGCGCCAGCTCGCAGCCGCCACCGAGCGCGTAGCCGGTGATGGCGGCGACGACGGGCTTGGGGATGCGGGCCACGGCGGTGAAGGAGTCCTGGAGGGCGCGGGCGCGCAGGATCATCGCGGTGTGATCCATGGCCTGCATCTCCTTGATGTCCGCGCCCGCCGCGAACACCCGCTCGCCGCCGTAGATCACCACGGCGCGCACGTCGTCGCGGCGCGTGGCCTCCTCGGCGAGTTCCTTCAGCCGGTCCTGGGTGGCCACGTCCAGCGCGTTCATCGGCGGCCGGTCCAGCCGCAGCGTTCCGACACCTTCGGCGACTTCGAGATTGACGGTCATGGTGAGCAGGTTAACGGGGGCTAACGGGCGCCGCCGTCGTGCCGTCGGTCACAACCGGCCGGGGGCCTGGGGGTCGCCCCCCAGACAGGCACAGCACGGGGGCTAACGGGCGCCGCCGTCGTGCCGTCGGTCACAACCGGCCGGGGGCCTGGGGGTCGCCCCCCGGACAGGCACAGCACGGGGGCTGACGCGGGTGGGCCCGGTGCCGTTCCTCACGGCACCGGGCCCACCCGACGGACGACGCCTACTTCTTCCAGTCGGCCCAGGACATGTTCCAGCCGTTGAGGCCGTTGGCCGGGTCCACCGTGCGGTCGTGGGAGTGCTTGACGACGACCACGTCGCCGACCATCGAGTGGTTGAAGAACCAGGCCGCCGGGACGTTCTTGTCGTAACCGCCGCGCACGTCGCGCAGGCCCACGCAGCCGTGGCTGGCGTTGTAGTTGCCGAAGGCGCCGCCGCCCCAGTAGTTGCCGTGGATGAAGGTGCCGGAGGTGGTGAGGCGGATGGCGTGCGGGACGTCCTTGATGTCGTACTCGCCGCCGTAGCCGACGGTCTCGCCGTTCATGCGGGTGACGGTCAGCTTCTCGCTCATGACCATCTGGCCGTTCCAGGTGTCGTAACCGGGCTTGCCGGTGGTGACGGGGATGGTCTTCACGACCTTGCCGTCCTGGGTGACCTTCATCGTGTGCTTCTTGGCGTCCACGACGGAGACCTGGTTGCGGCCGATGGTGAACTTCACGGTCTTGCGCTGCTTGCCGTAGACGCCGTCGCGGCCCTCGACGCCGTCCAGGTCGAGGTCGACGGTGACCTTCGTGCCTTCCTTCCAGTACTTCTCGGGGCGGAAGTCCAGGCGGTCGTTGCCGAACCAGTGGCCCTCGACGTCGACGGCCGGCTCGGTCTTGATGCGGACGGCCTTCTCGACCGCGTCCGGGCTGGTGATGCCCCGGGTGAAGCGTATGGAGAACGGCATGCCCACACCGACGGTGGAGCCGTCCTCGGGGGTGAAGTAGCCGGTGAAGGTGTTCTTCGGGGTCAGCGTCGTGAACGACGAGTCCTCGGCGGCCTCGCGGCCCTCGGAGTCCTTGGCGACCGCGTGCACCAGGTACTTGGTGCCGGCGGCCAGGTGGGTCGACGGCGTCCAGGAGGCGCCACCGCCGGATATGGCGCCGGCTATCTTCGCGCCCTTGGCGTCCTTGACGGTGACCTCGGTCAGCTTGCCCTTGGCGACGTTCACCTTCAGGGCGCCGCTGGTGTCCACGCCGGTGGCGCCGGCCTTGGGCGAGATGCTGACGGCGGCCACCGACTGCCCGCCCTTCCCGGCACCGCCCTTGCCCTTGCCGTCCCCCGAGCCCGAACCCGAACCCGAGCCGCCTCCCCCGCCGCACGCGGCGAGCGACAGCACGAGCGCGCCGGCCGTCAGCGCCAGCCCCCTACGACCTCGCCGCCCCGCCGCCGACGCCCCCGAAACAGGCCGCACGTTCAACTTGCTCTCCCCTCCCCGGACCAGCTCAGGCCCGCGCTCCCCACCACACCGGTGCGCGAATATTAACCGCCCGGTCAGGAGCGGGGCGTCCGGCGGATGTCACCGTTACGTCGCAACTTCCGCCCGGCGCCCGCTCCCCGAACCCCGCCCCTCACCTGGCTACTTCACCGCGCTGCCCGCTTTCCAATCCTTCCAGCCCATGTTCCACCCGCCGAGGCCGTTGTCGGGAGAGACCGTTTTGTCCTTGCTGTGCACGACTTCGACGACGTCGCCGACGAGGCTGCGGTCGAAGAACCAGCCCGCCGGGGTGTCCGAACTGCCGCCCTTGACGTCCATCAGCCCCACGCACCCGTGGCTGACGTTGACCTGGCCGGGGGCGTCCGGGGCCCAGTAGTTGCCGTGCAGGAAGGTGCCGGAGTCGGTGAGCTTCATGGCGTGCGGGACGTCGGGGATGTCGTACTCGCCGCCGAAGCCGACCGTGCGGCTGTTCATGCGGGTCACCTCCAGCATGTCCATCACCACCATCTTCCCGTTGTAGGTCGGGTGCTTGGGGGCGCCCGCCGTGATGGGCACGGTGGCGAGGAGCTGTCCGTCGCGCCGCACGTCCATGGTGTGCCTGGCCGCGTCGACCAGCGAGACCTGGCTGCGGCCGACGGTGAAGGAGAACGTCTTGTCCTGCAGACCGTAGACGCCGGGCGCCCCTTCGACGTCCCGCAGGTGGAGGTCGACGGTCACCTCGGTGCCGGGCTTCCAGTAGTGCTCGGGTCGGAAGTCCAGCCGGTCCTTGCCGAACCAGTGCGGGCGGATGTCCACAGGGGGCCGCGCGCTGACGTGAACGGCGCGTTCGACCGCGGCGCGGTCGCGGATCTCCCGGCTGAAGGCGAGGGAGACGATCATCCCGGTGCCGACGGTGGCGCGGTTCTCGGGGGTGACGTAGCCGATGAACCGCTCGTCGGGTACGTAGGTGGTGAAGGTGGTGTGCCGGGCCGAGCGGCGGCCCCTGGAGTCCAGCGCGACCACGTCGACGGTGTAGCGGGCGGCGAGCGCCAGCCGGTCCCGGTCGGGCCGCCAGGTCAGCCCGTCGTCGCTGATGCGCCCGGGGACCGGGGAGTTCTGCGCGTCCCGCGACTCGACGACGGTGACCTTCTCCAGGCGCCCGCCCGGCACCCTTACCCGCAGCCGGTCCCCCGGTCGTACGGCCTTGCTGCCGTCGTCGGGGGTCACCCGGATGACGTCCTCGGGGGCGGGGGGCCCGCCGACCGCCCCGCCCAGGCCCAGCGGGCCCGATCCGTCGGCGGTGCAGCCGCCCAGCAACCCTGTCCACATCACTGCCGCGGCCAGCGCGGCTCGCGCGCGCCGCGCGCGTCCTTGTACGTGCCTCACGCGGGACTCAACGACCGGGCACGCCCCGGGGAAACGTGAGTGCGACGCACGCACTGGGCAGAACAGAGGGAAGGACGACACGTTGGGGAGCCGCCGCGCGCAGCCGTACCGGGCGGCCGGGTGTGCCGCGGGGCACCACCGGCCCTTCCGCACGGCCGCTCGCCGCCCCGTGGCGAGCCACTGGAAGAGGGGCCGACAGGTGACGAGCGCAGCCGAGCAGCGGGCACCGGCCGGGGAGCCGGCAGCCAGGAGCGGGCAACCGGCGGCGGCGAACGGCGCCCGGCGGGCCGTACCGCCCGCCCCGGCCGTGTGGCCGGGTACGCCGACCCCGCTGGGTGCCCGGTTCCGGGTCGGCCCGGACGGTGTCGCGGGCACCAACTTCGCGCTGTGGGCGGCCGGGGCGGAGGCGGTCCGGGTGTGCCTGTTCGACGAACGGGGCCGGGAGACGCAGGCCCCGCTGACCGAACTGACGCACGAGATATGGCACGGCTTCGTGCCGGGCGTGATGCCCGGGCAGCGGTACGGCTACCGGGTGGACGGCCGCTGGGACCCGTGGACCGGCGCCCGCTGGAACCCGGCCAAACTTCTCCTCGACCCGTACGCCCGCGCGGTGGACGGCGACTTCGCCCTGCCGCCGGAGGTCTACGGCCATGTGCGGGACTGGCCCGAACAGCAGGTGGCGGACACCGTCCGGGACGAGCGGGACTCGGCGCCGTACGTGCCGAAGGGTGTGGTCGTCCACGACGACGACGACTGGTCGGACGACCGCCGGCCCAAGACGCCGTGGGCGGACTCGGTCATCTACGAACTGCACGTCCGGGGCTTCACCAAGCTGCACCCGGGCGTCCCCCCGGAACTGCGCGGCACGTACGCCGGTCTCGCGCACCCCGCGGCGATCGAGCACCTCGTCGCTCTCGGCGTCACGGCCGTCGAACTGCTTCCCGTGCACCAGTTCGCCCACGAGGACCACCTGCTGCGCCGTGGCCTGCGCAACTACTGGGGGTACAACTCCATCGGCTACTTCGCCCCGCACGCGGCCTACGCGGCCACCGGGACCGCGGGCGGGCAGGTCGGCGAGTTCAAACGGATGGTGCGGGCCCTGCACGCGGCGGGCATCGAGGTCATCCTCGACGTGGTCTACAACCACACCGCCGAGGCGGGCGAGCTGGGTCCGACGCTGTCCCTGAAGGGCATCGACAACCGCGGCTACTACCGGCTCCAGGACGACCCCCGCCGCTACGCCGACTACACCGGCTGCGGCAACACCCTGCACGTCGTCCAGCCGCAGGTGCTGCGCCTGATCACCGACTCGCTGCGCTACTGGGTGACGGAGATGGGCGTCGACGGCTTCCGCTTCGACCTCGCCGCGGCGCTCGCCCGCTCCATGCACGACGTCGACATGCTCTCCCCGTTCCTGGCGGTCATCGCCCAGGACCCGGTGCTGCGCCGGGTGAAGCTGATCGCCGAGCCGTGGGACGTCGGCTCGGGCGGCTACCAGGTGGGCGCCTTCCCCCCGCTGTGGACGGAGTGGAACGACCGGTACCGCGACACCGTCCGGGACTTCTGGCGGCACGCCCTGCCCGACGTACGGGAGATGGGCTACCGGCTGTCCGGCTCCAGCGACCTGTACGCCTGGGGCGGCCGGCGCCCCTACGCCTCGGTCAACTTCGTCACCGCGCACGACGGCTTCACCCTGCGCGACCTGGTGTCGTACGAGCGCAAGCACAACGAGGCCAACGGCGAGCACAACCGGGACGGCACCGGCGACAACCGCTCCTGGAACTGCGGGGCGGAGGGCGACAGCGACGACGAGGAGGTGCGGGCCCTGCGGCGCCGGCAGCTGCGCAACCTGCTGACCACCCTGCTCCTGTCCACCGGCGTGCCCATGCTGGTGGCCGGTGACGAACTGGGGCGCACGCAGCGCGGCAACAACAACGCCTACTGCCAGGACAACGAGATCAGCTGGCTGGACTGGTCGCTGCTCGAGGAGCCCGGCTGGCGGGCGCTGTCCGACCTCGCCTCCCGGCTGATCGCGCTGCGCCACCGGCATCCGGTGCTGCGCCGGCGGGCCTTCTTCTCCGGCCGGGCCCACTCGGCGGACGGGCTGCGGGACCTCGCCTGGTTCACCCCGCACGGCACGGAGATGACCGAGGGCGACTGGTACGCGCCCGCGGCCACGCTCGGCATGTACCTCTCCGGGCGGGACATCCCGGGCCGCGACGAGCGGGGTGCGCCGGTCGTGGACGACAGCTTCCTCGCGGTCCTGCACGCGGGCGACCGGCCGACGCGCTTCGTGCTGCCGGGCCCGCCGTGGGCCGAGCGGTACGAGGTGGCCGTGGACACCTCGCGGGAGGAGCAGGCCGGGGAACCGGGAACGATCCACCCCGCCGGCGGCGAGATCACGGTGCCCGCCCGGGCCGTGCTGCTGCTGCGGGTCGCCTGACCTGCCCGTCCGCCGGTCCCCTCACCGCCGCCCGGGGCCGCCCGAACCCGTGCCGGGGGCCGTGCGAGACACTCCCCTGGGCCTGTGCGACAGCTGTGCGTGACGCGGATCACGCACGCCGAGTGCAGCGCGCGAGGGGGTCCAGGGACTTTTCCCTGATGGAGACAGCCGGCGAGGACGGGAACCGTGAGGATGGAGCAGACTCGGGCCGGTGAGTACGACGCGTTCGTGGCGGCCCGCTGGTCGGTGTTGTTCCATCTGGCCCGTCTGCTCACCGGAGGGGATCGGCACCGGGCCGAGGACCTGTTGCAGGAGTCCTTGGTCAAGCTGTGGTTCGTCTGGCCGAAGGTCGCCGACGAGGCGCCGGAGGCCTATGTGCGCAAGGTGCTGGCGCGGGCCGCGGCCCGCTCGGCCCGGCGGCGCTGGTGGGGGGAGCGGCCCGTGGCCGAACTGCCCGAGACGGCGGCGGCCGGCGACATGTCCGCGACCGTCGCGGAGCGTTCCCGGCTGGAGGCGGCGCTCGCACAGCTGACGCCGCGCCAGCGGGCCGCCGTCGTCCTGCGCTACTACCAGGACCTGCCCGACCGGCAGGTCGCCCAGACGCTGGGCTGCCCGGTGGGCACGGCCCGGTCCCACGCCGCGCGCGGGGTGGCCCGGCTGCGCCGGCTCCTGGCCGACGTCATCGAGCCGGTGGGGTGAGGGAGAGACCCATGGACCACATGGAGCACCTGACGCCGGACGGTGCGGACCACCTGGACCGTCCGGACCACTTCGAGCGGCAGCTGACGCTGCTGATGCACGGCACCCGGGAGCAGTCGCCGTTCGACGCCCGCCGCCGCGAGCGGCTGCGGGCGGGGGTGCGGACGCACCGCCGGGTGCGGGCCGCACGCCGGGCCGCCGGTTCCGTACTGGCGGTGGCCGGTCTCGGCCTGGGGCTGTTCCTGTGGCCGCACGGCCACACCGAGGACCGGCCCAGCGCACCGCGGCCGCGGCCCGCGAGCAGTCCGACGTCCGTACCGGACGCGCCGTCCTCGCCACCGGTGTCGCCGAGCGCGCCGCCGACGGTGCCCGCGACGTCGCTCTCCGCGCCACCGGACGAGGGCCCGGCCACCTCCGAACCCCCGATCACCAGCGGGAGTTCGGCCACCACCGGCTACCGGCCGCCGACCGCCACGGCGACGGCCGGCTCCCCGGACACCGGCACCACACCGCCGGCCGGGGCACGGGTGAGCGAGACGGCCGTGGCGTCGGACGACCGCTCCTCGCCGGCCGGCCCGAACGGCTAGCGCGCCCGCCCCACCGCCTCCGCGACCCGCGTGCCCCGGCACGCCCGACCACTGACGACACACAGGGACTCACGTGACAGACATCCGACCGGGCCGGCCGCCGGCCGTGGCCCCCGTGCCCCGGCGCGCGCCCCTGCCGACGCACCACGATGAGCCCGTCCTGGACGTGGTCGTGCCGGTGTTCAACGAGGAGAAGGACCTGGAGCCGAACGTCCGGCGGCTGCACACACACCTGCGGGACACCTTCCCGTACCCGTACCGGATCACGGTCGCCGACAACGCGAGCACCGACCGCACCCCGCAGATCGCCGCCCGGCTCGCCGCCGAGCTGCCCGAGGTGACCTCGCTCCGGCTGCCCGAGAAGGGGCGCGGCCGGGCGCTGCGGGCGGCCTGGTCCGGCTCCCGGGCACCCGTGCTGGCGTACCTGGACGTGGATCTGTCGACCGGGCTGACGGCCCTGCTGCCGCTGGTCGCCCCGCTGATATCCGGCCACTCCGACCTGGCGATCGGCACCCGGCTGGCACCCGGCGCGCGGGTGGTGCGCGGGGCCAAGCGCGAGGTCATATCCCGCTGTTACAACGTCCTGCTGCGCTGCACCCTCTCCGTCGGCTTCTCGGACGCGCAGTGCGGGTTCAAGGCGGTGCGCCGCGAGGTCGCCGAGCGGCTGCTGCCGCAGGTGCGGGACGGGGAGTGGTTCTTCGACACCGAGCTGCTGGTGCTCGCCGAGCGAGCGGGCCTGCGGATCCACGAGGTCCCGGTGGACTGGGTCGACGACCCCGACAGCAGCGTCGACATCATCGCCACCGCACTGGCCGACCTGCGCGGGATCGCCCGCATGCGCCGCCGGCTGAGCCGACGCCGGCCGCGGCCGAAAGCGATGACCTCGTGACCGCGACCCTGCCCGACGTGCAGGCCCCGGCTCCCGGACCCGTGCCCGAGGCCCGCCTCGCGGCCGCCGCGCGCCGGCACGGTCCCGTCCTCGCCCTGTACGGCGCGCTGAAGCTGGCCGGCTTCTGCTCCTTCATGTACCTGCTGTCCTCGGCAGGGGACTACCGCACCAAGCACCCCCGGTTCGGCGGCGGGGCGCACGCCTGGGACGTGCTGGCCACCTGGGACGGCTGGTGGTACCAGCAGATCGCCCTGCACGGCTACGACCCGAAGCTCGTCCCGATCCCGGGCGCCCACGGCCTGATCACGCTGGAGGGCAACTCGGCGGCGTTCTTCCCGCTGTACCCGGCCCTGATCCGGCTGACCTCCGCGGTCACCGGACTCGGCACCTACGGCGCGGGGCTGCTGGTCTCGGTCGTCGCCAGCTTCGCCGCGGCCCTCGGCATCTACGCCGTGGCCGAGCGGATCGGCGGCCGGCGCGCCGGTCTCGCCGCGGCCGGGCTGTGGGCGGTGTGGCCGGGTTCGGGCGTGGAGTGGGCGGTCTACTCCGACTCCCTCTACGTGGCGCTCGCCGCGTGGGTCTGCTACGCCGTCATGACCCGCCACTGGCTCACCGCCGGCGTCCTGTGCTTCGCGGCCGGTCTCAACCGGCCCACCGCCGCCGCGCTGATCGCCGCGCTCGGCGTCGCCGCGCTGCTGTCACTGCGCCGCCGCGAGGACGGCGTCCTGCGTCCGCTGCTCGCCTCCGCGCTGGCCCCGCTCGGGCTGTTCGGGTACCTGCTGTGGGTGGGCGACCGCATGGGCGACCTGGGCGGCTACTTCAAGCTGCAGTCGGGGGCCTGGGCGCACAGCTTCGACTACGGCGAGCAGACCCTGGACGTGCTGACGTCCGTGCCGGTGGGCAAGAACGACTACCTCTTCGCGTATCCCTTCGCGGACGTCATCTCGGTCGCCGTCATCCTGCTCGCCTGTGCGCTGCTGCCGCTGCTGCTGCGGCTGCGCCCGCCGGCGGTGCTGGTCGTCTACACCGTGCTGACGCTGGTCCTGGTGCTCGGCAGCCAGCAGATCGTCGCGAACATCTCCCGCTACCTGCTGCCCTGCTTCCCGCTGTTCCTGCCGCTCGCGTGCGCGCTGCGCCGCCTGAGCCTGCCCCTGCAGTGCACGCTCCTCGGCATCGCCGCCATCGCCTCCGGCTCGTACGCGGGGTACGCCCTGTTCGAGCTGGGGGTGCCGTGATCCCGCCCGGAGCGCCCGGGCGGGACCGCGGGATCACGCCAGGCTGTCCCGCCACGCCTTGTGCAGGTCGGCGAATCGGCCCGTGCCGGCGATGAGTTCGTCCGGGTGGCCGTCCTCGACGATGCGGCCGTGCTCCATCACGAGCACCCGGTCCGCGATCTCCACGGTGGACAGCCGGTGCGCGATCACCACGGCCGTACGGCCCCGCAGCACCGTCGCCATGGCCCGCTGCACCGCCCGCTCGCCGGGGACGTCCAGGGAGCTGGTCGCCTCGTCCAGGATCAGCACCGCCGGGTCGGCGAGCAGCGCGCGTGCGAAGGCGACCAGCTGGCGCTGGCCGGCCGAGATGCGCCCGCCGCGCTTGCGGACGTCGGTGTCGTAGCCGTCGGGCAGCGCGCTGATGAACTCGTGCGCGCCGATCGCCTTGGCGGCCTGTTCGATCTCCTCCCGGGTGGCGTCCGGCCGGCCGATCGCGATGTTGTCCGCGACCGTGCCGGAGAACAGGAAGGCCTCCTGGGTCACCATCACCACCCCGCGCCGCAGTTCCGGCACGGACAGCTCGCGCAGGTCGGTGCCGTCCAGCAGGACGCGGCCCTCGGAGGGGTCGTAGAAGCGGGCGAGCAGCTTGGCCAGGGTCGACTTGCCCGCGCCGGTGGTGCCGACGACGGCGACGGTCTGCCCGGCCGGCAGGGTGAGGTCGAAGCGGGGCAGCACCTCGCCGCCGGTGCGGTAGGCGAAGCGGACGCCGTCGAAGACGACCTCGCGGCCCGGGAACCCGCCCTTCGGCGCCGGCAGCTCGCGCGGCCGAGCCGGTTCGGGCACCGACGGGGTCTGCGCCAGCAGGCCGGCGATCTTCTCCAGGGAGGCGGCGGCCGACTGGTAGGAGTTCAGGAACATCCCCAGCCGGTCGATGGGGTCGTACAGCCGGCGCAGGTACAGCACCGCCGCCGCCAGGACGCCCAGCTCCAGCGAGCCGGACGCCACCCGGTGGGCGCCCCACAGCACGATGCCGGCCACCGCCGTGTTGGCCACGAGCCGGGACCCGACCACGTAGCGGGCCATCTCCAGCAGCGCGTCCCCGTTGGTGCGCTCGTGCCGCTGGTTGAGGACGGCGAACTCGGACTCGTTGGCGGCCTCCCGGCGGAAGGCGCGCACCGGGCGGATGCCGTTCATGGTCTCCACGAACTTCACGATCACCGCGGCGATCGCCGTGGACCGCGCCCGGTACACCCGCCCAGCGCGCCGCTGGTAGAGCCGGACCAGCAGGTACAGCGGCACGAAGGAGGCCACCGCGACCGCGCCGAGACCGAGGTCCAGCCACAGCAGCATCGCCGAGATGTAGACGAAGGACAGCACGACGGTCACCAGTTCCTGCAGGCCCTCCTCGAGGAGTTCGCGCAGTGACTCGACGTCGGTGGTGGAGCGGGAGATCAGACGGCCGCTCGTGTACCGCTCGTGGAAGTCGACGCTCAGTGCCTGCGCGTGCCGGAAGATCCGGCCGCGCAGGTCGAGCAGCACGTCCTGGCTGACCCGCGCGGAGGCCTCGATGAACGCGAACTGCAGCGCGCCGGAGGCGAGGGCGCACAGCAGGTAGCCGGCGCCGACCGCGACCAGCGGGCCGTCGCGGCCGTCCCGGAAGGCGGGTACGGCCCGGTCGATGGCGTACGCCACCAGCAGCGGGCCGGCCTGCACGGCCGCCTGCTGGAGCAGGAGCAGCAGGACGGTGAGGCCCGTGCGTGCCTTCATGGGCGCGAGCAGCGAGCGCAGCAGGGCGGCGGTGGCGCCGGGCGGGGTCGGCAGGACGTCCTGGTCGAAGGGGTCGCCGGTGTCCTTCGGGCGGGTGGGTTCGTCGTCCTCGGTGACGGCGGGGGTGGAGGCGGTCGTGGTGGTCAACGGGATTCCTCCTGTTCCCCGGACGTCAGGTGTTCCCCGGACGTCAGATGTTCCCCGGACGTCAGATGTTCCCCGGACATCAGGTGGGCGTACTCGGGGTTGGTGCGCAGCAGTTCCTGGTGGGTGCCGACGGCGGCGATCCGGCCGCCGGACAGCAGGGCGACCCGGTCGGCGAGCAGCACCGTGGACGGGCGGTGGGCCACGATCAGGGCGGTGGTGTCGGCGAGGACCTGCCGCAGCGCCGCCTCGACGGCGGCCTCGGTGTGCACGTCCAGGGCGGACAGCGGGTCGTCCAGCACCAGGAACTCGGGCCGGCCGACCACAGCGCGGGCCAGTGCCAGACGCTGGCGCTGGCCGCCCGAGAGGCTGAGGCCCTGTTCGCCGACGCGGGTGTCGGTGCCCCGCGGGAGGGCGTGCGCGAACTCGGCCTGCGCCACGGCCAGGGCCCGGTCGAGGTCCGCCTTCCCCGCGCCGTCCGCGGCTCCCATGAGCACGTTCTCGCCGACGGCGGCGGAGAAGAGCGTGGGTTCCTCGAAGGCCACCGCGACCTTCGCGCGCAGTTCCTCGCGGGGCATCGTGGTGATGTCGACGCCGTCGAGGGTGATGCGGCCGGAGGTGACCTCGTGCAGGCGGGGCACGAGGGCGGTGAGGGTCGTCTTGCCGCTGCCGGTGGCGCCGACGAGCGCCAGGGACTCGCCGGGGCGGATGTGCAGGTCGATGCCGGTGAGCAGGGGCGGGGAGCCGGGGTCCGCGTCGGGGTAGCGGAACCGTACGTCCTCGAAGCGCAGTCCCCGTGCGGCCGCGGGCGGTGGTGCGGGGGCGGTCCGGGTGGACCCGGCCGGGTCCTCCGGCGCCTCGTCCATCACCTCGAAGTACCGCTCCGTCGCCGTCGCCGCCTCCTGGCTCATCGCCAGCAGGAACCCGATGGAGTCCACCGGCCACCGCAGCGCGAGTGCCGTGCTGAGGAAGGCGACCAGTGTGCCCGCCGACAGGTCCCCGTCGGCCACCTGGACCGCTCCCAGCACCAGGGCCGCCCCGATCGCCGTCTCGGGCAGCGTCACGATGACACCCCAGATGCTCGCCAGCAGCCGCGCCTTGCGCAGTTCGGTGCCGCGCAGGGTGCCCGACAGCTCGCGGAACGCCCGCGCCTGGCTGCGGTGGCGGCCGAAGCCCTTGATGATGCGGATGCCGAGCACGCTCTCCTCGACCACCGTGGTCAGGTCCCCCACCTGGTCCTGGGCGAGCCGTGCCACCTTCGCGTAGCGCCGCTCGAAGACCGCGCAGGTCCACATCACGGGGATGGCGGGCCCGAGGATGACCAGGCCCAGCATCCAGTCCTGCACCAGCATCAGCACCACGCCGACGAGGATCGTCACGGCGTTGACCAGCAGGAAGGTCAGCGGGAAGGCCAGGAACATGCGCAGCAGCATCAGGTCGGTGGTGCCGCGGGAAAGCAGCTGGCCGGACGCCCAGCGGTCGTGGAAGGCGACCGGGAGCCGTTGCAGGTGCCGGTAGAGGTCCGCCCGCATCTCCGCCTCGACGTGCGACAGCGGCCGGGCCACGAGCCAGCGTCTTATGCCGAACAGGACCGCCTCGGCGATGCCGAGCAGGAGGAGGTACAGCGCGCCGAGCCAGACGCCCGCCGGGTCCCGGTCGGCGACCGGGCCGTCGACCATCCACTTCAGCACGAGCGGGATGACCAGCCCGGTGCAGGAGGCGACGACCGCGACGAACGCGGCGGTGAACAGCCGGGCGCGGACGGGGCGGACGTACGGCCACAGGCGCAGCAGGGTGCGCACGGCGGACCGGTCCTCGGGGGTTGCACGTGTCGTGGTCATCATCGCGAGCCTACGGACCGGCACCGACGACGCCCACCGAGTTTCGGCCGGACGGCGCTCGGCCGTTGGTCCTACGACCTGCGCGTTCGAAGGCGCGCGCCGGGCCGGTGCGAGCTGGCGCGTGCCCGCGCCCCGGCGTGCGCCCGAAGCCCCTCACGTCCCCGCCGCTGCCCCCTTTATTCGATGGAGCGGCGGTCGCCACCCTGGATAGGTTCGACGTTTGCCGCCGGGCCGCGTTCCCGGTGAGGCCGAGCGGATCGGGGGACGGATGATCGACGCCTACGCGGACCCGGGCACGCCCGACACCCGGGGCGGCTGGCGCTATCTGTGGTGGCTGGTGCTGCGCCAGCCGGGGCGGTCGGCGGCCGGGGCGCTGCTGGGCAGTACGTGGATGGTGCTGCTGGCCGCGCAGCCGTACATGACGGCGCGGGCCGTGGACGACGGTCTGGTGCCGGGGCGGCTGGGGGTGCTGGCCGGGTGGGCCGGGGCGATGTTCGTGGTCGGGGCGGTGAACGCCTGGCTGAGCATCATGCGGCACCGCACGATGACCCGGGTGCGGATGGACGCCAACTTCCGCACGGTCAAGGTGGTCGTGGGACATGTGACGCGGCTCGGGGCCGCGCTGCCGCGCGGGGCGGGGGCCGGCGAGGTGGTGACGATCGGGGTCGGCGACGTGCAGACCCTCGCGCAGGCTCTGACCGTGGTCGGGCCGGGTGTCGGCTCGGTCGTGGTGTACGCGGTGGTGGCCGGGCTGCTGTTCACCCTCTCCGCGCCACTGGCCGCCGTGGTGCTGCTCGGGGTGCCGGTGGTCGCGCTGCTCACCGGACCGCTGACGCGGCGTCTGCAGGGCGCGGAGGGCGAGTACCGGGAGCGGCAGGGGGTGCTCACCGCGCGCATCGCGGATCTCGCGGGCGGCCTGCGCGTCCTCAACGGCCTGGGCGGCAAGGGCCTGTTCGCGGACGCCTTCCGCGCGGACTCGCAGCGGCTGCGGGCGCAGGGCTACCGGGTGGGGGCGGTGGCCAGCTGGGTGCAGGCCCTCGGGGTGGGCCTGCCCACCCTGTTCCTGGCGGTGGTGACCTGGCTCGCGGCCCGGCTCGCGGCCCAGGGGTCCATCACCGTCGGCGAGTTGGTGTCGGTGTACGGCTATGTGGCGGTGCTGATCGGGCCGGTGGCGTTCTTCGTGATGATGGCCTACGACCTGAACCGGGGCGTGGTGGCCGCGCGCCGGGTCGTGGGGCTGCTGCGGCTGGAGCCGGAGCCGGACGAGGGCGGCCTGCCCGCGCCCGACGGACCGGCCGAGCTGCACGATCCCGCCTCCGGGGTGCGGGTGCCGCCGGGCCGGCTGACGGTGCTGGCCGCCACCCGCCCCGCCGAGGCCGCCGCCGTGGTCGACCGGCTCGGCCGGTACGGTCCGACCGACGCCACCTGGGGCGGGGTACGGCTCGACGCGGTCCCGCTGGACGCGGTGCGCGAGCGCATCCTGGTCGCGGACAACGAGGCCGACCTGTTCGCGGGGCCGCTGCGGGAGGTGGTGGCCGCGGCGCGTCCGGCCGACGACGCGGCCCTCGGCCGGGCGCTGTACGCGGCGGCCGCCGAGGACGTCGTACGCGGGCTGCCCGAGGGGCCGGACTCGCCGGTGGCCGGGCAGGGCCGCAGCCTCTCCGGCGGGCAGCGGCAGCGGATGCGGCTGGTCCGGGCGCTGCTGGCCGACCCCGAGGTGCTGCTCGCCGTGGAGCCGACCTCGGCGCTGGACGCGCACACGGAGGCGACGGTCGCCGAACGCCTCCGCCGGGCGCGGGAGGGCCGTACGACGGTGGTGACGTCCACCTCCCCGCTGGTGCTGGACCACGCGGACACGGTCGTGTTCCTGGCCGACGGCAAGGTGGCCGCGAGCGGCCCGCACCGGCTGCTGCTCGCCAAGGAGCCCGGGTACCGGGCGCTGGTGTCACGGGACACGGAAGACGCGAAGGACAGGGGCGCCGTGGACGCGGTGGACGCGGAGGAGGCCGTACGGTGACGGCGGGCGAGGGACTGCTCCCGGTCGCGGACCGGGCACGGGTGCGGCGGGCCGCGCTGCGGCTGGTGCGCGGCGACGGGCGGGCGTTCGCCGCCACGCTGGTGCTGAACGTGCTGGCGGCGGCAGCGGGGCTGGCCGGCCCGTGGCTGGTCGGGCGGATCGTCGACGACGTGCGGGCCGGGCGCGGGGCGGACGCGGTGGACCGGCCGGCGCTGTTCATCCTGGTGTGCGCGCTGGCTCAGTTGCTGCTGGCCCGCTGGGCGCGGTACGTGGGCCACCGGTTCGGGGAGCGGACGCTGGCCCGGGTGCGCGAGGAGTACGTCGAACGGGTGCTGGCGCTGCCCGCGTCCGTGGTGGAGCGGGCCGGCACCGGGGACCTGACGGCGCGCGGCACGGCGGACGTGGCCACCGTCGGCACCACGCTGCGGGACGTCGGCCCGGACCTGCTGGTGGAGACCGTGCAGGCGGTGTTCCTGCTCGCCGCGGTGTTCGCGCTCGATCCGCTGCTCGGGGCGTTCGGGCTGCTCGGTCTCACCCCGATCTGGCTGGCGCTGCGCTGGTACCTGCGACGCGCCCGGGACGGCTATCTCGCCGAGGGCGCGGCGACCTCGGAGGTCGCGGAGATCGTCGCGTCGACGGCGGCCGGGGCCCGCACCGTCGAGGCGTTCCGGCTCCGGCGGCGGCGCGTCGCGGCGAGCCGGGACGCGCTGGAGGCGTCCCGCCGTACCCGCTTTCGCACCCTGTTCCTGCGGACGGTGTTCTTCCCGGCGGTCGAGGTGACGTACACGGTCCCCGTGGTGGGGGTGCTGCTGCTGGGCGGATGGCTGCACGCCCGGGGCGAGGTCGGGGCCGGCGCGGTGGTGGCGGCGGCGCTGTACCTGCGGCAGTTCACCGAGCCGCTGGACCAGATCCTGATGCGGGTGGAGCAACTGCAGTCCAGCAGTGCGTCGTTCGCCCGGGTGGAGGGCCTGGCGCAGGCGCCGCGCGAGGACGCCGGGGGTGCGCCGGCGGTCCCGGCGGACGACCGGATCGACGTGCGCGGGGTGCGGTACGCCTACGAGCGCGGCGGTGAGGTGCTGCGCGGGGTGGACCTGACGGTGCGGCCCGGGGAGCGGCTGGCGGTGGTGGGGCCCTCCGGGGCCGGCAAGACGACCCTCAGCAGGCTGCTCGCGGGCATCGACCGGCCCGGTACCGGCACGGTGACGGTGGGCGGGGTGCCGGTCGCGGAACTGGAGCCGGAGGTGCTGCGCCGCCAGGTCGTCCTGGTCACCCAGGAGCACCACGTCTTCCTCGGCACGGTCCGCGACAACCTGCTGATCGCCGAACCGGCCGCTACGGACGCCGACCTGTGGGCGGCGCTCACCGCGGTGGGCGCCGACGACTGGGTCCGCGCCCTGCCGGACGGCCTCGGCACCCTGCTCGGGCCGTCCGGCAGACCCACGGACGGCTCCCAGGCACAGCAACTCGCCCTGGCCCGCGTGGTGCTGGCCGACCCGCACACCCTGATCCTCGACGAGGCGACGGCCCTGCTGGACCCCACCACGGCCCGGCACACCGAGCGCGCCCTGGCCGCGGTCCTGCGCGGGCGCACGGTCATCGCCATCGCCCACCGCCTGCACACGGCCCACGACGCGGACCGGGTCGCGGTGATGGAGGACGGCCGGCTGACGGAACTGGGCACGCACGACGACCTGGTGAAGGCCGGCGGGGCGTACGCGGGGCTGTGGCGGACGTGGCACGGGGACGCGCGGGCGCGCTGACACGAGGTACCCGACGGGGCGGCCGACAATCCGTATATCGAACATGAATATCCGGACAACGGGGCTTTTCCGGCCAAGTTTGTGACGCGGTCCTGACAGGTGCGGTGATCCCCTGTCACCCTTCCCTGGCCGACTCACAGCAACCTCACAGCTTCCGCGCACCGCGCGTGAGCCGGCTCCGCACCCGCACGTGGTTCCGCGTAACGCCCTGTTCTGCCCGGACGCCCCAACCCACCGTCCGGTCTCCCCTGGCCGCGCGACCCGCGGTCATGCAGAAGGAGTCAGTGTTGAGAAGCATTTCCTCTCGCGGACGCACCTCCCACGCAACGCACCACAGCGCCTCACGCCGCCGCACCGCCACCGTCGCCCTCGCCGGCGTCGCCGCCCTGATCGCCGCCGCCGTCCAGTCCGGCGCGGCCAGCGCGGCACCGGCGAAGCCGCAGGCGGGCAAGGTCGACCCGGCCCACGTGGCCGTCAAGCTCACCCCCTCGCAGCGCGCCGAGCTGATCCGGCACGCCGACGCCGCGAAGGCCGCCACCGCCCGGCAGATAGGTCTCGGCGCCAAGGAGAAGCTGGTCGTCAAGGACGTCGTCAAGGACGCCGACGGCACGCTGCACACCCGCTACGAGCGCACCTACGCCGGCCTGCCGGTGCTCGGCGGCGACCTGGTCGTCCGCACCGCCGGGTCGGGCAGGACGACGGAGGTCCGCAGGGCCACCGGCGCCACGCTGAAGGTCGCCGGTCTCACCCCGGCGGTGTCGAAGGCCGCGGCCGGGAAGCAGGCCGTGGCGCGGGCCAAGGCGCTCGGCGCCGCCAGGCCGGCGGCGGAATCCGTGCGCAAGGTGATCTGGGCGGCGAGCGGCAAGCCGGTGCTGGCGTACGAGGCGGTGGTCGGCGGCCTCCAGGACGACGGCACCCCGAACCAGCTGCACGTCGTCTCGGACGCGGCCACCGGCAAGAAACTGTTCGAGTACCAGGGCGTCAAGAGCGGCGTCGGCAACACCCAGTACAGCGGGCAGGTCACGCTGACCACGACGCAGTCGGGCTCCACGTACACCCTGAACGACGGGGCGCGCGGCAACCACAAGACGTACAACCTGAACCACGGCAGCTCCGGCACCGGCACCCTGTTCTCACAGTCCTCCGACACCTGGGGCAACGGGACCAACTCCAACGCCGCGACCGCGGGCGCGGACGCCCACTACGGCGCCGCGGTCACCTGGGACTTCTACAAGAACACCTTCGGCCGCAGCGGCATCAAGAACAACGGCGTCGGCGCCTACTCCCGCGTCCACTACGGCAACTCGTACGTGAACGCCTTCTGGGACGACAGCTGCTTCTGCATGACCTACGGCGACGGCAGCGGCAACGCCAAGCCGCTGACCGCCATCGACGTGGCCGGCCACGAGATGAGCCACGGCGTCACCTCCAACACCGCGAACCTCAACTACAGCGGTGAGTCCGGCGGCCTGAACGAGGCGACCTCCGACATCTTCGGCACCGGCGTGGAGTTCTACGCCAACAACTCCTCCGACGTCGGCGACTACCTCATCGGCGAGAAGATCGACATCAACGGCAACGGCTCCCCGCTGCGCTACATGGACAAGCCCAGCAAGGACGGCGCGTCCAAGGACAACTGGTACTCGGGCATCGGCGGGGTCGACGTCCACTACTCGTCGGGTCCCGCGAACCACTTCTTCTACCTGCTGAGCGAGGGCAGCGGCACCAAGGTCATCAACGGCGTCAGCTACAACTCGCCGACCGCGGACGGGCTTCCGGTCACCGGCATCGGCCGCGACAAGGCGCTGCAGATCTGGTACCGGGCGCTGACCACCAAGTGGACGTCCACCACCAACTACGCGGGCGCCCGCACCGGCACCCTCGCGGCGGCCGGTGAGCTGTACGGCACCACCAGCGCCGAGTACAAGGCGGTGCAGGACGCCTGGGCGGGCGTAGGGGTCGGCTCGCGCTCCGGTGGTGGCGGTGGCGGGGGCACGTCGTACGAGAACACCAGCCCCGTCTCGATCCCGGACAACGGGCCCGCCGTCACCTCGGACATCACCGTCTCCGGCCGGACCGGGAACGCTCCGAGCAACCTCCAGGTGAGCGTCGACATCACCCACACCTGGCGCGGCGACCTGGTGATCGACCTCGTCGGCCCGTCGGGCACCGCCTACCGGCTGAAGAGCTTCTCCGGGTCCGACTCGGCGGACAACGTGAGCGAGACCTACACCGTCAACGCCTCGTCCGAACCGGCCAACGGCACCTGGAAGCTGAGGGTGCAGGATCAGGCCAGCTACGACACCGGCAAGATCAACAGCTGGAAGCTGACGTTCCCGTAAACCGCACACCACGAGCCCGGAAACAGGGCGTCGCCGGGGGGTTCGTCACCTCCCGGCGGCGCCCGTTCACATGTGCGCAACACGAACCGGACAGCCGGGTTTCAGCCAACATCACTTCAGGGTCCTGACATGTACGCGCCCCGGGTGTCACTCTTCCCTCACCCGCCGCGCAGGACCACAACTTCACATCGCCTCACTCTCCGGCAGTAACCCCACGCTGCCCGGACTCCCCCACAAGAAGGAGCCCCTGTGAGCCCCCTCTATGCGCGTCACAAGCGCACCACGCTGGCCGTCGCCACCGCTGTCGCCGCCGGAGCCCTGCTCTCCACCGGTCTGACCACCAGTGCCAGCGCCCACACCTCGGCCGGGACCGCCGCCAAGCCCCTCGCGGCCGCCCCGACCACGCTGTCCGCCGCGGCCCGTACCACCCTGATCAAGAACGCCCAGGCCGACGCGGCCGGCACCGCCCGGCGGATAGGCCTCGGCGCCAAGGAGAAGCTGGTCGTCAAGGACGTCGTCAAGGACGCCGACGGCACGCTGCACACCCGCTACGAGCGCACCTACGCCGGCCTGCCCGTCCTCGGTGGCGACCTGATCGTCCACACCGCCAAGTCCGGCAAGGCCGAGGGCGTCACCAAGGCGACCAAGGCGACCATCAGAGTGGCCTCGCTCAAGCCGCAGATCACCGCCGCCAAGGCCGAGAAGCAGGCCGTGAGCGCCGCCAAGACCCTCGGCTCGGCCAAGACCGCCGCGGACGGCGCGCGCAAGGTGATCTGGGCCGGCTCCGGCAAGCCCGTCCTCGCCTACGAGACGGTCGTCGGCGGTTTCCAGGACGACGGCACCCCGAACCAGCTGCACGTCATCACCGACGCCGCCACCGGCAAGAAGCTGTTCGAGTACCAGGGCGTCGAGAACGCGACCGGCACCGGCAAGACCCTGTACTCCGGTTCCGTCAGCCTGACCACCAACCTGTCGGGCTCGACGTACCAGCTGTACGACACCAGCCGGGGCGGTCACAAGACCTACAACCTGGCCCGAAGGACGTCCGGCACCGGCACCCTGTTCACCGACGCCGACAACGTCTGGGGCACCGGCGCGGCCTCCAGCTCCTCGACGGACCAGACGGCCGCCGCGGACGCCGCCTACGGCGCGCAGGAGACCTGGGACTTCTACAAGAGCACCTTCGGCCGCAGCGGCATCAAGAACAACGGCGTCGGCGCCTACTCCCGCGTCCACTACGGCAGCTCGTACGTGAACGCCTTCTGGGACGACAGCTGCTTCTGCATGACCTACGGCGACGGCAGCGGCAACACCCACCCGCTGACCTCGCTGGACGTGGCCGGCCACGAGATGAGCCACGGCGTCACCTCCAACACCGCCGGCCTGAACTACAGCGGTGAGTCCGGCGGCCTGAACGAGGCCACCTCGGACATCTTCGGCACCGGCGTCGAGTTCTTCGCCAACAACGCCGCCGACAAGGGCGACTACCTCATCGGCGAGGAGATCGACATCAACGGCGACGGCTCGCCGCTGCGTTACATGGACAAGCCCAGCAAGGACGGCGGCTCCGCCGACAACTGGTCCTCGACCGTCGGCAACAAGGACGTGCACTACTCGTCCGGCGTCGCGAACCACTTCTTCTACCTGCTCGCCGAGGGCAGCGGTTCGAAGACGATCAACGGCGTGACCTACAACTCGCCGACGTACAACGGCTCCACGGTCACCGGCATCGGCCGCGCCAAGGCGCTGCAGATCTGGTACAAGGCGCTCACCACGTACATGACGTCGACGACCAACTACAAGGCCGCCCGCACGGCGACCCTGAACGCGGCGTCCGCGCTGTACGGCTCCACCAGCACCGAGTACAAGGCGGTGGCCGCGGCCTGGGCCGGGGTCAACGTCAACTAGTCGCAACGGGCTCGGAGCGGGGCGGTACCCGGAGGGAGGTTCACCGGGTACCGCCCCCTTCCCGTGGCCGGAAGACATTGCTCTCGTAGGCCATATGTTTTGGCCCTCTCCACCGGGCGCCACCTGAGAATTCGCACCCTCGGGCGGCGCCCGCACGCATTTCTGAAGCGCTTTCCGGACAGACGACTTCCGGCCAACATCACGTCAGGGCATGACATGCACGCGCTCTCCAAGCGAGGCTGTCCCCACCGCCGCGGCATCACGACACCTTCACGCCGCCGATCCGGCCGGCCCCCGCGCCGCCGGACACCCCCCACGCACAAGGAGCTTCAGTGAGCCCCGTCCACGCGCGTAAGAAGCGCACCAAGCTGGTCATCGCCACCGCGGTCGTCGCCGGCGCCCTGATCACCACCGGTGTGGCCCTCAACGCCAACGCCGACACCGCCCACGAGCCCACCGGCGCCGATTCCCTGTCGGCCGCCCCGCTCACGCTCTCCGCCGGGGCCCGCAGCACACTGATCCAGCAGGCCCAGGCGGGAACCGACGACACGGCGCGGCGAATAGGCCTCGGCGCCGAGGAGAAGCTGGTCGTCAAGGACGTCGTCAAGGACGCCGACGGAACCGTGCACACCCGCTACGAGCGCACCTACGGCGGCCTGCCCGTGCTCGGCGGCGACCTGATCGTCCACACCGCGCCGTCCGGCAAGGCAGAGGGCGTCACCCGGAACACCGAGGCCGCCATCAAGGTCGCCTCGCTCACCCCGAAGATCGCCACCGCCAAGGCCGCGACGCAGGCGCTGACCGCGGCCAGGGCCGCCGGTTCGGAGAGCACCTCCGCCGACACCGCCCCGCGCAAGGTGATCTGGGCGGCCGGCGGCAAGCCCGTCCTCGCCTACGAGACGGTCGTCGGCGGCCTCCAGGACGACGGCACCCCGAACCAGCTGCACGTCATCACCGACGCCGCCACCGGCAAGAAGCTGTACGAGCACCAGGCGATCGAGACGGGCACCGGCAAGACCCGGTACTCGGGCACGGTGTCGCTCAGCACGGTCAAGTCCGGTACCAAGTACCAGCTGAAGGACACCTCGCGCGGCGGTCACCAGACGACCAACCTGGCCCGCAAGGAGAGCGGCAAGGGCACGCTGTTCACCGACGCGGACAACGTGTGGGGCACCGGCAGGTCCTCCAGCTCCTCGAAGGACCAGACGGCCGCCGCCGACGCCGCCTACGGCGCCCAGGTCACGTGGGACTTCTACAAGAAGACCTTCGGCCGCAACGGCATCAAGAACAACGGCAAGGCCGCGTACTCCCGCGTCCACTTCAGCACCAACTACGTCAACGCCTTCTGGGACGACGACTGCTTCTGCATGACCTACGGCGACGGCGAGGGCAACACCCACCCGCTGACGGCGCTGGACGTGGCGGGCCACGAGATGAGCCACGGCGTCACCTCCAACACCGCCGGTCTCGAGTACAGCGGCGAGTCCGGCGGCCTGAACGAGGCCACCTCGGACATCTTCGGCACCGGCGTGGAGTTCTTCGCCAAGAACACCACCGACAAGGGCGACTACCTCATCGGCGAGAAGATCGACATCAACGGCGACGGCACCCCGCTGCGCTACATGGACAAGCCCAGCAAGGACGGCGCCTCCGCCGACTACTGGTCCTCGACCGTGGGCAACAAGGACGTGCACCTGTCGTCGGGCGTCGCGAACCACTTCTTCTACCTGCTCTCGGAGGGCAGCGGCGCGAAGACGATCAACGGCGTCAAGTACAACTCGCCGACGGCCGACGGCTCCAAGATCACCGGCATCGGCCGCGCCAAGGCGCTCAAGATCTGGTACAAGGCGCTCACCGAGTACATGACGTCGACGACGAACTACAAGGGCGCCCGCAAGGCGACCCTGAGCGCGGCGAAGGGCCTGTACGGCTCCACCAGCACCGAGTACAAGACGGTCGCGGCCGCCTGGGCAGCGGTCAACGTCAAGTGACGGCGACGCGTTAGGCAGGGCGGTACCCGCGGCGAGGCCGCCCCGGGTACCGCCCTACTCTTGTGTCCCATGTCCCCGGCGCCCTTCACCTACGAGCCGGTCGGCGCGACCCGCGACGACCCGGCCTTCTGCCCGCCCGGCTTCCACCCGCTGCTGGTGCGCACCCGCCTCGGCGAGGGCGAGGAGGTCTTCCGCCGCGCCGCCGAGGCGGTGCTCACCTGGGAGATGCACCGCGCCCTGGGCGTCGGCATCGACGCCGGCGCCGACCGGGCGGCCCCCGGTGTCGACGTCACTGTCACGCTGGCCGCCCTGGTCAAGGCCCCCTGCCGCGTCGTCTGGACGGTCGAGGAACCCCGCCGGGCCGGCTGGGCCTACGGCACCCTGGCGGGCCACCCCGAGTGCGGCGAGGAGGCCTTCGTGGTCGACCGCACGGGCGACGGCACGGTCTGGCTCACGGTGGCCGCCTTCAGCAAGGCGGCCAAGTGGTACGCGAAGGCGGGCGGCCCGGCGACCCGGGGCCTGCAGCACGCGTACGCCCGCCGCTGCGGGACGGTCCTGCGGAAACTGTGCGCGGGTCTGTCGGAGGCCTGACGACACCGGGGGCGGAATCCGGCCGACCCTCGGCGCTCCACTGAATGCCGGAAATGAGAGGGGCAGCGAGGCTCATGTCGTTCGGTCCGTCACCCGCCGGATTCGGCGCTCCTCCACCGCCTCAGGCGTGGCCCCCACCGTCGGACATCGAGCAGGCGTTGTTCGAGGCCAAGGCCCGTGACGACTGGGCGACGTACTTCGAGGAGCTCGCGCAGTGCAGGCTGTTCTTCGAGATACGGAAGGACAGGGCGGACGCCGCACCCGGCAAAGCCCCGTACGCCGTGTTCGGATACGACCCGCGAGTCGCCGGTGGGCGGATCTGGGCCCTGTACACCGAGGGCATGCTGCCGGCGCCGGAACCCCACCGCGTGTTCGACTGGAACTTCCTCGAGTGGTTCGCC
Organism: Streptomyces lucensis JCM 4490; assembly: GCF_014650035.1. GTDB lineage: Bacteria > Actinomycetota > Actinomycetes > Streptomycetales > Streptomycetaceae > Streptomyces > Streptomyces lucensis. The sequence continues at coordinate 13,779 of NZ_BMUE01000017.1, read as the reverse complement.
AAGGTGTGGACGCCGACCGATCCACCGGTGATCGTCATCAATCCGGGGAGCCCCTGTGAGGCGTTCCTCCCCTCGGCGCCGCCGCACTCCGCGAGCTGGGCCCAGTACGGGGACCGGGCGCCCGCCCGGGATCGGTCGATGCGACTGCGGACCCTCCGCATCGGCGCTCCCCGGCAGGGCGCCGTCGCCCACGGCCTCGCGTGCGGCGCACTCCTGTGCGTCAACAACGGCTCCTTCTGGAACGGCATGGCCTGGCACGGCACGGGATATCCGGACGAGCGGAAGCGGCTTGCGGAGTGGTGGGGCATCACCACTCGCGAGGAGTGGCAAGGCTGCCTCCGCGACCTCATCGCCTGCGAGCAGCGCAGCCCGGTCTGGGACTTCGCCCTGGGTGTACGCCGCGCCATCGCCCGGGACTTCGGCGGGTACGTGGACGCGGGGTACTGGCGGCAGGCGGTCGCCAACGTCATCCGGGCCAACTCCGAGGGCTCGGTCACGGTCACCGAGAGCGGCGTCACGAAGACCGATCCCCGGCCGGAGCCCGAGGTCCAGGCCCGGATCGAGGGCGTGCAGAGACTCATCGGACGCATCACCCGCTACGAGGCCCGGATGCGTGCCGACGGCGTACTCGACGAGAACCAGTACGTCAGCTCCGTCGACGCCTGGGACCTGGGACGCGCCTCGAAGATGGCCCGGTGGGGTCTCGGCGCACGGTACGGGACGCTGCAGGAGGCCGAGTCCGCCGTCCTCCAGGCCGGCCGTGCCGCCGCCCAGTCCTACAAGTCGTGGCAGGCCTTCTCCGCCGGCTACATCCTCGGCCGCTGTCTTCACTTCGACGACGAGGAGTTCGGCGACTGGTACCAGGACGTGGTGGAAGCGCACCGCATCCTGATGTCGGAACCGGGCAGTCCGTGGCTGGACATCCCGTTCCGGTGACCGTCCGCCCGACGACGCGCTGACGGGGGAACGACCGTACCCGGGTCGGAATTCGGCCGACCTGGGCGTCAAGGGCACCTATCACGTTGAAGCCGAGGATGCGTCGATGTGAGGATCGAACGCATGACTGAACACGGGGGCGACGCCGGCGCGGTGTCACGAACACCCAGGTCACGGCTGTACGACTACGTGGACGCGCCCCGCCCCGACCAGCGGGCCGCGTCCGGGCCGGAGGCGGCCGCCTCACCCACCGCCGAGCGTGCACGCAGCGACTTCGCCGCCCTGCTGGGCGAGTTCCGGCGAACGGCCGTACTCGTGCCGCTCGACGCGGACGAGGAGGGACTGCTGACAGGGGACTTCGGCGGCGTTCGCTGGATCTACGCCTTCTCCGGCGAGCAGGCGCTGGCCCGTTTCGCGCTGGCTCGGGGTGAGGGCGACCGGGAGTGGACCTACCAGCGCTGGCTCGGGGCCCGTCTGCTGGACGCCGGTGTTCCGGCCGTGGGCGTGCCGTGCGGGGTCGCACTGGACGTGGGCAGTGAGGGCGAAGGCGTTGTGTTCCCGCCGGTGCACGGGGTCGTGCCGGACGCGGTGGCGGTGGACGCCGAGACGGAGACGGGGGATGTGAAGTGAGCGGTGCGGACCTGACGACGCAGGGGCTCGGCCTGATAGCCAAGGGCCTGACCGACGCGCTGGGCGAGCTGAAGGAACTCGGCATGATCGGGGAGGCCGGCGCCGGGCGCGGTTTCGACAGCATCGGCCTGTCCGGGCTGGAGCTGGGGCACGGCGGTCTGACGGACGAGTTCAAGTCGTTCTGCGAGCGCTGGGAGTGGGGCGTGCGCTCGCTGATCAACGAGGGCAACGGGTTCGCGGTGAAGACGGGACTGGCGGCCGGGACGTACTACGAGACCGACCAGTACGTCGGGGGCACCCTCAAGGTCGCCGAGAACGCGGTGATCGGCAACCCGTACGCGTCCGAGGAGGACGTCGAGAACATGGGCTACGGCGAGATCGCCAAGTCCGGCCCGTGGGGTGGCGACGTCGACTACAGCAAGGAGTCCTTCGAGCAGGCCTGGGACAACAGCAAGCAGGGCTGGAAGGACACCTTCCGGGACGTGGCGACCTCGCAGTCCCTGGGCCCGCTGAGCCCGGGCCCGGACATGTTCGGGATGACGGACGCCGAGTACGCCGCATACCTGGACGACCACTTCGGACCCTCCCCCGAGGAGCGCGCCAAGGCCGCCGGCCGGCAGGGCGGTGAGGGCTGATGGGCATCCTCGGCGACCTCGGGAACGGCCTGGAGAAGGGCCTCAACAAGGGCCTGGAGGTGAGCGAACACCTCTACGACGAAGGCAAGAAGAAGGTCGGCTGGGGCATCGACCACGCCACGGACGTCGTGGGCGGCGGTCTGGACTACGTCGGCCTGCACGACTGGGCCGACGCGGTCGAGGACTACGGTGACGGCCTCGCCTCCGACCTGGGCGCCACCCCCGGTGAACAGCAGCTGGGCCAGAGCGACGAGGCGAACGAACTGATCCACGGCAGCCCGGCGAAAATCCGCGAGAGCGCGGGGCACCTGCGGGACTTCCACGGTGCCTTCGACAAGGTCGGCCAGGGCCTGAAGAAGGTCGACTCCTCCGGCTGGAAGGGCGAGGGCGGCGACGCCTTCCGCAAGAAGTTCGGCGTGCACCCCACCAAGTGGGCACAGGCGGCCGAGGCGTGCCACACGGCGGCCGGCGCCCTGGAGTCGTACGCCGAGACCGTCAAGTGGGCGCAGGGCCAGGCCAAGGAAGCGATCGCCCTGTGGGACAAGGGCGTCAAGGCCTCCAACGCCGCGGCCGAGGCCTACAAGAAGAAGGTCGAGGCCTACAAGGCCAAGGCCGAGACGGACGAGGACCCCGGCCCGAAGCCCGCCCCCTTCGACGACCCGGGCAAGGCCGACGTCAGAGCGGCGCTCCACAAACTCGCCCAGGCCCGCAAGCAGCGCAACACCGCCGCCTCCGAGGCCCAGGCCAAGGTGAAGGCGGCCCTCGCCCACGCCCCGGCCGAGCCCCCACCCCTGGACCGCCTCGACAGCAACGTCTCCGACGGCCTGCAGGCCACGACCACCGAGCTCACCCACTTCGGCGGCGGCATCGTCAAGGGCACGGCGGGCCTCGTCAACTTCGTCCGCGGCCTGAACCCCGTGGACCCCTACAACCTCACCCACCCGGCCGCCTTCCTGCAGAACGTCAGCATGACCCTCTCGGGCCTGGGCTCCACGACCGCCCACCCGGAGCGGACGGCGAAGTCGATGTGGGAGGACTTCAAGAAGGACCCGTCGGAGTTCGGTGGGCGGATGGTCCCGGAGATGTTCGGCACGAAGGGCGCGGGGCTGGCGCGCGGCGGGCTGCGGGCCGGGTTGAAGGACGGCATCAAGGGAGCCGTTCGACGGAAACTGCGCAAGTCCGCCCGAGACTCGGTCGAGGAAGGCGCGGAGGACGTCTCACGGCGACCGCTGCAGAAGGTGTGCGAGAGGGACCCCGTCGATGTCGCGACCGGTCGCATAGTGCTGCCGCAGACCGACGTCTCGCTCCCGGGCACTCTGCCGCTGGTTCTCAAGCGCCAGTTCGAGTCGTCGTACCGGCTCGGCGGATGGTTCGGCCCGACCTGGTCCTCCACGCTCGATCAACGCCTGGAGATCGACGCGGAGGGTGTCGTCTTCGTCGGCGAGGACGGCCTCACGCTCGCCTACCCCCATCCGGCCCCCGGCGTGCCGACCCTGCCCACCCACGGCCCTCGCTGGCCGCTGGACCGCACGGACGACGGCTACACCCTCGCCGACCCCGAGTCCGGCCAGGTACGGCACTTCACCGACCGCTCCCCCGCCCTCGCGCTGCTGGAGCAACTCGATGACCGCAACGGCAGCTGGATCACCTTCGAGTACGACGCCGCCGACGCCCCCGTCGCACTCACCCACAGCGGCGGCTACCGCCTGCTCCTGTCGACCACCGACGGCCGGGTGACGTCCCTGCACCTCGCGGGCGCGGCACCGGACGGCACCGACCAGGAGCTGATCCGGTACGACTACACCGACGGCCACCTCACGAAGGTCGTCAACTCCTCCGGCCGCCCCATGTGCTTCGGGTACGACGGAGACGGCCGCATCACGTCCTGGACGGACACCAACGGCAGTCACTTCGCCTACGTCTACGACGACGAAGACCGCTGCACCCACCAGTCCGGCGCCGCGGGCCACCTGCGCTCGGAGTTCACCTACGGCCCGGCCGACCCGGAGACGGGTGAGCACACCACAACCATCACGGACTCCCACGGTCACACCGCCAGCTACCTGGTCAACCGCCGCTGCCAGGTGATCGCCGAGACGGACGCCGTGGGCGCGACCACGCGCTTCGTCCGCGACCGCTACAACCGCCTGCTGTCCGTGACGGACCCCCTGGGCCACATCACGCAGTACCACTACGACGAGGCGGGCAACCTCGCACGGGCGATCCGCCCGGACGGCCGCGAGGCGAAGGCGGAGTACAACGGTCCAGGTCTGCCGGTGAAGGTGGTGAACCCGGACGGCACGGTGATCCGTCAGACGTACGACGAGCGGGGCAACCGCACGTCGGTGACGGACCCGGCCGGCCAGACCACCCGCTTCACCTACACACAGGCCGGCCACCTGACATCGGTGACCGACCCCCTGGGCAACACCACCACGGTCGTCTGCGACCGGGCGGGCCTCCCCCTGGAGATCACGGACCCACTGGGCGCGACCACCCGCTACGAGCGCGACGCCTTGGGCCGCCCGGTCACGATCACCGACCCGACCGGAGCGGCGACCCGCCTCCAGTGGTCGACCGAAGGCCGCCTCACCCAGCGCACCGCGCCCGACGGCACGACCGAGACCTGGACGTACGACGGCGAGGGCAACTGCACCACCCACACCGACACACTCGGCGGCGTCACCCACTTCGAGTACACCCACTTCGACCTGCTGACCGCCCGCACCGGCCCGGACGGTGTCCGGTACGAGTTCACCCACGACACGGAACTGCGCCTGACGAAGGTCACGAACCCGCAGGACCTGACGTGGACGTACGAGTACGACCCGGCCGGCCGCCTGCGGACGGAGAAGGACTTCGACGACCGCACCCTGACGTACGAGTACGACGCCGCCGGCCGCCTGACGTCCCGGGCGAACGTCCTCGGCGAGACGGTCTCCTTCCAGCGCAACGAACTCGGCCAGGTACTGCGCAAGGAAGCAGCAGGCCAGGTAACCACCTACGCCTACGACCTGACGGACCAGCTCGCGCAGGCGGCGGGCCCGGACGGTACGACCCTGACCCTGCTCCGCGACCGTCACGGCCGCCTCCGCTCGGAGACGGTCGACGGCCGCACACTGAAGTACACGTACGACGTCCTGGGCCGCCGCACCGGCCGCACGACCCCGACCGGGGCCGAGACGACCTGGACGTACGACGCGGCGGGCCGCCGCACGGGCATGGTGGCGTCGGGCCGCCCGATCGACTTCACCTACGACGAAGCGGGCCGCGAACTGACGCGCACCGTCGCCGGCGCGCTCACCCAGCAGCACACCTTCGACCTCCTCGGCCGCCTGACGACCCAGTCGGTGACCGGCGCTGAGGGCCGCACGATCCAGCACCGGGCCTACACCTACCGGGCCGACGGCAACCTGATCGGCATGGACGACCACCTGTCCGGCCCCCGCCGCTTCGACCTGGACGCGACGGGCCGCGTGACGGCGGTGCACGCGTCGGGCTGGACGGAGCGGTACGCCTACGACGAGGCGGGCAACCAGACGCAGGCGAGCTGGCCGTCGGACCACCCGGGAGCCGAGGCGACGGGACTCCGCTCGTACGTGGGCACCCGAATCACCCGCGCAGGCAACGTCCGCTACGAACACGACGCCCTCGGCCGCATCACGCTCCGCCAGAAGACCCGCCTGTCGAGAAAGCCGGACACTTGGCGCTACGAGTGGGACGCGGAGGACCGCTTGACCTCGGTCATCACCCCGGACGGCACCCGCTGGCGCTACACCTACGACCCCCTGGGCCGCCGCACGTCGAAGCTCCGCATGGCTGGGGACGGCGAGACAGTGCTGGAAAGGGTGGACTTCACCTGGGACGGCACGACACTCTGCGAACAAAGCACGACGTCCGAGGACCTCCCGAACCCGGTCACCATCACCTGGGACCACCAAGGCCTACGCCCCCTGGCCCAAACGGAACGCATCACCGCAGCCGATGCACCCCAGGACGAGATCGACTCCCGCTTCTTCGCCATAGTCACCGACCTGGTCGGCACCCCGAACGAACTCATCGACGAACAGGGCGAGATCGCCTGGCGCACCCGCAGCACCCTGTGGGGCACAACGGCGTGGGCAACGGACAGCACGGCCTACACACCCCTACGCTTCCCGGGCCAGTACTACGACCCGGAAACCGGCCTCCATTACAACTACTTCCGCCACTACGACCCCGAAACTGCCCGCTACCTCACAGCAGACCCACTCGGGCTCATCCCGACACCAAACCCTGCCACTTATGTAGAGAACCCACACGTTTGGAGTGATGCCCTTGGGCTAGCACCGGACTGCCACCCGAACGAACCATCCTCGGGCTTGGAGCGCCGAACTGCGAACACCGGCCCGTTCTCCGAGCTGCAAGTTGCCATGCAGAAGCGAGTGGTGCGCCAGGTGGCCGAGCAAGCTGGAGTGGGGCTTGATGGAGTAAAGATAAAGATTAACCGAGACACAGACCTAATAGGGCGCGGACTTTACGGACACACATCACCTGACCGCACCATCACTTTGTATCCCGATGCATTCACCTCTAAGGAAGACCTGGTTCGGACGATCGGGCACGAACGGATGCACGTCATGCAGATTGATCTATACGGCAGCGCCTCCTCATTGGAGCAAGAGGCCGCATGGGAGCGGGCCGCCTATAAATCAGAAGACCAGTTTTGGCACTACTACAAGGGAAGTAACAGTTAGTGGCTAGCCGCACTGCCTGGCTGAACACGCTTTCGCGAGTATCTCTCCATACCAATGACACAGCCACCGAACCCTGCCCGCATTGCGGCAGGCATCAGCTAAGAATACGGTATGTTGTGGACCCGGAAAGCCGCCTAGGCTACCTCCTATTTTGGTGCGATGCGTGTCTACACGGTGTTACCGTATCTCGGGTACGAGCTCCTGACAGAGCACCGATCTACCCTATCGACGACCCTGCTTCGGTGGCCGGGATTCCAAAATTCGAGCGTGATGAGTGAGCCCTCTGACCCAACATTCGCCAATTACCCCGTCACCTAATTCCGGTCGACCCCCGCCCCATGCCGACCAGGTGAACCCCGCCAACTCAGGGGCCCGACACCGCCCAAGCCCACCGCCCCTCCGGGCCGCTCGCTCGCTCCTCTCTCCCCCCGTGCTGGAGTGAGCCGAGTCAAGGGTGGCTCGGAGGGCCATCGCCGGAGGCGACGCCCAGCGCCCTTTACTCGGCTCACGGAAGCACGACACTGGCCGAGAAGCGAGTGGCCCAACGGTCACCCGTTCACTCCCCGGTGAACAGCTCCGCCGCGTCCAGGGCGTGCACCGCCCGCTGGGCCCAGACCTCCAACTGGCCCAGATCCGAGCACGCCTCGACCCGCTCACGCACAGCGTCGGGCACTGGGATGCCGCGCCACTCCAGAATTCGGAGTGTCATCTGCTGGCATTCCTGAATCCGCCCCTCCTCGCGCACCTGCTCCGCCAGCGGGTGTCGCCAGAAGTACTGGATCGCTGTCATCAGGTCCCTCCACATCTGCTTCGCCTGGGGGTCGGCCAGGCAGGAGTCGACGAACTGCACGAAGACCGCGGCACTGTCGGGGTCGATGGTCCGCAGGGCGGTTGCCAGGCCTTCCAGTATGGCCGGAGCCTGCGGCCCACGCCCGTGTGTCATCGCCGACAGCACCGCAAGAGGTACGTCCCGTTCCGCCTGCCGCTCATCCGCGATCACCGGGACGTTGTCCGGACCCAGCACCAGCGGACGCACCGTCAGCGAGTGCCAGTCCCGGAAGCCCAGCCGAATCGGGCGGGATGCCCACCGCGCCGTAGCGCTGCTCTGCGTGATCACGATGAGCACCGGTTCACACCGGTACTTCTCGTACAGGTACGACAGGTAGTACGGCCAGCTGCCCCGCTTGCGCTCGTCCACCTTCCCCTGCGACTCCACCACCAGCAGGTACGTGCCCTCGCCCGTCTCCGCTCGCAGCAGCGTGTCCACCCGCCGCTCCACCGGTTCGATCTCGGTGAGGTCCACGTTCAGTGCCGCGATCTCCCTCGGTTCCGGGAACGGCACATGCAGGACCCGCTGTAACGCCCTCGTCAGCAGCGCCGGGTCCTTCTGGAAGATCCGGTGCAGCGCCTCGTGCGACGAGCCGACCATCAGCTCTCCTTTCCGTACGACCTGATCAACGAGCTACGCCGCCGCAAGTTCGCACCACACGAACTTCCCCCGGTCCCCGAACCGCGCCGACGGCTGCCAGCCCCACCCGTCGGCACACGCCCGCACCAGACCCAGGCCCCGCCCCTCCTCCTCCAGCCCCGCCACCCGGCCCAGCGTCCGGGGCGGAGGCGGCGGTGCCGGGTCCGTGTCCCACGCCCCGATCCACACCACCCCCTCCCGGGACCGGCGCACCCTCAGCGCCGCCGGCCCCTTCGTGTGCCGCACCGCGTTCGACACCAGCTCCGTCGCCAGCAGCTCCGCCGTGTCCACCAGCCCGATCAGCCCGTGCATCGTGAGGATCAGGCGCAGGGTGCGGCGGCACACGGTCACCGCTCTCACGTCGTTCGGGATGTAGAGCGTGTAGTCCCAGGGCTCGTTTTCGGGCATGCGTCAGCAACTCCGTTCGGTGACAGGGGATTCCGCGCGCGGTGGCGTTGCCGCGGGCGCCATGACAGGGCGGCGCGGTGCACTTCCGCTCCGTGTGCGCTACGTCACCGACGGTAGGGCATAAATTTCATCCGCCGCAAGCAGGTCCCGTAATCTTGCCCTCGAACGAGCAGCCTCACCGAGGCCGTTGAGGAAAGAGGGCACCGTGCCGGCACGACGGAATCCCACAGCACGACAGGTTCGCCTGGGGACGGAACTGCGGAGACTGCGCGAGGCCGCCGGGCTCAAGGCGACGGAAGCGGCAGCCCTGCTCGGGGTGAACTCGGTGCAGATGAGTCAGATCGAGTCCGGGATCGCCGGAGTGAGCGAGCAGCGGCTCCGGCGACTGGCTGCCAACTACGCCTGCTCGGACGAAGCGTTGATCGACGCCCTGGTGGCCATCGCGACCGACCGTAGGCGCGGTTGGTGGGAGGAGTACCGGGGCGTCCTCCCTGCCGCCTACCAGGATCTGGCCGAGCTGGACCACCACGCGAGGTTTCGCAAGGACGTGGCCGTCATCCACGTGCCGGGGCTCCTGCAGACGGAGGAGTACGCCCGCGCCCTCTTCGCCTACATGAACCCCGAGTTCCCGGACGACGAGGTCGGCCTTCGTGTCGAACACCGGATGAGGCGGAGGGTCGTCATCGACGGGCCGGACCCCATCCCGTACGAGACCGTGATCCATGAGGCGGTGCTCCGCATCAGGGTGGCCGGGCGCGCTGCCTCCCGGGCACAGCTCGACCGCATCCTGGCCGTGTCCGAAGCCGATCACGTCACCGTCCAGGTGATCCCCTTCGCATTGGATGACTTCGCCGGTGCCGGGAGCACCATGGTGCACCTGGGAGGAGCGGTTCCCCGGTTGGACACCGTCGTGCGCGACGCACCGCACGGCACGGCGTTCGTCGACTCGGAAGCCCAGCTGGAGCACTTCCGGAAGCTGTTCCTTAGGGTGAGGGAAGCCGCGCTACCACCCGAGCGGTCGCGCGACCTCATCCACCGGCTGATGAAGGAGCTGTGAGGGCAGGCATGATCACCCACGCCTCTTGGAAGAAGTCGTCCTTCTCCGGCGGAGGTGAGGGAAACGACTGCGTCGAGGTAGCGGACCTGGACACCCATATAGCCGTCCGCGACTCCAAGGACCCCGCCAGAACCCCCCTCACCTTCCCCACCACCGCCTTCGCCCCCTTCCTCCAGGCCCTGAAGGGCACCCCCGCCCCAGGAACGCACGCGTTCTGAACCGAAGGTGCCCCGCCCCTCACCTCACCGCAGCAGCACCCCCGCCCCCTCCACCACGTCCCCCGACGGCACCGCCACCAGCCCCAGTTCCGCGCCCGAGGCGAGGAGGCGGTGGGTGGGGAGGATGCGGACCGTGTAGCCGTAGGGGCCCGTGCGGTCCAGGGACAGGGGGCCCTCGTAGACGCAGCGGCCCTCCAGGCCGGGGGCGCCCGCCGGTTTCAGCGGGACGATCGTGGCGTCCGTGATGCGGTCCTCCGCGTCCACCCGGCCCGACACCGCCTGCACCTCGACGTCGTCGGGGGTCAGTTCGCCCAGGCCGACCCGGACGCGGAGGCCCACCGTCGTGCCCAGCTGCGCGGTGGCCGTCGTCGCCGTCGTCTCCACGTGGTCCACGCTCACCGCGGGCCACGCGGACCGCACCCGGGCCTTCCAGGCGGCCAGGTCCCGTGCCGCGTCGGGGGTCAGGGCGCGGTCGGCCTCCGCGGCGGGGGCGTAGAGCCGCTCGACGTACTCCCGGACCATGCGGCCCGCCAGCACCTTGGGGCCCAGGTGGCCGAGGGTCTGCCGGACCATCTGGATCCAGCGGTCGGGCAGCCCGCCACGGCCCCGCTCGTAGAAGCGGGGGGTCACCCGCTGTTCCAGGAGGTCGTAGAGGGCCGCCGCCTCGATGTCGTCGCGGCGGTCCGGGTCGGTGCCCGCGCCGTCCGCGGTGGGGATGGCCCAGCCGAAGTCCGGCCGGAACCACTCGTCCCACCAGCCGTCCAGCACCGAGAGGTTGAGGCCGCCGTTGAGGGCCGCCTTCATCCCGGAGGTGCCGCACGCCTCCAGGGGGCGGAGCGGGTTGTTCAGCCAGACGTCGCAGCCCGGGTAGAGCTTCTGGGCCATCCCCATGCCGTAGTCCGGCAGGAAGACGATCCGGTGGCGGACCCGCGGGTCGTCGGTGAAGCGGACCAGTTCCTGCACGAGGCGCTTGCCGCCGTCGTCCGCCGGGTGGGCCTTGCCCGCGACGACGAGCTGCACCGGGCGGTCCGGGTGCAGCAGCAGTTCCATCAGGCGGTCGCGGTCGCGCAGCATGAGGGTGAGGCGCTTGTACGACGGGACGCGGCGCGCGAAGCCGATGGTCAGGACGTCCGGGTCGAGGACTCCCTCGATCCAGCCCAACTCGGCGTCACCGGCGCCGCGTTGCCGCCAGGACGCGCGCAGCCGCTCGCGCACCTCCAGCACCAGCTGTTCGCGCAGCGTGCGGCGTAGTTCCCAGACCTCCTGGTCCGGTACGTCCGCGACCGAGTCCCAGCGTTCGCCGCCGCCGACGGTGAGCGCGTCCTCCGTCCGCTGGGCGCCGACCTGCCGGGCGCCGAGCCGCAGCACCTCCGGCGCCACCCAGGTCGGCGCGTGCACCCCGTTGGTCACGGAGGTGATCGGCACCTCCTCGGGGTCGAATCCCGGCCAGAGTCCCGCGAACATCTCCCGGCTCACCTGCCCGTGCAGCAGCGACACCCCGTTGGCCCGCTGGGCCAGCCTGAGGCCCATCACGGCCATGTTGAACAGGTTGGGCTCGCCGCCCGGGTAGGTCTCCATCCCGAGCGCCAGGACGCGCTGCACGTCGATGCCGGGGAGTTCGGCGTCGGGACCGAAGTGCCGGGCGACCAGTTCCCGGTCGAAGCGGTCGATGCCGGCCGGGACGGGGGTGTGGGTGGTGAACACCGTGCCGCCGCGCACGGCTTCCAGTGCCGCGTCGAAGTCCAGCCCTCGCGCGCACAGTTCCGCGATCCGTTCCAGGCCGAGGAAGCCGGCGTGCCCCTCGTTGGTGTGGAAGACCTCGGGCTCCGGGTGCCCGGTGAGCCGGCAGTACGTCCGCACCGCCCGGACACCTCCTATGCCGAGCAGCATCTCCTGGAGCAGCCGGTGCTCGCTGCCGCCGCCGTAGAGCCGGTCGGTGACCCCGCGTTCGCCGTGGTCGTTCTCCTCCACGTCCGAGTCGAGCATCAGCAGCGGCACCCGGCCCACCTGGGCCAGCCAGATCCGGGCGTGCAGCGCCTTGCCGCCGGGCAGCGCGAGGGAGAGCCGGGCCGGGGAGCCGTCGGCGTCCTTGAGCTGGGTGACGGGCAGCTCGTTGGGGTCGAGCACCGGATAGTGCTCCTGCTGCCAGCCGTCCCGGGACAGGCTCTGCCGGAAGTACCCGTGCCGGTACAGCAGTCCGACGCCGATCAGCGGGACGCCGAGGTCGCTGGCCGCCTTCAGGTGGTCGCCGGCGAGGATGCCGAGCCCGCCGGAGTACTGCGGCAGCGCGGCCGTGATGCCGAACTCCGGGGAGAAGTAGGCGACGGCGGCGGGCAGGCCGTCGTCCTGGGCCTGGTACCAGCGGTCGCCGGTCAGGTAGTCGTCGAGATCGTCTGCTGCGGCGGCCAGGCGGCGCCGGAACCGCCGGTCGCCGGCCAGCTCGGTCAGCCGTGCCGGTCGTACGGTGCCCAGCAGCCGAACCGGGTCGCCTCCGGCGGCGGCCCAGGCCTCGGGGTCGACGGACTGGAACAGGTCGCGTGTTTCCGCATGCCAGGACCAGCGCAGATTGCGCGCCAGGTCGTTCAGCGGCCGGAGGGGGGCGGGGAGAACGGGACGGACGGTGAACCGACGGATCGCCTTCACTTGCCACCTCGACGCGTCGCGGGTGAGACGCACGGCGTTGTACGTCTCGTCGTCACCTTCGACGGTAGTGGTTACCCGGGCGTCGGTGGGGACCTGCCCGACGGGGTGTCGGGGCGTCAAGAGGGCGACTCAGGGCACCCGGAAAGAGGAGGCCGGTCTTGTGTGTGGACGTACGAGTGAGTAGTTAACAGAGTGCCGGGTTGCCCACCCGAGCCGGGTGGGCAGGCTCCTCCGGTACACACCCCCACATGCGTACCGACGTATAGAGCAGGACCAGCAGGACCCACCTCCCCACAGCCATCCGCCCACACCTACGTTGACGCGGACAGGAGCGGTCATGCCCGCCACGCACCACTCGTCAGCACCCCCGACAAGCAGCAAGGCCAGCAAGGCCACCAAGGCGACAGGTAAGAAGTCAACCGGCGGGAAGGGCAAGGGGCCTGCCGCGGGCGTTACCGGCCAGCCGCCCTCCGGGGAGGGGCCCGCCCCGGAGACGGCCACCGCCGTGGGCCGCATCCCCGTCCTCGACGTACGTCCGGTGGTCCAGCACGGGCGCCGGCCGGCCAAGGCGGTGGCCGGTGAGTCGTTCGAGGTGTCGGCCACCGTGTTCCGGGAGGGCCACGACGCCGTCTCGGCGAACGTGGTGCTGCGCGACCCGGCGGGCCGGGCCGGCCCCTGGACTCCGATGCGCGAACTCGCCCCGGGCACCGACCGCTGGGGCGCCACCGTGACCGTGGGCGAACCCGGCCGCTGGACCTACACGGTGGAGGCGTGGTCCGACCCGCTGTCCACCTGGCGGCACCACGCCCGGATCAAGATTCCGGCGGGCATCGACACCGAACTGGTGCTGGAGGAGGGTGCGCGGCTGTACGAACGCGCGGCCGCGGCTGTGCCGGAGGAGCAGCGGCCGGTCGTCCGCGACGCGGCGGCCGCCCTGCGCGCCGAAGACCGGCCGGCGGCCTGGCGGCTCGCGGCGGCGCTGGCGCCCGAGGTGGAGGCGGTGCTGGCCCGGTATCCGCTGCGGGAGCTGGTGACCTCTTCCGACGCG
>NZ_BMUE01000016.1 GCF_014650035.1 Streptomyces lucensis JCM 4490 | reverse complement strand
GAGGAGGAATAATCCCCTCGCACACAGCGTCCTCGCTGTGTTTTTCAAAGGAACCTCGCCCCGATCGTGATGACCGGAGACGGGGTATCAACTAATCTGGCGTTGATTTTTGGCACGCTGTTGAGTTCTCAAGGAACGGTCGCTTCCTTTGTACTCACCCTCTCGGGCTTTCCTCCGGGCGCTTCCCTTCGGTCTTGCGTTTCCGACTCTATCAGACCTTTTCTCGATCCGATTTCCTCGATGCTTTCCAGGTTCCCGGCTTTCGCGTTTCCCTTTCCGGCGGTTCCGACTCTATCAGATCCTTTCGGCGTCCGATTCCCGGTCGGCGGGATTTTGTCTCAGGGCTTTGGGCTTTCGCCGCGGCGCCTTTCGACATTCACTACGCTAGCCGATTTCTCCGGCGACTCATAATCGAGTCTCGCGAGTTCGAATTCGGGCGCGCGAGCGCGCCTGAAACGACCCCGCCGAGGGGCTCTGACTAGGTAGTGGTTTGGCCGCTCCGGCTGCAGGCGATTGCCGTACCCGGTTCAGCGGCTCGGAATACACTACGCACCATCCGGGGGCGCGTCAACTCCGGCGGCGCCTCGGCACGTGGGCACGGTAGGGGCTCACCGTCGGGTCGCCGGCCACCCAGAAGCGCCAGGGATGGAGATCCCCGTTGCCGCCCTCGCCGGCGACTCCGGTCCGCGGCCCGCTGCGTACCTGGTCGGAGGGGACGGGCGTGCCGGTCAGCATCCGCAGCGGGGTCTCGCCGGCGCCGCACGCGTCGGCGCCGTCGAAGGACCGGTCGACGCCGAGGGCCGTGGCGAGACGGGCCGGCCCCTTGGCCAGTTCCTTGTCATCGCGGGCCGAAAGTCGACGTTTCCGGGCGGGCTCGAGGCCCTCGACGATCTCGCCGGCGCGGAGCAGGACGCCGCTCGCCCTGCCCTCGGGGCCGCAGACGAGGTTCATGCAATGCCACATGCCGTAGGTGAAGTAGACGTACACGTGTCCGGGCGGTCCGAACATGACCGCGTTGCGGGCCGTGCGGCCGCGGTAGGCGTGGGACCCCGGATCGTTCGGGCCGTCGTACGCCTCGACCTCCGTCAGGCGGAGGGCGATCGGGCCGTCGGGGGTCGTCCGGACCAGAATGCGGCCGAGGAGGTCGGGGGCGACCTGCACGACCGGCCGGTCGAAGAAGGTCCGGGGCAGTGGCGTACGGTCCGGGGGCGCGATCATGCACTCCGAGGGTAGCCCAGACGGGTCACCGTCCCGGCCGGAACCGGCCGGGGACGGATCGCGTTTGTGGGGGCGACGGTCCATTCGTAAAGGGAGAGTCAATGGCGTTCAAGAAGCTGCTCGCGAGCCTCGGGGCCGGTGGGGCCTCGGTCGAGACGGTGCTGACCGAGGTCAACGTCGTGCCCGGTGGTGTCGTCCAGGGCGAGGTGAGGATCCAGGGCGGGTCCGTGAACCAGAACATCGAGGGCCTGTCCGTGGGCCTGCAGGCCAAGGTCGAGGTGGAGAGCGGCGACCAGGAGTACAAGCAGGACATCGAGTTCACCAAGGTGCGGCTCGGTGGCGCGTTCGAGCTGCAGGCGGGCGCCGTGCACGCGGTTCCGTTCGGTCTGGAGATCCCCTGGGAGACGCCGGTCACGATGATCGACGGGCAGGCCCTGCGCGGGATGCACATCGGTGTGACCACGGAGCTGGAGATCGCGCGGGCCGTCGACTCGGG
Organism: Streptomyces lucensis JCM 4490; assembly: GCF_014650035.1. GTDB lineage: Bacteria > Actinomycetota > Actinomycetes > Streptomycetales > Streptomycetaceae > Streptomyces > Streptomyces lucensis. The sequence goes on along the minus strand of NZ_BMUE01000016.1, from coordinate 159,849 downwards.
CGACCTGGACCCGATCAACGTGCATCCGCTGCCGGCCCAGAAGGCCATCCTGGACGCCTTCATCCAGCTGGGCTTCCGCTTCAAGAACGCGGACATGGAGCGCGGCCACATCCGGGGCACGCGGCAGCGGCTGCCGTTCTACCAGGAGATCGAGTTCTACCCGCCGTCGCAGTACCGGGGTCTGAACCAGGTCGAGCTGAGCTTCGTGGCCGACGAGCACGCCATGGACGTCGTCCTGGAGATGGACAAGAAGCCGGGCCTCTTCAGCGAGGGCTCTGACACCTACCGGTCCTTCCAGGTGGGTCTGAGCGACTGGCAGGGGACCGACTGGGCGGCTTACCTCAACCAGTGGCTGTCCGAGGTCGGCAGCAAGCGCAACTGGTTCTAGGCTCGGAACCACTGGTTGCAGATCATCGATCGGGAGGTACCGAGGTGACCGAGCTCAAGCGGCGGCCGCTCCCCCACGACTTCCATCCGCCCGTGCCGTCGTTCACGGTGACGAGCGCGGACGTCGAGGAGGGCGCGACGCTGGGGAGCGCACAGGTCCAGGCGGAGGGCGACACCTCGCCGCAGCTGCGGTGGGAGGGCTTCCCGCCGGAGACCAAGAGCTTCGCCGTGACCTGTTACGACCCCGACGCGCCCACCGGCAGCGGGTTCTGGCACTGGGTCCTGTTCGACATCCCGGCGTCGGTGACGGAGCTGCCCGCGGGTGCGGGCGGCGGCAAGTTCGAGGGGCTGCCCGAGGGCGCCGTGCACGCGCGGAACGACTACGGGACGAAGGACTTCGGCGGTGCCGCGCCGCCGCCCGGGGACGGCCCGCACCGGTACGTCTTCACGGTGTACGCGGTGGACCAGGAGAAACTCGGTCCGGACTCGGACGCCTCTCCGGCCGTCGTCGGCTTCAACCTGCGGTTCCACGCGATCGCGCGTGCCCAGCTCGTCGGGGAGTACGAGAACCCCGCGAAGGGCTGATCGAGGCAGACTCGTTCAGCCGGGCGTTCACTGAACGTTTGCCCGCCTCTGGTCTTGGAAGTGATCAGGGGCGGGCACCTTTTTTATTGCGTTGTCCATCTCGGCGCGCCCGTACAGAGTTGATCCGAGCCCGCCGGGGGGTGGGCAGGTGCACACGGGAGGTGGGCTGGATGCGTGACACGCTGGTACTGAACGCGAGCTTCGAGCCGCTGTCGACGGTGACGTTGAACCGGGCTGTCGTGCTGGTTCTGCAGGACAAGGCCGTGGTCGAGCAGTCCCACCCCGAACTGCGCATGCGCGGTGCCGATGTGGACATTCCCGCGCCCCGGGTGATCAGGCTGTGCAGATACGTACGGGTGCCGTTCCGAAGACAAGCCCCGTGGTCGAGGCGCGGGGTCCTGGTCCGGGACCGGCACCGGTGCGCGTACTGCGGGCGCAGGGCGACGACCGTGGACCACGTGCTGCCGCGGTCGCAGGGCGGGCAGGACACGTGGCTGAACACGGTGGCCGCCTGTGCGGAGGACAATCACCGCAAGGCGAACCGGACTCCGGAGGAGGCGGGGATGGCCCTCCTGCGGGAGCCGTTCGAGCCGACTCCCGCCGATGCCATGCTGCTGGCCTTGGGGCACGAGGACTTCGCCGCGCTTCCCGAGTGGCTCGCTCGGGAAGCGGCGTAGGCGTCCGCGCCTCAGTCGATCGGCGGCTTCTCGCGGCGCTGAGTGCCGGCTCCGCCGTTGCCCGATGACCCGTTGCCGCCCGAACCGCCTCCCAGAGGGCCGAAGTTGCCCATCGCGCCGGAGAGTCCCTTGAGGGCGTCGCCGATCTCGCTGGGGACGATCCAGAGCTTGTTGGCGTCGCCCTCGGCGATCTTCGGGAGCATCTGCAGGTACTGGTAGGACAGGAGCTTCTGGTCCGGGTCGCCGGCGTGGATGGCCTCGAAGACCGTACGGACGGCCTGGGCCTCGCCCTCGGCGCGCAGGGCGGCGGCCTTGGCCTCACCCTCGGCGCGCAGGATCTGGGACTGCTTCTCGCCCTCGGCGGTGAGGATGGCCGCCTGGCGGGTGCCTTCCGCGGTGAGGATCGCGGCGCGCTTGTCACGGTCGGCGCGCATCTGCTTCTCCATCGAGTCCTGGATGGAGGTGGGCGGCTCGATGGCCTTCAGTTCCACGCGGTTGACGCGGATGCCCCACTTGCCGGTGGCCTCGTCGAGGACTCCGCGCAGTGCGGCGTTGATCTCCTCGCGGGACGTCAGGGTGCGCTCCAGGTCCATGCCGCCGATGATGTTGCGCAGCGTGGTGACGGTGAGCTGCTCGATGGCCTGGATGTAGCTCGCGACCTCGTAGGTGGCGGCCCGGGCGTCGGTCACCTGGTAGTAGATGACGGTGTCGATGTTCACGACCAGGTTGTCCTGGGTGATCACCGGCTGGGGCGGGAACGGCACGACCTGTTCGCGCAGGTCGATGCGGTTGCGGATGGTGTCGATGAACGGCACCACGATGTTCAGGCCCGCGTTCAGCGTCCGCGTGTAGCGGCCGAAGCGCTCCACGATGGCGGCGCTGGCCTGTGGGATGACCTGGATGGTCTTGATCAGGGCGATGAAGACCAGCACCACCAGAACGATCAGGACGATGATGATCGCATCCATCGTGTTCCCCGTACCCCTCTCCGCCTCGGCGCCTTCGGCAGATCTCGCGGATATTGAAGATCTTGCTGGTCGAGTCTGTCAGACCGTCGCCCAACTCGTAAGCCGGATGCCTCAGATGACGATCGCGGTGGCCCCTTCGATGTCCACGACGTCCACCTCCTGGCCCACTTCGTAGGCGCGGCCGGTGTCGAGGGCGCGGGCCGACCAGATCTCCCCGGCGAGTTTGATGCGGCCGCCGGAGCCGTCGACGCGTTCGAGGACGACGGCCTGCTTGCCCTTCAACGCGTCGACGCCGGTGGCGAGTCGGGGACGCTGGTCGCCGTGTCGGGCGGCGATGGGCCGGACGACGGCGATGAGGGCGACGGAGACGGTGACGAAGGTGAGCACCTGGATGACGATGCCGAAGCCGAGGCCGGCGACCACCGCGGCCGCGACGGCTCCCACCGCGAACATGCCGAACTCCGGCATGGCGGTGACCACTAGGGGGATTCCGAGCGCCGCCGCGCCGACGAGCCACCACACCCACGCGTCGATGTCGTTCACATGGTCATGGTAGGACCGCGGTCGGGCGGCGGACAGGGCGCGTAGGGGGGCGTGCCGGGCCCGGCCGGGTCAGGACAGGGGAAGGCCCTGGGCGGTCCAGCGCTCGCCGACCTGCTCGACGACGAGCGGCAGGCCGAAGCAGAGGGAGAGGTTGCGGGAGGTCAGTTCCAGCTCGACGGGGCCCGCGGCGAGGACCTTGCCCTGACGGATCATGAGGACGTGGGTGAAGCCGGGGGCGATCTCCTCGACGTGGTGCGTGACCATGATCATCGAGGGTGCGATGGGGTCGCGGGCGAGCCGGCCGAGGCGGCGGACGAGGTCCTCGCGGCCACCGAGGTCGAGGCCGGCGGCGGGTTCGTCGAGGAGGAGCAGCTCGGGGTCGGTCATCAGGGCGCGGGCGATCAGGGTCCGCTTGCGCTCGCCCTCGGAGAGGGTGCCGAACTTCCGGTCGAGGTACTCGCTCATGCCGAGGCGGTCGAGGAAGGCGCGGGCGCGCTGCTCGTCGACGTCCTCGTACTCCTCCTGCCAGCCGGCGGTCATGCCGTAGGCGGCGGTGAGGACCGTCTGCAGGACCGTCTGGCGCTTGGGGAGCTTCTCGGCCAGGGCGATACCGGCCATGCCGATGCGGGGGCGCAGCTCGAAGACGTCGGTGCCGGGCCTGCCGAGGGGCTCGCCGAGGACCGCCGCGGTGCCGCTGCTGGGGAAGAGGTAGGTCGAGGCGACGTTGAGGAGAGTGGTCTTGCCGGCGCCGTTGGGGCCGAGGATGACCCAGCGCTCGCCCTCCTTCACCGACCAGGAGACCTGGTCCACCAGAGCCCGGCCCTCGCGGACCACGGATACGTCCTGAAGCTCCAGAACATCGCTCATGAGCGCGTTGTCTCCCCTTGCAGTGTGGCCGGTCTCGGCTGTCGCGTACGCCTGTGGCTCGGTCCGCCGCGCCGGTGGGCGCAGCCCTCATGAAATCTACGCCACGAGTGCCCCGCTCCATTCCATCGGTCCGGTCCTTAGGGTGGGGGCATGCTCTCGGAACCGCGTTCAGGACGCCTCGCCGCTTGGGGAAACGCCCTTTTGGCCGGACTTGCCTCTCCGGATGACGCCGCGCTCGCCATCGTGGGCGAGGACGCGGTGCACCGGGTGGCGGGGCTGCCCGGCGAGTCCGCTCCGGTCGGGCTCACGCTCGCGCTGGGCCGGCTGCGCAGGCTGGGGGTGAGCGGGCTGCGGGTGGCGCTGCCGGCGCCGGGGCATCCGCTGGGGCTGAGCGGCCCGCCGGAGTTCAACGCGCGGGCGCTGGAGGCGGAGGAGGCGGTGGTCTGTCACGGCGCCGCGTTCGGGCTGGTGCCGGAGGTGTACGAGGCCGGGCCCGCGGGCGACGTGCACGCCGAGGTGGTCTGGCACGTGCTGCCGGTGCGGGAGGCGCCGCCGGCCGACGTGCCCTCGCTGGGCGAGGCGGAGCGGGAGCTGGCGGAGGCGCTGCGGGAGGCGACCGGTGTGCTCTCGAAGCTGGACGTCGCCGGTTCGGGGCCGGTGGCGGAGGCCGCGATCGACGCGTACCGGGCGCGGGCGGAGCGGGGGCGCGAGGTGCTGGCGCCGGGGTATCCGCCGCGTGCGGTGCGGGTGCTGGAGCTCGCGCAGCGGGTCGGGCTGCTGGTGTCGCTGGCGTACGGCCGCGGGCACGGGGGTGCGGTCAGCTCCGCCGAGATGGCCGCGCGGGCGGAGGCGCTGCGGCCGGTGGAGCGGACGGCCCGGCGGGCGCAGGTGGCGTCGTACAACGCCGTCGTGGAGGAGCGGGAGCGGGGGGTGCGCTGACCGGTCTCCTCCTCGCCGGCGGCCCGCCCGCGCAGGGCACGGATCTCAGTCCGTGACGCCGTGCCGCACGGCCCACAGCGCCGCCTGGGTACGGTCCGCCAGGTCGAGCTTCATCAGGATGTTGGAGACGTGCGTCTTGACGGTCTTCTCGGACAGGACGAGGGCGCGGGCGATCTCGCGGTTGGAGCGGCCGTCCGCGATCAGGCCCAGCACCTCGCGTTCGCGTTCGGTGAGCGAGCCGCCCCTGCCCTGGCCCGGGCCGGCCTCCTCCTGGGAGAGCAGGGCGCCGGCGACCTCCGCCTGGAGCAGCACGTGCCCGGCGTGCACGGAGCGGATGGCGCCGGCGAGGGCGTCGGGGTCCACGTCCTTGTAGAGGTATCCGGCGGCGCCCGCGCGCAGGGCGGGGACGACCGTGCGCTGCTCGGTGAAGCTGGTGACGATCAGCACGCGCGCGGGGTTGCCGAGCTCGCGGAGCCGGCGCAGGGCGTCGATGCCGCCCATGCCCGGCATCGTGACGTCCATCAGGACGACGTCGGGGCGCAGCTCCTCGGCCCGGGCGACTCCCCCGGCGCCGTCGGCGGCCTCGCCGACGACCTCGATGTCGTCCTGCACCTCCAGGAACGTACGCAGGCCCCGGCGGACGACCTGGTGGTCGTCGACCAGCAGCACCTTGATCGTCTCACCCACCGGGAACCTCCATCTCGATCGTGGTGCCCTCGCCGGGCGCCGAGTACACGGTCAGCGTGCCGCCGACGCCGCTCGCGCGGTCCCGCATGGAGACCAGGCCGAGGTGGCGGCCGGCGTGGCGGACCGCCTTGGGGTCGAAGCCGCAGCCGTCGTCGGTGACGCGCAGGACGGCTCCGCCGCCGCGCCGCTCCACGCTCACGTCGACGTGTGCGCCGCCGGAGTGGCGGAGGGCGTTGTGCAGGGCTTCCTGGGCGACCCGCAGCAGCGCCTCCTCCTGGGCGGCGGGCAGGGCGCGGAATCCGCTGCCGGTGAAGGTCACGCGCGCGGCGTGGGCGCGGTCGAGGACCTGGGTGTGGGTGCGCAGGGTGGCGATCAGGCCGTCCTCGTCGAGGGCTGCCGGGCGCAGCTCCACGACGGCGGCGCGCAGTTCGTCGGCCGCCTCGGCGGCGAGGACGGCGACCTGGTGCAGCTCGTCCTTGGCCCGCGCGGGGTCGCGGTCGACGAGGGCCGCCGCCGCCTGGGCGGTCAGGCGCAGGGAGAAGAGCTTCTGGCTGACCGCGTCGTGCAGCTCGTGGGCGAGGCGGGAGCGCTCCTCGGCGATGGTCAGCTCGCGGCTGCGTTCGTAGAGGCGGGCGTTGGTGAGGGCGATGGCGGCGTGCTGGGCGAGGATGGCGAGCAGTTCCTCGTCCTCCTCGGTGAAGCCGCAGCCCGCCCCGGGGTTCTCGCGGTTCTTGTTGGCCAGGAACAGCGCGCCGATGACCTCGTCGCCGTCCTTGACCGGCAGGCCCAGGAAGTCGGACATCTCGGGGTGGGCGGACGGCCAGCCCTCGAAGCGGGGGTCCTCGCGCACGTCGGCGAGGCGCTCGGGGCGGGCGTCGTGCAGCATCGCGGCGAGGATGCCGTGCTGGCGCGGCAGCGGGCCGATCGCCTTCCACTGGGCGTCGCTGACGCCGTCCACCACGAACTGGGCGAAGCCGCCGTGGTCGTCGGGGACGCCGAGGGCGGCGTACCGGGCGTCGAGCAGCTCGCGGGCGGAGGCGACGATCGTCTTGAGGACGTCGCGCACCTCCAGGTGCCTGCTCATGGCCAGCAGCGCGGAGCTGACCGCGGCGAGGCCGGACCGAGGGCCTTGACTCATGACCTCACGGTACCGGCGGTCTGTCATGGCCCGGATCGGTCCGGTGGGCGGCCGGGGGCGGTCCTTGGGGCCTAGGTCCGGCGGTCGGGCACTCCGGCCGCGCGCGTGCGGGACCGGAGGGTCCCCGCGCGCGGGGACAGGGGTGGTGCCGGGTGGGACGACCCGGCCGACACCCTCACCCAAAGCATCGCTTCATCGACTCAAGGTGAATTCCGGACATGTCCGATGTGAGGCCGCGCATAGGGCCCACATCACGTACGAAAGGGCATAGGAGATAAAGCCACCCAGATGAACGGGGCGGACGCCCCCGTCTGTCCCGATTTGCCCCTCCCTGATCCACTACCGGGGATCGTACGTCACACCTTTGCCTGGGCATTTTGCGCCAGCTAAGAATTGCTTCCGTCGCTCAGCGCCGTGGGTTTCCGGCCCGCGGCGTTCGTGTGGGAGGAACCGATTCCCCCGGCGGACGCAGGAGCGACCTCCGCGCTACAGAAGAGGTCCAACAGCCATGCCCAAGAACATCCTCAACCGAGCTAGTCGTGCCCTGACCAAGCAGCACAAGATCGCCATCACCGGTGTCGCCGCTCTGGGTACCGCCGCCATCGCCCTCTCGGCCGTTCCGGGCAGCGCCGAGACCGTCACCACGGGCGCCCCGGCCACGACCGCCCAGGTCGCCGCCGGCACCGCCCTGCAGAACGTCAAGGGCACCGTCACCGGCCAGCTCGCCACCGACACCGTCAAGCTCGACACCCTCGCGGCCCAGAAGAAGGCCGCCGACGCGGCCGTGGCGAAGAAGGCCACCGAGGCCGCCGCCGCCAAGAAGGCCGTCCAGGCCGCCGCCGTGAAGAAGGCCGCGCAGGAGCGCGCCGCCAAGGCGGCCGCGAGCCGCTCGGCGCAGCGCCCGCAGATGCAGCCGGTCGCCGCGAAGACGTACACGAACAACCTCGACGGCTGGATCCGCCAGGCCCTGGACATCATGAAGTCCAAGGGCATCCCGGGCAGCTACCACGGCCTGCACAAGAACATCATGCGCGAGTCCTCCGGCAACCCGACGGCCATCAACGACTGGGACATCAACGCCATCAACGGCATCCCGTCGAAGGGCCTGCTGCAGGTCATCCCGCCGACCTTCAAGGCGTACCACGTCGCCGGCACGTCGTGGAACATCTACGACCCGGTCGCCAACATCACCGCCGCCGCCAACTACGCCGCCGACCGTTACGGCTCGATCGACAACGTCAACAGCGCGTACTGAGGTCGGCGCGGACCTCTCACGTAGCGCGGAAGGGCGGCACCCCGAGGGGTGCCGCCCTTCGCGCGTCGCAGGAGCGCGGTTACTTCCGCATGACCTCCGGCTCGTGGCGGCGCAGGAAGCGGGCCACGAAGAAGCCGCAGGCCACACCGAGCACGATGAGCACGAACATGTCCAGGGTCCAGGCCGAGGCCGCGTGGTCCCACAGCGGGTCGGTGCTGGTCGGGTCGTCCGTGTTCGGGGCGATCTTGTTGAAGTCCAGCGTGGTGCCGGCCGCGGCCACCGCCCAGCGCGACGGCATCAGGTACGAGAACTCGTTGACGCCGAGCGTGCCGTGCAGCGTGAAGAGGCAGCCGGTGAAGACGACCTGGATGATCGCGAACATCACCAGCAGCGGCATGGTCTTCTCCGCGGTCTTCACCAGCGAGGAGATCACCAGGCCGACCATCATCGAGGCGAAGCCCAGCGCCATGATCGGCAGGCACAGCTCCAGCAGCGTCGAGCCGCCCAGGATCAGCCCCTCGCCGGGGATCTCACGGCTGGAGAAGCCGATCAGGCCGACCATCAGGCCCTGCAGCACCGTGACGGCGCCGAGCACGACCACCTTGGACATCAGGTACGCCGACCGGGACAGCCCCGTCGCCCGCTCCCGCTCGTAGATGACCCGTTCCTTGATCAGCTCGCGCACGGAGTTCGCGGCCCCCGAGAAGCACGCCCCGACGGCGAGGATCAGCAGGACGGTGGTGGCGGTGCCGTTGGGGACGGGCAGGCCCGTCTTGGAGTTGGGGGGGTTCACCAGCAGACCGCGGTCGTGGTCGATCAGCAGGCTGACCGCGCCGATGACCGCCGGCAGGACCACCGTCAGCGCCAGGAAGCCCTTGTCGGACACGATGACCGCCACGTAGCGCCGGATCAGCGTCATCAGCTGGGAGCCCCAGCTCTGCGGTTTCGGCGGCTTGATGGCCTGCGGCGGGGGCATGTGCACGGACTGCGGGGCGACCGCGTCGATGTCCGCGGCGTACATCTGGTAGTGCTGCGAGCCCTTCCAGCGGCCCGCCCAGTCGTAGTCGCGGTAGTTCTCGAAGGCGGAGAAGACGTCGGCCCAGCTGTCGTAGCCGAAGAAGTTCAGCGCCTCCTCCGGCGGGCCGAAGTAGGCGACCGCACCACCCGGGGCCATCACCAGCAGCTTGTCGCACAGTGCCAGCTCGGCCACCGAGTGGGTGACCACGAGAACCGTGCGGCCGTCGTCGGCGAGGCCGCGCAGCAGCTGCATGACGTCGCGGTCCATGCCCGGGTCGAGGCCCGAGGTCGGCTCGTCCAGGAAGATCAGCGACGGCTTGGTCAGCAGCTCCAGCGCCACCGAGACACGCTTGCGCTGGCCGCCGGAGAGGGACGTGACCTTCTTGTCCTTGTGGATGTCCAGCTTCAGCTCGCGCAGCACCTCGTCGATGCGGGCGTCGCGCTCCTGCGCGGTGGTGTCCGCCGGGAAGCGCAGCTTGGCCGCGTACTTCAGGGCCTTCTTGACGCTCAGCTCCTTGTGCAGGATGTCGTCCTGCGGGACCAGGCCGATGCGCTGGCGCAGCTCGGCGAACTGCTTGTACAGGTTCCGGTTGTCGTACAGCACCTCGCCCTGGTTGGCGGGCCGGTAGCCGGTGAGCGCCTTGAGCAGGGTGGACTTGCCGGAGCCGGACGGGCCGATGACGGCGATCAGCGACTTCTCCGGGACGCCGAAGGAGACGTCCCGCAGGATCTGCTTGCCGCCGTCGACCGTGACGGTGAGATGGCGGGCGGAGAAGGAGACCTCACCGGTGTCGACGAACTCCTCGAGGCGGTCGCCGACGATGCGGAAGGTGGAGTGGCCGACGCCGACGATGTCGTTCGGGCCGAGCAGCGCCGTGCCGCCCTTGGCGATCGGCTGGCCGTTGACGTAGGTGCCGTTGTGCGAGCCCAGGTCGCGGATCTCGAAGCGGCCGTCGGGCGTCGAGTGGAACTCGGCGTGGTTCCGCGAGACCTGCAGGTCGGAGACGACCAGCTCGTTCTCCAGGGCACGGCCGATGCGCATCACGCGGCCGGCCGCGAACTGGTGGAACGTGGTCGGGCTGCGGTCGCCGTAGACCGGCGGCGCCCCCGCCGCGCCGCCGGGTGTCTTCTGCGCGTACTGCTCGGCGGGACCCGCCTGCTGCGGGAACCCGGACGCCTGCTGCGGCTGCTGCCAGCCGGCCTGCGGGGCCTGCTGGTGCGCGGGCGCCTGGTGCGGCACCGACTGCGGCGGCGAGGCCTGCTGTGGTGCGGCCTGCTGGGCCCAGCCGGGCGTGCCGGCGTTCTGGGCCGCGTACGGCGCCGCCGACTGCGGCTGCCCGGCGGGGCCGCCCACCGGGGCGGCGGCCGCCGACAGGTTCAGCCGCGGCCCGTCGGTCGCGTTGCCGAGGTGCAGCGACGAGCCGGGGCCGATCTCCATGTGCTGGATCCGCCGGCCCTGCACGAACGTGCCGTTGGTGCTGCCGTGGTCCTCGACGACCCAACTGCGGCCGTTGTGACTGACCGTGGCGTGTCGCCAGGAGACCCTGGCGTCGTCGAAGACTATGTCACCCTGCGGATCGCGGCCGAGGGTGTAGGGCCTGGACGGGTCGAGCGTCCAGGTCCGTCCGTTTGTTTCCAGTACGAGTTCCGGCACTCCATGCCCCACTGAGTTGTCCCCCGAGTTACCCCCATCAGAGGGAGTCTAGGGATGTCGAACATCGTGGGGAACTATTTCAGGCTCGGCCCCCTGACCGAAACCCGGGCCTTGCCAAGCGCGCCGGTACACGCTTCAACTCGCCCCGTTGACGCGGTTGAAACCGGGCCGGAGAGTGGTAATCCCCCGCGAGGGGGACAAGCGCGGCTGTGACGCCGTGCCGCGGATCGGGGGGGTTCGCCATGAGCACTGCCACGGGCACCGGAAGGGCGCGGCGCGGGACACGGCTGCCCTGGACGGACATCGTGATGTCCGCGATCGCCTCGGTGAGCTGGGCGTTGGCCGGGATGGCGGGCGCCGCCGCGCTCGGGCTGCACCTGCTGCGGGCGGACGCGGCGGGGTCACTCGGCCCCATGACGGCGGCGGTTGTGGTGCTCGGGGCGGGTGGTTCGGTCACGCCGTCGGGCGATGTGTCCGCTTTCGGACTGAAAGGCGCCGAGGCCCACACCGCCATCGAGATCACGCCACTCGGGGTGAGCCTGGTCGGTGCGCTGCTGCTGTCGTGGTTCTTCCTGCGGTCGTTGCGCACGGCAGGAGTTGCCGTCGCTCCCTCCGAACTCCTCGCGCGCTGCGGCACGGTGATCCTGCTCTTCGTGGCGATGCTGGGCGGTCTCTCCTGGGCCGGCCACGACGTCATCACCCTCGACGGCGACGCGCTCGGCCTGGACGAACTGCCGGGCGGCGGCAAGAGAGGCGGCGGACCGCGCATCCCCGGCCTCGGGGACGTGGGCGGACTGCTGCCGGACCGGATCGGCGACCTGATCCACGCCAGGGCGGCGGTCGGCTTCACCGTGGACACCCCGGCCACGCTCGTCGGCGGTCTCGGCTGGTGCGCCGGAGTCCTGCTGATCGCCCTGCTCGCCTCCCGCCGCGCCCCCCTGCCGCCCGGCTGGGGCGTCCTGCACCGGGTGGTCCGGCCGGCGGTCTCCGCGCTCGTCACCGTGCTGCTGCTGGCCGTGCTGGCGGGGCTCGCGGCGGCGGCGTACGCGGCGACCGGCGACGACCATCCGCGGCGGATCGCAGGCGCGGCGCTCCTCGGCGCTCCCAACGGGGTCTGGCTGGGCCTCCCGCTCGGCCTGTTCGTCCCCTTCGAGGGCCGGGCCACCGGCGTCCTCGGCGGACTGCTCCCCCATCCGCTGGACCGGTTCCTCGCCGCCCGGTCCGGCCGGCCCGTGACGGTGGGCCGGCTGGCCGAGCTGGACGGACGGGTGTGGCTGCTGGCCGTGGCGGCCGCGCTGGCGATGCTGCTGACCGGGGTGCTGACGGCGGTACGAACACCGCCGGCCCGGCCTGCCGGCGGCGCCCTCGGCCTGGCCGGCCGGTGCGCCCTGAGCCTGGGGATCACCACCGCGCTCGCACTTCCCCTGCTCGCCCGGCTGACCGACGTGTCCGTGGACGCCTCCCTGTCGGTCCTCGGCTTCGACGCGTTCGGCGCGGGCGTCTTCCTGCACGGCCGGCCGGGCACGGCCCTGCTTCTGGGCGCCCTGTGGGGTGCGGGGGCGGGAGCGGCCGGAGCCCTGCTGGCCCTGGCGACCGGGACGGCGGGGGCCCGGGCGGCGAGGGCGGCGGGCGCGGCGAGTGCGGCGGGGGCCCAGGCGGCGGGTGCGACCGGCGCGGCGCCCGGCATGGGGGAGGCGGAAGGCCGTGGGGATGAGCCGGCCGGGCCGTACGCGCCGGGACGGCCGTACCGGCCGCCGAACCCGGACACGAATCCCTATCTGAGGATGCCGGCTCAACCGCGGGACGCGCCGCCCGCCACCGGGGACGACCTCTACGGCGCCCCGACCGTCGCCCGGCCGCTCGGCCCCGTCGACCGGCCGCCGCGGAGCAGGCCCGCCGCCCGGCCGGGCGACCGGCCGTCCGGGCCGGACGGTCCACGGTGGCCCCCGCCGCCGCCCCCGCCGCCCCCGCCGGAGCGGCCGGAGCGGCCGGAGCGGCCGGAGCGGCCGGAGCGGCCGGAGCGCGGCGGCTGAGGCGCAGGCGGCCCCCTCTCGCCGATGCTCCCTCCGGGCCACCCGGAGGACCTCCCGGACCTGCTCGACGGGGCCCGCCGTGGGACAGTCGTGGTGGAGCCGGGACCGGGCACGTGGTGGACGTGTCGTCTCCCGGCGGCAACATCGTCGGAAACCGGCCCGGCACCGATCGATTCCGTGTCCGCCAGGCGGACCTCGGGGGCGGGAGGCACTGGGTGCCGGATACGGTGGTGACACCATGAGCGCTTCGCAGACCTCCGAGGTCCCCACTCTCCTCGTCAAGATCTTCGGCAAGGACAGGCCGGGCATCACGGCCGGCCTCTTCGACACCCTGGCCGCCTTCTCCCTCGACGTCGTCGACATCGAGCAGGTCGTCACCCGGGGCCGCCTGGTGCTGTGCGCCCTGGTGACGCAGCCACCGGCCGGCGTGGAGGGCGACCTGAGGGCGACCGTGCACAGCTGGGCCGAGTCGATGAAGATGCAGGCGGAGATAATCTCGGGCCACGGCGACAACCGCCCGCGTGGTGTCGGGCGCTCCCTGGTGACCGTGCTCGGCCATCCCCTCACCGCCGAGTCGACCGCGGCCATCGCCACCCGGATCGCCAAGGCGGGCGGCAACATCGACCGTATCTTCCGGCTCGCCAAGTACCCGGTGACGGCCGTGGAGTTCGCCGTGTCCGGTGTGGAGACCGAGCCGCTGCGCACGGCTCTCGCCTCCGACGCCGCGGCACTGGGTGTCGACATAGCTGTCGTCGCGGCGGGCCTGCACCGGCGCGCCCAGCGGCTGGTGGTCATGGACGTGGACTCCACCCTCATCCAGGACGAGGTCATCGAGCTGTTCGCGGCGCACGCCGGCTGCGAGGACAAGGTCGCCGAGGTGACGGCGGCGGCGATGCGCGGGGAGCTGGACTTCGAGCAGTCACTGCACGCGCGCGTGGCGCTGCTGGAGGGACTGGACGCCTCGGTGGTGGAGAAGGTGCGCAGCGAGGTGCGGCTGACGCCGGGCGCCCGCACCCTGATCCGCACCCTGAAGCGCCTCGGCTACCAGGTCGGTGTCGTCTCGGGTGGTTTCACCCAGGTCACGGACGATCTCAAGGAGCGGCTGGGGCTCGACTTCGCGCAGGCCAACACGCTGGAGATCGTCGACGGCAGGCTGACCGGCCGGGTCACCGGCGAGATCGTGGACCGGGCGGGCAAGGCGCGGCTGCTGCGCCGGTTCGCCGCGGAGGCCGGAGTACCGCTGTCGCAGACGGTGGCGATCGGCGACGGCGCCAACGACCTGGACATGCTGAACGCGGCCGGTCTCGGTGTCGCCTTCAACGCCAAGCCGGTGGTCCGCGAGGCGGCGCACACGGCGGTCAACTTCCCCTTCCTCGACACGGTCCTCTACCTCCTCGGCGTCACCCGCGAAGAGGTCGAGGCGGCCGACACGCACGACGAGGGCTGAGCCGCACGACGAAGGCTGAGCCGCACACGGAAACGCCTGGTCGGGGCGGAACGGTCGTCCGTCCGCCCCTCCGTTCGTCCGTCCGCCCCTCCGTTCGTCCGTCCGCCCCTCCGTTCGTCCGTCCGGGGCATGCTGACGGGTCCGGCGCCGCACGGGGGGGGTGCCGGGCCCTTCGGCGTACGACGTCATGCGGCGGCGCACCGCGTCACTCGGGGGTCAGTCGGACGGTGCCCAGTAGTCCGTGAGCGTGGCCACGCCCGGCTCCAGGCTCTTCCAGGGCTCGTCGCAGGTGAGCAGCGCGAAGCCGGCGGCGGGGAAATCGCGGCGGTGCATCCGCTCGCGGGCGTCGCCCTCGGCCGATCCGGACAGGATCTCGGCGAGACCGTGCACGCCCGGGTTGTGGCCGATCATGATGACGTTGCGCACCTCGTCCGGGAGCTCGTTGAGCACGACGATCAGCTCGCCGGGTGAGGCCTCGTAGATCCGCTCCTCGTAGACGGTCTTCGGCCGGTGCGCCAGTTCATGGACGGCGAGCTTCCAGGTCTCGCGGGTCCGGGTCGCGGTGGAGCACAGGGCCAGGTCGAAGGAGATACCGGTATCGGCCAGCTTGCGTCCGGCGACCGCGGCGTCCGTGCGGCCTCGCTCGGAGAGCGGGCGCTCGTGGTCGGACACCTGGGGCCAGTCGGCTTTCGCATGCCGGAAGAGGACGATCCTGCGGGGTTCAGCGGCGCTCATGAGTCCCAGCTTCGCATGAAACAGGCCATGTGGCGCAGGCAGTTGACATGCGGATTCACCGGACGAGGGGGCCGCGTCAGCGCCCGAGGAGCTGCTGGGCGCGCTCCAGGAGGTGGGTGACGGCCGGGTCGCCGCTCGCCGCGTGGGCCTCCGAGGGATTCAGTATCAGCGCGAGCAGCGCCACGAAGGCGAGCGCGGGAAGGGCGAGGGCCCACCAGGGCAGCCGGATGTCCACGCCGCCCGTGGTCGCCGGGTGGGGCCGGGAGGGGGTGCGGGCCGACATGATCGCCTCCGGTGGTCTTCGAGCGGGTCCGTGACCGCCGTGCGCGGTCACATCTCGAAGCTACGGACTCGGGGGCCGCCAACCCATCCGGAAGTCCACCCAGTTGACCCTGACCCTGACCCCCTAAGGGATGGTGGGGCCAGCCCCACCATCCACCGCCGGGGCGGCCGTCACGGGGACGCGATGGTCGCGACGATGGCGATGATCACGAGGATGGCGAGGAACGAGCCGAAGACGAGGAGCATCTTCTTCTGGCCGTCCTTCGGGTTCGGGTCGAGCACAGGCTGCATGCGCCCAGTCTCGCACCCCTCGCCCGGAGGGCTCCGCCGGGGTCGGCGCCCAGCGCGCCGCGGGCGGCCCTCAGCGCGCCCCGGCCTCCTCCTCCACCGTGCGGTCGCGGCCGGCCAGGAAGCCCACCGCCATCTGCGGCAGCATCAGGCCCGCCATGAGGGCGATCGGCAGGCCCCAGCCGCCGCTGTGCTGGTAGAGCACGCCGACCAGCAGCGGGCCGGGGATGGAGATCAGGTAGCCGGTGCTCTGCGCGAACGCGGACAGCTGGGCCACGCCCGGACCGCTGCGGGCCCGCATGCCGACCATGGTCAGCGCCAGCGGGAAGGCACAGTTCGAGACGCCCAGCAGCAGCGCCCAGAGCCAGGCGCCGCCGGCCGGCGCGAAGAACAGGCCGGCGTACCCGGCCAGACCGCAGGCCCCCAGGACCAGCGCGATCGGCCCCTGGTGGGGCAGCCGCGTGGCGACCCGGGGGATGACGAAGGCCAGCGGCACGCCCATCACCATGGTGACGGCGAGCAGCACGCCCGCGGTGCCCGCCGGGACTCCGGCGTCCCGGAAGATCTGCGGCATCCAGCCCATGGTGATGTAGGCGGCGGTGGCCTGGAGGCCGAAGAAGACGGCGAGCGCCCAGGCGGTGCGGCTCCGGGTGATCCGCAGCGGTGCCTGCTGTGCCGCCTGTCCCTCCCGCGCCTGCTCCCCCTCCCGTGCGTGGGCCCGCTCCCCCTGCCGCGGGGGTGCGGTGCCGCGGTCGCGCACGAGCGGCAGCCACGGCAGCACGGCGACCGCGGCGACGGCCGCCCACACGGTGAGCCCGGACCGCCAGTCGCCGCCCATGGCGTCGGTCAGCGGGACGGTGGCCGCCGCGGCGAGGGAGGTGCCGAGGGCGAGGGCCATCGAGTACAGGCCGGTCATGGAGCCGACCCGGTCGGGGAACCAGCGCTTGACGATGACCGGCATCAGGACGTTGCTGACGGCGATGCCCATCAGCGCGAGCGCGCTCGCGGCCAGGAATCCGGCCGTGCCGCCCGCGTACGGGCGTATCAGCAGGCCCGCGGTGATGGCGGCCATGCCGGCGCACACCACCGCGGCCGGGCCGAACCTGCGGGCCAGACGGGGAGCGGTCACGCCGAAGACGGCGAAGCACAGCGGAGGCACCGAGGTGAGCAGGCCGGCCACGCCGCCGCTCATGCCGAGCCCGTCGCGGACCTCCTCGAGGAGCGCGCCGAGGCTGGTGATGGCCGGGCGGAGGTTCAGGGCGGACAGCACGATGCCGGCGACCATCAGCCGGGTCGCCCACGCGCGCGTGCGGGGCGCGCCGGATGGCGTCCGGTGTGCGCTTCCCGCGGCCGCCGCGGCCCGTTCGCTCGGTGACATCGCCGTACGGGTCTCCGCTGTCCGCGTTTCCTCACTAGCCATACCACCATCATAGAATCATGGGATGATTGGTTGTCCATGTTCGGGGCGTTCCCGCCCGGACTCCTCGTGCGAAGGTGTGCCATGCCCCTGAGCCACCCGCGCCGTTCGGCGCTCTCCGAGCAGGTCATCGCCGAGCTGCGCAACCAGATCACCTCCGGCGAGTGGCCGGTGGGCTCGCGCATCCCGACCGAGCCGGAGCTGGTCGAGCAGCTGGGGGTGGCCCGCAACACCGTTCGTGAGGCCGTCCGGGCGCTCGCGCACAACGGCCTGCTGGACATCCGCCAGGGCTCGGGCACGTACGTCGTGGCGACGAGCGAGCTGGCCGGGGTGATGCACCGCCGCTTCGCGGGCGCCGATCCCCGGCACATCGCCGAGCTGCGCTCCACGCTGGAGTCGGCCGCGGCGAAGCTGGCAGCCGAGCGGCGCACGGAGAAGGACCTCAGGCAGCTGGACGCGCTGCTGGCGCGGCGCGAGGCGGCCTGGGAGTCGGGCGAGGCCGAGACCTTCGTGGCGGCGGACGCGACCTTCCACCTGGCCGTCGTGGCCGCCTCCCACAACGACGTCATGACGGCGATGTACGCCGACCTGGGCGAGGTGCTGCGCGACTGGCTGCGCGCGGACGTCGGCGCCCGGCTGACGCCCCAGGCGCACATGGACCACACGCGGCTGGTGGACGCGATCCGCGCCGGGGACGCCGAGGCGGCAGCGGCGGAGGCCGCGAGCTATCCGTTCCTGTGCCGTCCGGACCGGTTCAGCGCTTCTTCTGGTGGCTGACCCAGGCCGAGCCGACGTCCGTCCAGCACCGGCCGCTCAGCCGCACGGTCATGGCGGGCCCGGCGTCCACCGGGGCGCTGTCGGTGTCGATGTCCCACCAGCGGGCGCACTCGATGTGCAGGCGCAGGCGATCGGTGTCGACATAGGGGTTGTGGCAGTAGGCCACCACGTGGGAGCCGCTCACGTCCGTCCGGCACTCGGCGCCGAACGGATCCGGTGCCGGCGGCTTCCCGTCGTCCGCGCGTACGTGCGACATCGCGTCGTACGGCAGGCAGAGCACGAGGATCACGGCCACGGTCACCGGGGCCAGGCTGCGGGACAGGCGCACAAGGGGACCTCCTCGGCCGGGCTGCGGAGGGACGCGCGGGGTGAACGCGTCTCCAGGGTGCGCCGCCGGGGGCGCGGCGGCCCGGCCGGTGAGCCGAACGGGTGACGCCCCGCCTCCGCGTGCCGCGGAAACGGGGCGCCGGTGTCAGGCGGAGGTCACGCGCCGATGGCGTGCAGACCACCGTCGACGTGGATGATCTCGCCCGTGGTCTTCGGGAACCAGTCGCTCAGCAGGGCGACGACGCCGCGGCCGGCCGGCTCCGGGTCCTTCAGGTCCCACTCCAGCGGGGCGCGGGTGTCCCACACGGAGGCCAGCTCGCTGAAGCCCGGGATGGACTTGGCGGCCATGGAGCCGATCGGGCCCGCCGAGATGAGGTTGCAGCGGATGTTCTGCTTGCCCAGGTCGCGCGCCATGTAGCGGCTGGTGGCCTCCAGGGCGGCCTTGGCCGGGCCCATCCAGTCGTACTGCGGCCAGGCGTACTGCGCGTCGAAGGTGAGGCCGACGACCGAGCCGCCGTTCTGCATCAGCGGCAGGCAGGCCATGGTCAGCGCCTTCAGGGAGAACGCGGAGACGTGCATGGCGGTGGCGACCGACTCGAACGGCGTGTTGAGGAAGTTGCCGCCGAGCGCGTCCTGCGGGGCGAAGCCGATGGAGTGGACGATGCCGTCGAGCCCGCCCAGCTCCTCGCCGACGACGTCGGCCAGACGGGCGAGGTGCTCCTCGTTCGTCACGTCCAGCTCGATGACCTTGGCGGGCTTGGGCAGCTTCCTGGCGATGCGCTCGGTCAGCGTGGGCCGCGGGAACGCGGTCAGGATGATCTCGGCGCCCTGCTCCTGGGCGAGCTTGGCGACGTGGAAGGCGATGGAGGACTCCATCAGCACACCCGTGATCAGGATGCGCTTGCCCTCGAGAATTCCGCTCATGGTGATCAGTGACCCATTCCCAGTCCGCCGTCAACGGGGATGACGGCTCCAGTGATGTACGAGGCGTCGTCCGAGGCGAGGAACCGCACCGTCGCGGCGATCTCCTCCGGCTGCGCGTAACGGCCGAGAGGCACCTGCGAGACGATGTTCTTGCGCTGCTCGTCGGTGAGCGCCTTGGTCATGTCGGTGTCGACGAAGCCGGGCGCGACGACGTTGAAGGTGAGGTTGCGCGAGCCCAGCTCACGGGCGAGCGAGCGCGCGAAGCCGACCAGGGCGGCCTTGGAGGCGGCGTAGTTCGCCTGGCCCGCAGAGCCGAGCAGGCCGACCACGGACGAGATCAGGACGACGCGGCCCTTCTTGGCGCGCAGCATGCCGCGGTTGGCGCGCTTGACGACGCGGAAGGTGCCGGTGAGGTTGGTGTCTATGACCGAGGTGAAGTCCTCCTCGGACATGCGCATCAGGAGCTGGTCCTTGGTGACGCCGGCGTTGGCGATCAGGACCTCGACCGGACCGTGCTGGTCCTCGATCTCCTTGTAGGCCTGCTCCACCTGCTCGGGGTCGGTGATGTCGCACCTGACGGCCAGGCAGCCCAGTTCCGCGAGGGCGGCCGGCGGCTCACCCGAGCGGTACGTGATCGCGACCTTGTCGCCGGCCTCGGCGAATGCGCGGGCGATGGCGAGGCCGATGCCCCGGTTGCCTCCGGTGACGAGAACCGAGCGGCTCAACGGATCACCCCTTCGATAGCGGTCTGCAGCGGTCCGACAACCCGCCCGGACACGTGGATGACAGGCGGCTTCATCGAAAACCTATCGGTAGCGCTCCTCCGGTGGGCATTGGGGCACCGACAGTGGCTCGGGGGCGTCGCTGTGGGGTCCCTACAGAAACGGCCCCGCTCCGGGACTCAAAGGTGTGGTCCGCCGGGCCGCTCCCACGACATGATCGGGGCGACAGGCCACGACAGCAGGGAGACCTCGGTGCCTCACACCATCGACGAAGCCTTCACGGCGCTTCCGCTACGCGCCCTCGCCGACGCCGCGCTGGCACGCGCGCGTGCGCTGGGGGCGGAGCACGCCGACTTCCGGTTCGAGCGGGTGCGCAGCGCGTCCTGGCGGCTGCGGGACGCCAAGCCCGCCGGGTCGTCGGACACCACCGACCTCGGGTACGCGGTCCGGGTCGTGCACGGCGGCACGTGGGGCTTCGCGTCCGGGGTGGACCTGACCATGGACGCGGCCGCCGGGGTCGCCTCCCAGGCGGTGGCGATGGCGAAGCTCTCCGCGCAGGTCATCAGGGCGGCCGGGTCCGGCGTGGGGGCACCGCCCACGCCTTTCGGGCAGTGGGGGAGGGTGGAGCTGGCCGACGAGCCGGTGCACGCCGACCGGACGTGGGTGTCGTCGTACGAGATCGACCCGTTCTCCGTTCCCGACGAGGAGAAGACCCACCTGCTCGCGGAGTGGAGCGCCCGGCTGCTGGCGGCGAACGGCGTGAACCACGTGGACGCCGCGCTGCTCACCGTGCACGAGAACAAGTTCTACGCGGACACGGCGGGGACCGTCACGACCCAGCAGCGGGTGCGGCTGCACCCGCAGCTGACGGCCGTGTCGGTGGACGAGTCCAGCGGTGAGTTCGACTCGATGCGGACCATCGCGCCGCCGGTGGGGCGCGGCTGGGAGTACCTGACCGGGACCGGCTGGGACTGGGACGACGAGCTGGAGCGGATCCCGGAACTGCTCGCCGAGAAGATGCGGGCGCCGAGCGTGGAGCCGGGGCTGTACGACCTGGTCGTCGACCCGTCCAACCTGTGGCTGACCATCCACGAGTCCATCGGGCACGCCACGGAGCTGGACCGCGCCCTCGGCTACGAGGCCGCCTACGCCGGCACCTCGTTCGCCACCTTCGACCAGCTGGGCAAGCTGCGGTACGGCTCCGAGCTGATGAACGTCACCGGCGACCGCACCGCCGAGCACGGCCTCGCCACCATCGGCTACGACGACGAGGGCGTCGAGGCGCAGTCCTGGGACCTGGTGAAGGACGGCACGCTGGTGGGATACCAGCTGGACCGGCGCATCGCGAGGCTGACCGGGTCCGGGCGCTCCAACGGGTGCGCGTTCGCCGACTCCCCCGCCCACGTGCCGGTGCAGCGCATGGCCAACGTGTCGCTGCGGCCGGATCCGGCCGGGATGTCCACCGAGGACCTGATCGGGGGTGTCGACCGGGGCATCTACGTCGTCGGCGACCGGTCCTGGTCGATCGACATGCAGCGCTACAACTTCCAGTTCACCGGGCAGCGCTTCTTCAGAATCGAGAACGGGCGGATCACCGGGCAGCTGAAGGACGTCGCCTACCAGGCCACGACCACCGACTTCTGGGGGTCGATGGCGGCCGTGGGCGGTCCTCAGACCTACGTCCTGGGCGGCGCCTTCAACTGCGGCAAGGCCCAGCCCGGCCAGGTGGCGGCCGTGTCCCACGGGTGCCCCTCCGCCCTCTTCAGGGGCGTCAACATTCTGAACACCACGCAGGAGGCCGGTCGATGAGCGCCCGCACCAACAAGCCGCACGAGGTCGTCGAGCAGGCCCTGGCGCTGTCCCGGGCCGACGGCTGCGTCGTCATCGCCGACGAGCACTCCACCGCGAACCTGCGCTGGGCGGGGAACGCGCTCACCACGAACGGTGTGACGCGGGGCCGTACGCTCACCGTCGTCGCGACCGTGGACGGCAAGGAGGGCACCGCCTCCGGTGTCGTGTCGCGTTCGGCGGTGACCGCGCGGGAGCTGGAGCCCCTGGTGCGTGCCGCCGAGGCCGCCGCGCGCGGCGCGGGGCCCGCCGAGGACGCGCAGCCGCTGGTCGGCGGGGTGCCTCAGTCCCCCGACTTCACGGACGCGCCCGCCGAGACCTCCTCGGCGGTGTTCGGCGAGTTCGCGCCGGCGCTCGGCGAGGCGTTCGCACGCGCGCGTGCGGGCGGCCGTGAGCTGTACGGCTTCGCCAACCACGAGCTGGTGTCGACGTACGTGGGCACGTCCACCGGGCTGCGCCTGCGGCACGACCAGCCCACCGGCACGCTGGAGCTGAACGCCAAGTCCCCGGACCGTAAGCGCTCGGCCTGGGCGGGCCGGTCCACCCGGGACTTCAAGGACGTCGATCCGGGCGCCCTGGACGCCGAGCTGGCCGTACGGCTCGGCTGGGCCGAGCGGCGCGTCGAGCTGCCCGCGGGCCGCTACGAGACGCTGCTGCCGCCGACCGCGGTCGCGGACCTGCTGATCTACCAGCTGTGGTCGGCCTCGGGCCGGGACGCGGCCGAGGGGCGCACGGTGTTCTCCAAGCCGGGCGGCGGAACCCGTGTCGGCGAGAGGCTGAGCGACCTGCCGCTGACCCTGCGCAGCGACCCGAACGAGCCGGGCCTCGAGTGCCCGCCGTTCGTGGTCGCCCACTCCTCCGGCGGCGACCAGTCGGTGTTCGACAACGGACTGCCGGCGCACGCCACCGAGTGGATCGGCGAGGGCGTGCTCAAGCACCTGACGACGACCCGGCACAGCGCGGGCCTCACCGGCCTGCCGGTGGCCCCGGTGCTCGGGAACCTGATCCTGGACGGCGGGCAGGACCGGTCGCTGGAGGAGATGGTCGCGAACACCCGGCGCGGGCTGCTGCTGACCTGCCTGTGGTACATCCGCGAGGTCGACCCGGCCACGCTGCTGCTGACGGGTCTGACCCGGGACGGCGTCTACCTCGTGGAGGACGGCGAGGTGACCGGGGAGGTGAACAACTTCCGGTTCAACGAGTCGCCGGTGGGCCTGCTGGGCCGGGCCACGGAGGCCGGGCGCACGGAGAAGACGCTGCCGCGCGAGTGGAGCGACTGGTTCACCAGGGCCGCGATGCCCGCGCTGCGGATCCCCGATTTCAACATGAGCTCTGTCAGCCAGGGCGTATAACCTCGTAGTCGGCTGTCACCCGACCGCCCCGAAGAACACCGAGGAGACACGAGAACCGTGACGGACATCGTCGACGAGCTGAAGTGGCGTGGGCTGTTCGCCCTGTCCACCGACGAGGACGCCTTGCGCAAGGCGCTCGCGGACGGTCCCGTCACGTTCTATTGCGGTTTCGACCCGACGGCGCCGTCGCTGCACGTGGGGCACCTGGTCCAGGTGCTCACCGTGCGCCGGCTCCAGCAGGCAGGGCACCGGCCGCTGGCCCTGGTGGGCGGCGCGACGGGCCTGATCGGCGACCCGCGCCCGACCGCGGAGCGCACGCTGAACGACCCGGAGACGGTGGCCGGCTGGGTCGGGAAGCTGCGCGCGCAGATCGAGCCGTTCCTGTCCTTCGAGGGTGAGAACGCGGCCGTCATGGTCAACAACCTCGACTGGACCGCGGACCTCTCCGCGATCGAGTTCCTGCGGGACATCGGCAAGCACTTCCGGGTCAACAAGATGCTGACCAAGGACTCCGTGGCCCGCCGCCTGGAGTCCGACCAGGGCATCAGCTACACCGAGTTCAGCTACCAGATCCTGCAGGGCATGGACTTCCTGCAGCTGTACCGGCGGTACGGCTGCACGCTGCAGCAGGGCGGCAGCGACCAGTGGGGCAACCTCACGGCGGGTCTCGACCTGATCCACCGGCTGGAGCCGGGAGCCGAGGCGCACGCCCTGGCCACCCCGCTGATGACCAAGGCGGACGGCACCAAGTTCGGCAAGACCGAGGGCGGCGCGGTCTGGCTCGACCCGGAGATGACGACGCCGTACGCGTTCTACCAGTTCTGGCTGAACGTGGACGACCGGGACATCTCCAGGTACATGCGCATCCTGTCCTTCAGGTCCCGCGAGGAGCTGGAGGAGCTGGAGCGGCAGACCGAGGAGCGCCCGCAGGCGCGGGCCGCGCAGCGCGCGCTCGCCGAGGAGCTGACGACGCTGGTGCACGGCGCCGATCAGACGGCCGCGGTCGTCGCCGCGTCCAGGGCGCTGTTCGGCCAGGGCGAGCTGGCGGAGCTGGACGAGCGGACGCTGGCCGCCGCCCTGTCCGAGCTGCCGCACATCCAGGTCGCCGAGCTGGGTCCGGTCACCGACCTGTTCGCCGAGGTCGGTCTCGTGGCGAGCAAGTCCGCCGCGCGGCGGACGGTCAAGGAGGGCGGTGCCTACGTGAACAACGTGAAGGTCGCCGCCGAGGACGCGGTCCCGGCGAGTGAGGACCTGCTCCACGGGCGGTGGCTGGTGCTGCGGCGGGGGAAGAAGAACCTGGCCGCGGTCGAGGTCAAGGCCGCGTGAGCCGCGCCGGAGGGCGGCTTCCCACCCGGGGGCCGTCCTTCGGCACGCCGGCACGTCCGGTGCCGGAGCGCAGGCTCGTCCGGTGTCAGACCCGGTGCACCTTCCGCTTGCCCAGCGTCGCCATGTACAGGGCGTCGACGGCGGCGACGATGATGATCGCGGCCACGAGCTGGAAGATGTGCCGGGTCCAGTCGATGCCGGGGGTCGCGCCTACGCCGACGGCACGGGCGATGGCGTTGCCCACGATCGCGCCCAGGATGCCGCAGATGGTGGTCAGCCACAGGGGACTGTGCTGCTTGCCCGGTATGACCGCCTTGGCGATCAGGCCCAGCACGAATCCCACGATGATCGCCCATACCCAGCCCATGGCTGCCTCCTCGTACCGCTCGACGCGAGCATTACGGCCAGTTTGGGCCGGTCGGCCGTACGGCGCGTGCGGGGCTACCCCATCCGTGGCGGGGCCGGGGACGTCGCCGCAGGCGGGAGGGGCGACCCGGTCTCGTGGGCGGCGCGGGCGCGGCGTACCGTGGGAGACGTCCCCGGCCAGGTTCCCCGCCGGGCGTGGACGACGGTGTGGGCCGGGGAGTGTGCCATGCGGGTGGATGGTGGATCGTGATGCGGAGACAGCGCGGCGACGCCCAGGTGTTCCGGATCACCGGCGCCCGGACCGGGCTCGCCGAGGACGTGGCTGGCCGGCAGCGGCGGTACGTCATCTCGATGGCGATCCGCACCCTGTCCGTGATTCTCGCCGCCACGCTGTGGAATGTGGAACGCTACGTCGCCGTCGTGGCGCTGGTGGCCGGTGCGGTCCTGCCCTACATCGCCGTGGTGATCGCGAACGCCGGCCGGGAGCGTCCGCCGTCCCTTCCCTCGACGTTCGTCACCACGCCGGTACGGCCCATGGTCACGCCGTCCCGGGGTGAGGACGGATCGGCGAAGCCGGCGGCGGACGACGCGCCGGGCGGTCCGGCGGCCGGCGTGCGCGAGGATCCGCCTTCTCCGTCGTGAGCGCGGCGGTCACTCGGAAGCGGAATGCGGCCGTGCGGCAAGCTCAAGAAAACCTCAGATCAATCATGCAGTTCCGGTGCCGGGCGACGGGTTACCCGTGACATACTGCGTACGCGCTCCGCATCCCCCGTCGGAGCGACGGACCGACGCCGGGCAGCTCCCCCCGTGGCTGCTCGGCGTCGCCTTGTTTCGCGGGGGCTCTGTGAGACGGAACCAGTGACGAACCTGTGAGCGACGAGACCCCCATCTGCTCCGCCAAGGGCTGCCGTGACGCTGCCGTATGGGTGCTGGCCTGGAACAACCCGAAGATCCACACGCCGGAGCGGCGCAAGACCTGGCTCGCCTGCGAGGAGCACCGCGAGCATCTCTCGCAGTTCCTCGGCGTCCGGGGATTCCTCAAGGACGTCGTCAGGTTCGAGCAATGGGAAGCGCCTGAGGGGTCCTAACCGCCGATCGCCGACATGGGCCGGTCCGGCTGTACGAACGACGGGTCGTCGAGTCCGGCGCCCGCCTTCTTGCCCCACATGGCCTGGCGCCAGATGCGGGCTATCTCCTCGTCGGGAGCGCCGGAGCGCAGGGCGGCGCGGAGGTCGGTCTCCTCGGTGGCGAACAGGCAGGTCCGTATCTGGCCGTCGGCGGTCAGGCGGGTGCGGTCGCACGCCGCGCAGAAGGGGCGGGTGACGGAGGCGATCACGCCGACCCGGTGCGGGCCGCCGTCGACCAGCCAGCGCTCCGCCGGTGCCGAGCCGCGCTCGTCCGCGCCTTCGGGGGCGAGGTCGAAGCGGGTGCGCAGGGAGGCGAGGATGTCCCCGGCGGTGACCATGCCCTCGCGCTTCCAGCCGTGCTGCGCGTCCAGCGGCATCTGCTCGATGAACCGCAGTTCGTAGTCGTGCTCGACGGCCCAGGCCAGCAGGTCCGGGGCCTCGTCGTCGTTGAGGCCCGGCATCAGGACGGAGTTGACCTTCACCGGGGTGAGGCCGGCCTCGCGGGCGGCCTGGAGTCCTTCGAGGACGTCCTTGTGGCGGTCGCGGCGGGTGAGGGTTTTGAAGACGTCCGGGCGGAGGGTGTCCAGGGAGACGTTGACCCGGTCCAGGCCGGCCGCCTTCAGCGCGCCGGCGGTGCGCCGGAGGCCGATGCCGTTCGTCGTGAGGGACATCTGGGGACGCGGGGCGAGGGCCGCGACACGCTCGACGATGCCGGCCAGGCCGGGTCGCAGCAGCGGTTCGCCGCCGGTGAAGCGGACCTCCTCGATGCCGAGCGTGCGGACCGCTATGCCGATCAGCCGGACGATCTCGTCGTCGGTGAGCAGATCGGGCTTGGCCAGCCACTGCAGGCCTTCCTCGGGCATGCAGTAGGTGCAGCGCAGGTTGCACCGGTCGGTCAGCGAGACCCTCAGGTCGGTGGCCACTCGGCCGTAGGTGTCGATGAGCACGTGGGCCCCCTCCCTCTCCGGATCACTCCGTCTGGAACCAGCGCGAGTCTCCCGTCCAGGTCGAGCCTACGTGACGCCACCGACAACGACAGCGGCCCGATCCCACGAGCCGCGGCGCGGCCGCGTCGTAGGACCGTACAGCCCCGGCCGGCGCGGCCGTCCGTGCGGAGCGTCAGTGCGCCCCGGTGCCGGTCAGGGACCGCACCTCCAGCTCCGCGTACTTGCCGGCGTCCGGCGCCTCCTTGGACAGCAGGGTGCCGACGACGCCGAGGAGGAATCCGACCGGGATGGAGATGATCCCGGGGTTCTCCAGCGGGAACCACTGGAAGTCGGCGTGCGGGAACATCGAGGTCGCTTTGCCGGAGACCACCGGCGAGAAGAGCACGAGGCCGACCGCGGTGACGAGGCCGCCGTAGATCGACCACAGGGCGCCCGCGGTGGTGAACCGCTTCCAGAACAGGCTGTAGAGGATGGTCGGCAGGTTGGCGGAGGCCGCGACCGCGAACGCGAGGGCGACCAGGCCGGCCACGTTCAGGTCGCGGGCGAGGGCGCCGAGGACGATGGAGACCGCGCCGATGCCGACGGTCGCCCAGCGGGCCGCGCCCAGCTCCTGCCTCTCGGTGGCCTGTCCCCTTCTGATGACGTTGGCGTAGATGTCGTGGGCGAAGGAGGAGGACGAGGCCAGGGTGAGGCCGGCGACGACCGCGAGGATCGTCGCGAAGGCGACCGCGGAGATGGTGGCGAGCAGGACGGCGCCCCAGGTGGAGTCCACTCCCCCGAGGTGCAGGGCGAGCAGCGGTGCCGCGGTGTTCCCGGCCTTGTTGGAGGCGATGATCTCGTCCGGCTTGATCAGCGCGGCGGCGCCGAAGCCCAGGGCGAGGGTCATCAGGTAGAAGGCGCCGATCAGGCCGATCGCCCAGATGACGGACTTCCGGGCGGCCTTGGCGGTGGGGACCGTGTAGAAGCGGATCAGGATGTGCGGCAGGCCCGCGGTGCCCAGGACCAGGGCGATGCCCAGCGAGATGAAGTCCAGCTTGGTGGTGCCGGTGGCGCCGTACTTCAGGCCGGGCTCCAGGAACGCCGAGCCCTTGGCGCTGTTTCCGGCGGCCTTGCCGAGCAGGTCGGAGATGTCGAAGTGGAACTTCAGCAGGACCAGGAAGGTCAGCAGCAGGGCGCCGGCGATCAGCAGCACCGCCTTGACCATCTGGACCCAGGTGGTGCCCTTCATGCCGCCGATGGTGACGTACACGATCATCAGGACCCCGACCAGGGCGACGATGCCGATCTTGCCGCCGTCGCTGGTGATGCCCAGCAGGAGCGAGACGAGGACGCCGGCGCCCGCCATCTGGGCCAGCAGGTAGAAGATCGAGACGACGATGGTGGAGGTGCCGGCGGCCGTGCGGACCGGGCGCTGGCGCATCCGGTAGGCCAGGACGTCGCCCATCGTGTAGCGGCCGGAGTTGCGCAGCGGCTCCGCGACCAGGAGCAGGGCGACCAGCCAGGCGACCAGGAAGCCGATGGAGTACAGGAAGCCGTCGTAGCCGAAGAGGGCGATGGCGCCGGCGATGCCGAGGAACGACGCGGCGGACATGTAGTCGCCGGAGACGGCGAGTCCGTTCTGGAAGCCGGTGAACTGCCGCCCGCCGGCGTAGAAGTCGGCGGCGTCCTTGGTCTGGCGGCCCGCCCAGACGGTGATCACGAGGGTCGCTGCGACGAACACGCCGAACAGGCTGATGATCAGCGGCCGGTGCTCGCTCGCCTCGCCGGCGGCCAGCAGGGTGTGCGCTGCCGGAGTCATTCTCCGCCCTCCATCCGGGACTTGATGGCCTCGGCCCTGGGGTCGAGCCTGGCGGCGGCGTGCCGCGCGTACCACCAGGCGATCAGGAAGGTGGTGAGGAACTGGGCGAGGCCCAGGACGAGGGCCACGTTGACGTTGCCGGCCACCTTGGTGCCCATGAACCCGCCGGCGTAGTTGGACAGCAGGACGTAGAGCAGGTACCAGACGATGAAGGCGATGGTCAGCGGGAAGGCGAAGGAGCGGTGGGCGCGGCGCAGTTCACCGAACTCCGGGCTCTGCTGCACGCCGGTGAACTCCTCGGTGGAGGGAAGTGGGGCCCCGGGGTTGGCGGGGGGTGGTGTCTCGGTGGCCACTGAGTCTCCTCGTGTGACGGGCTGCGCGTTTCTGGCCTCGACGGCCGGACCTCACGTGACGGTCAGTCATGATCCAACTCCCGTGCGTGATTTCCGGGGAAGCCACGATCCTGCTGGGCCTCCTGTCCACGGTCACGGCGCCACGCGCGGAGCGGTTCAAGTCGGTCGCGCTCTTTCGGGAACCGGGGGCGGCGGATTAGCTTCGGCCTGCACCACCCGTCATGTACCTGCCCGAGCAGCACCCGCGTCTCGGGCGGTTCCGTATCCGGATGATGTGGAGATCCCATGGTTCATCTGCGCTCCAGACGCCGGCTCGCGCTCGCCGTGCCGGTCGTGCTGTCGCTGACCGCCTCGCTCGGCTTCCTGCCGTCCGCGGCCTCGGCGGCGCCCACCGCGGCCACGACGGCGCGGGCGGCGGACGGCACGAGTCTCGCGTACGTGGTCAACACCCGGCACGACCATCGCACGATCGAGTCGGTGCGGCGGGCGATCGAACGCAACGGCGGCACCGTCGTGGCGCGTTACGACCGGATCGGCGTCTTCGTCGTCCACTCGGCGAACCCGGACTTCGGCCCGCGGATGCGCGCGGTGCGCGGCGTGGACTCGGCGGGCGCCACGCGTACGGCGCCGCTGAGCGCGGCGGGGACGACGGACGAGGGCCCGGTGCGGGTCCTGTCCAGGGCCGAGGCGGCGAAGCTCGCCAGGGGCGCCGCGGCGGGCGAGGAACCGATGGAGGCCGATCAGTGGGACCTGCGGGCGATCGGCGCCGACAAGGCCGCGCGGATCAACCCCGGCAGCAGGGACGTGACCGTCGGCGTGATCGACACGGGCGTCGACGACACCCACCCGGACATCGCCCCGAACTTCTCGGCCTCCCAGTCGGCGAACTGTGCGAGCGGCAAGGCGGACACGACGTACGGCGCGTGGCGGCCGGCGGACGCCGACCACTACCACGGCACCCATGTGGCCGGTGAGATAGCGGCGGCCCGCAACGGCGTCGGAGTGGCCGGTGTGGCGCCCGGCGTGAAGGTCGCGAGCATCACCGTGGCCCAGCCGGACCCGTCGTCGCTGTTCTACCCGGAGAGCGTGGTCTGCGCCTTCGTGTTCGCCGCCGACCACGGCATCGAGATCACCAACAACAGCTACTACGTTGATCCGTGGCTGTACAACTGCATGGACGATCCCGATCAACGTGCCATCGTCGACGCGGTCAACAGGGCCCAGTTGTACGCCCAGAGCAGGGGCACGCTCAACGTGGCCTCGGCGGGCAACTCCAACGACGACCTGGACTCGCAGGCGCTGGTGGACGACTCCAGCCCCGACGACTCCACGGCCCGGCCCCGGACGGTCGATCCGCACAAGTGCTTCGACGTGCCCACCCAGTTGCCCGGTGTGGTGACCGTGAGCGCGGTGGGCGCCAAGGGCGCCAAGTCGTACTACTCCAGCTATGGCCGGGGGGTCGTCGACGTGGCCGGGCCGGGCGGCGACAAGTACCAGATCCCGGACACGCCGTCGAAGAACGGCCGCATCCTGTCCACGCTGCCCAATGACCAGTACGGCTTCCTGCAGGGCACCTCGATGGCATCCCCGCACGTGGCCGCGGTGGCCGCGCTGCTGAAGTCGGCCCACCCGCACGCCACTCCGGCCCGGCTGCGAGCGCTGCTCAAGGTCCAGGCGGACAACCCGGGCTGCCCGGCCGGCCCCTACGACGGGGACGGCGACGGAGTCGTGGACGCGACCTGCGCCGGTGACAAGAACGTCAACGGCTTCTACGGGTTCGGCATCGTCGACGCCCTGCGTGCAGTCAAGTAGCCGACGGGTGGACGTCCGTACGACGAGGACGTCCCGCACGGCACGCCCGTACCGCGAACGAACTGGAGAGAACTGAATGACAGCGCCCAAGCAGCGCTACCGCCGCGCCCTCGCGATCCCCGCGGGAATGGCCCTGGCGACGGCACTCGCGTTCCTGCCCGACGTCACCGCCTCCGCCGCGGGCAACGCTCCGGCGGCCACCGCCGGCGGGACCGCCCTCAGCTATGTCATCAACGTCAGCCCGGGACACGGGGTATCGGCCCGTGTCCAGAAGGCGATCGCCCGGGCCGGGGGCTCGGTGGTGGTCTCGTACGACCGGATCGGCGTGATCGTCGTCCACTCCTCCGACCCGGACTTCGCCGAGGAGATCCGCAAGGTGCACGGGGTCGACTCGGCGGGAGCCACGCGCAACGCGCCGCTGCCCGCCCAGTCCACCACCGACATGGGCACGCCGAAGGTGCTGACCGCGGAGGAGGTCGCCGACGCGCAGGCGGCCGGCGGGCAGGATCCGCTGGAGCCGCTGCAGTGGGACCTGCCGGCCATCAAGGCGGACAAGGCGCACGAGAAGACCCTGGGCAGCCGGGACGTCACCGTCGCCGTCATCGACACGGGCGTCGACGACACCCACCCGGACATCGCGCCCAACTTCGACCGTGACGCGTCCGCCGACTGCGTGTCGGGCAAGGCGGACACGACGGACGGCGCCTGGCGGCCGAGCGCGTCGGAGAGCCCGCACGGTACGCACGTGGCCGGCGAGATCGCGGCCGCGAAGAACGGCGTGGGCGTCACCGGCGTGGCACCCGGCGTCAGGGTCGCCGGCATCAAGGTGGGCAATCCGGACGGGTACTTCTACACGGAGGCCGTGGTCTGCGGCTTCATGTGGGCGGCCGAGCACCACGTCGACGTGACCAACAACAGCTACTACACCGACCCGTGGTACTTCAACTGCAAGAACGACCCGGACCAGCGGGCACTCTTGGACGCCGTCGCCCGGGCCTCGCGGTACGCGGAGAAGAAGGGTGCGGTCAACGTCGCCGCGGCGGGCAACGAGGCCTACGACCTCGCGTCCGACTCGATCACCGACCCGGTCTCCCCGAACGACGGCACGCCGTCGGACCGGGTGATCGACCCGCACGAGTGCTACGACATACCGACCCAGCTGCCGGGCGTCGTGACGGTCGCGGCGACGGGCGCCAAGGGCCTGAAGTCGTCCTTCTCCAACTACGGCCTCGGCGTGATCGACATCGCGGCGCCCGGCGGCGACTCCACGGCCTACCAGAAGCCGGAGCCCCCGGCGACCAGCGGCCTCATCCTGGGGCCGCTGCCGGGCGGCAAGTGGGGCTACATGGCGGGGACGTCGATGGCGACCCCGCACGTCGCGGGCGTCGCCGCGCTGATCAAGTCGACGCATCCGCACGCCCCGGCGGCCCTGGTGAAGGCGCTGCTGTACGCGGAGGCCGACGCCACGCCGTGCACGGATCCCTACGACATCGACGGTGACGGCAAGGCCGACGCGGTGTGCGAGGGGCCGAAGAACCGCAACGGCTTCTACGGCTGGGGCACGGCGGACGCGCTGGCCGCGGTGACCAAGTAACACCCCGGCACCCGCCTATATATTGATTCAGTCAATACTGCATAGTGAAGTCATGACTGCAATCAAGTCGGCGTGGTCCGCTCTGGGCGGTGACCCCGCCCTTCTCGCACGGCTCACCAGCGTCGCGCGGGAGGGCGCGCTCGACGCGCGCCTTCCCGTACGGCAGCTGGCCCGCGCCTGTGCCGGTGTCTGCGCCCTGGCGGCCGCGGAGCTGGCGGCCCGCCGGGCCGCACTCGGCGAGGTGCCCGGAGTCCGGGTGGACGACGGCGCGGTCGCGGCCGCCTTCCACAGCGAGCGTCTCCTGCGGATCGACGGGCGGGCGCCCGTTTCCTTCGCGCCCCTGTCACGGTTCTGGCGGACGGCCGACGGCTGGGTGCGCACCCACGCCAACTACCCGCATCACCGGGCGCGGCTGCTCACCGCGCTGGACCTGCCCCGGGACGCCGGGGCCGAGGACGCCGCCGTGCGCTTCGCCGGACTCACCGCCCTGGAGGCCGAGGAGACCGTCCAGGACGCCGGCGGTCTCGCCGTGGCCCTGCGCACCCCGCAGGAGTGGCGAGCGCACCGGCAGGCCGCCGAGGTGGCCGCCCGGCCGCTGGTCGAGCGGGAGCGGCCGGGCCCCGCGCCCACGCGCGTGCTCCCGCCCCTCGACCCGGGCGCCGCCGCCCTGCTGCCCGCCGCCGGGCTCCGCGTCCTCGACCTGACCCGGGTCCTCGCCGGCCCGATCGCCACGCGCACCCTCGGCCTGCTCGGCGCGGACGTCCTGCGCGTGGACGCCCCGTGGCTGCCCGAACTGCCGGACCAGCACGCCGACACGGGCTTCGGGAAGCGGTCGGCGACGCTCGATCTCGCCGTCGACCGGGACCGGTTCGAGGAGCTGCTCGCCGCGGCGGACGTCGTGGTCACCGGCTACCGGCCGGGCGCCCTCGACCGGTTCGGACTCTCCCCCGGGGCGCTGGCCGAGCGGCGGCCCGGTCTGGTCGTCGCGCAGGTCTCGGCCTGGGGCGCGTACGGGCCCTGGGCCGGGCGGCGCGGGTTCGACAGCCTGGTGCAGGTCGCCACCGGCATCGCGGTGACCGAGGGCTCGGCCGGGGAGCCGGGCGCGCTGCCCGCGCAGGCCCTCGACCACGGCACCGGCTACCTGCTGGCCGCGGCCGTGCTGCGGGCGCTGACCGAGCAGTCCCGCGACGGGCACAGCCGGTGCGTACGGCTGGCGCTCGCCCGGACCGCCCACTGGCTGACGGACGAGATCCGGCCGGTCGCGGCGGCGGGGGCACCGTACACGGGCCCGGACGCCTGGCTGACCGAGGCGGACAGCCCGCTCGGCCGGCTGCGGCACGCCCTGCCCCCGGTGACCTTCGCGGGCGGCCCCACCGGCTGGCCGCGGCCCCCCGCGCCCTGGGGCACGGACCCGGCCGGCTGGCGATGAGCCCACGGCCGTCCGGAGGCGTGCGGACGCGTACGACACGGACGCGTGCGGCGCGGACGCGTGCGGCGCGGACGCGTGCGGCGCGGTCACGCCCGTTCGCGCTCGCGGGCACGCCGGACTCCACGGGGCCGGGGCGCCGAAGAGGGGCAGGGCGCTGCGGCGGCTGGACACCCGCACGGCGCCGGTGCCGGAGTGGGCGGCGCAGGGCCGGTCCTTCTCGTGCAGGGGTGGTGCGGAGTCGTACGGCGTGCCCGGGGGGTGGTCGGGCGCACCTCGCCGTACGCCGCGGCCGCGCCGGGCCGCGCGCCGAGGGTGCCGGCCCGCGGCTCAGACCCCGGCCGCCCCCAGCAGGCTCCCCGCCGCGTACGTGACCCCCATCGCGAGCGCTCCGCCCAGAGCGTTGCGCACGACCGCCCGCCCGGGGTTCGCCGCGCCGAGGCGGGCGCTGCTCCAGCCGGTGAGGACAAGGGCGGCCAGGACGGAGACGACGGTGACGGCGAGCCGCCACCCGGCCGGGGGCAGCACGATGGCCAGCAGGGGCAGCAGGGCACCCACCGTGAACGCCAGGAAGCTCGCCCACGCCGCGTGCCAGGGGTTGGTCAGCTCGTCGGGATCGATGCCCAGCTCCACGCGCGCGTGGGCCCGCAGCGGGTCCCGCGCGGTCAGCTGCTCGGCGGCCTCGCGGGCCACCTCCCGGGACAGGCCGCGCTCCTCCAGCATCTGGGTCAGCTCCGCCAGTTCGGCCTCCGGCTGCTCCCTCAGCTCGCGCTTCTCCACGGCCAGCGCGGCCATCTCCGAGTCGCGCTGGGTGGAGACGGAGACGTACTCGCCGGCCGCCATGGACATCGATCCGGCGAGCAGGCCCGCCAGTCCGGCGGTGAGCAGGGCGGCCCGGCTCCCGGTGGCGCCGGCGACGCCGACGACCAGGCCCGCGGTGGAGACGATGCCGTCGTTGGCGCCCAGCACGGCGGCCCGCAGCCAGTTCAGCCGGGAGCCGAGCGCGCCCCCGTGGGACTCGTCGTGGGTGGGTTCCGTCACAGCAGGGAGGATCGCACTGCGGGCGGCGCCCGTGCCATACCGACGCGAAACCGGAGGCTTCGGCGGTGGGCCTCCCGCTGACGGGCCGTCACCGACGGAACGGACACACGTGTGCGACGGCCGAGCGGCAGGACGGATCCGCGGGCCCGCGGCCGGCACCTGGGGGACGGCCCTGTCAGCCGTGGCCCGTATCCTCAGTGACCATGCTCGAAGACCGCGCGACCGCAGTGTCCTCCCCCACCCAGTGGCCGGCCGCGTATCCCCAGGGATACGCGGTCGTTGACGTGGAGACCACCGGCCTGGCCCGGGACGACCGGATCATCTCGGCGGCCGTCTACCGGCTGGACGCGCGCGGCGAGGTCGAGGACCACTGGTACACGCTGGTCAACCCGGAGCGCGATCCGGGACCCGTGTGGATACACGGGCTGACGAGCGAGGTGCTCGAAGGGGCGCCGCTGTTCGCGGACGTCGCCGAGGAGTTCGCCGCCCGCCTGGCCGGCCGGGTGCTCGTCGCGCACAACGCCGTCTTCGACTGGCAGATGATCGCGCGTGAGTACGCGCGCGTGCGGAGCGAGGCCCCGGTGCGGCAGCGGCTGTGCACCATCGCCCTGTCGAAGGAGCTGGGGCTGCCGCTGCCGAACTTCAAACTGGAGTCGCTCGCCGCGCACTTCGGGGTCGTGCAGCAGCGGGCGCACCACGCGCTGGACGACGCGCGCGTGCTGGCGGAGGCGTTCCGGCCCAGTCTGGTGGCCGCGGCGGCGGGGGATGTGCGGCTGCCGCTGCTGGAGTGCAGGCCGCTGACGGAGTGGTCGGACCGGCCGGTGCCCCGGCAGGCGTCCGGCGGCTACGGCGGCCAGCGGACGGGCAGTTGGCGGCCCTCCCGGAAGCGGCCCGCCTGCCCCCACCCCAACCCCGGCCGGTACGAAGAGGGCAAACGCCTCAAACAGGGCATGCGGGTGGCGTTCTCCGGCGACACCTCCACCGAGCGCGAACTGCTGGAGGACCGGGCGACCGGGGCCGGGCTGCACGTGGCCTCCAGCATCTCCCGGCTGACCAGCCTGCTGGTGACCAACGACCCCGACTCGGGCACGTCCAAGACGGTGAAGGCCCGGCAGTTCGGCACGCCGGTCGTGGACGAGGCGGCGTTCGGGCAGCTGCTGGCGGACGTGGAGCCCGCGGACGGGTGACCGCGCGGAGCGCCGGCCGGCCGGCCGCGACGAAGCCGCCCGAACCAGCAGGTAATCGTACGAACGGGTGGTTGGTGTGCGACTCACCCGGCGCCCACTCGCCCGCGCCCCGGCGACGGCCCACCCTGTGGCCCATGGCGACATGCGAAGTGTGCGGTAACGACTACGGAATGACCTTCGAGGTCCATGCCCAGGGCGCGGTGCACGTGTTCGACTGCTTCTCCTGCGCGATCCACCGCATGGCCCCCCTCTGCGAGCACTGCCGGGTGCAGATCATCGGGCAGGGCGTCGAGGTGGAGGGCCACTGGTACTGCGGCGCCCACTGCGCGCGGGCGGAGGGGAGGACGGGAGTGGTGGACCGGGTGTGACCCGGTACCCGCCCGATTGCACCCCACGCCTCGGATGTACCGTCGTGGGGTGCACCGCTACCGCTTCCTGTCGTCCCGCCAGTGGGTGATCCTCACGCTCGTCGCGATCGCGCTGATCCCGACGATGATCAAGCTGGGATTCTGGCAGCACCACCGGTACCAGGAGCGCACCGCCCGCAACGACCTGGTCTCCGCCGCGCTGCACGCCGAGCCCGTCCCGGTCGAGCGGCTGACCTCCCCCGGGCACGCGGTCACCCGCACCGAGAAGTACCGCACGGTGACCGCGACCGGCACCTTCGACACCGCCCGGCAGGTCGTGGTCCGGCGCCGGACCAGCTCCGACGGCGAGGTCGGCTTCCACGTCCTCACCCCGTTCGTCCTCGCCGACGGCAAGGTGCTCCTCGTCAACCGCGGCTGGATCCCCGCGAACGGCGCGCAGACCGCCTTCCCCCGCGTCCCCGCACCGCCGGCCGGCCGCACCACCATCACCGGGCGGCTGAAGGCCGACGAGACGACCGCGGCGAGCGGCATCAAGAACGTCAAGGGCCTGCCCGACCGGCAGATCATGCTGATCAGCAGCGCGGAGGAGGCCCGGCGACTCGGCACGCAGGTGCTCGGCGGCTACGTCGAGCAGACCGCGCCCACGCCGAAGGGCGGCTCCCCGGAGCAGATCTCCGACCCCGGCAGCGAGGACGCCCCGCTGAACTACGCGTACATGATCCAGTGGTGGCTGTTCGCGGCCGCGGTCCCGGTCGGCTGGTGGTTCCTGGTCCGGCGCGAGGTCCGCGACCGGGAGGAGGCCGCGGCGCGTCAGACGCCGGAGGCGAGCGAACCGGCCATCGTGTGACCGCCGCCCGGAGCGCGGTCCCCGCCGGGCGGACGTCACTCCCCCGGCGCACCACCTGATTGGCCCCCCGATCCGCCGGGAAGCCGCATCCCGTGGACGCGCGCATCGAGGACTACGCCCTCATCGGCGACGAACAGACCGCGGCCCTGGTGGGCAGGGACGGCTCGATCGACTGGCTGTGCCTGCCGCGCTTCGACTCCGGCTCCTGCTTCGCCCGGCTGCTGGGCGACGACGACCACGGCCACTGGCGGATCGCCCCCGCGGGAGCGGACACCTGCACCCGGCGCGCGTACCGGACCGACACCCTCGTCCTGGACACCGAGTGGGAGACCGCCGACGGCACGGTGCGGGTCACCGACCTGATGCCGCAGCGCGACCGCGCCCCGGACGTGGTGCGCGTCGTCGAAGGGGTCAGCGGCCGGGTCACCGTCCGCAGCACGCTGCGCCTGCGCTTCGACTACGGTTCGGTCACCCCGTGGATGCGCCGCACGGACGGCCACCGGGTGGCCGTCGCGGGCCCCGACTCGGTGTGGCTGCGCAGCACCCCGGCCGTGCGCACCTGGGGCGAGGACTACGGCACCCACTCCGAGTTCACCGTCGGCGAGGGCGAACGGGTCGCGTTCGTCCTCACCTGGCACCCCTCGCACGAACCGCGCCCGCCGCTCATCGACCCGTACGATGCGCTGGAGCACAGCGTCGGCGACTGGCGGCGCTGGGCGCGGCGGTGCCGGTACGACGGCCCGCACCGGGACGCGGTCGTCCGCTCCCTGATCACCCTCAAGGCGCTCACCTACGCGCCGACCGGCGGGATCGTCGCCGCCGCGACCACCTCGCTGCCCGAGAAGCCGGGCGGAGTACGCAACTGGGACTACCGCTACTGCTGGCTGCGCGACTCCACCCTCACGCTGGGCGCGCTGCTGGCAGCGGGTTACCACGAGGAGGCCGAGGCGTGGCGCAACTGGCTGCTGCGCGCGGTCGCGGGCAACCCGGCCGACCTGCAGATCATGTACGGCGTCGCGGGCGAGCGCCGGCTGCCGGAGACCGAGCTGCCGTGGCTGCCCGGCTTCGCCGGCGCCACCCCCGTACGGACCGGCAACGGCGCCGTCGACCAGCTCCAGCTCGACGTGTACGGCGAGGTGATGGACACCCTGTCGCTGGCCCGCGGCTCGGGGCTGCCCACCCGGCCGCACATGTGGGCCCTGCAGCGTTCGCTCATGCGGTTCCTGGAGTCGGCGTGGCGGCAGCCGGACGAGGGACTGTGGGAGGTGCGCGGCGGCCGGCGCCGGTTCGTGCACTCGAAGGTGATGGCGTGGGTCGCCGCCGACCGGGCCGTGCGGACCCTGGAGCAGCACGAGGACCTGGACGGGGACCTGGAGGGCTGGCGCAGGCTGCGCGACGAGGTGCACCGGGAGGTCTGCGAGAAGGGCTTCGACCGCGAACGCAACACCTTCACCCAGTACTACGGCTCCCGCGAACTGGACGCGGCGCTGCTGCTCATCCCGCGCGTCGGTTTCCTGCCGCCCGGGGACCCGCGGGTCGTCGGCACGGTCGACGCGATCCGTGACGACCTCGGCCACGGCGGCTTCCTGCGCCGCTACGACACCGAGGACTCGGTGATCGACGGGCTGCCGAGCGGTGAGGGCGCCTTCCTGGCCTGCTCGTTCTGGCTGGCCGACGCGCTGCACCTGACGGGACGCACGAAGGAGGCGCGGGAGCTGTTCGACCGTCTGGTGGGGCTCGGCAACGACGTGGGTCTGCTCGCCGAGGAGTACGACCCCGTCGACGGCTGCCAGCTCGGCAACTTCCCCCAGGCCTTCAGCCACGTCGGCCTGGTCAACACCGCCCTCACGCTGTACGGGGACGACCGGGCAGGATAGGGCCATGGATCTTGGACTGAAGGACCGGGTGTACGTCGTCACCGGAGCGACGCGCGGGCTGGGCAACGCCGCGGCGCGCGAGCTCGTCGCCGACGGGGCGAAGGTGGTCATCACCGGCCGGGACGCGCAGCGGGTCGCCGACGCGGCCGCCGAGCTGGGGCCGGACGCGGTGGGTGTGGCCGTGGACAACGCGGACGCCGACGCGGCCGAACGGCTGATCGCGGCCGCCCGCGAGCACTTCGGCGGCTTCCACGGGGTGCTGGTGAGCGTGGGCGGCCCGGCGCCGGGGTTCGTCGCGGACAACACCGACGAGCAGTGGCGCGACGCGTTCGAGTCGGTGTTCCTCGGGGCGGTGCGGCTCGCCCGGGCGGCGGCGGCCGAACTGGAGGAGGGCGGTGTCATCGGGTTCGTGCTGTCCGGGTCGGTGCACGAGCCGATCCCGGGGCTGACCATCTCCAACGGTCTGCGGCCCGGACTCGCCGGCTTCGCCAAGTCCCTCGCGGACGAGCTGGGGCCGCGCGGGATCCGCGTGCTGGGCCTGCTGCCGTCGCGCATCGACACGGACCGGGTGCGCCAGCTGGACGGGCTGTCGGCGGACCCGGAGGCCACCCGGGCGGCCAACGAGTCCCGGATCCCGCT
The DNA here is from genome assembly GCF_014650035.1 of Streptomyces lucensis JCM 4490. Lineage (GTDB taxonomy): Bacteria > Actinomycetota > Actinomycetes > Streptomycetales > Streptomycetaceae > Streptomyces > Streptomyces lucensis. The sequence goes on along the minus strand of NZ_BMUE01000016.1, from coordinate 120,272 downwards.
GCGCAGGTACGGCAGGCCCGAGGAGTTCGGCAGGGTGGCCGCGTTCCTGCTGTCCCCCGCGGCGTCCTACCTGAGCGGCGTCATGCTGCCGGTCGACGGGGGCATGCGGCACGGGTTCTGACGGTCAGGTGACCCTTTCGGCGCGGTGCCCGACCGCCCGCAGCCGCACCTCCGCGGGCAGGGACACGGCCCCCACCGACTCGCTCGCGCGGGTCAGCGGCCCCGCGGTGAAGTCCTGCAGGGCCGCCGCCGGATCCACGGAGGGCTCCAGCCGGAGCCGGGCCCTCGCCGTGGGCGCCGTGCGGCGGCCCCTGAGGAGGATCTCGGCGTGCGCCACGCCCTCCTGCCGCAGCGCGTCCTCGGCGAGCGCCGATTCCAGCGCCCGCACCCGCAGGACCGCCGCCTCACCGCCGTCGGCGCCGACCAGGATCTCGGGCAGCCGGCGGCGGCCGAGTACCGCGATCAGCCACCACAGGGCGAGCAGGAACACGACGGCCAGGACGGCGATGACCGCGGGCCACCACCAGCCGGCCTCCCGCCACCGGGTGCGTTCGGCCCTGGTGAGCAGGACGTCGTGCGGGCCCGTGTGGAGCCACCAGGAGGGCGGCGGCGCGCCCAGGGCTACGGCCAGCACCGCGCCGCCGAGCGCGAGGAGCAGCAGGCCCAGGAGTGCGAGCAGGACGCGGTTGACGCGGCCGGTGCGCATCGTCCTCACCCCTTCCGGCGGGGGCGGGCCACCCGCACCGACAGGGCGGGCGGCCGGGCCAGGCCGAGGCCGTGGATCGTGTCGGTGAGCGAGGCGTCCAGGTCGGCGCGCACCTCGTCCAGCTCGCGGAAGTGCGCGACGGCGCGGACGTCGGCCTTCCCGCGGCGCATCCGCACCCGTACGGAGCGGACCCCGGACACGTCCATGGCGCGGTCGCGGAGCAGGAGCGCCGCCGCGTCGCGCCGCAGGGCGGCGCGGACGTCGGGGTGGGGGCGCAGCATGGGCAGCAGGCCGCGCAGGCCGGGTGTGACGGCGAGGACGACCAGCCACAGGCCGAGGGCGGCGGCGACGCCCGCGCCGGTGAGCACCCAGGGGTCGTCGAGGTGCCGCTCGGCCAGGTCCAGGGCCAGCGCGCGGCGCCAGTGCATCGCGGGGTGGCCGGCCCGTACGGCGGCGATGTCGTAGAGCAGGAGGCCGGTGCCGGCGAGGAGCAGCACGGCGGCGAGGGCGGCGGGGACACGGCGCGGGGACCAGAAGCGGCCGCTGCCGCGGGGTGCGGGTGCGGCGGTGCCGGGCGTCTCCCCGAGGGCCGGGCCGGCGTGCGGTTCGCTCATCGCGTCCTCCCGTCGGCCGTGCCGGTCGCCGGCGTCGGGTGCAGCCGCTCCACGCTGACGGCGACCTCGGTCACCTCCAGGTCCGCCAGGGTGCCCAGCCGCTCCGTGACACGGCGGCGGACGGCGGCGCAGCGGGCGCCGATGTCACAGGGGTAGCCGAGGGCGAGGCGGAGTCGGACGCGGGCGGTCTCGTGCCGGAGCACGACCGTGGCGTGCGGGGCGGCGGCCGCACCGGGCGGGGGCGGCAGCGCCTCTCGGGCGGCCTGGGCGGCGATCTTCGCCACGACCCGGTCGGCGATGCGCGTGGCACCGCGCTCCCCCGGCGGCACGGCGGGCGACGGCGGGCGCGACGTGCCGGTGCCGGCGCTCACCGTGCTCACCGCGGGCCGCGGCGGCCACCGCGGCCGCGGAAGAAGTCGCCCGGGTCCAGGTCGCCCTCCGCGAACCGGCCGGCGACGAAGCCGACGGCGCCGAGCGCCGCCACCAGGAGGAAGGCGCCGAACCCGCCGAACCAGCCGGCGAAGCCGAGTGCCATTCCGGCGATCATGCCGATCGCGGCCATGTTCATGCAGCGCTCCTGTTACTCGTGGCACCGACGGTGCCGCGTGCGTGCCGGTTCACTGAATGCGGGGCACCTCGGGTTCCTCCTCCTCTTCCTCGGGCAGCCTGACGTCGCTCACCGCGATGTTGACCTCGACCACTTCGAGTCCGGTCATGCGTTCCACGGCGGCGATCACGTTCTCCCGCACGGCGTGGGCCACGTCGGAGATCGCGACGCCGTAGTCGACGACGATCTCCAGATCGAGCGCGGTCTGCACCTCGCCGACCTCGGCCTTCACCCCCCGGGTCACCGACTTGCCGCCGCCGGGCACCCGGTCGCGCACGGCCCCGAAGGTGCGGGCGAGTCCGCTGCCCATGGCGTGGACGCCGAGGACGTCGCGGGCGGCGAGCCCGGCGATCTTCTCGACGACGCCGTCGGCGATGGTGGTCCGTCCCCGGGTGGCCGGATCGCCACCGCCGCGCCGGGTGGTCTTGTGGGTCGACACCTGCGGCTCGTGGCCGCCTTCCGGGGTCGTCGTCATCTCGGTCATCGCCGTACGTCCCTCTCGGTCGTCGTCCCTACCACCGTAAGCAAGGTTGCTCGGTTGCGCGCCGAGGATGCGGCAGTCTGGAGGAATGACGGCGGAACGGTGGGCGCGGGCGGTACGGCAGCAGGTGGGGCTCGGCAGACTGCTGCCGCTCGGCGGGCCGCACGACGGCGCGTGGATCACGGAGGCGGCGGCGGGGGCGGTGCTGGGGCTCGCTGCGGCCGACGGCGTCCCGCAGGTGCGACTGGGCGCGTTGCGGATCGCGCTCGCCGGGGCGGAGGACGCGCCGGCACCGGTGGTGCCGCCTCCGCCGGGGGCCCTGCCGCCGGGCGCGCTGCGGGTGACGGCGGACTTCGCCGCGTCGGCCGCCGAGCCGCTGCCGGCGGTGGCGGCCCGGCTGCGGCGGGCGCTGGCGGCGGCCGCGGCCGGGCGGCTCGGCCTCACGGTGACGGACGTCGACCTGCGGGTGACGGAGCTGCTGGAGGAGGACGGTGACGCGCGTTCGGCCGTGAGCGCGCCGCGGCCCGTGCCCGCCAGGGAGGTCACGGACGCCGAGGAGTCCCGGGTGGCGGACGCCGCGCTGGCCGTTCCCGGGGTGAGTACTCTGACCGGTGCGCTGGGCGGCCTGGGCCGGGCGGTGCACCTGGAGGAGCGGGGTGCGCCGGCGGCCCTGCCGCATCGGCACGTGCGCGTGGAGCTGGCGACGCGCGCGGACCACCGGGCCGTGGACGTGGCCCGGCGGGTCCGCGCGGCCGTACGGGACGCGCTGGAGGACCGGCCGACGGTGGGGGTGCTGGTGACGGCGGTGGACCGGCCGGCCGCCGCGGTCACCGGACCCTGACGGGCGCGCCTACTCGCCGACGCCCGCCAGGTCCCGCAGGCGCCGGGCCTGGGCGGCCCGCTCCGCGGCACGCTGCTCGTCGTAGGTGCGGTCGAGGGCGCCGCGCAGCAGCGCCTTGGTCTCCACCACCGCGTCCCGCGGGGCGGCCAGCAGCGCCGCCGCCAGGTCGCGCGTGGCGGCGTCGAGGTCGCCGGCGGGCACGGACACGCTGGCCAGCCCGCTCGTCACGGCCTCCTCGGCGCCGACGAACCGCCCGGTCGCGCAGATCTCGAGCGCACGGGCGTACCCGACGAGGCCCACCAGCGGATGCGTGCCGGTGAGGTCGGGGACGAGGCCGAGGCTGGTCTCGCGCATGGCGAACCGCACGTCGTCGGCGACCACACGCAGGTCGCAGGCGAGCGCGAGCTGGAACCCGGCCCCGATGGCATGTCCTTGTACGGCGGCGACGGACACGAGGTCGTTGCGCCGCCACCAGGTGAAAGCCTCCTGGTATTCGGCGATGGTCGCATCGAGCCCGGCGTCGTCACGGCGCGCGAGGTCGATGAAGGTCGGCTCGCCCGGGATCCCCTCCGGGGTGAACATCTGGCGGTCCAGCCCGGCGGAGAAGGACTTGCCCTCGCCGCGCAGCACCACGACCCGGACGGAGCCCGGCAGCGACCGGCCGGCCTCGGCGAGCGCCCGCCACAGGGCGGGGCTCTGCGCGTTGCGCTTGGCCGGATTGGTCAGCGTCACCGTGGCGAGCGCGTCGTCGACGGTGAGCCGTACGCCGTCCTTGTCGAGTACAGGAGCGAGGTCCTGGTCGGGCGAAGCCATGGGGCGCCTCCGATGAGTGCGGTCATCACGCGCTGCCGTACGGCATGCACGACAGGCTAAGTGACTGCACAGTAACCACCCGGTCGATCAGCCGGCCGACCGGGTGGCCACCATCGAAGCCGATGGGCCGCCCGGAATCAGGACGTCGCGGCCTTCTTGCCCCGGGTCGCTCCGCCACGCCCACGAAGCGTGACGCCCGACTCGCTGAGCATCCGGTGCACGAAGCCATACGAGCGGCCGGTCTCTTCGGCCAGCGCCCGGATGCTCGCACCGGAGTCGTACTTCTTCTTCAGGTCTGCCGCGAGCTTGTCGCGCGCGGCGCCGGTCACCCGGCTGCCCTTCTTCAGAGTCTCGGCCACCCGTGCCTCCTCATGGGAAGTGCGCTCTGGTCTCCTCATGATCACCCCTCCCGGGCCCGATGGCCACCCATTCGGCAAGGTCCGTGAGACATCGTCGTGACGACAGGAGCGCATCCCCACAAGCGGAATACGACATTCCAAGGGGACGTGTCCGCGCGGCCGAACGGGTGGATTCACGAAGTGCCAGGTCAGGGACGCGAAGCGGCCGACCCCTTGGCACGCAAGGGATCGGCCGGAAAATCCGTGTACGACACACCCCGATACGAGGAGATCTCACACAGATGATGGATCACGGCTAGGCCGAATGATCCATACGCGGTGGATCAACGGCCTCCGGTCACGCCAGGGCGACGAGGTCCGCGTAGTCGGAGCCCCACAGGTCCTCGACGCCGTCCGGCAGCAGGATGATCCGCTCCGGCTGGAGCGCCTCGACGGCGCCCTCGTCGTGGGTGACGAGGACGACCGCACCCTTGTAGGTGCGCAGGGCGCCGAGGATCTCCTCGCGACTGGCCGGGTCCAGGTTGTTGGTCGGCTCGTCCAGGAGCAGAACGTTCGCCGAGGAGACGACGAGCGTGGCCAGGGCCAGACGCGTCTTCTCGCCGCCGGACAGGACGCCGGCCGGCTTGTCGACGTCGTCGCCGGAGAACAGGAACGAGCCCAGCACCTTGCGGACCTCCACCAGGTCCATGTCGGGGGCGGCCGAGCGCATGTTCTCCAGGACCGTGCGCTCGGGGTCCAGGGTCTCGTGCTCCTGCGCGTAGTAGCCGAGCTTGAGGCCGTGACCGGGGACGACCTTGCCGGTGTCCGGCTGCTCGACGCCGCCGAGGAGCCGCAGCAGCGTGGTCTTGCCGGCGCCGTTGAGGCCCAGGATGACGACCCGGGAGCCCTTGTCGATGGCCAGGTCGACGTCGGTGAAGATCTCCAGCGAGCCGTACGACTTCGACAGGCCCTCGGCCATCAGCGGGGTCTTGCCGCAGGGCGCGGGCTCCGGGAAGCGCAGCTTGGCGACCTTGTCGGACTGGCGCACCGCCTCCAGGCCGGAGAGCAGCTTGTCGGCGCGGCGGGCCATGTTCTGCGCGGCGACCGTCTTGGTGGCCTTGGCGCGCATCTTGTCGGCCTGCGAGTGCAGCGCGGCGGCCTTCTTCTCGGCGTTGGCCCGCTCGCGCTTGCGGCGCTTCTCGTCGGCCTCGCGCTGCTGCTGGTAGAGCTTCCAGCCCATGTTGTAGATGTCGATCTGGGAGCGGTTGGCGTCCAGGTAGAACACCTTGTTCACGACGGTCTCGACCAGGTCGACGTCGTGGGAGATCACGATGAAGCCGCCGCGGTAGGTCTTCAGGTAGTCGCGCAGCCAGGTGATCGAGTCCGCGTCGAGGTGGTTGGTCGGCTCGTCCAGCAGAAGGGTGTCGGCGTCCGAGAACAGGATCCGGGCCAGCTCGATGCGGCGGCGCTGACCGCCGGAGAGGGTGTGCAGCGGCTGGCCGAGCACACGGTCGGGCAGGTTGAGCGCGGCGGCGATGGTGGCGGCCTCGGCCTCGGCGGCGTACCCGCCCTTGGTGAGGAACTCGGTCTCCTGGCGCTCGTACTGCTTCATGGCCTTGTCGCGGGTGGCGCCCTTGCCGTTGGCGATGCGCTGCTCGTTCTCGCGCATCTTGCGGATGAGCACGTCCAGGCCGCGCGCCGACAGGACGCGGTCGCGGGCGAGGACGTCCAGGTCACCGGTGCGGGGGTCCTGGGGCAGGTAGCCGACCTCGCCGGAGCGGGTGATGGTGCCGCCGGCCGGGATGCCCTCGCCGGCCAGGCACTTGGTGAGCGTCGTCTTGCCCGCGCCGTTGCGGCCGACGAGGCCGACGCGGTCGCCCTTGGCGATACGGAAGGTGGCGTTCTCGATGAGGACGCGCGCACCGGCGCGCAGCTCGATACCGGAGGCGGAGATCACGGACAGACTCCAGGGCGTACAGGGGTTGACGGGTGGACGGCTGAGGACGTTCCCGCCGTCTAATGCGCGAGGAGAATGGCCATGGAGGAAAGTCTAACGGGGTCGTGCAAGCGGTTTTCCTGCGTCCGCGTGTTCGGTGGCACACGTCCCGGGACGCCGGGGGCGGCCTCCGGGCCCCGGCGCCCGCGCTCCCTCGACCGGCGCCCGGGGCCGGCCGCTCAGCCCCCGGTGTGCACCTGGAAGGCGGCCCGGCGCACGGCCTTGGCCAGGGCGGGGTCGGGGTGCGCGGCGGCGAGGGCGACCAGGACCTGCACGGTGCGGGGGTGACCGACGGCGCGGACCTCGTCGAGCAGCTGGGGGACGGTGGGCTGCACCGCGGCCTCCAGGTGCCGGACCAGCATCGGCGCCTCACCGTGGTCGGCGACGGCCGCGGCGGTGTCCACCCACAGCCAGGTGGCCTCCTCGCGGGTGAGTGCCTCGTGGGCGTCCTCCGGGTCGACGCCGTCGTGCTCGGCGAGCCACAGCAGGGCGTACGGTCTGAGCGCCGGCTCGTCCACCACGGCCCGTACGTCGGGCTCGGCCGGGGCGCCGACGACGCGCAGCGCCTCGAAGGCCAGACCGCGCAGCAGGGCGTCCTCGCCCCGGGCGGCGTCGATCAGCTCGGTGACGGCGCCGCCGACGGTGCGGGCGGCGAGCCAGGCGCGGTACTCGGCGCGGGCCGCGTTGGGGCGGAGCTGCGCGCAGCCGCGGAGCATGTTCTCGGCGGACTGCTCGATGTTCCCGGCGGGGCTCTGCGCGGCCACGCAGATCTGCTCCAGCTTGACCCAGACCGCCCAGCTGCCCAGCGGGGTGAGCGTGGCCTGGCCGTCGCCGTAGGTCAGGGCGCCGACGGAGGCGAGGGCGCCCAGCGCCCAGTCGAGCAGGGGCGCGAGCGGGGCGTCGGCGGCGGGCGCGGGATCGGCCGGGCCCGGGGATCCGGCGGGACGCTCCGCACCGGCCTCGTAGGAGACCTCGCAGCGCTCGGTGCGCAGTTCCGTGACCCGCTGCTGGAGCAGGTCGAGCAGCTGCTCCACCGGGACCGGCCCGGCGGACAGCTGCAGGAAGGAGAGCACCTGGGGCATGGCCGAGACGACCTCGGCGACGGCGGCCGGTTCGTGCCCCGCGGGTTCGGGGCAGGCCAGGGACCAGGCGTCGAAGAGGGCGACCCAGCCGCGCAGCACGGCGCTGTCGTCGCGGTTCCAGGCGCGCAGCCGCCAGCCGGGGCGCGCGTCGTCGCCGTGCACCTCGACGAGTCCGGCGAGGCGGGCGGTGTCCCAGTCGGCGCGGACCTGAGCGGCGCTCAGGCCGAGATCGGCGGCGGCCCGTTCGGCGGTCGCGTCGGAGAGGGTGGCCTTGCCGTCGCCGGTGGCGCCGTCCCGGCCGGGGCCGAGGGCGGCGTCGGCCCAGCGGGCCACGCGGACCGGGCCGGCCAGGCCGGTGCGGGCCATTCCGGCCAGTTCGGCGGGGGCGGGGGTGCCCTCCGGCGGCCGGGGCGCGGGGCGGCGCGGGCGCCGCTGGTTCACAGCTCTGGGGGCGGCGGCCAGGGGTCGGGGTCGGACGAGTCGAAGCCTGGAGTCGCGCGGGATACGGGACGTCACGGGTGCAGTCTTGCGGTTGACGGTCCGAAAACCCAAACGGAATGACACAGCGGGCGACAGGGGCGACCGTGCCGCGGGGCGGCTCCGGAGCGGACAGGCGGGATCCGGCCAGTGGTACGGCTTGAAACGGAACGGCCGGGGGTCGCTCCGGGGCGCGGGCGTGCGCCGGGTCGCGCGCCGGGGCCCGCGGCCCTCACATCAGCGGGGTCAGGAAGCGGCGAAGGCGCTCCTCGTACTCCTTGGGGTCCGCGTTCCACATCGCCGCGTGCGGGGCGCCCGCGACGGTGTGCAGGGCCACCAGATCGGGACGGCGCCGGGCGAGCCGGCGGGAGAACTCCCAGGGGGCCACGTGGTCGTCCGGGCCGTGGACGACCAGGGTGGGCACGGCCAGCCGGGCCGGGTCGGTGATCTCGGCGGTCCGGTCGGCGTGCAGCCCGGCGCGGCCCTGCGCGGCCCGCACGGCGAGCGGCAGCAGGGGCTGCGGGGTGTGCCGGGCCCGGGCCAGGGCCCGCAGGGTGGCCTCCCAGCTCAGCACCGGCGAGTCGAGGAACAGCCCGGCGACGCGCTCGCGCACCGCGGAGTGCTCGGCGGCGCGCAGGGCCATCGTGGCTCCGGTGGACCAGCCGAGCAGGACGACGCGGCGGGCGCCGTAGCGGACGGCGTAGCGGATCGCCGCGTCGACGTCCCGCCACTCGGTCTCGCCGAGGTGGTTCAGCCCGTCCGGCGGGCGGGGGGCGCCGAGGTCCCCGCGGTAGGCGAGCGCGAGGACCGGCAGCCGGCGGCCGTGCAGGAAGCGCATGACGTTCATGGCCTGTTCGCGGGTGGCGCCGAGTCCGTGCACGGCGATCACCCAGGTGTCCCGGTGGCCGGGCAGGAACCAGGCGGGCAGGGCCCCCAGTTCGCCGGGCACGTCGACGTCGGCGTGGTCGAGGCCGAGGGCGGTGCCCGGGTTGCCGACGTAGAGGTTCGGGGTGAGCCAGACCGCGTCGCCCGGGGCGAAGGCGCCGTGTGTGACGCGTTCCAGGCGGCGTACGACGCTGTCGGCCGTGTGCTCGGCCGTCTCCAGGACGGGGCCGACGACCGCGTGGGAGCCGTCGCCGGCCAGCCCGTAGGTGCCGGGGCGCAGGGAGGCCAGGTCGCGGGTCAGGGCGATCCGGCCGGTGTCCGTGCCGTGCACGGTGAGCCGGGGCTCGGTCGGCAGGGGGCGCCCCGCGGGTGCTCTGAGCGCGGCGTCGCTGGCGAGGCGGCCTGCGGCCACGGATGCCGCGCCGGCGGCGAGGACGGCGGTGAGCGCGGTGGCGGTCGCTTTGACTGGACGCACGTGTCCAGTGTCGGGGGCGCCACCGACACCGGCCAGCGGAAGGGCCGGGCGGAGTGCCCACCGGGGTGGTGCGGGACTCCGCACCGCCTTCCCGGTCACCGTGCGGGAGAGCCGGTCGAACAACCGTCGGACCTGGGGACTGCGCGGCAAGGGGTCACCTCCGTTGGCCGTATCCCTTCAAGCGTGCCCCGGCTTCGGCGAGTTGTGCCTCCGTCAGCAACGACGGCGTCAGACCCGGCACGCAGGACGCCGTCAGCCACAGGCGGCACATCCACTCCAGCTGGGCGGTGCGGTCGTAGGCCTGGTCGAGGGTGGCGCCGTAGGTGATCGTGCCGTGGTTGCGCAGCAGGCAGCCGGAGCGGCCGGTGAGGGCGCGGAGCATGTTCCCGGCCAGTTCGTCGGTGCCGTAGGCCGCGTAGGGGGCGACCCGTACGGGGCCGCCGAGGGCGCCGGTCATGTAGTGGATCGGGGGCAGCTCGTCCACCAGGGTGGAGACGGCCGTGGCGTGCACGGCGTGGGTGTGGACGACCGCGCGGGCGTCGGTGGTGCGGTAGACGGCGAGGTGCATGGGCAGCTCGCTGGTCGGCACGAGGGTGCCGAGCACCTGGCGTCCGGTGAGGTCGACACCGGTGACGTCGTCCGGGCCGAGCCGGTCGTAGGGGACGCCGGACGGGGTGACCAGGACGAGGTCGCCGACGCGTGCGGAGACGTTGCCCGAGGTGCCGACCACCAGGCCGTCGGCGACCGTCCGGCGGGCCGTGGCGACCAGCGCCGCCCAGCCACGCGCGGTCTCCCTCTCCCGCTCCCCCGTCGCTCCGCCCGCCGCCCGCCCTGCCGCGTCCCACCGTCGTTCAGCCATGCGGCGATCCTGCCAGCCGGTGCGCCGCGGGGTGGGGCGGCCGCCGGTACCGGGCCGGAAGCCGTACCCCCGAACGGACGGAAACGGTCACGAACCAGCCGGAGGAACTGTTGATCCGGTGATCACAGCATCTTGAATGAGGCTCCGCCCGGCGATCCTTCGCCCGCCACTCCGGGAGCCGACGCATGGCCCGTGACCGCACTCCGCTCCGTCGCCGCGCCGGGGCCCTGGCGGCGGCCACGACCGTGCTCGCCCTCGCGGGCGTCGCACCGGCGGCGGCCGCCCGGCCGCCCCGGGGCCATGACGTGTCGTCGCACCAGAGGCACGTCGACTGGCCGACCGCGCGGGCGAAGGGAGCGCGGTTCGTCTACGTGAAGGCGACCGAGTCCACGGACTACCGCAACCCCTACTTCTCCCCGCAGTACGCCGGTGCGCGCCGGGCGGGCCTGCTGCGGGGCGCGTACCACTTCGCGCGGCCGGACACCTCGTCCGGCGCCCGGCAGGCGGCCTACTTCGTGCGGCACGGCGGCGACTGGCGGCCGGACGGCTGGACGCTGCCGCCCGCGCTGGACATCGAATACAACCCGTACGACAGGAAGCAGCGGTGCTACGGGGTGGGCAGGGCCCGGATGGTCCGCTGGATCCGCTCCTTCAGCGACGAGGTCGAGCGGGAGACCGGCCGCCGTCCGGTGATCTACACGACGGCCCACTGGTGGAGGCTCTGCACCGGCGACAGCCACGCCTTCTCCGCCACCCACGCCCTGTGGATCGCCCATCACGGCAGCTCGCGGCCGGGGAGGCTGCCGGGCGGATGGCGGTACTGGACGTTCTGGCAGTACCGCGTGAAGGGCGGGCTGCCGGGTGACCAGAATCTCTTCAACGGCCGGGCCGGCCGGCTGCGGGCCTTCGCGCGGGGCCGGTAGCCAAGGGGCGCGGGGGCCGGGCGGGGCCAAGCGGAACCCCGATCCCTCGTTACGGACACCACCACGCCCGACCCAGTTCATCTTCTGTTCACCCAGGTTGCCTACGGTCGACGCGCCAATGACGCTCGAACGATTGCCTGGGTAAATGGAAAGCTTCTCGCTGATCCTCGCGATTGTGGTGGTAACCGCACTCGCGTTCGATTTCACGAACGGTTTCCACGACACCGCCAACGCGATGGCCACCACCATCTCGACCGGCGCGCTGAAGCCCAAGGTCGCGGTGGCCATGTCCGCCGTGCTCAACCTTGTGGGCGCTTTCCTCTCCGTGGAGGTCGCCAACACGATCTCCAAGGGTCTCGTCGATGAGAACGGCATCCGTCCCGAGGTCATCTTCGCCGCCCTGGTCGGCGCGATCCTCTGGAACCTGCTGACCTGGCTGGTGGGCCTCCCCTCCAGTTCCTCCCACGCCCTGATGGGCGGCCTGATAGGCGCCACCGTCGCCTCCGCCGGCTTCGGCGCCGTGCACGGCGACGTCCTCGTCACCAAGGTCCTGCTCCCGGCGGTCGCCGCGCCGGTCGTGGCGGGTCTCGCCGCCATGCTGGCCACCCGCCTCTCCTACGGCATCGGCGGCACGGCCGAGGGCGAGGCCACCCGCAAGGGCTACCGCGCCGGCCAGATCGCCTCCGCGGGCCTGGTCTCCCTCGCCCACGGCACCAACGACGCCCAGAAGACGATGGGCATCATCACCCTCGCGCTGATCGCGGGCGGCTCCATCGCCCCCGGGTCGAACCCTCCCGTCTGGGTGATCCTCTCCGCGGGCCTCGCCATCGCGCTCGGCACCTACATCGGCGGCTGGCGCATCATCCGCACCATGGGCAAGGGCCTGACCGACCTGGAGCCGCGTCAGGGCTTCGCCGCGCAGACCAGCGCCGCGACCGCCATCCTGGCCTCCTCTCACCTCGGCTTCTCCCTGTCCACCACCCACGTCGTCTCCGGCTCGGTGATGGGCACGGGCCTGGGCCGCAAGGGCGGTGTGGTCCGCTGGTCCACCGCGACCCGCATGTTCGTCGCCTGGGCGCTGACCCTCCCGGCCGCCGCACTGGTCGGCGCCGGCGCCGAGGCCGTCACGGACCTGGGTGACTGGGGCACCGCCGCCGTCGCCGTCTTCCTGGTCGCCGCGAGCGCCGCGATCTGGAAGATCTCCCGCCGCGAGGTCGTCGACCACACCAACGTCGTCGCCGACGACGCGGAGCCGGCCGGTGTGGTGACCACCGCCATCGCCGCCGTGATCCCGCCGCCCGCGGGCACGGTCGCCGGGGAGGCGGCCATCGCCTTCCCGCAGCAGTCCACCGAGCCGGCCCCGATCGCCGGCCACGCCCCGGCGGCCCCGCCGGCCGCCACGGTCTGACCCCGAGCACCCGGTTACGAAGGAAGCATCATGAAGATCGACTGGGCGGCCATCGGTTCCGTCTTCGGCGTCAGCCTCGTGGTCACGGTGGGCCTGGTGGCCCTGTTCACGGTCGGCATCAGGGGCCTGGCCCGGCGCGAGCGGGCCGCGGCCCAGGGCGACTCCGCCGCCCTCGCCGTCACCGGCGCCTACGTCTGCTTCGCCGCCTGCGCGGCGGCGGTGGCGTACGGCATGTACCTCATCGTCGCGAAGGCCTGACCGGCACTCGCGAACGACCCAGGGCTCCGCTCCCGGCACTTCGGGAGCGGAGCCTTCCGCGTGCTCGCACGCCCCTGAGGCAGGTACCCCCAGCACCGGACGCCGCGAGCTTCCCGGCAAACCCTCCCGGTCACAGTCCGGGTGTGGGGATCGGCACACTCTCCCCGCGCAGGTCAACGGCAAGTTGACGGCCCTTCCGGGTGCGTGGTGGACTGCCCAGGCCATGAACGGCGGCAGAAGAGGAAGCCGGTGCGAATCCGGCGCGGTCCCGCCACTGTCACCGGGGAAGAACTCCCCGGGAGCCAGGAACTCTCACCGCCGGAACTCGTCGAACCAGGGCGCGGACACCCTGAGTGAGGACCCATATCGCCATGCTCGGCTGCCGAAGGACCCGTACCAGGCCCGCTCCTGTACCCACGGCCCTCGCGGCCGGCTGAGCCGATGGGTGCCGATCGCTCCTACGCGTACGGCGCCGCCGCCGGCCTTCTCGGTGACCTGCTCCTCGGCGATCCGCGCCGCGGGCACCCGGTCGCCGTGTTCGGGCGGACGGCCGCGGCCGTGGAACGCGCGTTGTGGCACGACCACCGCGGCTGGGGCGCCCTGCACACCGTCGTGTGCGCCGGTGGCGCCGTCGCACTCGGTGCCGTGGCCGCACGCGCCGTACGCCCCTCCCCCACCGCCTCCGCCGCGCTGACCGCCGCCGCCACCTGGGCCGTCGTCGGCGGCACCTCGCTCGCCCGGGAGGCCCGCACCATCGGGCGCGCCCTCGAGACCGGTGACGTCGAGGCCGCCCGCGCGCGGCTGCCCCATCTGTGCGGCCGGGACCCCCAGGCGCTCGACGCCGACGGGATCGCCCGGGCCGTGGTCGAGTCGGTCGCCGAGAACACCTCCGACGCCGTGGTGGGCGCCCTGGTGTGGGGCGCCGCGGCCGGGGTGCCCGGACTGCTGGGCTTCCGCGCGGTCAACACCCTCGACGCGATGGTGGGTCACAGGTCGCCCCGTCACCGGCGCTACGGATGGGCCTCCGCCCGTCTGGACGACCTCGCCGGATGGCCCGGCGCACGGCTGACCGCCGCGCTCGCCGTGCTCGCCGGACCCGACCCCCGGGGGGCCGTGAGGGCCTGGCGGGCGGACGCCGCCGAGCACCCGAGTCCCAACGCCGGCCCCGTCGAGGCGTCGTTCGCGGGCGCCCTCGGCGTGCGGCTCGGCGGAACGCTCTCCTATGCCGGACGCGTCGAACACCGGCCCGTGCTCAACGGGGACGCCGGGCGCGCCGTCCGGACCACCGACATCGACCGCGCCGTGCGGCTCTCCCGCCGCGTCGGCCTGCTCGCGCTCGGCGTCACCGTCGCCGCGCGCCGACTCGTGAAGGGACGTGGGAAGTGAGCGGGGGTCTCCTCGTCGCCGGCACCACCTCCGACGCCGGCAAGAGCGTCGTCACGGCCGGGATCTGCCGGTGGCTGGTGCGCCAGGGCGTGAAGGTCGCGCCGTTCAAGGCGCAGAACATGTCCCTCAACTCCTTCGTGACCCGTCAGGGCGCGGAGATAGGGCGGGCGCAGGCCATGCAGGCGCAGGCGTGCCGCGTGGAGCCGACCGCGCTGATGAACCCGGTGCTGCTCAAGCCGGGCGGCGAACAGAGCAGCCAGGTCGTGCTGCTGGGCAGGCCGGTGGGCGAACTGAGCGCGCGCGGGTACCACGGTGGCCGGCAGCAGCGGCTCCTGGGCACCGTGCTGGAGTGCCTGGCCGAGTTGCGGGGCACGTATGACGCGGTGATCTGTGAGGGGGCCGGGTCGCCCGCGGAGATCAATCTGCGGCGGACCGACATCGTCAACATGGGGATCGCGCGGAACGCGCGGCTGCCCGTGCTCGTGGTCGGCGACATCGACCGCGGCGGCGTCTTCGCCTCCTTCTTCGGCACGGTCGCCCTTCTCTCGCCCGAGGACCAGGAACTGGTCGCCGGGTTCCTGGTGAACAAGTTCCGCGGGGACGTCTCCCTGCTGGAACCGGGCCTGGAGATGCTGCACGGGCTCACCGGGCGGCACACGTACGGCGTGCTGCCCTTCCGGCACGGGCTCGGCATCGACGAGGAGGACGGACTGCGGGTCTCGCTGCGCGGAACCGTCCGGGAGTCCGCCGTCGCTCCCCCGGTCGGCGAGGACGTGCTGCGGGTCGCCGTCTGCGCGATCCCGCTCATGTCCAACTTCACCGACGTGGACGCGCTCGCCGCCGAACCCGGGGTCGTCGTGCGTTTCGTGGACCGGCCGGAGGAACTGGCCGACGCCGACCTGGCGGTGGTGCCGGGCACCCGCGGCACCGTGCGCGCACTCGAGTGGCTGCGCGAGCGCGGGCTCGCGGACGCCCTCGTGCGCAGGGCCGCCGAGGGCCGCCCGGTCCTCGGCGTCTGCGGCGGCTTCCAGATCCTCGGCGAGCACATCGAGGACGACGTCGAGTCGCGCGCCGGCGCCGTCCCCGGACTCGGTCTGCTCCCGGTGCGGGTGCGGTTCTCCCGCGAGAAGACCCTCGCCCGCCCGGCCGGCGAGGCCCTGGGCGAGCGCGTCGAGGGGTACGAGATCCACCACGGCGTCGCCGAGGTCCTCGGCGGCGAGACCTTCCTGGACGGCTGCCGAGTGGGGTCCGTCTGGGGCACGCACTGGCACGGTTCGCTGGAGTCGGACGGCTTCCGGCGGGCCTTCCTGCGCGAGGTGGCCGCCGCCGCGGGCCGCCGCTTCGTACCGGCCCCGGACACCTCCTTCGCCGCGCTGCGCGAGGAGCAGCTCGACCGGCTCGGCGACCTGATCGAACAGCACGCGGACACGGACGCGCTCTGGCGGCTCATCGAGTCGGGCGCGCCGCAAGGACTGCCATTCATTCCACCGGGAGCGCCCGCATGAGCACAGTGTTGTTGTTGTCGACCGCCGACACGGATCTGCTGGCGGCCCGGGCCTGTGGCGCCGGGTACCGGATCGGCAACCCGACCCGGATCGACGTCGCCGGGGAGCTGCCGGGCCTGATCGACGGCGCCGGCATCGCCGTCGTACGGCTGCTGGGCGGCAAGCGGGCCTGGGAGGACGGGCTGGCCGCGTTGAAGGCGTCCGGTGTGCCGGCCGTGCTGCTGGGCGGCGAGTCCGTCCCGGACGCCGAGCTGATGGCCGAGTCGTCCGTGCCCGCCGGTGTGGTGGCCGAGGCGCTGAAGTACCTGGTCGAGGGCGGCCCCGCGAACCTGCTGGAGCTGTCCCGGTTCCTGTCCGACACCGTGCTGCTCACCGGCGAGGGCTTCGACGGGCCGCGGAAGATGCCCGAGTACGGCGTCCACGGCGACCGCGCCTTCACCGAGGGCCGGCCGACGGTGGGCGTGCTCTTCTACCGGGCGCACGAACTGAGCGGCAACACCGGCTTCGTGGACACCCTGTGCGACGCGATCGAGGCACAGGGCGCCAACGCCCTGCCCGTGTACTGCGGTTCGCTGCGCGGCGCGGACGCCGGGCTGTACGAGCTGCTGGGCCGGGCCGACGCGCTGGTCGCCACCGTCCTCGCGGCGGGCGGCACGCACGCCTCACAGGCCTCCGCGGGCGGCGACGAGGAGTCCTGGGACATCGGCGCGCTCGCCGACCTCGACGTCCCCGTGCTGCAGGGCCTGTGCCTCACCTCCTCGCGGGCCGCGTGGGCGGAGTCGGACGCCGCCCTGTCCCCCATGGACGCGGCGATG
Organism: Streptomyces lucensis JCM 4490; assembly: GCF_014650035.1. Classification (GTDB taxonomy): domain Bacteria; phylum Actinomycetota; class Actinomycetes; order Streptomycetales; family Streptomycetaceae; genus Streptomyces; species Streptomyces lucensis. Next base: position 103,803 of record NZ_BMUE01000016.1, on the reverse strand, counting down.
CAGGTCGCGATCCCCGAGTTCGACGGCCGCCTGATCACCGTGCCGTTCTCCTTCAAGGAGCAGGGCCCGGACGAGGTCCCGGTGTACGTCGCCGACCCCGAGCGGTCCGCCCGGGTCGCCGGCATCGCCGTCAGGCACGCGCGGCTGAAGCACAAGCCGAACGCCGAGAAGAAGGTCGCCCTCGTCTTCACCGCGTACCCGACGAAGCACTCCCGCGTCGGCAACGCGGTCGGCCTGGACACGCCCGCCTCGGCGGTACGGGTGCTGGACGCGCTGCGCGACGCCGGCTACTCGCTCACCGAGTACCCGGCCGGCGGCGACGAGCTGATCCACCGGCTGATCGAGGCGGGCGGCCACGACGTGGAGTGGCTGACGGAGGAGCAGCTGGCCGCCGCGCCCGCGCGGGTACCGCTCGCCGACTACCGGGCGTGGTTCGCGAAGCTGGACCCGGAGCTGCGCGACGCCATGACCGAGGCGTGGGGCGAGCCGCCGGGCGGCCTGTACGTGGACGGCGACGACATCGTGCTGGCCTCGCTGCGGTTCGGGAACGTCGTCGTGATGATCCAGCCGCCGCGCGGCTTCGGCGAGAACCCGATCGCCATCTACCACGACCCCGACATGCCGCCCTCCCACCACTACATGGCGGCCTACCGCTGGCTGGAGAACAGCTTCGGCGCCGACGCGGTCGTGCACATGGGCAAGCACGGCACGATGGAGTGGCTGCCGGGCAAGGGCCTGGGCCTGAGCGGCGGCTGCGCCCCCGACGCGGTCCTCGGCGACCTGCCGCTGGTCTACCCGTTCATCGTGAACGATCCCGGCGAGGGCACGCAGGCCAAGCGGCGCGGGCACGCCACGGTCGTCGACCACCTGGTGCCGCCGATGGCGCGCGCGGACACCTACGGCGACCTGGCCAAGCTGGAGCAGCTGCTCGACGAGTACGCGCTCGTCTCCGACCTGGACCCGGTGAAGGCGCCCGCCGTGCGCGCCCAGATCTGGACCCTCGTCAAGGCCGCCGAGCTGCACCACGACCTGCACGTGGACGAGCAGCCGGACGACGCGGAGTTCGACGAGTTCGTCATGCACATCGACGGCTATCTGTGCGAGATCAAGGACGTGCAGATCCGCGACGGCCTGCACATCCTCGGCGGCGGCCCGGCCGGCGAACCGCGGGTCAACCTCGTCCTCGCCGTGCTGCGCGCCTCGCAGGTCTGGGGCGGCCGTGCCAACGCGCTGCCGGGTCTGCGGGCCTCGCTGGCCGGACACTTCGGGCTGGTGGAGAAGGAGCTGCTGGCCGAGCCGGGTGCGCCGGTGAAGGTGCCGGTGGAACTGACGGACCTGGCGGCGGGCCCATCCCGTACGGCGTCCGACGCCATCGACCTGCTGGAGCAGCTGTGCCGGCGGATCGCGGAGGGCATGGAGTCCCGGGCGTGGGACCGGGCGGCCGTGCCCGTCGTGCTGGACGACGTGCTCGGCACGCGGCTCCCGGACGCCGTCGCGGTGCTGGAGTTCGCCTGCGCCGAGGTCGTACCGCGGCTCGCCCGCACCACCGACGAGATCGGGAACATCCTGCGCGCCCTGAACGGCGGATACGTCCCGGCCGGTCCGTCGGGTTCGCCGACCCGTGGCCTGGTCAACGTGCTGCCCACGGGCCGGAACTTCTACTCGGTCGACCCCAAGGCGATTCCGTCCCGGCTGAGCTGGGAGGTCGGCCAGTCGCTCGCGGACTCCCTGGTCCAGCGGTATCTGCAGGACACCGGCGAGTACCCGCGGTCCGTGGGCCTGACCGTGTGGGGCACGTCCGCGATGCGCACCCAGGGCGACGACATCGCCGAGATCCTGGCGCTGCTGGGCTGCCGCCCGGTCTGGGACGACGCCTCGCGCCGGGTGACGGGGTTCGAGGTGATCGGCCTGGAGGAGCTGGGCCGGCCGCGCATCGACGTCACGGTCCGCATCTCCGGGTTCTTCCGCGACGCGTTCCCGCACGTGGTCGGTCTGATCGACGACGCGGTGCGGGCGGTGGCGGAGCTGGACGAGCCCGCCGGGTCCAACTACGTGCGGGCGCACGTGGCGGAGGACGCGGCGGAGCACGGTGACCGGCGGCGCGCGACGGCCCGCATCTTCGGCTCCAAGCCGGGCGCGTACGGCGCCGGTCTGCTGCCGCTGATCGACGCCCGGAACTGGCGATCCGACGCCGACCTCGCCGAGGTGTACGCGGTGTGGGGCGGCTACGCCTACGGCCGCGGGCTCGACGGGCGCGCGGCGCGCGGGGACATGGAGACGGCGTTCCGGCGGATCGCGGTGGCGGCGAAGAACGTCGACACCCGCGAGCACGACCTGGTCGACGCCGACGACTACTTCCAGTACCACGGCGGCATGGTCGCCATGGTGCGGCACCTCACCGGCGCCAACCCCGAGGCCTACGTGGGCGACTCGGCCGTCCCCGACCAGGTGAGGACGCGCACGCTGGGCGAGGAGACGCACCGTGTCTTCCGGGCCCGGGTGGTCAACCCGCGCTGGATGGCGGCGATGCGCCGGCACGGCTACAAGGGCGCCTTCGAGATGGCGGCGACCGTGGACTACCTGTTCGGCTACGACGCCACGGCGGGCGTGGTCGACGACTGGATGTACGAGAAGCTCAGCGCCGAGTACGTCTTCGACCCGGAGAACCGGGACTTCATGAGGAAGTCCAACCCGTGGGCGCTGCGCGGCATCACCGAGCGGCTGCTGGAGGCGGCGGACCGCGGGCTGTGGGCGGAGCCGGACGCGGACACGCTGGAGCGGCTGCGCGCCACCTACCTGGAGCTGGAAGGCGATCTGGAGGGCGACCAGTGACAACCCCGTTTCCGTTCACGGCCGTTGTCGGCCAGGACGACCTGCGGCTCGCGCTGCTGCTGAACGCCGTGTCCCCGGCGGTGGGCGGTGTGCTGGTGCGCGGCGAGAAGGGCACCGCCAAGTCCACGGCGGTGCGGGCCCTCTCGGCGCTGCTGCCCGAGGTGGCCGTGGTGCCGGGCTGCCGGTTCTCCTGCGACCCGGCGGCACCGGACCCGTCCTGCCCGGACGGCCCGCACGAGCCGGGGCCGGGCGCCCAGCGGGCCGCCCGCATGGTCGAACTCCCCGTCGGCGCCTCCGAGGACCGGCTGGTCGGCGCGCTCGACATCGAGCGGGCGCTCGCCGAGGGCGTGAAGGCGTTCGAGCCGGGTCTGCTGGCCGACGCCCACCGGGGCATCCTCTACGTCGACGAGGTCAACCTCCTCCACGACCACCTGGTCGACCTGCTGCTGGACGCCGCGGCCATGGGCGCCTCGTACGTCGAGCGCGAGGGCGTCTCCGTGCGGCACGCCGCCCGGTTCCTGCTCGTCGGCACCATGAATCCCGAAGAGGGCGAGCTGCGGCCCCAGTTGCTGGACCGGTTCGGGCTGACCGTGGAGGTCGCCGCGTCGCGGGAGCCGGAGCAGCGGGTGGAGGTGGTCCGGCGCCGGCTCGCCTACGACGACGATCCGGCCGCGTTCGCCGCCGGATGGGCCGGTGAGGAGGCGGCCGTCCGGCAGCGCATCGTCGCGGCACGGGAGTTGCTGCCGCGGGTGCGGCTCGGCGACGGTGCGCTGCGGCAGATCGCGGCGACCTGCGCGGCCTTCGAGGTGGACGGCATGCGCGCCGACATCGTGATGGCCCGTACGGCGACCGCGCTGGCCGCGTGGGCCGGGCGCACGGACGTGCTCGCCGAGGACGTCCGGCAGGCCGCGCTGCTCGCGCTGCCGCACCGGCGCCGGCGCAATCCCTTCGACGCGCCCGGTCTCGACGAGGACAAGCTGGACGAGACGCTGGAGCAGTCCTCCGGGAGCGACGAGGAGGGCGGTAACGGCGGGGACGGCGGCGGCGACGGTGATCCCGACCCCGACGGTCCCGGTGGCGGCGGTGGGCGGCCCGCGCCCGACGCCGGTCCGCAGGACGACGGCGGCAGCGCCGCGCGGCCCGAGGCCGGTGAGGGCGGGCAGTCGCAGCCGTCCGGCTCGCGGGAGCAGGCGCCCGCCCGTGCCGCCGAACCGTTCCGGACCAAGGCGCTGAGCGTGCCCGGGATCGGCGAGGGGGCCGCCGGGCGGCGGTCGCGGGCGCGGACCGAGCACGGGCGGACGACCGGGGCCCGCCGGCCCCGGGGCGCGCTGACCAAGCTGCACCTGGCCGCGACCGTGCAGGCCGCCGCCCCGCACCAGCGGGCGCGGGGCCGGTCCGGGCCCGGGCTGGTGATCCGCCGCGACGATCTGCGGCAGGCGACCCGGGAGGGCCGGGAGGGGAACCTCGTGCTGTTCGTGGTCGACGCCTCCGGGTCCATGGCGGCCCGGCAGCGGATGGGCGCCGTGAAGGGCGCGGTGCTGTCGCTGCTGCTGGACGCCTACCAGCGGCGGGACAAGGTCGGGCTGGTGACCTTCCGCGGCAAGGACGCCGAGGTCGCCCTGCCGCCGACCTCCTCCGTCGACGCCGCCGCCGCGCGGCTGGAGTCGCTGCCGACGGGAGGCCGGACGCCGCTGGCGGCCGGGCTGCTCAAGGCGCACGAGGTGCTGCGCGTGGAGCGGTTGCGGGATCCGGCGCGGCGGGCGCTGGTCGTGGTGGTGACCGACGGCCGGGCCACCGGTGACGGGGCGGCGCGAAGCGCCTCCGGCCGGGACGGTGGCCGGGCGACGGGCGGGACCGAGCCGGTCGCGCTGGCGAGGCGGGCGGCGCGGCTGTTCGCGGCCGAGGGCACCGCGAGCGTGGTCGTGGACTGCGAGTCTGGGCCGGTGCGGCTCGGGCTGGCCGGGCAGCTCGCGGGTGAGCTGGGCGGTACGGCGGTGACGCTGGACGGGCTGCGGGCGGATTCCATCGCCGGGCTGGTCAGGGATGTGCAGGGGACTTCGAGGAGGGCCGCGTAATGCCGCAGGGGCAGCCGAGTGTCGTACCGGACGACGGTCTGACGACCCGTCAGCGACGCAACCGTCCGCTGGTGGTCGTGCACACCGGCGTCGGCAAGGGCAAGTCCACCGCCGCCTTCGGACTGGCGCTGCGCGCCTGGAACCAGGGGTGGCCGATCGGGGTGTTCCAGTTCGTCAAGTCCGCGAAGTGGAGGGTCGGCGAGGAGAACGCGCTGCGCGTGCTCGGCGCCTCCGGCGAGGGCGGCACCGTCGACTGGCACAAGATGGGCGAGGGCTGGTCCTGGGTCCAGCGCGACGCGCAGATGGACAACGAGGAGAAGGCCCGGGAGGGCTGGGAGCAGGTCAAGCGGGACCTGGCCGCCGAGACGTACCGGCTCTACGTGCTGGACGAGTTCGCGTACCCGATGCACTGGGGGTGGGTGGACACCGCCGAGGTCGTCGAGGTGCTGCGCAACCGGCCGGGCACCCAGCACGTCGTCGTCACCGGGCGGAACGCGCCGCCGGAGCTGGTGGACCTCGCCGACCTGGTGACCGACATGTCCAAGGTCAAGCACCCGATGGACGCCGGCCAGAAGGGCCAGAAGGGCATCGAGTGGTGACCTGCTCGCCGGTGCCCCGGCTGGTCGTCGCCGCGCCCTCCTCGGGCAGCGGCAAGACCACCGTGGCCACGGGGCTGATGGCCGCGTTCGCCGCGCGGGGGCTCGCCGTGTCCCCGCACAAGGTCGGGCCGGACTACATCGACCCCGGGTACCACGCGCTCGCGACCGGGCGGGTGGGGCGCAACCTCGACGCGTACCTGTGCGGGCCGGAGCTGGTCGCTCCGCTGTTCATGCACGGGGCACGGGGCTGTGACCTGGCCGTGGTCGAGGGCGTGATGGGGCTGTACGACGGCGCGGCGGGCCAGGGCGAACTCGCGTCCACGGCCCATGTCGCCAAGCTGCTGCGGGCGCCGGTGGTGCTGGTCGTGGACGCGTCCTCGCAGTCGCGGTCGGTGGCGGCGCTGGTGCACGGGTTCGCGTCCTGGGACCCCGAGGTGCGGGTCGGGGGCGTGATCCTGAACAAGGTCGCCTCGGACCGGCACGAAACGCTGCTGCGGGAGGCGCTGGACTCGGCCGGGGTGCCGGTCCTGGGGGTGCTGCGGCGGGTGCCGCAGGTGGACACGCCGTCGCGGCACCTCGGGCTGGTGCCCGTCGCCGAGCGGCGTGCCGCCGCCGTCGACTCCGTCGGGGCGATGGCGGCGCAGGTCCTGGCGGGATGCGATCTGGACGCCCTGATGGCGCTGGCGCGCAGTGCCGGCGCGTTGCCGGGTGCGGGCTGGGACGCCGCTGACGTCCTGGCCTCCTCGCCCCCGCCGCCCCTTCCCGTCCCGTCCCCGGGGGCGGCGCCCCCGGACCCCCGGGAGCAGCCCGCAGGGCCTCGTCCCCAAGCGCCGGACGGGCCGGTTGTGGCTGTTGCCGGTGGGGAAGCCTTCACCTTCTCCTACGCCGAGCACACCGAGCTGCTCGCGGCGGCGGGGGCCCAGGTCGTGGTCTTCGATCCGCTCCGGGACGAGCGGCTGCCCGAGGGTACGGCCGGGCTGGTCATCGGGGGCGGCTTCCCGGAGGTGTACGCCGCCGAGCTGTCCGCCAACGAGCCGCTGCGCAGGGCCGTCGCCGGCCTCGCGCTGAGCGGCGCCCCCGTCGCCGCCGAGTGTGCCGGGCTGCTGTACCTGTGCCGTGAGCTGGACGGGCAGCCCATGTGCGGGGTGCTGGACGCCGGCGCCCGCATGGGCGAACGGCTGACCCTCGGCTACCGGGACGCCGTGGCCGTCGGGGACAGCGCGCTGGCTGCGGCCGGGACGCGGATGCGGGGTCACGAGTTCCACCGCACCGTCGTCGAGCCCGGCGCCGGCGCGGCTCCCGCCTGGGGGATCACCGCCCCCGCCCGGCGGGTCGAAGGTTTCGTACAGCAGGGCGTGCACGCGAGTTACCTGCACACGCACTGGGCGTCCGAGCCCGGTGTGGCCCGTCGGTTCGTGGAGAGGTGCCGGACGTCATGAGCAGCAGGCTGGTCGGAGTCGGGGTCGGTCCCGGTGACCCGGAGCTGGTGACCGTCAAGGGGGTCAACGCGCTGCGTGCCGCCGACGTCGTCGTCGTACCGGTGATGGACACGGGCGAGCGGGGGCGGGCCGAGGCGACCGTGCTCCACTACGTGCCCGCGGAGAAGGTGCTGCGGGTGGTGTTCGCGCTGAACGAGCGGACCGACCGGGCGCGGCGCGAGGCCGCCTGGGACGCGGCGGGCGAGCGGGTCGCGGAGCTGCTGCGGCGGCACGGGAGCGTCGCCTTCGCCACCATCGGCGACCCGAACGTGTACTCGACGTTCACCTATCTCGCCCAGACCGTCGGGGAGCTGGTGCCGGGGCTCGCGGTGGAGACGGTGCCCGGGATCACCGCCATGCAGGACCTGGCGGCGCGCTCGGGTGCCGTGCTGACCGAGGGGACGGAGCCGCTGACGCTGGTGCCGGTGACGGCGGGGTCGGCCGTGCTCAAGGAGGCGCTGGCCGGGCCGGGCACCGTCGTGGCGTACAAGTTCGGGCGGCAGGCCGCCGAGGTAGCCGAGGCGTTGCGGGAGACCGGGCGGCTCGGGGACGCCGTGTGGGGGTCGGCGCTGGGTCTGCCGGAGGAGTCGGTGCGGCCGGCCGCCGAGCTTCAGGGGACGCCGCTGCCGTACCTGTCGACGCTGATCGCGCCGCCGCGGCGCGACGGCGGGCGGGGCGGGAAGCTGTGACGCCGGGCCCGCGCTCAGCCGGAGAGGCCGACCACCAGCCAGATGAACGCGGCGCCCGCCACCGTGCACAGCAGGGTGGAGCGGGCGGGGTGCTCGTGGTGCGCCTCGGGGAGGATCTCGGCGGCGGCGAGGTAGAGCAGTACGCCGCCGAAGAGGCCGAGGTAGCCGCCGAGGACCGGTTCGGGGATGCGGAAGAAGGCGGTCGACAGCGCGCCCACGAGGGGTGCGCAGGCGTCGGCCACCAGCATGCCTATCGCCCGGCGGCGCGCGTTGCCGTACAGGCTCGTGAGGGTGAAGGTGTTGAAGCCGTCGGCGAAGTCGTGCGCGATGACGGCGAGCGCGACCGACGCGCCCATGCCTCCGCCCACCTGGAAGGCCGCGCCGATGGCCACACCGTCCATGGCGCTGTGGCCCACCATGGCGCCGGCGGCGGTAAGGCCGACCTCGGGCGTCCGGTGCTGGTGTCCCTCGGCGCCGCCGTGCGGCGCCTGCCGGGCGGCGAGGGTGCGTTCCACCAGATGGGCCAGCAGGAATCCGGCCACGAACAGCAGCAGGGCCGCCGGCACCCCGAACACCTCGCGGCCCGTCGCCCGCAGTGCCTCCGGCAGCAGGTCGAGGCCGACCACGCCCAGCATCAGTCCGCCGGCCAGGCCGAGGACGAGATGCCTGCGGTCGGTCACACGCTGCGCCGTCCAGCCGCCGGCCAGCGTCATCAGGAACGCGCCGAGCGCGACGAAGACCGCCATAGGCCCTTGCTATCCGATGGAGGCGCCTTCGCGCACATCCGGCGCCGTCCGCACTCCCCCAGACCCTGACATTCCGCTTGATTCCGTCTTGCTTTCCCGTATGAGAGGACCCTTCCCATGGCCGATGCCCCCACCGGCAAGGTGACGTTCGTCGGTGCCGGCCCCGGCGCCGCCGACCTGCTGACGTTCCGTGCCGCGCGCGCGATCGCCGAGGCGGACGTGGTGATCTGGGCGGCCAGCCTGGTCCAGGCGGAGGTCCTCGAGCACGCGCGCGGGGACGCGGAGGTCCTGGACTCGGCCGCCATGTCCCTGGAGGACGTCGTCGCCGTCTACGAGCGTGCCCACGCCGAGGGACTGAAGGTCGCCCGCATCCACTCCGGCGACCCGGCTCTGTGGGGCGGCACCCAGGAGCAGCTGGACCGGTGTGCGCGGCTCGGGATCGCGACGGAGGTCGTGCCGGGCGTGTCGTCGTTCTCGGCGGTGGCCGCGCTGGCGCGGCGCGAGCTGACGATCCCGGAGGTCGCGCAGTCCGTCGTGCTCACCCGGCTGGGCGGGGGCAAGACGCCGATGCCGCCCGGTGAGGAGGTCCGCGAGTTCGCCCGGCACGGCACCACCATGGCGATCTTCCTGTCGGCGGCGCGCAGCGGGCAGCTGGTGCGCGAGCTGCTGGAGGGCGGCTATCCGACCGACACCCCCGTCGTCGTCGCGTACCAGGCGACCTGGCCCGAGGAGCTGGTCGTCAGGTGCACGATCGGCACGCTGGAGGAGACGGTCAAGGAGCACAAGCTCTGGAAGCACACGCTGTTCCTGGTGGGCCCGGCGCTGGACGCGCACGGCACCCGGTCGCACCTGTACCACCCGGGGCACTTCCACGGGTACCGCAAGGCCGACCCGCAGGCCCGGCGGGCGCTGCGCGAGCGGGGGGCGAGCAGTTGATCACGGTCGTCGGCACGGGGACCGGGGCGCCGGTCGCGGACGACGTGCTCGCCGGGGCGGCTCTGGTGGTCGGCGGGCGCCGGCACCTGGACGCCGCGCGGCTGCCGGAGGGCGCCGAGCGGGTGGTGCTCGGCCCGCTGGCGCCCGCCCTGGACACGGTCGCCCGGTACGTCGGCAAGGAGCTGCCGGTGGTCGTGCTGGCCTCCGGGGATCCGGGGTTCTTCGGGATCGTGCGGGCGCTGGCCGAGCGGTTCGGGGCCGGTGCGCTGCGGGTGCTGCCCGGTGTGTCCTCGGTGGCCACGGCGTTCGCCCGGATCGGGCTGCCCTGGGACGACGCGGTCGTGGTCAGCGCCCATGGCCGGGACGTGCGGACGGCGGTCAACGTCTGCCGGGCGCACCCGAAGGTGGCGGTGCTGACCGGGCCGGGGGCCGGGCCGGCCGAGCTGGGCGCCGCGCTGCCCGACGGGCGTGTCCTGGTCGTGGCGAGCGCGCTCGGCGATCCGGCGCGGGAGCGGGTGGAGCGCGTGACGCCCGCCGAGGCGGCGGCCCGGGACTGGGGCACGGCGGTGAGCGTGGTGCTCTGCCTGGACGAGGCACGCGCCCTGGGCGCGGTGCGGACGGTCGCCGGGCCGGCCGCGCACCCCGGCGGGTGGGCGCTGGACGAGGGCGGCTTCGCCCACCGGGACTCGATGATCACCAAGTTCGAGGTGCGGGCGCTGGCCCTGGCCCGGCTGGGTCCGCGGCCGGGCGATCTGGTGTGGGACGTGGGCGCCGGCTCGGGCTCGGTGGCGGTGGAGTGCGCGCGGTTCGGGGCGGCCGTCGTCGCCGTCGAGAAGACCCCGGACGGGGTGGAGCGGGTCCGCGCCAACGCGCGGGCCCACGGCGTGGACGTGCGCGTGGTGCACGGCTCGGCGCCGGACGCCCTGTCGGGGCTGGCGGACGATCCGGACGCGGTGTTCGTCGGCGGCGGGGGGCGTGAGCTGCCCGCGATCGTCACCGCCTGCGCGCGGCGGGCGCGGCGGAGCGTGGTGGTGGCGCTGGCCGCGCTGGACCGGGTGCCGGCGGTGCGCGAGGCGCTGACGGCCGCCGGGTTCGCCTGCGACGGGGTGCTGCTGCAGTCCTCGCGGCTCGCGCCGCTGCCGGGTGACGTGACCCGGCTCGCGGCCACCAATCCCGTGTTTCTGCTCTGGGGCTTGAGAACCCCGGTACCGAGAGAAGGAGTTGACCAGTGATCGGCCTCATTTCCGCCACCGCGGCGGGGGCGGCGGCGCGGGACCGGCTGGCCGCGGCGTGGCCGGACCGCACCCGGGTGTACGAGGGTCCCGTCGGCGAGGCCGTACGGGCCGCGTTCGGGGAGTGCGAGCAGCTGGTGTGCTTCCTCGCGACCGGGGCGGTGGTACGGCTGCTCGCGCCGCTGCTCGGCGACAAGGCGGCCGACCCGGGTGTGGTGTGCGTGGACGAGGGCGGCCGGTTCGCGGTGTCCCTGGTCGGCGGGCACGGCGGCGGCGCCAACGAACTGGCCCGCGAGGTCGGGGAGTCGCTCGGCGCCGAGCCGGTGGTGACGACCGCGACCGACTCCGTCGGGCTGGCGGCCCTGGACACGCTCGGGCTGCCGTACGAGGGTGCGGTCGCCGGGGTCTCGCGGGCGCTGCTGGACGGCGAACCGGTCGTGCTGGAGGCCGAGGTGCCGTGGCCGCTGCCGCCGCTGCCGACCGCGCCGCGGGGGGCGTACACGGTCCGGCTCACCGACCGGGCCGTCGCGCCGGGCGACCGGGAGGTGCTGCTGCGGCCGCCGTCGCTCGTGGTCGGGGTCGGCGCCTCGAAGGGCGCGCCGGCCGAGGAGGTCCTCGCTCTGGTCGAGGAGGCGCTGCGGGAGGCGGGCCTGTCGCAGCGATCCGTGGCCGAGCTGGCCACCGTGGACGCCAAGGCCGGGGAGCCCGGCATCGTCGAGGCCGCCGGGCGGCTCGGGGTGCCCCTGGTGACGTACTCCGCCGCGGAGCTGGCCGCCGTGGACGTGCCGAACCCGTCCGGCGCACCGCTCGCGGCCGTCGGCACCCCGTCGGTCGCCGAGGCCGCCGCCCTGCTGCGCGGTGGCGAACTCCTCGTGCCCAAGCGGAAGTCGGCGGCCCGGCCCGCGATGGCCACCTGTGCCGTCGTCAGGCGTCCGGGGCGCGGCCGGCTCGCCGTGGTGGGGCTCGGGCCCGGCGCCCGGGACCTGCTCACCCCGCGCGCGGCGGCCGAACTGCGGCGGGCGTCGGTACTGGTCGGTCTCGACCAGTACGTGGACCAGATCCGCGACCTGCTGCGGCCCGGCACCCGGGTGCTGGAGTCGGGGCTCGGCGCGGAGGAGGAGCGGGCCCGCACCGCCGTCGCCGAGGCCCGGCGCGGGCACGCGGTGGCGCTGATCGGCAGCGGGGACGCGGGCGTGTACGCCATGGCGTCCCCCGCGCTCGCCGAGGCCTCCGACGACATCGACGTGGTCGGGGTGCCCGGGGTGACGGCCGCGCTGGCCGCCGGGGCGGTCCTGGGGGCGCCGCTGGGTCACGACCACGTGTCCATCAGCCTGTCCGACCTGCACACGCCGTGGGAGGTCATCGAGCGCCGGGTGCGCGCGGCGGCCGAGGCGGACATCGTGGTGACCTTCTACAACCCGCGTTCCCGTGGCCGGGACTGGCAGCTGCCCAAGGCGCTGGACATCCTCGCCGGGCACCGGGAGCCGGCCACCCCGGTCGGCGTCGTCCGCAACGCCTCGCGGCCGGACGAGTCGAGCAGGGTGACGACACTCGCCGCGCTTGACCCGGCGACGGTCGACATGATGACGGTCGTGACCGTGGGCAACACCGCGACCCGGAACATCGCGGGCCGCATGGTGACCCCGCGCGGCTACCGCTGGCAGGAGGGCGCCCAGTGAACCGAGTGGTCCACCCCATCGAGCAGGAGTCCTTCCGGCGGCTGCGCGCCCGCCTGGACACCTCGCACTTCCCGCCGCTGACCCGGGCGGTGGTGGAGCGGGTCATCCACTCCGCCGCCGACCTGGAGTACGCGACCGATCTCGTCATGGACGAGGACGACCTGGTCAAGGCGCACGCGGCGCTGCACGCCGGGGCGCCCGTCGTGGTGGACGTGGAGATGGTCGCGGCCGGCATCACCCGGCGCGAGACCGTCTGCCGGCTCGGGGAAGCCGTGTCCGGTCCGGGGCTGACCCGTTCGGCGCACGCGGTACGGCTGGCGTACGAGCAGGTCGGGCCGGGCGCCCTGTGGGTGATCGGCTGCGCGCCGACCGCCCTGGAGGAGCTGCTGACCCTGGACGCCTCCCCCGCACTCGTCATCGGCCTTCCCGTCGGCTTCGTCGGCGCGGCCGAGTCGAAGGAGGCGTTGCGCGCGAGCGGGCTGCCCGCCGTGAGCAACGTGTCCGAGAAGGGCGGCTCGGCGGTCGCCGCCGCCGCGCTCAACGCCCTGCTGTACCACCCCACTTCGTCTGAGGAGATCTCGTGACCACCCCGCCCGCCCTGCTCATCGCCGGCCACGGCACCCGGGACGACGCCGGAGCCGAGGCGTTCCGCGACTTCGTACGGGAACTGGGGCGCCGCCGGCCCGGCCTGCCCGTCGCGGGCGGCTTCATCGAGCTGTCCCCGCCGCCGCTGGGCGAGGCCGTCGCCGAACTGGTCGAGCGGGGCGTGCGCCGGTTCGCGGCGGTGCCGCTGATGCTGGTGTCCGCCGGGCACGCCAAGGGAGACATCCCGGCGGCGCTGGCCCGCGAGAAGGAGCGGCACCCGGGCATCTCGTACACCTACGGCCGTCCGCTCGGCCCGCATCCGGCGCTGCTGGAGGTGCTGGAGCGGCGGTTGGACGAGGCGCTCGGCGGCACGCCAGGGGACCGCTCGGACGTCACCGTGCTGCTGGTCGGGCGCGGGTCCACCGACCCCGACGCCAACGCCGAGGTGTACAAGGCGGCGCGGCTGCTGTGGGAGGGCCGCGGATACGCGTCGGTGGAGACGGCGTTCGTGTCGCTGGCGGCGCCGGACGTGCCGAGCGGCCTGGACCGGTGCGCGAGGCTGGGCGCGCGGCGGATCGTCGTCCTGCCCTACTTCCTGTTCACCGGCATCCTGCCGGACCGGGTGCGCCGGCAGACCGGGGAGTGGGCGGCCGCGCACCCGGAGACGGAGGTGCGGTCGGCCGACGTCATCGGGCCCGAGCCGGAGCTGCTGGACCTGGTGCTGGAGCGGTACGAGGAGGCCGTAAAGGGCGATCTGCGCATGAACTGCGACTCGTGCGTGTACCGGATCGCGCTGCCGGGCTTCGAGGACAAGGTGGGGCTGCCGCAGCAGCCGCACTTCCACCCGGACGACGACGGCGACCACGGGCACGGGCACCACCATCACGGGGGGCACTCGCACAGCCATGCGCACTGAGGAAGTGGACGGCGTCGGGCATGACCTGCGTCACCACGGGGACGCCGAGGTGCGGGACGACGGGGCGGCGCTGGTCGACCTCGCCGTCAACGTCCGTACCGGCACGCCTCCGCCGTGGCTGCGCGAGGAGATCGCCGGCTCGCTGGCGTCCCTCGCGGCCTACCCGGACGGGCGGGCCGCGCGGGCGGCGGTGGCGGCGCGGCACGGGCTCGACGCGGAGCGGGTGCTGCTGACGGCGGGGGCGGCTGAGGCGTTCGTGTTGCTCGCCCGGGCGCTGAAGGTGCGCCGGCCGGTCGTCGTGCACCCGCAGTTCACGGAGCCCGAGGCCGCGCTGCGGGACGCCGGGCACACCGTGGACCGGGTCCTGCTGCGGGCCGAGGACGGCTTCCGGCTGGACCCGGCCGCGGTGCCGGAGGACGCGGACCTGGTGGTGATCGGGAACCCGACGAATCCGACGTCGGTGCTGCATCCGGCCGAAGTGATCACCGGGCTCGCGCGGCCCGGGCGGGTGCTGGTGGTCGACGAGGCGTTCATGGATGCGGTGCCGGGCGAGCGGGAGGCGCTGGCCGGGCGGACCGACGTGCCCGGTCTCGTCGTGCTGCGCAGCCTGACCAAGACCTGGGGGCTGGCCGGGCTGCGCATCGGGTACGTGCTGGCCGGGCCCGAGACGATCGCCGCGCTGGAGCGGGCCCAGCCGTTGTGGCCGGTGTCCACGCCGGCGCTGGCCGCGGCCCGGGCCTGTGTGGCGCCGCGGGCGCTGGCGGAGGCGATGCACGCGGCGCACCGCATCGCCGGGGACCGGGCCCACCTGGTCGCGGGGCTGTCCGCGTTCGCGGACCGCGGGGTGCGGGTGGTGGAGGACGCGCAGGGTCCGTTCGTGCTGGTCCACGTGGCGGGCGCCGCCGCGGTACGGCGGCGGTTGCGCGACCTCGGCTACGCCGTGCGCCGCGGGGACACGTTCCCGGGGCTCGACGAGGAGTGGGTGCGGATCGCCGTACGGGACCGGAGCACGGTGAGCGGGTTCCTGAAGGCGCTGTCGGCGGCGCTGCCGTAACGGGCCCCGAGGGCCCGTTACGGCAGTCCCCTAGACCACGCGGAGCCGGCCCCTCGGGTGGTCGGCGAGCGCGGCGAGGGCCTCGGCCGTCGCGTCGTCGACCGGGAGGAAGACGATGAGCTGCTGGGCGTCCCCCGGGACGTCCAGCAGCTCGCGGACCAGGCGGAGCTCGGGGCCCGCCGGGTGGTTGAGCCGGAGCACGCCCCGCTGCGGGACCACATGGCGGTTCAGGCGGCGCGTGAAGTCGGGGCCGGCCTCGGGGGCGAGTTCGGCGGTGAACCACTCGGCGTTCTCGATGGACGGCCCGAGCCACAGGTCGAAGGCCTGCTCGTCGGCGACGGCGTCCCAATCGACGAAGTAGGCGCGCGCACGGGGATCGGTGAAGACGTACCTCGTGAGGTTCGGGGCGTCGCCGTCGAGGAGTCCGGTTCCGCTGGTCAGGGTCTCGTAGCCGCTGGTGTGCGCGAGGATGTCGCCGAGCCGGTTCGTCACGACGGCGATCCCCGGCTCCAGCAGGCGGAGCGTGCACAGCACGGAGGGGCGCACCTCGCGCCGGGGCGGGGCCGGCCGCTTGTGCGCGGTGCACTCGCCTCCGGTGATCTTCGCGAGGTAGCGCAGGTGATTGCGTTCGGCGGGGGCGAGACTGAGCGCGTCGGCGAGGGCGTTCACCACGGCCACCGACGGGTTGCGGTCGCGGCCCTGCTCGATGCGGGTGAGGTACTCGACGCTGATGCCGGCCCGTGCGGCCAGGTCGAGGCGGCGCAGGCCCGGTGAGCGGCGGCGCCCGCGCTCCGGCAGGCCCAGTGCCTCCGGCTGGATGCTGTCGCGCTTGGCCCGGACGAAGTCCCCCAGTGGTGTCCCCATGCGGCGAGGATAGGCCGCGGGTCCCTCGGGTGCGCAGTGCTCAGGGTGGCCCTGCGGGGGCCAGCCTGACCCCGGCCTGGTTGCGTGACGCGCGCCGGCCGAAGGTGGTGGACATGGAGAACGAGCAGAAGTTGCTGATCATCGTCGGAAGCGTCCGGGAAGGCCGGTTCGGTCCGGTCGTGGGCTCGTGGGTGGCCGAACAGGCGCGGCTGCACGGAGGGTTCGAGGTGGACGTCGTCGATCTCGCCGGGATCGACATCCCGTTGGCGCTGCCCGCGGCCTCACCGAAGTCCGCCGGTGACGACTACCCGCGTCCGGCCGGTATGGCGCGGCTGACCTCCGCCCTGGAGTGGGCCGACGCGTTCGTCGTCGTCACGCCCGAGTACAACCACAGTTACCCCGCCTCGCTGAAGGCGGCCATCGACTGGCACTTCACCCAGTGGACGGCCAAGCCGGTCGCCTTCGTCAGCTACGGCGGCGCGGCGGGCGGACGGCACGCCGTGCTGCACCTGGAGAACGTGCTGACCGAGCTGCATGCGGTGACCATCCGGGACGGTCTGGCCTTCCCGAACTACTTCACCGCGTGGCAGGACGGCGAGCCGGTCGACGGTGACGCGCCCGTCTATGCCAAGACCCTTCTCGACCAGCTCGCCTGGTGGTCGGCCACCCTCCGGGCGGGCCGGGAGGCGGCCCCGTACCCGGGGTGACGAGCGGACGGACCAGACCGGGCAGGGGCCGGACGGGGACGGCCGGACCGCGGACCGGGCGGGGACCGGACGGGAACGGCCGGACCGCGGACCGGGCGGGGACCGGACGGAGACGGCCGGACCGCGGACCGGGCGGGGACCGGACGGGAACGGCGGGACGGGGAGCGGCCGGCGGCCCGGGGACGGGAAACGCCGGCCGCCGCCCGGCGAGGCGGGCCCGATCACCGCGGATCAGAGGTCAGTGCTCACGGCGTGGCGCCACCACCGCCCGGCAACGCCGGCCCGGGGACAGGGCGGCGCTGCCGGACCGAGATCGCGGTCGCGGCGTCAGCTCCTGCGGCGCCGGGCCACCACCACCGCTCCCCCGCCCGCCAGCAGCAGGGCCAGCGCGCCGCCCGCGATGTACGGGGTCGCGGAACTGCCTCCGGTCTCCGCGAGGTTGGCCTCGTCGCCCGGGGCGCCCTGGGGACGGACGTCGCCCGCCGGGTCCTGGCTCGGCGCCGAGTGCTTGCCGTGCGGGGCCGCCGGGGACTCGCAGGTGGCCCTGGCCAGGGTGACGGTGCCCTCGACGTCGGCCACGTTGAGCTTCAACGGGTTGACGGACACCTTGAGTCGGAGGGCCGTCGCGGCGGCCGTGCGGGTGGTGGTCCGGCGCTGCGAGAGGTCGAGGCGGACCTTCCCGACGCCGGGCACCTTCACCTCGGCGGGCCCGCCCGCGGTCAGGGTGACGCGCTTGCCGAGGACGGTGACGGCGCCGAGGACGTTCGCGGAGGCGACCGGCGCCTTGCCGGCCTCGCACGTCGCCTTGGCGGTCACCGTGTCGACCTCGATCAGCGACAGCAGCGGCAGGCCGGGGACGTGCACCTTGGCGTGCACGAGCCGGACCGAGCCCTCGGCGCGCCGGGCGGTGACCGTGGCCCGGGACCGGGCCACGTCGGCACGGGCCACGGTGAACGGCTTGCCGCCGGCCACACCGTCGAGCCGGGCGGTCAGCGTCGTCCGGTCGGCGCTCTGCGGCGCCTGGACCTCGTTGAGGGAGACCGCGAGCGGTACGTGGACGGTCTTGCTGAGCAGGGACACGTCGAGCCCGGTGCGCAGGACGACGGCGGAGGCGCGACCGTGGCCGATGGACGCGTGCGCGGCGCCCGCGCCCAGGACCGCGGGCGCCGCGGTGAGGGCGGTGACCGTCGCGACGGCTGCGAGACGGCGCGCGGGCATACGGAAGTTGTTGCTGTTCAAGGCGGTGGGACCCCCAGACGGGACTTGCTTGGGACCCGTCAACCTTGTACGCGATATGGGTGAACAGTCAGCAATCCGGGGGTACTTCACTCAAACGTGGAAATTCCGCACGGTGATTCGAATCGCGGGCACATCTACTCGACGACGATGCCGTTGAGCACCACCCGTCGCGGCGCCGCCAGCACCCGTACGTCCGCGCGGGGGTCGGCCCCGTACACCACGAGGTCGGCCGGCGCGCCCTCCTCCAGGCCGGGCCTGCCGAGCCAGGCGCGGGCGCCCCAGCTCGTCGCCGACAGGGCCCGCACGGGCGGGATGCCGGCGGTGACCAGTTCCGCCACCTCCGCCGCCACCAGGCCGTGGGCCAGCGAGCCGCCGGCGTCCGTGCCGACGTAGACGGGGATGCCGGCGTCGTAGGCGGCGCGCACGGTGTCGTAGCGCCGCTCGTGCAGCCGCCGCATATGGGCGGACCAGCGGGGGTAACGGCTCTCGCCGCCGTCGGCGAGGCGCGGGAAGGTGGCGATGTTGACCAGGGTCGGGACGATCGCGACGCCCCGTTCGGCGAACAGCGGGATCAGGTCCTCGGTCAGGCCGGTCGCGTGCTCGACGCAGTCGATGCCCGCCTCGACGAGGTCGCGCAGGGAACTCTCGGCGAAGCAGTGGGCGGTGACGCGGGCGCCGAGGCGGTGGGCCTCGGCGATGGCCGCCGCGGCGGCGTCGCGGGGCCAGCAGGGGGCCAGGTCGCCGGCGCCGCGGTCGATCCAGTCGCCGACCAGCTTGACCCAGCCGTCGCCGCGCCGGGCCTCCTGGGCGACGTAGGCGACCAGGTCCTCCGGTTCGATCTCCCACGCGTAGTTGCGGATGTAGCGGCGGGTTCGGGCGATGTGCCGGCCGGCCCGGATGATCTTCGGGAGGTCCGCGCGGTCGTCGATCCAGCGGGTGTCGGAGGGCGAGCCCGCGTCCCGGATCAGCAGGGTGCCGGCCTCCCGGTCGGTGAGCGCCTGCTTCTCGGCGGTCTCGGGGTCGACCGGGCCGTGCGCGTCGAGGCCGACGTGGCAGTGCGCGTCGACCAGGCCGGGCAGTGCCCAGCCCTCGACGGTGGTGACGTCGCGGGCGCCGGCGGGGCGGTCGTAGGAGATCCGCCCGCCGATCACCCACAGCTCGTCACGGACGTCCTCGGGCCCCGCCAGGACCCGGCCCTTCACGTGCAGCACCGCGCCATCGCTCATGCCAGGCACCCTAACGGCCTACGCGTCGCCCTTGCCCACCTGGTCGGAGGTCTCTTCCTCGACCTCGGCCATCGCCGGGTCGAGCAGGCGGGACAGGAAGTGCCGGGTGCGCTCGTGCCGGGGCGCGCCGATGACCTGTCCGGGCCGGCCCTCCTCGACGATCACGCCGCCGTCCATGAAGACGACCCGGTCGGCGACCTCGCGCGCGAAGGTCATCTCGTGCGTGACGACCATCATCGTCATGCCCTCCTGCGCGAGCCCGCGCATCACGGCGAGGACGTCCCCGACCAGTTCGGGGTCGAGTGCGGAGGTCGGCTCGTCGAAGAGCATCACCTCGGGCCCCATGGCGAGGGCGCGGGCGATGGCCACGCGCTGCTGCTGGCCTCCGGAGAGCGAGGACGGGTAGGCGCCGGCCTTCTCCGTGAGACCGACCCGGGCGAGGTTCTCCGCGGCGATCCGCGCCGCGGCCGCCTTGTCCCGCCCGAGGACCCGGCGCTGCGGCAGGGTGAGGTTCTCGGTGACGCTCAGGTGCGGGAAGAGGTTGAACTGCTGGAAGACCATGCCGATGCGGCGGCGCACGGCGTCGATGTCGACGTCCTCGTCGGTGACCTCGGTGCCGCCGACGAAGACCTGTCCCCCGCTGGGCTCCTCCAGCAGGTTCACGCAGCGCAGCAGCGTGGACTTGCCGGAGCCGGAGGGGCCGATGACACAGACGACCTCGCCCTGGCCGATCTCCAGGTCGATGCCGCGCAGCACCTCGTTGGCGCCGAAGGACTTGTGCAGTCCACGGACCTCGATCTCCGGACGGCTCACCGGATCGCCTCCTGCGACTTGGACTCCATGCGGCGGACGACGAAGCTGAGCGGGACGGTGACCAGCAGGTAGCACAGACCCGCGACCAGGATGGGCGTGGAGTTGGCGGTCGTACTGGCCAGGTCGCGGCCGTACTTGGACAGTTCCCGCTCCTCCAGGGTGACGCCGAGGAACAGCACCAGCGAGGAGTCCTTGAAGAGCAGGACGAGTTCGTTGGTGAGCGGCGGCAGGATGATCCGGAAGGCCTGCGGGACGATGATGGAGACCATGGCCTTCGCGGGCGAGAAGCCGAGCGACCGGGCCGCCTCCATCTGCCCCTTGGGCACGGCCTGGATGCCGGCGCGGATGGTCTCCGCCATGTAGGCGGCCGAGACCAGGCCGAGCGCGATGGCGACCTTGCCGTACGTCCCGCCCGGGATCTCCGTGCCGGGGAAGGCGAGGGGCACGGCGACGCCGACGAAGATGAAGATCAGCAGGGCGGGCAGGCCGCGGAAGATCTCGATGTAGACGCCGGCCAGCCAGCGGTACGGGCCCACGGAGGACAGCCGCATCAGCGCGACGACCATGCCGAGGACGAGCCCGACGACGAAGCCGGACACCGTGTAGAGCACGGTGTTCTTCAGCGCCAGCGTGATGACGTCCGGGAACATCTGCTTGGCGATGTCGGCCTGGGCGAACTGGTTCTGCAGCCGGTCCCAGTCGGCCGTGACCGCGAACGCGATCACGGCGGCGAGGAAGACGGCGTACTGCACACCCCTGGACAGGGTGCGCTTCTGCCGCCGGGTCAGCCCCTTCTTCTTCGGCTGGAGCTTCGCGTCCGTGTCGGTCATGAGGCCGCCGGCGAGGCGACGGTGGCGTTGTACGGGCCGATCCACTTCTCGTAGATCTTCTTGTACGTGCCGTCGGCCTTGGCCTCCTTGAGCGCCTTGTCGATGGCCTCGCGCAGCGCCGTGTTGCCCTTCTTCACGGTGAAGCCGTACTGCTCACCGGTCTTGAGGTTGTCGACGACCTTGAACCTGTCCGCGTTCGCCTTGTCCTTGAGCCAGCCCTGGACGACCGGGTAGTCGATGACGACGGCCTGGACCTGGCCGGTGCGCAGGCCGTTGAGGACGGCGTCGGAGGACTCGAAGGAGATGGGGTCGTAGCCCTTGCCCTTGACGTAGTCCTCGCCGGTGGTCTGCGCCTGGGCGCCCAGCTTCTTGCCCTTGGCCTTGACGTCCGCGAGGGAGCCCACGCCGCTGCCCTTGTCGACGAGGACGGCCTGGGTGGCCTCGAAGTACGGGTCGGAGAAGTCGACGTTCTTCTTGCGCTCGGCGGTGATCGTCATGCCTGCGGCGGCCAGGTCGCACTCGCCGGAGTTGAGGAAGGCGCCGGTCTTGAAGTTCTCGAACGGGGTGTCGAGGATGTGCTGCTCGACGCCGAGGTCCTTGGCGACGAGGTCGATGAGGGAGACGTCGAAGCCCTGCACCTTGCCGTCGATCTCCGACTGGAACGGCGGGTACGGCAGGTGGGTGCAGGTGGTCAGCCGGCCGGCCTTGGCGAGGTGGACGCCTTTGACGGTGGTCTTGCCGCTCCCCCCGTTGTCGTCCGAGGAGCAGCCGGCGGCCACGAGCACGAGCCCGGCGGTCGCGGTGGTGGCAGCCAGGAGGCGGGTCCGGCGCCCGAGGAGCGTTGTCATGGGGGAAATCTCCTGTGGGGGGAACTATGGGTTCCGATTATAAGGAAAGGTTTGGGCCTCTCAAACCAAACCAAGGGCTGCGGGGCGCTCCGACCTAAGATCGAGGGAGTCGACCCCTCACCCAGAGGGCTTCCACGACCTCAGCGAAAGAGGAGAGCACCGCCGTGAACCACCCCTTCCTGGACCTGCCGCCGCTGAGTGCCGAGCGCTTCGCCGCCATCGAGGACGGCGTGGCCCGGCTGCTGGGTACCCGGCAGGACGTCCTGATCACCCAGGGCGAGGCGCTGCTGCCGCTGGAGGGCGCGATCCGCTCGGCGGCCGGTCCCGGCACGGTGGCCCTGAACGTGATCACCGGACCGTACGGGCAGACCTTCGGCGACTGGCTGCGCGACTGCGGCGCGGCCGTGCACGACCTCTCCGCCCCCTTCCACTCGGCGGTGAGCGCCGGGCGGATCCGGGAGGCCTTCGCCGAGCACCCGGAGATCGACTTCGTGTCGCTGGTGCACGCGGAGGCGGCGACCGGCAACACCAACCCGGTCGCGGAGATCGGCGAGGTGGTGCGGGAGCACGGCGCGCTGTTCTATCTGGACGCGGTCGCCTCCGTGGGCGCGGAGCCTGTGCTGCCCGACGCGTGGGGTGTGGACCTGTGCGTGATCGGGGCCCAGAAGGCGATGGGCGGCCCGGCTGGCGTGTCGGCGATCTCGGTGAGCGAGCGGGCCTGGGCCCGGATGGCGGCGAACCCGAACGCGCCGCGCCGCTCGTACCTCTCCCTGCTCGACTGGAAGGAGCGCTGGACCGACGCCGGCCGCAAGGTGCTGCCGCACGCCCCCGCACAGCTGGAGATGCTGGCGCTCCAGGCGTGCCTGGAGCGGATCGAGTCGGCGGGCCTGGACGCGGTGATGGCCCGGCACCGCAACGCCGCACGGGCCGCGCGGGCGGGTGCGGTGGCGCTGGGCGGGGGCCTGGAGCCCTATGTGCGCGAGGCGGCGGACGCCGCGCCGGTGGCCACGACGTTGCGGGTGCCGTCGGACCTGGTGGCCGCGGAGCTGGTGGCCCGGGCCCTGGAGAGCGACCCGGCACTGCCGCTGGCCGCGGGCGGGGGCGCACTGGCCGAGGAGATGATCCGGGTCAATCACTACGGACCCGACGCGACGCCGGACGCGGTCCGGGCGTCCCTGGCGGCCCTGGGCGCCGCGCTCGCCGGGAAGGGTCTGACGGTGGATCCCGCGGCGGCCGAGCGCGCCGTGAACGACGCCTGGCGGTAGCGGCGGGCCGCCCCCGGCAGGTGACCGCCGAGGGCGGCCGACATTCCACGTGAACGAATCGGCGAAAACAACCGAGCGTGAATTCAATTTACTTTCACAATTCCCGCCGATTCTTCGGACGATAGCTTCCCGTCTTCTTCTGCCCGCTTTTTGCGAAGCTAAACGGGGGAGATTTCCGGCACATTTACGGCGACTCCCAGGCTGTGATCCATTCCACAAGACTGCACTTTTGTCCTGTTTTGATGCAGGTCAATCCGGCTATATCGGACCAGCCTCTGTGTGGCGCAGAGACGCCGCCCGTGCATTTTCTAATTCGCCTCGCTAAATTCGTGCCGCATGACTGCCGCACCCGCAGACCTGCTTGTCGACCGACCGGCGACGACCGACGGCGCCGCGCTCTGGCGTCTCGCCAGGGACTCGAAAACCCTCGACCTGAACTCTTCGTACAGCTATCTGCTGTGGTGCCGGGACTTCGCCGGCACCTCGGCGGTGGCGCGCGGCGCGGACGGTGAGCCGGTCGGCTTCGTCACCGGCTACGTGCGGCCCGACCGCCCCCGCACCCTGCTCGTCTGGCAGGTCGCCGTGGACTCCGCCCACCGCGGCCACGGCATCGCCGCGGCGCTGCTGGACGGGCTGACCGCGCGGCTCACCGCCGAACGCGGCATCACCGACGTCGAGACGACCATCACCCCCGGCAACACGGCCTCCGAGCGCCTGTTCACCTCGTTCGCCGCCCGGCACGGGGCCCGGGTCGAGCGTGAGGTGCTGTTCTCCGCGGACCTGTTCCCGGACGGCCCGCACGACCCCGAGGTCCTCTACCGCATCGGCCCGCTGGCCCGCTGACCGCGCGCACCGCGGCACACCCGTACGGCCCGTCCACCGACTTCCCCCCACGAGGAGCGATTCACCGTGACCATCACCCAGCCCGACCTCAGCGTCTTCGAGACCCTCGAGTCCGAGGTGCGCAGCTACTGCCGCGGCTGGCCCACCGTCTTCGACCGCGCGCAGGGCAGCCGGATGTACGACGAGGACGGACACGCGTACCTCGACTTCTTCGCCGGCGCCGGCTCACTCAACTACGGCCACAACAACCCCGTACTGAAACGGGCGCTGATCGACTACCTGTCCCGGGACGGGGTCACCCACGGCCTGGACATGTCGACCACGGCCAAGCGCGCCTTCCTGCAGACCTTCGAGAACCTGGTGCTGCGCCAGCGCGACCTGCCGTACAAGGTCATGTTCCCGGGGCCGACGGGCACCAACGCCGTCGAGTCGGCGCTGAAGCTCGCCCGGAAGGTCAAGGGCCGCGAGGCGATCGTGTCGTTCACGAACGCCTTCCACGGGATGTCCCTGGGCTCCCTCGCCGTGACCGGCAACGCCTTCAAGCGGGCCGGCGCCGGCATACCCCTGGTGCACGGCACGCCGATGCCGTTCGACAACTACTTCGACGGCCGGGTCCCGGACTTCCTGTGGTTCGAGCGGCTGCTGGAGGACCAGGGTTCCGGCCTCAACAAGCCGGCCGCCGTGATCGTGGAGACCGTGCAGGGCGAGGGCGGCATCAACGTCGCCCGCCCCGAGTGGCTGCGCGCTCTCAAGGAGCTGTGCGAACGGCAGGACATGCTGCTGATCGTCGACGACATCCAGATGGGCTGCGGCCGCACCGGCGCCTTCTTCTCCTTCGAGGAGGCGGGGATCGTGCCCGACATCGTCACCGTCTCCAAGTCGATCAGCGGCTACGGGCTGCCGATGTCGCTGTGCCTGTTCAAGCCCGAGCTGGACGTCTGGGAGCCCGGCGAGCACAACGGCACCTTCCGCGGCAACAACCCGGCGTTCGTCACGGCCACCGCCGCCCTGGAGACCTACTGGACGGACGGGTCGGCCATGGAGAAGCAGACCCGCACCCGCGGCGAGCAGGTCGAGCAGGCGCTGATCTCCATCACCGAGGAGAACCTCGCCGACGTCAAGGAGTACCGCGGGCGCGGGCTGGTGTGGGGCCTGGAGTTCCACGACAAGGACCGGGCCTCGCGGGTCGCCCGGCGCGCCTTCGAACTCGGCCTGCTCATCGAGACGTCCGGTCCGGAGGGCGAGGTCGTCAAGCTGCTGCCCGCCCTCACCATCACCCCCGAGGAGCTGGACGAGGGGCTGAGCGTCCTCGCGCGCGCCGTCCGCGAGACCGTCTGACCCGCTCTTCTCGTTCCGCAGTCCGTACGACAGGAGGAAGTACAGCACCGTGATCGTCCGATCGTTCAAGGACATCGAAGGCACCGACCGGCACGTCAAGAGCAAGTCCGGCACCTGGGAGAGCAAGCGGATCGTCCTCGCCAAGGAGCGGGTCGGCTTCTCCGTGCACGAGACCATCCTGTACGCCGGCACCGAGACGCACATGTGGTACGCGAACCACATCGAGGCCGTCGTCTGCACCCGGGGCGAGGCCGAACTCACCGACCGCGAGACCGGGAAGACCTACACGATCACTCCCGGCACCATGTACCTCCTGAACGGGCACGAGCGGCACACGCTGCGCGTCAAGGAGGACTTCCACTGCATCTGCGTGTTCAACCCGCCGGTGACCGGACGGGAGGACCACGACGAGAACGGCGTCTACCCGCTGCTCACCGAGCCCGAGGAGGTGTGACGGCCAGTGACCGCCACGACCACTGTCACCGATCTGTACCCCACCCGCGGCACGAGCGAGGTGACCGTCCCGCGCCAGGACCCGGTCGTCTGGGGCTCCCCGGACACGCCGGGCCCGATCCCGACCGCCGATCTGCAGGCCTTCGAGCGCGACGGCTTCCTCGCCGTCGACCAGCTGATCACCCCCGACGAGGTCGAGGTCTACCGGCGTGAGCTGGACCGGCTGGTGACCGACCCGGCGATCCGCGCCGACGAGCGCTCCATCGTCGAGCCGAAGTCCAAGGAGATCCGCTCGGTCTTCGAGGTGCACCGCATCAGCGAGGTGTTCGCGAGGCTGGTGCGCGACGAGCGGGTGGTCGGCCGGGCCCGGCAGATCCTCGGCTCGGACGTGTACGTCCACCAGTCCCGGATCAACGTCAAGCCGGGCTTCGGCGCCAGCGGCTTCTACTGGCACTCGGACTTCGAGACCTGGCACGCCGAGGACGGCCTGCCCCACATGCGCACGGTGTCCGTCTCGATCGCCCTGACCGAGAACTTCGACACCAACGGCGGCCTGATGATCATGCCGGGTTCGCACCGCACGTTCCTGGGCTGCGCCGGGGCCACGCCCGAGGACAACTACAAGAAGTCCCTGCAGATGCAGGACGCGGGCACGCCCTCCGACGAGGCGCTGACCGAGCTGGCGGCCGAGCACGGCATCCGCCTGTTCACCGGCCGGGCCGGTTCGGCGACCTGGTTCGACTGCAACTGCATGCACGGCTCGGGCGACAACATCACGCCGTTCCCGCGCAGCAACGTCTTCATCGTGTTCAACAGCGTGGAGAACACGGCGGTGGAGCCGTTCGCGGCGCCGGTGCGCCGGCCGGAGTTCATCGGGGCACGGGACTTCACCCCCGTGCGGTGACCCCGCAGGGCCACCGGGCCGGGACCCCCTCGTGTGGGACGGGGGGTCCCGGCCCGGTCGTGCCGTCAGCCGGACAGCGCCTCCAGCAGCCGGTCCACGTCCGCCGCCGTGTTGTAGAGGTGGAAGGCCGCGCGCAGGTTGCCGGCGCGGTCGGAGACCTCGATGCCCGCCTCGCTGAGTCCGGGCTGCCGGACGCCGAGTCCGGGCACCGAGACGATCGCCGAGCCGGTAGCGGGCACGGGCTCGTGGCCGAGGGCGGCGAGGCCCTCCCGGAACCGGTCGGCGAGGGCCACGTCGTGGGCGTGGATCGCCGCCACCCCCAGTTCCTCGACGAGGGCGAGGGAACGGCGCAGGCCCGCGTAGGTGAACAGGGCGTGGGTGAGGTCGAACCGCCGGGCGGAGCGGGCGAGTTCCATGACCGGGCCGTAGCAGCTGTCCCACGGCCTCTCCCCCGCGACCCAGCCCGCGAGCACCGGCGTGAGTCCGCCGAAGTCCTCGGGGACGGTGAGGAAGGCGGCGCCGTGCGGGCCGAGCAGCCACTTGAAGGAGACGCTGGCGGTGAAGTCGTAGGCGCCGGCGTCCATCGGCAGCCAGCCCGCGGCCTGGGAGAAGTCGACGTAGGTGCGCGCCCCGTGGGTGCGGGCGGCCTCGCGCAGGGCGGCGAGGTCGGCGACGCGTCCGTCGGCGGACTGGGCGGCGCTGACCGCGACGAGCGCGGTGCCGGGCCGGACGGACTCGGCGATCCGCTCCAGCGGCACCGTGCGGACCTTGAGGTCGCCGCGCACGTGGAAGGCGTTGAGCACGGAGGTGAAGTCGCCCTCCGCGGTGAGGACTTCGGCGCCCGCGGGCAGCGATGCGGCGATCACGCCGGTGTGCGCGGCGACCGAGGCGCCCGCGGCCACCCGGGTGTCCGGGACGCCGGCGAGCCGGGCGTAGGCGGCCCGGCTGGCCTCCACGTCCTCGTACAGCGGCGTGGCCGGCCGGCCCTCGGCCCGCAGCAGCGCCGCCTCGTGGAGGGCGGCGACGGTGCGGGCGGGCAGCAGGCCGTTGCTCGCGGTGTTGAGGTAGATGCTCTTCGGGGTGAACTCGGCGCGGACGAGGCTCTCGAACGTCTCCGTGGTCTCCATGGGTCCACTCTGCGGTCCCCCGGGACCCCCGTCCATTGCGGATTTTTACGTGGATCCGCTTAGCGATCCTTATACGTCCGCGCCGGCCTGCGGTTTCATCCCCGCTGCGGGACCGTGCACCCGTCCGGGCCACAGACCGTCCCGTCGCCCGGGTCCTCCTCGCCGACCAGCCGCAGCGGGGACCGCTCACCCCAGGCCTGGCTCAGTGCCCGGGTGAAGACCTCGGCGGGCTGGGCGCCGGATACGCCGTAGGCGCGGTCGAGGACGAAGAAGGGCACGCCGCTCGCCCCGAGGGCGGCGGCCTCGCGCTCGTCGGCGCGCACGTCGTCGGCGTAGGCGTCCGGGTCGGCGAGCACCTTGCGCACGGTGGCGGCATCCAGCCCGGCCTCGACGGCCAGCTCCACCAGGCGTTCGTCGCCCTCGGTGAACACGGACCGCTCCTCGGCGAAGTTCGCCCGGTACAGGATCTGGATCAGCTCGTCCTGCCTGCCGTGCTCCTTGGCGAGGTGCAGCAGGCGGTGCATGTCGAAGGTGTTGCCGTGGTCGCGGTCCCGGGTGCGGTAGTCCAGCCCCTCGGCCGCGGCCTGGGCGCCCAGGTTGTCCTCGCCGGCCCGGGCCTGTGCCTCGCTCATGCCGTACTTCCGGGTGAGCATGGTGATCACCGGCTGGACGTCGCCCTTGGCTCGGCCCGGGTCCAGTTCGAAGGACCGGTGCACCACCTCCACGTCGTCGCGGTGCGGGAAGGCGGCGAGCGCCTTCTCGAAGCGGGCCTTGCCCACGTAGCACCAGGGGCAGGCGATGTCGCTCCAGATCTCGACGCGCATGTACGGGCTCTCTTCGGGTCGTACGGGCGCCGGGACTCTCCCCGCGCCGGTACGTGAACGTTCAAACAGCCGGGTTCATTCCCCGGGCACGGCGAAACGCAGGAAGAGGTGGTGGTCGTCCTCGGCGGGCGGGTTGTCCGGGTCGGGGATCCAGCCCTGGCGGGCGTAGAAGGCCTGGGCCCGCCGGTTGTCCACGTGCACGTCGAGCACGGCCGTCCGCTCGCCGTCCGCCCGCCACTGCTCCACGCAGGCCGCGTGCAGGGCCGTGCCGATACCGGCGCGCCAGCGGCCCGGGTCGACGTGGAACTGGAACAGCTTCACCGTGTGCGCGGCCGCGCCGTCCGGGGCGCGGAAGGAGGCGATGCCGACGATCCGGCCGCGCTCGACGGCGCACAGGACGTGGCCGTCGGGGCGCTCGATGGAGCCCAGCCAGGCCTCGCGCCAGTCGACGTCGGACTGCGGGACGCCGTCCGGGTAGTACGTCGAGCGGGCCCGCAGGTGCAGATCGGCGATGGCCTCGGCTTCGGCGGGCAGGGCGGTGCGGATCACCAGGGCGCCGGTCACGCGTTCACTGATCATGCAACGGAGGACGTGACGGCGGCCGCCCCGGTTCCGTCCGGCCGGTCCGCGCGCGGCGCACGGCCGTCGTCGCGAGGCGGCTCAGCTCCCGTCCCTCAGGTCGCTCGGCCAGGCGGCCCTGAACTCGATGTGGTCGTACGTGACCACGCATCCCTCCCCGAGCGGGGACTGCGTCATGAACCCGACCAGCGCGGCTCCCGTCTCCTTCTCCCCGCCGAGGGTGAAGAGCCGGACGAAGGTCCATCGCTCGCCGTCCCGGGAGGCGTGGAAGGCGAAGGCCCGGCCGGTCCGGCTGACCCGCAGCCAGACCGAACTGCCCTGCACTGTGAACGAGTTGACGTCGTCGGAGTGTCCCCGGGTGACCACCGTGCAGACGGTGGGCACGTCCGGGGAGTACTCCAGGCAGAGCTTGGCCCACGCTCGGTCGCCGACGTGGACGTAGAGGACCCCGGCGTCGAAGGCCGCCCCGAACCCCACGGTCACCCGGGCGATCAGCTGGAAGTCCCCCTCGGGAGCCCCCAGCAGCCGGGGCGCGTCGCAGGCGCTGTCCAGCGCCTCCCCGGTGGGCGGCACGAACCGGTCCTGCCGGGGCCCGGCCCAGCCGGTGAGCACGCCGTCCTCGTGGGACCAGTGACCGTCGGGGCCGTAGGTCCGCAGGGGGAAGGGGAGTTCGGGAAGTCGTATGTCCATCGGACGACGCTACCGCTCCAGCACCCCGTTGAACCGCCGGGGAAGGCCGAGGGGGTTGCCGTCCCGCAGTTCCCTGGGCAGCAGGGCCTCGGGGGCGTTCTGGTAGGTGACCGGCCGCAGCCACCGCTCGATGGCCGTGCCGCCCACGGACGTGGACGTCGAGGTCGTCGCGGGGTAGGGGCCGCCGTGGTGCTGGGCCGGGGCGACCGCGACACCCGTCGGCCAGCCGTTCACTAGGACGCGGCCGGCGAGCGGGGTCAGTTCCGCCAGGATCTCGGCGCCGCGGCCCTCGCCCGCCGCCTCCTCGGCGGACAGGTGCACGGTGGCCGTCAGGTTGCCGGGCAGCCGGGACAGGACCGCGCTCGCCTCGCTGCCGTCCTCGTAGCGGGCCACCACGGTGACCGGGCCGAAGCACTCCTCCAGGAGCAGGTCGTAGGCCCCCTCCCGCGCCAGCCTGCTCGCCGGGACGGTCAGGAAGCCCGCGCTGACGGTGTGCTCGCCGCCCGCGCCGGGGGTCACCGGGGTCCGAACGTCCTCGAGTCCGGCGCGCTCGGCGACCCCGGCGACGAAGGCCTCCCGCATCCGGTGGTCGAGCAGCACGCCCGCGTCCGTGTCGCTGACGGCGTCCGTGAGCGACTTGACCAGGCCGTCGCCGGCCGCGCCGGACGGCACCAGCACCAGCCCCGGCTTCACGCAGAACTGGCCGGTGCCGAGCGTCATGGACCCGGCGAGCCCGGCGCCGATGGCCTCGGCCCGCTCGGCCGCGGCCGCCTCGGTGACCAGGACCGGGTTCAGGGAGCCCAGCTCGCCGTGGAACGGGATGGGCACCGGACGCGCGGCGGCCGCGTCGAAGAGGGCACGGCCGCCCCGTACGGAACCGGTGAAGCCGGCGGCGGCGACCAGCGGATGCCGGATCAGCTCGACGCCCGCGTCGAAGCCGTGCACGAGGCCGACGACGCCCTCGGGGATGCCGTGTCCGGCGGCGGCCCGGCGCAGCACCTTGGCGACCAGCTCGGACAGCGCCGGGTGGTCGGGATGGGCCTTGACGACGACGGGGCAGCCCGCGGCGAGCGCGCTCGCGGTGTCACCGCCGGCGACGGAGAAGGCGAAGGGGAAGTTGGAGGCGGAGTAGACGGCGACGACGCCGAGCGGCACCTTGTAGCGCCGCAGGTCCGGGACGGGCGGGGTGGCGGTGTCGTCGGGGTGGTTGATGATGACGTCGAGGAAGGCGCCCTCCTCGACGATGTCCGCGAAGGCGCGCAGCTGGTAGGCCGTGCGGGCGAGTTCTCCGGTCAGCCGGACCGGGCCGAGGGCGGTCTCGGCGTCGGCGGTCTCGATCAGCCCGTTCCCGGCCGCTTCCAGGCCCGCGGCGGCCGAGCGCAGGAACGCCGAACGGACCGCGCGGTCGGCGAGTGCGCCGCGGGCGGCGTGGGCGGCCCGTACCGCCGCGTCCACCTCCTCGGCCGTGGCTTCCACCGCGACCTCTTCACGCCGCTTCCCGGTGCGCGGGTCGACACTCCAGACTGGTGTTGCTGCCACCGCGGGTCCCTCCCAGTAAGGCCGCACTGTCTCGGTCACCCATCGACCGTGTTCGATATACTGAACGCCGTCTCTGATGATGAACTGCTGCTCGGAGACTATATATCTGGGTGCTCGATATCCAGGTCCTCGTCGAACGAAGGGGTCAAGGGCGATGACGGCAGGCGACACAGGCGGCGGGGCGCAGGTCAAGTCCGCGGTGCGGACCGTGGAACTGCTGGAGTACTTCGCCGGCCGGCCCGGTATGCACTCCCTCGCGGCGGTCCAGGAGGCCGTGGGGTATCCCAAGTCCAGCCTGTACATGCTGCTGCGCACCCTGGTGGAGCTGGGCTGGGTGGAGACGGACGCGACGGGCACGCGCTACGGCATCGGGGTGCGGGCGCTCCTCGTGGGCACGTCGTACATCGACGGCGACGAGGTGGTGGCCGCCGCCCGGCCGACCCTCGACCGGCTCTCCGACGACACGACGGAGACCATCCACCTGGCCCGCCTCGACGGCACCAACGTCGTCTACCTGGCCACCCGCCAGTCCCAGCACTACCTGCGCCCCTTCACCCGCGTCGGGCGCCGGCTGCCCGCCCACTCCACGTCCCTCGGCAAGGCGATCCTCGCCACGTACTCCGACGAACAGGTGCGCAAGCTGCTGCCGGAGACGCTGCCCGCGCTCACCGGGCACACGCTCACCGACCGCGAGAAGCTGATCGAGGAACTGCACCAGGTCCGGGAGCAGGGCTTCGCCGTCGACCGCGAGGAGAACACGCTGGGCCTGCGCTGCTTCGGCGTGGCGATCCCGTACCGCACGCCCGCGCGCGACGCCATCAGCTGCTCGGTGCCGGTGGCGCGGCTGACCCCCGCCCACGAGCAGTTGATCAAGGACGCGCTGTTCGACGCCCGGGACCGGCTGACGCTGGCGACACGCAGGCTCTGACCGCGGACGGCCGGGCGGGTCCCGGGCCGGGGACGACGCGTAGGCTGCGGGCCATGGAGATCGCGCTGCGTGCCGTTCAGGACAGCGACCTGCCGGTCTTCTTCCGGCAGATGACCGATCCGGAAGCGGTCCGGATGGCCGCGTTCGGGCCGGAGCGGCCGTACGACCGGCAGGCCTTCGCGGCCCAGTGGCAGCGCCTGCGGGCCGCCTCGCAGGTGCTGCGCACCATCCTGGCCGACGGCGACGTGGCCGGCAGCGCGGCGGTCTACGGAGCGGCCGGCGAGCGCGAGGTGACGTACTGGGTCGATCGCGCCTACTGGGGCCGGGGCGTGGCCACCGCCGCCCTGCGGACCCTGCTCGCCGAGGTGCCCGAACGGCCCCTGTACGCCCGGGCGGCGGCCGACAACGCCGCCTCGCTCCGGGTGCTGGACAAGTGCGGGTTCCGGCAGACGGCCCGGGCCCGGGGGTTCGCGAGCGGGCGGGGCGAGGAGATCGAGGAGGTCGTGCTGATCCTCCCGGACTGAGCCTGCCGCGCCACGATCCGGACCACAGCAGGTTCTCCGGGCCGCTCCGGCGCGGGTGCGCCCACCGTCTCCCCCGTCCGGCGGAGAGGGATCGTCGTCGCGCACGACGTGCCGGCCGGGGCGCGGGCGCAAGGGTGGACGCATGACGCAGTCACTCCCCTCCACGCACCCGGGGCCGTCCGATCCCGCTGCCGCCCTCCCCGGCCGGCGCCGCCGGCTGCTGCGGCTGGCCGCCGTCGCCGCCTGTGTGCCCTACCTCTCGCTCAAGGCTGCGTGGATCTCGGGCAGCCGGATCGGCATACCGGCCGGCAGCTCCCTGCTGGACCACCGGACGGCACTGATCGTCGCGAACGGTCTGTCCATGCTGGCGGACGCGGCCGTGATCGTGCTGGCGCTGGTGCTGACCCGGCCGTGGGGGCTGCGGGCGCCCGCGTGGCTGCTCGTCTTCCCGGCGTGGGCGGCCGGTGGACTGCTCGCGCCGATCATGACGGGGTATCCGCTCCAGCTGCTCGTCAGGGTGCTGGGCGGCGGCGGTGACCACGCGTCCGGCGGCACGCGCGAACCGTTCCTGGACGAGTGGGTGTTCGGCGTCGTCTACGGTGGGTTCATCGTGCAGGGGCTCGCCCTCGGGACGCTGTTCGCGCTGTACGCCCGGGACCGGTGGGGGCACGCTTGGCGGGGAACGCTGCGGCAACTGCCCGCCGGACCGGCCCATCCGGCGCAGCGGGTGTGCGCCGCCCTGGCCGCCCTGGCCGCTCTGCTCCCCCTGGCCACCCACACCCTGTGGGCCGCCGGCGGCGCCTCCGGGCTGGGCGAGGGCCGCGGTGAACGCACCAGCGACTTCCACGTCGTCGAGGCCGTGTACGTCCTCTTCCTCCTCGCCGCCCTGGCGGGGGCCTGTCTGCTCGCCTTCCGGTGGGTGCCCGGGCTGCCGGTCCGGGTGCCGCTCGCCCTCGCCTGGACCGGCTCGGGCGCGACGGCCTGCTGGGGCGCCTACCTGTTGCTGGTCGGCCTGGCCGACGCCGCCGGCCGCCCGACACCGCTGACGAACCTCACCTACGCTGGCCAGATGATCGTCGGCATACTCGTGGCGGCCCTCGGCGTCCACTTCCTCGCGGAGCGCTCCGCCGCGGCCGCCGAACGGCCCCCGGCATGAGACGCTCGGGGCGGCTGCTGTTCGGCGGCCGGGCACGGCGGCGCTGGATCCACCTGATCCTCGGCGGCGCGCTCGCCATGCCGTACGTCTTCGTCGGCTCGCTGGTCCTCGGGCCGCTCATGGGCGAGGACGACATCTTCGGCTCGTTCCCGCTCAACCTCGGCTCGTTCGCGGCGGGATTGCCGATCGCCGCGGTCACCTCCCTCTTCCCGCTGACCCGGCCCCTGGAGACCGGCGCCGTGCGCGCCCTGTGCGGGGTCGACGGAGACGCTCTCGCCCACGGCCCGGCCCGCACCCGGGCCGAACGCGCGCGCACGGCCGTCTGGTTCACCCTGCACCTGGGGCTCGGCGGGATCGTCTCCGGGATGTCGCTGTCCGTGCCGCCGTTCGCGGTGATGCTGATGGCGCTGCCCGTGTTCGCCGGGCTGCGCGACCTCCCGCTCGCGCCGCACTTCCTGGACCACACCTGGGTTCTGGCGCTGTCACCGGTCGCCGGGCTCGCGCTGCTGTGCGCGCTCGCCGCGTGCGCGGCCGGCTGCGGGGCCCTGCTGGCCCGCTGGGCGCCCGCGCTGCTCGGGCCCAGTCAGCAGGACCGGCTGGCCGCCGCCGAGGCCCGCGCCGCCGACCTCGCCGTCCGCAACCGGCTCGCCCGCGAACTGCACGACTGCGTCGGCCACGCCCTCAGCGCCGTCACCCTCCAGGCCGGCGCCGCCCGCCGTGTGCTCGACACCGACCCGGACTTCGTCCGCGAGGCGCTCGCCGCCATCGAGGAGACCACCCGGCGCACGGTCGGCGAACTCGACGCCGTCCTCGGCGTGCTGCGGGACGGGGACGCGCCCGGCACCGCGCCGGCACCCACCCTCGCCGACGATCTCGACGGGCTGCTGCGCCGGACCCGGGCCGCCGGCCAGACCGTCACGGCCGCCGTCGACGCCGACCCCGCCGCCCTGCCCCCG
This sequence comes from Streptomyces lucensis JCM 4490, assembly GCF_014650035.1. GTDB lineage: Bacteria > Actinomycetota > Actinomycetes > Streptomycetales > Streptomycetaceae > Streptomyces > Streptomyces lucensis. The sequence continues at coordinate 69,329 of NZ_BMUE01000016.1, read as the reverse complement.
CTGGTCTCCCGGGAGGCGTACCGGATCGTGCAGGAGGGGCTGAGCAACGCCCTCAGGCACGCCGGGGAACCGGTCACCGTCCGCATCGGCAGCGCCGGCGGCCGGCTGGAGATCACCGTCGAGAACGGCCTCGGCGCCGCCCCCGCGTCCCGCCCCGGTGGCGGCCACGGCCTGCGCGGCATCGCCGACCGGGTCCGGCTGCTGGGCGGCACCGCCCAGGCGGGGGCCGCCGACGGGACCTGGCGGCTGCACGTGCGGCTGCCGCTGACGGCCACGTGACCGGCGCACCCGGCGCCGCGGACGCCCCCCGACCGAAGGGATCCCGATGACCCCGCCCGCCATCCGCATCGTCCTCGCCGACGACGAGCGCATGGTGCGTACCGCCCTGCGCGCCATCCTCTCCGCCGAGCCCGGCCTGGAGGTGGTCGGCGAGGCCGCGACCGGTGCCGAGGCCGTGTCGGTGGTGCGGGAGCGACGGCCCGACGTCGTCCTGATGGACGTCCGCATGCCGGAGATCGACGGCATCCGGGCCACCGAGCAGATCGTGGCCGGCCTGCCGCAGCCGCCCCGGATCGTCGTCGTGACCACCTTCGAGAACGACTCCTACGTGTACGACGCCCTGCGCGCCGGAGCCGCCGGCTTCCTACTCAAGCGGTCCGACGCCGACACCCTGGTGCAGGCGGTACGGCTGGTCGCCCGCACCGACAGCCTGCTGTTCCCGTCGGCCGTGCGGGCGCTCGCCCACCGGCACGCCGCGCCGGCCGCCGCGCCCGCGCCGTGGGTGGGCAGGCTCACCGGGCGCGAGCGGGACGTGCTGCGGCACATGGCCGCCGGGCTGACCAACGCGGAGATCGCCCGGCGCCTGGAGGTGGGCCCCGCCACGGTGAAGTCGCACGTGGCGGCCGTGCTGGCGAAGACCGGCGCCCGGGACCGCACCCAGGCGGTGATCGCCGCGTACGCGAGCGGTTTCCTGAGCACCGGATGAGAAGTCGGGGCGTGCGGGAACGACCACCCCCGTCCCGCTCGTCTTCCGGGTGGGATGAACAAGACGATCAGGCGGGCCTCCGTCTTCGCGCTGCTGCTCGTGCTCACCCTGCTGGTCAGGGCGACGTGGGTGCAGTTCTACGACGGCACGGCCCTCGCGGACGACAAACACAACCGGCGGAACGCGATCGAGACCTACTCGCGGCCGCTCGGGAACATCATCGTGGCCGGCGACACGATCACCGGCTCGACGCGGACGAAGGGCAGCGACCTCGCGTACAAGCGGACGTACAGGAACGGCGAGCTGTACTCGGCCGTGACCGGCTACGCCTCGCAGGCCTACGCCCCCACCCAGCTGGAGGGCATCTACACGGACCTGCTCAACGGCACGGACCCGCAGCTGAAGACCGTGATGGACACCGTCACCGGCCGGCGCGCCGAGCCGGGCAACGTGCTCACGACGATCGACCCGGCCGTGCAGAAGGCGGCGTACCGCGCGCTCGGCGACAAGAAGGGCGCGGCCGTCGCGATCGATCCCGGGACCGGGAGGATCCTGGCGGTGGTGTCGACGCCGTCGTACGACCCCGCCTCCCTGACCGACGCGAACACGGCCGGCAAGGCCTGGAAGACGCTCAACGCGGACAAGGAGAAGCCGCTCACCAACCGCGCGCTGCGCCAGCCGCTGCCGCCGGGCTCGACGTTCAAGCTGGTCGTGGCGGCGGCGGCGCTGGAGGACGGGCTGTACGAGAACGTGGACGACCCCACTGACAGCCCCGACCCCTACATGCTGCCGGGCACGGTGCGCGAGCTGCCGAACGAGAGCAAGTCGGCGCCGTGCAGGAACGCCTCGATCCGGGTCGCCCTGCGGTACTCCTGCAACAACGTCTTCGGGCACATGGCCGTCCAGCTCGGGCAGGACAAGGTGAGGGCCATGGCCGAGAAGTTCGGCTTCAACGACCAGGAGCAGGACGTTCCGGTGCGGGCGTACCCGAGCGTCTACCCCTCCGGCATGGACAAGGCGCAGACCGCGCTGTCCGGCATCGGCCAGTTCGACGTCACCGCGACCCCGCTGCAGATGGCCATGGTGTCCGCTGCCATTGCCAACGACGGCAAATTGGTATCGCCGCACATGGTGTCGCGGACCACCGACAGCGGCGGTGAGGTGGTGAAGGACTACGACGACAGCGCGGAGAGCGAGCAGGTCGTCAGCTCCTCGACCGCCGGGCAGCTGCGGTCGGCCATGGAGACGGTCGTGAAGGACGGCACGGGCACCAACGCGCTGATCGACGGGGTGACCGTCGGCGGCAAGACCGGTACCGCCCAGCACGGCGCGAACAACAGCGAGACGCCGTACGCCTGGTTCACGTCCTACGGCAAGTCGGACAGCGGCGGCAAGGAGGTCGCCGTCGCGGTGATGGTCGAGCAGTCCGACGCGGCCCGCTCGGAGGTCAGCGGCAACGGGCTGGCGGCGCCGGTGGCCAGGGCGATGATGGAGGCGGCGCTGAAGTGACGCCCCCCGTGAGGGGCGCGTGCCGGCAGAGGGCGGTCGGAGACGACCGCCACCACCCCCACCCCGGGGGTCGGACGGCTCGGTGGACCCGCACAGCAACGCGGCACACCGGCGGCGACGGCGGCTCCTGAGCGCAACCCCGGCGCCCGCCACGGCACGTGGTGCCGGTGACGGGGGCCGGGGTGCGAGCGGCTGCCCGGACGGACGGCCGACCGGGGGTCAGGACACGAAGTACGTCGGGTTCGGCAGCTTGTACGTGCGGTCCGCGTGACCGCCGTCGAGGTCCGAGTACTGGTCACCGAAGTTGGCGACGATCTCGTAGCCGAGGTCGTCCTCGATGTGCTTGCGGGTGCCGGACTTGTACTGCACCGTGGTGCAGGTCCAGGTGCCCGGCGTGGCACAGGCGCTCAGGTAGGCCGGCGGGTTGGCCTTGTCCTTGAGGAACATGTGGCCGGCGTCGAGGTTCACATCGGCGCCGATCTTCTTCAGGTTCGCCACGGCGGCGGTGCGCTGCGCCTCGCTGAGACCGGAGTTGTAGAAGACCTCGACGCCCTTGGCCTCGGCGTACCGCACCAGCTCGGCGCTGCCGAACACGGCGGGACGGTCCGCGCGGTTCACGTAGTCGGCCCAGGTGGCCGAGTTGTACGTGTAGTTGTAGCGCTTCTCGTAGTCGAGGCTGAGCAGCAGGGTGTCGTCGATGTCGAAGACGACGGCCGGCCTCTCGCCGTGGCGGTGCGCCTTGCGGGCCGCCTTGTCGATGTACCGCCTGGCATCGGCGTCGATGCGCGCCAGGTCCTTGGCGTACTGGCTGTCCGGGGACGCCTGGTAGACGCCGTTGCTGTCGGCGGTGGTGCCGTAGTAGGTGTCGATGTCCTGCACCAGGAGCCCGATGTTGTAGGGCTCGTGGGTGGAGTTCGCCGTCGACTGACCGGCGGTTGCCGCGCCGGCGCCGTAGAGCGCCGCACCGGCGACGACACAGGCGGCGCCGAGGGCAGCCGCTCGCAGGGACTTCCGCATGAATTCTCCGGATCTTATGGATGAGACCGCTGTAGCAGGTCACGCACTGTCTACGCGCATCACAACCACACCGCGAGGGCTGTTATCCGATCGATACGCACGAGGTGTTCCGGCCACGGCCCGTACCGGTCCGCCGTCCTATTGCCGTTCCGTGACCCGGATATGACGACCCGTTGACCTCGTCCCCCTAGGGTCGGTGACTGCACCTGCGAACGGGGGTTCATCCATGGGCGACGGCAAGGTCCCCGGCAAGGTCCTGAACATCAAGACCGCCGACATCAAGGCGGCGGCACCGGCCTTCCACCAGGGCGCCATCGACCTGAGCAAGGCGCTGACCGCTCTCGTCAACGCCCTGGACGGACTCGGCGAGCCCTGGGGTCATGACGAGCAGGGCGACAAGTTCGGCAACGCCTACAAGCCCCAGCAGAAGAAGATCGAGAGCGCGGCCGGCGTCCTGGTGCTCGGCCTGACGAGCATCCACGAGGCCATGGTGGACCTGTCGGACGGTCACGTGGACAACGACGAGCTCATCGCGGGCATGTTCGCGCGAGTGAAGACCGACAAGCAGAGCGACGGTGCCGGTGAGCGTTGAGGACACGGCCCGCCACATCCTCCTCAAGCTGGGCATGTGGTGGCCGGAAGCCGACTCCGGGAAGCTGCGGGACGCGGCGAAGGCCTGGCGCACCTTCGCCGGCGCCGTGGACGACGTCCGCTCGCCCGTGCACCGCAGCGCGTCGTCGATCATCCACCACAACACCGGCGAGTCGATCGAGGCGTTCGACAAGTTCTGGGGCCGTTACGCCAAGGACCAGGACGGCGGCTGGCTGAAGGACCTGGCGGACTCCTCGCGGGAGATGGCCAAGGCCCTCGACAAGTTCGCCGACGCCATCGACGACGCGATCAACAAGCTCTGGACGCAGATCGGCATCGACGCCGCCGTGATCGCGGGCGGGGTGACGCTCGCCTTCTTCACCGCGGGCCTGGCCTCCGGAGCGGCCGTCGCGGCGGCCGACGCGGTCATCGAGTTCGGTGCCACGATGGGCATCGCGGTCTCGACCACGATCGCCGAGATCGCCGGGGGCGCGCTGGTGGCCGCCGCGTTCGGCGGCGTCGAGTCGGTCACCGTCGACCTCGCGGTGGCCCAGCCGCTGAAGATGGTGACCGGTCTGCAGCAGGGCTTCAGCCTGGACGAGGTCAACCAGGCCGCCAAGGACGGCATGCTCTTCGGCGGAGCCCTGGGCACGGGCGGCGGCCTGCTGAAGGCGAGCATGGAAGGCGGACTCGCCGACACCACCCCGCTGCTGCTGCGACCGCCCTCGCTCCGCCCCGACCTGGTCGACCTGGGCCCGGCGGCCCGCAACGCCGAGCGCACCCCGTGCGTGGGCGAGCCGATCGACGTGGCGACCGGCGCGATGCTGATGACGCAGACGGACCTGACCCTGCCGGGCAGCCTGCCGCTGGAGTTCACGCGCACGCACCTCTCCTCCTACCGGGGCGGCGTCTGCTTCGGTCCGACCTGGATATCGACCCTCGACGAGTGCCTCCAGATCGACGGCGAGGGCGTCGTCCTCGCCGCGGCGGACGGCATGCGCCTGGTCTACCCGGTACCGGAACCCGGCGTCGCCACGATGCCGGTGCGGGGGCCGCGCTGGTCCCTGGAGTGGGACGGCAAGCCGGACGGAGCGATGACGGTCACGGACCCGGCGACGGGCCTCGTCCGCACCTTCGCCGCCCCCGTCCCCTCCCCCTCCTTCGGCGTCTTCCACCTGGCCCTCGACTCCTGGACCGACCGCAACGGCAACCGCATCGACGTGGAACGCGACGACGAGGGCGTCCCGTTCGGCATCCGCCACTCCGGCGGCTACTACGTCGCCGTCGACACCGAGGGCCCGCGCATCACCGCCCTGCGCCTGCTGGACGAAGCGCCCTCCCGCTACCGCCCGGACAGCACGGCCGACGAGGGCACGGTCGTCATGCGCTACGCCTACGACGCCTCGGGCAACCTCACCGAGGTCGTCAACTCCAGCGGCGAGCCCCTGCGCTTCGCCTACGACGCCGAAGGCCGCGTCACCCGCTGGACCGACCGCAACGGCACCTGGTTCTCCTACGTCTACGACGAGCGCGGCCGCGTGACCCGTACCGAGGGCGTCGACGGCATCCTCTCCGGCACCCTCACCTACGACGACGACACGCGCACGACGACGTACACGGACTCCCAGGGCCACGTCTCGGTCCACCGCCACAACGCCGACGGGCTGGTGGTGGAGGAGACCGACCCGCTCGGGCACGTCACCCGCACCGAGTGGGACGAGCACGGCTTCCGGCGCCTGGCGGTCACCGACCCGCTGGGCCACACCACCCGGTACGCCTACGACGACGCCGGCAACCTCACCGAACTCACCCTCCCCGACGGCTCGGTGGCCCGGGCCGCCTACAACGCGCTCGGCCTGCCGACCGAGGTCGTCGAGCCGGGCGGCGCGGTCTGGCGGCACACCTACGACGACCGGGGCAACCTGCTGACGAAGGCCGACCCGCTCGGCGCTCGGACCCGGTACGCCTACGACGACACCGGCCGGCCGGTGACGATCACGGACGCCCTCGGCCACTCACGGGATATCGCCTGCGACGGGGCGGGACTGCCCGTCGCCCTGACGGACGAACTGGGCCGCACGACGACGATCCGACGTGACCCGTTCGGCAGGGCGGTGGAGGTGACCGACCCCCTCGGCCACACCACCCGCCTGGGCTGGACGACGGAGGGCAGGCCAGCCTGGCGGGAACAGCCGGGCGGCTCGCGGGAGTCGTGGACCTGGGACGCGGAGGGCAACCTGCTCTCCCACACGGATCCCGCGGGCAACACCACGCACCACACGCCGACTCACTTCGACGTGCCCGCCACCCGTACCGGTCCCGACGGCGCACACTACGCGTTCACCTACGACACCGAACTCCGCCTCACCGGGGTCACCGACGCCCAGGGCCACACCTGGACGTACACCTACGACGAAGCCGGCCGTCTGGTGGCGGAGCGGGACTTCAACGGCCGCACGCTGACATACCGGCACGACGCGGCGGGCGGTCTGCTCGCCCGCACCAACGGCGCGGGCGAGACACTGACCTTCACGCGTGACGCGCAGGGCCGCGTGGTCGAGCAGCGCAGCGGTGGGGACGACGTCACCACGTTCCACTACGCCCCGACCGGGCAGCTCGCACGGGCCGTCGGCGCGGACGCCGAGATCGTCTACGAGCGTGACCCGCTGGGCCGGGTCCTGACGGAGACGGTGAACGGCCGGGCGATGGCGTACGCCTACGACGCGCTGGGCCGGCGAACATGTCGCACGACTCCGTCCGGGCTGGCGTCGCACTGGAGCCACGACCCTGCCGGGCGCCCCACGAAGCTGGGATCCGACGCGGGATCCCTGTCCTTCTTCCACGACGCGGCGGGCCGCGAGACGCGACGCCGCCTCGACGAAGGCGTCGTCCTCGACCAGGGCTGGGACGCGGCCGGCCGCCTCACCGTCCAGTCCCTGACGCCGGCACCGGGCCCCACCGGGGCTGGCCGCCTTCTCCAGTACCGGGAGTACGCCTACCGCGCCGACGGCTTCCTCACCGGCATCCGCGAGCTCACCGCCGGTACACGCCGCTTCGACATCGACGGCACGGGTCGCGTCACCGGCGTACGTGCCCACGGGTGGACCGAGAACTACGCCTACGACACGGCCGGGAACGTCACGCACGCCGCCGCTCCCGGGCACGGCGCACCGGGAGACCGGGAGTTCGAGGGCACGCTGATCCGCCGCGCGGGCGACTCGGCGTACGAGCACGACGGCCAGGGCCGGCTCGTCCGAAGGACCCGCCGGCTCCTGAACGGGCAGCGGCGCACCTGGACCTACGTCTGGAACTGTGAGGACCGCCTGACCGAGGTGGTCACGCCGGACGGCTACCGATGGGGCTACCGCTACGACCCGTTGGGCCGCCGCATCGCCAAGGGCCGGGTGACCGAGGACGGTTCGCTGGCCGACCGCACCGATTTCGCGTGGGACGACACGCGTCTCGCGGAACAGACCGGCGACGACGGCAGGACCACCACCTGGGAGTACGCCCCCGGGACCCACCGTCCGCTGACGCAGACCGACCACTGGTCCGCCACCCGCTCGTCGGAGAAGTCCTTCCTGGCCAGGCTGGCCGAGGAGACGAACGCCGATCGCACCACCCGGTTCCACGCGGTCATCACCGACCCTGCGGGCACGCCCACCGAGCTCGTCGCGGCGGACGGTTCCATGCCCTGGCAGCGGCGCACCACGCTGTGGGGCACGCCCGTCGGCGCCGGGGCGGAGACCGGCACCGTGGGCTGCCCGTTGCGCTTCCCCGGTCAGTACGACGATGCGGAGACGGGCCTCCACTACAACTACTTCCGCTACTACGACCCCGAGACCGGACGCTATCTCTCCCCCGACCCGCTCGGGCTGGACCCCGCTCCGAACCATCACGCCTACATTCCCAACCCGTTCCGGTGGATCGACCCGACGGGGCTGGTGAAGTGCACGCAGGAGGCGCTCGACAAGGCCTTCGAGATGGACAACACCCCCCGCAAGCTCGAACACGTCATCGATCCGCCGAAACACGGCTTCGAGCGGATCGTGGAGAACTCGGGCGGCCGGGCCGAGGCGTTCAGGCGCATCGTCAACAGCCTCGGTGACGGCGATGACCTTCCGGAGGCCGGCGGTTTCGTCGTCGACCGTACAATCGACGGGGAAACGGTCACCATCCGCGGCGCCATGGTCAACGGAGTGCCCCGCGTCGGAACCGCTTTCATCCAGGACAAGTTCCCAGGAAAGACGCCATGACCGATCGCACCACTCCCCGGCCCCTGTCCGCCCTCGAACAGCGCGTACTGCGCAAACTGCTCTCGCCGGAGTTCCCCGGCGCACGGGAGCTGAGGGAACAGGTCGCGGCGGCACGCGTCACCGGTCACTGGGGGGCCGAGTCGCCGAGCGTCGACCTGGACGTGTCCGGGCCGGCCCCGCGAGCACCGATCGCGGACGGTGTCCTTCCGGCCACGGGCACCGTCACGGACGCCTCGGGCGGCCTCTCCGGCGAACTGCTCGTCTGGGTCGGTGACGGACGGCTCTCCGCCCTCGAACTGACGTGGTACGGCGACACCGCTCCCACGGAACTCCCGGACCCGGAAGACGTCGGCGTGACCGTCCAGTGAGGCGGAGGGGGTGCTGTCGGCACCCCTTCAGCGCAGGCGCCCGGCGCCCGCGTGGTGGTCGACGAGGGCGGGGACGGCCTGCGGCCGGTCGACACCGGTCCGCAGGACCGGGGTCCAGCCGGCCCCGGGCCGGAGGATCCCGCCCGGCACTTCGGCGTTGTGGACGGCGATCAGGTCGGTGCGCACGCCGTTGACGTAGTTGTCGGCCGCGGTGACCGGTGCCTCCTTCCACTTCTTGAGGACCGACCCGGCGCCCGTCCCCTACGGCAGTGTGAACGCGTTGCGCTCGGCGACCAGTTGGGACTCCATGCCGATGCCGTAGCTGTAGGACCAGCCGTCACCGGCGACGAAGTGGTTGTCGTACGAGTCCACCTGCCAGAAGCGGACGCGCGGTGCCCGCTCGACCAGGTCGCGGAACAGGTTGTGGTGGAAGGTGACCTTCAGGTGCCCACGGTCCACGGCGGCCGTGGCGGCGCTGTCGCTGCGTGCGGGACGGGATCGGTGTGGGCACAGAGGTCATGCGGCCCTCTCGGATCTCCCATATCGCGTCTCATATATGTCGTACGAAGTACGACGCGTTGAAGGTAGGAGGGGCCCGGATTTCGTCAATGCTTCTGACGAAGGAAGTCGCGAAGCGCCTCAGAAGGTGCGGGTGTCGCCCTCGCGCGCCGTGCCGGTGGGCCGGCCGGCGACGGCGGCGGCCCGTGCGGTGGCCGACTCGCGGGTGAGACCGGGCCCGACATGGGTGACGAGCAGTTCGCGCACGCGGGCGTCACGGGCGATGCGGCCGGCGTCCTCCGGCGTCAGGTGCACCGGTCCGGGGTGTTCGCCGTCGCGATGCGCGTCGACGTCCGCCTCGCACAGGAACAGGTCGGCGAGGGCGGCGAGTTCGGTGAGCGCGGCGCACGGTCCGCTGTCCCCGGAGTACGCGAGCACACTGCCCTGGCATTCGGCGCGCAGGCCGTACGCCTCGGTGCCGTGGGCGACGGCGCGGGCGGTGAGGCGGAGGTTCCAGTGCCGGACGTCGTGGCCGTCGTGCAGGTCACGGAAGTCGAAGACGGTTTCGAGGAAGCCGGTGTCGGGGCGTCCGAAGAAGCCGGCCAGCCGACGGGCGCAGTCCCGCGGGGCGTAGACCGGGACGGGCGCGGCCGGCATCATCCCGCCGAAGGCGAAGGCGTAGGCGGCGGACAGCAGGTCGGCGCTGTGGTCGGCGTGCAGGTGCGAGATCCAGATCGCGGTGAGCCGCGCCGGGTCCGTGTGCTGCTGCAACGCGGCGAACGTGCCGGGCCCGGCGTCCACCCACACCTCGGCGCCGCCGCCGGACAGCAGGTACCCGGAGCAGGGCCGGCCGGGGCCGGGGTGCGGCGAGGCGGTGCCGAGGACGGTCAGGGTGAGCGGCATGGGAGGAGGGTACGACGCCCGCCGCCCCGTCCCGGCTGACCGAAACGAGCCGGAACCCCGGCCGGTCAGGGGGCGGGCGGCGTGAACACGGGGAAGAGCACCGTCAGGGGTGGCGTCGTGCGAGCCGTGAACCGGCGCGGCGGGGCCGGCGCACCGGTCCGGGTGCTCATGCCGCGGACGGGCTACTCAGCCGGCCGCCACCCCGGGTCCCGGCCGCTCAGCCCCACCGCCCGGTCCAGCAGGGGGGCGTCCTGCGGTACGGGGACGACGGGGCCGAAGACGCCGTTGCCGCGGCCGGCGTCCCCGGCGGCGGCGAGGAGGAAGCCGTGGGCCGCGTCGAGGGCATCGGGGTCGGGGTCGTAGCGCTGCCCCGTCGCGCGGGCCAGGTCCCAGCCGTGGACCACCAGCTCGTCGGCGACGACCGCTCCCGCGACCGCTCCCGGCAGGTCCACGCCGCCGGCCCGGGTGGAGCCGGTCCAGGCCGCCGGGTCGCGCCAGGCGTCGGCCAGGTCGTCCAGCGCCTCGGCCAGCTCCTCGCGCCAGCCGGGCCCGATGTCCGGGACGGTGGCGTCCGGGCTGGTGTCGGTCGTCGGGCCGAGGTCCTTGCGGGCGGCGTCGCGGAAGGCCACCGACAGGTGGAGGACGTGGCCGAGCAGGTTGCGCACCGGCAGGCCGGGGCACGGCGTGGCGGCCGTGAGCCGCTCATCGGTCACGGCCGTGGCGAGCCGCGCCACGATCCGGGTCTGCGGGCCGAGATCCACCATGGTCATGGCGCACTCCTTCGAAGGTCGCGTAGTGCGTACGAAGGACTGACCGTCCGGGTCCCCGGAACTCATCGGTGCCGCCGATAGGGCATCTTCCCGATGCCGCGGCCCCCGCCTCAGGACCACGATGAGCGGGCATGACGACTTCCTGGTCCGTGATCCGCGTGCTGCGGGACCGCAATGCGCGCCTCTACCTCGGCGGCGTGGTGGTGTCCGCCTTCGGCACCTCCTCGATGTGGCTGGCTTCGGGGGTGTGGGTGAAGGACCTCACGGGGTCCGACGGCCTGGCCGCCCTGTGCGTGCTCGCCATGTGGGCGCCCACGCCGGCCGGCCCGGCGCTCGGCGCCCTCGCCGACCGGACGCGGCGCCGGCCCCTGCTCGTCGTGGCGAACCTGGGCCTCGCGACGCTGCTCCTCACCCTGTTCGCCGTCGACTCCCGCGGCCGCCTGTGGCTGCTGTTCACCGTGCTGTTCCTGTACGGCGCCGTCGGCGTCGTCCACGACGCCGCCGAGTCGGCCCTGGTCGCCGCCGTCGTCGCCCCGGAGCTCCTCGGCGACTTCAACGGGCTGCGGACGGCCGTGACGGAGGGCATGAAACTCGTCGCCCCGCTGACGGGAGCGGGTCTGTACGCGCTCTGCGGCGGTCCGGCCGTGGCCTGCCTGGACGCCGTCACCTTCCTCCTCGCCGCCGGCGCGTGCGCCCTGCTGCGGGTGCGCGAGGAGCGGCCCGTCCGGTCCGGCGGCGGGCGGCTCGCCCAGACCGCGCAGGGCGTCCGGCACCTGTGGGGGCACCCCGTCCTGCGGCCCCTGGTCGCGGCGGGCGGTACGACGATGCTGCTGGCCGCGCTCGCCGGTTCCTCGGTGTACGCCGTCGTCGACCGCCTCGGCCACTCCCCGGCCTACGCGGGTGTGCTGTACGCCTTCCAGGGCGCCGGTTCGGTGGCGGTCGGGCTGTGCTCGGGGCCCGCGCTGCGCCGGCTGGGCGCGCGCCGGTTCGCGGCGGCGGGGATCGCGCTGACCGGGGCCGCGGTGGCCGCGCGGGCCGTGCCGTCGGACCCGGTGGCCCTGGTGACCGGCCTGGCGGCCGGTGTGGGCCTGCCCTGCGTGCTGATCGCCGCGTTCACCGCCGTGCAGCGCGAGACCCCCGGCCCGCTGCTCGGCCGCGCGACGGCCACCGCCAACACGCTGGTCCTCACCCCGAACGTGCTCGGGCTGGCCGTGGGGGCCGGCCTGGTCGAACTGGCCGGCCCCGGGCTGCTGCTGCCGCTGTACGGCGGCGCGCTGCTCGCCACGGGGGCCGCCCTGGCTCACCGGGCCGGCAGCGCCTCGCGCACCGCGGCCAAGTCGTCGTCCGACGCCAGCCCGGCGTGATACAGCCGCAGTTCCGTCGCGCCTGCGGCACGCGCTCGTGCCGCGTCCGCGGCGAGCGTGCCGGGGCTGCCGCCCATTCCGGCGACCACCGTGAGGTTGGCGGCCAGGACCCTCCGCCCGGCCGCCCGCCCGGCGAAGGGCGCCAGCCGGTCCGTACCGTCCGTGCAGGGCACCACCACGCCGTCGGCGACGGAGAGGATGTGGGCGGGGTCGACGCCCGCGTTGGCACCGCAGTGGTAGGAGACCGGGTCGGCGTGGACCAGTAGCCGGAAGCCGTCGGGCGCGGCGGCGCGCACGGCGGCGACGGCCTCCTCCTGGAGGGTGCGGGCGGTCGTGTCGCGCCACGCGCGCGTGGCGGCCGCCGCGTCCTCGCCGAGCAGCTTCTCGACCGTGGGCCAGCCCCCGTCGTCCGGGGCGCCGCGCCACAGCGGTTCCAGCGCGGTCCGCACGGCCGCCGCCGCCTCGCCGGCCGCGAGTCCCTGCCCGGCGTAGCCCGTGCGGCAGGACGGGCAGAAGCACAGCGACATCAGGTACTGCCCGGCCTCCCCGAGCCCGACGCCGGAGGTCTTGTCGTGGGCGTGCAGGTGCTGCAGGCCGTACCAGCCGAGTGACTCCAGTCCGGTGCCGTGCGCGCCGGGGCGTACGGCGGCCTCGGCGGCCAGGTCGACCAGGTACGCGCGGGTGGCGGGCTGGGCGATGCAGGGCGCCCACGGATAGCGGTCGCCGTAGGCGTTGACGACGGAGGTGTCCGGGTGCTCGGCGCCGAGGCGGGAGTTGTACGCGAGGACGACCCAGGTGTGCACCTCCAGGCCGGCCCCGGTGAGGGCCTGCGCCGCGTCGCCGTAGGCGTCGCCGGGGGCCCACCGGCCGGCGGGGTACGGCCGCAGGGCGCGACCCGTCCAGCGGGTGTCCGGGGGGTAGAGGACGGCCGCGTACTCGGCGGTGACGACGCGGTGGCGCGGGTGGCGGGGGGTCAGGGCCCGGGTGGAGTGGTAGGCGGCGGCGAGGGTGACCTGTCCGACGCCGAGCCCGGCGATGCGCGCGGGGGCCGCGGGGTCGCCGTTGACGTCCCAGGGGTAGACGAACGCCGAGGCCCTCACGCGTCCTCCGCCAGCAGCGCGTGTCCGCGTTCGATCAGCCGGGCGAGCTGTTTGACATGGTCCTCGCCCGGCTCGTCCAGGGGCGGCCGGACCCCGCCGACGTCCAGGCCGCGCAGCCGTACGCCGGCCTTGACGAGGGAGACGGCGTAGCCCCGGCCCTGTGCGCGCAGCTCCACGAACGGGCCGTAGAAGCCGTCCAGGAGGCGCCGCGCGGTGGCCTCGTCGCCCGAGCCGAGCGCCCGGTGGAAGGCGAGGGCGATCTTCGGGGCGAAGCAGAAGACGGCCGAGGAGTACAGGGTGATGCCGAGGGCGCGGTAGGCGAGCTGGGTCTGCTCGGCGGTCGGCAGGCCGTTGAAGTACAGGAAGTCGCCGGGGACCTCGGTGCGCACGGCGCTGACGGTCCGCTGCATGAGGTCGAGGTCGCCGAGGCCGTCCTTCAGGCCGATGACGCCGTCGGTGCGGGCGAGCGCGGCGACGGTGTCCGGGGCGAAGACGGCGTTGTCGCGCTGGTAGACGATGACGGGCAGGGGGGTGGCGGCGGCGATCTCGCGGTAGTGGCGCAGCAGGCCCTCCTGCCCGGCGACCACCAGGTACGGGGGCATGGCGAGCAGTCCGTCGGCGCCCGCCTCCTCGGCGATGCGCGCGTGGCGCACGGCGAGCGCGGTGCCGTAGCCGGTGCCGGCGACGACGGGCACCCGCCCCTCGGCCGCCTCGACCGCGGCCCGGACGCAGGCCTCGAACTCCTCCGGCAGCAGGGCGTGGAACTCACCGGTGCCGCAGCAGGCGAAGACGGCGGCGGCGCCGGCCGCGACGCCTTCGCGCACATGGGCGCGGTAGACGGCGAGGTCGACGGGCGCGCCGGGGCCGGGGCCGTAGGCCGTGACGGGGAAGAACAGCGGTCCGCTCGGTTCGCGGAGCCGGTCGGCGAGAGGGGCTGGCGTCACGGGCGCTCCCTGGCGGTGCATAATTCTGATCGCTGTTTATATTTCTGAACGCCTCCACGCTACGGGCCCCTCTCGGCACGGGTCAAGCGGGCGCACCCGCGACACGGCAGCCGATTTCCCCACCCCACGGCACACTTGACGAGATCAGCCACCCCTTCCTAGCGTGTCCACGGATGTGAATGGTGTCCATGCACAGGGCCGTTCACCAGTCGATCGAGGCGATCAAGGAGACCGAGGATGCCCGCTCCCCGCACCGTCCTGCTCACCGGCGCCGCCGGCGGGCTCGGCAGCCTGATGCGGTCCCTGCTGCCCGAGTACGGCTACACGCTGCGCCTGTTCGACGTACGCCCCATCGAGGGCGAGCCCGACGCGATCACCGCCGACCTCACCGACGCGGACTCGCTGCGCGAGGCGGTGCGGGGCGTGGACGCGATCATCCATCTCGCGGGCATCTCCCTGGAGGCGCCGTTCGGGAAGATCCTGAGGTCGAACATCGAGGGCACCTACAACGTGTACGAGGCCGCCCGCCTCGAAGGCGTGCCCCGGATCGTCTTCGCCTCCTCGAACCACGCCGTCGGTTTCACCCCCGCCCCGCGCGCGGGCGAGGCGCTGATCCCCGTCGGCACCCCGCGCCGCCCCGACACCTTCTACGGCCTGTCCAAGTCCTTCGGTGAGGACCTCGCCCAGCTCTACTGGGACAAGCACGGCCTGGAGACCGTCTCCGTGCGCATCGGCTCCTGCTTCCCGGAGCCGACCAGCGTGCGCATGCTCTCGGTGTGGATGAGCCCGGCCGACGGCGCCCGCCTCTTCCACGCGGCCCTGACCGCCGAGGGGGTCGGCCACACCGTGGTCCACGGCTCCTCGGCCAACACCCGCCTGTGGTGGGACCTCACGAGCGCGCGGGCGCTCGGTTACGAACCCCAGGACGACTCCGAGCCCTACGCAAACAAGCTCATCGCCGAACAGGGCGAGCTCGACCCCGAGAACCCGGCGCACAGCCACCTCGGCGGCCACTTCGTGACCGACCCGCCCCGCTGGCCGTACTGACGCGGGCGGCCCGCGGGCCGGAAACGATCGCTCACGGCGGCGGGCGGGCACCGAACGGGCCCGCCCGCCGCCGCATTCGGGCATCCGGGCCGCCCGATCCCACCCGTCACCGGAACGGCCGCGCAGGTCCGCGACGGGCACACCAGGCGCCGAACGGGCACACACGGGCAGGATCGGTTGCACGACAGACCTGGTCCGCGCCGCACGCCCGCTGTAGAACTTCTCCCGTGGGACCGAACGGGCACCTCGGCAAGGAAGCGGGTGAGCGCATGAACACCAGGACGGCGGAGGAACGCCGGCACGCGATCGTGCGGGCCGCACGCGCGGCCGGCTCGGTCGACGTCACCGCGCTCGCCGCCGAGCTGGGCGTGGCCCGGGAGACCGTCCGGCGCGACCTGCGCGCACTGGAGGACCACGGCCTGGTCCGCCGGACGCACGGCGGCGCCCACCCGGTCGAGAGCGCCGGGTTCGAGACGACGCTCGCCTTCCGCGCCACCAGCCACGTACCCGAGAAGCGCCGGATCGCGGCCGCCGCGGCCGAGCTGCTCGGCGAGGCGGAGACGGTCTTCGTGGACGAGGGCTTCACCCCGCAGCTCATCGCCCAGTCCCTGCCTGCCGGCCGGCCGCTGACCGTGGTCACCGCGTCCCTCCCGGTCGCGGGCGCCCTGGCCGGGGCCGAACACGTCTCGGTCCTGCTCCTCGGCGGCCGGGTCCGGGCCGGCACGCTGGCGACCGTCGACCACTGGACGACGAAGATGCTGGCGGGCTTCGTGATCGACCTCGCCTACATCGGCGCCAACGGCATCTCCCGCGAGCACGGTCTCACCACCCCGGACCCGGCGGTCGCCGAGGTCAAGGCCCAGGCCGTCCGCGCCGCGCGGCGCACCGTCTTCGCCGGCGTGCACACCAAGTTCGGGGTGGCCGGCTTCTGCCGGTTCGCCGGGATCGACGCGCTGGAGGCCATCGTGACGAGCACCCTGCTGCCGGCCGCCGAGGCCCACCGCTACTCCCTGCTGGGCCCGCAGGTCATCCGGGTCTGATCCACCGACCGTCCCCTCCCCTCCCCTCCCCTCCCCTGCCCTCCTCCCCGCTCCCCCGGGCGCGCGCACACCCACGCGCGCCCCTTATCTCCCCCTATCCCGCCATTCACCCAGGAGTGATCCATGCGCACCCCGAGCCGACGGAGGCCGCGAGCCGCGCTCGCCACGGCCGCCGCCGGGACGCTGCTCGCCCCTCTGCTCACCGGCTGCTGGGCCGGTGCCGGCGGAACCGGCTCCGGCGACTCCATCAACGTGCTGATGGTCAACAACCCCCAGATGACCGAGTTGCGGAAGCTGACCGCCGCCCACTTCACCCGGGAGACCGGCATCAAGGTCAACTTCACGGTCCTGCCGGAGAACGACGTCCGCGACAAGATCAGCCAGGACTTCGCCAACCAGGCCGGCCAGTACGACGTGGCCACCCTCTCCAACTACGAGATACCCATCTACGCCCGCAACGGCTGGCTGCACGAGATGAACGGCTACGTCGCCAAGGACCCGTCGTACGACGAGCAGGACGTCCTCGCGTCCATGCGCCAGTCCCTCACCGGCGACGACGGCAGGCTCTACGGACAGCCCTTCTACGGCGAGTCGTCCTTCCTCATGTACCGCAAGGACGTGTTCGCGGCGAAGGGCCTGACGATGCCCGCGCACCCCACCTGGCGGCAGGTGGCCGGCCTCGCCGCCGAGGCGGACGGCGCCCGGCCCGGCATGAAGGGCGTCTGCCTGCGCGGCCTGCCCGGCTGGGGCGAGGTGATGGCACCGCTCACCACGGTCGTCAACACCTTCGGCGGAACCTGGTTCGACAAGGACTGGAAGGCGCGGCTGGACTCACCGGAGTTCACCAAGGCGACGAAGTTCTACGTCGACCTGGTCCGCGAGCACGGCGAGTCCGGCGCCGCCCAGTCCGGTTTCGCCGAGTGCCTGAACAACATGACCCAGGGGAAGGTCGCCATGTGGTACGACGCCACCTCCGCGGCCGGACTGCTGGAGGCGGCGGGATCCCCGGTCAGGGGCAAGATCGGTTACGCCCCCGCCCCCGTGGAGCGGACCCGGTCCTCCGGCTGGCTCTACACCTGGGCCTGGGGCATCCAGAAGGCGTCCCGCAACCCCGGCAAGGCCTGGAAGTTCGTCTCCTGGGCATCGGGCAAGGGCTACGAGCGGCTGGTCGGCGACACCAGCGGCTGGTCGGACGTCCCGGCCGGCAAACGGGCCTCGACGTACGAGAACGCCGCCTACCGCAAGGCCGCCGCGTCCTTCCAGGACATGACCAGGCAGGCCATCGAGAACGCCCGCCCCGACGACCCCGGCGTGCAGCCGCGTCCCGTGCCCGGCATCCAGTTCGTCGGCATCCCCGAGTTCACCGACCTCGGCACGAAGGTCTCCCAGGAGATCAGCGCGGCCATCGCCGGGCGCCAGTCCGTCGGCTCGGCCCTGCGGAAGTCGCAGGCCCTCGCCGAGAAGATCTCCGAGGAGTACGAGGGACGATGACGGCGACGACCACAGCCCCGATCGCGACCGCCTCCGCACCTCAGGTCCGGCGGCCCTCGGCCCGGCTGCGCGCCTGGGCCACCCGCGCCCCGCTGCTGCCGGCCCTGGTCTTCATGGTCGCGGTGACCCAGCTCCCGTTCGTGGCCACGCTGGTGATCTCCTTCTTCGACTGGAACGCCCTCTACCCCAGGGCCCGCCGCTTCACCGGCCTCGACAACTACCACCAGGTGCTCACCGACGCGGACCTGCGCCACTCGGTGTGGACGACCGTGCTGCTCACGACGGCGGTGGTGCTGGCCAGCCTGGTGCTGGGACTGGTCCTGGCGCTGCTGCTGGACCGGCCCTTCCGCGGCAGGGGCGCCGTGCGGACCCTGCTCATCGCCCCGTTCCTGGTGGTCCCGGTGGCCGCGGCCCTGCTCTGGAAGCATGTGCTCTACAACCCTGAATACGGCCTGTTCAATGGCTTGTTGCACTATGTGGGCGGTCCCCAGCCGGACTGGATCTCGCACACCCCGCTGCTCGCGGTCGAGGCCTCCCTGGTGTGGCAGTGGACGCCGTTCATGATGCTGATCCTGCTGGCCGGACTGCAGAGCCGGGACCAGCAGCAGATAGAGGCCGCCCGGGTCGACGGCGCGAGCGACTGGCAGATCTTCCGCCACCTGACCCTGCCCCACCTGCGCCGCTACCTGGAACTCGGCGCCCTGCTCGGGTCGATCTACATCGTCCAGAACTTCGACGCGGTCTTCACGATCACCTCCGGCGGTCTCGGCACCGCCAACCTGCCCTACACCGTCTACCAGAGCTTCTACCAGGCCCACGAGAACGGGCTCGCCTCGGCGGCGGGCGTCCTGGTGGTCATCGGCTCGATCGTCATCGCGACCCTCGCCCTGCGCGTGGTGTCGTCCCTGTTCCGCGAGGAGGTGTCCCGCGCATGAGCGACACCGTCGTCAAGCGCAGGGTGCGCACCGGAACCGGCCTGGGCCTGGTGGCCTGGCTGGCCGGCATCCTGTTCTTCCTGCCCATCGCCTGGATGGCCCTGACGTCCTTCCACTCCGAGGCGGACGCGGCGACCAACCCGCCCTCCTTCGCCGCCTCCCTCACCCTGGACGGCTACCGCGAGTTCTTCGGCACCGGCGGCGGGGCGAGCCCCTGGCCCGCGCTGATCAACTCCACGGTGGCCTCGGTGGTCTCCACCGCCTGCGTGCTGCTGCTCGCCCTCCCCGCGGCCTACGCGCTGTCGATCCGGCCGGTGCGTAAGTGGACGGACGTGCTGTTCTTCTTCCTCTCCACGAAGATGCTGCCGGCCGTGGCGGGCCTGCTGCCGGTCTACCTCTTCGCGAAGAACGCCGGGCTGCTCGACAACATCTGGCTCCTGGTCGTCCTCTACACCTCCATGAACCTGCCGATCGCGGTGTGGATGATGCAGTCCTTCCTCGCCGAGGTGCCGGTGGCCGTCATCGAGGCGGCGCGGGTCGACGGCGCCCGGCTGCCGGTGATCCTCGCCCGCGTGGTGGCCCCGATCGCCCTGCCCGGCATCGCGGCGACCGCCCTGATCTGCTTCATCTTCAGCTGGAACGAGCTGCTGTTCGCCCGGGTCCTCACGGGCGTGGTCGCCGAGACCGCCCCCGTCTTCCTGACCGGCTTCATCACCAGCCAGGGCCTGTTCCTGGCCAAGGTGTGCGCCGCGTCGCTCGTCGTCTCCCTGCCGGTGCTCGCCGCGGGGTTCGCCGCCCAGGACAAGCTGGTCCAGGGCCTGTCGCTGGGAGCCGTGAAATGAAGGCCGCCGTCATCGAGTCCGTGGGGCGCGCCGTCGTCACCGAGGTCCCCGACCCGACGCCGGGACCCCGCGAGGTCGTCGTGGAGGTCGCCGCCTGCGGCCTGTGCGGCACCGATCTGCACATCCTCCAGGGCGAGTTCGCCCCCAAGCTGCCCATCGTCCCCGGGCACGAGTTCGCGGGTACGGTGGTCGGCACCGGCACCCGGGTCACGGAGGTCGCGGTCGGCGACCGGGTGGCCGTGGACCCGAACCTGCACTGCCACGAATGCCGCTACTGCCGTACCGGCCACAACAACCTGTGCGAGCGCTATGCCGCGATCGGCGTGACGACGGCCGGCGGAGCCGCCCGGTACGCGGTGGCCCCCGTGGCGAACTGCGTGAAGCTGCCCGAGCACGTGCGCACCGAGGACGCGGCCCTGATCGAGCCGCTGTCCTGCGCGGTGCGCGGCTACGACGTGCTCCGGTCGCGCCTCGGCGCCCACGTCCTGGTCTACGGCTCCGGGACGATGGGACTGATGATGCTGGAGCTGGCCAAGCGGACGGGCGCGGCCCGGGTGGACGTCGTCGACCGGAACCCGGGCCGGCTGGAGACGGCGCGGCGCCTCGGCGTCACGGCGTCGGCCGCGAACGCGGACGAGCTGGACCGGCCGCAGGGCTGGGACCTCGTCATCGACGCGACCGGCAACGCGGCCGCGATCCAGGACGGCCTCGGCCGGGTGGCGAAGGCGGGCACGTTCCTGCAGTTCGGGGTGTCCGACTCCGCGACACGCGTGACCATCGACCCGTACCGGATCTACAACCAGGAGATCACCATCACCGGCTCCATGGCGGTGCTGCACAGCTTCGAGCGGGCGGCGGAGCTGTTCGCGAACGGCGTGCTGGACCCCGACGTGTTCATCAGCGACCGGATCCCGCTGGAGCGGTACCCGCAGGCGCTGGAGCAGTTCGCGGCGGGGGTGGGGCGCAAGATCCTCGTGGTGCCGTAACCCGTTCGGCGGGTAAGGGAACGGTAAAGCGGTGTCGTTCGTTCACCCGGCATGACAGCTATGACCCCTGGCTCGAACATCCCTCTCTCCACCGCGCGTGTGACGGTGGACGTCGCCGCCCCGGTGCGGCTCGACGTGTCGGGCCTGCTGCTCACCGCCGACGGCAAGGTGCGTTCCGACGACGACTTCATCTTCTACAACCAGCCTGCCGGACCGGGCGTGACGTACCGGTCCGGCGGCGGGGCGGCCCCCGACGCGATCACGGTGGACACCGCCGCGGTGCCCGCGGACATCGAGAAGATCGTGGTCACGGCCAGCCCCGACGCGGCAGGCCAGACCTTCCAGGGCATCGAGCCGACGGCGACGATCCGCGACGCGGACGGCGGCACGGAACTCGCCACGTTCACGCCGCCGCGCCTGGGCACCGAGACCGCCCTGGTGGTCGTGGAGATCTACCGTCGCAACGGCCAGTGGAAGGCCCGCGCGGTCGGCCAGGGGTACGCCGAGGGGCTGGCGGGCATCGCGACGGACTTCGGTGTGACGGTGGAGGAACCGGCGTCCGCGCCGACCGCCCCGCCCCAGCCGGCCGCACCCCCGCAGCCGGTCGCCCCGCCGCACCCGGGCACCCCGCCGCGGCCCGTGGCTCCCCCGCCGCCCGCCATGCAGTCCCAGGTGACCCCGCCGGCGCCGCCCGCGGCCCCGGCCCCGCCGGCCCCGGGCGCCGGGAAGATCAACCTGGACAAGGGCCGGGTCAGCCTGCAGAAGAACCAGACCGTCTCCCTGGTCAAGGGCGGCCGCCCACTGCTCTCCCGGGTGCAGATGGGCCTCGGCTGGGAGCCCGCCTTCCGCGGCGCGGACATCGACCTGGACGCCTCGGTCATCGCCTACGGCCCGCAGCGCAACCACGTCGACAGCTGCTACTTCGGCAAGCTGTCGATCCTGAGCGGCGCGGTGAAGCACTCCGGTGACAACCTGACCGGCGAGGGCGGCGGCGACGACGAGGTCATCGTGGTCGACCTCGGCCGGCTGCCCCAGGAGGTCACCGGACTCGTCTTCACGGTGAACTCCTTCTCCGGCCAGAAGTTCACCGAGGTCGCCAAGGCCTACTGCCGCCTTGTCGACCCGGCGACCGGCGAGGAACTGGTCCGCTTCGACCTCACCCACGCCGAGCCGCAGACCGGCGTGATGATGGCCAAGCTCATCCGCCAGTTCTCCGGCGAGTGGGACATGACCGCGATGGGCGACTTCGTGAAGGCACGGACGGTGCGCAACATGGTCGAGCCCGGAGCGCTGGCGCTGTAGCCCCCACGGCGGCGGGCGGGGAGCCGGCACCGGCCCCTCCCCCGCCCCCACGGGCGTCGTACCCCTGTGGGCTACGGCCGCAGCCCCTCCGTCAGCAGCGTCAGGTACCGGCGGATCTCCTCGCCCCGCCTGTTCGCCAGCTCCGAGGCCGTGGCCACCCCGTGCGCGAGCCGCAGCAGCTCGATCGGCTCCAGGTCGGCGCGCACGGCACCCTGCGCCCGCGCCGCCGCCACCAGCCGGCCCGCCGCGCCCTGCACCGCCGTACCGCAGGCCGTCGCCGCAGCCGCGCCACCGTCCGCGACCGCCGCCCCCAGCAGGGCCTTCATGCCCCGCAGCTGGATGGTGGCGACGCACAGCTCGTGCAGCCACTCGGTCAGCGCCTCTCCCGGCGGCAACCGCTGCGCCAGCTCGTCGGCCCGCCTGCCCAGCGCCTCGATCCGGTCCACGTACGCCGCCTCCAGCAGCGCGTGCCGGGTCGGGAAGTGCCGGTAGAGCGTGCCCGCGCCGACGCCCGCCCGCCTGGCGATCCGCTCCAGCGACGCGTTCTCCCCGTGCTCGGCGAAGGCCTCCGCCGCCACCTGCAGCAACCGCTCGTAATTGCGCCGAGCGTCCGCGCGCATGGGCCTGGCCTGCGCCATCCACGTACTCCTTGGGAACCGGGGATCCTCTCGCGCACACTACCGGGAGCCCGCGCGCCGCCGAGCGGTCAGTACCGTTCCGGCGACTCGTACCCGCAGGTGGCGGCCGGGTCCGGGCCGGTCCGGCGGACTACCGAACCGGTGCCCAGGGCGATCGTGGCGCGGGTGCGCATGGGGCCGTCACCGCGGCGGGACAGCACGGCGATCCCGGCCACCCGCGCCTGCAGCACGCCGAGCCGGGCGGCGCATTCGGCCGCCAGCTCGCGCGGGGCCCGGGTGCGGCCGAGCGAGAGGTGCGGGGTGAAGCGCGGGAAGCGGTCCGCGCAGTACGGGAAGGGCTCCGCCAGCGCGCGCCGCAGCTCCGTCCACGGTGCGGCGCCGTCCGCCGCGGGGTCGAGCCACACGGTCGCGTATGCCCGGTGGCGGAAGGAACGGACACCGCCGAGCCGGATGTCGAAGGGCTCGCGCTCCGCGGCCGCGGCGGCCAGCAGCGGGAGCGCCGCCGGGAAGTCCTCCTCCGGTACGAAGCCGAAGAGCAGGTTCACGTGGGGCGGCCAGCGGCGTATCTGCGGGTCGTGCTCGGCACGGACGCCCTGGATGGCGGGCCACAGCACGGCCGGCGGCAGCCAGGCGACGGCGGTCCGGGGCGTGGGCGCCGACTCGAGGCGGCCCGGAACCGCGGCCGGGCCCGGCGCCGGGGGACGGGGCACGTCTCCATCATGGCCCTGCCGCCCCGGAGCGCGTCGGCGCAGGCCCAAGGGACGAGGCGCCCCGGGCAGGAGTGTGGCCCGCACCCCCCGTAGCAGTGCGGGCCACGTCCACCGGCCGGCTGTGGGTTCAGGACTCCCACGGCCAGCGGGCGTCACGGGCGGCCTCCAGCAGCGGCACCATCCGGAAGGCCGCGTCCGACAGGCCGCCGAAGGTGTGCCGGTTCCCCGTGCCCGACGGGCCGTGGCCCGCCTGGTAGCCCTCCAGGTTCCAGGTGTAGACCGGGACGTGGGCGGGGATCTGGGCGGTCGGGTCACCGTGCCGGTTCGGGGCGTACTGCTCGTCGGTGACGATCAGCACCCGGTCGTGCCCCCTGTAGTGCCGGCGCACCGCCTCGGTGGTGTCGGTGCCGCCCAGGTCGCCGAAGCGGTCCAGGACCTTCAGCACCGACTCGCCCGTGCGGTACCCCACCCGCTCGCTGGTCGAGCCGAACTGCACGAGATCGGCGTCGGCCGCCCGCAGCGCGAGCGCGGTGCCGAAGATCGCCGCCGCGTCGGCCCGGCTGAGCTGCGACCGCTCGGACAGCCGCGACCAGAACATCGAGCCCGACCGGTCGACGAGCACCAGCGTCCGGCCCGGCAGCGCGGGCACGTTGGCCAGCGAGTGGCCGAGCGCCCGCTCCAGCGGGTAGGACCAGCGCAGCGAGGGCGCGTGCTGGTAGGCGGCCAGGTAGCGGAAGGGGAACTGCCGCGAGCGCGCCACCTGCTCCGGGTCGCTGATCCGTGCCGCGACCTGGGCGGCGGCCTCGTCGCAGACCCCGGCCTCGTCGAAGTTGCGCAGGTTGCGGACCAGTGCCATCGGGCCCATCGACGGGATCACGGCCTCCCAGGCCGCCCTGTCCATCGGTCCCTGCAGCCAGCCGGCCAGCGCCTCCCAGGTGATCCCGGCCGCGGCCAGCCGCTCGGCGCCACCGGGTGCCGTGACGACCGCCCGCCGCTCGGCGACCGGCAGGGCCATCAGCTCGCGGTGTGCGGTGAGCACCGGCAGCGCGGCGGGCGGCACCGCCGTCTCCGGGTGGTGCCGCCGGTCGAGCGCGTACCGGAACAGGTCGCCCTGCCACGGCTTGTCCGGGTCCGGCGAGGCGTGCACGAGGTTGAGGATGTCGCCGAAACGGTAACCCCTGGACGCGGTGTCGTACTTCAGCAGCGACTTGGCGTGGTACAGCCGGCGCACGGCGTCGGCGACACCGCGCTTGACGGGCTTGGGCACGGCACGGCCGTACGTCGACGTCCAGTACGCCAGCAGTTCGCCCGGCTCGTCCGGGCGGCGCAGCACGCTCTGGACGACCTGCCGGTTCGCCGGCCCGCCGGTCGCGCCGGCCGCTAGGCGTGCGTGGACGTACTCGGCGGCGCCCACGACCGCGGCCGTGCGCATGTTGCCCTCACCGCGCAGCCAGCTCAGCAGGCCGGCCGTCCAGGCCGCGTCGCTCACGGCGAGATCGCGCACGAGGCGGGTGTACCGGGCGTCGCGGTCCTCGGCCTTCTCGTAGAACGTGTCCGCGACGAAGTGGGACACCGCGAGGAGGAACAGCTCCGAGCGCGGGTCGCGCTCCTGGCCGCGCCCGCCCTGGTGGGTCCGCAGGGTGCGGCCGGTCGAGATCACCGCCGACGTCGGCTGCGCCTTGGCGGCTCGCGTGT
Source organism: Streptomyces lucensis JCM 4490 (assembly GCF_014650035.1). Classification (GTDB taxonomy): domain Bacteria; phylum Actinomycetota; class Actinomycetes; order Streptomycetales; family Streptomycetaceae; genus Streptomyces; species Streptomyces lucensis. The sequence continues at coordinate 44,338 of NZ_BMUE01000016.1, read as the reverse complement.
TGAATCGCGCCATGGTGAATTCCCCCGAATTCGTGTCGTGTCCGGGAGAGCGCGGCAAATGGAGGGTGCCCGAGAACCGAGGTCGGCGACGGACTTTTCCGGATGCTCTGCCGATTGAGCTACACCGACCCAGTGGTCGTCGACGGGACTCGAACCCGCAACCGTCCGATCCGATGGAGTAACCGCTGCCTGCGCACCGGACACCCACCATGTGCCACGCCTCCCGAGGTCGGGCCGGCAACGGTGGTGATCTCCTGGCGGAGAAGCAGCCGTCGCCTCGCACCGGGAGGTGCGTGAGTTCGTGTGTCCAGAGACCGAGGGCGGCGGAACCGACGTGTTGGTGCTCTGCCCCTGAGCTACACCGGCCTGTCGTACCGGTGGCGGGATTCGAACCCGCGGCCTCCCCGTTATCAGCGGAAGTAGGTCCTGCCTGTCGCACCTGGACGTGCATCACCCTAGGAGGACGGCCGCGGGTCGCGCGAATGAATTGATTACCGCTTCTGCCGCTTCCAGGGCCCCGTGATGGCCAGCATGATGCCCGGCGTCTGGATGTTGGCGAACAGGGTGCGGCCGTCGGGCGAGAAGGTGACGCCGGTGAACTCGCTGTACTCGGGCGCCTCGTCGGTGCCGATGTTCAGCTCGTTGCGGGCGATCGGGTAGGTGCGGCCGCTGTCGGTGGCCCCGAACAGGTGCTGGACGCCCTCGCCGTCCTCGGCGATGACCAGGCCGCCGTACGGGGAGACCGTGATGTTGTCGGGCCCGTCGAAGGCGCCGTCCGCGGCCGGGGCGGGGTTCACGCCGAGCAGGACCTTGAGGGTCAGAGTGCGGCGCTTGGGGTCGTAGAACCAGACCTGCCCGTCGTGCTGGACGGGGCTCTCCGCGCGGGCGAAGGAGGAGACGATGTAGGCGCCGCCGTCACCCCACCACATGCCCTCCAGCTTGCGGGCGCGGGTGACCTGGCCGTCGGTGAACTGCTTGCGCACGGAGACGGTCCGGGCGTCGCGGTCGGGGACGTCCACCCAGTCGACGCCGTAGACGGTGCCGGTCTTCGTGGCGCGGGACAGGTCGTCCACGAACTGGCCCCCGGAGTCGAAGCACTTGAAGGCCTGGAGCACGCCGGCGTCGTCGGCGAGGGTGCGCAGCCGGCCGCGGCCGTGGCGGAAGCCCTCCGGCGGGGTCCAGCGGTAGAGCAGGCCGTTGGGGCCGGACGCGTCCTCGGTGAGGAAGAGGTGGCCGCGCTTGGGGTCGACGACGACGGCCTCGTGGGCGTAGCGGCCGAGCGCCTTGATCGGCTTCGGGTCGCGGTTGGCCCGCCGGTCCTCAGGGTCGACCTCGAAGACGTAGCCGTGGTCCTTGGTGAAGCCGTTCTTACCGGCCTTGTCCTCGGTCTCCTCACAGGTCAGCCAGGTGCCCCACGGGGTCCTGCCACCCGCGCAGTTGGTGGCGGTGCCGGCGATGCCGACCCACTCGGCGACCTCGCCGCCGCGGCGGACCTCGACGACGGTGCAGCCGCCGGCCGCCGCCGGGTCGTAGACGAGGCCCTCGGTGAGCGGCACCGGGTGCGGCCACTGGGCGCGGGCGCCGGCCAGTTCGTGGTTGTTGACGAGGAGGGTGGTACCGCGGGGGCCGTCGAAGGTGGCGGTGCCGTCGTGGTTGGACGGGGTGAACTCGCCGGACTCCAGCGTGGTCCGGCCGCTGTAGGTGATGATCCGGTACTCGAAGCCCTCGGGCAGGGCGAGGATGCCGTCCGGGTCGGGGAGCAGCGGTCCGTAGCCGACGCCGTGGTGGCCGTGCGCCGGCGCGCCGTCCACGCCCTCGGCGTCGGTCTCCGTGGACGCGAGGGCGTTCGGCGCGGTGGCGAGCGCGCCGACGCTGCCCGCGAGGGCGACCCCGGCACCGGTGATCGCGGATTTTCTGGCGAAGTCCCTGCGGGTGAGCGGCATGGTGTCTCCTGTGACGGTGTCGGTGCCGTGGAGGGTGGGGGGCCTCGGTTCGGCGCACACGTTCCCGTCCACTTCTGAACGGCAGTTGAACGCAGTGCTACTTCACGGGCCCGGGTTCGCGAACCCGTGTGCACCGCACCGCGGCCCGGCCGCGCACCGATCGCGTCCGCCGCCAGCCGGGTCCGTCAACTCCCTTGCTGGGAGCGCGCCTTGAACGCGGCCTTGCGGGCCTCCTTGGCCACCTTCCTGTCGGGGTGCAGCCGGCCCATCGCCTCCAGCACGTCCGCGGTGGCGGGATGGCCCACCCGCCAGGCCGCGGCGAAGAACCCGCTGTGCTGCTCGGCGAGCCCCTCCACCAGCGCCTGCAGCTCGTCCGAGTTCCCCTCGGCCTGCAACTGCGCGGCGACCGTGTCGATGGTCAGCCAGAAGACCAGCTCCGGCGAGGGCGCCGGCACCTCGGCGGCGCCCCGTTCGCTCAGCCACACCCGGGCGAGACCGCCCAGTTCGGGATCGTCGAGGACCTCCCGCAGCGCCGGCTCGGCCTCCGGGCCCACCAGCGACAGCGCCTGCTGGCAGCGCAGCCTGCGCAGCGGCGCCCCGGCGTCCGCTCCGCGCGCCGCCGCCAGCAACTCCCGTGCGGCGGCCAGTGATTCTCGTCGGGCCAGCCACTGCTCGGTCTCGGCCCGGGCAGCGGCCTGCCCGAAGCCCGCCGTGCCGTCGAGCAGCGCGTCCGCGCCCTTGTCGACGAGTTCACCGACGGCGGGCGCCGTGACGCCGGCTTCCAGCAGCCGCGTCCGCAGCCCGTAGACGCCGAGCGGGGTGAGGCGCACCATGCCGTAGCGGGAGACGTCGGTGTCGTCCACCGGGGCGGCGGGCTCCTCGTCGGCGTCGGCCATCAGCGCCTCGTCCACCGGCTGGTACTCGACCAGCCCGATCGGCTCCAGCATCCGGAACTGGTCGTCGAGCCGCATCATCGCGTCGGAGACCTGTTCCAGGACGTCGTTGCTGGGCTCGCCCATGCCGTCCGGCACGATCACCGACGCGGCCAGGGCGGGCAGCGGGACCGCCGCCTCGCCGGGGCCGTCCTCACTGACGGTCAGCAGGTAGAGGTTGCCGAGGACTCCGTCGAGGAAGTCCGCCTCGGCCTCCGGGTCCCAGTCGAGTGACGAGAAATCGACCTGTCCGCCCTCGTCCAGGGCGTCGACCAGATCGTCCAGGTCGGGCACGCTCGCGTCCGCCACGATCGTCTCCAGGGCGGCGAGCCACACGGTGAGCACGTCGTGCGGGGAGCCACCGGTGAGCCGGGCCAGCGCGGCCCCGGCCCGGACCGTCCCGGCGTCCTCGTCCACGATCTCGACCAGGCCCGCGTCCACGGCGACCCGCCAGGCCTCGCTCGCGCAGGCGGCGGCGTCGTCGCCGCTCAGCCCGAGGAGTCCGGCGGCGTCCGGAAGCTGTTCGTCGACCAGTCCGCCGCCGGCGTCCACGCGGGTTCCGGATCCGGCCCAGCGGGCGAGACGGGCGGCGCGGGAGAGCACCGGCGTGGACAGCGCGGCGCGCGCCAGCTCCGCTTCGGGGTGCAGCCGAACGGGCGGCAGGGGGGAGCTGTCTGACATCGGCTGGTTCTCCTCGGACCGTGAAACGGGCTCAGCCGCTCAGCCTAGACGGATTTCCACCCATGCCGCCCGGTTCATCTCCCCGCCGGGGGCCGCACCTGGCCGAAACCTTGACAACTCCCGGGCTCAGGCAGGACATTGACGCGCGTAGAAGTTGGGGGGACAACTGTTCACTCGGCTCTACGGGCGTCACTGAGGGCTACGGGCCCCACACGCTCCCGTTCCACCCTCGTCCCGGCGCATCGTCACGTCCCCGGAGGGATTTCCTTGCCGAGCAGGTCTTCCGCGCGCCTCGCCGCGCTCACCGTCGCCGCCGTCTGCAGCGCGGCGTCCGCCGTCGTCCTCACTTCCCCCGCGCACGCCGAGTCGGTGCGCGTCCACGACATCCAGGGCACGACCCGGATATCGCCGTTCGCCGGGCAGAAGGTCACGGACGTGCCCGGCATCGTCACGGCCGTCCGCACCTACGGCTCCTCCAAGGGCTTCTGGCTGCAGGACGCGGCTCCGGACGACAACCCGGCCACCAGCGAAGGCGTGTTCGTCTTCACCGGCTCCACGCCGAAGGCCGCCGTCGGCGACTCGGTGACGGTGACCGGCACGGTCTCCGAGTACGTCCCGGGCGGCGCCTCGTCCGGCAACCAGTCGCTGACGGAGATCACCAAGCCGACGGTCGCCACCGTCTCCACCGGCAACGCCGTTCCGGCGCCGGTCGTGGTCGACGAGGACGCGGTGCCGGACGCCTACGCCCCGCAGGGCGACACGGCCGCCGCCGGCTCCGTCAACGGCCTGACCCTGGACCCGTCGGCGTACGCCCTGGACTACTACGAGTCCCTCGAGGGCATGAACGTCCAGGTCGCCGACGCCCGCGTGGTCACCGCGACCGACCCGTACAGCGAGCTGTGGGTCACCGTGAAGCCGTGGGAGCACCGCAACCGCCGCGGCGGCACGGTCTACGGCTCCTACACGTCCCAGAACACCGGCCGGCTGCAGGTCCAGTCGCTCGGCGCCACCGCCGACTTCCCGAAGGCGAACGTCGGTGACACCCTGGAGGGCGCCACCACCGGCCCGCTGGACTTCAACCAGTACGGCGGCTACACCCTCGTCGCGAGCAAGCTGGGCACGCTGGACAGCGCCGGTCTGGAGCGCGAGACGACGCGCAGGCAGTCGAGCCGCGAGCTGGCGGTGGCGACGTACAACGTCGAGAACCTCGACCCGTCGGACGCCACGTTCGACAAGCACGCCTCCGCGATCGTGAACCACCTGCAGTCGCCGGACATCGTGTCCCTGGAGGAGATCCAGGACGACAACGGCGCCAAGGACGACGGCACGGTCGATGCGAGCCAGACCGTGACCAAGCTGATCGACGCGATCGTCGCGGCCGGCGGCCCGAAGTACGACTGGCGCGCCATCGACCCGGTCAACGACCAGGACGGCGGCGAGCCCGGCGGCAACATCCGCCAGGTGTTCCTGTTCAACCCCGAGCGGGTGTCCTTCACGGACCGCGCGGGCGGCGACTCGACCACCGCGGTCGGTGTCACCAAGGTGCACGGCAAGGCACAGCTGACGGCCTCCCCGGGCCGGATCGACCCGGCGAACGCGGCCTGGGCGAACAGCCGCAAGCCGCTGGCCGGCGAGTTCGTCTTCCGCGGCAAGTCGGTCTTCGTGATCGCCAACCACCTCAACTCCAAGGGCGGCGACCAGGGACTGGCCTCCCAGTACCAGCCGCCGGTGCGCAGCTCGGAGGTCCAGCGCCACGCGCAGGCGGCCGTGGTGCACGCGTTCGTCAAGAACCTCCTGGACGTCCAGAAGAACGCCGACGTCATCGCCCTCGGCGACATGAACGACTTCGAGTTCTCCGGGACCGCGAAGATCCTGGAGGGCGACGGCGAGCTGTGGTCGGCGATCAAGTCGCTGCCGAGGAGCGAGCGTTACACCTATGACTACCAGGGCAACCAGCAGGTCCTGGACCAGATCCTGATCAGCCCGGCGATCCGGCGCGGCTGCGACTTCGAGTACGACAGCGTGCACGTCAACTCGGAGTTCAACGACCAGATCAGCGACCACGACCCGCAGGTGCTGCGGTTCCGTCCGTAGCTCCATCGGTTCGGGGCCGGCCGAACACACCGTTCGGCCGGCCCCGTCCATCCGGTCCTCGCACCGACCCGTGCGGTGTCCCTGAGGCGGTCAGCAGGGGTCGTGCCGCCCGCGCCGGGCGATCTCCGTCTCCATGGCCCGCCTGTACCGGGCGATCTCCGCATCCATGGCCCGCCTGTACCGGGCGATGTCCGTCGCCATGGCCCGCCTGTAGCGAGCGACGCCCGCCGCCACCGCGTACCGGTACCGGGCGATTCCCGTCGGCTCCGGGGGCCTGCGCCGGGCGACGCCCACCGCGACGGCGGCCGCCCCCAGCACGCCGGCGGCCAGAACCGGCACCGGATGCCGCCCGGCCGCGCGCAGCGTGTCACGCAGCGTCCGCGGGACGGAGTCGTGCACGGCGTGGCCGGCCTGCCCGGCCCGGTGCTGCACGGCGTGACCGGCCCGGCTGGCCCGGTCCTGGACGACATGACCGGCGTGCCCGGCCCTGTCGTGCACCAGGTGCCCTGTCCTGGCCGCCTTGTCCTGCACGGTGTGACCGGCGTGCGCGGCGCTCGCGCGCAGCTGGACGGTCATGGCACCGGCCTTGTCCCTCAGGTCCGCGGCCCGGGCGCGCGCCCGGCCCTTCACATCGGTCTTCTCCACCAGCTGTGCGACGGTGTCGCCGAGCTGGTTCCTGGTCTGCTCGACCTGCCGGCGCAGCTCGTCGGGGCCCTTGGCGCCCGATCCCTGCGGGGTGCTGTCCGTCATCGGTGTGCCCTTTCCCTATCGCGTCGGCGTCCGCGCCGACCGGGTACCCGGTCCGCACCAGGGTGTCCGGGTACCCCGGCAGGAGCGCGTTCAGCCGTGCTCGCCGTCTGCCGCGCCACGTTCACCGAGGCGGGCGAGCTGGGTCTGGTACCAGTCCAGGCGTGCCTGCAACAGTGCCGCCTGGGCCACGAGTTCGGGCACGCCCGGGTCGGCGCCGCGCGCCGGCCCGGCGGCCGGGCCCGGCCCGGCGCCGGCTCCCGGCATCACCCGCAGTCCCTCTCCGGCCAGCCGGGCGAACCCGGCGAGCGAGACCGAGGTACGTCTGCGCGCACAGCCCGCGCAGACGGGCAGCAGGACGCGCGCCGCCCAGCGGCACGCCGGTGAACCCGGCCCGGGTGCCGTCCTGGGACAGCACCGGGTGGGCGATCTTGTATCCGGTCGGCGGCTCCGTCGGGCGTTCCACCGGGAGCCGAAGCCTCATCGGGCGGCCGGAGCCTCTTCGCGGTCCGGCTGGGCCGGTTCGGTGCGGACGGGTTCGACGGGGAGGTGTGCCTCCTCCTTCTGGACGAGCGGCCGGTCCTCGGCGACTCCGGTGGCCAGTGCCTTGCCGAGCTTCATGGTGCCTCCCATGACCTGACGTCGGTGACCCTCCGGCCATAGTGACCCATGAGGTACGAGTTGGACACAGGACGACGCCTCATGGGGCGAATGCGTCAGCCTTGCTTATCAATACTACGTAGCAGAATTAAGTAGAGCTTCACCGAAGCCGGGGCGAGACTACTCCCATGACGAGCACACAGCACCCCCCGCGGCCCTTCGGCCGCACGCTCTGCGCGATGATCACGCCGTTCACCGAGGAGGGGGCCCTCGACCTGGACGGCGCCGCGGGCCTGGCCGCGCGGCTGGTGGCCGAGGGGTGCGACGGACTGGTCCTGAGCGGCACGACGGGCGAGTCGCCCACCACGACGGACGCGGAGAAGACCGAGCTGATCGCGGCCGTCCGCGGGGCGGTCGGCGACCGGGCCGCGCTGGTGGCGGGCGTGGGCACGGCCGACACGCGGCACACGGCCGAACTGGCCCTTGCCGCCGAGAAGGCCGGCGCGGACGGCGTGCTGGTGGTGACGCCGTACTACAGCAGGCCGCCGCAGGAGGCCGTGGCCGCCCACTTCCTCGAAGTCGCCGACGCGAGCGGTCTGCCGGTGATGGTCTACGACATCCCGGGCCGTACCGGCACCCGGATCGAGCCGGAGACGATGATCCGCCTCGCCGGCCACCCCGGGATCGTGGCCGTCAAGGACTGCTCCTACGACTTCCTGGGCACCCAGAAGGTGCTGGAGCGAACGGAGTTGGCGTACTACGCGGGTTGCGACGAGCACGTCCTCGCGCTGTACGCGGTCGGCGCGGCGGGCTGTGTGACCACCGTCGGCAACGCCGTACCGGCCCACATGGCCGCGATCCTGGACGCCTTCGACGCGGGCGACACCGGCCGGGCGAGGCGACTGCAGCTGAGGGCGACACCGCTGATCGAGGCGATGATGGGCGCGGGCCTGCCGGGCACGGTCACCGCGAAGGCCCTCCTCGGCCGGCTCGGCCTGCCCGCGGGCCCGGTGCGCCGGCCCCTGCTGCCCGCCGGCCGGGAGACGGCCGACGGGCTGCTGGGGCTGTACGAGGAGCTGGTCAGCGGGTCGTGAACAGCGGCTCCCAGCGGCCGGCGCTGTTGTCCCTGGGCGAGCGGAAGCCGCTGAGCGGCCGGACCTTCTGACTGCCGACGGTGACGAGCACGAGTCGCTGGTGGAACTCGTCGCCGTCGCCGCCGATGCCCCAGGCGATCAGCCGCCTGCCGTCCGCCCAGGCCAGCAGCTGCTGACCCGGCACCGTGGTGACGCGGCGGCCGGTGACGGGGTCGTCGATGGCGGACGCGATCTCCTTGCCCCGCCCGGCGAAGGCACCGGCCGCAAGCCTGCCGTCGGGCGACAGGCCGGCCTCGACGGAGGGCCACAGGTGGCTTTCTACAGCGGGTGCCCGGACGTCCGTGCCGTCGAGGGCGTGGTACTTGCGGCCCGGGCTCGTCTCCACGGCTTCCCACAGGAACTTCCCGTCGTGACTGAACTCCAGATCCGCGCGTGCGTTGAGTGCCTCGCCATATCGGTCCTTCCAGTAGGGCAGCTTGTGCCATTGGCCCGTTCCCGCGGCGACGTCGATCAGGGTGAACCCCGTCCGGCTGGGCACCCCCTGCGGCTGCATCGTGCCGTTCTCCTGGATCCTCGCGCTCCAGTAGGCCCGGTCGGGGTTCTTCGCGTACGTGGTGACGAGCAGCTTGCCGCCGTCGGGCGAGAAGACGGCCGCGCCGGCACCCTGCGGCACCGGGACCCAGCGCTTGACCTCGCCGTCGGCCAGGTCCAGCAGCCCGACCCGGGAGGCCGGCAGGTCGCGCTCCAGCACCGCGGCCATCCGGGCGCCGGGCGCGACGGTCGCGAAGGCCCAGCGGTCGTCCTTCCGGTAGGTCCTGGTCCCGGGATCCAGCAGCCGGTAGGTCCGTGTGAGGATCCTGTCCTTGTTGGGCTGATCGACCCCCTTTTGGGTGCTGTAACCGGCCATGAGGGCGTCGCCCGCACCGATCAGCTCGCGCGGCGGCGACTGGTCGGCGTGTGCCGCGACACGGCCGTCCGTGATGTGCGCCGGCCGTACGTCCCGCCCGCCGCCGTCCGTGAGCGGCACGGCGACGGCGACGGCGGCCACGGCCGCGGCGGACACCGCGGACACGGTGATTCGGCGCGTACGGCGCCTGCGGCGCAGCTCCAGCACCCGGTCGGCGAGGTCCGCGGCCGCCGGCCGGGCTTCCCGCGCCATCTCCCGCAGGGAGTCGCGCACCAGTTCCTCGACGTTCACGGACGCACCTCCACGGGCGAGAAGTCGCGCGACGGCCGCGGGGCGGCGCCGTCGGGCGCGGTCAGCTCGGGCGCGAGGGTGCGCAGCCGGGCGAGGGAGCGGTGGGTGGTCGACCGCACGGTGCCGACGGAACAGCCCAGCTGCCGGGCCACGTCGGCCTCGGGCAGGTCCTCGAAGTAGCGCAGCACCAGCACGGTGCGCTGGCGGGCGGTGAGCTTGGACAGGGCGGTGCGCAGCAGCAGGCGCTGCTCGGCGGCCCCGGAGGCGTCCGGAGCGTGGCCCGCCTCGGGCAACTCGGCGACCGGGACCTCCCGGCGCGGCCACTTCAGCCGCCACCGGCTGATCTGCTGCCGGTACAGGACCCGCCGGACGTAGGCCTCCGGCTCGTCGATCCGCTGCCATCGTTCGGCCGTCCTGATCAGCGCGTTCTGCAGCAGATCCTCGGCCGCGTGCCGGTCCCCGCCGGTCAGCAGGACGGCCGTCTTCAGCAGGGCCGAGGATCTAGCGGCCACGAACTGTTGAAAACTCTCCTGCGCTTCGGCATCCATCGTCACCTTCTCTTCTCGGGGCCGACGTGATGTCCGGGCCCTGTATCCCTCGAGACGCCCGCCGCGCACCTCCGCTATGCCTGCGGTGACGAAAAATCAGGCGGTGTCTGCCGGGCGGACGGCCCGCCGGGCAGCGGGCGTCGCCTGACGACGGCGACTCGGTCAGCCCGGCCGGTGAGCGGCACTCGGGCGGCTCGCGGCCACCAGGACGACCGTGATGCTGATCAGCAGGGACCATGCGCCGAACTTCTCGACGCCGACGGGCTGCCAGCCGTGCAGCTGGTAGGGGTAGCGCCAGGCGCCCGCGTAGGTGGCGAGGTTCTCCGCCACCCACAGGAAGAAGCCGATCAGGACGAACGACACGGCCAGCGGCATCTGCCGGCGTACCCCGCGCACCGTGAACCGGGCGGAGGTGCCCGCTGTGACGGCCACCAGCAGTCCGGCCAGCGGCCAGCGCACATCGGGCAGCCAGTGGTGACTGAAGAAGTTGAGGTAGACGGCCGCGGCCACCGCTGCTGTCGCCCTGGGCCGGTAGCGGACCAGTTCGAGGTCGAAGAGGTGCCAGGCCCGGCAGACGTAACTGCCGACGGCCGCGTAGAGGAACCCCCCGTACAGCGGCACACCGGCGAACTTCAGCACGGCCGGCTCCGGGTAGCTCCACGAGCCGAGGGACACCTTCACCAGCTCGAACGCCAGGCCGATGACATGGCAGACGCCGATGACGGCGATGTCGCGCCCGCTCTCCCAGCCACGCAGCCAGAAAAGGAGGGTGAGCAGCACGCCGTAGACGACGAGCAGGTCGTACCGGGCCACCGGCAGGCCGGGCAGCTGGGTCGACACCGCCACGCCGGACAGCAGCGCGATGGCGAAGGCGCACGCTCTGGTCTGTGTCCAGGCGAAATCGCACAGCTGGCGGACAGATGAGGCCAGGGGGCCGGTGAGGTGGGCGCTGAAGCGGAACATGGTGCACTGGAGGACGCACGCACGTGAGCCGGGGTTCCAGCCGGCTCGGGGTCCCGCCTGCGAGCGCCCTCCCGGACCGCGGAAGGGCGCTCGATGGTGACCGCCGTCGGTCAGTTGTGGCTGTGCAGGATGTCGTTCAGGCCGCCCCAGACCGCGTTGTTCGGGCGGGCCTCGACCTTGCCGGTGACCGAGTTGCGGCGGAAGAGGATGTTGGAGGCGCCGTTCAGCTCGCGGGCCTTGACGATCTGGCCGTCGGGCATGGTGACCTGCGTGCCCGCGGTGATGTAGAGGCCGGCCTCGACCACGCACTCGTCGCCGAGCGCGATGCCGACGCCCGCCTCGGCGCCGATCAGGCAGCGCTCGCCGATCGAGATGATCACGTTGCCGCCGCCGGACAGGGTGCCCATGGTTGAGGCGCCGCCGCCGATGTCGGAGCCGTTGCCGACCACGACGCCCGCGGAGATGCGGCCCTCGACCATGGAGGTGCCGAGGGTGCCGGCGTTGAAGTTGACGAAGCCCTCGTGCATGACCGTGGTGCCCTCGGCGAGGTGGGCGCCCAGCCGGACCCGGTCGGCGTCGGCGATGCGCACGCCCTTGGGGGCGACGTAGTCCGTCATGCGCGGGAACTTGTCGATCGAGGTGACCTGGAGGTGCAGGCCCTCGGCGCGGGCGTTGAGCCGCACCTTCTCGATGTCGTCCACGGCGACCGGGCCGAGCGAGGTCCAGGCGACGTTGGCGAGGTGACCGAAGACGCCGTCCAGGCTCTGGCCGTGCGGCTTGACCAGGCGGTGCGAGAGGAGGTGCAGCCGCAGGTAGACGTCGTGCGCGTCGATCGGCTTCTCGTCCAGGGAGGCGATGACCGTGCGGACCGCGACCACCTCGACGCCCCGGCGGCTGTCCGGGCCGACGGCCGCGGTCGCGCCGCCGCCCAGCAGCTCCGACGCCCGCTCGGCGGTCAGCCGCTCGGTGCCGGCCGGGCCCGGCTCGGCGACCAGCTCGGGGGACGGGAACCAGGTGTCGAGAACGGTGCCGTCGGAGGCGATCGTGGCGAGGCCGGCGGCGACGGCGCCGGTGGTGCGGGAAGCAGAGTCGGTCATGGGGAAAACCTAACGTGGGCGGGGTCGCCGAGGCCAACCGCCGCCGGGGGCGTCTCATGTGCCGGGCGCGTGCGCGAGGGGTCGGCCGGGGCCGCGCACCCTGGCGTGGCCCTTCCCCGGGTGGGCGGGGCGGCCCGGGTACGCGGAAGCGGCGGCACACGCGGTGCCGCCGCTTCACGCGCGAGGCGTCCTCAGACGTTGAACCCGAGCGCCCGGAGCTGCTCGCGGCCGTCGTCCGTGATCTTGTCCGGACCCCACGGCGGCATCCAGACCCAGTTGATGCGCAGCTCGTTGACCAGCCCGTCCGTGGCGGACTTGGCCTGGTCCTCGATGACGTCGGTCAGCGGGCAGGCCGCCGACGTCAGGGTCATGTCGACGGTCGCGATGTTCGCGTCGTCGACGTGGATGCCGTAGATCAGGCCGAGGTTGACGACGTCGATGCCCAGCTCGGGGTCCACGACGTCCATCAGGGCCTCGCGAAGCTCCTCCTCCGAGGCGGGCTTCATCTCTGCGGTGTCGGTCATGCCGTCTTCCTTTCGGCGTCGGCGCCACCCAGCGCCTGGGCCGTCGCGTCCTTCCACGCCATCCAGCTCAGGAGGGCGCACTTGACCCGTGCCGGGTACTTGGAGACACCGGCGAACGCGACCGCGTCCTCCAGCACCTCCTCCATGGCGTCGTCCGGCTCGATCCTGCCCTTGGACTGCATCAGCTCCAGGAAGGTCTCCTGGATCTTCTGCGCGTCGGACAGGTCCTTGCCGACCAGCAGCTCGTTCAGCACGGAGGCCGAGGCCTGGCTGATGGAGCAGCCCTGGCCCTCGTAGCTGACGTCCTCGATCTTCGTACCGTCGTACTTCACCCGGAGGGTGATCTCGTCGCCGCACGTCGGGTTCACGTGGTGCACCTCGGCGTCGCCATCCCGCAAGCCCCGCCCGTGCGGGTTCTTGTAGTGGTCCAGGATGACTTCCTGGTACATCGAATCCAGCTTCATGCGATCGCTCGTCCCGTCAGCCGAAGAAGTTCCGTACGTGCTCCAGCCCCTCGACCAGTGCGTCGATCTCGGCCGGCGTGGAGTACAGATAGAACGACGCCCGCGTGGTCGCAGGAATTCCGTAACGGAGGCAGACGGGCCGCGCGCAGTGGTGGCCGACGCGCACCGCGATGCCCTGCTCGTCGAGGACCTGGCCCACGTCGTGCGGGTGGATGTCGCCCAGCGTGAAGGAGATCGCGGCCCCGCGGTCCTCGGCCGTGGTCGGGCCGATGATCCTCAGGTCCGGCACCTCGGCGAGCCGCTTCACCGCGTACTCGGTGAGCGCGTGCTCGTGGGCGAGGATCTTGTCCATGCCGATCGAGCCGAGGTAGTCGATGGCCGCGCCGAGGCCGACCGCCTGGGCGATCGGGGGCGTGCCCGCCTCGAACTTGTGCGGCGCCGGGGCGTACGTCGAGGAGTGCATCGAGACGGTCTCGATCATCTCGCCGCCGCCGAGGAACGGGGGCAGGTCCTCCAGCAGCTCCTGGCGGCCCCACAGGACGCCGATGCCGGTCGGGCCGCACATCTTGTGGCCGGTGAAGGCCACGAAGTCGGCCTGGAGCGCCTGCACGTCCAGCGGCATGTGCGGGGCGGCCTGGGAGGCGTCGATGCAGACCAGCGCGCCGACTTCCTGCGCACGCCGGATTATCGCCTCGACCGGATTGACCGTGCCCAGGATGTTCGACACCAGCACGAAGGAGACGATCTTCGTCTTCTCCGTGATGACCTCGTCGATGTTGGACAGGTCGAGCCGGCCGTCGTCGGTCAGCCCGAACCACTTCAGCTTCGCGCCCGTGCGCTGCGCGAGCAGCTGCCACGGCACGATGTTGGAGTGGTGCTCCATCTCGGTGATGACGATCTCGGTCTCGTGGTCCACCCGGTAGGGCTCGTCGGCCCAGCCCAGCATGTTGGCCACGAGGTTCAGCGACTCGGAGGCGTTCTTGGTGAAGATCACCTCGTCGCGGCTGGGCGCGTTGATGAACTCGGCGACCTTGTCGCGCGCGCCCTCGTACAGCGCCGTGGCCTCCTCGGCGAGCACATGCACACCGCGGTGGACGTTGGCGTTGTAGCGCTCGTAGTACTCGCTCAGGGCGTCCAGTACCTGGCGCGGCTTCTGCGACGTCGCCGCGTTGTCCAGGTACACGAGCTTCCGGCCGTCGTGGACGACTCGGTCCAGAACGGGGAAGTCCTTGCGGATCGCCTCGGTGTCGAGGAGGCCCGGCAGCTGTGTCACGCGGATGCGCCACCCTTCACGTATGCCTCGTAGCCCTCGTTCTCCAGCTTGTCCGCGAGCTCGGGGCCGCCGGACTCGACGATGCGGCCGCCGGCGAACACGTGGACGTGGTCGGGCTTGATGTAGCGCAGGATGCGCGTGTAGTGCGTGATCAGCAGGGTGCCGACCTCGCCGGTCTCGCGGACGCGGTTGACGCCCTCGGAGACGATGCGGAGCGCGTCGACGTCCAGGCCGGAGTCGGTCTCGTCGAGGATCGCGACCTTCGGCTTGAGCAGTTCGAGCTGGAGGATCTCGTGGCGCTTCTTCTCACCGCCGGAGAAGCCCTCGTTGACGTTGCGCTCGGCGAAGGAGGGGTCCATGTGGAGACGCTCCATGGTCTCCTTGACCTCCTTGACCCAGGTGCGCAGCTTGGGGGCCTCGCCGCGGATGGCGGTGGCGGAGGTGCGCAGGAAGTTGGAGACCGAGACGCCGGGGACCTCGACCGGGTACTGCATCGCCAGGAACAGGCCCGCGCGGGCGCGCTCGTCGACGGACATCTCCAGGACGTCCTCGCCGTCGAGCAGCACGGTGCCGCCGGTGATCGTGTACTTGGGGTGACCCGCGAGCGAGTAGGCGAGGGTCGACTTGCCCGAGCCGTTGGGGCCCATGATGGCGTGCGTCTCGCCCTGCTTCACGGTGAGGTCGACGCCCTTGAGGATCTCCTTCGTGGCGTTGTCGGCCTCGACGGTGACGTGCAGGTCTCGGATTTCAAGCGTTGCCATGGGTGCCTCAGGACTCCTGGGTGAGGGAGACGAGAACGTCGTCCCCTTCGATCTTTACGGGGTATACGGGGACGGGGCGCGTGGCCGGGAGGCCGGACGGCTTGCCGGTGCGCAGGTCGAAGGCGGAGCCGTGCAGCCAGCACTCGATCTGGCAGTCCTCCACCTCGCCCTCGGAGAGCGAGACGTTCGCGTGGGAGCAGATGTCGTGGATGGCGAACACCTCGCCCTCGGTCTTCACGACCGAGACCGGCGTGCCGTCGAGTTCCACCCGCTTCGGGGTGTCCTCCTCCAGCTCGCTCAGCCCGCAGGCGCGTACGAACGGCGTCATGCGACCGAGGCCTCCAGCTCCTCCTCGATCTTGGCGAGCAGGCGCTCCTCGATGTCGGCGACACCGATCTGCTGGACCAGCTCGGCGAAGAAGCCGCGGACCACCAGGCGGCGGGCGTCCTGCTCCGGGATGCCGCGGGCCATCAGGTAGAAGAGCTGCTCGTCGTCGAAGCGGCCGGTGGCGGAGGCGTGTCCGGCGCCGACGATCTCGCCGGTCTCGATCTCCAGGTTCGGCACCGAGTCGACGCGCGCGCCGTCCGTGAGGACCAGGTTGCGGTTCATCTCGTAGGTGTCCGTGCCCTCGGCCTTGGCCTCGATGAGCACGTCACCGATCCAGACCGCGTGCGCGGCGTCGCCCTGGAGGGCGCCCTTGTAGACGACGTTGGACTTGCAGTGCGGGGTGTTGTGCGTGACCAGCAGCCGGTGCTCCTGGTGCTGCCCGGAGTCGGTGAAGTACAGGCCGAGCAGCTCGGCCTCGCCACCGGGACCGGCGTACTCCACGCGCGGGTGCAGCCGGACCAGGTCGCCGCCGAAGGTGACGACCACGGACTTGAAGGAGGCGTCCCGGCCGATCAGCGCGTTGTGCTGGGCCACGTGGACGGCCTTGGCGTCCCAGTCCTGGACGGAGACGACGGTCAGCTTGGCACCGTCGCCCAGGAGGTACTCGACGTTCGCGGCGAGGACCGCGTCGCCGGTGTGGTCGATGACCACGACGGCCTCGGCGAAGGCGCCCAGCTCGATGACCTGGTGGCCGAAGGCGACCCCGCCCTCGCCGTGCACGGCGATGCGGATCGGCTGGGTGAGCACCGTCTCCTTGGGGACGGTGACCACGCCGGCCTGCTCGAACGCCGAGTACGCCTGGGCGGCGACACGGTCCACCGGGGTGCCCGCCTTGCCGATCCGCGCGTCGTCGCGGCCGACGGTCTCGACGGTGACGCCCTCGGGGGCCTCGACGGCGACCTTCACGCCCGCGCCGTTCGCGACGGCGGTGCCGTCGTGCAGGCCGCGCAGGCGCTCCAGGGGAGTGAACCGCCACTCCTCCTCGCGGCCGTGCGGGACCGGGAAGTCCGCCACGTCGAAGGACGGGGGCACGCTCATGCGCGTGGCGACGGTCGACTCGGCGGCCACCGCGATCTGGCCCGCGGTGGTCGAGCCCACGGGTGGGGTTCCCCCCGCCCGAGAGGAGTCGGGGGTGGGGGAGTTCTGGGCCTCAGCCATGGCTGTCGGTCTGCTCGCTTTCTTACGTGAGTGGCTTGACGGAACCGGCGGCGGCGATCAGCCGACCGCGCCTTCCATCTGGAGCTCGATCAGCCGGTTGAGCTCGAGGGCGTACTCCATGGGGAGTTCCTTGGCGATCGGCTCGACGAAGCCGCGCACGATCATCGCCATCGCCTCGAACTCGGACAGACCACGGCTCATCAGGTAGAAGAGCTGGTCCTCGGAGACCTTGGAGACGGTCGCCTCGTGGCCCATGGACACGTCGTCCTCGCGGACGTCCACGTAGGGGTACGTGTCGGAGCGGGAGATGGTGTCGACCAGCAGCGCGTCGCAGAGCACGTTGGACTTGGAGCCCGCGGCGCCCTCGCCGATCTCGACCAGGCCGCGGTACGAGGTGCGGCCGCCGCCGCGCGCCACCGACTTGGAGACGATGTTGGACGAGGTGTTCGGCGCCATGTGGACCATCTTGGAGCCGGCGTCCTGGTGCTGGCCCTCGCCCGCGAAGGCGATGGACAGGGTCTCGCCCTTGGCGTGCTCGCCCATCAGGTAGACGGCCGGGTACTTCATCGTCACCTTGGAGCCGATGTTGCCGTCGATCCACTCCATGGTCGCGCCCTCGTAGGCCACGGCGCGCTTGGTGACCAGGTTGTAGACGTTGTTCGACCAGTTCTGGATGGTCGTGTAACGGCAGCGGGCGTTCTTCTTGACGATGATCTCGACGACCGCGGAGTGCAGCGAGTCGGACTTGTAGATCGGCGCCGTGCAGCCCTCGACGTAGTGCACGTAGGCGCCCTCGTCGACGATGATCAGGGTCCGCTCGAACTGGCCCATGTTCTCCGTGTTGATGCGGAAGTAGGCCTGCAGCGGGATCTCCACGTGGACGCCCGGGGGCACGTAGATGAAGGAGCCGCCCGACCACACGGCCGTGTTCAGGGAGGCGAACTTGTTGTCACCGGCGGGGATGACCGTGCCGAAGTACTCCTTGAAGAGCTCCGGGTGCTCCTTCAGGGCGGTGTCGGTGTCGAGGAAGATGACGCCCTGCTCCTCCAGGTCCTCACGGATCTGGTGGTAGACGACCTCCGACTCGTACTGGGCGGCGACACCGGCGACGAGGCGCTGCTTCTCGGCCTCCGGGATGCCCAGCTTGTCGTAGGTGTTCTTGATGTCCTCGGGCAGGTCCTCCCAGGACTCCGCCTGCTTCTCCGTGGAGCGCACGAAGTACTTGATGTTGTCGAAGTCGATGCCCGACAGGTCCGAGCCCCAGTTCGGCATGGGCTTCTTCTCGAAGAGCTTCAGGCCCTTCAGGCGCAGCTTGGTCATCCACTCCGGCTCGGACTTCTTGTCCGAGATGTCGCGGACGACGTCCTCGCCCAGACCGCGCCTGGCGGAGGCACCGGCCACGTCGGAGTCGGCCCAGCCGTATTCGTACTTGCCCAGGCCCTCGAGTTCGGGGTGAGCAGTCTCCGTGGGGAGAGTCATGCGGGGTTCCTCCCGGCCGTGCTTGCAGGTGCGTCAGTGGAAATCTTGGGGATGAACGTCGTGCAGACGCCGTCGCCGTGCGCGATGGTCGCCAGCCGTTGGACATGGGTTCCCAGCAGCTCCGCGAAGATCTCCGTCTCCGCCTCGCACAGCTGCGGGAACTGCTCCGCGACGTGGGCGACCGGGCAGTGGTGCTGGCAGAGCTGCTCGCCGACCGGTGCGCTGCGCGCCGTAGCAGCGTACCCGTCCGCGCTCAAGGCCTTGGCCAGCGCTTCGGCGCGTTTGTCGGGGCTCACGCTCTCGATCGCGTCGCGGTAGGCGCTCGCCTGCGCGGCGATCCGGGCGCGGGCGAAGGCGGCGATCGCCTGCGGGCCGCCCTCGCGCTCGGCGATCCAGCGCATGGCGTCCGCGGCCAGCTTGTCGTACGACTGGTCGAAGGCGTCCCGGCCGCAGTCGGTGAGCGCGAAGGCCTTCGCGGGTCGGCCGCGCGTGCGCGTGCCGTACACCCGCTGCTCGCGGGCCTCCACGACGTCGTCGGCGGCCAGCGCGTCCAGGTGGCGGCGGACGGCCGCCTGGGTCAGGCCCAGCCGGCCGGCGAGCTCGGCGACGGTCGACGGGCCGTGGTCCAGGAGGGACCGCGCGACCCGGTTGCGCGTCGAGCGGTCCGAGCGCACACCGGCCGCGAGTTCCTCCTGAGGGGCCCCCGTGGGGGTCTCCCGAGCCTCGCCGACGTTTTTCACAACGCCATTGTTGCGTAATTCCGCGGAGACTGACAAGCGCCGTCCGGATCACCGCGCGGTGCCCTGCATCACTTAGGCATACCTAATCCGACCTGCGCGTTCGATCCGCCGGTCGATGACCGCAGACCCCCGACCAGGCAATTCGGTGGCGCCGCGGGCCGTCCTCCGGGAGACTCCCGGACCATGCCCACGCCCCCTCCGGCCGGCCCGCTCCTCACCCGCGACGGCATCGCCGCACAGCTGCGCCTGCTGGGTGTGGAGGCCGGCGAGACACTCCTCGTGCACTCCTCGCTGAGTTCCCTCGGCTGGGTGAACGGAGGCGCCGTGGCCGTCGTCCGGGCACTGCTCGACACGCTCGGCCCGTCCGGCACGCTCGTCGTCCCCACCCAGACCGGTGACCAGTCCGACCCGGCCGCGTGGGCGAATCCCCCGGTGCCCGAGGAGTGGTGGGACCGGATCCGCGCCACGATGCCCCCGTACGATCCCGCGATCACCCGCTCGCTCGGCGTGGGCGTGATACCCGAGACCGTGCGGACCTGGCCGGGCGCCCTGCGCAGCGCGCACCCGCAGACGTCCTTCGCGGCCCTCGGCCCGCGTGCGGCCGGCATCGTCGACGGGCACGCCCGCGACTGCCGGCTCGGCGAGCACAGCCCGCTCGCCCGGCTGGAGCGCCTCGGCGCCCGCGTGCTGCTGCTCGGCGCGGATTACGACGCCTGCACCAGCTTCCACCTGGCCGAGTACCGCATACCGTCGCCGCTGGTGAGCGTCGGCCGGCCGGCCCCGGGCGGCGGCTGGGAGACGGTGACCGAGGTGTCGATCACCTCGGACCGCTTCGACGAGCTGGGCCACGACTTCGAGCGGGACCGGCCCGTCGTCCGCGGCACGGTGGGCGCGGCCGAGGCCCGGCTGTTCCCGGTGGCGGACGCGGTGGCCTACGCGCAGCGCTGGCTGCCGGTGCACCGGCCCCGTGAGGAGGAGTTCCAGCACCCCCGCGTCTGAGGCGCCGGCGTTCTCCCTAGACTCTGGACCCATGCGAAGTGAGCCCGTGGTCCAGGTCCAGGCCCTGGTGAAGCGGTACGGCACGAAGACCGCGGTGGATGGGCTGGACCTGGTGGCCCGGGCGGGCGTGACCGCCGTACTCGGCCCCAACGGGGCGGGGAAGACGACCACGGTCGAGACCTGCGAGGGGTACCGGAAGCCGGATTCCGGCACGGTGCGCGTCCTGGGCCTCGACCCGGTGCGGCAGTCCGCCGAGCTGCGTCCCCGCATCGGGGTGATGCTCCAGTCCGGGGGTGTCTACTCCGGCGCCCGGGCCGACGAGATGCTGCGGCACGTCGCCCGGCTGCACGCGCACCCGCTGGACGTGGACGCGCTGATCGAACGCCTCGGGCTCGGCTCCTGCGGCCGGACCTCCTACCGGCGGCTGTCCGGCGGCCAGCAGCAGCGGCTCGCGCTCGCCATGGCCGTGGTGGGCCGCCCGGAACTGGTGTTCCTGGACGAGCCGACGGCCGGCCTCGACCCGCAGGCCCGCCGGGCCACCTGGGACCTGGTGAGGGACCTGCGCGGCGACGGCGTCTCGGTCATCCTCACCACGCACCACATGGAGGAGGCCGAGCAGCTCGCCGACGACGTGGCGATCATCGACGGCGGCCGGGTCATCGCCCACGGCTCCCCCGAGGAGCTGTGCCGGGGCGGCGCCGAGAACACCCTGCGCTTCACCGGCCGGCCCGGCCTCGACGTGGGCTCCCTGCTCAAGGCCCTCCCGGCCGACTGCACGGCCGCCGAGCTGACCCCGGGCAGCTACCGGGTCGCCGGCAAGGTGGATCCGCAGCTGCTGGCCACGGTGACCTCGTGGTGCGCCCAGCACGGGGTGATGCCGGACCGGATCTCGGTCGAACGGCACACCCTCGAGGACGTCTTCCTGGAGCTGACCGGCAAGGAGCTGCGCTCATGATTCCGCCCCGCACCGAGACCGGCCGGGGGTCCGGGGGTCGCCCCCCGGGACGACACAGTCTGGAGCTGACCGGCAAGGAGCTGCGCTCATGACCACCGCCTCGGGTACGTACACCCCCAAGCCGGGTGCCGCACCGCTCCCCCGCATGATCGCGGCGCAGGCGGTGCTGGAGACGAAGATGCTGCTGCGCAACGGCGAGCAGCTGCTGCTGACGGTCGTCATCCCGACTCTGCTGCTGGTGCTCTTCAGCACCGTGGACATCGTCGACACCGGCAAGGGCGAGGCCGTCGACTTCCTCGCGCCCGGCATCCTGGCGCTCGCCGTGATGTCGACGGCGTTCACGGGCCAGGCCATCGCGACCGGCTTCGAGCGCCGCTACGGCGTCCTCAAGCGGCTGGCCTCCTCCCCGCTGCCCCGCTGGGGCCTGATGACCGCGAAGACGGCGTCCGTGCTGGTCACGGAGGTCCTCCAGGTGATCCTGCTGACGGTGATCGCCTTCGCGCTGGGCTGGTCCCCGCACGGCGACCCGCTCGCCGTCCTGCTCCTGCTGGTGTTCGGCACCGCCGCGTTCTCCGGGCTCGGCCTGCTGATGGCCGGGACCCTGAAGGCCGAGGCGACGCTGGCCGCCGCCAACCTGGTCTTCCTGCTGCTGCTCGTCGGGGGCGGGGTCATCGTCCCGCTGGAGAAGTTCGGCGCGGCCGGCCGGCACGTGCTCGGTCTGCTGCCGATCTCGGCACTCTCCGACGGCCTGCGCGACGTGCTGCAGCACGGGGCCGGGATGCCGTGGGGCGACCTGGGCGTCCTCGCCGTGTGGGCGGTCGTGGGGCTGGCGGCGGCGGGCCGGTTCTTCCGCTGGGAGTAAGGCCACACGCACCCTCGTGAAAGAGTGCACAAGCGGCGGCCTACGATGGTGCACGTGCCAAAGCTGACCCCCGCCGACGCCGTGGCGGCCCTGCGCAACCCGCTCGCCTTCATCGCCGGCCGCTGGACCCCGGACCCCCGGACCGTCCAGCGGGCGGCCCTCGCCGCGCTCGTGATGGCGGTGATCATCGTGGTCACCGGCGGCGCGGTCCGGCTGACCGGCTCGGGCCTCGGCTGTCCGACCTGGCCCACCTGCACCGACGACTCGCTGACCACCACCCGGGCCATGGGCTTCCACGGGGTCGTCGAGTTCGGCAACCGCATGCTGACGTACGTGCTGTGCGCGGCCGTCGGCTGGGCGATCATCGCGGCCCGTTCCGAGAAGCCCTGGCGGCGCAGCCTGACCCGGCTGGGCTGGGCCCAGTTCTGGGTGGTCATGGGCAACGCGGTGCTCGGCGGCATCGTGGTGCTGGTCGGCCTCAACCCGTACACGGTGGCCGCGCACTTCCTGCTCTCCTCGGCGCTGATCGCCCTGGCCACGGCGATGTGGCAGCGCACCCGCGAGGGCGACGAGGCGCCGCGCCCGCTGGTCGGCAAGGCGGTGCAGCAGCTGGTGTGGTTCCTGGTGACCGCGTCCGCGCTGCTCATCGCGGTGGGCACGGTGGTCACCGGGGCCGGGCCGCACGCCGGCGACTCCACCGAGGTGGCCCGCATCCCGATCGACTGGGAGACGGTGGCCAAGCTGCACGCGGTGCTCGCCTGGATCGTGGTCACGCTGACCTTCGCGCTGTGGTTCGTGCTGAAGGCGGTGGACGCGCCCCGGGGCCCGCTGGGGCGGACGCGGGAGCTGTTCCTCATCCTGCTCGCCCAGGGCGTGCTCGGGTACGTGCAGTACTTCACGCACCTGCCCGAGGTGCTCGTCGGCCTGCACATGCTGGGCTCGTGCCTGGTGTGGATCGGCACCCTGCGCGTCCTGCTGTCCCTGCGCGAGCGCCCGGAGGCCGCCCCCGGCCTGACCGGCACCCCGGCCGAGGTGCCGGTCACCACGCGCGCGTGACTCAGCCGTACCGGGCCACCAGCGCGTCGATCGCCGGGCCCAGGTAGCCGCGGGTCAGTCCGGCGCGGCGCTCGGTCCAGGCGCCGTCCCGGGGAGCGGGGTCGCCGTAGCGGCGCCGGGCGACGTCCTGGACGACCTCGGCGGGGGCACCCAGGCGGGGCAGCTCGTCGAGGGCCTCCTTCTTGGAGATCAGCCGGCCCTCCCGCAGGGTCACGGTGGCCCGGGCGAAGGTCAGCAGGCCCAGGTCGACCCAGGCGTCCTGCCGCCAGCGCCGGCGCCGGTCCACCGCCGGGCGCCAGTAGTCGCGCTGGTCGCGTACGACGAAGCCGGTGAGCTGCCGGTCCGGTACCGGGGGAAGCAGTGCGGCCGGCGCCTCTCCGTGCAGCACCCGGCCGAAGTCATGCAGTTCACGACGGGTGACGGGGGTGACGGGGCGGCGCAGCAGACTGTCGTGGGCCCAGGTGAGATGTGACCGCCCGGGGTCGCCCGTCGTGGCCGGGGTCAGGTAGCTGCAGTGGAGTCTCGCCGCGAGCGGCTCCGCGCGCAGTGCGCGGTGCGTCCTCGCGACCCGCAGGGCCTGCCGCGGCCCCAGGGGCCCGGGCACCACGGCGATCAGGTCGAGGTCGCTGCGGCCCTCCTGGTAGTCCCCGCCGGCCAGTGAGCCGTGCGCCCAGAGCGCGAGGGGACGCAGGGGCGCGAGGTCCCGCAGGAAACGGTCGAGGAGTGCTTCGGTCGGCATACCCCAGTCTGTACGGGGACGGCCCCCGTGCACAGGGCTCATTCCAGCCCGTACACCCGCCGGGCGTTGCCCGCCGCGATCATGCCGGCCACCCGCTGGGCGTCCTCCAGGCACCAGGCCCCCTCGGCCACCCAGGTGCCGAGCACACGGCCCAGGGCGTCGCGGAACAGCCGGGCGCCGATCACGTGCAGTTCGGGCAGGCTGTGCGCGCCGGTCGAGAAGAGGATCTTGCCGAAGGGGGCCAGCTCCAGGATCTCGGCGAGGACAGCGGCCGCCCGGGCGCCGGTGCGTACGAGCGCGGCACCCGAGTCGGCGTAGACGTGCGGGAAGACGCCGGCCAGGTGGGCGGCGTTGCGGTGGTACGGGTAGCCGTGCAGCAGCACGAGGTCGGTGCCGTGGCCGGCCGTGGCCCGCACGAAGTCGGTCAGCAGCACCGGGTCCGCGCGGTCGGTGCGGGCGCCCGGCTCACCGAGCCCGGCGTGCAGCTGCAGCGGCAGCCCGGAGGAGACGGCGATCCACAGCAGGTGCCGCAGCAGCACGTGGTCGGTGAGCGGGCCGCCGACCGGCCGCCCGGCCAGCCAGCGGCCCGCCGCGCCCCGGACCTCCCCCGGCCCCGGCGGTTCCGGGGCGAGGGCCAGGCCGTGCCGGAGGCCGGCGACGGAGGTGAAGGCGACCGCGGTCGCGGCGGCCGTGTGCACGGACTCGGCGAGATTGGCGAGGAAGGACTCGACGGTGCCGGAGGTGTCGGCGACCTGCTCGGCCAGCAGTTCCAGCCGGACGATCTCGCGGGCGTCGGCGTCGCCGTCGCAGGCCATGTCGGCGGGGCCGGTGAGGTCGCCGGGCAGGCCCGTGTCGACGAGGTAGGCGGTGATCCCGCTGCCCCGCAGCAGTCTGCGCCCCGCCTCCAGGGCGCCCAGTTCCCGGCGCCGGGCCAGGTAGCGGGCGGGCGGGCAGTGCGGTTCCAGGCCGAGCAGGGGCGGACACCAGCGCCGTAGCGCGAAGCCGGTCTGGGTGTCGAAGAGGGTGGTGCCGGGAGCCGGTGGTCCCTCGGTGCGGGCCAGCCGGGCCTCGAAGGTGCCGAGGCCCAGTTCCGTGCGCAGTACGCCGTGGCAGTACTGGTCCACGAGGGACGGCGTTTCGATCATCCGGGGCTCCCCGTAGGACGCGTGGCGCTGCGCTGGCTCACACGTCCTAACGGGTGAACGGGGGTGGAGGTCGCGGTCGCGCCCCCGGGGGCGGGCCGCTCAGCCGTTGGCCGGGCCGCCCACCTGGATCCCGGCCATGCGGCTCCACTCGTACGGCCCCGTCCTCACCTTCGCCGCGAACTCGCCGTCGAAGGATTCGTGGACGGTGATGCCGGCCTTCTCCACGGCCTTGCGGGCGATCTCCGTGCTGGGCGCCACCAGATCGCCCCAGCCGCCGTCCTCGCCGACGAGGACGATCCGGGCGCCGCGTTCGCCGATGTAGGCCACCTGGCCCTCCGCGCCGCCGTGCGCCTTCGCGAAGGCGCTGATCTGGTGGGCGAGCCGGGAGACCTTGCGCTCGGCCCTCGCGTCAACCTGCTGCGTGTCTGCCATGGTCAGGATGCTACTCAGCGGTAGATCGACTGGCGAGAGGAGGGCCCTGTGACGTACGCCCGGCGTGCCGGAACGGCGATCCGGCGGGTCAGCGCAGGAACGGGTCCACCGCGATCGCCACGAACAGCAGCGAGACGTAGGTGATGGACCAGTGGAAGAGCCGCATCTCCTTCAGCTTGCCGCCCGTCACCTCGGCCCGGGCACGGTTCTGCAGGGCGTGCGCCTCCCACAGCCACCAGCCGCCCGCGGCCAGCGCGACGGCCGTGTAGAACCAGCCGGTGTAGCCGAGGGGGGTGAGGAGCAGCGAGACCGCGACCATCACCCAGCTGTAGATCACGATCTGCCGGGCGACGACCTTGTTGGAGGCGACGACCGGCAGCATCGGCACGCCCACGCGCGCGTAGTCGTCCTTGACCTTCATCGACAGCGGCCAGTAGTGCGGCGGCGTCCAGAAGAAGATGACCAGGAAGAGGACGACCGGCGCCCAGGAGAGCGAGTTCGTGACGGCCGACCAGCCGATCAGCACCGGCATGCAGCCCGCGATGCCGCCCCACACGATGTTCTGCGCCGTACGCCGTTTGAGGATCATCGTGTAGACGACGACGTAGAAGAGGAGCGCTCCGAGTGACAGCCAGGCACTCAGCCAGTTGACGGTGAGGCCGAAGAGCAGCGTCGAGACGACCGCCAGGGTGATGCCGAAGGCCAGGCACTCGCGCGGGCTGACCATGCCGGTCACCAGCGGCCGCTGCGAGGTGCGGTCCATCAGGGCGTCGATGTCCCGGTCGATGTACATGTTCAGCGCGTTGGCGCCGCCCGCGGACAGGTAGCCGCCGACGCAGGTGAGCAGGACCAGCGTCAGGTCGGGCACCCCCTGCTGCGCCAGGAACATCACCGGAACGGTGGTGATGAGCAGCAGCTCGATGATCCGCGGCTTGGTCAGCGCCACGAACGCCTTGACACGGGCCCCGAACGGCCGGTGAACCGGGCTTTGGCTCGCTCCGAGCGCACCCTCCCCCAGGGCCCGGAGGGCCTGGGAGGTGCCCCCAGGCCGGGATTCGACGGCCGTCACGCACACCCCTGACAGAGACATCCCAGCGAGCCTCCCGTGTGAACGGGCGGTAAAGGCTCGCGCGTACCACGCCACTTTAGACGTTGCCCAGACCCCGGCCTTCGCGGGGGTGCGCTCGTGTTGGCACGCGCCTCGTTCGAGGTCCCCCGGCACTCGATTGAGCGGTCAGATGAGCAGCTCCGTATTCATGTGCCAAATGCCTTGCCGGCCAGTCGGGAGGCGGATCGCACTGAGTCCCGTCAGTCTGGAAACACTCGAAAAAATGCACGTCCTCACAGGGGTAGGCTCGGCAGCGGCCGGCGGGCAGAAGCACGCCGGCGGCCGGGTGGGCCGCGCGCCCCGAAGACCGGCGACCGACATGTGGAGAGGAGCCCTGACCCAGGGTGAGCACCAAGCCGACCACCACAGACCTTGAGTGGACCGACCTGGACCAGCGGGCCGTGGACACCGCCCGTGTCCTGGCCGCCGACGCCGTACAGAAGGTCGGCAACGGCCATCCCGGTACGGCGATGAGCCTGGCGCCTGCCGCCTACACCCTCTTCCAGAAGGTGATGCGGCATGACCCGGCCGACCCGGAGTGGGTCGGCCGCGACCGCTTCGTGCTGTCAGCCGGCCACTCGTCCCTGACCCTCTACACCCAGCTCTACCTGGCCGGCTTCGGCCTGGAGCTGGACGACCTGAAGGCCTTCCGGACGTGGGGTTCGAAGACCCCCGGTCACCCGGAGTACGGGCACACCAAGGGTGTGGAGACCACCACCGGCCCGCTGGGCCAGGGTGTGGCCAACGCGGTGGGCATGGCGATGGCCGCCCGCTACGAGCGCGGCCTGTTCGATCCGGAGGCCCCGCGGGGCGAGTCCCCGTTCGACCACTTCGTCTACTGCATCGCCGGTGACGGCTGCCTGCAGGAGGGCATCTCCGCCGAGGCGTCCTCGCTGGCCGGCCACCAGAAGCTCGGCAACCTGATCCTGCTGTGGGACGACAACCACATCTCGATCGAGGGCGACACCGAGACGGCCGTCTCCGAGGACACCGTCAAGCGGTACGAGGCCTACGGCTGGCACGTGCAGCGTGTGGAGCCCAAGGCCGACGGCGACCTGGACCCGGCCGCGCTGTTCGCGGCGATCCAGGAGGCCAAGCGGGTCACGGACCGTCCGTCGTTCATCGCGATGCGCTCGATCATCGCCTGGCCGGCCCCGAACGCCCAGAACACCGAGGCCGCGCACGGCTCCGCCCTGGGCGACGAGGAGGTCGCGGCGACCAAGCGCGTCCTCGGCTTCGACCCCGAGCAGACCTTCGAGGTCTCCGACGAGGTCATCGGCCACGCCCGCAAGGCGCTGGAGCGGGGCGCCGAGGCGAAGGCCGAGTGGGAGAAGTCCCTGCAGGTGTGGCGGGACGGCAACCCCGAGCGGGCCGCCGACTTCGACCGGATCGCCAGGGGCGAGCTGCCCACCGGCTGGGAGGAGAAGCTCCCGGTGTTCGAGCCGGGCAAGGCCGTCGCCACGCGTGCCGCCTCCGGCAAGGTGCTGCAGGCGCTCGGCGCGGTGATCCCCGAGCTGTGGGGCGGCTCCGCCGACCTGGCCGGATCGAACAACACCACCATCGACAAGGACAGCTCGTTCCTCCCCGAGGGCAACCCGCTGCCCGAGGCCAACCCGTACGGCCGCACGATCCACTTCGGCATCCGCGAGCACTCCATGGGCGCCGAGATGAACGGCATCGCCCTGCACGGCAACACCCGGATCTACGGCGGCACCTTCCTCGTCTTCTCCGACTACATGCGCAACGCCGTGCGCCTGTCGGCCCTGATGCACCTGCCGGTGACGTACGTGTGGACGCACGACTCCATCGGCCTCGGCGAGGACGGCCCCACCCACCAGCCGGTCGAGCACCTGGCCTCGCTGCGCGCCATCCCGGGTCTGAACATCGTCCGCCCGGCGGACGCGAACGAGACCGCGATCGCCTGGCGCGAGATCCTCGGGCGCTGGACCAAGGAGTTCGGCAAGGGGCAGCCGCACGGCCTCGCCCTCACCCGTCAGGGCGTGCCGACGTACGAGCCGAACGAGGACGCGGCCAAGGGCGGCTACGTGCTGTTCGAGGCCGACGGCGGCGAGGCGCAGGTGATCCTGATCGCCACCGGTTCCGAGGTGCACGTGGCGGTCGAGGCCCGCGAGCGGCTCCAGGCCGAGGGCGTGCCCACGCGCGTGGTGTCGATGCCGTCCGTGGAGTGGTTCGAGCAGCAGGACCAGGGGTACCGGGACTCCGTGCTGCCGCCGTCCGTGAAGGCCCGTGTCGCCGTGGAGGCGGGCATCGGTCTGACCTGGCACAAGTACGTCGGGGACGCCGGCCGCATCGTTTCCCTGGAGCACTTCGGTGCTTCCGCCGACGGCAAGGTGCTCTTCCGCGAGTTCGGCTTCACCGCCGAGAACGTGGCCGCCAAGGCCCGGGAATCCATCGCCGCCGCCCAGCGCTGACGCTCATATACGACACGTAGGAGATGTAATTCCATGACAGACGCACTCAAGCGCCTCTCCGAGGAAGGCGTCGCGATCTGGCTGGACGACCTGTCGCGCAAGCGGATCACGTCCGGCAACCTCGCCGAGCTGATCGACCAGCAGCACGTCGTGGGCGTCACCACCAACCCGACGATCTTCCAGAAGGCGATCTCGCAGGGCGACGGCTACGACCAGCAGCTGTCGGACCTCGCCGCCCGCAAGGTCACCGTCGAAGAGGCCATCCGCATGATCACCACGGCGGACGTCCGGGACGCCGCCGACATCCTGCGCCCCGTCTTCGACGCCACCGGCGGTCAGGACGGCCGGGTCTCCATCGAGGTCGACCCGCGCCTCGCGCACGACGAGAAGGCGACGGTCGCCGAGGCCAAGCAGCTGGCCTGGCTGGTCGACCGCCCGAACACCCTCATCAAGATCCCGGCCACCCAGGCGGGCCTGCCGGCGATCGCCGACACGATCGGGCTCGGCATCAGCGTCAACGTCACGCTGATCTTCTCCCTGGAGCGCTACCGCAAGGTCATGGACGCCTACCTGACCGGCCTGGAGAGGGCCAAGGAGCGCGGCCTCGACCTGTCGAAGATCCACTCGGTGGCGTCCTTCTTCGTTTCCCGCGTGGACACCGAGATCGACAAGCGCCTGGAGGATCTTGGTACCGACGAGGCCAAGGCGCTGCGCGGCAAGGCCGCCGTCGCCAACGCGCGCCTGGCCTACCAGGCGTACGAGGAGGTGTTCTCCTCCGACCGCTGGAACGCGCTGGAGAACGCGGGCGCCAACAGGCAGCGTCCGCTGTGGGCGTCGACCGGTGTGAAGGACCCGGCGTACCAGGACACCCTGTACGTCACCGAGCTGGTCGCGCCGAACACGGTCAACACCATGCCGGAGGCCACGCTGGAGGCCACCGAGGACCACGGCGAGATCACCGGCAACACCGTCGCCGGCACCTACGAGCAGGCCCGCGCCGACCTCGACGCGCTGGAGAAGCTCGGCATCTCGTACGACGACGTCGTGCGGGTGCTGGAGGAGGAGGGCGTCGAGAAGTTCGAGGCGTCCTGGAACGACCTGCTGAAGTCGACCCAGGCGGAGCTCGAGCGCCTCGCCCCCTCGGAGGGCTGACTTGTCACCCGTTTCCGGTTCCGGAGCGAACCCGCTTCGTGACCCGGCCGACCGACGGCTCCCGCGCATCGCGGGGCCGTCGGGCCTGGTCATCTTCGGGGTCACGGGCGACCTGTCCCGCAAGAAGCTGATGCCCGCGGTGTACGACCTCGCCAACCGGGGTCTGCTGCCGCCGGGCTTCTCGCTGGTGGGCTTCGCCCGCCGCGAGTGGGAGAACGAGGACTTCGCGCAGGAGGTCCACGACGCCGTCAAGGCGCACGCCCGCACCCCGTTCCGCGAGGAGGTCTGGCAGCAGCTCATCCAGGGGATGCGCTTCGTCCAGGGCACCTTCGACGACGACGACGCGTTCGAGCGGCTGCGCTCCACCATCGACGAACTGGACAAGGCCCAGGGCACGGGCGGCAACTTCGCCTTCTACCTGTCGGTGCCGCCGCGCTCCTTCCCCGTCGTCATCCAGCAGCTGAAGAAGCACGGCCTCGCCGACCAGACCGGGGGTTCCTGGCGGCGCGCGGTCATCGAGAAGCCGTTCGGGCACGACCTGCGGTCGGCCGAGGAGCTGAACGGGATCGTGCACGAGGTGTTCGAGCCGGACCAGGTGTTCCGGATCGACCACTACCTCGGCAAGGAGACCGTCCAGAACATTTTGGCGCTGCGCTTCGCCAACACGATGTTCGAGCCGATCTGGAACCGGTCCTTCGTGGACCACGTGCAGATCACGATGGCCGAGGACATCGGCATCGGCGGCCGGGCCGGCTACTACGACGGCATCGGCGCCGCCCGGGACGTCATCCAGAACCACCTGCTCCAGCTGATGGCGCTCACCGCCATGGAGGAGCCCGCCTCCTTCGGCGCGGACGCGCTGGCCGCGGAGAAGACCAAGGTGCTGGGCGCCGTCCGGCTGCCGAGGGACCTGAGCCGCGACACCGTGCGCGGCCAGTACGCGGCCGGCTGGCAGGGCGGCGAGAAGGTCATCGGGTACCTCGAGGAAGAGGGCATCGACCAGAAGTCGAAGACCGACACCTACGCGGCGGTCAAGCTGGAGATAGACAACCGCCGCTGGGCGGGCGTCCCCTTCTACCTGCGCACCGGCAAGCGGCTCGGCCGCCGGGTGACGGAGATCGCGGTCGTCTTCCAGCGGGCCCCGCACTCCCCCTTCGACCACACGGCGACGGAGGAGCTGGGGCAGAACGCGATCGTCATCCGCGTCCAGCCCGACGAGGGCATCACGGTCCGCTTCGGGTCGAAGGTGCCCGGCACCTCGATGGAGATCCGGGACGTGTCCATGGACTTCGCCTACGGCGAGTCCTTCACGGAGTCCAGCCCGGAGGCGTACGAGCGGCTCATCCTGGACGTGCTGCTCGGCGACGCCAACCTCTTCCCGCGCACGGAGGAGGTCGAGCTGTCCTGGAAGATCCTCGACCCGATCGAGCAGCACTGGGACGCGCACGGCAGGCCCGCACAGTACAAGTCGGGCACCTGGGGGCCGGCCGAGGCGGACGAGATGCTCGCACGAGACGGACGGAGCTGGCGCCGGCCATGAAGATAGACCTGACCGACACCACCGCCGGCGACATCAACAAGGCGCTCGTCAGGGGCCGCCGGGCCATCGGCACACCCGCCGTCGGCATGGTCCTGACCCTCGTCATCGTCACCGACGAGGAGAACGCCTACGACTCCCTGAAGGCCGCCAACGACGCCTCGCGCGAGCACCCCTCGCGCACGCTGGTGGTCATCAAACGGGTCTCGCGCAGCCCGCGCGACCGCACGTCCTCGCGGCTGGACGCGGAGGTCCGGGTGGGCGCGGACGCGGGCACCGGCGAGACGGTCGTGCTCCGGCTGTACGGCGAGGTGTCCGACCATGCCGACTCGGTCGTGCTGCCGCTGCTGCTGCCGGACGCCCCCGTCGTCGTGTGGTGGCCGGTGAACGCGCCGCTGGACCCGGCCAAGGACCCCCTCGGCGCGCTCGCCCAGCGCCGGGTCACCGACACCTACGCCGCCGAGCAGCCCGTGCGGGAGCTGTCCGCCCGCGCCGAGGCCTACACGCCCGGCGACACGGACCTGTCGTGGACCCGGATCACCCCGTGGCGCTCGATGCTCGCGGCCGCGCTGGACCAGGTGGTCTGCGAGGTGCGGGCCGTCGAGGTGGAGGGCGAGGAGTTCAACCCGAGCTGCGAACTGCTGGCGATGTGGCTGGCGGACCGGCTGGACGTGCGGGTGAAGCGGTCGCTGTCGTCCGGTCCGGGGCTCACCGCGGTGCGGCTGGACACGAGCTGCGGCCCGATCGTCCTGGACCGCGCGGACGGCTCGCTGGCCACGCTGTCCATCGAGGGCCAGCCGGCCCGCGCGGTGGCGCTCAAGCGGCGGGACACCGCCGAGCTGATCGCGGAGGAACTGCGCCGGCTCGACCCGGACGACACCTACGCGTCGGCGCTGCGCTACGGCGTGGAGCGGCTGAACACGGTGCCGGAGCAGCAGCCCGCGGCGGACGAGCCCCCGGCCGGGGCCGAGCCGGCGGAGGAGGCCGCGACGGCGCCCGCGAAGAAGGCCGCGGCGCGGACCGCGAAGAAGGCCCCGGCGAGGAAGGCGGCGGCGAAGTGAGCACTCCGCAGCTGGTCGTCCACCGTGACAAGGAGCTGATGGCGCAGGCCGCCGCGGCCCGCCTGATCACCCGGATCGTGGACGCGCAGGCCTCCAGGGGCGCCGCGTCCGTGGTGCTCACGGGCGGCCGCAACGGCAACGGTCTGCTGGCCGCGCTGGCGGCGGCTCCCGCCCGGGACGCCGTGGACTGGGGCCGCATCGACCTGTGGTGGGGCGACGAGCGCTACCTGCCCGAGGGCGATCCCGAGCGCAATGTCACGCAGGCCCGCGAGGCGCTGCTGGACTCCGTGCCGCTGGACCCGGAGCGCGTGCACGCCATGCCCGCCTCCGACGGCCCCTACGGCGCGGACGTCGACGCGGCGGCGGAGGCCTACGCCGCCGAACTGGCGAAGGCAGCCGGGCCGGGCAACCACGGCTCGGTCCCCACCTTCGACGTGCTGATGCTGGGCGTCGGCCCGGACACCCATGTGGCCTCGCTCTTCCCGGAGTTGCCCGCCGTGCGGGAGACCGAGCGCACGGTGGTCGGGGTGCACGGGGCGCCGAAGCCGCCGCCGACCCGGATCAGCCTGACCCTCCCGGCGATCCGGGCGGCCCGCGAGGTGTGGCTCCTCGCGGCCGGCCAGGACAAGGCGGAGGCCGCGGCCATCGCCCTGTCGGGCGCGGGCGAGGTGCAGGCGCCGGCGGCGGGGGCGTACGGCCGGGCGCGCACGCTGTGGCTGCTGGACGCCGCGGCGGCCTCCAACCTGCCGCGGTCGCTGTACCCACCGGCTTCGCCCTGAGCGTGTGAGGCTCCGAGGGCGGCGAGGGGACGACCCCTTCGCCGCCCTCCTCCCGTTTTGCGTGACACCCCCTCAGTCAGGTTCTTCACACTTTCCGCACCGGAACCTCATGTACCGGCCATCTTTTGTGTAAGCTCCTGCCGCTCCATCCGCACCATTGAGGGGGGACCTCATGCGTATACGCTTCGCGCTGGCCGCAACCGTGGCGGCCGGCACTCTCGCCGTCGTCGTCTCGGCCCCGGCCCAGGCCGCCGAGTACTCCTCCGCCCTGAAGGTCAAGGGCGTCCAGTACGACGCTCCGGGGCGGGACTCCAACAGCTGCAGCACCGGCAACTCCAAGAGCGAGTACGTGACGATCAAGAACTACTCGCGCACCGCGACCGTGAACCTCAAGGGTTACGTGGTCAAGGACACCACCACCAGCAACAAGTTCACCTTCCGTGCCGATCACTACCTCGGTCCGGGCGACTACGTGAAGCTGCGCGGGGGCCACGGCACCGACTCGGACGCGAAGAACGTCGTCTACCGCCAGAACTGCAACTTCCTCTGGAACAACGACAAGGACACCATCTACCTGTACAAGCCGTCCGGCGCCCACGCGGACACCCACGCCTACACCAAGTCCCGCGACGACCGGGACGGCAACGGCTACATCACCTTCCACGGCTGAGGGCGCGTCACCTGACGGCGCCCGACGCGGAGGCGGCCGGGGTTCCGGCCGCCTCCGTGCGACCCCCGTCAGGTGGGGTCATTTCACCGAGCCTGCCATGACGCCCTGGACGAAGTGCCGCTGGAAGGCGAAGAACACCACCACCGGCACGATCAGGGACAGGAAGGCGCCCGGGGCCAGGACGTCGATGTTGCTGCCGAACTGGCGGATCTGGGACTGGAGCTGGACGGTCAGGGGCTGGGAGGAGCTGTCGGCGAAGAGCAGGGCCACCAGCATGTCGTTCCAGACCCACAGGAACTGGAAGATGGCGAGGGAGGCGATGGCCGGGCGGCCCACCGGCAGTACCAGCCGGGTGAAGATGCGCCACTCGGTGCCGCCGTCCATCCGGGCCGCCTCCAGCATCTCCTTGGGCATCTCCGCGAAGTAGTTGCGGAGCAGGAACACCGCGAACGGCAGTCCGTAGGCCACGTGGAACAGGACGACGCCGGGGATGGTGCCGAACAGGCCCAGCTGCCCGAAGAGTTTGGCCACCGGCAGCAGGCCGATCTGCACCGGCACCACCAGCAGGGCGACCACCAGCAGGAACAGCGGCTCCCGGAACGGGAAGTCCAGCCAGGCGAAGGCGTATCCGGCCAGCGCCGCGATGACGACGACCAGGAAGGTGGTCGGCACCGAGATCAGCACGGTGTTCCAGAACGCCTGCGTCATGCCGGAGTTCTTCAGCAGCGCCGAGTAGTTGTCGAAGGACAGCCGGCCGGGACTGGCGAGCGCCGTCCACCAGCCGCCCTTGGCGGTGTCCTGGACCGACCGGAGCGAGGACAGGAACAGTCCCGCGAGCGGGGTCAGCCACACCAGGCCGATCACCACGAGGAACGCCTGCACCAGTCCGTTGGCCAGGCCCCGCCGGATCGCGTTCATCGCCCTCATCGCTGACTCCTTCGGAAACGGCGGACGTTGAACACCATCGCGGGGATGACCAGGAGCAGCAGGAGCACTCCGAGGGCGCTGCCGAGACCCTGGTTGTTGCCGCCGCCGAAGGACACGAGCCACATCTGGGTCGCGAGGACGGTGGCGTCCTCCTGCACCGGTCCCGGCGCGATGATGTAGACGAGGTCGAAGACCTTCATCACGTTGATCACGAGGGTCACGAAGACCACGGTGAGTACGGGCGCGAGCAGCGGGACGGTGATCCGGCGGAAGATCTGCCACTCGTTCGCGCCGTCCATCCGGGCCGCCTCCAGCGCGTCCCGGGGCAGGCTCGACAGGCCCGCGCCGATCAGCACCATGGCGAAGCCCGTCCAGATCCACAGGTACGCGCCGATGATCGCCGGGGTGACGAGCGTCGGTCCGAGCCAGGAGACCCCCTGGTAGGGCGCGGCGAAGTTGGCGGCGGGCAGCCGCACCGCGTACGAGCCGCCGTCCAGCCCCGAGAAGCGGAAGGACCCGTCGGCGGCGGTCGTCGTGCTCGCGACCGTCCTCCCCGCCCGTACCGCCTCGACCTTCATGCCGGGCAGTCCGCTCTCGCGCCGGTCGACCACGCCCTGCCTGCCTCCCCCGCCGGGGGTGAAGTCCAGGTAGACGACGCCGCGCAGCTCGTCGGGGCGGGCCCCGGCGGCGGCCGCCCGGTGCGCCGGCGCCGCGTCCCGGGGCAGGTCCGCCGGCAGGACGCCGACCATGGGCAGCGTCACCGTCCGGCCCGTCGCGGCGGTCGTGCCGTAGGAGCCGTCGCGTCCCTGGGTCAGCACGCCCTGACGCCCCCGGGCCGTCGGGTACGCCGACGGGTCCTTGAAGGCGTCGTGGACCGAGACGACGGCGGCGTTGAGGACGCCCTTGTCCGGGTCCTCGTCGTAGGCGAGCCGGAAGATGATGCCGGCGGCGAGGAAGGAGACCGCCATCGGCATGAACAGCAGCAGCTTGAAGGCGGTCGCCCAGCGGACCTTCTCCACCAGCACGGCCAGGATCAGCCCGAGGCCGGTCAGCAGGGCGGGGGCCACCACCACCCAGATGGTGGTGTTGCGGATGGCTTTCAGTGTGGCCGGGTCGCGGAACATCTCGGCGTAGTTGTCGCCGCCGACGAACCGGGTGCCGGATGCGTCGAAGAAGCTCCGGCCGACGGAGAACAGCACCGGGTAGACGACGAGCGCGCCGAGCAGGAGCAGCGCGGGGAAGACGAAGAGCAGGGCGATCAGCCGGGCGCGCCGCCGGCCGCGGCGCGCGGGCGCCGGGCCGGCGGCCCGCGGGCCCGCCTGCTGTTTCACGAGTGTGGTGGCGGACATGGCGCGGCTCAGTCCTGGTAGGCCTTGGCCGCCGCGGCTTCGAGCTTGGCCGCGGTGCCCTTCGGGTCGGACGGGTCACGCAGGAAGTCCTGCAGCAGCTTCCACTCGCCGGCGCCCTTGGTGCCGCCGAAGGCCGCCGGGGCCTGGTCGGACATGTCGAAGCGGACCGAGTCCCCGGCGCCCACCAGGGACTTGGCGGTGGCGCGGGTGACGTCGTCGCCGTAGGAGGCGAGGTCGAGCTTCTTGTTCGGGGACAGGAAGCCGCCCGCCTTCGCCCACACGGCGGACGCCTCGGGGGTCGCGAGGTACTCGAGGAGCTTCATACCGGCCTTGGCGTTCTTGCCGTCCTTGAGGACGACCGCCGCGTCACCGCCGCTGACCACCGGGGCCTTGCCGCCGTCGACCGCGGGGAAGGGGAAGAAGTCCGCGTCCTTGCCGATCGCCTTGCCGTACTGGTCGTGGGCGACACCGGCGACGAAGTCGCCCTCGTACACCATGCCCGCCTTGGGCTCGGGCCCGAACACCTTCTCCACCGAGCCGGGGAAGTCGGTGTTCAGGGCCTCCTTCTGGCCGCCGGCGACCAGCTGCTTGTCCTTGAAGAGCCTGCCGAGCGTGCCGAGGGCCTTGACCACGCTCGCGTCGGTCCACTTGAGCTCGTGCGCGGCGAGGGCGTCGTACTTCTGGGGCCCGGCCTGGGAGAGGTAGATGTTCTCGAACCAGTCGGTGAGGGTCCAGCCGTCCTGTCCGGCGACCGAGAACGCGGCGAGGCCGGAGTCGGAGACGGTGTGCCCGGCCTTGAGCAGCGCGTCGTACGTCTTGGGCGCCTTGACCCCGGCCTGGGCGAGGGCGTCGGGGCTGTACCAGACGGTCGACTTGTGGGCGGCCTTGAAGTAGAGGCCGTACAGGGTGCCGTCGACGCTGCCGTACTTCTTCCACACGGGCGCGTAGTCGGCGCCGATGGTCTGCCGGGCGGTGCCGGAGAGCGGCTTGAGCCAGCCCTTCTTCGCGAACTGCTGGAGCACGCCGACCTGCGGGACCATCACGACGTCGGGCGCGTTGCCGCCCTCGATCTTGCTGCCGACGACGGTGGAGACGTTGTCACCGGTGGAGACGAACTGGGTCTTGGCGCCGGTCTTCTCGCTGAACGCGTCCAGCACCTTCT
This sequence comes from Streptomyces lucensis JCM 4490, assembly GCF_014650035.1. Taxonomy (GTDB): domain Bacteria; phylum Actinomycetota; class Actinomycetes; order Streptomycetales; family Streptomycetaceae; genus Streptomyces; species Streptomyces lucensis. The sequence continues at coordinate 7,290 of NZ_BMUE01000016.1, read as the reverse complement.
GGAAGTTCTTCTGCTCGCTGCCGGACCAGACGCCGGCCACGGTGACCGTCTGGCCGCTCAGTGCCTTGTCACCGCCGCCCGCGGAGACGTCGTCGCCGCCGCACGCGGTGGCGCCGAGGGCGAGGGTGAGCGCGGTGCAGCTCGTGAGCAGGGTGGTACGTCGTCGCATCATCATCGATGTCCCTTCAGGGAAATGGGTGTGGACGGTGGATCAGAGGTCGGCGAGCCACCAGGCCGCCGTGGATCCGGACAGGACGCCGGGCGGGCAGGGGCCGCTGGAGAGCAGGGGGGTGCCGGGGACCGGTGCGGGCGTGGGGGCCGTGCCGAAGTTGACGGCGCAGACCAGTCCGTCACCGCGGTCGAAGGCGAGCACGCCGGGCGGGGTGTCCAGCCAGCGCAGGGTGCCCTCGCCCAGCTGGGGCAGGGAGTGCCGCAGCTGGAGGCCGTCGCGGTACAGGTGCCAGAAGGACTGCGTGTCGGCGAGGGCGCGGTCGGTGGCGTACTCGGCGAAGTACGACGGCTGCGGCAGCCAGGGCCGGGCGCCGTCCGCGCCGGAGGTGAATCCGAACGGGGAGGCCTGTCCGGACCAGGGCAGCGGCACCCGGCAGCCGTCGCGGATGCGGGCGCGGCTTCCGGTGCGGTGGAAGATCGGGTCGGTGAGCACGTCGTCGGGCAGGTCGACGACCTCGGGCAGGCCCAGCTCCTCGCCCTGGTAGATGTACGCGGCGCCGGGCAGCGCCAGCATCAGCAGCGCGGCGGCGCGGGCGCGGGCGGCGCCGAGGCCGCTGCCCTCGGTGGCGGGCTCGCCGTAGCGGGTGACCGTGCGGACCTGGTCGTGGTTGTTGAGAACCCAGGTGACGGTGGAGCCCGTGCCGGCGATGTCCTGCATGGCCTCGGAGATGACCTTGCGGAAGGCGTCGGGGTCCCAGTGGGCGCCGAGCAGGTCGAAGAAGAAGGCCTGGTGGAGTTCGTCGGGCCGGACGTAGCGGGCGTGTTCGCGGGCGGTGGGGACGGAGACCTCGCCGACGAGGAGGCGTTCGCGGCCGTCGCGGCCGGTGTACTCCTCGCATATGGAGCGCCAGCGGCGCCACACCTCGTGCACCTCGGGCTGGTTCCAGGCGAGCGGGTTGACCGAGTCGCGGGTGCGGGCGTCGGCCTCGGGGTCGTCGGAGTCTGGCAGTTCGGGGTGCTTGAACAGGCCGGCGGCGACGTCGATGCGGAAACCGTCCACGCCCCGGTCGAGCCAGAAGCGCAGGACGCGCTCGAACTCGGCGGGGACCTCCGGGTTGCGCCAGTTCCAGTCGGGCTGCTCGGGCGTGAACATGTGCAGGTACCACTGGCCGGGGCGGCCGTCGGGCCCGGTCACCCTGCTCCAGGCGGGGCCGCCGAACATGGCGTGCCAGTTGTTGGGCGGCTCGCTGCCGTCGGGGCCGCGGCCGTCGGCGAAGTGGAAGCGGGCGCGGGCCGGGCCGCCGGGCGCGTCCTCGAGCGCCTCGCGGAACCAGGGGTGCTCGCTGGAGCAGTGGTTGGGGACGATGTCGAGGAGGACCTTGATGCCGAGCCGCCGGGCGGCCGCCATCAGCAGGTCGAACTCGTCGAGGTCGCCGAAGAGCGGGTCGACGCCGCAGTAGTCGGCCACGTCGTAGCCGTGGTCGTGCTGCGGCGAGGGGTAGAACGGGCTCAGCCAGATGCCGTCGACGCCGAGCTTCTTCAGGTACGGGAGCCCGGCTCGGACGCCGGCCAGATCGCCGACGCCGTCGCCGGTGCTGTCCAGGAAGCTGCGCACGTAGACCTGGTAGATCACCGCGTCACGCCACCAATGATGCCTGTTCAACCCAGTGGACCTGTCTCTGAAGAGGGGCTGTTATGCATGCATGTTAGGTAGGCGTCGCTTGAGGGTGTCAATGAGATGAACAGACGTTACCGGCCGGTCCACCGTTCAAATAAGGGCATTTCACCCCAAGGTGACAGCAGTCGTGATGGCGGCGTTACTTAACAAGTAACTAGGGAGGGCTTATCGGCGCGCGATGGCGTCGAGCTCGCGCGCCAGTCGGCGCACGGCCTGTCCGGGCGTCTGACGCCCGGCGAGCGCGTCCTGCACGACCGCCTGTACCACCAGGCTGACCTGGTCGTAGTGCGCGCTCTTGGGGCGCGGCGAGGCGGTGACGACGGCGGCGCGCAGCGTCGGCAGGTAGGGGAAGCGCTTCACCAGTGCGGGGTCTTCGTACAGCGCGGCGCGCACGGGGGGCAGTGCGCCCCGGGTGAGCACCTGCCGCTGGACGGGCGCGCTGGTGAGGTAGGCGATCAGGCGCGCGGCGGAGTCGGGGTGCCGGGCACGGGAGTTGACCGCGAGGTTGGAGCCGCCGAGCACGCTCCGGCCCGGCCCGTCGGGACCGGGCAGCGGCACGGCTCCGATCCGCCCGGCGACCTTCGAGCCCTTGGCGGAGGCGACGGCGTAGGCGTAGGGCCAGTTGCGCAGGAAGAGCAGCCTGCCGTCCTGGAACGCCTGCTTGGACTCCTCCTCCTTGTACGTCAGTGCCTGTTTCGGTATCCAGCCCTCCCGTACGCCGCGGGCGAGGAAGCCGATGCCCTCGCGGGCGGCGGCGGAGTCGACGGTGACCCGGGTGCCCTCGGAGCCGAGGATCGTGCCGCCCGCCGAGTACACCGCCTCGGCCGCGTTCACGGTGAGGCCCTCGTAGGGCAGGAACTGGCCCGCGTAGCCGCCGAGGCCGTACCTGGGCGCGATGGTCTTCGCGTCGTGCTCCAGCTCGGCCCAGGTGCGCGGCGGCGGCACGCCCTCCTTGTCGAGGACGTCCTTGCGGTACAGCAGCAGCCCGGCGTTGGTGACGTAGGGGACGGCGTACAGGCGTCCGTCGTAGGTGGCCGTGTCCACGACCGGCCGCAGGAAGCTCTTCAGCGGGAAGCGGTCGCGGGGCAGCGGGCGGATCCAGCCGGCCGCCGCGAACTCCGAGGTCCAGTTGACGTCGATGTTCAGGACGTCGAAGCGGCCGCGGTCGCCGCCGCTGAGGTCGGTGGTCATCTGCGCGTGGGTCTCGTCCGCGGAGTCCGGCAGCTCGACCAGCGTGACCTTCTCGCCGGGGTGGGTACGGTTCCAGCCCTGGAGCAGCGGGCCGAGGTAGCCGGTGAGGTCGCCGGCCGTGGCGAGGGTGAGCGGGCCGCGCCCCTGGACGGCGCCCTCGCCGGCGCGGGCGCCGGAGGCGACGTACCCGGTCATGATCACGACGAGGGCGAGAAGGCCCCTACCGGCGGCGCGCATCCACCGCATAGGTTCCTCCCTGAACACGTACACCCGGCTCCGGGCACCCTCGCCCGGGAGTCAGAGGCCATGTATACCTGTTAGGTATGGGCGATACTAGGGCCTGGAGCACATTACGCAGACTAGGAGGACAGCACGAGTGCGCCTGCCCCTCCTGGCACTCCTCGCGCGCGGCGCCGCCCACGGTTACGAGCTGAAGCAGGACCTTGAGCTCCTGCTGGGCTCCGCGTACCCTCAGCCGAACGTCGGCCAGATCTACGTCACCCTCGGCCGCCTCGAGAAGTCGGGACTGATCGAGGGCGAGGACGTCGAGCAGTCCAGCCGGCCCAACAAGAAGGTCTACCACCTCACCGACGCCGGGCGGGAGGCGCTGCACGCCTGGTTCGAGGAGACCGAGGACGAGCCTCGGGTGCGGGACGAGTTCTTCATGAAGCTCGCCCTCGCCCCGCAGACCGGTCTCGCCGACCAGATCGCCCTCATCAACAGGCAGCGGCGCCAGTACCTCAACACCATGCGCAATCTCTCGAAACTGGCCGCGGCCGAGAACCGGGACAACCGAATCGCCCATCTGCTGATCGAGGGCGCGATGCTGCACCTGCAGGCCGACCTCGACTGGCTGGAGCGGTGCCAGGAGGAACTGGAGGAGCTGGAATGAGCGACGGCTCTGCCGCTCCCCTGCTGCGCGCCGAAGGGCTCGTGAAGACCCACCACGGCGAGGGCGCGCCCGCGCACGCCGTGCGCGGGGTGGACCTGGCCGTCGCGCCGGGCGAGTTCGTCGCGATCACCGGGCCCTCCGGGGCCGGGAAGTCGACGCTGCTGCACCTGCTGGGCGGGCTGCAGCGGCCGGACGAGGGCAGCATCTGGCTGGACGGCCGGTGCACGGACTCCTTCGGCGAGGCGCGCTGGGCGGTGGAGCGCCGCAAGGCCATCGGCATCGTCTTCCAGTTCTTCAACCTGGTGTCGGACCTGTCCGTAGCCGACAACGTCGAGCTGCCCGCCCTGCTCGCCGGCGTCCCGCCGAAGAAGGCACGCGCCGAGCGCGAGGCCCTCCTCGCCGAGCTGGGCCTGAAGGGCAAGGAACGCAGCATGCCCGGCGAGCTGTCCGGCGGCGAGCAGCAGCGGGTCGCGCTCGCCCGGGCCCTGGTCAACCATCCGCCGCTGCTGCTCGCGGACGAGCCCGCGGGCAGTCTCGACAGCAAGGGCACCCGCGAGGTGATGCGGCTGCTGTCCCGCTTCCACGGGCGCGGCCAGACCATCGTGCTGGTCACGCACGACGCCCGGCTGGCCAGCGCCGCGGACCGGGTGATCAGCTTCTTCGACGGCCGCATAGCCGACGACGCCGCCCTGGACGGCGCCCCCTCCCGGCGCGGTGGCATATCCGGTGTGCTGGAGCTGAGGGACTGATGGCGGGGACGGCGGCGGGACGGCCGGCGGCCCGGCCGGCGGCGCTGACGGCGTGCGCGGCGGTGCCGTGCGGGGCGAGGGGCTGAGACGCGTGCGGGCCACCCTGCGCTGGGCGCACTCCGATCTGCGCACGCACCGCGGCGAGGCGCTGTTCCTCGTGCTGGCCACCGCCGGCATCGTCGCGTCGCTGCTGCTGGCCACCGCCCTGTTCGGCTACGCCACGAACCCCTGGCAGCGGGTCTTCACGCAGGCACGCGGGGCCCACGTGTGGATCCACACCGTGCCCTCGGCGGACGCCCGCAGGCTCGCCCGGCTGGACGGCGTCGACTCCGTCGCCGGGCCCTACCGCACCGAGGCCGCCACCGTCTCCGTACGCGGCACCCGCGCCTCCGTCGAACTGCGCGGCACCCCCGGCCTGCCCGCCGTCGGCCGCCCGCTGCTCACCGCCGGTCACTGGCTGGACCCGGCCGAGCCGCACGGTGTGGTGCTGGAGAGCGGCCTGGCCCGGTCCCTGCTGGCCGAGCCCGGGGACACCCTGACCCTGCCCGGCACCACCCGCACCCTCACCGTCGAGGGCGTCGCGGAGAGCGCCGAACCCCACTACAGCCCGGGTGAACAGCCGGGTCTGGTGTGGGCGCCGCCGTCGGCCGTGCGCGCCTTCGGCGGCCAGGTGATCGGACTGCGGCTGGACGATCCGGCCGACACGGACTACGTGGTGCAGCGCGCCGTCACCGCGCTGGGCTCGGGCGCGGTCGGCGAGGTCTCCACCTGGCAGCAGGCGCGCTCCGCGGCACAGGGCGACAACCGGCTGCTGGGGCAGGTGCTCGGGCTGTTCGGTCTCGGCGCCCTGATCGCCGCCGGACTGGCGGTGCACGGCGCGATCGCGACCCGCATCCGCGGGCACCTGCGGGACCTGTCGGTGCTCAAGGCGATCGGTTTCACCCCGGGCCAGGTGGTACGGGTCTTTCTGCTCCAGCACCTCGCGTACGCCCTGCTCGGCTCCGTGGCCGCGGCCGCGCTCACCGAGGCCCTGGGCCGCCGGGTCCCGGGGCGGCTCGGGGACGCCGTCGGCGTGTGGCAGGGACTGCCCGGGCACACCCCGGCGCTGTTCCTGATACCGGTGGGCGCGGTGCTGTTCATCGGTCTGACCACGGGGCTCGCGGCCTGGCGGGCGGGCCGGGTGCCTCCGGTCCCGGTGCCCCGGCCGGCCGCGCCGGCGGGCGGCCGGCTGACCGGCCTGACCCGGCGGGCGCTGGGGCTGCGGCTGCCGGCAGCGCTGGTCCTCGGCTGCCACAGGGCGTTCGCGGGACGCGGCCGGTCCCTCGCGACGGTGGCCCGGCTGACGCTGCCGCTGGTGCTGATCGTGGTGGCGCTGAGCGCGTGGACCACCATCGACCGGTTCCACGACAGCCCCGGGCACATGGGCCTGCCGACCGCGCTCACGGTGCGCTACGACAGCGACGTGGACCCGGCGGGGGTACGGGCCCTGGCGGCACGAGACCCGGGGGTCGCCGCCGCCTATCCGGGCGTGGAGGAGGCCGCGCTGGTCCCCGGGCAGACCGGGACCGTAGCGCTGCGCGGCATCGGCACCCGGGACGAGCCCTACCCGTACGCGCTCGCCGAGGGCCGCGCCGCGAGCGGACCGGACGAGGCGGTGGCCGGCCAAGGACTGCTGGACCTGCTGCACGCGCGGGTCGGTGACTGGGTGCGGATCACCGTGGGCGACCGGCCGCAGATCCTGCACATCGTGGGCCGGAGCATCGAACCGCAGAACGCCGGCCGGGTGGTGACGACCTCCCTGGACGCCCTGCGCGAGAACAATCCGGGGCTGTCCCCCGCCTTCTGCGAACTGCGTCTGCGTCCCGGTGCCGACCCGCACCGCGTGGCCGCCGCGCTCACCTCGGCCGGCCGGGGCCACCTGGACGTGCACCCCGTGACGAACCCCGCCGACGGGCTGTCCCCGCTGCGCGCGGTCGTCGCCGGGCTGATCGCCGTCCTGGCCCTCATCGGGCTGGTCGAGCTGCTCACGGCGATCGGCGGCAGTGTCCGCGAGGGCGAGCGGGACGTGCTGGCGCTGCGGGCGATCGGCATGTCCCCGCGGCAGATCACCGCCATCACCGTCACGGCGACGAGCTGTACGGCCCTGGCCGCGGCCGTCGCGGCCACCGCGCTGGGCGTGCCGCTGGCCCGCCTGCTGATCGACGCCGAGGGCAGCTCCAGCGGCATCGGCGCGGGGATCGCCCGGTCCCCCTCCCCCGGGCTGCTGCTCCTGCTGGGCACGGCGGCGGTGCTGGGGGCGGCGGGACTGGCGGCGCTGCCCGCGGCCCGCGCCGCCCGCAGGCGCATGGCGGACACGCTGAGCGCGGTGGCCTGAGCCCGGCGGGCGGACGGACGCACACCCGCCCCCTCTCGCGGGCGCACTGCACGCGCAAGAGGGGGCGCCGAGGCAGCCGCGGCTCGGGGACGGTCAGCTACGGCCGCGCAGCTGCCGGTACCTGGCGACGAGGGCCTTGGTCGAGGCGTCGAGGCCGGGGACGTCCGCGCCGTCGGTGAGGGCGGGTTCGACGCGTTTGGCGAGGACCTTGCCGAGTTCCACGCCCCACTGGTCG
>NZ_BMUE01000015.1 GCF_014650035.1 Streptomyces lucensis JCM 4490 | reverse complement strand
CCCACATCTCCTCCACGGCCATCGAGGGCGGCACCGCCCACCCCGAACTCAAGCTGCTCGACGCCCGGTGACCGCACCACACGGCAGGCCGACGTCGAGTACGCCGGGAACGGCGTGACGTACGACCGGGGCCCGGAACCGGACACCGGTTCCGGGCCCCGGCCCGTCAGCCCCCCGTCAGCCCGCGCAGCGCCCGGCCGAGCAGGGCAACGCCCCCGGCGATCACCCCGGGCGGGGTTGCCGCGTAGCCCAGGACCAGGCCGGGAGGGCCGGGCGACTGCCGATGCCAGGACAGCGGCTGGCACTTCACGCCCCGCGCCAGGGCCGCGGCGGCCACGTCGGTGTCGGGTACGTCCGCGGCGTAGGTGACCGTCAGGTGCAGGCCGGCCGCGGCGCCGTGCACGACCGCGCCGGGCAGGTGCTCGGCCAGGGCGGCGATCATCGCGTCCCGGCGCCTGCGGTGGCGGCCGCGCAACAACCTCAGGTGACGCTCCAGTTCCCCCGTCTCCATCAGCCGGGCCAGCACCAGTTGCGGCAGCACCGCGTTGCCCAGGTCGTTGAAGCGCTTGGCGTCGACCAGCGCGGCGCGGTGGCGGGGCGGTGCCACGAGCCAGCCGATGCGCAGGGCCGGCGCGAGCAGTTTGGACACGCTGCCCATGTAGCACACCCGGCCGGCCAGCATCGCGCGCAGCGCGGGCACCGGCGGCCGGTCGTAGCGGTGTTCGGCGTCGTAGTCGTCCTCCAGGACCAGCCCGCCGTCCCGCACCCAGTCCAGCAGCTCGCGCCGGCGCTCCCCGCTGGTGACCACACCGGTCGGGAACTGGTGGGCGGGCGTGAGCAGCACCGCACGGGCGCCGGTGGCGCGCAGCGCGTCCACCCGCACCCCGTCCCCGTCGACCGGCACCGGCGGGGTGGCCAGGCCCCCGTTGCGCAGGTGCTGACGCGCGCCGAGCGAGCCGGGGTCCTCCACCGCGACGGCGTCGACGCCGTCCGCCCGCAGCACCGGGTGCAGCAGAGTCAGCGCCTGCGCCGTGCCCGCGACGATCAGCACCTCGTCCGGTTCCACCCGCACGCCCCGCACCCGCGCCAGCCAGTCGGCCACCGCCCGCCGCAGCCGGGGGGCGCCCCGCGGATCGCCGTAGCCGAGGTGGTCGGCGGACAGCCCGGCGAGGACGGCGCGTTCGGCGCGCAGCCAGGCGGCGCGCGGGAAGGTGGCGAGGTCGGGACGGCCCGGACCGAAGTCGACGGCGGCGGGAGCGGCCCGCAGCGCGTCGAAGACCGCCGCGTCCGGCGGACCGCCGAAGAGCGTGCCGGCGGCGGGGGACCGGACGCCCCGGGGAGCCGCACTGCCCGGTGCGCCGGCGAACAGCGTGCCGGAGGCGATCGATCCGGCGCCGGGCGGGACCGTGCCCTCCCGGGCGGCGACCGGTTCGCCGGTGAACGCCCCCGCGACGGTGGCCGGTTCGCCGCTCGGCAGGACCGTGCTGTCCGAAGCCCTGGTCCCGGGAGAATCCGCCACCGGTGCGAACGGCGCCGCGACCACCACCGTGCCACCGCGCCGCCGGCCCTCCACCTGGCCGTCCTCGGTGAGCCGCCGGTACGCCTCCGTCACCACCCCGCGCGAGAGCCGCAGCTCCGCCGCCAGCACCCGGGTGGGCGGCAGCCGTGCGCCGACCGCGAGCCTGCCGTCGGCGATCGCCTGCCGCAACCGGCCGGTCAGCCACTCCGCCTTGCCGCAGCCGGGCACGTCACCGACGGCCAGTTGCAGGAAGTCGGAACCCTGGCCCGGGAGTTCCCCGGCCGCCCGTACGCCTCGCCGCTCGTCCACCGTGCCCATGCTGTCACGCACCACCCGTCCACCCGCCGGCCTCAGCCGCCGAAGAGGAACTCCGGCGCGCCCGGGGTGAGCAGGGCGGTCGTGGTGACGGCCCGCCAGTGCGCCGCCACCTCCTCCTCGACCGTCTTCAGCAGCTCCGGCAGGATCTCCGCGCCGCTGTCGTGCATGGCCTCCGCCACCACCAGCACCCGACGGGTCCGTTCCCCGACCGCCGAATGCCCGCTCTGCCGGTGCGTCCAGCGCCGGGCGTGCGCCCGTCCGGCGGAGTCGACGAACGTCACCTCGCCGGGCGCGGGATGCTCGGTGCCCCCGGCGAACGTCGTGTACGTCTCGTCCCCGGCCGCCGGACGCACCTCCAGCAGGGGCCCGGCGACACGATCGGCGTCGAGCACGGCCACCGGCACCGCGTAGGCCGCCGACACGGCGTTGCACAGATCCACCAGCGGGTGGATGCGCGGCAGCGACCCCTCCTTGCGCAGTCGCCGCAGCAGCGACTCCGAGGCACACCGGTACTGCGTCGGCTTCACCCCCATCCGCGTGAACGTCCGCCGCCACGCCAGCACCTCGGGGAACTCGCCCTCCGTGCCGGCCGCCAGCCGGGCCGCGGCCCGGGCGGTGTGGACGGCGGCGCGTGGTCCGGTGTCCGCGGAGGCGTCGACGCCGGTGGCGTACAGCGCCCCCGCGCTCAGTTCGGGGAACGCGGCCCGGACGGCCTCCGCATGCCGGAATCGCATGATCTCCTCCTCGACGTTCGGGATCACCACCCTGCCGGGACCGTGGCCCACTCGCCAGGGCCAAACAAGGCACGAGGCACAGGTCCATATCCGGTGGGCGACCGGTTCCCGCGCCGGGCCGCACGCACCGGTGCCCCGGCGCCCCCCGGCCCGGGCCGCCTCCCGCCCGCGTGACATCATCGGCCGGGCTCAGGAACACCGCCGTACGAGGAGCACGATGAACCCCGCGCTGCTGGACGACTTCTCCCTGGAGATGACGGGCAAGGACGTCGCCCGGCTGGAGGAGGCGCGCGACAGCATCCCGCGGGGCACCCGCGTCAACATCACCTTCCTCGCCGGTGAGGACCTCGGCACCCGCCTGGCGGCCGCCCGCGCCGTCAAACGCCTCGGCCTCGTGCCCGTACCGCACATCTCCGCGCGCCGCCTGCCCTCCCGCGCGGCCCTGGAGGAGTTCCTGTCCGGGCTGGCGGCGGACGGCACCGCCGAGAACGTGTTCGCCGTCGGCGGCGACCCCGCCCGCCCCGAGGGCCCCTACGCGGACGCCCTCGCCCTCCTGCGCACCGGGCTGCTGGGGCGCCACGGCGTGCGCCACGTCGGGATCAGCGGCTACCCCGAGGGCCACCCGGCGATAGCCGGCCCCACGCTGTGGACGGCGCTCACCGACAAGGCGGCGGCCATCGCGGCCCACCGGTTCGACGGCGACGTCATCACCCAGTTCGGCTTCGACGCCGAACCGGTCCTCGGCTGGCTGGAGGCCGTACGCGCGCGGGGCGTCCACCTGCCCGTCCGCATCGGCGTCCCCGGCCCGGCCGGCGTGCGCCGGCTGGTCGGCTACGCCACCCGGTTCGGCGTGGCGACCAGCGCCTCCGTCGCCCGCAAGTACGGCTTCTCGCTGACCAACCTCATGGGGACCGCCGGCCCCGACCGCTTCCTCGACGCGCTGGCCCACCGCTACGACCCCGCGCGGCACGGCACGGTGAAGGTGCACTTCTACACGTTCGGCGGGCTGCGGACCACCGCCGAGTGGGTCGCCCGGTACCGGCGGGAGAACCTGTCGCCACTGACCGGTCGGACGGCTCCGAGCGCCCGCTGAGGCGAGCCGGACCAGGCCGGCACCAAGGGCTTCCTGGCCCGCCCACGTACGTGTCGGATTTCCGCCAGCGCCCCTGCCCGGCGGTCGCGGATGCTGGACGCATGCAGACAGCGATGCACCTCGACCGGGAACGCTGCGTGCGCGCCGTGCGCTCCAAGGACGCGCGGTTCGACGGGTGGTTCTTCACCGCGGTCCTGACCACCGGGATCTACTGCCGGCCCAGTTGCCCGGCGGTCCCGCCCAAGGCGGAGAACATGACGTTCCACCCGAGCGCCGCCGCCTGCCAGCAGGCCGGCTTCCGGGCCTGCAAGCGCTGCCGCCCCGACACCAGCCCCGGCTCCCCGGAGTGGAACCGGCGCGCGGACCTGGTGGCCCGCGCCATGCGGCTGATCGCCGACGGCGTCGTGGACCGCGAGGGCGTGCCCGGACTCGCCGGCCGCCTCGGCTACAGCGCCCGGCAGGTGGAGCGGCAGCTGCTCGCCGAGCTGGGCGCGGGACCCCTCGCACTCGCCCGGGCCCAGCGCGCCCAGACCGCACGGCTGCTCATCGAGACCACCCCGCTGCCCATGGCGGAGATCGCATTCGCGGCCGGCTTCTCCTCCATCCGCACCTTCAACGACACCGTCCGCGAGGTCTTCGCGCTGTCCCCGAGCGAACTGCGCGCCAGGGTCCCCGCCCGCCGCGCGGCGGGCGCCCCGGACGGCCAGGGCACCCCCGGCACGCTCAGCCTGCGTCTGCCGTTCCGCGCCCCGCTCAACCCCGACAACCTCTTCGGTCACCTCGCCGCCACGGCCGTACCCGGCGTCGAGGAGTGGCGGGACGGCGCCTACCGCCGCACTCTGCGGCTGCCGTACGGGCACGGCATCGTCGCGCTCGCCCCACGGCCCGACCACATCGCCTGCCGCCTCACCCTGAGCGACCTGCGCGACCTGACCGTGGCGATCAGCCGCTGCCGCCGCATGCTCGACCTGGACGCCGACCCGGTCGCCGTCGACGACCGGCTGCGCACCGACCCGCTGCTCGCGCCGCTGGTCGACCGGGCACCCGGCCGACGGGTGCCGCGCACGGTCGACGAGGCCGAGTTCGCCGTACGCGCCGTCCTCGGACAGCAGGTGTCCACGGCCGCGGCCCGCACCCACGCGGCCCGTCTGGTCACCGCGCACGGCAAGCCGCTCGACGACCCCGAGGGGGGCCTCACCCATCTCTTCCCGTCCCCCGAGGCGCTGGCCGCGGTCGACCCCGGCACCCTGGCGATGCCCCGCACCCGGCGCACCACCTTCACCACCCTGGTCCGCCAACTCGCCGACGGGGACCTGCACCTGGGCGTCGAGTCGGACTGGACGGAGGCCCGGGCCCGGCTGCTGGCACTGCCGGGCTTCGGCCCCTGGACGGTCGACGTCATCGCGATGCGCGCCCTCGGCGACCCCGACGCCTTCCTCCCCACCGACCTCGGAATCCGCCGCGCGGCCGGGGAGTTGGGCCTGCCCTCCACCCCGGCCGCGCTCACCGCGCGCGCCGAGGCCTGGCGGCCGTGGCGGGCGTACGCGGTGCAGTACCTGTGGGCGACCGACAGCCACCCGATCAACTTCCTCCCCGTGTAGAGAGGTTCACCCGTGACACGCCACACCGTGATCGACAGCCCGTACGGCCCGCTCACCCTCGTCGCCGACTCCGACGGCTTCCTGTGCGGCCTGTACATGACCGGCCAGCGGCACCGGCCGTCCGAGGAGAGCTTCGGCCCGAGAGGGGACGGCCTGCGCTGCTTCGCCGAGGCCGAGGAGCAGCTGACGGCGTACTTCGCGGGCGAGTCGACGCACTTCGCCCTCGAACTCCGCTTGCGCGGAACGCCGTTCCAGCGCGGCGTGTGGGATCAGCTCACCCGCATCCCCTACGGCGAGACCCGCACCTACGGCGAACTCGCCGACGCCCTCGGCAACCCGCACGCCTCCCGCGCGGTCGGGCTCGCCAACGGCCGCAACCCCATCGGCATCATCGTCCCCTGCCACCGCGTGATCGGCTCGGACGGCAGCCTCACCGGGTACGGCGGCGGCCTGAACCGCAAGCGCCGGCTCCTGGACTTCGAACGGGGGACGGCGCTGTTCTAGGCCCTGTCCGCGAAGTCGCGCCTGCGCCGCGACGCCCGCCCTGCGGGCGGACGACGCGACTTCGCGGACACGGCCTGGCGGCGACGGCGCGCGCGTGGCGCGGCAAGATCCTAGGCGGCGTCCTGGGTAGCGATCCGGCGCAGCAGTTCGGGCAGGGCGGTACCGATGGGCTCGTGGATCACTTCGTCGGCCAGTCCGTCGTACGGAGTCGGTTCGGCGTTGACGATGATCAGGCGGGCGCCATGGTCGGCGGCGACGCCCGCGAGGCCGGCGGCGGGCTGCACCTGGAGGGTGCTGCCGACCGCGACGAACACCGTGCAGGCCTTGGCGATGGCGGCCGCCTCACCCAGCACCACCGGGTCGAGCCGCTCGCCGAACATCACGGTCGCCGACTTGAGGATGCCGCCGCAGTCCCGGCAGGCCGGATCGTCCTCGCCGGCCTCGACCCGGGCGAGCGCGTCCTCCATGGAACCGCGCGCACGGCACTTCGTGCAGACGACCGCATGGGCGCTGCCGTGCAGCTCCAGCACCTTGCGGGCGGGCATCCCGGCGAGCTGGTGCAGTCCGTCCACGTTCTGGGTGAGCACCCGCACCGGGATGCCGGACCGGTCCAGCTCGGCGACGGCCCGGTGGGCCGCGTTCGGCACGGCCCGCAGCGCGCCCCCGTCGCGTCGCATCAGCCAGGACCGCCGCCGGATCTCCGGATCGCTCATGTAGTACTCGTACGTCACGAGCTTCTCGGCCTCCGGATCACGGCGCCACAACCCGTTCGGACCGCGATAGTCGGGGATCCCGGAGTCGGTGGAGATTCCGGCTCCGCTCAGGATGGCGACGAGAGGCTTGGTCATGCCGCCGAGGGTAGGCCGGGTGCCGCGGCCCCGGCGAACGGATAAAACGTCAGTCGAGCCAGGCCAGGCGCAGCGCGGCCACGGCGGCCAGGGCCAGCGCGGGGGCGGCCCAGACCAACCCCATGGCCCGGCGCACCGACGGGAACAGCCACAGGCCCGCCACCGCACCGGCGGCGGCCAGGGTGAGCAGGCAGGCCAGGGCGATGCCCGCGTACGCGCCGTCGTCCCAGGGCCCGGAGGGACGGGTGACGAGCGAGGCCCAGCAGCAGAACGCGGCGACGAGGGTGAGCAGCGTGACCGGCACCGCGAGGACGAGGCGGACGCCGCCGCGGTCGTCGTACGGGCTGTCGAGCGGGTCCCTACTGCGGGGCATCGGCGATCGTCGTCCTCGGGTCGGGTGAATCCGGTCATGGCGGGGAACGCCCGATGCTAGCGTCCGGGCATGGCCAAGGTGACTGTCTCGCTCGACGCCCAGCTCGTCGTGGAGGTCATGGTGCTCGCCGGGGTGAGCAGCCCCCAGGACGCGGTCGTCCGCGACTACATCGAGCGCGGGCACCGCACGGAGGCGCGGGTCGCCGCCCGCGACGAGGCGCTGCGCGAGGTGGACGCCAAGCCCCGGGACCCGGAGGGCTGAGCCCGGCATCCCGCCGGCCGCGGGACGGAGCGGGCCGGCCGTCACGCCACCCGGTGGCCGTTCTCCAGCTCCGCCGTGCCGGAACCGGACGCGAGGACCTCCAGTGCGGCCAGCACGCGGCGGCCGAGGGCGCCGAGAAGGTGGCCGGGGAGGTCCTCGGGCGACACCAGGCGCCAGGACAGCAGCTCCTCCTCCTGCAGGCGGATGGCCTTGAACTCGGCGTCGGTGAGGACTCCGCCGTCGTACAGGTACGCCACCAGCGGCGGCCGTCCCGTGCCGTGCACCCAGTCCACGGCCAGCAGCCGGCCGAGCTCCCGGTCGAGCCCGATCTCCTCCAGGGTCTCCCTGCGGGCGCCCTGGCGCGGGGTCTCCCCCTCGTCGGACTCGACGGTGCCGCCCGGCAGCGCCCAGCCCTCCCGGTAGTTGGGCTCGACGAGCAGCACCCGCCCCTCGGCGTCCCGGAAGAGCGCGGCGGCACCGGCGAGGACCCGGGGCAGGCCCGCGATGTAGGCGGCGAAGGAGTCAGTCGTGGTCATCCAGGAAGGGTAACCAGACGGCGCGGGGTCACGGTCCGCTCGTCGCGAGGCGCAGGGTGCGTTCGGCCAGCGCACTGATCCGTACGCCGTCGAAACCGAACACCGCGCTGCGGACCGTGTCCTGAAGCGGTTCCGTCCACTGCGCCGGGATCGCCGCCGCGCCGGTGAGCACCCCGGCCACCGATCCGGCCGTCGCCCCGTTGGAGTCGGTGTCCAGGCCCCCGCGCACGGTGAGCGCGATGGTCCGGGTGAAGTCGCCGTCCCCGTACAGCAGCCCCGCGGTGAGCACGGCGGCGTTGGGCACCGTGTGGATCCAGCCGAGCCCGGCCGTCTCCCCGGACACGGTCGCCAGGGTCTCCTCCCAGGGCAGCGCCGCGTCGTGCAGGGACGCCACCCGGCGCACGGTCCGGGCCAGGCGGCTGCTCGCCGGGATCAGGCCCAGCGCGCTCTCCAGCGCGTCCCGCACGGACGGGGCGGTGAAGGCCGCGGCGATCAGCGCGGCCGCGAACATCGCGCCGTAGACGCCGTTGCCGGTGTGCGACAGCACCGCGTCCCGGCGGGCCAGGCCGGCGGCGCGGGACGGGGCGCCGGGACAGGTCCAGCCGTGGACGTCGGCCCGGATCAGGGCGCCGATCCACTCCTGGTACGGGTTGTCGTACGTCGCCGTCAGCGGCGGCTTCAGCCCGTTCGCGAGGTTGCGGTACGCCGCCCGTTCCGCGGTGAACGTCTGCAGGTACGGCAGCCTCAGCAGCCACAGGTCGCCGACCTGCTCGGTGCTGAAGCCGAAGCCGTGCGTCTCCAGCAGGTGCAGGCCGAGGATCGCGTAGTCCACGTCGTCGTCCCGGCAGCTGCCGTGGATCCGGCCGCGCACGCACGCGCGCCACTCCGGGCGCAGCACGGCGGTCTCGGCGGCGTCGGCGGGCTCGGGGAGGTAGTCGGTGAGCGGCAGGGCCCCGGCCCGCCGCAGGTAGCGGTCGATGCGGTCGCGGGTCCACACCTCACCCTGTTCGACCGGCTTGCCGAGCATGTTGCCCGCGATCCGGCCGAGCCAGCCGCCGTGGATGCGGTCGGCGAGGTCCGGACCGGTGTCGAGGTGGCTCATGGCTGGCGTCTACCCGTTTTCCCCGGGCGCCTCCCAGCGGCTTCCCAGGGTCAGGGCAGGGCATGACGGCGGCGTCGGCTTGAGGTTAAGGTCACAGCGGCGCGACTGGCCCCGACGTGCGCGGGGCCCGGAGAGCAAGGGGAGAGCAAGGTGGCGGACGCTGCAGTGGACGAGACCCGTCGGGTGCTCATCGCCGCGGACAAGTTCAAGGGCTCGCTGACGGCCGCGCAGGTCGCCGAGCGGGTGACGGCCGGGCTGCGCCGGGTCGTACCGGATCTTCGCGTCGAGGCGCTGCCCGTGGCCGACGGCGGCGACGGGACGGTGGCCGCGGCGGTCGCGGCGGGTTTCGAACGGCGGGAGGTGCGGGTCGCCGGACCGCTCGGCCAGGAGGTCACCGCCGCGTTCGCGCTGCGCGCGGGCACCGCGGTCGTGGAGATGGCCGAGGCGAGCGGCCTCCAGCGGCTGCCGGCGGGGGTCTTCGCCCCGCTGACCGCCTCCACGTACGGCTCCGGCGAGCTGCTGCGGGCCGCGCTGGACGCGGGCGCGCGGACGATCGTCTTCGGCGTCGGCGGCAGCGCCACCACGGACGGCGGCGCGGGCATGCTCTCGGCACTCGGCGCGCGGTTCCTGGACGGCGACGGCGAGCCGGTGCCCCCGGGCGGCGGCGGACTGGCCGGCCTGGCCCGCGCCGACCTGTCCGGTCTCGATCCCAGGCTGTCGTCGGTCGACCTGGTGCTGGCGAGCGACGTGGACAACCCGCTGACCGGGCCGAAGGGCGCGGCCGCGGTGTACGGCCCGCAGAAGGGCGCCACACCGGACGACGTCGACGCCCTGGACGCGGCCCTCGCCCACTTCGCGCAGGTGCTGGAGGCCGAGGCCGGTCCGCGGGCGGCACGCTACGCCGTGTCGCCGGGCGCGGGGGCGGCGGGCGGCATCGGCTACGGCGCCCTGCTGCTGGGCGCCCGGTTCCGGCCCGGCATCGAGGTCATGCTGGACGTGCTGGGCTTCGGGCCGGCGCTGGAGCGAGCCTCGCTGG
This sequence comes from Streptomyces lucensis JCM 4490, assembly GCF_014650035.1. GTDB lineage: Bacteria > Actinomycetota > Actinomycetes > Streptomycetales > Streptomycetaceae > Streptomyces > Streptomyces lucensis. Next base: position 153,653 of record NZ_BMUE01000015.1, on the reverse strand, counting down.
TGATCACCGGTGAGGGCTCGCTGGACGAGCAGACCCTGCACGGCAAGGCGCCGGCGGGTGTCGCCGCGGTGGCGCGTGCCGCGGGCAAGGCGGTCGTCGCGGTGTGCGGGCGGCTGGCTCTGCCGGAGGAGAGGGTGCGCCTGGCCGGCATCGAGCGGGTGTATCCGCTGACGTCCGTGGAGCCGGATGTCGCCCGGTGCGTGGCGGAGGCGGGCCCGATCCTGGAGCGGGTCGCTGTCCGCGTGGCCGAGGACTACCTGCGCTGACCCGTCCGGGGCCCGCGCCCGGATCGCCCACCCGGCCGCCCGTCTCGGTCGGCTGGAGGGGTGCCGAGGAGCTTCGGGGCTGTGCCCCCGGATCCCCGGGCCCCCGGATCCCCGGGCCCCCGGGCCCCCGGATCCCCGGGCCCCCGGACGTCCGGGCCCCCGGGCCCCCGGGCCCCCGGACCCCCGGGCCCCCGGACGTCCGGGCCCCCGGGCGTTTGCGCGTCTGGCCGGCTCGGTCGGGCGGCGGGGGCCCGGCATTCTTGGGGGGGGCGGGGGCGTAGCCCCCGGGGACGGTGTCTTGACAGCCGACCGAGTCGGGTGGGTGGGTGGGCGAACAAAGGGGGTCTGGGGGCGAAGCCCCCAGACGGCCCGCACCCGCACCGGCACCGGAACAAGCGAACGGCCCCGAACCCACCACAGGTCCGGGGCCGAAAAAGCGGAGCGCTACGGCTGGGCCGCCCGCGCCTCCCGCCGGTTGTCGCGGAAGTTGTTCACCCGGCGGGCCGTGGCGAACAGCGGGATCACCGCGCCCATGACCAGCTGCAGCGCGCAGCCCGTCTGGAGCAGCAGCTGGCCGCTCGGGGCGTCGAAGGCCCACGCGGCCAGCAGACCCATGGACAGGACGATCCACGAGAGCATCGCCCCGGCCAGCCGGCCCCGCGGCTTCGGGTACTCCACCCGGCTCACCATCAGCCACGCCGTGCCCAGGATCGCCAGCAGCGTCGCCACGAACGGCAGCTCCAGCAGGACGATCGAGACGACCGTCAGCGCGCCGAACGGCGACGGCATGCCCTGGAACACGCCGTCCTTCATCGTCACGCAGGAGAAGCGTGCCAGCCGCAGCACGACGGCCAGGAGCACCACGATCGCCCCGAGCGCGGCCACTCTCTGGTGCGCGTCGTCCGCGACCATGCCGTAGACGAGGACGAAGTACGCGGGCGCCAGGCCGAAGCTGATCAGATCGGAGAGGTTGTCCAGTTCCGCGCCCATCGGGGAGGAGCGCAGCTTCCGGGCCACCAGTCCGTCGAACAGGTCGAAGACGGCCGCGCAGAGCATCAGGATGACCGCCGTGGCCGCGCTGTGGCGGGCCATGCCGGACTCCTGGCTTCCGGTGAGGTGCGGGATCAGGATGCCGGTGGTGGTGAAGTACACCGCCATGAAGCCGCAGGTGGCGTTGCCCAGCGTGAGGGTGTCCGCTATCGACAGGCGGAGAGAGAGGGGCATCTCCTCCTCGTCGTCCACCTCGTCTGCCTCGGGCACCCAGCCCGCCTGGGTCTCCGGATCAATCACGGTCAATGCGAGTCACCCCAGCCACGGTCTTCTGGCCGACCTCGACCGCGACCTCCACACCCTCGGGCAGGTAGAGGTCGACACGCGAGCCGAAGCGGATCAGACCGATGCGGTCGCCCTGCTCGACCTTCGTGCCCTGCGGGATGTAGGGCACGATGCGGCGGGCCACCGCGCCGGCGATCTGGATCATCTCGATGTCGCCGAGTTCGGTGTCGAAATGCCAGACTACGCGCTCGTTGTTCTCGCTCTCCTTGTTGAAAGCCGGAACAAAGCCGCCGGGGATGTGCTCCACCGACGTCACCGTGCCCGCGAGGGGGGCGCGGTTGACGTGGACGTTGAGCGGGCTCATGAAGATCGCGACGCGGGTGCGCCCGTCCTTCCACGGCATGATGCTCTGCACCACGCCGTCGGCGGGCGAGATGAACCGGCCCGTGGCGATCTCGCGCTCGGGGTCGCGGAAGAACCACAGCATGCCCGCCGCGAGCGCGGTGGCGGGCACGGCGACGGCCTTCGCGGCGCCCGAGCGGCGCGCACGGGCCAGGCTGAGGGCTGCGGTGGCGACGGTCGGGAGAAGCCACGGCGATGCTCCGCGCGCGAGGCGTACGCCGGCTCGGCTGTCGCGAGGTGCAGAGGTGAGGCTGTGGGGCATGGATGACCTTCGTAGCGGATGATGCCGCGCTAGGACGGGGGACGGCGGCTTTCCGGGGATCGTACCGGTCGGGGGCCACAACTGGGCAAGCCAGTCAGTCGAGTCGGAGGCCGAACAGCGTCTACGGGGTGTGATCTTCTTCTCGAAGAAAACACCCCGTATCCGGACAATCAACCCTGGAAGCGGTACTCTTCGAGCAGTCTGCGACCAATGATCATTTTCTGGATCTCGGCGGTGCCTTCACCGATCAGCAGCATCGGGGCCTCGCGGTAGAGGCGCTCGATCTCGTACTCCTTGGAGAAGCCGTAGCCGCCGTGGATCCGGAAGGCGTCTTCCACGACCTCCTTGCAGTACTCGGAGGCGAGGTACTTCGCCATGCCTGCTTCGAGGTCGTTTCGTTCCCCGGAGTCCTTTTTGCGTGCCGCGTTCACCATCATGGCATGCGCGGCCTCGACCTTGGTGGCCATTTCGGCCAGCTTGAACTGGATGGCCTGGTGCTGGGCGATGGCCTTGCCGAAGGTGTGCCGCTGCTGGGCGTACTGGACGCCCAGCTCGAAGGCGCGCTGGGCGACGCCGCAGCCGCGCGCGGCCACGTTGACCCGGCCGACCTCCACGCCGTCCATCATTTGGTAAAAACCTCGGCCGGTGACGCCGCCGAGCACCCGATCGGCCGGTACCCGCAGGCCGTCCATGATCAGCTCGGTGGTGTCGACGCCCTTGTAGCCCATCTTGTCGATCTTGCCCGGAATGGTGAGGCCGGGGCGGACCTCGCCGAATCCGGGCTCCTTCTCCACGAGGAAGGTCGTCATGGACTTGTGGGGTGCCGTGCCCTCGGGGTGTCCTTCGTCACTCCGGACGAGAACGGCCACCAGCGAGGAGGTGCCACCGTTCGTCAGCCACATCTTCTGGCCGTTCAGGACGTACTCGTCGCCGTCCTTGACCGCCTTCGACGTGATGGCCGACACATCGGAGCCCAGGCCCGGCTCCGACATCGAGAAGGCGCCGCGGATGTCGCCGGCCGCCATGCGGGGCAGGAAGTGGTCCTTCTGCTCCTGCGTGCCGTGCTGCTTGAGCATGTACGCGACGATGAAGTGGGTGTTGATGATGCCGGACACCGACATCCAGCCGCGGGCGATCTCCTCCACGCACAGCGCGTAGGTCAGGAGCGACTCGCCCAGGCCCCCGTACTCCTCGGGGATCATCAGACCGAACAGGCCGAGTTCCTTCAGGCCGTCCACGATCGCTTGCGGGTACTCGTCGCGGTGCTCCAGCTCGGTGGCGACCGGGATGATCTCCTTGTCCACGAAGTCGCGGACGGTGGAGAGGATCTCCTGCTGGACGTCGGTCAGACCGGCGGTCTGGGCGAGGCGCGCCATGGCTACTTCTCCGTCTTTTCCGAAGGGGCGGTCAGCTCCGGGCGGCCGGGCTGCTCGCCGCCGCGCTCCTTGATGTACGTCTCGGTGGGCACCATGACCTTGCGGCGGAAGACGCACACGAGGGTGCCGTCCTGCTTGTAGCCCTTGGTCTCCACGTAGACGATGCCGCGGTCGTTCTTCGACTTCGACGGCCACTTGTCCAGCACGGTCGTCTGGCCGTAGATCGTGTCGCCGTGGAAGGTCGGCGCCACGTGCTTGAGCGACTCGATCTCCAGGTTGGCGATCGCCTTGCCGGAGATGTCCGGCACGGACATGCCGAGCAGCAGCGAGTAGATGTAGTTGCCCACCACGACGTTCTTGCCGAAGTCCGTCGTCTTCTCGGCGTAGTTGACGTCCATGTGGAGCGGGTGGTGGTTCATGGTGAGGAGACAGAACAGGTGGTCGTCGTACTCCGTGACCGTCTTGCCCGGCCAGTGCTTGTACGTCGCCCCGACCTCGAACTCCTCGTAGGTGCGTCCGAACTGCATCGCGCTCAGGGCTCCTTAGTTGGCGGGGATCTCGAACTTGCTGGTGCGCTGCATGCCGGCGGCGCGCCCCTTGCCGGAGATGACCAGGGCCATCTTGCGGCTGGCCTCGTCGATCATCTCGTCGCCGAGCATCGCGGAGCCCTTCTTGCCGCCCGCCTCGGAGGTGTAGTAGTCGTACGCGTCCAGGATCAGCTCGGCGTGGTCGTAGTCCTCCTGGGAGGGCGAGAAGATCTCGTTGGACGCCTCGACCTGGCCCGGGTGCAGCACCCACTTGCCGTCGAAGCCGAGGGCGGCGGCGCGCTGGGCGACCTCGCGGTAGCCCTCCACGTTGCGGATCTGGAGGTAGGGGCCGTCGATCGCCTGGAGGTTGTTGGCGCGGGCGGCCATCAGGATCTTCATCAGGATGTAGTGGTAGGCGTCCGCCGGGTAGCCGGGCGGCTGCTCGCCCACGACGAGGGACTTCATGTTGATGGAGGCCATGAAGTCGGCCGGGCCGAAGATGATCGTCTCCACGCGCGGGCTGGCCTGCGCGATCTCGTTGACGTTGTTCAGACCCTGGGCGTTCTCGATCTGCGCCTCGATGCCGATCTTGCCGACCTCGAAGCCCATCGTCTTCTCGATCTGGGTGAGCAGCAGGTCCAGCGCGACGACCTGCTGGGCGCTCTGCACCTTCGGCAGCATGATGCAGTCGAGGTTCTGGCCGGCGCCCTCGACGACCGTGACGACGTCACGGTACGTCCATTCGGTCGTCCAGTCGTTCACCCGCACGACGCGCGTCTTGCCGGTCCAGTCGCCCTCGTTGAGGAACTTGACGATGGTGTGCCGCGCCTCGGGCTTGGCGAGCGGCGCGCACGCGTCCTCCAGGTCGAGGAAGACCTGGTCGGCGGGGAGGCCCTGTGCCTTCTCCAGGAAGCGCGGGTTGCTTCCCGGCACCGCCAGGCAGGAGCGGCGGGGGCGAAGGCGGTTGACTGTCGTCATGCGGGGACCTCCAGGGGGTCGAGCTTGTTCGCTTTCCGGATCTCGTCGGCGATGCGGCCGATGATTCCGGTGATGTCGAAGTCCTTCGGGGTGAACACCGCGGCCACTCCGGCGGCCCGGAGATCCTCGGCGTCACCGTTCGGGATGATGCCACCTGCGATCACCGGTATATCTGTGGCACCGGCCACACGCAGGCGCTCCAGCACGTCCGGCACCAGCTGCGCGTGCGAGCCGGACAGGATCGACAGGCCCACGGCGTGGACGTCCTCCGCCAGGGCGGCGTCCACGATCTGCTCGGGGGTGAGCCGGATGCCCTGGTAGACCACCTCGAAGCCGGCGTCGCGCGCGCGGACGGCGATCTGCTCGGCGCCGTTGGAGTGACCGTCCAGGCCGGGCTTGCCGACCAGGAAGCGCAGCTTGCCGACGCCCAGCTCGCGGGCGGTGGCGTCCACCTTGGCGCGGACCTCGGCCATGGCCGAGCCGGCCTCGGCGGTGACGGCCACCGGTGCGGAGGACACCCCGGTGGGCGCCCGGTACTCGCCGAACACCTCGCGCAGGGCGCCCGCCCACTCGCCGGTCGTGACCCCGGCGCGGGCGCACTCCAGCGTGGCCTCCATCAGGTTGCCGGTGCCCTTGGCGGCCTCCTTCAGCCGTTCCAGCGCCTTGCACGGACGCGGGTGGTTGAAGGGCGGCTGGTAGCGGGTGTCCCGCCAGTTCTGCAGCGACGCGATGACGCGGGCCTCGACCGCCGGGTCGACCGTCATGATCGCGGTGTCCAGGTCGGCCGTGAGCGGGTTCGGCTCGGTCGTCTCGAAGACGTTGACGCCGACGATCTTCTCCTCGCCGGACTCGATCCGCGCCCGGCGCTCGGCGTGCGAGGAGACGAGCTGCGCCTTGAGGTAGCCGGACTCGACGGCGGCCATCGCGCCGCCCATCTCCTGGATCCGGTCCATCTCGGCGAGGGACTCCTCCACCAGGGCGTTCACCTTCGCCTCGATGACGTGCGAGCCCTCGAAGATGTCCTCGTACTCCAGCAGGTCGCTCTCGTGGGCGAGCACCTGCTGGATGCGCAGGCTCCACTGCTGGTCCCACGGCCTGGGCAGCCCGAGGGCCTCGTTCCAGGCAGGCAGCTGCACGGCACGCGCGCGGGCGTCCTTGGAGAGGGTGACCGCCAGCATCTCCAGCACGATCCGCTGGACGTTGTTCTCCGGCTGTGCCTCGGTCAGGCCGAGCGAGTTCACCTGGACGCCGTAGCGGAAGCGGCGCTGCTTGGGGTTCTCGATGCCGTACCGCTCACGCGTGACCTTGTCCCAGATGCGGCCGAAGGCCCGCATCTTGCACATCTCCTCGACGAAGCGGACCCCCGCGTTGACGAAGAAGGAGATGCGGGCCACCACCTCGCCCATGCGCTCCTCGGGCACCTGGCCGGAGTCGCGCACGGCGTCGAGCACGGCGATCGCGGTGGACATCGCGTACGCGATCTCCTGCACCGGCGTGGCTCCGGCCTCCTGCAGGTGGTAGCTGCAGATGTTGATCGGGTTCCACTTCGGGATGTGGGAGACCGTGTACGCGATCATGTCCGTCGTCAGGCGGAGCGAGGGCCCGGGCGGGAAGACGTGCGTCCCGCGGGACAGGTACTCCTTGACGATGTCGTTCTGGGTCGTGCCCTGGAGCTTGGTGATGTCCGCGCCCTGCTCCTCGGCGACGACCTGGTAGAGCGCCAGCAGCCACATGGCGGTGGCGTTGATCGTCATCGAGGTGTTCATCTGCTCCAGGGGGATGTCCTGGAACAGCCGGCGCATGTCACCGAGGTGAGAGACGGGCACGCCGACCCGGCCGACCTCGCCGCGGGCGAGGATGTGGTCGGGGTCGTAGCCGGTCTGCGTCGGCAGGTCGAACGCCACCGACAGACCGGTCTGGCCCTTGGCGAGGTTGCGCCGGTACAGCTCGTTGGACGCCTCCGCCGTGGAGTGACCGGCGTACGTGCGCATGAGCCACGGCCGGTCCTTCTCCCTCCGCGATCCGGAGGGCTGACGCTCAGTCATCTGTGTCCTCCGGGTCCTCAGATGTTCCGGAAGCGGTTGATGGCGTCGATGTGCTTGGCGCGCATCTCCTCGTCGCGCACGCCGAGGCCCTCCTCGGGGGCGAGGCACAGCACGCCGACCTTGCCCTGGTGCAGGTTGCGGTGCACGTCGTAGGCGGCCTGGCCGGTGTCCTCCAGGGAGTACACCTTCGACAGGGTGGGGTGGATCTTGCCCTTGGCGATGAGGCGGTTGGCCTCCCAGGCTTCGCGGTAGTTGGCGAAGTGCGAGCCGATGATGCGCTTCAGCGACATCCACAGGTACCGGTTGTCGTACTCGTGCATGTAGCCCGAGGTGGAGGCGCAGGTGGTGATGGTGCCGCCCTTGCGGGTGACGAACACGGAGGCGCCGAAGGTCTCGCGGCCGGGGTGCTCGAAGACGATGTCGATGTCCTCGCCGCCGGTGAGCTCACGGATGCGCTTGCCGAAGCGCTTCCACTCCTTCGGGTCCTGGGTGTTCTCGTCCTTCCAGAACTTGTAGCCCTCGGCGTTGCGGTCGATGATCGACTCGGCGCCCATGGAGCGGCAGATGTCGGCCTTCTGCTCGCTGGAGACGACGCAGATCGGGTTGGCGCCGCCGGCGAGGGCGAACTGGGTGGCGTAGGAGCCGAGGCCGCCGCTCGCGCCCCAGATGAGGACGTTGTCGCCCTGCTTCATGCCGGCGCCGTTGCGGGAGACCAGCTGGCGGTAGGCGGTGGAGTTCACCAGGCCCGGGGCCGCGGCCTCCTCCCAGCTGAGGTGGTCCGGCTTCGGCATCAGCTGGTTGGACTTCACCAGCGCGATCTCGGCGAGGCCGCCGAAGTTGGTCTCGAAGCCCCAGATGCGCTGCTCGGGGTCGAGCATGGTGTCGTTGTGGCCGTCGGAGGACTCCAGCTCGACGGACAGGCAGTGGGCGACGACCTCGTCGCCGGGCTTCCAGGCGTTGACGCCCGGGCCGGTGCGCAGGACGACGCCGGCGAGGTCGGAGCCGATGATGTGGTACGGCAGGTCGTGCCGCTTGGCCAGCTCGTTGGTGCGGCCGTAGCGCTCCAGGAACCCGAACGTGGACAGCGGCTCGAAGATCGAGGTCCACACCGAGTTGTAGTTGACCGAGGAGGCCATGACGGCCACCAGGGCCTCGCCCGGGCCCAGCTCGGGCAGGGGCACCTCGTCGAGGTGGATGGACTTGCGCGGGTCCTTGTCGCGGGTCTGCAGGCCCGCGAACATCTCCGTCTCGTCCTTGTGCACGGTGATCGCGCGGTACGACTCGGGGACGGGCAGGGCGGCGAAGTCGGCGGACGTGGCGTCCTTCGACTGGATCGCGTCGAGGATGTCCTTCACGGTCACGGTGTTGCCTCCGGCGGTGAGCGCCCTGAGGGAGGGGCGCCTGGGGGATCGTCGGTGCTGCGGTGAGTGCTGCTGAGGGTTTTGAGGGTGTGCCGTCGGTTCGGCCCGGTGGTGCTTCGGCAGCGCTTTGTGGCGCGGGAGGTTGCCTGTGACGCAGGCGTCCGGGCGCGCAGGCCGTGGGCTTGCGGGGACAGCCGGCGAGCGAATGGTCTCTGCGCGCCGACCGCCCGGACACTCTCAACGTATGACACCGCGTGTCAGGTGACAAGGCACTGAGTGCCAGAACTTGGCCTCAGATGAAATCTTTACGCAACAAATGAGCGATGATCGATCGAACGGGCTCTGAAATCTCTCCGAAAAAGGCCTCTGACATGCCAAAACGGCCACCCCGAAGGGTGGCCGTCATCACAGCGCGCGAGGACGCGGAGGTCCTGTCAGCGGTCCTTCAGCGCCTCCTCGATGGTCCGCATGACCTCGTCCAGCGGGGCGTCGGTACGGGCGACCGTCACCAGCACCTCGCCGTGCGCCGACACCGACGCGGGGGCGGTGGCGGCGGCCGGCCTGGCGGCCGGGCCGCGCCCGGCCCCGATCCCGGTGCCGAACGTCTTGCGCACGATCGCGAAGGCGTGGTCCAGCTGGGCCTCCACGTCGCCCTGGCCGTCCGCCCGCAGCCAGCGCCTGAGGACGTGGTTGTGGGCGGTGACCACGGCCGAGGCGGCGACCTCGGCCAGCAGCGGGTCGTCGTTGGCGTCGTCGGCGTGCGCGCGCTCGTCGAAGTGGCCCAGCAGATAGCGCGTGAACAACCGCTCGTAACGGGCCACCGAGGCGATCTCGGCCTCGCGCAGGGTGGGCACCTCGCGCGTGAGCTTGTAGCGGGCCACCGAGATCTCCGGCCGGGCCGCGTACATCCTCATGACTTCCTTGATCCCGCGGCACACCGTGTCGAGCGGGTGCTCGTGCGCGGGGGCGGCGTTGAGGACCGCCTCGGCGCGGATCAGGGTGTCGTCGTGGTCCGGGAAGATCGCCTCTTCCTTGGAGCGGAAGTGGCGGAAGAAGGTGCGCCGGGCGACACCGGCCGCGGCCGCGATCTCGTCGACGGTGGTGGCCTCGTACCCCTTGGTCGCGAACAGCTCCATGGCCGCGGCCGCCAGTTCTCGGCGCATTTTCAGCCGCTGTGCGGCGGCGCGACCGCCTGCGGCACTCTCCGGCGCGTCGGACGTGGCTGGTGGACGTGAGGACTTGGCGGGCTGGGACATGATCTGAACGTACTGCATACGCGCAGCCCGGTGCGCGGGCCCGGGGTTTCCCCCGCCCGCGGGGGGCGGGGGACCGGCGGGCCGGGCGGGCGGGGCGAACGCGGCCGGATCGAGCAGTCCGCCCCAGTCCCGGTCGTCTTCGAGCCAGTCGCCGGCGCCGTCAGCGGCGGGCATACTCGCGGAAGCCGCGGCCGGTCTTGCGGCCGAGGCAGCCCGCGGCCACCAGGTGCTCCAGCAGCGGGGCCGGGGCGAGGCCGGGGTCGCGGAACTCGCGGTGCAGCACCTTCTCGATGGCCAGCGAGACGTCCAGCCCGACCACGTCCAGCAGCTCGAAGGGGCCCATCGGGTAGCCGCCGCCGAGCTTCATGGCCGCGTCGATGTCGTCCAGGGAGGCGTAGTGCTCCTGGACCATCTTGATCGCGTTGTTGAGGTACGGGAAGAGCAGCGCGTTCACGATGAAACCGGCCCGGTCGCCGCAGTCCACCGCGTGCTTCCTGATGCGGGCGCAGACCTCGTGGACCGTGGCGTGGACGTCGTCCGCGGTCAGCACCGTGCGGACCACCTCGACCAGCTTCATCGCCGGCGCCGGGTTGAAGAAGTGCATGCCGATCACGTCCTGCGGACGCGAGGTGGCACGGGCGCACGCGACGACCGGCAGGGAGGAGGTGGTGGTGGCGAGGACCGCGCCGGGCTTGCAGATCTTGTCCAGCGCCTGGAACAACTGCCGCTTGATCTCCAGGTCCTCGGCGATCGCCTCGACGGCCAGGTCGACGTCGGCGAAGGCGTCGTACGAGCCGGCCGGGGCGATCCGGTCCAGGATCTGCGCGGCGGCCTCGGCGGTCAGCCGGCCCTTGTCGACGGACCGGGCGAGGGACTTGCCGATGCGGGCCTTGGCGGCCTGGGCCTTCTCCTCGCTGCGGGCGGCCAGGACCACCTCGTAGCCCGCCTTCGCGAACACCTCGGCGATGCCGGAGGCCATGGTGCCGGAACCGGCGACGCCGACCGAGCGGACCTCGCGCCCCGGGGTGGCCGGGCCGCCCTCGGCCGGGGTCAGCGCGTCCGGCACGACCGTGGCGCTGCCCGGCGCCTCGTAGGTGTAGAAGCCGCGCCCGGACTTGCGGCCGGTCAGGCCGGCCTCGCTGAGCTGCTTGAGGATCGGCGCGGGGGCGTGCAGCCGGTCGCGGGACTCGGCGTACATGGCGTCCAGGACGGTGCGGGCGGTGTCGACGCCGATCAGGTCCAGCAGGGCGAGCGGGCCCATGGGCAGGCCGCAGCCGAGCCGCATCGCCGCGTCGATGTCCTCGCGGGAGGCGTACTTGGCCTCGTACATGGCGGCGGCCTGGTTCAGGTAGCCGAACAGCAGGCCGTCCGCGACGAATCCGGGGCGGTCGCCGACCGCGACCGGCTCCTTGCCCAGCTCGATCGCGAGGTCCGTGACCGCGGCGACGGCCTGCGGGGCGGTCAGCACCGAGGAGACGACCTCGACCAGCTTCATCGCCGGCGCCGGGTTGAAGAAGTGCAGGCCGAGCACGCGCTCGGGACGTGCCGAGTCGGCGGCCAGCCGGGTCACGGACAGGGCGTTGGTGCCGGTCGCGAGGATGGTCTCCGGGCGGACGATGCCGTCCAGCTCGCGGAAGATCTGGTGCTTGACCTCGTACGACTCCGGGGCCACCTCGATGACGAGGTCGGCGTCGGCCGCCGCGCGCAGGTCGGTGAAGGTGCGGACCCGGGCCAGCACCTCGGCGCGCTCCTCCTCGCCGAGCCGGCCGCGCGCCACGGCGCGGGCGGTGGAGGCCTCCAGGGCGGCGAGCGACTGCGCGGCCTGGGCCTCGCTGATGTCGATGCCGATCACCTCGCGGCCGGCCTTCGCCAGGACCTCGGTGATGCCGGTGCCCATGGTGCCGAGGCCGACGACGGCGATCGTCCTGAGCGAGGAGGAAGGGGTGTGGGACAGGGGAGTGGCCATCGCGGGACTCCAGGAATGAGGGTGACGACGAGGAGCGCGCCGGGTGCGCCGGAAGGCGCACCGCGGAGCGTGTGGAATGCGGGTGTTTCCGGGCTGCTGAGCGCACACGCCCGGTGCTGCCGGTGCCGAGGGCGCGCACACGCCCTGCAGCGGCTGTTCCGCCCGGCTCTGTCCCGAAGCCGGGTCGTACTGCGGTACACACGGTGTACCGAACCGACCGAACTCGCGACGGCTGCGTCACCAAACCGTCGCCAGTGGATGTGCGAGAGGGTTACTCGCTCGTATGAGCCTAACCGGCGGGTAACGAGCGCGCCAGCCCCCGGCGCCGATCCGGCTTTGTGATGTACCTCCCTCACCGGGCGCCACCCGCCTACCCTGGTGCCGTGGACGCAGAGTCGCGATCGCTCACGGAACGCTTACGGCAGGAGTCGCAGGGCGCGGCGGCGTACGACCGGCTGCTGGCGACCGAGGACCCCGACGAACTCGCGGAGGTGCTCACCGCCCCGGGACAGCAGCTGTGGGCCAGGGAACTGGCCGCGTTCCGGCTGGGCTTGGCCGGTGACCGGCGGGCCTTCGAGTCCCTGGTCCTGCTGCTCAACCACCGCGATCCGCCGCGCTGCGCCTCGGCCGCCCACGCGCTCGCCCGCCTCGGCGACCCGCGCACGGCCCGCGCGGCCGCCGCCCTCGCCACCAACGAACTGCGCGTCGCCTACGCCCTGCACCCGGTACGGCTGCTGGTCGCCCTCCGCGCGCCCGAGTCGGTGCCCGCCCTGATCACCACCCTGGAGCGGCGGCTGCACCCGCACGACCCGTACCGCCGGGTCGCCCTGGCCTGCGTGGAGGGCCTGGGAGCGCTGGGCGACCCCCGGGCCCGCCGCGTCCTGACGGAGGCCCTGGCCCACCCTTCCCTGGCCCAGGCCGCCGTGCACGCGCTGTCCCTGATCCCGGAGCAGCGCCGGACGAGGTGACGCGGGCCCTGCCCCGCGGTCGCCGCCCGTATCAGCCGCGGAAGCCCAGCAGCTCGTGCAGTGTCGTGGCCCGGGACGACGGCGAAGCCGTCCTGCCCTTGAGCGGCTTGGGTTCGGGGGACCTGGGGCAGGTCGCGTCGGCCGTGCCGGAGCCGTGCGGCAGCCTGCCGTCGGCCAGGTACGCGGCGAGGTGGCCGTCCAGACAGGCGTTGCCGTTCAGCGTGATGCCGTGGTTGCCGCCGCCCTCCTCGACCACCAGGCTGGAGCGGGCCAGCAGTCGGTGGACCCTGACACCGCCCGGATAGGGGGTGGCCGCGTCGTCGGTCGCCTGGAGGATCAGCGCCGGCGGCAGGTCGTCGTTGGCGATGTCCACCGGCTTCAGCGGCCGGACCGGCCAGAACGCGCAGGGGGCGTTGTACCAGGCGTTGCTCCAGGCCATGAACGGCGCCTTCCCGAACACCCGCCACGTGTCCGCGCGCCAGCGGTTCCAGTCGCGCGGCCAGGAGGCGTCACGGCACTGCACGGACGTGTAGACGCTGTAGCCGTTGTCGCCCTCGCCGTCCACGGCGGCCAGGTGGTCGTACGCCGTCAGGAGCGGCCCGGTCTCCCCGTGGTGGACGTAGGCCGCGAAGGCCTCGGCGAGGTACGGCCAGTAGCCGTCGTAGTAGCCGCCGGGGACGAAGGTGTCCTCCAGTTCGGAGGCGCCGATCCGGCCGCCGGCCGGTCTCCTCGCCAGGGCCGCCCGCATCGCGTACCAGCGGGCCTCTACCCGCGCGGGGTCCCCGCCGAGCCCGTACGCCGCGTCGTGCTTCGCGATCCACGCCATCAGCGCGCGGTGGCGGTCGTCGAAGGCGTAGTCCTGGTCCACGTTGTCCCGGTACCAGGTGCCGGCGGGGTCGACGACCGAGTCCAGCACCAGGCGGCGCACCCGCCCGGGGTACAGCTTCGCGTAGACCGCGCCGAGGTAGGTGCCGTAGGAGTAGCCGAAGTAGCTGATCCGCCGTGCGCCGAGGGCCCGGCGGACCAGGTCCATGTCCCGCGCGGCGCTGACGGTGCCGATGTACGGCAGCAGGCCGGCGTACTTGCGGCCGCACGCGGCGGCGAAGGACCGCGCGCGTTCCAGGTTCGCGCGCTCCAGCGCGGGCGTGGCCGGCACGGTGTCCGGGCGTACCGGCCCGAAGTGGCCGGGCGCGCAGTCCAGGGCGGGAGTGCTCCGGCCGACGCCGCGCGGGTCGAAGCCGATGACGTCGTACTGGGCCGCCACGCCGCTGGGCAGCGCCGAGGCGACGAACCCGGCGAGCGTCAGTCCGCTGCCGCCGGGGCCGCCGGGGTTGACCAGCAGCGGGCCCTGGAAGGTCCTGGCGGTGTGCGGGATACGGGACAGGGCGAGCGTGATCTGCCGGCCCGACGGCCGCGCGTGGTCCAGCGGCACCCTCAGGGAGGCGCACTGGAGCGCCGGGTAGTCGCTCGTGCCGCACTTCTTCCAGCCGATCGCCGCCGCGGCCGCCGCAGCCGCCCGCGCGGGGACGGGCGCGACAGGGGCCGCCGCCAGCGCGACGGCCGCGCACAGCACGGCTGCGCGTGTTCTCATGCGTCCTCCCGGGACGGCGTGCCGGCGCACCGTGCGGATCACGGTGCCCGCCGCATCGATCCCGGGAACGGGGACCCGTGGAACGCGTTCGGGCGATACTTGACCCAATTGGGCCGAGGGATGCCCTCGAACGCCGCCGCACCCGGGCGCCCCCGGTCCCGAACGCTCTCAGATGAGGGTGAGTTGGGTCGGTTCCGCAGCCGTGGGCGACGGTGCGGGCTCCGCCGGCCGGATCCGCCGTGCGGCGCCGGCGCGCGCCGGCCCGATGCCGTACTCCCGCGCCAGTTCGTGCACCTGACGGGTGATCCGGCGCTGGTACCACCTGGGTGCGTAGGCGCCCTCGGCGTACAGCCGCTCGTAGCGGCGCACCAGGTGCGGGTGGTGCTGTCCGAGCCAGGCCATGAACCACTCGCGGGCGCCCGGCCGCAGGTGCAGTACCAGGGGCGTGACGGAGGTGGCCCCGGCCGCCGCGATCGCCCTGACCGTGTCCCGCAGTTGAGCCGGATCGTCGCTCAGGAACGGGATCACCGGCGCCATCAGCACCCCGCAGCCGATGCCGTGCTCGCCGAGCGTGCGGACGACCTCCAGCCGGCGCTCGGGCGCCGGGGTGCCCGGCTCCACCGTGCGCCACAGCCCGGCGTCGAGGAAGCCGACGGAGACCGAGATGCCGATGTCCGTCACCTGCGCCGCCCGGGTCAGCAGGTCCAGGTCGCGCAGGATCAGGGTGCCCTTGGTGAGGATCGAGAACGGGTTCGCGTGGTCGGTGAGGGCGGAGATGATGCCGGGCATCAGCCGGTAGCGGCCCTCGGCGCGCTGGTAGCAGTCGACGTTGGTGCCCATCGCCACGTGCTCGCCCTGCCAGCGGCGGGAGGCCAGCTGGCGGCGCAGGACCTCGGGCGCGTTGACCTTCACCACGATCTGGGTGTCGAAGCCGACGCCGGTGTCCAGGTCCAGGTAGGCGTGCGTCCGGCGTGCGAAGCAGTACACGCACGCGTGCGAGCAGCCCCGGTAGGGATTGACCGTCCATTCGAACGGCATGCGCGAGGCCCCCGGCACCCGGTTGAGCACCGAGCGCGCCCGGACCTCGTGGAAGGTCATCCCGCGGAACTCGGGCGTGTCGAACGTCCGCGTGGCCACGGCGTCCGCGCCGAACAGCGCGGCATCGGCGGCCCGGCCGTGCTCGGCGGGCTCCCCGGACTCCACGGTGAGGTTCTCCCAGCGCATGACGCCTCCTCGGTAGCACTGCCCACACAATAGAACATGTGTTCCCATGATCGTGCGGTCCCCGATTTGAGGGCCCGGCCACCGGGGTGGTTGGCTTGCCCCAACCCCGAGCAACCAGGTCCTGGAGGAATGCAATGGCGCAGGTCGAGGCCACTACCGAGCGGGTCGTCGCGGCGGACGCGGAGAAGGTGTTCGACGCCCTCGCCGACTACCGCGGCACGCGGCGGAAGGTGCTGCCCGAGCAGTTCAGCGAGTACGAGGTGCGCGAGGGCGGCGACGGCGAGGGCACCCTCGTCCACTGGAAGCTCCAGGCCACCAGCAAGCGGGTGCGCGACTGCCTCCTGGACGTCACCGAGCCCACCGACGGCGAGCTGGTCGAGAAGGACCGCAACTCCTCCATGGTCACCACCTGGCGCGTCACCCCGGCCGGTGAGGGCAGGTCCCGGGTCGTCGTCACCACCACCTGGAACGGTGCCGGCGGCATCGGCGGCTTCTTCGAGAAGACCTTCGCCCCCAAGGGCCTCGGCCGGATCTACGACGCCGTACTCGAGCGCCTCGCCACCGAGGTCGAGAAGTAGCACCAATCCGCTGCCGGTGAAGGGGTGTTGGGCTCCTTCACCGGTTCGAGTGGATCTCCGCGCCTTCTCTGGCGGTGCCGTAACTCTCCGCATTTGTTCGCAGTTGTCGCCTTGCGCGGTAAACGTGACTGGGGCGACGAGGGGAGAGGTACGTGGGCCGGACGACGCTGGTGGAGCACGAGCCGGCCGTGACGCCGGCCGCGGCGCAGGAGACCGGGGCTGCCGGGGAGGCGCCCGCCGCGCCGCCGCCCGCGCCCGCCGCCGAACTCGGCGCGGGACGTGTGCGGTTGGTCTTCCTCGGGCTGATGCTCGCGCTGCTCCTCGCGGCGCTCGACCAGATGATCGTCGCCACCGCCCTGCCGAAGGTCGTCGGCGAGCTGCGCGGCCTGGACCGGATGTCCTGGGCGATCACCGCCTATCTGCTCACCTCCACCATCGGCCTGCCCCTGTACGGCAAGCTCGGCGACCTGTTCGGCCGCAAGGGCGTCTTCCAGTTCGCCATCGCCGTCTTCGTCGTGGGCTCCGCGCTCGCCGGCCGGGCGCAGTCGATGGACCAGCTGATCGCCTACCGCGCCGTGCAGGGCGTCGGCGCGGGCGGACTGATGATCGGCGTGCAGGCGATCATCGCCGACGTCGTGCCGCCCCGCCGGCGCGGCCGCTACATGGGCCTGATCGGCGCCGTCTTCGGCCTCGCCTCCGTCGCGGGCCCGCTGCTCGGCGGCTACTTCACCGACCACCTCTCCTGGCGCTGGTGCTTCTACATCAACGTCCCCTTCGGCCTGGTCACCCTCGCCGTCGTCACCGTCGTCCTCAAGCTCCCGCGGCCGCGCTCCCGCGGGCGCCTGGACGTGCCGGGCGCGCTGCTGCTCGCCGCCGCCTCCACCTGCCTGGTCCTGCTGACCAGCTGGGGCGGCACCGAGTACGCGTGGGGCTCGCGGCAGATCCTCGGGCTCGGCGCCGGCGCGGCCGCGGCCGCCCTGCTCTTCCTCGTCGCCGAGCGCTTCGCCGCCGAACCCCTCATCCCGCTGCGGCTGTTCCGCGACTCCGTGTTCAACATCAGCGGCCTGGTGGGCCTGGTGATCGGCGTCGCCCTCTTCGGCGCCGCCAGCTACCTGCCGACCTTCCTGCAGATGGCCGACGGGGCCAGCGCCACCGAGTCCGGGCTGCTGATGCTCCCCATGATGGCCGGGATCGTCGGCGCCTCGATCATCGGCGGGCAGCTCATCAGCCACACCGGCCGCTACAAGATCTACCCCGTGCTCGGCAGCGCCGTCGCCGCCGTCGGCATGTGGCTGCTGTCCCGGCTCGAGGCCGACACGCCCCGGCTGCACTACAGCATCTGGATGGCCGTCCTCGGCACCGGCATCGGCATGGTGATGCCCGTCCTGGTCCTCGCCGTGCAGAACTCCGTGCGTCCCGCCGACCTCGGCACCGCCACGAGCGCCAACAACTACTTCCGGCAGATCGGCGGCAGCGTCGGCGCCGCCGTCTTCGGCACCCTCTTCGCCGACCGGCTCACCGACTCGCTGCGCGAGGAGCTGCCCCCGGGCGCGGGCGTCCGGCTGCCCGACGCCGACTCCATCACCCCGCAGCTCGTCCACGCGCTGCCCCCGGCCCTGCGCGACGCCTACATCCGCGCCTACGCCGACGCCATGCCCCGGGTCTTCCTCTACCTCGTCCCGGTGCTCGCCCTCGGCCTGTTCATCGCCTTCTTCCTCAAGGAGAAACCACTGGTGTCCCACAACGCCCCCGCCGCCGACCAGGAGACCGCGCAGGCAGGCGCCCCCATCCCGCAGGCCCGCTTCCAGCCGCCGGCCGAGGGGAGCGGCAGCCCGTCGCGCTCGCCGTTCCCCGCCGGGATCCCGGTCTGCGGCACGGTGCAGCACCCCGACGGCACCGTGGTGCCCCGCGCCGCCCTCACCCTCATCGACGTCGCCGGACAGCAGATCGGCCGGGGCGCGAGCGGCGAGGACGGACGGTACGCGCTCAGCACCCCCGGCTCCGGGTCGTACGTGCTCATCGCCGCCGCCGGCGGGCACCAGCCGCAGGCCGTCTCCGTCACCGTCGGTGAACGGCCCGTCGAGCTCGACGTCGTCCTCGGCGGCGCCGGACGGCTCGCCGGCGCCGTCGTCACCGCCGACGGCAGCCCCGTGCGCGACGCCACCGTCACCCTGACCAACGTGCACGGCGAGGTCGTCGCGGCCACCCGCAGCGGCCGCGAGGGCGGCTATGTCATCACCGAACTGGTCGCCGGCGAGTACACCCTCGCCGCGAGCGCCCCCGCCTTCCGGCCCGCCGCGCTCCCCGTCACCGTGCAGGCCTCCCGGGAGACCCGCCAGGACGTCGAACTCGCGGGCGGCGCCGTGCTGAAGGGCACCGTCCGGGCGAGCGGCGGCCGCGCCGTGGAGGACGCCCGGGTCACGCTCCTCGACGCCGCCGGCAACGTCGTCGACACCCTCACCACCTCGACCGACGGGACGTTCCGGTTCGTCGACCTCTCCTCCGGCGAGTACACCGTCATCGCCGCGGGCTACCCGCCGGTCGCCACCGTGCTCCAGGTGGCGGGAGGCGGCCGTACCGAACGCGACCTGCAGCTGGGACACGAGGACTGACCGGGGGCGAGGAGACGGGGGCGCCGCGGGGCGCCGGGCCGCGCGCCGGTGCGAACACGTGAAACCAATTCAAGGATTGCCACACATCGCCACCGGCCGCCGCCGTACCGTAGTCGCGGGGCGGCACAGATCGTTTGCGGACAGCCGTGGGGAGAGAGGGCCTGGGCCATGGACCGTGGCAGCGAGCGGGACACACCTCCCGGGCGCGGCGCCGGCGACACCGCGGCGGGCCGGATCGCGCTGGCCGTGGTCGTCGTCGACCGCACCGGCCTGGTCTCGCACTGGAGCAGCGGCGTACGGCGTCTGTTCGGCGTGGACCGGGAGGACGCCGTCGGGCGGCCCGCGGCCGACCTGCTGCCGGTCTCCGGCGCCCTGCCCGAGGACCCGCACGTCGACGCCATGCCGGACGCCTACGAGGAGTACGACGGGCCCGGCCCCGACCTGGAGGCCTCGCTCGGCGGCGCCAGCGCCTACGCCACGGCCGGCCGCGCCCGCCTCTCCCCGGACCGGCACGCACCGGACGGCGAACGGCTCGACGTGCTCTGGTGGGCCTACCCGCTGGTCGGCCCCGGCACCTCCGGGCTGCTCGTGCTCGCCGCCGACGCCACCCGGCTGCGCGACGAACGCGGCTACGACGACGAGACCGCCGAGCGCATCTCGCCCGGCTTCGCCCGCCACACCGAACTGCCGGCCTCCGAGGAACTGGAGCGGCGGCTGCCCGAGATCCTGCCCAGCATGGGTCCCGGCCTCAGCGGGCGCATCGTCTCCCAGGTCCTCGAACTGGGCTACCCCGTGCTGGAGTTCAGCCAGTTCGACCGGGTGCCCGTGACCCCGTACTGGGGTGTGCCCCGCCGCCCGGGCCGCACCCGTGCCGAGGCCGCCGCACCCCGGGAACGGGTGGTGGCCGTCCCGGTCCCGGCCGGCGCCGAGCAGGACCTGGAGTACGCCGCCGTGCGCGAGCGGCTGGAGTTCCTCAACGAGGTCAGTTCCGCCATCGGCACCTCCCTGGACCTCGGCGAGACCATCCGCGAGGTCACCAGCGCCGCCGTGCCCCGGTTCACGGACTTCGCCGGCACCCACCTGCGCGCCGCGGTCCTGGCCGGCGAGGGCTTCCCGGACGGCCCGCCGGACGCCAGCACAGTGATGTTCCGCGTCTGGGTCGAGCACAACGACGAACCGGGCCGCTGGGACGACACGGTGCCCGTCGGCGAGGCCTTCGCCTTCCCCGAGCACACGCCGTTCTACCAGTGCATGGTCACCGGTGAGCCGGTGCTCATCCCGAGGGTCACCAAGGAACTGGCTGGCCGGATCGCCGGCGAGTTCGAGAAGCGCGACCTCAGGCCGCTGATCTCCGGCCGGTCCCTGCTGATCGTCCCGCTCAAGGCGCGCAACGTCGTCCTCGGCTTCATGGTGCTGATGCGCCGCCCCGACCGCCCGGCGTTCGACGACATGGACCGCACCACCGGCGCCGAACTCGCCGCCCGCGCCGGCCTCGTGCTCGACAACGCCCGCATGTACACCTACCAGGAGAACGTCGCCGACACCCTGCAGGACAGCATGCTGCCGCAGGTGAGCCCGCGGATGGCCGGGTGCGACGTCGCCACCCGCTACCTGCCCGGCACCCGGCTCGGCCGGATCGGCGGCGACTGGTTCGACACCATCAAGCTGCCCGGCTCGCGCACCGCCCTGGTGGTCGGCGACGTCATGGGCCACGGCCTCAACTCGGCCGCGATGATGGGACAGTTGCGCACCGCCGTGCAGACCATGGCCGCCATGGAGACCCCGCCCGCCCAACTGCTGCGCAACCTCGACGACCTGGCCCGCCGGCTCGGCGACAACTACCTCGCCACCTGCCTGTACGCGGTCTACGACCCGATCCGCGGCGAGCTGACCCTCGCCAACGCCGGACACATCCCGCCCGTGCTGGTCCGCGCCGAGGACGGCAGCAGCGAGCTCCTCGAACTGCCCACCGGAGCGCCCATAGGGGTCGGCGGCGTGGCCTTCGAGACCTCTCGCGTCAAGGTCGCGCCCGGCGACCGGCTGGTGCTGTGCACCGACGGTCTGGTCGAGGTGCGCGGCTCCGACATCGGCGAGGGCCTCGCCGCGCTCTGCGAGTCCGCCGCGCACCCCGCCGCCTCGATGGACGACGCGTGCGACACCATCATCCGCGCCCTCAACACACGCGGCGGCCGCAAGGACGACGTCGCCCTGCTCATGGCCCGCCTCAACGGCATCCCCGACGAGCACGTGGCGGAGTGGCGGCTGGAGAGCGATCCGGCCGAGGTGCCCCGGGCCCGCCGGCTGGTCCGTGAACGGCTCCTGGCCTGGGGCCTGCCGCAGGCGGTGGAGACGGCCGAACTGCTGGTAAGCGAGGTCGTCACCAATGCCGTCCGGCACGGGCGCAGCGACCGGATCGGGCTGCGGGTGGTGCGCACCGACGCGCTGCTTTTCGAGGTCACCGACGACGAGCCGGCCCTGCCCGCCATGCTCGGCGCCGGCCCGCACGACGATGCGGGGCGCGGACTGCGCGTGGTCAGCCGGCTGGCCCGGGAGTGGGGCGCCAGCGCAGCCGGCCACCACAAGACGGTCTGGTTCGAGCAGACCGTCACCGCAAGGCACTGAACACGGCACGTCCCACGCACCGTCGGGCTGTCCCGGCCCAGGACCGGACACACGACCCCTTGCCCAACCCCCGGTCGGCGCGATATCCCGATCACGCAACCGACCCGTGGGGAGAACGCATGAACGTCTCGGACAAGTACCGCAACGCGTGGGAGAGTTACTGGAGCGAGACATCCGACGCCCTGGGCGAGGCGATATGGGACGCCGACCCCTCCCTGAGCGCCCAGCCGCACAGCGACCTGCTCCTGCCGTACGCCGACCCCGCCCGCACCATCGTCGACCTCGGCTGCGGCAACGGCACCCAGACCCGGTTCCTCGCCACCCGGTTCGCCCGCGCCGTCGGCGTCGACCTCTCGCACGCCGCCGTCGAACACGCCCGCCGCGGCACGGACGGCGACACCGTAGAGTTCCAGCAGCTCGACCTCACCGACGCCGACGCCGTACGCGCCCTGCACGACCGGCTCGGCGACAGCAACGTCTACATGCGGGCCGTCATCCACCAGAGCGAACCGGCCGCGCGCTCCGCCGTCGCCGCCGCCGTCGCCCGGATCATCGGCACCGAGGGGCGCGCGTTCGTCGTCGAACTGACCTCCGGGTCCCGGGACGTCCTCCAGCGAGCCGCGTCCGGACCGGCCGGCCCGCCCCCGAAACTCCAGCGCGTCTTCCACCACGGGCTCAAGCCCGCCGACGCCGACGACGAGGAGATCCCGCGCCTGCTCGCCGAGGCGGGCCTGAAGATCCTCGCGGACGGCGAGACGGTTCTGCCCCAGACCGAGTACCTGACGGACGGCACCCGCATGGACCTGCCCGCGCGCTGGTTCGTCCTGGCCGGACGGTGACCTCGGCCCGAGACCCCCGGCCGGCGGGCCGCGTGGCCGGTCCCGCCGCGCCCGCGGGGGACCGGCCGGCGGCCGTCCGTTTCGCGGGGTCGGGGTCGTAGCCTGACCGCTTCCCGGCGCGTAACGTGACGCAGCATGAAGATCCTCATCAGTGCCGACATGGAGGGGGCCACGGGCGTCACCTGGCCCGCCGACGTACTGCCGGGGACACCGCAGTGGGAGCGGTGCCGGTCGATGTTCACCTCCGACGTGAACGCCGCCGCGACCGGCTTCCTCGACGGCGGCGCCGACCAGGTCCTCGTCAACGAGGCCCACTGGTCCATGCGGAACCTGCTGCTGGAGCGGCTCGACGAGCGGGTGGAGATGCTCACCGGGCGGCACAAGGCCCTGTCCATGGTGGAGGGCGTCCAGCACGGCGACGTCGACGGCGTCGCCTTCGTCGGCTACCACGCCGGCGCCGGCATGGAGGGCGTGCTCGCCCACACCTACCTCGCCAACCAGATCACCGGGGTCTGGCTGGACGACGTCCGCGCGAGCGAGGGCCTGCTCAACGCGCACGTCGTCGCCGAGTACGGCGTCCCCGTCGTGCTCGTCACCGGCGACGACGTGGCCTGCGAGGACGCCCTCGGGTACGCCCCGGAGGCACTGAAGGTCGCCGTCAAGGACCACGTCTCGCGGTACGCCGCCGTGTGCCGCACCCCGGCCCGCACCGCCGCCGACATCCGCGCCGCCGCGAAGGAGGCCGCACGGCTCGCGGTGCGCCGCGAACCCGACCGGGCGGGCCCGCACACGGTCGCCGTGGAGTTCGACGCCGAGCACCTGGCCATGGCCGCGACCGTCGTCCCCGGGGTGGCGCGGACCGGGGAACGGAAGGTGGCCTACACCAGCGCCACCATGTACGAGGGGATCAGGACGTTCAAGGCGGTCACCACGATCGTCTCTGCCGCCGTGGAGGAGCAGTATGGCTGACCAGCAGGCCTTGGACGAGGTCGTGGAGTACACCTCCGGCCTGATCCGCATCGACACCACCAACCGGGGCGGCGGGGACTGCCAGGAGCGGCCCGCCGCCGAGTACGCGGCCGAGCGGCTGGCCGGCGCGGGCCTGGAGCCGCTGCTGCTGGAGCGGACACCGGGACGGACCAACGTCGTCGCCCGGATCGAGGGCACCGACCCCTCCGCCGACGCCCTGCTGGTCCACGGCCACCTCGACGTGGTCCCCGCCGAGGCCGCCGACTGGAGCGTGCACCCGTTCTCCGGCGAGGTCCGCGACGGCGTCGTGTGGGGGCGGGGCGCCGTCGACATGAAGAACATGGACGCGATGATCCTCGCGGTCGTCCGGTCCTGGGCCCGGGAGGGCGTACGGCCGCGCCGGGACCTCGTCATCGCGTTCACCGCGGACGAGGAGGCCAGCGCCGAGGACGGCTCCGGATTCCTGGCCGACCGGCACCCCGAACTCTTCGAGGGCTGCACCGAGGGCATCAGCGAGTCCGGCGCCTTCACCTTCCACGACGGCGCCGGAAGGCAGTTGTACCCGATCGCCGCCGGGGAACGCGGCACCGGCTGGCTGAAGCTCACCGCGCGCGGCCGGGCCGGGCACGGATCCAAGGTGAACCGGGAGAACGCGGTGACCCGGCTCGCCGCCGCCGTCACCCGCATCGGTGAGCACGAATGGCCGCTCAGACTGACCCCGACCGTGCGGGCCGCGCTCACCGAACTCGCCGCGCTATACGGCATCGAGGCCGACCTCACGGACGTGGACCGGCTGCTGGAGAAGCTCGGCCCGGCCGCCAAGCTGGTCGAGGCGACCGTCCGCAACAGTGCCAACCCGACCATGCTGGACGCCGGTTACAAGCTGAACGTCGTCCCGGGGGAGGCGGTCGCCCACATCGACGGCCGGTACCTGGCGGGCGCCGAGGAGGAGTTCCGTGCCACCCTGGACGAACTGACCGGTCCGGACGTCACCTGGGAGTTCGCGCACCACGAGGTGGCCCTCCAGGCGCCGGTCGACTCGGCCCTGTTCGCCCGGATGCGGGCCGCCGTCGAGGAGTTCGCGCCCGAGGGACACGTGGTGCCCTACTGCATGTCGGGCGGCACGGACGCCAAGCAGTTCTCCCGGCTCGGCATCACCGGGTACGGCTTCGCCCCGCTGAAGCTGCCCGAGGACCTCGACTACCAGGCGCTGTTCCACGGCGTGGACGAGCGGGTGCCCGTGGAGGCGCTGCACTTCGGCGTGCAGGTGCTGGACCGCTTCCTGCGGACGGCGTAGACGATGGGGGAGCGGATGCTGAAGTCACCGTACGGATCGTGGCCTTCGCCCGTCGACGCGGCGATGGCAGCCGCGCACGACGGGCATCCCGAGTGGGTGGGGTACGTCGGGGACGAGGTCTGGTGGACCGAGCCCCGGCCCGGCGAGGGCGGCCGGCGGGCCCTCGTCAGACGGCGGGCCGACGGCGTCGAGGAGCCGGTGCTGGCCGCGCCCTGGAACGTGCGCAGCCGGGTCATCGAGTACGGCGGCCGGCCCTGGACCGGCGTGCCGGTCGACGGCCGGCCCCTCGTGGTGTTCGTGCACTTCGCCGACCAGCGGCTGTACCGGTACGAGCCGGGCGGCGAACCGCTGCCGCTCACGCCGGTGTCCCCGGTGGGCGGCGGGCTGCGCTGGGCCGAGCCGCGGGTGGACCTCGCGCGCGGCGAGGTGTGGTGCGTGCTGGAGGAGTTCACCGGCGACGGCCCCGACGACGTACGGCGCGTCCTGGCCGCCGTGCCCCTGGACGGCTCCGCCGCCGGCGACCGCGGCGCGGTGCGCGAACTCGTCCCGGCCCACCACCGGTTCGTCACCGGACCGCGTCTGTCACCGGACGGCCGGCGGGCGGCCTGGCTCGGCTGGGACCATCCGCGCATGCCGTGGGACGGCACGGAACTGCTCGTCGCCGACGTCGCGGACGACGGCACCCTGCGGGACGCGCGGACCGTCGCCGGCGGACCGGACGAGTCCGTCGCCCAGGTCGAGTGGTCCGCCGACGGCAGGCTGCTGTACGCCAGCGACCGCGGAGGCTGGTGGAACCTGTACCAGGACCGCACCCCGCTGTGCCCGCGCGAGGAGGAGTTCGCCGGACCGCTGTGGAAACTGGGCCTGCGCTGGTTCGCGCCCCTGGACAACGGGCTGATCGCGGTCGTGCACGGCCGGGGCTCCGCCGTGCTCGGCATACTCGACCCGGACTCCGGTGAGGTCGTCGACGTCGCCGGACCGTGGACCGAGTTCGCCTCGACCCTCGCGGCGCACGGCGAACGGGTGGTCGCCGTCGGCGCCGGCCCGCACACAGCGCACGAGGTGATCGAGCTGGACACCAGGAGCGGACGCGCCCGCGCGATCGGGGCCCGGCACCGGGACCCCGTCGACCCCGCCTACCACCCACAACCGCTGCGCCGCGTCTTCACCGGTCCCGGCGGCCGTGAGGTGCACGCGCGCCTCTACCCGCCGCACCACCCCGAACGCATCGGAGCGGACGGTGAGTTGCCGCCCTACGTCATCTGGGCGCACGGCGGTCCCACCAGCCGGGCGCCGCTCGTGCTGGACCTGGAGATCGCCTACTTCACCTCCCGCGGCATCGGCGTCGCCGAGGTCGACTACGGCGGCTCCACCGGCTACGGCCGGGCCTACCGGGAACGGCTGCGCGGGCAGTGGGGCGTGGTCGACGTCGAGGACTGCGCCGCCGTCGCCCGCGCCCTCGCCGAGGAGGGCGCCGCGGACCCCGCCCGGCTCGCGATCCGGGGCGGCAGCGCCGGCGGCTGGACCGCCGCCGCCTCCCTGACCACCACCCGCCTGTACGCCTGCGGCACCATCCTCTACCCGGTCCTCGACCTGGCCACCTGGGGTCCGGGAGAGACCCACGACTTCGAGTCCCGCTACCTGGAGTCGCTGATCGGCCCGATCGCCGAGGTGCCGGACCGGTACGCCGAGCGCTCGCCGACCACGCACGCCGACCGGCTCACCGCCCCCTTCCTGCTGCTCCAGGGTCTGGACGACGTCATCTGCCCGCCTGCCCAGTGCGAACGCTTCCTCGCCCGGATCGAGGGCCGGGGCGTGCCGCACGCCTACCTCGCCTTCCCTGGGGAGGGGCACGGGTTCCGGCGGGCTGACACGGTGATCCGCGCCCTGGAAGCGGAACTGTCCCTGTACGCCCAGGTGTTCGGGCTGACCCCGACGCCGGAGGTCCCGAAGGTGGAACTGAGCACGTGAAGGAACTGCAACGCCCGGCCCGGCTCGCTCCCGGAGCGCGGGTGGCCGTCGTCGCCACCAGCGGACCGGTGCCCGAGGAGCGCCTCCAGGCGGGACTCGACGTGCTGCGCGGCTGGGACCTGGACCCGGTCGCCGGGACCCATGTCCTGGACCGGCACGACGAGTTCGGCTATCTGGCCGGCACCGACGCCGACCGCGCCGCGGACTTCCAGCGCGCGTGGTGCGACCCCGCCGTGGACGCCGTGCTGTGCGCCCGCGGCGGGTACGGGGCGCAGCGCATGGTCGACCTGCTCGACTGGGACGCGATGCGGGCGGCCGGGCCGAAGGTCTTCGTCGGCTTCAGCGATCTCACCGTCCTGCACGAGGCGTTCGCCTCCCGTCTGGGGCTGGTCACGCTGCACGGGCCGATGGCGGCCGGCATCGACTTCGTCAAGAACACCCGGGCGCAGGAGCACCTGCGGGCCACGCTCTTCGCCCCGGAGACGGTCCGCACCATCACCTCCGGCGGCACGCCCCTGGTGTCCGGCCGGGCCCGGGGCGTCACCCTCGGCGGGTGCCTCTGCCTGCTCGCCGCGGAGGTGGGCACCCCGCAGGCCCGTTCCTCGGCGGCCGGAGGGCTGCTGTGCCTGGAGGACGTGGGCGAGGAGACCTACCGGATCGACCGGTACCTGACCCAGCTCCTGCGCGCGGGGTGGCTGGAGGGGGTGCGCGGCGTGCTGCTCGGCTCCTGGCAGGACTGCGACGACTACGCCGAGCTGCGCCCACTGCTGGCCGACCGGCTCGGCGCGCTCGGAGTCCCGGTCGTGGAGGACTTCGGGTTTGGCCACTGCGCGGGCGCGTCGACGATCCCCTTCGGGGTGGCGGCCGAACTCGACGCGGACGCGGCCACGCTGACGCTGGACCGGCCCGCACTGCGCTGACCCGGATCACGCGGGCGTCGTAGGCTGACCGGATGTCGCACTCCACCACCCGCCACCTAGCCGAAGGCCCCCGCGTCGGCATCCGCTCCTTCACCCTGGAGGACGGCCCCGAGTTCACCGCACGGGCCCGGGAGAGCAAGGCCCTGCACCGGCCGTGGCTGTTCCCGCCGGACAACGACGAGGCCTACGCCGGATACGCCGGGTCGCTCATCGAGGACCCGGCCCGGCAGGGCTTCCTCGTGTGCGAGAAGGACACCGGGGACATCGCCGGGTTCATCAACATCAACAACATCGTCCGCGGCGGCTTCCAGTGCGGCGCCCTCGGCTACGGCGCCTTCGCGCACGCCGCGGGGCGGGGGCTGATGCGCGAGGGCCTGGGCCTGGTGATTGGGTACGCGTTCGGTCCGCTGGGACTGCACCGGCTGGAGATCAACGTGCAGCCCGGGAACGTGGCGTCCGTCGCCCTCGCCCGGGGGGCCGGGTTCCGGCTGGAGGGCTTCTCACCCGACATGATCTTCGTCGACGGAGCCTGGCGGGACCACGAACGCTGGGCGATCACCGCCGAGATGCGCTCCGCCGGCTGACCGGCTCAGCCCCGCTGGTCCACGTACTCGAACACCGACCCGTCCGGATGCATCGCGACCAGGTTGCGGCCCACCGGCGTGGGCACCGGCCCCGCGATGATCCGGGCGCCCAGTTCCGTCAGCAGCCGGTGGGCCTCGTCCACGTCCTTCACCGCGATCGTCGCCGCCACCTTGCGCAGGATCTCCAGCTCCGGCTCGGGGCCGCTCATCAGCAGGAAGGAACCGACCGCCGCGACCTGGACCCCGCCGCGGTCGAAGCGCAGCGCCGTGCCGCCCGCCAGACGCTCGTAGAAGGGGATCGCGGTGTCGAGGTCGTCGACGCAGATGCGCAGAGATGCGCCCAGAATGTCCATGCGCACGAGCCTAGTTGGGAAGGTCGCGACGGCACAGGCCGCTGCGGCGTTACCCGCTGTGTCCGGCGGGTACCCGCCCGGTATGGACCGTTTGGATCACCTGGAACATCTGGACAAGCACCTCGTCGAAGAGCTGGCACAGGTGGCACGCGAGACGGTACGCGACGAACTGCGCGAGCAGACCCGCAAGCAGCGCCGCACCGCCGTGCTCTATGCCGCCTCCGGCGCCGTCGCCCTCTACGCGGGCGCCGCCGTGGCGCTCGCGGTGGGTCTCGCCCTGGCCATCGGCCTGCCCGGCTGGGCGGCGGCGCTGATCACCGCGGCGATCCTCGGCGCGGTGGCCTACCTGCTGCGCGGCGCCGCCCATCCGCACCACGGGCACCACGAGCCCCGGCCGCCGCAGCACGTGATCGGCGGCACCCCACCGCCCGCCCCGCCGAGCGGCCTCGGCATGCCCTACCCCCCGAACACCCCACCCCGCCCTGACACCAACCCGGACATCCCCCACCACAGGGCCTGACGGAAGGCCGCCCGAGCCAACCCAGGGGCGCAGGGGACTACGCACCCAGCCACAGCCGCCCCGCAAGCCCCGTCCCCGTCCGAGGCGAGCCCAGCCGCCCCAACCCAGGGGCGCGGGGAACCGCGCACCCAGCCCGAACGAACCCGCACCCGACCGCCCCGCAGGCTCCGTCCCCGTCGGGCCGAGGCCGGGAAGGCCAACCCAGGGGCGCGGGGAACCGCGCGCGCCCAGCCACAGCGGCCCCGCACCCGACGACGCGCCCCAGAACGCCGCACGCAGCGATCGGCGGCGTTCGGGTGCTCAGACCGGCGTACGAGTGACCCGCCCGGCGTTTGGGTGCCCCGGCCCCGGTTACGCGGAACACCTCGGACGGAACGAGCCGCACCGCCGGAGGGGAGACGCACGGTGACCGCCGGCGTCGGTCCCGCCCACCGGCCCGGCCACCGACCCCTGCCCCGGTGGACCGCCGAATCCGCTCCCGACTCTGCGCAAGGAGACCGAGAACCCTCATGAACACTGCCGAACTCGTCGAACTCGGGCAGCAGTTGCGTGTGGACAGCGTACGGGCGGCCGCCGCCGCGGGGTCCGGGCACCCCACGTCCTCGATGTCCGCGGCCGACCTCATGGCCGTCCTGCTCGCCAACCACCTGCGCTACGACTTCGAACGCCCCGAGCACCCGGCCAACGACCGCTTCGTGCTCTCCAAGGGACACGCCTCGCCGCTGCTGTACGCCGCCTACAAGGCCGCCGGCGCCGTCGAGGACGGCGAGCTGCTCACCTTCCGCAAGCTCGGCAGCCGCCTCGAAGGCCATCCCACGCCCCGGCGGCTGCCCTGGGTGGAGACGGCCACCGGCTCCCTCGGCCAGGGCCTGCCGGTCGGCGTGGGCATCGCCCTCGCCGGCAAGCGCCTGGACCGCACCGGATACCGGGTGTGGGTGCTGTGCGGCGACAGCGAGCTGGCCGAGGGCTCGGTGTGGGAGGCCGCCGAGCACGCGGGCCACGAGCACCTGGACAACCTGATCGCGGTCGTCGACGTCAACCGGCTCGGGCAGCGCGGCCCCACCCGGCACGGCCACGACCTCGACGCCTACGCCCGCCGCTTCCAGGCGTTCGGCTGGCACACGGTGCAGATCGACGGGCACGACGTCGACAAGATCGACCGGGCGTACGGCGAGGCGCTGTCCACCACCGGGCAGCCCACCGTCATCCTCGCCCGCACCCTCAAGGGCAAGGGCGTCGCGGCCGTCGAGGACCGCGAGGGACTGCACGGCAAGCCGCTGCCCGAGGCCGAGGAGGCCATCGCCGAACTGGGCGGACCGCGCGAGCTGCACGTGCGCGTCAGCGAGCCCCCGGCCGCGGCCGCCATGCGCTCGGCGACCACCGAGGCCGTCCAGCTACCGCGCTACGATCAGGGCGACGAGGCCGCCACCCGGGACGCCTTCGGCAAGGCCCTCGCCGCGCTCGGCAGCGCCCGGGGCGACGTCGTCGCCCTGGACGGCGAGGTCGGCGACTCCACCCGCACCGAGGAGTTCGCCAAGGCCCACCCGGACCGGTTCTTCGAGTGCTACATCGCCGAGCAGCAGCTCGTCGCCGCGGCCGTCGGCATGGCCACGCGCGGCTGGGTGCCGTACGCGTCGACGTTCGCCGCGTTCCTCAGCCGCGCCCACGACTTCGTGCGCATGGCGTCCATCAGCGGCTCCGGGCTCAACCTGGTCGGCTCGCACGCGGGCGTCGCGATCGGACAGGACGGGCCCTCCCAGATGGGGCTGGAGGACCTGGCGATGTTCCGCGCCGTGTACGGCTCGACCGTGCTCTACCCGTGCGACGCCAACCAGACCGCCCGGCTGGTCGCGGCCATGGCCGGCCTGGACGGCATCCGCTACCTGCGCACCTCCCGCGGCAAGACCCCCGTGATCTACGGCCCCGGCGAGGAGTTCCCGGTGGGGGGCAGCAAGACGCTGCGCTCCGGCGAGGACGACCGGCTGACCGTCGTCGCGGCCGGGGTCACCGTGCACGAGGCGCTGGCCGCCGCCGACCGGCTGGCCGAGGAGGGCATCCCGGTGCGGGTCATCGACCTGTACTCCGTCAAGCCCGTCGACGCGGAGACCCTGCGCCGGGCCGCCGAGGAGACCGGCTGCCTGCTGACCGTCGAGGACCACCACGCGGAGGGCGGCATCGGTGACGCCGTCGCCGAGGCCTTCGGCGACGGCCGGCCCGTGCCCCGCCTGGTCCGGCTCGCCGTGCGCACCATGCCGGGCTCGGCCGCCCCCGACGAGCAGCTGCACGCGGCCGGCATCGACGCCGTGGGCATCGCGGCGGCCGCCAGGCTGCTGGTGGAGGAGGCGGTCGTGCGATGAGCGACGGCGACGCCCGGAGCATACGGGCGGGCCGTCGCACGGTGCGCGTCCACCGGCCCGGCAAGGTCCTCTTCCCCGGGGCAGCCGGCGTCGGGCAGTACACCAAGGGCGACCTCGCCGACTACTACAGGCGCGTCGCCCCCTACCTGCTGCCGCACCTGCGGGGCCGTCCGCTGATGCTGGAGAGGCATCCGGACGGCCTCGACGGGCCGCGGTTCATGCAGAAGAACGCCCCCGGCCACTACCCGGACTGGATCACCCGCGCCGAGGTCGCCAAGGAGGGCGGCACGGTCACGCACGTCGTGTGCGACGACACCGCCACCCTGCTTTACCTGGCCGACCAGGCCTGTCTCACCCTGCACCGCTGGCTCTCCCGCACCGACCGGGCCGCCGGCCCGGACCACCCCGACCGGCTCGTGTTCGACCTCGACCCCGCCGGTGACGACTTCGCCCAGGTCCGCGAGGCCGCCGTCCGGGTGCGCGAGCTGCTGGACGAGCTGGACCTGCCCGCCGCCCCGATGACCACCGGCTCGCGCGGACTGCACCTCGTCGTCCCCCTCGACGGGCGGCACGACTTCGACGACGTACGGCGATTCGCCCACGACGTCGCGGAGCTGGCCGCCTCCCGGCACCCGGAGCGGCTCACCACCGCAGTCCGCAAGAAGGAGCGCGCCGGCCGCCTCTACCTGGACGTGCAGCGCAACGGCTACGCGCAGACCGCCGTCGGCCCCTACACGGTCCGCGCCCTGCCCGGCGCCCCCGTCGCCGTGCCCCTAAGCTGGGAACAGGTGGCCGATCCAGACGTCCATGCCCGGCGCTGGACCATCGCCGACGCCGTCGACCAGGCCCGCAGTGACCCGTGGGCCGCGCTGACCGGCCGGGGCCGGGCCCTCGGACCCGCCCGGCGCCGTCTCGCGGCGCTCACCCGCTGACCGCCGCCCGTCGCCCCCGGCCGGCCCCCCGCGGACCGTCTGCCACCTGCGGCGTCGAGGGCGGGTGCCCCCGGAATGTTTGGCCAGGGGATGAGCGGCCACACGCAGGGGAGAGGTGGCCATGACGAACACAAACGACACACCCGATTCGCAGAGTTCACAGAAAACCCAGAAAGCGCGGCAGACGGACGACGAAGCGTCGCAGGACGCTCCCGCCGCCGAGCGGCCGGCCCCCATGCAGGTGCTGCGTGAGGCCCGCGCCCAGCTCAGCGAGCTGACCGGTCTCGCCCCGGAGTCGGTGTCCTCCTTCGAGCAGACCGAGGACGGATGGTCGCTCGAGATGGAGGTCCTGGAACTGGAGCGGGTCCCGGACACCATGAGCCTCATGGCGAGCTACCAGGTCGAGCTGGACCTGCAGGGTCAGCTCACCGGCTACCGGCGCGTCCGCCGCTACGAGCGCGGACGGGCCGACGCGCGCAGGGGCGGCGGCCACTAGGCCGCCCGCATCCCGCGACCGGCGTCCAGCCACACACCGCGCACCCGAAGACCGAGAAGGAGGAACGGCCGGCATGACCGTTGTACCGGCACAGCAGACCGGCGGCGGAGGCGGCAGCAGCGGCCTCTACGACGTACTGGAACTGGTGCTCGACAGGGGGCTCGTCATCGATGCCTTCGTGCGCGTCTCCCTGGTGGGCATCGAGATCCTCAAGATCGACGTACGGGTCGTCGTGGCCAGCGTCGACACCTATCTGCGCTTCGCCGAGGCGTGCAACCGCCTCGACCTGGAAGCGGGCCCGCGCAAGAGCCCCGGCCTGCCCGAGATCGTCGGCGAGGTCACCGAGTCCGGCGCCCGCGGCAAGTCCAAGGGCGCGCTCTCGGGGGCGGCGGAGACCATATCCGACGCCTTCAAGCAGGGACGTGACGAGGGGCAGGGCGAGTCCCGGCCGCGCGCCCGCAAGGCCCCGGCCCGGCGTAAGGAGGAGTCGGAGTGAGCACCTACGTCTACGGGATCACCGCACGGTCGCACCCCGCGCTCCCCGAAGGCATGACCGGCGTGGGCGAGCCGCCCCTGCCGGTGCGCGTGCTGACGGCCGGGGACCTGGCCGCCGTGGTCAGCGACGCACCCGAGGGGCTGCGCCCCAAGCGCAGGGACCTGCTCGCGCACCAGAACGTGCTCGCCGAGGCCGGTGCGGCCGGCTGTGTGCTGCCGATGCGCTTCGGCAGCGTCGCCGACAGCGACGACGCCGTCGTCCAGGTGCTCGGCGACCGGTCGCAGCACTACCAGGAGCGGCTGCGGGAACTGGACGGCAAGGTCGAGTACAACATCAAGGCCACGCACGTCGAGGACGCGGTCCTGCACCAGGTGATGGCGGAGAACGCGGAGATCCGCTCCCTCGCCGAGGCCAACCGGCGTGCCGGCGGCGGCGGTTACGACGACAAGATCCGGCTCGGCGAGATGGTCGCGGCCGCGGTCAAGGCCAAGGAGTCCGAGGACGCCGCCGAGGTGCGGTCCGCGCTGGAGCCGGCCGGCGCCGCGCTGAGCGTGGGCCCTGAGTCCACCGGCTGGCTGGTCAACCTGTCGTTCCTGGTCGCCCGGGACACGGCCGAGCAGTTCCTGGCCGCCGTCGAGCAAGTCCGCGACAGCCACCCCCACCTCGACCTGCGGGTCAACGGGCCGCTGCCGCCGTACAGCTTCGTCGAGCCCGGCCCCGCCGAGCCCGCGGGCAGCGCGGCCGGCGCCGACGCCGGAGCGCAGTAGACGCGGTCCGGCCCGAACGGAAGGAGGGACACCGTGGGACTGATCGGCGAGGTGCTGCTGCTGCCGTTCGCACCGGTGCGAGGCGCCGGATGGGCGATCAGGCAGGTGCTCAGCGAAGCGGAGCGGATCTACTACGACCCCGCCACCGTACGGGCCGAACTCGCCCGTCTCGAGGAAGAGCTGGAGGCGGGCGAGATCACCGAGGAGGAGTTCGACCGGCGCGAGGACGAACTGCTCGACCGGCTGGAGACCGCGCTGCGCTCCGGCGACACCACAGGCAACGGGACGTGACATGAACCGAACGGCACTGGGCCTCGCTGTAGGGGCCGGATACTTCCTGGGACGTACGAAGAAACTGAAAATGGCGCTCGCCGTCGGTTCCCTGGTGGCCGGCAAGAAGCTGAACCTCGGCCCGCGGGGTCTCGCCGAGCTGGCCCAGCGCCAGTTGCGGGACAACCCGCAGTTCAAGGAGATCGGCGACCAGTTGCGCGACGACCTGCGGGGCGTCGGCAAGGCCGCCACCGGGGCCATGGCCGAGCGCCAGATGAGCGCGCTCGCGGACCGGCTGCACGGCCGTACCGCCACGGTGCGCGACCAGTTGGCCGGGGTCGTGCCGGAGCAGGACGAGGAGGACGGCGAGCCCCAGGAGGACTCCGCGGAACGGGAGGACGAGGACGAGTCGTCTCGTGCGGAGGCCGACCGCGAGGAGGCCGGCAAGGCCCCGCGGAAGAAGGCGTCCGGAAAGGCCCCCGCCAGGAAGACCGCGGCGAAGACCGCGGGCGGTGCGGCCCGCAAGGCGGGTTCGGCCCGCAAGGCGGCCGCGAAGAAGACCGCAGCGGCCGGCGCCGCGGCCCGCGGAGGCCGGACCCGGCAGTCGAAGGGCGGTGACGACCGATGACCGAGGCCGTCGGATCCGCGACGTCCGCCGCCGGCAAGGCCGCGGGCGGAGCAGCCAAGAACAACCCCCTGACCGACCTGGCGCACAGCGAGGCGGCGGACCGGCTCAAGGCCGAGGTCCAGGAGTACCTGGCCGCCCAGGCGCAGAAGATGCTGGTCGGCTTCGGCCGCAAGCTCGGTGAGACCACGGGCAAGCTCAACGACATCGCCGAGGGCAACAGCCCGGGCTTCGCCAAACTGGCGCTGAACGCGGGCCGCAAGGTCGCAGAGGGCAAGGGCCCGCTGCGCTCCGCGCTGGAGCTGGGTGCCTCGCACGCCAAGGACACCGTCATGGACAAGCTGAAGGGGCTGGGCGGCAAGGGCAAGAGCAAACGCAAGGGCGGGGGCAACAAGCCGATCGTCATCGTCGAGTCCGTCGACGTCGGCGTGCCGGTGCGCACCGCCTACGACCAGTGGACCCAGTACCAGGACTTCAGCACCTTCGCCAAGGGCGTGAAGAGCGCGAGCCGCGCCGACGACACGAACTCCGACTGGCAGGCGAAGATCTTCTGGTCCAGCCGCAGCTGGAAGGCCCACACCGTCGAGCAGGTTCCCGACTACAAGATCCAGTGGACGTCGGAGGCCGCCAAGGGCACCAACAAGGGCGTCGTCAGCTTCCACCGGCTCGACGACAACCTCACCCGCATCCTGCTGGTCATGGAGTACTACCCGAGCGGCCTCTTCGAGAAGACGGGCAACATCTGGCGTGCCCAGGGCCGCAGGGTCCGGCTCGACTTCAAGAACTTCGCCCGGCACATCACGCTCAAGGGCGAGGCGGAGGACGGCTGGCGCGGCGAAATCCAAGACGGCGAGGTGGTCCGCAGCCACGAGGACGCGGTGGCCGAGGAGGAGCAGGCCGAGCAGGAGCAGGGCGAGCCCGGGACGGAGGAGCCCGAAGAGGGCGCGGAGGAGCCCGAAGAGGGCGGCGAAGCGCCCGGCGAAGAGGAAGAGGAGCAAGAGGAAGAGGAGCCGTACGAGGCCGAGGCCGACGAGAACGAGGCCGACGAGAACGAGGCCGACGAGGACGAAGAGGGCGAGTACGAGAACGAGGCCGACGAGGACGAGGCCGACGAGGACGAGGAAGGCGCGTACGAGGACGAGGCCGACGAGGCCGACGAGGGCGAGGAGCCCCGGGAGGACGAGGAGTACGAGGAAGAGGAGCCGGAGTACGCGGAGCGCGGGAGTCGTCGATGACGACGGCCAGTCGCTTCCCCCCCGAGCCCTACGGCCAGGGCTCGGGGGCCAACCTCGCCGACATCCTGGAACGGGTGCTCGACAAGGGTGTCGTCATCGCGGGTGACATCCGGATCAACCTGCTCGACATCGAACTGCTCACCATCAAGCTGCGGCTCATCGTCGCCTCGGTCGACAAGGCCAAGGAGATGGGCATCGACTGGTGGGAGACCGACCCGGCCCTCTCCTCCCGGGCTCGCCGCGACGAGCTGGCCCGGGAGAACGCCGAGCTGAGAGAGCGGCTGGCCCGGCTGGAGGAGCTGGAGCTGGAACCGGGCCGCCGCACACCGAAGGAGGCACCATGATCGGACTGCGGTACGTCTACGCCGTCTGCCGCCCCTTCGACCTGCCCCTGCAGTCCCAGCTGGTGGGCATCGGCGGCGCCCCGCCCGCGCTGCTGCACCACCACGGCCTGGTCGCCGTCGTCAGCACGGTCCCGGAGGCCGACTTCTCCGAGGAGGCCCTCAAGGCCCACCTGGAGGATTTGGACTGGCTGTCCGCGACCGCACGCGCCCACCAGGGCGTGATCGACGCCCTCACCACGGTCACCACCCCGCTGCCGCTCCGACTCGCGACCGTGTTCCGGGACGACAGCGGGATCCGGACGATGATCGAGGCGCGCGAGGACGACTTCCGCGGCGTCCTGGACCGGCTGGCCGGCCGGGTGGAGTGGGGCGTGAAGGTGTTCCTGGAGCCCGAGCCGGCGGAATCCGCCGCGCCCGCCCCCGCCGCGGCGAAGCCCGCGAGCGGACGGGACTACCTGCGCCGGCGGCGCGAGAGCAGCCACGCGCACGAGGAGAAGTGGCAGCGGGCCGAGGCGTTCGCGCAGTCCCTGCACGAGCGCCTGTGCCGGCACGCCGAGGACTGCCGGCTGCACGCCCCGCAGAACTCCGCGTTGTCCGCGGCGCCGGGGCAGAACGTGCTCAACGGGGCGTACCTCGTGCCCCGGGGGCGCTCCGAGGAGTTCGTGGAACTGGTGGACCGCACGAAGGACGAGGCCCCGGGCATCCGGGTGGAGCTCACCGGTCCCTGGGCCGCCTACTCGTTCACCGGGGAAGAACGATGAGGGGGGTGGAGCGGTGACCGTCATCGAACGGCGGGAGATCGCGCTGGTCGACCTGCTGGACCGGTTGCTGGCCGGCGGAGTGGTGATCACCGGTGACATCACGTTGCGGATCGCGGACGTCGACCTCGTGCGCATCGACCTCAACGCGCTGATCAGCTCCGTGAACGAACAGGTCCCCTCTCCCTTCGAGGAGCCCGTATGAGCGTGCGCAACCGGCTCGACCTGGAACCCGACACGGTCGAGCGCGACCTGGTGAAACTCGTCCTGACGGTCGTGGAGCTGCTGCGTCAGCTGATGGAACGGCAGGCGGTGCGCCGCTTCGACACCGGCCAGCTGACCGAGGAGCAGGAGGAGCGGATCGGGCTCACCCTGATGCTCCTGGAGGACCGGATGGCCGAACTCAGGGACCGCTACGGGCTGCGGCCCGAGGACCTGAACCTGGACCTCGGGCCACTGGGGCCGCTGCTTCCCCGCGAGTGAGCCGCCGTCGGGCCGGGGGAGCGGGCCGGGAGCGCCGGAACCCCGCCAGGGGCCCCGGCGCCGGATCATGACTCCTTACGGCACAGGATCTCGCCGTGCAGGACCGCGAACCAGCCGTCCTCGCGGTGTCCCCACTCCCGCCAGGCCGCCGACACCGCGCGCAGCCGCTCCGGCGTGGCGTGCCCGCCCCGGGTGGCCCGCTCGGCATAGGCCGAGGTCAGGGTGCGGTCCGCCCACAGCCCGCTCCACCAGGCACGCTCCTCGGGCGTGGCGAAGGTCCAGGTGCCGGACGTGGCCGTGACGTCCTTCAGCCCCGCGGCCAGGGCCCAGGACCTCAGCCGCCGCCCGGCGTCGGGTTCGCCGCCGTTGGCGCGGGCCACCGTCTCGTACAGGTCCAGCCAGTCGTCCAGACCCGGCACCGCCGGGTACCAGGTCATCGCCGCGTAGTCCGCGTCGCGCACGGCGACGTACCCGCCCGGCCTGGTCACCCGCGCCATCTCGCGCAGCGCCCGTACCGGGTCGCCCACGTGCTGGAGCACCTGGTGGGCGTGGACCACGCAGAAGGTGTCGTCCGGGAAGTCCAGGGCGTGGACGTCGGCGACCGCGAAGTCGATGTTCTCCAGGCCGCGTGACGCGGCGGTGGCGCGGGCCTGCTCCAGGACGTCCGGCGCGCGGTCCACACCGGTGACGCGGCCGTCGGGGACCAGTTCCGCGAGGTCGGCGGTGATGGTCCCCGGGCCGCAGCCGATGTCGAGGATCCGCATGTGCGGTTTGAGCGAACCGAGCAGGTAGGCAGCGGAGTTGGCGGCGGTGCGCCAGGTGTGCGACCGCAGCACCGACTCGTGGTGCCCGTGGGTGTAGACGGCGGTCTCCTGTGCCTTCGGCATGGCTGTACCCCTACTCGTCTTCTCGTGGTACCGGCCCGGCGCCCTGCGGCACCGGGCCGGCGGTACGCGTCACGGTACGCGTGTGTGCCGAATGATGAGACCCGCGTTTTGCATGCTGGACTGACGGCTGGTCAGGTCCATGGCTGACGGCCCGTCATGACCGGGCCCGCAGCGGCCGGTAGACCGTCAGGGCCTCGGGCAGCTTCTCCAGCGTGACCTCGCCGGACACAGCGGTGGTGACCTCGCCGTCGTAGGCCAGCGGAGTGCCGGGCGCGATGCCGGTCAGCCGCAGCCGGTTCAGCTGCACCGCCGCGTGGGCGGGGGAGCGGGTCAGCGGGCCCGCGACGGCCGCGGCGAGCAGCCGGAGCGCGGGCCGGCGGCTGCCGTGCACCACGCGCACGTCCAGCAGGCCGTCCGCGAGGTCGGTACGGCGGCCGGGCGCGAGCCCCATGCGGTGATACATGCCGTTGCCGACGAACAGCAGCCACATCGGCCGGCGCCGGCCGCCCACCTCCACCTCCAGCGGATGCCGGTCGGCACGCAGGACGCGCAGCGCGCCGAGCACCCCGGCGGACCAGCCCCCGATCCGGCTCGACCAGCTGTCCCGTGCGCGCACCAGCTCCGGGTACACGCCCAGACTCAGCGTGTTGAGGAACAGGCCCTCGGCGTCGGCGGTGACGAACCGCCCCGCGTCCACCCGGACCGCCTCCCCGTGCCGCAGCGCCCACGCCAGATCGCGTTCGTCCTCCACCCCCAGGTCGTAGGCGAAGTGGTTCAGGGTGCCGCCGGGGAGCACCGCGAGCGGCAGCCCGTGGCGCAGGGCGACCTCGGCCGCCGCGTTCACGGTGCCGTCACCGCCGCAGACCCCGAGTACCCGCGCCCGGGCCGCCGCCTTCTCCAGCTCGCCCCGGACCTCCTCCGGCGCGCATTCGACGAGCTCCGACTTCGGCAGCGCGTTGTGCAGCGCCCGGACCCGGTCCGCCGTGCCCGAGCCCTGGTTGGCGACCATGACCAGCCCCTCGCCCTCGGGCAGCGCCGGCGCCTCGGCCCGCGGCCGGGCGGGCCGCCACATCTGCGCCCGCGTCGGCACCAGGCGCCGTACCAGGAACGCGGCGCCGGCGCCGAGCGCCGCCCCGGCCAGCACGTCGACCGGGAAGTGCACCCCCGTGTACACACGGGAGGCCGCCACCGAGAACGCCACCGGTGCCACCGCCGCGCCCCACGCGGGGGACTCCAGCGCGACCCCGGTCGCGAACGCGGCCGCCGACGCGGCGTGCCCGGACGGGAACGAGGTGGTGATCGGCTGCCGCTCCAGCCGCCGCACCAGCGGCACCGGGTCCAGCACCGGCCGCGCCCGGCGCACCGAGCGCTTGCCGAGCGTGTTGATCGTCAGCGATGCCAGGCTCAGGGAGGCCAGCCCCCGCGCGGCGGCCCGGCGGGCCCGGGGGGTGCGGCTGGCGGCGATCGCCGCGGCCGTGGCGAACCACAGCACCCCGTGGTTCGCGCTGCGGCTCAGCCGGGGCAGTACCCGCTCGGCGCCGGGCCAGTGCCGGGCGGCGGCCGCCTCGAACGCCCGGGCGTCGAGGTCGAGCAGCCGGCACAGGACGCCGCGGCTGGTCGGGACGGCGGTCAGGTCCAGATCTGGGCTCATGGGGTGCGGTTACCCTCAAGCGCCCGATTCTTGTGCCCCCGAGCCCCGGACGCCACCGGTGCGGGGCGGAGATCCCCCGTATGCCTCCCGGAGTGCGCCTGCCCCGGGTCCGGTCGGCCGGCACCCGGCCGGGCGGACCCGGTCCGGCCGGACCGCCCGCTGGACACCGCCGTGCGGGACCGGACCCGACCTCGCCGTGCAGGCGCGGTCCGCCGCCCCTCCCTAGCGCGGCGAGGAGGAGAAGCCCTCGCCCGGCCGGACGTCACGCTCGCCGTGCTCGCCGCGCGACGCCCCGCCCGTCCGCCATGGCCGCCCGATCCGCCGCGTCCGGGTTCTGGTCGCCGCCCGATCCGCCGCGTCCGGGTTCTGGTCGCCGCCCGATCCGCCGCGACCGGGTTCGGGCCGCCGCCCGATCCGTCGCGACCCGGGTTCGGGGCGGCGCCCGCCCCGCCGCTCTCGACGCGGCTGCCGCCGCCCGCCCCGCCGGACTCGAAGCGGTTCTCGCCCCCGCTCCCCGGAGGGCACCGGCGCGGCCGGGCGGCGGCGCCGCCGAGCCGGTGGGCGTACCGGCCGCGGATATGCGTTTGCCCCGGCTCGGGGCCGCCCCGCAGAATGCCTGCCCATGGGACATCTGGAAGCCGCACACCTCGAGTACCACCTCCCCGACGGGAGGACCCTGCTCGGGGACGTGTCCTTCCGGGTCGGCGAAGGCGCCGTCGTGGCCCTCGTCGGCCCGAACGGCGCCGGCAAGACGACGCTGCTCCGGCTCGTCTCCGGCGAGCTGAAGCCGCACGGCGGCTCCGTCACCGCCAGTGGCGGCCTCGGCGTGATGCGCCAGTTCGTCGGCTCCGTGCGGGACGAGACGACCGTACGCGACCTGCTCGTCTCCGTGGCCCCGCCGCGCATCCGCGAGGCGGCCAGGGCCGTCGACGAGGCCGAGCACGCCATCATGACCGTCGACGACGAGGCCGCCCAGCTGGCCTACGCCCAGGCCCTCGCCGACTGGGCCGAGGCACGCGGCTACGAGGCCGAGACCCTCTGGGACATGTGCACCACCGCCGCGCTCGGCGTGCCGTACGAGCGCGCCCAGTGGCGGCAGGTGCGCACCCTCTCCGGCGGTGAGCAGAAACGCCTCGTCCT
The DNA here is from genome assembly GCF_014650035.1 of Streptomyces lucensis JCM 4490. Lineage (GTDB taxonomy): Bacteria > Actinomycetota > Actinomycetes > Streptomycetales > Streptomycetaceae > Streptomyces > Streptomyces lucensis. The sequence continues at coordinate 112,450 of NZ_BMUE01000015.1, read as the reverse complement.
GGAGGCGCTGCTGCGCGGCACCGACGAGGTGCTGCTGCTGGACGAGCCGGACAACTACCTGGACGTCCCCGGCAAGCGGTGGCTGGAGGAACAGCTCAAGGAGACCCGCAAGACGGTCCTGTTCGTCTCCCACGACCGTGAACTCCTCGCCCGCGCCGCCGAGCGGATCGTCTCGGTCGAGCCCGGGCCGGCGGGCGCCGACGCCTGGGTGCACGGCGGCGGCTTCGCCACCTACCACGAGGCCCGCCGTGAACGCTTCGCCCGCTTCGAGGAGTTGCGCCGCCGCTGGGACGAGAAGCACGCCCAGCTGAAGAAGCTGGTGCTGAACCTCCGTCAGGCCGCCGCCGTCAGCCATGAGATGGCCTCCCGCTACCAGGCCGCCCAGACCAGGCTGCGCAAGTTCGAGGAGGCCGGGCCGCCGCCCGAGCCGCCGCGCGAGCAGGACATCACCATGCGCCTCAAGGGCGGCCGCACCGGCGTGCGGGCGGTCACCTGCGAGCGGCTCGAGCTGACCGGCCTGATGAAGCCCTTCGACCTGGAGGTCTTCTACGGCGAACGGGTCGCCGTCCTCGGCTCCAACGGCTCGGGCAAGTCGCACTTCCTGCGGCTGCTGGCCGGCGAGGACGTGGCGCACACCGGCGGTTTCAGGCTGGGCGCGCGCGTCGTGCCGGGGCACTTCGCGCAGACCCACGCCCACCCCGAACTCCAGGGCCGAACGCTCCTGGACATCCTGTGGAAGGAACACGCCCAGGACCGGGGCGCGGCCATGTCCCGGCTGCGCCGTTACGAGCTGACCCAGCAGGCCGAGCAGTCCTTCGACCGGCTCTCCGGCGGCCAGCAGGCCCGCTTCCAGATCCTGCTGCTGGAACTCGCGGGCGCGACCGCGCTGCTGCTGGACGAGCCCACCGACAACCTCGACCTGGAGTCCGCCGAGGCGCTGCAGGAGGGTCTGGAGGCCTTCGACGGCACGGTCCTCGCGGTAACCCACGACCGCTGGTTCGCCCGCTCCTTCGACCGTTTCCTGGTCTTCGGCAGCGACGGCCGCGTCCGCGAGACCCCGGACCCGGTCTGGGACGAACGCCGCGTGGAGCGCGCGCGCTAGGTGTTCTCGCGAAGTCGCGTCTGCGCCGCGGCGGCCGCCCTGCGGGCGGACGACGCGGCTCTGCGGACATGACCTGGTATCGCCCCGGTGCCTGCCCCGCTGCCGCCGCCGAGCGGCTTCAGCTGCCGGACCGGAAGCGGAGGCCGATGTAGGGCCGTACGTCGATCACGGTCATGCCCGCCGCGTGGGCCGCCTCGACGCCCTCGTCGCTGTCCTCGTAGACGGTGCAGCGGGAGGGGTCGGCCCCGAGCAGTTCGGCCGCGCGCAGGAAGATGTCGGGTGCGGGCTTTCCCCGGTCGACGTCGTCACGGGTGACGAGGGCGTCGAAGTGGCTGTGGAAAGGCTGGTGGCGCAGGGTCGCCTCGATGACGTGGCGCGCTCCGCCGGACGCCACGGCCATGGGGAGCCGGCCGTGCACGGCCTCGACGACCTCGAGCACTTCGGGGTGCGGTCGTACGGTGTGGGCCTCCTCGAGGAACATGCGGTCGCGGTCGGCGACGAGATCTTCCACCGGGCGTGAGAGCCGCAGGGAGCGCTCGTCGACCAGGGTGCGGATCATCTCCGCCGACGACAGTCCCGTGCGCGCGTCGAACCAGGCCTGCTCGAGGTTCACGCCCTCGCCGGACAGGACGGCGCTCATGGCACGGTAGTTGGCGTACTGGCTGTCGACCAGGGTGCCGTCCCAGTCGAAGAGCAGGCAACTGTCGTGGCGGGGCGCGAGATCGGGATGCATATGTGCCTTCTGGGTGTGGGTCGGGTCGTCTTCGGGTCGGGCCCGTGCCGCAAGCCGCGTGAACGGCCGGACCTCGGCACGTGGCCTGCGGTCCGCGGCCGGGCTGTGGTCATCGCCCGCGTCACTCCGCGACGTGGGCGGAGGCCGGCCGCGCGGTGGCCACCAGTGGCCTACCCCGTGTCTCGGGCATGTACTGGGCCAGTACCAGCGCCGACGCTCCGGTGATCCCGGCGTACACCGCGAACGTCCCGGCCAGTGACAGGTGCTGGACCAGCGGAAGGAACGTCGTGGCCACCACGAAGTCCGCCGCCCAGTGCGCCGCCGTCGCCAGGCTCATCAGCGCGCCCCGGGCCTCGGAGGGGTAGATCTCCGCGATGTATACCCAGAACACCGCCGCCGGTCCGACGGCCCCGGCGGTGATGAAGAGGCACAGCAGCAGTGCGGTGACGGCTCCTCGGTGGCCGGAGAGTTCGGCCGCGGTGATCGCCGCGGCGGTGAGCGCCATGACCACGAGTCCGCCGATCATCAGCGGGCGCCGCCCCCAGCGGTCGAGGAACAGCACGGTGATCACCGTGGCGAGGACGTTGCACAGGCCTACCAGGATCGATCCGAGGATCCCTCCGGCCGAAGTCAGACCACCGGCGGCCAGGATCGTGGGGGCGTAGTAGATGGCCGTGTTCAGACCCGTCAGGTGGACGAGGACCGCGATCGCGAGGCCCAGCGCCACCGAACGGCGGCCCGCCAGCGCGCAGGCCTGGCGTAGTCCGACACCCCGCCGCACGGTCACCGCGGCGGGTCCGTCCGCCGGCCCGAGGCCGAGCCGGGCCGTCGCCGCCCGTGCGTCGTGACCGCGGCTGCGGAGCCAGTCCGGCGATTCGGGTACGAGGCAGACCCCGGCCAGCAGGAGCAGAGCCGGAGCGATCCCGATGCCCAGCATGAAACGCCAGGCGCCGGAGGGTTCCAAGGCGTAGGCGCCGACGTAGGACAGCAGCAGGCCGACGGTGATCATGAGCTGGTTGAGCGTGACCAGCGAGCCCCGGCGGGCCGGCGGCGCGATCTCCGAGATGTACAGGGGTACGGCGAAGGAGGTGGCGCCCAGGGACAGGCCGATCAGGAAACGTCCGGCGAGGAGCGACGCGGCCCCGGTGGCGGCCGCGGACACGAGACTTCCCACCGCGTAGACCCCTGCCGCGGTACCGATCACCGGCAGGCGGCCGAAGCGGTCGGCGAGCCTGCCGCTGCTGGGGGCCGTCCCCGCGGCTCCCAGCAGGGCGGCCGACACGGCGGCGCCCTGCGACCAGGACGACAGGCCGTAGTCGGCGGTCACCAGCGGCAGGGCGCCGGCGATGACGCCGGTGCCGTAACCGAAGAGCAGTCCCCCGACGGACGCGACGCAGACCGTCAGGGTGCGGGCCGCCGCTGGTGATCTCGTCGGGCTCACCGGGCCTCCGTCCCCCCCGCCGCGGTGACCACGGTGGCGCCACCGGCGGCGGCCGATGCCACGAACGCCCTGCCCACGCGCGCCGTACGCCGGGAGTCGGCGAGCGGCACCGGAGCGGGGACACCGGCGCGTACGGCCGCTGCGAACGCCTCGACCTGGAGCTGGTAGTGGTTGGCCGAAGGGACGGTCTCCTCGTGGACGCCGTCCTCGGTGAGGACGGTGACGACCCCGTCCTCACCGTCCATGGCCCAGGCGTTGCGCACCATGAGTGTGCCGCGCGTGCCCTGGAGTTCGTAGGCCGCGCGGGGGCCGTAGTCGATGCTGTAGTCGACGATCGCGGAGCGCCCCTGGCCGAAGTCCATCGTCGCGACCGCACTGGTGTCCACGGCGAGGCCGGGGCGGCTGCTGAAGCGGGCGCTCACCTGCCGGGGGGTGTGACCGAAGAAGAACAGCGGGACGTCGACGGCGTAGCAGCCGACGTCCCAGGTGGCTCCGCCGCCCAGTGTGGGGTCCAGCCGGATGTTGCCGCTGCCGCTCTCGATGCGGAACGCGAAGGAGGCACGCACCACACGCAGTTCGCCGATCCTCCCGGAGGCGAGAATCTCGGTGGCGCGCCGCTGCTGGGGGTGGAAGCGGTACATGAACGCCTCCATCACGGTGCGGGACGCGGCGCCGGCCGCCTTCTCGATGCGGGCGCAGCCTTCCTCGTCCATCGCCATGGGCTTCTCGACCAGGACGTGCTTGCCGGCCTCCACGGCCCGCAGGGTCCAGTCGACGTGCTGGGTGTTGGGCAGCGGTACGTAGACGGCGTCGACCGCGGGGTCGGCGATGAGCGCCGCGTAGTCCGGGTGGGCCGTGGCGCCGTGGGCGTGGCCTAGTTCCTCCGCGGCGGCGGCCCGTTCGGGGCGGCTGGCGACCGCGGTCAGTGCGCAGCCGCGCGTCGCGGTGATGGCCGGGATCAGGTGGGTGGCGATGTAGGAGGTGGCGCCGAGGACGCCCCAGCGCAGGGTGCCGTCCTGCTCGCCGTGTGCCGTCATGCGTGGTCCTGTCATGCGTGGTCCTCCTGGATGAACCGGGCCGCGCGTTCGGCGACCGCGACCACGGCGGCATGGATGTTTCCGGTGATCATGTTCGGGATGACGGAGGCGTCGGCCACCCGCAGCCCGTTCGTGCCCCGCACTCTGAGCCTGGGGTCGACGACCGCGTCGGAGTCCCCGTCGAGGCCGATACGGCAGGTGCCGACCGGATGGAACTGGGTCTGGGCGTTCGCCCGGACGAACTCCTCCAGCTCGCTGCGGGTGGCCGTCGCGCCGAGCGGTGCGCGGCCGGTGGTCAGGCCGGCGAGCGGATCGGTGGCGGCGATGTCAGCGGCGATGCGCACGCCCTGCACGAGGGCGTCCAGGTCGGCGGGGTGCGTCAGATAGGCCGGGTCGATCAGTGGATGCGCGTCGGGGTCGGCGGAGGCCAGGGTGAGGCGGCCCCGGCTGAGCGGGCGTGCGACGCCCGGTCCGATGGTGAAGCCGTGTCCGAGCCGGGCGGCGTTGTTCAGGTTCTTCATCGGCGCGAAGGAGAGCTGTACCTCGGGCTCGGCCGCCGTGCCGTCGAGGCGGACGAAGCCGCCCGCCTCGCCGAGGTTGGAACAGTCGGCGACGGGGTGCCCGACGGCGGTGTCGTAGGCGAGCGACACCTGCACGTGGTCGTGGAGGTTGGCGCCGACCCCGGGCAGGTCCACCGTCACGGGGATGTCCAGTGTCGCCAGGTCGGCGGCGGGACCGAGGCCGCTCAGCAGCAGCAGCTGCGGGGAGGCCACCGCCCCGGCGCACACCACGACCTCCGTGGTGCAGGCCAGGGAGGTCACCGTGCCGTCGTGCCGGACCCGGACACCGGTGACGCGGCCCCCGTCCGTGACGAGGCCGAGCACTGCCGCATCCGTCACCAGGGTGAGGTTGCCGCGTTCGAGTGCCGGCCTGAGGTGGGTGTGAGCGGTGTTGCCGCGGCGGGCCGGAGCGCCGGGGGCATCGGCGGTGCGGGTCGTGCGGTACAGGCCCACACCCTCTTGCCGGCCCGCGTTGAAGTCCGGGTTGCCGGGCAGGCCGTACTTCAGCGCGGCTTCGACGAACGCGGCGGCGAAAGGGTGGGGTTCGGTGTTCTCCGCCACGGGGAGCCTGCCGTACGACTCGGTGTGGGCGGGCCCTTCCAGGCCCTCCAGGTACGGCAGGACGTGCTGCGCGTTCCAGGTGTCACCGCCCCAGCGCTGCCAGGCGTCGAAGTCGGAGGCGGCGCCCCGTATGTGCACCATGGCGTTGATCGACCCGGATCCGCCCACGACGCGGCCACGCGGCCAGGCGAGCCGTCTGCCGTGGAGCGCCGTCTGCGGCAGGGTCCGGTAACGCCAGTCCAGTTCGCCGCCGAGCAGCAGCGGCCAGGAGGCGGGCCGGGCGATGCGCGCGTCGGTGTCCGGTGGCCCGGCCTCCAGGAGCAGCACTCTGCGCGCGGGGTCCTCGCTGAGCCGGGCGGCGACGACGCTGCCGGCCGCGCCCGCGCCGACCACGATGAAGTCGTAGGGGGTGAAGCTCTGCATGGGTGTGTCCTTCGGTCCGTGCGGCGGGTGGGGAGACGAGCGGGTCACGTCGCCAGGAATCCGCCGTCGACGCCGATGACTTGCCCGTTGACGTACGAGGAAGCGGTGGAGAACAGCCACAGGGCCACCTCGGCGACCTGGCGCGCGGTGCCGATCTCCCCGGACGGGATCAGCCCGCGCCAGGTCGTCGCACCGCCGACGGCAGCCTCCGACGCGGCCAGCATCTCGGACTCGACGGGGCCGGGGGCGAGCGCGTTCACGCGGAGGCCCTCGCGCGCATGCTCCATCGCCGCCATCCGGGTCAGGGCCACCGCGGCGTGCTTGGACGCGACGTAGGCGCCGATTCCCGGGAAGACCGTGCGGATGCCGTGCACCGACGTGTTGTTGACGATGCTGCCGCCGTCCTTCTGGGCGGACATCAGCCGCAGCTCCTCCCGCATGCAGAGCCACAGGCCACGGGTGTTGACCGCGAAGGCCCGGTCGAAGTCCTGCGGCGCGAGGTCCGCGAGGCGCCCGTCGCCGGACACACCAGCGTTGTTGAAGGCGCAATCCACCCGGCCGTACCGCTCGACCGCTCGGGCGAACATGTTCCGGACCTGGTCCGGGTCGGAGACGTCGCAGCGGACGAAGTGCGCCTCACCCCCGCGCGACCGGATCTCGTGCTCGGCCTCCGCACCGCGCTCCTGGCTGCGGGCGGCGATGACGACCCGCATACCCGCCTCGGCGAACACCGCGGCGGAAGCCCGGCCGATGCCCGAGCTGCCGCCGGTGACGACCACGACCTTCCGGTCCACCGAGCTCCGGGTGCCGGTGTCCTCGGTCACAGCTCGGACCCGATGCACTGCTCCGGCCGAGCCGCGTTCGCGTCGAGCAGGCGGCCCATCCCGGCGCAGGCGCGCTCGATCTCGTTCTCGGTGACGTCGTTGAGGAAGCAGACCTGGCCGATCCCGGTGAGCATCGGCAGGTTCTGCCGGCCGTCGCGGTGGCGCACGGTGTCCGCGAGGCCGTCGAGGACGAGTGCCACGTCGCAGAAGAGCGGGTGGGAGGGTTCGAGTCCCATGCGCCGTGCCACCGCGACGATGCGCTCCAGCTGGGCGCTGCCGATCAGGCCGCGGCCGGCGGCGATGAGGGCGGAGAAGACACAGTCCATGGCCACGGCCTCGCCGTGCAGCAGTTCGGGAAGGGCGCGCATCTCCACCAGCGGGGAGAAGGAGTGCCCGTAGTCCACCGATCGCTGGAGATCCTTCTCCCACAGGTTGGGCTGGAGCTCCTCGGCCATTCCCGCGATGGCCCGGCCGATGACCTCGTCGGCCACCGTGCCCGGCAGGCTGGTGCTCGTGGAGTCCGGGTCCTGGAAGCGCGTCGCGATGAGTTCCGGGCCGTACTCCTCCAGGAGTTCGAAGAGACGGAGGTCCTTGATGAGGGCCATCTTGAAGATCTCGCCCATGCCGTTGCGCAGTTGCCGGTCGGGAACGGTGGCGAGGAAGCCACGGTCGATCAGTGTCCTCGGAGGAGGGGTGTAGGCGCCGAGGCGGTTGCGGTATCCCCCGTAGTTGATGCCGGACTTGGCGGCGACGCTGACATCGACCTGCCCGAGCAGGGTGGTGGGCACCCGGACGAAGGGGATTCCCCGCCGGTAGAGGCTCGCGGCGAGCCCGACCACGTCAGCGACGACACCGCCTCCTATGACGATGGGCGGGGAGCTGAGGCGGTTGGTGCCGACGTCGTTGAGCTTGTTGACCACTTCCAGTACGCGCTCGATGGATTTATTCTCCTCCGAGCCGGGAAGCGTCAGATAATCGACCATCACTCGATTCTTCGAGAAGTAGCCGCGGATTTCCGCGCCGTATAACTCCTCGACGGAATGGTCGAGGACGACTAGGCGGGTACCCGTACTCCGGCGCCCCCCGGGAAGGCTGAGGAGATCGGGGTTCTCGGGGTCGAACAGACCATGACTTTCGACTATCTCGTACTCGACGGGTAATTCCGTCTGGATTTTCCAGCTCTGCTGACGTGCCGTGTCCTTCAAGGTGACTCTTTCCTCCGGTCGGACCGACGGGAACGGCGTCGGGTTTGTTGCACGCCGAAACATACATCGAGGATGGCGCGCTTCCAATCACGGAGAATGAGTCAAATGTCTGGTTATGTCTGTCTCGTTTGACGGAGGTGAGGAGTCGCCTCTGTGTCTCGGGGGCCCGCCGGACCGTCGGCGCCGGTGCGGCGCGTCATGGCTGAAACGGCATTCCCCTCCCCTGTCCGCCAGTCCGTGGCGACCGCCCGCGGGGCCATTCCGGCCCGTGCGGGGAGGGACTGAAAATATGCGCCTGGCGACCTACGGGGGCGGACCTTCCCGCTCCGGAATTCCGCAAGTGGTATAAGCTTTAACTGTCGTGCGTGTGGTGCAGATCACGGCCGTTCGGCGTGTTGCGTCTTGCGGGGTGAGACGCGTTGGATGGCCCATGCAGGCACATGTTCGCGGCATACCGCCGGTAACCATTCAGGCGGTATCGGGGAACTCTCGACCCGCCCGCGCAGGCCCCGGACCCCGGATGTTCGTACAGTGGATCCAGGAACGCGAGCTCTGTGGACTCCTCCCCGAAGACGCTCGGGGGCGGTGCCGCCGGGCGGGTACCCGGACCGCATGAACGAACACGACGAGCGGGGAACCACCATGACCGGAGTCGACCCCAGCCGGCTGGACGACCAGCAGCTCATGAAGGAGCTGGAGACGATCCACCGCACGCGCCACGACACCCTCCTGTACGCCTCGAACGACGCGCTGCGCGCCCACAACGAGCGCATGGCGCAGCTGGAGGGCGAGTACCTGCGCCGCAATCCAAGCCGCCTGGTCAGCGCGGGCCGCACGCGCGAGGGCGCCCGTGAACGCGGTTGCTCGGAGGCGGCGGCTCCGGGCACGCCGGGCACCTGATCCCCACGCCGAGGGGCCGGCCCGCACGGGCCGGCCCCTCGACGCACGCGGCCGATCAGCCGGGCTCGCCGGCGAACACGTGCAGGAACGCCTCGCAGAACGCCTTCAGATCGTCCGGCTTACGGCTCGTGACCAGCCGGCTGGAACCGTGGTCGCAGATCTTCACCTGCTCGTCCACCCAGGTGCCGCCCGCGTTGGAGATGTCCGTCCGCAGGCTCGGCCAGGACGTCAGCACCCGGCCGCGCACCACGTCCGCCTCCACCAGCGTCCACGGCGCATGGCAGATCGCCGCCACCGGACGGCCCTGCTCGAAGAAGTCCTTCACGAACGCGACGGCCTTCTCGTCCATCCGCAGGAAGTCCGGGTTGGCCACCCCGCCGGGCAGCACCAGACCCCCGAACGAACCGGCCGACGCCTCGCCGGCCACCTCGTCCACCGGGAACGTGTCCGCCTTGTCGAGATGGTTGAACGCCTGGATCTTCCCCGGCTCGGTCGAGACCAGCACCGGCTCGTGCCCGGCGTCCGAGGCCGCCTTCCACGGCTCGGTCAGCTCCACCTGCTCGACGCCCTCGGGCGCCACCAGAAACGCGATACGCATGATTCTCAGCTTCCTTCCCCGGCGCCCGGCGCGGCCCGAGCCGCCCGCGCGCCGCATCCTGTCCCCGGCCGCCCTACCGCAGCGCGGCGGTTCCTCGCCGTACGCCAGGAGCACACACGCCCCGGGGGGCGGGCCGATGCCCGCCGCACAGCCGGGCGACAGCGGGCCCCGGCGCGGCACCGGGCGCCGGGCGTCCGGATCCCCGCGCCCGCCCCGCGGCGGCGACCGCAGAGGGGATCAGGGACTCCTTCGTCCCCTCCGTGTCCTCGGCCCGGGACCGTCTGTGCGTCGCCCGGTCGGCGGCCCCCGGCACGAACCATCCGGGCAGCGGCCCGCGCAGCAGGAAGCGCGTGGTCACCTCGCCGACGTCGACGGCGGCGCCGGCCGAGGCGATCCGCGCGGCCCCGTCCCCGCTCATTCGCCTCCCGCCAGCGCCTGTGCCAGCTGCTGCACGTTCTCGTAGCGCGCCGACGGCGGCAGCTGCGCCACCGCGTCGACCAGTCCGCCCGGCGCGTTCTTCCGGCGCAGCATCCGGGTCAGGTCCCGCGCGGTCGCCGGGAACGAACCACGGCTCACGGTGCGGGTCAGCTCCGCACGTACCCGCTCCAGTGACGCCGGGGATCCCAGACCGCCCACGGGCCCGCTCCACACCTCCGGGTCGTCGTCCGCGGCCGGTTCAGGGTCGTGCCACTCCTCGGCGCGCGTCGGGTGCCCGGACCTCAGCAGTCCCTTCAGTTCGTGCTTCATCTCGTCGTCGCGGTGGACGCTCAGCCGGTCACTGCCTCGCTGCATGTCTCCCTCCAGAGGGTCGGGATCCGCACCGCGTACCCGGTGGGGCGGTCGTGTAACAGCCGGCCCCGCGAGGAGCGCCGTTCCCGCGAGCACACACCCCGCACTCCGGGTGAGATCCCACCGGACGGCCGCGTCAACGGGCGAACTCGGGGGCCTGCCCGGCGGGCACCGCGCGCATCGTTCGAAGCGGTGAGAGGAGGTTGGGCAGGACGCTCAGCGTCATACCGGCCGCACCGATCCCCGGCGTGAGCGCGGGAGGGCCCCGGCCGTCGTGGCTATCCCTTGTCCCGGCCGGGGAGGAACTCCTGCACCTTGGCCTTCAGGCCCTGCTTGATCATCGAGCCGCGGTCGGCGTCGCCCTTCAGGATCGACGCGGCCGTCGCCTCCATCTGCTCCCAGGTGGCGTGCGGCGGAATCGGCGGTACGGCCGGGTCGGTGAGGAACTCGACCACGGCCGGCCCGTCGGCCTCCAGTGCCGCCCGCCAGCCCGCCTCCACGTCCTCCGGCTTCTCCACCCGTACACCGGTCAGACCCAGGGAGCGGGCGAACGCCGCGTACTGCACGTCCGGGATCTCCTGCGACGGCAGGAACGACGGAGAGCCCTCCATCGCGCGCATCTCCCACGTCACCTGGTTCAGGTCCCGGTTGTTCCACACCCCCACCACCAGCCGCGGATCCGACCAGCGATCCCGGTACTTGGCCGCCGTGATCATCTCCGCCAGCCCGTTCATCTGCATCGCACCGTCCCCGACGAGTGCGAACACCGGCCGGTCGGGGTGCGCGAACTTCGCGCCGATCGCGTACGGCACGCCCGGCCCCATCGTCGCCAGCGTCCCGGACAGGGAGCCGCGCATGCCGGGCCGCATGGTGATGTGCCGGGCGTACCAGTTGGCCACCGAACCGGAGTCGGAGGTGAGGATCGCGTTGTCCGGCAGCAGCGGATCGAGCGCCCGGGCCACGAACTCGGGATTGATCGGGTCGGCCGAGAGCCCGGCCCGCCGTTCCATCGTCTCGTGCCAGCGCTTGACGTTCGCGCACACGGTGTCGTGCCACTCGCGGCCGCCCCGGTCGGTGTCCAGCAGCGGGATCAGCCGCCGCAGGGTCGCCCGCGCGTCGCCGACGAGGTTCACCTCGTACGGGTAGCGCATGCCGACCATGTGCGGGTCGATGTCGATCTGCACCCCGCGCGCCTTGCCGAACTCCGGCATGAACTGCGTGTACGGGAACGACGAACCGATCGTCAGCAGCGTGTCGCAGTCCCGCATCAGCTCGTACGACGGCCTGCTGCCCAGCAGCCCGATCGGGCCGGTGACGTAGGGCAGTTCGTCGCTCAGCACGTCCTTGCCGAGCAGGGCCTTGGCGACGCCCGCGCCGAGCAGCTCGGCGACCTCGCGCACCTCCGCGACGGCGCCCGCGGCGCCCTGCCCGATCAGGATCGCCGGCTTGTCGCCCGCGTTCAGCACGTCCGCCGCCCGGCGCAGCGCGTCGTCCGTCGGGGTCGCCGTGTAGTCGCTCATCCCCAGGCTGGAGGGCACCATCTTGAACTCGTGCGTGGGCGCCGAGTAGTCCAGCTCCTGCACGTCGGCGGGGATGATCAGGGCGGTCGGGCAGCGCCGGGCGTAGGCGGTGCGGATCGCCCGGTCCAGCACGTTCGGCAGCTGCTCCGGCACCATGACCGTCTCGACGAAGTCCGAGGCGACGTCCTTGTACAGCGTATGCAGGTCCACTTCCTGCTGGTAGGAGCCGCCCATCGCGGTCCGGTTGGTCTGGCCGACGATCGCCAGCACCGGCACATGGTCCAGCTTGGCGTCGTACAGCCCGTTGAGCAGGTGGATCGCGCCGGGACCCGAGGTCGCCGCGCACACTCCCAGCCGACCGCTGAACTTGGCGTACCCGACGGCCTCGAACGCGGACATCTCCTCGTGCCGGGACTGGATGAACCGTGGCTGGTCATCGGCACGGGCCCAGGCGGCGAGCAGCCCGTTGATGCCGTCGCCCGGATAGCCGAAGACCTGCTCCACGCCCCAGGCACGCAGGCGCTCGAGGATGTGGTCGGAGACCTTGGTGCTCATGGATGATCCTCCCGGATGGAGTGCGAAGCGGACGGTCCGGTCAGCGGATACCGAGTCACCTGCGGGGGGCGCCGAAAACCTCGCGCCCGCCCGCCCGCCGGAGCACCGCCGGTCACCCGTTCGCCCGGGTTCCGGTCCGTCACCCGCCCGGGCGTGCGTGTCCCGCGAATGGGGTCCGGCCGCGCGCGGTACGGCGGTGCGCGGGCTGTGATGGCGGAAGAGGGCACGACCCCTACCCCGCTGCCCAGGCGCCGCACGGCCGGCCGTACCGGTGCCCCGCCCGACAGCCCGACAGCCCGACAGCCCGACAGCCCGACCGAACCGCCGTACCGGTGCCCCGGTGTACCGCCGTCCGACCGCCCCGCCGTCGTCGAGGAGTCCCTCCCATGCGTCGCACCGTCCGCGCCCTGCCCGCCGCCTTCGCCGCCGGTGCTGCGATAGCCCTCGCGGCACCCACCGCGTTCGCGGGACCCGCCACGTTCGCCACCCCCACCGCATCCGCGGGGCCGATCGTGTCGGCGGGGCTCATCGCGTGGGCGGGACCCACCGCCTCCGCGGGGTCCACCGGTGCCGCGGGCCACGGCACCGTCGGGCCCGGCCGTGCCGTCACCGCCGTCGCGAGCTGCGACGCCGGTACCGGCCCGGCGCCCGGTACCGGAGGCTGGACACCCTCGGGCGATGACCTCGGTGCCGACCCCTCGCGCACCCGCCCGGACGCCGCCCACACGGCCCCCGGCGACTGCCTGACCGAGCCCGGCGGCCCTGGTGGACCCAGTGGCGGTCCCGGTGGCCCCAGCGGGCCCGGCGAACCCAGTGTGCCCGGCGAGCCGTGGACCGCGACCCACCCCGGCGACGACGGCGGCGGTGGCGCCGGCAGCGCCGACGAGGGCGTGGGCAGCGGCTATGGCTACGGCAGCGGCGATGTCAGCGATGGCGGCGGTGGGCGTGCCGACGGCGACGGTGCGTGCGCCGAACCCGGTCAGTGCGGCGCCGGCCAGGCATGCCAGGACGGCAAGCCGTGCGCGGACGCCGGCCAGTGCCGGGAGACGGGGGGCGAGCAGTGCCACGGCGACCGCGGTCAGGGCCGCGGCCACAGCTGCCGCGACTCCCACGGCGACGGCGGATGCGACCCGGCCACCGTGCAGCACGGAGTGGAAGCCGGAGCGGGGGGCACGTTCGACGACTCGGTCCCGGCTCTCGTCGCCGGCGGCGTGCTCATGGCCGTGGCCTGCGGGGGAGCGGTGTACCGGCTGTACGGCCGCATCCGGTCCGGGGGCGACCGGTCCACGGACGTGTGATCCGGACAACTCGGGCCACCGCCCATGGAGGGCCGCCCGGCGGGTACCCACCCTCCCGAGGACACACCGGCAACGGGCGCACCAAGCACCAGCGTCGCCTCCCGCACCCCCAGCGGCCCGGGAACGAGGAGAGCGGTCGGCTGCCGGGAGGGCAGAAGAGCACGCGGCACCACGGACTGCGCGGAGGCGGACATGCGGCGGACGGACCCCGAGGGACACGGCCCCGTCCGCTACGGCCCGCCCCTCCCCGGCGACGGACTGCCCGTGCTACCCGGCCTCTCCGCCGTGCTCGCCGCAGCCGCGCACCGCGCCGGTGCCCAGCCCGTCGGCGGCGCCCCCGCGCTGCTGGAGGCCGCCTGCGGCTACTGGACCCGCCGCGGGCTGCTCTGCGCCCCCGACCAGGTGGCCGCCGGCCCCGGCGCTCCCGCACTCCTGCTCGCCCTCACCGCCGCCCTCTCCGGCGACGGCGGCGACGTCCTGGTACCGCGTCCTTGCGCCGCCTGGTGGGCGCCCTACGCCCGGGTGCTCGGCCGGCCCGTCTTCCACGTGCCCACGCCCGCCGAGAGCGGCGGCGTCCCCGACCCGTACGCCCTGCTGGAGACCGTCCGCCGGGTCCGCGCCGAGGGCGGCGACCCACGGCTGCTGGTGCTGTCCGTCGCCGACGACCCCACCGCCACCGTCGCCCCGCCCGAACTGCTGCACGAGACCGTCGAGGCCGCGACCGCCGAAGGGCTCCACCTGGTCAGCGACGAGACCTGGCGCGACACACTGCACGATCCGCACGGGACCGTGCTGCTCAGCCCCGCGGAGATGTGGCCCGACCGGGTCACCGTCGTCACCGACCTGGCCGGCGCCCTGCTGCCGCCCGGCTGGCCCGCCGCCATCGCCCGCTTCCCGGCCACCGAGGACGGACGGCGCCTCCACGCGCGCGTGCTCGACATCCTCACCGCGCTGGGCGCCCGCGTCGCCGCGCCCGTCGCCGCGGCCGCCGGACACGCCCTCGACGAACCCCCGCCCGTCACCGAGCGCCGCGAGGCCACCGTACGGCTGCACGCGCGCGTGGCCGCCGCCGCGCACACCGCGGCCGTGACCGCCGGCGCGCTCGCCCGCCCGCCGCAGGCCGGCCGCCACCTCTACGTCGACCTCGGCCCGTTGCGGGAGCCGCTGGCCGCGCGGGGGGTCGGCGACGCCCAGGAACTGGAGGACTTCCTCACCGCCCGGCTCGGCATGCCCGCGCCCGGGGGCCACCGCTTCGGCGACGACCTGGAGGCCCTGCGCGTGCGGCTCTCCACGGGACCGCTGCTGACCGGCACGGACGAGGAGCGCACGGAATGCCTCGCGTCCCCTGATCCGTTGGAACTGCCGCAGTTGCGAGGTGCGTTGAACTCCTTCAGGTCGGTCTTCGACGAACTCCGCGACGAAGCCCAGCGATGGGAGCCTCGATGACGCAGCAGACGGACGAGCCCGCCCCGGCCACGACGGCCACCGCCACGACGACCGGGGACGCCGTCGGACAGACGACCGCGGCGGCCGCCGCACGCGACATACCCGCCCCGCTCGCGCCCCCTTTCCCCCCGCCGGCCGAGCCCCGCCCCATCGGCGAACTCCGCGTCTGGCCGAGGACCTTCCACGACCGCCTCACCGCCCCCCTGCCGGGCCTGAAGGCCCTGGCCCGCTTCGCCCGCGAGGGCGCCGTACGCCCAGCCCCCGAAGGCCTCGCGGACATCCCCAGGCTTCCCTACGAACCCGCCCCGCTGCCCCGCGTCGACGCGCGCACGCTCGCCGTCACCTGGGCGGGACACGCCAGTTGGATCGTGCGCGTGGGCGGGCTGACCGTCCTCACCGACCCCGTGTGGTCCCGCCGCATCCTCGGCACCCCGGCCCGCGTCACCCCCGTCGGCGTCGCCTGGGACACCCTGCCCCCCATCGACGCCGTCGTCATCAGCCACAACCACTACGACCACCTCGACGCCCCCACCCTGCGCCGGCTCCCGCGCGACACACCCGTGTTCGCTCCCGCCGGGCTCGGCCGCTGGTTCCGCCGCCGCCGCTTCACCCGCGTCACCGAACTGGACTGGTGGGAGGGCGCCGAACTCTCCGGCGTACGGTTCGACTTCGTGCCGGCCCACCACTGGTCCAAGCGCACCCTCACCGACACCTGCCACAGCCTGTGGGGCGGCTGGATCCTCACGGCGCCCGACGGACAGCGCCTGTACTTCGCCGGCGACACCGGATACGGCCACTGGTTCTCCCGCATCGGCCGCCGTTACCCGGGCATCGACCTCGCCCTCATGCCCATCGGCGCCTACGACCCCCGCTGGTGGCTGAGCGACGTGCACTGCGACCCGGAGGAAGCGGTCCAGGCCACCCTCGACCTCGGCGCCCGCCGCATGGCCCCCATGCACTGGGGCACCTTCGTGCTCTCCGCCGAGCCGGTCCTGGAACCGCTCACACGGGCACGCGTGGCGTGGGAGAGGGCGGGGCTGGCGCGCGAAGACCTGTGGGACCTCCCGATCGGCGCCTCGAGGGTCCTCGACGGCGGCACCCGGTAGGGGGGCCGCTCGGCGGCCCCCACCGAGCTACCGGGCCAGACGCCGCACCACGCCCGGCACCGCGCTGACCACCACGGTCAGCGCGACCGCCGCGACCACGCCCTCCCACGGCTCCTTGAACAACGAGCCGCCCAGTATCCCGATCACCTGATACGTGACCGCCCAGGCCAGGCACGCGGGCAGGTTCCCCCGTGCGAACCTCCGCAACGGCCAGTCGGCGACCAGACAGGCCAGCATCACCGGTATCCGGCCGGCCGGCACCAGCCGGGACAGCACCAGCACCGCCACCCCGTGCCCGGCCAGCTTCTCCTGCGCCTGCGTCAGCCGCTCCTCCGGCGCCCGCGACCGGATCGCCTCCAGCCACCGCGAACCGTTCTTCGACCGCATCCCGCGCCGGCCCAGCCAGTACAGCGCCCCGTCCCCGAGGAACGCGGCGAGGGCCGCGGTGACGAACACCAGGGCCAGGGAGAACGGCGCCGTCTGGTGGAACGCCACCACCGCCGCCGAACTCACCAGCGCCCCGGTCGGCACCACCGGCACCAGCGCCCCGATCAGCACCAGCAGGAACAGCGACGGATAGCCGAGCGCCTGCCGGGCCGACTCCGTGGGCACCGTCGGCAGCGCGGCGACGGCGAGCGTCGCGGCGTGGGCAGGCCCGCTCACCGGGCCACCTCCAGCCGGACGCTCTCCCCGTGGCCGAGCCGGTGCACCGCCACCTGCGGCGCGGCCACGCCCGCCAGCCGCACGAACTCCTCGCCCGGCGCGTGGAACTCGTGCGGGCGCACCGCGTCCATGCCGACCGGCCAGTACGTCCCGTAGTGCACCGGCACCGCGGCACGCGGCTTCAGCAGGGTCAGCGCCCGCGCCGCCCGCCCCGCGTCCAGGTGCCCCTCGCCCAGGTACGGCCCCCAGCCGCCCACGGGGAGCAGTGCCACGTCCACCGGCCCCACCCGCTCGGCCATGGTGTCGAAGAGCCCGGTGTCCCCCGCGAAGTAGGTCCGTGCCTCGCCCTCCACGACGAAGCCGAGCGCGGGGGAGCGGTGCGGGCCCACCGGCAGCCGCCGCCCGTCGTGCAGTGCCGGCACCACCCGCACCAGCAGCTCTCCTATTCGCACCTCGTCCCCCGGAACCACCTCGGTGATCCGCAGGCCGCGCAGACGGCGCAGACCCGGTACCGCCCGTGGTGCGCCCCGTGGCACGAGCAGGCGCGTGGCCGGGGCCAGGCCGGCCAGCGAGGGCAGGTGGAGGTGGTCGGCGTGCAGATGGCTGACCAGTACGACGTCGGCACGGCGGGCCCCGGCGGGCGGCAGGGCGCCGCGCCGGCGCCGGAGATGGGCCAGCCGGCGGGCGAACAGGGGATCCGTGAGCACCCGTGTGTTCGCGTCCTGGACCGTGCAGGTGGCGTGACCCCACCAGGTGATCTCCACCGGCACCTTCTTCGCCTCCCTCACGCGACTCCCCGAAGCCTACGGGCAGGAGTAGGGTCGGCGGCGAAACCCGGAGGTGAGGGGGACGCCATGGGACAGCCGCGGGGTGTCTTCGGTGCGATCACGCGGGTGCGGGTGACCGCCATCGCGAGCCTGACACCTCTCGAGGAACTGGAGACCGACCCCTTCCTGGTGGATTCCCGCAGCCAGTACGCGATGTGCGCCCGCTGGGCGGCCGAGCACGGGTACGTGGTCGCCCGGGAACTCCTCGTCGGCGGCCTGCGTTTCGACCATTGCGCCCTGTGGGACGGGGTGCGGTCCGGCGTCGACGTCTTCGTCGCGCCCAGCCTGCGGGTGCTCGAGCGGGCCCTGTCCTCGGTGGAGGAGTTCACCGCCGAGTGCGCCCGCAGGGGCGTGCGCGTGGAGACGGTGGGGCGGGCCGAGCCCTCGTACGACGCGCAGATGAAGGCACGGGTGCACCGGCGCCTGTCGATGCCGACGGCCGGCTACGACGGGCGCTGAGCCGGCTGCGGCGGGCGCCGAACCATCACGACGGGCGACGAACCGGTCACGACGGCCGCTGAACCGGTCCCGACGGCGCCCGAACCGGCTGCGGCCGGCGCCGTCGCGCCCGGTGAACGGCCCGTGCCGGCCGTGCCCGGTATGACAAGGTGGAGCCCGGCCCGCTGGGGCGAGCAGGCGAGACGGGGGTTCCCCGCCGGACGGGCGGGGGAGGGCCGGGACGTGAGGTGTGCGGCGTGCGGAAGGTGCGGTGGCGGCGGTTCGCCAGTCAGGCCGGGCGGAGCATCGCCGTGTGGGCGGTCTCCACGACGACCATGCTGGTCCTCGCCGGGCTCCTGCCCGACTTCCAGCTCCAGTCCGCCGACGGCGACAGCGCCACCCGCATAGCCGTCACCGCCGCCTGCGGGGCCGGCGCCTTCGGCGTGCTGTCGGCCGTGGTCTGGCCGCTGCTGGTCCGGCTGCTGCTGCTCGTGCCGGCCTTCGTCCTCGGCCTGCTGGTCTTCTTCCTCAACGGCTCCCTGCTGCTGCTCGCCCTGCACATCAACCCCTCCGGACGCGGCGAGGCCGCCCCCGAGACCGCCGTCATCGTGGCCGCCGTGATGTCCGCCGTCGCCTCGGCCACCGGGGCGGCCCTGGCCGTACGCGACGACGAGACCTACCGTCGCCGCCTGCACCGGCTCGCCACCCGCACCCGCCGCGCGCACCCGCCCTGCCCGGCCGCCCCCGGCCTGGTCTGCGTCCAGCTCGACGGAGTCGGACACGACGTGCTCACGGACGCGGTCCGCAGGGGCCTGATGCCCACGGTCGCCCGCTGGCTGGCCGCCGCCGACGACATACGGCCGGTGGCCGGCGGACCGCCGCCGACCCACCGCCTCACCCCCTGGCGCACCGACTGGTCCAGCCAGACCGGCGCCAGCCAGCTCGGCATCCTGCACGGCAGCACCTTCGACGTGCCCGCCTTCCGCTGGTACGAGAAGGACCGGGGCGAGGTGATGGTCTGCAACCGGCCGACCAGCGCCGCCGAACTGCAGCGCCGCGCCATGGCGCACACCGGCGACGCGGGGCTGCTCGCCGTCGACGGCGCCAGCCGCGGCAACCTCTTCAGCGGCGGCGCCGGCGAGCAGGCGCTCGTGCTGTCCATCGCCGCCCGCCGCCGGGACCGCGGGAACCGGTCCCGAGCCGGCTACTTCGCCTACTTCTGCGACCCCGCCAACGCCGTGCGCACCGCCCTGTCCTTCGTCGCAGAGGTCACCCGCGAGATCGGCCAGTCGACCCGGGCCCGCGTCCGCAGGCAGCGCCCCCGCGTCGGCCGCGGCGGCCTCTACCCGTTCGTCCGCGCCTTCGCCACCGTCGTCGAACGCGACGTCGTCGTCGCCGCGGTGATGGGCGACATGCTCGCCGGCCGCACCGCCGTCTACGCCGACCTCGTCGCCTACGACGAGGTCGCCCACCACTCCGGGCCGCGCAGCCGGGACGCCGAGAAGGTGCTGGAGCGCCTCGACCGCTCGCTCGCCCTGCTCGAACGGGTCGCCGAACACGCCCCGCGCCCCTACCGGATCGTCGTCCTGTCCGACCACGGGCAGAGCCCCGGCGAGACCTTCCGCGCCCGCTACGGCCTCACCCTCGGCGACCTCGTCCGGGCCGGCTGCGGACTGCCCGTCCCCCGCCGGGCCGAACGCACCCACAGCGGCGCCGAGGCCCGCGCGGCCGTCCGGGCGGCCCTGCGCCGGCCGGTGGAGGAGAAGGGCGGCCATCACCGCCCCGCCCGCGACTCGGAGCCGATCGTGCTGGCCTCCGGCAACCTCGGCCTGGTCTCCTTCCCGGACGTGCCGCACCGCATGACCAGGGAGGAGCTCGACGCCCGTCACCCCGGCCTGCTCACCACCCTCGCCAACCACCCGGGCATCGGCTTCCTGCTCGTGCGCAGCGAACGGCACGGCGGCGTGGTGCTGGGGGCACACGGCGCCGAGGTCCCGGTGGCCGAGCTGGACGACGAGGACGGCCCGCTGGCCCGCTTCGGCCCCGGCGCGGCCGACGCCGTGCGCCGCACCCACTCCTTCCCGCACACCGCGGACATCATGGTGAACTCCGCCCACGACCCCGCCGACGGCGAAGTCCTCGCCTTCGAGGAGCAGATCGGCTCCCACGGCGGCCTCGGCGGCGCCCAGTCCCGCCCCTTCCTGCTGTCGCCCCTGGACCTGAGCGCGCCCGCCGGGGACGGGCAGACGCCGGCCGGCGCCGAGCACGTGCACCGCGTACTGCGCCGCTGGCTGGCCGAGTTGGAGGGGCCGCAGGTGCCCCTCGCCACGGACGCGCGGGAGGAACGGGCCGCCTGAGAAACGGATGCGCCTCGGCATGCGCCGGGCCCGGATGTGATCGGATAGGGGCAGAGGATCCCGGCGACGGGACAACACGCGAAAGGAACCACCGTGGCTACCACGCGCACCGCACACACCGTCTGGGAAGGCAACCTGCTCGAGGGCAACGGCGTCGTCACCTTCGACTCCTCCGGCATCGGCAGCCAGCCGGTGACGTGGGCCTCGCGCGCCCAGGACGCGAACGGCAGGACCAGCCCCGAGGAGCTGATCGCCGCCGCCCACTCCAGCTGCTTCTCCATGGCCCTCTCGCACGCCCTGGCCGGCGCCGGCACCCCGCCCACCCGGCTGGAGACCAACGCCGACGTCTCCTTCCAGCCGGGCGAGGGCATCACCGGCATCCACCTCACCGTGCGCGGCGAGGTGCCCGGCCTGGACGCGGAGGGCTTCGCCTCGGCCGCCGAGGACGCCAAGAAGAACTGCCCGGTCAGCCAGGCCCTGACCGGCACGAGCATCACCCTGACGGCCGAGCTGGCCTGACGCTCCCACGTCCCCGGATGCCGCGTCCCGCCCGGCCGGGCGCGAGGGGCGCGGCATCCCCGTTTCCTGGGCACTCGTGCGATTGACAGCGCCGTCCGCACGTCCTGTGCTGGGAGTGCCGGAGGCGCCCGGGCGGAAGGGGACGAACCATGGCACGTGCGGTCGGGATCGATCTCGGGACGACGAACTCGGTGGTGGCCGTCCTGGAGGGCGGGGAGCCCACGGTCGTCGCCAACGCGGAGGGTGCGCGGACCACACCGTCGGTGGTGGCGTTCGCCAAGAACGGCGAGGTGCTGGTCGGCGAGGTCGCCAAACGGCAGGCCGTGACCAACGTCGAGCGCACCGCCCGCTCGGTCAAGCGCCACATGGGCGACGCGGCCTGGCGCTTCCCCGAACACGGGGACATCGACGGCGCCCGCCTGCGTGCCCAGGAGCTGTCGGCGCGGGTGCTGCAGAAGCTCAAGCGGGACGCGGAGGCCTACCTGGGCGAGGACGTCACGGACGCGGTGATCACCGTGCCCGCGTACTTCGACGACTCCCAGCGGCAGGCGACCAAGGAGGCCGGGGAGATCGCCGGCCTGAAGGTGCTGCGGATCATCAACGAGCCGACGGCCGCGGCCCTCGCCTACGGCCTGGACCGGGGCGAGGAGCAGACCGTCCTCGTCTTCGACCTGGGCGGCGGCACCTTCGACGTGTCGCTGCTGGAGATCGGCGAGGGCGTCATCGAGGTGAAGGCCACCAACGGCGACACCCGCCTCGGCGGCGACGACTGGGACCAGCGGATCGTGGAGCACCTGGTCAAACGCTTCAAGGGGCAGTACGGCATCGACCTCGGGGCCGACAAGATGGCGGTGCAGCGGCTGCGGGAGGCCGCCGAGAAGGCCAAGATCGAGCTGTCCTCCTCCTCGGAGACCTCGATCAACCTGCCGTACATCACCGCCTCCGCCGAGGGCCCGCTGCACCTGGAGGAGAAGCTGACCCGGGCGCAGTTCCAGGAGCTGACCGCCGACCTGCTGGACCGCTGCAAGACCCCCTTCCACCAGGCGGTGCGGGACGCCCGGGTGGAACTGTCCGCGATCGACCACGTCATCCTGGTCGGCGGCTCCACGCGGATGCCCGCCGTCACCGACCTGGTCAGGGACCTCACCGGCAAGGACCCGCACAAGGGCGTCAACCCCGACGAGGTCGTCGCCGTCGGCGCTGCCCTCCAGGCCGGCGTCATCCGCGGCGACGTCAAGGACGTGCTGCTCCTCGACGTCACCCCGCTGTCCCTCGGCATCGAGACCAAGGGCGGCATCATGACCAAGCTGATCGAGCGCAACACCACGATCCCGACCCGCCGTTCGGAGATCTTCACCACCGCCGCCGACAACCAGCCCTCGGTCGGGATCCAGGTCTACCAGGGCGAACGCGAGATCGCCGCGTACAACAAGAAGCTCGGCGTCTTCGACCTCACCGGGCTGCCGCCCGCCCCGCGCGGCGTCCCGCAGATCGAGGTGGCCTTCGACATCGACGCCAACGGCATCATGCACGTCTCCGCCAAGGACCTCGCGACCGGCCGCGAGCAGAAGATGACGGTCACCGGCGGCTCCGCCCTGCCCAAGGACGACATCGACCGCATGATGCGGGAGGCGGAACAGTACGCCGAGGAGGACCGCAACCGCCGCGAGGCCGCCGAGACCCGGAACCAGGCCGAGCAACTCGTCTACCAGACCGAGAAGTTCCTCGCCGACAACAGCGACCGCGTGCCCGCCGCCACCCGCGGCGAGGTCGAGGAGGCGATCACGGGCCTCAAGACCCTGCTGGAACAGAACGCGGACACCGCCGCCCTGCGCGCGGGCGTCGACCGGCTCGCCGGTGTCAGCCAGAAGATGGGCCAGGCCATGTACGAGGCCGCCGCGTCCGGCGGCGACGCCGGGCAGCCGGGCGCCGGGCAGCCGGGCGCCGCCGAACACGGCGCCGCCGCCGAGGAGGAGGGCGTGGTCGACGCGGAGATCGTCGACGACGACCGGGACGCGAAGGGAGGCGCGGCCTGACCGGGGAGGTACGCGGCCCGAGGCCCCCGGCCGCGGCGGTCAGAGCACTTCGCGGTGTTCCCGCAGCACCTTCAGCGTCCGCTGGGCGGAGGCCGCGAAGGCCGTCATGCGGTCCAGCACCTCCAGATGGGCGGCGACCTCCCGGCGCGCGTCCAGATAGAGCGCGCCGGTGAGGTACTCGGTGAAGACCATGTCCGGCAGCTCCGGTTCGGCGAACCGGAACAGCGTGAACGGCGCGTACGTCCCCGGATGCGGGCCCGCCGCGAACTCGGCGATCTGCAGCGTGACCCGGTCCCGTTCCGCGTACTCCAGCAGCCGGTCCAGCTGGTCCCGCATGACCTCCGGCCGCACGCTCACCGGGCGCCTGAGGACCGTCTCGTCCATGATCACCCACAGGTGCGGCGGATCGTCCCGCTCCAGCAGCCGCTGGCGTTCCATGCGCAGTGACACGTGCCGCTCGATCGTCTCCGGCCTGGTCTGCCCGATCGTGCCGGCCTCCATCACCGCCCGCGCGTACGCCTCGCTCTGCAGCAGGCCGGGCACGAAGTGCGGCTCGTAGGAGCGGATGACCCGGGCGGCGCCCTCCAGGCTGACGTACAGGCTGAACCAGTCCGGCAGCACGTCGTGGAACCGCTGCCACCAGCCCGGCTGGTTGGCGTCCTCGGCGAGCCGTACGAACACGGCCGCCTCGTGCCCGGGCACCCCGTAGGCGGACAGCAGCACCTGCACGTACGGGATCTTCAGGGCGACCTCGGCCATCTCCATGCGCCGTACGGTCGCCGACGCCACCCGCAGCACCCGGGCGGCCTCCTCGCGGCTCAGCCCGGCCGCCTCCCGCAGCTCCTGCAGCCGCTTGCCGAGCACCACCTGGCCGACGGTGGGCGCGGCCCGCCGCTCACTCACGCCACGCCCTCCCTACGCGCCGAAGTACGCGGGCAGTCTGCCACGGGACGCCGCCGCGCACACGAGGCCGGCACCGGCCGGAGACACGGGCACGGGTGACGGTCGGTCAGCCGAGCAGTGTGTGCAGGTACTTGGTGGTCGCGGCGTCCGCCGGCAGGAACGTCTCGATGGCGAGTTCGGCGACCGTGACGTCCATCGGGGTGTTGAAGGTGGAGATGGACGACACGAAGGACAGGATCCGGCCCTCGTGCTCGATCCGCATGGGCAGCGCGAAGTAGGGCACCGGCTCCTCGGGTTCGTCGCCGGGCGCGTCCGCGGGCACCGGGTAGGCCGACACCTCCTCGTACAGGGCGCGGAGCCGGTCGGAGCGCTGCAGGGCGATGTCCCGCTCCATCTGCGCCAGCAGGTGCCCGCGCCACTCGCGCAGGTTGCGGATGCGCGGCGCCAGCCCCTCCGGGTGCAGGGTCAGCCGCATCGCGTTCGGTGCCGGTGTCATCAGCTTCTCGGGCACGCCCTCCAGGAGCATCGCGATGCCCCGGTTCGCGGCGACGACCGTGTAACCGGCGTCCACCACCAGCGCGGGGTAGGGCTCGTAGCCCTGGATGAGGCGTTCCATGCCGTCGCGCAGCCCGTCCAGTGCCGGGTCGTTCAGCGGCGTCTCCGGGAATCGGGGCGCGTAACCGGCCGCCAGCAGCAGGGCGTTGCGCTCGCGCACCGGCACGTCCAGGTGCTCTGCGAGCCGCAGCACCATCTCCTCGCTGGGCCGGGACCGGCCGGTCTCGATGAAGCTGATGTGCCGGGCGGAGGAGTCGGCGCGCAGGGCGAGTTCCAGCTGTGAGATCCGGCGCCGCTCCCGCCAGGCGCGCAGGTGCGGGCCGACCCCCTTGTCGGTGACGGCGGCGGACGTGGATACGGGAGGACCGGACGCGACAATGGTCATACGGACGACCCTAATCGACACGGGTACGGGTGATCGAGGTCCGCACGCGTGATCCGGCCGCCTCCCGCGGGCACGGCCGACGCGTCGGCGGAGTGCGCTCGCCCCGGGCGTGGCAGGCTGAGCACGTACCGCCTTCCACTGGGGCCACCCCACCGCCACGAAGGGAGACCGGCCATGGCCGTCGAACCGCTGTCCCAGAAGGAGATCGAGGACCGGCTGGCCGAACTGCCCGGCTGGTCGGTGGACGGCGACCGGCTCACCCGCTCCTACCGGCTCGGCTCGCATTTCGCGGCGGCGGCGCTCGTCGTCCACATCGCAGGCATCCAGGACGAGCTGGACCACCACTCCGACCTCACCCTCGGCTACCACACCGTCTCCTTCAGCGTGCACACCCACAGCGCGGGCGGCGCCCTCACCGAGAAGGACTTCGCGCTCGCCCGCAGGGTGGAGGACATCGCCCCGGGCCACGGCGCACACTGAGCGGCGTGCTCGACTACGAAGAAGAAGCCACCCGTTACGACGCCTCGCGCGGCGGCGAAGACCGCGCCGGAGCCGCCGCGCAGGCCCTCCTCGGCCTGATACCCGACACCCCGGGCCACCTCCTCGACGTCGCCTGCGGCACCGGGATCGTCACCCGCCGGCTCGCCGCCGCCCGCCCCGGCCTGCGGGTGACGGGCGCCGACCTCGCCTCCGCCATGGTCCGCATGGCCGCGGCGCGGCTGCCCGGCGCGGTCGTGCGGGCCGACAGCCACCGGCTGCCCTTCCGCACCGGCAGCGTCGACGCCGTCACCACCGTCTGGCTGCTGCACCTGCTGCGGGACCCCGAGGACGTGCGCGCGGTCGTCGCCGAGTGCGCCCGGGTGCTGCGGCCCGGCGGGGTCTACGTCACCACCGTCGACAAGGCCGCGGCCCACGACGTCGGCAGCGACATCGACGCCGTCCTCGCCTCCCGCCCGCACCGCCCCGCCGCGGACGCCGCCGGCACCGTCACCGCGCACGCCGCCCGGCACGGCCTCCGGCCCGTGGGCCACGCCTCCTTCACCGGCGCCGGGCAGGGCCGCAGCCCCCGTGCCACCATCGCCGACCTGCGACGCGGCTGGTTCACCCTGCTGCCGCCGGGCGAGCCGCGCACCGAGGAGTTCGCCGCGCGCCTGGCCCGCCTCCCGGACCAGGACCGCCGCCGCGCGGACCCGCGCTTCAGCCTGCGCGCCTTCCGGAAACCGTGACCCCCTGACCGGTGTGGACACGGTTTCATCACGGGGGGTTCACATTCCGCTTGATGAAAGGAGATCATTCAATAGTCAACAACCTGTCCTAGAGGGGACCATGAGCACCGACTTCACACCACCGCCCATGCCGGGTCACGGACCGGCGGTTCCCCCGCCCGTGCCCCCGGGGAAATCCCGTACAGCCGTGATCGCCGTGGCGGCAGCCGCCGCGGCGGCCGTGGTGTCGGCGCTGGTCACGGCGGGCGTCACCGGAGGCGCCGAGGCCAAGCCGGCGCCCACCGTGACGGTCACGAAGACCGCCGCAGCGGACGACGAGGACGTCACCCCGGCCGACGACGAGTCCACGCCGGCCCCCGAGACGAGCGACGACGGGATATACGCTCTCGACGACACCGTCGTATACGACGATTCGGACGTCGAGGTCGGCCTCTCGGGATTCAAGCGGGCGGTGACCGGCGAGTTCGGCGAGCCCGAGAACGCGTCCTACCTCGGGTTCACCATCAAGCTCAAGAACGCCGGCAGCAAGACCTTCGACCCGACCGCCCTCACCGTCAACTGCTCCTACGGCCGGGACGGCAAGAGCAGTGAGGCGGTCTTCGACTCCGACGCGGGTCTGGAGGGCGGCCCCGAGACCAGGCTTCTCGCCGGCCGCTCCCTCAACGTGCCCTGGGGCTGCGAGCTCCCGAAGGGCGAGAAGCTCATCCAGATCGAGGTCACCCCGGACTTCGATTCGGAGGCGTCGGTCTTCACCGGAAAGGTCAGGTAACGGGCCCGGAGGCACCGGCGGGCCCGGAGGCACCGGCGGGCCCGGAGGCACCGGCGGGCCCGGAGCACCGGCGGCCGGCGCCAGGACGGCCGTGAGGATGCGGGTTCTGCGCACGGTGGGGTCCCCTCCGGTGCGTGGGGGAGGGAAAGGCGCGACGGCCGGGCGGCCCCCTGTGCGGGAGGGGGACCACCCGGCCGGGTGACCCCGTCGCCCTGTGACGGGGTCGTGTACGCGGAGCGCCGGCGGGGACTATTCGAGAAGCTCCGCGTACGAGCCCATGGCCAGGGCGATGTCCGCCTGGGCCCAGAAGCGGTGGTACGTGAAGACGGGCGCGGCGCCGCCCTTGAGGTAGGCCTCGATCTTCGACCAGGCCGGGTCGTTCTTGTAGAAGGACCGGATCGAGGAGAAGGTCGAGGAGGAGTCGATCGCGTCGCCGTTCGGCATGGTGCCGGTCCAGCCGCTGGGCACGTACAGGCTGTCGCCGAACCGGCTGTAGTCGCTGCGGGTCTCGGGGACGGCGATGCCCAGGCTGTCCTGGTGGTTGCCCCACATGCCGTCCAGCAGCGCCTTGGCGGTCGACTTGGCGTCGGCGTCACCGGACCTGGCGGCGTAGTAGGTGAGGGTCTTGGCGTACGCGGCCGCCACGCCGACGTCGTCGGTGTAGTCGGCGACCGTCACGTGGAGTCCGCCGTTGGAGCCGGGACTCGACGCGTTCCAGGTGTCCGGCTGGCCCGACCACTGCAGGGTGGAGGGGATCCGGTAGGTGCCGTCCGGGTTGACCGTGGTCTTGGACAGCGCCCACTTCACCCACTTGCCCAGGACCGCCTTCGCCGTGGCGTTCCCGGTCTGCTGGTAGTACTCGGCGACCCGCTCCATGGACCAGGCCTGGAACCCGAACCACTGGTTGGACGGCGGGTCGTGGTAGACGGGCTGCCAGTCGTAGTACATGCCGTAGAAGGTCGGCGTGCCCGCCGGCGCGGCCGCGTACCGGCCCTGCCAGCTGTTGGTCGCGCCGCCCGCGATCGCGCCCTCGGAGGACTGCAGCCACTGGTAGAACTCCAGCTGGCGCTGCAGCGACTTGCCCCAGTCGCTCGCACCGGTCGCCGACTTGGGCTTGAGGTCGGCGTAGGAGCTGAGCGCGTAGGCGGCGAGGGGGTTCTGGTAGCCGCCGTGGACATGGCTGGAGCCGATGCGCCAGGCCCAGCCGGCGGAGGTGTCGGTGGCGCCGCCCCAGGCGTAGTACCAGGACAGCAGGTAGTGCGAGGCGTCCTTGCCGGTGCCGGCCGCGCAGGACGTGGGCCCGACGCAGTTGCCGATCTTCTTGAAGTACTTGTCGTACATGGCGTAGCGCAGGTAGTCGCCCATCTTCGCCGCCTTGGCGACCGTCGCGGAGACGTCACCGCCCTTGCCCTGGGCCTTCGCCCACACGTCCGCCCAGTACGCGGCCTGCACCGCGCGCGAGTCGGCGTCCGGGGCGTCCGTGTACTTCCACTGCCTGGCGTAGGAGGAGTCGCCGGTGAACAGGTCCAGATAGCCGTTCCTGCCGCCGTACTTGAAGGCGTCGCAGGTCGGCTGCGGGACGGTCTCCCAGACCGACTCCTGGGCGCCGCGCTGGAAGGTGTTGATGTACGAGGGACCGGTGGCCGTCGGGCCCGCCTCGCACCTGCCCGGCTCGTTGCCGTAGCCGTACACGTTGTCGACGTCCTGGATCCAGTGCATGCCGTAGACGTCGTCCGTGCCGTACGCGCTCTTCAGCTCTCCGGCGATCGGGTCCGGTCCCACCGGCACGCCCGTGTCCAGCTTCGCCGGGTACTCGTTCGGCGTGTCCAGCTCGGGCGCGTACGTCGCCGGCTTCGAGGCGTTGTAGGAGGAGTTCGTCGGCTGGTCGGCGTGCGTGGGGATCATGTACTTCTCCATGACGTCCCAGGCGCCGTTGAACTTGGACCAGTCCCCGGTGACCTTGCCGTACATCGCCTGCAGCCAGATGAGGTAGCTGTACGCCTCGGACGTGGTCTCGTGACCGTAGTCCGGCGCCTCGACGATCAGCGTCTCCACCGAGTGGTACGGGATGCCCTCGGGGGAGAAGTAGCCGTTGGCCGGGTTGGTGATCTTCCCGTACAGGTCCAGGAAGCGGGCGTCGTACGCCTTGGACGCGGCCAGCTCCGTCACCGTGACCACGGCCTTGCTGTGGCCGGTCGCCGAGGCGGTGAAGGTGGCGCTGCCGGTGCCGGAGGAGTCGGCGGAGACGGTCACCTTCTGCGCCGTGTTCCAGTTGGACGGCGTGAAGGTCAGCGAGGAGCCGCCGGTGACCGACAGGCCCGTGTTGCCGCCCGTGCGGGCGACGTCCACCGTCACGTTCGCGCTCGGCCGCGTCGACAGCTTGACGTCGAAGGTGCCGGACTTGCCCTGCTGCAAGCCCAGTTGGGTGGGGGAGGCCACCACGGCCGGCCCGGAGGCGACGGTGATGCCGACCGGCGTGGACTCCGCGGAAGCGCCCAGGCTGTCGTACGCCTTCGCCAGCAAAGAATGACTGCCCACGGTCAAACTTGAGGCGGAGAGCGAGTACGGGGCGCTCGTGTCCGTTCCCAGCAGCGTGGTGTCGTCGTAGAACTCCACCTTGCTGACGGTCGCGCCGTCGGCCGCCGCCGCGGTCGCCGCGAGCGGGACGGCGTCCCCCTGCGAGTAGACCGCGCCCGCCGCGGGGCTGGTCAGCACGGTGACCGGCGGCTGGTGCGCGCCGGCGCAGGTGGTGCCGTTGACCGCGAAGGAGGCCGGTGCGGCGTTGCTGCCGCTGTAGGTGAACTGGGCGCCCGTGGAGACCGCGGCGCCCGCGGCGATCGTGCCGTTGTACGAGGCGTTCCTCACGGTGACCGTCTGACCGGACTGGGACCAGCTGCCGTTCCAGCCGTTGGTCAGCTTCTGGTTGCCCGTGTAGCCGTACGTCAGCGTCCAGCCGTCGATCGCGGTGGACGCGCGGTTGGTGAGGGTGAGGTCGGCGGTGAAGCCCGAGCCCCAGTCGTTGGTCTTGTAGTCGACGCTGCACTGGACGGCCGCCGCGTGCGCGGTCGTCGTGCCGGTCGCGAGCATCGTCAGGGGCAGGGCGAGCGCGGCCAGGGTGGCGGTCCACCATCGCCGAGCGGCGCTGCGCCTGCGTCCGGGATCCATGGTGCTGGTTCCTCCTTGCGGCTGCGGCTCGGGAGAAGTCAAGGCTTGAACCAGTGGGAGCGCTCCCATAGTGGGGATGGCGCCCAGTGGGGTCAAGGTCCTTGAAGAGTCGAAAAGATTCGGGGGCTCCCGCCCGGGAAAAGTCGGCAACTCCTCTGGGCAAGCGGGCCTGTTGCCGCTACCTTCCTTCGCACCAGTGGGAGCGATTCCAATCAGTCGACGCGTCCGTCACGACGCGCCAAGCTGCAAGGAGTCGCTCATGCGACACCCCCCGCGTTCAGTACTTTTAGCCGCCGCCGGTGCGGTCGCGCTCGTCGTGAGCGCGGTCGTCCCGGTGGTGGCGGCCCAGGGAGCCACACCCGCGTGCACGGTGGAGTACTCCGTCACCGGTCAGTGGGACAACGGCTTCCAGGGATCGGTGAAAGTCACCAACAACCAGGCGGCACTGAGCGGCTGGAAACTGACCTTCGACTTCCCCGGCGGTCAGAAGGTCACCCAGGGCTGGAACGCCAAGTGGGCGCAGTCCGGCACCGCCGTGACCGCGGCCAACGAGAGCTGGAACGGTGCGCTCGGCACCGGCGCGAGCGTCAGCGCCGGGTTCCTGGCCTCCCGGCCGGGCGGCGGCAACGCCGTACCGGCGGCGTTCAAGCTCAACGGCACCACCTGCAACGTGGACTCGGAACCGACCGATCCTCCGCCGACCGACCCGCCGCCGGCCGACGGCACCGCGCCCGCCCTGCACGTGGCGGGCACCAAGCTGGTGGACGCGTCCGGCAGGACCCGTCGCCTGCTCGGCGTGAACCGCTCCGGCGGCGAGTTCATGTGCGTGCAGGGCTACGGCATCTGGGACGGCCCGGTGGACGACGCGGCGATCAGGGCGATCGCCGGCTGGAAGGCCACCGCGGTCCGCATCCCGCTCAACGAGGAGTGCTGGCTGGGTCTTTCCGACATCAAGCCCGAGTACGGCGGTACCAACTACATCAACGCGGTCAAGGACCTGGTGGCCCGCGTCGAGGCGCACGGCATGACGCCGATCCTCGAGATGCAC
Source organism: Streptomyces lucensis JCM 4490 (assembly GCF_014650035.1). GTDB lineage: Bacteria > Actinomycetota > Actinomycetes > Streptomycetales > Streptomycetaceae > Streptomyces > Streptomyces lucensis. The sequence continues at coordinate 81,461 of NZ_BMUE01000015.1, read as the reverse complement.
TGGTCCTACGGCCAGTACACCGGCAACTCGGCCGGCTGCTCCGACGTGCACGCCACCTGCCAGAAGCCGATGCCCGACATGAGCTACGCCCCCTCCTTCTGGGCATCGGTCGCAGGCATCTTCAAGGACGACCCGGCCGCCGTGTTCGACCTGTTCAACGAGCCGTATCCGGACCGGGCGACCAGCAGCGCCACGGACGCCTGGAAGTGCTGGCGCGACGGCGGCACCTGCCCCGGCATCCCCTACGAGGTCGCCGGCATGCAGGACCTGGTGGACAGCATCCGCGGCGCCGGTGCGAAGAACGTCGTCATGGCCGGCGGACTCGCGTACTCCAACGACCTCGGCCAGTGGCTGACGTACCGGCCCACCGACCCGGCGGGCAATCTCGCCGCCGCGTACCACGTGTACAACTTCAACACCTGTTCCAGCGAGAGCTGCTGGAACTCCACACTCGCCCCGGTCGCGGCCCAGGTGCCGCTCGTCGCCGGGGAGGTCGGTGAGAACGCCTGCGCCCACGGATTCACCGACCAGGTCATGAAGTGGTTCGACGACCGCGGCCTGTCGTACCTGGGCTGGACCTGGAACACCTGGGACTGCTCCTCCGGGCCGTCCCTGATCTCCAGCTACGACGGCACACCCACCGCCTACGGCGCCGGGCTGCGCGACCACCTGCGCGCCCTGAACCCGTGACCCCCCACCCGAAGTTCTCCACCCTCACGGAGAGAAGGAAACCCGCACTCATGAGTCGTACCAGAACAACGACGCTGCTCGTGGCCCTGGGCCTGCTCGCCGGAGCCACCGGGACGGCGTTCGCGGCCATCCCGGCCGACTCCGGCGCCGGTCTCGCCGCCGTGCCCTGCACCGTCGACTACAAGGTGCAGAGTCAGTGGAACACCGGCTTCACCGCGGCCGTGACGATCACCAACAACTCGGCCACCAAGTCGAGCTGGTCGCTGAAGTGGTCGTACGCAGGCTCGCAGAAGGTCACCAGCGGCTGGAACGCCAGGATCACCCAGAGCGGCACGTCCGTGACCGCCGCCAACGAGGGCTACAACGGCGGCCTGCCGTCCGGCGGCACGGTCAGCTTCGGCTTCAACGGCTCCTACAGCGGCACCAACGACGTGCCCGCCACCTTCACCCTCGACGGCGTCACCTGCAACGTCGACGGCGGCAGCGGCGGGACGGGCGGTGGCACGGGCGGCGACACCGGTGGCGGCACCGGCGGCGGCACCGGCGGGGGCGACGGCGGGGGCGGCACCGGCAGCCGGGTAGACAACCCCTACACCGGCGCCAAGGTGTACGTGAACCCCGAATGGTCGGCCAAGGCCGCCGCGGAACCGGGCGGCAGCCGCGTCGCCGACCAGCCCACCGCCGTCTGGCTCGACCGGATCGCCACCATCGAGGGCGTGGGCGACGGCATGGGCCTGCGCGACCACCTGGACGAGGCACTGAAGCAGAAGGGCTCCGGCGACCTCGTCGTCCAGCTCGTCATCTACGACCTGCCCGGCCGTGACTGCTCAGCCCTCGCCTCCAACGGCGAACTCGGACCCGACGACCTCGCCAAGTACAAGTCCCAGTACATCGACCCGATCGCCTCGATCCTGTCCGACCCGAAGTACGCGGGCCTCAGGATCGCCACCGTCATCGAGCCCGACTCCCTGCCCAACCTGGTCACCAACGCAGGCGGCACCAACACCACCACCGACGCCTGCGTGACCATGAAGTCCAACGGCAACTACGAGAAGGGCGTCGGCTACGCCCTGGACAAGCTGGGCGCCGTCCCGAACGTCTACAACTACATCGACGCCGGCCACCACGGCTGGCTGGGCTGGGACTCCAACCTGGACCCGTCCGTCCAGGAGTTCCACAAGGTCGCCACCAGCAACGGCGCGAGCGTCGACGACGTGGCCGGTTTCATCGTCAACACGGCGAACTACAGCCCGACCAAGGAGCCGTACTTCAAGATCACCGACAGCGTCAACGGGCAGACGGTGCGCCAGTCCAAGTGGGTGGACTGGAACTGGTACGTGGACGAGCAGTCCTTCGCCCAGGGGCTGCGCGACAAGCTCGTAGCGTCCGGGTTCAAGTCGAACATCGGCATGCTGGTCGACACCTCCCGCAACGGCTGGGGCGGTTCCGCCCGGCCGACCAAGTCCGGCCCGCAGACGTCGGTCGACGACTACGTCAACGGCAGCCGCGTCGACCGGCGCACCCACGGCGGCAACTGGTGCAACCAGAGCGGCGCCGGCCTCGGCGAACGGCCGACCGCCGCACCGGCGACCGGGATCGACGCCTACGTCTGGGTCAAGCCCCCGGGCGAGTCGGACGGCGCCAGCTCCGCCATCAGCAACGACGAGGGCAAGGGCTTCGACCGGATGTGCGACCCCACCTACGGCGGCAACTCGCGCAACGGCAACAACCCCACGGGCTCCCTGCCGAACGCGCCGCTGGCCGGGCACTGGTTCCCCGCCCAGTTCCAGCAGCTGATGCAGAACGCCTACCCGCCGCTGCCGTGACGCGCTGACGCGGTGAGCGTCCGCCGGGGCCGGCCGCCGATGGGCCGGCCCCGGCGGATCGCACGTTCCACCCGATTTTGCCGTAACCGCAACAGAGGTGGCCCGCGCCCGGTGTGCCGTCGCACCCTGACCGCATCCGGACGGAAGGCTGACCTTCATGGCGCACGACCACCACGACACCGGGCACCGCCACGGGCAAGGGCACGGGCATGCTCACGGCACGGACACGGACGTCGACTGGAGCGAGCTGGGCCCCCACCTGGAGGCGCAGGCGGAGCTACTGGCCCCCGTGTACGAGCGGGCCATGGCATGGCTGGCTCAGGAGGTGACCGAGCCGGGGCTGATCGTGGACGCGGGCAGCGGCCCGGGCGTCGTCTCCTGCCTGTTCGCCGAGGCGTTCCCCGGGGCCCGGGTCGTCTCCGTCGACAGCGCCGGGCCGCTGCTGGAACGCGCCCGCGCCCGGGCCGCCCGGCAGGGCGTCGGCGACCGCTTCGACACCGTCACCGGTGAGCTGCCCGGGGCCCTGGACGAGTTGCAGTACCCGGCGGACCTGCTCTGGGCGAGCCGCAGCCTGCACCACCTCGGCGACCAGCGCTCCGCCCTGGCCGCGTTCGCCGAGCGGCTGGCCCCCGGCGGCACCCTGGCCATCCTCGAAGGCGGGCTGCCCTCCCGCTTCCTGCCGCGGGACATCGGCATCGGCCGCCCCGGTCTGCAGGCGCGGCTGGACGTCCTGGAGGAGGAGTGGTTCGCCCGGATGCGGGCCGACCTGCCCGGCTCCGTCGCCGAGACGGAGGACTGGCCCGCCCTGCTGACCGCGGCCGGCCTCACCCGCACCCGCACCCGCTCCTTCCTGCTCGACCTGCCCGCCCCCGCCGGCGATCGCGCCCGCGCCTACGCCGCCGCGTCCCTGTCCCGTCTGCGCGAAGGCGCCGCCGAGGCCCTCGACCCGGAGGACCGGGTCACCCTCGACCGCCTGCTCGACCCGTCCGACCCGGCGAGCGTGCACCACAGGCCGGACCTCTTCGTCCTGGCCGCCTACACGGTGCACGCGGCGGTACGCCCGGCGTAGCCGGAGTCCGCCGGGGCGACCGGGCTGACCGAGGCGGAACGGCGCCGCTTGCCGCCCTCGCGCCGGCCGTACCGGTCCACCTGCGACGGCCCTTGACTTGGAGCGCACTCCACGTGCTGGACTTCCTCGCGTTCGTTCGCGCAGCACAGCGCAACACAGGGGAGAACAGGGGGACTTCATGAACGACTCACCGGTCGCGCTCATCACGGGCGGCGGCAGCGGTATCGGCGCGGCCGTGGCCCGGCAGCTGCTGGACGCGGGGCACCGGGTGACCGTCACCGGCCGCTCGGAGCAGCGGCTGCGGGACTTCGCCGACGGGCTCGGCAATCCCGGGGCGCTGCTGACGGTCGCCGGTGACGCGGCGGCGTTCGACGACGTGCGGAACGCCGTCGAGCACACGCTCAAGGCGTACGGCCGGCTGGACACCGTCGTCGCCAACGCCGGCTTCGCCACCCACGACTCCGTCGCCGAGGGCGACCCCGCGGGCTGGACCGAGATGGTGCTGACCAACGTGCTCGGACCGGCCCTGCTCGTCCGCGCCTCCGTGGAGGCCTTGAAGGAGACCCGGGGCCGGATCGTGCTGGTCGGCAGCGTCGCCGGGTTCGTGAACACGCCCGGCAACCTGTACGGGGCGACGAAGTGGGCGGTCACCGGGCTCGCCGAGAACACCCGGCGGCAGGTCACGGAGTTCGGCATCGGCGTGACCCTGGTCGCGCCCGGGCGCGTGGAGACGCCGTTCTGGGACACCAACGGCAGCCTGCCCCCGGGCCACCTCCTCACCGCCGGCCAGATCGCCGACTCGATCCTGTGGGCGATCCGGCAGCCGGCCGGGGTGGACGTCAACACCGTGGTCGTACGCCCCCTGGGCCAGCCCAACTGAGTGAATTGCGGCGGTTCGCCACCCGGGCAAGACTGGAGGCGGGGGACCGTACCGAAGTGGCCGAACCCGTGGCCGGACCCGTGAGGGGTCACCGCACCGGGAGGCGAGGATTCATGTTCGTGCGCACGGTGTACGCGACCGGCGATCCCGCCGGACTGGACACGGCGATCCGGGCCCTGAACTCGGAGGGGCACGACCTGCTCGAGGAGCGGCCCGGATACCGGGGCGCGGGCGTCTTCGTCGACCGTGACCTCGGCAAGCTGCTCACGGTGAGCTGGTGGGAGTCCGAGGAGGCCCGGCACAACAGCGACGAGGTGATGCGCGAGCGGCGGCCCGCGCTGCTGGAACCCTTCGCCGGGACCGTCGCGGTCGAGAACTACGAGGCCGCCGTCTTCCACACGATCCAGCGGCCCACCGCCGGCGGTGGACTGCGCATCGCCCGGGTGGAGTTCGACCCGGCGGACACGGACCTGTTCGCCGACACCTTCCACGCGAGCGTGGTGCCCCGGCTGGAGACGCTGCCCGGACTGGCCAGGGCCGCCCTGTTCGTGGACCGGGATCGCGGACGCGGGCTGGTCGGCACGCTCTTCACCGACCGGGCCTGCCTGGCGGCCTCCCGCGCCGCCCACGCGGCGATCCGGCACGAGGGCGCGGCCAAGGCGCACGTGGCGGTGGTCGGCCTGGAGGAGTTCGAGGTCGTGCACGCCGACGCGCATGCCGGCTGAACGGCGGTACGGGCGGCAGGCGCCGCGGCGGCACCGTGCGCCCCCGCCGGCGGGCGGGCGGGGGCGCACGGTGCCGCCCGAGGCGTCAGCTCATGTCGAAGGTGGCCGGGTCGGGGCCCAGGCGCCGGTCCTCGTTGAGCGCGCTGATCGCCGCGAGGTCCTCGTCGTCCAGGCTGAAGTCGAACACCTCGATGTTCTCCTTGATCCGGGACGGCGTGACCGACTTCGGGATCACGACGTTGCCGAGCTGGACGTGCCAGCGCAGCACGACCTGGGCGGGGGTGCGGTCGTGCTTCTGCGCGATCGCGACGATCGCCGGGACCTCCAGCAGGCCCTTGCCCTGGCCGAGCGGTGACCAGGCCTCGGTGGCGATGCCCTGCTCCGCGTGGAGCTCGCGGGAGGCGTGCTGCTGCAGGTGCGGGTGCAGCTCGATCTGGTTGACCGCCGGGACGACCGAGGTCTCCGAGACCAGTCGCCGCAGGTGCTCCGGAAGGAAGTTGGACACGCCGATGGCCCGGACCCGGCCGTCCGCGTGCAGCTTCTCCAGCGCCTTGTAGGTGTCGATGTACGTGCCCCGGGACGGCAGCGGCCAGTGGATCAGGTACAGGTCGAGGTGGTCCAGACCCAGCTTCTCCAGCGACGCGTCGAAGGCGCGCAGCGTGGAGTCGTACCCCTGGTCGCTGTTCCAGAGCTTGGTGGTGACGAAGATGTCCTCGCGGGGCAGGCCGGAGGCGGCGATGGCCCTGCCGGTGCCCTCTTCGTTGCCGTAGATCGCCGCTGTGTCGATGCTGCGGTACCCGGCCTCCAGCGCCGTGCCGACGGCCTGCTCGGCCTCGTCGTCCGGCACCTGCCACACGCCGAAGCCCAGCTGGGGCATCTCGACGCCGTTGTTGAGGATGATCGGGGGGACCTTGCTGCTCACGAGCTTCTTGATCCTTCGGTTGTCGACAGGTGGTACTCCCCATCGTCAACGATCACGGGCCCCGGCGCATTCCTGATCGCACGATTCGCACCGGACGGCGAGGCGCGTCCCCCGCCCCGGCGGCGCCCGGAGCAGTGTCTCAGGCCTGGTACAGGGCGTCGACCTCGTTCGCGTACGCCTTCTCGATCGCCTTCCGCTTCAGCTTCAGCGACGGAGTCAGCAGGCCGTGCTCCTCGGTGAACGGCTGGGCCAGGATACGGAAGGTCCGGATGGACTCGGCCTGGGAGACGAGGGTGTTCGCCGCGACCACCGCGCGGCGCACCTCCGTCTCCAGGTCGGCGTCGCGCACCAGCTGGGCCGGGGCCATCCCCGGCTTCCCGCGCATCAGCAGCCAGTGCTCGACGGCGTCCTGGTCGAGGGTGACCAGGGCGGCGATGTAGGGGCGGTCGTTGCCGACGACGATGCACTGGTTGACCAGCGGGTGATCACGGACCCGCTCCTCCAGCACGCCCGGGGAGACGCTCTTGCCGCCGGAGGTCACCAGGATCTCCTTCTTGCGGCCGGTGATCGTCAGGTAGCCGTCCTCGTCCAGGGAGCCGAGGTCGCCGGTGGCCAGCCAGCCGTCGTGCAGCGAGGCGTCGGTGGCCTTCTGGTTGTTGAGGTAGCCCTGGAAGACGTTGCCGCCGTGCAGCCAGACCTCGCCGTCGTCGGCGATGTGCACGGTGACACCCGGGACGGGCTGCCCCACGGTGCCGTAGCGGGTGCGCTCGGGCGGGTTGGCGGTGGCGGCCGCCGTGGACTCGGTCAGACCGTAGCCCTCGTAGATCTGCACCCCGGCGCCGGCGAAGAACAGGCCGAGCCGCCGGTCCATCGCCGAGCCGCCGGACATCGCGTTGCGGATCCGCCCGCCCATCGCCCCGCGCACCTTGGAGTAGACCAGCTTGTCGAAGAGCTGGTGCTGCATCCGCAGACCCGCCGTCGGACCGGTGCCGGTGCCCCACGCCTTGGCCTCGACGGCTTCGGCGTACTTCACCGCGATGTCGACGGCCTTCTCGAAGGGCCCGTCCCTCCCCTCCTTCTCCGCCCTGCGCCGGGCCGCGTTGAACACCTTCTCGAAGATGTACGGCACGGCGAGGATGAACGTGGGCCGGAAGGCCTGCAGGTCGGGCAGCAGGGCGGCGGCGTGCAGCTGCGGCTGGTGGCCGAGGCGGACCCGCCCGCGGATGGTGGCGACCTCGACCATCCGCCCGAAGACGTGCGCCAGTGGCAGGAACAGCAGCGTGGACGCCTCGTCGCCCTTCTTGGAGTGGAACACCGGCTCCCACCGCCCGATGACGGTGTCGGCCTCGAACATGAAGTTCCCGTGCGTGAGCACGCAGCCCTTGGGGCGGCCGGTGGTGCCGGAGGTGTAGATGATCGTGGCGACCGAGTCCGGGGTGACCGCCTCCCGGTGCCGGTGCACCACCTCGTCGTCCAGGTGCGCACCCGCGTCGTACAGCTCCTGCACGCAGCCCGCGTCCAGCTGCCACAGCTGGCGCAGGCTGGGGAGCCGGCCGATGACCGTGGCGATGGTCATGGCGTGGTCCTCGTGCTCCACGATCGCCGCCGACACCTCGGCGTCGTACAGCATCCAGAAGCACTGCTCGGCGGAGGAGGTCGGGTAGACCGGCACGACCTCCGCGCCGATCGTCCACAGGGCGAAGTCGAACAGGGTCCACTCGTAACGGGTGCGGGACATGATCGCGACGCGCTCGCCGAAGCGGATGCCGCGGGCCAGGAGCCCCTTGGCCAGGGCGAGGACCTCGTCGCGGAACTCGCCGGCGGTCACGTCCCGCCACTGCCCGGCGGAGTCCTTGCGGCCGAGGGCGACGCGCTGCGGGTCCGTACGGGCGTGCTCGAAGACGACGTCGGCCAGACCGCCCACCGGCGGCCCCGACGCCAACGACGGGTTGGTGAACTCGCGCAAACCTCGCTCCCCGATCCTTGCTGCTGGGCCGCGCCTGGTGATGCTCGGCACAGCGGGGTGAACGTACCCCACGCCGTCACCGGACGGGAGGGGGTGGAAACCTGGCAAACCTCACGTTTTCCCGGCGCGGTGACCCGGAAATGCGCGCACATGTGGAAGGGACGGACACAATACTGACTGGTCAGTAGGTTTCGGAACCGCAATCTCCACCGAATCTGTACGCGCCGGTTACGGTGGCCGAGGTCACGCGCCGCGCCCCCGCAGTCGCTCGCCACCGGCCAGGACCGCCGCCGCCAGCGCGTTCGCGGCCTCCTCCGCCGCGGCCGGACGCCGGCCGTGCACGAGGACGAAGTCGACCTTCCCCAGTTCCGGCAGGCCGGCCCCGCCGGGCAGCGGGACCAGGCCGGGCGGAATCAGGCGGCGGGAGTGGGCCATCACCCCGAGGCCGGCGCGGGCCGCCGCGATCAGCCCGTTGAGGCTGCCGCTCGTGCACACGATCCGCCACTCGCGGCCCTGCCGCTCCAGGGCCCGCAGCGCGCGGTCCCTGGTGATGCCGGGCGGCGGGTACACGATCAGCGGGACGGGCCGGCCGGCGTCCAGGCGCAGTCGCTCGGCGCCGATCCACACCAGGTCGTCGCGCCACACCAGCTCCCCGCGCGAGTCGTCCCCGCGCCGCTTGGCCAGCACCAGGTCGAGCCTCCCGGCGGCCAGCCGCTCGTGCAGGGTGCCCGACAGCTCCACCGTCAGCTCCAGGTCCACCTCCGGATGACCGAGGCGGAAGCCCTCCAGGATCTCCGGCAGCCGGGTGAGGACGAAGTCCTCCGAGGCACCGAACCGCAGCCGGCCGCGCACGCGCGTCCCGGCGAAGAACGCCGACGCCTGCTCGTGCGCCTCCAGGATCCGGCGGGCGAAGCCCAGCATCGCCTCGCCGTCCTCGGTCAGCTCCACCGAGTGGGTGTCCCGGAGGAACAGCCGGCGCCCGGCCGCGTCCTCCAGCCGGCGAACGTGCTGGCTCACCGTGGACTGGCGCAGTCCCAGCCGCCGGGCGGCCTGCGTGAAGCTGAGCGTCTGGGCCACCGCGAGGAACGTGCGCAGGTGCGTGGGGTCGTACACGGCTTCCCAACGTACACCCGGCCATCGCGGAACACGATGGCAGTCAGAGCGGTGTGCGGGTTTCCCGATCGGCGACCGTCGTGGACCATGGAGAGAGGCGCGCACACCGCACGGAAGCCGCGCACACCGCACAGACACGCACAGCAATCGCACCCCACAGACACGCACAGCAATCGGAGCCCCGTGAAACGCCTGCGCTGGCCGGGCTGGATGCCGGTCGACCCGTACATCGTGCTGCTGCTCGGGACGGTCGGTCTCGCGGCACTCGTCCCCGCCCGGGGCGTCGGCGCCGACGTGGCCTCGGGCGCCTCCACGGCCGCGATCGCCTTCCTGTTCTTCCTCTACGGCGCCCGGCTGTCCACCCGTCAGGCGCTGGACGGACTGAGGCACTGGCGGCTGCACGTCACCGTGCTGATCTGCACGTTCGTCGTCTTCCCGGTGTTCGGGCTGGCCCTGCGGGGGCTGGTGCCGGTCCTGCTCACCCAGCCGCTCTACCAGGGGCTGCTGTTCCTGACGCTGGTGCCCTCCACGATCCAGTCGTCCATCGCGTTCACCTCGATCGCCCGCGGCAACGTCCCCGCCGCGATCTGCGCCGGCTCCTTCTCCTCCCTCGTCGGGATCGTCCTCACCCCGCTCCTCGCGGCCGCCCTGCTCGGCAACAGCGGCGGCGGGTTCTCCGCCGACTCGCTGGTCAAGATCGTGCTTCAGCTGCTCGTGCCGTTCCTCGCCGGACAGCTGCTGCGGCGCTGGATCGGCGGCTTCGTCACCCGGCACAAGAAGGTCCTCGGACTCGTCGACCGCGGCTCGATCCTGCTCGTCGTGTACACGGCCTTCAGCGAGGGCATGACCCAGGGCATCTGGCACCAGGTCAGCCCCGTCCGGCTGGCCGCGCTGCTCGCCGTCGAGGCCGTGCTGCTCGCCGCGATGCTCGCGCTGACCTGGTACGGCGGCAGGGCGCTCGGCTTCGGCCGGGAGGACCGGATCGCCATCCAGTTCGCGGGGTCCAAGAAGTCCCTCGCCTCCGGGCTTCCCATGGCGAGCGTCCTGTTCGGCGCGCACGCCTCCCTGGCCGTGCTGCCGCTGATGCTCTTCCACCAGATGCAGCTGATGGTGTGCGCGGTCATCGCCAAGCGCCGGGCCCGTGACCAGGACACCGCGGACCCGGCGGACGAGTCAGCCGCGCACCCGGTCCAGGGGCAGCCACACCACCGTGTCCTCAGGTGAGCGCAGCACCTCCGGGTCCGCCAGCTCCTCGTCCGTGAGCGCCCGGTCCCACACGCGCACCTCGTCGATCGCGCCGGTGAAGAAGGCGCGGGAGTCCATGCGCTGACCGACGTGGACGCCGAAGGGTGAGTTGCGGCTGACGGAACCCGCCTGGTCGGCGACGGAGGTCCGGGCGCCGTCCACGGACAGCGACAGGCTGCCGCCACCGCGACGCAGCACCGCGTGGTGCCACTGCCCGTCGTTGTACGCGGTGTCCGTGCGCACCACGGCGGTCCGCACGGCCGTGGCCCCGTCCCGCACCGTGATCAGGCCCTGTACCCGGTTGTTCGCCGGCTCGCCGCGCACCCACACCTGCGGCTGGCCGGTGCCGATCCCGCCCATCCACAGCAGCGGCTGCTCCCCGGTCTTGGCCGTGTACCGGAACCACAGCGACGCCGTGAACTCCCCGGCGCCCAGCGGCAGCGCCGCGCGGTAGGGCAGGCGTACGGCGTCGTCGCCGCCGTCGAACTCCAGCGCGCCCCCGCGCACCCCCTTCGTCTCCACAGGACCGCCGAGCACCGCGGCCGGGCGGGCGTGCGGGGCCAGGTCCGCGGTCACCGGGTCGGGGCCCCTGCGCGGGGCGAGCCAGTCCTCGGTGAACCGGGCGAAGCGGATCTCGTCCCGCGCGTCCACGGCGCCGCCCTCGTACAGCAGGCCCACCGTGTCGTGGTCCGCGCGGACCAGGTCGGAGTAGCCGGACCAGTCCGTGGTGACGACCGTGCCGCGGTCCACGCCGTCCCAGCTGCGCCCGCCGTCGTAGGAGGACCGGATCATCATCGTGCGCCGCCGGTCGGGGTCGCCGGGGCAGGCCAGCAGGAGGCGGTCGCCCAGCCGCAGCAACGAGCCCTGCACCTGGGGCGTGTACAGGTCGGGGAGGGCGCGGAAGGGCGCGGTGAAGCCGCCGCCGCCGTCGCGGCTGACCGCCTGGGTGCGGTGGCCCAGGTCGGTGCCGTCCTGCTCCCGGCCGCTGACCAGGACCGAACCGTCGCGGCGCTCGGCGAGCGTCAGTTCGGACGGTTTCTGCCGGAAGGTGCGGTCGGCGGCGATCGGCCAGGTGTCGGTCGCGCCGATCCGCCAGTGGGCGCCGTGGTCGTCGCTGACGACGAGCGCCGCGTGGTTGGCGGTGATCCGGGTGCCGTCCCAGGTCTCGGTGTTGACGCCGAGGACCAGCCGTCCCGCGTACCGGCCGCGGGTGAGCTGGATGCCGTGCACGGGCCCGGTCGCGTACCAGGAGTTCCAGTCGGCGGGCAGGATCTCGGGGCTCAGGTCGCGCGGCGCGGACCAGGTCACGCCGTCGTCGTCGCTGTACTGCAGGTGCGGGGTGCGGTCGCAGGGGACCGGGCAGCTGGCGCCGTCGGTACGGCCCGTGTTGTACGTCTCGGCGAGCCAGACGCGGCCGGTGTCGCGGTCCACGACCGGCGCCGGGTTGCCGTGGGTGTCGCCGGCGCCCTCGGTGACCACCTCCAGCGGGCCCCAGGTGCGGCCCCCGTCGGCGGAGCGTTTGAGCACGATGTCGATGTCGGCCGCGTCCCCGCAGTTGAGGACCCGGCCCTCGGCGAACGCGAGCAGCGTGCCCTCGGCCGTCCGGACGATCGCCGGGATCCGGAAGCAGGCGTAGCCGGGGTCCTGCGAGGCCCTGAACAGGACCTGCTGACCGAACTCCGGCGTGCCGCGCGCCTGCCGGGCGTCCGCCGGGGGAGCGGGGGCCAGGGACAGCAGCAGGGCGGTCACGGTGAGGGCGGCGGTGGCGAGTACGGATCTGAGACGGGCGGCAGGACCTGACGGCACGGTACGACCCCTTCGTCGGCCGGACATCCCGACGTCCGGACATCCCATGTCCAACTGCGCACCGTCGACGGTAGTGGGGGCCCGGGCACCCCACAAGAAGCGTGCGGGCACTCACGGCCGCAGGACGACCTTGCCCAGGTTGGCCCGGGTCTCGACCACGGCGTGCGCCTTCGCCGCGTCCTCCAGCGCGAACTCAGCGTGCACGGCGGGCCTCAGCGTGCCCTCGGCGGCCATGCGCCACAGTTCGCGACGCCACTGCTCGTACAGCTCGGGCCGGCCGCGGGCGATCAGTGCCATCTGGAAACCGATCACCGACTTGGCGCCCACCAGCAGGTCGTACGCCCGGACCGTGCCGCCCCCCGAGCTGTAGGCGACCAGACGGCCGTGCGGGGCGAGCGCGGCGAGGGCGGGGGTGAGCAGGTCTCCGCCGACGGCGTCCAGCACGCAGTCGACGGGCTCCCCCCAGTCGCCGGCGTCATAGGCGACGCAGTCGTCGGCGCCCAGGGAGCGGACGAAGCCGGCCTTCCCCGGGCCGGACACGGCGCCCACCACCCGGCCGGCGCCCCGCGCCCGCGCCAGTTGCACCGCGAGGTGCCCGACACCGCTCGCCGCCGCCGTGACGAGAACCGACTCGCCCGGCGCGAACCGTGCCGCATCCAGCGCCCCGAGCGCCACCAGACCGCTGCGCACCAGCGCGATCGCGTCCACGGCGGACGCCTCCCGCGGTACCGGTGAGGCCATGGCCGCACCCACCAGGGCGAAGTCGGCGTAGCCGTGCCCGAAGCACAGTCCGGTGACCCGGTCGCCCGCGCGGAACCGGGTCACCCCCTCACCCGTCGCCACCACCTCACCGGCGACCTCGCCGCCCAGCGGCACCGGCTCGGCGGCCTCGGTCACCTTGCGGACCATGGGCAGAGTGATGCCGACCGCCTCGCAGCGCACCAGCAGCTCGCCCGGGCCGGGCTCGGGGACGGGCGCCTCCTCCAGGAACAGCGGGCCACCGCTGGACTCGTACCGGACACGACGCATGGCAACCTCCAGGGCCGGGGCACCCGGCGCACAACTCGTTGGGATTCCCCACGAACTCGTTGGGAGCTCCAACGTAGAGGAAGTTTCATTGGGATGTCCAATGATTCTCGGTTAGGCTGCCGTCATGGCCGAAGCCCCCCTGTCCGCGATCCGCTCCCTCCCCAGCTGGCTCCTGGGGCGCGCCGCCGCCCGGGGCCGCGCCCTGGTCGCCGACACCCTCGCCGCCGAGGGCCTGAAGATGTGGCACCACGTGGTCCTCTCCGCCGTCCGCGACCTCGCCCCGGTGGCCCAGGCCGACCTCGGCCGCAGCGTGAGCCTGGACCCCAAGGACGTGGTCGGCGTCCTCAACGACCTGCAGTCCGCCGGCCTCGTCGTGCGCGCGCCCGACCCCCGGGACCGGCGCAAGAACGCCGTGTCCCTCACCGGCGAGGGCGCCCGTGTCCTCGCCCGCTGCGAGAAGGGCGCCCGCGAGGCCAACGAGGCGCTGCTGGCCCCGCTGTCGACCGCGGAACGCGAGCAGTTCATGGGCATGTTGATCCGGATTTCCGGCACGGACGGCTGACGGGAGTTAACGTTCCGTCATGACCGCAGCCCACGTGCTCGACCCACGGCGCACCGCCCTGGTCCTCGTCGATCTGATGGAACGTATCGTCGCGCTGCCCCTGGAACCCCGGAAGGGCGCCGAAGCACTGGCGAACGCCGAGGGGCTGGCGGCCGCCTTCCGCGCCGCCGGGGCGCCCGTCGTCCTCGTCCGGGTCGAACGCCCCGCCGTCGCCGAACAGCCGCCCGGCAGCGGCCTGGTGCCCGGCCTGCTGAGGGACGGCGACCTGGAGGTGGTCAAGCGGACCCTCGGCGCCTTCCAGGGCACCGGCCTCGACGAGCGGCTGCGCGCACTCGGCGTCACCACGCTGGTCCTGGGCGGTGTCGCCACCAACCTCGGCGTGGAGTCCACCGCCCGCGCCGCCGCCGACCTCGGCTACGAGCTGGTCTTCGCCGAGGACACGATGGCCGCGTTCACCGCCGCCGAGCACGAGGCGACCGTCCGGCTCGACTTCCCGCGCCTGGGGACCGTCGTGACCGCCTCCCGGCTGCGGTTCCCTGCCGGCTGAACCGCGCGGCACACCGGCGGGGAGCCGGCCCGGCTCCGGGGGCCGGCTCAGCTCGGGAAGCCGGCTCAGCTCCGGGAAGCCGGCTCAGTCCCCGGGGCCGCCTCGGGCAGGGCGATCCGGTCCTCGCCCGCGTACACGTTCATCGAGCCGCCCCGCAGGAAGCCCACCAGCGTCAGACCGGTCTCCGCCGCCAGGTCCACCGCCAGCGACGACGGCGCCGACACCGCCGCCAGCACCGGGACGCCCGCCATCACGGCCTTCTGCGCCAGCTCGAACGAGGCCCGGCCGGACACCATGAGGATCGTCCGGGACAGCGGCAGGTCACCGTTCTGCAGCGCCCGCCCGACCAGCTTGTCGACCGCGTTGTGCCGGCCCACGTCCTCCCTCGTGTCCAGCAGCTCCCCGTCCTCGGTGAACAGGGCCGCCGCGTGCAGGCCGCCGGTCCGGTCGAACACCCGCTGGGCCGCCCGCAGCCGCTCGGGCAGGCACGCCAGCAGCCCGGGGGTGACGCGGACCGGGGGAGTGTCGGCGATCGGCCAGCGGGTCGTGGTGCGGACCGCGTCCAGGCTGGCCTTGCCGCACAGCCCGCACGAGGAGGAGGTGTAGACGTTCCGCTCCAGGCCGAACTCCGGCAGGACGACGCCCGGCGCGGTGCTCACGTCGACCACGTTGTACGTGTTCGAACCGTCCGACGTGGCCCCCGCGCAGTAGACGATGTTGCGCAGGTCGGACGCGGCCGCCAGCACGCCCTCGCTCACCAGGAAGCCCGCCGCCAGCGCGAAGTCGTCGCCCGGGGTGCGCATGGTGATCGCGAGCGGTCTGCCGTTGAGCCGGATCTCCAGGGGCTCCTCGGCGACGAGCGTGTCCGGCCGGGTGGAGACCGCCCCGTCCCGGATGCGGAGGACCCTGCGTCGTTCCGTGACTCGTCCCATGTCCTGATCAGCCCCGGTTCTCTGTGTGCCCTGACGATCTCATTGTCCTGCACACCCCTCGCCGCCCCACAGCCGCCCGCGCGTCCCGTGACGTCTGAGGGAAGCCGACAACTCGGACGCCCGATTCCTGTGGTGTCACCTGCCGTCGTACCCGCGAGTCACTGAACAGACTGAGGCCCACGCTACTCACGGCAACGAGGGGGACCCCCGCCATGAACGGCACGCGTATCGCCGCCGTCGGTCACTACCAGCCCGCCAGGGTGCTCACCAACGAAGACCTGGCCGGCATGGTCGACACCAGTGACGAGTGGATCCGCAGCCGGGTGGGCATCCGGACCCGCCACATCGCCGGGCCCGACGAGCCGGTGGACGAGCTGGCCGCGCACGCCGCCGCCAAGGCCCTCGCCGCCGCGGGGCTGGCGCCCGGCGACATCGACCTGGTGCTGGTGGCCACCTCCACCGCCGTCGACCGCTCCCCGAACACCGCCGCCCGGGTGGCCGCCCGCCTCGGCATCCCGCAGCCGGCCGCGATGGACGTCAACGTCGTCTGCGCCGGCTTCACCCACGCCCTCGCCACAGCTGACCACACGGTCCGCGCGGGCGCCGCCACCCGGGCGCTGGTCATCGGCGCCGACAAGATGTCCGAGGTCACCGACTGGAGCGACCGCAGCACCTGTGTCCTGGTCGGCGACGGCGCCGGTGCCGCCGTCGTCGAGGCCTGCGCGCCGGGCCGGGAGCCCGGCATCGGGCCGGTGCTGTGGGGGTCGGTGCCCGAGATGGGGCACGCGGTGCGGATCGAGGGCACGCCGCCCCGGTTCGCGCAGGAGGGCCAGAGCGTCTACCGCTGGGCCACCACCCGGCTGCCTGCCATCGCCCGCAGCGCCTGCGACAAGGCCGGCGTGGCCCCCGAGGACCTCGCCGGAGTCGTCCTGCACCAGGCCAACCTGCGCATCATCGAACCGCTGGCCGGCAAGATCGGCGCCGTCAACGCCGTGATCGCCCGCGATGTCACCGACTCCGGCAACACCTCCGCCGCCAGCATCCCGCTCGCCTTCTCCAAGCTGCTCGAACAGGGGGCGCTGCGCAGCGGCGACCCGGTGCTGCTGTTCGGCTTCGGCGGCAACCTCTCGTACGCCGGCCAGGTCGTGCGCTGCCCCTGAGGCCCGGCGCCACGACGTGGGGTGCGCGGACGCTCGCGTACCGTCAGCGCCTCGCGGACGGCGGCGCTCCGGATCCCCCGGGCCGCCGTCCGCCGGACGGATACGCAGGTGAAACGCACTCCGAAACCTTGGTATTGTTGTCCATGTCGCCGCGGGGAACACCCCGCGCAAGGCGGCAGACACCTTGTCCGGGTGGCGGAATGGCAGACGCGCTAGCTTGAGGTGCTAGTGCCCTTTATCGGGCGTGGGGGTTCAAGTCCCCCCTCGGACACCAGCTGGGACCCCTGCGCGTCAGGGGTCTTTCGCATTCCCAGGGCGTCCCCCGAGTACGGGCAGTGGCCCCGTCCCAGTGCCCGTGCCTCGTCGGTCAGGTGGAAGGCCGGGCGCTGGTCCGTCTCGTCGTAGTAGCGGTGGAAGACCGGGGTGATCCCGCCGGACACCGGAGGCACGATCCACGACCAGTCGGCCGGGACCGTCCGGCCCGCGCGCTCCTCCTTCTCCAGGTGGGTGAGGAAGCGGCGGGACTCGGTGTGGTGGTCGCTGATCCGGACGCCCGCCTCGGTGAAGGAGTGCAGGACAGCGACGTTGAGCTCGACCAGGGCGCGGTCGCGCCACAGGGTGGTCTCGCTGCCGGTGTCCAGGCCCAGCCGGGCGGCGACCAGCGGCAGCAGGTCGTAGCGGTCCTCGTCGACCAGGTTGCGGGCCCCGATCTCGGTCCCCATGTACCAGCCGTTGAAGGGGGCGAGGGGATAGTCGACGCCGCCGATGCTCAACCGCATGTTCGAGATGGCCGGCAGGGCGTGCCAGCGCAGCCCCAGATCGGCGAACCACGCGTGCTCGGGATGGCTCAGCGGCACTTCCAGCACGGCGTCGGCCGGCACGTCGAAGAGCCGGGGCGGGGTGTCGTGGGTCTGGACGATCAGCGGCAGCACGTCGAAGGGGCCGCCGGGCGCGTCCCAGCCCATCGTGCGGACGAGCCGCGTGAAGTCGGTGTAGGCCGGGTCGCCGACGACACCGCCGTCGCCCTGCCGGTACCCGGCGTACCGGATGAGCTGGTCGTTCCAGACCCGCGGACCGGGGCGGCCGGGCGTGTCCGGGGCGAAGACGGAGATGGTCGGGCGGATGCGTCCGGCGTTGGTCCCCTCGTGCAGGTGGGTGACCAGGTGCCGGTGGATCTCCTCGGGCGTCGTGGCGGCGCGCCGGTCCAGGACCCGCAGGCTGTTCCAGTACAGCCGGCCGATGCACCGGCTGCTGTTGCGCCAGGCCACGCGGGCGCCGAAGACGAGTTCGTCGTGGGTGTGCCGGTAGGTGCCGGTCTCGTCGATCTCCCGGCGGATCTCCAGGAGCCGGGTGAGCAGCGAGTGCGGCTGGTCGGGGTGCTCGCGGTGGTGGAGCCGCACGAAGTCCTCGGCCTCGGCGAGGTCGACGCGGCCGGTGCCGGCTCCGGCGAGGCGCGCGGCGGGACGGCCGTGCGGGGATCCGGTGGGGGCGGGCCCGAGCCGCGGGAGGGTCTGCGGCAGGGTGTCGGAATGGTTCATGGCCTCGTCCTCAGAAGGGGGCACACCTGGCCCGGGGCGACGGTGAGCGGTGCGGCGGCCCGCGGCCGCCCCGCCGTGGTGGCGCGCCCGCGCCCGGCCGCCGGCACCTGGGCATCGGCGACGGGGCGCGGTACCGGCACGGAGCGCGGGCGCCCACGCGGCGGGGCGGGCGCGGTCAGGCGGCGCGGCCCGGGGTGACGCCGGCGGTCTGCCCGGCGCGCGGGATCCGGGCGATGGAGGTGCCGAACAGCTCGTCCCAGTAGGGGGCGCTGATCCCGAACCCCTTGGTGTCGTCCCGGAAGTGATGGCGCATGTGGTACTCGCGCAGGGTGCGCAGCAGCCGGTTCTTCGGCTTGCCGTGGTGCAGGTAGAGGTGGAACAGGTCGTAGGCGAGGTAGCCGACGGTGTACCCGGCGCCGAACGTCAGCGGCAGGTCGCCCACCCCGCTGGCGAGGTAGAACGTGGCGCCGACCATGGGCACGCTCAGCAGCGGGCTGAGGATGGAACGGCGGGCGTCCTGCGGGTAGTCGTGGTGGACGCCGTGCAGGATGTAGTGGAGCTTGGCGCCGAAGCCGCGCTCGGGCTCGTAGTGCAGGACGATCCGGTGTCCCCAGTACTCGGACAGCGTCCAGGCGACGTACCCGGCCAGGCCCCAGCCGGCCAGGGACCAGCCGCCGTCCTTGCCCACGGCGACCGCGGTGCCGACGGCGGCGACCGGGGCGAACATGGCGACGGTGGTGGCGGGGTGGACGTGGATGATCCGGTCCAGCAGGGCGCTGCCGGTGATGGAGGGGGCGTTGCCCCGTCGGACCGCGCCCTTGGTCGGCGCGGACCGGCGGCCGGACGCACGCCTGGTCAGGACCCTTTCGACGAACGGCAGCCTGGTCGGAGCGGTCACAGCGCCGCCCCTCGGCGCCGCGTGCTGTGGCCGAGCCGGGACTCGTAGGCGGCGCGGGCCTGGAAGTCGGTGGTGTGCAGCAGCTGGTCCGCCTTGAGCAGCCGGCCCATCGCGTCCCGCCACGGCTGGGGCAGCAGGAACAGCGAGCGGGTGACCGGGTTGGTCCAGCCGGGCACGTACCGGTTGTAGACGGGACGGCGGGCGGTGCGCAGCACGGCGCCCGCGATGTCCTGGGCGGTGAGCAGCGGGACGAAACGGCCCCTGCCGACGCCGGAGGTCAGCTCGGTCTGGGCGGGGATGGGCAGCACGATGGACAGGTCCACCCCGGATCCGCGCAGTTCGGCCCGTACCGCTTCGGACAGGCCCACCACTCCGTGCTTGGCGGCGGAGTAGGTGGCGCAGCCGGGCAGGCCGACCATGCCCACGGCCGACACCATGTTGATGATGTGGCCGTGGCCGCGCTCGCGCATCGGGCCGATGGCCGTCTTCATCCCGTTGAGGGTGCCGAGCAGGTTGACCTGGATCTGGTGCAGCGTGGCCTCGTCGGACTCGTGCTCGAAGCGGCTGACGATCATCTCGCCCGCGTTGTTGACGAGGATGTCGACGGGGCCGAGCTCTGCCTCGACCATCGTCCAGAACTGCTGGACGGAGTCGGGGACGGTCACGTCGAGCTGGTAGGCGCGGGCCCCGATGTCCTCGGCGACCTTGGCGGCGACGTCGAGGTTGCGGGCGCCGATGGCCACCTTGGCGCCCTGGCGTACGAACAGCTCGGCGGTGGCGCGGCCGATGCCGCGGCTGCCGCCGGTGATGGCGACCACCTTGTCGGTGAGGTTCCTGGGCACGTGTCCTCCTGTGCTGGGGCGGGGGCTTGCGGAACGGGGAACGGGGTCAGGCGAGACCGCGGAAGCCGCGCTGGTGCCAGACGAGCGGCTCGCCATGCGTGTGGGAGAGGGCCTGGACGCGGCCGGTGACGATGGTGTGGTCACCGCCGGGGAAGGTGTCCTGCACCCGGCAGGAGAGCCAGGCGAGCGCGTCGTCGAAGACGATCGCGCCCTGCTCCGCACGCCGGTGCGGGACCATGGCGAACCGGTCGTCCTGGCCGGTGCCGGGGTCGGCGAACGCCCTGGCGACGTCCGTCTGGTCCCGGCGCAGCACGTTGACCGCGAACGTGCCGTGGTCGAGGAGACGGGCCAGCGTGCGGCTGCGATTGTCGACGCAGGCCAGCAGCAGGGGCGGCTCCACGGACAGGGAGCACACGGCGCTGGCGGTCAGGCCGGCGGGGCCGTGCGCCCCGTCGGTCGTGAGGACGCTGACGCCCGCGGGCAGGTGCGCCAGCACGTCCCGGAACTCCTGCTGCGACGGGCGCGGGAAGACGGCGGTGGGTGCGCGTGGGGGATCGGGCAGCGGCGGGAGCGCGGCCGGCAGACGCCAGGTCACGGCCGGCCGCCCTCGCCGACCGCGCCCGTGGTGACCCGCTCCGGCTCGTGCAGGGTGACGTCGGAGCCGAACAGGCCGCGCGCGATCAGCCCGATGGTGTCGAGGAGGGTACGGGTCGCGATGGGGTCGATCAGGGCGGCGAGACTCGGGATGCCCAGGTCGAACACGGCGGCGAAACGGACGGTGGTCGCGGTGCCGTCCTGCTCGACGTACCAGCCGCCGTCGAAGCACGCGAAGTCACCGTCGATCTGGGCGAACTCGATGGTGAGGGCGGCCGGGTCGATGCGGTCGCGCTCACTCCAGCACAGCACCCCGTTGCGGAAGTTGGCCGACCACTCGGAGTCGATCGTGTTCTCGTCCACCTCGGTGACGCGGACCTCGCGGATGGCGTCGGTGAACTCGGGATAGGCGGCGAAGTCGCGCAGCCGGTCGAAGACCTTCTCGGCCTGGCTGTCGGGTATGCGGACGTCTAGGGTCACTTCGGGCATGTCGGTCCCTTCGCGATGGAGCCGGCCGCGGTGGCGAACGCCATGGAGATCCGGTCGAGGTCGCACCGGGTCAGGACGGCCGGAGGGGTCAGGCGCACCACTTTGTGCGCGTTGAGGGAGTGGTTGACCAGCAGTCCGGCCTCCAGCAGATGCAGGACCAGTTCGCCGGCCAGCCGCTCGTCGCGCATCTCGATGCCGATGAGCAGGCCGCGGCCGCGGATGTCGGCGACCGCGTCGCCGAGTGGTGCGAGGGCTTCGCGGACCCGGTCCAGGACGTCCGCGCCCAGCAGCCGGGCACGCTCCACCAGGCCCTCCTCGTCGATGGCCCGCACGGCGGCGCGTGCGGCGGCCATGGCGACGGGGGCGCCGGCGAAGGTGGAGGTGTGCAGGAAGGGGTCGGCGTCGAACGGCGCGTACGCCTCGGCGGTGGCGACCGCGGCGGCCACCGGGATCACCCCGCCGCTGAGGTTCTTGCCGACCAGCAGGATGTCCGGCCGTACGTCCTCGGCGTCCGCGCCCCACCAGGTGCCCAGGCGGCCGAGGCCGGTCTGGATCTCGTCCAGGACGAAGAAGGCACCGTGCTCGGCGCACAGCTCCCGCACCCGGCGCAGGTAGCCGGGGGGCGGCAGAACGACCCCGCCCTCACCCTGGACGGGTTCGACGACGACGCAGGCCGGGGGCCCGTCGGCGAGCCGTGCGGCCAGGGCGTCGGCGTCGCCGTAGGGGACGTGTTCGGCGGGCAGCAGCGGACGGAAGGGGTCCTGGTAGAGCGGCTTGGCGGTCAGTGCCAGGGCGCCCGTGGTCTTGCCGTGGTAGCCGCCGGCGGCGGAGACGAGCCGGTGCCGTCCGTGGGCGCGGGCCAGCTTGACGGCCGTCTCGGTCGCCTCCGCGCCGGAGTTGACGAAGTGGACGCGGTCCAGGCCGGGCGGGGTCACCCCGGCGAGCGCCGTCGCCGCGCCGGCCGCCACCGGCTCCAGCAGCAGGCGGGTGGCCAGCGGATGGCGCCGCACCTGATCGGTGACGGCCTCGACGACCCGGGGGTGGCAGTGGCCCAGCAGGAAGACCCCGTAGCCGCCGCAGTCGACGTACTCCCTGCCGTCGGCGTCGACGACGCGTGCGCCGAAGGAGGCGGTCTCCATCGCCCCGCCGGTCAGCGAGGCCAGCCGGGCACGGCCACGGCCGAGGTGGCGCCGGTAGGCGGTGAGGACGTCGGCCGAGGTCTCGCACGCAGCCGGCGCCGTCATGCCGGCACCCCCTCGGGTACGGGCCCGCGTGCGGCGCGGCCGGAAGCGGTGCCCAGGCGCTTGGTCCGCGCGAGGTGGTGCAGGGAGGAGCGCAGCGCCGCCTCCACCGCGGCCCGGGTCAGTGGCGCCGGCCCGCCCGGCACCTCGCCCAGCGAGGTCGGGAAGACCGGGGCGTCGGCGAACAGGGCGGTCATGGCCAGCATGTCGTCGAACCGGCGCAGGGTGCGTTCGGGCAGCCCGTCGGCCAGGAAGACGGGCCGGATCAGCCGGTCGACCATGTCGGGGCCGACGAACCGGGGCATCGCCGGGTTCAGCCCGAGTTCCGCGCAGGCGGTGCCGACCGCCGCCATCACCTCGTCCGCGCGCAGGGCCTGTGGTCCGGCGGTCACCCACACCTCGCCCTCGCGGCGCTCCTCGGCGATCAGCGCGGCGATCGTGCGGGCCACCACGTCCTGCGGCACGAAGTCGATGAGCGACGCGGGCGGCAGCGGCACCAGCGGCATCAGCCCGCGCATCAGCGAGAGCAGGATGCCGTGCAGGCCCTGGAAGGCGGAGATGTCCCCGGTGCGGGAGTCGCCGACGACGATCGACGGCCGGATGATCACCGAGGGGAGACCTGCGGAGCGGACGACGTCCTCGCCGGCCCGCTTGGAGTCCAGGTAGTCCTCCGGCCGGGCGCCGGCCGTCCCGGTGTCGCGGCCCAGCCGTGAGCGGGTCAGCTCGTGCCGGGCGACGAACGCGGTGGAGACGTGGTAGAGGGTCGCCCCGGCGTCGGCCGCGAACTCGGTCACGGCACGGGTGCCGGCCTCGTTGGTCGTGCGGGTGGCGTCGGGGCCGCCGGTGAACTCGGTGACCGCGGCGCAGTGCACGACGGCGTCCACCTTGCGGGCCAGCGCCCGGTACGCCGACGGGTCCAGGCCGAGCCCGGGTGAGGTGACGTCACCGGTGAGCTGTTCGTGGGCCGCCGGGCAGGGGGAGCGGTGGATCAGGGCGACGACCCGGCAGCGGGCGGGGAGTTCGGCCAGCAGAGCGGTGCCGAGCACGCCCGAGGCTCCGGTGAGCAGGACGGTGGGAAGGGAAGAAGACACGATGGTGCACCTCGGGAGTCGGTCGGCAGGGACGAAGCGCGACGGAAGTGCCGTGCGGGCGGTCGCGGCAGCACGTCGGACGACGTCGGCCGGTGCGGCGCGAACCGCTCCGGAGCCGCGGACGGTCGGGTGGTGCTGAAGGACGCGGCGGCCGGTGTGGCGGGCCGCTCAGGACGGGATGCGCAGGGGGCCGCCGGTGAAGTACTCGGCCAGCGGTTCCGCCATCCGGGTGCGGGACGGCGGATGGAAGGCCAGGGCCCGGCAGGCCGAGTTGAGGTAGGCGACGTCACCCGAGGAGACGAAGGCCATGCCGCCCAGCGCCTCGACGCACAGCTCCAGCACCCGGCCGATCGCGTCCTGGGCGGCGTAGCGGCAGACCAGGGCCCGGGCGAGCACGTCCTGCCCGATCTCCCCGCCGGCCGCTTCCGCGGCCAGCCCTTCGAGCATCAGCGCGACGGACTCGGCGGCCGTGCCGGCCTGTGCCCGGATCGCGGCCGGTACCCGAGGTCCCGCCAGGGTGCGCTCGACGAGGGCCGAGGCGGCGCCCAGGTAGCTCGCGGTCATCAGGGCCTCGAACCAGACGAAGCCGACCGTGTTGAGGCGGTCGAGTTCGCCGTCGGCGGTGACGCCGGTGCGCACGAGCAGGTCGGCGGGGACCTCGACGTCGGTGAGCACGACCTCGTCGCTCTCCGCGCCGGCCAGCACCGGGCTCTTCCAGAACGGGCGCACCTCGAGACCGGGGGCCTCCGCGGGGACGAGCGCGACGGCCAGTCTCGGTGTGCCGTCCTCGTCGGGCAGGGCCACGGAAGTGGTGAGCAGGTTCATGGACCGGGCGAGGCTGCACGGCTTCTTGGAGCCCGTCAGCCAGACCTTGTCCCCCTCCACCCGCGCGGTGATCGCGGGGTCGAGGATGCCCTGCCCGGTGCGGCCCTCGGCGAAGCCCGAGGCGAGGATCAGGTTGTCCTGGGCGATCGCCGCGAGGAGCAGCCACTCCATGCCGTTGCCGTGGGCCGCGGTCTCGACCAGGGAGGCCGTGGAGAAGTGGTGCATGGTGGTGGCGACCGCCAGGGAGGGCGAGCGCGAGGCGACCGCGCGCTGCACCCGTACGGCGGTCAGCAGGTCGGCGCCCTTGCCGCCGTGTTCGGTGGGTACCAGCAGTGCGGGACCGCCGGCCTTGCGGAATTCACCGATCCCCGGGTTTCCGGGCGTCTCCCAGGTCTCCAGGGAAGAGGAGGCCAGGGCCCGATCGAGACCCGGAAGCAGGTCTTCTAGGACTGTGCGTTCGTTTTCCAGGAATGTCATATCCGCGTGTCCTCACGTCATGTGGGCAAACTCGCGACGGACCACACGCTATGCATCCGCGGTGCAGCGGCACTTCAGACGGACTGCAAGGAGTCGTCAGAACTTCGCTCCGGGGACTGCACTTGTGCTGGGCCCCGGTTGAAGTTGCAGGGCCGGGTTCAGGGCGGAGGGCAGGCCGGGGTTGAGGACCCGTCGTGCGCGGGGTGGGCGCGGGTACGGGGATGCTCGGGCGGCCAGGCGGCCAGGCGGCCAGGCGGCCAGGCGGCCAGGCGGCCAGGCGGCCAAGCGGCCAAGCGGCCGGGTGGCCAAGCGGCCGGGTGGCCAAGCAGCCGGGCGGCCGGGCGGAGTCGAGGCCGGGCGGAGTCGACGCGGTTCGCGCCGTGTGCGGGGCGGGCGCCGGCACGCCGCGGGAGGGGCTACGCCGTCGTCTCCGCCGCATCCCTGAGCCGCGCCAGGGTGAGGACGATGTTGCGCCGGTTGCGGGCGTCGCGGTCGACGACGCCGGTGGCCGCCACGGAGAGCAGGCGCATCAGGCCGCCGCGCAGATCGCGGGTGCTCTCGGTGACACGGCTGCCGCGTGCGGTCGGCACGATGTCGTAGCGCCAGGCGGACACCGGCCTGCCGAACGACTTCACCATGAAGGCGACGGTCCGGAACGGCTCCGCCTGCAGCACGGTCGTGGTCGTGCGCCACCGCCACGGGCCGATGCGGTTCCACGCGTGGAACGTCGTCCCGGGCACGAGCTCGCGGGGAAGGGCGCTGGGCGGTATCCGCGTCTCGACGGCGAACCTGCTCCACGCGGAGAGATCCGTGATCAGGCGGTACACCGTGGCCGGGGAGGCCAGTATCTCGACGCTCCCCACTATCGCCGACTGACGCATGCCGCTCCTCCCGGGACCGGTCACTCTCCTTCGCACCCGGACGCCCGGGCCCCGGGGCCGGTGCGGAAGGTGCCGGTCAGCGCGCGCGGTGGTGTCTCACCGAACACTAGCGGCCCGGAATGCAGAGAATCGGCAGGCAGAATTCAGATTCATGAAAAGTTCCTTTCACGATGGGAGGCCGTCACACCCGTGCTCGGAGCAGTGCACGAGCGGCCGTGCGAGATCACGGCCGGCTCGCTGAAGTGGCGGATCGAGGGACACTTTTCGCACCCGCATGCTACTGTAATCCGGTCCCAATTCGTGGAGGGGTCGAGTGGGGATCGAAGCGGTGGTTCCGGACAGCTCGTGGCTGTCCCGACATGCGCTCATGGCATTGTCTGGGCGGCGCGCACCCGACCATTCGTCCGCAGGGTTGCCGCCTGTACTTTCTCGAATTCACTCATTCGGCATCCATTCTTCCGCAGTGGCGAGGCCGGGCGCGCACAACTGAATTGACGCGTTACGCATTGAGGCGAGCTGTTGTGCGGTTTGCGTCCCGTATATCCGCAGCTCTTCAGGGGGATTCATGCGTGTTTTGCTGATCGAGGACGACGAGCACGTGGCCGATGCGCTGAGCACCGTGCTGCACCAACAGGGCAACGACATCGTTCCCGTCTCCACCGCGACGGAGGCGCTGGCCGATCTGGAGGGCTTCGACCTGGTCCTCCTCGACCTGGGACTTCCGGACCTCGACGGCCTGGAGGTGTGCAAGCGGATACGGGCCGCCAGTCATGTACCGATCATCGTCCTCACGGCCCGGACCGAGGAGATCGACAGGGTTCTGGCCCTGCACGCCGGAGCGGACGACTACGTCACCAAACCGTATTCCGTGCACGAGTTACGCGCGCGGATGGAGGCGGTCACCCGCCGGGTCTGCCGCTGCGGGGCCGGCTCTCCAGGCTCCGCACCGTCCTGCCAGGACACGCCGGAGGTGGTCACCGCCGGGCCCCTGTCCCTGGACCCGCGCAGCCGGGACGTCACCCTGAACGGCAGGCCCGTCCAGCTCACGCGCAAGGAGTTCGACCTGCTCGCGATGCTGATGGAGGAGCCCGAGAAGGTCCACACCCGCCAGGACATCATCTCCCGGGTGTGGGACGAGAACTGGTACGGCTCCACGCGCACCCTGGACGTCCACATCGGTGCGCTGCGGCAGAAGCTCGGGTCGTACCGGTGGATCGAGACCTCACGCGGCGTCGGCTTCCGCCTCGGCGCCGCCGTGACGGCGTCATGACCACGGCCGTGGGGGTGCGCCCCTAGTGTGCCGCCGTCTGCTGATCACGTACCTCCTCTTCACGGCCGTCCTCCTGCTGGGCACGGAGTTGCCGCTCGCGTTCGCCCTGGCCAGAAGTGACCACCAGCAGCTGGTGATCCGCCGGATGACCGAGTCGTCCGCCCTGGCCTCGGCCGCGCAGGCCGAGTCCGTGACCGTCGGCCCGGGCCCCAGCAGAGCCTGGCGCGACGAAGCCGACGCCTACAGCCGCCGGCACGGGGCGACGGTGCTGCTGTTCGACGCCCGGGGGCGGCAGGTGTACGGCTCGCGTCCCGGAACCCGCCTGGACGGCGGGCCGGAGTGCCGGGAGGTCCTGGACGACGCCCTGGCGGGACGGAGCGGTGTGCCGCCCGGACGGCCCCTCCTCACCGGCGCACGGCCGGTCTGCGTGGCGGAACCGGTCCTACGGCAGGGCGAACCGGCCGGAGCGGTGGTCACCGCCACCCCGCCCCGCTCCCTCGCGGCCCAAGTGGCGGACGAAGCACCGCTGTTCCTCGCGGTCGCCCTGGCCGCGCCGCTCGTTTCCGCCCTCGTCGCCGTCCCCCTCCTGCGCTGGTCCCTCAGCCCCACCCGGCAACTGCAGGCGGCCGTCCGCCGCATCCGCAGCGGCGAGCACCACGTGCGGGCGGAGGACGGCCAGGACGGCCCCGACGCGGGCATCGCCGAACTGGCCACCGAGGGACGCCCGGTGACCGCCCGCCTGGTGTCCGTGCTCGAGGCGCAGCGCAGCTTCGTCGCCGACGTCTCCCACCAGATGCGCAATCCGCTGACCGCGCTGCGCCTGCGCGTCGAGGCGCTCGAGCCGCTCGTGCCCGCCGCGGGCCGCGAGAGCCTCACGGTGGCCGTCGCCGAGGCGGACCGGCTCAGCCGCATCCTCGACGAACTCCTGACGCTGGCCAACGCCTCGGCGGACGACTCGGGCGCCACCACGGTGGAGGTCCGCTCCGTCGCGGAGGCACGCGCACAGGCGTGGAGCGACCGGGCGGCGCGGGCGGACATCACCATCGCGGTCCACGGCCGCCGGGCCGCTGCGACCTGCCTGCCCGGCGTCCTGGACCAGGTCCTCGACGTCCTGCTGGACAACGCCATCGGCTTCTCCCCGCCGGCCGGCCGGATCACCGTGCGCACCCGCTGCGACGACACCTCGGTGTACGTGGAGGTCGAGGACGAGGGGCCGGGCCTGCCGGACGCCGACAAGCGCCGGGCGGCCGACCGGTTCTGGCGGGGCCGTCAGCCCGACCGCCGGAAGGGATCCGGCCTCGGCCTGGCCATCGCGACCGCCCTGCTGGCCGCCGCCGACGCGCGGCTGGAACTGCGGGACGCCCACCCGCACGGCCTGATCGCGCGTGCGGTGCTGCCCCGGCTCGTGCCTGCCTCGGCACTCGCGCGCGCGGACCGGGCCGGGCAGGGCCCCGACGGGCGCCGCCCGGCCGGCCCCGCCGTCATCGCCGCCGGCCGGGAGAACCCAGGTTGACGACGTTGCCCGCGTCCAGCAGCTTCTCCAGCTCGGCCGCCGCGGCGACGGCGCCGCCCGCGCCGCGCAGCCGGGCCGCCACGTGCTCGGCCTGCGGCTTCTTCGCGACCGCGGCGCGCACCGCCCGGCGCAGCCTCTCCGGAGTCAGCCGGCCGGGGAGCAGCCGCGTCCCGGCGCCGGACAGCTCGACCCGGCGGGCGACCTCCAACTGGTCACGCCCGAACGGCACCACGCACACGGGCACCCCGGCCAGCAGCGACTTCTGGGTGATGCCCATGCCGCCGTGGCACACGACGGCGGCGGCCCGCCGCAGCACCATGCTGTGCGGGACGTACCTCATCAGGTGGGCGTTGGCCGGAGCGCGGAAGCTGTCCGGATCGACCGACGCCGTCGTGACGACGACCTCGTACGGCTCGTCCGCCAGCGCGTCCAGGGCGGCCCGGATGAGCTTGGAGTCGTCCTGGAACACCGTGGAGACCGTGACCAGCACGATCGGCCGCTCGATCGCCGCCAGCCAGGCCGGCTCCTCCTCGTCCTGGGCGGTGTCCCAGCTGCTCGGGCCGACCATCCGCACCGACGGCGGGAGCTGGGTGCGCGGGTACTCCAGCGGCTCCGCGGTGTACGACAGGACCAGCGGCGCCGTCATGTAGAGGTCCGGTACGTGCTTCACCTTCGGCAGGCCCAGGCTCCGCCGCAGCCGGTTCACGGGCGGCAGCGCGATGTCGAACAGCGGGACGGCGCCCTGCCGCAGCAGCTCGTCACGCAGCCGGCCCGGCCATCCGGCCGCGGGCTTGAGCCCCAGCCCGAACGGCGGTGCGTCCCGGGTGGTCAACGGCAGCAGGAACGTGGCCAGTTGTGCCCAGGGAAGGCCGGACGCCTGGGCGGCGGCCGCGGCGCCCCAGCAGTTGTTGTCCAGGGCGATCGCGTCGGGCCGCACCTCCGCCACGGCCTCGCGGATGTCGGAGACCTCGTACCGGGCCCGGTCGACGTACATGGCGACCGAGCGCCGCAGAGCGCCGATCGGGGTGCGGGCCTTCCAGGTGTCGTCCTCGCGCGCCTCGATCTGAGGCGCGATGGGCCGCGCCGTGAAGCCCTGCTGCCGCAGCGTGTCCAGCAGGGGCTCCTCGGCGCAGACGACCGCGTCGTGTCCTCGGCGCCGCAGCTCGTGAAGGGTGGGTATCAGGGGGTACACGTGGCCGCTGCCGGGTGCGGTGTAGAAGAGAAACCGGCTCATGACAGAACCTCTCCGCTCATCAGCTCGTGATCACAGGGGTGTTGTGCTCGGGGTCCGGCGTGCCGTGCTCGGGGAAGTCGCGCCGGCGCATGAGGGCGAAGCCGAGCACACCGCCGACGATGGCGACGATGCCCCCGACCCGCATGACGAGGTCGAGGCCCGCGACGAACGCGTCGTTGGCCGCGCCGGCCACGAACGCGCGACGGGCGGGCGGGACCGCGCCCGCCACCTCGGTCAGCCGGCCCGCCGCGACCGCCTCCGCGAGCTGGTCCGCGACCTTGCCGGGGAACTGGTGGGAGGCGGTCACCGCCGCCGAGAAGTCGCTGCTCATCCTGCTGTGCGCCACCGAGCCGAGCGCGGCCACGCCCAGTGCGACGCCGCCCTGCTGGAAGGTTTCGCTCATCCCGGAGGACATGCCCGCCTTCGCGTCCGGCACCAGCGCCACGGCGACGGACGCCCGCACCGGGTTGAACACGCCCATCCCGAAGCCGGCGAGCAGCATGCCCGGAAGGAGGTCGGTCCACGGGGAGTGCGCGGTGACACCGTCGGCGGCCAGCATGCCGAGGCCGAGCGACACACAGCCGAGGCCGACGAGCAGCCGGGCCGGAAGGCGGTCGGCCACGGCGCCCGACACGGCGGCCGCGACGAACACCGCGAGGGTCAGCGGGAGATAACGCACACCGGTGGCGTACGCCGAGAAGCCGAGGACGTACTGCATGTACAGGACCTGGAAGAGGATGGCCGTCATCAGCGCCGCGTTGGCCGCGACGGTCGCGATCGCCAGGCCGTTGTAGGAGCGGATGCGGAACAGGCCGAGGTCGAGCATCGGATCCCGCCGCCTGCGCTCGATCAGCACGAAGACCGGCAGCAGCACACCGGCGCCGGTGAACAGCCCGAGGATCAGCGGATCGGTCCAGCCCTCGGCCTCTCCCCGGATGAGCGCGAAGACGAGCATGGTGAGCGCCACCGAGAACACGGCGAGCCCCGGCCAGTCGATGCGCTTGCGGTCCGGGTCCCTCGACTCGGCGACCCGGGTGAGCATGACGGCGGTGACCAGGACGCCGATCGGCACGTTCAGCAGGAAGATCCACCGCCAGCTGACCGCGGTGAGCGCGCCGCCCAGCAGCGGTCCGACGGCGACGGCCAGGCCGGTGACACCGCCGGAGATCCCGAAGGCGACGGCGCGCTGCCTGCCGTGGAAGTCGTGGGCGATCAGCGCCGGCGCGACCGCGTACATCACCGCGCCGCCCACTCCCTCCACGCCGCGCGCCAGGTTCAGCACCAGCGGGGTGCCGGCCAGGCCGCACGCCAGGGACGCGACCGTGAAGATCCCGAGGCCGACCACGAAGACGCGCCTGCGGCCGAGCTGGTCGGCGAGGGTGCCCGCGGCGAGCAGGAAGACGGCGAGGGTGAGGGCGTAGGCGTCGATGACCCACTGCAGGTCGAAGAAGCTGGAGTCCAGGGATCGCTGGATGTCCGGAAGCGCCACGTTCACCACGGTGACGTCGAGCAGCAGCATGAAGGTGGCCACCGAGACCGCGCCGAGCATCCACCACTTGCCGGGCCGCACGCGGGACGCGGACTCGGGCGCGGTGCCGGGCGGGGCCGCCTGGGCCGTGACGTGTTCGACCATCTCAGGAACTCCGAGGGGGGACGGGGTGAGGAGACCGGACGTGACGTGGGCAGGTGCGCAAGGCCGACCCTAGGAAGCCGACCGGCAGCGGCAGCCAAAGCCGGTTGCAGGAGAGTGTTAAGAATCCGGCGCGAGCGGCGCGGACTTCCGTCCCGCCGGCAAGTGGCAGGCGCCGGAGGACCTGAACGGCTCGGCCAGCTGGGCCAGGTAGGCCGTCGGGTAGTGCGGCTTGGCCGCCATGCCCAGGTCGTCGGAGGAGAAGCGGCGGGCGGGCGTGTAGGAGAAGGTGCCGAGCAGGTGGTCCCAGACCAGGGTGAACAGGCCGAAGTTGACGTCACCGACGCCCGCCCACTTCAGGTGGTGGAAGCGGTGTCCCTCGTTGAGAGCGAGCACGTACTTCAGGCGGCCGACGCGGTAGTCGGCGTTGGAGTGCTGCAGCAGCAACTGGACGGCGGTGGCCAGGGTGGCGCCGGTGGCCACCTCGACCGGCAGCCCGGCCAGCAGCAGCGGGGTGAATCCGGCCGCGGTCTCCACGGTCTGGTGCAGTGGGTGCTTCATCAGCCCGTTGAGCCCGTAGAAGCGCTTGACCGAGTGGTGGACGGCGTGGAAGCGCCACAGCGCGCCGACCTTGTGGCTGGCGTAGTGCACCAGCGTGATGCCGAGGTCGGCGACGAGGACCGCGAGGAGCACCTGCGCCGGGAAGGGCCAGGAGGCCGGCCAGACGCCGGCCCACGGGACCAGCGCCGACAGAAGCGGCACCACGGCCAGACTGGCCAGCAGCAAGCCCTCGTTGACCAGGGCGTGGGCGGCGTCACGGCCCGCGTCGTCATGGCTGCCGTTCCACTCGCCGGCGTAGGGGATCAGATGCTCGACGGCGAACGACAGGCAGACGGCGCCCGCGAGGAGGACCAGCAGCCAGGCCTTGGCCGCACCGGCGGCGATCAGGGCGAGGGCGGCGCCGTTGACGCCGATCAGCATGAGCGGGGCGTAGCCGTAGCGGGCGGCCGCGGCCAGTGGCCCGTGGGGGGCGAGGAGCATGACGGGGTGGGGGGAGTCGGTGCTCATGGACCCCAGCGTGACCCGCCCGTACGGTCCGGGGCTTGTACGGATCCGCTGGCCGCGCGGGTGGAGTGCCGGGGGTGCGCTTTCCGGCGTTGTGGGTCGGGTGCTGGCCGGGGAGTGGGGTGGATGCCTTCCGGCATTGCGGGGCGGGCGCCGGGGGTGCGGGGCGGTCGCCCTTCAGGGTTCGTGGGTCGGGGTTGCGAGGCGGTCGCCTTGCCGGACCGTGACGCCGACCGTTTCCGGGGCCCGGCCGTGAGCTGGGGTCCTGCCGCGATCGGGGTCGCGGGGTTTGGGTACGGCCGAGGTCGGGGTACTTCCGGGGTCGGCGTGGGTCGTGGTCGGGGTGCTTCCGAGGCCGGGGTGCTTCCGGGGTCGGGGTGCGGCCAGGGTGAGGGGGCTGCCGGGGTTCGGGACCGCAGGGACCGGGGTCCTACCGGGACCCCGGTGTCCTACCGTGCCGCCGGTGCCGGGCGGGTCGGCGGGAGGCCGGTGGCCGCCAGGGCCTCGCTCGGGGGGATGCCGAACATGGCGCGGCAGGCGCGGGTCAGGTGCGCGGAGTCGGTGAATCCGGCGGCGTGCGCGGCGGTGGTGAGGGACGCGCCCGACTGCACCGACTCCAGGGCGTGCAGCAGCCGCGCCCAGCGCCGCCAGGCGGGGTACGGCAGGCGCAGGTGCTCGGCGAACAGATGACCCAGCCGGCTGGCCGACAGGCCGACGCGCCCGGCGAGTTCACCCAGCAGCAGCGGTCCGTCGATGAGCCGCGGCGCCAGCGCCAGCGCCTGCCGCAGCGGCTCGGGCAGCGTGCCGAGCGGGGCGGGCGGCGTGTGCAGGACACCCACCAGTTCGTCCACGGTGCGGACGCCGGGCAGGGCCTGGGCGGCGGCGCGCCAGGCCCGTGCCGTGGCGGGATCCAGGCCGGTCGCGCGCAACAGGGCGTCGGCGGCGCGCCCGGCGGGTCCCGCCGGGTCGAGGTAGGCCACCAGACCACCGGCGTCGACCGAGGCACGCAGTTCGTGAGGGACGCCCGCCGGGATGATCGCGCTGCGGGCCTCCTGCGCGTGGCCCGCGGGATCGACCAGCGTGACCCCGCCGGAGGCGAGCAGCAGCACCTGGACGGCGGCGTGCGCGTGCGGCGCGGCGCCGCCGATCCGGCCGCTGAACGCCAGCAGACCGGCGGAGGCGCTCGCCGCTCCGTGCCACTGGGGGGCGGGCCGGGCCGGCGTCGGGGAGTGGGCCGGGGTGGTGTCCAAGGCGTCCTCCTCGTCGGCGCTCCCGTGGGCGGGCGGAGGCCGCCGCTTCCCCCGAGTCGGAGTGTAGTGCCCGCCGTGGCGAGCGGCGTGAGAGGAAAATCAGTATGCGCCGTCAGGCCCCGCTCCTACACTCGCTCATGCGTCGCCCGCCGCACCGGCATGAACGGCGGCGCGATCCGTCGAGTTGGTGAGAGCCGAGGGGAGCCGGGCCGTGCGTGACCGTACCGCCGTCGTCGTTCCCCCGTCGCGGACCGAGGTGATTCTGGTGTCCTCGGCCGCCCGGTGCCCGCTGCGCGGCCGGCACCGGATGCCCGTGACGCCCCGCTGACACCCGGCAGCCCACGCTGCCGGCGGCTTCCGTCCGGCACAGGCCCGGACTTCGCCGTACCGTCATGCCCGCCCGGCGTACGGGAGATCGCGCAGCCCTCTCCAGGAACACACCCGAAAGGCACCGGGCCGTGCGCACCAGCCTCAACACCCTCACGACCGTCCGCAACCTCGGCATCCTCGCCCACGTCGACGCCGGCAAGACCACCGTCACCGAGCGCATCCTGTACGCGACCGGCACCACCCACAAGCGGGGCGAGGTGCACGACGGCACCACCGTCACCGACTTCGATCCGCAGGAACGCGACCGCGGCATCACCATCTTCGCCGCCGCGGTGAGCTGCGCCTGGGACGGCCATCGCGTCAATCTCATCGACACCCCCGGCCACGTCGACTTCGCCGACGAGGTCGAGCGCTCGCTGCGCGTCCTCGACGGGGCCGTCGCCGTGTTCGACGCCGTGGCCGGGGTCGAGCCGCAGAGCGAGTCCGTGTGGCGGCAGGCCGACCGGCACGGCGTGCCGAGGATCGCGTTCGTCAACAAGCTCGACCGTGCGGGCGCCGACCTCGACCGGGCCGTCGACTCGATCCGCGAACGGCTGCATCCGGCGCCGCTCGTCGTCCAGTTGCCCATCGGCGCCGAGGACGGATTCGTGGGCGTGGTGGACCTGGTCCGCATGCGTTCCCTGGTCTGGGCGGACGGCGCCGGTACGGCCGTGGAGGGGCCGGTGCCCGAGGCGCTGCGGGAGCAGGCGCTGCGGCGGCGTCGCGCCCTGGAGGAGGCGGTGGCGGAACTGCACCCGGCGGCCCTGGAGGAGTTCTGCGACCGCGAGACGCTGTCCGCGGCCACCCTGACCGCCACGCTGCGCGACCTCACCCGCAGCGGCGACGGCGTGGTCGTCCTGTGCGGGTCCGCGTACCGCAACCGCGGCATCGAGCCCCTGCTGGACGCGGTGGTGGCCTACCTGCCGTCGCCGTCGGACCTGCCCGGGGTCCGCGGTGTCCACGCGGGCGCCGCGCAGCGGCGGGCCGCCGACCCCGAAGAGCCGTTCGCGGGGCTGGTGTTCAAGGTGCACGCGAGTGCCACCGGACGGCTGAGCTACGTACGCGTCTACTCCGGAACGATCGAGAAGGGGGACACCGTGTGGGACCCGGGTACCGGGCGCGGCGAGCGTGTGGCGCGGATCCTGCGGGTCATGGCGGACCGGCACGTGCCGCTGGACCGGGCGGTCGCCGGTGACATCGTCGCGCTCGCGGGCGTGAAGTCGGCCCGGCCGGGCTCCACGCTGTGCGACCCCGGCGCTCCGCTGCTGCTGGAGCCGCCCGTGGCCGCCGAGCCCGTGGTGTCCGTGGCGGTGGAGGCGCGGCGCGGGACGGACACCGGCCGGCTCGCGGCGGCGCTGGCGCGGCTCGTGGAGGAGGACCCCTCGCTGGTGGTCCGCACCGACGCCGAGACGGGACAGACCGTGCTGTCCGGGCGCGGAGA
This sequence comes from Streptomyces lucensis JCM 4490, assembly GCF_014650035.1. Classification (GTDB taxonomy): domain Bacteria; phylum Actinomycetota; class Actinomycetes; order Streptomycetales; family Streptomycetaceae; genus Streptomyces; species Streptomyces lucensis. The sequence continues at coordinate 46,341 of NZ_BMUE01000015.1, read as the reverse complement.
ACTGCACCTGGAGGTCGCGGTGGAGAAGATCCGGCGTGACGGGGGACCGGAGGTCACCGTGGGCCGCCCCCGGGTCGCCTACCGGGAGACCGTCGTGACCGGGGTGAGCGGGTTCGTGTACCGGCACGTCAAACAGGACGGCGGCGCCGGACAGTTCGCCCACGTCGTGCTCGACGTCGAACCGCTGGGCACCGAACCGGGCGTCACCGGGTTCGAGTTCCGGTCCGCCGTGGTCGGTGGCCGGGTGCCGCAGGAGTACGTGCGCGCGGTGGAGGCCGGGTGCCGGGACGCCCTCGCCGACGGGCCGCTGGGCGGGCACCCGGTGACCGGTCTGCGGGTCACGCTCACGGACGGCTCCACCCACGTGAAGGACTCCTCCGACACGGCGTTCCGCACCGCCGGCCGCTTCGGTCTCCGAGAGGCTCTGCGCGCCTGCGGGACGGTCCTGCTGGAACCGGTCGCCGAGGTCACGGTCACCGTGCCGCAGGACGCGGTCGGCGGCGTCCTCGGCGACCTGGCCGCACGGCGCGGGCGCGTGGGCGGCTCCGGGACGCGGGGCGGCTCGGCCGTGGTGACGGCGACCGTGCCGCTGGCGGAACTGTTCGGCTACGCGACCCGCCTGCGCAGCCGCACCCAGGGCAGGGGCACCTTCACCACGCACCCCGCCGGCTACGCACCGGCACCGGCCGGGACGCCGGCCCGGTAACCCGGCGGCGGCACGGTCGCCGGCCCGGTGCCCGGCTGGGGCGGTCAGATCCCCGACCGCCCCAGCAGCCCCGTGGCACCGGCCGGCACCGGCCCGGCGGGCCCGCTGCCGGCGGGTTGCCCATCCGGTGGGCTCCGCGTCCGGTGTGGGCGTGTGTGCCGGGCTGCTGGGTTGCCGCGCCGGGCATCGGGTGGGCCTTCGAGCTGGGGCGCTCCCGCGTGTGGCGCCGGTCGGCTGGGTGACCGGTTCGGCAGCCCGCTGTGCACGCCGTCGGCGGGCTGCCGGTCCGGTGGGCTCCGTGTCCGGTGTGGGCGTGGGCGCCGGCCAGCGGGCTGCCCAACCGGTGGGCTGACCGTCCGGTGTGGGCAGGCGCGCTGCGTTCATGGGCTGTCGCGCCCGGGCGTCGGCCGGTTGCGTGACCGGCCAGGCAGCCCGCCGGGGCCCGGCGTCGGCACGTGCGCGGTCCGGGGCCACGGCACCCGGCGCCGAACGGCTACCGGTACGAGAACGACCGGGGCGTGCGCGCTCGTACGGGCCGCGTCGGGAGCCCCGCCGGGCAGGCGGCGCCGTCGGCTCGGGCGCGGCCCGTCACCCACCGCCTGCCCTTCACGCCAGCCGCCCCTCCACCGCCGTGCGCCAAGCCGGCGGTGCCGTCGGCTCCGGAGCGGGCCGTGGGCGGCGGCCCCCCGTGGCGAAGAACTCGGCGAGGGGGAGCACCGCCGCGCCCACCGTCACCGCCTCCGGGCCGAGCAGGCCCAGCTCGACGCCCACCCGGGACGCGGGGTGGCGCAGTGCCTGCGCGAGGGCGTGTTCGCGGACCCGGTCCAGGAAGGCGCCGCCGAGCTGGAGCCCCGCCCAGCCGCCGACCAGGACCCGTTCGGGCTGGAAGAGGTTGATCAGGTCGGACAGGCCGGCGCCGAGGTAAGCGGCGGTCTCGCTGAGGACGGCCGCGGCCACCGGATCGGGGCCGCGGCCGTCGGCGGGGCGGGCCGCGGCCAGCAGTTCGGCCAGTGCCCGCTCCTCGCCAGCCCCGGCCGACGGCCGCCCGCCCGCCTCCCGCCAGCGCGCCACGAGCGACTCCGCGCCCGCGTAGGCCTCCAGGCAGCCGCGCGCCCCGCACCGGCACCGGCGTCCGCCCACCCGCACGGTCAGATGCCCCCACTCCACCGCCCGCCCCTGGGCCGCCTCCTCGGTGACCACACAGGCGCCCACCCCCGAACCGAACAGCACCACCACGGCGTTGCGCGCCCCGCGCCCCGCGCCGAACCACATCTCCGCCTGTCCCAGCGCCTTGGCGCCGTTGTCGATGAAGTACGGTACGTGGAGCGGAAGTCGGACACGGCGGCGGAGCAGCCGCTCCAGCGGCACCGTGTCCCAGCCGATCGTCTGACCGTGGACGACGGCGCCCTCCTCCCCGGTACGCTCGATGATGCCGGGCACGCCGATGCCGACGCCCAGCAGTTCGCCGGGAGCGAGGGCGGCCGCCCGCAGCACCTCCGCGATGCCGTCCGCGACGTGGCCGACGACGGCGTCGACCTCGTAGCCGCGCGGCCCCAGGGCCCGTTCCACCCGCGCGAGTTCGCTCAGTGTCAGGTCGAACAGCTCCACCCGTACCCGGGTCTCGCCGACGTCCACCCCGATCAGCCGCCCGCTGTCCGCCCGTACCCGCAGCAGCCGGCGCGGCCGGCCGACCTCCGCGCCGATCACGCCCGCCTCCTCCACCAGGCCGTCGGCGAGGAGTTCGGCCACGACGTTGCTGACGGAACCCGAACTCAGACCGGTCGCCGGACCCAGCGCGTGCCGGCTCATCGGCCCATCGACATACAACCGTTGCAGAACGGCGCTCCGGCTCTCCCGCCGCAGGTCACGCACCGTGCGGCCGCTCAGCCCTGCCACCTGGCCTCCCAGTTCTCCGCGGTTTTCCGGCCCGCCGGGCCGTTCGCCGCTGCCGGATCCCTTGACGTTCGTTTCTCTTGCGGTTTAACTCACGTCCTAAATTAAGCCATGAGGGGGCTTCGCGGGCCGGACGGGGTGTCGGCTCGTGCGAGCGGTCCTCCAGGTCTCGACTCCCGGAAAGGGACACCAGGAGCCATGCGCAGCATCCGAGCCGCGGCCGTAGGCGCCGTGACCATGTCTCTCGCCCTCGCGGCCACGGCCTGCGGAGGCGGTTCGTCCAGCGGCAGCGGGTCCAACGACTCACCGAAGACGCTCACGTACTGGGCCTCCAACCAGGGCGCCAGCATCTCCGTCGACAAGAAGGTCCTCCAGCCCGAACTCGACAAGTTCGAGCGGCGGACCGGCATCAAGGTCAAGCTGGAGGTCGTGCCCTGGTCCGACCTGCTCAACCGCATCCTCACCGCGACCACCTCCGGCCAGGGCCCGGACGTGCTGAACATCGGCAACACCTGGAGCGCCTCCCTGCAGGCGACGGGCGCCCTGCAGCCGTGGGACGCGAAGAACTTCGGCAAGATCGGAGGCCGGGACCGGTTCGTCGACTCGGCCCTCGGCTCGACCGGCGCCGAGGGCAAGGACCCGGCCGCGGTGCCGCTGTACTCGATGGCGTACGCCCTCTACTACAACAAGAAGATCTTCGCCGACGCCGGCATCGGCAAGCCCCCGGCCACCTGGGACGAGCTGGTCGCCGACGGCAGGAAGATCAAGGCGAAGGGCAAGTCCGTGCTCGGCGCCGAGGGCGCCAACGTCTCGGAGAACATCCACCACGTCTTCGTCTTCGCCAAGCAGCACGGCGCCGACTTCTTCACCGCCGACGGCAAGCCCGACTTCACCAACCCCAAGGTGGTCGAAGCGATCAAGGCCTACGTCGACCTGATGGCCAAGGACAAGGTCATCCCCACCGGCGACGCCGAGTACGCGCAGAACCAGTCCGTGAGCGACTTCGCCAAGGGCAAGCAGGCCATGCTGCTGTGGCAGACCGCCGCCTCCAACCTCAAGTCCCAGGGCATGAGCGAGGACGACTACGGCGTCGCCCCCGTCCCCGTGCGCTCCGGCACCCCCGGCACCGGCGCCCAGACCAACTCCATGGTCGCCGGCATCAACATCGCCGTGTTCAGGAACAGCCACAACCTCGACGGCGCCGCGAAGTTCGTGAAGTTCATGACCAGCGACGAGGAACAGAAGATCCTCAACAAGGCCTACACCACCATCCCGCCGGTCAAGGCCGCCCTGCAGGACCCGGCGTTCAGCGACCCGGCCACCGTGGTTCTGAAGCAGACCCTCGCCACCAGCGCGGCAGCGCTGCCGCAGGTGGCCGCCGAGTCGCAGTTCGAGACGGCGGTGGGCACGGCCGTGAAGGAGCTGTTCGCCGACGCCGCCGCCGGACGCGCGGTGACCACCGACTCCGTCAAGGCCGAGCTGGAGAAGGCCCAGCAGCAGATGCCGGCGGCCTGAGCACGATGACGACCACCGCTCTGAAGGAGCCGGTGCGCGAGACGTCCCCCGGTGCGGCGCGCGAACCACGCCCCCGCACCGGGCGGATCCGCCGCATCGGACTGCCCTACCTGCTGCTCCTGCCCGCCCTGCTGCTCGAACTCCTCGTCCACCTGGTGCCGATGGTCATCGGCATCGTGATGAGCTTCAAGGAACTCACCCAGTTCTACATCCGCGACTGGGGGACCGCCCCCTGGTCGGGCCTCGGCAACTACAAGGTGTCGGTGGACTTCGACGCCCCCGTCGGCGAGGCCCTGCTGCACTCCTTCTTCGTCACCGTCGGCTTCACGCTGCTGTCGGTCGCCCTGTGCTGGCTGATCGGCACGGCCGCCGCGATCTACATGCAGGACACCTTCCGCGGCCGCGGCCTGCTGCGCGCCCTGTTCCTCGTGCCGTACGCGCTGCCCGTCTACACCGCCGTCATCACCTGGGTGTTCATGTTCCAGCACGACAACGGCCTGGTGAACCACGTCCTGCACGATCAGCTGCACCTCACCGACAGGCCCTCCTTCTGGCTCATCGGCGACAACAGCTTCTACGCCCTGCTGACCGTGTCGGTGTGGAAGGGCTGGCCGTTCGCCTTCCTCATCGTGATGGCCGGCCTGCAGAACATCCCCAAGGAGCTGTACGAGGCCGCCGCGCTGGACGGCGCCGGGATCTGGCAGCAGGTCCGCCGCATCACGCTGCCGTCGCTGCGCCCCGTCAACCAGGTACTGGTCCTGGTGCTGTTCCTGTGGACGTTCAACGACTTCAACACCCCCTACGTCCTGTTCGGCAAGGCCGCCCCCGAGTCCGCCGACCTGATCTCCGTGCACATCTACCAGGCCTCGTTCGTCACCTGGAACTTCGGCACCGGTTCGGCCATGTCCGTGCTGCTGCTGCTCTTCCTGCTGGTCGTGACCGGCGTGTACCTGCTGTTCACCTCACGCGGACGGAGGGCCGCCGATGCCTAGGACCGACTCAGCACTGGCACCGCCGCGTTCGTTCGTCTGGTCGCGCCGCGTCTTCCTCACCCTGCTCACCGGGTTCGTCCTGGTCCCGGTGTACGTGATGGTCTCCAGCTCGCTGAAGCCGCTCGCCGACGTCAGCGGCAAGTTCCGCTGGCTGCCCAGCGGCCTGACCGTCCGCCCGTACATCGACATCTGGTCGACGGTCCCGCTGGCCAGGTACTTCATGAACTCGCTGATCGTGGCCGGCGCGGCGACGATCGCCTCCGTCGCCATCGCGGTGTTCGCCGCGTACGCCGTCAGCCGCTACGAGTTCCGCGGCAAGCGGGTCTTCACGGTGACCGTCCTGTCGACGCAGATGTTCCCCGGCATCCTGTTCCTGCTGCCGCTGTTCCTGATCTACGTCAACATCGGCAACGCCACGGGGATCGCCCTGTTCGGCTCACGGGGCGGCCTGATCCTCACCTACCTCACCTTCTCGCTGCCGTTCTCCATCTGGATGCTGATCGGCTACTTCGACTCGGTGCCGCGCGACCTGGACGAGGCGGCCATGGTGGACGGCTGCGGCCCGCTCGGCGCCCTGTTCCGGATCGTCGTACCGGCAGCCGTCCCCGGCATCGTCGCGGTCGCCGTCTACGCCTTCATGACCGCGTGGGGAGAAGTGCTCTTCGCGTCCGTCATGACCAACGACGCCACGCGCACCCTCGCCGTGGGCCTGCAGGGCTACTCCACCCTCAACGACGTCTACTGGAACCAGATCATGGCCGCCTCGCTGGTGGTCAGCGTGCCCGTGGTGGCCGGCTTCCTCCTCCTGCAGCGCTACCTCGTCGCCGGTCTGACGGCGGGCGCCGTCAAGTGACCCACACCCCGTATCCCGAAGGGACTTCCGTGTCCGAACGCATCGACCTCGCCGCACTGCCGAACGACTTCCTGTGGGGCACGGCCACCGCGGCCTACCAGATCGAGGGGGCCGTCGCGGAGGACGGCCGCACGCCCTCGATCTGGGACACCTTCTCCCACACGCCCGGGAAGATCGCCAACGGCGACAACGGCGACGTCGCCTGCGACCACTACCACCGCTGGCGCGAGGACATCGGCCTGATGCGGCAACTCGGCGTCAACGCGTACCGGTTGTCCGTCGCCTGGCCGCGTGTGGTGCCCGGCGGCACGGGCCCCGTGAACCCCCGGGGCCTCGCCTTCTACGACGAGTTGGTGGACGCGCTGCTGGAGGCGGACATCACCCCGGCCGTCACCCTCTACCACTGGGACCTGCCGCAGGTGCTCCAGGACCGCGGCGGCTGGCCCGAGCGGGACACCGCCCTCGCGTTCGCCGAGTACGCCTCCACCGTGGCGGCCCGTCTCGGCGACCGCGTGAAGCTCTGGGCGACCCTCAACGAGCCCTCCTGCTCGGCCTGGATCGGTCACCTGGAGGGCACGATGGCCCCCGGCTGGACCGACCTGACGGCCGCCGTCCGTGCCTCCTACCACCTGCTCCTCGGCCACGGCCTCGCCACCGAGGCGGTCCGCGCGGCGGCCCCCGACGCCCGGATCGGCATCGTCAACAACCTCTCCACCGTGCACGCGGCCACCGACCGGCCCGAGGACCTGGCGGCCGCCCGCCGCCACGACGGCCATGTCAACCGCTGGTGGCTGGACCCGGTCCACGGCCGTGGCTTCCCGGCGGACATGCTGGAGACCTACGGAGTCGAACTCCCGGTGCACGGCGGGGACCTGGAGACGATCGCGACCCCGCTGGACTGGCTCGGCCTGAACTACTACTTCCCGGCCCACGTCACCGACGACCCGAACGGCCCGGCGCCGTACGTCCGCTCGGTCCGCCGCGACGGAGTGCCGCGCACCGGCATGGACTGGGAGATCGACGCCGGCGGCATCGAGGCGCTGCTGCTGCGCCTCACCGAGGAGTACGGCGCACGCAGGATCTACGTCACCGAGAACGGCTCGGCCTTCCCGGACGTGGTGCGCCCCGACGGCACGGTGGACGACCCGGAGCGCCGGGAGTACCTGGAGCGGCACCTCGCCGCCTGCGCCTCGGCGGCCCGCAAGGGCGCCCCGCTCGCCGGCTACTTCGCCTGGTCGCTGCTGGACAACTTCGAGTGGGCGTACGGCTACGACAAGCGCTTCGGCCTGGTCCACGTCGACTACCGCACCCAGACCCGCACGATCAAGGGCAGTGGCCACCGGTACGCGGACATCGTCCGCGTCCACCGCGGCCAGACACGCCGGGCCGCCTGAGTCCGGCCCGGACCGCCGGTGGGCGCGGGTGCGGGAGCCCGCGCCCACCGGTCCGGCACGCGACCGGCCCGTTGTGTGCCCGGTGTGTGTCATGAGCACATCACACAGCTCAGCGATTCCCCACCCCCACTGAGGAGAGCCGCATGCCATCCCGTACCCCGCGCACCCTGCTCGCTGCCGCACTGACCACCGCGGCCCTGCTGACCTCCGGCCCGCTGTCGGCCGCCCCCGCCCACGCGGCCCCGGCCGCCGCCGGCTGGGACACCGACCGCGCGGCCGCCGCGTACGCCCTGAACCCGGCCGCGGTCACCGCCTCCGGCAGCGAGAACTCCGGCACCGCCCCCGGCCTCGCCTTCGACGGCGACGGAGCCACCCGCTGGTCCAGCAACTTCGCCGACGACGCCTGGATCCGCGTCGACCTGGGCTCCGTGCTCCGCATCGACCGCGTGGTCCTCGACTGGGAGGCCGCCTACGGCAGGCGCTACGTCCTGGAGGCGTCGAGGAACGGCACGGACTGGACCCCCTTCTACACGGAGACCGCCGGCACCGGAGGCTCCATCACGGCCCACACATACCCCCAGGAGGTCACCGGCCGCTACGTCCGCCTGCGCGGCCAGGAACGCGCCACGCCGTACGGCTACTCCCTGTGGAACCTCAAGGTCTACGGCGGAGAACCGGCCCCCGCGTCGACGACCCGCACCAACCTCGCCCTGAACCACCCCGCGTACTCCAACTACTACCAGCACGCCGGGAATTCACCGGCGTTCGTCACGGACGGCGGCTGGCCGGCCGACCTGAAGGCCGACACCACCCGCTGGTCGAGCGACTGGAACGCCGACCGCTGGGTGTCGGTGGACCTGGGCGCGCGGTCGACGATCGACACGGTGGACCTGTACTGGGAGTCCGCGTACGCGGTCGACTACCTCCTCCAGGTCTCGGACGACAACCGCACCTGGCGCACGGTCCACGAACCGTCGGCAGCGGACATCGCGGCCCGCCGCGCCGACGTCAAGTCACCGTCCGACGCGGCAGGCCTGCACGACACGGTCAAGCTGCCCACGCCCGCGACCGGCCGCTACGTCCGCATGCTCGGCAAGGAACGCCGCTCCTTCTACAACCCGGCCCCCGCGACCGCCCAGTTCGGCTACTCCCTGTACGAGTTCCAGGTCTGGGGCACGGGCGGCTCCGCCTCCGCCGCCTACCCGGCCCTGCCGGCCGACCAGCAGGGCGCCTACCGCACCACGTTCTTCGACGACTTCACCGGGGCGGCCCTCGACCGCTCCAAATGGCGGGTCGTCCGCACGGGCACCGAAATGGGCCCGGTCAACGGCGAGTCCCAGGCCTACGTCGACTCCCCGGACAACATCCGCACCCAGAACGGCAGCCTGGTCCTGAAGGCGAAGTACTGCAAGGGGTGCACGAAGGCGGGCGGCGGCACCTACGACTTCACGTCGGGCCGCATCGACACCAACACCCACTTCGACTTCACGTACGGCAAGGTCAGCGCCCGCATGAAGCTGCCGGTGGGCGACGGCTTCTGGCCCGCCTTCTGGCTGCTGGGCAGCGACGTCGACGACCCGTCCGTCTCCTGGCCGGCCTCCGGCGAGACCGACATCATGGAGAACATCGGCTACGGCGACTGGACCAGCTCGGCCCTCCACGGCCCCGGCTACTCGGCGGACGGCAACATCGGCGCCCGCCAGACGTACCCCAACGGCGGCACCGCGGACCAGTGGCACACGTACGCGGTCGAGTGGACCCCGACGGCCATGCGCTTCTACGTCGACGACCGCCCGGTCCAGGAGACGACCCGCAACAAGCTGGAATCGACGCGGGGCCAGTGGGTCTACGACCACGACCAGTACGTCATCCTGAACCTCGCCCTGGGCGGCGCCTACCCGGCCGGCTGGAACAAGGTGACCAGCCCCTACTGGGGGCTCCCGCAGTCCAGCGTGGACAGGATCGCGGGCGGGGGAGTGCAGGCCGAGGTGGACTGGGTGCGCGTGGAACAGAAGGGCTGACCGGGACGCCCCGGGCGGCGGGCGGGGCGGCTCACGAGACGCCGCCCCGCCCGTGGCCCGCCCCGGGACCGCCCACGCGCCGCTGATGCCGCTGCCCTCCACTGCCGACGGCCGTCGCGGGGCGACGGGTCATCCGGCCGTACACCACCGCCGCGATGAGGGACAGGCCCGTGACGACGCCCGGAGCGGCGGCGGCCGCCCAGAACCCGCCGCTCGTCCACCCGGCGACGACGTACGAAGCCGCGAGGACCACCGAGACGACCACCCCCGCGCCCACCACCGCGGCGACGGCGTGCCGGGCGGGGCCCGGAGCGGCCGGGCTGGGCGCATGGCCGAGCCGCGCCCAGCCGCGCGCGGTCTCCCGCACCTCCCGCCGGCGCCTCACGGCGGCGTCCAGACGCAGTACGGCCGTGGCGGCCGCACCCACCACGGCCGCCGCACCGGGCACCCGCCACCCTTCGGCCGCGAGCAGCAGCACGGCCAGGGAGCCGACACCGGCCCAGCCGGTCAGGCAGGCCGCCGCCGCGACGCGCCGCGACTCGGGCCGGTCGGCGCCGGCCCGCAGGTCGGCGAGGGCGGGCAGGTACCAGACGCTCCCGGCGGCGGTCAGGGCCGCGGCTCCCAGCGCGGCGACGGCGTGCGGCACGGCCTACCTCACCGCTTCCGGACCGGCGGAACCCGCGGCCGCCACGGCCGCGCCCGTCTCGTGTTCGAGCGCGGCGATCTCGGGGTGGTGCAGGTCGAACGCGGGAGATTCGCTGCGGATCCGCGGCAGGGCTACGAAGTTGTGCCGCGGCGGCGGGCAGGAGGTCGCCCACTCCAGCGAACGGCCGTAGCCCCACGGGTCGTCCACGCCGACCGGCTCGCCGTACCTGGCCGTCTTCCAGACGTTGTAGAAGAACGGCAGCAGCGACAGGCCGAGCAGGAACGAGCCGATGGTCGAGACCGTGTTCAGCGCGGTGAAGCCGTCGGCCGCCAGGTAGTCCGCGTACCGGCGCGGCATGCCCTCGGCACCCAGCCAGTGCTGCACCAGGAACGTCAGGTGGAAGCCGGCGGTGAGGGTCCAGAAAGTGATCTTCCCCAGCCGCTCGTCGAGCATCCTGCCGGTGAACTTGGGCCACCAGAAGTGGAATCCGGCGAACATCGCGTACACGACCGTGCCGAACACCGTGTAGTGGAAGTGCGCCACCACGAAGTACGAGTCCGAGAGGTGGAAGTCCATCGGCGGTGAGGCCAGGATGACGCCGGTCAGCCCACCGAAGAGGAAGGTGATGAGGAAGCCCACCGTCCACAGCATCGGCGTCTCGAAGGACAGCGAGCCCTTCCACATCGTGCCGATCCAGTTGAAGAACTTCACCCCGGTCGGCACGGCGATCAGGAACGTCATGAAGGAGAAGAACGGCAGCAGCACGCCGCCGGTGACGTACATGTGGTGGGCCCACACGGTCACCGACAGACCGGCGATGGCGATGGTCGCACCGATCAGACCCGCGTAGCCGAACATCGGCTTGCGCGCGAACACGGGGATCACCTCGGAGACGATCCCGAAGAACGGCAACGCCAGGATGTACACCTCGGGGTGACCGAAGAACCAGAACAGGTGCTGCCACAGCAGCGCGCCGCCGTTGGCGGAGTCGAAGACGTGACTGCCGAACTTGCGGTCCATCTCCAGCGCGAACAGCGCCGCCGCCAGCACGGGGAAGACGATCAGGACCAGGAGTGCGGTCAGCAGCACGTTCCAGGTGAAGATCGGCATGCGGAACATGGTCATGCCGGGCGCGCGCATGCAGATGATCGTGGTGATGAAGTTGACGGCGCCCAGGATGCTGCCGAAGCCGGACAGGGCCACGCCCATGATCCACAGGTCGGCGCCGAGCCCGGGCGAATGCACGGCGTCCGACAGCGGCGCGTACAGGAACCACCCGAAGTCGGCGGCCCCGCCCGGGGTGAGGAACCCGAACGCGGCGATCGACGAGCCGAACAGGAACAGCCAGTAGGCGAGCATGTTCAGCCGGGGGAAGGCCACGTCGGGGGCGCCGATCTGCAGCGGCATGATCCAGTTCGCGAAGCCGGTGAACAGCGGCATCGCGAACATCAGCAGCATGATCGAGCCGTGCATGGTGAACGCCTGGTTGAACTGCTCGTTCGACATGATCTGCAGCCCGGGCCGGGCGAGCTCGGCCCGCATCAGCAGCGCCATCACGCCGCCGACGATGAAGAAGACGAAGGCGGTGACGAGATAGAGCGTCCCGATCCTCTTGTGGTCCGTGGTGGTCGCCCACTCCACCCACACCGGCCGCGCGACCCGGCGCGCCGGCCCGGCCACCGCCTCGTCACCGGCGTCCTCGACCCCGCTGTCCGGCCCGCCCGGCCCCCCTGCCGATCCCTGTTGTATCCGCACCTCGTCCACCGGACGGTGCCCTCCCGATCCACTCGTACAACGACTCGTCGACTCATCGACACGACGACGAGCCCGGAAGCGCGCAGGCTGCAACAAGGACCCGGCCCCTCCCGGCCGCCGCCCCAAGATCACCGCATGGGGAGGGGGTGCCCATAGGGCCGAACGGTCCCGGCTCGGCGCCGCTGACAGGGCCTGTCAGCCCGGGACCTTTTCCGATCGCGTCACACGCGCCGAGGCCTGACGGTCACGCGCTCGACGACTGGTGGCCTTCGCCACTATTGCCCCATTTGGACAGCCCGAATGCGTATAAAGGATGGGAAGGGACGGTTGTGTTCCCAAGGCAACCATCTGAGGCCATGCACGAACCAAGGGCAGGGAGAAGCGTTTGATCACGGCACGCAAACGACACACCAGGATGGTGGCCGCGGCCGGCGTACTCGGCGGCGTGCTCGCGGTCACGGCCCTCGGCGGCACGAGCGACGCCGCCACGGGTGGCAGCGGCGCCGCAGGTCAGACGCCTGCTCCGGCGGATCGGCCGTCAGCCGCTCAGACCGCCGATGCCGCCAAGGCCACCCAGGGCGCCGAGGATGTTTCCGACGCCCACGTGAAGATCACGCCCGGGTGGGGCGCCCACGACGTCGGGACACACGACCCCGTCAGGGTCACCGTCAGTAACGGTAAGCTCACCAAGGTCACCATGACCGCCGTCGCGACCGGCGCCGAGATTCCGGGCACCCGGTCCGCGGACGGCACCTCGTGGAAGCCGGACAGCCCGCTCAAGCGGGCCACCAGGTACCAGATCGCCGCAGAGGCCCACGACGCCAAGGGCCGCGCCGCCCACGAGAACGCCACGATCACCACGGTCTCCCCGGCCAACGACTTCATCGGGCACGTCTCTCCCCAGGACGGCTCCACCGTCGGCGTGGGCATGCCGGTGACGGTCACCTTCGACAAGGCGATCACCGACAAGGCCGCCGTCCAGTCGCAGATCCAGGTCAGCTCCAGCAGCGGCCAGCGGGTCGTCGGCCACTGGCTCAACGACGGCCGCCTGGACTTCCGCCCCGAGACCTACTGGAAGCCCGGTTCCACCGTCACCGTCGGGCTGAACGCCGGCGGTGTCCAGAAGACGGTCACCTTCAAGGTCGGCCGGAGCCAGATCAGCACGGTCGACGCCAAGACGAAGCGGATGACCGTCGTGCGGAACGGCAAGACGATCAAGACCATCCCGATCTCGTCCGGCAGCCCCGAGCACCCGACGTACAACGGCCGGATGGTCATCTCCGAGAAGTTCCGGCACATCCGCATGAGCGCCGCGAGCGTCAACCTCACGGAGAAGGACGGCAAGCCCTCGTACGACATCGCCGCCGTACCGCACGCCATGCGCCTGTCCGACTCGGGCACGTTCATCCACGGCAACTACTGGGGCGCCGACCGCATCTTCGGCAAGGTCAACACGAGCCACGGCTGCGTGGGCCTCAAGGACGTCAGGGGCGGCGGCGACGCCAAGCAGCCCGCCGCGTGGTTCTTCGACCACTCGATGATCGGTGACGTCGTGATCGTCAAGAACTCCGACGACAAGACCACGCTGGCCCCGGACAACGGCCTCAGCGACTGGAACATGCCGTGGAGCGAGTGGGTCGCGGGCAGCACGACGAACTGACGCCGGGCCGCGTCCCAGGCACCTGGACGTGCGTTTCCTCCGCCGGGCGGCGGCCGACACCATGTCGGCCGCCGCCCGGCGCGTCGGGGCGTGGAGCAGCGTCCCCGCCGCGACAGTCACCATGTCTTTCTTTGGGCAGACTTCTCAGGGGGATAAGACGTCAAGAGGGGCCGCGAGTCTTGATCGCTACTGAGGCCGCTGATTGGCTGGCCGCCATGAATGATCTCGGACCCGTTGCGTGGCCGCCTGCACCGATCAGGACCGATAGGCTCGTGCTGCGTGAGCCCGAGGCCGGGGACCGTGCGGCGTTCATCGAGCTGCACGCGTCGCCGGAGGTGAACACCTACCTCGGCGGTCCCCGTCCGCGTGACGAGCTCGAGGGCGAGATGCCCGAGGTGCCCGGGCGTCGGACCGGGAGTTTCGTTGTCGATCTCGACGGGACGATGATCGGCCAGATTCTGCTCAGGAGAGTAACGGAGCACGTTTGCCCCTCGGCCGTGGGGAAGATCGATCTCGGCTACCTGTTCCTGCCGCGGGCGTGGGGATTCGGATATGCCGCCGAAGCGTGCGCGGCAGCACTGGACTGGCTCGAAGGCGCCCTTCCGGGTGAGCCGGTGGTGCTCGCCACCCAGACCGTCAACGCCCGCTCGATGCGCCTCGCGGCAAAGCTGGGATTCACCGAAGCAGAGCGGTTCCGGGCCTGGGACGCTGATCAGTGGCTCGGCCTGCGGGCCCCGGGCACGCCCCCCAGATGAGTTCGCGCTTCGGCAGTGTGGATCTTCGCAACGCCGTTGTTCTCGTCGCCGAAATGTGGGTTTGCGGGTCATGCAGGCGCTGGAAGGAGTGGCGCGGAGGCGCGCTGTCTGTTGAACGGCTGCCAGGTCCGGAGACGGTGGTGGAGCTGTCCGAGGAGGCGGTTGAGCAGGTGGCCCTGGGCAGCGGTGTGCCAGTCGTCGTGCTCGCGTCCGGCGGCGCGCAGGTGGGCGAGGGTGAGCTTCGCGGCCTTCGCAGGGGTCGGGCGGGAGCCGTCGAACGCTCCGAGGCTCTCTCGGCGTGAGCGGCCTCGGCCGATCCGCAGAAGCCGGGAGGATCTCAGGCACTCGCGCGCCGTATGTGCAGGTGGCCCTCGCGGGGGAAGGAGGGCGGTGCCGCGGGCAGGACGGTGTCGAAGTCGTAGCGGCTCTTCTGCGCAACCCGGCACGATGCCAGGTTGTCCACCTGGTGCAGGAGTTCGAGACGCTCCAGCCCGTCGCCTTCGAAGGTGTCGAAGGCCCAACGAGTGAGTGCCTCCAAAGCACGGGAGGCCACTCCCCGCCCGCGAGCCTGCGCCGCGGTCCAGTAGCCCACTTCGGCCGCCGGTTTGCCGGAGGTGACTTCCTTGAGGACCACGTTGCCCACCAACTGTTCGCGAAGTGAACCGGGTTGTGCCTCAAGGACGGCGAAGCCGAATCGGTCCCCCGCTGCCCAGCCCTGCTGCTGAGCCTGTACCCAGCGTGTCCCGTCGGCGTCGTTGTCCACGACAGAGCTCGCCCACTGGCGCAGTGCCCGATCCCGGCTCACCTCGACCAGTGCGGCAACGTCCTCCATGCGCCAGGGGCGAAGAACGAGAGCGGGGGAGGCCGGCGACGCGGCCACCTGAAGCACGACCGGGGCAATCATCAACCGATCATATGCGGCGGCGTCTTCCCCCGACGCCAGCCGCGTCCGCCTCATGCCGCTTTGCGACCGCCCCGTCATCGCTGTGTCCGGATGCGCAGAGCCCGGACGGACCAATCGAACACTGGAGTCAGACTCTCCGGGGCCGGCCAGCCGTTGACCACTGCGAGCAGCTGGAGGTATCGCTCCCTGCGTGGGTCGTTCACGCTCTCCAGCCGAGTCGCCAGCCGGCGGCGAAGCTCGACGTCGTCGGGGCGGCCGAGGAGGTGCGCGTAGTGCGCAGTGAAGGCCGCGACGATCGGATCGGCCTGGGGCGAGGCCGGATCGATGCCGGCGGTCAGGGCCGGGCCGGCCTGGTCACGGACGGCTGCGGCGATGTCGCGGCGCGGGCCCATCATGTCGCTCTGGGTCAGCTCGGCCGCCTGGTCCTCGGCCATCCGCCGCACGGCGGCGCGGAAACCCGGGTCCAGGGACATTTCGGCCAGCTCCACCCACGCCTGGACCTGCTCCGCCTCTGGGTCGTAGGGCAACTCGGGGGTCATCGAGCGCATGACCCCCGCGAATGCGGGGGCGGCGTCAAGACCGCCGAAGACGGCATCGAGGAAATCGCCGATCAGATGTCTGCGTTCGTCCTCGGAAAGCTGGGCCAGCCGGTGCATGAGTTCTGTCTCCTCGGGTGTGGACCCGCGCTCGGCCACCGTCGTCAGCACCGCGCGCCGCAGGCGCAGGACGCGGATCTGCACTGCCAGTGCTTCGGCGTGCGCTGCGGCGACCTCGGGAAGCGAGAGCTCGCGGTCCACGACCTTGCGGATCGTGGGGAGATCCAGTCCCAGCTCGCGCAGGGTCCGCACGAGGTCCAGGCGTGCGACGGCTTCGATGCCGTAGAGGCGGTAGCCGGCCGGGCTGCGGTCCGTCGGCGCCACGATTCCGCGATCGGAGTAGAACCGAATGGTCTTGACCGTGAGACCGGTCCGTCGGGCAAGTTCGCCGATCGAGTAGAGCGTGTCGCCGTCCATGTCCCCACCTTTGTGTCTCCCCCTACTGGAGACTCAAGTCCCTTCGCCTGCCGGCAGGCAACCCCCTCTCATCCACAAGTCTTGACAATTCCTTGTACATCGGCGTACTGCCCCGGGAGGACACCGCGCTCGTGCCGCGCGATCTCGATCCGCACAGCGGTATGACGGAGCAGGCGGCGCGGGTCGCGGACCGGCTCGGGCGGCTGCCCCTCGCCCTCACGCTGGCGGGCGGCTTCCTCTCCCGCCAGATCATCGACCGTGGTTCGCGCTGTGGTGCTGATGACCGACGTTGTCGAGCGGCGGCAACGCGGCCTGGGCCCCGAACACCTCTTCACGGTCACGAGCCGGCACCTGCCGGACGCCTACCGGACAGGGCGATGGCGGCCGTAGTGCAGACACTTCGCGATGGGCGTCGGCATCCACACCGGCCTTCACCCGGTGATCGCTCGTCAACGCCCCTGTGCGCGCAGGCTTATCGGGGTCCGCACCCGTGCTCGGTCCAGGACCGAGTGGTCGACGGCGGGCCGAGGCCTGGGCGTGGCCGCGGTCAGAGTGATCACACCGCGGTCGCTCAGCGCGGTCTGCCATTCGCCCGGACGCGGCCGGGTACCCCGCTCACCGGCGGCCTGCGAGAAGAGCCGGCGGACCGAGGCCTCCTGCCGGTCGTTCAGACAGCCGACGACGAGCTTCAGCTCGTTGCCCGGTGCGACGTACGGATCCTGGGTGAGGACACGTCCCGCCACGAGGGACGTTTTGTACGCATCCGTGTCCACCGACGCCTCGGTCGACGGCACCAGCGGATCGTTCCAGTCGGGGGTGCCCGCCTGGGCCTGCACGGCCGCGCGTCCTACCCGGCGGAAGCCGTCGCAGTCCAGGAAGTGGACGGCGACCCCCGGAGTGAGCGACCACAGGACGTCGGCCTGCGATATGTCACCGATCACGAGTCCGGCGCTGTGGAACCACGAGGGTGCGGCCGACTTCCGCGCCCTCGGCGGCGTAGTCACCGTCAGCGCACCGAACGGAACGTGGCGCATCCATCTTGACGACTCCCCGGCAGGCGCCACCGCGTGCGCGATCGCGCTGCTGGCCTCGGGGCGGGACACCCTCGACCTGCGGCGCGAGGTCCGCTGGTTCACCGCGAAGCCGTGGCTTTCGAGCCAGGAACTCATCGACCGGAAGTACGGCTTCGGCTTCGACTGGGTGCCGGGCAGCAAACCGCGGTTGTGAGTCGCCCTGTCGTTTCGCCCGGGCGCCCAACTCCCGTTGCACCGCCGGGCCGACGACTCCGAAGCCATCCGCCAGCACCGACACCCAGCCACGGAAAGGCCGTTGCCGCGCCGCGCTGCGTGGCCGTCGGGGTCTGGAAGGCTACGCTGCCCATGACCAAGACCGGCTGGGAATTCTGGGGGACGACGACATGACGGATGCGACCTTGGGGCGATGGATCGTCGGATGCGCCGTGGCGGCATCGGTGTTACTCCTCGCGTCGTGCACGTCGGATGCCGGGGACGGAAAGCCTGCCAGGACGCCCTCGAAGCCCGCCGCGAGTTCTTCCCGCGCAGCGGACGGTTCCACGGACAAGGGGCTGACGGGACGGGCCCAGGCCGCCCTCGCCGCCGTTCAGAGCGGGCGGATGGTCGAGTCCGGCGTGGAACGTCTGGCCGACGGCATCCATACCGAACCCGGTCTGCAAGCGGGCAAGAGCTATGAGCTGAAGCTGGTCTGCGCCGGCCACGGCACGGCGCGGTTGCGTTTCAGGCCGACGGGTGACCGCGCCTCGGCCGAGGTGCCGTGTGATCAGTCCGTGGTGGCGGAGCGGATCAGTGGAGACAAGCGGACCCACATCGACGTCGATGCCGTTCAGGGAGCCACGGGCGTGGTCGCCTGGGAGGTCGACTCCGTTTAGTTCAGGCGCCTGAAAGCCTGCTTCGCCGTCCTCACGGCTCGTCCGGGTAGTGGGGATGATCTTCACTGAGTAGTGTGAATCGCCGGACAGGGGGAGCCGTTCGCGCGCTGCCCCGTGACTTCGCGCTCGACCGCTGACGCTTGCCATGCCCGAAGACTCCCTGCGGCTGGACGGTGCGCCGCATGGCGACGTCTCGTTCCCCGGCCGCGAGATGGTTCGCGGCGGCGGGAAGGGCGACGCGCGTACCGCCGACGTCGCAGAAGGTCACGTCCGTACGCTCACCACCAGCCACCTGAAGTGGCTGGTGGACCCGGCACCGGCGGCCAGGGCGCTCGCGGAGACCGCCGCGCTCCTGCCTGCCGGATCCTGATCGCATCTCCCGGGCGCCGTAGGCGGCACACGGCCCGAGACGCGTCCCCGCGCGGCCCGCGACTGCTGTCGCAGGACCTCGCGGGGACGCGTGGTGCCGAGCCGGGTCGTCAGCTGGCGTCGCCGGTGCCGACGCAGACCTTCCAGTGGCCGTCCACGTCGCGGGTGAGCGGGAGGTCCTTGGTCATGCTGTGCTTCCCGTCCTCGTCCCGGGCGTCGATCTTCACGGTGACGGTGGCCTTGTCGTCCTTGATCTTCTCGTTGGAGACGTCGAACTCCAGGAAGTCCGGGACGTCTTCGCTGAGTTCCTTCCACGAGTCCTCGTCCTCGATGTCCGCGTGCATCGAGGCGCAGGTCGAGTCGAGCAGTTCGTCGCGGTCGAGCTTGGCGAGTCCGTGCACGTAGTGGCGGGCGACGTCACTGGGGCCGGGTTCGTCGGAGCCGCAGCCGGTGGCTAGGAGTGCCAGCAGGCCGGCTGTGTAGACGACGGGCAGGCCGGCACGGGCACGGCGGAGGGTTCTTGAAGAGGGCATGGCTGTCCTTGTGGTGGTACGAGGGTGGAGGTGAATCGGGTGGTGGTGGCCCGCCGGCGACCCGGCGGGCCACCGGGTCAGTAGCCCGATTCGTCGAAGCTGACGGTCGGCGTCCCGCCGGAGAAGTCGACGGTGCCCGAGAAGGTGGAGGAGACCGTGTCCTTCATGGGGCCGTCGGATTCCGAGTCGTCCGTGTAGCTGTACTTGACCTTGGCCCAGAAGGAGCCGTCGACGGTGATGTCGCCGGTCTCGTCGTCCACCTGGACGTCGACCTCCGGCTCCACGCTGATGGACCATTTGACGTCCGTCACCGGGGACCAGCTGTAGTCGGAGTAGCTCACGGGGCAGTCCGCGGGGGTCAGGTCCGTCGCCTCGGACACGCACGACGTCAGGGCATCCAGCGTGGCCTGCCGCACGGCCTTCTCGCCGGCGCTGGTGAGCGTGACCGTGATGTTCGCCGAAGCCGCCGATCCCGACCCGGGCCCCACCGTGAGGAGCGAGTCGCCGCCCACCTCCAGAAGGGAGGAGTCCGCCGCCCCGCTGGTGGTCACCGCGCCCGGGAAGACGGCGAGTTCCCCGGTCGTCCCGTCGGTGGCCGTGACCTCCTCGCCGTTCACCTTCACGCCCGACAGCGAGGAGGGCGCCGTGACCTCGATGTGCGCCAGGCCGTCCGAGACCTTCCACTGCGGCCACAGTCCGAAGTGCTTGTGCTCGTCGTCCGCGACCATGACCAGGTGCGCCGTCTGCGCGTGGCCGCCGACCCTGTAGCTGACGGACACGAGGGCGTGGTCGTCTTCGGTGACGACGTCCTCGACCTTCACGTCGCCCAGCGGTGCCGCCTTCAACTGGGCGCCGAGAGCGGCGTCGCTCAGCAGGGGGCCGGCGTGCGGTGCGTCCGTGAGGTGTGACAGGGCAGCGGCCGCGTTCCCCTCGGAGACGGCGTCGAGGTAGTCCTCGGCGGCGTTCTGCGGGCCGTAGACCTTCTCGGCTATGAGCCTGTCCGCCGCGTAGCCTCCGCCGCCGAGCAGTACGACGACTCCGAGCGCCGTCGTGACCGCCCGGGTGCGGCGGCGGCTGACGGACAGCGGAGGGCTCGCCAGCGGCTCCGTCAGGGACGGGAGGAGGTGTGCGGGGACCGGACGTCCGGAGCGGTCCAGGGAGTCGGCGAGGAGCGCCGCCCACTGCGGGTGCACCGCCTGGCCCGGCAGGCGGGTCAGCCAGGCCGCCACCCTGGGGTAGGTGCCGGCCAGCGGCCTGGCCAGGAACCGTACGGCCAGGGCCATCAGCGCACCCCAGGCGAGGGCGACGAGGAGCGAACCGGGCTCGAGCAGGCCGAAGGACATGTCGATGTGGACGTCGCCGGACGCGGGGAACAGCATCTGCAGGCGCAGGCCGCCCGACGAACTCACGCTGACGGTCGTCAGCCATGCCAGCACCGCCCACACCGCCGCCATGACGACGCCGATCCGCAGCGCCTTCCACGACCGCTCCCGCGGATCGCCGCCGAACGCGTGGCGCACGGCGAACACGGCGAACACCAGGACGGTGACCAGCAGGAGGAGGTAGGAGGCGGCGGGGATGCCGCCGTGCAGCATTCCGGCTTCCTCGGTCGCGTGCAGGGCGGGCGAGCCGGAACTCGCGTAAGCCGGCCGCCCGGACGCGCTTCCGTCGGCCGAGGTTCCGAGCGTCGCGCCCATCATCCCCCCGCCGAGCAGGATGGCCACGTTGGGCGCGTCGAGCAGTGCGATGGCCAGTGACGTGCCGAGGCCCAGGTCGCCGGTGTCGCCGACGACGACGTAGACGAGCGAGGCGACGAACGCCGCGGCGAGCAGGGCTGCCGTGGCGGACACGGCGGTCGACGCCGCGGCCCACCAGTCCGCCCAGCCCGCGGAGGCGTTCCGCACGGCCTGCTTCAGCCGGGGACGGTTCCGGGCGGCGCAGTCGGCCAGGAAGACGAGCACGAACGCGTAGACCAGCATGGGCCAGACGTCGACACCCAGGTCGAGGGAGACCGGCACGTCGTCCGCGTCCGGGTCCAGGCCGTAGCCGCCGTGCGCGTGCGCCACGGCGACGAGCAGGGTCGTCGCGGCCGTGTAGACCAGGGCCGCCGTCGCCGACCGGCCCACGGTCCGGGCCGCGCCGGCCGCCGGTGAGAGAGCCTCACGGCGGCGCGCGAACCACCACACCGCGAGCAGCGCGGTGCAGGTCAGCAGGAGAGGCTGGAACGTGAGCGCGAGGTCGCCCGATCCGCTGGCATCGCCGCCGTCACCGTAGAAGCCGGAGTCGGTCGAGTCGGATTCGGCGGACGCCACCGCCGAGAGGGCCAGGGTTCCGCGCAGGCCGAGTCCGGTGAACTGGGCGGCGCTGGTGAGCCAGTCGACCGGATCACCGTGGGACCCGCTCGGGAGGAAGCAGATGCCCACGATCACCAGCACCAGGACCAGGGCGAACTGGGAACCGAGCGCGGCCAGCGTGTCGAGGGCGACGGCCTTCGCGGACGGCAGGTCGGGCTGGGCCGCGCGCAACCAGGCCGCTGCCCGTCCCGAGCCCGCGCCCGGAGCCGGTGCCTGACGCGGCGGGGCGAAGGGGGGCGGGCCGGGGGGAGCGGCGGGCGGCGCCTCGGCTGTGGCAATGGCCGTGAGCGGAGGGGCCGGAGGGGCGGGCGGAAGCGGCGGTGCCGACGGCGGCGGGGCGGCGGTGCCGGTGGAAGTGCCGCAGTTTCCGCAGAATCTCTGACCTTCGGGCAGGTCGGAGGCGCAGGACGGGCAGGTAGGCAAGGGCTTTCCTAAGAGGCGGTTGAACCAGTGGGGACGAACAGCGCAGTGCTTCGGTGGTGCTCGGGAAGCGGGGCTCACTGCCGAACGGCCGCTACAAGCAGGCAAGCAGGGGAAAGGCCGGCGGTTGCCCGCCGTGGACGGCTCGGGTCGCTCGCAGGACCGCAGGCCGTCTACGAACTGAAGGTGAACATCTTGTGGATGTTGTGTGCAACGATCGGAGAGTATGGATATCACGCGATGATCTCTCGTGCCAAGGCTTCCTTCCGCCTGACAACGGGAGATGGCACCAGGTCAGAGGGGTGTCACGGTCCAGGGAGGGACGTGACGTGCCCTCGTGCCGCCGGCCGATGTCAGGGCTCGTCCCGTTTCGGGGAGTTGAGGGCCGGGGGCCGGCCGGTGTGCGGCAGACGGAGCCCGGTCCCGGCGAGGAGCAGCAGGACCGACAGGCCGGCGCTCACGCACGCTGCGGTGAAGACGCCGGACTTCTCGTCCTCGAACATGCCGACGGCGGTGAGCGCGAGGAACACCCCGGCGGTCTGGAAACCGATTCCCCTGGGCATGGGCCCCGGGCTTCGCCGGCGTCTGCGCGGGAGCCACAGGCGCGATAGCTCCACCGTCGCGGTGAGCGCCACCAGCCGGGAAGCGAACCTCACCCACGAGTGTGCCGTGTTGTCGCCGAGTTCGCCCACGCCGACCACGGTCGTCAGGCCGAAGTAGAGGATCGGCAGCAGCCAGCCGGGCCGGGCGCGAACTCCGGTGACCGGCCGCGGCCGGGACGAGTCCGTGGCCTCGGTGCGGCGGATCCGCGGGCGCGCCGGGCCGCCCGCGGACGGTTCGGCGTCCGGTGGGGTGCGGGGGGACGGGATGCCGGGCAGGGGCGGTACGTCCGGCAGCGCGCGCAGGGCACGGGTCTGGGCGCGGCGCACCCGGCGGCCCGCGTCGCCGTACTGGTCGATGTGGGCCGACAGTTGTGCCTGGAGGTACAGCAGCCGCTCGGCCATCGCGTCGAACTCGGCACGGCGTTCGGCGGCGCGGTCCGCTGCCCCGCGATGGCCGGCGGAGAGCCGGTCCAGTGCGTCGGCGTGCACGCGGCCGGCTTCGGCGACGTCGGTTTCGGCGGCCCTCGCCGCCTCTTTCAGCTCCTGCCGGAGACGCCCGCGCTCGGCCTCGATGATCTCGGCGATGCGATGGCGTTCGTCCGGCGGCAGTTCGCGCGGGGCGCGGGCCTCGGCGCGGGCGACCGCGGAGTCGCGCCATGCGATGAGCGGGCGTCCGCGGTGTTCGCCGATGCCGTTGATGTGGACCCTGCCGCCCCTGGTGCGGTGGATGTAGAGGACGTCGCCGCCCTTGCCGTTGGGCGCCTTGTCCCAGCCGACGCGCGTGAAGTCGGCGGCGGTCCGGATGCCGTGGGCCGCGAGGTCGCGGACGAGGCCCTGGCCGATGCCGTTCACCTGGCTGGCGGTCAGGTACGTGCTGCCGAGTGCGCGGTCGACGGACTCGCGGCGCAGGACGGCCAGGGCCTGCCTCTCCTGGGTCTCCCGCTGGCCGCCCAGGCCTTGCAGACGGCCGGTGAGCGAGGCCTGCCGGCGCATCCGGCGTTCGCGGATGTGCTCCAGTGCCTTCGCGTGGGCCGCTTCGGCGCGGTCCCGGTCCCGTGCTTCGCGGTTCAGGCGTCGCTGGTCGGTGAGTTCGAAAGCGCGTCGCTTGCCGAGGAGGCGGCGCAGGGCGCGGATGGACTCGATGAACCGGCGGCGCTCCGCGCGTATCGCGGAGGGGGGAAGGGGCGTGCCGGGCGGGAGGGGGACGGAAGCGTCCCGCCGCGTGGTGGTGCTGTCGGTCAACGGAGTTCTCTCAGCGGGCGAGGTGTCGAGGGCCGACGGACGCCGGCGCGGTGAGCCGGACGGGCGGGGTGGGCCCCTCCAGAAGAGTGTGGTGCATGCACACATCGACATTCCGCATGTGTGAAAGGTTGCACGGAGGCGTGAAGGGCATGTGCCCCCTGAACGGTGTACCGGCGCCCTCCGTATCTCCCCGGCGTGGGAGGATCGCTCACCGTGAGCGCGTCAGCGGCGGTGCGGAGCGCGCGCGTCGCGGTGTTCGCCGCGATGTGTGTGTTGTTGGCTGCCGCCGGGCACGGGCTGGCCATGGGGGACCTGCCGCCGTTGTGGGCGGATACGGCCGGGTTCCTCGGCGTGTGCGCGGTGGTGTGGCCGTTGGGCGGGCGTGAGCGGTCCCTGGCCGGGATCGGCACGGTCATGCTCACGACTCAGGTGGGGCTGCATCTCGTCTTCGACGCGGCTCACCGGGCCGGCGGGCCGGGGCGGTGGCCGTCCACGGCCGTGGCGGCCATGCCGGGGCACGGCCACGTCATGACGGCCGTGCACGCGCACCCCCACGTCCACTCGGCGCCGCATGCCGGAGCCGCTCACGCCACGGCCGCTCATCTCCTCGCCGCGCTCGTCGCCTCCTGGTGCCTGCGGCGGGGCGAGGCCGCGCTGTGGTCCCTGCTGCGCCGGACGGGCGCGCTCGTGCCGGGCCTTCTCGCCTGGTGGCGGGGCGCCCCGGTGCCCGGCCCGGCCGGACTCGCCGCGCCTGTCCCGGGTTGCCCCGAGCCGCCCCGCCGGGCCCCACTGCGGTACGCCGTCAGCCGGCGCGGGCCCCCCGTCGCGATTCCGTACTCGAACTGACCCACCCACACACGTCACCCGTACGGAGATCCACTCACCCATGTCCACGAACACGTCCATGTCCACGGACACGTCCGAGCCCACGAACACGCCCACGAACCGCATCGGCGCGCGCCGCGTCGCCACCCTCACCGCCCTCGCCGCGGCCGGGGTCCTCGCCGCGGCCGGGGTCGCCTCGGCCCACGTCACCGTCCACCCGGAGAGCTACGCCAAGGGGGCCACCGACGGTGTGCTGACCTTCCGGGTGCCCAACGAGGAGGACGGCGCCTCCACCACCAAGGTGCAGGTCTTCCTGCCCACCGGCCATCCCGTCCTCGGGGTCCTCGTCCACCCGCAGGACGGCTGGACCGCCAAGGTGACCACCACCAGGCTCAAGACGCCGGTGAAGACCGACGACGGCACCATCACCGAGGCCGTCTCCGCGATCACCTGGACCGGCGGCAGGATCCGCGGCGGGCAGTACGAGGACTTCGACGTCGCCTTCGGACAGCTGCCGGACGACACCGGACAGTTGACGTTCAAGACGCTGCAGACCTACTCCGACGGCAAGGTCGCCCGGTGGATCGAGGCGCCGGGCGGCGGGGAGGAGGAGGCGGAGAACCCGGCGCCCACCCTCAGGCTCACGGCCCCCGACGGGGAGGCCGCCGCCCCGGCCGCGAAGAAGACCGAGGCGAAGGCCGCGGACGCCGACGACTCCACCGCCCGGGGGCTGGGCGTCGCCGGGCTCCTGGCCGGTGTGCTGGGGCTGGCGGCGGCCGGTTTCGCCATCGCGCGCAGCCGGTCCCCGAAGCCGTGACGGCGCCGCGTTCCCGAAGCCGTGACGGCGCCGCGTTCCCGGGAGCGCAATGGCGCGGTCCCGGCAGCGTGACGGCGCCGCGTTCCCGGAAGCGTGATGGACGTGAACGCGTCGTAGCCGCGAGGCGGCGCGGGCGTCCGGTCAGCGGCGGATCAGGCCCAGGTCCGTCGCCGTCGCCACGGCGGCCGTGCGGGAGTCGACGCCCAGCTTGGCGTACGTGCGGGCCAGGTGGGACTTGACGGTTCCCTCGGTGAGGTGGAGGTGCCGGCCGATCGCCTGGTTGGAGAGGCCTTGCGCGACCAGCGTCAGCACCTCCGTCTCCCGGCGGGTCAGGGCCACGGCCGGGGTGCGGAGCCGGTTCATCAGACGGTCCGCGACGGTGGGGGCCAGCGTGGTGCGTCCGGCGGCGGCCGTGCGCACCGCCGCCGCCAGTTCCTCCGGATCGGCGTCCTTGAGGAGGTAGCCGGTGGCGCCGGCCTCGATGGCGGGCAGCGTGTCCGCGTCGGAGTCGTAGGTCGTGACGATCAGCACGCGGGGGGCGCCGGGGCGGGCGGTGATCCGGGCCGTGGCCTCGGCACCGCCCATGCCCCCGCCGAACTGCAGGTCCATCAGGACGACGTCGACGTCGCCCTCGCCGGCACGCTCGACCGCTTCCTCGGCGGTGGCGGCCTCGGCCACCACGACGATGCCGGGCTCCGTCTCCAGCACGGCGCGCAGCCCGGCCCGCACCACCGGGTGGTCGTCGGCCAGGAGCAGTCGGATGGGGCTGCCGGTCACGGGTGGGCCTCGGATCCGGATTCGGGTCCGCCGTCCGCGGGCGGGGTCAGGGGCAGCCGGGCGGACAGGGCCGTGCCCCGGCCGGGGGCGGAGTCGACGGTGAGGGTGCCGCCCAGCTCGGTCAGGCGGGCGCGCATCGCGGCGAGCCCGAAGCCGCCGCCGTCCGGGCCGGGGGGCGGCGGCAGGCAGGGGTCGAATCCGGTGCCGTCGTCGGCGATGTCCACGGCGACGTGGCCGCCGTCGTGGCTGAGGGTGACGACGGCCGTGCCGGCGTCCGCGTGGCGGACGGTGTTGGCCAGGGCGGACTGGGTGATCCGCAGCAGGGCCACCTCGTGCGCGACGGGCAGGGGGACGGGCGGGCCGGCCAGGTGGAAGCGCACGGTGACGCGGTGGCGGGCGGAGGTGGTCGCGCACAGGCGCTCCAGCGCGTCGGCCAGGGTGGTGCCCTCCAGGGCCGGCGGGGTGAGGGCGGCGACGAAGCGGCGGGCCTCGGCGAGGTTGTCCACGGCGGCCTGACGCGCCTGGCCGACATGGCGGGAGGCGGCCTCCGGCCGTTCGGGCAGGGCGCGTTCGGCGGCGCGCAGCAGCAGCTGGATGCTGGAGAACCCCTGCGCCAGGGTGTCGTGGATCTCGCGGGCCAGGCGTTCGCGTTCGGCGAGCACGCCCGCGGTGTGCTGGGCGCGGGCCAGGTCGGCTCGGGTGGCGGTGAGTTCCTCGATCAGGCGACGGCGCCGCTCGCTCTCCCGGTAGAGGGCCTGGTACCCCCACACCACCGCCACGGCCACGGCGGCGCCGAGTGCCGGGCCGATCGCCATGGCGGCGCTGAAGGAGTGCTGGTGGGCGGCGAAGGCGGTGATCGCCGCGAGGGCGGTCGCCGCGACCGTGCCCAGGGCGGCCCGGCGCGGCAGCAGATGCAGCTGGAGGAAGTACAGGGGGAAGGCCAGCCACACGCCGTCGGCGGACAGGGCCAGCAGCACCAGCCAGGCGGCGCCGAGGCAGGCCAGCCACACCGTCGCGGCACGGCGTGACCCGCGGACGGCGGGCATCAGCGGCCCGGCCGTGTACACCAGGCCGCAGGCCACGGCCGCGGCGACGGCCGCTCCGGCGTGCGGCTCGCCGTCGGTGAGGGCGCGGCCGGCGGCCAGCGCGAGCAGCCCGGCGATCAGCAGGTGCAGACACCAGACCAGGACCCGGCTGGTCGGGGTCGGAGCGGGGGCGGAGGAGTTCACAGTGCTGTCCAGGCTACGGAGACGGACCCGGCAGGGGCCTCCGCCGAAAGTTACAAACCGCGTGCCGTCTTTTCGGCCGGTGAAGTGCGGTCCCTCGCCAGATGCCCGCACCGGGCGCCGTCGGCGACGGTGGGGACGTACCGCTTCGACCGCCCGTCGACACCCGTCGGCCCCACCCGCCGGCCCACCCGTCGGCCGACCGTCGACCATCGATCCCGACCTCGAGAGGACAGGCCGAGCCGTGTTCGTCGCCTGGAGAGACCTGAGGTTCGCCAAGGGGCGTTTCGCCCTGATGGGAACCGTCATCGTGCTGATCACCCTGCTGGTCGGGCTGCTGTCCGGGCTGACGGCCGGACTCGGCCGGCAGAACATCTCCGCGATCACCGGCCTGCCCGCGGACAGGATCGCCTTCCAGGCCCCGAGCGCCGGACAGGACCTGTCGTACTCCGACTCCACCGTCACCCGCCGGCAGTGGCGGCAGTGGTCCGAGGCACCCGGCGTCGAGCGCGCCGAACCGCTGGGCATCACCACGGCCAGGGCCGCCGCCGGACAGCGGAGCACCGCCGTGTCCGCCTTCGGCGTCGAACCAGGTTCCCCGCTCGCCCCGGACGGCGGACGCATCGACGACCGCAGCGTGGTGCTGTCCACCACGGCCGCCGACGACCTCGGCCTCGCCCCCGGCGGCTCCCTCACCCTGTCCGGGCGCCGGCTGACCGTCGCCGCCGTCCGCGGTGACGCCTCCTTCAGCCACACCCCCGTGATCTGGACCAGCCTGAACACCTGGCGCGCGGCCGCGCCCCCCGCCGGTGCGGACGACGGGCCCACCGCCACCGTCATCGCGCTGCGCACCACGTCCGGGGCCGACGTACCGGCCACCGACAGGAAGGCCGGCACCAGGACGGTCTCCCTGGCCCGCTCGCTGTCCGCGATCGGCTCCTACACCTCCGAGAGCGGCTCCCTGCAGCTGATGCGCGGGTTCCTGTTCGCCATCTCCGCCCTGGTCGTCGGCGCCTTCTTCACCGTGTGGACCATCCAGCGCAGCGGCGACGTCGCCGTCCTGAAGGCGCTCGGCGCCTCCACCACGAGCCTCCTCAAGGACGCCCTCGGCCAGGCCCTCGTCCTGCTCGTCGGCGGCACCCTCGCCGGGACCGGCATCGCCGCGGCCCTCGGCGCCCTCGTGACCGGCTCGGACGTACCGTTCCTGCTCAGCCCCGGCACGATCCTCCTCCCCGCCGCCGTGATGGTCCTCCTCGGCAGCGCCGGCGCGGGCCTCTCCATCCGCCGCATCACCTCCGTCGACCCGCTGACCGCCCTGGGGAGCGCCCGATGAGCCTCGGCCTGACCGACGTCACCCTCACGTACCCCGACGGCGAGACCCGTCTGACCGCCCTCGACCGGGTCACGCTCGACGTGCCCAAGGGCAGCCTCACCGCCGTCGTCGGCCCCTCCGGCTCCGGCAAGTCCAGTCTGCTGGCCGTGGCCGCCACCCTGATCACCCCCGACTCCGGCACCGTCACCATCGACGGCACCCCCACCAGCGGCCTGAGCCGGGGTGAACTCACCGACCTGCGCCGGCACCGGATCGGGATCGTCTTCCAGCAGCCCAACCTGCTGCCCTCCCTGACCGCCGCCGAGCAGCTCCAGGTCATGGCCCGGATCGACGGCCGCAGTCCGGCCAGGGCCCGTACCCGCGCCCTGGAACTCCTCGACGCCGTCGGTCTGGCGCACCGGGCACGCCGCCGGCCGCACCAGCTCTCCGGCGGTCAGCGCCAGCGCGTCAACATCGCCCGCGCCCTGATGAACGACCCCACGGTCCTGCTGGTCGACGAACCCACCAGCGCCCTCGACCACGAACGCGGCGCCGCCGTCGTCGAGCTGATCACCCGGCTCACCCGCCAGCGGGCCACCGCCACCGTCATGGTCACCCACGACCGCACCCACCTGACGGCCGCCGACCGGACCGTCGAGGTCCGCGACGGACGCCTGCGCCGTACGGCACCGATCCGTACGGCACCGACCGGATGAGCCCGTCCCGGCCTCGCCCGTACGGCCGCGCCGGTCCCGTCGTCCGTCATGCGAGACGGCTTTCCGGATGGCGGGCGGATCTGCGACCATCCGTGGCATGCAGCAGCAGCAGCTGATTATCGGCGGCAGCGTGCCGGCACCGAGCCATCGGGAGTGACCCTTCCGCGCCTCACCGCCCGCACGCAGACCTCTCGCGCTTCGCGAGGGGTCTTTCTGTTTTCCGGCCCACGACGCCCGACCCACGGACAGGACCACCACCCATGGAACACATCCGGCTCACCGTCACCCTGCGGCCAGGCCACGGAACGCTCGCGCGGCTCGCCACGACGCTCAACAACCACCACGTGCGGGACCTGGCGTACACCAGCGCACCGGCGGACACCGCCAGGGCCGTCGTCCACGTGCCGCTGCCCGACGCCGTACGCGCACAGCACAAGCTGCGCAGGATGGTCGACGTGATCGACGTGACGCTGGACTAGGCCGCGTCCGGCGACGCCGCACGGGCCGGACAGCGGGCACTCAGCGCGTGGCCAGCTCCAGCACCATCGGCTCGGCCGCCGTCTGCTCGGCCACCGCCCGCTCCGTCGGCGCCTGCCCGGCCACCGGCTCCCCGGCGGCCGTACGGGAGTTCCGCCGCAGCCACAGCACGTCACGGCCGAAGGACCACACCAGCGACCCCAGCGCGGACAGCACGACCATGAGGTTCGCCGGGTACGGCAGCAGCCCGGAGCCCGCCAGCAGCAGGAGTACGCCCTGGAACGCGGCGACCGTCTTGCGGGCGAAGGACGGGGGCAGCGGGGCGTTCAGCCACGGGGCGACACGGGCCGCGGCCACGAAGGCGTACCGCATGCCGCCGATCAGCAGCACCCACGGGCCGAGTTGCGTGGACAC
The DNA here is from genome assembly GCF_014650035.1 of Streptomyces lucensis JCM 4490. GTDB lineage: Bacteria > Actinomycetota > Actinomycetes > Streptomycetales > Streptomycetaceae > Streptomyces > Streptomyces lucensis. The sequence continues at coordinate 16,244 of NZ_BMUE01000015.1, read as the reverse complement.
GTACACGCTCAGCACCAGGATGAGGAACGCGTCCACCTCCATGTCGAAGCGCGCGCCCAGCGCCGTCGAGGTCCCCGTACGCCGCGCCACCTTGCCGTCCACACCGTCCAGGAGGAGGGCCACCGCGGTCAGGCCGACCAGGAGCGCCACCGGCGGCGCGCTCGTGAACGAGTCCGCGACCAGCGCGGTCACGGCGCCGACCAGGACGGAGCGGCCGAGGGTGACCCGGTTGGCGGGGCCGAAGGAGCTGAGCCGGGAGCGGCTCAGGGCCCGGGAGAGGACCGCCCAGGTGGCCAACGCGAAGGCCAGTCCCGTCAGCCAGCCGGCCGGCCCCATGCCGACCACCGAGCCGAGCAGGGCGAGCAGCAGGACCTGGACGCCCGCTCCCACGGCGGTCTCCTGCTGGAGTCTCGCGTCAAACGTGTTGTTCAGGGCCACCGCACACCCTCCGGCCGAGTGACAGAGTCGATCAACGCCGCGTACTGTGCGCGGCCTGTGCACTTCTCGGTACGTGAACAACTTCCCGATCGTTCAGGAGGATGCCGATGAACCGGTCGGCCCGCGCGTTCTGGCTCCGCTCACCCGGCCACGGCGAGCTGCGCGACGTCACCCTCGCGGAGCCCGCCGAGGACGAGGTCCTGGTGCGCGCGCTGTACTCCGGGATCAGCCGCGGCACCGAGACGCTCGTCTTCCGCGGCGGCGTGCCGGAGAGCCAACACGCGGTGATGCGGGCGCCGTTCCAGGAGGGCGACTTCCCGGGCCCGGTCAAGTACGGCTACCTGAGCGTCGGCGTGGTGGAGGCGGGCCCCGCCGCGCTGATCGGCCGTACGGTCTTCTGCCTGTATCCGCACCAGAGCCGTTACGTCGTTCCGGTGAACGCCGTGACCGTGGTGCCCGAGCGGGTGCCCGCCGCGCGGGCCGTGCTGGCCGGGACCGTCGAGACCGCCGTCAACGCCCTGTGGGACGCCGCTCCGCTGATCGGTGACCGGATCGCGGTGGTCGGCGGCGGCATGGTCGGCTGCTCGGTGGCGGCACTGCTCGCGCGCTTCCCCGGCGTCCGGCTGCAGCTCGTCGACGCCGACCCGGCCCGTGCGAAGACGGCCGAGGCGCTCGGCGCCGACTTCGCCACGCCCGACGAAGCCCTCGGCGACTGCGATCTCGTCGTCCACGCCAGTGCCACCGAACAGGGCCTCACCCGGTCCCTGCGGCTTCTCGCGACCGAGGGCACGGTCGTGGAACTGAGCTGGTACGGCGACCGGCGCGTCAGCCTGCCGCTCGGCGAGGCCTTCCACTCGCGCCGGCTCTCCCTGCGCAGCAGCCAGGTCGGCACCGTCTCCCCGGCCGCCCGCAACGGCCGTACCTACGCCGACCGGATGGCCCTCGCCCTGGACCTGCTCGCCGACCCGGCGCTGGACGCGCTCATCACGGGGGAGAGCGCCTTCGAGGACCTCCCGGAGGTCATGCCCGGGCTCGCCTCGGGCGACGTCCCCGCCCTGTGCCACCGGGTGCGGTACGCGGGGACGGACTGAGCCGCACCCGACCCGGGGCCCGGCCCGTGGAGCCGGACGTGGGGCCGGCGTGGGACTGACCTGAGAAGAGAGTGAGAGCGGGCTGAACACGGGGAAGCGAAGAGCCGTACTACACGGCATCCCCCGGCAGGCAAGGGCCGGGGGACCAGACGCGCCGCACCTGGAGGGTCGTCCGTTGTTCAGCATCACCGTCCGCGATCACATCATGATCGCCCACAGCTTCCGCGGCGAGGTCTTCGGTCCCGCGCAGCGACTGCACGGCGCCACGTTCCTCGTGGACGCGACGTTCCGCCGCGAGCAGCTGGACGAGGACAACATCGTCGTCGACATCGGCCTGGCCACACGGGAACTGGGCGCCGTCGTCGCCGAGCTCAACTACCGCAACCTGGACGACGAACCCGAGTTCAAGGGAGTCAACACCTCCACCGAGTTCCTCGCCAAGGTAGTCGCCGACCGGCTCGCCGAACGCGTCCACCGGGGCGGTCTCGGTGAGGGGGCCAAGGGCCTGGCGGGAATCACGGTCACCCTGCACGAGTCGCACATCGCCTGGGCGAGTTACGAGCGTGACCTGTGACCGACCTGACCGTGGAAGGCGCCGGCCCGGCCGCGCCCGGTGCCCAGGGCCGCGACACCGTGCACAAGGCACGGCTCGCCTACGTGCCCGCGCAGCCCGTCGCCACCTTCACCGCCCTCGCCGCCGAGAACGCCGGAATCATCCCCATGTCCCTGCGCACCGTGCACTTCGTCATGCCGGGCGGCGTCGACGACCCGGCCGCGCCCAGCGGCGGCAACGCCTACGACCGCCGGGTCTGCCTGGACCTGCCCGGCTTCGGCTGGCAGGTCACCCGGCACGCCGCGCCCGGCGACTGGCCGAGGCCCGGCCGCGACGCCCGCGAGGGGCTCGCCCGCACCCTGCGGGACCTGCCGGACGACTCGGTCGTCCTGCTGGACGGGATAGTCGCCTGTGGGGTCCCGGAGATCGTCGTGCCGGAGGCGGAACGCCTGCGGCTCGCGGTGCTGGTGCACCTCCCGCTCGGCGACGAGACCGGTCTGGACGCGGCCGTCGCCGCGGACCTCGACGCCCGCGAGCGAGCGGTGCTGCGGGCGGTGCCCGCGGTGATCGCCACCAGCGACTGGGCGGTCCGCCGTCTCGTGTCCCACCACGGACTCGCCCCCGACCGGGTGCACGTCGCCGCGCCCGGCGCCGACATCGCGCCTCTCGCGCCCGGCACCGACGGCGTCTCCCGCCTGCTGTGCGTGGCCGCCGTGACCCCGCGCAAGGGGCAGCACCGGCTCGTCGAGGCGCTCGCGGCGGTACGGGACCTGCCGTGGACCTGCGAGTGCGTCGGCGGCCTCGGTCACGACCCCGAGTACGTCACCCACCTGCGCACGCTCATCGACCGGCACGGCCTCGCCGACCGCCTGCACCTGACCGGCCCGCGCTCCGGCGCCGACCTGGACGCCGCCTACGCGGCCGCCGACCTGATGGTCCTCACCTCCTACGCCGAGACGTACGGCATGGCGGTCACCGAGGCCCTGGCCCGCGGCATCCCGGTCCTCGCCACCGATGTCGGCGGGCTGCCCGAGGCGGTCGGCCGCGCCCCCGACGGCGGTGTGCCCGGCATCCTCGTCCCGCCGGAGGACCCCGCCGCGCTCGCGGCCGAACTGCGCGGCTGGTTCGGCGAACCCGACGTACGCCGCCGGCTCAAGGCCGCGGCCCGCGGCCGCCGCGCCGCGCTCGACGGCTGGGCGGCCACCGCCCGCAGCCTGGCCGGAGTCCTCCAGCGACTCCCCGAAGCACCGAGGAGGGCGGCATGAGCAGCTCCAGGACCGCGTCGAGCGGGCCGATTCCGGCACGGCCGCGATCGAGGGGACCCATCCCGTTCCAGCCCGGACCGAGCGAGGCGGAGACCGTGGCCGGTGACGGGACGGAGCCGGAGGCGGGCATCAACGGCCAGGACTTCGGTGACGGTGCGTCAGGTGACGCTGTGCCGGGTGACGGTGCGGCCGGTCCGGTCATCGCCGGCGCCGGTCCGGCCGGGCCGGCCGGCGAGCGGGCCACGGTGCGGCTGCGGGACGGCGGCCCCGAGGAGTCGCCGCGGTACGCGCCGGAATGGCTGCAGCTGCGCGAGAGCGCCGACGCGGCCGCCCGCGCCCAGGACCTGCTGGACCCCCTGCGGATCCGGCTGGCCAACCTGCCGGGCCGGGCCGGACTGGTCGTGCACGACCTGGGCTGCGGCACCGGGTCGATGGGCCGCTGGCTGGCGCCCCGGCTGGACGGGGCCCAGCACTGGGTCCTCCACGACCGCGACCCGTACCTGCTGCACTTCGCCGCCGTGGCCTCCCCGCGCTCCGCCGCCGACGGCAGCCGCGTCACCGTCGAGACGCGCCGCGGGGACGTGGCCCGGCTGACCCCCGACGCGCTCACCGGGGCCTCGCTGGTGACGGCGTCCGCGCTGCTCGACGTGCTCACCCGCGAGGAGATCGACGCGCTCGCCGACGCGTGTACGGGAGCCGGCTGCCCCGCGCTGCTGACCCTGTCCGTGGCCGGACGCGTCGAACTCGGCCCGGCCGACCCGCTGGACGCCGAGATCGCCGAGGCGTTCAACGCCCACCAGCGGCGTTCCGGACTGCTCGGACCGGACGCGGTCACCGTGGCCTGCGAGGCGTTCGCCGAGCGCGGGGCCACGGTGCGCGTGTGCCCGAGCCCCTGGCGGCTCGGCCCGGACGAGGCCGCGCTGACCGAGCAGTGGCTGCGCGGCTGGGTGGGCGCGGCGGTCGAACAGCGGCCGGAACTGCGTGAGCGCGCCGAGCGCTACCTGCGCGACCGGCTCGCCGCCTGCGCCGCCGGTGAGCTGCGGGCCGTCGTCCACCACAGCGACCTGCTGGCGCTGCCCCGGCCGGCGGGGAACGCGTCATGAGCGCGGGGGCGGTGGCGGAGGGAAGCCGGGCCGGGGAGAGCGGCGTGCAGGCGGGCGTGGCGGCCCGGCGTACGGACGGCGCTGTCGCGGACCGAGCTCCCGGGGCCCGCGCCGGCCACACCCTGCGCAGGCACTTCGGCACCGCCGTCGGCGTGGCGATCCTCGTCGCGCTCCTGTGGCGGCTCGGCACCGGTGTCCTGCTCGACGGGCTGCGGCGCATCGACGCCGCAACGGTGGCGGCCGCCCTGGGAGTCGGCGTGGTCACCACGGTGTTCAGCGCCTGGCGCTGGCAGTTGGTGGCCCGCGAGCTGCGTATCCGGCTGCCGCTGGGGTCCGCCGTCGCCGACTACTACCGGGCGCTGTTCCTGAACGCGGCCCTGCCCGGCGGGATCCTGGGCGATGTGCACCGGGCGGTGCGGCACGGCCAGAGCGCCGGCGACCTCAGGCGCGGGGTGAAGGCCGTGGTGCTGGAGCGGGTCGCCGGGCAGATCGCGCTGGCCGTCGCCGGCGCGGCGGTGCTGCTGACCCTGCCGTCCCCGGTCCGCGACGAGGTACGCGACTTCGCCCTGCCGGCCGCCCTCGCGGCCGCCGGCGCGTTCGCGGTGGTCCTGGCCGTCCGGATGAACCGCGCGCCCGGCCGCGGCGGCGCCCTGCGCGCCGTCCTGCACGAGACCCGCCAAAGCCTGCTGTCCCGGCGCGGCGGACCGGGCATCGCGCTGTCCTCCGCCGTCGTCCTCGCCGGCCACCTGGCGATGTTCGTCGTCGCGGCCCGGGTCGCCGGCTCCGCGGCACCGGTCGCCGTCCTGGTCCCGCTCGCGGTCCTCGCGCTCGTCGCCATGGGCCTGCCGCTGAACGTCGGCGGTTTCGGCCCCCGCGAGGGCGTCACCGCCTGGGCGTTCGGCGCGGCGGGGCTGGGCGCGAGCACAGGCGTCGCCGTAGCCGTCGTGTACGGCGTACTGAGCCTCGTGGCAAGCCTGCCCGGCGCCGTCGTCCTCGTCGCCCGCTGGTACGGGGACCTGCGAGGCAAGGCCGCCACAACCTCCGGCCCGGCGACCACGACGCGCCCTGACAGGGCGGTCGCGCCGTTCCCCGATCAGACTGCGGTTCCTGGCCGGGCGGTCGCGGTGGAGCCCGCTCAGACTCCGGTTCCCGGTCAGGTGGTCGCGGTGGAGCCCGGTCGTGCTGGTGCGACGGCTTCCGGTCCGGCGGCCACGCCGGCCCACGGTCGCGGCGGCGCGCCGGTTCCGGGGCAGGCGGGCCCGCGGGTAGCGGCGCTCTCCGGTCCGACGGCCGCGCCGGGCGCCCGTCACGTCGCCGCCACGGCGGCCCGTCACGTCGCCGCCACGGCGGCCCGTCAGGCCGTGGCCCCGGCCGGACGGGCGGGCGCGACCGGTCCCGGCCGCGCCGCCGCCGTGCCGACCGCCGGCCGGCCGCCGCAGGCTACTCGCGCCCGGCGGTGGCGGTCAGCAACGCGAAATACGGTCCAAAGGATTCGGCGAGGCTCGACAGCAGTTCCTTCCCCTTTTCCGCCGAACCCAGGGAAGGACGGCCGATGACACCCGATTCGGTATAGGCGGACATTCCCGTGGTGAGCAGGTGCCGGCGGTCGTCGGCGGTGAAATCGGCGGACTCGTAGCCAGGTCGGACGAATTCGGGGTGAGCGTGCAGCAGAATGGACGTCTCGATTTCTCCCGCGTGCATGTCGGTGAGCAGCGAGGTGACTACCCCGGCCCGTTCCCGGGCCGTCTCCCAGTCCTCGGCGGCCGGGAACAGCGCCATCCGTTCGCCGCGCGCGGAGGCCTCTTGAACGACGTTGCCCAGTACGTAGTTCCCGCCGTGCCCGTTCACCACGACGAGCGCCTCCACGCCCGAGCGGCGCAGCGACTCGGCGATGTCCCGCACCACCGCGTGCAGGGTCGGCGCGGAGATGCTGACGGTCCCCGGCCAGGCCGCGTGCTCGTGCGAGCACGAGATGGTCACCGGAGGAAGGAGGTGCACCGGGTAGGCGCCGGCGATCTCCCGGGCCACGGCACAGGCGACCAGCGTGTCGGTCGCCAGCGGGAGGAACCGGCCGTGCTGCTCGAAGCTGCCCACGGGAAGGACGGCCACCTGTGCTGAAACGCCCGCCCCCCGCGTCCGTACCTCTTCCGTGGTGTCCGTGGGCACCACACCGTGTGCCACCCCAGTCGCCGCCGCCCGTGCGCCCGAACCACTCATCTTTTTCACGGCCTTTCGTCTCTGCTTAGGAATCAGATCATGACAGAAAACATCGGCATCCTCGGCAAGAAGTCCCCGCGGCGTACGGGCACGGAACGCGTCGTGAATACACCGCTGCCCACCGTCTACGGGAAATTCCAGGCGATCGGCTACCTGGACCACGACCGCGGTGACGAGCAAGTCGCCCTCGTACACGGCGAGATCGGCTCGGAGAACGTCCTGGTGCGGCTGCACTCGGAGTGCCTGACCGGGGACGCGTTCGGCTCGCAGCACTGCGAGTGCGGTGACCAACTGGCTTCCGCTATGCGCGCGGTGGTCGCCGAGGGCAGCGGCATCGTCGTCTACCTCAGGGGCCACGAGGGCCGCGGCATCGGACTGCTCGCCAAGCTGCGTGCGATGGCCCTGCAGGCGGAGGGCCTGGACACGGTGGAGGCCAACCTGGCGCTCGGCCTGCCCGTCGACGCCCGCGACTACGGTGTCGCCGCCGAGGTCCTGCACGACCTCGGGGTCCGCTCGGTTCGGCTGATGTCCAACAACCCGCGCAAGCGCGAGGCGCTCGTCCGGCACGGCATCCAGGTCTCCGAGCAGGTGCCGCTGCTGATCGAACCGTGCGAGAGCAACATCACCTACCTGCGCACCAAGCGCGAGCGCATGGACCACCACCTGCCCCACCTGGACGCCGTGGCCCACAGCTCCTGATCCACGGCCGGTCCCCCCCGGCCGGCCGCCGACTCCACCTCCTCGGCGGCCGGCGGGGTGCGGGTGCCGCCCCCCTCGCCGAGCGCTCAGTCGAGCAGGGCCTCGTGCACCAGCCGTCGCAGTTCCGGGAAGAGTTTCAGGGTCTTCGGGCGGACCTGGGACATGAACTGCACGGTGAGGTCGTGGTGCGGGGCGACCCAGAACGCGGTGGTGGCCGCGCCGGTCCAGCCGTAGGTGCCGGGGGCCGACGGGGCCAGGGTGCGGGACGGGTCCACCACCACGGAGACGTTGAAGCCGAAGCCGAGGCCGTCGTTGCCGGGCTCCTGGTGGACCGGGGCGCCGAAGTCGCGCAGGATCGCGTTGCCGGGCAGCTGGTTGCGGGTCATCAGGGCGACGGCGGAGGCGGACAGCAGCCGGGTGCCGTCCAGTTCGCCGCCGCGGCGCAGCAGTTCCATGAACCGGTGGAAGTCGTGGGCCGAGGAGACCAGTCCGCCGCTGCCGGACAGGAACCGGGGCCGGCCGCGCACCGGCAGCCCCGGCACCGGCTCGATGCCGCCCGCCTCCGTCTCGCCGTACAACTCGGCCAGCCTGTGCGCCTGTTCCGGATCGACGTGGAAGCCGGTGTCGGACATGCCGAGGGGGCCGAGGATCCGCTCGGCGAAGAAGGCGTCCAGGGGCCGCCCCGAGACCACCTCCACGACCCGGCCCAGCACGTTGGAGGCGACCGAGTAGTTCCACCGCGTGCCAGGGTCGAACTGCAGCGGCATCCGCGCGTACGTCTCGACGGTCTCGGCCAGGCCGGCCCCCGGCGGCACCGAGTACTCCAGGCCCGCCTGGCGGTACAGGGCGTCGACCGGGTGCTGGTGGTAGAAGCCGAAGGTCAGGCCCGCGGTGTGGGTGAGGAGGTGCCGGATCAGGATGGGACCGGAGGCCGGGCGGGTGCGGACGTCGGCGCCCGCGCCGCCCTCGTACACGCGGGGGCCGGCGAACGCGGGCAGGAAGCGGTCGAGCGGGTCGTCCAGGGACAGCCGGCCCTCCTCCGTCAGCATCAGCACCGCGACCGCGGTCACCGGCTTCGTCATCGAGTAGATCCGCCACAGCGTGTCCGGCTCGACCGGCAGCCCGGCCGCGACGTCGCGCAGGCCGTGCACGGTGAGGTGGGCGACCCGGCCGCCGCGGGCCACGGCCACCAGGCAGCCGGGCAGCCGCCCCTCGTCGACATAGCGGGCGAGGTGCCCATCCAGCCGGTCCAGCGCCCGGACGTCCAGCCCCGCCTCGGCCGGTTCGGCTTCCTGCCGCAGCTGCCCCATCGCTCTCCTCCGCTCGCGTCGTACGCGGTACGCCCGCCTGGCCGGACCGCCGCCCCGCGGACAGCGACATCGTCGGAGCCGCCGCCCCGCCGGGACCGCCGCCCCGCCGGATCGCCGGCCCGTGCTCCGAGCCGGCATCCTTCATCGTCCCGCAGGAACGCCGTTGTGAACCCGCTGTCCGGCGGTGGGCGTGGGCGGCGCGACGCCGTCGGAGGCGGGCAGGGCCCAGGCCAGGGGCACACCGAGCGCGGCCACCGCGGCCAGGGCGAGCAGTGCCGGCCCGGTGCCCGCGTCCAGCAGCGCGGTCGCAGCGGCCACCCCCACGGCGGGGCCGACGTTCAGCGCGGTCTGCTGCAGCCCGCCCGCCACACCGGCCACCTTCACGTCCGCCTGCCGTACGATCACCTGGGTCGCCGCCACCATCACCGTGCCGAACCCCGCGCCCAGCAGTGCGAACCCGCACGCCAGGGCAGGCGCGGCGGTAACTCCCGACAGCACCAGCACACCGAGCGAGAGCAGCGCCGTCGCCGCCGCCGTGGTGGCACGCGCCCCGAACCGGCGCAGCAGCGCCGGGCACGCGGCGGCGGAGAAGATCATCAGCACCGCCAGCGGCAGGCTGCGCAGGGCGCTGTCGAACGCGTCCAGGCCGAGACGGCGCTGGAGCACGTAATTGGCGGCGAAGAGGCCGCCGAACAGGGACGCGGACACGGCGACCAGGATGCCTAGCCCCGCCGCGACCGCCCGTGAGCCGATCACCTCGGGCGGCAGCAGCGGGCTCGCCGCGCGCCGCTCGTGCCGGACCAGGGCGGCGGCCGTGACCAGGGCGGCGACAGCCCCGGCCGGCGAGACGGGCCGGACGGCCAGGGTGTGCACCGCACAGGCCAGCGTCACCGCGAGCAGCACGGCACCCGGCAGGTCCAGCGGTGTGCCGACGGCCGCCGGGCGGCCCTGCGGCCGCAGCAGGGCGGGCAGGCCGAAGGCGAGCGCGGGCAGCACGTTGACGAAGAACACCGCCCGCCAGCCCAGACCCGACACCAGCGCCCCGCCGATCAGCGGCCCCGCTGCCGCCGCCAGCCCGATCGCGCCGGTTCGCACGGCCAGCGGCGTCGCGAGCCGGTCCGCCGGGTACGCGGCCCGCAGCATGCCGAGCGTGGCCGGCTGCAACAGTGCCCCGAACACGCCCTGCACCGCGCGCAGTCCGATCACCCAGCCCACCGTGGGCGCGAGGCCGATGCCCGCCGACACCGCGCCGAACCCGAGCATGCCGAGCGCGAACACCCGCCGCTGTCCGTACCGGTCGCCGAGCCGCCCCGCGAACACCAGCAGGCTCGCCACCGCGACCAGATAGGCGGTGCTGGTCCACTGCACCCCGGCGTACGTGGCGTGCAACTCCCTCTGCAGGCTGGGCTGCGCGACCGTGAGAACCGTACCGTCCAGCGCGACGACCACCGCGCCCGCGACGCTGGCGGCCAGCGTCCAGCGCGGGTTCACCGGCCGCCCTCGGGGCCGAGGTGCGCCGCCAGCACCGTGTCGAGGAGCGGGCCCAGGTCCTCGCCGGGGACGGCGAGCGGGAGGCTGCGCCAGCGCCACAGCTGCGCGACACCGTGCAGGTTCGCCCACAGGGCGCCCGCCGTCCGACGGGCGTCGGCCTCCGGGTGGACCTCCCCGACCAGGTCCGCGAACAGGGAGAACAGCGGCAGGCTCGTCCCGCGCAGCCCCAGGGTGCCGCTCTCCAGCAGGTCGTGACGGAACATCAGTTCGTACATGCCGGGCCGGTCCAGGGCGAAGTCCACGTACGTCCGCGCCAGCGCGGCCACTTGGGCGCGGGGGTCGAGAGGGTCGTGGGGGTCGGGGGAGAGCGCCTTCCCCACCCGGTCGGCCAGGTCGTCGAATCCCCGCCGCGCGATGGCCGACAGCAGCTCCAGGTGGGTGGGGAAGTAGCGGCGCGGCGCCCCGTGCGAGACGCCCGCACGCCGGGCGATCTCCCGCAGGGTGAGCGCCTGGGGCCCTTCGGAGGCCAGCAACTCCACGCCCACGTCGACCAGGCGGGCTCGCAGGCCCGTGTCGGACTCAGTCATGGACACTGTCTACCAAGCCTGCGTAGACAGTGTCTACTCCGGTCGCGGGAATGCGCGCCCCCGCGCGCAGGGTTGACCCGGACATGAGTCAGGACTCCGCGCAGGACGCGCTGCTCGCCCTCCTCTCCGAGGGCCACGGTGGGGTGCTGGTCACCCTCAAGCGCGACGGCCGCCCCCAGCTGTCCAACGTCAGCCACGCCTACTACCCCGACGAGCGTGTCGTCCGGATCTCCGTAACGGACGGCCGCGCCAAGACGCGCAACCTGCGTCGCGACCCCCGTGCCTCGTACCACGTCACCAGCGCCGACCGCTGGGCGTACGCCGTCGCGGAGGGCACGGCCGAGCTGTCCCCGGTCGCCGGGGACCCGCACGACGAGACCGTCGAGGAGCTGGTCCGGCTCTACCGGGACGTGCTCGGCGAACATCCGGACTGGGACGACTACCGGGACGCGATGGTCCGCGACCACCGTCTCGTGGTGCGCCTGCACGTCGACCGGGTGTACGGCATCCCGAAGGGCTGACGGAGCGGCCGGCAGCCGGGTCCCCGGGCCCGGGGCTACGGCGTCCCGGCCGTCCGCGCCTCGATCGCCCGCAGGACGGCGACCATGTCCTCGCCGCCGTGCCCCCGCGCCACCGTCTCCTCGAACAGGCCGTGGCAGACGTCGAGCAGCGGCGAGGCGAGGCCGGCCCCGCGGGCCGCCTGTGCGATGAGCCGGTTGTTCTTCAGCACGTCCAGCGCGGCCGCCTGCACCGCGAAGTCCCGCTCCCGCAGCTTGGGCGCCTTCATCCGGGAGACCCCGCTGGCCATGGGGCCGGCGTCCAGCACGTCCAGGAACAGCCGCCGGTCCAGGCCCTGCCGTTCGGCGAAGTGGAACGCCTCGGTCAGCCCGGTCACCAGGGTGATCAGGAAGAGGTTCACGGACAGCTTCATCAGCAGGGCGCCGGGCGCCGGACCGCACACGAACGTCTCCCGGCACATCGGGGCGAGCAGCGGCCGTACGGCCTCCACGGCGCCCTCCTCCCCGGCCAGCATCGCCACCAGCCGGCCCTCCTCCGCCGGGACCCGGGAGCCGGAGACGGGCGCCTCGACGTACCGGCCGCCGGCGGCGCGGACGTCGGCCTCCAGGGCGCGGGAATGGTCGGGGGAGGTGGTGCCCATGTGCACGACGGTCCGCCCCGCGACGCGCGCGGCCAGGGCGGGGGCGCCCCGGCCGAGGACCGCGTCCGTCGCGGCCTCGTCGGCGAGCATCAGCAGCACCACGTCGGCGCGCGCGAACACCTCGCCGGCGTCGGCGGCGACCTCGGCCCCGGCAGCCCGCAGCGGTTCGGCGCGCTCCGGGGTCCGGTTCCACACCACCAGGGGCGTGCCCGCCTCCGCCAGGCGCAGCGCCATGGGCCGGCCCATCACTCCGAGACCGATGAATCCGACGTTCACGGAGCAGCCCTCCCGTTCCACGAACCGGTTATGACAGTGGTCATAGTAGCGGGCGTTATGACGCCGGTCATAGAGTGGAGGCGAGGATCGGAGGCCGGGATGACCGAGGAGCGGCGGGGACCGCGGGAGCGGATGGTGTTCAGCGCGGCCCAGCTCATCCGCCGCGACGGCGTCGCGGCCACCGGCATGCGCGAGGTCGCCGCGCACGCGGGGGCGCCGCGCGGCTCCCTGCAGCACTACTTCCCGGGCGGCAAGGAACAGCTGGTCAACGAGGCCGTCGGCTGGGCCGGGCGGTATGCGGGCGCGCGGATCGCCCGCTTTGTGTCCGGGCTGGACGCGCCGTCCCCGAGCGCGCTGTTCGCCGCGATGGCCGGCCAGTGGACGCGGGAGTACGCGGCGGACGGGTTCGCCGCCGGTTGCCCGGTCGCCGCCGCCACCGTGGACCGCGCCTCGGCATGCACCTCCACCCGCGAGGCGGCGGCCGCCGCGTTCGCGGCCTGGCGGGACCCCCTCGCCGAGGCCCTCACCGGCATGGGTGTCCCCGGCAGCCGCGCCGGGGCCCTGGCCACACTGATGATCAGCACCCTGGAGGGCGCGATCATCCTCGCCCGCGCCGAGGCGGACGCGGGGCCCCTGCACACCGTCGTGAGCGAGCTCGGGCCCCTGCTGGACTCCGCCGTGGTCCCGCCGGGGTGAGCGGCGGTCAGCCCGGGGCCCGCTCCGCCGTGAGGTACGCGATCACCATGTCCCCGAGCATCGTCCGGTAGTGCTCCCGCTGGTCCGGGGCAACCAGGTCCCGGCCGAACAGAGCGCCGAAGGTGTGCCGGTTGGCGACCCGGAAGAAGCAGAACGAGCTGACCAGCGCGAGCAGGTCGACGGCGTCCACCTCGGCCGTGAACAGTCCGGACTTCCGCCCGGCGGCCAGGACCCGGCCGGTCACCTCCAGCGCCGGTGAGCCGATCCCGCCGAACTCCCCGGACGCCGAGATGTGCCCGGCGCCGTGAATGTTCTCGATGCTGACCAGGCGGACGAAGTCCGGGTGCCGCTCGTAGTGGTCGAAGGCCAGCTCGGCCAGGCACCGGATCGCCGCGACCGGATCCAGGTGCGCCACGTCCAGCTGCCGCTCGGTCTCCCGGATCACCCCGTACGCCCGTTCCAGCACGGCCGTGAACAGCTGCTCCTTGCCGCCGAAGTAGTAGTAGATCATCCGCTTGGTGGTGCGGGTGCGGGCCGCGATCTCGTCGACCCGGGCGCCGTCGTACCCCGCCCGGGCGAACTCGCTGGTGGCCACGTCGAGGATCTCGGCCCGGGTGCGGGCCGCGTCGCGCACGGGCCCCGCCGCTCGCGGCGGTTCTTCGACGCTCGTCATCGGGCTCCTTCGGGCCGTGGGACGCCTGGGCGGCAGGCGTGTGCGCATGCGCGTGCCGGTGATTCTAGGATCACGGCCGTCCTTTTTCGCCGGGGTCTTCCTCACACTCCGCCCGGCCGCGCCCGGGTCACTGGCGGCTGACCGTGCGGGTGATGCCGGCGATCACGGTCGTCGCCAGGATCCAGCCGGTGAGGACGAGGACGTGGGCGAGGACCTGGTACCCGCCGCGCGGTGCGAACGACGCGTCCTGCCCGAAGGAGATCACCGGCAGCAGCAGGTCGAGCGTGTAGAACACCGGACTGAACGGTGGCGCCTCGTCCGCCTTCAGCGGCGGCGGGTGGTGCAGCGCGAAGGCGGCGGAACCGATGGCGAGCAGCGACAGCAGCCAGCCGGCGGCGCGCAGGGGGCGGAAGCCGTAGCCGACGGTGACGTCCTGGACGGCACCCCACACCCGGCCGTACCAGGGCAGGGTGCGGCGGTGCCGGCGCTGCTTGGCGAGCTGTACGACGCGGGCGCCGTGGTCGTCGCCGATGCGGCGGTAGGCGGCGGTCAACTGCTCGTAGGCGTGCGGGACGTAGCCGTCGCCGTCGCGTTCCAGCATGGGCAGGCGGCGCTCGGCGGGCTCGTGCGGGGTGAGCGAGGTGTAGACGAGGCTGTTGACGAGGACCTCGGCGGGAAGCATCCCGGGGTCCAGGAACAGGACGTCGATCTGGGAGCGGCGCAGGTTGAGGGTGCCGCGCACGGGCGGCCCGCCGCGCAGCCAGAGTTCGCCGATCGTGGCGCTGCTCGCGCGCAGCGCCGTCTGCCCGGGGTGCGACAGCTCGGCGTACGACAGGTCCAGCCGCCCGGTGACGCGCGCGCCGCGCAGGTCGATCCGGCCCGCGACGCGGGACTCGCGCAGCAGGAGGTCGCCCTCCACGGCGAGGGGCTGCGCGTGCAGTGCCGTCGCACCCGCCCCCTCCAGCCGGGCCCCGGTCAGGTCGACCGACCCTGCGACGTGGGCGCCGTCGAGCCGCACCTGGCCCCCCGCGCTCAGCCCCGGTGCGTACAGGTCGTCGTCGACGGCGAGGTGGTTGAGGCGCAGGGCGGGCTCGGAGGTGTCCCCGGGCGTGAGCACCGCCCCGTCCAGGAGCAGCAGCCCGCCTATCCTCGCCCCGTCGACGCGCACCGGCCCGCCGACCCGGCAGCGCGTCAGCCGGAGGTTGCCGTCGAAGCGGGCCCGTGTCGCCGACAGGCGGGGCAGCTCGGAGTCGCGCAGGCTGAAGTAGCGCAGCTGGGCGCCGTCCAGGTCCACGGCGTCCTCGAAACGGCAGTGGGTGAGATGGACGACGCTCTCGACGCAGGCGTTGCGCAGGTCCAGCGGACCGGTGATCCGTGCTCCCCTGAGCCTGAGGGCGGCGGTCTCTCCCGGCTGCCGGGGACCGCCCAGGAGGACGGAGCGCAGCACGCGGGCGCGGACGGTGCGTGCCGGGCCCCACTCCGCCCGCCCGGTGCGGAAGTTCACCTCCTCGCCGATGGCGAAGGCCCGCCAGACTCGTCGCTCGGCCGGTGTCAGATCGTCGATCTCCATCGGCCGCGACTCTGGCGGGCCCCGGGAAAAGTGTCAACTGCGCACTGACGCACGCACGTTCCACTCCCTTGCGGACGTGACGGCGGGTCAGTCCTTCTTCTCGACCGCGTGGCCGCCGAACTGGTTGCGCAGCGCGGCGATCATCTTCATCTGCGGCGAGTCGTCCTGGCGGGAGGCGAACCGCGCGAACAGCGAGGCGGTGATCGCCGGGAGCGGCACCGCGTTGTCGATGGCCGCCTCCACCGTCCAGCGGCCCTCACCGGAGTCCTCCGCGTAGCCGCGCAGCTTCTCCAGGTGCTCGTCCTCGTCGAGGGCGTTGACGGCGAGGTCCAGCAGCCAGGAGCGGATGACCGTGCCCTCCTGCCAGGAGCGGAACACCTCGCGGACGTTCTCCACCGAGTGGACCTTCTCCAGCAGCTCCCAGCCCTCGGCGTAGGCCTGCATCATGGCGTACTCGATGCCGTTGTGGACCATCTTGGAGAAGTGCCCGGCGCCGACCCGGCCGGCGTGGACGTATCCGTACGGCCCCTCCGGCTTGAGCGCGTCGAACACCGGCCGCAGCCGGTCCACGTTCTCCTTGTCGCCGCCGACCATGAGCGCGTAGCCGTTCTCCAGGCCCCACACGCCGCCGGAGACTCCGGCGTCGACGAAACCGATGCCCTTGATGCCGAGCGCGGCGGCGTGCTTCTCGTCGTCCGTCCAGCGGGAGTTGCCGCCGTCGATGACCGTGTCACCGGGGGAGAGCAGGTCGCCCAGCTCGTCGATGACCGTCTGGGTGGCCGTGCCGGCCGGGACCATCACCCACACGTTGCGCGGCGCGTCCAGCTTCTCGACCAGTTCGGCGAGGTTCTTGACGTCGGAGACTTCGGGGTTGCGGTCGTAGCCGATGACGGTGTGGCCGGCGCGGCGGATCCGCTCGCGCATGTTGCCGCCCATCCTGCCGAGACCGATGAGACCGAGCTGCATGATCAGTTCTCCTGAGCGTTCTTGAGGGTGCGGTACTTGGCGACGAGGGCCTTGGTCGAGGCGTCGAGGCCGGGGACGTCCGCGCCGTCGGGGAGGGCGGGTTCGACGCGTTTGGCGAGGACCTTGCCGAGTTCCACGCCCCACTGGTCG
>NZ_BMUE01000014.1 GCF_014650035.1 Streptomyces lucensis JCM 4490 | reverse complement strand
ATGCAGATGATCGTGGTGATGAAGTTGACCGAGCCGAGGATGGTGCCGAAGCCGGAGAGGGCCAGACCCATGATCCACATGTCGGCGCCGACACCCGGGCTGCGGACCGCGTCCGACAGCGGGGAGTAGGCGAACCAGCCGAAGTCGGCCGCGCCCTGCGGGGTGAGGAAGCCGCCGACCGCGATCGTCGAGCCGAACAGGTACAGCCAGTAGGCGAACATGTTCAGCCGCGGGAACGCCACGTCGGGCGCGCCGATCTGCAGTGGCATGATCCAGTTGGCGAAACCGGCGAACAGCGGCGTCGCGAACATCAGCAGCATGATCGTGCCGTGCATCGTGAACGCCTGGTTGAACTGCTCGTTCGACATCATCTGCAGGCCCGGACGGGCCAGCTCGGCACGCATCAGCAGCGCCATCACGCCGCCGATGAGGAAGAACGCGAACGCGGTGACCAAGTACAGCGTGCCGATCGTCTTGTGATCGGTGCTCGTCAGCCACCGCACGGCCCTGGTGTCTCTGATCCTCTTCACGCCCCGCCTGTGTCCGCGCCCGGCCGGCGGGTCACACTCGGACGACGCGAGGAGTGTCACGGGAGGAGGGTGTGACGATCCGGCCGGTGCCGGACACGAACCGGGCATGAGCAACGACGAGAACTTCGCCGCTGCCTATCGCGAGCACTACTGGGCGGTCAGCCGCTATGTCGCGAGGCGACTGCAGGGGCGGGCCGGCGAGGTGGAGGAAGTGGTGGCGGAGGTCTTCACGGTCGCCTGGCGGCGCCGGGGCGACCTGCCGGACCCGCCGCTGCCCTGGCTGTACGGGGTGGCCCGCAACTGCCTGGCGAACGCGGTACGCGGCTACGGGCGCCGGCGGCGGTTGCTGGACCGGCTGGGCAACGACGACGCCGCGCACGGCCGGCACGTCGTGGCCGGACCGGACGCCGAGGCGCCGGGTGCCTGGGTGCACGAGGCGCTGGACCGGCTGTCGCCGGCCGACCAGGAAGTGCTGCGGCTGGCGGCCTGGGAGGAACTGGGCGCCGAGGAGATCGCTGTCGCCCTGGGCTGCGGCAGGCGCGCGGCGGCCATGCGCCTGCACCGCGCCCGCCGTCGGCTGCGCACCGAGATCGACCGGCTGTGCCCCGGCGCACCGCCGGCCGGCGGGCCGCCCGGGCACGGCCCGCGCCCCGCGGTGCCGGCGGCCGCCCCGCCGCCCGAGCGGTCACCCGCCGAGGGCCGGCGGCCGACGGACCGCGCCGGTCGCGCGACCTCCTCGCCCCCCGCGCAGGCGGGCGAGGGCCCGCACGACGCCGCGGCGCCTCCCGCTCAGGCCGGTCCCGCTCCGCGGGCGGTGGGCAGCGGGCTGTCCGACGCGACGGCGTGCGCCGCGGCGGCCGGTCCCCGCCCGCGACCGGCGGGCTCGGCCCCGTCCAGCACCCCGGCCGTCGTCACACCCGATCGCCGTCCACGGCGCCCCGCGCCGTACCCCGCGTCCGTCGCCGGCGCATGCCTGCGTGAGGAGCCCCGACATGCCTGACGAACTCGAACTCCTGCGCCGCGCCGATCCGGTGCCCACCGACGGCGCGTACCTCGGTGACGGCCCGCTGGACCAGCGTGCCGAACGGGAACTGGACCGGCTGCTGCGCGGGCCCGGCCCGGCGCGCCGCGTGCGGCGCTCCCGGCTGGTGTGGGGCCTCGCCGCCTCCGGTGTCGTCCTGGTGACCGCCCTCACCGCGCTGCTCGGCGGACCGGCTCCCCAGCCCGCCCTCGCCGCGCCCCGGCCGCTGACCGTGCGCGCGCACTCCACGCCCGTACCGCTCACACAGCTGGCCGACCTGGCGGCTGCGGCCGCCGCCGACGGCTCGCCGCGCCTGCGCAGGGGCACGCACGTCCAGTCGTGGAGCCTCGGCATGGCCGACGGCGAGCAGCCCGTCACCCTGCCCGAGGAACGCGTCGTGCGCTGGCGGGCGGACGACAGCCACACCGAGCTGGTGGTGGCGACCGACCCCCGCCGTCCGGGCCGCCCGGTCCTCACCGACGAGGACGGCACGCCCCGCGCGGTGGCGGACGGCCATGTCCTCAGCCGGACCACCTACCCGCCGAGCTGGAGCGACGCCCCGCCCGTGGCGCCCCCGCCGCACACCCCGGCCGCCCTGCGCGCCTACCTCGCCGAGACCGCCGGGGCCGGCTCGCCGGGCACCGCCGGACTCCTGGACGCCGTCGCGCAGTTGCTGGACCACTGGACGCTCGGCGCCCGTGAGTCCGCGGCACTGGCCCGGGTCCTCGCGGACGCCGGCGGCCTGCGGCCCGTGGGACAGGTGACCGACCGGCTCGGCCGCCCGGGGCAGGCGTACGTGTACACGCGGGACGGCGGCCGCCGGATGCTCGTCCTCGACGTGCGCACCGGTGCCGTCCTCGGTCTGGAGACCACCTTCCCCCATGACGATCCCCGGTACGGGGTGAGGGCGGGGGACGTGATGGAGTACCGAGCCTGGATGCGCTGACCTCACCGCGGCCACGAGCGCCGCGTGCGCAGCGCGGCCGGCAGCGGGCGGCGCGGGCGCGCCGCCTTCAGCACCGCACGCAGCAGGGCGGCCGACCCGGGCGCGACCACCGTCCGGGACGCGGCGGGCGCCTGCCGCCGAGGCCGGGCCCGGCGTGCCCGGCCGAGAGCCGCCCGCGCCGAGAAGGTCCAGGTCAGCCGGGTGCTGACCTGGACCCTCGCGACCTTCCTCGCGCCGCTCGCCATACCCGGCCGTACCTACTCGTCCCAGGCCTGGATGATCAGCTGATCGGCGATCTTCCCGTCCCGCAGGGTGACCATCGACTCGGCGAGGACACGGGTGCCGTCCCCGTACTGGCAGGACTCGCTGTAGGCGGCGTGGTCGCCCTGTACGACGCACTGCTCAAGCTTGTGCGTCATGTCGCGGCTGTAGATGTCGTCGAGCAACTCGGCGATCTGGCCCCGGCCGTGCAGGACGGTGGGGTGGCTGGGCTGGCTGTTGCGGTCGACTATGCGGATCTTCGCGTCGTCGGCGTAGAGCGACAGAAGGGTGTTCCCGGTGTTTCCTTCGACGCCCCGGCGCAGTGTCTCGGCATCGAAGGCGGAGCCGGTAGCGGCGGTGCCCATGGTGACCTCCTTCGGACGCCCGCGGCCCGACGGGGAACGGGCCGCTCGGGCCCTCACTCCGAGACTCCTCCGCGACGGCGGCCTCGGCAAGCGCAGACCGCGCGCTCCGCCTCACGGGTGAGCGCGGTCCGCCGCCCGTGTCCGGGCGGGATCCGCCGCCGTTGCTGAGGACATGATCTCAACACGACGTATCGCCGCCGCCGTCGGTCTGGCCGCCGGACTCGCCGGACTCACCCTGCCGACGGCGAACGCGGCCGAAGCCGCCGCGCCGCCCGCCGCGAAGGCCGGCGTGGCGACCACGCTGGACGCGCTCGTCGCCAGTGGCGTCCCCGAGCCGCAACGGGACCAGGTCCCGCCGCTCTACGAACAGGTGCCCGCGGTGAAGCAGCTGGGCGAACTGACCCGGTTCGACGAACTGCAGCAGCTCATCGCCCCGGCCGCGCCCGGGCTGGCCGTACTGCCCGCCGTGCGCTGATCCACTCGTGTCCCGCGCCGCCGCCGACCGGTCCCGCGTAGGGTCGGCCGGGTAGGCAATCGAAAGAAGGGGCCAGGCCATGGCGCAGGAAGTACGCGGCGTGATCGCACCGGGGAAGGACGAGCCCGTACGGGTCGAGACGATCGTGGTTCCGGACCCGGGACCCGGCGAGGCCGTCGTACGCGTCCAGGCCTGCGGCGTCTGCCACACCGACCTGCACTACAAACAGGGCGGCATCTCCGACGACTTCCCCTTCCTCCTCGGCCACGAGGCCGCCGGCGTCGTGGAGTCGGTCGGCGACGGCGTCACCGACGTGGCGCCCGGTGACTTCGTCGTCCTCAACTGGCGTGCCGTGTGCGGCAGCTGCCGGGCCTGTCTGCGGGGCCGGCCCTGGTACTGCTTCAACACCCACAACGCCGAGCGGAAGATGACCCTGGCCGCCACCGGGCAGGAACTGTCCCCGGCCCTCGGCATCGGCGCGTTCGCGGAGAAGACGCTGGTCGCCGCCGGGCAGTGCACCAAGGTCGACCCGGCCGTCTCCCCGGCGGTCGCCGGCCTGCTGGGCTGCGGAGTCATGGCCGGCATCGGCGCCGCAATCAACACCGGCGCCGTCGGCCGGGGCGACTCGGTCGCCGTCATCGGCTGCGGCGGCGTCGGCGACGCCGCCGTCGCCGGATCGAACCTGGCCGGCGCGGCCAGGGTCATCGCCGTGGACATCGACGACCGCAAGCTGGAGAAGGCCCGCACGCTCGGCGCCACGCACACCGTCAACTCCAGGGAGACCGACCCGGTCGAGGCGATCCGCGAACTGACCGGTGGCTTCGGCGCCGACGTCGTCATCGAGGCGGTCGGCCGGCCCGAGACGTACAAGCAGGCCTTCTACGCCCGCGATCTCGCCGGCACCGTCGTCCTCGTCGGCGTCCCCACCCCCGAGATGAAACTGGAACTGCCGCTGCTGGACGTCTTCGGCCGCGGTGGCGCCCTCAAGTCCTCCTGGTACGGCGACTGCCTGCCCTCCCGTGACTTCCCCATGCTCATCGACCTCCACCTCCAGGGCCGCCTGCCGCTCGACGCGTTCGTCAGCGAGACGATCCAGCTCGACGAGGTGGAGAAGGCGTTCGAGCGGATGCACCACGGCGACGTGCTGCGCTCGGTGGTGGTGTTCTGATGACCGTGCGCATCGAACGCCTCGTCACCTCCGGGCAGTTCAGCCTCGACGGCGGCACCTGGGACGTCGAGAACAACGTGTGGATCGTCGGCGACGAGCGGGAGGTGATCGTCATCGACGCCGCCCACGACGCCGAGGCCATCGCCCGCGCCGTCGACGACCGGCGCCTGACCGCCATCGTGTGCACCCACGCCCACAACGACCACGTCAACGCGGCACCGGAACTCGCCGAACTCACCGGTGCCACCATCTGGCTGCACCCCGACGACCTGCCGCTGTGGAAGCAGACCCACCCCCACCGCGACCCCGACCGGCACCTCCTGGACGGCCAGGTGATCGAGACCGCCGGCGCCGACCTGACCGTGCTGCACACCCCGGGGCACGCGCCCGGCGCCGTCTGCCTGTACGACCCCGCCCTCGGCGCGGTCTTCACCGGCGACACCCTCTTCCAGGGCGGCCCGGGCGCCACCGGCCGCTCCTTCTCGCACTTTCCGACGATCATCGAGTCCATCCGCGACCGTCTGCTCACCCTCCCTCCGGAGACCAAGGTGCTCACCGGCCACGGCGACTCCACGACCATCGGCGCCGAGGCACCCCACCTGGAGGAATGGATCCAGCGCGGGCACTGACCAGCTCCGCCCGGGAAAAGGCGACAGAAGATGTCCGGCTTTCCCGTGAGAGTAGGGCGACAGCAGTCGTTCCGCACGGGAGGCCGGACATGCCAGAACCGCTGGAGGGCAAGGTCGCGCTGGTCGCAGGGGCGACCCGGGGCGCCGGACGGGGCATCGCCGTCGAACTCGGCGCGGCCGGTGCCACCGTCTACGTCACCGGCCGCAGCACCCGCGCCCGGCGCTCCGAGTACGACCGCCCCGAGACGATCGAGGACACCGCCGACCTCGTCACGGCGGCGGGCGGGCGCGGCATCGCCGTACCGGTCGACCACCTGGACCAGGCCGCCGTACGGGCTCTGGTGGAGCGCGTCGCGCGCGAGCAGGGCCGCCTCGACGTCCTCGTCAACGACATCTGGGGCGGCGAGAAGCTCTTCGAGTGGGACACCCCCGTGTGGGAGCACGACCTCGACAACGGGCTCAGGCTGCTCCGGCTCGCCGTCGAGACGCACGCCGTCACCAGTCACCACGCGCTGCCGCTGCTGCTGCGTCATCCGGGCGGCCTGGTGGTGGAGGTCACCGACGGCACCGCCGACTACAACCGCGACACCTACCGCGTGAACCTCTTCTACGACCTCGCGAAGGCCTCCGTCCTGCGCATGGCGTTCGCCCTCGGACACGAGCTGGGCCCCCGCGGGGCCACGGCCGTGGCCCTGACGCCCGGCTGGATGCGCTCGGAGATCATGCTCGACGCCTTCGGCGTGGGCGAGGACGACTGGCGGGACGCCCTGGAGCGCGTCCCGCACTTCGCCATCTCCGAGACGCCCCGCTTCACCGGCCGCGCCGTCGCGGCCCTGGCGGCCGACCCCGGCGTGTCCCGCTTCAACGGGCAGTCCCTCTCCAGCGGGGGTCTGGCCCGGGTGTACGGCTTCACCGACCTCGACGGCAGCCGCCCCGACGCCTGGCGGTACCTGCGGGAGGTCCAGGACGCGGGCAGGCCGGCGGACGTCACCGGCTACCGGTGAGCCGCCCGGGCACAGCGCGCACGGCCGTACCCGGGGCCCGCTGAGGGCCGGTCACGGCCGCGAACTCCCCCCGGCCGCACCCGAGTGGTGACGAAGTTCACCGTTTCGTCACAGCCTGGCCGGAACCACAACCCTGGAGCCCGCGGGCGGGTCTAGTAGTCCGAGATCGCGGGAATCGCGCTGAGGAAGACCCGGGGGAGGCCCCGGAAAAGGGGAGAAGGGGAAGAGCGGCATGCGGGACATAGGTAGACGAGGTGCGGTCGCGCTGGGCGTCACGGGGCTGGTGGCGCCGCTCGCGCTGGCGCTGACGGCGGCGCCGGCCCAGGCCGCGAGCTGCACCACGCAGGCGGGGCCGTACCAGAAGCAGGTGGAGAAGTTCCTCGGCCGGCCGGTCGACGGCAAGCAGTCCGCCGCCGACTGCAAGGCCGTCCAGGCCTTCCAGAACAAGCACGGCATCACGCCCGCCATCGGCTACGCGGGTCCCGTCACCTGGGGCGTGATGGACCTCATGAACAAGCAGAAGGCCGTGGGGAACAACCCCAACAAGGACGGCAAGTGCCCGGTGAACAAGGGCCGTATCGCCTGCGTGAACCTCACGCTCCAGCTCAGCTGGATCCAGGACGGCAGGAAGCTCGTCTACGGCCCGGTGCCGGTGCGCACCGGCCGCGACGGCTACGAGACCCGTACCGGCGCGAAGAAGATCTACTGGCGGGACATCGACCACGTCTCGAACATCTACGACGTGCCGATGCCCTACAGCCAGTTCTTCGACGGCGGCCAGGCCTTCCACTCGGTCGGCCTGAGCATGTGGAACCCGCCGGGCTCGCACGGCTGCGTCAACATGACCACGACGGACGCCAAGAAGTACTGGTCGCTGCTGAAGAACGGCGACGACGTCTTCGTCTACGGCCGCAAGCCGGGCACCTGAGCAGGACGTGACCTGCGTCACGAAGACGCCGGAGCGCGAGCGCGTGATGAGCGACACGGTCCGATATGTCCGCATCAAGTGCACTTGCTCACAGCGTCTTCACGTCCGGCGGCATATGCTTCACAGCATGTCCACCACTGTTGAAGCCGCCTCCGAGCGATCGGCCGCGGAGGTCAACGAGGAGATCCGGGCCCTGTGGCTCCGGTCGGGCGGGACACTGACGAGCGAGCAGCGCGCGGAGTACCAGCGCCTCGTGATGGAGTGGGCCGCCGCGGCCCCGCAGTCCCCTTCGCACCGGGCGGCCTGACCGGCCCGGCGCACACCGCCCCGTACCGTCCTGGGCACCCGTCGGAGCACGGGTGCCCCTTCTCACAGCACCTTTGGGCCAGGTCCGTTCCGTGACCCGGCCACCGCCGCCGCGATCAGCCCCACATGGCCGAGTAGCGCCGCTGGTACGCCCTGCGGTCCTGCTCGGCCCGGAAGTACCGGGTCGCCACCAGCGCGATCAGGCTTCCCGCGATGACCAGCAGGCCCGGGCCGACGTTCCGGGTGTCCGTGAGCCGCGCCAGCAGGGTCGTCCCCGCCGACGCGCCCGTGACCGGCGCCGAGGAGCCCGGCGAGGCCGCGCTGGGCGCGAGCGCGCCCTGGGACGCGGGGGACGAGGGCGCGGGGGAGGGCGGCGCGCCCTGGGCTCCGCCCGCGTTCTGCGCCGACACGATCAACCGTACCCCGAGGGCCGACATCGCCTTGTTCAGCGGCTGGAAGAACGTCGTGCCGCCCGCCGTGCAGTCACCGCTGCCGCCCGAGGTGACGCCCAGGGCGATGCCCTCGGAGAACAGCGGGCCGCCGCTGTCGCCCGGTTCGGCGCACACATCGGTCTCGATGAGCCCGGTGACCGTGCCCTCCGGGTAGTTGACGGTCGCGTTCAGCGCGGTGACCTGGCCGTCGTGCAGTCCGCTGGTGCTGCCGCTGCGGAACACCCGCTGTCCCACCGCCGCGTCGGCGGCCCCGGTGATGCGCACGCCCTTCCCGCCGCCGACCGCGACGACGTCGGCGCCCGCACCGGCCTTGCCGGAGGCGTACTGCACGAGGGAGAAGTCACTGCCGGGGAAGGAGCTGTTCACGGTCCTGCCGAGCTGCTGATTGCCCTGGTTGTCGGCGAACCAGGTGGATCCGGCGGGCCCGCAGTGGCCGGCGGTGAGGATGAAGTCGCTCGTGCCGTTGGTGACGTTGAAACCCGCCGAGCAGCGGCCACCGGTCGAGAGGATCGGCTGGGCGCCGTTCAGCCGCGTGGTGAAGCTGCCCTTGGCGCGCTCCATGTGCACGAAACTGCCGATCCTCGTGGCGACTTGAGTCATCCGCGACCAGTCGCCGGCCGAGACCGTGCTGTCCGCCCGCACCACGACCCGGTTGGTGCGGTAGTCGACCGCCCACGCCGTGCCGGCCACCCGCGGAGCCGAACGCAGCGTGGCCGTGGCCGACTTCAGCTCGTTCATGCTGTGCGGGACGACCTTGGCCTCGGCCCCCGCGCGCCGTACCGCACGTGCCGTCGCGTCGTCGGTCACCGCCACGACCGGCCGTCCGTCGGCGCCGACCCAGCTGCCCGCCGTCCGCGCGCCGCCGAGCCGGGCCACCAGCGCGCTGCCGGTGTCCCCGGCGCCGCCGGCGGCGCTCAGCGGTCTGGCGGCGACCGGAGGTGTCGCGCTCGCCATGGCCGCCTGGGTGACCATGACACCGCCCAGGAGGAGTCCGCCGACCGCCGCCAGCCGTGTCACTCGCCGGACGACCCGTCGTCGTGCGTGCCGCATGCATGGCTCCCGAAACCGAACCCGGATGTGCGATGCCCGTACCGGCACCGCCGGGCCCTCGGGTCGTCGAGGGCCCGTTCCTCCATACGCGTCGCGCGACGGCGGCGTTCACCTCCGGCGGTGGTCTTCTCGGTCTCCGGTGGTGGTCTTCTCGGCCGGGCACGTGGGCCAGCTCCTCGGAAGAGACACCTGACGGGCGTCGTACCGTCCAACGCCCGATCCGGACGCGCCAGTTGAACACCGCACCGGCTCCCGCGCCGACCGCCCCGGCCACCAGCCCGCACGTGCCCGACGCGCGGCGGGAGATCTCCGGGAGGCGGGCGCCCGGCGCGGCCCGCCGGCCCCGGTCGCCCGGTTTCCGCGTGCGCCGCGACCCTCTATCTTGAGCCCCATGACCGGCATCCCGCACGACGCACCCGGCGAACCGGATCCGCTGCACGCCCTCGATCTGGCGCGGCTGCGGCGCCGTACGAGCATGAAGTGGCGCACCTACCCCGAGGACGTGCTGCCGCTGTGGGTGGCCGAGATGGACGTCCCGCTCGCCGAACCCGTGGTCCGCGCCGTCACCGACGCCCTCGCCCTCGGTGACACGGGGTACCCGGTCGGCACCGCCTACGCCGAGGCGCTCGCCGCCTTCGCCGCCGAACGGTGGAAGTGGGAGGGCATCGCCGTCGAGCGGACCGCGGTCGTTCCGGACGTGATGCTCGGCGTGGTCGAGATGCTCAGGCTCGTCACCGGCCCCGGGGACCCGGTCATCGTCAACCCGCCGGTGTACCCGCCGTTCTTCCAGTTCGTCGAGCACATGGACCGCCGTGTGGTGCAGGTCCCGCTCGACGCCGGCATGCGCGTCGACCCGGCCGCCCTGGAGCAGGCCTTCCGGGAGGCGACCGCGGACGGCGGACGCGCCGCCTACCTGCTGTGCAGCCCGCACAACCCCACCGGCACCGTGCACACCGCAGGCGAACTGGCCGCCGTCGCGGGCCTCGCCGAACGCCACGGCGTCCGGGTCGTCGCCGACGAGATCCACGCCCCGCTCGTCGCCCCCGGCGTCACCTTCGTGCCCTACCTGAGCGTGCCCGGCGCCGAACGCGGCCTGTCCCTGATGTCGGCGTCCAAGGGCTGGAACCTGGCCGGTCTCAAGGCAGCCCTCGCCCTCGCCGGACCCGCGGCCGCCGCAGACCTCGGCCGGCTCCCCGAGGAGGTCGGCCACGGCCCGAGCCACCTCGGCGTCATCGCGCACACCGCCGCCCTGCGCGAGGCCACCGGCTGGCTCGACGCCGTCCTGGCCGGCGTGCAGGCCAACCGGAACCTGCTCACCGCCCTGCTCGCCGAACACCTGCCCGCCGTCCGCGCCTACCCCGCCGAGGCCACCTACCTCGCCTGGCTGGACTGCCGTCCCCTCGGCCTCGGCGACGACCCCGCCCAGGTGTTCCTGGACCGCGGCCGGGTCGCCCTCAGTTCCGGCCTGCCCTTCGGCGCGGGCGGCGCGGGGCACGCACGCCTGAACCTCGCGACCCCGCCGGAGATCCTCACCGAGGGCGTACGGCGCATGGCGGCGGCGCCGGTGTGACCGGGGCGGCCGGGCACGGCACGCGCTGACGGGCCGCGGCCGCACGCCGGCCTCCTAGACTGCGGGGCATGGACGACACGCGCCTGGACCGGCTCGGCTCCGGCAAGTACCTGCTGGTGACCAGTTACCGCAAGAACGGCACCCCGGTCGCCACCCCCGTATGGGTGGTCCGGGACGGGGAGACCCTGGGGGTCTGGACGGCCGCCGACAGCTTCAAGGTGAAGCGGATCCGGCGCCGGCCCGGCGTTCTGGTCGGTCCCTGCGACCTGCGTGGCAACCCCACCGGCGACCAGGTCCCGGCCACCGCCGAGATCGCCGGCGCGGCCGTCACCGCCCGCTACCGCGCTCTCATCGCCCGCAAGTACGGTCTCCTCGGCCGCCTCACCCTGCTGGGCAGCCGGTTGCGGCGCGGTCTCGACGGCACGGTCGGCATCCGGGTGACCCTCACGGGCTGAGGGCCACCCGGGTACACGTCCTATGACGCGTTCGTCACCGATCCGGACAGCACCAGGCCGCCGTCCCGCGGCCGGCCGGTCTGCGGGTCGATCTGCTGGAACCGCACCGACTCCGCGGGCTCCGTCACCCGGTCCTTCACCGTGGGCACGGTGACGTCGGCGACGCGCCGGCCTGCCGGGATGTCCACCCACAGATAGAGGCCGTCCACCGCGGACAGCCGCCGCTCCGGGTCCGGTTTCGCCCCGGCGGTGTCCCGCAGCCAGCCCGCCGGGACGTCCTTGGTGGACAGCTCCGGCCCGTCGGCCGGAACCACCGTGAACATCGCGCTCATGTCCACGTCGACCGCCTCGGACAGCGACAGCCGCCACCTGAGCGACTTCCCCTCGGCGACCCGGCCGGCGACCGGGGTGACGGTCATGGCGGGAGCGGGATCGTCGTCGTGGACCGTGATCCCGCCCCGGTAGGAGCCGACGACCGCGCCGCGGACCGCCTTGGCGAAGACGTCGTACGACACGTCGCTGCCGTAGCGGGTGTTGCCCTTCACCGTCACCGGCACGTCGATGTCGTGGCCACCGGGACGCACGGTGACCAGCCGGTCCTTGACCGTGCCGGTGGCCGGGTCGACGGCGTAGACCCGGACCCGGCCGCTGCCCTGCCCCGTCACCTGGACGGGGACGTGGTAGGTGCGCACACCCGAGTCGCCCTCGTCCACGGTGGCGCGGCCGATGTCCACGCGCGGCAGCGCGGACGCCCGCACGGCGGGCGTCCCGGCCCGCCAGCCCCACGCGTCCATCAGCCAGGCCCGTCCGGAGCCCGAACGCGGCGTCAGCGTCAGGGACTTGACCGACTTCAGGTCGAGCCCGGCGCGAGTGGCCGCCGTCAGCGGCACCCGGACCTCGCGCGCCCAGTAGGAGGCGGTCCGCTCGCTGCCCGGCAGCCCGTCCGCACGGACCCGGCCGAGCGTCGCCCTGTGGCCGGAGGCATCGGTGAGCGACACGTCCAGCCGCGCGCCACGGGAGTTGGGCGGCACGAACAGCCGCAGCGCCAGCGCCTTCGCACCGGACAGGGACACCGGCCGCCCGGCGCTCACCCGCACGGGGGCACCGGCCCGCGTCCAGTGCAGCGCGATCGCGTGCCGGCCGGCCTCCCGATCGGTCTCCCAGCGAGCGAAGTGCGGCGACGTGCCCTTCGTCCCCTGGCCCAGGCAGGCCCTGGCGGGGCGCGGGTCCACCGCGTCGCACAGCTTGCCGCCCGTCACCGACACCCCGCCGTCGGGCAGGAACCCGCCGTCCCGGCGCGCGCCCACCGCGTGGCTCAGCACCCGTGCCGGGTCCGCGGACGGCGCCCGCTTGCCGGAGCCGTCCAGCAGCGGCCGCACCCGGTCGTCGCCGGCCAGGAACAGCCGGGCGGCGGCCGCGATGTACGTCGAACCGGCCCGGTGCTGCTGGTCGGCGCTCAGCCGGGTCGCGGCGCGCTTGCCGCACACCGGGTCCGGGTGCCGCGCGTCGTCGTAGAAGTCGTCCTCGGCGGGTGCGGCGGACCGGCCCGGCGTCCACTCCGAGTTGAAGAAGTTGTGGTTGGCGCCGATGACGTACACGGCACTGTGCAGCGCGGTGCCCTCGCCGACGCCGCGGGTCCCGTCGACGTACACCTCGCCCTGCAGGTCGGAGACGTCACCGTCGCAGCCCGGCAGGATCGTCACCGACGGAACGTCCGGCACCGGGTTCTGGCCGAAGACGGTGGGGCCGATGAGGACCGTGCCGCGGATCTTCCAGCGGACCGGGCCGTGGTAGCCGTCCTGGCCGGCGGGCGGCGCGTAGAGGCTGTCCAGCGCGGCCCGGTCGACGCCCTCGCCGCCCCGCGAGTGCCCGACCAGCAGCACCTTGGACAGGTCGGCGCGGGGCGCGTCGCGGACGACCTGCGGCGCGGTCCCCGGGTGCTCGGCCCAGTCGGCCCAGCGGGCCAGGTGCAGGCGCACCAGCGAGGAGCGGGCCTGCGCGCCGCCGTCCTCGGCCGCCCAGTCCTGCCCGTTGACGCCGTTGGCGGAGACCGACACCGTCACATAGCCCTGCGAGGCCAGGAGCTTCTGGTCGCGCAGATAGCCGCGGTGGCTCGGCACCGGCTTGGTGCCGGCCGGGCAGGGCCACTCCCCGGAGACGTTCCCGGAGCCCCGGTAGCAGGTGTAGTGGCGGCCGTGCAGGAACAGCGCGAGCGGACGCCGGCCCGGGGCTCCGACGGGGGCGACGACCACGGCACGCATCTCCACCGGCTTCGCGAAGCCCGGCAGCCGCACGGAGCGCAGGCTGTACTCGCCGGTCTTCGTGCGGTACGCGCCCGGCCTGCCCGGGTCCACGGCGTTCGCGGGCAGCGGGGCCGGCGGCCGGGCCGCCGAGGCCGCCGGGACGCCGTCCCGCGCGTCCAGCCGGCGTCCGCCCGCCCAGGCCTGGAGACCGTTCAGCCCGCCCGTCCGCCCCGCGTCGAGCGGCAGACGGAAGGTGTGGCCGTCCTCGCCGGGCTTCGGCACCCCCAACAGCCCCTCGGCCGTCCGGAATTCGACGCGCGCGTCGCCCATCGGCACCGGCCGGTCCGACCGCCACTCCAGTTGCGGCGCCGAGCGTCCGGCGGCGATCCGCCACCCTGGCGGCAGCTGCCCGCCGTCCGTGGCCGTCGACGCCCCCACGGCGGGGGGCTGTTGGGGCCGGGCGACCGCCACCCCCGGGGACGCGCCCGCCACCGCGAGCAACACGGCGGCGGTCATGCCTATGTACCGGGCACGGACCACTGTTCCTCCTCGAACCCGAGCCGGGCGTCCCGTCCGTCCCGGGAGCCCCTCGCCCCCGGAGGATGGAAAGAGGAGTCCGTGGGTTGCCTGTGCGGCGGAGGCGATGCCGGCGGGCCGTCAGGTCCAGGCGCGGTACGGCTCGCCGACCAGCTGGAAGACCGGCTCGCCGCGCACGGGGTCCTTGGCGGTGGACAGGTGGACCCGGTCGCCGCTGTGGATGCCGACCGGCGGGCCCATCACCCGGCCCCGCACGACGAACCCCTCGGCCATCTCTATCAGCGACACGTTGCGCGCGGCCGGGGTGTTGCGGTGCACCACGGTGGAGTGGCGGACCGTTCCGCTGCCCTCACTGCGTTCGGTGCGCAGCTCGCTGCCCTGGCACACCGGACACAGCAGCCGGTGGTACATCGCCGTGCCGCACCAGGTGCAGCGCTGGAAGAGGATGGCGTCCTTGGAGTCCGCGGAGACGGGGTCGAGGACACCCGCCGCGGAGCCGGCCGCCGGATGCGAGACGCTCGCTGAGTGGTGGTACACGCTGTTCAACTCCCTGCGCTCGGCCGGAATCCCGCGTGCCGGCGAAGGGCGCACGCGGGTGCGCGGCGGCCGTGCCACCGTGCACGCCGACAGAGTATGGCACTCAGTGTCACTCGTAAAGGCACTGCGTACCCCCAATCTGGCCGGCGGCCGGGGAGTCAGGCGCGGCCGAGTGCCGCCTCCCACTCCTGGACCACCCGCCACACGGGCGTGTCACGGCGGGAGACGAGCACCACCACGTCGTCGGGCCGACCCTCCGCCGCGTCGGCCGGCGGGAGGAGGTGGACGGCCCGCACGGGCGGCTGCGCCGGGCGGCCGAACGCCCGCTGCACGAACCCCAGCGCGTGGTCCACCGCCGTGCCGGCGTCGCCCTCGCCGTCCGACCGGAGCCAGGAGCGCAGGGCGTTGTTGTGCGCCGCGACGACCGCGGCCGCGACCACGTCGGCCCGCAGTGTGCCGTCGGGCCGCCCGGCGAACCGCCCGCGCAGGTACTCGGCGAGCGCGCGTTCGTACCGCCACACCACCGACAGCTCGTAGGCGCGCAGTCCCGGGACCCTCTTGGTGAGGCGGTAGCGCTGCACGGAGAAGGTCGGGTTCTCCGCGTACATCAGCAGCACCATACGGGCCGCGTCGCACACCCTTCGCACCGGTTCGTGCTCCTCGCCGCTCGCGGCGAGGAAGGCGGTCATGTCGGCGAGGCAGCGCTCGTGGTCGGGGAAGACCACGTCCTCCTTGGAGGGGAAGTAGCGGAAGAACGAACGCCGGCCGACCCCGGCCAGGGCCACGATGTCGTCCACCGTGGTGTGTTCGTAGCCGCGTTCCAGGAAGAGCCGGAAGGCCGCCTCGACCAGGGCGTCCCGCATCGGCGGCTTGGCGGCCGGCGCCGCGCTGCTGGAGCTCATGGACGGGAACGTAGCACCCGCAAGGTCGTTGTGACACTCAGTGCAGCAGAAGGCGCCTTTCGGGGGAACTGAGTGCTTCGGGCGGTCGGCCCGAGGGCGGTCGAAGCGGTCCGCCGCCCGCGACGTAACCTTTCTCCACCCCAGCGTGCCGGCACCGGCCCGCACCCGCCGAATCCGCCGCCACCGGCCCCGCCCGAGGAGATGCCGCATGCCCGCCGCCCGCCCCCGCCTGCTCTACGTCACGGACCTGGCGTACCAGGCCCGCGGGCGCCGCTACTGCGACGAGGACATCCACCTCACCTCCCGGCTGCGCGCCCACTTCGACCTCGCGCTGTGCCATCCGCTGGACGCGGCGGCGCTGATGGACGGCCACGACGCCGTCGTCGTCCGCAACAGCGGACCCGTGCTCGGTTACGAGAAGGAGTACGCCGCCTTCCGCGCGCGGGCCCTGGCCACCGGCGCCCGGGTCTACAACCCGCTCACCGGCAAGGCCGACATGGCCGGCAAGCAGTACCTGCTCGACCTGAGCGCCGCCGGCTTCCCCGTCATACCGACCGTCGGCCGCGCCGAGGACCTGCACCGGCTGCCCCCGGCCGAGCGCTACGTCGTCAAGCCCAGGCTCGGCGCGGACTCCCTCGGCATGCGCGTCGTCACCGCGGGCCAGGTCCGCGCGCTCGCGACCGGCGACGTCCTCGTCCAGCCCTGCGTCGACTTCGCCTACGAGGTGTCGTTCTACTTCGTCGACGACGACTTCCAGTACGCCCTGTACGCCCCCGACCCGGACCGCCGCTGGGACCTGCGGCCCTACCCGGCCACCGCCGCCGACCTCGAGTTCGCCCGCCGCTTCGTCGACTGGAACGACCTGGGCTGCGGCATCCAGCGGGTCGACGCCTGCCGGGCCCCCGACGGCGGCCTGCTGCTGGTCGAACTGGAGGACCTCAACCCCTACCTCTCCCTGGACGCCCTGCCGGAGGAGGCGAGGGACGCCTTCGTCACCGCGTTCACCGCGTCCCTGAGCCGGTTCGTCCACGGAGCGCTCAGCCCGGCCTGACGGCGCTTCGCCGCGTGGCTCACCGGGCGCGCCTGAACGGGGCCGCCGTGCGCGCCGTATCTCAGCGCACAGACGCCGGACTCCCGGATGGACGGAGAGGAGAGCCAGATGCCGACACCGCCCGATCCCGAACCACCGCCGCACACCGGACCGGTGCTGGAACCCGTCCGGGTCGTGCGGCTGCGCCGGTTCGACGCCCTCGCGGAACTGATGCGGGAGATGCACCCGGACCCGGCCGACCCGGCCGCGTACGAGTCCGCCGGCACGCCGGCCGGACCGCGCCGCGCCCCGCCTCGGACTCCTGAGAGCGCCGAGGAGGAGACCCGGGAACTGCCGCCCCTGCCGGGCGGCGGTGCGCGGGCCGCCCGCGCCACCGGCGCACCCGGACCCGGACCGCGCCGGGCGGGCGTCGCCGTCGCCGTGGCGGCGGCCGCGCTCGTCGGCTTCGCCGGCGCCCTGCTGCTCCCCGGCCGCCAGGAGGCGGCCGCGACCGCGCCCCCCGCCGAACCCGCGGCGACCGCGTCGCCCACCGCACCGGCACCGGCCGCACCCACCGCCCCGGCCGCCACCGCGACGGCCGCCACGCCCACCCCCGCCGACGACCCCGACGGCCCGGGCACCCTGCGCGAGGGCGACACCGGTCCCGAGGTCGCCGACCTGCAGCAGCGCCTCCTGCACGTCCCGGACGTGTACCGGGACGGCTCCGCCAGCGGCACCTACGACGCCACCCTCACCGAGGCGGTGGCCCGCTTCCAGCTCTGGTACGGCGTCAGCGGCGACGAGACCGGCGTCTACGGCGACGACACGCGCCGCGTGCTGGAGTCACGGACCGGGTACGGCGAGGAATCATGAGCGCGGTGCCGGGAACACCGGGTACCCGGCGGGCGCGTCCGCGCGCGCTGTGGTGAGCTGAGGCCGGGGCCCGAGCGGCGGACGGGAGCGGAACGACATGACGAGGACGGACGGCACACGGAAGGCCGACGGCACGGCGGCAGCCCCCGGCACGGCGGAACTGCACGGTTTCTTCGCGCGGCTCGACCCCCAGATGTGCGTGGTCACGGCCGTGGCGGACGGCGAGCGCGCCGGCTGCCTGGTCGGCTTCGCCTCGCAGTGCTCCATCCACCCGCCCCGGTTCACCGTGTGGCTGTCCAAGGCCAACCACACCTACCGTGTGGCCCGGGCCGCGCACCACCTCGCGGTCCACCTGCTCAGCCGGGACCAGCGCGACCTCGCCGGGCTCTTCGGCGGCGAGACGGGCGACGAGGTCGACAAGTTCGCGCTGCTGGACTGGGAGGAGGGGCCGGGCGGCACGGCCGTCCTGCCCGGCGCGGCGGCCTGGTTCGCCGGCGCCATCATCCACCGCACGGACGGCGGCGACCACGTCGGCTTCGTCCTCGACCCGGTGCGGTGGGGCGGCGGCCGGGAGGGCCCGCTGCTGCGGCTGTCCGACACCTACGACATCGACCCCGGTCATCCCGCCGGCTGACCGGCGGGCCGGGCCGTCAGCCCTGCGCGTCCGGCACGTCGTCCTCCAGCGGCATCCGGATGTCCACCACGCACACGTCGTCCCGCCGCTCGTCGGCGAGCAGCGTGGCGAGCAGCGCGTCCAGGGAGCCGGGCTCGCCGTGCCCATGGGCGCGCACCGCCTCGGCCAGCCGGTCGAAGCCCGCGTCCAGGCCCTCGCCGAGGCGTTCGACCAGACCGTCGGTGTACAGCAGCAGCCGGTCGCCGGGCTCCAGGCGGAGTTCGCCCGACTCGTAGACGGGGGCGCTGGTCGCGCCGAGCAGCATGCCGCGGGGGCGGGTCAGGTAGCGCGCCTCGCCGCGACGCATGAGCAGCGGTGGCGGGTGCCCCGCCTGCGCCCAGGCCAGGACCCGCGTGTCCGGGTCGTAGCGGGCCAGCACCATGGTCGCGGTGATCTGGCCGTCGCGGGAGTGCAGCAGCAGCTGGTTGAGCCGCGCCAGCGCCCCGGTCAGCGAGGAGCCGGTGCTGACCATGCCCTTCGCCGTGAACCTGAGCTGGGCCATCGTGGCGACGGCGTCCATGCCGTGCCCGGCCACGTCGCCGACCACGAACAGCGCGTCGCAGTCCGGCAGCTCGATCGCGCTGAACCAGTCGCCGCCGACGTGGGTGCCCGTCTGCGCGGCGAGGTAGGCGACCTCGACGCGCAGTCCCGCCAGCCGCGCCGGCTTGCTCGGCAGCGGCAGCAGGGCGTGCTGCATCTTGGCCGCCAGGGCGCGCTCGGCCTGCAGGACGCCGCGCTGCAGCAGCATCGCCCGTTCGCTCTCCACCAGCGCGAGTTCCGCGCTGCGCTGCGCGGTGAGGTCCTGCACGAAGCCGTGCACCTCCGCCGGGGTGCCGTCCGGGTCCGTGACCGCCTCCGCGACCATCCGCAGGTGCCGGACGCCCCCGGGCGCCTCGACGCGGAACGGCACGTCGAACGAGCGGCCGCCGTCGACGAGTTCGCCGATCGAGCGGGCCAGCAGCGCCCCGT
Organism: Streptomyces lucensis JCM 4490; assembly: GCF_014650035.1. Classification (GTDB taxonomy): domain Bacteria; phylum Actinomycetota; class Actinomycetes; order Streptomycetales; family Streptomycetaceae; genus Streptomyces; species Streptomyces lucensis. The sequence goes on along the minus strand of NZ_BMUE01000014.1, from coordinate 192,526 downwards.
CCTCCGGCACGGCCAGGCCGGGCAGCCGCTCCAGCCGGAGCGGACCCCGCGCGGGCGGCCGGCCGAGCACCGCGTACGCCTGGGCGGACCAGGAGATCTCCTGCGTGACCAGGTTCCAGTTCGCCCAGCCGAGGTTGCCGAGCCGCTGCACGTCCGCGAGGCGCTGCTCCTGCCGCTCCACGGGATCGTGCCGCAGCCAGGTCACGAGCAGCCCGGCGCCCAGCCGTGCCGCCCGTACCGAGTAGGTGGCGCTCACGGGCACTCCGTCGGAGACGTCCTGATAGGCGAACGGCTCGCCCTCGTACGGCGCGCCGGTCTCCAGCGCCCGCAGATAGCCGTGCCACAGCGTTTCCCCCGCGACGGACGGGTAGCTCTCCAGGATGTGCGTGCCGACCATGTTCCGGCCGGTGCGGCCGAACACGTCGACCGCGTCCGCGGTGGCGGCGTCGATCCGGTAGTCCTCCACCCTGCCGGAGGCGCCGCGCAGCGGGGTGAGCAGGATCGCGGTGCCCGGCAGCGCGTCGAGCACCGCCTGGACGTTGCGGGTGAAGCCGTCCTCGCCGGCGGGCTCCCGGGGCGTGTCGAAGGCACGCAGCCGGCCCGCGCACAGCCGGGCCAGGGCCAGCAGCAGCTCCCGCTCGCGCGGCTCGAAGGGCCCGCTGTGCCGGCGCAGCACGCCGAGGGCGACGGTGGCGGTGCCGCCGGCCGGTACGGGCAGCCAGGCCCGGCTGGGCCACTGCTCGGGCGGGTCGCCGATGAGCAGGTAGCGGCCGCGGTCCGCGGCGAGGTCCTCCAGCCAGCGCGGCTCGCCCGTGTGCACGGCGTCGAAGGCGGCCATCCCGGTCAGCGGGGGCACGTGCCGCCACTGAGCGGCCAGGGTGGCGTCGACCCCGGCGTGACCGATCAGTTCCATCCCGCCCTCGGGCAGCCGCTCGTAGAGCATCACGGCGTCGGCGTGCACCTCGGGCGCCAGGTGCTCCAGCAGGCACCCGGCCAGTTCCGGTGGCGAGGCGACCCGGACCAGGTCCCGGCCGATGTGTCCGAGCACCTCCGCCATCTCCACGGCGCCGTCGGGCGCGGGGTCCCAGGGCATGACGGCGGCGGGGCGTGCGGGGGACGGCACCCGGGGCTTGCCGGGGGGCGGCGCGGCGGGCGGGGTCAGGGTGCCCAGGGTGAGCCAGCACTGTTCGAGGAGCGTGCGGTTGCCGTCCTTGGCGCACCGCAGCAGTTCCTCCTGGGCGGCGGCCGGGGTGCATCCGGTGGCCGCCATGAGGACGCCCTTGGCCCGCTCCAGGACGGCCGTGGTCGCGGCCGCGTCCCGCAGTCGTTCCATCTCGGCGCGCTGCCGGGCCACGACCTTGGCCAGCGCCGACAGGTCGGCGCCGGTGCCGGGGTCCACCGGGGGCACGGGCTCGCTCGTCACGCGACGAGCATTGCACATCCGGGCCCGCCCGATCACTCGTCTGCCGGGTCGGCTTCCGAGGGGGCTCGCCCCGCGTGGGGCGCGCGGGTCCCCGGGCGGGGGCGGGTGGAGCGCCGCCGGGAGCCGGCGGGGCGGGAAGGAGGGCCGGGGGACACGGCTCAGCGTCCGGCGCAGCGGCCGGCGAGTGCCTCGGAGACGGCGCGGACGCTGCGCGCGATGTGCTGCAGCTGCATGACCTCGGCGGCGTACATCTTGATCGTGTGCTCGATGACCGACTCGGGCAGGCCGAGCACCGGCAGCTCGGCGCGTGCGGTCTGCAGCGCGGTGCGCGCCACCCGGATCTCCTGCTGGACCTGGATCTGCGCGTGCCGGGCGAGCAGCACGGGATGCCGGATGAGCGCCGGATAGCTGGCGTAGCGCGCGGGAATCAGTTCCCGCAGCCACTTGGCCGCCGAACGCTCCCAGTCGAAACTGCCGGGCGACTTGACCTGACAGGGCCAGTCGGGGCTGATGCGCGTGCTGGTCAGGGGCATGATCATCGCTTCCGGTGTGCGGCGTCGTGAGGGTGTCCGACGGGTTCGGGGCGGTCCCGGCCTAGGGGATGGCCGGGACCGCCACGGGCGCACCGCGCAGACGGTGCGCCCCGGTACACCCCGGACGCCGACGTGGGTAGGAAACGCGGCTGGGGGTGTCCGTGCGGGGGCCCCGGGCGTCCGGGACCACTGCTGTGCGCGGTGATGCAGGCACATGGGCGGTCCGTCGGCTTTCTCGGGGCGGTGGTGCGGGCCGTGAGTCCGCGGGTGCGGAGCGAGCCCGGAGTGCGCCGGGTGCGATCCGTGGAGCAGTATTTATATATGCCGACTACTTTGCAAGACGTATGAAAACATTCATGCGCGATTTGAACCGAAAGATCCCCGTCCAGGGGGTAGGCGCCGCAAGATCTTCACGATTGCCCCGCGCCGGCGGAAGATCGGCCGGGGCCACCCGGCCCTGACCGGAGGCAGGCCGGGCCCGCGAGTCAGTCCTTGAGGAAGAACTGGTGCTGCTCCGAGAGCTGTTCGTACTTCTCCAGGCGGGCCTGGGTGCGCTCCGGGTCGGCGTCGGTCATGGCCTGCAACAGGGCCGCGGCCAGCACCCCGGGCGCGGCGTAGGAGTCGAAGACCAGGCGTGAGCCCGTGCCGGTGGCGAAGGCGACGTCCGCCTCGTCGGCCAGCGGCCCGAGCGCCAGATCGGTCACCAGGGCGACCTTCAGGCCCGCGCCGCGCGCCACCCGGATCGCCTGGAGCGTCTCCTGGGAGTGCCGCGGCATGGCGAACGCCAGCACCCAGGTGCCGCCGGCCTCGCGGGCCTGCAGCAGCGCGTCGTAGGCCACGCTGCCGCCCCGGGTCACCAGCCGCACGTCGGGGTGGATCCGGCGGGCGGCGTACCCGAAGTACTCGGCCAGCGACACCGAGATGCGCAGGCCCAGCACGGTCAGCGGGCTGGACCGGGACAGCTCGCGGCCGACGTGGATGACCCGGTCGGGGTCGGCGAAGTCGCGCCGCAGGTTCTCCAGGCTCTCGATCTCGGCGTCGACCGCCGCCTGCAGCTCGTTCGCGCGGTTCTCCTCGCCGGGGCCGCCGGCGAGCGCGCGCAGGGCGATCGACTGGAGCGTCTCGCGCAGCGCGGGATAGCCGCTGAAACCGACGGCGGCGGCGAAGCGGGTGACGGAGGGCTGGCTGACCCCGACCCGGTCCGCCAGCTCGGTGATCGACAGGAACGCGGCCTCGGTGATGTGCTCGATCAGGTACTGGGCGATGCGCCGCTGTCCGGGCGACAGCCGGGGGCCGTCGAACAGCTCGCGCAGCCGGGAGGTCGGGGCGGCCTCGGCCTCGGGCGCGGTCTTGCCCGAGGTGATCGCTGATGCCTGTGCGCGGGCCTGCTGCGGCGAGGACACCGGTCCGCCTCCTTTTTCTGCCACAAGCACTCAACATAGCTCACCGACCGCCGTGACCAGGGGGTTGTGACGGCGTCCTCACCGCCGCCACAGGCCGATCGAATGGCCCACCTCGCCGACGGGCCGGCTGCTCGCGATCAGCTCGGCTAGCCGCCCGCGCGCCTTGGCGGCGGCCGAGTCCGACACCACCAGCAGCCCGTGCACCCGGCCGGGCGGCACCGTGCGCGGATCGGCGGCGTGGATGCCGTAGTACGACGGCACCCCGCTGCCCTTGTACACCAGCCACACCCGCTCGCCCGGGTACCGCTGCCGCAGCCGGTCCGCGAGCCGCCCGAGGTCCTGCCCCCAGTCCACGTTGGAGTCGTGCAGCAGCCGATGTGTGTGCGCGGGCCCGCCGAACGCCTCGTTCGCGTAGGGCAGGTAGTACGGGAACGTCCGCAGCGAACTCACCGCCGCCCACAGCACCAGCGCGCCCGTCAGCAGCACCCGCCACCGCCGGCGCGGCACCAGCGCCCCGGCCGCCGCCACCGCCAGGAACACCGGCACGAACAGCGCGTACCGGGTCCCGAAGTCCCGGGCCCCCGTCATCGCCGCCGCCAGCAGCACCAGCGGCGGCAGCAGCAGGTACGGCGCCGCCGGCCGCAGCCGCCGTACCGCCACCACCGCCACCGCACCGGCCGCACCCAGCGCCAGCAGTGCGAGCGGCGTCTTCACCAGCAGGGCGGCCGGCAGGTAGTACCAGAGCGAGCCCGTGTACAGGCGGCCGAAGAGATAGCCCTGCCACGGGTACCTCTCCAGGCCGAACTGCACCCGCATCCCGGCCCGGTACGCGGGCGGCACGGGCAGCAGGTCCACCAGCCGCCCCCGCAGTCCGTGCAGGGCCGGCACCGGCTCGGCCGGGACGAACCGCAGCCGGGGGTCGACCGCGAGGTAGGCGGCCCAGACGACCGCGAGCGCCACCACCGCCACGGCCGCGGCACCCGCGAGCGCGGACAGCACCCGCCGCCCGGCGGGCGGGCCGGACGCCAGCACCGACACCGCCGCCAGCGCCATCAGGACCGGCACCGCGGGCAGCTCGCTCATCTTCGTCGCCACGGCCGCGCCGAGCGCCGCCCCGGCGAGCGGCACGTACAGCACCGGCCGCCGCCGCGCCCGCCACACCAGCCAGGCCGACGTCAGCACGAGACCGGTCGCCGGGACGTCCAGCGTGGCCAGCGAACCGTGCGCGATCACATCCGGCGAGAAGGCGTACAGCGCGAGTGCCACCAGCCCGCCCGCCGTCCCCGTCAGCTCACGGGCGAACGCGAAGGCGACCAGTCCGAACAGCAGGGTCAGCACGATCACCGGCAGCCGCGCCCACAGCATCAGCCGCCACGGGTCGTTGCCCGACTCGTAGAGCAGATGCCGGCCGACGTCCCCCTGGGTGCCGGCGTACGACGGGTCGTAGCGCGGGCCGGCCACCGCCACACCGGCCGCGATCAGCAGCTTGCCGAGCGGCGGGTGTTCGGGGTTGTAGCGCAGCCGGTGCTCGTGCAGGTAGTCGGTGGCCGTCGCCACGTACACCGGTTCGTCGATGGTGGGCGTCTGCCGCACCGCCGTCGTGACCATCGCCGCCGCCATCTGCGCCAGCAGCAGTGCCGCCAGCAGGGGAACCAGCCATCGCCGGTGGCGCCGCAGCCGGACGGCCGGGCGGACCGGGGCCGGCCCGGCGGGTTCACCGGCCGGTGCCCCACGGGTGAGGACCGGGTGCTGTTCGCGTGCCATCATCCGCCGCCGCGTCACCGCTTCACGAGTCGTACCGGCAGACCCTCCGCCGTGTACAGGGATACGGGCGGAGGCCGGTGCGGGTTCACCCCTCCCCGCCGCACCCGTGCACGCCTACGGCAGCCGGACGCAAGCGGGTACCACCAGGTCCGCCCGGTCCCTGGTCGTCGCCACCAGGTCGGCGTTGCGCTGGTCCGTGCCCCGCACCCAGGCCACCGCCGCCGCACGGTCCTTGCCGAACCGCTCGTGCCGGGCCACCAGCCGGCGGATCCGTTCCTCCTCGTCGAGCTCGCAGAACCACACCTCGTCCAGGCAGGGCCGCACCCGTGCCCACGAACCCCGCCGCAGCAGGAGGTAGTTGCCCTCCGTCACCACCAGCCGGGCGGAGGGCGGCACCGGGATCGCACCCGCGAGCGGCTGCTCCAGCACCCGCTCGAACGCGGGCGCGTACACCACCTCGTCGGGGTCCTCGCGCAGCCGCCGCAGCAGCGCCGCGTACCCGGCCGCGTCGAAGGTGTCCGGGGCGCCCTTGCGCTCCCGCAGGCCCAGCCGGTCCAACTCGGCGTCGGCCAGGTGGAAGCCGTCCATGGGCACGTGCGCCACCCACGGCGGGCCGTCGCCGCCCAGGGCACGCACCAGATGCTCGGCCAGCGTCGTCTTGCCCGCACCGGGACCGCCCGCGATGCCGAGGACGGCCCGCCGGCCGCCCCTGGGCAGCGCACGGGCACGGGTGAGCAGGTCGTCGAAGGTCAGCGCCACACGACGAAGTGTGTCACCCGCGGCCGGCGCGAACCTGTGGCGCGCGCCACCCGATGGACCGGGCCCGACGGGGAACAGTGCTGGGTATGACTCAGCTCGGTCTGCCCGACGCAATCCAGGCCTGCCTGTTCGATCTCGACGGGGTCGTGACCAAGACGGCCGTCGTCCACGCGGCCGCCTGGAAGGAGACCTTCGACGCGTTCCTGCGCGACTACGGCGGCCGGCAGGGCCGGCCGTTCGACGCGGTCGCCGACTACGACGAGTACGTCGACGGGCGCCCCCGTGCCGACGGCGTCCGCGCCTTCCTCGACTCGCGAGGCATCCACCTGCCCGAAGGCGGCCCCGGCGACCCGCCGGACGCCCGCACGGTGCACGGCCTGGGCAACCGCAAGAACGACCTGCTGCTGGAGAAGATCCGCACCGGCGGCGTGGAGGCGTACGAGGGCACCCTGCGCTATCTGGAGGCGGTCCGCGCCGAGGGGCTGCGCACCGCGATCGTCTCCTCCAGCGCCAACTGCCGTGACGTGCTGCGCTCCGTGGGGGCCGAGCACTTCTTCGACGTCCGCATCGACGGCGTGGTCGCCGCCGAACGGAACCTGCCGGGCAAGCCTCGCCCCGACACCTTCCTGGCCGCCGCCCGCGACCTCGGCGTCGAGGCGTCCCGGGCCGCCGTGTTCGAGGACGCGCTGGCCGGCATGGACGCGGGCCGTGCGGGCGGCTTCGGGTACGTCGTCGGCGTGGACCGGGTGGGACAGTCCGAGGCGCTGCGCGCCCACGGCGCGGACATCGTCGTGCGGGACCTCGCCGAGCTGGGGGGCAAGCGGTGATCAGCGAGCGGTCGTACGCCGTGGAGCCGTGGACCGTCCGGGAGACCAGCCTCGACCTGGACGTCCTCGCCCAGAGCGAGTCGGTGTTCGCCCTGTCCAACGGGCACGTCGGCTGGCGCGGCAACCTGGACGAGGGCGAACCGCACGGCCTGCCCGGCAGCTACCTCAACGGCGTGCACGAGGTGCACCCGCTGCCGTACGCGGAGGCCGGATACGGCTACCCGGAGTCGGGCCAGACGGTCATCAACGTCACCAACGGCAAGGTACTCAGGCTGCTGGTGGACGACGAGCCCTTCGATCTGCGCTACGGCAGGCTGGTCTCCCACGAGCGGGTGCTGGACCTGCGGCGCGGCGTGCTGGAGCGGACCTGCGAGTGGACCTCCCCGGCCGGAACGACGGTCCGGGTGCGCTCGACCCGGCTGGTGTCGCTGTCCCAGCGGGCGGTGGCCGCGGTGGCGTACGAGGTCGAGGCCGTCGGCGGCCGCAGCCGGGTGGTGATCCAGTCGGAGCTGGTCACCAACGAGAGCCTGCCCGAGCCGAACGGCGACCCGCGCGCCGCGATCGCACTGAAGTCGCCGCTGGAACAGGAGGACGGCTTCGCCTCCGGCAACCGGCTGCGGCTGGTGCACCGCACCCGGCGCAGCGGCCTGCGGGTGGCGGTCGCCGCCGACCACGTCGTCACCGGTCCCGAGCGCACCACCACCCGCAGCGAGAGCGGCATCGACGTCGCCCGGCTGACCGTCACCTCCGTGCTGGAGCCCGGGCAGAAGCTCAGGGTGGAGAAAATGGTCGCCCACGGCTGGTCGGGCACCCGCTCGCTGCCCGCGATGGCCGACCAGGTCGACGCCGCGCTCGCGGCCGCCGCGCACGACGGCTGGCAGGGCCTGCTGGCGGACCAGCGGGCCTGCCTGGACGACTTCTGGGCCCGCGCCGACGTCGAGGTGGAGGGCGACGAGGAGATCCAGCAGGCCGTCCGGTTCGCCCTCTTCCACGTCCTGCAGGCCGGGGCCCGCGCCGAGCAGCGCGCGATACCCGCCAAGGGGCTCACCGGATCGGGCTACGACGGGCACGCCTTCTGGGACACCGAGATGTTCGTGCTGCCCGTGCTCACCCACACCGCCCCCGAGGCCGTCGCCGAGGCGCTGCGCTGGCGGTACAACACCCTGGACGAGGCCCGCGAACGCGCGGCCCAGCTGGGGCTGGGCGGCGCCGCCTTCCCGTGGCGGACCATCGCCGGCTCGGAGGGCTCGGCGTACTGGCCGGCCGGCACCGCCGCGTTCCACGTGAACGCCGGCATCGCCGACGCCGTGGTCCGGTACGTGGAGGCCAGCGGCGACACCGCCTTCGAGCGGGAAGCCGGCGTCGAACTGCTCGTGGAGACGGCCCGGTTGTGGCGGTCACTGGGCCACCACGACAGCCACGGAGTCTTCCACCTCGACGGTGTCACCGGCCCGGACGAGTACAGCGCGGTCGCCGACGACAACACCTACACCAACCTCATGGCCCGGCAGAACCTGCTCGCCGCGGCCGACGCCGTCGAACGCCACCCGGGCGAGGCGCGGCGGCTGCGCGTCGACGAGGAGGAGAGCGCGGCCTGGCGCGACGCCGCCGAGGCCATGCACGTCCCCTACAACCGCGAACTCGGCGTCCACGAACAGCACGCCGGGTTCACCCGCTACCAGCGGTGGGACTTCGCCGGCACCCGCGCCGACCAGTACCCGCTGCTGCTGCACTTCCCCTACTTCGACCTGTACCGCAAGCAGGTCGTCAAGCAGGCCGACCTGGTGCTGGCCATGTACACCTGCGGCGACCGCTTCGACGACGAACAGGTCGCGCGGAACTTCGCCTACTACGAGCCGCTGACCGTGCGGGACTCCTCCCTGTCCGCCTGCTGCCAGGCCGTCATCGCCGCCCAGGCGGGCCACCTGGGCCTCGCCCACGCCTACACGACCGAGGCGGCGCTGATGGACCTGCACGACCTGGAGCACAACACCCGGGACGGACTGCACATCGCCTCGCTGGCCGGTACCTGGATGGCCCTGGTGGCGGGCTTCGGCGGGATGCGCCGCGCCGGCGGCCGGCTGCGGTTCGCGCCCCGGCTGCCCGAACGGCTGCGCCGGCTCGCCTTCAACGTCCAGTACCGCGGGCGCCGTCTGCGCGTGGACATCGGCGCGGACAAGGTCACGTACGCGCTGCTGGACGGTCCGCCGCTCACCCTGCACCACCACGACGAGCCGCTGACGGTCAGCACCGACGGACCGGCCGTACGCGCCGTCCTGCCGGCTCCGCGCCACCCCGCCCCCGAGCAGCCACCGCACCGCGCGCCGAACGGCGGCTGACCGCCGCGACGGGCCTCCGGCCCGTGTTCGCGCCCGCTCGCCGGCAGGCGGGAACGCCGTCCGCGGCCCTCAGGCGCCGCGGACGGCGAGCGGTTCGCGCAGGGCCCGCCGTTCCCCGGGGGCGGACACGGCCTCGCGCATCGTTTCGGCGGTCGGCTCGGCCGCGTTTCCCGCCGCCCGGTACGCGCCGCGCAGCCCCGCCGTGTCCCGCGGCACCAGCCCCTTGACGTGCGGGCGTGTGAGAATCGTGTGAACGGTGTTGCAGGCGAGCCCGCCGCCGGGACCGGCCCGGATCTCGGCCGGCGTCAGCGGACGCTCCGTGGTTCACAGGGCCGCCGGCCCCCCGTTCTCCAGTTCACCGGCGCCGCGCCGCGCCGATCCGCCACAGGTCCCTGTGCCGGCAGTGCGTCAGCCCTGCAGCGCGTGAGGTCACCCCCCGGATGGCCCAGCGCGGCCGACCGGAACCCCGGAGTTCGGGTAGCTTGGCGGTGTTTTTCCTTGATCAGAGGGGTGATGATGGCCGGCAGCGCGCACGCCACACTTGCCGGACTGCGGCGCGAGCGCCGTCCGCGAGACCCGGCCGCCCGCGTCCGCGGCCCGTGGGCCACCGCACCGCTCGCGGCCGTCGCCGCGGCCTACGCCCTCGCCCAACTGCTCCTCGTCCGGCCCGGCATGGGCCTCGGCTGGGACGAGACGGTGTACGTCAGCCAGGTCAGCGGGCACGCGCCCGCCGCGTTCTTCAGCGCGCCCCGCGCCCGCGGCGTCTCCCTGCTCGTGGCGCCCATCGCCTCCTGGTCGTCCTCGACGGCCCTCCTGCGGACCTACCTCGCGGTCCTGAGCGGCCTCGCCCTGTACGTGTCCCTGCGCGCCTGGCGCCGCCTGTTCCCGGTGCGCGTGCTCGCCCTCGCCGGCGCCCTCTTCGCCTCCCTGTGGGTGACGCTGTTCTACGGCCCCCAGGCCATGCCCAACCTCTGGGTCGCCCTGGGCGCCCTGACCGCCGTCGCCTGCTTCCTGCGCGCCCGGGACCGCGGCGACCGGGCCGCCCTGTGGGGACTCGCGGCGAGCGCGACGCTGATGGCGTGGATGCGGCCCACCGACGCCGTCTGGGTCACCCTGCCGCTCCTCGCCCTCGGCCTGGTGCGCCGCCACTGGCGGGCCCTGTGCGTGCTGCTCGCCGGGCTCGCCGCCGGGGCCGCCGAGTGGGTGATCGAGGCGTACGTGAGCTACGGCGGCCTCGGCCGCCGGCTGTCCGCCGGCTCGGACATCCAGGGCGGCCTCGGGTGGCACTTCGCCGTGCCGGACCAACTGCGCAGCCTGGGCGGCCGGGCCCTGTGCCGGCCCTGCACCGGTGCCCTGCCCCACCCGCTGATCACCCTCTGGTGGTTCGTCCTGCCCCCGCTCGCCGTGCTCGGCCTGGCCGTCGCGGTCCGCGCCCGCCGCAGGGCGGCCACGACACTGGCGCTCGCCTGCGCGGCGACGGCCGCGTTCCCCTACCTGTTCCTGATCGGCTACGCGGCGCCCCGCTTCCTGCTGCCCGCCTACGCGCTGCTCGCCCTCCCCGTCGCCGCCGCGCTGCTGCACCTGGCGACCGCCCCGCGCGGGCCCTGGCGCCGGGCGGCCCTGGCCCTGGTGTGCGTCGGGCTCGCCGGTCACCTCGCCGTGCAACTCGCCGTCCTGGCGCGCACGGTGGACGGCGCCACCGCCTCGCACCGGGACTGGTCCCGCACCGCGGACCGGCTGCACCGCCTGGGAGTCCGCCCGCCGTGCCTGCTCACCGGGCGCCAGGCCATCCCGATCGCCTTCTACACCGGCTGCGCCTCGGCCGCCACGTCCGGGCACAACGCCAACAGCTCCGTGGCCGTCATCGCCCGCACCGCCCGGCGGATGCCGGTGGCCGTGCTGGTGCCGGAGGGCTCCCGCCCACCCGCCTACGCCCGCCACTGGCCGGTGTCGCGCTTCGACGACGTACTGCTCTACCACGCCGTACCGCCGGCCCGGAGCACGCGCGCCGGTTCCCGAACGCCGGCGGCCGCCCCGGATCCGGCCGGTCCGGACGCCGGACGGCGGGGTTAATGATCCGGTGGCGGGAAACGCGGTGCTCGACCGCCCGTGACCCGAGAAGGAGGCGACGATGAGCGACCAGCAGTCCGAGCAGACCCCCATGGCGGACGACGTCTACCAGCCCACCGGCACCAACGAGGAGCAGGAGGACGCCGCCCCCCTGGACCTCGAGGACGCGGTCGGGGAACGTTCCTACGACGACGTCCTCGACGAGGGCTACTCCCCGCCCGAACGGCCGCTCGGCGTCACCCGGCACGGCGTCACCGCCGCCGAGCAGCACGAGGGGGAGACCCTGGACGAGCGGATCAGGCAGGAGGTGCCGGACGTGACCGCACCGCCCGGCGACGGGATCGGCGACCTGCCCGGAGGAGAGGGCGAGCCGGTGGACCCCGAGGCCGGTGAGCGCCGCGCGGGCCGCCTGGTCGCCCCGGACGAGGGCGCCCACCCGGACGCGACCAAGGAGGAGGTCGCCGAGGACGTGGGCATCGACGGGGGAGCGGCGGGCGCGGAGGAGGCCGCCGTGCACGTGATCCCGGACGAGACGGACCTGCCGGAGTGACGCCGGCGCGGGGACGTGGGACGGCGTCGCCGCCATGACCGCACCGCCCCGCGGCCGCACAGATGTCCGGCCGGGCGCGCCCCCGCCCGGCCGGATCACCGTTCGTTCCCCTGGATTCCCCGGACCGCCCTAGGGCAGCAGCTTCTCGACGGCCGCCGGGCCCTCCGTCTCCAGCTTGCGGCGCGCCCACTCGAGGTTCTTCGGGTTGACGTCCCTGCCCGCCGCCATCACCAGGTCCTCGGGGGAGACGTCCCTCGAGGGAGCGGAGTGGAGCAGGGCGTCCGGGGTGCAGTGGTCGTCGGACGACCGGGACCCTTCGGGTGTGGATGTCGACATGATGCCTCCTCCTCGGTCCGGATGACCGCATCCGTGCCGGTGCCTCCGAATGGGGCACACCTTCACCATTGCCCGCCCGGGCGCACCCTGCATCTCCAGGCGCTGCGGGAGCGGGCGCGGAGCGCCTGCCCACGCCACGCGGAACCACTCCCTCCTAAGCTGGAATGACCCGCACCTCGCACCGGGAGGCCGCACATGGCCGTGACGCCGTTCCCCGAGGACCCGCCCCGCAGCCCCCGCTACCTGCCGATCGCCGAGCACGGACTCATCGGCGACCTGCGCAGCGTGGCACTGGTCGGCAGCAACGGCACCATCGACTGGTACTGCTGCCCGTCCTTCGACGCCCCGAGCGTCTTCGCCTCCATCCTGGACGCCGAGCGCGGCGGCAGCTTCGAGCTGGCCGCCGCCGTACCCGCGCGTACCAAGCAGTTCTACTTCCCCGACACCAACGTGCTGATCACCCGCTTCTTCACCGAGGACGGCGTCGGCGAGGTGCAGGACTTCATGCCGGTCGGCGCCGGACCGGCCGGCGACCCGGGCCGGCAGCGGCTGATCCGGCGCGTGGTGTGCGTACGCGGCACCGTCCCCTTCCGGGTCCTGGTCGCCCCGCGCTTCGACTACGGCGCCGCCCCGCACACCCTGCGTCCGCTGGACGGCCTGATCGCGTTCGAGTCCGCCGAGCAGTCGCTCGCGCTCACCTCCACCGTGGCGCTGGAGTGCGACGGCCGGGACGCGCGCGCCGACTTCAAGCTGAGCGAGGGCGAGTCCGCGGTGTTCGCCCTCGACCAGGTCGGCGGCGGGGTGCCGCCGCGTGCCTGCGCACACGCCGAGGCCGAGCACGAGTTCAACGCCACGGTCGCCTACTGGCGGCACTGGCTGCACCAGTCCCGGTACCGGGGCCGGTGGCGGGAGATGGTGCACCGCTCCGCGCTCACCCTCAAACTGCTCACCTACGCCCCCACCGGAGCCATCGTCGCCGCGCCCACCACCAGCCTGCCCGAGCAGCTCGGCGGTGAGCGCAACTGGGACTACCGGTACGTGTGGGTGCGCGACGCCGCGTTCGCCGTCTACGCGCTGCTGCGGCTCGGCTTCAGCGGCGAGGCCGAGGCGTTCATGCGATTCCTCACCACGCACATCAGCCCCGGCTGCGGCCACACCGTCGCCCCCCTGCAGATCATGTACGGCATCGACGGCCGCTCCTACCTGCCCGAACGGGAGCTGCCGCACCTGGAGGGCCACCAGGGCTCCGCGCCCGTCCGGGTCGGAAACGCCGCCGCCGACCAGCTCCAGCTCGACATCTACGGCGCGCTGATCGACTCCATCTACCTCTACGACAAGTGGGCGCAGCCCATCTCCAGCGGCCAGTGGGACGACCTGTGCCGCCTCGTCGACTGGGTCTGCGACCACTGGGACCAGCCCGACGAGGGCGTCTGGGAGACCCGAGGCGGCCGGAAGAACTTCCTGTACTCGCGGCTCATGTGCTGGGTCGCCATCGAGCGCGCCATCCGCCTCGCCACCCACCGGGGGCTGCCCGCCGATCACCGGCGCTGGCGGCAGGCCCGCGACACCATCTACCGGCGAATCATGGAACGCGGGTGGTGCGAGCGCAGGGGGGCCTTCGTGCAGTCCGAGGGGAGCGACGTCCTCGACGCCTCGCTGCTGATGATGCCGCTCGCCAAGTTCATCGCCCCCACCGACCCCAAGTGGCTGTCCACCCTCGACGCCCTCACCGAGGACCTGGTCTCCGACTCGCTCGTCTACCGCTACGACCCCCAGGCCAGCCCGGACGGACTGCGCGGCGACGAGGGCACCTTCTCCATCTGCTCGTTCTGGTTCGTCGAGGCACTGGTGCGGGCCGGCCGGCTCGACGAGGCCCGGCTGGCCTTCGAGAAGATGCTGACCTACGCCAACCACCTCGGCCTGTACGCCGAGGAGATCGGCCGCACCGGCGAGCAGCAGGGCAACTTCCCGCAGGCGTTCACCCACCTGGCCCTGATCAGCGCGGCCTTCAACCTGGACCGGGCCCTCGGCTGAACCCGGTGTGTGCCGGCAGGTCGCAGGGGTACCCGGCGCTGCGCAAGCGGAATCCACGCAGGGTCGGCAGAAGGAGGAGACCCCGGATGACCAGCACCAGCGAGACCGGTGACGTCACCGGCACGCGCGACAAGGACTACAACCTGATCTGGTACGTCGAGGCGTGCCTGAACAACGCGCTGCGCCTGGAGCAGTACATCCAGGACGCCGAGCGCGACAAGGACGACGAAGTCGTGGAGCTGTTCCGCAAGGCGCAGTCCGACAGCCGCAAGGGCGCCGAGATGGGCAAGCGGCTGCTGCGCTCGCGGCTCGACGGCGGCTGACCCGCCGTCCGCTTCCGCGCGGACCGGGTATCCGGGACGGGCCCGGCGGGCCGTGCACCCCCGGGCGCCGCGCAGCCGGGCGCTCCTGACGGGCCCGGTGAACGCGGCGCATCCGGTGCCGGCATCCGCCGGGCCCTCGGCCTGCCCCCGGTCCGCGTCCCCGTCTGCGGGCGTCCGCTCAGGGCAGTAGCTGCTCCGCCCAGATGATCTTTCCGTGGGCGGTGTACCGGGTGCCCCATCGTTCGGCGAGCTGCGCCACCAGGAACAGGCCCCGGCCGCCCTCGTCGGTGCTCGCCGCGTACCGCAGGTGCGGTGAGGTCGTGCTGCCGTCGGAGACCTCGCAGATCAGCGTGCGCTCGCGCAGCAGCCGCACACCGATCGGGCCGCGTCCGTAGCGGATGGCGTTGGTGACCAGCTCGCTCAGGACCAGCTCGGTCGTGAACGCCAGCTCGTCCAGTTCCCATTCGGCGAGCTGCCGGGTCACCGAGCCCCGCAGTTCCGACACGGCCGCCGGGTCCGACGGCACCCGCCACCGCGCCACCCGGTCCGCGCCCAGCACGCGTGTGCGGGCCACGATCAGCGCCACGTCGTCCCGCGGCCGGTTCGGAAGGCGGTCGAGCACACTGCGGCAGGTCTCCTCGGGGGAGGAGTCCGGTGTGCGGCGCAGTGCGTCGCCCAGCAGTTCCAGCCCCTCGTCGATGTCCCGCTCCCGGTCCTCCACCAGGCCGTCGGTGTACAGCACCAGGCGGCTGCCCTCGGGCAGTTCCAGCTCGGTCGCCTCGAACGGCAGTCCGCCCAGGCCCAGCGGCGGACCCGCGGGCACGTCGGGGAACTCCACGCGGCCGCCGGGACGCACCAGCGCAGGCGGCGGATGACCGGCCCGCGCCACGGTGCACAGCCGGGAGACCGGATCGTAGACGGCGTACAGGCAGGTCGCGCCCGTGACCGCGGCCGAACCCTCCGCCGGTGTCTCGTCCTGGTCGATCCGGCCCACCAACTCGTCCAGCAGGCCCAGGAGTTCGTCGGGAGGAAGGTCGAGCGCCGAGAAGTTGTGCACGGCCGTGCGCAGCCGGCCCATGGTCGCCGCCGCGTGCAGCCCGTGGCCCACGACGTCACCGACGACGAGCGCCACCCGGGCACCGGACAGCGGCAGCACGTCGAACCAGTCGCCGCCCACGCCGGACTGCGCCGGCAGATACCGGTAGGCGATCTCCAGGGCGCCCTGTTCCGGCAGCGACCGCGGCAGCAGACTGCGCTGGAGGGTGACCGCCATGCTGTGCTCGCGCGTGTACCGGCGGGCGTTGTCGATGGACACCGCCGCCCGCGCCACCAGCTCCTCGGCGAGCGCCACTTCCTCCGAGTCGAACGGCTGCGGTTTCTGGGACCGCCAGAAGTTCACCACCCCCAGCACCAGGCTGCCCGCCCGCAGCGGCACCGTGATCAGCGAATGGATGCCGTAGGCCAGGACCTGGTCGGTGCGCTCCAGGTCCTGCGCGCGCCAGCCGGGCGCCGTGCCCAGCCGGGGCTCAACCACCGACTGCCCGGTCGTCAGGCTGCGGGCCTGCGGCGAGGTGGCCACGAACCGTATGCGCTCGCCGACCGGGTACAGCGGGGCGTCCGGGCGGAGGGCGGCGCAGGCCGCGCGGCGCAGCGCCGTCCCGGGCTTCGGCTCGTCGCCGCCGATCACCGCGTCGAACAGGTCCACCGTCGCGAAGTCCGCGAACCGGGGCACCGCCAGATCGGCCAGCTCCTGGGCGGTGCGGGTCACGTCCAGACTGGTGCCTATGCCCACCCCGGCGTCGTACAGCATGTTCAGCCGCTCGCGCGCCACCTCCGCGCGGCCGGACAGCGCGCGCAGCTCGGTGGAGTCGCGCAGCGTGGTCACGCTGCCGGGCGGGCCGCCGCGCAGATCCGTGGGCCGCTGGTTGATCGCCAGCAGCCGGTCCTTGACCAGGTGCACCTCGTCGGTGGCGACCCGCCCCGAGCCGAGCAGCGCCGCCGTCTCCTCGTCCAGCCCCAGCTCCAGCACGCTGCGCCGCTCGGCGTCCGGTGGCAGGCCCAGCAGGCGCTGCGCCTCGTCGTTGGCGAGCAGCAGCCGCCCGTCACCGCCGACGATCAGCACGCCCTCGCGGACCGCGTGCAGCACGGCGTCGTGGTGCTCGTACATCCGGGTCATCTCGTACGGGCCCAGCCCACGCGTCTGGCGCAGCAGGCGCCTGCTGACCAGGGCCGTGCCCGCGGTGGCCAGCGCGAGCGCCACCGCCGCGGCGGCGAGCAGCAGCGGCAGCTGCTGGTCGGCGGCCCCGCCCACATGGGCGGTGGTGATACCGGCCGAGACCAGGCCGACCACGGTGCCGCCGGCGTCCTTCACCGGCACCACGACCTGTACGAGCGGGCCGATCGTGCCGTTGACGTGCTCGACGACGGTGCCACCGGCCACGGCCGGGGCGATCGTGCCGACGAACTGCTTGCCGATGCGGTCGGGTCTGGGATGCGTGTAACGGACCCCGTCGGTGTTCATCACGACGACGAAGTCCACCCCGGTCGCCTTGCGGGTGGCCTCCGCACGTGGCTGCAACAGGGCCGTGGGATGCGCGGAGCGCAGCGCGGCCGCCGTACCGGGCGCGTTGGCGAACGACTGGGCGACGGAGAGCGAGCGGTTGCGGGCCTCGACGTCGCTGTCGTGCCGCACCTGCAGCACCTGCGCCACCACGGCCGAGACGACCAGCAGCAGCACGATCACCACCTGCAGCAGGAAGACCTGGCCGGCCACGCTGCGTCCGGTCACCACCGACCGCAGCACCCCCGGCCGCTCGCCCTCCGCACGGCTGCCGTCCGGCCGCCCCTCGCGAGGTGCGCGCGGTCGCCCGGAAGGACGGGACGGCCGGGTCGCCCGGCCGGGCAGTCGCACCATGTGCCCATGTCTACACTGCCCGGCCCCGTCAGGCGAGACCGTCGTCCGAGGTGATGGGTGCCCGCACCGCACCGGGCGGGTCACGGGTAGGCGGCCGACGAGCGGCGGGCGGCGAGCAGCAGCGCCACGTCGTCGGGCCGGTCCGCGGTGTGCCGGGCGGTCGCCGTGAGCCGGTCGGCGACCCTGGCCAGCGACCGGCCGCCCCGGCGCCCCGCGGCCGCGCCTGCCTTGGCGAGGGCCTGCCGCAGCGCCGTGATCCCGTCGTCGATGTCGGCGCCGGGCCGCTCCACCAGGCCGTCCGTGTACAGGGCGAGGATCGCGTCCGGCTCCAGCAGCAGCTCGGTCACCGGGTACCGGGCCTGCGGATCGACGCCGAGGACCACACCGCCGGGGATGTCCAGCCGCCGGGTCCGCCCGTCGGGGGAGCACAGCAGCGGCGGCGGATGCCCCGCCCGGGCGACCCGGGCGTGGCCGGTGGCCGGGTCCAGCCGCAGGTAGCAGCAGCTGGCGAACTGACCCGGATCGAGGTCGATCAGCAGGAGGTTCGTTCCGCTGAGCACCTCGTCCGGCGGACGGTCGCCCAGCGCGAACGCCCGGACCGCGCTGCGCAGCTGGCCCATGGTCGCCGCCGCCTGCACGCCGTGCCCCTGCACGTCCCCGATGACCAGAGCGAGCCCGTCCCCGGCCTCCACCACGTCGTACCAGTCGCCGCCCACGTCCAGGCCCTGCGTCCCGGGCAGGTAGCGGCCGGCGGTCTCCACCCGCGGGTGCGCCGACAGCCGGCGCGGCAGCAGCGCCTGCTGCAGACCGCGGGCCAGCGCCGCCTCGCTGTCGTAGCGCTGCGCGCGTTCCATGGCGTGCGCGATCAGGCCGGCGAGCGCGGTGAGGACCGTGCGCTCCTCCGCGCTGAACCGGCGCGACGCGTCGAAGCCGAGGATGCAGGAGCCGACGGGCCGGCCGGAGGCGATCAGCGGCAGGAAGGCACGGGAGCCCTCTTCGGCGTCCAGGGCGATGCCCGGATAGGCGGCGTCCAGCTGCCGCATCGACTCGAAGAACAGGGGCCGGCCCGTGGTGAGGGTCTCCACGCCGGGCAGGTGTTCGTCGAGGCCGACACCCTCGAAGGGGGCGAGGAACCCCTGCGGGAAGCCGGTCTCCCAGGCCAGGTACAGATGGCGTTCCTGGAGCAGGTAGATGGCGAGGCGGCGGCCGCCGAACGCGGGCAGCAGCTCGCGCACGACCACCTCCGACACCTGCCGGGCCGTCACCGCGTCCGTCAGCGCGATGGCCAGTGCGATCGGCCGGTACAGCGGCGCCAGCGCGTGCGCGCTCGCCACCGTGTCCTCCGGCTCATGCGTGTCCGGGACCGGTCCGACCGGGGCGTCCATGCGGCTGGCCGGGACGAGCGTGCAGGCCAGCAGCTCCGGCCCCGGGTGCACGGACACGGCGAGCCAGTCGTCCTGGCCCGGCTCCTCCGGGCAGGCCCCCGGCCGCCGCGCATGGAAGTGCACCGGCGCCGAGGACAGCAGGACGCCCCGCAGGTGGTCGTCGTACGGGGGCCCGGACAGCCACGGCACGGCCTCCCACAGCTCCCGCCCGAGCAGCCGCTCCCGGTCCTGGCCCACGAGCCGCGCGGCGGCCGGGTTGGCGTACACGATCACACCCAGCCGGTCCAGCGCCAGCACGCCCTGGGGCAGCAGGTCGGCCGCTCTGTCGGCGCAGCCGGCCGGAGGGTCGAGGATCACGCCGCCGATCCGCGGTGCGACGCCGTCGTCGCCGGCCTGCCACAGGTCCAGCAGCCGAGGCGTGCCGTCCGGCGAGCGCAGGCCGAGCGGCGCGCCCGGAGGCCGGCCGGCGGCGGCGTCGCGCAGCGCGGCCAGGATCCGGTGCGCGTCGGCCGGGGCCACGGCGTCCGCGAGGGCCGCGTCCGTGCCCGCGAACTCGCCGGGACGCAGGCCGAGGAGTGCCTGCAGCCGGTCGTCGGCGCGGACCCGCGAGGTCTGCGGATCCCAGTCGAAGCCCCCCATGACGGCCCGCGCGGGCTGGGCCGCGGGCGGCCGCACGCACAGCGGCTCCCCGTCCCAGACGACCGCGTCCGGGTCCCCGTCCGCGAGTCCGAGCAGTTCGGCGCCCAGCCCCTCGGCCAGCCGCCCGAGCACCTCCCGGTCCAGCAGCTCGTCCTCGGACTCGGCCATCGCCGGGCGCAGCACCGTGAGGACGCCCAGGGGTTCGGACCCGCCCGGCACCGGCACGTGCACCGACCCGAAGGGGAAGGGCAGGCCGGCCGCGAACTGCGGGTACCTGCGCACCGTCTCCGTGGCGTTCGGCAGCACCACCTGCGTGCCCAGCCGGAAGGCGTCGGAGACCGGGAAGGGGCGGCCCAGGTGCAGCCGCCACCAGGGTTTGAACAGCGTCGCGGGCAGTCCCGCCAGCACCGCGAGGCGCAGCAGGCCCGGGGAGCCGGAGCGCAGGTACACGCCCGCGCCGCGGCCGCCGACCGCGCCCAGCGCCCCGGCCGAGGCGTCGGCCAGCAGCGTGGCCAGGCGGGCCCGCGTGCGGACCGTCTGCTCCCCGCTCCCAGCCATCGGCCGTACCTCGTCCCGTGCGCCTCCGGGTGGATGACACAGCAAGAATGCGCCAGGAGGAGCGCGGATCGCACCTGGGGGCGTCACACCAGCGGCGCGTCCGGGTGGCGGGGTCACGGGGCCGCTCCTAGTAATGGACTGCGTAATGCCGTGCGCCGCGCGGGGGCGCCGGCGGGGCCGCACCCTTCTCTGGAGCCGCGATGACCGCCCGTTCCTCGTCCTCCCGTCCTGACGACTCCCTCATAGCGCCCGTACCGGCCGCCCCGGGCGTCGCGGCCCCGTCGCCGCAGCTCCTCGCATGGCTCACGGCGCCCCCCGAGCGGCGGCCGGACGTCCCGCACCAGGACGACGCCCCCGCCGGCGATCCCCTGCACGACCTGGTCCACGCCGCGGTCGCCGACCGCCCCGTGGAGGATGTCGTCCGGCTGATCACCCTGCTGGAGGACGCGCCCGAACACGCCCGGACCACGGCGGACGCCCTGCGCGCGGCCGCGGTCGACCGCCCCGTGGAGGACGTCGCGCGCCTGGTGGCCCTGCTCACGGAGCCGCCCCGGGGAGCCGACGGCGCGGACGAGGCGATCCGCGCCGCCACCGAGCACCGCTCGCTCGAGGACGTGACCAGGCTGATGCGGCTGCTGCACCGTACGCCGGTGGAACCGCACTGCGGGCACGCGGCGGTGCGTGCGGTGGCCGTCGGCCGGCCGGTCGAGGAAGTCGCCGAGCTGATCAGCCGGCTCGCCGCGGACCGGACGGCACCCGAGGGTCCGCCGCCCCGGCCGGCGCCCCTCACGCCCCTCGCCCCCATCGGCCCCGCCGCGTACGCGGATTCCGCCGCCCCGCCCGCCCCTGCCGCGTCCGCACCGCAGGACCCTCCCGCCAAGGGCCGGTCCGGCAGGGAGCGCCCCGCGAAGGACCGCCCCGCCGAGAACCGTTCCGGGAAGGGCCGTCCGGACGGGGAAGGGTCCGCGAAGGACGGCGCGGGGGACGGCGCGAGCGAGGCCCTCTCCCTCCGGCTCGCCCGAAGGGCCGCGCCGCTGGTGTTCCTGTGCGGGATCGCGTACGCCCCGCGCTACGGCGCCGGCCTGTCGCAGGGCCTGGTCGGCGCGACTGTCGTCCTCGCGGGACTGTGCATGCTCCTCGCCCTCGCCCTGCCCGCCCGCACGGTGCAGGCCCGGCTCGTCGCTGCGACCGCCGCGGTGGGCGTCACGGCCGTACTGGCCGCGGGGCAGCTCGCCGGCGGCCGGTTCGGCACGCCCGGCCTGTCCCGGCTGCGGGACGCCACCCTGGCCCCGCCGCTGCTCGCCGGGGCGGCGGCGGCCGCGTCGGCCCTCGCGGCGCTGACGGTGCTGGTGGTCGCGTTGACCAAGGGCGCACGCGACCGTGGTGAGTGAGGCGGGCCGGCGGCGACGGGGGCCCGCCGGGCTCCTGGGGGCGCGGGACGAGGTGGTCGTTCCTCGGCCGGACGCAAGGGGGAGCACCAGGTGTCGGGCGGCCGGCCGTCGCTCGCCGGTGCGGCGGTGGCCGCGTCGGCTGCGGCGGTACCGGTGTTCGCGCCGGGTGCACGACGCGAGTGGTGAGCGGGTCAGGCCGGTGGCGGCGACGGGGGCCCGCCGGGCTCCACGGGGCGCAGGACGAGGCGGCCGTCCTCCCGGATGGCCGTCATGGCGAACGGGAAGGCGTCCGCCTCCAGGCACATCGCCACGTCCTCGGCGTGGACGCCGCGCAGGCCCCGCCGCACCCCGTCGGACAGCCGCGCGGCGGCGTGCGAACGCCGGGCCCGGTCGAGGTAGGGTCCGGGGTCCGGGCGGGCGCCGCCGGCCCGGGCGCGTTCCGCGATGTACTGGGCGCAGGCGAGATCCTCCTCGGCCCGCCCGCCGTCCCCGGTGACCACGAAGGCGACCGTCTCCGGCCGGGCCCGCCGCAGCACCTCGGCGGTCGCCCCGGCCACCACGAAGCTCGCGCACAGCAGCAGCCGCGCCCGCGCCACGGCCAGGGCCCCGACCGTGCCGGCGGTGGTCTTCTGCACGAGCGTACGGCCGCGGAGGTCGTGGGAGCGCAGCCGGCCGGGGGAGTTGGCGAGGTCGAAGCCCGGCACCGGCTCCCCGTCCTGGACGGCCAGCCATCCCGGGTGACGGGCCTTCAGCTCCAGGGCCTCCTCGAGCGTACCGGCGAACACGATCCGCTCGGCCCCGCGCCGGAACGCCCAGGCGGCCACGGTGAACGCGCGCATCACGTCCACCACCACGGCGACGCAGGGCGCCGCGGGAGCGTCGGCCACGCCGGTGAACACAGGCTGCATCGCTCCATGATGCCGTGACGACGCCGGGCCGGCGGGGTGTTTCAGGACCCGGTCGTCCCCGGAGGCAGCGGGCGCGCGGCGCGCATGCTGCGCAGGGCGAGGAGCAGTACGCCGATGTCGTCCAGGTAGACAGGGTCGGGCAGCAGGTCGGTGGGCAGCAGCAGATACGCGACCGCGGCCCAGAACACCCAGCGCGGCCCCGTCGGCAGTCCGGCCCGCCGCAGCGTACGCCGGGCGCGCACCAGACGCACCAGCAGGGCGACGGCGACGGCGAACAGCGCGGCCGCGACGACCGCGGCGATCACCAGCAGGGTCGTGGTGGAATCCATCCGGCCTCCTTGTCCCGGCGGGCGGGCCGAAGCGGACTCGGCGGAGGGTTCACGACGACCGGTCCGTGCCGTCCGCCGGATCCACCTGGTCCGCCTGGTTCGTGCCGCCCTCGGATGAGGTCCGGGTTCCCTTGGCGGAGAGCTTCAGGCGTTCGAAGGTGCGTGTCAGCTGCTGGAGCGCGCCCGGGGTCCGGGACGCGGGACGCTGCTGCTGCGGCAACGCCGGTGCGGGCACGTCGCGGTAGGCCGACAGCGCCTCGAGGGCCTGCTCCGCGGCCTGCTTGTACAGGTCCCGGGACTTCGTCATCGCCTCCAGCGCGTCGGCGTACATGGTGACCAGCCGCCGTTCACGCTCCAGCTCCTCCCTCAGCGTCAGCAGCGTCCAGTTCTCTCGCAGGTCCGTCAGCGCCTCCTGCGCGTCCCGCGGCAGCGGCCGGGGAAGAGCGGTGAAGTGCCTTAGTGCCGCGATGAGTTCGGCCGGCTCCGAGCCGTCCAGGAAGACGCTGCGCACACGGTGCTCCCGGCCGTCGTAGTCCTTCGGCGCCGGGTCCGGGGGCAGCAGCACGGCGCCGCCGCGCGGCACTTCGACGCCGAGGTCCTTCAGCGCCCAGTTCACGGCGCGCAGCTGGTGCGGGGCCGCGCGGTGCTCGACCACGCGGTGCCGCAGGCCGGGCGGCAGCAGCCGGCTCAGCGGCAGCCGGCCCCGCTCGTCCGGGGTCATCGCCTCGTGCACGACGAGATGGACGCACCAGGCCTCACGGGCCGCGTCCCGCAGCCGCCGCCGCATCTCCTTGTCGTCCGCGGGCAGCGCGTTGACCTGCCGCAGGCGCACCCCGGCGACGCCGGCGTGGTGGTCCCAGGCGCCGTCGTCACCCTCGCCCGGACCGGCCTCGGGCCAGAACAGGGTCGCGGGCGAGGGCCAGGCGTCGTCCCACGGGCGCTCCGCCTCCGCGATCAGCCGCCACTGGTGTCCCTCCGGCCGGCCCGCGCCCGGTACCAGGGTCAGCCGAGCCCGTACGGCCACCGTGCCGTCGGTCCGCCAGCGTGCCTCGAAGACCCGGTGTCCCGCGTCCCCGGGCCCGGGCGGCTCGGCGAAGTCGTCGATGTCACCGCTCTCCTTGTGCCGGCGCAGCGTACGCCGGACGACCTCCTCGGGAGCGGAACCGGTGTGGCGGCCGCGGGCCGCCCACAGGGTCTGCGGGTGCGCGGCGCGATCGGTGGCGGAGATAGACATGAGCCAATCTGCTGATGGGGGCAGGTGTGACTCCCAGTATCACCACTCGGCGCGACGAAGCGACGACCGGGGCCCGCAGGCGGCGCGTGGCGGCGGACACGCGCCCCGCGCACGGGACGCGCGACGCGCACCCGGGGTGCGCGCGGCACCCGCCAGGAGCCTCCGTTCACACGTGGTGGTGCCGTCGTGCGACGCCCACAATGGTCCGGCGAACGGGGCCCGCCCGCCCATCCGCTCAGGGGCGGACCCCGTTCCCGTCGTCCGCCCCCGGGCCGCCGGACCCGCTCCGGCCGGGGCGGCTCAGTGCGGGAACGCCCGGGGCGGCCGCTGCCGGGGCAGCTCCTCGCGGAACCCGGAGACGACCGAGCTGATCTGGCGCATCAGGACCGTGTCCTCCAGCCGGTCGAGGTAGAGGTTGGCGCGCGCCAGCGCCGGCAGGTCGGCGCAGAAGTACAGCGCCATCAGCGGGTTGACGAACAACTCGCTGCCGCGGGTGCGCTCGGTGAACCGCACGTCGCCGAACTGCCCGCGTACCGCCGCCGCGACCGACCCGTGCACGATGCTCGGGTGGCTCGCGTGGGAGCGCTGGGCGTGGGCGACCGCGTCGAGGTAGGCGGCGCCCTCGGGGCTCTCGCGGGGCAGCGAGAACGCGCCCAGGTAGCCGCCCGCCCGGTCCAGGGCGGCCAGGTTCTCCAGTACGAGGGAGTGGTTGACACCGTGGTGAGCGTCCACCCCGAAGCCCAGGCAGGCCACCAGCCGGTGCGGGACCTCGTCCAGCCCCGCGACGGCGGCCAGGCTCGCCATGTCCTCCTCCGGAGTGCCGAGCCCGTGCTCGTCCCCGCGCATCAGAATGTCCGTCCCGCCGTCCACCAGCACCACCGCGTCCACCCCGCCGAGGTGTTCCAGCAGCGCCCGGTAGGCGGCGCGCAGCGGCCGGACACCGGTGGTGGGGAAGGCGTAGACGGTGCCGGGCAGGCCCCGCGAGTCCAGCCACCGGGCGAGCGAGCGCTCGGGGAAGTAGTCGCCGCGCAGCGGGGTGCCCGGACGGATCGCGGCGACGTCCTCCTCGATCCAGTGGTCCGGGCCGAGGCCGTACAGGTCGGCGAAGGACAGGTTGGCCAGGTGGACCTCGGCGCCGGCCGACCGCAGCGCGAGGGCCAGGGGCAGGCCGGCGTAGACGTCGAAGCCGCCGCCCGCGCCGGCGACGAGGATCCGGCGCGCCTCGCGCAGGCGGCTGAAGAAGACGGGTTCACGGAGGGAGGACACCGCAGGACCGTAACAGGGCCGCCCCCGGGGGACCTTGGGGATTTCCGGCTGCCCTCCCTCGCCGGCCCCGGCGAGCGCGGGGCTACGCGCCGCTACCCCGCAGCATGTCCTCGCGCTCGACGATCTTCACCCGCTCGCGGCCCTGCGGCTCGCCCAGGGCGCGCTCGGCGGCGTCCAGCCTGTACCAGCCCTCCCAGGTGGTGTAGCGGACGTTCCGCTCGGCGAGGAAGGCGTCCACGGCCTCCGGCGCGGGCGAGTCGGGGGTGTGCAGACGGCCGCCCGCGTGGTCGGCGAGCAGGTTGGCGACGGTCTCGTTGGCGTCGCCCTTGGTGTGGCCGATCAGGCCGACGGGGCCGCGCCGGATCCAGCCGGTGACGTAGGTGGACTGCAGGTGGGCGCCGCCCTCCTCGATCACCCGGCCGCCCTCGTCCGGGACGGTGCCGGACTCGATGTCCCAGGGCAGCTTGGGCAGCTTCTCGGAGAGGTAGCCGACCGCGCGGTAGACCGCCGTGACGTCCCAGTCCTTGAACTCGCCGGTGCCCTTGACGTTGCCGGTGCCGTCCAGGGCGGTGCGCTCGGTGCGCAGGCCGACGACCCTGCCGTCCTCGCCGAGGATCTCCGCGGGGGACTCGAAGAAGTGCAGGAACAGCTTGTGCGGCCGGTCGCCGGTGTCCCGGATCGCCCAGTTCTCCAGGGTCTTGGCGACCATGTCGGCCTGCTTGTTGCCGCGCCGGGTCGCGATCGAGCCCTCGTCGTAGTCGATGTCCTCGGGGTCGACGACGACCTCGATGTTCGGGGAGTGGTCCAGCTCGCGCAGTTCCATGGGGCTGAACTTCGCCTGGGCCGGGCCGCGGCGGCCGAAGACGTGGATCTCCAGGGCCTTGTTGGCCTTCAGACCGTCGTAGACGTTCGGCGGGATCTCCGTCGGCAGCAGCTCGTCGGCCGTCTTGGCGAGGATGCGGGCCACGTCGAGCGCGACGTTGCCCACACCGAGCACGGCGACCTTCTCGGCCTCCAGCGGCCAGGTGCGCGGCACGTCCGGGTGGCCGTCGTACCAGGAGACGAAGTCGGCGGCGCCGTAGGAGCCGTCCAGGTCGACACCCGGTATGGACAGGTCGCGGTCGGCCATCGCGCCGGTGGAGAAGATCACCGCGTCGTAGAAGGCGCGCAGGTCGTCCAGGCTGATGTCGGCCGGGTAGTCGACGTTGCCGAAGAGGCGGACCTGGGGCTTGTCCAGCACCTGGTGCAGGGCGGTGACAATGCCCTTGATGCGCGGGTGGTCGGGCGCGACGCCGTACCGGATCAGGCCGAACGGGGCGGGCATCCGCTCGAAGAGGTCGATGGACACGCCGGGGCCGGCGGCCGCCTCGGACTTGAGCAGGGCGTCGGCTGCGTAGATCCCGGCGGGGCCGGCTCCGACGATGGCTACCCGCAGGGGGCGCGGCATGATCGATTCCCTTCGCATGTGAACAGGAGACTCGATCAAGAAGCCTAAGCTAAGGCACGCCTAAGTTAGTAAGGGGGTCGCACCTATGACCTCATAAGGTGATCTTATGCCTGGCGCAGGTATTCCTTATGGAGGGAGGGGCCGGGCGGCCCGCTCGGTCGGGGGTTGTGGGCGGGGGTGGAGGCGGGCCGAGGTGGTCCGCTCGGCGTGCCGGGGGTGTCAGGCGGGTCTGACGATCCGGTGGATCGCCGCCTCGCCGGCGCCGTAGATCGACTCCTCGCGGATGGAGGACCCCGGCCCCGGGGCGTGCACCATCATGCCGTCACCGACGTGCAGGCCCACATGCCGGTCGTCGTCGAAGAAGAGGACGAGGTCTCCGGGCTCCAGGCCGGCGAGCGTGACCGGGGAGCCGGCGAGCGCCTGCCGGTGCGCGGCACGCGGCAACGAGACCCCGGCCGCCTTCCAGGCCGCCTGGGTGAGGCTGGAGCAGTCGTAGGAGTCCGGCCCGGTCGCGCCCCACACACACGGCTTGCCCAGCTGTGCCCGGGCGAACGCGATGGCCTTGGCGGCCCGCACGGCACGGGGGGACCCGGAGGCGGGGAGGGGGAGCGGGAGGGAGCCCGTTCCGGTGGTGGGGGCGGCGGAGGTGGCGGCGCCGGGCACAGCGGGGGCGGTGGGCGTCGCCGGTGCCGGCGCGGCCGTCACCGGCACACCGGGGGTCGCCCACTGAGGCTGCTGCCACTGTCCTGTCGCCTGCGCGCCCTGTGCCACCAAGGGCACGGCGGGCTGAACTCCGGTGGAGGGAGCGGCGAGTTGAGCGGCGTACCGGGAGAGCAGGTCGCCCGCCGCGGTGATCCTGCGCCGGTTACCGTCCTTGAGGTCGGCGGGGGAGGGGCGGCCGGCCGCGGCGGAGCCGGGCAGGGTCCTGGGCCCACGAACGGGGGCCGGCTGTGCGGTGGGGAGTGTGGCGACCGACGGAAGGGCCGCCTCCGCGAACCCCGGCGCGACGGCCTCCGCCGTACCGAACCCCGGCGCGACGGCCTCCGCCACCCGGGACTCCGGCACTCCCGTGGCCGATCCGTACGCCCCGAAGCCGGCCGTCTCCGGCCCGGTGGCGACGACGCCGCGCGACTCCGTTGCCTGCTGGGGCATGACAGCCGCGGTAGTCGCAGACGCCGGTACGAGTCCGTCCGGTGCGGGGAACTGCGTCGTGGTCCCCGGAACTCCGAGCCCGAGGGGCCCCGGTGCGCCGGGAAGGGCCCATTCACCGCTCGACCAGGTTGTGCCGGGCTCCGCCGCGAGTTGGGGCAGTCCCGCCCCGGCCGGTTGCGGCGCCGACCGGAGCCCGTCGAGTGCCGCGAACCGCGCCGTGGGCCCCGGTGTGCCGAGCCCGAGCGATTCCGGCGTGCCGGGGGCGACCGGGTCCTGCCCCGGCGCGGGCACTGCCGCGCCGGCCGGTCCGGGTGCCTGCCCCGGTCCGCCGAGTCCCGGCGGGCCGGGCGTGGAACCGGGGGTGCCGGACCCGGGGGTGCCCCGCATGCCGCCCCCCGCCGAAACCGCCGGTGCGCCCATCCCCGGTGCCGGTGCGCCGGCGCCGGCCGGACCGGTGAGGGCGAGGCCGGTCGACTCGGCGGCGCCCTGCGGCAGTTCGCGTCCCGGCGCACCGGGCGGTGTCGTGCGGTCGTCTTCCCGGGCCGGCCAGGAGCGGCCCGCCGCGTCCGCCGCGGGCCCGGCCGTCAGTTCGGCCACCGGGCGGTCGGCGCCGCGTTCCAGCGCCTCGGGCCTCCGCCCGGCCGGCCCCGGCTCCAGAGCCGCCCGGGCGCCTCCGGGCAGGGCGGGGGTCTCCCGCCCGCCGCTGGGAAGGCCCAGGAGTTCGCGTCCGCCGTCCGGCAGGCCCGACCACCACCCCTCCCGCGAACGAGGGGGCGCCGCCGGGCCGTCGGGCTGCCGGTCGGCGGGCAGCACCGCGGGGACGGTCGGGCCGAGTTTGGCCCGTGCCGCGTCGAACCACTGACGGGCCACCTCGTCGAGCGCGGGATCCGGCCGCCGGCCGCGCCGCTTGGCCAGCGGGACGCCCCGGGAGCGAGTCCGGGCCGCCATGGCCCGGGTCGCGTTGAAGTTCCCTGTCGCGTTCTCGGCCTGTTCGTAGAGGGAATCGATCCGCTGCCGAACCTCGTCGCGGCTCTCCGGCGCCATGGAAGACGTGCTCCTTCCTCGCCCCGCGGGGCAGTCGGGCCGTTTCGCCCGGACCGTCGAGCACCGACGCCGGACCACACGGCGGCTCGCCGGGGTCGAGCCGGGCGGCCTCGCGTCAACCTAGCCAACGTGTGTGCCTCGTGTGAAGGTTGACGTGTGAAATGTCCGATACGTATTCGTGATGTTCGCGATGGCGTTCGAAGGGGAACGGGTGGGATTCTCGTCTTCCTGTGAGATCCCGGTGAATTCGCGTTTCGGTTGAACACAGGGGCTCCGTCCTCCGTATGAAGCGGGGGGACCTCCATGCCCGACCGGCAATGAGACACAGGGGACGACCTTGGTACGCAACAGGCGCAGACGCCCGACCGGCGCAAGACGCGCGACCCTCGCAGCAGTGGCCCTGATGCTGGGCGGAGGCGGCCTCGTCGCGGCCAACGTCTACGCCTCGGCCACCGAGGGCTGGGGCGACGGCTCCGACGCCCAGGGGCAGGTCCTGTCCGCGGGCACGGCCACGATCTACTGCCCCGACGTCGGCAGCCGGCTGACGGACGTTCCGGACGCGGCCCGCCAGGACGTCGACCGACAGCTGGCCGTGCTCGACCAGCAGACCGCGGCGGCGTACCGGAAGCTCCAGGAGTCGTGGCAGGCGGGGCAGGACGCCGGCTCCGTCGACGGCGCGATCATGGACCCGTTGAAGGAGAAGCGGACGGAGACCATCGGCCGGATCGCCGACGCCATCGACCGGGTGGGGCAGCGCCCGGGCGGACTTGACGACCTGGCCGGATGCGCCATGCGCCCCGGCGACGGCGGCGGTCAGGGCACGGCCACGGCCTCCCCCGGCCAAGGGGGCCAGCAGGGTGGCGGGAGCCAGCCGCCGGGCGGGGCGGGCCAGGGCGGCAACGGGCCCGTCGCCTCCGACTACACGGACATCACCTCCGTCCCGCCCGAGACCTCGAACCCGCCCCGGCAGGACTACGCCTCACCGGGAACCTTCATCTCCGACTGCGGCGTCAACGCGAACGGCCTGTTCAACTCGGACAACGTCATCGTCGCCCCCGGAGTCTCCAACGGCGCCCACCACTTCCACGACTACATCGGCAACCAGGGCAACAGCGCCTTCGCGAGCGACGACGACCTGGCGAAGGCCGACACGAGCTGTGTGGACCAGGGCGACAAGTCCACGTACTACTGGCCGGTGCTGCGCCTGCAGAACGGAACGCAGGAGCGCGACGCCGGAGCACCGGGAGGCGGCACGGAGGGCAACGCGGGCAAGATCGTCACGCCCGAGCAGGTGACGCTGACGTTCGTGGGCAACCCGCGCGAGAAGGTCACCGCCATGCCCCGGCTGCTGCGCATCATCACCGGCGACGCCAAGGCGTTCGTCAACGGCCCCGGCAACGCCAACGCCTCCTGGAGCTGCACCGGTTACGAGAACCGTCAGCTCAAGGACAAGTACCCGCTGTGCCCGCAGGGCAGCGACGTCGTGCGCAGCTTCCGGTTCCAGAGCTGCTGGGACGGGCGCAACATCGACAGCGCCAACCACCGCACCCACGTGGCCTTCACCGCCGCCGACGGCTCGTGCCCCGCGGGTTTCCGCCCCATTCCGCAGCTCGTGCAGCGGATCGTCTACGACGTCGACGCGCCGAGCCTCCAGGACGGCGGCCGTACCGTCCCGCTGTTCGCGGTCGACTCCTTCCCGGAGCAGCTGCACAAGCCGGTCACCGACCACGGCGACTTCATCAACGTCTTCGACGAGGACCTGATGCGCGAGATGGTCGACTGCATCAACTCCGGCCGCACCTGCGGTCCGAAGGACGACGGCGACGGCAACGACGGCGGTGCCGGTGACGACGGGGGTGCCGGTGACGACCCGGTCCCGGCCCCGGCGCCGACGGCGAGCACGGGCACCGGCGCGACGGCCGCCCCCGGCCCCGGAGCCACGCGGGAGCCGGGCGACGGTGCCTCCACGGCACCCGGCACGGGCGCCGGACCCGAGCCGGAGCCGTCCGTCTCCCGGGACGGCACGGTTCCGGGGACCGACGTGACGACCTCACCGGCCCGTACCACCAAGCACGACTCGGCCGACAGGACGAAGAAGACGGACGACGGGAAGCCGGCGGGCAAGGACCCGGCGGACGACGGGAACCGGACGGGCGAGAAGGGCGGGACGGACGGCTCCGGCAAGGCCGGGCCGGCCAAGTCCGCCGAGCCCCGGCCCACTTCGACCCGATCGGCGCCGGCCGAACCGGCGCCGTCCCCGTCCGTGTCCTCCGCGTCGGACCAGGCCGCCGCCGGATCCGCCCCGCCCGTCGCCGCGCAGACCGAACCCCAGGCGGCCGAGGGCGGCCTGGCGGAGACGGGGGCCCACCTGTGGCCCGCGGCTCTCGGCACCCTGCTCGCCCTGTCGGGCCTGTTCATGCTCCTGCGCGCACGGCGCCTGCGCTACTGAGTCTCGCGTCACTGAGCCTCAAAGCGCCGTACGGCGGCCCGCCAAGTCGGTGGGCCGCCGTACGGATGGCTGCGAAGCACTTGTGGGAGCGCTCCCAGGAGCGTCAGGATGCGGTCATGTCCTCTCTCCGGCCCCCCCGTGACCCCCGCGATCCGTCCCTACCGCCCCGCCGACCGGGCGGCCGTGGCCGACGTCTGCGTCCGCACCGCGCACAACGGAGGCGACTCCCGGTCCATCTACCCCGACCGGCGGCTCATGCCGTCGCTCTTCGCCGAGCCGTACTGCCACTTCGACCCGGACCTCGCCTTCGTGCTGGACGACGGCACGGGCCGGGCCGTGGGGTACATCGTCGGCACCGCCGACACCGGGCGTTTCGTCGAGGACTTCCGGCGGACCTGGATCCCCCGGATGGCCGGCCGCTACCCGGAGTCCGCCGAGCCGCCCCGCACGCCCAGCGAGGAAATGGTCCGCCTGCTGCACCACCCGGAGCGGATGCTCGTACCGGAACTCGCCGCCTACCCGGCCCACCTGCACATCGATCTGCTGCCGCCCTGGTAGGGGCGGGGGTACGGCCGCCGGTTGCTGCACGCCTTCCTGGACGCCCTGCGCGCGGGGGGCGTCCAGACGGTCCACCTCGGCATGGTCACCGCCAACACGCGCGCCCGCGCGTTCTACGACCGGCTCGGCTTCCACGTCATCCCGGTCCCGGACCTCGGTCCGCTCACCTACCTGGGCCGGGCCACCGCCGTGGACTGACCGGGGCCCGGCGGCGGTGGCCCTCAGGTGAGCCGGAGGGTCTGCTTGGCGAGGTCGTACGCGGGGCGCATCTCCTCGTGCTCCGCGGTGTCCATGCCGCCCAGGTGCAGCACGACCGGGCCGTCGGGTGTGCTGACCGCGAAGGCGCTCTCCTTCTTGGTCTCGTCCAGGAGCTTGCTCGTGTAGAGGTACTCCACCTCCACGGCGGGCAGACCGCCGCCGGTCTTGAAGGAGTGGTACTTCGCCTTGCTGACGTCGTCCTCGGCGGCGACGAACGCCCGCAGCACCCCGCCCGCGTCCGTGTCGCCCGCCTTGCCCGTCCACACGCGCAGGAAGCCGATGTTCCCCGCGGGCTTGGCGTCGATCTCGCAGGCGGCGGTGACGGGTCCCTGGCGCAGGAACGCGTCGGCCAGCGCCCCGGTGAGGTCGCCGTCCGACCCCTTCGACGACTTGGACAGCTCCGCCTCCGCGTCGATCGCCTTGGCCTTCCAGTCCTTGGCGATGCCGAAGCTGACGGGCAGTTCGCAGGCGGAACCGGCGGCTCCGACCGTGCCGCCGCTCGCCGCGGCCTTGCCGGCGCCGCCCGTGCCCTTCGCGCTCGGCGACGCGCTCGGGGCCTTCTTCCCGTCGTCGTCCGCCGACTCCGCGCAGCCGCCCAGCGCGGCCGCCAATGCCACCGCCACGATCGCCCGGCCCCCTACGGACCCCGCCTTGACCTGCACCGCCGTTCTCCCCTCCGGTTGCGGGTCGCCACTGTAGCCGAGTGCGCCGACAGGGCGGGACGCACGGGAGCCCCGTGCTCGTCCGCTGACGGGCCGTTACCTTACTGAACCGTGATATTCCAGGTGCTACCCGTGGTAACACCTTCGCGGTTACCTTCCTGACCAGCCGCTTCGGAGCCCCCTGCCCCACATGCCCCCAGGAGGTCCGCCATGCCCGTGCGTACCCGTCTGCCCGCCCTCGCCATCGCAGTCGCCGCCTGCCTCGGCGCCCAGACCGCCGCCGCACTCCCCGCCGGCGCCTTGGACACCGTCGTGTCCCGCGGCGTCACCATCCCCGCCTTCTACACCCCGCCCAGCACCCTGCCCGCCGCCGACGGCACCCTGATCCGCAGCGAACCCCTGCCCCTGGCGCTGAGCCTGCCCGGTCTCGACGGCCCTCTGCCGGGGCGGGCCACCCGGCTGATGTACAAGTCGACCGACTCCACCGGGCAGCCGGTCGCGGTGACCGGCGCCTACCTCGAACCCACCGCCCCCTGGAGGCGCGGAGGACCGCGCCCGCTCGTCGCGGTGGCCCCCGGCACCATGGGCCAGGGCGACCAGTGCGCCGCGTCCCTCGGGCTGGAGCACCCGCTGACGCTCAACGGCCGCACCGCGTCGGTCGGTTACGAGGACCTCGCGATCTACCGGCTGCTCGCCGAGGGAGTGGCCGTCGTCGTGACCGACTACGCCGGCCTCGGCGCCACCGACCGGCTGCACACCTACGTCAACCGTCTCGACGGCGCCCACGCGGTCCTGGACGCGGTGCGCGCGGCCCGCGGTCTCCAGGGGGCGTCGGCGACGGCGGCCTCACCCGTCGGGCTGTACGGCTACAGCCAGGGCGGCGGCGCCACCGCGGCCGCCGCCGAACTCCAGCCGTCCTACGCCCCGGACATCACCCTGGCGGGCACCTACTCCGGTGCGCCGCCCGCCGAGCTGACCGCGGTGACCGAGGCGATCGACGGCAGCGACCTGGCCGGAGCCCTCGGCTGGTCCGTCAACGGCTTCCTGCAGTCCGAACCGTCCCTGAAGCCGATCGCCGACAGGCACCTCAACGCGGCGGGCCGGGCGGCACTGGCCGACCTGTCCACGATGTGCGTCGGCGACGCG
The DNA here is from genome assembly GCF_014650035.1 of Streptomyces lucensis JCM 4490. Taxonomy (GTDB): domain Bacteria; phylum Actinomycetota; class Actinomycetes; order Streptomycetales; family Streptomycetaceae; genus Streptomyces; species Streptomyces lucensis. The sequence continues at coordinate 158,825 of NZ_BMUE01000014.1, read as the reverse complement.
ATCCTCTCCTACAACTCCGCGCACAGCACGTCCTGGACGAAGGACGGCTCGTCCCTCGGCGACGTCGTCAAGGCCGAACCCGCGCTGCGGGACTTCCTCGATCGGCAGCGCATCGGCAGGGGCAGGCCGGCGGGCCCGGTACGCGTGGCGACCGGGATCACCGACGACCTCGTCCCGCACGCGCAGGCCCGGCAGCTGGCCGTCGACTGGTGCCGCAAGGGTGCGAACGTCACCTACGTCCCGGTCAGCACACCGCCCTTGGGACGGGCCCTGCTCAACCACGTCGCGCCGCTCATCGCCGACCAGGGCGCCGCCATCGACTGGCTCACCGACCGGCTCGCGGGCCGGCCCGCCGGCTCCACCTGCTGGTCCCTGCCCCTCCAGCCCTGACCGGCGTCATCCCGTCCCGCGCCGGCAGTCCAGGAACAGGTGCGGCTCGGGTACCGCTTCGGGGTGGGCCGGTGTGAACAGGGCGTGTTCCTCGGCCAGCACCGTCAGGCCGGCCCCGGTCACCAACTCGGTGAACTCCCCGGCGGCGAAGCTCGTCACCCGCACCGGCTGCCCCATGAAGAGCCCCTCGGCGTCCTGCACGTCGAGGGGCACGGTGGCGAGCGAGACCAGCCCGCCGGGCCGTACCGCGCGTGCCAGCTTCCCCACCACGGCCGCCTGTTCGGCCCGGGACATCTGCAGCAGTGAGAAGTACCCGCACACGGCGTCGAACGCCCCCTCCTCGAGCGGGAGTCGCCGGATGTCCGCGAGCCGGAACTCGGCCCCGGGCACCTGCCGCCCGGCCAGCTCCACCATGACCGGCGAGACGTCCACCCCGAGCACCCGGTGCCCGGCACCGGTGAGGGCCTGCGCGGTCGGCCGGCCCGTGCCGCAGCCGACGTCCAGCACCCTGCTGCCCGGCGCCAGCCGCTCCAGCAGCCGGCCCAGCGACGCCCGGTGCGGCTCGGACGCCGCGAAGGCCTCCTCGTAGGCGAGCCCCAGCGCGTCGAACACCACGGCGGCCGGTGCCCGGCGCCCGTCCTCGGTCACCCTGTCTCCTTCCGTCGCCGGATGCGCACGGCATCCCGCGCACTGCCGCAAGCGCACTGCCGGGCTGGTCCTACCCCGGGCGGGCGGGTCCGACGCCCCGGGGGCGGCCGCCGTTTGCGAGAGGGCGCCGGCGCACGGCAGGGTGCGAGGCGTGCCTACCTTGCTGATCGTCCACCACACCCCGTCGCCCAACTGCCAGGCCCTGTTCGAGGCCGTCGTCTCCGGCGCCACGACACCGGAGATCGAGGGTGTCCGCGTCGTCCGTAAGGCGGCCCTGTCCGCCACCGCCTCCGACGTCCTCGAAGCCGACGGCTACCTGCTCGGCACCCCCGCCAACCTCGGCTACATGTCCGGTGCCCTCAAGCACTTCTTCGACCAGATCTACTACCCCTGCCTGGACGGGACCCGGGGCCGCCCCTTCGGCTACTACGTCCACGGCGGCAACGACGTCACCGGGGCCGTCCGCGCCGTCGAGGCCGTCACCACCGGCCTCGGCTGGCGCCGCGCGGCCGAGCCGGTGACCGTCACCGGCGAGCCCGGCAAGGACGACACCGAGGCGTGCTGGGAACTCGGCGCCACCGTCGCGGCGGGACTGACGGCCGGCGCCTGACGGCCGGGCCCCGCGGTGCGCGGCCCGCACGGTGCCCCGGGCCGCCGGACGGGGGGCGTGCCAGGCGCGGTGCTCGCACCGCAGCCGGACGCCCGCGTCGCCCGGGCCCGGCGGGCGGTGCGCGACCCGCGGGCATCCGCTGCCCGGACGGATGGAGGTGCGAGCCCGCCCGCCCTGCCCGACGATGGGACCGAGGCCGCGCCCACCGACCCGGCCCGCCCCGTCATGAGACGTCGAGCCGAGGGAGCGTCGGATGCGAGCGGACGGCCATGCGCCCGGACGGCCCGCGCGGGACGGCCAGGACACCCGGGACGACCAGGACACCCGGGACCTGCTGCGCCGCTGCGCCCGGGACGTGGTGGACGTCGCCGAGGACATCCGCGCGGTCGCCGAGCGCACCGGTGCCGCGCTGTTCGCACCGCCCCCGGTCGCCACCGGGCCGCGCCGACGTCCCCGGAGCGCCCTCGCGGCCCGGTGGGCGCTGCTGCGGGCCCTGACCGGCAAGCAGGGCCTGGGCGGCCCGGCGATCGTCGCCCCCAAAGGCATGGGCCAGGTCCTCGGCGCGCTGGGCCGGGAGGGTCTGGCCGCGCTGGTGGCCGTCACCTCCCTGCGGCTGAGGATCGCCGCGGTGCTCGTGGACCACCCCGAATTCGTCCGCGATCCGGGCATGCGCCGGCTGATGGAGGCCGTCACCACCGACGACGACCCGGAGGCCGCACGGGCCCTGCGCGCACTGTTCCGCGACCGGGGAGCCCAGCGGGCGCTGTCCGGGCTCGCGCCGGTGATGGCCGAACTCTTCGCCGTCCGCGCGCTGCTGCACCAGGACCCCGCCGAGAGCGGGACCGCCCGGGCACTCGCGGCGGGCCCGGAACTGCCCGCCGGCCCGCGCGCCACGAGCGCCCCGGGCCCGGCGGGCCCGGACCGGGGCGAGGGCTCCGCCGAGGCCGTCGACCTCACCGACCAGGAGAAGCAGGTCATCGCCACCGAGGGCTCCGTCCTCGGGTTCCTGCGCAACATCGAGGCGCTGTCCGCCGGCGGGCGCGTCCTCGTCCAGAACGTGCGCGGCCCCGACGGCGTCGTCCGCTACGTCGTCCAGGCACCCGGCACGGCACCCGGCCGCCCCCGCGACGACTGCCCGCAGGACTTCGCCGCCGTCTGGCGCAACCTGTTCACGACCGACTCGCCCCACACCCGCTCGGTCCTGCTGGCCCTGCGCGACCACGGCATCCCACGGGGCGCCGACCTCGCGCTGATCGGGCACGGCGAGGGTGGCGTCGCGGTGATGAACCTCGCCCAGGACGAGGAGTTCTGCCGCACCTTCAGGGTCACGCACGTCGTCGCCGTCGGCTCCCCGGTCGCCGGCAGGAAGCCCGCCGACCCGCGCACCTGGGTCGCCGGCATCACCAACCGGCACGACGTCCTCTCCGTCCGCGACGGCCTCGGCGCGGGCTCCGCCTTCGGCCCGCACCCCAACTGGTACGAGGTCGACTACACCGGACCCGCCCACGAGTTCCCGCGGTGCCACATGCTCCACGAGTACATCGAGCACCTGCGCACGGTCGTCCCCGAGGCCCGCGAGGACGTCGACGAGGCGCTCACCTCCTACCGGGGCCCGATCGTGCGCACCCAGGCCTACCGGCTCAAGGACCGCGCCAATCCGCCCGAGGGCCACCCCTTCCTCACCGTGCCCACCGCCTCCCTGCCCACGACCGCCGGCCCGGTCGACGTGCCGGTGCGCTACTACGACTCCTCGGCCGCCCACCTGTGCTTTCCCGTCGACGCCGGCGCGGCCGGGAGCCTGCTGCCCGCCGCCACCTGGCCGGCACCCGGCCGGCTGGGCCGGCGGGCGCTCGCGGTGCTGTCGCTGTACGAGCACCGCTGCACCACCATCGGCCCCCACACCGAGATCGCCCTGTCCGTGCTGGTGGACGACCTGTGGCGACCGCGCCGGTACGACGCCGTCACCGACCTGCTGCGCCGCGCCGACCTGCGCCGCACCGGCCGGTTCGTCGTCTCCGCCGCCGTCACCGGCGAGGAGGCCCGGGCGGTCGCTAAGGAGATCTGGGGCCGGCCCGCGATGCGGATGACGGCCGACGCCGACCTGATGGGCCGGGAGATCGGCGTCCGCTCCCCGGACCTCGGGCTCACCGTCGAGGGCCGCCTCGGACCGGGCGTCCGCTGCCCCGAGGCCGACTGGATCCTCTACGGGCGCCGCGGTGAGAACACCGTGCGCACGCTGGTCAGGACCCACGGCAGACGGCGGCTGCACAGCGGCGCCGGGCTGCGGCTGCGGCTGGAGACGGCGGCGGCGGAGCCCTTCGCCGGGCAGTTGCGCCGGCTCGGCATCGACACCGCCCGGCCCCTGTTCGTCCTGAACTGCCCCCGGTTCATGGCCCGCCGCGGCGCGGGCGCGGTCCTGCCGCGCTGACCCGACCCCACGACTCCAGCCGGATGGGAGCCGCCATGGTGACCGAGATCCCCCGAGCGGCCGTGTGCGCGGCCGGGGAACCTCCCGCGCACGCCGACACCTTGCGGGCGGACGCCGACCTGATGGACGACTGTGCCCGCCGGCTGCTCGGCACGGCGGCCATGCTCACCGCCTGCCCGGCGGCACCGCGGTGGAGCGGCCCCGCCCTGGCACGGCAGGCCGCCGCCTGCACCACGGCGGCGCGGCAACTGCGCGCCGCGGCCGAGGCGTTGTCGCCGCCCACGCGAGCCGGCGCCTGAGCCCTGGCCCTCGCGCGGCAGTGGCGTGTTCCGGCCGGCGAAGACGGCCGAAAGCAGCGGAACCCGGGCGCGGCGGAAGCGGTCTTACGGTCCGTCGACGGCCGGTTCGCTCCGGCCGCCGCGAGGAAACCGGGGGAACGAGACACATGTCCGAGCCGGTCCTTGACCCGTAAGCCGGGGCGTGCGGTCCCGCCCCGCCCCACTCGGGGCGGGGCTCATGCCGCCGTGCGGCAGGCGGTGCCCTCCTGAGGGTGCGGTGCCCCGGAGAGCGGCACTCGTCAGGGTCCGGTCTGCCGGCGCGAACCCGGGGCGGGGCCGTGCCGGAAGGCGTCGGCCGTGGCCACGCGTCCGTGGTGGCGGTGCCGGTCCACGGGCGTGCGGTGCAGGGCGATGAGCGCGGCGTCGTCGCCCAGCCGGCCGCCGACATGGCCGAGCAGGTCGCGCCGCAGGTGGTGTATCAGCGCCTCGGGACTGTCCTCGGTCCAGCGCGCGACCCGCTCGGCGAGCGGATAGAACCGGCCGCCGGCGTCACGGGCCTCCACGACACCGTCCGTGTAGAGCAGCAGCGTGTCGCCCGGTTCGAAGGAGAACACGTCCAGGGTGTGCTCGGTGCCCGCGTGCACGCCGAGCGGCGGTGACGGATGCAGGGTCGGAACCGTGACCACATGGCCGGGGCTCAGCAGCAGGGGCGGCGGATGACCGCAGCTGGTCATCCGGGTGACCTGGCCGTGGTCGGGGATCTCCACCAGCAGGGCGGTGGCGAACCGCTCACCCGCCTCCTCCGCCGGTTCCAGGTCCGCCGCGTAACGGCTGACGCTCTGGTCCAGGCTGCCGGCCAGCTCGGCCAGCGGGATGCGCCGGTGCGCGCTCTCCCGGAAGGCGCTCAGCAGCAGGGCGGCCTCACCGATGGCGGACAGGCCCTTGCCGCGGACGTCGCCGATCAGGACGCGCACCGCGTCGCCGCCCCGGGTCGCCGCGTACAGGTCACCGCCGATCTGCGCCTCGTCCTCGGCGGCCAGGTACAGCGAGGCGATCCGCAGCGGGCCGATGTGCTCGGGCAGCGGCCACATCAGCACGTGCTGCGCGGCCTCCGCGACCGTCCGGACCTGGGCCAGCTGGGCCTGCCGGCGCTCGCGCAGGGCGCTGTAGAGCACCAGGAGCGCCGAGAGCACCGCCAGGGTGATGATCTGCACGATGTGGTTGGTGGTGCCGAGCCCGCCGTGGGTGTGGGCGATCAGGATCTGGGCGCCGACCGCCAGCGCTCCGACGGCCGCCGTGGTCCGGGGCCCGGCGAAGGAGGGCGTGAGCGCGGGGGCGATCACCAGGGCCGGCCCGAGGTGGACGCTGGTGGGTGCCTGGGTGTCCACCACCGTGATCACCACGATGAGTGTGATCGGCAGCAGCAGCAGCGCGTGCGTCGACAGCCACGGCCGCCGCTCGCCCGCGACCCGGGGCCGGGGACTCATGCCTACCAGCCTGCTCCCGGGGCGGCCGCGCGGCCACTCGCCGGGCGCCGCCGGCCCGGGCCGCGTCCCGGCCTGTCCGCCGGCCCGTGGGAGAACCGGTCCAACCGGTCGGCGGACCGGTTGGCGGACCGTTCGGCGGAACCGGTCGAGCCGCGGTCGGCGGAGCCGGTCGGGCCGTACCGGAGGTGGTCCGCGGCCGCCGCCCGGCGAGGGGCACGCCAAGCGTCCGTACCCCTCACCACGGGGCCCGGCCTACCGTGCGGCCCGGTCCGGCCCCCGGGGGGCGCGCGAAGCCACCCCGGTGGCCGCCCGCCAGGGTGACTCCGCCGGTCCCGGGCCGGCCGGCTGCCACGGGCCCACGCCGTCGCCGCGTGACGCCCGGGGGAGGGCCGCCACCGGCACCGTCGGCGCGTGAGCCGTGTCGGCACGGGTGCGCCGGGTACCCGTATCTCCCCCGGGGCCGGCCGGCCGCCCGGGGGACAGGGTGCAGGGTGCCGTGAATGGAGAGGACATGACGCACAACGGGGAGGACACCGCGCCCGCCGGGCGACCGGAGGTCACCGGACTCCGCCTCGCGGCGGACGCGCAGAAGCAGCAGGACCCTCCCGAGCCCCGGACGCCGGACCTGCCGCACGACCGCAGCCAGGCGATCCTGGAGGCCGCCAAACGGATCGGCGCCCTCCTCAAGCGCGCGGGCCATCCCTTCGCCCTCGCCGGGAGCGTGGCCGTCTACGCCCACGGCGGCAGCCGCTACCTCCAGCACGACGCCGACTTCTGCGTCCTGCCCGACGACGCCGAGGCGGTGGCCGCCACCCTGCGGGAGGCCGGCCTCGCCGTACGCACCCCGCCCGAGGACTGGCTGCTGAAGACCACCTGCCACGGGCAGAACGTCGACATCATCTTCGCCCTCGCACACCAGCCCGTGGCGAAGGACATGCTCGACCGGGCCCATGTCCTGCCCGTCGACTCGGTGCTCATGCCCGTCCTGTCCCCGACCGACCTGATCCGCAGCCTGATCAGCGCCTTCTCGGAGCACTACTGCGACTTCGGATCGGTTCTGCCGGTGGCCCGAGCCGTGCGGGAGAAGGTCGACTGGGACGAGGTGCGGGTCACCTGCGGCGACCAGCCCATGCCGGCCGCCTTCCTCTTCCTCCTCGAACGCCTGAACGTGATCGCCCCCCAGGAGAGGCAGCCATGACCGACGCAAGCGCGCCACCCCCGCCGGGGGCGGCGAACCTGGACTACCGCGTCGCCCACCTAGCCGACCACCTCGCCGCCGGACCGCTCGGGGAGCTCGGGGTACGGCTGGAACTGCGCGGCGACGCCGTCCTGCTGACCGGCACCGTGCCGTCCACCCAGTGCCGGGACGAGATCGTGCACATGGCACGCGAGGAACTGGCGGGGCATCCGGTGCACTGCGACATCCTCGTCGCCGGGACCTCCTCGCCCGATCACGGGGAGGACCTCACATGATCCGCGTCGCGGCCGTCGGGGACATCCACATGGCTCCCGAGAACCAGGGCACGCTGCGCCCCTCGTTCGAGACCCTGCCCGAGTGCGCCGACGTGCTGCTGCTCGCCGGCGACCTCACCCGGCACGGCACACCGGAGGAGGCCGCGGTCGTCGCCCGCGAGATCAAGGACATCGGGGTGCCGGTCGTGGCCGTCCTGGGCAACCACGACCACCACGACGAACGGCCCGAGGAGGTCACCGCGATCCTCCGGGACGCCGGCGCGCACGTCCTGGAGGGCCAGGCCGCCGTCGTCACCGCCGACGGGGCACGGATCGGGGTGGCCGGGACGAAGGGGTTCGGCGGCGGCTTCGTCGGCCGTTGCGCGGGGGAGTTCGGCGAACCGCTCATGAAGGAGTTCGTCCGCTACTCCCGGCGGTGCGCCGACGGCCTGCACGGCGCGCTGCGGGACCTGGGCGACTGGAACTGCGACGTGCGGATCGCCCTGACCCACTTCTCGCCCGTGCCGGACACGCTGGCCGGGGAGCCGCCGGAGATCTACCCGTTCCTCGGCAGCTATCTGCTCGCGGAGGCCATCGACACCGGCGGCGCCGACCTCGCCGTGCACGGCCACGCCCACGCGGGCACCGAGCACGGCATGACCAGCGGCGGTGTCCGCGTCCGCAACGTCGCCCAGCCGGTGATCGGACAGGCCTTCCACGTGTACCACCTGCCCGGCCGGGACCAGCGGCCGACGGGCTGAGGAGAGCACAGCGGCCGCGAACCGGAGGCCGCCTACGGCGAGGACGCTCAGCAGAGGCCCTGCGTGGCCGGGAACGACACCCGCACGGGTGGCGCGGGGGAGACCAGGACGCCGAAGGCGAGCTGCTCGGTGCCTCGGTGCCCAGGCCGGCGCCGTCGTGACCGACGGCGCCGGTTCAGGCGGCCGTGCCCAGGGCCTCCCGGCCGGTCACGTCGCCGTCCTTCGCGGTCACCGTCACCGCCACCGGGACGCCGCGGCGGCGTACCAGCAGGCCCGCGCCCACCGACCCCGCGATGAGCAGACCGCCGCCGACCAGGGCGCCGCGGGCCCCCGCCCACTCCATGAGCAGGCCCAGCAGGGGCGGCCCGCCGAGGCTCCAGACCGTGCCGACGCTGCTCCACACCCCGAGCACCCGGCCCCGCAGGTGCGCGGGCGGATCGGTCTGCAGCACGGCCGTGCCGGCGGTGTCGGACACCGACTCCACCACGGCCATCGGCAGCACCAGCACCAGCAGGACCGCCAGCGACGGCGACAGCCCCGCGACCGCCTGGAGCAGCGCACCCGCGGCCGCGAGCAGGCCCACGGTCCGTACGGACGGCCTGCGCAGCCGGGCGCCGAGGACGGCGCCGACGATGCCGCCGACGGCCAGGACCGTGGAGACGGTGCCGAACGCGCCGGCGCCGCCCGCGAGCGGGCCCGTGACGAGGACGGCGAGCGTGAGGCCGTAGTTGCGGCCGAAGACGGAACTGAGCCCGGTGATGCCCGCCAGCGCGACCAGGCGGGGGCGGCGCGCGAAGTAGACCAGTCCCTCCCGCACGGTCATCTCCGCGCGGGCCGGGACGGCCCGCACCCCGGTCGCCGGTTCCTTGACGGCACCGGGAGCGGGCCGCAGGAACGGCACGACCGACGCGACGAAGAGGAACGACAGCCCGTTGGCGGCGTACGCCGCCGAGGTGCCGAGGAAGCCGACGGTCACACCGGCGAGGGCGGTACCGGCCAGCCGGCCCGCGCTGTGCACGAGCGCGCCGACGCCGATCGCGGACGGCACGTCCTCCACGGGGACGAGATCGTTGCCGAGCAGCGCGCACGCCGGCCCGTCCACGGTGGCGATGACGCCGGTCACGGCGGCCAGCACCAGCAGCGACGTCACGTCGATCCGGTCCAGCGCGACGAGCAGCGCCGTGGTGAAGGCGACCGCGCCGAGCAGGGCCTGGCTGACGGCCACCGTCAGTTTCCGGGGCCAGCGGTCCACGGCCGCGCCGCCCAGCAGGCTGACGAACAGCGCGGGCGCCGCCTGTACGGACATCGACAGGCCGGTGGCCGCCGCCGAGCCCGTGATGTGCAGCACGAGCAGGTTCTGCACAGTGAGCTGCATCCAGGTGCCGGCGTTGGAGACGAAGTTCGCGGCCGACCACCAGCGCATGCCGCGGTGGCGCAGGGACCGCCAGGGCGAGCGCGAGGCGGCGCGGGCGCGGTCCGGGGACGGGGGAGGGACGGGGGCACAGGGCACGGCGGGGTCTCGGCAACCAGTCGGTGGGAAGAAGGACCGGCGGACCCCGTCGGGCCGGCTGCGCTGCACGGCCAGGGCGCCTGGTCAGGGCGCCGACCATGCTGGCAGACGGGACGGGCGAGTCGTCGCCACCGAGCTCGCCCGCAGGGCAGTACGAACCACAAGTTCCGGTGTGCAGACGGCACTTGTCCCCGTGCGTGGGGTTCCTCACAGGCCCCGTACGCCGGATTCGCCGACGGGGTGCGGGGCCCGCCCGGGAATCCCCGCACCCGCGCCGTCAGCGGTTGACCGCCCGCATCCCCGCCTCGTCGTACCGCTCGCCCGCCGCCTCGGGCAGCTCGGCGTTGATCCGGGCCAGGTCCTCCCCGGTCAGCTCGATGCCGGTCGCGCCGGCGTTCTGCTCCAGGTAGGTGCGGCGCTTGGTGCCCGGGATCGGCACCAGGTGCTCGCCCTGGGCCAGCACCCAGGCGATCGCCAGCTGGGCCGGGGTCACGTCCTTCTCGGCGGCGATCTCCTTGACCTTCTCCGCCAGCCGCAGGTTCGCGTCCAGGTTGGTGTCGGTGAAGCGGGGGTTGTTGCGGCGGAAGTCGTTCTCGTCCAGCTCGTCGGGGGAGCTGAAGCGCCCCGCGAGGAAGCCGCGGCCGAGCGGCGAGTACGGCACGAAGCCGATGCCGAGCTCCCGGCAGGCGGGCAGCACCTCCGCCTCCACGTCCCGCGACCACAGCGAGTACTCGCTCTGCACGGCGGTGACCGGGTGCACGGCGTGGGCGCGCCGGATGGTCTCCGCGCTCGCCTCGCTCAGCCCGATGTACCGCACCTTGCCCTCGGCGACCAGCTCGCCCAGCGCGCCGGCCGTCTCCTCGATCGGCACGTCCGGGTCGACCCGGTGCTGGTAGTACAGGTCGATGTGGTCGGTGCCCAGACGCTCCAGGGAGCCGTGGACGGAGCTGCGCACGTGCTCGGCCGAGCCGTCCTGCCGGCCGATCGAGCTCATGTCACCGGGTACGGCGTCGTCCATCCGGTAGTTGAACTTCGTCGCGATCACGTACTCGTCGCGATGCCCCCGGATCGCCTCCCCGACCAGCGACTCGTTGGTCAGCGGGCCGTAGAGCTGCGCCGTGTCGAGGAAGTCGATGCCGAGTTCCAGGGCGCGCCGGATGGTCGCGATGCCCTCCTCCTGGTCGGCGGAGCCGTAGAAGGCGGACATCCCCATGCATCCGAGGCCGATGGCCGATACCTGGAGGTCTCCCAGACTGCGCTTGTGCATGTGGTGTCCCAGCCTTTCGTGCACGCGTGCCGTTCGTCTCCCGGGCGCGGGTCTGCCTCCGTCCGGCGACGGATCCCGGCACCCGGCATCCCGTGAGGGAGACCGGGTGCGGGGACGGCGCTCCGGGTGTCTTCGACGCTACGAGTTGGAGCGCTCTCCAAGTCAAGGCGTGCCGCGGGCGGGGCTACGGATTCAGCCGCACGGGCAGCTCGAACAGGTCGTTCCGCGTCACCACCGGCTTGTCGCGCAGCTCGGCCACCGGCACCGCGAGGTCCAGGCGTGGGAAGGCTGGAGGCGGGCGTCGCGCTGCCCGCGCCGTCCGCGCCGGAGAGCCGGTGCGGAAGTGTGCCGGCGCCTCTATACGATGACGTCAAAAGGACATATGGGCCGGGAGGGCGGTGAAGCGGGCGGTGCACGAGACGGGGGAGCCGGGGGCGACGGGCTGCCGTGGCTTATGACCGGCGGGGGCCGCGGGGCGCGTCCGTGCTCGCTGCTCGCACGCCCTGCCCGGTTCACCGGACGCACGCTGCGGGCCGAGTGGCACGCCGTCGTCGTCGATCCGGTGCGGCTGCTCGTCCGGCGCGGACCGGCGGGACTGCTGCTGGCGTTCGTCGCCGCGGCGGGCGTGATCTTCTTCCACGACGTCGCCCAGCACCCCCTCGGCGCGGTGTGGGTACGACGGCTCGGCGGTGTCGAGGCCGGGCTGCCGGTGTGGCTGTCGCTGCTGCGTACCCCCGTGTCGCTCTACGTACCGGCGCTCGACCTGCCGGTCTGGGCCGGCATCACCCAGCTCTTCCTCGCCTTCGCGCTCGCGGAACTGACCCTGGGCCGCGCCCGCACCCTGGTCGTCGCCTACACCACCACCCTGGCCGGCACCCTCACCGCCCGGCTGATGATCGCCGCCGGACCCGGCTGGTGGGGGTTCGGACTGCCGCCGGGATGCGCGCGGGTGCTCGACACCGGCCCCTCCGCGGCCGTGGTGGGCCTGTTCACCTATCTGGCGGTCGTCAGACGCGCGCCCGTGGTGTTCGCACTGACCGCCGGTTCGATGGTGTGGGAGTCCGTCGCCGTCCCCAATCTGGCCGGCCGTGAGCACCTGGTCGCGGTGGGCGCGGCGATCGTCCTCGGACTCCTGCATGGCCGCGGGCAGCGGTGGCGCGCCGTCGCACGGTCCCTGCTGACTGCTCGGGGCACCGAACGCGCGCCCCAGCCGTCCCCGCATCCCCCGCCGACCCCGCACACCGTGCCGACCCCGCACACCGTGCCGGCCCCGGCACCCCCCGATCACGCCGGGAAGACCCTGGCCGAGGTCCCGGAGCCTGCCCTCGAACGTTCGTGCCCACGGGTAATGCCGTAGGCGCCACGGGGAACCGGCGCCCGGCGGGTCACCGCCGCACTGCGCGCCCGTGTGGCGCGGCCCACCCCGTCGGTGTGATGGTTTTCGCACGTCGACCCGTACGGCCACCCCCTAAGGTGGCCGCGAGTACGGCAGGGCGTGGCTTACACCAGGGTGTTCGTCGCCGGCAGGCAGCTGAAGGGAATCCAGGATGTTCCGCAAGGTGCTGGTCGCCAACCGTGGAGAGATCGCGATCCGCGCGTTCCGGGCGGGCTACGAACTCGGCGCGCGCACCGTCGCCGTGTTCCCGCACGAGGACCGCAACTCGCTGCACCGGCTGAAGGCCGACGAGGCGTACGAGATCGGGGAACCGGGGCATCCGGTGCGGGCCTACCTCTCCGTCGAGGAGATCGTGGCCGCCGCCCGCCGGGCCGGCGCCGACGCGGTCTACCCGGGCTACGGCTTCCTCTCCGAGAACCCCGAACTGGCCCGCGCCTGCGAGGAGGCGGGCATCACCTTCGTCGGTCCGAGCGCCGCCACACTGGAGCTGACCGGCAACAAGGCCCGTGCGGTCGCCGCCGCCCGCGCGGCGGGCGTGCCGGTGCTCGGCTCGTCGCAGCCCTCCACCGACGTGGACGAACTGGTGCGCGCCGCCGAGGAGATCGGCTTCCCCGTCTTCGTCAAGGCCGTCGCGGGCGGTGGCGGGCGCGGCATGCGCCGGGTGGAGGACCCGGCCCAGCTGCGCGAGTCCATCGAGGCCGCCTCCCGCGAGGCCGCGTCCGCGTTCGGCGACCCGACCGTGTTCCTGGAGAAGGCTGTCGTCGACCCCCGCCACATCGAGGTGCAGATCCTCGCCGACGGCGAGGGCGAGGTGATCCACCTCTTCGAGCGGGACTGTTCGCTGCAGCGCCGCCACCAGAAGGTCATCGAGCTGGCCCCCGCCCCGAACCTCGACCCGGAGCTGCGCGACCGCATCTGCGGCGACGCCGTGCGCTTCGCCCGCGAGATCGGCTACCGCAACGCGGGCACCGTGGAGTTCCTGCTCGACCGCGAGGGCAACCACGTCTTCATCGAGATGAACCCGCGCATCCAGGTCGAGCACACCGTGACCGAGGAGGTCACCGACGTCGACCTGGTCCAGGCACAGCTGCGGATCGCCTCCGGGCAGACCCTCGCCGACCTCGGCCTCTCCCAGGACACCATCACCCTGCGCGGCGCCGCCCTCCAGTGCCGCATCACGACCGAGGATCCCGCCAACGGCTTCCGCCCGGACACCGGCCGGATCAGCGCCTACCGTTCGCCGGGCGGCTCCGGCATCCGTCTCGACGGCGGCACCACGCACGCCGGCACGGAGATCAGCGCCCACTTCGACTCGATGCTGGTCAAGCTCACCTGCCGGGGCCGCGACTTCAAGGCGGCCGTCGGCCGGGCCCGGCGGGCGGTGGCCGAGTTCCGCATCCGGGGTGTGGCCACCAACATCCCCTTCCTGCAGGCGGTCCTGGACGACCCGGACTTCCAGGCCGGGCGGGTCACCACGTCCTTCATCGAGCAGCGCCCCCACCTGCTCACCGCCCGCTCCTCCGCGGACCGCGGCACCAAGCTGCTGACCTACCTCGCCGACGTGACGGTGAACAAGCCCCACGGCGAGCGGCCCGGCCTGCTCGACCCGCTGACCAAGCTGCCGCCGCTACCCGCGGGCGAGCCGCCCGCCGGATCACGGCAGCGCCTGGTGGAACTGGGCCCCGAGGGATTCGCCCGCCACCTGCGCGAGTCGCCCACCATCGGCGTCACCGACACCACCTTCCGCGACGCGCACCAGTCACTGCTCGCCACCCGGGTGCGGACCAAGGACCTCCTCGCCGTGGCCCCGGTCGTCGCGCGCACCCTGCCCGAGCTGCTCTCCCTGGAGTGCTGGGGCGGCGCCACCTACGACGTCGCCCTGCGCTTCCTCGCCGAGGACCCCTGGGAGCGGCTGGCCGCCCTGCGCGAGGCCGTGCCCAACATCTGCCTGCAGATGCTGCTGCGCGGCCGCAACACCGTCGGCTACACCCCCTACCCGACCGAGGTGACCGACGCCTTCGTGCAGGAGGCCGCCGCCACCGGCATCGACATCTTCCGCATCTTCGACGCCCTCAACGACGTCGGCCAGATGCGGCCCGCCATCGAGGCCGTACGGGAGACGGGCACGGCGATCGCCGAGGTCGCCCTCTGCTACACCGCCGATCTCAACGACCCCGCCGAGCGGCTCTACACCCTCGACTACTACCTGCGGCTGGCCGAGCAGATCGTCGAGGCCGGCGCCCACGTCCTCGCGGTCAAGGACATGGCCGGACTGCTGCGCGCCCCGGCCGCCGCCAAGCTCGTCACGGCTCTGCGCCGCGAGTTCGACCTGCCGGTCCACCTGCACACGCACGACACCGCGGGCGGCCAGCTCGCCACCTACCTCGCCGCGATCCAGGCGGGCGCCGACGCGGTCGACGGAGCGGTTGCCTCCATGGCCGGTACGACCTCGCAGCCGTCGCTGTCCGCGCTCGTCGCCGCCACCGACCACTCCGAGCGGCCCACCGGACTGGACCTCCAGGCCGTCGGCGACCTGGAGCCGTACTGGGAGGGCGTCCGCCGGATCTACGCCCCGTTCGAGGCGGGCCTCGCCTCCCCGACCGGCCGCGTCTACCACCACGAGATCCCCGGCGGGCAGCTGTCCAACCTGCGCACCCAGGCCGTGGCCCTCGGCCTCGGCGACCGCTTCGAGGACATCGAGGCCATGTACGCGGCCGCCGACCGCATCCTCGGCCGTCTGGTGAAGGTCACCCCCTCGTCGAAGGTGGTCGGCGACCTGGCCCTGCACCTGGTCGGCGCGGGCGTCTCCCCCGAGCACTTCGAGGCGACCCCCGACAGGTTCGACATCCCGGACTCGGTGATCGGCTTCCTGCGCGGGGAACTGGGCACCCCGCCCGGCGGCTGGCCGGAGCCGTTCCGCACCAAGGCGCTGCAGGGCCGGGCCGCGGCCAAGCCGGCGCCCGAGCTGTCCGCCGAGGACCGCGACGGACTCGCCAAGGACCGCCGGGCGACCCTAAACCGGCTGCTTTTCCCGGCCCCGACGCGCGAGTTCGAGACGCACCGCCAGTCCTTCGGCGACACCAGCGTGCTGGACAGCAAGGCGTTCTTCTACGGCCTGCGCCCGGGCAAGGAGTACGCCGTCGACCTGGAGCCCGGTGTGCGGCTGCTGATCGAGCTGCAGGCGGTCGGTGAGGCCGACGAACGCGGTATGCGCACCGTGATGTCCTCGCTCAACGGCCAGCTGCGGCCCATCCAGGTCCGTGACCGGGCGGCGGCCTCGGACATCCCGGTGACGGAGAAGGCGGACCGGTCCGACCCGGGACACGTGGCGGCGCCGTTCGCCGGTGTGGTGACGCTCGCGGTGGCCGAGGGCGACGAGGTGGCGGCCGGTGCCACCGTGGCCACCATCGAGGCGATGAAGATGGAGGCGACGATCACCGCGCCGAAGGCGGGCCGGGTGTCCCGGCTGGCCATCAACCGGATCCAGCAGGTGGAGGGCGGCGATCTGCTGGTGGAGATCGCCTGACGGCGCACCGCTCGCCGCGGCCGGTGACCACCGGCCGCGGCGAGCGGGTGTGCGGAACCGGGCGGACGCCGGGAGGAGAGGGCCGGTCAGCCCCAGAGCGGGTAGGTCACGACCTGGTCGAAGCCCTCGGGCCGCGCGTTCTCGTAGGTGAGGCGCATCCGGGTGAAGCGGTCGACGCCCGGGTCCTTCTTCCACGGCGCCGGACGGTCCAGCCGCACCGTCACCCGGTACGAGTGGAACTTGCCGGCCGCGCAGTACGGCTTGCAGTCGTTGACCGCGTTCAGGCCCTCGGCGACCGCCCCCCGCGGGCTCCACTCGGTCCAGTGCAGGCCCAGCAGGCGGCTGTTGCCGTCACCGCAGGCCAGGATGAAGTCGGCCGGGCGGACGTTGCGCTGGAACGAGCAGTCGACCAGCACCGGCTGCGTGGACCGGACCTGCGCGGCCGAGGTGTCCGGCGGACCGGCGGAGGCCGTCGTCATGGCCGCCGTGAGCATGGCTCCCGCCGCTAGGGTGACTGCCGTTCCCACCAGTGATCCGCGCATGGCCGCTCCCACTGCCGTTCCGTGTCGACCGTGTGCACTCGACGCTACGACCGTCCGCCCCGATGCACCAATCGCGCAGGTCGCGCCGGGTGCGGGTGGTACGGACGGCCGTCTCGCGCACGATCTGAACCGAACACGTCAAGTAGGTCAGCAGGCGCCCTCGTCCTGCCAGGGGCCCCACTGCGAGGCGCCGGGCACCTCGTTCTGGGTCCACCACTTGGCCTTCCAGTTGTGCTTGCCGTACGAGACCTCGTCGTCCTTGGTGTACACCGCCGCCGAGCTCCAGGCGGCCTTGCAGGAGGCGCCCGGCGGGGTCGGCGTCGGGGTCGGGGTGGGGGTCGTGCTGGGCGGGGTGGCGCCCGCGAACTTCACCGAGTACTTGGCGAAGTCCCAGGAGTTCTGGACCACGCTGGAGCACGTGCCCGAGGTGCGGCCGCCGTTGTCGGCCGGCGTGCACTGCCGGTCGCGGTTCAGGGACCAGAAGGTGAACCGGTCCATGTGGTGGCTCGTCGCGTAGTCGAGCACGGTCTGGAAGTCGGCCTGGGAGAAGTACTCGCCCGTGTCGCTGCGGCCGTTCATGCCGGAGAAGCCCTCGTGGGCGTACGCGGTCGCCTGGTCCCAGCCGAAGGTGGACTGCAGGACCTCGTTGAACTTCGTCAGCGCGCTCGTCTGGCTCGCCGCCCCGTTGAAGCCGCCGTCGAACGGCATGATGGAGAAGTTGTTCGGCGTGAACCCCTGCGACTTGGCCTCCAGCAGCATCTGCTTGCCGAACCAGCCGGTGCCGTCCGCCGTTCCGGCCGTCGTCACCGACACGTACAGGCCCGGGTTGTTCTGCTGCAGGATCCTGGCGGCGCCGATCTCGTTCCTGATGGCCGCGCTGTTCTCGTACTCGGGCTCCTCCAGGTCGAAGTCGATGGCGCGCAGCCCGTACTTGGTGATCACCTGCTGGTAGGCCGCGGCCGTGGCGGTGGGGTCCGCGCAGGCCTGGCCGAGCTTGGTGCCGCCGTAGCCGCCGATGGAGACCGAGACGTCACCGCCCTTGGCGCGGATCCTGTCGATCACCGACTTCACGGCCGTGTCCGAGGAGACGGGCGCCGTGCCGCCCCAGGTCGGCGTGCAGCCGCCGCCGTTCGGGGCGAGGACGAAGGCCAGCTGGAAGGACTTCAGGCCGGTGGCGTCCATGATGGCGGCCGGGTCCGGCGGGTCGTTGTCCAGCGGCATCAGGTAGGGGGCGGCGGCGTACCAGCGGTTGTCGAGCGCGTTGCCCGCGCCCGAGGCGCTGCCCGCGACCAGCGCGGTCGTGCCCGTGGCGGCGAGGGTGACGGCGGCCGCCGCGCCCAGACATGCCCGAAGACGTCTCACTGCGTGCCTCCAGAGGGGTGGGTGGGGAGGTGGGGAGCCCCACCCTCCGGGAGGTGTCACGGTCACGTCAATAGATTGGACTAGACCAACCTGGTCCTTGGACTAGACCAGACGATCTCTTTACCTCCGGAGGGCGATCTGCGTCTGCGTGGTCTGACCGACCAGCCGTTCCGCGTCGTCCCGCAGGTCCGTCTGCACGACCAGGAGGGTGCCGCCGATGTGCAGCGGACGGGCGGTCGCGTGGACCCGGCCCGCGGTGACCGCCCGCAGGAAGTTGGTCTTCGACTCCACCGTGGAGGTACCGGTGGCGCCCTCGGGCAGGTTGAGGTAGGCGCACACGGCCCCGACGCTGTCGGCCAGCGCCATCAGCGCCCCGCCGTGCAGGGCGCCGCCCACCGTGCAGGCCCCGGGGGACCAGGCCAGGCTGCCGGCGCACCGCTCGGCGGTGGCCTCGTGCAGTTCGATGCCGAGGCCGGCCGCGAACGGCATCGCGGCCAGCAGCTCGGCCGGTGCGGAGGGGGACGTCATGGGGTACCGCCTTTCGTTGGGTGCCTGTGCCGGTTCAGGTGGTCAGGGGGAGGGCGAGGAGGGCCACCCCGTACGGTGGCCCGGCGAGTTCACCGGCCTTCGCCCAGCCCCACCGCAGGTACATGTCGTGCGCGGGCGCCCTGGTCGACGCGGCGAGCACGGCGAACCGCTCGTCGCGGCCGGCCAGCAGCGCGTCCGGCAGTGCGCGGCCGTGCCCGCGGTAGACCCGGTGGTAGACGTCGCGGAACTCCCCGGGGCGGCCAACCTCAACGGCCCGCTCAGCCATCGACGGTCTCCCGCAGCCCGTGGGCGGGCGGCACGCGGTTCAGCCGCCGCAGCACGACGACCGCCGCGCGGCGGCACGCGCCGAGCGCGAGCCACGGCAGGCCCGGCAGCCCCGCCGGCGGCCAGGCGGACATCGTCGGCGCCGGCACCGGGCCACGCCCCACATCAGTTCCTCCACTCCGAGGCGGCGGCCTCGCAGGCGCCCGGCGGCGGTCGCCGCCGCCGGGCGCCTGGAGCAGCTCCGCGTGGGTCAACAACACCATACCCAGGGCGAGTTCGGCGAGCCTTCGGCCATCGGCCAAGTCCACGCGGCAGAGGTCCGGACCATGGTGGCCGGCCCGGTGGATCTCACAGCGCCGACAGTTCGGTCAGCAGGTCGTCCAGGCCCAGTGAGCCCTGCGAAAGCGCCGCCATGTGCCATGCCTTGAGGTCGAAGTCCGCGCCGTGCCGGGCCCGGGCCGCCTCCCGCCCCTGGAGCCAGACACGCTCCCCGAGCTTGTAGCCTATGGCCTGGCCCGCCATCCCCTGATAGCGGATGATCTCGCTCTCGACGTAGTCGGCGGGGCGGCTGCTGTGGGCGGCGAGGAACTCCTGCGCCAGTCCGGGCGTCCACCGCTCGCCCGGACGGAAGGGGGAGTCCCCGGGGATGCGCAGCTCCAGGTGCATGCCGATGTCGACGACGACACGGATGGCGCGGTGCATCTGCGCGTCCAGATAGCCCAGCCGGCGCTCGGCGGTGGTCAGGAAGCCCAACTCGTCCATGAGGCGCTCGGCGTACAGCGCCCAGCCCTCGGCGTTGGCGCTGACGGTGCCCACGGTGGTCTGGTAGCGCGAGAGGGTGTCGGCGACATGCGCCCACTGCGCCAGCTGGAGGTGATGGCCCGGCACGCCCTCGTGGTACCAGGTGGTGACCAGGTCGTACGCGGGGAAGCGGGTTTCGCCCATGGTCGGCAGCCAGGTGCGGCCGGGCCGGGAGAAGTCCAGCGAGGGCTCGGTGTAGTACGGGGCGGCGGCGCTGCCCGGCGGCGCGATCCGGGACTCCACCCGGCGCACCCGCTCGGCGAGCTCGAAGTGGGTGCCGTCCAGCGCCTCGATGGCCTCGTCCATCAGCGACTGCAGCCACTGCCGGGTCTCCTCGACACCCTCTACGGCCTCGCCGTGTTTGTCGCACCAGGCCAGCGCCTCCCACGGCGTCCTCGCCGACGGCAGGACCTTCTCCGCCTCGGTGCGCATCTCGGCCAGCAACCGGTGGAACTCCGACCAGCCGTAGGCGTAGGCCTCGTCCAGGTCGAGGTCGGTGCCGTTGTAGTAACGCGCGAGAGCGCCGTAGCGGTCCCGGCCCACGATGTCCGGTGCGCCCTCGACGGCCGGGGCGTAGCCGTCCCGGAGCCAGTCGCGCAGTTCCACCAGGGCGCCGGTGGCCACCGCGGCGGCCGCGGTGAGTTCGCCGCGCAGCCGCTCCGGTCCCGCGGCGGTGAACTCGGCGAACCAGCCCCGGCCGGTGCCGGCGCCGATCCACTCGTCCAACTGGCCGACCACCGTGGCGACCTGGCGCGGGCCGGCGGGCAGCTTCCGCTCGCGGCCGGCGTCCAGGGAGGCCCGGTAGCCCGCCAGTGAGTCCGGCACCGCCCGCAGCCGCCGGGCGATCGCCGCCCAGTCGTCGTCGGTGTCGGCGGGCGTGATCGTGAAGACACCGCGTACCTGGTGCAGGGGAGAGCTGAGGTTGCTGACCTTGCGCAGCCCCTCGCCCGCCTCGTGCACCGCGATTTCGGCGGTCAGCCGCTCGCGCAGCAGCCGGGCGCAGCGCCGCTCGGCGACGCTGTCGCCGCCTGGCCTGGCCTCGGCCTCGGTGAGCCGTCGCAGGGTCGTGCGGGCGAGCTGGGCCATCGCTTCCTGGCCCGCCGGTGAGAAGTCGGTGAGCCGGCCGGAACTCTCGGCGACACCGAGGAAGGTGCCGGTGATCGGGTCCAGGTCGACCAGGGCGTCGACATGGGCGTCGGCGACCTGGCGGGGCAGGTGATCGCCCCCGGGCGCAAGGGTGTTGGACATGGAGGCCATCCTGGTACGGACGCGGCCGCCGCGTCACCCCCGCGACGGCACGCCGCCTCCTCGGAAACGTCGGTCGGCCCGGTCGGCCGGTCCCGCGTGGCGGTGCCGGCTGACTCCGCGTGGCGCGGCCGGCTACGCGGTCGGACTCGCGATGCGCAGGGGCGTCGCGGGGACCGGCGTCGCGGGGTCGCCGACCGAGGTGACGTCCGTCCACCAGTCGGCGCCGTCCTCGATGTAGCGGAGCAGCACGCCCTCGCGGATCGCCCACGGGCAGACCACGGCCCGGCGCAGGCCCATGAGCTTGAGCGCGGTGTGCCCCACGACGGCGCCGGCCAGGCTCTGGGCGGCCCGGGGCGCAGTGATCCCGGGCAGCTGGGCGCGCTCGGCGGCCGGCAGCGCGGCCAGGGTGCGCGTCGCCTCGCGCAGGTCCTCGCAGTCCAGCTCCCGCGCCACGAACGGGCCGTGCCGGCCGGGTGCGGCGCCGCACAGCCGGGCGAGCTGCTGGAACGTACGCGAACTGACGGCGGCGGTGCGCGGTCGCTCCCAGCGGATCCGCGAGGCGACGTCCCGCAGTTCGTGGCGGATCCGGCGGCGCAGTTCCTTCAGCTCACCCGGCCCGGGAGGGTCCTGGACCGCCAGGTGCTCCTGGGTCAGCCGGCGCGCGCCGAGCGGCAGTGAGGCGGCGAAGTCGGGCATCCGGCCCCTGCCGAAGGCCACTTCCAGCGATCCGCCGCCGATGTCGAGCAACGCCAGTGGTCCCGCGTTCCAGCCCAGCCAGCGGCGGGCGGCCAGGAACGTCAGCTCGGCCTCGGTCTCACCCGGCAGGGTGCACATGCGGATCCCGGTCCCGGACGCCACCCGGTGCAGGACGTCCTCCCGGTTGGGCGCGCCGCGGACCACCGCGGTGGCGAACGCCAGCGGACCGGCTGCGTGCCACCTCCGGGCGGTGGCGCCCGCCGCGGCCACCGCCTTGACGAGCCGCTCCACCGCCTCGTCGGCGATGGTGCCGTCCGCGGCGACGTGTTCGGACAGGCGCAGCTTCCACTTGACGGTGTGCACCGGCAGCGGAACACCGCCCTCCACATCCGCGATCGCCAACCGGACCGTGTTCGAACCCGCATCCACCACGCTCACCCGCATGGCCGGGGCCTACCCACTCCACCGGGAACCACCCGTCCCGCCCGGGGCGTGCCGGTGCACGGCGGCCGGACGCGTGCCCCCGACCGTGGCGCGCGGCATATCCTCGGGCCATGACGATCACCAACGGGGAGTCCGACGCCCGGCTGGCCGTGCGGGCGGCCAGGGCCGGTGCGGCCGTCGTGCGTGAGCTGTACGGCGGGCGGCTGGCGCGGTACGAGAAGTCCGCCGGTGACTTCGCGACGGAGGCGGACCTGGCCGCCGAGCGCGCCGTCCTCGACGTCCTGCGCGAGGCCCGTCCGGCGGACGCCGTGACGGGGGAGGAGAGTGGACGCACCGGGGCGGCCGGCGCCCGCCGCCGCTGGCTGGTCGACCCGTTGTGCGGCACCCTCAACTACGCCGTCCGCACCATGCTCGCCGGCGTGAACGTGGCCCTGCGGGTGGGCTCGGAGGTCACCGCCGCGGCGACGGCCGACCCCTTCGGCGGCGAGGTGTTCTGGACCGACGGCGAGCGGACCTGGATCCGCGGGGACGGCGTCGAGGAGGAGGCCGCACCGTCGGCCGGGTCCGCCCTGGTGGACGTCAACCTGGACCCGCCGTTCCCGAACGCGCCCGCGTTCCGCGCCGTTCACCTGCTGGCCGACCCCGGCTTCACCGCACGGTTCCGGCCCCGGGTGGTCTCCAGCACGCTCGCGGTGGCCTGGGTGGCCGCCGGCCGCCGGGCCGCCTACGTGACCGACGGCGACCTGCGCGACAGCGTGCACTTCGCGGCGGGCATCGCGCTGTGCCGGGCGGCGGGCTGCACGGTCACAGGCCTGTACGGCGAGCCCGTGCACACCGGCGCGGGCGGGCTGATCGCCGCCGCCGACGCGCAGACGCACGCCGCGCTGCTGGACCTGGTGAAGAATCAGCCCCGCGCCCGTAGCGCTCACGAAGGGTCTCCCGGCGGTCGGCCCGGCACCGGCAACGGGGCCGGCCGTCGAAGGATTTGAGTCCCGAAGGCTTGTGGCCCGCTTGGTTCACCACTTAAATCAAAACATGAACTAAGCCGAGGGGCCGGTGGACCGGCCCCCGCTGCCGCATGGAGCCGCCACATGAGAACCCACCGCACCAGACTGAGACCACTCGGTGTCGCGCTGGCCGCCATGGCCGCGCTGCTCACCCTGCCCCTCGCCCCCACCCCGGCCGGCGCCGCCGACACCCCCCTGTCGCAGGGCAGGACCGCCACCGCTTCCTCCGAGGAGAACGGCGGCACCGCGGCCGCCGCCGCCGTCGACGGCGACACGGCGACCCGCTGGTCCTCCGCCGCCACCGACGACCAGTGGCTGCGGGTCGACCTCGGGGCCACCGCCTCCGTCACCCGGGTGGTCCTGAACTGGGAGGCCGCCTACGGCAAGGACTACAAGGTCCAGATCTCCGAGGACGCCGCCACCTGGACCGACCTGAAGTCCGTCACCGGCGGCGACGGAGGCACCGACACGCTCGATGTGTCCGGCCGGGGCCGCTACGTGCGCCTGCTCGGCCTGCACCGCGCGACCCAATGGGGCTACTCCCTCTGGGAGTTCCGCGTGTTCGGCACCACCGGTGACACACAGCCGGCCTGCGGCACGGCCAACGCGGCCAAGGGCAGGCCCGCTTCCGCCTCCTCCACCGAGAACGCCGGCACCCCGGCCTCCGCCGCCTTCGACGGCAGCGCCTCGACCCGCTGGTCCAGCCAGGCGGCCGACCCCCAGTGGCTGCAGGTCGACCTGGGCTCCGTCGAGGACCTGTGCAAGGTGGACCTGAACTGGGAGGCCGCGTACGGCAAGGACTTCCGGATCCAGGCCTCCGCCGACGGCCAGAGCTGGAGCACCCTGAAGGACGTCACCGGCGCGACCGGGGGCACCGCGTCGTACGACGTCAGCGGCTCCGGCCGGTACGTCCGGATCCACGGCACCGCACGCGGCACCGGTTACGGGTACTCGCTGTGGGAGGTCGCCGTGCACACCGGACCGACCGGCACCCCGCCGGTGCAGGGCGGCGGTGACCTCGGCCCGAACGTCATCGTCGTCGACCCCTCCACGCCGAACCTCCAGCAGAAGTTCGACGACGTCTTCAGGAAGCAGGAGTCGGCCCAGTTCGGCACCGGCCGCTACCAGTTCCTGCTCAAGCCGGGCACCTACGACGACATCAACGCCCAGATCGGCTTCTACACCTCGATCTCCGGTCTGGGGCTGAACCCCGACGACACCCGGATCAACGGCGACGTCACCGTCGACGCCGGCTGGTTCAACGGCAACGCCACCCAGAACTTCTGGCGTTCGGCGGAGAATCTCGCCGTCAAGCCGTCGAACGGCACCGACCGCTGGGCCGTCGCGCAGGCCGCGCCCTTCCGCCGCATCCACGTCCAGGGCGGCCTCAACCTCGCGCCCAACGGCTACGGCTGGGCCTCCGGCGGCTACATCGCGGACTCGAAGATCGACGGCACCGTCGGGCCGTACTCCCAGCAGCAGTGGTACACCCGCGACAGCTCGGTCGGCGGCTGGACCAACGGCGTGTGGAACATGACCTTCTCCGGCGTGCAGGGCGCGCCGGCGACCGACTTCGACAGCGGCCCGTACACCACCCTGGACACGACGCCGGTCTCGCGCGAGAAGCCGTTCCTCTACCTCGACGGCTCCGCCTACAAGGTCTTCGTCCCGGCCAAGCGCACCGCCGCCCGGGGCGTGTCCTGGCCCGCGAACGCGGGCACCTCCCTGCCCCTCGACCAGTTCTACGTCGTCAAGCCCGGCGCGACCGCCGCCACCATCAACACCGCCCTGGCCCAGGGCCTCAACCTCCTCTTCACGCCGGGCGTCTACCACCTCGACCGCACCATCGACGTCACCCGCGCCAACACCGTCGTCCTCGGCCTCGGACTCGCCACCCTCGTCCCGGACAACGGCGTCGACGCGATGCACGTGGCCGACGTCGACGGCGTGCGGCTCGCCGGGTTCCTCATCGACGCCGGACCCGTCAACTCCGACACACTGCTGCGGATCGGCACCCCCGGCGCCGGCGCCGACCACTCCGCCAACCCCACCACCCTGCAGGACGTGTTCATCCGCGTCGGCGGCGCCGGACCCGGCCTCGCCACCAACTCCGTGGTGGTCGACAGCGACGACGTCCTCATCGACCACACCTGGATCTGGCGGGCCGACCACGGCAGCGGCGTCGGCTGGGACACCAACCGCGCCGACTACGGGCTGCGCGTCAACGGCGACGACGTCCTCGCCACCGGCCTGTTCGTCGAACACTTCAACAAGTACGACGTCTACTGGAGCGGAGAACGCGGCCGGACCGTCTTCTTCCAGAACGAGAAAGCGTACGACGCCCCGAACGCCGCGGCCGTCACCCATGACGGCATCACCGGCTACGCGGCCTACAAGGTCGCCGACTCCGTCACCACCCACGAGGCCTGGGGCCTGGGCAGCTACTGCAACTACACGGCCGATCCCTCGATCGTGCAGGCCCACGGCTTCCAGGTGCCCACGGCCTCCGGCATCAGGATGCACGACCTGCTGGTGATCTCCCTCGGCGGCAACGGCCAGTACGCCCACGTTGTCAACGGCACCGGCCCGCCCACCTCGGGGACCAGCACCGTCCCCTCCAAGGTGACGTCCTTCCCGTGACCCCGCCCGTGCCCCCGGGACGGAGCCGGCTCCGTCCCGGGGACACGGCCCGCGCGAAGGGCGCGCTACGGCCGTGGTGCCGCGACGTCGCGCAGGTCCCGCCAGGCCCGGCCGCGCAGGTCCGCTTCGCGCAGCACGTCCACGGCCGTGCAGGCCAGCGCCTCCACGACGGCCATGAGGACACGGCGGGCCCGGTCCGAGGCCGCGGCCTCGGCGAACTCGGGTGTGTGGTCGGAGCCGTCGGCGCCCGTGATCGCGACGAACGGGTGGATGGCGGGCACCCGTCCGCTGACGTTGCCGATGTCGGAGGACCCCAGATAGACCCCCGGAGCGGGCGGACCGAGGGCGATGCCGGCACCCTTCAGATGCCCGGCGAACCGCTCCGACAGCACCTCGCTGTCGCGGAAGTGTTCGTACCGCACGCTCGCGCGCTCCGTCGTGACGGTTGTACCGGTCGCCCGGGCGACGCCCTCGGCGGCGGTGCGCAGCCGCCCCGCGAGGTCGTCCAGTGCCCCGGTGGTGAGGGCACGCAGTCCGAACCGGCCCTCGGCGTACTCGGGCACGATGTTCGTCGCCGTGCCCCCGTGGGTGATGATGCCCTGGACGTGGGACCCCTCCGGCAGCCGCCGGCCCAGCGCCGACAGCACGTTGAACAGCTCGATCAGCGCCGCCAGCGCGTCGATGCCCTCGGTCGGGTTGCCCGTCGGATGCGCGGCCCGCCCCCGGAAGCCGACCCGGTACTGCTCCTGCGCGGTCAGCGGCGCCCGCACCCAGTCGTACACCCCCGGGTGGAACATCAGGGCCGCGTCCACGTCGTCGAAGATCCCGGCGTCCACCTCCAGGGCCTTGCCGCCGCCGCCCTCCTCGGCCGGCGTACCCACCGCCAGCACCGTTCCCCCGCCCCCGTCCAGCACCGCGTCCGTGACCAGCGCGGCGCCCAGCCCCGCGGCCGCGATCAGGTTGTGCCCGCAGGCGTGCCCCAGGCCGGGCAGAGCGTCGTACTCCAGGGGAAAGGCGACGACGGGCCGCCCCCGGCCCGAGCGTGCCGTGAACGCGGTCGGCAGGTCCGCGACCTGCCGCCGCACCTCGAAACCCGCGCGCTCCAGCTCGCCCGTGAGCAGGGCCGCGGCCCGGTGCTCGGCGAACGCGGTCTCCGGGTCGGCGTGCAGAGCCGACGCGACGGCCCACAGCGCGTCGGCGCGCCGCGCGGTCTCCTCCCGGACTCTGCGGTACAGCGACACAAGGGCCTCCTGCGGGCTCGTTCCGTTCCCGGAGCGGACGAAGGGCCCCGGCCGGGTTCCACCGAACGGGCCACCGACACCAGCCCCGCGTGTTTGGACCGCGCGGCGGGTGCAACACGGTCGGTGCGGCCCCGACCAGCTCAGGAGGACAGACATGGACCACTCACGCGTACCCGTCCTGGAAGCCCTGCAGGAGTTCCGGCGACGCGGAGACGTGGTCTACGGGCCACCCGGACACAAACAGGGCCGCGGAACCGATCCCCGGGTCGCCGAGATCCTCGGCGAGGACGTCTTCCGCTCGGACGTGCTCACCATGAACGGGCTGGACGACCGACGCCAGTCGCAGGGAGTGCTGGAGCAGGCGCAGGAGCTGATGGCCGACGCAGTCGGCGCCGAGCAGGCGTTCTTCTCGACCTGCGGCAGCTCCCTGTCGGTCAAGACCGCCATGTGCGCGGTCGCCGGCCCGGGGGAGAAGCTGCTGCTGTCCCGCAACGCGCACAAGTCGGTCATCGCCGCCGTCATCATCAACGGCGTGGTGCCGATCTGGGTCCACCCGAAGTTCGACGGCGAACGGCACATGGCCCACCCGCCGGAGGCCGACGACGTGCGCGACCGGCTGCGGGAGCACCCGGACGCCAAGGGCATGCTGCTGATCACGCCCACCGACTGGGGCACCTGCGCCGACATCCGCGCGGTGGCCGACGTCTGCCACGCGGCCGACGTGCCGCTCGTCGTGGACGAGGCGTGGGGAGCCCACCTGCCGTTCCACCCGGACCTGCCCACCTGGGGCATGGACGCGGACGCCGACCTGGTCGTCACCAGCGTCCACAAGATGGGCGGGGCCCTGGAGCAGAGCTCGGTCTTCCACCTCCAGCACGACCGGATCTCGCCCGACGTGCTCAAACAGCGCGAGGACCTGCTCGGCACCACCAGCGCCTCCAGCCTGATGTACGCGGCTCTCGACGGATGGCGGAGGCAGATGGTGGAGCAGGGCCGCGACCTGCTGGACACGGCCCTGCACCGCGCCGAACGCATCCGGGCACAGCTGCGGGAACTGCCGGGACTGCGGGTCATGGGCGGGGAGGTCGTCGAGGAGGGACTGGCCGCCCAGTACGACCCGATGAAGATCGTCGTCGACGTGCGCGGCCTCGGCATCAGCGGCATGCAGGCGGCCGAATGGCTGCGCGCGAACCGCCACATCGACGTCGGCGGCTCCGACACCTGCCGGATCAGCGCCTCCATCACCCACTCCGACGACGACGAGACCGAGAAGATCTTCCTGGACTCCGTGCGCTCGCTCGTGGAACGCGCCGACTCCATCGAGCGGCAGCCCCCCGTGCGGCTGCCCGAGCCCGGCGCGCTGGAGCTGGAACAGGCCGTGCTGCCCCGCGAGGCCTTCTTCGGACCCGCCGAACAGGTGCCCGCCGAACGGGCCGCCGGGCGGATCGCCGCCGAGATGATCTGCCCCTATCCGCCGGGCGTACCGGTCGTGGCGCCGGGCGAGGTGATCACACCGGAGATCGTCGAGTACCTGCGCAGCGGGGTCGAGCACGGCTTCCTGATCGCCGGCGCGGCCGACCCCGCCCTGAAGACCATGCGTGTCATGGCCCGTCACTGACCGGGACGAACCGAACTGCGGGGGTGCGCGGCAACGCATAGGGTGGCCACTGCGGGCGGCCTGAGCTGGTCCGCGCCCCGGGTCAAGAAGCCGGCCCTGCTCGCGAAAGACATCCGCCGCGGGAGGCTCTTGGCCCCGTCCGGCGGTCCCCGGGTCCGGACCGTGCGTCCGGCGGGCCTGCCGCCCCGGCAACTCGATGAGAGACGGCCCGACTTCACCCCGACCGGGAAATCCCCGAGATTCCCGGTTTCGGACGCCCCGGCCCGGGGACCTCCGTACGAGGGTCACGTCGACCCTTTTCAGCTGTTTTCATCCGCTTCGATCATGTCGTCGGCCGCATGCCCGGGCGTGGTTCCCGCATGCCGGCCCGCCCGGCTCGCCGTGCCGGGCCTGCCCTCGTGACCAGCGAAGGAATGGTATTGATGAGCGAGACCAACCCCCTCAGGCGAGCGGCGGACAAGGTGGCGGACGCCCTCCACGGCGGCCCCACGGGCCCCGAGGAGGGCATCCCCGGCAAGCCGGCGCCGGAGTCGCCGTCGCTCGCGGAGCCGACCGACCCCCGGGAGCCGCTGCCCCCCAAGCCCGACCAGAGCGGCCCGGACACCGTCTCGCCGACCGGTCAGCCCACCGGAGCCGACCAGGCACGGATGGCCCAGAGCGGCAACTACCTGACCAACGCCCAGGGCACCCGGCTGTACGACACCGACCACTCGCTCAAGGCGGGCCCCCGCGGCCCGGTGCTCCTCCAGGACCACCACCTGCGGGAAAAGGTCATGCACTTCGACCACGAACGCATCCCCGAGCGCGTGGTCCACGCCCGCGGCGCCGGAGTCCACGGGGTGTTCCGCAGCTACGGCACGGCGGCGAACGTCACGAAGGCGGCGTTCCTCGCCGAGGACGTCGAAACGCCGGTGTTCGTGCGCTTCTCCACCGTCCTCGGCTCCCGGGGCTCCTCCGACACCGTCCGCGACACCCGGGGGTTCGCGACCAAGTTCTACACCAGCGAGGGCGTCTTCGACCTCGTCGGCAACAACATCCCGGTCTTCTTCATCCAGGACGCGATCAAGTTCCCGGACGTCATCCACGCCGGCAAGCCGCATCCCGACCGGGAGATCCCGCAGGCCCAGAGCGCCCACGACACGTTCTGGGACTTCGTCACCCTGCACACGGAGGCCACGCACCACACGCTGTGGAACATGTCCGACCGCGGCATCCCGCGCTCCTACCGCACGATGGAGGGCTTCGGCGTCCACACCTTCCGCCTGGTCGACGCCGCCGGTGAGACGACCCTGGTGAAGTTCCACTGGAAGCCCAAGCTGGGCGTGCACTCCCTCGTGTGGGAGGAGGCGCAGATCGTGGGCGGCGTGGACCCGGACTTCCACCGCCGCGACCTCTACGACGCCATCGAGGCGGGCGCCTACCCGGAGTGGGAGTTCGGCATCCAGACCTTCCCCGACACCCCGGACCAGACGTTCGAGGGCATCGACCTGCTGGACCCGACGAACATCGTCCCCGAGGAACTCGCCCCCGTGCAGCCCATCGGGCTGCTCACCCTCAACCGCAACCCGTCGAACTACTTCGCCGAGACGGAACAGGTCGCCTTCCACGTCGGTCACCTCGTGCCCGGCATCGACATCACCGACGACCCGCTGCTCGCCGGCCGGCTCTTCTCCTACCTGGACACCCAGATCACCCGTCTGGGCGGGCCCAACTTCTCGCAGATCCCGATCAACCGGCCGCAGTCACCCGTCAACGACATGCTGCGTGACGGCTTCCACCAGACGGCCGTGCACCGGGGCGTCGCCCCGTACCGGCCCAACTCCCTGGACGGCGGCTGCCCGTTCACGGCCGGCGCGGACACGGGCGCGTACGTCGAGACGCCCGTGCGGGTGGCGGAGTCGACCAAGGTCCGTGAGGCGCCGGAGTCGTTCGACGACCACTTCAGCCAGCCCCGCCGCTTCTGGCTCAGCATGAGCCCGGTGGAGCGCGAGCACATCATCCACGCCTACACCTTCGAGCTCGGCAAGTGCTACGAGCAGGCCATCCGGGAGCGGGCCCTGCAGGTACTCGCGAACATCGACCCGGAGCTGTGCGCGGGCGTCGCCGTCGGCCTCGGCCTGCCCGCACCCGAGCCCACGGTGCCCCTGGCCGACGTCGAGCCCAGCCCCGCCCTCTCGCAGGTCGGGCAGACCTGGCCCACCGACGGACGCGTCATCGGCATCATCACCGGACCGGACGGCGACCTCGACGGAGTGAGGACCGTGCGCCAGGAGGTGCTGGACAGCGGCATGGTGCCGCTGGTGGTCGCACCGGCCGGCGGGACCCTCGGCTCGGGTGCCGACGTGCTGACCGTCCAGCGGACCTACACCACGGCGCGTTCGGTGGAGTTCGACGCCCTC
Source organism: Streptomyces lucensis JCM 4490 (assembly GCF_014650035.1). GTDB lineage: Bacteria > Actinomycetota > Actinomycetes > Streptomycetales > Streptomycetaceae > Streptomyces > Streptomyces lucensis. The sequence continues at coordinate 128,261 of NZ_BMUE01000014.1, read as the reverse complement.
CTGGTGGCCGGCACGCCCGGTGTCGGCGCCGACGCCTTCGGCGCCCGTGACGCCAAGGCGGGCCTGCCCACGGCCCAGCCGGCCACCCCCGACCCCCGGGTCGGTCTGCTGCTCGCCGAGGCGTTCCGGCACGGCAAGGCCATCGGCACGACCAAGGGCGGCGAGAGCGCGCTGGAGGCCGCGGGCATCCCGCTGGACGCCCCCGGCGTGGTCGCCGGCGACGGCGCCACGACCGTGCTGCAGCAGCTCGTCCCCCTGCTCGGCGCCCACCGGGTCTGGGAACGCTTCCCCGCCGCGGCCTGACCGCGCCCCGGACGGTGCAGGTGACGCCGGCCGTGCGCCGCCCCCCCCGCGGGGCCGGCGCACGGCCGGTCACGTCACGTCGTGCGGCACAGCAACAGGCAGATGTCGTCGTCGTGTTCGGAGTCGTGCAGCATCGGCTTCAGCAGGGAGTCGGCCGCCGTGTCCAGGTCCTCCAGATCCGCTGCGCCGAGCGCGCCCATGGCCTGCGCGAGCCGGTCGATGCCCGCGTCGATGCCGGCCGACCGCCGCTCCACCAGACCGTCGGTGTAGAGCGCCAGCGTGGACCCCGCCGGCAGTTCGACGGTGTGCTCCGCGTACTCGTAGGGCACCGGAACACCCAGCATGATCCCTGGCTTGGCCTCCAGCACCCGCACCTCGCCCCCGGGCTCCCGCACGACGGCGGGCGGATGCCCGGCTGCGGCCAGCACCACGGCGGACCCACCGGGCGTGAACCGGGCGATCGCGCAGGTCGCGTACAGCTCCGGCTGCTGATGGCGCAGCATCCGGTGCAGCAGGGTCAGGATCCGGGCGGGACCGTTGCCCTCCACGGCATACGCGCGCAGGGCGGTGCGCAACTGACCCATGATGACCGCGGCGCGCAGTCCGTGGCCGGTGACGTCCCCTATCACCGCGAGCACGCTGCCGTCGGGCTGGGGGAAGGCGTCGTACCAGTCGCCGCCGATGTTCAGACCGTGCGTGGCCGGCAGATAGCGGGCGGCCAGGGCGAGGCCCGCGGTGGTGGGCAGCTCGGTGAGCTGGGCACGCTGCAGCTCCTCGGCGACGTCGCGGTGCTGTTCGTAGCGGCGGGCGTTGTCCAGGGCGATCCCGGCCCGGCGGGCCACCTCCAGCAACATCACCGTGGTGTCGGGATCGAAGCGGTCGCCGGGCGCGGACAGCGTCAGCACACCCCGCACCGTGCGGGCGCCCAGCGGCAGGCACAGCAGCGGCCGGTGCGGGGACAGCGCGGAGGCCGGCAGGTCGTCCACACCCGGCAGTTCACCGGGGTGGGCGCCGGCGTGCTGGGGGCGGCCGGTGCGCGCCGCCGTCACCGCGGCCGCCGCCCGCTCGCCCGGCGGTGTGCGTTCGTCGTCGTCCATGAGCCAGATGTCCACGCGCCCGGCGTACTCCGGCACCAGCAGTTCCGGGAGCCGGCGCAGGATGTCCTCGTGGTCGAGCGAGGCGTTGAGGACGGCGCTGGCGTTGGCCAGGAAGGTCAGCAGGCGGCGTGCCTTCTCGGCCTCCGCGCGTGCGCTCCGCTCGGCCTCCAGGAGTTCGCGCTGGGCCAGGGCGGCGGCCTCCAGCTCGGCGTGCAGCGCCAGCACGCCCTGGTTGGTCTGGTGCAGCTCCTCGCGGTGGAAGCGGACCACTTCCTCGGCCTCGTCCAGGCTCGCCAGGACGGCCGCCGTCTCCTCGTCCGCGTCCAGCAGGGCCTCGGCCAGCCGGGCCTCGTCCACACCGGCCGGACCGGGCAGCGGGCCGGCCACGGGGGAGGGGCAGACGAGCGTGTACCGCCAGGGCTCGGCGCCGCCGAGGACGACCCGCAGCTCCCCGTCCGGCCGGCAGGTCACGGTCAGCTCCGCGCGAGCCGTGGGCAGGCCGCGGCGCAGCCGGGCGCCGAGATCGGCCAGGAAGCGGGCGCGGTCGGCCGCCGGCACCCCGGCGTCCGCCGCGAGCCGTGACAGCAGGGCACGGGCGCGGGCCGCGTCGGCGGCGGAGGCGATGGTCCAGGTGTCAGAGGCGGCTGTCATGGGAGCTGGGTCCGGCGGTCGGGGGCCAGTACGGCCACGCTGGTGTCGTCGCGTACGGGGCGGGCGGGGCTGCCGGCGTCCCGCAGGATCGTGGCGGCCACCACCGACGGGTCGTGGGCGAGCAGGCGGGGGTCCTCCGGCGGGGTCCAGCGGCTGGGCAGTCCGTCACTGTGCAGGACCAGGAGGCTGTCCCGGTGCCACGGCAGCCTGCGCACGGGGACGTTTGCGGGGAAGTACGCGCCGACGATTCCCGGGTGGGAGATGAGGGAGGTCCAGGTGTCCCCGGACAGTGACCGGGCGCCGATGTTGCCGACCCCGGCGAACTGGAGCTCGGCCCGCTCGGTGTCCACCTGGGCCACGGCGACCGCCGCGCCCCGGGTGGGCCGCAGCACCGTGTGCAGCCGGCGCAGGATGTCCTCGGGCGGCAGGTGCGCGACGCCGCGCAGCTCCGCGACGGCGGCGCCGGCCGCGTGCGCCGCCTTGGGACCGTGCCCGAGACCGTCGGCGAGCAGCAGGGTCAGCAGGCTCCCGGAGCGCACCCCGCTCCAGGCGTCGCCGCACTGCTCGGCCCGCGCGAGTGCCAGGGTGATCCCGCCCACGGGCAGGTGGGCCGGCGCGGCACCGTCCCTCGCGGGGTCCGGGTCCATCCGGGCCGTCGCCACCGTCCCGCGGCCCGGCGCGCTGTACAGGTGGAAGGCGTTCGCGCTCCGGCGGCAGCTGCCGAGGCCCGCGCCGAGGGAGACGTCCGCGGTGGTGTAGCCGTCGCGGAACGCTATGTCGACGTCGGCGATGCCCGGCCCGTGGTCCAGGGAGAAGATCTGCACCGAGGTGCCCGCGCCCCCGTCGGCCCGCGGCACCAGGTTCACCACCATCAGGCCCCCGCCCGCGTGCTTGAGCAGGTTGGTTGCCAGTTCGGTGGCGACCAGCTCCGCGTCCGCCGCGCGCGACGGGGCGAGACCCGCGTGGGCGCACGCCTCCCGGGCGGCCGTCCGGGCGTCCCGGACCCGCGTCGAGTCGTGCACCGGGACCTCCCACACCCGGCTCATCCGGCCCCCGGACGCGAGGAGGGGACCTGTGTCACCCAGGCGACGGCCGTGACGGTGGTGCCCCGGCCGGGCTCGGTGTCCACGTGGAACTCGTGCACGAGCCGCTTCGCGCCGCTCAGGCCCAGCCCCAGACCGCCCCCGGTGGTGTAGCCGTCGGTCATGGCCAGCTCCAGGTCCCGGATGCCCGGGCCCTGGTCGGTGAAGCGCATCCGCAGGCCCCGGCTCCGGCCGTCGTCGAGCGCGGTGATCTCCGCCTGCCCGCCGCCGCCGTGCACCAGGGTGTTGCGCGCCAGCTCGCTGGCCGCCGTGACCAGCTTGGTCTGCTGCACGAGGCCGAAACCGAGCTGCGCCGCGTACTGCCGCACCTGCTGCCGGACCCAGGCCAGATCGGCGTCCGAGCCGATGGGCAGGCTGGTAGCCGGTGCCTGGCCGGAAGGGCGCATCATGTGCCCCCCTGGGACAGCAGTTCCAGAGCGCGGTCCACGTCCAGGGCGGTGACCAGACCGGGCAGGGTGAGCCCCAGCTCGACCAGGGTGATCGCCACCGCGGGCCGCATCCCGGCCAGGACCGTGCGCGCCGCCAGCAGCGCGGCCGTGGAGGCGATCTCCGCGAGCACCCGGCCGAGGAACGAGTCGACGATGTCCACTCCGGAGATGTCGATCACCACACCGGTCACCTCGCTGGCGGAGATGCGGCTGGAGATGTCGTGCTGCAACTGCTCGGCCATGCCGTCGTGCAGCTCGCCCTGCAGCGAGACGAGCAGGACGTCGCCCAGGGCGAGCACCGGGACCTGGGCGGACTGACCGGGAAGGGGCTGGCTCACCGCGCGCTCGCACCCGCGTCCGCACGGGAGACCTCGATGCCCTGCCGGCTCAGGGCGTACGCCAGCGCGTCGGCCAGCGAGGCCCGGGTGAGCACCGAACCCAGGTCGATGCCGAGCTGCACGATCGTCTGCGCGATCGCCGGGCGGATACCGGAGACGATGCACTCGGCGCCCATCAGCCGGGCGGCCGCCACCGTCTTCATCAGGTGCTGCGCGACCAGCGAGTCGACCGTGGGCACGCCGGTGATGTCCAGGATGGCGTAGCGGGCCCGCTGGTCGACGATGGCCTCCAGCAGGGACTCCATGACGATCTGGCTGCGCGCGCTGTCCAGGGTGCCGATCAGCGGGACGGCGACCGTGCCCTCCCACAGCTTGATGACCGGGGTGGCCACTTCCAGGAGCTGCTGCCGCTGCCGCTCGATGAGGTCCGCGTTCGCGTCCAGTGCCGTCTCCATCACGACCAGGCGCAGCGTGCCCATCAGCAGGGTCAGCGCCAGGACACACTCCTGGGCGTGCGGGGTGTCGGGGTCGGTGAACTCCGCGCGCAGCAGCTCGATCACGGGTCCGCGCAGTCCGGCCACCTCGCCGGCGATCTGTGCGGGCGTGGATCCGGCACGGGCCCGGGTCTGGGCCATCCGCCCCAACTGGTCGCGCACCGGCGCGAATCCGGCGGTCGCGACGTCCTCCAGCCGGCCGCTGACGGCAACCTCGGACAGCGCGTCCACCACGAGCTTGCACGCCTCGACCGCCTCGTCGCGGGACACGGTGAAGACCCAGCGGAACAACGGGGCGTCGGCCCACCGCTGGGCGATCTGTTCGCGGCGCTGCTCCAGGAAGGCACTCACCACCTGCGGCGCCGATTCGGCCACGTCCTGCTCCGGCACTCTCATCTCTCCTCTCGCACAGCCAGGTGCCGCCGGTCGGCCGGCTCCGAGCCGATCATTGCCGTCCGGCAACACTAGCCCCGCATTCGAGCCCGGCCAAACCCGTCCCGGGCTCTGGATCGTCAACTCGCCCGGCGCCGCGGGCAGTCCGGCCGAAGAGCCGTCCACGGACACGCCGGGGACCGTTCCCGTGCCTGTGAGAGGGGGAGCGTGGCCGCCTCCCGCCGTCGGCCACCGTCCGGCGAAGCCGCCCGGGTGACCGCCACGGCCGCGGAGTCGCCGGACGTGCTGTCGGGCCGGGCCCCCAGGGCACCCGCGTCCACCTCACGGGTCCGCGTGCCGCTCGTTCCGGAACAGCACGACGGCACCAGCGCGCGCACCCTCGCCGGCCGCCCCGGCACGACGCCGCCGTCCGCGAGCGGGCCGTGCGACCGGCTGGAGATCACCGGATCACCCGAACGCGGGCCGGGCGCCGCCGGCCGGTGCCAGGCACGGCTGCGCCTGGGGGGCCGCGGCCGTGCCGTCCTCGCCGGTCCGCGCGCCCGCAGGCAGGCGGAGGACGAAGCCGTGCCGGCCGCGATGCCGGCGGCCGAGAGGCGGACCCCGCTGGAGGGCCCGGAGGTGTGCCGGGCCGCCGCGGCGGCCCGCATGCTGAGCGCGGGGTCCGGCCGGCCGGACGGCGCGGGCGCCATCGTCCCCGTGGCGCCGGCCACCACCGAGGTGCCCGGCGCGCCGGGCGGCCCCTCCGCCTGAGCAGTGGCTCGCGCCCCCACGTTCGCGAAGGGCCAGGGGTACGGCTGAGCGGCGGATGGCGCCCGCAGGTACGAGGGGAGGCCCCGCAGCGCCAATAGCGCACGGGCGGCGCACGGGGCGCTGTCCGCCCGCCGGCGCACCGCGGTCTTCTCGCCTCGCACGTCCTTACGGCTCCTTCGTCGCGTCGTGGTCCGGGCCCGGGGGCCTGAGCCGCCGGGCCGGTGTCGGGGAGGCGTCTACCCCGGATCGCGCCGGACTCTCCTGGGTGTTGCCGACGTCACCCGGTAGTGCGACCGGCCGGCGACTCCCGGGCCGGTCCCGAAGCCTCACCGCGGGGCGCCGCCCGCTCCGCCGCCCGGGTGGACGCCCGGCGCCGCAGCAGCAGCCGTCTCGCCGGGCACTCGACCGCCTCGTACAGGACCCAGGACAGCGCGAGCGACACGGCGAACAGCACCGTGGTGACGGCGAGTCCGGCCCACGGACCGTAGTGCGGCTTGGTGCCCAGCAACTGGGTCGTGGCGCGCAGCACCAGCAGGTGGATCATGTAGAAGGCGAACGACAGCTCCCCGAGCCGCACGAGCCGCCGGCGCCGCCACAGGGAGGGCAGCCCGTTCAGGTCCGCGACGGCCGCCGCCGGGATGAGCATCACGAAACCGGCGAGGGTGCACATGGTGGCGGAGTAGCCGGGGGCCACCTGCGGCACGAAGAAGTAGCCGGTCACCGCCAGGGCGAGCGACGCCTCCAGGCCGGGCCCGCGCCAGCGGCCCAGCAGCACCAGGCGCGCGGTGACCGCGCCGAGCACGAACTCGGGCAGCCGCGCGGCGGGGAACGAGTAGAGCGCGTACCGCCACCAGTGATGGGCGTCCGCCCGGGCCAGCACCAGGACCGCCGCGACGCACAGCACACCGAGCGCGGCCGAGCCGCGCGCCCCGAGCCGGCGGAGCAGCAGGTACAGCAGCGGGAACGCGGCGTAGAAGAACGCCTCACAGGCCAGCGACCAGCTGACCGGGTTCAGCGTCTGCCACCACGGACGCCACCAGGAGTGCAGCAGCAGTACGTTGGCCACCGCCTGCTTCGGCTCCGGCCGCGGCTGCCGCGCGAGTGTGTACGCCATGAGCAGGGCCACGGCGAGGGTGACGAGGTGGACCGGGTAGACGCGTGCGATGCGCCGCCGCCAGAAGGCGAGCGCGCGGTCGCCGGGCCGTGCCGACCAGGTCAGCACGAACCCGGACAGTACGAAGAAGAACGACACTCCGGTGGCGCCGGCCCCGAATCCCCAGGACACGTACCGGCCGGCGATACCGCCGAAGTAGCCGAAGTTGTTCACGTGCAGTCCGAAGACCAGCAACGCGGCCATCCAGCGCAGCCCGGTGAGGGAGGGCAGGGAGGGTCTGGCGGTCGGCGGGGAGGACCCGGCGGACTTCGCACCGGATCCCGTGGGCGGCGTCCGGAACGCCCGGGTCGTCGCCGTTGTCATCGAATCACCTGCCGCAGAGGGTTCGCTTGGGGCATGAGGGGGTACCTTGCCCGCTCTTCTCCGGTCCATCACGCCCCATGGGGAACGTCACACTGCTGCCGGACGGCTGACCCCCGTATGCCACGGACGGCCGGGCCGCACGCCCCCGTGGCGCACCCCTTCGGAGGATCTCGCGGCTCACCGCCAGGTGGGCGGCGGCATGCGGACACATGATGCGGGCATGATCCCGACCGGCCGCCGCTCCGGCACCCCGCCGCTCACGGCCCCATCGGGCCGCCAGAATCGGTTCGTTCGTTTTCTTGAACCGTTCGTGTTTGGGCCGGTAGGTTCGGCCCATGCCCGCCTCTCCGGCCCCGACCACCGCCGACGAGCTACGCGGTGCCGGCCTGCGCGTGACGGCGGCCCGCGTCGCGTTGCTGGAGGCCGTCCGGCAGGGCGGCCACCTCGGCGTCGAGGCGATCGCCTCCAAGGTGCGCGAGCGCGTGGGCCACATCTCCCTGCAAGCCGTCTACGAGGCCCTGCACGCCCTCACCGCGGCGGGACTCGTGCGCCGTATCGAGCCGGCCGGGCACCCGGCCAGGTTCGAAGGACGCGTGGGTGACAACCACCACCACATCGTGTGCCGGTCGTGCGGCGCCGTCGCCGACGTCGACTGCGCGGTCGGCGACGCGCCCTGCCTGACCGCCTCCGACGACCGCGGCTTCTCCATCGACGAGGCCGAGGTCGTCTACTGGGGCACCTGCCCCGACTGTTCCACCGGCCGCAGTTCCTGAGCACGTATTTCCGCAGAGTTCGGAAGGATTGCCATGACTGAGAACCACGACGCGATCGTCACGGATGCGAAGGCGGAGGGCACGAGCGGTGGCTGCCCCGTCGCACATGACCGCGCTCTGCACCCGACCCAGGGCGGCGGCAACCGCCAGTGGTGGCCGGAACGGCTGAACCTGAAGATCCTCGCCAAGAACCCGGCCGTGGCCAATCCGCTGGGCGGGGAATTCGATTACGCCGAGGCCTTCGCGTCCCTTGACCTGCCCGCCGTGAAACGGGACATCGCCGAGGTGCTCACCACCTCCCAGGACTGGTGGCCGGCCGACTTCGGGAACTACGGCCCGCTCATCGTCCGTATGGCCTGGCACAGCGCCGGCACCTACCGGATCAGCGACGGCCGCGGCGGCGCCGGTGCCGGCCAGCAGCGCTTCGCCCCGCTGAACAGCTGGCCCGACAACGCCAACCTGGACAAGGCCCGCCGCCTGCTGTGGCCGGTCAAGAAGAAGTACGGCCAGAAGATCTCCTGGGCCGACCTGCTGATCCTCGCCGGCAACGTGGCCCTGGAGTCGATGGGCTTCACCACCTTCGGCTTCGGCGGCGGCCGCGAGGACGTGTGGGAGGCGGAGGAGGACGTCTACTGGGGTCCCGAGACCACCTGGCTCGACGACAGGCGCTACACCGGCGACCGCGAACTGGAGAACCCGCTCGGCGCCGTCCAGATGGGCCTCATCTACGTCAACCCCGAGGGCCCCAACGGCAACCCGGACCCGCTGGCCGCCGCCCGTGACATCCGTGAGACGTTCCGCCGCATGGCGATGAACGACGAGGAGACCGTCGCCCTGATCGCCGGTGGTCACACCTTCGGCAAGACCCACGGCGCCGGTCCCGCCGACCACGTCGGCGCCGACCCCGAGGCGGCCGGCCTCGAGGAGCAGGGCCTGGGCTGGCGGAGCACCTTCGGCACCGGCAAGGGCGGGGACGCCATCACCTCCGGCCTGGAGGTCACCTGGACCCCGACGCCGACCCAGTGGGACAACAGCTTCTTCGACGTCCTCTTCGGCTACGAGTGGGAACTGACCGAGTCCCCGGCCGGCGCCAAGCAGTGGCGGCCGAAGGACGGCGCGGGCGAGGGCACGGTCCCGCACGCCCACGACTCCTCGAAGAGGATCGCGCCGAACATGCTCACCACCGACCTGGCGCTGCGCCTCGACCCGGTGTACGGGCCGATCTCCCGCCGCTTCCACGAGAACCCCCAGGAGTTCGCGGACGCCTTCGCCCGCGCCTGGTACAAGCTCACCCACCGCGACATGGGACCGAAGGCGCTGTACCTCGGCCCCGAGGTCCCGCGGGAGACGCTGCTGTGGCAGGACCCGCTGCCGGAGCGCGAGGGCGAGCCGATCGACGCCGCGGACATCGCGGCCCTCAAGACCAAGCTGCTCGACTCGGGTCTCAGCGTGTCCCAGCTGGTCGCCACCGCATGGGCGTCCGCCTCGACGTTCCGCGGCAGCGACAAGCGCGGCGGCGCCAACGGTGCCCGCATCCGCCTGGCCCCCCAGAGCGGCTGGGAGGTCAACGACCCCGACCGGCTCGCCCAGGCGCTGCGCACCCTGGAGGGCGTCCAGCAGGAGTTCAACGCCTCGTCCGGCGCCAGGAAGGTCTCCCTGGCCGACCTCATCGTCCTCGGCGGTGCCGCCGCCGTGGAGAAGGCCGCCAAGGAAGCCGGCTTCGAGGTCCAGGTGCCCTTCACCCCCGGCCGGGTGGACGCCGGCCAGGAGCACACCGACACCGAGTCGTTCGAGGCGCTGGAGCCGACCGCGGACGGCTTCCGCAACTACCTCGGCAAGGGCAACCGCCTGCCGGCCGAGTTCCTGCTGCTCGACAGGGCGAACCTGCTGAACCTCAGCGCCCCCGAGATGACGGTGCTCGTCGGTGGCCTGCGCGTCCTCGGCGCCAACCACCAGGGTTCGCAGCTGGGCGTCCTCACCACCACGCCCGAGGTCCTCACCAACGACTTCTTCGTCAACCTGCTCGACCTGGGCACGACGTGGAAGGCGACGTCCGAGGACCAGACCACGTTCGAGGGCCGCGACGCCGCCACCGGTGAGCTGAAGTGGGCGGGCAGCCGCGCCGACCTCGTCTTCGGCTCCAACTCCGAGCTGCGCGCGCTCGCCGAGGTCTACGCGAGCGACGACGCCAAGGAGAAGTTCGTGACGGACTTCGTCGCCGCGTGGGACAAGGTCATGAACCTGGACCGGTTCGACGTCGTCCGGGCCGGCTGACCGGCGGCGCACGGACGTCCGGGTCCGTCCTGCGGGGCGGCCCCGGACGCCGTTCGCGGCCGGCTCCCTCCGGGCCCGGCGAGCCGCGTTCGCAGGGTCCGGCCCGTGGGCGGCGTGTCACACCTCACCGGCGCAGCGCCTCGAACGCCTCGCGCGCCGCGACGCCGATCGCGAGGTCGATGTCCGGCGCCTGCCCCGCCCGCCGGTCCGCACGGGTGAGCGCTGCCATGGCCACCCGGTCACCGGACTCCGCCTCGACCACGCCGATCTCGTGCCGCAGGTGCAGGAACGTGCCGGTCTTGCCGCTCCACCGCAGGGTGTCCGCGCGCAGCTCGCTCGCCAGCCGGTGCGTGAACACCTGCGCGCCCATCAGCCGGCGCAGTTCGGCCGTCGCCGCCGGAGCGGAGACCTCGTCGCACCACACGCGCCGCAGCAGCGAGACGAGCGCCGCGGCCGAACCGGCGTTGGCGAACGCCGGGTCCAGGGTCTCGATGGTGTGCCGGCCGGCGCGTTCGTCCCGGACGGCCAGCTCCAGGGCCAGCGAGAAGTCGTTCCCGGCGGCGCCGGCGGCGCACTCGTACATGTGGTTCAGCCGATGCCGCACGTGAATGCCCGCGCACCCCCAGGCACGCAGCCGCGCGTCGACCTGTGCGATCGGCACCAGGCCGAGCAGTGCGTCCGCGGCGGCGTTGTCGCTCACCGAGAGCATCAGCCGCAGCAGGTCACCGACAGCGACGGTGGCCGGGTACCGGAACGCGGCGAGCCCGGTATGGCCGACGCTGCTCGTGGCGGGATCGACCGTGACCGGCTGCGCGGCGTCGAGGTCACCGGCCGCGATCCGGTCCAGCACGACCAGCGCGAGCGGGACCTTCACCACCGACGCCAGCGGCATCGACTCCTCGACACCAAAACCGAGTTGCTCGCCGGTGTCGATGTTCCGGGCGAGGAACGAGCCGCGGACGCCGAGGGACGCCCAGTCCGCGGCGACCGCCTCGGCGACGTCCAGCAGGGCGTCCGCGTCGCCGACGTACACCGGCCGCCGGACCGGCGGCGTGCCCATCGGCGTGCTCATCCGCGCGCCGCCAGCCGTGCCGGGGCGTCGCCATGGGCCGCGGACTCCGGCGCGCCGGGCCGGGAGCCGGCCGCCACGGCGGAGGCCAGCAGGGGGGTCAGCCAGCCCGGGACGTCCGCCCCGCCGGAGCGGTCCGGGGCCGCGCTCACGTCGTACCCCCGGCGCAGCGCCCCGTCGCCCAACGGCGCCCACCGCGCGCCGTGCTGCCGGGCGAACGGCTCCGCGCACAGCAGCAGGGCCCGCCCCGCCAGCGTCTCGGCGAGCGCGGTGGCCGCCGGACCGGCCGGCCGGAACCGCCCGCCGGGCAGCCCGGCGCGGGCCACGGCCCTCTCCAGCCGGTCGGCGAAGTAGGGCACTTGGTCCTCCGGCAGGAGCAGAACGGGCGACGGCGCGGGCGGCACGGCGGTGCGACCGCGTCTCGGCCGCAGCTCCTCCAGGTGGATCACACGCCCCGCGCCGGGCACGTGGTCCGGCCGGTCCGGCGCCGACGCCAGACCCAACGGCACCCGGAGAGCGGCCTGTTCCGGCGGGACCCGCAGCAGCGCGTACGCGAGCGAACCGTCTGCCAGCCCCAAGGCCCGCTCCGCGGGCGGAAGTTCCCGCACGCCGAGGGCGATCCCGCGCTCGGCGCCCGCGCGCAGGACACGCGCCAGGGCCGCCGGAGCGCAGTCGGCGGGCACGCCCACGGTGAGCACGCGGGAGCGCCGCGCCGAGCGGGCGGCCTGCCGCAGCCGCTGGGCGCGGTCCAGCACCTCCCGTGCGTAGGGCAGCAGCAGCACACCCAGCTCCGTCGTCGCGATCTGCCGCCGTGAGCGGTCGAACAGCGCACCACCGAAGTGGGCTTCGAGCGTCTTGATGCGGCGGCTGAGCAGCGGCTGGGCGATGCCCAGCCGGTCGGCCGCCCGCGAGAAGCTCACTTCGTCGGCCGTGGCGACGTACGCCTCCAGGTGTGCCAGAAGATCCACCCAGCAGTCATATCAATAAGGCATGAGGCGTTCAAAGTTCACTCTTGGACATGAGTGGCGTCCCGCTGTTTCGCTGTCCCCGCCGGAAGATCCACCAACCGCCGCGGCTCCGAGGAGCCGCCGGCCATGTCCCGGGAGGACCACAGCCGTGTACAGCACCGACCGCCCCGACCCGATGCCGCGCCGCCGCCTGCTCAAGGCCGGCCTCGCGCTCACCACCTGCGCCGTCGCGGCCGACGCCGCCGCCGCGCCCCCCGCCGGTGCGGCTCCGCACCGCCGGCCCGGCGCCGCCGAGGCCGAGTTGAGCGGCCTGGAGCAGCGGTACGGCGCCCGGCTGGGCGTGTACGCGCACAACGTCCGTACCGGACGGACCCTGTCGTACCGGGCGGGGGAGCGGTTCCCCATGTGCTCGACGTTCAAGGCTTTCGCCGCGGCGGCGGTCCTGCGCGACCACGGCGGCTGCGCGCCGCTCGACAGGGTGATCCACTATCCGCCGCACGACATCCTGCCCAACTCACCGCGTACCGAGGAGCACCTGGGGACCGGCATGAGCGTGGCGGACCTGTGCGCCGCGGCGATCCAGTACAGCGACAACGCGGCCGGCAACCTGCTGCTCCGTCAGATCGGCGGCCCGGCCGGTCTGACCCGGTTCTTCCGGTCGCTCGGCGACGGCGTGAGCCGGCTCGACCGGTGGGAGACCGAACTGAACACGGCGGTCCCGGGCGATCCGCGCGACACCACGACCCCGCGGGCCGTCGGCCGGAGCCTGGAGCGGCTGACCCTGGGCGGGGCGCTGGACGGCGCCGCCCGGGCCCAGCTGGTCAGCTGGATGAAGGGCAACACCACGAGCGCGGCACGCTTCCGCGACGGGCTGCCTCCCGACTGGGTCCTGGCGGACAAGACCGGAACCGGCTCCTACGCGACGGCCAACGACATCGGCGTGGCCTGGACGACCCGGGGGACGCCGGTCGTGCTGGCCGTGCTGTCGACCAAGAGCGGCAAGGACGCGCCGGTGGACGACGCGCTGGTGTCCGGGGCGGCGGACGTCGTGGCCCGCACCCTGGCACCCGGCGAGTGACTCTCCGCGGCCCGGGCCGCGCCGGCCGCGGGACGACACGGACGGTGGCGTCCCGCGGCCGGCGCACGGCCTGCCTTCGGCCCCTATGCCGGCCAGCCGCCGTAGGGCACGGTGATGAGCTCCATGGCGTGGCCCGAGGGATCCGTGAAGTACACGCCCCGGCCGCCGTCGTTGTGGTTGATCGTGCCCGGCCGGCGGCGGTGCGGGTCGGCGTAGTGCTCGATGCCGCGTCGGGTGATGAGGGCGTACGCCGCGTCGAACTCCTCCTCGGAGACGAGGAAGGCGTAGTGCTGCGGGGTGATGCTGTCCTCGGGGACGGTGGCGAAGTCCAGGGTGACGCCGTTGCTCAGGGCGACCGCGATGAACGGGCCCCACTCCGTGGTGATGTCGAGGCCGAGCAGTTCGGTGAAGAACCGGGCCGACTCCCGGTTGTCGCGGGCGTGGACGATGGTGTGGTTGAACTCGACTGGCAAGGAATGCCTCCGGGGCATGTCCTGGCACCTCCATGCCTCACCCGGCCGGTGACCGGCACGCGATGCCGCCGCCGATGGTAGTCACGGACGCGTGCGAACGTCCACGCGAATCCGGTCCCGGCCGGAGGCGTCAGGACGGGTTTCCCAGTACCGCCAGTAACATGATGACCTTGTCTTCAGGTGTACCAGTCAGTCAACTCGGCGCGGTCCCATGACGCGCCCTACCCGGAGATGTCCATGTCTTCTGTCGAAGACGCGTTCGAGAACGCGCGCCTCACCTACCAGCAGCACCTGCAGACCTGCCGCCAGTGCCATGCCGATTCCGTGGCCTGCGCCGTGGCGAAGCACCTCCTGCGGATCTGCAACAACGCCCGCAGGGACCTCATGCGCGCCACCGGCCGGACCGCGCCGACGACCTGACGTGCACCGGCGGGGCGCGAAGCCTCCCCGGCGCGCGTTCTCGCTGATCGGTGGCTTTTCGGCGGGCGTGATCCGGGAACCCGGGCGGCTGTCCCGTTCGCCGAGACACAGGAGGCTCCCGTGACGCCCCAGCACGGTGACCGGCCGAACCCGGTCACACAGCACCCCCGCCCCGACTTCCCCGCCCAGGACCAGCCGCATCCCGGCTGGACCGGTCCGATGGACCCGCCGCCCGACCACGGCGAGGAGTCCTACCGCGGCGCCGGCCGGCTGGACGGCCGCAAGGCCGTGATCACCGGTGGGGACTCCGGCATCGGACGGGCGGTGGCCCTCGCCTTCGCCCGCGAGGGCGCCGACGTGCTGTTCACCCATCTCGCCGAGGAGGAGGACGAGGCGCGCGAGACGTCACGTCTCGTCGAGGAAGCGGGCCGCAAGGCGGTCGCCGTGTCCTGCGACATCCGGGACGAGGGCAACTGCCGGGCACTGGTCGAGCGCGCGGTGGCCGAGTTCGGCCGCATCGACGTCCTGGTGAACAACGCGGCCTACCAGATGTCCCAGCCGGACGGCATCGAGGCGATCAGCACCGAGCAGTTCGACCGGGTGATGCGGACGAACCTGTACGGCATGTTCTGGCTGACCAAGTTCGCCCTGCCGCACATCCCGTCCGGCGGCTCTGTCATCAACTCCACCTCCGTGCAGGCGTACAAGCCCAGCCCGCACCTGCTGGACTACGCCATGACGAAGGGTGCGATCGTCACCTTCACGCAGGGGCTCGCCCAGATGGTCGCCGAGCGCGGCATCCGGGTCAACGCGGTCGCGCCCGGCCCGGTGTGGACGCCGCTCATCCCGTCGACCCTGCCCGACACGACGGAGTTCGGCAAGCAGAGCCCGCTCGGCCGCCCGGCCCAGCCCGCCGAACTGGCCCCCGCCTACGTCTATCTGGCCTCGCCGCAGGCGAGCTACATCACCGCCGAGATCCTCAACGCGACCGGCGGCACCCCCCTGCCCTGACCTCGCCGTTCCTGAAAGGGGGGCGTCGAGGTGCCGCGGCGGCCAATGGTCGCTCCGTACCGAGGGCCCCCGAAGTCCCGTTGCTACAGGCGCTGTTCAGCGTACGGGGAACCCGAACGTGTACCCCTGCTGCTTCAGCCAGGGCAGCAGGGTGCGCAGCGCGGCCACGGTCTGGGAGCGGTCGCCGCCCGCGTCGTGGAAGAGGATCGTGGGCCCGTTCTTCAGTTCGGTCCTGACGGTGTTGACGATGGCGTCCGTACCCGGCCGCTCGAAGTCCTTGGAGTCGACGTTCCAGCCGAGCGGCCGCATCCCGTGCGACGCGGCGAGGTGCCGGCTGTACGGGGTGAAGGCACCGCCCGGGGCGCGGTAGTACATCGGCCGCACGCCACCGGACGCCTTGGTGATCTGCCGCTCGGCATCGAGGATCTGCTGCGACTGGTAGGCCGTGGACTTCTTGTCCATGGTGGTGTCGTGCGACACCGTGTGATCGCACAGCCGGTGCCCCGCCGCCACCACCTTCTTCACCAGGTCCGGGTGCGCCTGCGCCTGGGTGCCGACCATGCAGAACGTCGCCTTCACGCCGTTGTCCCGCAGCAGTTGCAGCACCTGCGGGGTCCACGCCGGGTCCGGGCCGTCGTCGATGGTGATGTTGACGGCGTGCGCGCCCCCGTCGGAGGCGTGGGCGATGGTCTCGGACACGTGCGCCGGCTTCGGCGCGGAGTGCCGCGCCGTCCCGTCGGAGCCGCCGCCCGGCTGACCGGCCTGGGCGGTCCACACCGAGGTGGCGGCCGCCACCGCCGTGACCCCGACCGCCGCCGCGATCAACCGGCCGTACCATCCCCGCCCGCCATGCCGCGCCATGTCCGCCCCGCCCCTTGCCGTATCGGTCCGTTCCCCGTGCACCTGTCAGGACGGTCCGCCCCGAGCACGGGATCCGTCTGTTACCGATCACGGACAATTCCGGGGCGCTTCCGAGACAGACCCCTCCGGGACCGGTCCGGTGGTCCGCTCCGCCGACGCGCACCCCGTCGGGATCGGGGTACTCCGTGACGTACACGGCCCACGCCGGACGACGGCTCGGGCCCGAGGGACGGGCTGGCGGTGTTCCTGCTGATCGGCGCCTGCCGTTTCGCGCTGACCGGGGCGTACGAGGCCGGTGGCGCCGCCGTACTGCAGACCGCCGCCGGCTGGACCGGTGTGGCGCTCACCGTCTTCGCCCTGTAGTACGCCGGCAGCTGTGACCGCGCGCCGCCGCCCCGGGAAGGGCGGTCACCGGCCGCCGAGCGCCGCCCGTACGATCGCCGCCGCCGCATGGCCGGCCGCCAGCACCGGTGCGGTGCTGCGCGCGGCACGGCCGAGCATGAAGGCGCCCTCCAGCAGGGCGACGACCGAACTCGCCGTCTCCCGGGCGGCCGGCTCCGGGACGCCCCCCTGGGCGTAGTAGCCGGCCAGCTGCCCGATCCAGCTGTCGAACACCTCCGAAGTCGCCTGCCGCAGCGTCTCGTCGGTGCTCGCGACCTCCATCGCGACCGTGGCGATGGGGCACGGGTCGGCGAAGTCCAGTTCGGCGAGCGTGCCGGCCGCCGCGGTGAACGCGTCCGCGGTGGCGGCGACCCGGTCCTCGTACGGCGTCATCAGCGCGCTGATCAGCCCCAGGTAGACGGCGCCCGACGTGCGGACGACCTCCTCGGCCAGCTGGGCCTTGCCACCGGGGAAGAAGTGGTAGATCGACCCGAACGGCGCACCGGCCGCCTCGGCGATCTGCTTCATGCCGGTGCCGGTGTATCCCCTGCGCCGGAACAGCTCGGTGCCCGCGTCCAGGATGCGCCGCCGGGTCTCGTGGGTGCTGGTGGCCTTGCCGTCGCTCAAGGGGAACCTCCGCGGTGCCGCTGACGCGTGGTGCGCTCGGGGTCTATTCTGTCACTAGAACGATCTATCTAGTCGCGAGCGAGCATCGACGGGGTCGGAGGCAGGGCATGCCGGAGATCGGACTGAGCGCGGGAACCATCGACTACGAGGACACCGGAGGCGACGGCCCCGCGGTCGTGCTGGCCCACGGACTCGGCTTCGACGAGTCGGTCTGGGCCGACGTCGTCTGTGCCCTCCGGCCCGACTTCCGGGTGCTGGTCCCCGTGCTGCCGCTCGGCAGCCACCGGCGCCCGATGCGCCCCGACGCCGACCTCTCCGCGCACGGGGTCGCAGGCCTGCTGGCCGAGTTCATGGACCGGCTGGACCTGAGCGACGTCACCCTCGTCCAGAACGACGCCGGAACCGCCCAGCTCCTCGTCGGAGTGCGGGACCAGCGCATCGCCCGGCTGGTCCTGACCTCCTGCGAGGCCCTGGACAACTATCCACCGGGCATCCAGGGCCGGCTGCTGCACGCGGCGAGCAGGATCCCGGGCGGACTCCTCCTCCTCGTCCAGTCCTTCCGGTTCCCCGCCCTGGCCCGCATGGAGACCTCACTCGGCGGCATGGCGAAGAAGCCGCTGCCGAAGGAACTGATCGCGCGCTGGTACCGGCCGTTGCTGACCGATCGGCACGTGCGGCGGGACCTCGCCAGGTTCCTGCGCGCCACACGCAAGGACTGCTATCTGGAAGCGGCCGGGAACCTGCCGTCGTTCACCCGGCCCGCCCTCGTGGCCTGGGGCGCCGAGGACCGCATGATGCCGCCCGCGACCGGCCGCCGGCTGGCCGGGCTGCTGCCGAACTCGCGCTATGTGGAGATCCCAGACTCCCGTACGCTCGTCCCGCTCGACAACCCGGAAGCCCTGGTGCGCGAGATCCGGCGCTTCGTCAGGGAACACCCCCCGGCGGGCAAGGCCTGAGCCCGGCCGGATCGAGTGACACGGGCAGGCCGACCAGGAGCAGCGTCACGTCGTCGTCATGGGCCGTCGTGTCCGGGATGAGCGTGACGACCAGCCGGTCCGCGGCCTGGTCCAGGGTCTCCTCGTCGGCGGGAGAGCCCTTCAGCACGTCGTCCAGGGTGCGGATGAGGACGTCGATCTGGGCGTCGACGTCGGCGCCGGGCTTCTCGACCAGCCCGTCGGTGTACAGCGCGAGGGTGCTGCCCGGCCGCAGCGGCTGGATCGTCTCCTGGTACGGCACCTCGTCGCGGCGCAGGCCATGGACGCCCAGCGGCACGCCGACAGGGGCCTGCAGCCGGCGGGCGTGCTCGTCCGGGGGCAGGGCGATGACCGGCGGATGTCCCGCCGAGCACAGGGTCACCTGGTGCGCTTCCTGGTCTATGACCAGGTAGACGCAGGTGACGATCTGATCCGCCAGGTCACTGACGAACGCGTCGAGCCCCGCCATGACCCGGCGCGGCCGGAACCCCGTGCGGGCGAGGGCGTGGGAGGCGGCGCGCAGCTGGCCCATGACGGCCGCCGCCTCCAGGCCGCGGCCCATCACGTCGCCGACGACGATCCCGGTGCGGGCCTTGTCCAGGGGCACGATGTCGAACCAGTCGCCGCCGACTCCGGGGTCCTGGACGGACGCCAGGTACCGGTGGGCGCTGGGCAGGTACGGCAGGCGGGGCGGCTCGCCCATGAGACTGTGCTGGAGGGTGTACGCGATGTGCCGGTGCTGTTCGTAGCGCTCGGCCCGTTCGGCCTCGGCCCGTCTGCGTCCGGTGATGTCCCGTACGGTGAGGAACACCAGCCTCTCCGCTTCCGCCCGGAAGGTGCTGACGCTGACCTCGACGGGAAACTTCCTGCCGTCGAGGTGCAGCCCGTACAGGCCTCTGTCCAGGACCAGTGGCTGTGGGTCCTCGGACTCGAGGTAGCGGCGGAGCAGCGCGTTGTGCCGCGGACGCTGCGGGCCCGGGGCCAGGTCGCCGACCCTGCTGCCGACCAGGTCGTCCGGTGCGTGGCCGAACAGTGACTCGACCCGTGAGTTCGCCATGCCGATGGTGCCGTCGCCGTCGGTGATCAGGGTGGCGTCCGGCGCGGACTCCAGGAGCGCCCGGAAGCGCCGGCCGGCCCGCTGGACCTCGCGCTGGGCCGCGACTCGTTCGGTGATGTCCATGGCCACGCCGCACGCCGCGTACGGCCTGCCGCTCCGGTCGTTGAGCGAGAAGAGGCTGGTGAGGAAGTCCCGGGGGCCTCCCGGCAGGACGATGTGGTCCTGCCGCTGCACGGGGCCGCCCCGCTCGAGCATGTCGAGATCGGCCGCCCGGGCCTGACTGGCGAAGTCCGGCGGCATGACGTCGCGGTCGAAATGGCCCAGCACCCGTTCCGGGGGCAGGCCCGTGGTCTCCTCGAACGTCGTGTTCACCGCCAGGAAGCGGCCGTCCAGGTCCTTGACGAACACCGCCGCTGGCGTGTGGTCCATGAAGGCCTGCAGCAGTTCGTTCTGCCGCACCTGCCGTTCGGCGCGGGCGTGCGCCACCTCGATGCGGCGGCCGACGGTGAGGGTGGCGAAGATGACCACGCTGAAGACGCTGACGTGGCCGCACACCAGGAGAGCGGTGCCCAGCCGCATCCCGTACAGCCCGGCGTCCTCGCCCTCCAGGATCAGCCAGCCGAGCAGCGGTGGCACCACCAGGGTGGTGGCGAACAGGCGGCGTCCCAGGGCACCCGTGGTGCCCGCGTTCAGCAGCAGGCCCGCGGGACCTTCGTCCGGCCGGACCAGGAAGGCCGAGGCACCCGCCAGTACCAGGGCGAGGGCGGTGGGCAGCGCCATGCCCGTGTAGCTGCCGAACGACTCCAACTGCGGCACGTGGTACGCGAACCCGTAGAACCGGAGCATGCCGAGCGTGAAGGCGGCCATGGCCGGGATCTGCGCCGTCCAGGCGGGGAGCCGCGGCTCGGTCGCGCACAGGGTGGCCACGGCGGCGAAGGCCACCGCCGCCGCTGTGTTCAGCGCCATCCGCCCGGGCGCCGCGGTCGCCACCAGCGCGGTGTCCCGGAAGAGGAGCTGGTCGATGCCCAGGGCGGTCCCGGTCGCGTACTCGACGAGGGTGAGAGCGCTGATCACGGCGGCCAGGGCCGCTCCCGAGCGGGCCGCGGCCGGCCGCCGGGGCGCCGGGGATCCCCGGGCCACCGCGGCCAGTGAGAGACCGAGCGCCAGCAGGGCGACGGCGGTGTTGGCCGACATCGGAGTGGCGGCACCGGGCAGCACGTGCTTCAGGGCGTCGTTGTGCAGGATCCAGCCGGTCAGCCCCAGCAGGCCGAGCAGAGCGGTCCCCAGGGCCGCCCCCTGGGCGGCGGCACGAGCAGCCTTCAGGACAGGCTCTCGAAAGGGCAGCCGTTCGGCCTGGGCCTCTCCGCCTGCGACAGGTAGGGCGGGCACCTGCCGCTCCGCACGTGTCACCGGAGTCTCGCCTTCGTGCGTGAATGCGATCCGCTTCAAATCATCCCAGATGGGGCGAAAGGTACACGTCGTGCGCACGGGGCCGTGACTCTGCGGGGGCCGGCCCGGAACGCTCGGTCAGCGCCGCGACGAGCCGCCGCTCGGGTCGCCGCTCGGATCGTCCGGCGGGAGGAAGCGCGCCGTCTTGCGGGCCAGGACGGCACTGAGGTGCTCGCGTGCGTCAGGGCGCATGCGCGCCAGGGTGACCATGCCGGTGATGACGGCGTCGGCGACCTCGTCCTGTACGTCCGCCCACGAATGACTGTGCCCCTTGCGGGGATTGGTGCCCCGGGCGCCGATGACGGCCTGTGCGGCCTCGCCCACCTCCTCGGCGAGCTTGAGCACCTGCAGCGTCCACTGCTCCTCCGGCTGAAGCCCGTTCTCGGTGTCCAGGCGGCCGAAGACGCCGGCCAGACGGTGGACCGCGTCCCAGTCGTCGGCGGGTGCGGCAGGCGCGGTGTCGTCCCCACGGGACGGCGCGGGCACTTTGGTCCTGCGCATGAGCGCGGGATCGCTGGAGAAGCCGAGCACCTCGTACAGGTGTCTGGACTCCTCGCTGGCGTGCAGCTCGAAGAGGGTGATGCTCTCCTCCTCCAGTTCTTCGAGGAGTGCCGCGAGGGCGGCCTTGGCGTGGCCGCGGCGCCGGTACCCGGGCCGGGTGGCGACGGCCTGGATGCGTGCGGCCAGCCCCTGCGGATACCGGGGCGCGGGCAGCACGGGGCCGACCAGGGCCAGCGCGCAGGTGGCGAGCCCTCCACCGGGCGCGTCGACGACGTAGGCCCGGGCGTCGCCACCGGACTGGAGGCGCTTGGCCAGCTGGTCCCGGCACAGGGCCAGCCAGTCCGGATCGAGCGGTTGGGAGAGGATGAACTCGGACCTCATGCGGGTGATGCCGTCGGCGTCGGCGGGTGTGGCGCGGCGGGGAGTGAGCACGGGTTCGGCCCTTCTTGTCGGGCGGTCGGCGAGGTGGCGCGGGGCGTGGCGGTACTCGGGGTTGCGTCACAAGGCCTACCACCTGGACGTGGTCGCGTTCGACGGTCGAGCGGGCGCAAGGGCCGGACACCGGCGGGACGGTGGCCGAAACGCCGAGCCTGCCGCCGGCTCGTGCGAGCCGCCCCGGCGTCCGAGGGGAACCCGAAAGAGCGTGCCGCCCGGCGGGCGGCACGCTCTGTGGACGGTGCACGAGCGGGAGCCGGCGGCGGCCGTCCCGCTCGCCGTTCCCGGGCTCAGCGCAGTCGCAGCGCCTCGCGGACCGTGGTGAACAGATCGGTCTGGTTGGTGACGCCGAGGACCCGGTAGGCCAGCGGTCCCTGGGCGGCGATGCGCACCTCGGTGCCGGTGTGCTCCTGGGACTGGCCGGGGGTGTTGGTCGAGTAGTTGACCTTCAGCTGCTGGCCCTCGTCGGTGATCAGCGTGGAGGACAGGCCGGGCGGGGTGGCCTCCAGCGGAACGATCTGGCTCGTGTGGCCGTGGTCGGCGGTGGTGACGACCAGGGTGTCGGGGTGCTTGACCGCGTAGTCGCGGGCCACCTTCACCGCACGGTCGAAGGCCGCGGTCTCACCGATCTGACCGCAGGGGTCGGCGGCGTGGTCCTGCTTGTCGATCGAGGCGCCCTCGATCTGCAGGAAGAAGCCCTGCTTGGAGTGGTTCGCCTTCTGCTTGGCCTCCAGCAGCTGGATCGCCTTCGTGGCGGAGGCGGCGAGGCTGGGGGTGGTGGACGGGCGGGTGGGGTTGGAGGCGACACACCGCTGCGGGTCCGTGCCGCCGATCGCCGCCGTCTTGCCGGTCCACTCGGTGGGCACGTTCCCCGCGGCGAAGAGGCCGAGGACCGGCCGGCCCGCCTTGGCCGCCTTCATGGACGCGTCGTCGGTGACGACCTGGTAGCCCAGCTTCTGCGCCTGCTGGGTGACGGTCAGGCCCTTGTACCTGCCGTCGGTGACGGTCTGGCCGAAGCGCTGCCTGCCGCCGCCGAAGAGAACGTCGACCCTGTGGTTGACCTCCTGCTCGGCGATCGAGCCCGGACCGCCGGCGGCGAGCTTGTCACCGGGGCACTTGGCCATGTCGGCCGGACCCTGGCAGGAGCGGTCGGTGGCGTGGGAGGCGAGCACGGCCGGGGTGGCGTCGGTGAGTTCGGCGGTGGTGACGTCGCCCGTGGCGTAGCCGTTCTTCTGAGCCAGCTCCAGGAGGGTCCGCACCGGCTTGTCGGTTCCGGGGGTCTTGGAGATGCGGCCGTTCACGGTCTTCACGCCGGTGGCCCAGCCGGTGCCGCTCGCGGCGGAGTCGGTGACGTAGTCCGGGGTGCCGTCGGCGTGGACCGAGTACGTGGTGTAGGCGCCGGTGAGCGGGAATCTGTCCATGTTCAGGCGCCCGTTGGCACCCACGGTGTAGTCGCGGGCCAGGGTGATCTCCGAGTCGCCCATGCCGTCACCGATGAGCAGGATGACGTTCTTCGCCTTCCCGTCCCGGATCGCGTTCCGCGCCTGCTCCTTGCCGCCGGAGGCGCCGGCGGCGGTGGTGATCGCCACGGCGGCCGTGGTCGCGGTGACCAGGGCGGTCGCGATCGTGAGGCGGCGGCGGGTGGCTCCGTGCATGGAATGACTCCTTGGCGCGTCGGGTGATCGGGTGCGGGGATCGACGGGAGCCAGATCACCAGGCGCCGGCGAAGCGGAGGTGAACGGCCGGCCGTGTGCGCGTATCCAGGTCATGACGCGCAGGCCCGCCATCGCCACCGTCCTCGGTGTTCAGGCCCCGTCGACCGGGCCGCCGAAGCGCCGCACCGCTCCGTTAGCATGTTCGAACTTGCGGCGATTGCCGTCGCTTGGCGTCCACTTGACCCATATCGAACAAATCGGCCAGACGATTGATATCTAGAGCGTCGCGAGTGTTCTCGCGTACAGACCGCAGGGCCGCGTCGGCCGAGTGGCGCCAACGGCGAGCCGTGCTGTGGGCCGCGGCGGGTGCGGCCGCCCTCGTACTGCTCATCGCACTGGAGATCGCCGCTCGCCACTACGGTCAGCCCGGACCGATCACCGATCAGGTGAAAGGGCTGGTATGGGCTCCCAAACCGGGGCCGCTGTACGGCGGCCTGGCGTTGATGATGGTGGTGCTCACCTGGCGGCAGCGGTTCATCGCGGCCGGTGCCGCCATAGGCATCGACGTCGTCTTCGCACTGGTGCGGTACGCGGCCGGCGTCGGGACGACCGAGGGCCATGCCTTCGGCAACGGTGCGTTGTGGGTGATGCTGGGCTGTGCCGTCATCGCCGTCACGCGCCGCGAGGGCGCCGAACGCGTCCTGCTGCTGAAGGGCGTCGGGCTGGGACTGCTGCTGGTGGCCGGCCGCAAGACCGGCGACACCTGGCTCCTCATCACCTCCAAGGCCCGCCCGGAGGTGCTCGACCCGTACCTGGCGGCCGCCGACCACGCACTGGGCAGCCCGTCATGGCTGATGGGCCGGATGGTCAGGGCCTCCGGTCCGATCGGTGACCAGCTCCTCCACCTCGTCTACGCCCAGCTGGCGGTGGCCGCGATCGTCGTCGCGCTGTACCAGCTGCGCAACGTGGCCGCCGAGCGCCGCTTCCCGAGCCATCACCTGGTGCGCACCTTCCTGGTGATCGGTCTCCTCGGCCCGGCCGTCTACATGATCTTCCCGGTGGTCGGCCCGGTCTTCGCCTACGGCCCGGGCGCCTCCGGCACCGGCGGCGTGCACTGGGCGGTGGCCGACATCTGGCCGGACACGCCGCCGCCGGTCGCCGTCCCGCACCGGGTGCCGTACGACGAGTTCACGCCGCGCAACTGCATGCCGAGCCTGCACACCGCGTGGGCCGTCACGATCTTCATCCACTCCCGCAGGGGCCCGCGGCTGCTGCGCTACGCGGGCGCGTTCTGGCTGATCGCCACGCTCAGCGCCACGCTCGGGTTCGGCTACCACTACGGCGTGGACCTCATCGCCGGCGTGGTGTTCGCGCTCACCGTCGAGACGGCACTGCGCTCGTCCGACCGCGGCTGGGACCGGCCGGGCATCCAGCTGGTCGGCTACGGCACCGCGGTCTTCGCCGCGCTCCTCGTGTCGTACCGCTGGCTGCCGATGGAGATGGCCGCGTCCCCGTGGCTGTCCGGGCCGCTGCTCGTTCTGGCGATGACCTCGATGGTCTACGGCTATGTGCGGACCACGAGACGCTGGGAACCGGCGGTCGCACCGGCGCCGCAGCCGGCACCGCAACCCGAACCCGCCTGAACCGCGCCGCCGGCGTCCGCCGGCCGGACGGAGCGCCGGCGCCGCCTGATGAGAGGATGACCGGCGACAACAGGCGACGGCGGTCCGAGGAAGCCGGTGTGAATCCGGCGCGGTCCCGCCACTGTGACCGGTGAGCGAGTTCCGGGTGCCGCCCCCTGGGCGGGCAGACGGCACGAGCGGCGACCCGGGAGCCAGGAGACTCACGCGGTCGCCTCCTCGAGCGACACCGGGGCGGATCTCCCCGGGAGGGGAGTGGTACGCCATGCCGAAGACGCCGCCGGAAAAGACACCGGACGCGGACGCGGAGGTGGACGGACCGGTGCCGTGCCGGGTCGTCGTGTGCCGGGACTGCTGCTGCGGCACTCCGAAGGTGACCGGAGTCGATCACGCCGCGCAGACCGCGCGACTGCGGGCGGAGGTGCCGGTGCGCATCTCCGACTGCCTCGACGTGTGCGACCAGGCGAACGTCATGGTCGTACAGCCGTCCGCGACGGGCCGGGCCGCCGGTGGGCGTCCGGTGTGGCTGGGTCTCGTCAACGACCCGGACGCGACCGAGGACATCGTCGCCTGGGTACGGGCCGGCGGACCGGGAGTGGCCCCGCCGCCGGACATCCTCGGCCTGTACGCCTTCGCCCCGCCCCGGCGCACCGTGAAGAAGTGAGAGGTGTGCCGCGTCCGCTCGCGTCCACCGGATCCTGGAAGGAACCCGACGAGATCATGCACGTCATCGTGGCCCGCGGCCTGACGGAGGCGTCCGGATGACCGGCACCGCCGAGCCCGTCCTGTTCCGCACCACCGGCCGGGCGGCCCACATCGTCCTGAACCGCCCCCGGGCCCTGAACGCTCTCGACCACGAGATGGTCCGCCGCATCGACGCGGCGCTCACGGAGTGGGAGCGCGACCCGGCCGTGGAGACCGTGGTCCTCACCGGTGCGGGCGAGCGCGGCCTGTGCGCGGGCGGCGACATCAGGAGCATCCACGACGACGCCCGCGACGGCGACGGCACCGCCTCGGCGGCGTTCTGGCGCGACGAGTACCACCTCAACGCCCGGATCGCCCGCTACCCCAAGCCGTACGTGGCCGTCATGGACGGCATCGTCATGGGCGGCGGGGTCGGCCTCTCCGCGCACGGCAGCGTCCGGATCGTCACCGAACGGTCTCGGATCGCGATGCCGGAGACCGGAATCGGCTTCGTCCCGGACGTCGGCGGCACCTACCTGCTGACCCGGGCCCCGGGCGAACTGGGCACGCACCTCGCACTGACCGGCGCGCAGATCGGTGCCGGTGACGCCCTGCTCTGCGGACTCGCCGACCACTCGGTACCGGCCGACGCGCTGCGGAACTTCGTCGACGACCTCGCCGGTCTGCCGGTGGGGGACGCGCTCGCCCGCCATGCGCAGCCGCCGCCTCGGGGTGAGCTGTCCGGCCGGCGGGAGTGGACCGACGACTGCTACGCCGCCGATACGGTCGAGGAGATCGTCGACCGGTTGCTCGCCCACGGCGACCCGGCCGCCAAGGAGGCCGCCGAGACCCTGCTCGCCAAGTCGCCGACCGCCCTCAAGGTCACCCTCGTGGCCATACGCCGTGCCCGGAGCCTCGGCTCCCTGGAGCGGGTCCTCGACCAGGAGTACCGCGTCTCCTGCGCCGCCCTGCGCACCCCCGACCTGGTGGAGGGCATCCGCGCCCAGGTCATCGACAAGGACCGCGCCCCGCGCTGGTCGCCGGCCACCCTCGCCGAGGTGACCGACGCCGACGTGGAGCGCTTCTTCGCTCCGCTGGGCGAGCACGAACTCGGACTCGCCGGGCCGTCGGCCGGGGACCGCCCCGCCTCCGGCACCGCTGGTCGGTGCGGCCCGTGACAGCGCTCAGCCCGTCATGCCCACCGGCCGCCCGTGAGGGGGCGGGTGCGGCTGACGGGGACCGGGGGGCCGTTCAGGGCCTGCGGCCGCGGAAGGTGCGGCGCAGGTCGCCCACCCAGGCCTCGGGGTTCTCCCAGGGGATGAAGTGGCCGCCGTGGTCGTGGGCGTTGACGTTGACATGGTTGAACCAGCCGGCCTGCGGGCCGGTCTCGAACGCCCGGACGCGCTCGTCGGCGGTGTGGATGCCGGGCGGGTTCTCGTACGTGACGAAGGTGAGGCCGACGGGGGCCTGCACGACCGGGGTGCGGTCGTGCGCGGGCGTCCAGGGGTAGCGGTTGGCATTGGCGTAGTAACGCATCGACGTGGCGATGGAGTTGTTCGCCCAGAAGATCGTGGCGTGGGTGAGCAGGTCGTCCCTGCTGAAGACGGACTCGAGGTCGCCGCCGTTGTCGCTCCAGGCGTTCCAGCGCTCCAGCAGCCAGGCGAGCAGCCCGGCGGGTGAGTCGCTCAGCCCGTGGGCCAGGGTGGCGCCGTCGAGCATGTGCACGGCCAGGTGGGACGCCCAGCGGTGGTCCTGCTCGACGATGCGGGCGCGGACGTCGGCCGGCTGGTCGTCGGTGAGGGGCCGGTTCCGTGCGAAGTCCCAGGCGCGGGGCCCGTTGAAGAAGTCGAGCGGCAGCCCCGAGCCGATGTGGATGCCGTACAGCTCGTCGGCGTACTTGTGGCCGAGCTGGCTGGTGACGATCCCGCCGATGTCGCAGCCTCCGGCGGCGTACTTCTCGTGTCCCAGGGTCTCGGTCATCAGGGTGTGCCAGAGGTCGGCGACCTTCCAGAAGTTGACGTCCGGGAAGCCGGTGAGCGGGCCGGGGAATCCGAAGCCGGGCAGGGACGGCACGATGACGTCGAACGCGTCGGCGGCGTCACCGCCGAACGCGGCCGGGTCGGCGAGCGGATCGATCACCTTCGACCAGTGCCAGAACGTCCACGGCCAGCCGTGGGTGAGGATCAGCGGGATCGGGCGGGGGCCCCGGCCGGGCTTGCGCATGAAGTGCACGGGGACACCGGCGACACCGGTCCGGTAGTGCTCGTAGGCGTTGATGGCGGCCTCGGCCTTGCGCCAGTCGTACCCGTCCCGCCAGTAGGCGACCAGTTCACGCAGAGAGCTGTCCGGGACGCCGTAGGACCAGTCCTCGTTCCCTTCGTCCAGAGGCGGACGGGTCATCGAGAGACGGGTGCGCAGGTCGTCGAGGACCTCGTCGGACACATGGATCGGGGTGGGCTCCAGGGGGAAGTCGTGCGCGTTCGTCATGCCGTGATTCCTTACCGGGCAGGGGGAAGCGGTGTCGTCGGCCTGTCGGGTGGCGAGTGCGTGTGGGCAGAACACTTCCACATCCGCCCGGAACGGCTTCGCGCGACCGACGTCAATGACAGGTCCCGGACAAAGAGTTGGCCAAGTGTCGGACGTCCTCGTCCACTCGTGATCGGGTCTCCTGCGACGGCTGTACCCACACCCGTTCGGGAGGATCCGGTGCCAGCAGACACCCGCGGAAGACGGTGGCTCACGATCTGTGCCATCACCGCAACGGCCGGGCTGTTCGCGATACCCGCGAGCGCCGCGCCCGGCTCGCACACCAGCCCCTTCGGAGTCCGCGCCCTCGCCCGGCTCGCAGCGGAGCGCGAGCATGCGGCGGGCGTCACCGGCCCCAGGGCGAAGACGGGCGACGGCGACGACGGCAACGAGGCCGACGAGATCGCCGAAGGCGCCGCCCAGTACGCCGAGGCCCGCACCGCGCCCGGCGTCGTCGCGCCGGGCGCCTACGGTGCGGCCTGGCGTGATCTGCGCGAGCTGCCCGGCACGGGCGGCAGCTGGCGGCACGTCACCGGACTGCCGTACGACTCCGACGACCCCCGCTACCGCGACATCGACTCCAACTCCAGCGGCGGCTCCGGGCACGTCACCGGGCGGATGGCCGCGATGGCCGCGGACGACGACGGCTACCTCTACGCCGGCAGCGCGGGCGGCGGCGTGTGGCGTTCACGTTCGGGCGGCGGGCACTGGCGGCCCATCAGCGACCGGTTGCCCTCGCAGTCCACCGGTGCTCTCGCCCTCGACGGCAACGGACGGCTGTGGCTGGGCACCGGGGAGGCCAACACCAACGCGGACGCCTACCTGGGCAGCGGTGTGTACGTGCTGTCCGACCCGCACCACGGCGCCTTCACCACCCGCGACCGGGTCGGCGGCGACGAGCTGGAGAGCACCACCGTCCGCCAACTGCGTTTCGGTGGCGGCAGGGTGTGGGCGGCGACCGGCGAAGGTGTGTGGAGCCACTCCACGAAGCACCTGCGCGGCCCCTGGAAGCTGGAGTTCGCGCCCAATCCCGAGTACCTGCCCGGCGGTTCGAAGGCGACGGACGCCGAAGCCGCCTACAAGAACATCACCAACGACATCGCCTTCGACCCCAGGGACCCGTCGAAGGTGGTCCTCGCGGTCGGCTGGCGCAGCGGTGACGACTACAACGGCTTCTACACCCGGTCCGGCGGCGGCTGGCGGCGGATCACCAGCGGCTTCGGTGAGATGCCGACCGACGCGGACGACGTCGGCACGGTCACCTTCGCCCACTCCGCCGACGGCTCGCGCTACTACGCCATCGACCAGTCGCCCGAGCAGATGGCGACCGACCCGGACAGCGGCCTCCAGGGCATCTACGGCGCGTCCTCCCCGTACGGCCCCTGGAAGAAGATCGCCGACTACAAGCAGCTGGCGGCCGCGGGCTCCGCGCTGACCACCGACGGCTACATGCCGGGTGTGCAAGCCTGGTACAACCAGTTCCTCACCGTCGACCCGGCCGACCCCGAGCACGTGTACGCGGGACTGGAGGAGGTCTACGAGACGAAGGACGCCGGCGCCACCTGGTCCACCGCCGGCCCCTACTGGAACTTCACCTTCCCCTGCTGGCGGATCGACCCCGCCGAGCAGACCGGTGACTGCAGCCCGACCACGCACTCCGACCAGCACGGCGTGGCCATCGGCCGCTACCACGGCAGGAGTTACGTCTACGTCGGCAACGACGGCGGAGCCTACCGGCGCCCCGTCGACGGCTCCCAGGACTCCTCCGGGCACGCCACCGACTGGACCTCGCTCAACGACGGCACCATCGACACCCTCCAGTACTACTCCGTCGGCATCGGCAGGGACCTGGAACACCACGGTGTCTCCGTCACCGGCGGCCTGCAGGACAACGGCCAGTCGATCCTGCGCGGCGACGACAGGGTGATGGGGTCCAACTTCGGCGGGGACGGCGGCGACACCCTCACCGACCCGGCCGACGGCTGCAACATGGCCGAGGAGTACGTGTACCTCTCCGTGCAGGTCACCCAGAACTGTGCCGTCAACGACGGCAGCTGGGTCACCGATCCCGGCAGGGCGACCTCGTACAACGTCGCGCCGGCCGACAACGCCACCGGCGAGGCCCGGTTCATCGCACCCCTCGCGGCCGACATGAGGAACAGCTCCACCTGGGTCGCGGGCGGCCGGCACGTCTGGGTGCAGACCCATGGCTACGCCATCCGCAGCGGCTCCGAGTGGAAGAACGTGTACGACCTCGGCGCCGGCCGCACCGCGACCGCCGTCGCGGTCTCCGGCGGCAAGGTGTACGCGGCCTGGTGCGGCCCCTGCAACGAGAAGGGGTTCGCCCGCGGCATCTCCGTGGGCAACGCGGACGGCACCGGCTGGCACGACATCGGCCTGCCCGCCGACGGTACCGTGCCCAACCGCTACCTCAGCGGCTTCGCCGTCGACCCGCGGAACGCCGACCACGTCTTCCTCGCGGTCAACGGCTTCTCCCGGCACTGGACCGAGGGCCCCGGCGCGGGCACCGGCCACGTCTTCGAGTCCACCGACGGCGGCACCACCTGGAAGGACGTCTCGGCCGACCTTCCCGACGTGCCCTCCGACTCCGCCGTGGTCACGCCGGACGGCGGTCTCGTCCTCGCCACCGACCTCGGCGTCGTCTACCGGGCGCCGGGCCGCACCAAGTGGCAGCGCGTCGGCTCCCTGCCGGCCGTCGCCGTACTCCAGCTGAAGCTGAGCCCTGACGGACGCACGCTGTACGCGGCCACGCACGGCCGCGGCATCTACTCGATCAGGCTGCACGAAGTCCGTTGACACACGTCGACGGGGAGGGGGTGACTTCGGCCGCCGGAGTCACCCTTCGGTCCCTGACCCGGCGCAGGTGAACGAAGTGGCCCGCGGCCGCGGGCCGAAGGCCGGGAGGCGGACGTGGCTTGCGGACGTGTTCTCGGCCGCCGGGCCGCGCTCTAGACTCCGACCGCTCCGAATCCGACGATCTTCTAGAGGGTGCGCAGGATGAACCGAGCTCTCATGACCGCATTGGCGGCAGCAGCGTTGGTCGCGTCGGGGGGCGGCACCACCGCCTCCGCTTCCGAGGCCCCGCCGCGAACCACGCACGGTCCTTGCCAGTACACCCGGACACCGGACGAGCCGGCGGCGCGGCCGGTTCCCCTGCCGCGCGACCCGCGGCACACCCCCGGTCACGGCACGGTCGACATGGCTGTCCCGACCAGCCAGGGCCCGCTCCCGCTGCGTCTGGACCGGGCGAAGGCGCCGTGTACGGTCCAGAGTTTCGTGCACCTTGCGCGACACCGGTTCTACGACCGTACGGTGTGCCATCGGCTGACGGCGTATCCGACGCTGAAGGTCCTGCAGTGCGGCGACCCGACCGGCACCGGCGAGGGTGGGCCGGGGTACAAGTACAAGGACGAGCTGCCGGTGGACCTGCCGCCGGCACCGAGCGATCCGACCGGCGCCCGTCGCCTTTACGGGCGCGGCCTGCTGGCGATGGCCAACGCCGGGCCGGACACGAACGGCTCGCAGTTCTTCGTCGTCTACGGCGACTCCGCGCTGCGACCGAACTACACGGTGTTCGGCACGGTCGGTACCGCCGGTCTGAAGACGCTCGACAAGATCGCTGCCGGCGGTATCGAGCCGACCGCCCAGGACCCGGCGCCCGTCGACGGCACGCCCGTCCTGCGCACCGAGCTGCTCAGCGTCCGGCCGTCCTGCCGGCCCTGATGAACCGCGCTGCGGGCACCGTGGGTCCAGCCGTGTGCCGGGGCCCACGGTGATCCGCAGCAGCCGGCGCCGAGCTCCCTCCAGGTCCCGGTCAGCGCGCCCTTCCCCGTGGTTTCAACGGCACCGTCGGCAGTTCGGGTGCCGGCAGCGGAGCTCCGCCGTACCCCTTCACCTCGCCGAATCGGGCCCCCGTCCTCCAGTCCTCGCGAGCCTGTGCGATCTCCTCGTGGGACCGGGCGACGAAGTTCCACCACATGACGATCTCCTCGCCGAAGGGCGGTCCGCCGAGCAGGACGACGCGCGCCGGGCCGTCCGACTCGTTGGCGAGGGTGACGGTGTCGCCGCCGTTGGGCAGGTACCCCAGGTCGGCCGGGCGCAGGAGGGTGCCCGATGCGCGGACCCCGCCCTGGTCGACGAGCACCCCGTGTTCGAAGCAGGGGTCCACCGTCAGGGAGAGCACGGCGCCCGGCTCCAGGGTGATCTCGGCCCCGAGCAGCGGTGTGAAGGTGTGCACGGGGGAGTCCGCGCCGGCGAGGGAGCCCAGGAAGACCCGCAGCAGGGCGCCGTCGAGACGCACCGGCTCGGGTGCGTAGTGCTGGAAGTCCCGCGCGGTGTGCTGGTGTTCCCGGGGGAGCGCGACCCACAGCTGGACGCCGTGCAGCACGGTGGTGCGGGGTGTGGAGACCTCGGAATGGGCGATGCCGTGGCCGCCGGTCATCAGGTTCAGCTCGCCCGGCCGTACCAGCGCGTGGCTGCCCAGGCTGTCCCGGTGCTCGATCTCGCCGCTGAACAGCCAGCTGACCGTCTGCAGCCCGGTGTGCGGGTGCGGGGCGACGTCCATGCCGCCGCTGCGGGCCACGTCGTCGGGGCCGTAGTGGTCGGCGAAGCACCAGGCGCCGATCATGGAGCGGGTCCGCTGGGGCAGCGTGCGCCGTACGGTCATGGCGCGGGGGCCGCCGAGCGGCACGTCCCGCGGCGTGAGCACCTCGACCGCCGCGTCCGGCCGGGGCCGCTCGGCAGTGGAGCCGCACCGCATCTCGGCGGGCCTCGCTTCGGTGTTGCTCACCGGAACCCACCTCCCATCAATAATAGTTTCGAATTCAACAAGTTGCCTTGATCATAGTGCCGGGCCCGGTTCCGCGCACGCGCCCGGGCGAGAGCCGGGACCGGCGACACCTCCAGCTTCACTCGGACGTCCCCGGATCACACGGCTCCGGGCCGACCGTCGCCAGCAGGTGCCCGACCAGCGGATCGCGGTCGTTCCTCCGCCAGGCCACGGCGACCCCGGTACGTGCGGTGCCCGGATCGATCCGCCGGAAGGCGACGCCCCTGAGCCGGATGCGGCGGATGCTCGCCGGCGCCACGGAGACACCCAGCCCGGTCTCCACCAGGGCGCACACGGTCTGCCATTCCACCGCGTGCTGCGAGACGCGCGGCGTGAACCCCGCCGTCTCGCACAGGCCTGTGATCCGGTCGTACAGCCGCGGGCCGACCGCGCGCGGCAGCAGCACGAACGGCTCGCCCGCCAGGTGCTCCAGCGGCACGCTCCGCCGGGCGGCCAGTGGGTGGCCCGACGGGAGGACGGCCACGAACGGCTCGCTCAGCACGGTCCGGAAGTCCAGCTCCGGCTCCCCGGACGGAGGCTCGCGCAACAGGCCGACGTCGATCGTCTTCTCGCGCAGCGCGTCGAGCTGCGGTGCGGTGGTCATCTCCCGGATGTCCAGGCGCACGTCGGGGAACCGCTGCCGGAAGTCCCGCAGCAGGCCCGGCAGGACGGTCAGGGCGAGGGAGGCGGCGAAGCCGATCCGCAACCGCCCGGTCCGCCCGCTTCCGGCGGCCCGCGCCGCGGCCAGCCCGTCCGCGAGTCCGGCCAGGGCCCGCTCGGCGGCCGGCAGCAGGGCACGCCCGGCGGGGCTCAGCGTCACCCGCCCGGGTCCGCGTTCGAACAGTGGGTGGCCGACCCTCTCCTCCAGCCGGCGGATCTGCTGGCTCAGCGGTGGCTGGGCGATGCCCAGGCGGGCGGCCGCACGCCCGAAGTGCAGTTCCTCGGCGAGCACGACGAAGGCGTGCAGCTGCGGCAGCGGCACTTCGGGTCGTTCCACCCTCGAGTCATATCCCAAGGGATATCGATCCATGCCGGTCACCGTATTAGACGTATCGCAACCGGTCACCTAGCGTT
The DNA here is from genome assembly GCF_014650035.1 of Streptomyces lucensis JCM 4490. Taxonomy (GTDB): domain Bacteria; phylum Actinomycetota; class Actinomycetes; order Streptomycetales; family Streptomycetaceae; genus Streptomyces; species Streptomyces lucensis. The sequence goes on along the minus strand of NZ_BMUE01000014.1, from coordinate 94,448 downwards.
CCGCGCATGACGGAACGACGTGCGATCCTCAGCGGCTCGGCCTTCGAGGAGCAGATCGGCTACGCCCGTGCCGTGGTCGACGGCGACCAGGTGCACGTGTCCGGGACCACCGGCTTCGACTACACCGCCATGACGATCCCGGACGGCGTCGTGGAGCAGGCCGAGCAGTGCCTGCGCAACATCGAGGCCGCGCTCACCGAGGCGGGGTGCACCTTCGCCGATGTCGTGCGGGTGCGCTATATCCTGCCCGACCGGGCCGACTTCGAGCCCTGCTGGCCCGTGCTGCGCCGCCGCTTCGGTGAGGTGCGGCCGGCCGCCACCATGCTGGAGTGCGGCCTGGCCGATCCCCGTATGAAGATCGAGATAGAGGTGTACGCCCGCCGTCGCGCGGGCGAATCCGCCGGATGAGCCGGCGGGCGGCCCCGCGACGGTTCAGCGGAACGCCTCGACGTTGCGGGCCGCCCAGGCGGCGAACGGGGCGGCGGGCCGGCCGAGCAGCCGCTCCACGGCCGTTCCCACGGCCTGTTCCTCGGGAGTGGGCTCGCCGAGGACGGCCAGCGTGCCCGCGGCGACCGCGGGAGGCATGAGGCGGAGCATCTGCGCGTGGGCCTCCTCGCGGCTCTGCTCCACGAACGTCACCGGCTCCCCGAGCGCCTCGGCTATGGCGGCGGCCCGTTGCCGGGGGGTGGTGGCCTCCGGACCGGTCAGGGTGTAGGTGGCGCCGTCGTGCCCGCCGTGCCCGTCCGTGCGCAGCACGGTCGCGGCGGCCGCCGCCACGTCCCCCGGGTCGACGAACGGCAGTGCCACGTCGGCGAAGGGCGCCGTGACGGTGCGGTGGCGGCGGACCGGTTCCGCCCAGGCCAGTGCGTTCGACGCCAGCCCGCCGGAGCGCAGGACGGTGAAGGGCAGCCCCGATCCGGCGACGGCCGACTCGAAGCCGGCGGCGTGCGCGTAGGTCTCCGGCCGGGTGCCCACGCCCTGCGTGGACAGCAGCACCACATGAGCGACTCCGGCCGCGGCGGCCCGCCGCAGGACGCCGGCCGGGTCCTCACCCGCCACGAGCAGGAACAGGGCTTTGGCGCCCTCGAGTGCCGGGACGAGGCTCTCCGTCCGCCCGATGTCTGCGGCCACGGCCCGTACGCCGGGCGGCACGTCCCCGCCGCCGATGCGGCGCGCGACGGCGGTCACCGGGGCTCCGCTCCGGGCCAGCTCGGTGACCAGTGCGCGTCCGACGTTCCCCGTGGCGCCCGTGACGACGATCATCGTGACTCTCCTGTGTGAGTTAGTTGACTGACTTAGTCGAGACCTTAGTGGCCGCCCGCCCCGGCTGTCCATCCCTTTACTATCCTCAGTCAGGTGACTGACTCAGAATCCGCAGAGTTCGAGGTGCCGCGAGCTGGCCGGTCCGCGCGCGGCGGCAAGCGTGAGCGACTGGTGGACGCGGCCGTCCGGGTCTTCCACGAGCAGGGCGTGGAGAAGACGACCCTGGCCGACATCGCCCGCGCGGCCGACGTCCCGCTCGGCAACGTGTACTACTACTTCAAGAGCAAGGACCGGCTGGTCGAGGCCGCGGTGGACGCCCACCGCGACCGGCTCGGCGCGCTGACGGGCCGGCTGGACGAACTCGCGGACCCCGCCTCCCGGTTGAAGGAGCTCGTCGCCGGCTGGGTCGGGCAGCGTGAGACGGCGGCCCGCTTCGGCTGCCCCTTCGGCACCCTCGCCACCGAACTCGACAAGCGCGACGACGGTCTGGACGTGGCCGCCGCGAAGGTCATGCGGGCCCTGCTCGACTGGGCGGAGTCCCAGTTCGCCCAACTCGGCCGCTCCGACGCCCGGGCCCTGGCCGTCGACCTCGTCGCCGCCTACCAGGGCATGTCCGTCCTCACCAACACCCTGCGCGACCCGGACCTCATGGCGGCCCAGGGCGAACGGCTCCGGTCCTGGATCGACGGCATCGCCGGACGGTAGCCCGGACCCGTCCGGCCGACGCGGCGGTGGCCGCGCTCGCATCCGGACAATCTCCGGCCGGTGAAACGGGGCGCCGGCGCCCCTGGCGCGCGTCCGTTCTCCGTGTGCGCGCGTCCGGCATCCGGACGTGCGGCAGGGTCTGCCACCAGTGCGGGAGATCCCTCCGGCACGTGCTGACCGGACTTGCCGGCGTGGCAGGTCGAAGCGGAGCACCGGTGATTGCGGAAGGTCCTGAACAGGCCACCCGTGAAGGGCTCTTGAGCCGGATGGTGATTACCCGGTGATCGGAGGAGGGAAGTTTCCGGGAGTCATCGGCACGTGATCTTCACCGGTCTGCCCCGGCAGGGGCGCGTGCCGCCCGATCGCCCCCGAAAGGAGGTGCAGTGATGAAGCTCCTCTTCGCCATCCGCAACCGGGTCGCCGCCACCAAGAGCCTCAAGGCCAACGCCTGGTACCTCTGGTACTGATCCCGCTCGCGCGCGGCCGGGACGACGTCGTTGTCCGGCCCGGGCCCGGTCACGGCCCGGCGCCGGGCAGCGGCGCCCGCCGCGCCGCCTTCGCCGACGTCCCCGCAACGGAGCCTGAATGCCGCCGTCATCCGCAGCGCTCGCGCGCACCACCGTGTTCGCCCCGCGGCTCGCCGCGCTCATCGGTGACCACCTGGGCCGGGACGTCTTCCGGCTGGAACCCGACACGATCGGCGTCGCCGGACACGAGGTCGCCGACCGCATCCTCGCCGCGCGCCGCGCCACGGAGACCGAGCGGCCCACCTTCAAGCCGCTGCACGGGCGTTCCATCACCCGCAACGAGGCCTCCACGGTCACCCGCACCGTCGGCCACGACGTGCGCGAGGCACTGGCCGGCCCGCTGCCCGGCGATGCGGACCTGGCCGGCTCCTGGCCGCTGCGGGGACACCTCTTCCTGCGCGACCTCATCCTCGGCCGGGACCCCTACCGGCTGCGCATGCTGATGAGCCGCAACCTCGAACTCACGCCCAAACTGACCTGGTCGGTGATCGCGGTCGGCGCCGCCCTGCCCGGCTGGCCCCGGCCGGGCGACCGGCTCACCGGCCTCGCCGGACGGGCCGCGCAGGCGAAGGGCTACCAGGAACGCCGGTACGCGATGGGCATGTACCGCAGGGCGGCGGCCCCCGTGTGCTTCACCGTCTCCACGCTCGTGGCCAACGCCCTCTGGCTCGGTTCGCCCTTCGGCGACGGCACGTCCAACCGGGGCGTCATCCTGGAGTCCCTGCGCCTGCTGCCGCCCTCGTGGAACATACTGCGCAACGCCTCGCCCGAGTACCCCGCCATCGACGACCGCATCGGCGCGCGTGACGACGTCCTGTTGCTGCCGCTGCTCTCGCACCGGGACCCGGCCCTGTGGGAGGACCCGGACACCTTCCGCCCCGACCGCTGGGACGACCTGGACCCCGACACCGCCCCCGGATACCTGCCCTTCGGCCACTCCTCGGAGCGCTGCTGGGGCAGGCACATGGTCATGCCCCTCGCCGAACTGCTGCTGGACCTGGTCCGCGGGGCCGGCCTGGTGGTCGACCCCGCACAGCGGACCGGCAGGGTCCCGCTCCTCGGCCTGCTGGGAGTGGAGGACGTACGGCTGGTCCGGCCGAGCTGACGGCCCGGGCGGCGGCGCGTGCGGCGCGCGCCCGCGGTCTCACGTGGCCAGGTCGCGCTCCTCGGCCGGCACCGGCAGTACGACGATGCGCTGGACGGCCCGGCTGAGGACCAGCACGCCCGCCACGATGAGCAGGGCACCGCACGCCTCCGGCACGAGCCACCAGCCGGTGCGGACGCGTTCGTCGAACAGGACGATGCCCAGGGCCAGGCTCACCGTCGCGTCGCCGATGGTCAGCGCGGGCTGTGCCGCGGCCAGGGGACCGGCCTGCAGCGCGTTCTCCAGCAGGAGCACGGAGACGACGCCGGCGAGCGCGAAGCCGTACGTCTGCCAGGACCGCAGGAACGCCGTGAAGCCCTCGTCGGCGAACGTGCCGCTCGCCGACTTCAGCAGGGCCGCGGTCAGGGCGTTGCCCGTCGCGGAGGCGGCCGCCAGCAGCGCGGCGCGCCGGGCCGGCGGCCGTCCCCGCCCGGCCAGGAGCACCGCGGCGGCCATCGCGCCCGCGCACAGGCACAGGGCGGGGATCCACCGGCCCAGGGACGCCTGGCCGGTCGCGCCGTGCGGGGCGGCGGCCACGAGCAGGACGGCGAGGCCCGCCACGCAGCCGCCGACCCCCCACCAGCCCGCGTGGGGCAGCTTCCGGTGCATCAGCGGGGCGGCGACGAGCAGCGCGAACGGCAGCTCCAGGATGAACAGCGGCTGCACCAACGCGAGCGGGCCGTTGACCAGGGCCAGGCTCTGGAACAGGGCGGCGCAGACCACGCCCGCCATGCCGATCACCCAGACGGGCCGCCGTACCAGCTCCGCGAACAGCCGGATGCCGCCTCGGCTGCTCGCCGAGGCCGCCTTGCGCTGGAAAGCGGTGCCCACGGCGTTGCTCGCCGCTCCCGCGACGGCGAACGCCGCGGCCAGTTCGATCACGACCGTCTCCTGCCTGATGGCAGACCTCCCGGGGGAGGGCCGGCTGCCCCTTCAGCCTACGGAAGGCGACCCCGCCGGACGAGCCGGACGAGTCGGACGAGCCGGACGAGCCGAACGAGCCGAACGAGCCGGACGAGCCGGGTGGGCCCGACGAGCCGGACAGGCCGGGTGGGCGCGACGAGATGGACGAGATGGACGAGATGGACGAGCTCATCCGGGGTACCAGCCCCGCGAGGCCGGTCGGTGAGGGACGAGGAGGCGTGGATGACGCAGGCGGTCCGCGAGATCATGACCTGCAACCCGGTCGCGGTGGGGCCGGAGACCCCGGTCTGCGAGGTCGCCGCCCGCATGCGGGACGAGGACATCGGCGCGGTCCTGGTCTGCGCCGGCGAGCGGCTGCGCGGGCTGGTCACCGACCGGGACCTCACCGTGCGGATCCTCGCGGACGGCGGGGACGTGAGCGGGCGGACGGTGGGCGAGGCGTGCAGCAGCGAACTGGTCACCGTGGCCCCGGACGACGACGTGGACCGGGCCGTGCAGCTGATGCGGGGCAAGGCGCTGCGCAGGCTCCCGGTCGTCGAGGACGGGTGCGTGGTGGGGATCATCGCCCTCGGCGACGTGGCCAAGGAGTACGACCCCGAGTCCACACTGGGCCGCATCAGCGCGGCCGGACCGACCCGCTGACGGCCGGACCGTGACGGTGCCGTCCGGTGCCGTCCCGCGCCGTCACGCGTCGGCGGCAGGGGCGCCCGTCCCGTGCCGGGCCGCTCGCGGGACGCTCACCGTCGTCGTGACGCGCACCAGCGCCGGGGCCCGGGGGGTCGAGCCGAAGCCGAAGCGGACGGCGGGGTCGACCGGTGCGAGACCGCCGAGGTCGCGTCCCTCGTGGAGCGCGCTCGCCGCGGTGATCGGGCGCAGGTCGCGTGCGCCGTACCACTCGCGCCGGCCGCCGCCCGCGCTCCCGCGGGTGCGCGCGCCCAGCAGCACACGGGCGACCGGGTCGGTCACCACCGTCCACGAGGGCCGGGCCGCCAGTGCGCCGGGGACGGCCCGCAGGGCGAGACCGGGCAGGCCCCTGCGGCCGACGGTCAGGCGCAGCCCGAGCAGCTCACCCGCCGTGACCGTCCAGTGGTCCGCCCCGACCTGAACCTCCACCGGCACCACCCGTACCTCGTCGAAGGTGTAGGTACGGGCGATGAAGTCCGCCGTGCGCCTGTCGGGCGCCAGCAGCAGGCGGTGGCCGTCGGCCTGTTCGAGCATCACGTCGCTGAACGGGCCGAAGGGGGAGCCGGGCCAGTGGCCGAGCACCACGCGTGTCCCCGACTTGGTGCCGATCCCGGCGATCCAGCCGTCGAAGCGCCATCGCGAGGGTCGGCCGGGGTCGCGCGCGAACGCGTTCACGCGCACCGGCTCCCCGTACGGGCGGGCGGCGAAACCCGGCTCATCCGCCCCACACCGACCAGGGCGCCGCGCCCTGCGCGGCCATGAGGACGGCGAGCACGACGAGGTCCGCGATGCCCAGCCCCAGGCCGAGGAACGCACGGAAGCGGCGTGGCGTGTCACGGCGCAGGGCGATGAGGGCCAGCACGATGGCGAGCGGCCCGAGGACGAGATTGAGTACGAGCAGCCCGACGAGTCCGAGGACGAAGGAGGCCACGGCCATGCCTTCGGTGTCGCGCAGGCCCGTCCGGGCGGAGGGAGGAGCGGTCAGCCGCATCGTCAGGCCCTCCTCGTCCGGTCACGCCGCCGCCGTTCACGTCCCGCGAAGACGGCGAGCCACAGGGCGATGGCCGAGCCGAGTACCAGCGTGACGGGCCAGGGAAGGTAGGCGGCCGTTCCCACCACGATGCCCAGCAGAAGCAGGGCGACGACCAGGAAGAGCATCCCTACCTCCCCGGCCCGGTGACGGTGACGGTGGCGGTGCCGGCGGCCGCGGACGGCGGTGCCGTCGCCGGCCTCGGGGCCCCGTGCCCGGCGGTGCTCGTGTGCCTCGTCGTTCCGTGCGGCGGCTTCCGCGGCCGCTTCCTCAACGCGTTCATGACATCGCGGGTTTCCCGTGAGCGCCGGCTCACGCGGCCGTTCGCCGGCACCGGCGTGTTCTCGCCGTTCCGGTGGCGGCGAACGGCTCACGTGGCGCGCGTCCCGCCGCCCCGGCGGATGCGGCCGAGCAGGTCCCGGTGGTAGGCCGCGAGCCGGCCGGCGGGCACCGGGGCGGGACTGCCGGTGAGGGTGTACCAGGTGTCGGAGCCGGAGCGCTGGATGGCGACACGCACGCTGCGACCGTCGGACAGGAGGATGGTCGCCACGGTGAGGTCGCCCGTGAGGACGCCGGCCTCGTCGGTCATCGCTCCGCCGGGACCCGCGGTGACCCGGTCGACGTAGCTGTTGACGGCGGGAGGGTTGTTCATGAGCGGCAGGTTTCCATCAACCCGGCCGGCGCGCCCCGCACCGCGCAGGTGTCCTCGCCCCCTGTCCCCGGTTGGGCGTGTGCCCGGACGCCGGGCGGACGTCAGCCGAACAGCGGGAACCGGTCCGCCGCGGCGCCCAGGGCCGCGCGCTCGGCGCCGGTCAGCGCGGCCCGGCCGGTGCCCACGCGCGCGTAGTGCGCGTCGCCCCATTCGGGCAGGGCGGGCCGGCCGAGCAGCCCGTCCATCGTGGCGCGCACCGCCGCCAGTCCCTCGGGCGCGGGCCCCGGAGCGTGCGGGAGCCCGGTGGTCAGGTCGAGATGGTGGATGGTCGCCTCCACCGCGAGGGTGGTGATCAGGTCACCGGCCGTCAGCACGTGCCCCTGCGTGGTCACGTGCCGCGCCGGGTCGGCCGCCCGCGCCGCGTGCACGACCGCCGCCAGCGTCTCCAGATAGAGGCCGCGAAGCTGGCCGAAGTCCAGGAACATGCTGGCGTTCACCCGCGCCCAGCGCCGGCCGTTCGCCGCCCCGGTGGTGTTCGGCCGCCAGTCCTGCCAGTACGTCACCGCGTCCCGGTCGGCGGGCCCGTCCGCCGGTGTGTGCAGGGCCACCAGCCCGCGCTGGGCGTCCTGCAGGCAGTGGAAGACGAGGTCGCGCACCGCCCAGCCCGTGCAGTCGGTCGGCAGCCACGACTCCTCGTCGCCCAGGTCCGCGACGGCCGCCGCGGCGGCCCCGTACGCCGCGCGCAGCGTTCGCGCCGGCGTCGTGTGCTCGATGGTCATGCGTCCCCCTGTCATTACCGGATGACGTGTCGTCGGCCAAGGCCTGACGCATCGTAAGCACACGCATCGTACGCACACCGCGTCGCCGGCGGCTGCCCCCGAGCCCTCCCGGCGCCGCCCTCCCCGTGACCGCCCTGCCCGTGCCGCCCCGCCCGTGACCGCCCGGCCGGGCGCCGCCCTCCCGGCACCGCCCGCCGTCAGTCGACCGGCCAGGTGTGCGCCGGGGCGTTGAGGTGCATGTAGTCGATGTAGAGCTGCGTCATCCGCCGCAGCGCCTCATGGCGGCCGGCGTGCGTGGTGGCGTCGAGGTGGTGGAACATCTCCTTCTGCCACACCGCCCCGTTGCGCGCGGTCACGCAGCGCTGCTCGATGATCCCGAGCAGCGGCTCACGCCACGCATCGTCCATGCCGGAGTGCTCCAGGCCCCGGTGCGCGAGCGGCAGCAGGCGGCGCAGCACCAGCTCCGGCACCGGCACCTCGCCCATCCCGGGCCAGTACAGCCGGGCGTCGATGCCGTGCCGGGCGGCGGTGTGCAGGTTGTCCTCGGCGGCCGCGAAGGACATCCGCGACCAGACCGGCCGGTCCTCCTCCACCAGCGCCCGGGTGAGCCCGTAGTAGAAGGCCCCGTTGGCCAGGGTGTCGGCTACGGTCGGGCCGGCGGGCAGCACCCGGTTCTCCACCCGGATGTGCGGCACGTCGTGGGAGACGGCGTAGACCGGCCGGTTCCAGCGGTAGATGGTGCCGTTGTGCAGCGTGAGTTCGCCCAGTTCGGGGATGTCACCGCGGTCCAGCGTCTCCGCCGGGTCCTGTTCGTCGCACAGGGGGAGCAGCGCGGGGAAGTAACGGAGGTTCTCCTCGAACAGGTCGAAGACGCTGTTGATCCAGCGCTCCCCGAACCACACCCGGGGGCGCACCCCCTGCACCTTGATCTCCTCCGGCCGGGTGTCGGTGGCCTGCTCGAACAGCGGGATACGGGTCTCGTGCCACAGCTCCTTGCCGAACAGGAACGGCGCGTTCGCCGCCAGCGCCACCTGGACGCCGGAGATGGCCTGCGCCGCGTTCCAGTACGGCGCGAACTCCTCGGGCGACACCTGGAGGTGGAACTGCGTGCTGGTGCACGCGGCCTCCGGGGTGATCGTGTCCGCGTAGGTCCGCAGCCGGTCGGCGCCGTCCACCTGGATGCGCAGGTCCTCGCCGCGGGCCGCGAAGACCTGGTCGTTGAGCAGCCGGTAGCGCGGGTTCTCCGACAGGGTCTCCTCGCCGATGTCCTCCTGCCGCAGCGTGGGCAGGATGCCGATCATGATGAGCCGGGTGCCGACCGACCGGGCCCGCTCGTCGGCGTGATTGAGCGCGGCACGGATCTCCGACTCCCACGCGTCGGGGCCGCCCGCCGTCAGCCGCCGGGGCGGGACGTTGATCTCCAGGTTGAACCGGCCGAGCTCGGTGGACCAGGCCGGATCCGAGATCGCCTCCAGCACGTCGGTGTTGCGCATCGCGGGCTCGGCGGCGTCGTCGACCAGGTTCAGCTCGATCTCCAGGCCGACCTGGGGCCGCTCGGACTCGAACCGTGCCTCGCGCAGCATCTGCGCCAGCGTGTCGAGGCACTCCTGCATCTTGATGCGGTACCGGCGGCGGTCCTCGCGGGTGAAGACGAGCGCCGGGACGTCGCGCCCCATCGGCCCTCCAGGTTTCCCCTCGTCGGACACCTCTCCCCATAGCGTCGCACCATCGCGCGACCCGCACCATGCGGTGACAGCGGCCCCTGGCGCGCCGCCCGCCCCGCGCCGGTGTTCCCGGCGCTCCCGGCGAAAGGCACTCCGGGTGTCCCCGGCGGAAGGCGCTCCCGGTGTTCCCGGCGAAGGAGGTTTCCTGCCAGGAGTGGACAGGGCCAGGCAGCGTGCTTAGGCTTTCCGTCCAGATTTGGAAATTGCGTCCAGAGTGTTCGAGGGGGCCGTGTGGGCGACACCGTGGAGGCCGACGAGCACCTGCTCCGGGAGGCCGAGAAGATCGCCGTCGCCCTCGGCCGCATGTTCCCCGGGCTCTGCGAGGTCGTGCTGCACGACCTGCGGGACCCGGACCACGCGATCCGGGTGATCGAGAACAACCTGTCGGGACGTCAGGTGGGCGACTCGGCGACCGAGCTGGGGCTGGCCCGGATCGCCGACCCCGAGTACCCCGGCGTCCTCCAGAACTACCCCAACCGGTTCCCCGACGGGCGCCCGGCGAAGAGCACCTCCATCGGCATCAAGAACGCGGCGGGAGAGTACGTCGCGGCGCTCTGCCTCAACCTCGACATCTCCGTGCTGTCCCCCGTGACCCTCACCCTCGCCGGCCTCGTGGCCACGGACACCACGCACCGCGACCGGCCCCCGGAGACGCTGCGCGACCGCAACGCGCGCGAGCTGCGCCGGGCGGTGGAGGAACTGTCCGCGCGGCGCGCCGCCGCCCCCCGCTCACTGAGCCGGGAGGACAAGAGGGCGCTCGTGCGACAGCTCCACCAGGACGGCTACTTCGACTCGCGGGACGCCGCACAGACCATCGCGGACCTGCTCGGTGTGTCCCGGGCGACGGTCTACAACTACGCGAAGTAACGAGAGGACACCGCCATGGCCGCCCTGCCCGTGACGTTCGACGACGTCCGTGATGCCGCCGCACGCCTCGAAGGCGTCGCCCACCGCACCCCCGTCCTCACCTCCCGCACCCTGAACGCCCGTGTCGGCGCCGAGGTGTTCGTCAAGTGCGAGAACTTCCAGCGGGTCGGAGCCTTCAAGATCCGCGGCGCCTACAACGCCGCCGCCCGGCTCTCCGAGGAGCAGCTGGCCAGGGGAATCGCCGCCTACTCCTCCGGCAACCACGCCCAGGCCACCGCCCTGGCCGCGAGGGAACTGGGGACCAGCGCCGTCATCCTGATGCCCGAGGACGCCCCCCGTTCCAAGCGCGAGGCCACCGCGGGGTACGGGGCTGAGATCGTCACCTACGACCGGTACACCCAGGACCGCACCGCCCTCGGCGAGGCACTGGCCGAGGAACGCGGACTCGCCCTCATCCCGCCCTACGACCACCCCCATGTCATCGCCGGTCAGGGCACCGCCGCACTCGAACTCCTCGAGGAGACCGGCCCGCTGGACGCCCTCGTCGTACCCGTAGGGGGCGGCGGTCTCATCGCCGGCAGTGCCGTGACGGCCAAGGCGCTGCACCCCGGTGTCCGGGTCATCGGCGTGGAGCCGGAGGCGGGTGACGACACCAAGCGCTCGCTGGAGAGCGGCGCGCGCGTCACCGTGCCGGTGCCCCGCACCATCGCCGACGGGCAGGCCCTGCCCACCCCCGGCGAGCTCACCTTCGCCGTCAACCGGCGGCTCGTGGACGCGATCACCCTCGTCAGCGACGCGGAGATCGTCGACGCCATGCGCTTCGCCTTCGAACGCCTGAAGATCGTCCTCGAACCGAGTGGCGCCGCGAGTCTCGCCGCCCTCCTGGCGGGCCGCCTCGAACTGCCGCCGCGCGTCGGCATCATCGCCTCCGGCGGCAACATCGACACCGAGCGGTTCACCCGGCTCGTGAGCGGCTGAGCCGCCGGCTCCCGGCCCACCCCGTTGTCAGTCCCTCCCCCTACGGTTCGATCAGTGAGGACCTGCCGGAACGGCCGCGGGTCCGTCCTGGGGAGGGGTCTGCCATGTCCACGGCGTCCACGGTGTCGACGACGTATCTGGAGCTGTCGCAGGAGGGCGGGGGCGCCCACAAGTTCTACGAGGTCACCATCGCCGGCACGGTGGTGACGGTGCGTTACGGGCGGATCGGTGCCGCGGGACAGACCCAGACGACGACGTTCCCGACCGCGGAGAAGGCGCAGGCCGCCGCCGCGAAGAAGGTGGGGGAGAAGGTCCGCAAGGGATACGCCCCGGCCGTCCAGGGGCAGCGGGCGCCGCGCGCCGTGACCCGCCGCCAGGTCAGCTCGGCACCGTCCACCGCCGGGGCCGTCGCGCCGGTCCTGTGGCGGTTCCGCACCGGCTCGGCGGCGTTCGGCATCCATGTCGACGACGACCGCTGCTGGGTGGGCAACCAGAACGGTGACGTCTACACCCTGGACCACGAAGGTGCCGTCCTGGCCCGGTTCAGCCTCCCGGACGGCGTGAAGTGCCTGGTCGCCGACGACTTCTGGATCTACGCCGGCTGCGACGACGGCAAGGTCTACGACCTGTCCTCCAAGCTGCCGTTCGCCGCGTACGACATCGCCGCCGACGTCGACATCTTCTGGCTGGACATCCACGAGGGCATCCTCAACGTCTCGGACCGCGCGGGCCGGCTCACCGTCATCGACCACGAGGACGAACACCAGTGGGCCCGCCGCAGCCGGGGCGAGCACGCCTGGATGATCCGTGCCGACGACCGCGCCGTCTACCACGGCCACCTCGCGGGCGTCACCGCCTACGCCCCGGACGGGGGCGGCGAGTTGTGGCACACGCCCACCCGGGGCGGCGTTCTCTTCGGCTGGCAGGAGGACGACGCCGTGTACGCGGGCACCGCGCAGCGCGTGGTCCAGCGGCTGTCGAAGGCGACCGGCGCCGTCGAGGCGACGTACGCCTGCGACAGCGCCGTGTACTCCTGCGCCACCTCGCCCGGCGGGCGGTTCGTCTTCGCCGGTGACGCCGCCTCGTCCGTGTACTGCTTCGACCGGCACGGCACCCGGCTGTGGAAGCTCGGCACGGGCGGCGGCTCGGCGCTGTCGATGCAGTACCGCGACGAGCGCCTGTACCTGGTGACCACGGACGGCTCGCTGGTGTGCGTGGACGCGAGCGAGGCGGCCATCACCGCGGCCCAGCAGGGCACCGTCCCGGTCGTGCGGGACGTCAAGCTCGCCGCCGCCCTGCCGACCTACGCGCCCGCCACCGCCGTGGCCGCGGTGGCCACCGTGACCGGGGCCCCGGCCGGATCGATCGTGGTCGAGTGCGTCCAGCAGGCCGGCCGGCTTCGGGTGCACGTGGTCTCGGAGGGCTACGAGCCGTCCTGGAACGTCCAGTTCCCCCGCGCGATACGCGAACCGGGCGCCCGCTACGTCGTGGACGCCCTCCACCCCGCGGCAGGCGGTTTCTACCGGGTCCGCGGCGACATCCGCCGCCTGCTGTGACGGTCCGTCACATGGCCCCGGCGAGCGGGCCGGCAGGGCGCCGCCCGTCCGGCGCACCCGCCCGAGGCCGCGCCTCTCAGGGGCGTGCGGCCGCCGTCCGGTCCAGGGCCTCCCGTGCGGCGGCCAGTGCCTCGGCGCGGTCCCCGGGGATCAGGCCGATGCGGGTGCGCCGGTCAAGGAGGTCCGACTCGTCCAGGGCGCCCTCGTGCCGGACGGCCCACACGAGTTCCGCCCGGGTGACCGGGTGGCCCGGGACGACGGGCCGGGCGAGGGCGGGGTCCTGGACGACGAGGGCGTGCACCGCGGCGGCCTCGGTGCCGTAGCGACGGACCAGGCGGCGCGGTGCCGGCAGGGCGCGCAGGTGCTCGGGTGCGGCGGCGCCTACGAGGGGCAGCGCCGCGGTGGGGGAGGGGGCGGCGCGCAGGCCACGGGCCGCGGTCGCGGCGTCGACGGCGTCCTGGGCCATCCGACGGTAGGTGGTGAGCTTGCCGCCGACCACCGTGGTGACACCGTCGGGCGAGGTCAGCACCGCGTGCCGGCGGGAGATGTCGGAGGTGCGGGCCGGTGCCCCCTCGACGCCGGCGTGCCCGGAGGTGTCGAGCAGCGGGCGCAGTCCCGCGAAGGCGCCGACGACCTCGTCGCGGGCCACCGGCACGTCCAGGACCGCGCCGAGCACGTCCAGCAGGAAGCCGATGTCGGTCTCGGGCACGTCCGGAACGTCGGGTACCGGGCCCTCGACGGGCTCGTCGGTGAGACCGACGTAGACCCGGCCGTCCCCCTGGGGCAGGACCAGGACGAAACGGTTGGTCTCCCCGGGGATCGGGACGTGCAGGCCGGCGGGCAGGGCGCCGAGCCGCTCCGAGCGCAGGACCAGGTGCGTGCCGCGGGAGGGCCGTATCCGGATGCCGTCGACCAGGCCGTCCGCCCACACCCCGGTGGCGTTGATCACCGCACGGGCCCTGATCTCGCCCTCCTCGCCGGTGAGTTCGTCCCGGACCCGGGCGCCCGTGCCGGTCAGTTCCAGCGCCCGCACCCGGGTCAGCACCCTGGCGCCCCGCGCGGCGGCCGTCCTGGCCAGGGCGGTCACCAGGGCGACGTCGTCGGTGACCTTGCCGTCCCAGGACAGCAGCCCGCCGCGCAGCCCGGCCCCGCGCACCGCCGGCGCGAGATGGCGCGCCTCCGTCGCCGACAGCCGGCGCGGGGCGGGCAGGACCCGGCGCGGGGTCCGGGCCGCCAGCCGCAGCACGTCCCCGGCCCGGAACCCGGTCCACGCGAGCGAGGCCTGCGCCCTGGAGACCAGCGGCGTCAGCGGCAGCACGAACGGCTGCGCCGCCACGAGGTGCGGCGCGGTGCGGGTCATCAGCACTCCGCGTTCGACCGCGCTCTCGTGCGCCACGTCGAACTGGGCGGAGGCCAGATAGCGCAGTCCGCCGTGGATGAGCTTCGAGCTCCAGCGGGAGGTGCCGAAGGCCAGGTCGTGCGCGTCCACCGCGACGACGTCCAGCCCGCGTGCCGCGGCGTCCAGGGCGGCTCCGGCACCCGTCGCGCCGAGCCCGACGACCAGGACGTCGGCCACGCGGCCGTCGGCGGCCTCGGCCAGTTCCCGGGTGCGGCGGGATGCGCCGAGGGACGAGCCGGGTGCGGCCTCGATGTGGCTCATGGCGTCAGGGTCCTCTCCAGAAGGGTCCGCAACTCACCGAGGAGGGCGGCGGAGCCGAGCTCCGGGTCGTCCTCGTCGGTCATCGTGCGCAGGGACAGGCTGAAGGACTGCACGGTCAGCAGCAGGGCGCGGGCCTGCCGCTCGGTGTGGCCTGGGCGTACGGAGCCGTCCGCGTGCCCCTCGCGCAGGGCGTCGGCCAGCAGCGCCAGCAGCGCCTCCTGGCTCGCCCCGCGCCGGTCGAGCACATAGGGGAGCAGCAGCTCCGGGTCGACGTCCACGATCTTGCGGAAGAGCGGGTGCGCCCGGAACGCCTCGACCCCGTCCACCAGCCCGTCCACCATCCGGTCGCGGGTGCTGGTGCCGGGCGCGGGCTCGGGTATGGCGCGCGTCGCCACGTCGATCCACTCACGGGTCATCAGATCGCCCACCAGGGTCCGCAGGTCCGGCCAGCGCCGGTAGAGCGTCATCCGGGAGACACCGGCGCGGCGGGCCACGTCGGCGAGGGTGGTGCGGCGTACCCCGACGGCCAGTACGCAGTCGCGCACCGCGTCGAGCACATGATCGCTGTCCGAACCGTTGTGACGAATAGGCGTCATGTGTCACAGTGTAACGCGCCGAGGCCCGGGCGGAAGCAGCAGACCGTCGCCGCCCCCGGGGCACGGCCGCGGAGCCGCCGCGCGAACCGACCACACCGACCTGTGAGGACGACCGTTCAATGGACATGCTGTGGAACGGCTGGGGCGACCCGGCCAAGGCGGCACCGCTGCCCGGCACGGTGACGGCACTCCTGCGCGACCTGCTCGGAGTCAAGCCGCGCACCACCGCCGCGCTGACCCTCGACGGCATCAGCCCGCCCGCCGTCACGGTCGCCCCCGCCGCGCTCGAGGCGCTCGCCGAAGCCGTCGGCGGCGAGGAGCACGTCCGCACGGACGCGGAGAGCCGGGTCCGTCACACCCGCGGCAAGTCCACCCCCGACCTGCTGCGCATCCGCGCCGGCGACCTGTCCGACGTGCCGCAGGCCGTGGTGCTGCCCGCCTCCCACGAGGAGGTCCTCGCCGTGCTGCGCGTCTGCGCCGCGCACCGCCTGCCCGTCGTGCCCTTCGGCGGCGGCACGTCGGTGGTGGGCGGGCTCGCTCCCCAGCGCAGCGCGTTCGTCGCCCTGGACCTGCGCCGCATGAACGGCCTGCTCGACCTCGACCCCGTCTCGCGCACCGCCGTGCTCCAGCCCGGTCTGCGCGCCCCAGAGGCCGAGGCGCTGCTCGCCGGACACGGCTTCACCCTCGGCCACTTCCCGCAGTCCTTCGAGTGGGCCACCATCGGTGGGTTCGCCGCCGCCCGCTCCAGCGGACAGGCCTCCGCCGGGTACGGCCGCTTCGACGAGATGGTGCTCGGCCTGACCCTCGCCACTCCCGAAGGCACCGTCGAGACCGGCCGCGCCCCCCGCTCGGCCGCCGGACCCGACCTGCGCCAGCTGATCCTCGGTTCGGAGGGCGCCTTCGGCGTCATCACCTCCGTCACCGTACGGATCCGCCCGCTGCCGCAGGTCCGCGTCTACGAGGGCTGGCGGTTCGCCTCCTTCGAGGAGGGAGCCGCGGCACTGCGCCGGCTCGCCCAGGACGGCCCCCGGCCGACCGTGCTCCGTCTGTCCGACGAGACCGAGACGCTCATCGGCCTCGCCCAGCCCGACGCGATCGGCGGCGATCCGGCCCGCACCGACGCCGGATGCCTGGCGATCACCGGTTACGAGGGCACGGCCGAGGACACCGCGCGGCGCCGCGAGCAGGCGGCGGCCGTCCTGACGGCCTGCGGCGGTACCCCGGTGGGAGCCGAACCGGGCGAACGCTGGGCCCACGGCCGCTACTCCGCGCCCTACCTGCGCGACGCCCTGCTCGACGTCGGCGCCTTCGCCGAGACGCTGGAGACGGCGGCCTTCTGGTCCCGCGTTCCCGAGCTGTACTCGGCCGTGCGCACCGCGCTCACCGAGACCCTCACCCAGGCAGGCACCCCGCCGCTGGTGATGTGCCACATCTCCCACGTGTACGAGAACGGCGCCTCCCTGTACTTCACCGTCGTCAGCGCCCAGGGCGAGGACCCGGTGGCCCACTGGGCCCCCGCCAAGCACGCCGCCAGCGAAGCCGTCCTGGCCGCCGGCGGTACCATCTCCCACCACCACGGCGTCGGCACCGACCACCGCGACTGGTACGTCCGAGAGGCCGGCCCGCTCGGCGTCTCGGCCCTTCGCGCCGTCAAACGCCGCCTGGACCCGGACGGCCTGCTCAACCCCGGCGTCCTGCTGCCCACCGACTGATACCGCCCCGTCCACCGAGCCCGACCCCATCGACCCGCCTGCCTCGAAAGGCACACCCGATGCGACAGTTCACCGCCGTCGTCAACCCCACCGCGGGGGGCCCCACCGGGGCGGCGAGCCTGCTCCACCTGGCCCGTCTGCTGCGCGAGGCGGGGGCGGAGCTGGAGACCGAGTACAGCCACAGCCTCGCCCACGCCCAGGACATCGCCCGCCGCGCCGGTGAGCGCGGCCGGATCGTCCTCGCCGTCGGCGGAGACGGGATCGCCGGCGGCATAGGCGGCGCACTCAGCGGCACCGGCACGGTCCTCGGACTCGTACCGGCCGGACGCGGCAACGACTTCGCCCGCGCCCTGGACCTGCCCGCCGACCCCGCCGCGCTCGCCCGGATCCTGCTGCACGCCGAGCCCAGAGCGGTGGACACCGTCGAGGTGGAGTCCGCCGTCCACCAGCGGACCGTGGTCCTGGGCAGCGTCTACGCCGGGGTCGACGCGCTCGCCAACAGGCACGCCAACAACGCCCGGCTGCTGCGTGGCTCGGCCTCCTACTACGCGGGCGGCCTGCGCGCCGTCACCACCTGGCGGCCGGCCGGGTACCGGGTCACGGTCGACGGGACGGAGCACACCCATCGCGGCTACACCGTCGTGGCCGCCAACTCCCCCTACTACGGCTCCGGCCGGCTCATCGCCCCCGGCGCGCGGGTCGACGACGGACTGCTCGACGTGGTGCTGATCCGCGAGGCGCCACGCCGGCTCTTCTTCACCCTGATGAACGAGCTGAAGTCCGGCGTCCACGTCCACCGCCCCGAAGTGCTGGTGCTGCGCGGCAGGGAGATGCGCATCGAGGCCGACCGGCCCGTCCCCTACGGCGCCGACGGCGAGGTGGACGCCACCCTGCCGGTGACGGTACGGGTCCGGCCCAGAGACCTGCCGGTGCTGTACTGACCACGGCTCACGACTCGGCGTCCTTCCCCCGGTTCACCCGCCGGACGCCGCCGCCCGTGTACCGCGGAAGTCGTACGCCGCACGGACGTACCGCGGCCGGTGGAGCCGGGCGTCAACTCCCGGTTTGGCGACGCGCGGCACCGGACGCCGTAGCTTGTACGGCGTGCCGGGAGGCACCCGACAACCAGGGGGAAGAACCATGCGATCGAACATGCTCACCAGGACGCTCGTGGCCGCCACCACGGTCACGGCCCTCGCCGCGGGCGGCATCGCCGCCGCGGGCACCAGCTTCGCGGCACCCGCGGCCGCCCACCCGTCGGTGTCCGGCGCGGCCGTCACCCCGCAGGCGGTCGACAACCTCGGCCTGAGCGCGGCCCAGGCGAAGAAGGTCCAGCGCTGGCTGAAGACCTACTGGCACTACACCGGCTCCATCGACGGCAAGCTCGGCCCGAACAGCTGGAAGGCGTTCCAGCGCTGCCTCAAGAAGTACTGGCACTACACGGGCCCGATCGACGGCGTCGCCGGCAAGGGCACGATCAAGGCCCTCCAGCGCCTGCTGAAGAGCGGCTACGGCTACCGCGGCGCCGTCGACGGCATCGCCGGCTCCGGCACCAAGGCCGCCTTCAAGCGCTTCGCCGACGCCCACTGACCACCTCCGGTCACGCTGACCGGCGGCACCCCCACCCCCGGTCCGGACGGGGGCGGGGGCGCACATCGGTCGCGCCGGCGCGTGTCCCCAGGCCGGACCGGGCCCGCGGCCGTCAGGGATGGATCTTCTTGCCCTCGGCGAGCATCGCGACGTACTTCTCGACCCGGGCCGCCCGCGTCTTTGCCGTCCGGGCGTCCGCGATCCGGTGGAGGACCGCGAAGCGGTTACGGCTGTCCAGGGTGGCGAAGAAGTCCCGCGCCGCCGGCACCGCGTCGAGGGCCGCCCGGAGGTCGTCGGGTACCGTCGCTCTGCTCTGCGCCGGGTACGCCGCCTCCCAGCGGCCGTCCGCCCTGGCCTGCTCCACCTCGCGCAGACCGGCGGGCCGCATCCGGCCCCGCTCGATCAGCTCGGTGGCCTTGTGCCGGTTCACCTGCGACCACCTGCTGCCCCGCCGCCGCGGGGTGAAGCGCTGCAGCCAGTGCCGCTCGTCGAGCTTGCGCTTCTGCCCGTCGATCCAGCCGTAGCACAGCGCCGACTCCAGGGCCTGGGCGTAACCTACGCCTTCAAGTCCTGAGCCACTGCGGGGAATCCTCAGCCAGACGCCCGTGACGCCCTCGTGGTGCTCCTCCAGCCACTTCTCCCACGCGTCCTGCGTGGCGAAGGAGAGGACCGGATCCGCGGCGTTCTGTGCTCCCTCAGGCATGACCCTCATCCAAACCGGCACCCGCGCCCCGGTCAACAACCTCGGGCGGGCCGCGGCAAGCCCCGGACCGCCTCCGGCCGCCCTGCACGCGCCCCACGGGCCGGCCCGGGGCGCGGGACACGCCGGCCGGGAGGCCGGCGCGCCCCGCGCCCGGTCATGCGGCGTAGCCGCCGTCCACGGAGAACTCCGCGCCCGTCACATACCGCGCCCCGGGTCCCGCGAGATAGGCCACCGTGGACGCCACCTCCCCGGCCGTGCCGAAGCGGCCCAGCGCGGTCATGGCGGCCTGTCCCGCCGCGTGCGGACCGTCGGCGGGGTTCATGTCCGTGTCGATCGGGCCCGGATGCACGACGTTCGCCGTGATCCCGCGCCCGCCCAGTTCCCGGGCCAGGGCCCGGGTCAGTCCGGTCACGGCCGACTTGCTCATCGCGTACAGCGTGGCGCCGGGACCCGGCACGCGCAGCGTGACACAGCTGCCGACGGTGATGATCCGGCCGCCGGACGCCATGACCGCCGCGGCGGCTCGGGAGGCCAGGAACACTCCGCGCACGTTCACGGCCAGGACACGGTCGACGTCGGTCAGGGCCATGTCCTCCAGCGGCCCCATGAGCCCGACGGCCGCGTTGTTCACCAGGACGTCCAGCCCGCCGAACACCCCGGCGGCGCGCTCCACCGCGTCCACCGCCTCCCCGGCGTCCGCGGAGTCCGCGCGCAGGGCCACCGCCCGCCGCCCGAGGGCCTCCACGGCCCGCACGACCCCCTCCGCCGCCTCCTTGCCGTTCACGTAGGTCACGGCCACGTCCGCGCCCTCCCGCGCGAGCCGCAGCGCCGTCGCCGCGCCGATGCCCCGGCTGCCTCCGGTGACCAGGGCCGTCCTGCCGTTCAAAGTCGCTTGTGAAGTCATGTCCTCATTCCACCGGCCGCCCACGCGGAGCGCTGGCGGCGAACGGACACCGGGTTCGCCGCGCCACCGGGCCGGGGCGCCCGCGCGTGGCTCACCGGCCGACGCGGTCGGCTATGGCCCGCGCGCACGCCAGGGACTCGGTGTGTGCCGTGTCCACCTCAAGGTCGTAGACGACCCCTTCGTGGACCGCGTCCGCCTGCGACGCGGCCATGCCCGGGGTCCGGTCTCCTCGCGCGATCTCACGCGCCGCGGCGACCGCGGCGTCGCACCTGACACCGACCCACAGGACGTCCAGCCCGTCCACCGCCTCGCGCCACCGCTGCTGGGACGCCGCCCCGCCGAGGAAGACGTCGTCGACGATGACCCGGGCGCCCGCGCGAGCCATCGCCGCCATACCCGCCATCCAGGCGGCCTCCAGCGCGCGGAAGTCCGCTCCGACGCTCACCCCGCCGTCGTCCGTGAACCGGATACCGCCGTCCGCGGCCCGCATCCGCACGGGCAGCGCGTCGATGAGCGAGTCGATCCCGAACGCCGGCCAGGGGCCGGGCAGTACGGCCTGCAGACAGCGCGCGATCCCGGACTTCCCCGAGCTGGACCCGCCGTTGAGGATGATCATTCGATGCTTCACGCCGCCACGGTAGGCGGACACGCCGCGCCAGGACGACGGTGCGGGCCGGCCGGCGGGGCGCATGGTGTGCTCGCGTGAGCCCTGGACGCGCCCCCGGCGGTGCGTGAAGACTGCGCTTCCGGCGGGGTGGTGGCCGGCGCGCCGTGCGTCCGCCGCCCGACTCCCCGAGGAAGGCAGGTCGGCTGCTGTGCTGTTGCGTCTGCCCACATCGGTGTCCGAAGCGCGGGAGTACCTGGCCGAAGGAGCCGTGCCGATCGGCGGGGCGAGCCTCCTGTGGGCCACCTGGCAGCGCGACGGCTTCCCGCAGGCGGCCGTGTCGCTGCGCGAGGTGCCGGAGGCCAACGTCATCGGGCCGCGGACCCTGGGGGCCGCCGTGGTCCTGACCCGGATCGACGACCGGGTGCCGGACGTACTGCGCCTGGCGGCCGGTTCCGTGGGAACCGGCGCCGTGCGGCGGACGGCGACGGTCGGCGGCAACCTGGTCGGCAGCACACTGCGCTGCCTGCTGCCGGCGGCGCTGGTACTGGACGCCCGGGCGGCGGTGCTGGAACCCGGCGGCGTGCGCGAGACCGACCTGGCCGAACTGGTGGCCAAGCGACCGGTACTGCTCAGCCTCGGCTGGAGCGCGCCGGTCGCCTCCGCGTACCGGAAGCTGCCGGCCGAGGCGGGTGGGCCGCCGCCGCTCGTCGTCGCCTCGGCGCTGCACGGCGGCGACGGCCGGGGCGACCGCCTCCTGGTCGCCGTGCGGGACGGCTACGACGTGCTCAGCGCCGGCACCACCGTCGCCACCGGCGCCGGACAGGTGCTCGACGCGCTGCGGGAGACGGCGCTCGGCGATCTGCCGGCCGCCGCGTGGGAGGTCGTCACCCCGCAGGTCACCGGTCTGCTGGAGGAACGCGGCGCCGGGGATTGACCGGAACCTACCCCGATGGACGGGTCGTGCGTAGACTCCAACGCCAAGCGTGATCATCGCGGGTCGGAGGACGCGGCATGGGTGCACCTGGGACTCCTCGGCGTGAAGTGGTCACCGGGGCCACCGGGACCTCCCGTCAGGGCCACGGTCCCTCCGGCACCGCCCGGACCCCCCGCCGGGGTCACGGCCCCCGCGGCACCGCCCGGATCCGGGCGCACGAGGATCCCGCCGCCGACCCCGCCGCCGTCAGATCGCTGATGAGCCGTCAGCTCCGGCTGGCCGCCATGACGTCCGGGCTGCTGGTCGCCCTGATCGGCCCGCTGCCCCTCGCCTTCAGGGCGCTGCCCGACGCGGCCACCCGGCCCGGCGGCGCCCTGGTCGTCTGGGCCGTCCTCGGCGTGGCCGCCTACCCCGCCCTCCTGCTCATCGGCCGGTGGTACGTCGTACACGCCGAACGCAACGAACGGGACGCCGGAGACCCCACCGGAAGGGCCTGACGGTGACCGACGTCCAGCCGCGCCGTGCTCACGCCCCCGGGACCGCCGGGTGAACCAGACGTACGGCACCGCCGCCGTCCTGGCGGCGGTCCTAGCGACCCTGGTGATCGGGTCCGCCGGACTGCGCATCTCCCGCACCACGTCGGACTTCTACGTCGCCTCCCGCACGGTGCCGCCGTACCTCAACGCCATGGCCGTCAGCGGCGAGTACCTCTCGGCGGCCTCCTTCCTCGGCATCGCCGGCCTCGTCGCCGCCCAGGGCGTCGACATGCTGTGGTTCCCCGTCGGATACACCGCCGGCTACCTGGTGCTGCTGGCGTTCGTCGCCGCCCCGCTGCGCCGCTCCGGCGCCTACACCCTGCCCGACTTCGCCGAGTCACGGCTGGAGTCCACGGCCGCACGCCGCGTGGCGAGCGTGCTCGTCGTCGGCATCGGCTGGCTCTACCTCCTTCCCCAGCTGCAGGGCGCGGGCCTCACCCTCGGCCTCGTCACCGGCGCACCGCGCCGGCTGGGCGGAGTGCTCGTCGCCGTCGTCGTCGCCCTGGCCGTGGCCGCCGGCGGGATGCGCAGCATCACCTTCGTCCAGGCGTTCCAGTACTGCCTGAAGCTGACCGCCCTCCTCGTGCCCGCGGTCTTCCTGGTCGTCGCCTGGCACGGCGACCCGGGGCCCGGCGCCGCCCTGGAGGAACCGCCGGCCTTCCGCCGCCACACCCAGGTCACCGTCGACAGCACCGTCCGCATCAGGCTCCACGAGCCGTTGCGGGCCGTCGCGGCCGGCGCCGTGGACGGCAAGCGCTACGACAACGCCGCCCTGCTGCTCGACCCCGGAGTGCACGAGGTGCGGGCCGGTACGAGGCTGCGCTTCCCGCCCGGCGCCGCGGTGCCCGAGCGGGACGGCGGCAGCGGCCCGCGGACCGGCGCCTCCAGCTGGGCCACCCCCCTGTCGGGCGGCAGGGACGACCATCCGCTGTACACGACGTACGGGCTGATCTTCGCCACCTTCCTGGGCACCATGGGACTGCCCCACGTGCTGGTCCGCTTCTACACCAATCCGGACGGCCGCGCCGCCCGCCGCACCACGGTCGTCGTCCTGGCCCTCGTCGGCGGCTTCTACCTGCTGCCGCCCCTCTACGGCGTCCTCGGCCGCATCTACGCCCCCGACCTGCTGCTCACCGGCAACACGGACGCCGCCGTCCTCGTCCTGTGCGAACGCCTCGTCGGCGGTGTGGCGGGCGACCTCCTCGGCGCCCTGATCGCCGCCGGCGCCTGCGCCGCCTTCCTGTCCACCGCCTCCGGACTCACCCTGTCCGTCGCGGGCGTGCTTAGCCAGGACGTCCTGCCCTCACTCGGCGTCCGGCACTTCCGGCTGGCGACGCTCCTGGCGATCGCGGTCCCCGCCACGGCGAGCGTGGCCGTCAGCGGGCTGCCCGTCGCCGACGCCGTGGGACTCGCCTTCGCCGTGGCGGCCTCGTCCTTCTGCCCGCTGCTGGTGCTCGGCATCTGGTGGCGCGGCCTCACCGCGCCCGGCGCCATCGCGGGCCTGCTCACCGGCGGGGGCAGCGCCCTGACCGCCGTCGGCCTGACCATCGCCGGGCCGCCGGCCGACGGCTGGACGCACACCCTGCTGGCCTGGCCGGCCGTGTGGTCGGTGCCGCTCGGCTTCCTCACGATGGTGCTGGTCTCGGTGGCCACCCGGGACCGGGTACCGGCCGGCACCGAGGCGGCCATGGCCCGCCTCCACCTGCCCGAACGCCCGGCGGGAGCGACCTCATGACACCACCCCGCCCACCCGCCGCCCGGACCCGCGCGTGACCGGCCTCGCCCTCGTCGCCGGCGGCGCGCTGCTGTTCGCCGCGGGACTCGCCGCGGGACACCTCCTCGCCCGCCGGTCCGTTGGGGACACCACGGGCCTCGGCACACCCGTGGAGCGCGCCACCTTCCGTACCCTGCACACGGCCTCGCTGGCCGCACCCCCGCTGCGCGCCGGGCTCACCGCGGACGCGGCCCGCAAGGCGGTACGCCGGCTCCGTCCGCTGTTCGGCACGGCCGCGCTCGCCCTCGCCGACGAGGACACGCTGCTGGCCTGGGAAGGCCCGGGCCGGCACCACGAGCACACCGCCCTGGACCGGGTGCGCCAGGTGCTGGCCACCGGCCGCGGCCGGACGTTCCCCGTCGACTGCCGGGAACCGGACTGCCCCGTGCGCCGGGGGACCGTCGCGCCGCTGACCGTCGACGGGCGCGTGCTCGGCGCACTCGTCGTGCTCGGCGCGGGGGAGTCGGCAGCCGTCGTCCGGGCCACCGAGGAGGTGGCACGCTGGGTCTCCGTACAGCTGGAACTCGCCGACCTCGACCGGACCCGAACGGGACTGGCCGATGCCGAGATCCGCGCGCTGCGCGCCCAGATCTCCCCGCACTTCGTCTACAACTCCCTGGCGGCCATCGCCTCGTTCGTCCGCACCGACCCCGAGCGTGCCCGGGAACTCCTGCTGGAGTTCGCCGACTTCACCCGGTACTCGTTCCGCCGCCACGGGGAGTTCACCACCTTGACGGAGGAGCTGCGCTCCATCGAGCAGTTCCTGGAGCTGGTGCGCGCCCGGTTCGGGCAGCGCCTGCGGGTGACCCTGCAGATCGCACCGGAAGTGCTGCCCGTGGCGGTGCCGTTCCTG
The DNA here is from genome assembly GCF_014650035.1 of Streptomyces lucensis JCM 4490. Classification (GTDB taxonomy): domain Bacteria; phylum Actinomycetota; class Actinomycetes; order Streptomycetales; family Streptomycetaceae; genus Streptomyces; species Streptomyces lucensis. The sequence continues at coordinate 69,746 of NZ_BMUE01000014.1, read as the reverse complement.
TGCCTGCAGCCCCTGGTGGAGAACGCGGTCAAGCACGGTCTGGAGGAGAGCGTAGAACGCAGCCGCGTCACGATCGCCGCCCTGGACGAGGGGGCGACGGTCCGCATCGTGATCGAGGACAACGGGGTCGGCATGGAACCGGACCGGCTCCGGCGCATCCTGCGCGGCGACGGCGGACCCACGGCGGGCATCGGCCTGCGCAACGTGGACGAACGGCTGCGGCAGGTGTACGGGGACGAGCACGGACTCGTCATCGAGACCGGCGTCGGAGCGGGGACGAAGATCACGGTGCGGATCCCCAAGTACCGGGCGTGACAGGGGTGGGGGAGCCGGCGGAGATCGTCCACGCCGTATTCTTCTGCGTCGGCGACGGCGCCGTCTTCGTGACCGGACACGGGCCCCCACCTCAGGGGCGGGTCCCTCGACGCACAGCAGTACGGGGAGAGTTATGGCAACGCGGTTCGACCAGGGCCCCTGGGCCACAGCGGGCGTCCAGACCGTTCAGCCCGGAGTGCACCGCGTGCCACTGCCGCTTCCGAACGACGGTCTGCACGCCGTCAACGTCTACCTGCTGGAGGGTCTGGCCGACGACGGCGGCCTGGTCATGATCGACGGCGGCTGGGCCGTCCCCGAGGCGCGCAAGGCCCTGGAGGAGGCGCTGACCGCCATCGGCCGGGACCTCGGGGACATCAGCCACATCCTGGTCACCCACATCCACCGCGACCACTACACCCAGGCGGTGGAACTGCGCCGGCTGCTCGGCGCCCGCGTCTACCTCGGCGCCGGCGAACGCCCGGGCCTGGAACTGCTCAACGAGCTGCGCGGCGGGCTGTCCACCGCACTGAGGACCCTGCGGCAGGCCGGAGCCGGCGAACTGGCCGACCGCGTCCGGGCGGCCTACCCCGACAGCTACGACCCCGCCGACTGGGAGGCGCCGGACCGCTGGCTGGACGCGGAGACCCTGCGCTTCGGGGGCGGTGAACTCAAGGTCGTCCCGACTCCCGGTCACACCAGGGGCCATGTGGTCTTCCTCGACGAACGGCGCGGGCTGCTGTTCTCCGGCGACCACGTCCTGCCGCGCATCACACCGTCCATCGGGTTCGAGCCGGCCGCACCCGGTGGCCGGCCGCTGGCCGCCTACCTGGACTCGCTGCGGCTCATGACCCGCCATGCCGACGCCCGCCTGCTGCCCGCGCACGGACCCGTCGCCGACAGCACGCACACCCGGGTCGCCGAACTGCTCGCCCACCACGACGACCGTCTCCACCGGACCCTCGCCGCGCTCGGGGACGGCACCCACGACGCCTTCACGGTCGCCCGCCGGCTCCCCTGGACCCGCAGGGAGAGGCGGCTGGACGACCTCGACGCCCTCAACCAGATGCTGGCGGTCAACGAGACGGTCGCCCACCTGGACGTGCTCGTCCTGCGCGGCGACGCGGCGGTGACCCGCGCGGACGGCGTCGACCGTTACACGCGCACGCGGTGACCGGCCGGACGCGGAGCACCGGCGGCCGGTTCCCCGCGCTCCGGCCCGGTCGCTCACTCCGCGGGGGGCCGGGCCTCCCGCGCGGATTCCGCGGTGGCGGTAACGGTGTAGAAGACGGAGGTGCCCTGCTTGGTGCGCTGGGCGCCGTTCCTGGCGACGAGGCTCTCCAGAGCGGTGCGCACGACCTTGGTCTGGAAGGCCCGTTCGGGGTGTGCCTTGCCGAGCGCCTCGGCGACCTCCGCGGCGGAGCGGGGTTCGCTCTGCTGTGCCAGGTGATCGCGGACCAGTTCGACGAGGGTGGGCTGCGCCGCCCCGGCAGCCGCCTTCGCGGCCGCGGGCCCGGCCGTTCGCTTCGCGGACCGCTTCCTCGCCCTGGGCCGCGCACCGGGCTCCGCCTTCCCCGTCCGGTGCTTGCCGGGCTCGGCGGTGGGCTTCTTCCGCGGAGCGGGGACCACCGGGCTGTCGGGCGCGACGGCCGTGCCCTTGGAAGCTGTGACGCCGAGTGCCTGCTGCATGCTCACCAGGATGGTGTGGTCCTTCTGCAGCGTGGCCAACTGCTCCTGCAGCGCCGTGATCTCCGCTGTGATGCGTTCCTGTTCCTTCAGGTTCTGTTCGAGGTCGCCGGCCACCTGGTTGACGTAGTGGGACGTCAACTCGGTGACGGGTGTGGTGTTCTCAGGCATCTGTCCTCCGGTGACAACCGCGATGTGTCCCGGATGATACGGGCCGGTAGGCCTGTTTCCACTTGGTTCGGCCATGTTCACACGTGCATTCACCCGCCGGGGCGCCGGTGCGCGAGATGTCCGGCTGCCCGGCTGCCCGGCGCCGCTATGCGGTGGGTGTGGTGATGCGGGTGACGGCCCGGCGGGTCAGCGCCCGGTCGGGCGGGGAGTCGTCCAGGGCCCGGTGCAGGGTCAGTCCCTCGATGAGGGCGTCGAGTTGGCGGGCGGTGTCCGCGTCGAAGTGCTGCTCGAGGAGACGGCGGCTGCGGCGCATCCACTGTGCGGTCAGCCGGCGGTACTCCGGGTGCCGGGCGGCGAGGGTGTACAGCTCCTGGGCGAGCACGAGGTCCCGTCGTGGCCCTTCGGACAGCGCGTGCACGAGGCCGGTGACGGCTTCACGTGCCTCCTCGGGCCCGCTCGCCCCGCCGAGGTGGTGCTCGAAGACGGCCACGATGTGGTCGGCGAAGCGCGTGAAGGCCTGGCGCAGCAGGTCGTCGATGCCGGTGAAGTGGTAGGTCATCGAGCCCAGGGGCACCTGGGCGCGCGTGGCGATCTTGCGGTGGGAGACGCCGGCGACGCCCTCGTCGCTGACCAGGTCGAGGGTGGCGGCGAGGATCCGCTCGCGCCGCTGCGGATCGGTGTGTCCGGTGGCCATGTCCGGTGGCGTGCCTAGAGGGTGCGCACGGGGCGGGCGGGATTGCCGACGGCGACGACACCGGCCGGGACGTCCTTGGTGACCACCGAGCCCGCGCCGATGACGGAGTTGTCGCCGATGCTCACTCCGGGGCAGACGATGACCCCGCCGCCGAGCCAGACGTTGTCGCCGATGGTGATGGGGAGCGCGGCTTCCAGTTTGTCGCGGCGGGGCTCCGGTTCCACGGGGTGGGTGGGCGTGAGGAGCTGGACGTTCGGACCGATCTGGCAGTCCTCGCCGATGGTGATCCGGGCGACGTCCAGCGCGGTCAGGTTGTAGTTGACGAAGGTGCGGGCGCCGATGGAGATGTTGCTGCCGTAGTCGACGTACAACGGCGGCCGTACGTCGACGTCCTCGCCCACCTCGGCGAGGAGTTCGGCCAGCATCGGCCTCGCTTTCCGGGCGTCCTCGACGTAGGCGGCGCGGTAGCCGGCGGCGAGCCGCATGGCACGCTGCTGCCGCCGGGCGATCTCCGGGTCGTCGGCGATGTACAGGTCACCCGCGAGCATGCGCTCCAGATTGGTGCGCGGGTCGCCGGCGAAGTGGTCCGTGGCCATGTGTACGATCGTACACTGCGGGGTGTACGAACGTACGCTCCAGCTGGGGCGGCGGCGCCCCGGGTCACGGCGCGGCGCGGTCCGGGTTGTGCGCGCGCACCGCGGCCGCGAGGGCGGCGTCGTGGTCCCGGTCACGGGCTCCGAGACCCGCGACGACGCCCTCGACGTTCCGCCGCGGCTGGTTCTGGCTCAGCTTGAACTTCGCCTCGACGCGGCTGATGAGGACCTCGACACCCACGACGGCACGCAGCCGCCCCTCGACGTACTTGGCGGGGGCCTCGTCGACGGACCAGGGCTCGGCGTTCCCGGACTCGTGCCGGTCGGTCAGGCGGCGCATCTGCGCCTCGACCCAGGCCGGGTCGTCGTGCACGACCAGCTGCCCGTAGACATGCGCGACGACATAGTTCCACGTCGGCACCACCCGGTGGTTCTCCGCCTTCGTCGCGTACCAGGAGGGCGTGATGTAGGCCTCGGGGCCGCGGACGATCACCATGGCCTCGCCCTGTGCCGGCTCGCGCCAGTGGTCGTTGGCGCGGGCCATGTGCCCGAGCAGGGAACCGAGTTCGCCGCTGTCCGGGTCGTACTCGAAGGGCAGCAGGGTGGCGAGCAGGCCGCGCGGGGTCGCGGTGACCAGGTCGGCGGCGCCGTGGTTCGCCAGCAGGTCGAGCACGGCGGCCTCTTCGGGCGCGAAGTGCTTGGGGACGTACACAGGGGCGGGCCTTTCCGGGTGATCGGGGTACGGGTCTCGGGGCGCCGGTGGCGCGGCGCCGGTCCTACAGGGGGTTCTCGCGCAGCCAGGCGAGGACTTCCGCGGCGTGCTCGTCCGGCGGGAAGACCGGATAGAAGGCGTGCTCGATCGCGCCGTCGCGCAGGACGAGCGTCATCCGCTTGAACAGCCTCGCCCCCGCGGCCTCGAACGTCGGCAGACCGAGGGTGTCGGCAAGGGTGAGGGCGGGGTCGGAGAGCATGTCGAAGGGCAGCCCCAGCCGTTCCACGACCTCGTTCTGGTATTCGGTGTCCTGACTGGAGAGTCCGTGGACGCGGCCGGCGCCGGCCTCGAGGAGATCCTGGAAGTGGTCGCGGAACCCGCATGTCTCGGGGGTGCAGCCGCGGGCTCCCGGGATGGAGTTCCAGCCCTCGGGCAGATCCGTGCCGGGGCGGCCGGTGAGGGGATAGACGTAGATCACCGTGCGGCGGGCACCGAGTGCGTCCAGGCGGACGCCCTTGCCGGCCGTGCTGGGCAGGGTGATCCTCGGTGCCTTCGTGCCGGGCAGATGGGCCGTGGCGCCGTCGTCCTCGGGTGCGGGCAGGTCCGCGGGCAGGGTCAGGTAGTCCTCGTCCGTCCCGGCCGGTGCGACGGTGCTGCCCCGGTGGGCGGCGGCACGCAGGTTGGTGATCAGTGTCGAGCGGCGGGCGGTCAGGGCCTCGATGCGCTCGGTGAGCTCGTCGATGACCTCCCGGTAGCCGGCGAGCGAGGCGGGACAGTCGTCGATGTGCGCACGGCCGGCCGCCAGGCACTCCAGGAAGGGCCGGGTGCGCTCGACCGGAATGCCCATCCGGTGCAGGGCCTTGATCTCCCGCACGAGGCGTACGTCGTCCTCGGTGTAGTCCCGGTAGCCGTTGCCGAGACGCCGCGGGGTGATCAACCCCAGCGATTCGTAGTACCGCACTGCCTTGGTCGTCACGCCGGAGCGGCGTGCGAGCTCCCCGATCATCATGCCGCTCACCTCGGCTCTCAAGCTAAACCCTGCCCTTGGGGGAAAGGTCAAGCGGGCGGAGGTCAAGCGGGGGGAGGCGCGGCGAAAGGGCACACCGGTCCCGGGCTGGGGGCCGGAGTGCGGGCCGGCGGGGTGATGCCGGTCGCGCCCAACAAGCGCCTGGATCCATGGGGTTGGGGCATGGTCACTACGATGTGAGAGCAAGACAACCATGCGGCCGGACCGTTGCGCGCGTGCCGGCCGAGGTCGCCGATGCCGGGGTCCGTCTCCCCGGGCTGCGGTGATCTTCCTGCCCAGGAGGACCTCCCGCATGTTCCGACGAATAGGCAACACCGTCGTCCGACATCCCGTCTGGACGATCGTGGCATGGCTGATCGCCGCGGTGGCGATCGTGGCCACCGCTCCGAGTCTGCCCTCGAACAGCGACGAGAGCAGTTTCCTGCCGAGGAGTTACGAGTCCATCAAGGCCGCGGACCTCCAGGAGAGGGCGTTCCCCAGCGCCTTCACCCCGTCCGCGATCGCGCTGTACCAGCGCACCGACGGCGCCGCGCTGACCGCCGCCGACAGGCGTGACGTCGCCCGCATCACCTCCGAGCTGGGCGAGAAGCACATCGACCAGGTGCAGAAGGTCGTCCACGGCCGGCCGTCGAAGGACGGCAGGTACGACCTGACGCTCGTCCAGATGGACCGCCGGAGCGCGGGCCAGCCCGAGCAGGCGGACGCCGCCGAGGAACTGCGCAAGGACGTCAAGGAGCTGGCCGAGGGCACGCACCTCGACGTCAGGCTCGGCGGTTCCGCGGCCCAGGCGCTCGACCAGGAGGACTCCTCCGAGCGCGGCCAGACGCTGATCGGCGTCGGCACCTTCGTGATCATCCTGGTGACGCTGCTGATCATCTTCCGCGCGCCGATCCTGGCCGTACTGCCCCTGGTACTGATCGGCCTGGTGTCCGCCGTCGCCAACGGACTGATCGCCTATGCCACGAAACTGTTCGACCTGCAGGCCAACAGCTCCATCTCGTCGATCCTGATCGTCGTGCTGTTCGGCGTGGGCACGGACTACTTCCTCTTCCTGATGTTCCGGTACCGGGAACGCCTGCGCGCCGGCGACGAACCCAAGCAGGCCATGGTCAACGCGGTCGACCGGGTCGGCGAGGCCATCGCCTCGGCCGCCGGGGCGGTCGTCATCGCCTTCCTCGCGCTGATCCTGTCCACGCTGGGCTTCCTCAAGCAGATGGGCCCGGCGCTGGCCATCGCGGTGGCCGCCACCCTGGTCGCGGGACTCACCCTGATCCCGGCCGTGGTCTCGCTCATCGGACCCAAGGTGTTCTGGCCCTCCAAGTCCTGGCAGCGGGAGCCGGAGAACGCCCGCTTCGCCGCTCTCGGCCGGGGCGTGCGGCGCCGTCCCGCGCTGACCGCCGCGGTCTCCGGCATCGTGCTGGTCGTGCTGTCGCTCGGCACCCTCGGCTTCAACGCGACGTTCGACCTGGCCTCCGGCTCGATGCCGAAGACCAAGGAGTCCATGGTCGTGCAGGACGAGATGCGGAAGGCGTACTCCGCCGGCGCCGCCGCCCCCACCGACGTCTACCTGTCCAGCACCGACGGCAAGCCGCTGGACAAGGCGTCCTTCGACGCCTACGCGAAGAAACTGGGCGCCGTCGAGGGCGTCGCGAACAGCCGTATGACGCAGGTCGCCAAGGACGGCACCACCGCGGACTTCACCGTCACGCTGACCCACGAGGCGTCGACCGACCAGGCGATCGAGGCGGTGGGCAGGGTGCGCGACGTCGCCCACGCCGACGCCCCCGACGGCACCGAGGCCCTCGTCGGCGGCATGTCGTCGATCTACAAGGACATCGACACCGCGGTGAACCACGACTACCGCACGGTGTTCCCCGTGGCGGCCGTCCTGATCATGGTCATCCTGGGGCTGCTCCTGCGCAGCGTGGTCGCCCCCTGGTACCTGATCGCCTCGGTGGGCCTCGGCTTCGGCGCCACCCTCGGGGCCACCGTGTGGATCTTCCAGGAGGGGCAGGGCCACTCGGGCCTGATGTTCATGCTCCCCGTGATCATGTATCTCTTCGTGGTCGCCATCGGCACGGACTACAACATCCTCATGATCGCCCGGCTGCGTGAGGAGGCCCGAGAGGGGCGTGAGCCGCGCGAGGCGGCCGGCATGGCGCTCCGGCACGCCGGGCCGACCGTCGCCGCAGCGGGCTTCATCCTGGCGGCGACCTTCGCCACGATGATGCTCGCGGGCAACGCGCTGCTCACGGAGATGGGCTTCGCCGTCTCCTTCGGCATCGCGATCGCCGCGTTCGTCATGGCGATGTTCTTCACCCCGAGCCTCACCGCGCTGATCGGCCACGCGGCGTGGTGGCCGGGCCACGGGGACCGGGCGGTGACGACGCCGGGAGCGGGCACCGGAAGCGACGGGCCCGCGACCGCCTCCGGCGGCGACGGCCGGGACACGGTGGCCGGGAGCCACGAGGAGCGCCGCGGCTAGCACTTCGCGCGAGGAGGGCTCCTGCCGGGTCCGTCGGTCCTGTCGGGTCTGCCACGTCTGTCAGGCCTGCCGGGTCTGCCGGGTCTATCGGGCCTGTCGGGCCTGCCACGTCTGTCAGGCCTGCCGGGCCTGCCACGTCCGTCGGGCCTGCCGCCCGGCAGGACCCTCCCCGCACGCCCTCCTCAGCAGGGCAGCAGGCGCATGGCGTACAGCGCGGCCCCCAGGTCGGCTAGGGCGACCGGGTCGGAGAGCGAACGCCCCGTCAGCTCCTCGACGCGGCGCAGGCGGTAGCGCACGGTGTTCGGATGGACGAAGAGCCGTTCCGCGGCGTCGGCGGCCACACCCCCCGAGGCGTACCAGTGCCCGAGCGTCCGCAGCAGCCTTCCACGCTCGGCCGCGGGGAGTGCCAGGAGCGGGCCCAGGAACACCTCGACCAGCCGGCTCGACTCCGCCGGGGCGGCCGCCACCAGCATCGCCAGCGGGCTGTCGTCGAAGCGGGTGACACCCGGCCCGTCGCCGGGCAGACCGGTCAGGGCGAGCCGGGCGAAGCGCAGCGCCTGCGGCGTGTCCCGCAGCGTGTCGAACCGGGGACTGACGCCGACCCGCGCACGCCGGCGGCGCAGCGCCCGCAGACTCACCGACTCCGCGTCGCGGTGGGCGAGGGCCACCAGCCCGATCTGCTGGTCGGGCAGCAGACGCCACACCGACGGGACTCCGGACCGGCGCAGTGCCGCCTCGATCCCGGGCAGCGGCTCCTGTCCGGGGTCCGGCACGGTCGCGGCCACCACCGCGTACGGGCCGCGCTCCGGCAGACCGAGCTGGCCGGCCGCCTCCCACGGCGTCGTACGGTCGGCGAGGGCGCCCGTGAAGAGCGCCTCGGCCAGGGCCGAGCGGCGCGCCTCACGCTGCAGCGCCAGTTCGGCGCTGGCCTCCCGGTAGGCGGCCGCCACCGCCTCCGCGTACCGGCCGAAAAGGGCCCAGATCTCCGACGACCCGGCGACCAGCTCGGTGTCCGTCACCTCCGGGTGCCTGCGCGCCTCCTCGACCAGCTCCGACCACAGGAACTCGAATCCGACCCGGTAGGCGTGCAGGGTGTCCGCCAGCGGCACGCCCTGCTCGGCGCGCAGGCGCCCCGTCTGCTGCGCGGCCCCCACGTCGGCCCCGGTCCCGAACGCGAAACGGGCCAGGATCAGGTCGGCGTTGCCCTGGCAGGACTCCCGCAGCGACACGAAGGGGATGAGCGCGTCGTCCGCGTACGACTCGACCTCCGCCCGTATGCGACCGGCCATCCGCTCACCCAGCTCGGGAAGCCGCCCACGCAGCGCGGCACCCACACTCGACAGACCCATACCCGCAGCGTACGGGGGCGGGTTTGGCCCTGGGAACAAACCCGGGGCGACCGAACTGTTCGCGCCGCCATGGACGCCCGTGAAGGCGCACGCCACGATGCCGTGAGCGCTGACGACGGGACCTCGTGGGCGCCGAGAGCACGCATGCAAGGAGGCATGATGGCCAACCTGGCGGAATTCCTGGTGGACACGGCGCGCCGGCTGCCCGAGCGCCCGGCGCTGCGGCTGGGGACGGTGACCACCACCTACGCCGAGCTGGACCGGCTCAGCGCCCGGGCCGCCGCGCTGCTGCACACCGAGGGCGTACGCGCCGGTGACCGGGTCGCGCTGATGCTCCCGAACGTGCCCGAGTTCGTCGTCCTGTACTACGCCGTCCTCCGCGCCGGCGGGATCGTCGTACCGATGAACCCGCTGCTGAAGGAGCGCGAGACCGAGTACCACCTGCGGGACTCGGGCGCCGTGCTGCTCTTCGAGTGGCACCAGGCGCCCGGAGAGGGCGCCGCCGGCGCCGCGGCCGCCGGGGTACGGCACCTGGCGGTCGAGCCCGCCGCGTTCGCCGCCGAACTGGCGCGCCTGGAGCCGCGGCACGAGGTGGCCGCCACCGCCGGTGACGACGTCGCCGTGCTGCTCTACACCTCCGGCACCACCGGCCGCCCCAAGGGCGCCGCGCTGACCCACGCCGGACTCCGCCACAACACCGAGGTCAACGTCACCGAGGTGCAGCGGATGACGTCCGAGGACGTGATCGTCGGCTGCCTGCCGCTGTTCCACATCTTCGGGCAGACCTGCACGATGAACGTCGCCGTGTACAGCGGAGCGTCGCTCACCCTGGTCCCGCGCTTCGACCCGCGAACCGTCCTCGACGCCATCGCCCGCGACCGGGCGACCGTCTTCGAGGGCGTCCCCACCATGTACGCCGCCCTGCTCCAGCACCCGCGGGAGGCCGCGGCGGACGTGTCCAGTCTGCGCATGTGCGTCTCCGGCGGCGCCTCCCTGCCGGTGGAGGTCCTGCACGGGTTCGAACGGCGCTTCGGCTGCATGGTGCTGGAGGGCTTCGGCATGTCCGAGACCAGCCCGGTCGTCTCCTTCAACCACCCCGGCCGTCCGCGCAAGGCCGGGTCCATCGGCACGCCCATCCGCGACGTGGAGGTGCGGCTGCTCGACGACACCGGCCGGGACGTCGCACCGGGCGAGGTCGGTGAACTCGCCGTGCGCGGACCGAACCTGATGAAGGGCTACTGGAACCGTCCCGAGGAGACCGCCGCCACCGTCCCCGACGGCTGGCTGCGCACGGGCGACCTGGCCCGCCGCGACGAGGACGGCTACCTCTACATAGTCGACCGGAAGAAGGACCTCATCATCCGCGGCGGCTACAACGTCTACCCGCGCGAGATCGAGGAGGTCCTGCACGAGCACCCGGCGGTCGCCCTCGCCGCGGTCCTCGGCGTGCCGGACGAACGGCTCGGTGAGGAGGTGGCGGCCGCCGTCGTCCTGCGGCCGGGAGCCGAGGCGGGCGCGGAGGAACTCCAGCGGTTCGTCAGGGACCGGGTCGCCGCCTACAAGTACCCGCGCCGCATCTGGCTGACGGACGCCCTGCCGATGGGCCCCAGCGGCAAGATCCTCAAGCGGGAGATCACGGCCCCGGTGGCCTGAGGCGGCGGGCGGACGTGCGCCCGCCGAGTGGGTGAACAACTCGTTTGCAATATTCGGTTGACGCCAGATCGTGTGCTCGCGGACGATCGGCTCATGTCATCGACGGACGGGCACACCGACCCCTTCACACCTCCGCAGCCCGAGCAGGCGCGAGCCCGGCGGGTGTACGCCTCGCTGTTCCGCATCGCCGAGCGGCACGCGGCCACGGAAGGCCAACGGCACCGGCAGGTCCACCCCTCGGTCCTCGGACCCCACGAGGCGGTCCGGCTGGTGTCGTTCCTGCTCAGCGGGGCCGCCCAACTCGACGACGGCGAACCGGAGGTGGACCACGCCGACATCACCGCCGCGTTGAGCCTCGTCCCGCTGATGCGCGCGGAGGCGGACGAACTGGAGGCCTCGCTCCTTCGGATGGCGCGCGGCCGGGGCATGACCTGGAACGAGGTCGCCTTCGGCCTCGGCCTCGGCACCCCGCAGGCGGCCAGGCAGCGCTACGAGCGCCTGGCCGGCCGTGCGGCCGAGAGGGAGGACGCGGAGTAGAAAGCGGGGCGACGGCTCGATTCAACGCACCGCGTGGGGGCACCCGGAGAGCAGGAGCACTGCTATCGGCAGGAGGCACGTCATGATCGCCCTTGGCATCATCCTGCTCATCATCGGATTCATCACGGGACTGTCGATCCTGTGGACCATCGGCATCATCCTGGTGGTGATCGGGGCCGTGCTGTGGATCCTGGGCTCCATGGGCCACGCGGTGGCCGGCCGTCGGCACTACTGGTGACCGCGGCGGTAGCCGGCTGACCTGGAACCGCTGCGCCCGGCCGGGAAGCGGGCGGCATGTGTCGCGCACCGCCCCGGCCGGGCGTACTCGGCCCACCGCCCTTCAGTGACCGGCCGCTTCGGGCGCGCGCCGCACGCCGCCCGCCGCCACGAGCGCGCCGGCGACGCACAGGACGCCGGCGGTCAGCACGCGGACGTGGACACCGTTCACGCACGCCTGCCCAGCTCCGCCGCGGCGTGCGAGGGGGAGGGGGACGACATCACCAAGCCGACGCCCAGGCCGAGCGCCACGAACGGCGGCCACATCAGGGCGTACGGCGAGTCCGCGCTCCAGCCGGGCACAGAGGTGTGACTCATGCGTGCTGCGTTCATCGAGGAGCTCGGACCGCCGGACGTCATCCGGTACGGCGAGATCGCCGCTCCGCGGCCGGGGCCCACCGACGTCCTGGTGGACGTCCTGGCCGCCGCGGTCGACCCGGTGGACGCCTTCGTCCGCTCCGGTGTCTTCCGCACGCACGTGGACTTCCCCTTCGTCATCGGCCGCGACCTGGTCGGCACGGTGGCGGAGACGGGGCCCGGCGTCACCGGCTTCCGCGCCGGGGACCGGGTGTGGTGCAACAGCCTCGGCCACGGGGGACGGCAGGGCGCCGCGGCGGAACAGGCGGTGGCGGCCGCCGACCGGCTGTACCACCTGCCCGAGGGCGTCGACCCGTACGCCGCGGTGGCGGTGCTCCACCCGGCCGCCACCGCCTATCTCGCGCTGTTCGTCCACGGACGGTTCCGTGTGGGCGAGACCGTGCTGGTCGCGGGGGCGGCCGGCAACGTGGGCAGCGCCCTGGTGACGCTGGCGGCCCGGGCCGGCGCCCGCGTCCTCGCCACGGCCGGCGCGCGGGACGCCGCGTACTGCCGGGAGTCCAACGCGGCGGAGGTGTTCGACTACCGGGACCCTGACCTGGCCGGGAGGATCCGCCGGGCGGCGCCGCACGGCCTCGACCTGTACGTGGACACCTCCGGCGTCAACGACCTGGAGACCTCGGTCGGTCTGCTCGCCCGGCGCGGCCGCGTGGTGCTGCTGGCCGGGGCCCGCAGCCGCCCCGTGCTGCCGGCCGGCTCCCTCTACATGGACGACCGCTCGGTCGTGGGATTCGCCATCTCGAACGCGACACCCGACGAACTCGCCGCAGCCGCCGGGTGCGTCAACGACCTGCTCGGCCGGGGCGTCCTGCGCCCGCGGAGGACCGAGGTGCTCCCGCTGAGCGCGGCGGCCGACGTCCACGCGCGGCTGGAGAGGGGTGAACTGCACGGGCTGCGCGTGGTCCTGCGCACGGATCCCGGGTGACCGGCCGTCCGGCGGACTCGAACCGTGACGGGCCGGGCCCGCCGGCTCGTCAGGCGCCGATACGCGCCTTGTACGACTCCGGATAACTCTCCGTGAGCTTGATGGCCCACACCACCACCGCGATCGGGACGACCCAGTTGAACCAGTCGTCCTGGGACGGATAGCGGATGGCCAGCCAGGTCGAGACCGTCATGACGGCGAAGGCGGCCCCCCACACCACCGTGAGCACCCTGTTGATGTGCTTGAAGACGGGGGAGTCCCAGTACTCCGCCGGGGTCGACTCCCGGGCGTACGGGGCGGTGAACGGCTCGAACAGCAGTGATCCGAGGGCCACCACGGCCACCAGCCCGTTGGAGATGACCTGGGCGTAGGTCTCGAGCCAGAGGAGCTGGCCGCGGTCCAGGACCAGGGCGAGGACGCAGACGACGGCGAAGAAGGCGATGCCGGTCAGGTCCAGCACGCGCAGCTTCCCCCGCAGGAGGTCCTGGCCCGACAGCGCGATCGAGGCGATCAGCGCGGCGAGGGCCGCGTACTCCCAGGTGCTTGGGCTGGCGACCACGCCGAAGATGATCCACGGCGTGAACGACAGGAACACGCTGCCCTTGCCGACCGTCTTCGTGGCCGGGGCCTTCGTCGCCGATTGCTGCGCCATGGCAGCTCTCCCCTCGGATGCCGGAACCCGGGATGCCGGAAGCCGGGATGCCGGGACCGTCCCTCCGTTCCCATCATGCGGTCGGCCGCCGCGGGCCGCATGACGGGCCCGGTTCCGTCAGGGCCTCGACGGCCGGCCGCAGCAGGGCGGCGATGCGGTCGGCCGGGGCGTCCCGGAGCGCGGGCAGGCCGAGGAGCTGGTGGCCGATGGTGACGCCCAGCAAGGTGGTGATGACCAGTGCGGCGCGCAGCTCGGGGTCGTCGGCGGCGGACAGGGCGGCGCCGATGCCGTCGATCTGCCTGCCGAGGGCTTCGCGGGCCTGCTCGGCCGCCGCCGGGTCCGTGAGCATGGAGCGCATCATCGCGAGCGTGCCCTCGGGCAGGCCGCCGAGTTTCAGGCCGAGCGTGGCCAGCAGCTGATCCACCAGCGCGTCGGCGCCGCCGGGAGCCGGCGGCGCGGGGAAGGCCTGCACGGCCCGGGTGAACAGCTCGCGCTTGGAGCCGAAGTACTGCATGACCAGAGCGGGATCGACGCCGGCCGCGGTGGCCACGGCGCGAATGGTGGTGCGGTCGAATCCCCGCTCGGCGAACAGCTCCCGGGCGCCGGCGAGGATGCGGGCCTCGGTGGCTCGGCGGCGGTCGGCGCGGGACTGGTGGGGCGTCGTCACCGTTTAACTCTACGGCCGTTGACCGAAAGTGCCGACCGGGCCTACGGTGATTGGGTCAACGGTTGTTGAGCGAATGGAGTGATCGCCGTGCCGGCTCCCGGAACCTCCGCTGTCCCCACCCCACTCGAGGTGCTGGAGCGCTACTACCAGGCCCTGCTCGACAAGTCCGCGGACGATCTCGCCGATCTGTACGCCGAGGACGCGGTGCACGAGTTCCCGTTCGCCTCACCCGGTTTCCCGCCGCGCTTCGAGGGGCGCGAGGCCGTGCGCGCGGGCTACCGGGCGGCCTGGGGCGCCGGTCCCGCCCGGGTGGAGGAGATCAGGAGGGTCGCGGCCTACGAGACCGCCGAACCCGGGGTGATCGTCGCCGAGCACGTGGTGGTCGGCACCGTGCCGCCCCGGAACGCCCGCTTCACCGTGCCCGGCCTGCTGATCCTCCGTGTGGACGGCGGACTCCTCACGCGGGTCCGCGACTACATGGACGCCTCGGGCGTGGCCGGGGCCCGGGACGCCGGGGGAAGCACGCACCGCTAGGGTGGCCCCATGGCGGGGGACGACATGTATCGGGAACTGGGCGAGGCCGCCTGGTCGTGGGTGCTGGGCCAGGTCCGTGACGACGACGGCGGCCCGTGGCTGCCGGAGACGGTGGCGGAGGGCGGCGAGGAGGCGGCACCGGCGAAGGACCGCGACTCGCTGTACGCGGGCATCGCCGGCCTCGCCCCGGTGCTGGCGGAGATCGCGCAGTACCGGGAACTGACCGGCGCCGAGCGGACCCTGGCGGCCGGCATCGTGACGAGACTGTCGGCGCAGGCGGAGAACCGCGTCGAGGCCTCGCTGTACGACGGACTGGCGGGCGACGCCATGGCGCTGAGACTGCTCGCCCCGGGCTCGGAGTCGGTCGCGCTGCGACGGCTGGCCGATCTGGCGACCCCCGAGGGCTGGCGGACCACGATCGAGTTCGAGCCGGGCTCCGACGCGCCCCTCAGCGACGTCATCGCGGGCACCGCGGGCATCGTGATGACGGCCGTCTGGGCGGGCGGAGAGTTCGCGGAGCCGATCGCGGCGACGGGCGGCGAGGCCCTGCTGCGTGCGGCGGACCGGACACCGGCCGGACTGGACTGGGGGATGACGCCGCGCACGGAGCGGCGGATGCCGAACTACTCGCACGGCACCGCGGGTGTGGCCGCGGCGCTGGCCGTGGCGGGCGCGGCGCTCGGCCGGGCCGACTTCGTCGAAGCCGCGGTCCAGGGGGCCCGGCACGTCCTGTCGGTGGGTTCCCTGGCGGACGGCGGTTTCGCCGCCCCGCTGATGATCCCGCCGCCGGAGGACCGGGAGCCCGTGACGTTCACCTGGTGCCACGGCCCGGCCGGCACCTCGCACCTGTTCGCGGCGCTGGCCCACGCGGGAGTCCACGAGGTGTCGGGCCTCGCCGTCGGCGAGCTGCGCGACCGCTGCCTGACGTCGCTGCTGACCTCGGGGATCCCGGAGCGCCTGCGCCCGGGCTTCTGGGACAACGACGGCCGCTGCTGCGGCACCGCGGGCGTGGGGGACGTACTCCTGGACGCGGCGCAGGACCTCGCCGGGGAATCGAGGGCGCAGACCCTCCTGCGGGCGGCGCGCACGATGGGCGACGCCTTGGTGGCGCGGGCCGTCGAGGACGAGGCGGGCGCCCGCTGGCGCTTCCTGGAACACCGCGAGGACCCACCGCTCCTGCCCCCGAACACGGCGTGGATGCAAGGCGCGGCGGGCATCGCGGCGTATCTGCTGCGCCTCGGCCGGTTCGTGGAGAGCGGTCCCGGGGCTTCGGTGGTGGACCGCCCCGACCAGTGGTGGGCGGTGCCGCCGCACCTGCGCGCCGCGGCCTCCTGACAGCGGCGGCGCGGGGCCCCGCACGCTGACCCGTGCCGGGGCGGCCCGCCACGCTCGTCACCGTGGCCGCGGGGGAGAAGAATGAGGCGCGGGGGCACCGCACTCCGGAGGCGTCATGAGCACTTCAGCAGAGCCGAGGGTGTCGGGCCTGGAGGTCCGGTCGATCGACTACGTCCCCCTGGACGAGCGGCACGGCAAGCTCTGGCATCTGGGTCCCCTGTGGTTCATGTCCAACGCCCAGATCGCCACCCTCGCGGTGGGGCTGATCAGCATCACCGAGGGCGGCAACCTCATATGGTCACTGCTGGCCATCGCCACCGGTACCCTCATCGGCACCTTCTTCATGGCCTTCCACTCGGCCCAGGGCCCCCAGCTGGGGCTGCCGCAGATGATCCAGTCGCGGCCCCAGTTCGGCTATGTGGGCGCCCTGCTGGTGTGGCTCTTCGCCTATGTGCAGTACGCCGGGTTCAACGTCTTCAACAGCGTCCTCGCGGCCGAGTCCCTGCACACCACGCTGCACGGCGGCGTCAAACTGTGGGTGGTGGTGGTCACCGCGGTCGCGCTCGTCATCGCGCTGGTGGGCTACGACATCATCCACAAGGCGGAGCGGCTGCTGACCTACACGTTCCTGGTCGTCTTCGGGATCTTCACGGTCGGCGTCCTCGTCACCCTGCACTACCCCGCGGGCTCCTTCGACCTCGGCGCGTTCGAGCTGACGCCGTTCCTCGCCCAGTTCGGCGTGGTCGCCGGCTACCAGATCAGCTGGGCCATCTACGTCTCGGACTACTCGCGCTACCTGCCGCCGGACGTGACGGTCCGCAAGACCTTCTACTGGACCTACTTCGGCTCCGCGCTCGGCGGCATCTGGCTGATGGCGCTCGGCGCGATGCTGGCCGCGTGGGCCGGCAAGGACTTCGACACCATCCGTTCGATCAACGCCGCCGGAGACAGGGTGTTCGACGGGTTCGGCGCGATCGTGCTGCTCTTCGCCACCCTCGGGCTGGTGTCCGTCACCGCGCTGAACATGTACGGCGGCTCACTGACCCTCATCAGCGCGATCGACTCGTTCAAGCGGGTCCGCCCGACACTGGGCGTGCGCCTGTTCACCATCGGGCTGACCGCGGCGCTCTCCCTGGTCGGCGCGCTGGCCGCCACCTCCAACTTCCTTGCGAACTTCAACAACTTCTTGCTGCTGGTGCTCTACCTGTTCATCCCGTGGACCGCGGTGAACCTGATGGACTACTACATCGTGCGCCGCGGGCACTACGCCGTCGCCGAGATCTTCAACCCGAACGGCATCTACGGTCGCTGGGGCTGGCACGGGATCATCGCCTACCTGGTCGGCTTCGTCGTCATGATCCCGTTCTTCTCCGTCGGGACCCTGTTCGTCGGCCCGGCCGCGAAGGCGCTCGGCGGGGCCGACATCTCCCTGTTCGTCGGGCTTCCGGTGTCCGCGCTGCTGTACTGGTGGCTGACGCGCTCGATCGACGTCGCGGCCGAGGAACGCCTGGCCCTGGCGGAGGCACGGGACCTGGAGCAGGCGGCACACGAGCACCGCGAGCCCTGAACGCCCGCCGGACGTCCGGCGGCGAGGTGCCGAGCGTGCCCGGGTGGGCGATTCTGTAGGGGTGTGGGGTGTCCCGGCCGGCCGGATACCCGCGGCCTACGCCGCCGCGGGCCGCCGGGCGGTACGCGTGACGCTGGTCGCCGCGGCCGTCTTCTACCTCTTCCGCTACGGCCTGGACAACCGCGTCGCCGCGACCTACGCCCTCTTCTCCACGGTGGCGCTCGGCGGACTCTCCCGGATCCCCGGCACCGGGCCGCAGCGCGCCGCGGTGGTGTCGCGTGTGCTGCCGGTGTGCTGGGTGCTGGTGGTCGTGGGCACCTACCTGTCGGTGCGCACGTGGAGCGCGGTCGCCGGCATGCTGGTCGTCGGCTTCACCCTGGCCTTCAGCGCCGTCGGCGGCCCCCGTCCGGCCGGCGCGGCACCGGGTCTGCAACTCCTGTACATCCTGCCGTCGTTTCCCCCGTACGATCCCGGCTCGCTCGGCGACCGGCTGATCGGCGCCACCGCCGGACTGGCTCTGCTCGCCGCCGCCGAGGCGCTGATCCTCTCCGAGCCCCGGCCCATGTCGTACCCGGAGCGGGCCGCGCGGGCGGCCCGCACAGCCGCGCACTGCGCACCCCTCCTCGCCGCACCCCCGTACGAACTGCCCGCCACCGACGTCCGGGCGGCCCGGGCGGCCGGCCAGGCGCTGCGGCCGCTGAACGTGCCCGAGGCCGACCGCCCGGCCGGGCCGGGGGTGCACGACCGCGCCCTCTCCCACACCGGCCTCGCCACCCGCACCCTGCTCAACAGGCTGGAGCGGCCGCCCGCCGTGCCGGGAGAGCCTTCGGGGCCCGCCGTGACCGCCGTGCTGCACGCGGTGGCACGCCTGGCCACGGCGACCGCGGCCTGCCTGCGGACCGGCCCGTCGCCGTCGGCGGCGTACGCCGACCTGGTCGCGGCCCGCGCCCGGCTGTCGGCGTCGTCGGCGGGCACCGCCCCCGCTGACGGCGGCGGCCCGCCGGCCGGCTTCCCGCCCGCCGTTCTGCGCCGCGACGCCGCCGTGCTGGAGATCGCCGACGCCGCCCTGGCCATGGGCGCCGCGGCCGACCTCGCGGTCCGGGGCCGGCACGCCCGGGTCGAGTTGCCGCCGGGCCGCTTCTGGTACGCCACCACACGGGCCCCGCTCCTGTGGTGGCACCGGGCGCACGGAAACGCCGGACGGCGGTCGGTGTTCTTCCAGAACGCGGTGCGCATCGCCCTGGCCCTGACGGCGGCCCGGCTCGTGGCCGGCGTGGACACACTGCCGCACGGATTCTGGGCCATGCTGGCGACGCTCACCCTCACCCGGACCACCATGGACGCGACCTGGAGCACCATCCGCCTGGCGCTCACGGGCACGCTGGCCGGAGCCCTGGTCACCGCCGGGACCCTGACCCTGGTGGGGACCGACACCGCCGTGTACGCCGCCGTGCTGCCGGTGTGGATGCTGTTCACCTTCACGGTGGGACCGGTGCGCGGCGTCGGCTGGGCGCAGGGCCTGTTCACCGTGCTCGTGGCACTGGTCTTCGCCCAGCTGGCGCCGCCGACGTGGCGGCTGGCGGAGGTCAGGATGCTCGACGTGCTGATCGGCAGCGCGATCGGCGCCGTCTTCGGGCT
The DNA here is from genome assembly GCF_014650035.1 of Streptomyces lucensis JCM 4490. GTDB lineage: Bacteria > Actinomycetota > Actinomycetes > Streptomycetales > Streptomycetaceae > Streptomyces > Streptomyces lucensis. The sequence continues at coordinate 50,558 of NZ_BMUE01000014.1, read as the reverse complement.
GCTGGCCTGGCCCCGCGGGGCGCACGCCGAACTGGCCCACGCCGGGGCGGAACTGCTGCGCAGGGCGGCCGAGACCGTGGTGGCCACCGCGGCCTCGGTGGCGGCCGGCACCGGGGCGGGCGCTCCCCCGGGCGGTTCGCGGCACCGGTCGCTGCAGCACGCGGTCGTCCTCGCCGAGTCGGCGTACGCGCAGTACCAGAGCGAGCCGGCGCCCTTCGGCGGCAGGAGCCGCACACCGGTGCCGGCCGGCGTGGACTGGCAGGCCGCGCTCATCGCAGGCCACCACACGCTGTGGGGATCCGACCGGCTGCTGGAGCCGCCGTCCGCCGCACTGGACGCGTCGGCGGCCGAGCCGCTCCGCGAGCTGGGGGAGCGGGTCGCCGGCCGGCTGCTGCTGGTGCCGGCGGCGCTGGACCCGGCGGACGACACCCCGGCCCCGCCGCTGCCGCTGACCGGCCCGGCCCGCGCCGCACAGCCGCCCGGCGCCCCACGGCTGTACTACGCGGCCGTGTCCTGGCTGGACTCCCTGCTGGACGACCTGACCCGGATCGCGCACGCCGCCCCCGCGACCGGGACCCGCCCCGCACCCAGACCGGCCCACCACTGACCGCGGATCTCGGCCGGCGCACGCCACGACGCGGTCCGCGCCGCTCCGGCCGGCGGGCACCCGCCGGCCGGTGACCTCACCTGTTCCCGGCCCACCGGGTGACGGTTTTCGCAACAAGTGTTATCCGAGGCGCCCCGAGCGGTCTCCCAGGCATCGGACACAATCGTTCGGCGTCGAGGACAGGAAGCATTTGATGAGCACACAGCACGCGGCGGAGACGGCGGCACTGGTGACCGCTGCCCGAGAGGGGGACGCGCAGGCTCAGGACGCCCTGGTCAGCGCGTACCTTCCGCTGGTCTACAACATCGTGGGGCGGGCCCTGAACGGCTCGGTGGACGTGGACGACGTCGTGCAGGAGACCATGCTGCGCGCTCTGGACGGGCTGGGCGGCCTGCGGTCTCCCGAGCGCTTCCGCTCCTGGCTGGTGGCGATCGCGATGAACCAGGTCCGCGCCCACTGGCAGGCCCGCAGCTCCGCCCCGGGCGCGGTCGAGGAGGCCGGGGACCTGGCCGATCCGGGAGCCGACTTCGTCGACCTGACGGTGGTGCAGCTGCAGCTGTCCGGGCAGCGCCAGGAGACGGCGCGCGCGACCCGCTGGCTGGAGCCGGACGACCGGGGCCTGCTGTCGCTGTGGTGGCTGGAGTGCGCCGGCGAACTGACCCGGGCCGAGGTCGCCGCCGCCCTGGACCTGTCGCCCCAGCACACGGCGGTCCGGGTGCAGCGGATGAAGGCCCAGCTGGAGGCGGCCCGCGTGGTGGTGCGGGCGCTCGACGCGCGGCCGTCGTGCGAGGAGCTCCGCGCCGTGCTGGCCTCCTGGGACGGCATACCCTCGGCGCTGTGGCGCAAGCGAATAGCCCGGCACGCCCGCGGCTGCGCCCGCTGCTCCGGACTGTGGAGCGGGCTGATGCCCGCGGAGGGGCTGCTGGCCGGTCTGGCGCTGGTCGCGGCCGCGCCGGCGCTGCTCGAGGGCGTGCGCTCCGCCTCCGGCCCGATGGCCCCGGCCGGTTCCGCGACCCGGATCGACACCTCCGGGACCGGGCCGGCCCCGCGCACCGGCCGGCGTGCCGCGCGGGGCCGGACCGCCTCCCGCGGCGAGTCCCGCCGGCTGCGGCGCGTCCGGCGGCGGGCCGTCGCCGGCGCCGTCGTCGCGGCCTGTGTCGTCGGGGGCGGCCTCTGGTACTTCGGCACGGAGTCCGGGAGCGGCAGCGGGACCGCGGCCGCCGAGCGATCGGACGCGCCCGTCGTGGACCTCTCGGCACCCAGCGCCGCCGAGACGTCGCGGTCGGCTCGGCCGACCGCCTCGCCGTCCCCCTCGAAGCCCAAGAAGAAGAAAAGGACGACCGCTTCGAAGACCCCGAGCCCGGCGAAGAAGAGCACGCCGGCTCCCCGGCGCTCCACGCCGCAGGCCCCGGCCCCGGCCGGCACCCCACGGACGCAGCCCGCCCCCTCGGACACCGTCGGACAGGTGGTGGCGCTGGTGAACAGGGAACGGGCGACGGCCGGATGCGGTCCGCTCACCGCGGACCCGCAGCTGCAGAAGGCGGCGCAGAGCCACTCCGACGACATGGCCGCGCGCGGCTTCTTCGACCACACCAACCCGGACGGCGCCGACCCGGGTCAGCGCATCACCGCGACGGGCTACCGCTGGTCCACGGAAGGGGAGAACATCGCGCAGGGCCAGCAGACCGCCCAGGACGTGATGAACTCCTGGATGAACAGCCCCGGACACCGGGCGAACATACTCAACTGCTCCTTCAAGGACATCGGCGTGGGCGTCCACAAGGGCACCGGCGGCCCCTGGTGGACGCAGGACTTCGGCGCCAGGCTGTGACGGGGGGAGCGCGGCTCGGGCCCACGGCCGGTGCGTCGCGCTCCGTCACCAGCCGGTCAGCAGCAGATGGTTGAGCAGCAGCGCGAGCACCGCCTGCGCGGCGAGCCAGACGCGGCGGTGGGGGAGCAGCGCGCAGGCCGGCAGCAGCCACAGGGCGAACGGCAGCCAGATGCGTTCCGTCTCCGCCTTGCTCATCCCGGACACGTCGGCGACGAGCAGGGCCAGCAGGGCGGTCCACACGAGGACCGCCAGGCGGACGCGTGCCGCCGACCCGCCGGCCGGCCCGCCCGGGTCCGGCTCACGGGCCACGCGCCGGCGGAGCAGTTCGCCCGCCGCCCGCCGCAGACCGGCCGCCGTGGCCAGGCCGGTGATGAGCACCGTGCACGCGAGGTTGGCCCACACCCAGTAACCGTAGGGGCGGGTGCCGCCCACGCCCTGGTAGTACCGGGTGACGAGCAGGCGGTAGGCCTCCCACCAGTCGAAGCCGGCGAGGGCCGACAGCGTGGGCACGACGGCCAGTCCGGCGAGCAGCGGCAGCAGCACCAGGGGCCGCTCCCGTAGCTCGCGCCGGCCGAGGACGAGCACCGCGGCTCCGGGCAGCGCGAACAGCGTGAGGCCGTAGGAGAGGTAGCAGGTCAGGCCGAACAGGAGCCCGGAGCCGGCCGCCCACCACGGGGACCGGCGGGTGAGCGCGAGGGCGAGCAGGGCCACGGCCCACGCGGCGACCGCCGCGAAGTAGGCGTCGGCGGACGCGCCCTGCCACACGGCGGCGGGCGCCAGCACCAGGAACGGCGCGGCCCGCCGCGCGAGGGCCTCCGCGGCGAGGAGCCGGATCGCGACCAGCACGGCCACACATCCCGTCGCGCCGGCGACGACGCACCACATCCCGGCCCAGCCGCCGCCCCGCAGCCCCATCCGGTCGAGCAGGACGAAGGTCAGCGTGGCCGCCGGGGGGTGGCCGGCGACGTGCGCGGGCCAGTGGCCGGGCGAGCCGATGAGGATGTGGTGGTCGAAGTCGCGCAGGGCGGCCGGGATGTCGTGGAAGCGGCCGATGACGCGCAGGTACTCGTTCCGGGTGGTGAGCCGGCCCGCGAGGCCCCGCTGCCAGCCGTCGACCAGCGCGAGGGAGACGATCCACGCCACGGCGACCGCCCAGGCGGACGCGAGCAGCGTCCGCCACCGGAGGCGGTCCGCCAGGGCGGGACCCCAGGCCACCGTGGCCACCGCCACGGCCAGGGCGGCCGGGGTGCCGGGGCCGACATGCGGATCCCACTCGGCCAGCACCGGCGGCCAGTGCACGAACAGCGTGTGGCGGGTGTCCTGGATGCGGCGGCCGACGAGTACGGCCACCGTCACGAGGAGGGCGGCGGCACCGGCGGCGTACAGGTCACGGCGGCAGAGTCGGGTCACGGCCACACGCTAGGCGGGCCGGCGGCGACGGACCGCGGGCCGGGGCCGGACGTCAGCGTTTCGTCATGAGCGGCACGCGCCCTTCCGGGGGTCCCCCGGCCTACGGTCGGAACATGCGCGACCACCCCCGGCTCCCCACGTCGCCCGGCTTCTGGCGCAGCCCCCTGCGCGGACCGTGGCTCACCTCGGTACTCGGCCTCGTCCTGCTCACCGGCATCACCGTGCTGTTCGTGACCGGCCTGGTGTCCTACGCCGCCTACAACCCGGGCCTGTCCCCGGTGAACGACCAGACACCGGACAAGGGGCTCCTCGGCTTCTACCTCTTCGCCTGGCCGACCGACCCGGTGTGGCTCTACCGGCTCACCCAGGGCACGCACGTCACGCTCGGCATCACCCTGATCCCCGTCCTGCTGGCCAAACTCTGGTCGGTGGTGCCCAGACTGTTCGAGCTGCCGCCGGCCCGCTCCGTCGCGCACGCGCTGGAGCGCGTGTCACTGGTGCTGCTGGTCGGGGGCGGGCTGTTCGAGTTCACCACCGGCGTGCTCAACGTGCAGCTGGACTACGTCTTCCCCGGCTCCTTCTACCCCCTGCACTTCTACGGCGCGTGGGTGTTCTTCGCCGCGTTCGTGGCGCACGCGGCGCTGAAGGCTCCGGCCGCCGTGCGCACCGTGCGGCGGCGGACGGCGGGGAGGGCGGGGACGGCGGAGCGTCCCGCCGCCGCGGACGCCGGCACGCTGGTCGCACCACGGCCCGATCCGCCGACGGTCTCCCGGCGCGGCCCGCTGGGGCAGGTCGGGGGCGCCTCGCTGCTGCTGCTGGTGACCACGGTCGGGCAGAGCCTGGGCGGGCCCTTCCGCCGCACGGCCCTGCTCGCACCCCACGGCACCGCCGACCCGGGCGGCGGCCCGAACGGCTTCCAGATCAACAAGACGGCCGGATACGCCGGTATCACGGCGGCCGACACCCACGAGGACGCCTGGCGCCTCGTCGTCACCGGCCGCACCGGCGCCGTCCGGCTCAGCAGGGCCGAGCTGCTCCGGCTGCCGCAGCACAGCGCGTCCCTGCCCATCGCCTGCGTGGAGGGCTGGTCCACCGCCGACCAGTGGTGGCGCGGGGTGCGGCTGCGCGACCTCGCCGCGCTCGCCGGGTACGACGGTGCCCCGCCCGACCTGTTCGTCGAGTCCCTGCAACGGCACGGCGCGTTCCGGCACGCGGCCCTGCGCGCCAACCAGGTGGCCGACCCGCGCTCCCTGCTCGCGTTCCAGGTCAACGGCGAGGGCCTGTCCCCCGACCACGGCTACCCGGCACGGATCATCGTGCCCGCCGCACCGGGCGTGCTCAACACCAAGTGGGTGTCCCGGCTGACCTTCGGAGACCTGTGATGCGACGCCGCCCTCCTCCCCTCGGCAGTCCGCTCCACCTGCTGCTGCTCGGCTGCTCCTTCGCACTCGCCGCGTACGCGGGCGTACGGCTGTTCGCCGGCGACTGGTTCGGGGTCGCGCTGTGGATCGTGGGCGCCGCGCTGCTGCACGATCTCGTGCTGCTGCCGCTGTACTCGGTGGCGGACCGGGCGGTGACCCACGGGCTGGGGGCGGCCGGGCGGCGTGACTGGGCGCCGTACGCCCGGGTGCCCGCCGCGCTGTCCGGGCTGCTCCTGCTGGTCTGGTTCCCGCTGATCAGCGGCATGGCCGGCCGGCGTTACCGGTCGGCCACCGGACTGTCCCCGGACGGCTTCCTCGCCCGCTGGCTGCTGATCACCGCCGTACTCTTCGGCGGCTCGGCGCTGCTGCTGGCGCTGCGGGTGCGCAGGGCGGCGAAACACCGCCCGCCGGCCTCCCACTGACCCACGGCCCGCAGACCGGCCCCGCGCGCGTACCGCACCAGGGCCGGAGTGCCGAGGCGCGCCCAGAGGAACGGGTCACCGCCGGCCCCGAAGGCGCCGACGACGTCGACCACCTGGACCCGGGCGCGTTCGTCGACGTCGGCCCCGGCGGTCTCGGCGATCAGCAGACCGCCGGGGCGCAGCAGCCCGGCCACCCGCTCCAGCAGGACGGCCGGATCGCCGCCTATGCCGACGTTGCCGTCCATCAGCAGGACGGTGTCCCAGCGTCCCTCGCCCGGCAGCGGGTCGAAGACGGAGCGGCGCAGCGCCTGCCCGCCCCCGGCCTCCCGTGCCCGCCGCATCGAGGCGGACCCGAGGCGCCGCGCGGTGTGCTCCACGGCGGCGTCGCTGACGTCGACGCCCAGCACGGTACGGCCCCGGGCGGCCAGCTCCGCCACCAGCCGACCCGGCCCGCAGCCGACGTCCAGGACTGCGCCCTCGCAGCGGTCCAGGACCTGCCGGTCCACCGCGTCCGCCCGGGCGCACCAGCGCTCCACCTCCAGCGGCAGCAGCCAGCCGTCCGTGCGGCGCAGGAACAGCGGGCCCCGGCCGCTGCGCAGTGCGGTCGCGTACGGGTCGGCGGCCGCCCAGGCCAGGCGGGCGGCGGGCGGGCTGCTCATCGCCCGGCGGCCGGCGCGCAGCGCGCGAGGCGCGCGGCGAACCGGCTGTGCGGGGCGAGAGCGGCCACGGCACGGGCGTCGGCCGCCACGTCCACGTCCCGCAGCCGGGGCAGGTCCCGTACCCGCAGCCCGGCGGCGACCAGCCGCTCCCGCTGCACGGCCCCGGTCAGGGGGGTCGACATGGGAACGCCCAGCAGCAGCGCCGGGTCGGCCTCGGCCAGCCCCAGGGCCCAGAACCCGCCGTCCTCCGCCGGGCCGAGGCACGCTTCGGAGTCCGCGAGGTCGACGGTGAGGAGGTCGGGCGTCACCTGCGGGGTGTCCATGCCGATGAGGAGGGCGGGACCGCGGCAGTGCGCGAAGGCGTCCGCCAGCCGCTCGTCCAGCCCGCCCCCGCACTGCGGCAGCACCTCGAAGCCCGGCGGCAGCCACGGCCCGGGTGCACCGTCGAGGACGAGCACGCGCCGGGACGCGGGCGCGGCCGCCACGGCGCACAGCGTGTCGGCCAGCGCCGCCTCGGCCAGTTCCGCCGCCTCCCGCGGGCTGAACGGCGGGGTGAGCCGGGTCTTGACCCGTCCCGGGCGCGGTTCCTTGGCGATGACGAGCAGCGTGGTCACCGTACGGGCCTCCGTACGGCCGGCGCGTGCGGCGCGGGCGGTTCCGACAGGACCCGGCCCATGTCCCGCACCGCCTGCCAGGTGCCCCGCCAGGTGCCGGTCACCTTGGACGCTCCGGCGCGCGGCAGGTAGGGCACGTCGTGCTCGGTGACGCGCCAGCCGGCGTCGGCCGCGCGCACGACCATCTGCAGCGGGTAGCCGCTGCGCCGGTCGGTCAGGCCCAGTCCGAGCAGCGCCTCGCGGCGGGCGGCGCGCAGCGGGCCCAGGTCGTGCAGGCGCAGCCCGGTGCGCCGGCGCAGCATCCGGGCGAGCACGAGATTGCCGGCCAGGGCGTGCACCGGCCAGGCGCCCCGGCCGCGCGGGCGCCGCCGGCCGAGCACCAGGTCGGCCGCGTCCCGCCGGACCTCGCGCACGAACGCCTCCAGCAGCGAGGGGTCGAGGGAGGCGTCGCAGTCGCAGAAGCAGACGATGTCGCCGGTGGCCGCGGTCAGCCCGGCGTGGCAGGCGGCGCCGAAGCCGCGCCGCGGCTCGTGCACCACCGTCGCGCCCAGCGCGCGGGCGATGTCGGCGGAGCCGTCGGTGGAACCGTTGTCGACGACGAGGGCGCGCCAGCCGGCCGGGATCCGGGCGAGCACCCAGGGCAGGGCCTCGGCCTCGTTCAGACAGGGCAGCACCACGTCGATGTCCGATGGAGTGGTCGTCACGTCCTTCACCCTACGAACGGCGACCGGACATACCGGGCGCGAGCTCCTTACGAAACGCGGACGCCGTACCCGCCGCCCCGCCGCCGGAAGACGCGTGGTGCGAGGCTGGGGGCATGCAACCGCCGTACGAGTTCCCCGGGACAGCGGCCGCCGACGGGGCGGCCCGGGTCCTGGTCGTCGACGACGACCCGACCGTCGCCGAAGTCGTCACCGGATACCTCCACCGCGCCGGCTACGTGGTCGACCGCGCCGGCGACGGCCCCACCGCCCTCACCCGCGCCGCGGCACACCGGCCCGACCTCGTGGTGCTGGACCTGATGCTGCCCGGCATGGACGGACTGGAGGTGTGCCGCCGGATGCGGGACCGCGGACCGGTGCCGGTCATCATGCTCACCGCGCGGGGCGACGAGGACGACCGCATCCTCGGTCTGGAGGTCGGCGCGGACGACTACGTCACCAAGCCCTTCAGCCCCCGCGAACTCGTGCTGCGCGTGGAGTCGGTGCTGCGCCGCAGCCGCCCCGTCACGGCCGGCTCCCGGCTGGCCGCGGCGGGACTGTCGGTCGACACCGAGGCCCGCACGGCCACCAAGGACGGCCGGGAACTCGCCCTCACCCTGAGGGAGTTCGACCTGCTCGCCTTCTTCCTGAGGCATCCGGGCCGCGCCTTCGGCCGCGAGGACCTGATGCGCGAGGTCTGGGGCTGGGACTTCGGTGACCTGTCGACCGTCACCGTGCACGTCCGCCGGCTGCGCGGCAAGGTCGAGGAAGACCCGGCAAGGCCGCGGCTGATCCGGACGGTGTGGGGCGTGGGCTACCGTTTCGAGCCCGGTGAGGCAGGGCTCTGACCATGCGCGACACCCTCCTCATAGCCCTGTACGCCTTCGCCGCCGCAGCGGCCGCCGGACTCGCCGGAGCCGGCGTGCTGCGCCTGATCCGGCGACGCTCGCTCACCGCCTCGCTCACCGTGGTCGCGGCGGTCGGCGTCGTCGCGATGCTCGCCGGCACGCTCGCCGTCGCTTGGGCGATGTTCCTCTCCCCGCACGACCTGACCGTCGTCACCACCGTCGTCGCGATGGCCGCCGTCGTCTCGCTGGCCACCGCGCTGCTGCTCGGCCGCTGGGTCGTCGCCCGCAGCCGCGAACTCGCCGAAGCCGCCCGCCACTTCGGCGACGGCGGCGAGTTCGCCGCCCCCGCGGTCCCGGGCACCGCCGAACTGGACGCGCTCAGCCGTGAGCTGGCCGCGACCAGCGCCAGGCTCGCCGAGTCGCGGGCCCGTGAGCGGGCGCTGGAGACCTCCCGGCGCGAGCTGGTCGCCTGGATCTCGCACGACCTGCGCACCCCGCTGGCCGGACTGCGGGCCATGTCCGAGGCGCTGGAGGACGGCGTAGCGGCCGACCCCGGCCGCTACCTGAGGCAGATGCGCACCGAGGTCGAACGGCTCAACGACATGGTCGGCGACCTGTTCGAACTCTCCCGCATCCATGCGGGCACCCTCCCGCTGACCCCCTCGCGCATCTCGCTGTACGACCTGGTCGGCGACGCCCTGGCGGGAGCCGATCCGCTCGCCCGGGAACACGGGGTACGGCTGGTCGGCGACCGCGTCGAACCGCTGCCGGTGGAGGTGGACGGCAGGGAGATGAGCCGGGTGCTCGGCAACCTGCTGGTGAACGCCATCCGCCGGACGCCGGCCGACGGCACGGTGGCGGTCGCCGCCGAGCGCACCGGAGAGGGGGTGGTGCTGTCCGTCACCGACGGGTGCGGCGGCATCCCCGAGGAGGACCTGCCGCGCGTCTTCGACACCGGCTGGCGCGGCACCGACGCCCGCACGCCCCCTGCGGGCGCGGGCCTCGGCCTCGCCATCGTGCGCGGCATCGTGGAGGCCCACCGGGGCCGGGCGACCGTCCGCAACATCCCGGGCGGCTGCCGCTTCGAGGTGACCCTCCCGGCCGCACCCTGACTCACTCCTCCCGCAGTCCGGCCCGCGCGAACTCCTTCATGCCGTCCGCGAACCCCACCCGCGGCCGCCAGCCCAGCGCGGCCCGCAGCCGCGAGGAGTCCGCGGTGATGTGCCGGACGTCGCCCAACCGGTACTCCCCGGTGACCACCGGCAGCGGGCCACCGCACGCGGCGGACAGCGCCCGCGCCATCTCGCCCACGGTGTGCGGCTCGCCGCTGCCGGTGTTGTACGCCGTGAGGACTCCCGGCGCGGCCCGCGCCTCCAGCGCCGCGACGTTCGCCGCGGCCACGTCCCGCACGTGCACGAAGTCCCGCCGCTGCCGCCCGTCCTCGAACACCCGGGGCGCCTGCCCGCGGGCGAGCGCCGAGCGGAAGAAGGACGCGACCCCGGCGTACGGGGTGTCGCGCGGCATGCGCGGGCCGTACACGTTGTGGTACCGCAGCGACACCGCCGACCCGCCCGTGCAGCGGGCCCAGGCGGCGGCCAGGTGCTCCTGGGCGAGCTTGGTGGCCGCGTACACGTTCCGGGGATCGGCCGGGGCGTCCTCACCGACCAGGCCCGGTGCGAGGTCCGCGCCGCACTCCGGGCAGCGGGGCTCGAAGGAGCCCGCGTCGAGATCGGCCACGGCGCGCGGACCGGGCCGTACGGCACCGTGCCGCGGGCACGTGTACCGGCCCTCCCCGTACACGACCATCGAGCCGGCCAGCACCAGGTGCCGCACCCCCGCCCGCGCCATGGCGGCGAGCAGCACGGCCGTACCCAGGTCGTTGCGCGAGACGTACTCCGCCGCGTCGGCGACCCCGTCGCCGAGCCCGACCATGGCCGCCTGATGGCAGACGGCGTCCGCACCGGCCAGCGCCCGGGCGAGGGCCGCCGCGTCGCGGACGTCCGCACCAGGGTCCTCCCGGACGTCGTACACCAGCGGCTCGTGCCCTCCCTCCCGCAACGCCGTGACGACATGGGACCCGATGAAGCCGGCACCGCCGGTGACCAGTACGCGCATACGGCCACGCTAGAGCCGGCCGCGCCGCGGACCCGCGCGGCCGAGCCGCACGTCACCGGTCCGTAAGACCCGCTGCGTGGCGCGCCGGAGGGAACGGGCAGCGGTCGCCGGACACGCGGGCCCAGTGCTAGAAAAGGGACATGCGCGGACGTTCCCGCCGGCCCTGGGCGAGAGCGGCGCCGCCACCCGGCACACGGCGGTCGTCCGGTCCGTCCCGTCGTAAAGGCTTCCGGTGGTCACCCGGGCGCCGCCTCTCGCCGTCCCTGAGCGTCCGCACCCTCGCCGCCCAGGTGTTCCTGCTCCAGGCGCTCATCGTGCTGGTGCTGGTCGCGGTGGCCGCCACCGCCCTGGTGCTGCAGGGCCGCTACGACGCCGAGCGCAGCGCACGGGACCGGTCGCTGGCCGCGGCGGAGGCCTACGCGCACGCCCCCGGCACGGCACTCGCGCTGCGGTCGGCGGACCCGACGGCACGGCTGCAGACCTCCGTGGAGCAGGCCGGAAAGGCGGCCGGCGTCGACTTCATGACCCTCATGGACGAACACGGTGTCAGGGTCGCCGACTCCTCCGACCCGGCCCTCATCGGCAAGAAGGCTCCGGGCGTCGGCCCGGCCACCGCGGGGGAGGCGTACACGGAGACCTTCCACGGCCGTCCGGGCGACGCCGTCCGCGCGGTCGTACCCGTGACGGACGCCAGCAGACGCGTCGTCGGCATCGTCAGCGCCGGCATCCGGTACGCCAACCTCACCCACGTGCTCAACCAGCAGCTCCCGATGCTGCTCGGCGCGGCCGCGGGGGCGCTGCTGCTGTCGACCGCCGGCACGGCTCTCGTCAGCCGCCGGCTGCTGCGGCAGACCCACGGACTCGGTCCGGCCGAGATGACCCGGATGTACGAGCACCACGACGCCGTGCTGCACGCGGTGCGCGAGGGAGTCCTGATCGTCGGCGGCGACGGGCGCGTCCTGCTCGCCAACGACGAGGCACGCCGGCTGCTCGGCCTCCCCGAGGACGCCGACCGTCGGCAGGTCACCGAACTGGGGCTGGGGCCCGGTCCGACCCGGCTGCTCGTCGCCGGCGAGGCCGTGTCCGACGAGGTGGTCCGGGCCGGCGACCGGCTGCTGGCGGTGAACGTCCGGCTCACCGCGCCGTACGGCGGCGGCCAGGGGCTGGTCGCCACCTTCCGCGACACCACGGAACTCAGGGCCCTCTCCGGCCAGGCCCAGGTGGCACGGGGCCGGCTGTCCTTCCTGTACGAGGCGGGCACGCGCATCGGCACCACGCTCGACGTGCGGCGTACCGCGCAGGAGCTGGCCGAGGTGGCGGTCCCCCGGCTGGCCGACATCGTCACCGTGGAACTCCTCGAGGCCGTACTGCGCGGCGACGAGCCCACGGGCGCCGTGTACCGGATGCGGCGCACCGCGCTGCGGGCGTCACGGACCGGGCACCCCCTGCAGCCGGTGGGGGAACTGATCCGCTTCGTGGTGGCCGACACCCCGATGGTGGCGGCGCTGCAGCGGGGCAAGGCCGTCCTGGTGCCGGACCTGCACGACGCGCAGGACTGGCGGGCCCAGGACCCGGAGGGCGCCCTGGAGGCGCTCGAGTACGGCATCCACTCCCTGGTCTCGGTGCCGCTGCGGGCCCGCGGGGTGGTCCTCGGCATGGTCAACTTCTGGCGCGCGGCGGACTTCCCCCGGTTCGAGGACGAGGACGTCGCCGTGGCCGAGGAACTGGTGGCCCGGGCCGCCGTCGCGATCGACAACGCCCGCCGGTACTCCCGCGAACACGAGATGGCCGAGACCCTGCAGCGCAGCCTGCTGCCCCCGGGCCTGCCGGAACAGGACGCGCTGGAGATCGCCTCACGCTATCTGCCGGCCCGGTCCGGTGTGGGCGGGGACTGGTTCGACGTCATCCCGCTGCCCGGCTTCCGGGTCGCCCTGGTCGTCGGGGACATCGTGGGGCACGGCCTGCAGGCCGCGGTGACCATGGGACGGCTGCGGACCGCCGTGCTCAACTTCTCCTCGCTCGACCTGGCCCCGGACGAGCTGCTCGGGCATCTCGACGAGATGGTGGCCCGGCTGGACACCCACACGGCGCACGACGCGGACGACCGCGCCCCGCTCACCGGCGCCACCTGCATCTACGCCATCTACGACCCGGCGGGCGGGCATTGCACCCTCTCCCGCGCCGGGCACCTGGCCCCCGCCGTCGTGGACGCCGGCGGCCGGGTGACCTTTCCCGACCTCCCGCTGGCGCCGCCCCTGGGCGTGGGCGGGCATCCCTTCGAGGCCGGCGAGCTGGACCTGCCCGAGGGCAGCCGCCTCGTGCTGTTCACCGACGGCCTCGTGGAGAACCGGGGGCGGGACATCGACGAGGGACTGGAGCTGCTCCGCTCCACCGTCGCCCGGGCCGGCGGGACGCCGGAGGAGACCTGCCGGGCCCTGATGGACGCGATGCTGCCCGACCACCCCAGCGACGACGTGGCGCTGCTGGTGGCCCGGACCCGGCTGCTCGACCCGTCCCGGGTCGCGGCCTGGGACGTGCCGTTCGACGTGTCGGCCGTCTCCCGCACCCGCGCCGAGGTGAACCGGCGGCTCACCGACTGGGGGCTGGAGGAGCAGGCGTTCAGCACGGAACTCATCCTCAGCGAACTCCTCACCAACGCGATCCGCTACGGCGCCCCGCCCGTGCGCGTCAGACTGCTGCTGGGCCGCACCCTCGTCTGCGAGGTGTCGGACGGCAGCAGCACCTCACCGCGCCTGCGGCGCGCGGCCACCACCGACGAAGGCGGCCGCGGACTGTTCCTCGTCTCCCAGTTCGCGGACGGCTGGGGCACCCGGTACGCGGCGCGGGGCAAGGTGATCTGGGCCGAACAGACCCTGGGCCGCGTCCGGGAGCCCGACATGTCCGTGCTCTTCGACGACATCGCGTTCTGATCCCGGGCCGCGGCCGGCACGCCTCACGACGCCGCGGCCGAGGGGCGGATGTTCTGGTTGAGGCGGAACATGTTCGTCGGGTCGAAGTCGTCCTTGACCCGGACGAGCCGTTCGCGCACCGCGTCGGGGTAGGAGGCCCGCACCTTGTCCTCGGCGGCGTCGCCGGTGAAGTTGACGTACATGGCTCCGTGGCCGTGGCGTGCGATCTCCGCGCGGGTCTCGCGGGCCCAGGAGACGTGCGCGCCGAAGTCCGTCGCGCCGGGGGACCGGGCGATCACGTTGCACAGCACGCCCGGCTCCCGCTGGCTGAAGGCCGTGGCGTCGGCGGGTACGCGGGCGAAGGCGCCGCCCAGCTGGTGCAGGTGCACCTCGCTGAAGGGCGTGGGCGTCGTCAGGTGGCGCCGTAGCACGGCGTCGAGGGCGGCGTCGGACGGCTCGATGAACGCGGACGTGAAGTAGTTGTGGGCCCCGGCCGTCCACAGGGGGTCGAGCAGGGACTGCATCGCCGTGTACGGCATGGGGGCCATGAGGTCGGCGATCGGCGTCCCCAGCCTGCGCAGCGGGCCGACGGCCGCCTCTCCCGCCGCGGGGTCGCCCGCGTACATCCCGGCCAGGACCACGACGCGGGTGCCGTGGACCTCCGGCGGCAGGAAGGGCAGCGGGGGCGCCGTGGTCAGGTCGACCAGTGTCGTCAGCTCGTCGGGCATGCCCGCGATCAGCTCACGCCAGCCCTCGAGCACCCGACGGGCCTGCTCCACGGGGTAGACGATCAGACCGGCCAGCACCTGCGGCCCGACCGGGTGCAGCCGGTACTCCAGCGAGGTCACGACCCCGAAGTTGCCGCCGCCGCCGCGCAGCGCCCAGAACAGCTCGGAGTTCTCGTGCGCGTCCGCGCGCACCACGCGGCCGTCGGCGGTGACGACCTCGGCCGCCGTGAGATTGTCGGAGGCCAGACCGTGGCGGCGCAGCAGCCAGCCCACACCGCCGCCGAGCGTGAAGCCGGAGATCCCGGTCGTGGAGACCAGGCCGCCGGTCACGGCGAGGCCGGAGGCCTGCGTCTCGCGGTCGAGTTCCCCCCAGGTCAGGCCGGGCTGGGCGACCACCCGGCGACCCGCGGGATCGACGACGGCGCCCTTCATGGGCGACAGGTCGATGACGATGCCGTCGTCGCAGGTGGAGAACCCGGCGATGCTGTGGGCGCCGCCGCGCACCGCGACCAGCAGGTCCTGGCTGCGGGCGAACTCGACGGCGCGGACGACGTCCGCGGTCCCGGCGCACCGCACGACGAGCGCCGGGTGCTTGTCGTGAGCGGCGTTCCAGACCGCACGGGCCCGGTCGTAGCCGGGGTCGCCGGCCCGGACGACGGTGCCGCGCAGGTCTGCCTCCAGCTCGGCGACGGTGGCGTCCCCCAGGATTCCCTTGGCCGTGTCGATCGACATGATCGGCTCCTTGGTGTGAGTGCTTGCACCGACACGAAGGACGGTAGGCGGCGCCGCTCAGCACTCACTCAGCAGACACTTTGCGTCCTCGCGCACCGGGCGCCGTGCGCCGCGGGACGTCCGGTCCACGGCTGTCGCCGAGGCCGGCGAAGAGGGCGCCGGCCCGGGCCTCGGCCGCCCGCGCGGCCTCGTCCTCGCCCTCCTGCCGCAGCAGCCGTGCCAGCATGACGGCGACCCATCCGGCGGCGGAGCGCGAGCCCGCGACCCGCTCCAGATCCAGTGCCCGGACCAGCAGGGCACGGGCCCGCGCCGGGTCACCGGCGGCCCGGGCGACGAGCCCGAGGTGCAGCAGGCCGTTGGTGATGCCGGGGACGTCGTCGGTCTCCTCGAAGCCGGCCAGGACCCGGGCGAGGGCCGTCCGCGCGCCGCCATTGTCGCCGGCGGCCAGCCGGAGCAGGCCCAGGCAGCCGAGCGTGATGCCCTCCTCCCGGCGGTCGCCGAGCCGGCGCCGCAGCGACAGCGCCGCGTCCAGGCACTCGCGCGCCCGGCCGAGGTCGCCCCGGCCGCGGTGGACGTTGCCGAGGACGTTGAGCGCCAGGGACTCGCCGTGCGGGTCGTCGAGCGTCCGGAACCGGTCGACGGCGCGTTCGCCCGCATCGACGGCGGCACCGGTGTCGCCGTCGAGACGGCTCGCCCAGGCGAGGTTCGCCAGCGCGTAGCCCACGGCCCGGGACGGGCCGACCGTACGGCCGGCCAGCACCGTCTCCTCGAAGAACAGCGACACCTGCCCCACCCCGTCCACCTCGGCCGTGTATCCCGGTGTCATGACCGGGAGGAACGGTCCGGTCCCAGCGGCGACGTCGTCGAGCAGCCGCAGCGTCTCCCGGCAGGCCGCACACGCCACCCGGCCGTCGCCGCGGCCGGCGGCCCGGACGCCGTCGAGGTGGGCCGCGGCGGCGAGCACCGAGGGCTCGCCCGCCTCCCGGCCCAGGCCGCGCGCCAGGTCGAGGGCGGCGCCGGCGCTGTCCCAGGCACCGCGCATCCAGAGCAGGACCGCCTGCTGGAAGTGCGCGTGGGCCAGTGCCGCCGGGTCGGCCCGCCGCCGGTGGACGCCGACGATCTGCCCGGCGATGTCCCGCAGCGGGGAGCCGTCGCCGAGGCGGATCGCCAGCACGGCCCGCGCCATCAGCGCCCGCGCCCGCTCCGGGGAGGGCTCCGGCGCGGCGGCCAGGGTGTCGTCCAGCCAGCGCCGGCCCTCGGCGAGACGGCCCCGCTCGGGCCAGAACGAACGCAGGGCGACGGCCAGCCGCAGCGCCCGGTCCGGCTCGTGGCACAGCAGTGAGCGCCAGGCGGCCCGCAGATTGCCGTAGTCGGCCTCCAGTTCCAGGGATGCCGCCCCCGAGACCCCGGTGGGCGGTTCGCGGTCGCGGGCCTCGGCGAGCCCCAGGTAGAAACGCCGGTGCGCGGCCTCGACGGCGGCCGTCTCCCCGGCGGCCCGCAGGCGGTCCGCCGCGTACTGCCGGATCGTCTCCAGCAGCCGGTAGCGGACCTCGTCCGGCTTCGGCTCCGCCACCACCAGTGACTTGTCGGCCAGCCTGCCGATCAGGTCCAGCACCGGCGCGCCGGGCGCGCCGTCCGCGCAGATCTCCTCCGCCGCGGCGAGGGAGAACCCGCCCGCGAACACCGCCAGGCGGCGCAGCAGCCGCCGTTCCCCGTCGTCCAGCAGCCGGTGGCTCCACTCCAGCGTGGCCAGCAGCGTCTCCTGGCGCGTGGCGCCGCGCCGGCTGCCCCGGCCGAGCAGCGTCAGGGCGTCGTCGAGGCGTTCGGCGATCTGCCCCGGGGCCAGCACGGGCACCCGGGCCGCCGCCAGCTCCAGGGCCAGCGGCATGCCGTCGAGCCGGAAGCAGATCCGCGCCACGGCGGCCGCGTTGCGGTCGGTCAGTTCGAACCCGGGGGCCGCGTCCGCGGCCCGCTCCACGAACAGCCGTACGGAGGCGAAGCGGCCCAGTTCCGCGACGGACGGCAGGCGGCACGGGTCCGGCAGGCCCAGCGAGGGCACCCGGAAGGTGCGTTCGCCGTAGGAGCGCAGCGCCTCGCGGCTGGTCGCGAGGACGGACACGCCCGGGCAGTGGGCGATGAGCTGCGAGGCCAGGGCCGCGCACGCGTCGACCAGGTGCTCGCAGTTGTCCAGCACCAGCAGCGTCTCCCGGTCGCCGAGCTGCGCGACCAGCGCGTCCCGGGAAGCGCCGGACGGCGGCAGGCGCACTCCCATCGCCGCGGCGACCGTCTCGGGCACGAGGTCCGGTTCGGTCAGCCCGGCGAGGTCCACGAACCACGCCCCGTCCCGGAAGGAGCCGCCCCGGCGGGCCGCCACGGCGAGCGCGAGCCGGGTCTTGCCGCAGCCGCCGGTCCCGGTGAGGGTGAGCAGCCTGTTCCGCCCGAGCAGCTCCGCCACCTCGGTCATCTCGCGTTCCCTGCCGATCAGGTCAGTGGCCGGCTCCGGCAGCGCGTGCCGCCGTGGGCGCGGCGCCTCCGTCCGTGCCTCGACCGAGTCCGCCAGCAGCGTGCGGTACAGGCGGCGCGTCCGCGGGTCCGGGTCGGTGCCGGTGTCGCGCCCCAGTGCCTCCCGCAGACGCTCGTAGACGCCCAGCGCCTCCCGGCGGCGTCCGGCGCCGGCCAGGACCCGCATCAGCGCCCGGTGGCCCGGCTCGTTCAGGGGGTCCCCGGCGACCAGCGCCTCCAGCACCTCGGTGGCCTCGGCCAGGCGGTGCTCCCGCTCCAGCGCCTCGCCCAGCCCCAGCCGCAGGGCGGTGCACCGCCGGTCCAGGGCCTCGGCCGCCGCGCTCGCCCACGGCTCGTACCGGTCCTCCGGCAACAGGCCGGCCCCGGCCAGGGCGAGCGCGGCACGGTAGTCCGGTGTCCCGCCGCCGTCCACGGCCCGCCGGGCCGCCGCGTCGAACGCGTCGAGGTCGGTCGACACCACGGTGCCGCCGCCGAGCAGCACCATGTCGTCGCGGAGCACGACGACATCGGCCGGTGCGCCCGCGGCGGCCAGCGCGCGCCGCGCGGCGTGCAGCACCTGGTGCAGGTTGTTGGCCGCGGCCACGGCGTCGAGATCCGGCCAGAGAAGGTCGCAGAGCCGTTCGCGGTGCATCCGGCGGCCCGGCGCCAGGCAGAGCAGCTTCAGCACGGTCCGGGCCTTGCGCAGCCGCCACGCCCCGGCGGCGACCGGGCGGTCCCCGACCGCGACGGCGAACCCGCCGAGGAGCCGGATGCGTACCTCGTCGCCCATGGCTGCCCTCACGAGCAGGTTACGCCCTGCGATCACCCGGGGCCCGTGCGGGCGCCGGGGCGGCCCGACCCGCCCGGCCGGCGCTCACCTGCCGGGCGCCCCCGCGCGCAGGCCGTCCATGACGAGGTCCAGCAGACGGGTCGCGCGCGGCTGCCAGTCCTCCTGCGGGGAGAGTCCCCACAGGCCGGCGATGGCGAGGAGGAAGTCGTCCGCCGTGACGCCGGGACGGATCGTGCCGGCCTCCTCACCGGCGCGCAGCAGCAGGTCGGCCGCCGCGGCGACCGGCGTGGGGGAGGGCTTCGCCGGGCCGCCCGGGGCGCCGGTGACCTGCCGTATCGCGTCGGCCAGGCCGGCCTTGGCCATGGCGAACGTGGCCAGCCGGTCCATCCACGCGCGCAGCGCCTGGTCGGGGGCCCGGGTGTCGAGCAGCCGCCGCGCGCTGTCGGCGACCTGCTGCATCTCGTGGCGGTAGATCTCGAGGACCAGGGCCTCGCGGTTGGGGAAGTTGCGGTAGAACGTGCCCTGCCCGACGCCGGCCTTCCTGGCTATCGCGCTCAGCGGGGCGTCGGCACAGCGGGTCAGCTCGACGAGTGCCACTTCCAGGATGCGTTCCCGGTTGCGCTGCGCGTCCGAGCGCAGGGGTGCCTCCTTCTTCTGCGGCACGTGTCCTCCTCGGGCGTTCGTGGCCGAACCTCGCCCTTGCTAACCGGACAGCTGTCCGTTACGTTTCCAGGGATAGCGGACAGTCGTCCGGTTGCGCCCACGATAGCCGCGGGTGCGGCCCCGCGGCAGTCGGCGGTACCGCATTTCGGCCCAGCACACCGCGCAATCGGTCCCCGTGCGGTCCCGGCCCGTACCACGCACGCCCCGCACCATCCGGCACTCCGGTCGCCGGACCACCCCATGTCTGCCCTGGCAACGCGAAAGAAGCTGCTCATGGCCCTATCGACGTCCAGTGTCATCACCTTGAAGATCAACGGCGAGAAGCACACACTGCCCGTCGACCACCGCACCACCCTGCTCGACGCCCTGCGCGAGCGCCTCGATCTGACCGGCACCAAGAAGGGCTGCGACCAGGGCCAGTGCGGCGCCTGCACCGTCCTGCTGGACGGCCGCCGCGGCGTCGCCTGCCTGCAGCTGGCCGTGGCGGCCGAGGGCCGCGAGATCACCACCGTCGAAGGACTGGCCGACGGGGAGCGGCTGCACCCCGTGCAGCAGGCCTTCCTCGACCTGGACGGCTTCCAGTGCGGCTACTGCACCCCGGGCCAGATCTGCTCGGCGATCGGGGCGATCGAGGAGCATGCGGCGGGCTGGCCGAGCGCCGTCACCGACGACGTCAGGCCCGAGGCCGGACCGCCGCCGCTGAGCGCCGACGAGATCCGGGAGCGGATGAGCGGCAACCTGTGCCGGTGCGGCGCGTACAACTCGATCGTCCAGGCGGTGGCCCGGGCGGCCGGGGCCGCTTCGGGCACGGACCCCGTGCCCGGGGCGTCCGTCCACGGCGTGACCGACAGCAAGGAGACCGTGGCATGAGGGAGTTCGGCTATCAGCGGGCGTCCGACGTCGCCGGTGCCGTCGCGCTGCTCGGCGCCGATCCGGACACCCGCTTCCTCGGCGGCGGCACCAACCTCGTCGACCTGATGAAGACCGGCGTCGAACGCCCGGCCCGGCTCGTCGACATCCGCGAACTCCCGCTCGGCGAGATCGAGTCGACAGCGGACGGCGGCCTGCGCATCGGCGCCACCGTCACCAACGGCGACCTGGCCGCCCACCCCGAGGTCCGGCGCCGCTACCCGGCCCTGGCCCAGGCGGTGCTGGCCGGGGCGTCCGGGCAGCTGCGCAACATGGCCACCGTCGGCGGCAACCTGCTGCAGCGCACCCGCTGCGGCTACTTCACCGACGTGACCAAGCCGTGCAACAAGCGGCTCCCCGGCAGCGGCTGCCCCGCCGTCACGGGCGACCACCACAACCACGCGATCCTCGGCGCGAGCGAGAACTGCGTGGCCGTACACCCCTCCGACATGGCCGTCGCCCTCACCGCCTTCGACGCCGTCGTGCACTACGAGACCGCCGACGGACCGGGCGAGTCGCCGCTCGGCGAGTTCTACCTGCCCGTCGGCGACACCCCGCACCGCGAGACCGCCCTGCCGCCGGGCGCCCTGATCACCGGCGTCACCCTGCCGCCCGCACCCGTGGCCGCCCACTCCCGCTACCGCAAGGTGCGCGAGCGCGCCTCCTACGCGTTCGCCATCGGCTCGGTCGCCGCCGCGCTCGACGTCCGTGACGGCGTCGTCCACGACGTGCGCCTGGCCCTCGGCGCCGTCGCCTCCCGCCCCTGGCGGGCCGGCGCGGCCGAGCGCGTCCTGGCCGGCGCCCCGGCCACCACGGACAGCTGGACTGCGGCGGCCGACGCCGAACTGGCCGCGGCACGACCGCTCCCGCACAACGGATACAAGGTGACCCTCATGCGCAACCTCATGGTGGCCGAGCTGACCCGACTCGCCGAGGAGGCCGCCCGATGACCACCGTCGCCACCGGAACAGCCGCACCTACGTCGGCCGTCGGCACCGCGCACACCCGTGTGGAAGGCCGCGACAAGGTCACCGGGGCCGCCCGCTACGCGGGAGAGATCCCCTTCGAGAACCTCGCGCACGGCTGGCTGGCGCTGTCCACCGTCGCCCGCGGCCGCATCCGCGCCCTGGAGACCGACACCGTCCTCGGCATGCCGGGCGTCCTCGCCGTCCTGGACCATCGCAACGCCCCGCGCGTCACCACCGACTACACCGGCCTGCTGGGCACGCCGCCCGACCCGACCTGCGCCGTCTTCCAGCACGACCGGGTGCCGCACCTGGGCTGGCCGGTGGCCCTGGTCGTCGCCGAGACCTCCGAACAGGCCCGCGAGGCCGCCGAGGCGCTCGTGGTGCACTACGACCAGGAGCCGCACGACGTCGGTTTCAAGGGCGACCACCCGGACGCCTACCCGCTGGACAGCCACGGGCCGGCGGTGACGGGGAAGGGCGACCTCGACGCCGAACTGGCCGCCTCCGCCCACGTGGTGGACCGGGAGTTCACCACCCCCGAAGAACACCACAGCATGATGGAACCCCACGCGGCGACCGCCCGCTGGGAAGACGGCCGGCTGGAGGTGATCGACTCCAACCAGGGCGCCACCTGGGTCGTCGGTGAACTGGCCAACCTCTTCTCGCTCGACCCGGCCTCGGTGCGCGTGCGCTCCGAGCACGTCGGCGGCGGCTTCGGCAGCAAGGGCGTGCGCGCCCACCAGGTGGCCGCCGTGATGGCCGCGACCACCCTCCAGCGGCCCGTGCGCGTGGTGCTGACCCGCCGTCAGATGTTCTCGCTGGCCGGCTACCGCAGCCCCACCACCCAGCGGGTCAGGCTCGGCGCCGACGCCGACGGACGGCTGCGCGCGCTGGAACACCGCTCGCTCAGCATGACCTCCACCGTGCACGAGTTCATCGAGTCGAGCGCCGGGGTGGCGAGGGTGATGTACGACGCCGACGCCCACCACACCGCCAACCGCGTCGTACGGCTCGACGTCCCCACCCCCACCTGGATGCGCGCCCCCGGTGAGGCACCGGGCTCGTTCGCGCTGGAGGCGGCGCTCGACGAACTCGCCGAGGAGTGCGGGATCGACCCGGTCGAGCTGCGCCTGCGCAACGAACCCGCCAAGGGCCCCGTCTCCGGTCTGCCGTTCGCCGGCCGCAACCTGCCCGCCTGCCTCCGCGAGGGCGCCCGCAGGTTCGGCTGGGCGGACCGCGACCCGCGCCCCGGCGTGCGCCGCGACGGCCGCTGGCTGCTCGGCACCGGCATGGCGGCGGCGTCCTTCGGTGCGGGCGCCGCGCCGTCCACGGCCACCGCGACCGCGCACCCGGACGGCACCTTCACCGTCCGGATCGCCGCCGCCGACATCGGCACCGGGGCCCGTACCGCACTCACCCTCGTCGCCGCGGACGCGCTCGGCGTCCGCCCGGAGCGCGTCCAGGTCCGCATCGGCGACAGCGACTTCGGACCGGCGATGATCGCGGGCGGCTCCATGGGCACCCGGTCCTGGTCCTGGGCGATCACGGCCGCGGCCGGTGAACTGCGCGAACGGCTCGCCCTAGGCAGCGACATCCCACCGGAGGGCATCACCGTACGGTCGGACACCACCGCCGCGATCGGCGCCCTCGCCCCCGCCGAACGGCACTCCTACGGCGCACAGTTCGCCGAGGTGGCCGTCGACGTCACCACCGGCGAGGTCCGGGTGCGGCGCATGCTCGGCATCTTCGCGGCGGGCCGCATCGTCAACCCGCTCACCGCACGCGGCCAGTTCCTGGGCGGCATGATCTGGGGCATCTCCATGGCCCTGCACGAGGAGGCCGTCCGGGACCGCGCCACCGGCGGCCACGTCGGCGCCGACCTCGCCGGCTACCACGTGGCCACCCACGCCGACGTACCGCACATCGAGGCCGACTGGATCGACGACACCGACCCCGGCGACCCGGTGGGGATCAAGGGCATCGGCGAGATCGGCATAGTGGGCGCCGCGGCGGCCGTCGCCAACGCGGTCTGGCACGCGACCGGCGTACGCCACCGCGATCTGCCCATCCGGCCCGACCGCGTCCTGGCGGCGTCCCAGGACGCCACGTCGTCCGGGGGAGCGGCGGATGCTTGACCTGGCCGGCGAGCTGAACGGCTGGATCGAGGAGGGCCGGGACTTCGCCGTCGCCACCGTCGTGTCCGTGGGCGGCAGTGCGCCGCGCGGTCCCGGCGCCGCCCTCGCCGTCGACAGCGCGGGCACCGTCGTCGGCTCGGTGTCCGGCGGCTGCGTGGAAGGCGCGGTCTACGACCTGTGCCTGCAGGCGCTGCGGACCGGGCAGCCCGTGCTGGAGAGCTTCGGCTACAGCGACGCGGACGCCTTCGCCGTCGGACTGACCTGCGGCGGCACGATCGACGTGCTGATCACGCCGGTGGACGGGCGGGCGCCCGCCCGTCCGGTCGTCGCGGCGGCCCTGGCGGCCGCCGCCCGGGGCGGGCCGGCTGCCCTCGTCCGCGTCGCCCGCGGTCCCGCCGAACTCCTCGGCCGGGTCCTGCTGGTGGACGGCGACGGCGCGCACGAG
The DNA here is from genome assembly GCF_014650035.1 of Streptomyces lucensis JCM 4490. Classification (GTDB taxonomy): domain Bacteria; phylum Actinomycetota; class Actinomycetes; order Streptomycetales; family Streptomycetaceae; genus Streptomyces; species Streptomyces lucensis. Next base: position 27,149 of record NZ_BMUE01000014.1, on the reverse strand, counting down.
GGTGGCCTGGGCGGCAACGCGGAACTGGACCGGACGGCGGCGGCCGAGGCCCGCGCCCTGCTGGACGCGGGCCGCACCGGCACGGTGGACCTGTCGGAGGACGGCTCCCGCTGCCCCGGCGGCCTCACCCTGCTGGTCGAGTCGCACACGCCGCCCCCGCGCATGATCGTCTTCGGCGCGGTCGACTTCGCCGCAGCGCTGACGCGGGCGGGCAGGTTCCTCGGCTACCACGTCACCGTGTGCGACGCCCGGCCCGTCTTCGCCACCCGGGCCCGCTTCCCCGACGCCGACGAGGTCGTCGTCGACTGGCCGCACCGCTACCTGCGGCGCACCGGGACCGACGCCCGCACCGTGCTGTGCGTGCTCACCCACGACGCCAAGTTCGACGTGCCACTGCTGAAGGCGGCCCTGGGCATGCCCGTGGCGTTCGTCGGCGCCATGGGCTCACGCCGCACCCACGAGGACCGCACCCGGCGGCTGCGGGAGGAGGGCGTGAGCGAGCCGGAACTGGCCCGGCTGCGCTCCCCGATCGGCCTGGACCTCGGCGCCCGGACCCCGGAGGAGACCGCCCTGTCGATCGCGGCGGAGATCGTCGCCGCCCGGCGGGGCGGCACGGGCGTTCCCCTGACGGGCTCCAGCGCGCCGATCCACCGCGACCGGGAACACACCGGGGCGTCGGCCGCCTGAGCGACGGCGACGCCCCCTCCGTACGGGGGCGCCCCGTCACTCACGCGTGGAGGCAGAGCACGAAGTCGGAGTGAGCCCTCCAGGTGCCGTCTGCGTCGAGTTCGCCGAGCCCGTCCCGGATCCGGCGCAGGTGCGCCGGGGTCAGCTCGAGCGGTGGCTCGTCGGGCTGGTAGGTGGTGCGCACCGGGTAGTCCACTCCCGGCTCGGTGGTCATCTCGATGTGGCAGCCGAGCACATGGGTGACCGGGCGGTGGCCGGCGAACTCGATCAGGCGGTCGATGCTGCGGGTGAAGGCGGCGAGGTCCTCGATGTAGAGCCGCCCGGGGTAGACGGTGTCACCGGTGAGCAGGAGACCGGTGGCCGGGTCGTAGTAGGTGACGGCCGCCTCGTGGTGACCCGGTGTGGCCAGGCACTCCAGGACACGGCCGCCGAGGTCGACACGGGCGACGGCGTCCGGATCGGCGTCGAACCCGAAGTACCGCCAGGCGGCGGCGAGGTCGGCTCCCACCACCGTGGTGCCGGGGCGGTCCGCGAACTGCCCGTCGCCCGCCGTGTGGTCGCCGTGCCCGTGGGTGTGCAGCACGAGCAGTCCGTAGTCCTCGCGGGGACGCCGGGCTAGCCGGTCGGCGAGGAGTTCGTCGACGACCCGGCGCAACGGGAAGAAGCCGGCGGACCCGGTGGCGCCGGTGTCGATCAGAACGGCCCGCTCGTCGCCGCACAGCAGGAACACGAAGGGCGCCTCGTAGTGGACCGCCATGTTCTGCCGGAGGACGAAGGTGTGCTCGTCGTAGGCGTGGACCTGGATGTCCGGGTCGGTGTTGTGCTTGGCCGACGGCGATCCGTGGATCCACTTGGCGGGCAGCGGGCGCGGCACCGGAGGGGTGGGGGAGAAGTCCGTCAGGTGGCTGCCGGTGTCCACGATGCCTCCGCGCGTGCGTCGTCCCGGCGGCCCGGGCACGGCGCACATCTCGTCCGGGGCAGGCGCGTTCGCGCCTGCCGGCGGGACGCTACCACGGTGCCTGGCGGGCGGGGGCGGGCGTCCGGGACGGCTCGTCGGCCGGCAGCCACACGGCGAGCGCCGCGATGTCGTCCCGCAGGCGGTCGCGGCTGTGGTGCAGCAGGTCGTGGTGCAGCCTCTCCAGGAGTTCGTGGGGCGGCGGGCGGCCCCACGAACGCATCCGCTGGAGCAGCGGGTAGAACTCGCCGGCGGGGTCCCGGGTCTCCGTGACACCGTCCGTGTACAGCAGGAGCAGGTCACCGGGCCGGAAGGCGTATTCGTCGACGTGGTACGGGTCGTCGACGAGCATGCCCAGGTTCAGCGGCGGCCCCGGCCGCCCCCGGTCCAGTTCGAGCACCTCACCGGGCCTTACGAGCAGCGGAGGAGGGTGACCGCAGTTGACGACACGGACACGCCCCCCGTCGGCGGGGATCTCCGCGAACACCGCGGTGACGAACCGTTCCCCCGTCTCGTTCCCGCCGAGCTGATCGGACCTGCGGCTCATGCTCCGCTCCATCCGCCGCGCCAGGGCCGCGAGATCGGGCTCGTCGTGCGCCGCCTCGCGGAACGCGCCGAGCAGTGCGGCGGCGGTCTCCACCGCGAGCAGGCCCTTGCCCCGGACGTCACCGATGAGCAGCCGCACCCCGTGGGCCGTCCGCACGGCCTCGTACAGGTCGCCGCCGATGCGGGCCTCGGCCGCGGCGGACAGATAGAGGCTGCCCAGCACCAGGTTCCCGATACGCCGGGGAACCGGTCTGAGCAGGACGCGCTGCGCCGTCTCGGCCACGTACCGCAGATCCGCGAGCGTGCGCTCACGACGGGTGCGGTGCGCGGCCACGATCGTGCCGAGCGCGCCCACCAGAGCGGTGCACACGTAGGCGGCCACGTAGTGCCGGTCCCACAGGTAGGCGACGGGCCGCCCGGCGCAGCACGGCGTACCGGCGAGCACCCCCTCGAAGAGGACGGCGAAGACCGTGGCGCAGGCGACGGCCACGGGCCCGTGGGCGAAGGCGGTCACCAGCGGCAGTGCCACCAGGACGAAGCTCACCGGCCAGTCCACGGGCGTCACGGGCTCGATCACCAGGAGCGCCGCGACGTACAGGACCGGGAGCCAGCGCATCCACGCCGGGGGCGCCGACAGCCGGATCCCCGTCGCCGTACCGGCTTCGGGTCCGCCGCGGGTGTGCCCGTGTCTCACCCGCCGCTCCCAGGCCCGGACACCGCGGGACCCGGCGGAGCGGTGTGCGGGGCGTGTCGTGCGGGAGCGCGGCATGCCCGACGGTTCGGCTTACGCGGCCTTCGCACACCGGACTCCTGTCACACGACGCCAACCCGGGGCTCCAGCCTGCTGCGCCGGAACGCGGGACACCGTGATTGCTCCACCCGGCGGCATGTTCGCCCAGCCGCCGCCTGGGCCGTGTCCGCAAAGTCGCGCCTGCGCCGCGTCGCCCGCCCTGCGGGCGGACGACGCGACTTCGCGGACACGTCCTGGCCGCGCACAGGACGACCGCGCCACCCCCGAGGCCGGTGTCGGGCGAACGCCCCGGGCCTCGGACGGCGGCACGGTCATGTCCCTCCTGTCCCCCCTGAGACAGTCATCAGCCCAGCACGATGACCACGACGCCGGTGTTGAGCACGCCGGGGCGGAAGAAGTCGCCTCGGTCGCAGTAGCCGCCGAAGCCCCATCGATCGAAGCAGCGGCCGTGGTTGGTGAGGGTGCTCGCCGGGGTGGCCGCCGAGGCCGTCCCCGCTGTGCCGACGACGGCGCCACCGGCCATGAGGACGCCGATCGCGGATGCGGCGAGGAGACGCCTGGTTCGTACTGCTTTCATGGGCCTACCTTCCTTCCACCTCTCGGGGGTTCCGGGGTTCCGGGACGAGGGGGATGGCCGTGGCCGCACTGGGGAAGGTGCGGCGCGACCACGGACGGTGCCGCGTGGGGGAGACGGGAAGCACGTCTGCGTGGCGTCACCGTCGGTCCCGCCGGGGGCTCGCCGTCCGCCTCGGCGGACGTACCCCCCGAAACGCGGCCCTCATCACACGCTAGCCGCCCGTCGACCGCCCAGCATCTCGGGCACCGGGGCACCGGGGCACCGGCCGCGGGGTGCCGCCGCGCATGTCACACCGGGGCGGGCCGCGACGTCCTGTGTGCAGTCATCGGGCAACAGCGAAGGAGCCACCCATGAATGCCGGCGACAGGGCCGCGCTCGACCGCCTCCACGACGCCGTGAGCACCGGCGACCCCGAGGCCGTCGCGAAGACCATCGACGAGGTCGTCGACCCGGAGGTGCTGTTCCACGCCCCGGTACCGATGGGCGGGACGGGCGTGCAGGCGCTCAAGCAGGTGTGGACGGTGCTGCTGCACGCGTTCCCCGACCTGCGCGTCACGGTCCAGGACGTGATCGCCGAGGGTGACCGGGTCGTCTCCAGGAACACCGTCACCGGGACCCACCTCGGCGAGTACCGGGGCATCGCGCCGACGGGCGCGTCCGTCACCTACGACGAGATCTTCGTCTTCCGCCTCGCCGGCGGCCGGATCGCCGAGATCTGGGGCGTCGTCGACGTCCACGCGCAGTTGCGGCAGCTCGGGGTGGTACCCGGCGCACCCGCGTGACCGCGGCACGGCGTACGTCCCCCACCGCCGGGGACGTACGCTGTGCCGGTGCCGTCCTCCCCGCTCCACCGCGTCGCCGTCGTCGTGCTCGAAGGGGCGAAACCGCTCGATGTCGGCATCCCGGCCCAGGTGTTCACGACGCGTGCGAGCATGCCGTACGAGGTCAGGGTGTGCGGTGCGGCCCCAGGACCGGTGACCGGCGGCGACGGTCTGTCGTACCACGTCGCCCACGGCCTCGAAGCGCTCGCCTGGGCCGACATCGTCTTCATCCCCGGCTACCGGTTCCCCGACCGCGACGACCCGCCGCGCGCCGTCGTCGACGCGCTGATCGCCGCCCACACCCGGGGCGCCCGGCTCGCGGCCATCTCGACCGGCGCCTTCGCGCTCGCCGCGACGGGACTGCTGGACGGCAGACGGGCCACGACGCACTGGCACTACACCCGCGCCTTCGCCGCCAGGCATCCGCGCGTCAGGCTCGACGAGAACGTGCTCTTCGTCGACGAGGGCAGCGTACTGACGTCGGCCGGCGCCGCCTCCGGCCTCGACCTCTGCCTGCACATCCTGCGCCGCGATCTCGGCGTGGCCGCGTCCAACCACGCCGCCCGCCGCCTTGTCGCGGCCCCCTATCGCAGCGGCGGCCAGGCCCAGTACGTGCCGCGCAGCGTGCCCGAACCGCTCGGCGAGCGGTTCGCCGCCACCCGCGAGTGGGCCCTGCGACGGCTCGGCGAGCCCCTCGGCCTGCAGACACTGGCCGAGCACGCGGCGGTCTCGCCCCGCACCTTCTCGCGGCGCTTCGCCGAGGACACCGGATACACACCGATGCAATGGGTCATGCGGGCGCGCATCGACCGGGCCCGGGAACTGCTGGAACGCTCCGAACGCAGCATCGAGCAGATAGCGGGCGACGTCGGTCTCGGCACCGGCGCGAACCTGCGCGCGCACTTCCAGCGCATCCTCGGCACCACACCGAGCGAGTACCGGCGAACCTTCACCCGGGGCGAGTAGCCGCCTGGCGCGATCCTTGCGAACCGTGGCGCCCACGCCACTGCTGCCCGCCGGTCGGGCGCGCCAAGCTGATCACGGACGAAGGGACACCACACATGACTCGCATCGCCGTCAACGGATTCGGCCGCATCGGACGCAACGTGCTGCGCGCCCTGCTCGAACGCACCACCGATCTCGAGGTCGTCGCCGTGAACGACCTCACGGAGCCCGCCACCCTCGCCCGGCTGCTCGCCTACGACACGACGGCCGGCCGGCTGGGACGTCCGGTGACCGCCGAGGGCGACACCCTCGTCGTCGACGGCCGCCGCATCCGGGTCCTCGCCGAACGCGAACCGGCACGGCTGCCCTGGGCCGAACTCGGCGTCGACATCGTGCTCGAGGCGACCGGCCGCTTCACCTCGGCCAAGGCCGCCCGCGCCCACCTGGACGCGGGCGCGCGGAAGGTGCTCGTCAGCGCGCCGTCGGACGGCGCCGACGTCACCCTCGCCTACGGGGTCAACACCGACGCCTACGACCGCGACCTGCACACGATCGTCTCCAACGCCTCCTGCACGACCAACGCGCTCGCGCCCCTGGCCTCGGTGCTCGACGACCTCGCCGGCATCGAGCACGGCTTCATGACGACGGTGCACGCGTACACCCAGGAGCAGAACCTCCAGGACGGGCCGCACCGCGACGCCCGCCGGGCCCGCGCCGCCGCCGTCAACATCGTGCCGACCACGACCGGAGCGGCGAAGGCCATCGGTCTGGTGCTGCCGAACCTCGACGGCAGGCTGTCGGGCGACTCCATCCGCGTACCGGTGCCGGTCGGCTCGATCGTCGAACTGAACACGACCGTCGCCCGCGACGTGACGCGCGACGAGGTGCTCGCGGCCTACCGCGACGCCGCAGCGGGGCCGCTGGCCGGAATCCTCGAGTACTCGGACGACGCGCTGGTGTCGTCCGACATCACGGGCAACCCGGCCTCGTCGATCTTCGACTCGGCCCTCACCCGCGTCGACGGCCGTCACATCAAGGTGGTCGCCTGGTACGACAACGAGTGGGGCTTCTCGAACCGCGTGGTGGACACCCTGGGCCTCCTCGCCGCAGGCTGAGGAGCACCCGGACGGGCGACCTTCCGCCGGCCTCAGGCGTCGGCGCCTCAGTCGCGCAGCGCGGCGTCCAGCCGGCGGATCAGCTCTCCCACACGTCCGCCGCCGTCGGGCGCGGCGGGCAGCCGGCCGAGCACCGCGGTGACCGCCGCGGGCGCGTGACCGGACGCCCAGTCCAGGAATCCCGCGGTGTCACCCCGGTCCCCGGACGCCAGCTCCTTCGCCCGTGCGGCGTGCGCCGCCGCGCCGAGAACGTGGCGCACCTGATGGGCGCTCGCCAGGGGGTGGAGGAACGCGGCGGCCGCCGCATGGCTCGCGGCCCGCGCCGCGTCGGCCGCCGCCGGCGAGCCGGCCTCCTGCGCCGCCTTGTACGCCGCCCACGCGCTTCGCCGCAGCGCCGCGGTGCGCCGGCCACCGCCGGCGAAGGCGCCGGCCGCGTCGATCGCGTCGCGAGGCCGTCTGTCGGCCGGGAGGCTCTGTTCGAAGAGCGGCAGCACCCGGCGGGCACACTCGGCCGCGTACCCCGCGATCGCACGGAGTTCGTCCTCGGTCAGTTCGATCCTGTCCGCCTCGGCAGCCACGCCCTCATCATGCACGCCCTCATCCTGCCCGCGGACCACCCGGTGCCCGGATCGCGCCGCCGGGAGCGGACCGGGCAGACGTCAGCCCGGGGTGAGGCGGCGGCGGGCGCGGGCGGCGCGCCACATCACGTCCAGGAGCGCGGCGCGCGGGCCGCGCGGCTGTTCCATGCGCAACAGGGAGCGCACGCACCACAGTTGCGTCTCCGCGGTGTGCGAGGGCGCCCCGTGCACGTCGTCGTGCTCCAGCAGGTCGAGCCTGCGCACGTGGTCACGCAGCCGGCGCGTCTCGCCCGTCGGGACGATCTCGTCACGGAGGCTCGCCGCATAGTGGACCGGTATGTCCAGCGCCGCCAGCTGGTCGTCGCCCAGAGCGAAGTCGGCCATGTCACCCAGGACCCGGCCCGGCGCGCTGCCGGTGAGGTGCGCCAGGGTGTCCACGGTGATCCGGGGCACGCGGGCCTGCCAGCGCGCGTCCGTGAAGAAGTCGTGCACCGGGGCCCCGACCGTGATGACGCCCCGGACACGCGGGTCGTCCAGGGCGCACCGCATGGCCATGTGCCCGCTGAAGCTGAGCGCCATGGCGTACGTCCGGTCGGTCCGGGCCCGGTCGCCGACCGCGTCCATGATGCCGGAGAGCATGCTCGGGCTCTTCACGTCGTACGGCAGGGTGTTCTCCCCGACGCCGGGCATCTCGGTGACGACCGCCGCGACCCCGAGCCGCCGGAACCGGAGGAGGGCGGGCACCCACTGCTCCTTCACGGTGACGATCCCGCCCGTGATCAGCAGCAGGGGAAGGGGCCGCGCCGTGGACAGCCCAGCGCTCCAGCAGCGGACCGTCCCTCCCGGCAACTCCACGTCCAGGCGCTCCAGTCCGGGAGCCTTGTGCCGTCGCCACTGCTCCAGTGTCCGCACGCACCGCTTCGCGGCACGCCGGCGTCCGGGGCCGTCGACGAAGGGGAAGCGCGCCATGGCGAAGTGCCGGGACGCCTCCAGCCAGCGGCCCTGCTCGGCGAAGCCCTCCCCGGCCCGCGACCACTCGGCCACCCAGGTCCCGGGCCCGTCGCCGTCGTCCGAGACGATCCGGGCCAGCACGTCACGGTAGCCCTCGACGCGCTGGCCGCGCGCGTGCACCTCGACGTACCGCTTGAGCTCGGCCACGTCGTTCATATGTCTCCCCCCGGGGCGTCCTTGAACGATTCGAGGCCTTCCTTCACCTCGGTGAGCACGTCGGCCGCCTCGGCGCCGTCGATCACCCGGTGGTCGAAGGTGAGACTGAGCCGCATCATCGGCGCGATCCCTACCCGCCCCTCCCGCACCACGGGCCGGTCGGCCGTCGCGCCGAGGCCCAGGGTGATCGTCGTCCCGCCCACGGAGTAGAAGCCCTCCACCGGCCGGTGGCCGAGCGAGCTGACGGCGAAGGTTCCCATGACCGCGGGCCGTCTGCGCAGCGGGCGGGTGCCCGCTCGGAACGCCAGGGTGCGCAGCGGCCAGGGCAGCCGCTGCAGCGCGCGCGTCGGGGCGAACTCGGCCATGACGGCCGGATCGCCGCCCCGGAAGTGCTCGATGCGGTCCTGGATGTCGGGCAGGCCGGCCCGGTCGAGGTCCCGCAGCACCGTGGAGAGCACCACCCGGTGGCCGTCGAGCGTCCGGTCGAGGGCCAGCTTGCCGTGCACGGCGTCGTACCGGGCCACTCGCGGTCTGACCCTGCCCCTGATCGCCGCGTTCGCCTCGGGGTGCCGGGCCAGCACGCGGGCGGCGGTGTGCAGGACGTAGGCGGTGGTGGAGTAACCGCGCCCGGCGGCGCGGGCGGTGGCCCGGTGTTCCCGGACGGCGGTCATGTCCACGGACGTGCCGAGGAACACGGGTGAGAACGACCGTATCTCCTGGAGGAAGCTCAGGGTGTGGCGGCGCTCGCGGGCCACCGGCCGCGCGGCAACGGGCCTGTCACCGGCGGGGGTCATGCCGCCACCGCGAGCCGGTAGATCTCCTCCAGGCTGTCCGCCTCCAGGGCGTCCGCCAGTGGTAGGGACCGGCCGGTGGTGCGCTCCAGGAGCGTCAGCAGAGACAGCAGGTGCACGGAGTCCCAGCCGGGGACCTGGTCGAAGCCCGCGCCGACGTCCGTACGCGTCACCGGCAGGCCCAGGTCGTCCTGGAGCAGGACGAGGAAGTCGTCGATGGTCTTCACGAGTTGTCGTCTCCGTCTCCGTTGCTGTCGGTGAGCCGGACGTGCCCGGGCACGGCGGGCAGGTCCGTCATGCGGTGCCGGTAGACCGCCGCCGCGTCGTCGCCCGACACCCGGGCGAAGCCGTTGCGCGGGTAGAAGTCCTTGACCTTGGCGTTCTTCGGGGTGGCCCGGTAGGCGGCGAGTGTTTCCGTGACCCCCCGCGCCCGGGCCCGGCGCAGCACCGCCGCCAGCACGGCCTGCTCGATGCCGCGGGAGAAGACCCGGCAGCTCAGCAGGAAGTTGTCGATGTGCAGTGTGGAGCCGTCCCGCCGGGTGAACACCGCGCCGACGGTCCCGTTGTCGCCGAACCGGTCGGCGGAGCCGACGACCAGGACCTGCGCCGCCGGGTCGGCGAGGAGGGCGCCGACCTCCGCGGGCTGCAGACGCCGGGTCGTCTGGTTGAACTGGTTGGTGCGCAGGGTCATCTGGGAGACACGGGCCACGTCCGCGGTACCGGCCTCGGAGAGCCGCACGCGGACCTGCAGCTGCCTCAGGTACTCCTCGAGGGAGTCGAAGCTGTCGAGGAAGTCCTTGCGGACCAGTTCGTCGCGGTACTTGGCGACGCGTGTGAGGTCCTCACGGGTCAGTTCCCTGGTGTCGAACCAGCCGTCGCGCAGCAGCGCCTCGATGTGCAGGGCCGGTTCCTCGTTCACCGGCACCACGGCCACCGAGGGCAGCTCGTGCCGTACCAGCCCGCACTCGTAGGGGCTGTCGTCGACGAACACGAAACTGTCCACGCTCAGGTTGAGCGAGGCGGCCAGCTCGGTGAGATTGTCGTGCTTGGGCCGCCAGTTGGCGACCACCCGGACGAAGTCGTCGTCGCGCAGCGTCATGTCGGGGTGGTGGCGCAGCACCTCGCGCACCGGCTCGGGGTCGTTCTTGCTGACCGCCGTCAGCAGCACTCCCTGGGCGCCGAGCTGTTTGACGACCCGCTGGAAGGCGCGGTGGGCCTCGCCCCGGTAACCGCCCGCGGCCTCGATGCCGTCGGCGCCGTCCTCGCCCAGGATGCCGCCCCACAGGGTCCCGTCGAGGTCGACGGCGAGGGCCTTCTTGGTCCGTCCCGCGCGCTGCCGGGCCAGGTGCCCCACCTCGCGCGCGTAGCGGGCCAGCAGGGCGGCCGACAGATGCGCCTTCGTATAGAGGCTCAGGCGGGGTTCGCTGGCCGCGTGGCCCTCGGCGACCAGCGGATCGAGGTCCAGGACGACCACGTCCGGGTGCGTCTCGGTCAGGCGCAGCAGGCGGTTGTTGGCCTCCCGCCACACCACGCCGAGCCGGGCCCGGGAGCGGTGGTCGACCAGCTGGGCGGTGAACCGCCTCGGCAGCGGCAGGGTGTTGAGGACGAGGGTCGCCTTGGAGGTGGCCGCGCACGCCGCCGAGAGCCCGGCCACGGTCTCGGTCTTCTCGCACGCCAGGCGCTCCACGTCGTCGCAGGTCCAGGGGACGGGCACGGAGTCGAACACGACCTGCGGATCGAGCACGCACAGCACCAGGTCGGGCTCGGTCCGGTACAGGTCGCTGCCCGGGTCGGCCAGGTCGAAGACGTAGGAGTCGAAGTCGGACAGGTGGGGGCGCAGCAGCAGTCCGTGACGGGCCAGTTCGGCGGTGAGCGGGGCCAGCAGCGGGGCCAGGGTGCCGTGTCCGGTGACGGCGACGTTCATCGTGGGGGTGGCGGGGTGCAGCGCCAGGACGTCGTCGGCGTCGAGCCGTGCGAGGAGCTGTCCCGCCCGGGTGAGTCCGGCGTCGTCCAGTCCGGCGAGCAGGGCCGGGACCCGCGGGTACTCCTGGGCCAGCCGCCCGGCGCGGTGCAGATCGAGCAGGGTGGGGCCCGGCGAGGCGGCGGGGGCGGGTGTGCGGGGATCCGCCATGGCTCAGACCTTCTCCAGCGCGAAGCCCGCCTGGATCCACTTGCTCGACTCGACGGCGACGGCGAGGGCCCGGTCCCCGGTGACCATGCGGGGCAGCAGCTGTTCCAGCTGGAAGAAAGGCAGCGCGTTCCCCGTGTTGCCGGTGTCCCGGATGCAGGACACCTCGTGGGCGCCGTCCAGACCCAGGTGGGCGACGATCCGGTCGGTCATCCGGCCGGACAGCTGGGGCGGCAGCAGGTAGTCGAGCTCGGTCTCCTTCCAGTCCAGCGCGCCGAGCACCGCACGGGCCGCCTCGGCGGCCAGCACGGGCACGGACTCCTCGATCGCCTTGTAGTCCTCGGCCACCGGGGGCCGCTCGCGGTCCCGGTCGGCCCGCCCGTACCAGTCGATGACCTGCCCCGGCTCACGGCCCAGGCCGACGAGACGGTTGTGCACGTGGCGCACCGCCACCGCCTGCGCGGACGCCTCGGTGCTCAGCACCAGCGCGCCGGCGCCGTCACCGAACAGGGCGCCGTTGATCTGTTCCGCCGGGGGCAGGCGCGCTGCGTCCATGGTGACGTCCAGGTGTTTCGCGCAGGAGTCGGCGCCCAGGACGAGGGCGGTGCGGTGCCGCCCGGTCCGCAGCATCTGGACGGCGACGTCCAGGGCCTGCACCGCGCCCGCGCACCCGGACTGCAGCTGGTAGGTGGCCACGCCGTCGATGCCGAGACGGTCGGCGACGGTGTTCACCGTCGCGGGCATGAGCAGATCGGGCGACGAGGTTCCCATCACCACCAGATCGACACCGGACGCCTCGGTCCGTGACGCCGTCAGGGCGCGCCGGGCGGCGCTCTCCGCGAGGTCGGCGAGACTGAAGCGGACGTCACCGGTGGCGAGGTCGACGGCGAAGTGCCGCCGGCGGGTGCCGACGAACGTCTCGACCCACTCCTCCCAGGCCCTGGGCATCCCGAAGCGCCGGGCCAGGGCGGCGTTGTCCACGGCGGGGCCGGGCAGGGCGGTGCCGGCCGACCGTACATAGATGTCGGGTGCGTCCCTCATCGGTTCCTCCATCGGCCCCTGCGCGGCCTGGATCACGGGCGGCTTGGACGGCGTCGCACGCGGGGGCGCGCACGCCTGCCGTGGTCGTGCGCGCCCGCCGCCGGTGGTGCGTGCCCGCCGTCGGCTGTGCACGCCGGTGGCCGGCCGTGCACGCCGCCCATCGTCGGCGCCGCCGCTAAAGCTGGTCTTTCGCGGACGCGGTGACGGGACAGCCCCCAGAGGATGCATGTGCCGCCTGCTCGTGCGAGGCTCGAAGAGGAGGAATCACCTGTCAGCGGGACGGGAGTTCGCCCGGCGGGCGGCCTGTGCGGCATTCAGGACCTCCGGCGCCCCGCGTCGCCCTTCCCGGCGCCCCGCATCACGCCCCGCGTCCGTGCGGCCCCCACCGACCTACGGCGTGGACCAGCGCCGGTCCAGCGCGCACGGCATGCGGCCGCTGCCGGACGCCGCGCTCCACCGGTTTCTCACGGACGTCCGGTCCCCGGGGTGACGAGCCTCGTCAACCGCGTCCGAACCGAGGAGGAACCATGGAGGCCGCCGCACGCAGCAGCTCCGCCCCTGTGTCCGCGAACGCCTACGAGGACCGGCCGAGAAACATCCCGATCGGCGACGGCTCGACGGCGGACACCGGCCCGCAGCCCGGACAGCCGAAGCCGGAACGGATGATCCCCGGCCGGCCGCCCCCGCAGTTCGTGGTCTTCTCCTGGGACGGGTCGGCGCAGTTGGACACCAAGCTCTTCTCACGCTTCCGCAAGGTCGCGCTCGACCACGGCGCCGCGATGACCTTCTTCCTCAGCGGCATCTACACGCTGCCGGAGAGCAAGCGGAACCTCTACCACCCCCCGCGGCACCCGGTGGGCGCGTCCGACATCAGCTTCCTGACCGACGCGCACATCCGCTCCACTCTCGAACAACTCCGCCTGGCCTGGCTGGACGGCCATGAGATAGCCACCCACTTCAACGGTCACTTCTGCGGCCCCGACGGTGTCGGCCGCTGGTCGCCGGCCGACTGGCGCAGCGAGATCGACCAGGCGGTCGACTTCGTCACGCACTGGCGCACCAACACCGGCTTCACCGATCTGCCGCCACTGCCCTTCGACTACCGCAAGGAACTGGTCGGCGGCCGCACCCCCTGTCTGGAGGGACGGCAGAACCTGCTGCCGACCGCCGCCGAACTGGGCTGGAGGTACGACGCCAGTTCCCCCGGCGGACTGCAGGTATGGCCGGGCAGGCTGAGCGGCCTGTGGGACCTGCCGCTGCAGTCCATACCCTTCCCCGGACACACCTCCCAGGTGCTGTCGATGGACTACAACATCCTCTTCAAGCAGACCGGCGGAGTCCTCCAGGGCGACCCCGCGAAGCGCCCGGCCTGGAAGAAGGAGGCCAAGGGCGCCTTCCTGGCCGGGTTCCGCCGCGCCTACGAGAACAACCGGGCACCGTACTTCGTCGGCAACCACTTCGAGCAGTGGAACGGCGGGATCTACATGGACGCGGTCGAGGAGGTGATCGGGGAGATCGCCGGTCAGGCGGACGTGCGACTGGTGTCCTTCCGGCAACTGGTGGACTGGCTGGACGTCCAGGACCCGGCGGTGCTGCGCAAGCTCCGCACGCTCGGCGTGGGCCAGGCCCCGGCCGGCGGCTGGGAGGCCTTCCTCAGCGTCCCGAGCGTGGCCCACGCGTAGCCCGTCGGGGCCCTAGGGGTGCTTTAGCCGTGGATCCCATGCTGGCCCGTGACAGGAGCCAGCGGCGGCGACGAGCGCCGGCACAAGAGGGAGCGGCCGAGTGCCTGACAGTGAGACGACCGTGGAAGCCGGTGCGACGGCGCCGGAAGGACTCGACCAGCGGGCCCTGGACTCGGGACAGCTGGCCTTTCAGGGGCGGATGCCCGCGTCCAGCCTGGTCGAGCCCCGCGACCTGGCACTGGCCGCCGCGGCGGCGGCCGGTGTCTACGACCCCGCCCGCGACTCGGCGGAAGAGGCCCTCGAACGGTGCATCATCGTCGAGAACCTGACCGAGGTGATCGAGAAGATGGCCATCCACGACGAGGGCACCCACGGTGCCGCGGCGCTCGCCGAGTACCAGGACGGCTTCTTCGACGCCGACGGCAACCGGGTCGGCACGGTGACCGGTTCCGCGCGCGTCCTGTCCATGGCGCCGCACATGTGGCAGTACCACCGCAGCCGAACGGAGTTCGACGGCGGCACCTTCGAGACGCACGGAGTCGTCGACGGCACCGCGATCCTGCACGGCTACACGCAGATCTTCCAGCTCACCGGGACGTCCGGCAGGTTCAGCGGGAAGGTGGGCTTCATGACGCTGACCATCGACGACCCGACGCAGCGGCCGCCCCGCTACCGCACGTCGTTCGCCATGGCGTGAACGTGCCGGCCGGGCCACGCGGCCGCGGCGGCGCGGTGACAGCACGGTGGCCCGTGACCAGGAACCTCCTGGTCACGGGCCACCGTGCGGTGCGCGGGGCCGGGACGTTCAGTCGCACTCCGGGCCGAACCAGCGGGCGGCGGCCGCGGTGAGCCCCGCCCGGTCGGAGGCCGCTCCCGCCCATGCCACCCGGCCGTCCGGCCGCAGCAGGACCCCCTCCGGCAGGCCCTCTACGGGTTCCGCGGCCACGACGTCGATCCACTCGCACCGGCCGGCCACCGGCTCCCGGAGCCCACCGCCCGGCGACAGGTCGAGCAGGACACCGTGCCCGGAGTGCAGCAGCTCGCCGACGGTCACCGGTCCACGGCCCGTCACCAGCTCGGTGCGGGGCAGCCTGCGCCCCACCAGGGCGTGACCGTCCTCGCCGGCGAGCGACGGGTAGCGGATGTCGAGGCCGCCCACCAGCGCCACGAGGTGATCGTTGACCTCGCCGAGCCGCACCAGTTCGGTCAGCAGCTGTCGCAGGGGCCCGGTGCCGCCGCCCGGGCGCAGCAGCGCCATCTGGGCCCGCGTCGTGGCACAGGCACGGGCGCCGACCGGGTGCCGTTCCTGGTGGTAGGTGTCGAGGAGTTCGTCACGGGCCCGCCCCCGGACGCGGGCGGCCAGCTTCCAGCCGAGGTCGACGGCGTCCTCGATGCCGGTGCTCAGCGCCTGCCCGCCCAACGGGAAGTGGACGTGCGCCGCGTCGCCGGCGAGGAACACCCGGCCCTGCCGGTAACGTTCGGCCTGCCGGGTGGCGGCGGTCCAGCGCGACAGCCACCGCGGCGCACCTCGGGTGGCGAGTTCCGCACCGGTCAGGCGCCTCACGTGTGCGGCGAGTTCCGCCCGCGTCACCGGGGCCGCGGGGTCGTCCGGCGCCGCGTCGAACTCTCCGGTCGTCACCCGCAGGACGCTCTGCGACACCGGGCCGACCGTGAAGAACCCGTCGTCGTGCTGGTGTACGCCCAGCTGGTCGCACAGCGGGTCGCCCGGCTCGACGTCCAGGTCGCCGACGAGCCCGTGGAAGACCTCGTCGGCACCGGGGAAGCCGATGCCGGCCAGGTCCCGCACCGCGCTGTGCGCGCCGTCGCAGCCCACCACGTACGCGGCACGGATCACCTCGGTCCCGCCCCCCTGGCGCACGTCGAGCTCGACGCCCCCGGCGTCCTGGCGCAGGCCCACCACCTCGGCGCCGCGCCGCACCCGCGCCCCCGCCTTGGTCGCGTGCTCCTCCAGTCGCTGCCGCACCCGCTGGTGGGGCACCAGGAAGGTGTACGGGTGGGCCCCGGCCAGCGTCGCCGGGTCGAGCCAGATGTGGGCGAAGTGCGCCCGGGGGAACTCCATGCCGTCGCCGAGCAGGCCGTCCATGATCCCGCGCTGGGCGAGCAGTTCGACGACGGCGGAGTTGATCGCCATGCCGGGCGCCTCCTCCCCGGCCCCGGTCTGCCGCTCCAGCACCAGCGCCGGCACGCCCGCCAGGGCCAGCTCGGCGGCGAGCATGAGGCCCACGGGGCCCGCTCCTGCGACGACGACGGGGTGATTCATGTGGCCTCCAGGACAGGGGCGGACGCCGACGGGGTGCCGGCGTCACCGATGCGGGCGTGCAGGTGCCCGGCGAGGGCGCCCGGGCTCGGGTGGTCGTATACGTCGGCGGTGGACACGTCGATGCCCGCCGTGCGCAGCCGGGTGCTCAGTTCCAGGGCGGTGAACGACGACAGGCCGAGACCGATGAAGTCGCTGTCGTCCGCGATCGCCCCGGGGTCGGCGTGGCCGAGCACCGAGGCGACCTGACGGCGGATCAGGTCCAGGAGGAAGCCGAGGCGTTCCGGCGCGGGCACGTCGGCGAGCCCGCGCGGCACCGGGCCGTCCGCGTGCGGGGTGGCGTCCAGGGCCCGGCGCGCCTCCGGCACCCCGAGCAGCAGTCCGCCGGCGCGACCGCCCGCCAGGCGTGGGACGAGGCGCTCCCAGTCGAAGTCGGCCACCACCTGCGTGTGTTCTCCCAGCTGCGGGGCGCGGGCCAGCAGCGCGGTGACGTCCTCGGGGGCGGCGCCAGTGACGCCGGGGCCGCCCGCGCCCGCGGTGACGGTCTCGTCCCAGGGAGCCACGAGCAGGGACAGCGCGGGCAGTGCCCGGGCCCTGCGGCCGGCGGCGAGGGCGTCGAGCGCCGCGTGGGCGGGACCCTCGCCGCCGAAGCCGGGGAGCCCGAAGGCACCGGTCAGGGAAGAGACCGTGACGAACGCGGTCAGCTCCAGGCCGCGGGTGAGCTCGTCCAGATGGACCGCGGCCACGACGTCGGCCGGCACCTGGGTCGGGGACGGCGGCCGCGAAGGCCGCGGCTCCGCGTCCGGCAGCGGTGCGGCGAGGTGGATCACCGCCGTCACGGGCAGCTCTTCGGGGACCGAGGCCAGCAGCGCGGCGACGGCCGGCCGGTCGGTGAGGTCGGCGTCGGCGACGACCAGCCGGTCGCCCAGCTCGTCCCGCAGTCCGGCCGGCACGGGATCCGCGGCCTGCCCGGGGGGCGGGACGGCCAGGACGCGGGCGCCCTCGTGCCCGGCCACCCAGCGCGCGACCTCCGCGCCCGGCCCCGACCGCAGCGACCCGCACACGAGCACCGTGCCGGCCGGCTGCCACCGCCGGCCGTCGGCGTCCCGCCCGCCCTGGTGCCCGCCCGGCACGAGCCGCCGCACCCGCGTGCCCGAGGGGCGCAGTGCCACCTGGTCGTGTTCCGTACCGGCCGCCAGCAGCCGGGCCAGCCGGGGAGCCGACCCGGCCAGGACGTCACCGTCCGCCGCGCCCGCCCCGCCCGGCAGGTCCACCAGCCCGAAGCGGCGCTGCACCCGTTCGGCGGCCAGCGTCTGGCCCAGACCCCAGAACATCGCCTGCGCGGGGTCGGGCGCCGGATCCCGCTCGTGCGCCGCCATCGCGCCCCGGGTGCCGATCCACAGGGGAACCGTCAGCCCCAGCTCGTCCAGGGCGTCCGCCAGTGCCCGCGTGGCGGCCAGCGCCGCCGCCGGAGTGCCGTCCCGCCCGCCGCCGGCCGGCGGGAACAGGCACAGCACACCGTCCACCTCCCCCTGCGCCAGCGCACTGCCCAGGGACCGCACCAGATCCGTTACGCGGGCGGAGGCGACGTCGACGGGCACGGGCACCGCCTGGAAGGACGGACCGTTCAGCGCGCCCACCACACGTTCCGCCTCCGCGCCGTCCGGCACCGCGACCAGCCAGGTGCCCGCCCGGGCGGAGCCGTCCGGATCGGCCACCGGCTCCCAGTCCAGCCTGAGGTGGCGCCGCTGCCTGCGCCGCCACCCCGCGAGGGCGGGCAGCAGGGTCTTGAGCGCGGCGAGCCCGTCCTCACCGATGTGCAGGTCCGCACCGAGCGCGTCCAGGTCCTGCCGCTCCACGGCGGTCCAGAACCGTGCCTCCGGCGCCGTACCGGAGCCCGCTCCCGCCCCGCGCGGGGCCGCGTCGATCCAGTGGCGCCGGTGCTGGAAGGCGTACGTGGGAAGGGCGACCGTGCCCGTGCCGTACTCCGCGTAGTGGGCGGCCCAGTCCACGTCCGCGCCGCGCACATGGGCGTGCCCCAGCGCGGCCAGCAGGGTCTGCGGTTCGGGCCGCCGCGCGTTCAGCACCGCCACGGGAGCCGGCGTGCCCGGCGCAAGGCATCCGGCGGCGAGCGGCGCGAGCACCGAGTCCGGGCCCAGCTCCAGGCACACGCTCACCCCCTGGGCGTACAAGGTGGCGACGCCGTCGGCGAACCGCACCGCATGCCGCGCGTGCGCCACCCAGTACCCGGGGTCGCACAACTGGCCGTCGGTGGCGAGGTCCCCGGTCACGTTCGACACCACGGGGATGCGCGGCGCGTGATAGGTCAGCGACCGGGCCACCTGCCCGAACTCGTGCAGCGCAGGGTCCATGCGCGGCGAGTGGAAGGCGTGCGACACCCGCAGCCTGCTCGTACGGCGCCCCCGCGAGGAGAACCCGTCCGCCACCGACAGGACAGCGTCCTCGTCACCGGAGACGACGACCGCCCGCGGCCCGTTCACCGCCGCGACGGACACGCCGCCGCCGAGCCCGTCGAGCGCCTCGGCGACCTCGCCCTCCTCCGCCTCCACCGCGACCATGGCCCCGCCCGGGGGCAGTTCCTGCATCAGCCGGCCGCGGGCCGCCACCAGCGTGCACGCGTCGGTCAGCGACAGCACCCCGGCGACGTGCGCCGCCGCCACCTCGCCGACGGAGTGACCCATCACCACATCGGGCCGCAGCCCGTAGTGGTGAAGCAGCCGGAACAGCGCCACCTCCACCGCGAACAACGCGGCCTGGGTGTGCGCCGTCTGGTCCAGCAGCGTGGCCTCCGCGCTTCCCCGGGCCGCCCACATCACCTGCTTCAACGACCGCCCCAGCAGCGGCTCCAGGCGCTGGCACACCTCGTCGAGGGCGTCGGCGAACACCGGGAACGCCTGGTGCAGCTGACGCCCCATGCCGAGGCGCTGCGAGCCCTGCCCGGAGAACAGGAACCCGATGCCGCCCGCCGCGGCCACGCCCTCGACGACGTTGCCGGCGGGTTCGCCCTCGGCGAGGAAGCCCAGACGCCGCACGAACTCCTCACGGTCCTCGGCGACCACGACCGCGCGGTGGTCGAGCAGGGCGCGGGTGGTGGCCAGGGAGCGCCCCACCTCCGTGACGCAGAGGCCGGGCGCACCGGCGACGAAGGCCCGCAACCGGCCGGCCTGGGCCCGCAGGGCGGCGGCGCTCCTCGCGGACAGGATCCAGGGGACGGCACCCCCGCGCCGCGCGGGCACGGGCCCCTCCCGGCCCTCCGGCTCCCCCCGCTCCTCCGCGCGGGGCGCCTCCTCCAGGATCACGTGCGCGTTGGTGCCGCCGATCCCGAACGAGGACACCCCGGCCCGCCGGGGACGATCGCCGCGCGGCCACGCGACCGGCTCGGTCAGCAGCCGGACACCGCCCGCCTCCCAGTCCACGTGCGGCGACGGCGCGTCCACGTGCAGGGTCCGCGGCAGCTCCTCGTGCCCCATGGCCTCGACCATCTTGATGACGCCCGCCACTCCGGCGGCCGCCTGCGTGTGCCCGATGTTGGACTTCACCGAGCCCAGCCACAGCGGCCGTCCCCCGGGCCGGTTCCTCCCGTACGTCGCCAGCAGCGCCTGCGCCTCGATCGGATCACCGAGGGTGGTACCGGTGCCGTGTCCCTCCACCACGTCGACGTCGGCGGCCGACAGACCCGCCCGGGCCAGGGCCTGCTGGATGAGCCGCTGCTGCGCGGGCCCGTTGGGCGCCGTCAGACCGTTGCTCGCGCCGTCCTGGTTGACCGCGCTGCCACGCACCACCGCCAGCACGGTACGTCCGTTGCGCCGGGCGTCCGACAGCCGTTCCAGGGCGAGCATGCCCACCCCCTCGGCCCAGCCCGCACCGTCCGCGGAGGCCGCGAACGACTTGCAGCGCCCGTCCGGGGCCATCGCGCGCTGCCGGCTGAACTCCACGAACAGCATGGGCGTGGCCATCACCGTCACGCCCCCGGCCAGCGCCAGGGAG
Source organism: Streptomyces lucensis JCM 4490 (assembly GCF_014650035.1). Taxonomy (GTDB): domain Bacteria; phylum Actinomycetota; class Actinomycetes; order Streptomycetales; family Streptomycetaceae; genus Streptomyces; species Streptomyces lucensis. The sequence goes on along the minus strand of NZ_BMUE01000014.1, from coordinate 7,079 downwards.
CACTCGCCGCGCTCCAGCGCCTGGCACGCCAGGTGCAGCGCCACCAGGGACGACGAACAGGCGGTGTCCACCGTCACGGCGGGCCCCTCGAACCCGAAGGTGTACGACACCCGGCCCGAGGCGACGCTGCCCGCGCTGCCGTTGCCGACCAGGCCCTCGTACTCCTGGGCGTCGCTGCCCATCAGCCGGGCCCCGTAGTCGCCGTACATCACGCCCGTGAACACACCGGTGCGGCTGCCGCGCAGCGTGCCCGGATCGATCCGCGCCCCCTCCAGCACCTCCCAGGACGCCTCCAGCAGCAGCCGCTGCTGCGGATCGACGGCCATCGCCTCACGCGGGCTGATCCCGAAAAAATCGGCGTCGAACTCGGCGGCGTCGTACAGGAATCCGCCCTCGCGCGCATACGAGGTGCCCGGGTGCCCGGGGTCGGGGTGGTACAGCCGCGCGGTGTCCCAGCCACGGTCCGAGGGGAAGGAGGACACCGCGTCGGTGCCCTCGGCCAGCAGCCGCCACAGGTCGCCGGGGCTGCGCACGCCGCCGGGGTAGCGGCAGCTCATGCCCACGATCGCGATGGGTTCCCGCACACCGGACTCCAGCTCCTCCAGACGGAGCCGCGTCCGGTGGAGGTCGGCGGTGACCCATTTCAGGTAGTCGACCAGTTTCTGTTGGTCCGTCATGCCTGCATCAGCCCTAACTCGGTCATCAGCTCTTGCGCCCCGCTGCCCGGGGAACCGCCGTCTGCCGCCGCGGGCGCCGCTCAGCGCCGCAGCTCTCGGTCGATGAAGTCCAGGACCTCCTCCGCGGACGCCTCCTCGAACCGCTCGGTGACCGCGTCGGCCCCGGGGCTCGCGCCGTACTTCGCCGCCAGGGCGCGCAGCCGCTGCGCGACGACCGCGTCACCGTCGCCGTCGCCGTCCTGCGCCGGCCGGGCCGCCAGGGCCTCCTCCAGCCGGTCCAGTTCCGCCAGCAGCCGCTGGACGGAGCCCTCCTCGGCGGGGGCGAGCAGCTCGCGCACATGACCGGCCAGCGCACCGGCGGTCGGGTGGTCGAAAACCACCGTGGCGGGCAGCCGTACCCCGGCGACCAGCCCCAGCCGGTTGCGCAACTCGACCGCGGTCAGCGAGTCGAAGCCCAGCTCCTGGAAGGGGCGCCCGGCGTCGATCTGCCGGGGCGAGGCGTGCCCGAGCACCGCGGCGACATGACCGAGGACCGTCTCCAGCACCAGGCGGTACTGCTCCTGCTCGTCCAGCCCGGCGAGCCGCTGCGCCAGCGACGGCCCCGACGCGTCGACCCGCCGGGCCGGCGCCCGGACGAGACCGCGCAGCACCGGCGGCAGCAGCCCCGCCGCCGCCCGCTCCCGCAACCCCCGCACATCGAGGCGGACGGGCAGCAGCACCGGATACTCCCCGCTCGCGCCCAGCGCCGCGTCGAACAGGGCGAGCGCCTCACCGGTCGCCAGCGGCACGAGACCGCCGCGCGCCATCCGGCCCAGGTCCGCCTCGTCCAGGTGCCCGGTCATGCCGCTGGCCTCCGCCCACAGACCCCACCCGAGGCCCGTCGCGGGCAGGCCCAGCGCGTGCCGGTGCTCGGCCAGCGCGTCCAGGAAGGCGTTGGCGGCCGCGTAGTTGCCCTGGCCCGGGCTGCCCAGGACGCCCGTGGTGGACGAGAACAGCACGAACGCGGCCAGATCCAGCTCCCGGGTCAGCTCGTGCAGGTTCCAGGCCGCGTCCGCCTTCGGACGCAGCACCGAGTGCAGCAGCCGCGGGGTCAGCGAGGCGATCGTCGCGTCGCCGATGACGCCGGCCGCGTGCACCACACCGGTCAGCGGCCGGTCCGCGGGGATCGCGCCGAGCACCTCGGCCAGCTGCTCCCGGTCCGCCGCGTCACAGGCGGCGAACGTCACCTCGGCCCCCGCCCCGGCGAGTTCCGCCCGCAGTTCCCGTGCTCCTTCCGCGCCTTCACCGCGCCTGCTGAGCAGCAGCAGATGCCGCACGCCGTGCTCGACGGCCAGATGCCGGGCCACGACCGCGCCCAGCGTGCCCGTGCCGCCGGTGATCAGCACCGTCCCGCCGGCCGCGAACACCGGCGCGGACCCCGCCTCCCCGGGCCCCCGCGCCCCCCGGCTCACCGACGGCACCAGCAACTCCCCGCGGCGCAGCGCACCCTGGGGTTCACCGAGAGCCATCGCCCGGCCCAGCACGGCCTGCGACGCCTCGTCGTCGTCGATGTCGAGAAGCCCGAACTGCCCCGGATGCTCCGCCTGCAGACTGCGTACGAGCCCCCACACCGCGGACGCCGCCAGCGCCGCGGTGTCCTCGCCGTCGGGTACGGCGATCGCGCCGTGCGTGAGAACCACCAGCCGGCTCCCGGCCAGCCGCTCGTCGGCCAGCCAGTCCTGCGCGAGCCGCAGGTAGTACTCGGCCGCCGCGTGCGCCGCCTCCGCCGGACCGACCGTGCCGTCCGGCCAGGACGGCGCCACCACCAGCGGCGGGACGTCCCCGCCCGCGTCCAGGGCCTCACACAGCGCGGCCATCCCCTCGTGCGTGACGGAGGCGTACCCGCAGTCCCTGCTCACGCCCGTGCCGTCGTCGAGCGCCACCCACCCGGTGGTCTCCGCACCGCCCAGCGGCCGCGGCAGCCACTCCACCCGGAACAGCGAACCCCCGGGCGCCGCGGTCCGCAGCGCCGCCAGCTGCTCGCCGGTCACCGGACGCAACCCCAGCGACGCGACGGAGACGACCGGTTCGCCCGCCTCGTCGGCCGCCTCCACCGACACGGCGCCCTCGGGGCTCCCGGGGCCCGCGGGTGCCAGACGCACCCGTAGCGCCCGCGCCGCGACCGCGTGCAGCGACAGACCCGACCAGGAGAACGGCAGCCGCACCTCCGGCGCCACGTCCTCACCGGCGCCGAACAGCATCGCGTGCAACGCACCGTCCAGCAGCGCCGGATGGACCGCGAACCCCTCGATGTCCACGTCGGCGGGCAGATCCACCTCGGCGAAGACCTCGGCACCCCGCCGCCACGCGGCCCGCAGCCCCTGGAACGCCGGACCGTAGTCGAGCCCGACGGCGGCGAACCGGTCGTACACCTCGCCGACCGGCACCGGCTCCGCACCCGCCGGCGGCCACACACGCAGTTGCCCCGACCCCGGGACGGAAGCCCCCGGAGCGCCCAGGACGCCCGTGGCGTGCCGCGTCCACCCGTCGTGCCGACCGGCGGACCCGGACCGCGAGTGCACGGCCACCGGGCGCCGGCCGGCCTCGTCGGCGGCCCCGACCACCACCTGGAGCCGCACCCCGTCCTGCTCGCCGAGGACCAGCGGCGCCAGCAGCGTCAGATCCTCCACCAGGTCGCAGCCCGCGTGCCGGCCGGCGTGCAGCACCAGATCCGCCAGGGCCGTGCCGGGCAGCAGCACCGTACCGAGCACCGCGTGATCGGCCAGCCACGGATGCGTCCGCGAAGACACCCGCCCGGTCAGCACCCAGCCGTCGTCACCGGCCAGCTCGACGGCCGCGCCCAGCAGTGCGTGCCCGCCCTCCACCAGCCCCGCGGCCGCCACGTCGCCGGCGGCCGGTGAGGGCTCCAGCCAGTACCGCTCGCGCTGGAAGGCGTACGTCGGCACCGGCACCCGCCGCCCCGACACCGCGGGCAGCACCCGCGACCACTCCACCGGGGCGCCGTGCACATGCGCGGCGGCCAGCGCCGCGAGGAACTCCCGCGGCCCGTCCTGCTCCCGGCGCAGGCTGCCGACCACGCTCGCCGCGACCCCCGCCTCGTCCACCCCCTGCTGCACGCCCACCGTCAGGATCGGGTGCGGACTCGCCTCCACGAACAGCCGGTGACCACTGCCCAGCAGCGCCTGGACCGTCTCCCCGAACCGCACCGTCCGCCGCAGGTTCCGGTACCAGTACTCCGCGTCGAGCGCGGTGGTGTCCAGCAGGTCACCCGTGACGGTCGAATAGAACGGCACCCGCGACACGCGCGGCTCGATCGGGGCGAGTACGTCCAGCAACTCCGCCCGCAACGCCTCGACGTGCGGCGAGTGCGAGGCGTAGTCCACCGGGACGGTACGCGCCCGCACACCCCGCTCCCGCAACGCGTCGACCAGCGCGTGCACCGCGTCCGGATCACCCGCGACCACCGTCGCCGCCGGCCCGTTGACCGTCGCGACACCCACCCGGCCACCCCACCGCTCCAGCTCCCGCTCCACGTCGGCGGCGGGCAACGGCACCGCGGCCATCGCCCCCGTCCCGGCGAGCGCCAGCAGGGCCCTGCTGCGCAGCGTCACCACGCGCGCCGCGTCGTCGAGCGACAGCGCGCCCGCCACATGGGCCGCGGCGATCTCACCCTGCGAGTGCCCGATCACCGCGTCCGGCTCGACACCCGCGGACCGCCACAGCTCGGCCAGCGACACCATCACCGCGAACAGCACCGGCTGCACCACGTCGACCCGCTCCGGATCCGGCGCGCCCGGCGCCCCCCGCAGCACCTCCACCACGTCCCAGTCCACGTACCGGCCCACCGCGTCGGCGCACTCCCGCAGCCGCCGCCCGAACACCTCGGAACCGGCCAGCAGGTCCAGCGCCATGCCCGTCCACTGCGAGCCCTGCCCGGGGAAGACGAACACCGTCTTGCCCGGCGAGGGTGGGGCCACGCCCTGCACCAGGCCCGCACGAGCCTCACCCGCGGCGAGCGCCGCCAGCCCGTCCAGCAGCTCCGCACGGTCCCGGCCGACCACCACGGCCCGGTGCGCGAACACCGACCGGGTCGTCACCAGCGCGTGCGCCACCTCGGCGGGCGCGAGCCGCGGCCGCGCCTCCACATGTTCCCGCAGCCGCAGCGCCTGCGCACGCAGGGCCCGCTCCCCGGCCCCCGACACCGGCAGCGCCAGGACGCCGCCACCCGCACCCGGCGACTCCCGCTCTTCGGGGATCGCTTCGCCCTCCCCGCCCGGAGCCTGCTCGAGAATGACGTGGGCGTTGGTGCCGCTGATACCGAAGGACGACACCGCGGCACGCCGGGGCCGCCCGGTCTCGGGCCAGGCCCGCTGCTCCGCGAGCAGCTCCACCTCCCCGGCGCCCCAGTCGACGTGCGGCGTCGGCTCGTCCACATGGAGCGTCCGCGGCAGCACACCGTGCCGCATCGCCTCCACCATCTTGATCACACCGGCGACACCGGCGGCGGCCTGCGTGTGGCCGATGTTCGACTTGACCGAGCCCAGCCACACAGGCCGCTCCGGATCCCGGTCCCGGCCGTACGTGGCGAGCACGGCCTGCGCCTCGATCGGATCACCGAGCGTCGTCCCGGTGCCGTGCGCCTCCACGGCGTCCACCTGGTCCGCGGTGAGCCGGGCGTCGGCGAGCGCGGCGCGGATCACCCGCTGCTGCGACGGCCCGTTCGGCGCCGTCAGCCCGTTGCTCGCACCGTCCTGGTTGACGGCGCTGCCCCGCAGCACGGCCAGGACCTGATGCCCGTTGCGCCGCGCGTCGGACAGCCGCTCCACCAGCAGCAGACCGACCCCCTCACCCCAGCCGGTCCCGTCCGCACAGGCCGCGAACGGCTTGCACAACCCGTCGGGCGCCAGCCCGCGCTGCCGGCTGAACTCGATGAAGATGCCCGGCTGCGCCATCACCGCGACGCCCCCGGCCAGCGCCAGGTCGCACTCGCCGTCGCGCAGTGCGCGCGCCGCGAGATGCAGCGCCACCAGCGACGAGGAGCACGCCGTGTCCACCGTGATCGCCGGACCCTCGAACCCCAGCGTGTACGCCACCCGGCCCGAGGCCACACTCGTGGTCGTGCCCGTCAGCAGATAACCGTCCAGCCCACCCGACGACTGTTCCGCCCCCACCGCGTAGTGCTGGGACGCCATGCCCACGAACACCCCGGTGCGGCTGCCCCGCAACCGCGCGGGCGCCAGGCCGGCCTGCTCCAGTGTCTCCCACGCGGTCTCCAGCAGCAGCCGCTGCTGCGGATCCGTGGCCAGCGCCTCCCGCGGACTCATCCCGAAGAACTCCGCGTCGAACAGGTCAGCGTCGTCCAGGAATCCGCCCTTGTCGACGTACGTCGTCCCCGACCGCTCGGGATCCGGGTCGACCAGCCGTTCCAGATCCCAGCCGCGGTCCGTCGGCAGCCCGCGGATGCCGTGCCGCGCCTCCGCGACGAGCCGCCACAGATCGTCGGCGGAACGCACACCACCGGGATACCGGCACGCCATTCCCACGATCGCGATCGGCTCGTCCGCCACCCCGCTGCCGGCCTCCGCCCCCGGCCTCCGCGACACCTGCCCGGAATCCGGCTCCGTCACCGCCACCTGCTCGTGCAGGTGCGAGACCAGGGCGGACGCCGTCGGATGGTCGAAGATCAACGTCGCCGGCAGTCGCAGACCCGTCGCCACATTCAGCCGGTTGCGCAGCTCGACCGCGGTCAGCGAGTCGAAGCCCAGACTCTGGAACGGCAGTTCGGGATCGAGCGAACCGGCGTCACCGTGCCCGAGTACGACACCGACATGCCCGAGCACCAGATCGAGCAGCACCCGGCGCTGCTCCGCCTCGTCCCGCCCGGCGAGCCTCGCCCGCAACTGCGAAGTACCGCCCGCCGCACCGGACCGCGCCCGCCTCGGCGCCGCACGCAGCAGGCCACGCGCCATCGGCGGCAACGCCTGCGCCTCAGCCATGCCACGAAGCGCCGCGGTGTCGATCCGCGCCGCGACCACCACCGCCTCGACACCGGCCCACCCGGCGTCGAGGTGCGCACATCCCTCACCGCTCTCCAGCGGGACCATGCCGCTGCGGGTGATGCGGGCGCGGTTGGTGGTGTCGAGGGTGGCGGTGATGGTGCTGGTGTCGGCCCAGGGTCCCCAGGCGAGGCTGGTGGCGGGGAGGCCTTGGGTGTGGCGGTGGTGGGCGAGGGCGTCGAGGAAGGTGTTGGCGGCGGCGTAGTTGGCTTGTCCGGGGTTGCCGAGGGTGCCGGCTGCGGAGGAGTAGAGGACGAATGCGGCGAGGTCGTGGTGCTGGGTTTGTTTGTGGAGGTGCCAGGCTGCGTCGATTTTGGGTTGGAGGACGGTGTGGAGTTGTTCGGGG
>NZ_BMUE01000013.1 GCF_014650035.1 Streptomyces lucensis JCM 4490 | reverse complement strand
ACAGCGCCGATGGTACTGCAGGGGGGACCCTGTGGGAGAGTAGGACGCCGCCGAACAATTCTTCAAAGGTCGGATCCCGAACTTCGGTTCGGGGTCCGACCTTTTTTTGTTTCTCTTAACGTGTCGTTCACGTTGCCCGCCCAGCATCCCAGGCATGGGAACTGCAGCCATGCTCAGGGCCGCCGGCGTCGGTGTCGGTGACGAGGTCGTCGTACCGGCCTTCGGGAACGTAGAGGTGGCGGAGGCCGTGACCCTGGCCGGGGCGCTGCCGGTGTTCGCCGACATAGATCCGCTGACCTACTGCCTCGACCCCGATGCGGTCGAAGCCGCCGTAACGTCCCGCACGGCCGCGGTCGTTGCCGTGCACCGCTTCGGACGGCAGGCCGACATCCGGCGGTTGCACGCGCTGGGGCAGCGGCACGGGACGCTGGTGCTGGAGCAGGGAGAGTCCGAGGCGCCGTACGACGAGATAGCGCAACGCAGGGAACGAGCCGCGTACCTCGACAGCAAGCTCAGAGGCGTACGGACGCCGGACGGCGGCGACGGGCACACCTACCAGCAGTACGTCGTACGAGTGCCGGGAAACGGCCGGCCTGACCGGGACGCCTTCGCACGCGCCATACGCAGCAGGGGAGTTGACTGCCGGGTACCGGTGAAGACGCCCGTGCACCGGCTGCCCGAATTCCGGCGGTGCGTCTCGCTGCCGCAGACCGAACAGGCCGCCGACGAGACCCTCGCGCTCCCCGTGGACGCCACGCTCACGAAGCGGGAGATGCAGCGCATCGTGTCGGCCTGCAACGCGCTCGGCGGGCTCCTGCAGCCCGCCTTCTGAACGCGCACCGAACGCATTTGGGAACCCGAGCCTGTTCGGGGTACAGTTTCTTCGTCGCCACGGGGGGAAAGCCCCGAAAACGGCAGGCCCCTATAGCTCAGTCGGCAGAGCGTCTCCATGGTAAGGAGAAGGTCAACGGTTCGATTCCGTTTGGGGGCTCCAGCGAAAAGGCCCCACCCTTCCGGGTGGGGCCTTTCTCATGTCTCCGGGTGGATTCCCGGTACCCGCATCGCCAGAATCGCCATGTCGTCCGAGGGCGCGTCCGACGCGAAACGCTCCACCGCACGCATGATCCGCGCCGCCACCGCGCCCGCCGTGAGACCCGTGCACGTGGTGAGCACGTCGGCGAGACCGTCGTCGCCCAGCATGCGCGTGCCCTCACGACGTTCGGTGACGCCGTCCGTCACACAGAGGAGCACGTCACCGGGGTCCAGGGTGACCGTCTCCTCGTACAGCTCCAGGTCCTCGATGACACCCAGCAGCGGCTGCGGTTCGGCCGCCGCCACGACCGTGCCGTCCTGGCGCAGACGCAGCGGCAGCGGATGGCCGGCGCAGACCACCTTCAGCTCGGCGCCGCCGTCCGGCTGCGGGCGCAACTCGCCGTAGAGGAGGGTCAGGAAGCGGCTGCGGTCGCCCTCGTCGAGGATCGCCGAGTTGAGGCGCTCCAGCACCGCCGGGCCGTTCAGGCCCTCGCGGGCCAGCAGGCGCAGGGCGTGCCGGGCGAGACCGGTGACCGCCGCCGCGTTGGGGCCCGTGCCGCAGACGTCGCCGATGGCGAAGCCGTAAGCGTCGTCGCCGATGGGGAAGACGTCGTAGAAGTCGCCGCCCACCTCGTTGCCCTCGCCGGCCGCGCGGTAGATGACCTCCACCTCGATACCCTCGATGTGCGGAGTCTCGGGCGGCAGCAGGCTGCGCTGCAGAGCCTGGCTGATGGCCGTGCGCTCCGAATACAGGCGGGCGTTGTCCAGCGCGAGGGCGGCCCGGCGGCTCAGGTCCTCGGCGAGTTCCAGGATCTCCTGGCGGAAGTGCTCGTCGGTGGGCTTGCCGAGGGTCAGCATGCCGATGACGCGGTTGCGGGCCACCAGAGGCAGCACCACCGTCTCGCCGCCGACCGCCCCCGCCGTCGCCAGCGTCGGGCCGATGCCCGAGGCGACCTGGCGCGTCGGGCCGCCGGAGAGGCCGAGGCTGCGCATGGAGCTGCGCAGGGCCGCCTGGTGGGCCACCTCGGCCGGGGCGGTCCAGACGCGGGCCCCCGGAGTGGGCACCGGGTCCGGCGGGGCGATCTTCGACAGCAGCGACTTGATGCCGTCGATCAGTTCCTCGTCCTCGTGCAGCACATAGGACAGGTAAGGCTCGGAGGCCTGGTCGGCGATCGTGTAGACCGCGCACCAGGTGGCCAGCGTGGGGACCGTCATCTGGGCCATCAGGGCCAGCGTCTGGTCGCGGTCCAGGGTGCCGGCCAGGAGGTCCGAGGCCTCGACCAGGAAGCTCAGGGAGCCGCGGCGCAACCGCTCCAGCTCGCCCAGGCGGGCCGACTCGACGGCCAGTGCGATCCGGTCGGCGGCGAACTGCAGGCGCAGCGCCTCCTCGTTGGAGTACCGGCCGGGCGCCTCGGCGGCGACGCCGAGAGAACCGGTGAGGCGGCCCTCGACCTTGAGTGGCACCGTGACCACCGAGCGCATGCCGGTGCCGCTCAGCAGCGGCACCGCGCCGGGAACGGCCGTCAGGTCGTCGTGTACGGCGGGCATGCGCGCCGAGCCGTAGCGGCCCGGGCCGGCCTCGACGGGGACGCGGGCGAAGCGCTGGCGGGCGGAGGGCAGGCCGGTCGAGGCGCGGACTTCCAGCTCCGTCTCGTCGTCGGTGGCGAGCAGCAGGAACGCGGAGTCGGCGTCGAGCATGTCCCGGGCGCGTTCCACCGTGCGCTGCAGCAGGCCGTCGAGGTCGTCCGGGGCGGGGGAGCCGATGAACACCTCGAACGGGTCGGCGCTCTGCCCGTCGGAGGCCGGGGCCTGGTCGCCGGCGGGGACGCGGGCCGGGGTCTGCAGGACGGCGCGCTCGTCGTCCCGTACCAGGAGGCAGACGGTGGAGGGCTCGCCGCCCGTGTCCCGGACCCGGAGGTGGGAGGCGTACACCCGGACCACCCGGCCGTCGGCGCCGCGGATGCCGTAGCTGCCCTCCCAGCGGGAGAGCTGCAGCGCCTCGGCGACGCCGGTACCCGTGCCGGGGGTGTGCGGCCAGGCCGCGAGTTCGGTGAGGGGTTTGCCGACGACCTCGGCGGACGCGAAGCCGAAGAGGTCCTCGGCGTCCTCGTTCCAGGAGGTGACGGCGCCTTTCCGGTCGACCTGGAGGACCGCGACGCGGACCCGGCCGTCGGCCAGCGGGAGGAGATCGGCGGGCAGCGGCGGTCCGGCGCTGCGGGTGCCCACCGCGCGTTCGGGCAGGTCGAGCTGGAACCAGACGTCCTTGTGGGTGGGCGTGTAGTCCACCCCCCAGCGCGTGGCCAGCGCCGCGCACAGCTGCAGGCCGCGGCCGCCCTCGCGGTCGGGGTTGCCCGTGACCGCGGTGGAGTGCTGGATCGGGACCTCGCGCTCCGGGTAGCGGTCGGAGACCTCGACGCGGACTCCGTCCTCGGTGCGCAGGCACAGCACGTCGGCGTGCGTGCCGGCGTGGACGACGGCGTTGGTCACCAGTTCGCTGGTGAGGACGACGGCGTCGTCCACGATGTCGGCGAAACCCCAGCCCTGCAGTGTGTCGCGGACGAAGGACCGGGCGGTCGCGACCGATCGCCCGACGGGCTCGAAGCTGGCGGCCGCGCGCGCGGTGATCACAGAACTCCTCGGCCGGTCGTCGACGTGCGGGTCCCCGTGGCCGGCAGGCCCGCGCCGCTGCTGCGGCATCGGCTCGTCCGTCGGCCGTGGCTCCGGGGTCTGTCCCCCCGGGATCAGTCCGGTGGTCATGGTCTGCGGCCGCCCTCCGATGCCAGCTCGTGCTCGTGCCACCGCCCAGGCCGGTCGGACCGGTGCGGCTGGACAGCCGCATGCAAGGTTACTTACCTTCGCCGTCCGAGCGGATGCCGGTCGCCGGTGATTACCCCCCAGGGTGGGCGGACGATGTGCGAAGCTGCCGAACTGTTATGGCCTGGTTCGGACGAGGTGAAACACTGGGCAGGCTTGTGATGGAGGTCGGGGCGGGACTGCGTGTGTTCCGTGTACGGCGGGCAGCAGCCCCTGGTGTGGCCGGATCTCGTCTGGCAGAAATACCCAGCAGTAACCGGAACGCGGAAGCGCCCGGTATGCCGGTGAACGGTATGCCGGCGCCCAAGCGGGCCCAGCACAGCAGTAACGGTCGACCCCTCCGGGAGGGACACAGTGGAGTCTGGCGCGGCGACGCGAGGCACGAAGACGCGCGCGAAGGGCGGACCGTCCCTGGGAAGGGGCGGCGGCACGACCGCCGTGGACACAGCCGCCCTGAACCGGCTGCAGGCGGCCCTCGTGGCGATGCGCGACGGGAACTTCCGCAAGCGGCTCACGGTGTCCGGGGACGGCGTGATGTCGGAGATCGCGGCCGTCTTCAACGAGGTGGCCGACCGGAACCTGCACCTGACCGGTGAGCTGTCCCGGGTGCGGCGCATGGTGGGACGCGAGGGCAAGCTCACCGAGCGGCTGGAGACGGGGGCCTGCGAGGGCTCCTGGGCGACGGCCGTCGCCAACTCCAACGCGCTGGTGGACGATCTCGTCTGGCCGGTGTCGGAGGTCGGCCGGGTGCTCACGGCGGTGGCCGACGGCGACCTGTCGCCGCGCATGGAGCTGCGGACGCAGGCGCCGGACGGCGCCACCGGCCATCCGCTGCGGGGCGAGTTCCTGAAGGTCGGCCGTACGGTCAACAACCTGGTCGACCAGTTGTCGACGTTCACGGACGAGGTCACGCGTGTGGCCAGCGAGGTCGGCACCGAGGGCAAGCTCGGCGGCCAGGCCCGGCTGCGCGGGATGTCGGGCTCGTGGAAGGACCTGACCGAGTCCGTCAACACCATGGCGTACCGGCTGACCGCCCAGGTGCGGGACATCGCGCTGGTCACCACGGCGGTCGCCAAGGGCGACCTGTCGCGGAAGGTGACCGTCCACGTCGAGGGCGAGATGCTGGAGCTGAAGAACACCGTCAACACGATGGTGGACCAGCTCTCCTCGTTCTCCTCCGAGGTCACGCGTGTCGCCCGGGAGGTGGGCACCGAGGGCATCCTGGGCGGCCAGGCGCAGGTGCCCGGGGTGGCGGGCGTGTGGAAGGAGCTGACCGACTCCGTCAACACGATGGCGGGCAACCTGACCGCCCAGGTGCGCGGGATCTCGCAGGTCACGACGGCGGTCGCCAACGGTGACCTGTCGCAGAAGGTGACGGTTCCGGCGCGCGGCGAGGTCGCGCAGCTCGCCGAGACGATCAACCAGATGACCGAGACGCTGCGGATCTTCGCGGACGAGGTCACACGGGTGGCGAACGAGGTCGGCGCGGAGGGGCGGCTCGGCGGTCAGGCCAACGTGCCGGGCGCGGCAGGCACCTGGAAGGACCTCACCGACTCCGTCAACACGGTGTTCCGGAACCTGACCACGCAGGTGCGGGACATCGCCGCGGTGACGACCGCCGTGGCCAGCGGTGACCTGTCGCAGAAGGTCACGGTGGACGTGGCCGGCGAGATGCTGGAGCTGAAGAACACCGTCAACGGCATGGTGGACCAGCTGTCGGCGTTCGGCGCCGAGGTGACGCGGGTCGCCCGGGAGATCGGTGTCGAGGGTGAGCTGGGCGGTCAGGCGCAGGTGCCGGGGGCGGCCGGTACGTGGAAGGACCTGACGGATTCCGTCAACACCGCGTTCCGCAACCTGACCGGTCAGGTGCGCAACATCGCCCAGGTGACCACGGCGGTGGCCAACGGCGACCTCTCGCAGAAGGTCACCGTGGACGTCTCCGGCGAGATGCTCCAGCTGAAGAACACCGTGAACCGGATGGTGGACCAGCTGTCGAGCTTCGCCGACCAGGTGACGCGGATGGCGCGGGACGTGGGCACCGAGGGCCGGCTGGGCGGTCAGGCCCGGGTGGACGGCGTCTCGGGGACGTGGAAGGAGCTCACGGACTCCGTCAACTTCATGGCGGGCAACCTGACGTCCCAGGTGCGCAACATCGCCCAGGTGACCACGGCGGTGGCCAACGGCGACCTGTCGCAGAAGATCGACGTCGACGCCCGTGGCGAGATCCTCGAGCTGAAGAACACGATCAACACGATGGTCGACCAGCTCTCCGCGTTCGCCGACCAGGTGACCCGGGTGGCCCGGGACGTGGGCACCGAGGGCCGGCTCGGCGGGCAGGCGCAGGTGCCGGGCGTGGCCGGTGTGTGGCGGGATCTGACGGATTCCGTGAACGGCATGGCGGGCAACCTCACCGCCCAGGTGCGCAACATCGCCCAGGTCGCCACGGCGGTGGCCCGCGGCGACCTCTCCCAGAAGATCACCGTGGACGCGCGCGGGGAGATCCTGGAGCTGAAGAACACGCTGAACACCATGGTCGACCAGCTGTCGTCGTTCGCCCAGGAGGTCACGCGGGTCGCCCGCGAGGTGGGCACGGAGGGCATGCTGGGCGGTCAGGCGGAGGTGCAGGGTGTCTCGGGCACCTGGAAGGACCTCACGCAGTCCGTGAACTTCATGGCGAACAACCTGACCAGCCAGGTGCGCAACATCGCCGAGGTCACGACGGCGGTGGCCAAGGGCGACCTGTCCAAGAAGATCACGGTGGACGCGAAGGGCGAGATCCTCGAGCTCGTCACGACGGTCAACACCATGGTGGACCAGCTGTCCAGCTTCGCCGAGCAGGTGACCCGGGTGGCCCGCGAGGTGGGCACCGAGGGCATCCTGGGCGGCCAGGCGCACGTGCCGGGCGTCACCGGCATCTGGAAGGACCTCAGCAACAACGTCAACCTGATGGCCAACAACCTGACCATGCAGGTGCGGAACATCTCCCAGGTGGCCGCGGCCGTCGCCAACGGCGACCTGACCCGGCAGGTGACGATCGAGGCGAGCGGTGAGGTCGCGCAGCTCGCCGACACCATCAACACGATGGTGAAGACACTGAGTTCGTTCGCCGACCAGGTGACCAAGGTGGCCCGCGAGGTGGGCACGGACGGCATCCTGGGCGGTCAGGCGCACGTGCCGGGTGTGGCCGGCACCTGGAAGGACCTCACCGAGTCCGTGAACCAGATGGCGTCCAACCTGACCGGTCAGGTGCGCAACATCGCCATGGTCACCACGGCCATCGCCAAGGGCGATCTGACCAAGAAGATCGACATCGACGCCCGGGGCGAGATCCTCGAGCTGAAGACGACGATCAACACGATGGTCGACCAGCTGTCCAGCTTCGCCGAGGAGGTCACGCGGGTGGCCCGCGAGGTGGGCACCGAGGGGCAGCTCGGCGGCCAGGCACGCGTGCGTGACGTCGACGGCACCTGGCGGGACCTGACCGAGTCGGTGAACGAGATGGCCGGGAACCTCACCCGGCAGGTGCGCGCCATCGCGCGCGTGGCCACCGCGGTGACCCGGGGCGACCTGAATCTGAAGATCGACGTCGACGCGTCCGGGGAGATCCAGGAACTCCAGGACTACATCAACAAGATGATCGCCAACCTGCGCGACACCACGATCGCCAACAAGGAGCAGGACTGGCTCAAGGGCAACCTCGCCCGCATCTCCGCGCTCATGCAGGGCCGGCGGGACCTGGAGGACGTGGCCTCGCTGATCATGAGCGAGCTGACGCCGGTGGTCTCCGCGCAGCACGGCGCGTTCTTCCTCGCGATGCCGCTGGTCGAGGGCAAGGACGCGGCCGCCGGTGAGGACGGTTACGAGCTGCGGATGCTGGGTTCGTACGGCTACTCGATGGGCTCCATGCCGACGTCGTTCCGGCCGGGTGAGGCGCTGATCGGCACCGCGGCCCAGGAGAAGCGCGCGATCCTGGTGGAGAACGCGCCCAGCGGCTACCTGAAGATCTCCTCCGGGCTCGGCGAGGCCCCGCCCGCGCAGGTCATCGTGCTGCCGGTGCTGTTCGAGGGCACGGTGCTCGGAGTGATCGAGCTGGCGTCGTTCACCCCGTTCACGCAGATCCAGAAGGACTTCCTCAACCAGATCGCCGAGATGATCGCGACCAGCGTGAACACCATCTCGGTCAACACCAAGACCGAGCAGCTGCTGAAGCAGTCGCAGGAGCTGACCGAGCAGCTGCGCGAGCGTTCGGCCGAGCTGGAGAACCGGCAGAAGGCGCTGCAGGCCTCCAACGCCGAACTGGAGGAGAAGGCCGAGCTGCTGGCCCGGCAGAACCGGGACATCGAGGTGAAGAACACCGAGATCGAGGAGGCCCGGCAGGTCCTGGAGGAGCGCGCCGAGCAGCTCGCGGTGTCGATGCGCTACAAGAGCGAGTTCCTCGCGAACATGTCGCACGAGCTGCGCACGCCGCTCAACTCCCTGCTGATCCTGGCCAAGCTGCTCGCCGACAACGCCGAGGGCAACCTCTCCCCGAAGCAGGTGGAGTTCGCCGAGACCATTCACGGCGCGGGCTCCGACCTGCTGCAGCTGATCAACGACATCCTCGACCTGTCGAAGGTCGAGGCGGGCAAGATGGACGTCTCGCCGACACGCATCGCGCTCGTCCAGCTCGTGGACTACGTGGAGGCAACCTTCCGGCCGCTCACCGCCGAGAAGGGCCTGGACCTGTCCGTGCGGGTCTCCCCGGAGCTGCCGGCGACCCTGCACACCGACGAGCAGCGGCTGCTGCAGGTGCTGCGCAACCTGCTGTCCAACGCGGTGAAGTTCACCGACTCCGGTTCGGTGGAGCTGGTGATCCGCCCCGCCGGCTCGAACGTGCCGCACACCATCAGGGAACAGCTGCTGGAGGCCGGTTCGCTGACCGATCCGGACGGCGAGCTGATCGCGTTCTCGGTGACCGACACCGGCATCGGCATCGCGGCCAGCAAGATGCGGGTGATCTTCGAGGCCTTCAAGCAGGCGGACGGCACGACCAGCCGCAAGTACGGTGGCACCGGCCTCGGCCTGTCGATCTCGCGGGAGATCGCGCAGCTGCTCGGCGGTGAGATCCACGCGCAGAGCGAACCGGGTCGCGGCTCGACGTTCACGCTGTACCTGCCGCTGCACCCGACCGAACTGCCGCCCCAGGGCTACCAGCAGTCCGTGCCCCCGCTGGAGGCCGGCGAGCTGCTCGCCTCCGAGGCCAAGCAGTCCTTGGAACTGTCGGCGTCGGAGATCGAGACCCCGGCCGAGGTGAAGTCCTACCGCGAGACGCAGAACGGCCCCGCCGCGCTGTTCCGGCGCCGCCGCCGCAGCCTGCCGCCGGCCGAGCAGCGGCCCGAGCAGTGGTCGGCGCTCCCGGAGCCCGCCGAGCGGGAGAGCGTGCCGCAGCAGGGCCGCCAGGTGCGGTTCGGCGGCGAGAAGGTGCTGATCGTCGACGACGACATCCGCAACGTCTTCGCGCTGACCAGCGTCCTGGAACAGCACGGGCTGTCGGTCCTGTACGCCGAGAACGGCCGGGAGGGCATCGAGGTGCTGGAGCAGCACGACGACGTGGCGGTCGTCCTGATGGACATCATGATGCCGGAGATGGACGGCTACGCGACGACCACGGCGATCCGCAGGATGCCGCAGTTCGCCGGGATGCCGATCATCGCGCTGACCGCCAAGGCGATGAAGGGCGACCGGGAGAAGGCGATCGAGTCGGGAGCCTCCGACTACGTCACCAAGCCGGTCGACCCCGACCACCTGCTGGCGGTGATGCGGCAGTACATGGGCACCCGGTGACGGTGGCGGCTCCCGCGGGGACGGACGCGGCGGCGGCGACGCGCGCCGGACGCGTGGGAACTCGCGGGGCGTAGGGGGCCCCGGTCGGCAGGGGTCCCGGACGAGCGGGAACCGTGGATTCCGGGAACCATCCGGGTGCCCGCCGCGTTTTCCTTGTGTGCACAGTGACATCGCGGTGACAGGGTGTGGCGACGGGCGGGGTGCGGCTACGATGACCGGCACAAGGACGGGCGGCGAAAGGGAGTCGTCCCCTGGGGCGGCGCCCGGTGTACCGCCGGGGCGAGGAGGGCGGGCCATGGTGCAGAAGGCCAAGATCCTCCTGGTCGATGACCGGCCGGAGAATCTGCTGGCGCTGGAGGCCATCCTCTCTGCGCTCGATCAGACGCTGGTACGGGCATCGTCCGGGGAGGAAGCGCTCAAGGCACTGCTCACGGACGATTTCGCGGTCATTCTGCTGGACGTCCAGATGCCGGGCATGGACGGGTTCGAGACGGCGGCACACATCAAGCGGCGTGAGCGGACCCGGGACATCCCGATCATCTTCCTCACGGCGATCAACCACGGCCCGCACCACACCTTCCGGGGTTATGCGGCGGGCGCGGTGGACTACATCTCCAAGCCGTTCGACCCGTGGGTGCTGCGCGCCAAGGTCTCGGTGTTCGTCGAGCTGTACATGAAGAACTGCCAGCTGCGTGAGCAGGCGGCGCTGCTGCGGTTGCAGCTGGAGGGTGGCGGCAAGGGCGCGGTCGGCGGCAAGGAGTCCGCCGGGCTGCTCGCCGAGCTGTCCGCGCGGCTCGCGGCGGTCGAGGAGCAGGCGGAGGCGCTGTCCAAGCAACTGGACGACGACTCGGCGGACGCGGCGGCGGTGGCGACGGCGGCCCATCTGGAGCGCAAGCTGACCGGGTTGCGCCGCGCGCTCGACGCGCTGGAGCCGGGCACGGGTGCCGGTGGGTCCCCACCGACCCAGAACTGACGTGGGCGGGGGCGGCAGTTGCCCGTGAGCGTGCGTCAGTTCCGTGCCGCGTCAGGGGCGACACGAACGGGTGAAGCAGTGGGCACACGTGTCCGCCGTCGTCTCCCCCGGTAACCTCACACCCATGGCCTCACGTCCCTCCGCAGCCAAGAAGCCGCCGGCGAAGAAGGCGGCCGCGCCCGCGAAGGCTGCGGCGCGGAAGGCCGCCGCGAAGAAGGCCCCGGCCAAGAAGGCGCCCGCCAGGAAGGTTCCGGCGAAGAAGGCGGTGCCGCCCAGGCCGGCTCCCAGCCCCACCGGGGGTGTGTACCGGCTCGCGCGCGCTCTCTGGCTCGGGCTCGCGCACGCCGTCGGCGCCGTCTTCCGCGGCATAGGGCAGGGCGCCAGGAACCTCGACCCGGCCCACCGCAAGGACGGCGTGGCGCTGCTGCTCTTCGGCATCGCCCTGATCGTCGCCGCCGGCACCTGGGCGGACCTGAAGGGTCCGGTCGGCGAACTGGTGGAGATGCTGGTCACCGGCGCCTTCGGCCGGCTCGACCTGCTGGTCCCGATACTGCTCGCGGTGATCGCCGTACGGTTCATCCGGCATCCGGAGAAGCCGGAGGCCAACGGGCGGATCGTGATCGGTCTGTCCGCGCTCGTCATCGGCGTGCTGGGTCAGATCCACATCGCCTGCGGCTCGCCCGCGCGCAGCGAGGGCATGCAGGCCATACAGGACGCCGGTGGCCTCATCGGCTGGGCGGCGGCGACCCCGCTGACCTTCGCCATGACGGACGTGCTCGCCGTGCCGCTGCTGGTGCTGCTGACGGTCTTCGGTCTGCTGGTGGTGACCGCCACCCCGGTCAACGCCATCCCGCAGCGGTTGCGGGCGCTCGGCGTGAGCCTGGGCCTGCTCAGCGAACCGGAGGAGACGGAGTTCACCGACGACGAGGAGCGCTACGACGAGCAGTGGCGTGAGGCGCTTCCCGCGCGCCCCCGCAGGCGCGCCGGCGCCCCTCAGGCGTACGACGTCGACGGAGCCGAGGAGGAGGCGCTCACGCAGCGCCGTGGACGCCCCCGGCGCTCCGCGGTGCCCCAGCCGGATCCGCGGCGGCGGATGGACGCCGTGGACGTCGCCGCGGCGGCCGCCGCGGCGCTGGACGGTGCCGTCCTGCACGGCATGCCCCCGTCACCGGTCGTCGCGGACCTCACCCAGGGCGTCAGCGCCGGCGGCCGGGAGGACACCACCCCGGTGCCCGCGCCCGAGCCCGCCCCCGAGAGCACGCCGGTCCCGGCCGCCCGCCCCCAGCAGGACAGGCTCAGGACCGGCACGGTCCCCGACCTCACCAAGAAGGCCCCCGACCAGCCCCGCGAGCTGCCAGCACGCGCGGAGCAGCTCCAGCTCTCCGGGGACATCACCTACGCGCTGCCCTCCCTGGACCTGCTCACGCGCGGCGGCCCCGGCAAGGCGCGCAGCGCGGCCAACGACGCCGTCGTCGCCTCGCTCACCCAGGTCTTCACCGAGTTCAAGGTCGACGCGGCCGTCACCGGCTTCACGCGCGGCCCGACGGTCACCCGCTACGAGGTGGAACTCGGCCCCGCCGTGAAGGTCGAGCGGATCACCGCGCTGACCAAGAACATCGCGTACGCCGTCGCCAGCCCGGACGTGCGGATCATCAGCCCCATCCCCGGCAAGTCCGCGGTGGGCATCGAGATCCCGAACACCGACCGGGAGATGGTCAACCTCGGTGACGTGCTGCGCCTCGCGGAGTCCGCCGAGGACGACGACCCGATGCTGGTCGCCTTCGGCAAGGACGTCGAAGGCGGGTACGTGATGCACTCGCTGGCCAAGATGCCGCACATGCTGGTCGCGGGCGCCACCGGCTCCGGCAAGTCGTCCTGCATCAACTGCCTGATCACCTCGGTCATGATGCGGGCGACCCCGGAGGACGTCCGGATGATCCTGGTCGACCCCAAACGCGTGGAGCTGACCGCCTACGAGGGCATCCCGCACCTGATCACGCCGATCATCACCAACCCCAAGCGGGCCGCCGAGGCCCTCCAGTGGGTCGTGCGCGAGATGGACCTGCGCTACGACGACCTCGCCGCCTACGGCTACCGGCACATCGACGACTTCAACCGCGCGGTCCGCGAGGGCAAGGTCAAGCCGCCCGAGGGCAGCGAGCGGGAGCTGCAGCCGTACCCCTACCTGCTGGTGATCGTCGACGAGCTGGCCGACCTGATGATGGTCGCCCCGCGTGACGTCGAGGACGCCATCGTGCGCATCACGCAGCTCGCGCGCGCCGCCGGCATCCACCTGGTCCTCGCCACCCAGCGTCCGTCGGTCGACGTGGTCACCGGCCTGATCAAGGCCAACGTGCCCTCCCGGCTGGCGTTCGCCACCTCCTCGCTCGCCGACTCCCGGGTCATCCTCGACCAGCCGGGCGCCGAGAAGCTGATCGGCAAGGGCGACGGCCTGTTCCTGCCGATGGGCGCGAACAAGCCGACCCGTATGCAGGGCGCGTTCGTGACCGAGGAGGAGGTCGCGGCCGTCGTCCAGCACTGCAAGGACCAGATGGCGCCCGTCTTCCGGGACGACGTGACCGTCGGCACCAAGCAGAAGAAGGAGATCGACGAGGACATCGGCGACGACCTCGACCTGCTGTGCCAGGCGGCCGAGCTGGTGGTCTCCACCCAGTTCGGTTCGACGTCCATGCTCCAGCGCAAGCTGCGCGTCGGCTTCGCCAAGGCCGGGCGGCTGATGGACCTCATGGAGTCCCGCAACATCGTGGGACCGAGCGAGGGCTCCAAGGCACGTGACGTTCTTGTGAAACCCGACGAGCTGGACGGCGTGCTGGCCGTGCTTCGCGGGGAGACTGAGGGGTAGCTCGAAGGGCCGTTCGGCCCAAGCGGGTTACGCCGGGCGACGGGAACGCTTTACCCCGGGTGGCGGCATCGCCGTGATGCACCTGTTAAGAACGGGCGGGCAACCGTTTCCCTGTGTCGTACGTCCAGTTGAGCGAGAGGGCAGATAGGCATCTCATCTCGGGGTACCTGCCTGTCCGACCATCGGATCGTCGGGCTGTTCCGATGGCGTACAAAGTCGGACCGCCCGGTTGCCCCACCCTTTCGTACCCCCCCTAGACTGAGCTTCCAGCACAGGTGGCTACACGCTCGAAAGGCGCCCCCGTGTCCATCGGCAACTCCCCTGAAGACGAGCGTCCGTTCCACGACGAGTCCCAGGAAGCCCGTTCCTCCGTGGGTCGAGCCCTCCGGCAGGCGCGCATCGCGGCCGGGCTCACCGTCGACGACGTCAGCAGTGCCACTCGTGTCCGCATCGCCATCGTGCACGCCATCGAGGCGGACGACTTCGCCCCCTGTGGCGGCGCCGTCTACGCCCGTGGGCACATCCGCACGCTGGCCAGGGCCGTCCACCTCGATCCCGAGCCGCTGATCGCCCAGTACGACGCCGATCACGGAGGCCGCCCCGCCCCCACCCCGGCCGCACCCCTGTTCGAGGCGGAACGGATCCGTCCCGAGCGGCGCGGCCCGAACTGGACCGCGGCGATGGTCGCCGCGATCGTCGTCGTGATCGGCTTCGTCGGGTTCACCGCGTTCAAGGGCGGCGACGGCGGCAGCGACGCGAAACAGCAGGTCGCCGACGGTGCCACCCCCGCTCCCAGAAAGTCCGCCGCGCCCGAGACCAAGAAGGACGAGCCGGCCGAGCCGACCGGCGAGCCGTCCGACAGCGCCATCGCCGCCGCGCCCCAGGACAAGGTGACCGTCCGGGTCAGCGCCCCGAACGGGCGCAGCTGGATCTCCGCCAAGGACCACAACGGCCGGATGCTCTACGACGGGCTGCTGAAGAAGGGCGAGTCCAAGACCTTCCAGGACAACTCCAAGATCAACCTGATCCTGGGCGACGCCGGAGCCATCCAGCTCTACGTCAACGGCAAGAAGATCGAGGACGACTTCCAGCCCGGCGCGGTGGAGCGCCTCACCTACACCAAGGGCGACCCCGAGGTCGGATAGGACACCCGGGCTGAGCGGATGTGACGGGGTTGGCCAAGATCGGCCAACCCCGTCGACGTGGGGTGTCAGCGGGACGAAGTAGTCTTGAGCCCATGCCTGAACGCCGTACCGTCGCACTCGTCACTCTTGGCTGCGCCCGTAACGAGGTGGACTCCGAGGAGCTCGCAGGCCGTTTGGAGGCGGACGGCTGGCAGCTCGTCGAGGACGCCGCGGACGCCGACGTCGCCGTGGTCAACACCTGCGGCTTCGTCGAAGCCGCCAAGAAGGACTCCGTGGACGCCCTGCTGGAGGCCAACGACCTCAAGGACCACGGCAGAACCCAGGCCGTCGTGGCGGTGGGCTGCATGGCCGAGCGGTACGGCAAGGAACTGGCCGAGGCGCTGCCCGAGGCCGACGGCGTGCTCGGCTTCGACGACTACGCGGACATCTCCGACCGCCTGCAGACCATCCTGTCCGGCGGCATCCACGCCGCCCACACCCCCCGCGACCGCCGCAAGCTGCTCCCGATCAGCCCGGCCGAGCGGCAGGAGTCGGCCACCGCCGTCGCGCTGCCCGGCCACGGCCCGGCCGACCTTCCGGCGGGCGTCGCGCCCGCCTCCGGCCCGCGCGCGCCCCTGCGCCGCCGCCTGGACGGCTCCCCGGTCGCCTCGGTCAAGCTCGCCTCCGGCTGCGACCGGCGCTGCTCCTTCTGCGCCATCCCCTCCTTCCGCGGCTCCTTCATCTCGCGCCGCCCAGCCGACGTGCTGAACGAGACCCGCTGGCTGGCCGAGCAGGGAGTGAAGGAGATCATGCTGGTCTCCGAGAACAACACCTCCTACGGCAAGGACCTGGGCGACATCCGCCTGCTGGAGTCCCTGCTGCCGGAGCTCGCCGAGGTCGACGGCCTCGAGCGAGTGCGGGTGAGCTACCTGCAGCCGGCCGAGATGCGTCCCGGCCTCATCGACGTGCTGACCTCCACGCCCAAGGTCGCCCCCTACTTCGACCTGTCCTTCCAGCACTCCGCGCCCGGCGTGCTGCGCGCCATGCGCCGCTTCGGCGACACCGACCGCTTCCTCGAGCTGCTCGACACGATCCGCGGCAAGGCCCCCGAGGCCGGCGTGCGCTCCAACTTCATCGTCGGCTTCCCCGGCGAGAGCGAGTCCGACCTGGCGGAGCTGGAGCGCTTCCTGAACGGCGCCCGCCTGGACGCCATCGGCGTCTTCGGCTACTCCGACGAGGAGGGCACGGAGGCGGCGACGTACGGCGACAAGCTCGACGAGGACGTCGTCGCCGAGCGCCTGGCCCACATCTCGCGGCTGGCCGAGGAACTGGTCTCGCAGCGGGCCGAGGAGCGTGTCGGCCAGACCGTGCACGTGCTGGTGGAGTCCGTGGACGACGAGGACGGCGTGCACGGGCGCGCGGCGCACCAGGCGCCCGAGACGGACGGCCAGGTG
This sequence comes from Streptomyces lucensis JCM 4490, assembly GCF_014650035.1. GTDB lineage: Bacteria > Actinomycetota > Actinomycetes > Streptomycetales > Streptomycetaceae > Streptomyces > Streptomyces lucensis. Next base: position 200,333 of record NZ_BMUE01000013.1, on the reverse strand, counting down.
CTCCTCACGAGCGGCGAAGGCCTCGGTGTGGGACGTATGGTCGAGGCGAAGGTGGTCGGCACGGAAGGCGTCGACCTGGTGGCCGAGCCGCTGACCGGCGCGTTCGCGTGTACTGAGGAGGCGGGCAGATGACCGGAGTCCCGGCATCCGCCGCGGGCGGCCCCTCCGGCACCCAGGGTGCCCGGGGTTCCGCCGCCGCTGCCGACGGCGTTGCCTCCGAGGTCTCCGGCTCCGCTCCCGGCTCCGACGCGACGACGACCGACGCGAGGCTCCCGCGAGGCGGCAAGATCGCGGCCGCGGCCGTCAACCAGGCCAGCGTCTGGAACGTCGCCAATCTGCTGACCATGCTCCGGCTGGTCCTGGTCCCCGGCTTCGTGGCGCTGATGCTGGCCGACGGCGGTTACGACCCGGCCTGGCGCTCGCTGGCCTGGGCGGCCTTCGCCATCGCCATGATCACCGACCTGTTCGACGGGCATCTGGCGCGCACCTACAACCTGGTCACCGACTTCGGGAAGATCGCCGACCCCATCGCCGACAAGGCGATCATGGGAGCGGCGCTCATCTGTCTGTCCGCCCTGGGTGACCTGCCGTGGTGGGTGACGGCGGTGATCCTCGGGCGGGAACTCGGCATCACCCTGTTGCGTTTTCTGGTCATTCGCTACGGCGTGATCCCCGCCAGCCGCGGCGGCAAGCTCAAGACGCTCACCCAGGGCGTGGCCGTCGGCATGTACGTCCTGGCGCTGACGGGGTGGCTGGCCAGCCTGAGGTTCTGGGTGATGGCCGCCGCCGTCGTCCTCACCGTCGTCACGGGACTCGACTACGTGAGACAGGCCATCGTGCTGCGCCGGCGGGGAATCGCCGAGCGCGCGGCGGCGTTGGAGGAGAAGGAAGCGTGACCGAACAGGCCACCGAACTGGTGCGACTACTGACCGTGAAGGGCGAGACCCTCGCCGTCGCTGAGTCGCTCACCGGAGGCCTGGTGGCGGCGGAGATCACGGGCGTGCCCGGGGCGTCGAAGGTGTTCCGCGGCTCGGTCACCGCCTACGCCACGGGACTCAAGCACGAGCTGCTCGGTGTCGACGCCGCGCTGCTCGCCGCGCACGGAGCGGTGGATCCGCAGGTCGCGGCCCAGATGGCGGCCGGGGTGCGCAAGGCCCTGGGTGCCGACTGGGGCATCGCGACGACCGGGGTGGCCGGCCCCGACCCGCAGGACGGCAAGCCCGTCGGGACGGTTTTCGTGGCCGTCGACGGGCCCCTCACCGCCCCCGCCGGTTCTGCCGGTGGCGGAAAAGTCACGGCCCTGCGGTTGAACGGCAGCCGTGCGGAAATTCGTATGGAGAGTGTACGGAGCGTACTCGCAGTGCTCCTGGAGCGGCTTGCGGGCGAACAGACCGGGAATGAGCGGGCACAGGATACGGAACGGAACGGGGGGTTTTGATGTTTGCAGCCCTGAGTGAACACGACATCGCTCCCCGCACGGCCGCGGCGCAAGGCGGTACGGTGGGGCGAGAAGGATGCGGCTACGCGGTCCGAGGAGGGAGCCACCGATGATTCTGCTCCGTCGCCTGCTGGGTGACGTGCTGCGTCGGCAGCGCCAACGCCAGGGCCGTACTCTGCGCGAAGTCTCCTCGTCCGCCCGAGTCTCACTCGGCTATCTCTCCGAGGTGGAGCGGGGGCAGAAGGAGGCTTCCTCCGAGCTGCTCTCCGCCATCTGCGACGCGCTGGACGTACGGATGTCGGAACTCATGCGGGAAGTGAGCGACGAACTGGCGCTCGCCGAGCTGGCCCAGTCCGCCACCGCCACCGAGGCCGTGCCCGCGTCGGTCCGTCCGATGCTGGGTTCCGTGTCGGTGACCGGTGTGCCACCGGAAAGGGTGACCATCAAGGCGCCCGCGGAAGCAGTGGACGTGGTCGCCGCGTGAGGTTCGCGCGCGTGGCCTAGCCACCCGATACGACTCGGCCCCGGCCGGCTCCACCGAGAGACATCGGTGGAGCCGGCCGGGGCTTTTCGTGGCGCCGGACGCCGGGCGGGTGTCCCTGATGCGCCCGTTTGCCGGGTTCGGGTGGTGCGGTCATCGTGGAGGTGACGTGACGGCGCCCGAGCACCGGAGGACTGGATGTACGTCGTGAAGAGCCCGTTGGCCGACGCGGACCTCAAGGCCGTCGCCGAGGCGCTGCAGGGCGCCCTCGTCGACCTGGTGGACCTCTCGCTGGTCGCCAAGCAGATCCACTGGAACATCGTCGGTCCCCGTTTCCGGTCCATCCACCTCCAGCTCGACGAGGTCGTCGCCTCCGCCCGCACCCACTCCGACACGGTGGCCGAGCGGGCCTCGGCGCTCGGCGTACCACCCGACGGACGGGCCGCCACGGTGGCCTCCGGCAGCGGCATCAAGGCCACCTCGGCCGGCTGGATCAAGGACACGGACGCGGTCGGGGCGATGGTGGAGGCGCTCGGTGCGGTGATCACCCGAATGCGGGAGCGGGTGGCCGCGACCGGGGACCCAGACCCGGTGTCGCAGGACATCCTCATCGGGATCACGGCCGACCTCGAGAAACACCACTGGATGTTCCAGGCGGAACATGCCTGACGCCGCCGTCGCCCGCACGACCTCCTCCTGCGGCAACGGCACGGTCTGCGTCCGTGTGCCCTCGATGCGCCCTTCTGGTGGCCCCGGGCACCGAATAGCGTCCGGCAGGAGGTGGCGGCGGGGATGGTGCGGATGGCGCGGATAGTTCGCTGGGGGGCAGGGCTCGGGCTGGGCGCGGTGTGGTGGTGGGCCGTGGTGCGGCTCGCCCTCGGGGAGGGATCGGGTGTGCTGGAAGGGGCCGTCGCGGCCGGTGGCTGGGGGCTGAGCGTGCTTCCCGTGCACTGTGCGCCCCGGGAACGCGCCACGGGCGCGCTGGCGGCGGGACGCTGGCCGGCGGCCTGGCGCGTGGGCGCCGTCACCAGGGCGTCGCCTCCCGTTCGTCCGGGTGACGTGGGCGAGGTGTCCGGCCCGTCGTCGTGAACACGGACGCGGCGCATGCCGGGAAAACCTCGCTGACGATGCGTCAACCGCCCTGCCGGCACCGGCCCGCTCGTGGTGAGGACGGACTGCGTCAGGCGGTGCGGCGGGGGTAGCGGTCCCGCCAGCGCTGGGCCGTTCCCGGAGCGGGGGCGGGGCCCGCCTGACAGGCGGGGCACCAGTAGGTGGGGCGGTCCTGGGAGCCGTCGCCCTGGTCGGCCACCCGCACAGGGGTGCCGCAGCGCAGGCAGGGGCGGTGTGCGCGGCCGTAGACGAACAGGTCGTGCCGGTGCAGGCCCGTGGTCTGCCGCACCGGGCGCTCGCGGTTCGTCTCCAGCAGCCGCTGCGCGAGACCGGGCAGCTTCTCGGCGCGCTCCGCCGGGAGCGCGCCGACCGGCAGCCAGGGCGTCACGCCGAGCAGGAAGCACAGCTCGCACTTGTACACGTTGCCGATCCCGGCCAGATTGCGCTGGTCGAGCAGGGCCTCGCCGAGCTGCCGGGCCGGGTCGGCGAACAGATTGGCCAGGGCGGTCCCGGGATCCCAGTCCGGCCCGAGCAGGTCGGGGCCGAGGTGGCCGACGGCCCGTTCCTCCTCCGTCGTGCGCAGCAGCTCCAGCACCGGCAGGCGGTAGCCGACGGCCGTGCGGTCCGCGGTGGCGAGGACCGCACGGATCTGGAAGGCCGGTCCGCCCCGCCAGCGCTCGCCGGTGCCGTACACCTTCCACGCCCCCTCCATGCGCAGGTGGGTGTGCAGGGTCAGGCCGCCCTCGAACCGCGTGAGCAGGTGCTTGCCGCGCGGAATCGTGTTGAGGACCCTGCGGCCGGCGAGGTCGACCGTCGCGTACTTCGGCACCCGGAAGTCGCTGCGGGACAGTGTCCTCCCCGCGAGGGCCTCGTGCAGCCGTCGCGCGGCCTGCCAGACGGTGTCACCTTCGGGCATGCGTCAAGGGTGCCACGGCGGGGTGGAGCGGGAGCACGGCGCCGGTCACGCTCTCAGGCGCAGCCCGCGCGGTGTGGCCACGAACCCGGCCGCCTCCAGGAGGGTGCCGACGGGGGAGGTCAGGGCCTGGACGCCGTTGATCCGCTCGACCGTCACCGTGCCGAGGGAGCCCGCGCGGGCGGCCGCGGCCAGGGTCTCGGCCGCCGTGTGCAGACGGGCATCGTCCGTGGCGGCGGTGTCCGCGGTGGCGGGCCAGGCCAGCAGCGTCTTGCCGCCCCGCTCCATGTAGAGCGTCAGCTCGCCCTCCACCAGGACGACCAGCGAGCCCGCCTTGCGGCCGGGTTTGTGTCCGGCGCCGGTCGGCGGCTCCGGCCAGGGCAGGGCCGCGCCGTAGGCGTTGGCGGGGTCGGCCGCGGCGAGGGCAACGGCACGGGGGTCGGGCGCGGTGGCGTCGGCCCGGCCGTATCCACGGGCCGCGGCGGGACCGTATGCGGCCCGGCCGCCTCCTCGTGGGCCGCCGTGGCCGGGGGAGGCGAAGGGGTCGGCCGGGTCACGGCGGGAGGAGTGGTCACCGGGGCCGGTGGCCAGGTCCGCCGGCGGCCAGGTGAAGTCACCGTCGAGGCCGGGATGGGCGAGCCCGCCGTCCGCTGCGCCGAAGACGCCGGGGGACGCGTGGCCGTGCGGGCCGGCACCGAGGCCGGCGAAACCGTCCGCGGGGCCGGGAGCGAACATGTCGTCCGGGAGACCCGTGCCGTCCTGCGCCCGAGCCCGGGCTGGGAAGCCGTCGCCTTCTCCGGCGGGCAACGCCTCACCCCGTTCACGCGCGTTGGACACCGCGCGCAGGCGGTCCACGGCGCCGTCCATGGCGAACTGCGCCGCTCCCAGCCCCTCGACCACGTAGCCGCGCCGTGCCTGGCCGCTCTCCTCGAAGGCGGACAGTACGCGGTACACCGCCGAGAAGCCGCCCTCGACGCCCTCCGCCGCGACCGCGCCGCGAGTGACGACACCGTGCCGGTCGAGCAGGAGGCGGGCCAGCGCGTGCGCCCGCACGGTGGCGTCCGGTTCGGTGGCGGGGAGCAGCGACCAGCGGCCCGCGACGGTCGGCGGGCCGGTGCGGGACGCGGTGCGGGCGGCCGCCGTCAGCGAGCCGTAGCGCCCGCGCGGGACGTTGCGCTTGGCACGGTGGGCGGTCGAGCCCGCCGTACGGCCCGACCCCAGCAGGGAGCGCATCGGGGCGAGGGTGTCGTTGGTGAGCCGGCCCGACCAGGCCAGGTCCCAGAGGGCGTCGGCGAGTTGGGGGTCGGTGGCGTCCGGGTGGGTGGTGGCCCGGACCTGGTCGGCGATCTGACGGAAGAACAGGCCGTAGCCGCCCGAGAGGGCGTCGAGGACGGACTGGTGGAGCGCGGTCGGCTCCAGCGGGTGCGGTGGGGGGAGCAGCAGCGGGGCCGCGTCGGCCAGGTACAGGGAGACCCAGCCGTCCTTTCCGGGCAGGGAGCCGGCGCCCGCCCACACCACCTCGCCCGCCGCGGTCAGTTCGTCGAGCATCGACGGCGTGTAGTTCGCCACGCGGGAGGGCAGGACCAGTCTCTCCAGCGCGGACGCGGGCACGGACGCGCCCTGCAACTGCTCGATCGCGCGCACCAGTCCGTCGACGCCCCGCAGCCCGTGGCCCTTGCCGATGTGCTGCCACTGCGGCAGGAACTGGGCGAGCGCGGCCGGCGGCACGGGCTCCAGCTCGTGCCTCAGTGCCGCGAGGGAGCGGCGGCGCAGACGGCGCAGCACGGCCGCGTCGCACCACTCCTGGCCGATGCCCGCCGGGTGGAACTCGCCCTGCACGACCCGCCCGTTCGCCGCGAGCCGCTGCAGGGCGCCCTCGGTGACCGCGGTGCCCAGCCCGAAGCGGGCCGCCGCGGTGACCGACGTGAACGGGCCGTGGGTACGGGCGTACCGGGCGAGCAGGTCTCCCAGCGGATCCTTGACCGGCTCGGTGAAGGCCTCCGGGACACCGACGGGCAGGGCCGTGCCGAGCGCGTCGCGCAGCCGGCCCGCGTCCTCGATCGCCGCCCAGTGGTCGGCGCCCGCGACGCGGACCTTGATGGCCCGGCGGGCGCCGGCCAGCTCCCGCGCCCACTCGGGGTCGGCGCCCCGTTCGGCCAGCTCGGCGTCGGTCAGCGGGCCGAGCAGGCGCAGCACGTCGGCCACGCCCTCCACGTCCTTGACCCGGCGGTCCTCGGTGAGCCACTGCAGCTCGCGCTCCAGCTCGGTCAGCACCTCGGCGTCGAGCAGTTCGCGCAGCTCCGCCTGGCCCAGCAACTCGGCCAGCAGCCGCGAGTCCAGGGACAGCGCGGCCGCGCGGCGCTCGGCCAGCGGGGAGTCGCCCTCGTACAGGAACTGGGCGACGTACCCGAAGAGCAGGGACCGGGCGAACGGCGACGGCTCCGGGGTGGTGACCTCGACCAGGCGTACCTTGCGGGACTCGATGTCGCCCATCAGCTCCGCGAGACCGGGGACGTCGAAGACGTCCTGGAGGCACTCGCGGACCGCTTCCAGCACGATCGGGAACGAGCCGAACTCGCTCGCCACCTGGAGCAGCTGGGCGGCGCGCTGACGCTGCTGCCACAGCGGGGTGCGCTTGCCGGGATTGCGGCGCGGCAGCAGCAGGGCGCGGGCCGCGCACTCGCGGAACCGGGAGGCGAACAGGGCCGAGCCGCCCACCTGGTCGGTGACGACCTGGTCGACCTCTCCCTTGTCGAAGACGACGTCCGCCGCGCCGACGGGCGCCTGGTCGCCGTCGTACTCCGCGCCGGCCCTCACCGGCTCCTGGTCGAGCAGGTCCAGGCCCATCAGGTCGGCGTCGGGCAGGCGCAGCACGATGCCGTCGTCGGCGTGCATGACCTGCGCGTCCATGCCGTACCGCTCGGACAGGCGGGCGCCCAGGGAGAGGGCCCAGGGGGCGTGGACCTGGGCGCCGAACGGGGAGTGCACCACCACCCGCCAGTCGCCCAGCTCGTCGCGGAAACGCTCCACGACGATCGTGCGGTCGTCCGGGATGTGGCCGCATGCCTCGCGCTGCTCGGCCAGGTACGACAGCACGTTGTCCGCCGCCCACGCGTCCAGACCCGCGGCGAGCAGGCGCGCTCTCGCCTCGTCCTGGGACAGCGAGCCGACCTCGCGCAGGAACGCGCCCACCGCGCGGCCCAGTTCGAGCGGGCGGCCCAGCTGGTCGCCCTTCCAGAACGGCAGCCGCCCCGGCACGCCCGGCGCGGGGGAGACCAGGACCCGGTCGCGGGTGATGTCCTCGATGCGCCAGGAACTCGTGCCCAGCGTGAAGACGTCCCCGACCCGGGACTCGTAGACCATCTCCTCGTCCAGCTCGCCGACCCGGCCACCGCCCTTCTTGGGGTCCGAACCGGCGAGGAAGACCCCGAACAGGCCGCGGTCGGGGATCGTGCCGCCGGAGGTGACGGCGAGCCGCTGGGCGCCGGGGCGGCCGGTGACGGTGCCCGCCACCCGGTCCCACACCACGCGCGGGCGCAACTCGGCGAACGCGTCGGACGGGTAGCGGCCCGCGAGCATGTCGAGGACCGCCGTGAACGCCGACTCGGGCAGCGAGGCGAACGGAGCGGCGCGGCGGACCGTGGCGAGCAGGTCGTCGTACTGCCAGGTGTCCAGCGCCGTCATGGCGACGAGCTGCTGCGCGAGCACGTCCAGCGGGTTCGCGGGCACCTTCAGGGACTCGATCGAGCCCGTGCGCATCCGCTCGGTGACCACGGCCGCCTGCACGAGGTCGCCCCGGTACTTGGGGAAGACGACACCGGTGGAGACGGCGCCGACCTGGTGCCCCGCGCGGCCGACGCGCTGCAGCCCGGAGGCGACCGAGGGCGGGGACTCCACCTGGACGACCAGGTCCACGGCGCCCATGTCGATGCCCAGTTCCAGGCTGGACGTGGCGACCACGGCAGGCAGCCGGCCCGCCTTCAGGTCCTCCTCGACCAGGGCACGCTGTTCCTTGGAGACCGATCCGTGGTGGGCGCGGGCGATCACCGAGGGCGCGCCCATGGCCGCGCCCGAACCGCCCATCAGCTCGGCCGGGGAGTGGTGCTCGTCCAGTTTCTCGCCGGTCGCGCGCTCGTACGCGATCTCGTTGAGCCGGTTGCACAGCCGCTCGGCCAGCCGCCGCGAGTTGGCGAACACGATCGTGGAGCGGTGGGACTGGACCAGGTCGGCGATCCGCTCCTCCACGTGGGGCCAGATCGAGGGCCGCTCCCCGCCGTCGGCGGCGTCGGCCGCGGGGGAGCCGCCCAGCTCGCCCATGTCCTCGACCGGGACGACGACGGAGAGGTCGAACTCCTTGCCGGACTCCGGCTGGACGATCTCCACCTTGCGGCGCGGGGACAGGTACCGGGCGATCTCCTCCACCGGGCGCACGGTCGCCGAGAGCCCGATCCGGCGCGCCGGTTTCGGCAGCAGCTCGTCCAGCCGCTCCAGGGAGAGCGCGAGGTGGGCGCCCCGCTTGGTGCCCGCGACCGCGTGCACCTCGTCCAGGATCACCGTCTCCACACCCGTCAGCGCGTCGCGGGCGGCGGAGGTGAGCATCAGGAACAGCGACTCGGGGGTGGTGATGAGGATGTCCGGCGGCCGCGTGGACAGGGCGCGCCGCTCGGCGGCCGGGGTGTCGCCGGAGCGGATCCCGACCCGGACCTCGGGCTCGGGCAGGCCCAGGCGCACCGACTCCTGGCGCAGGCCGGTCAGCGGGCTGCGCAGATTGCGCTCGACGTCGACCGCGAGGGCCTTCAGCGGGGACACGTACAGCACCCGGCAGCGCTTCCTCGGGTCGGCCGGGGGCGGGGTCGAGGCCAGCTGGTCCAGGGCGGCCAGGAACGCGGCCAGTGTCTTGCCGGAGCCGGTCGGGGCGACCACCAGGACGTCCGAGCCCTCCCCGATGGCCCGCCACGCGCCCGCCTGGGCCGCGGTGGGCGCGGAGAACGCCCCCGTGAACCAGCCGCGGGTCGCGGGCGAGAAGCCGTCGAGGGCTCGGTGCGCGGAGCTGACCATGCGTCCATCCTGCACCCGGCCACTGACAATCGCGGTGACCTGGGCAAACGCCCGGCGCCGCGGTGACGCCCGCGCCCGGCCGGGGTGCAGGGGCGGAGAAGCGGGGGCGCGGGGGCGGAGAATGGGGGTATGGCGGGTACGGAGAACGGAGGGACGGCGGGTCCGGCCGGACGGCACGGGGACCGGCCGGTGGAGCGGGCGCGGCACTGGCGGTACGAGGAGCTGCCCGGCGTCGACCTGCTGCGCGCCCGGTACGTCCGCAAGACGTTCGTCCGCCACACCCACGAGCACTTCGTGATCGCCGCCATAGCCGACGGGGTGGAGGTCTTCCACCACCGGGGCTCCGACGTCTCCGCCGGCGCGGGCGCCCTCGCCCTGGTCAACCCGGACACTCCCCACACCGGCCGGGCCGGCGTCCCCGAGGGCTGGCGGTACGGCGCGCTCTACCCCTCGCCCGAGGTGGTCGGCGAGATCGCCGCCGAGACCAGCACCGTCCGCGGCACGCCGGGATTCGCCAGCCCCGTTCTCGACGACCCTTACACCGTCCGCCTGGTCCACCAGGTGCTTCGCGCCGCGGAGGAGGGCAACGCGCTGGCCGCCGACACGCTGCTGCGCACCGCCGTGACCCGGCTGCTGCGGCTGAACGGGGGGCGGCTGCCGCAGCGGCGCACGCCGACGGCCGGTGCCCGCAACGCGGTACGCGCGCGTGCGGTCCTGGAGGAGCGGATGGCCGAGCCGCCGACCCTGGAGCGGCTGGCCGCCGAACTCGGGACCAGCCCGTTCGCCCTGCTCCGGGCTTTCCGTGACACCTACGGCATGCCGCCCCACACCTGGCTGACCGACGCGCGCGTACGCCGCGCACGGCTTCTCCTGGACGCCGGGACGGCCCCGGCCGAGGCGGCCGTCACCGTCGGCTTCACCGACCAGCCCCACCTCAACCGGCATTTCGCCCGGATCGTCGGCGTGCCTCCGGGCGCCTACCAGCGTGAGCGCAAGAACGTACAAGACCCGCGCTGACCGCGGCCCGTACCGTCCGCGGTGTGGCACAGCAGACAGCACTCGCGGAAATGACCGCGGACGGCACGGGCAAACCGGACGCCGCCGTCGTACGGGACGCACTCGGAGTCGGCGTCGCCGTCGGCCTTTCGGGCTTCGCCTTCGGGGTGACCTCGGCCGGCAGCGGGCTCGGCCTGCTCCAGACGTGCGCGCTCAGCCTCCTGGTGTTCACCGGCGCCTCCCAGTTCGCCCTGGTCGGAGCGCTCGCCGCCGGGGGCAACCCGTTCACGGCCGCCGCCGGGGCCTTCTTCCTGGGCGTGCGCAACGCCTTCTACGGGCTGCGGCTCTCGCAGGTGCTCGCCCTTCCGCGCGCGGTCCGGCCCTTCGCCGCCCAGTGGGTGATCGACGAGACCACCGCGGTCACCCTCGCCCAGCCGACCCGGCGCGCCGCCCGGATCGGTTTCACCGTCACCGGGCTCAGCCTGTACCTGCTGTGGAACCTCACCACACTGCTCGGTGCGCTCGGTGCCAAGGCGATCGGCGACACGCGCGCGTGGGGACTGGACGCCGCGGGGCCCGCGGTGTTCCTGGCGCTGCTCGCGCCGATGCTCAGGACCGCCACCGAGCGCGCGGTCGCGGGCCTCGCCGTCCTGCTGGGCCTCGCCCTGCTGCCCGTCCTGCCGGCCGGCGTGCCCGTCCTGGTGGCGGCGCTGGCGGCACCGGTCGCGCTGTTCGCCGAGGGGCGCCGCGGCGGCCGTGGCACACCGGAGGCAGCGGACGTGCCCGCGGCACCGCCCGTGCCGGGCGGGTCCGAGGAGGACCGGTGAACACCTGGATCGCGATCGGCGTGACCGTCCTGGGCTGCTACGCCGTCAAGCTCGCCGGGCTGCTGGTACCCGCGGGCGCCATGGAGCGGCCGTTCGTGCGACGGCTCGCCGCCCTGCTGCCGGTCGCCCTCCTCGCCGCGCTCACGGCCCAGCAGACGTTCGCCGACGGGCACGCGCTCGTGCTGGACGCACGGGCCGCGGGCCTCGGCGCGGCCGCCGTGGCGCTGGTGCTTCGCGCGCCCTTCCTGCTGGTCGTCGCGTCGGCGGTGGTGGTCACGGCGGGAGTCCGGGCCGTCGGCGCGGGCTGAGGACGGACCCCGCTCAGCCCACGAAGCGGCCGTACGCCCTCAGCGTGCGCAGCGCCTCGATCGTCACCACGGCGCGCGTCTCCAGCGCGGGGACCGGCGCCCACCGGTGGTCGCGGGAGGGCCAGCCGCCGTCCTCCCGCTGTCCGGCGGCCAGGCGGTCGAGGGAGCGGCTCATCTCGTCGTCGGTGAACCACGCGCGCGCGAGGGATCCCGGACTCCTGGCGAAGTCGTGCGGGAGGTGGTGCCCGCCGGGGGCGTGACCGGGCGCGGCCGCGATCGCGCCCAGGTCGTCCGGATCCAGCGCCGCCAGCCGCTGCTCCCGCACCAGGCGGCCCAGCCGGCCGGCGGCCGCCTGCGCGCGCGGGCGGTCGGGAGCGGAGTCCAGGAAGGCCACGGCGGCCCGCACTTCACAGGGGTGCGGCTCGCGCAGGGACTCCACGGCCCGCCAGCAGAAGTCGGTGGCCCGGAAGAGCCAGGCGTGCCACACCCCGTTGCGGTGCAGCAGCCCGACGACCGGTCCCGTGGCCAGCAGCTCGCCCGGAGGGTCGTCGACGACCGGGATGAAGGGCGCCGTGGGATATCCGCGCTGGCCGGGGAGGACCGCGGGCAGCGCGCCGTCCGCGGTGGAGACGCGGGTCAGGTAGTGGCACACGCGCTCCACCCGCTGTCCGCCGCAGCGCCCGACGGCGTCCAGTACGCGCAGGGCGTGGGCGGCGTGCAGGGGCTGGCTGACGGGTCCGCGCAGGCCGGGTTCCAGCGCGTGCCCGTAGCCGCCGTCGTCGTTGCGGTAGGCGTCCAGTGCAGCCTCCACCGCTTCGTGGGTCCCGTGCAGGAAGTGGAACGCGAAGAGGCGCTGCTCCAGCACGCGCGCGGTGAGCCACACGAACCGCTCGGCGCGTGAGAGGGGAGAGCCCGCCGCGGGCGCGAGGGGGTGTGGGGAAGCTCCTGGTTCGGTCATGGGCCAGACCGTAGGGCGCAAAGCGGTCCCGGCGAGGGGTCCCGGGCGGGGCCCACCCTCAGGGGCGGGATACTGGTGTCATGCGGTTGACGGTCTTCTGGCAGAGGATGGCGGAACACTTCGGTCCGGGGTACGCCGAAACCTTCGCGCGCGACCACGTGATGTCGGAGCTGGGCGGTCGCACGGTGCACGAGGCGCTGGACGCCGGCTGGGAGGCCAGGGACGTGTGGCGCGTGGTCTGCACGGTCATGAACGTGCCGGGGGAGCGGCGCTGACGTGGCTGCGCCGACGCGGCGATGAAACTGATCTGTCACGAACATCGCAGGTGGGCGCCGGTCGGCGCCGGCGTCGGCGAGACTGGTGCACGTGGCACCCACTGACGAGGACAACCAGCCGCCCAGCCGGCACTCCGCACTGACCGACGCGACGCCCCCCGACCGGCCCCCGGCCGACGGCGCCGTCGCTCCTGTCGCCCGTATGCCGCGCTGGCTGCCGCGTGCCATGGTGCTCGCGCTCGCGTTGATCGCCGCGTTCCAGCTGGGCAGCTGGGCCTTCCACCAGCTGACCGGCCTGTTGATCAATATTCTGATCGCGTTCTTCCTGGCCCTGGCGATCGAGCCCGCGGTCAGCCGGATGGCCGCCCGCGGCATGCGCAGGGGCCTCGCCACCTTCCTGGTCTTCCTCGGGCTGACGATCGCCGTCGCCGGATTCGTCACCCTGCTCGGCTCCATGCTCGCCGGCCAGATCATCAAGATGATCGAGGGGTTCCCGGACTACCTGGACTCGCTGATCAACTGGACCAACGAGACCTTCCACACGGAACTCAGACGCGTGGACATCCAGGAGGGCCTGCTCCACTCCGACTGGCTGCGCAAGTACGCGCAGAACAGCGCCGCCGGCGTCCTCGACGTCTCCACGCAGGTGCTCGGCGGGCTCTTCCAGCTGCTGACGATCGGGCTGTTCTCGTTCTACTTCGCCGCCGACGGCCCCCGGCTGCGGCGCGCCCTGTGCTCGGTCCTGCCCCCCGCACGTCAGACCGAGGTGCTGCGGGCCTGGGAGATCGCCGTCGACAAGACGGGCGGTTACCTCTACTCGCGCGGTCTCATGGCGCTCATCTCCGGGGTCGCGCACTACATCCTGCTGCAGGCCCTGGACGTGCCCTACGCGCCCGTGCTCGGTGTCTGGGTGGGCCTGGTCTCCCAGTTCATCCCGACCATCGGGACGTACCTCGCGGGCGCGCTGCCGATGCTGATCGCGTTCACCGTCGAGCCCTGGTACGCGGTGTGGGTGCTGGGGTTCGTCGTGGTCTACCAGCAGTTCGAGAACTACGTCCTCCAGCCCAAGCTGACCGCCAGGACGGTCGACATCCACCCGGCGGTCGCGTTCGGGTCGGTCATAGCGGGCACCGCGCTGCTGGGCGCCGTCGGCGCGCTGATCGCCATCCCCGCGGTCGCCACCCTGCAGGCCTTCCTGGGGGCGTACGTGAAGCGGTACGCCGTCACGGACGACCCCCGGGTGCACGGCCACCGCCGCAGGAGTCCGAGCGGCCCCGGCGTGTTCACCCGCATACGGCGGCTGTGGGCCGGGAGGCCGGAGCCCGAGGAGTCGTAGCGGCGTACCGGGAGTGGTAGCGGCGTACCGGGGAAACGGAGGCAGTGGCGGTCATGCCACTGCCTCCCGGCGTTTCACCCCTGGGCCTGCTTGACACGAAAATCGAACATCCATTCTTATGGGGGTTCAGGCGAGGCTTTCGAGAGGGGGTTTCGGCCCGGTTCGCCGGGAAGGTCCCTCGGTTATCCACAGGCTGGACCTGCGTCGGGGCGCATTGTCAGTGGCAGGCGTTAGCGTCTTTGACGTGAAGCGATCGACTCAAGCAAACCGGGTGGAACCCATGGCAGGAACCGACCGCGAGAAGGCGCTCGACGCCGCGCTCGCACAGATTGAACGGCAATTCGGCAAGGGCGCGGTCATGCGCATGGGCGAGCGGTCGAAGGAGCCCATCGAGGTCATCCCGACCGGGTCGACCGCGCTCGACGTCGCCCTCGGCGTCGGTGGCCTGCCGCGTGGCCGTGTCGTGGAGATCTACGGACCGGAGTCCTCCGGCAAGACGACCCTGACCCTGCACGCCGTGGCGAACGCCCAGAAGGCCGGCGGCCAGGTCGCCTTCGTGGACGCCGAGCACGCCCTCGACCCCGAGTACGCGCGCAAGCTCGGCGTCGACATCGACAACCTGATCCTCTCCCAGCCGGACAACGGCGAGCAGGCCCTGGAGATCGTGGACATGCTGGTCCGCTCCGGTGCCCTCGACCTCATCGTCATCGACTCCGTCGCCGCGCTCGTCCCGCGCGCGGAGATCGAGGGCGAGATGGGTGACAGCCACGTCGGTCTGCAGGCGCGTCTGATGAGCCAGGCGCTGCGCAAGATCACCAGCGCGCTCAACCAGTCCAAGACCACCGCGATCTTCATCAACCAGCTCCGCGAGAAGATCGGCGTGATGTTCGGCTCCCCGGAGACCACGACCGGTGGCCGGGCCCTGAAGTTCTACGCCTCGGTGCGCATCGACATCCGCCGCATCGAGACCCTGAAGGACGGCACCGAGGCGGTCGGCAACCGCACCCGCTGCAAGGTCGTCAAGAACAAGGTCGCCCCGCCCTTCAAGCAGGCCGAGTTCGACATCCTCTACGGCCAGGGCATCAGCCGCGAGGGCGGCCTGATCGACATGGGCGTGGAGCACGGCTTCGTCCGCAAGGCCGGCGCCTGGTACACGTACGAGGGCGACCAGCTCGGTCAGGGCAAGGAGAACGCGCGCAACTTCCTCAAGGACAACCCCGACCTCGCCAACGAGATCGAGAAGAAGATCAAGGAGAAGCTGGGCGTGGGCGTCCGCCCGGAGGAGCCCGCCGCCGAGCCCGGCGCGGACGCTGCGGTCACCGCCCCGTCGGCCGAGGACACCGCCAAGACGGCGTCCGCCCCGGCTGCCGGCAAGGCCACCAAGCCCAAGGCCGCCGCTGCCAAGAGCTGACCCGTGACACGACGAACCGACTGGGCCGAATACGAGTACGCCACCCCCGGTGCCCCACGGGGGAGGGGCACCGGGGGACGTCGCGGCTCCGCCCCGGACGGATACGACGGCCACCGGGACGACGGCCACCGCGAACACGGCGGCCAGGGGGCCGAGGACAGCGGCGGGTACCCGGGCGACGCGGGCGACGAACCGTACGGGGACGGCTCGCCCCGCCGTGGCTCCGGGGGCGCCGCTGGAGCGCGGGACGGCCGGGGGCGCGCCCGGCGGCGGCGCGGCTTCGGGGACGCGCCCGGTGAGGACGAAGACGCCCCTTCCTCGTCGAGGGCCGAGCGGGGGGAGTCTTCAGGGGACCCGGTCGAGCGGGCACGGGCGATCTGCCTGCGCCTGCTCACCGGGACCCCGCGCACCCGCAAGCAGCTCGCGGACGCCCTGCGCAAGAGGGAGATCCCCGAGGAGGCGGCCGAGGAGGTGCTGTCGCGGTTCGAGGAGGTCGGGCTGATCGACGACGGCGCGTTCGCGGACGCCTGGGTGGAGTCCCGGCACCATGGCCGGGGACTCGCCCGGCGCGCACTGGCCCGGGAACTGCGCACCAAGGGCGTCGACTCGGCGTTGATCGACGAGGCCGTCGGCCGGCTCGACTCCGAGCAGGAGGAGGCGACCGCCCGCGAACTGGTCGCCCGCAAGCTGCGTGCCACCCGCGGTCTCGACCGCGACAAGCGGCTGCGCCGCCTCGCCGGCATGCTCGCCCGCAAGGGCTACCCCGAGGGCATGGCCCTCCACGTCGTCCGCCAGGCCCTGGAGCAAGAGGGCGAGGACACGGAGTTCCTCGGGGAAGCGGACTTCTGACACGCACATCCGCGGAACAGGGGCGGGCACGTCCGGTGGCGCCGGACGTCGACCCTGACGGCGGAGGGTGGGGTTACCCCCCGCCTGAGACGCCGGGCCACCGCAGTGCTCCCGCACCCCCGCACGGGTGAGTCTGTACGTACGCCACGGACCACGGCACGCACGCCGAGGTCGGCCCCGTACGACGCGACCGACGCGTACAACAGAACAGAAGAGAGCCCGCCCCGATGATGCTGCGCTACGCCCTCCGCACCGTCCGCGCCCGCAAAGCCGGTTTTCTCGGCGCCTTCGTCGCGCTGATGTGCGCGGCGGCACTGATCACCGCCTGCGGCACCCTCCTCGACACCGGCCTGCGGGGCACCATCTCCACCGAGCGCTACGCCGCCGCTCCCGTCGTCGTCTCCGGCGACCAGTACGTCCACCGGACCACGGTCAAGCACAAGAAGGGCAAGACCAAGGTCAAACACAAGGCGAAGCCCATCGCCGAGCGTGCCTGGATCCCCGGAGAACTGCGCGGCAGACTCGCCCGCCTCCCCGGCGTGGCCCGCGTCGTCCCCGAACTCACCTTCATCGCCCAGCCCCTGACCCCGGCCGGCACCGGCGGCCGTACGGCCTACGGGCACGCCTGGGACTCGGCCGCGCTGACGCCCTACCGGCTCACCGGCGGCACCGCGCCCAAGGCCGCCGGCGACGTGGTCGTCGACAGCGACCTCGCCGCACGGGCCCGTCTGCGGCCCGGCGACCGCCTCACCGTCCAGTCCACCCAGGCCCCGCGCGACTACCGGATCACCGGTGTCGCCACCCCCGCCACCACCGTGCGCCACCAGACGTCCCTCTTCTTCACCGCCGCCGAGGCCCGCCGGCTGGCCGCGCACCCCGGACAGGTCAGCGCGTTCGGCGTGCTGCCGGCCAAGGGCGCCGACCCGGAGCGCGTCCGGCAGGCCGCGGTGCGGGCGCTGCACGGCACCACCGCCCAGGTCAGCACCGGCGACGCCCGCGGACCCGTCGAGTTCCTGGACGCGGCCGTCGCCCGCACCCGGCTGGTCAGCATGGGCGGCGCGATGGGCGGCACCTCGCTGCTGGTGGCCGTGCTCGTGGTCGTCGGCACCTTCGCGCTCACCGTCCAGCAGCGCCGGCGTGAACTCGCCGTGCTCCGCGCCATCGCCGCCACGTCCGGACAGATCCGCAGGCTCCTCGGCCGTGAGGCTCTGATCGTCGGCGCGGCAGCGGGCACCACCGGCGCGCTCCTCGGGCTCCCGCTCGGCGGCTGGCTGTACTCCCGGTTCGTCGCTCTGGGCGCCGTACCCGACACGCTCCAGCACACCGTCGGCGTCTTCCCGCCGTTCGCCGCGCTCGCCGCCACCCTGCTCGGCGCCTGGGCCGCGGCCCGCATCGCCTCCCGCAGGGTCGCGATGATCCGCCCGGCCGAGGCCCTCGCCGAGACCGCGGCCGAGGGCCGGCGCCCCGCCTGGGGCCGTATCGCCGCCGGGCTGCTGCTCCTCGCCGGCGGAACCGTCCTCGTCGTCGTCCTCACCTCCCTGCGCACCGAGCCCGCGTCGACACCGGTGACCTTCCTCGCCGTCGTGGTCCTGTCCACCTCCGTCGCCCTGCTCGGTCCGCTCCTGGTCAGGGCGGCCGCGCTGCTGCTCGCCGGCCCGCTCCGGCTCACCGGTCACGGTGGCCGCCTCGCCACCGCCAACCTGCGTGGCAACGCCGCCCGCATGGCCTCCGTAGTCACCCCCCTCACCCTGCTCATCGGCATGACCTGCACCGTCCTGTTCGTCCAGACCACGCTCGGCGCGGCCGCCCGCACCCAGGCCCGCGAGGGGGTCACGGCCGACTGGGTCGTCGCCGCCCAGGGACCGGGCGTCCCCGGCGAGGCCGCACAGCGGCTGCGCGCCCAGCACGACACCGTCACCGAAGTGGTCCGCACCACGATCCGCGTCGGCCTCGACAAGTACCCCGCGCAGGGCGTCACCCCGGCCGGCCTGACCCGCAACTGGAACCCCGACGTCACGGCCGGCTCCCTCGCCCGGCTGGCCCCCGGCACCGTCGCCGTCAGCGCGCTCGCCGCCGACCAGCACCACCTGAAGCCCGGAAGCACCCTGAAACTCACACTCGGCGACGGCACACCCGCCACGTTCACCGTCGCCGCCGTCTACGCCCGGGGTCTCGGCTTCGGCGATCTCACCTTCGCCCACGACCTCGTGGCCGGCCACGTCGACAACCCGCTCGCCTCCTCCGTCCTCGTGAGCACGACTCGTACACAGACACAACTCGCGACCACACTGCGTGAGTTCCCGGGACTGAAAGTCCTTTCGCCGAACGACGCCGACCACCTCCAGGCCGCACGTCAGCAGACGAACGCCGAGGTCAACTACCTGGCCATGGGACTCGTCCTGGCCTTCACCGCCATCGCCGTCGTCAACACGCTCGCCATGTCGGTCGCGGAACGTGTCCGGGAGTTCGCCCTGCTCCGCCTCGCCGGAGCGACCCGCCGCCAGGTGCTGCGCCTGCTGCGCACCGAGGTGCTGTCCGTTCTGCTCCTCGCCACCTCCCTCGGCAGCGGTATCGCCCTCGCCGTCCTCAGCGCCTTCAGCCTCGGCATGACGGGCCACGCCGCCCCCACGGTCACGCCCCTGCTCTACGCCGCCCTCGTCGGGGTCGCCGGCCTCCTCGCCCTCGTCGCCGCCGCCGTGCCCGGCCGAGCGGCCCTGCGGGTGCGGGCGGTGACGGTGGCCACGGCGAAGGAATAGCCACCCGGAACCGCGCCCAGGACCTCAGCCCGGAACCGCACCCAGGACGTCCGCCTCGCCCCGCGCCCAGGACGTCAGCCCGGTCCCGCGCTCAGCCCGGTCCCGCGCTCAGGACGCCACCGGTTCCACCGGCAGCCCCGCCGCCCGCCAGGCCTGGAAGCCGCCCACCAGATCCGTCGCCCGGCGCAGGCCCAGCTGGTGCAGGGAGGCGGCGGCGAGGCTGGAGGCGTAGCCCTCGTTGCAGACGACCACGACACGAAGGTCGTGCCCGGTGGCCTGGGGGACCCGGTGGCTGCCCTGCGGGTCGAGGCGCCACTCCAGTTCGTTGCGTTCGACGACGAGGGCTCCCGGGACCAGCCCGTCCCGGTTGCGCAGGGCTTCGTACCGGATGTCGACGAGCAGTGCCTCACCGGTCCGCGCCGCCTCGTGCGCCTCACGTGCCTCGATGCGCCGGTAGCCCGCACGCACCCGCTCCAGCAAC
Organism: Streptomyces lucensis JCM 4490; assembly: GCF_014650035.1. Lineage (GTDB taxonomy): Bacteria > Actinomycetota > Actinomycetes > Streptomycetales > Streptomycetaceae > Streptomyces > Streptomyces lucensis. Next base: position 181,136 of record NZ_BMUE01000013.1, on the reverse strand, counting down.
TCGTCGATGCCGACGGGCAGTCCTCCCGCCGCGTCCCCCGTCGGCTGCTCGCCGCCGAAGGGCCCCTCGTGTGTCACGCTCACCGTCGTCTCCTCGCTGTCCGCCCGTGGGCTGCCCATGCTGCCGCTCACTGCCAGTCCTCCGGGCGTTCGACCTGCTCCAGGCGCAGGACCGGACCCGTCCGGCTGAAGCGGCGGATCCGGGGCAGCGGCGGGTAGTAGGCGTGGACGGAGACCGCGTGCCGGTCGGCGGAGCCGTTGAGCACCTCGTGCACATGGTGGCGGCCGAAGGAGCGGCCCTTCCCCGCGGGCAGCCGGCGTTCGCGGTCGACGTCCTCGGTGAGCTCCAGGGTCTTCCAGCCGTCGGCCGGGAGACGGACGGCGAGGGAGTACTCCGTCAGCTCGCCCGAGGCGGTGACGAAGGCGCCGACCGAATCGGCGTGGTCGTGCCAGCCCGTGCCGGAGCCGGGCGGCCAGCCGATCAGCCAGGCCTCGCTGCCGCCCGGTCCCTCCAGCCGCACCCAGGTACGGCCCTCCGGGTCGAGCGGGAGGGAGGCGATCAGCCCGGCGTCGGCCGCGGTGCGCCGTACGAAGTCGAGGAGGTCCGCCTGGGTGGGCGCCGATCCGACGGCAGGGGACACGGGGGCAGGGGAGACAGACACGTACACCGTCCTGAGGAAGGTTCGCGGAACGGGCGCACGACGGCGCCCGGAAAGGGAAGGAAGAGGATGCGAATCAGCAGGACGGGCGACACACGCAGCCCGCGTAGCGGACGAGGTCCATGTGGACCCTCCGCCACAGGCGCACAAAGGTGTCGGTCACGGTCCGGAGTACAGCACGCGACCGTACCCGGGTCAACTCACCGTCACCATGTGGACGGAGGCGTTGAGGGGCGCGGTCAGCGCGCCCAGGAACCGGCCTCCGCCTCTTCCCGCTCCTCCCGCCCCTCCCGCACCGCGCCGCCCACCGCGGCCTCGGCCGCCGCGTACAGGTCGGCCGGGCGGACGCCGCTCAGCGCCGTGACCAGATGGCCGTCGGGGCGCACCAGCAGCACGCTGTGCGCCGGCGCACCGGGGTAACTCTCGGCGACCAGCAGCTCGGCGGCGTACGGCAGCGCCGTCACGGCGGCCGCGAGCCGGGGCATCACCCCGGCGGACATCCAGTGCTTGCGGTCCCACACGCCCGTGCCCGGCGCGATCAGGACGACGAGCAGTGCGCCCCGGCCGAGCCGGTCGCGCAACCGCACGAAGGAACCGTCCTCCGCCGTGACCCGGACGTCCGTGACGGCCGCCCCGGGCGGGGTGCCGACCGGGATCTCCGCCTCCAGGTGCCGCGGCGCGAGCGGGGATCCGGCGTACGACCCCGGAGCGCCGAGCGCCCCGCGCCCCAGGTGACCGTCCGCGAGCAGCGCGTCGTGGCCCCGGGCCGTGCCCGGCATGATCTGACGCAGTCCGCCTCCGCCGCGCAGCACCGGCAGCACCTGGTCGGCGGCGCGCAGCCGGGCGGCGACCACCGCGCGCCGCTCGGCCTGGTAGCTGTCGAGCAGGGCCTCGCGCGGGCCGTGGTGCCAGGCGGCGGCCAGCTTCCAGGCGAGGTTGTCGGCGTCCCGCAGGCCCTCGTCGAGCCCCTGGGTGCCGAAGGCGCCGAGCAGATGGGCCGCGTCCCCGGCGAGGAAGACGCGACCGGCGCGCCACCGGCGGGCCAGCCGGTGGTGCACGGTGTGGACACCGGTGTCGAGCAGGTCGTACGCCGGTGTGGTGCCGTCGGTCCAGCCCGCGAGGGTCTCGCGGACCCGGGCCACCAGGTCCTCGGGCGTGACCAGGTCCCTGCCCGGCGGCAGCAGCCAGTCCAGACGCCACACGCCGTCCGGGAGGGGGCGGGCGGTCACCTCCGCGGCCGAGGGCCCGGACTGCCGCCACGGCGGCGTCCGGTGGAGCAGCGCCTGACCTTCCCAGGGAAGTTCCGTGCGCAGCGTGGCGACCGCGTGCCGCTCCACCGCCGTACGGCCCGGGAAGCGGATGTCCTGGAGCTTGCGAACCGTGGAACGGGTTCCGTCGCAGCCGACCAGATGGCTGCCGCGCCACCAGGTGCCGTGCGGCCCGCGTGTGCGCGCGCTGACGCCGGAACGCTCCTGCTCGATCGCGTCCAGGCGGCTGTCCACGGCCACCCGCACCAGCGGCCGGGCGGCGACGGCGGCGCGCAGGGCGTGCGTGAGGACGTGCTGGGCGATGTGCAGCGGGGCGTCGGGCCCGGCCTCCGTGAAAGCGACCTCGCTGGTCACCTGCTTGCGCCGCATGGACCGCCATCCGGTCCAGCGCAGCCCGTGCTGATCGAGCGTCACGCCGGTCAGCCGATCCAGCAGGGCGAGCGTGTCCTCGCTCAGCACCACCGTGCGCGCCGGGCGGGGCTCGTCCTTGCCGGGCCCCTCGTCCAGGACGACGACCGGCACCTCCTGACGGGCCAGCGCCAGGGCGAGCGTGAGCCCGACGGGCCCCGCTCCGACGATGATCACCGGGTCCATGACGCGGCGCCCCCTGCCCGTGACGATGCCTCGACGAGGACAAGTGAACAGGAAGGTGGGGCGGGGTGCACGATCACACGACGTATGCAACCCATTGGCAGAGTTTGCGTCAAGCGAATGGAGGCAGTGGCGATCACGCCACTGCCTCCAACCTCCTCAGGCCACCTGAATGACCGTCAGTCGTCCTTGCCGGCGCCGCCGACGAAGGGACCGCTGAGGTCCAGGCCCCCGGGGGCGCCTCCGGCCCCGGTCGCCGCCGTGCCCCCGATGTGCGCCACGTCCTGGGCGCCGAGCACCGCCCCGGTCGACTTCTTCCGCCGCCGCAGCCGGCCCTCGAGCCAGCCGGCGAACGAGGTGAGCGAGAAGTTGATGACCAGGAAGATCACGGCCACCACCGTGAAGGAGGCGATGGTGTTGGCGCCGTAGTAGCTGCTCATGGTGTTCACCGAGGAGAGCAGTTCGGGGAAGGTGAGGACGGCGCCGCCGAGCGCGGTGTCCTTCACGATGACCACCAGCTGGCTCACGATCGCCGGGAGCATGGTGGTGACCGCCTGCGGCAGCAGGACGAGCCGCATCACCTGGTTCTTGCGCAGGCCGATCGCCATGGCCGCCTCGGACTGGCCCTTCGGCAGGGCGAGGATGCCCGCGCGGACGATCTCCGCGAGCACCGACGCGTTGTAGAGCACCAGGCCGGTGACGACCGCGTACAGCGGACGGTCGTCGGAACTCACGTCGGTGTAGGAGCTGTACAGCTCGTTGCCGAAGATCATCAGGACCAGCACCGGGATCGCGCGGAAGAACTCGACCACGACCGAGGCCGGGACGCGGACCCAAACGTGGTCCGAGAGCCGGGCGATACCCAGGACGGCACCCAGCGGCAGCGCGATGACCATCGCCAGGGCCGCCGCCTTCAGGGTGTTCTGCAGGCCAGGCCATATGTACGTCGAGTACGCCTCTGTGCTGCCGCCGAGGTACGGCTTCCACAACACCCAGTCGAGCTGGTTCTTGTCGTCGAGAGTCGCGTACAGCCACCAGCCGGCGGCCGCGATGGCGACGAGGAAGAGCGCCGTGTAGAGGATGTTGCGCCGCTTGGCGCGGGGCCCCTGGGCGTCGTACAGGACCGAGCTCATCGCTTCACCGCCACCTTCTTGCCCACCCAGCCGAGGATCAGGCCGGTCGGCAGGGTCAGGAGACAGAAGCCGAACGCGATGATCGCGGAGATCAGCAGCAGCTGCGCCTCCTTCTCGACCATGTTCTTCATCAGCAGCGCCGCCTCGGCGACGCCGATCGCGGCTGCCACCGTCGTGTTCTTCGTCAGTGCGATCAGGACGTTGGTCAGCGGGAGAACGGCGGCCCGGAAGGCCTGCGGCAGTACGACCAGCAACAGGACCTGGGTGAAGCTCAGGCCGATGGCGCGCGCGGCCTCCGCCTGGCCGACGGGCACGGTGTTGATGCCGGCCCGGATCGCCTCGCACACGAAGGCCGCCGTGTAGACGACCAGCCCGAGCACCGCCAGGCGGAAGGTGGCCGTGTCCACATCACTGGCACCCAGGCTGATGCTCAGCGTGTCCTTCAGGCCGAGCGAGGCGAACAGGATGATCACCGTGAGCGGAATGTTCCGCACGATGTTCACGTAGGCGGTGCCGAAACCGCGCATCAACGGCACCGGGCCCACCCGCATGGCGGCCAGCAGGGTGCCCCAGACCAGGGAGCCCACGGCGGACAGCAGCGTCAGCTGCACCGTCGTCCAGAAGGCGCCCAGTACGTCGTAGTCGTCAAGAAAGTCGAACACGATCTCCCGCGCTTTCGCGTGTAGGGATGCCCGGATGCGCCGCCCTCACGGACGGCGCATCCACCGGGCGTTGCCTCAGCTCTTGATGTCGCCGATCTTCGGCGCCGGCTCGTTCTTGTAGTTGGCCGGGCCGAAGTTCTTCTTCACGGCCGCATCCCAGGAGCCGTCGGAGACCATCGACTCCAGGGCCTTGTTGATCTTGGCCTTGAGGTCGCTGCCCTTCTTGACACCGATGCCGTAGTTCTCGTTGGTCATCTTCAGACCGCCGAGCTTGAACTTGCCCTTGAACTGGGCCTGGGAGGCGTAACCGGCGAGGATCGAGTCGTCCGTGGTGAGGGCGTCGATGGCCTTGTTCTGCAGGCCGGTCAGACACGCGGAGTACGTCGGGTACTTCTGCAGCTGCGCCTTGGGCGCCAGCGTGTCCTTGATGTTCTGCGCCGAGGTCGAGCCGGTGACGGAGCAGAGCCTCGCCTTGTTGAGGTCGGCCGCCGACTTGATGCTCTTGTCGTCCGCGCGGACCAGCACGTCCTGGTGGGCGAGCAGGTACGGGCCGGCGAAGTCGACCAGCTTCTGGCGCTCCGGCGTGATCGAGTAGGAGGCGGCGATGAAGTCGACGTCGCCGCGCTTGAGCATGGTCTCGCGGTCGGCGCTCTTCGACTCCTTCCACTCGATCTGGTCCGAGCTGTAGCCGAGCTTCTTGGCGACATAGGTGGCCACGTCGACGTCGAAGCCCGAGTAGCCCTGCGGGGTCTTCTGGCCGATGCCCGGCTGGTCGAACTTGATGCCGATGGTGATCGTGTTGCCGCCACCGGAGGAGCCCTTGTCGTCCTTCTTGTCGCCGCCGCACGCGGTGGCGGCCACGGACAGGGAGAGCAGGACGGCCGAGGCGGCGGTGACCTTGCGGAGCTTCATGGTGAATTTCCTTCTGAAGTGGTGACGAACGAGTCCGTGAAAGGGCGACCCGGGGTGTGCGGATGCCCTTCCCGCACGGTCAGTGGTGCAGGATCTTGGACAGGAAGTCCTTGGCCCGGTCGCTGCGCGGGTTGCTGAAGAACTGATCGGGCGCGGCCTGTTCGACGATCCGGCCGTCCGCCATGAAGACCACCCGGTTCGCGGCCGATCGCGCGAAGCCCATCTCGTGGGTGACGACGATCATCGTCATGCCCTCACGGGCGAGCTGCTGCATGACCTCCAGGACCTCGTTGATCATCTCGGGGTCCAGGGCGGAGGTCGGCTCGTCGAAGAGCATGACCTTCGGGTCCATCGCCAGTGCCCGTGCGATCGCGACGCGCTGCTGCTGGCCGCCGGACAGCTGGGCCGGGTACTTGTCGGCCTGGGTGCCCACGCCGACCCGGTCGAGCAGCGCCCGCGCCTTCTGCTCGGCCTGCTTCTTGTCCGCCTTGCGGACCTTGAGCTGACCCAGCATCACGTTCTCGAGCACGGTCTTGTGCGCGAAGAGGTTGAAGGACTGGAAGACCATCCCGACGTCGGCACGCAGCCTGGCCAGTTCCTTGCCCTCGTGGGGCAGCGCCTTCCCGTCGATGGTGATGGCGCCCGAATCGATCGTCTCCAGGCGGTTGATGGTGCGGCACAGCGTCGACTTCCCGGACCCGGAGGGCCCGATGACCACGACGACCTCGCCGCGGTCGATCGTCAGGTCGATGTCCTGGAGCACGTGCAACGCGCCGAAGTGCTTGTTGACGCTCTTCAGGACGACCAGTTCGTCGGACGTGGCCACGTCTTCCTTGGCCACCGATACATTGGTCATCGCTCTCGGGCTCCGTCCTCCTCGGTTTCGGAGGACAGTAGTGAGCGCCTGTGACCTGCGTCATCACATCTGAGGGAGACTTGAGCATCACGATCCGATAGCAATCGGACACGTGTCGTAGCACTTGCCGTCCGCGCGCGTATCGGGCGGATAACGGAAGCGCCGGGCAACCGGAACACCCTTGACGCCGTCCTTGTCCATCGGCGTCACTGCCATGGTGCACACGCGCGTGCACGCGGACCACACGCACGAGAACCGAGACCGTACGACCGCTGAACCGGAGGGGGCCGGGATGAGACTGCTGCTCGTCGAGGACGACAACCACGTCGCCGCGGCCCTGTCCGCCGTCCTCGCACGGCACGGCTTCGACGTCACCCACGCGCGCAGTGGCGAGGAGGCCCTGCAGGCGCTCGTCCCCGAGAGCGCGGGGTTCGGTGTGGTCCTGCTCGACCTCGGTCTGCCCGACCAGGACGGCTACGAGGTCTGCGGCAAGATCCGCAAGCGCACCAGCACCCCGGTGATCATGGTCACCGCGCGTGCCGACGTCCGCTCCCGCATCCACGGACTCAATCTGGGCGCCGACGACTACGTGGTGAAGCCGTACGACACCGGCGAGCTGCTGGCCCGTATCCACGCCGTGAGCAGGCGAACCGTCCACGAGGAGCCCTCCGCGGGCGGGGAGGACGCGCTGCACCTCGGTTCCGTGCGCATCGAACTGCCCACCCGCCAGGTCAGCGTGGACGGTGCGACGATCCAGCTGACCCGCAAGGAGTTCGACCTGCTCGCCCTGCTCGCCCAGCGGCCAGGCGTGGTCTTCCGGCGCGAGCAGATCATCAGCGAGGTCTGGCGCACCAGCTGGGAGGGCACCGGACGCACCCTGGAGGTGCACGTCGCCTCCCTGCGCGCCAAACTGCGCATGCCCGCGCTGATCGAGACCGTACGCGGCGTCGGCTACCGGCTCGTCGCCCCGGCCGCCTAGCGGGGACGGGTGCGCACACGGCTCCTACCGCTGCTCATCGTCCTGATGGCGGCCGTCCTGCTCGCCCTCGGCCTCCCGCTCGCCGTCAGTGTGGCCGCCGCCCAGCAGCAGCGGGTCGTCGTGGACCGGATCGACGACACGGCCCGCTTCGCCGCGCTCGCCCAGTACGTCACCACGGCGCCCGGCGGCTCCCGGCGCACCGCCCCGGACGAGCGCCAGGAGACGCTCCGCCGCGAACTGGACAGCTACTACGGCGTCTACGGCATCCGCGCGGGCGTCTTCTACCGCAACGGATCGGCGATGGCCAACGCCCCCGACGACTGGTTCGTACCGCGCCTGGGGGAGGTCCGGACGGCCTTCGACGAGGCCAAGCTCAGCCGGCGCAGCCACGACCCGCGGCAGGTGTGGCCGTGGCAGCGCAGCCGGCTCGTCGTCGCCTCACCCGTCATCCGGGACGGAGACGTCGTCGCGGTCGTCGTCACCGACTCGCCCACCGGGCAGATGCGCTCGCGGATCCTGCGGGGCTGGCTGCTCATCGGGGCCGGCGAGATCGCGGCGATGCTGCTCGCCGTCAGCGCCGCGCTGCGGCTGACCGGCTGGGTGCTCAGGCCGGTACGCGTGCTGGACGCCACCACGCACGACATCGCCACCGGACGCCTGAAGTCCCGTGTGGCGGCCGCCGGCGGACCGCCGGAACTCAGACGGCTGGCCCGCTCGTTCAACGAGATGGCCGACAACGTCGAGGACGTGCTGGAGCAGCAGCGCGCCTTCGTCGCCGACGCCTCGCACCAGCTGCGCAACCCGCTCTCGGCCCTGCTGCTGCGCATCGAACTGCTCGCCCTCGAACTCCCCGAGGGCAACGAGGAGATCGCCTCGGTCCGCACCGAGGGCAAGCGTCTCGCGCAGGTCCTGGACGACCTGCTCGACCTGGCGCTGGCCGAGCACGCCGAGGCCGACCTGCAGCTCACCGACGTCGGTGCCCTGGCCGAGGAGAGGCTGGCCGCCTGGTCGGCGGCGGCCGACGCCAAGGGCGTCCGGCTGACCGGCGACTGCCCGCCCACGACCGCGTGGGCCGACCCGATCACGCTGTCCAGCGCGCTGGACGCGGTGATCGACAACGCCGTCAAGTTCACCCCCGAGGCCGGCACCGTCGAGGTCACCGTCGCCGCCGACGGCGACAACTCCACGGTCGTCGTCACCGACACCGGCCCCGGCCTCACCGACGAGGAACTCGCGCGCGTGGGCGACCGCTTCTGGCGCAGCGGACGCCACCAGAACGTCAAGGGATCGGGCCTGGGCCTGTCCATCACCCGTGTCCTGCTGGCCGCGGGCGGCGGCTCGATCGACTACGCCCACCACGAGCCGCAGGGACTGCGGGTGACCGTCTCGGTGCCGCGGCACGCGGACGCGCACCGGTAGGCGGACCCGCGGGTGGACGGGCACGCCGGCAGAGGGGACGCCGGTGGGCGGACCCCGCCGGCCGGCCCGCTCCGGTCGCCTACGGCTTCATCGAGCGGTAGTAGCGCCGGGCGCCCTCCTGCAGCGGCAGCGGATCGGTGTAGATGGCGGTGCGCAGGTCCACCAGCTGCGCGGAATGGACATGGGCGCCGATGCCGTCGCGGCTCTTGATCACCGTGCGGGTCACCCACTCGGTCAGCCGGGGATCCATGTCCGTGCGCGTCATCAGCACGTTGGACACGGCGATCGTCGGCACCTGCGCGCCGTGCTGCACCTTCGGGTAGGCGGACTCGGGGATGTTCGTCGCCCGGTAGTAGCGGGCCTCCTCCCCGTCGGCGTGCAGCTTCGCCACCAGGCCGGCGTCGATCGGCACGAACGTGAAGGCGGACTTCCTCGCCAGCGTCAGCAGCCCCTTCGTGGGCAGACCTCCCGACCAGAAGAAGGCGTCGATCTTCCCCCGACGCAGCCGGTCCGGGCCGATGTCGATGCCGTCCGCGACGGGTGTGATGTCCTTGCGCGGGTCGATTCCCGCGGCCTTGAGCACACGGTCGGCTATCAGCCGCACACCGGAGTCGGGCGGCCCGATCGCCACCCGCTTGTGCCGTAGATCGGCGACGCTCTTGACGTCCGAGCCGCGCCGCACGATGAGATGGACGTAGTCGTCGTAGAGCCGGGCCACGCCGCGCAGCCGCCCCGCTCCGCTGCCGTGCCGCAGCTGGTACGCGGCCACCGCGTCGGCCGCCGCGAACGTGAAGTCGGCCTTCCCGGTCGCGACCCGCTGGACGTTCTCCTGCGAGCCGGCGCTGGAGAGCAGCTTGACCTTCAGGCCGGGCATGTCCTCGGCCAGCTCCGTGCGCAGCCGCTCGCCGTACTCCTGGTAGACCCCCCGGGCCGTGCCGGTGCTGAAGACGATCGTCCCGCTCGGCGGGTCCTCGCCCAGGGGCAGCAGCCACCACAGCAGCAGCCCGAGGGCCACGACGCCGACGGCCGCGCTGCGCAGCGCCCGGCGCCTGCTGATACGGGGGAAGAGCTTGGACATGCGGCGATCCTGCCAGGCGACGCGCGCGGCTGAACAGGGCGGAGGTCACTTCGCGCGGACGAGCGCCGCTTCCGGTCCGCGGCGGGCGCGGGGAGCTTTGCCGGTGACGGCCGTTAGAGTCCCCGTATGACCGCTTCCCCCGCCGACCTCGTCCGCGAGTTCCACCTCGCCTTCGGCCTCCACGCCCGCAGCACGCCGGCGGAGGTCCCGCCCGAACTGGCCGCCCACCGCGGGGAGCTGCTCGCCGAGGAGGCCGCGGAGGCCGCCGAGGTGGCGGTCGAGGGCCCGCTGGACCGGCTGGCGCACGAACTGGCCGACGTGGTCTACGTGGCGTACGGCACGGCGCTGGTCCACGGCGTCGACCTCGACGAGGTGATCGCCGAGATCCACCGCGCGAACATGAGCAAGCTCGGCCCGGACGGGCAGGTCGCCCGCCGGGCCGACGGCAAGGTCCTCAAGGGAGAGCACTACCGGGCGCCGGACGTGTCGGCCGTGCTGCGCCGCCAGGGCTGGATACCGGGCGGCGCGGCCTGACGGCCCGTACGGCGTCCGGCGCGGCCTACACCGACGAGGAGCCGCCCGCCAGCTTCCACTCGCGGTGCAGGGCGCCCAGCGGGATGCTCCGCTGGATGACCGGCGTACCGAAGACGGACAGCTGGAGCCGGAGGGTCCCGGACAGGTCGACCCCGCCGTACACGGCCCAGGAGCCCTCGGCCTTCGGCCCGCCATCGCCGGTGGTCACCGATCCGGAGGCCTCGCCGCGCAGGTAGGGGGCCAGGTCGGCGGTGACGCCGACGGTGCCGTACAGGCCCACGGACGCCTCGGCGCCGAGCGCCGTCTTCACGCTGCCGTCGGCGGTGACCGAGGCGCGTACGGGCGTGCTCGTCATGTCCGAGGAGCTGACCGGGGTCCAGCCCCTGCCGATGCCGAAGGTGCCGCCCGCCTTGAAGTCGCCCTTGAGGTTCTGCCGGACGTCGACGGTGACCTTCCCGTCGGCGCTGATCTGCAGGTAGCAGGTCAGGTCCAGGTTGACGACCACGGGGACGGGGCCGACCTGCAGGACGGGGTCGGCGTGCAGCTTGGCGAACGGGATGCGCAGCGGCGTCGAGGTGGTGGCGGCCGCGCGGCCCTTGACCGCCCATCCGGAGGCCCAGTCACCGGAGACACCGAGGTACGCCGAACCGGGCGCGGCGTCGGTCCCGGTGCCGCCGTAGGCGAAGTCGACCTGCGGCGCGACCTGCACGAAGCCCTTCACCGAGGCGGAGGCGGAGACCGGAGCGTCCTTGGCCGTGGGCACCTCGGCGCTCACGTCGAGCCGGAGGCTGCCCAGGGGCACGGCCGCGCCCCTGGGGCCGGCGTGCACGTCACCGGTCTTGGACCAGGACACCTTCACGTCGGGCAGCAGCTTGTCGACGGTGAACGACGACGGGTCGACCGGCACGTCGCCCTTCGCGGTGTCGTCGCCCAGCAGCGCGTTGAGGGTGGCCGGTTCTGTCTGCACCCGGGTGCCGCCGTCCGTCTCGCCCATCACCTTGGTGACCTTGGCGAGCAGTCCGTGCGGCGCGCCCGGTGCGGGCGCGCTGGCGATCACGTCGCCCACGGCGGCCTGGTGCGGTGCCGCGGAAGGGGTGCCGGAAGGAGCGGGCGCGGTCGGCGAACTCCCGCGCTTGACCGGCTTGTCGGAGATGACGGCCCGCCGGGTACGGCTGTCGTACGAGCTGACGGTGAGCGTGGTCTTGTGCGCCCGGTGGCCGGGGCCGCCCGTGCCGCCCGGGCTCGCCGTGGCGGTCGCGGTGGCGGTGGGTGCGGCGGCGACGGTGAGCGCGTGGTCCGTACCGTCGGCGGGTCGGTCGTCGGCCGCGGCCTGACGGGAGTGTCCGCCGGCCGCGGACTGCTCGGCATGCGGCGCCGAGGAGGAGCAGGCCGCGGCGAGGAAGACCGTGGCGACGGCGAAAGTGGGCAGCAGGGCACGTCTGTGCCTCATGCGTGTGCGCAAGGTGGGTCCTGAGTGAAGTGGGGGGTGGCAGAGAGGTGCCGGCGAGTGGGCTGCAAACGGGTAGTACCGGCCGGTAACTCGGTGACGGGCCTGAGCATGCCACGCCCGCGAGTGGCGGCCCCCCACAATCGGCCACACTCCAACGTGACGTGTGACACCGCGAGTTGGCGTCGAGGGCGGCGGAGGCCCGGGGTGCCGGAGACGGGTGCGGGAGGGAGCCGAGGCGTGGGCCGCCGGTCACGGGGAACCGGTGGCCCACGCCCCGCTCGGGACGTCAGCGGCCGGACGGTCCGGTGCCGCCGAGCCGGGACAGCAGGTCCGAGAACACTGCGACGTCCTCCTTGCCCCACGCGGGAACGGCGAGGACGTCGGTGGCGGTCTCCTCGGCCGTGGCCAGCATCTCCCGCAGCCGCCGGCGTCCCGTCCCGGTGAGCGAGGCGTAGGCGACGCGCGCGTCCCGGGCGTCCGGCTCGCGTGTCACCAGGCCGATCCGCTCCAGCGGAGCCAGCCCGCGGGTGACCCCGGAGGCCGTCAGCCCCAGGACCTCGGCGAGGTCGACCCGCCGCATCCGGCCGCCGGGCGCCTGCCCGAGCCGCAGCAGCAGGGTGAAGTCGGACAGGCTGACGCCGTGCAGCCCGCCCAGCCGGGCGTCGAACCGTCGCACGAGCGCCGCCTGCGCCCGCACCAGCCGCAGCACCACGTCCAGAGACTCATTCATGACAGCCCCAGCACCCCCCATTCCCTTGCTATCTCCTTGACTGCTCAAGTTCATGAGCCGAGTGAACGCGCCGCGCGCCGCTGCCGCTTGCCCATGGGTGCCTGGGAGAGGTCCTCGGCGGTGGAACGGAGGTTCTTGAAGCCGTAGCCGCGCTCGGTCAGCCAGGCCGTCGCCCGCTCCTCGGCCCGTTCGGCCGCCTCCAAAGCGTCCTCCTCTTCCTCCCCGGTGTCGGAGAAGCGGAAGACGAACGCCGGCCGGGCGGCGATGTCGTAGGTCAGGGTCCCCTCGGGGGTGAACGCGGCGCGCAGCACGTCGTGTTCGGCGGCGTCGGCCAGCAACGCGGCCCGCTGTGCGCCGGTGAGGGCGTCGAAGACGCCGCGCACGGTGATACGGAAGGTCCGGGTACTCATTCCGCGACCCTAGGCGCAGCCCGGGCCGGTCCTCCACCGGTTTCCACGGCAGGAAGTCTCCCCGGGTGACCGCCTACCCTGAAAGCAGCGCGCAGGGCGACCCCCATCCGCGGGAAGGCGGTGGCGTTCCATGCCGTACGTGGCGGTGAGCGCACTGAGCCACCCCGGGCTGCTCCGCGAGCGGAACGAGGACAGCCTCGTCGCCGGGCCGTGGACCCTGTGCGCCACGGTGACCGACAGTCCGCAGACCCTGGTCTTCCCGCTCGGCGGCCCCCTCGTCGTCGCCGTCGCCGACGGGCTCGGCGGGCATCCCGGCGGTGACGTGGCCAGCGCGCTCGTCGCCCGCCGGATCGCGGCGGCCGGTGCCGCCCTGAGTGACGAGGACGCCGTCCGCGACACCCTGGGCGCCTGCAACCGCGCCGTGTACGAGGCCGCCGGCGGCACCGGGGGCAGTGAGATCGCCATCATGGGGACGACGGTGGCCGGCGTCGTCGTACGGCCCGGCTCGGTGCTGGTGTTCAACGTGGGCGACAGCAGGGTCTTCGCGGCGGGCCGGGACGGGCTGCGCCAGGTGAGCGTCGACGACAGCCCGCCGGCCGGGCCCGGCCGGCGCACCACGTCCCTCGTCACCCAGTGCCTGGGCGGCACCCGTCCCTTCAGCGCCGTCACCCCGCACGTGACGGCCGTGCCGCTCGCGCCCGGCGACCGCTTCCTGGTGTGCACCGACGGCCTGACCGACCCGGTGCCGGAAGAGGTGCTCGACGACGTGCTGCGGGAGCACGACGACGGCCGCGCGGCCTTCGAACTGTGGAAGGCGGCCATCGAGGCCGGCGGCCCGGACAACATCACGCTGGCCGTCGTACGGGTCTCGCAGGAGTAGAGGCCGGGCGACGGCCGCCGTTCGGCCGTTCCGCGCCCGCGTGGAGATCTTCCGGCCCCTCCGTCAGCCCTCGCAAGGCGTCAGCCGTCGCAAGGCCCCGTCAGCCGCCGCCGTCGCCGTCCCGGCCGAGCGGCCGTCCGGCCGTGAGGTTCCAGCGGCCGGCGCGGCCACTGAACCCGGCCGCGTGCAACGGCCGTACGTCGACCCGCCAGAAGGCCGCCTCGGGTGCCCCGAGCACCCGGACGGTCGCGGCTCGTACGACATCAGGCTCCACGACGGCGATCGTCCGGCCGTCGCAGCGCGCCGCGTCTTCCAGCCAGGCGCCGACCCGCTCGCACAGCTCGTGCACCGACTCCCCGCCGTGCGGCGCGGACGCGGGATCGGTCAGCCACCGGGCCACCGCCTCCGGCTCGGAGGCGCCCACCTCGTCGAGCGTGCGGCCGCGCCAGCGGCCCACGTCGAGGCCGGCCAGTTCCGGGGCGTCACCGGCGTCGAGGCCGAGCGCGGCCGCCGTCTGCCGGCAGCGGACGCTGGGGGAGACGAGTGCCCGCGCGGCGCGCGGGAGCGCTGCCGCCGCCGCGCCGGCGTGCTCCGCCCCGGCCGGGTCGAGCGGGCACCCCTCGTCGAAACGGGCCTGCCGCAGGGCCGCGTTCACGGCGGGTGAGATCAACATCACTCGGGTGGTCATGTACTCGCTCTCACGGTCGACGGCCCTTCTCCCACAAGGACTCGACAGGGAACGGTGGTCCGAGGGGCGCCCGTTCGCTCCCCGTGCGCCCTTGGCCGGACACCGGCTTCGCGGTACCTTCTCGGCGAAATAGACGACGGATCGCGGAAGCCGGTGGGAATCCGGCACGGTCGCGCCACTGTAAGCCCCCACGGCACATCCCGGTTGTGTGGTGGGCAAGTCAGACCCGCGCCGTCGTCCTGTGCACCACCGAGACGGGACGCGAGTTCCCCAGGAGGTCCTGCCATGGCGCAGTCCGTCGCTCAGCCGACCACCGTCACCACCACCGCGCCGGCCAAACTGCCGGTCGGCGCGATCGCCCCCTGGGCGGTCTTCTTCGGCATCCTGATGCTGGCCCTGCTCTACTTCGTCGGCGCCGAACAGGGCGCCACCTCCGTGATGTCCGGCGAGAACGTGCACGAGTGGGTGCACGACGCTCGGCACCTGCTCGGCTTCCCCTGCCACTGACGGCGGGGAAGAGACCCAGCGACCCATGAACTCGGCAACCGTCCGCAACCTGCTGGTGCGTGGCATGCTCGCGGGTCTCGCCGCGGGCCTGCTCGCCCTGGTCACCGCCTACTTCCTCGGTGAGCCGCGCGTCGACTCGGCCATCGCCTACGAGGAGGCGCACTCCCACGAACACGGCGTGGAGGCCGTCAGCCGCACGATGCAGTCCACCGGCGGCCTGGCCACCGGTGTACTGCTCTACGGCGTCGCCTTCGGCGGCATCGCCGCCCTCGCCTACTGCTTCGCGCTCGGCCGGATCGGCCGCTTCGGGCCGCGCGCCGGCGCGCTGCTGCTCGCCGCGGCCGGCCTGATCGCCGTGTACGTCGTGCCCTTCCTGAAGTACCCCGCCAACCCGCCGTCCGTCGGCGACCCGGACACCATCGGCAGGCGCACCACCCTGTACTTCCTGATGATGCTCCTCAGCGTGCTGCTGGCGATCGCCACCGTGATCCTGGGCAAGCGCCTGGCCCCCCGGCTGGGCAACTGGAACGCGACGGTGGCCGCGGGGGCGTTCTTCGTCCTGGCCGTCGGACTGGCGTACGCGTTCCTGCCCGCCGTCAACGAGGTGCCCAAGGACTTCTCGGCCACCCTCCTCTGGCAGTTCCGCCTGTCGGCCCTCGCCGTCCAGCTGACCCTGTGGACCGCCTTCGGGCTCGTCTTCGGACCGCTGGCCGAACGGGTCCTGACCCCGAAGCCCGCCGAACGCGCGGCCGTGGCCGCACCCTCGGCGGTCTCCCGCTGACGTTCCCCTTTCCCCACGGGTCCGGGCCGCCGGCGGGCCCGTGGGTAAGGGGGGACGGGGCTCCCCGCGGACCGCCTACCCTTGGACGCATGACCAGCAGCAGCGACCGGGGCCCGGCAGTGGACGTGCGATCTTCCAAGACCTACGAGATCCGCACCTACGGGTGCCAGATGAACGTCCACGACTCCGAGCGATTGTCCGGACTGCTCGAAGAGGCCGGGTACGTGCGGGCGCCCGAGGGAGCGGACGGGGACGCCGACGTCGTCGTCTTCAACACCTGCGCCGTGCGCGAGAACGCCGACAACCGGCTCTACGGCAACCTCGGCCGGCTCGCGCCCAGGAAGGCCCAGCGGCCCGGCATGCAGATCGCGGTCGGCGGCTGCCTCGCGCAGAAGGACCGCGACACCATCGTGAAGAAGGCGCCCTGGGTGGACGTCGTCTTCGGCACCCACAACATCGGCAAGCTGCCCGTCCTCCTGGAGCGCGCCCGCGTCCAGGAAGAGGCGCAGATCGAGATCGCGGAGTCGCTGGAGGCCTTCCCGTCCACGCTGCCGACCCGGCGCGAGAGCGCCTACGCGGCGTGGGTGTCGATCTCCGTCGGCTGCAACAACACCTGCACCTTCTGCATCGTCCCGGCGCTGCGCGGCAAGGAGAAGGACCGCCGCCCCGGCGACATCCTCGCCGAGGTGGAGGCGCTGGTCGCCGAGGGCGTCTCCGAGATCACGCTGCTCGGCCAGAACGTCAACGCCTACGGCTCCGACATCGGCGACCGCGAGGCCTTCAGCAAGCTGCTGCGCGCCTGCGGCGGGATCGACGGCCTGGAGCGGGTGCGCTTCACCTCCCCGCACCCGCGCGACTTCACCGACGACGTCATCGCCGCCATGGCCGAGACGCCGAACGTGATGCCGCAGCTGCACATGCCGCTCCAGTCCGGCTCGGACACCGTCCTGAAGGCGATGCGCCGTTCGTACCGGCAGGAGCGCTACCTCGGCATCATCGAGAAGGTCCGCGCCGCCATCCCGCACGCCGCGATCACCACCGACATCATCGTCGGTTTCCCCGGCGAGACGGAGGAGGACTTCGAGCAGACCCTCCACGTGGTGCGTGAGGCCCGGTTCGCGCAGGCCTTCACCTTCCAGTACTCCAAGCGCCCCGGCACCCCGGCCGCGACCATGGAGGACCAGATCCCCAAGGAGGTCGTCCAGGCGCGCTACGAGCGCCTCGTCGCCCTCCAGGAGGAGATCTCCTGGGAGGAGAACAAGAAGCAGGTCGGCCGCACCCTGGAGCTGATGGTCGCCGAGGGCGAGGGCCGCAAGGACGGCGCCACCCACCGCCTGTCCGGCCGCGCCCCCGACAACCGGCTGGTCCACTTCACCAAGCCGGAGCAGGACGTGCGCCCCGGCGACGTGGTCACCGTCGAGGTGACGTACGCCGCCCCGCACCACCTCCTCGCCGAGGGCGCGGTCCTCGACGTGCGCCGCACGCGCGCGGGGGACGCCTGGGAGAAGCGCAACGCCGCGGAGGCCGCCAAGCCGGCGGGCGTCATGCTGGGCCTGCCGAAGATCGGCGCACCGGCGCCGCTGCCGGTCGCCACGGGCAGCGGCTGCGGCTGCGACTGACCTGCCGCCGGCGAACGGCCGGCCGGCCGACGGCGTACCCTGCCGATCATGCTTGTCGCCGCCGCAGTCTGCCCCTGTCCGCCGCTGCTCGTGCCCGAGGTCGCCGCGGGCGCGGCCCCCGAGATGGACGCCGCGCGCGCGGCGTGCGCGGACGCGCTGGGCGTCCTCGCCGCCGCCCGCCCGGACCTGCTGGTGGTCCTCGGGCCCGCCGGGCGGAGCGGGCGCGGACCGTTCCCGCAGGGCTCCCCGGGGTCCTTCCGCGGGTTCGGCGTCGACCTGGACGTACGCCTTGGTTCCGCCACGGACACCGCTCCCGGACGGGAGCTGCCGTCCTCGCTGGCCGTCGGCGCCTGGCTGCTGGAACGGACCGGCTGGGCGGCCGCCCCGATCGAGGGGCTCGGCGTGGGCGAACCGCTCGCACCCGAGCGGTGCGCCAAGGCCGGCAGGGAGATCGGCGCCCGGGCCGGGCGGGTGGCGCTGCTGGTGATGGGCGACGCCAGCGCGTGCCGCACGGTCAAGGCGCCGGGCTACCTGGACGAGCGGGCGGCGCCCTTCGACGCGGAGGTCGCACGGGCACTGGGCGCGGCGGACGTCGCGGCCGTCAAGGCGCTCGACCCCGGGCTGGCCGCCGACCTGAAGGCGTCCGGCCGCGCACCCTGGCAGGTCCTGGCCGGAGCCGGCGAGGGGGCGAGCCTCGGCGGCGCCCTGCTCTACGAGGACGCGCCGTACGGCGTGGGATACCTGGTCGCCACCTGGTCCTAGCCCCGGGGCGGGCCTGCCTGCCTCCGGGGCACTTCGCCCCGGGCGGCCTGCCGCCCCTACGAGGACACTTCGGCAGGGCACCGGATCAGGACATCGGTGGCGGCGGGCCCTCCGGCGGGGGCGGGGCAGGGGTCGTCGGGCCACCGGTGGCGCGCCCCGGGCCCTCCTTGTGGGCGAGGCGGTCCATCGCCTCCCTGGCCTTGCCCGTGCCCGCGTGGATCTTGTCGCTGTACTTGCCCTTGGTCCGCTCGTCGACGGCCCTCGCGGCCTTGTCGATGCCGTGCTGCACCTTGTCCCCGTGCTGGCGCGCGAGATCGGACACCTTGTCCTTGGCCGGGGCGAGCCTGGCCTTCATGTTGTCCAGCAGACCCATGATCCACCTTCCCTGGCTCGCGGCCGGTAGCGCGAACACGTCCATACCACCTCATACGGTACTCGCCCGGGCGAAGTTCCCGCGTCACGCAACTCGTTCGAGACCTCACCCCGAGTTTGCGAGACTGGTGCGGTGAGCAGTGCACTCGTCGCCCCCCGTGTCATCGCCGTCGTCGGTCCCACCGCGGCCGGGAAGTCCGATCTCGGTGTCTTCCTCGCCCAGCGGCTGGGCGGCGAGGTCGTCAACGCCGACTCCATGCAGCTGTACCGGGGGATGGACATCGGCACCGCCAAACTGACCCCCGAGGAGCGTGGCGGCGTCCCGCACCACCTGCTGGACGTCTGGGACGTGACCGTCACCGCCTCGGTCGCCGAGTACCAGAAGCTGGCCCGTGCGCGGATCGACGCGCTGCTCGCCCAGGGCCGCTGGCCGATCCTGGTCGGCGGCTCCGGCCTGTACGTCCGCGGTGCCGTCGACAACCTGGAGTTCCCCGGCACCGACCCCGTGGTCCGGGCCCGGCTGGAGGAGGAGCTGGCACTGCGCGGCCCCGGCGCGCTGCACGCCCGCCTGGCCGCCGCCGACCCCGAGGCCGCCCGTGCGATCCTGCCCGGCAACGGCCGCCGCATCGTCCGCGCCCTGGAGGTCATCGAGATCACCGGCCAGCCCTTCACCGCGAACCTGCCCGGGCACGACTCCGTCTACGACACCGTCCAGATCGGGGTCGACGTGGCCCGGCCGGAGCTCGACGAGCGGATCGCGCGCCGCGTCGACGTGATGTGGGAGGCCGGCCTCGTCGACGAGGTGCGCGCCCTGGAGGCGCAGGGGCTGCGCGAGGGGCGCACCGCGTCGCGTGCGCTGGGTTACCAGCAGGTGCTCGCGGCGCTCGCCGGTGAGTGCACCGAAGCGGAGGCGCGGGCCGAGACCGTACGCGCCACCAAGCGCTTCGCGCGCCGTCAGGATTCCTGGTTCCGGCGCGATCCCCGCGTGCACTGGCTGAGCGGGGCCCTGGCGAACCGCGGGGAACTTCCGCAGCAGGCCCTGACGTTGATCGAACGACCGGTCACAGCCTGATCACGTGATGGCATCGGGATGCGCCGCCGGTCATCCCGGCCTTCGGGGCCGTGCCATCATCGAGCTTCGATCGACCAAGTGGAGCCTAGTTGGGAGGGCGCGTGGCGATGGAGGCCGGCCCTCACGACACCGCACAAAGTGCCGAGCACGTCACCACCGACGGTGACCGTCCGGACCAGACCGAGGACCGTCTGACGGACGACGGGCCCGAGGAGGCGCCCGGCGGCGTGACGGCCGACGGCCCGGCGCCCGAGGAGATGTACCCGGGCGGGCCGGAGGTCGAGGTCGAGCTGCGCCCGCAGCGCCGGCTGCGCATCTGGCAGCTCGCACCCATCGTGGGACTGTCCGCCGTCGGCTCCCTGATGTTCGCCTTCCCGCTCGCCTTCGACTTCGGCGACAGCGGAGCCGTCATCGCCATGCTCGGCCTGCTCATCTGCTGCTGTGCCGCGGGCTGGGGCATGATGGCCGCCCGCCGGGTGGGCTACACCTGGCCGGGACTGCCCCCGCGCGGCGCGGGCCGCCGCCCCGACTGGCGGGTGGTGCTGGCCTACGTGCTGCTGGTGGCCCTGGCCGCCGTCCTCGCCGTGTGGCGCGTGGCCCGGCTGCGCTGAGGCCCCGCGACGGGCACGGGGCCGTGCCCGGTGTGCGGCTACGATCGAGGAATGAGCACGCGGATCGCCTTCCTCAAGGGCCACGGCACCGAGAACGACTTCGTCATCCTCCCGGACCCCGGGAACGACCTCGACCTCACCCCGGCCGCCGTCGCCGCGCTGTGCGACCGCCGGGCCGGCATCGGCGGCGACGGGGTCCTGCACGTGGTGCGGTCCGCGGCGCACCCGGACGCCGTGGCGATGGCCGCGGCCGCGGAGTGGTTCATGGACTACCGCAACGGCGACGGCTCGGTCGCCGAGATGTGCGGCAACGGCGTCCGTGTGTTCGCGCGCTACCTCCAGCACGCTGGGCATGTGGCCGAAGGCGACCTCGCGATCGCCACGCGCGGGGGAGTGAAGACCGTCCACATCGCCAAGGACGGGGACGTCACCGTCGGCATGGGCCGCGCCCGCCTCCCCGGGGGCGACGTCACGGTGAGCGTCGGCGAGCGCAGCTGGCCCGCGCGCAACGTGAACATGGGCAACCCGCACGCGGTCGCCTTCGTCTCCGACCTCGCGCACGCCGGATCCCTGCTCGACCCGCCGCCGGTCGCCCCGGCGGGCGCCTACCCGGACGGCGTGAACGTCGAGTTCGTCGTCGACCGCGGCCCCCGCCACGTCGCCATGCGCGTGCACGAGCGCGGCTCCGGCGAGACCCGCTCGTGCGGCACCGGAGCCTGCGCCGTCGCCGTGGCCGCCGCCCGGCGCGACGCCGCCGACCCGGCCGTCACCGGCACCCCGGCGACGTACACCGTCGACGTCCCCGGCGGCCGCCTGGTCATCACCGAGCGGCCGGACGGCGAGATCGAGATGACCGGACCCGCCGTGATCGTCGCCGAGGGCGAGATCGACGCCGAATGGCTGGAAAGCGCCGCGCGCTGACCCTGCGGTACGACCCCCGAGAGGGCCCCGCACCCCCGGACCAGCGGTTCCGCACGCCCGGGGCCGTTCCGCGCCGGGGCCGAGTCCAGCGCAAGTGGCGCAAACTCTAAACCTCCCGCGCGTCGCTCGATTGGGTGATCCGTTTCACGCTCGGCAAGAGGCGGCCGATCGCACGCGGTCGGCTCGGTAGCATCAAGCACCGGCACGGACGGGGGAACGTCGCCATCCCTGAGCCGCGTACGCCTTGAAGGCCCCCGTCCGCCGGTCCACGAGCCGGAGGTGCCCATGAGTGCGGAGGCCACGAACCCTGCGACCGCTGGCCCGGCAGCGCCCACAGCGCCGCAGGCGCTCACCGCGTCCGCGGCACCCGCGGCGGCGCGCCGGAAGTCCCGGCCCAGGATCGACCTGCGCCGGCTCGGCCGGGCCGCACTGCTCGGCCCGGCCGCACGCGACCGGCTGCCGGACGCCATCGGCCACGTCGTGGACGCCCACCGCGCCCACCACCCGGACGCCGACCTCGAACCCCTGCGCCGCGCCTACGTCCTGGCGGAGTCCTCGCACCGCGGCCAGATGCGCAAGAGCGGGGAGCCGTACATCACCCACCCGCTCGCGGTGACGCTGATCCTCGCCGAACTCGGCGCCGAGACGACGACGTTGACGGCCTCGCTGCTGCACGACACGGTCGAGGACACCGACGTGACCCTGGACCAGGTGCGGGAGCAGTTCGGCGAGGAGGTCCGCTACCTCGTCGACGGCGTCACGAAACTCGAGAAGGTCGACTACGGGGCCGCCGCCGAACCCGAGACCTTCCGCAAGATGCTCGTCGCCGCCGGCAACGACGTGCGCGTGATGTCGATCAAGCTCGCCGACCGCCTGCACAACATGCGGACCCTCGGCGTGATGCGCCCCGAGAAACAGGAGCGGATCGCCAAGGTGACCCGCGACGTCCTCATCCCGCTCGCCGAACGCCTCGGCGTGCAGGCGCTCAAGACAGAACTGGAGGACCTGGTCTTCGCCATCCTCCACCCCGACGAGTACGACCACACCAGGGAACTCATCGCCGCCAACGCCGCCCGCTCCGGCGACCCGCTGGCCGAGGTCGCCGACGAGGTGCGCGGTGTGCTGCGCGAGGCCGACATCCAGGCCGAAGTCCTGATCCGCCCACGGCACTTCGTCTCCGTGCACCGGGTCGGCCGCAAAAGAGGACAGCTGCGCGGCTCCGACTTCGGCCGCCTGCTGGTGCTGGTGAACGAGGACGCCGACTGCTACGGCGTCCTGGGCGAACTGCACACCTGTATGACGCCGGTCGTCTCGGAGTTCAAGGACTTCATCGCGGTACCGAAGTTCAACCTCTACCAGTCCCTGCACACCGCCGTCGCCCGCACCGACGGGCAGGTCGTCGAGGTCCTCATCCGCACCCATCAGATGCACAGGGTCGCCGAGGCCGGTGTCGTCGCCCTCGGCAACCCGTACGCCCCCGCAGCCGACGACCCGGCCGACGGCGAGCGCTGCGACCCCACCCGCCCCGGCTGGCTCTCCCGCCTCCTGGACTGGCAGCAGGCCGCCCCCGACCCCGACACCTTCTGGTCCACCCTGCGCGAGGACCTCGCCCAGGACCGCGAGATCACCGTCTTCCGCCCGGACGGCGGCACCCTCGGCCTGCCCGAGGGCGCCACCTGTGTGGACGCCGCGTACGCGCAGTACGGCGAGGACGCCCACGCCTGCATCGGCGCCCGCGTCAACGGCCGCCTCGCCACCCTCAGCACCGTTCTCACGGACGGCGACACCGTCCAGCTCCTGATGGGCCAGGACCCCGCCTCCGAGCCCTCCCGCGAATGGCTGGACCACGCCCACACCGCGGCCGCCCGCATCGCCATCCAGCGCTGGCTCACCACGCACCCCGGCGGCGGCACCCAGACCGAGCCGGTGGACGCCGCCCGCACCGAACCCACCGGGGACCGCGCCCCCGCCCCGGAGGACCCGCCCCCCGGCCGCCCCGCCGGCGCCGCCGCGGCCCTGCGCCCCCGGGGCGCCGACGTCCTGCTGGAGCGGGGGCGGGCGCACGTACGGCTCGCCGGGTGCTGCACCCCCGTACCGCCGGACGCGATCACCGGCTTCGCGGTACGCGGGGGAGCGGTGACCGTGCACCGCCTGCAGTGCGCGGCGGTGGCACACATGAAGAGCCGGGGGCGCGCGGAGATCGGCGTGCGCTGGGGAGAGACCGCCGAGTGCCGGGTCACGCTGGTCGCCGAATCGTTCGGCCGGCCGCATCTCCTCGCCGACCTCACCGAGGCCATCGCCGCGGAGGGCGCCGAGATCGTCTCCGCCACCGTCGAACCGCCCAGCCAGCAGCGGGTCCGCCACACCTACACCCTCCAGCTCCCCGACGCGGCCCGCCTCCCGGCCCTGATGCGCGCCATGCGGAACGTGCCCGGGGTGTACGACGTCAGCCGCGCCCAGCACCAGGCGCCCGCCTTCTGACGACCGCCGCACCGGCGCGGCACCCGGGCTGCCCGGGGACGTGACGCAGAAGGGCCCCCGGCACCAACCCGTTCGGGTGGGCCGGACGCGAGTCGCCGCCGTGGCCCGGGCGGGCGCTGGTAGCGGTGGTCCATGCTGCTCACCCCACGCCCCCGGACCCGGCCCCGGGCCCCCCGGCACCGGAAGGCCGCCCTGCTCGCCGCCGCCGTCTCCGCCTGCCTCCTCGCCGCCGCCGCCCCGGCCGAGCCCCTGGGCGTCGGCGACCGCCTCTACCCCTACCTGGGCAACCCCGGCTACGACGTGGCCGCCTACGACCTGTCCCTCACCTACCCCGGCGCCAACGACAAGCCGCTGCGGGCCGTCACCACCATCGACGCCTGGACGACCGCCGACCTGGACCGCCTGAACCTCGACTTCGCGCACGGCACCGTGCACTCCGTCGAGGTCGACGGCCGGCCCGCGGACTTCGCCCGCGCCGGCGAGGACCTCGTCGTCACCCCGGCCCACCCCCTGCACAGGGGCGTCTGGACCCGGATCACCGTGCGGCACACCAGCGACCCGGTCGCCGGCAAGGACCAGGACGGCGGCTGGGTGCGCACCTCCGACGGCCTGGCGATGGCCAACCAGGCCGACGCCGCCCACCTGGTCTTCCCGTGCAACGACCACCCGTCCGACAAGGCGCGCTTCACCTTCCGCATCACCGCCCCGAACGGCTACACCGCCGTCGCCAACGGCCTGCCCACCGGGGTGGACCGGGTCGGCCCCAGGACCACCTGGACCTACCGCACCCAGCACCCCATGGCCACCGAACTCGCCCAGGTGTCCATCGGCCGCTCCGCCGTCGTGCACCGCTCGGGACCCCACGGTCTGCCGGTCCGCGACGTCGTGCCCAGCGCCGACCGCAAGACCCTGGAACCCTGGCTCGCCAGGACGCCCGGCCAGATCGCCTGGCTGGAGGGCAAGGTCGGCCGGTACCCGTTCGAGACGTACGGAGTGCTCATGGCACAGGCCGCCACCGGCTTCGAACTGGAGACGCAGACCCTGTCGCTCTTCGAGAAGCGGCTGTTCACCGACCCCGCCTTCCCCAAGTGGTACGTCGAGTCGGTCATGGTGCACGAGCTGTCCCACCAGTGGTTCGGCGACAGCGTCAGCCCCCGGGCCTGGTCCGACGTCTGGCTCAACGAGGGGCACGCCACCTGGTACGAGGAGCTGTACGCCGAGGAGACCGCGCACCGGCCCATGGCCGACCGCATGAAGGCCGCCTACGGCGCCTCCGACCGCTGGCGGCAGTCCGGCGGCCCGCCCGCCCGGCCCAAGCCGCCCGCGCCCGGCCAGAAGATCGGCATCTTCCGGCCGAACATCTACGACGGCGCCGCCCTCGCGCTCTACGCCCTGCGGCAGGAGATCGGCCGGCCGGCCTTCGAGCGGCTGGAGCGGCTCTGGGTCCGGAACCACCGGGACTCCACCGCCACCACCGCCGACTTCGTCCGGCTGGCCTCGGCGGTCGCCGGCCGCGATCTGAGCGGCTTCCTCCACGCCTGGCTGTACGGCGAGCGGACCCCGCCGATGCCCGGCCACCCGGACTGGAAGCCCTCGGCGAAGGCCCCGGGCGGCAAGGCGCACACCCGGCGTTAACCCGGTGACGGGACGCACCGTCCCGTGCGACCATTTTCGGGTCGGCGCGGCACGGGACGCGGGAATCTCCCGGGGTACCCGTGCGTTGGACATCACGAGCGGCCCCGGGCGGCCGCCGTACCGGCGCCGTCACGGCATTCCATCGACGTTAAGGATCCAATGACCTCCTCTTCTTCCCCTTCCCAGGACACCCAGCGCCTCGCGCACGCCTACCCCGAGGGCCTTCGGGCCGATGCCCTGATGGAAGAGGACGTCGCCTGGAGCCACGAGATCGACGGCGAGCGGGACGGCGACCAGTTCGACCGCTCCGAGCGCGCGGCCCTGCGCCGCGTCGTGGGCCTGTCCACCGAGCTGGAGGACGTCACCGAGGTCGAGTACCGCCAGCTCCGTCTGGAGCGGGTCGTACTCGTCGGGGTGTGGACCACCGGCACCGCGCAGGACGCCGACAACTCCCTCGCGGAGCTGGCCGCCCTCGCGGAGACGGCGGGCGCGCTCGTGCTCGACGGCGTCATCCAGCGCCGGGACAAGCCCGACGCGGCCACCTACATCGGTTCCGGCAAGGCCGCCGAGCTGCGCGACATCGTCCTCGAGACGGGCGCGGACACGGTCATCTGCGACGGTGAGCTGAGCCCCGGCCAGCTGATCCAGCTGGAGGACGTGGTCAAGGTCAAGGTCATCGACCGGACGGCCCTGATCCTGGACATCTTCGCCCAGCACGCCAAGTCCCGCGAGGGCAAGGCGCAGGTCGCGCTCGCGCAGATGCAGTACATGCTGCCGAGGCTGCGCGGCTGGGGTCAGTCGCTGTCCCGGCAGATGGGTGGCGGTCGCGGCGGCCTCGCCACGCGTGGCCCCGGTGAGACCAAGATCGAGACGGACCGGCGGCGGATCCGCGAGAAGATGGCCAAGATGCGCCGGGAGATCGCGGAGATGAAGACCGGCCGCGAGGTCAAGCGCCAGGAGCGCCGGCGCAACAAGGTGCCGTCCGTCGCCATCGCGGGCTACACCAACGCCGGCAAGTCCTCCCTGCTCAACCGCCTCACGGGCGCGGGCGTCCTGGTCGAGAACGCGCTGTTCGCGACCCTGGACCCGACCGTCCGCCGGGCGGAGACCCCGAGCGGCCGCCTGTACACGCTGGCGGACACCGTCGGCTTCGTCCGGCACCTGCCGCACCACCTGGTCGAGGCCTTCCGCTCCACCATGGAGGAGGTCGGCGACGCCGACCTGATCCTGCACGTGGTGGACGGTTCGCACCCCGTCCCCGAGGAGCAGCTCGCCGCCGTGCGCGAGGTGATCCGGGACGTCGGCGCCACCGACGTGCCCGAGATCGTCGTGATCAACAAGGCGGACGCGGCCGACCCGCTGGTGCTCCAGCGCCTGCTGCGGGTGGAGAAGCGCTCCATCGCCGTCTCGGCCCGCACCGGCCGGGGCATCGCGGAACTGCTCGCCCTGATCGACGACGAGCTGCCCCGTCCCTCGGTCGAGATCGAGGCGCTCGTGCCGTACACCCACGGCAAGCTCGTCGCCCGCGCCCACACCGAGGGCGAGGTGATCTCCGAGGAGCACACCGCGGAGGGCACCCTGCTCAAGGTCCGGGTGCACGCGGAGCTGGCGGCGGACCTGGCCCCGTACGCGGCGGTCTCCGCGGCCTGACCCACGGCACGGCGAAGGCCCGCCACCCCCTCGGGGCGGCGGGCCTTCGCCGTGCTCGCGCGCGTGACCTACCGTCCGGCGAACTTCTTGCTCACCGAGTCGTACACGCCCTTGGCCACCTCACCCAGCCGGGGCCCGGCCAGCCAGCCGGCGCTCACCGGGCCGATGGACGTGTTGGACACCAGCGCGGGCTTGCCGTCCGCGCCCGTCTCCACCCAGCCGCCGCCGGAGGAACCACCGGTCATCGTGCAGCCGATCCGGTACATCGTCGGATCCGACTCGCGGATGGACAGCCGTCCCGGCTTGTCCTGGCACTGGTACAGCAGCTGACCGTCGTACGGGGCCGCGGCCGGATACCCGAAGGCCGTGATGTCGCGCACCTTGGGCACGGCCGGCGCGTCGAAGTTCACCGGCAGCGCCCCGCCGACCGTCTCCTCCAGCGACTTGCCCCCACCGCCCTGCTCGGGCGTGACGTGGATGACCGCGAAGTCGTACGAGGCGCCGGTGCCGCCGGTGTGGCCGCCCTGGTCGATCCACTGCTGCGAGGTCTGCGCGGCGTCGGCCCACCAGACACCGTACGGGGCCACCTCGGACCGGCCGGCGCCCTCCAGCTGCGCGGCCGACTTGCCGGCGTTGTTGTACGACGGGACGAAGGCGATGTTGCGGTACCAGCCGCCGCTCTTGCCGGCGTGCACACAGTGACCCGCCGTCCAGATCATGTTGGACTTGCCCGGGTGCGCGGGGTCCTTCACGACCGTCGCCGAGCAGACCATGGTGCCCTCGGGCGAGTCGAAGAGCACCTTGCCCGAGGTGGCCGCGTTGGCGTGGTACGGCGCCGTGACCGCCCGCGCCTTCACCGGCTGCGGTGTCGGGTCCGTGACACCCTGGTCACCGGAGATGTCGTTGTCGTCGACACCCCGGTCCGGGTCGTTGGCGTCCCGCATCCGGTCCGGGTCCCACAGGCCCTTGATGATCGGGTTGACGAAGTCGTTGGCCTCGCGGAGCCAGTCCTGCTTGTTCCAGTTCTTCCAGGCGCCGTTCTTCCACTTGTCGACGTCGATCCCGTGCTCCTTGAGCCTCTTCCTGAGGTCGTCCGGGATCCTGATCTTTCCGTCGCCGGTGCCCGCCGCGGTCGCGGAGGCCGCCGGATCGCCGCCCGCGTTGTCGTCACCGTCGTCGTTGCAGGCGGTGGCGGTCAGTGCCAGCGCCGAGACGAGGGCGACCGCCGCCAGCGCGGGGGAGGTGCGGCGGCTGCCCCTCCCTCGCCGAACGGTGAACGACGGCCGTATGGATCGCATGCTCTTGACTCCCCCTGCTGTGAAGGAACTCGGCGCTTCGGCCGTGACTCCGACCGCGAACTCCCGTGGAGTGCATGCCGGTTCCGCGACCTTCTGGGAACGGCATCACACACTATGCGCTCGCTGTGGGGGACTTCCGACGGAACGGCAACGGTTCGGCTACAAGCCGCTGACCTGGACAACCATACGTCCCGTCACCGATCCGGCGTCTGCCCGCATTCCACCCCTTCCGGGCGGCCGGCCGGCGGGCCGGAAGGCGGCGGAGGTCGCGTGACGGCAAC
Organism: Streptomyces lucensis JCM 4490; assembly: GCF_014650035.1. GTDB lineage: Bacteria > Actinomycetota > Actinomycetes > Streptomycetales > Streptomycetaceae > Streptomyces > Streptomyces lucensis. The sequence continues at coordinate 152,898 of NZ_BMUE01000013.1, read as the reverse complement.
GATCCCGGCGCGACCCGTAACCCGCCGAACGGTCCGCGGTTGTAGCCGTGGGGGCCGCCGCCTTCGCGCGGGCCCCTGGACGAACCTGTCCTGGAACAGCGGGAGGACGACGAACCGTGGCCGTGACGGAGTCGGTGCCCGGCGGGCCGCACGGGGAGGCGCCCGCCGGACCCGAGGCGATCCTCGGACGCCAGTCGGCGCGCGAATCCTCGGCGCGCACCTACGCCCGGGCGCTGCCCATCGTGCCGGTCCGGGCACGGGGGCTCACCATCGAGGGCGCCGACGGCCGCCGCTACCTCGACTGCCTCTCCGGCGCCGGCACCCTCGCCCTCGGCCACAACCACCCGGTGGTGCTGGAAGCCGTCCGCCGGGTCCTGGACTCCGGCGCCCCGCTGTCCGTGCTGGACCTCGCGACCCCGGTCAAGGACGCCTTCGTCACCGAGCTGTTCCACACGCTCCCGCCCGGCCTGGCCGGACGTGCCCGGGTGCAGTTCTGCTCACCGGCCGGCACCGACGCGGTCGAGGCCGCCCTGAAGCTGGTGCGGGCCGCGACCGGCCGGACCGGCATCCTGGCCTTCACCGGCGCCTACCACGGCATGACCGCGGGCGCGCTGGCCGCCTCCGGAGGCGCCCGCGACGTCCAGGTGGCCCGTCTGCCCTACCCGCAGGACTACCGCTGTCCCTTCGGTGTCGGCGGCCCCCTCGGCGCCGAACTCGCCGCCCGCTGGACCGAGTCCCTCCTCGACGACCCCAAGTCGGGCGTCCCGCTGCCCGCCGGGATGATCGTCGAACCCGTCCAGGGCGAGGGCGGGGTGATCCCCGCGCCGGACGACTGGCTGCGCCGGATCCGGCGGCTCACGGCACAGTGGTCCATCCCGCTGATCGCCGACGAGATCCAGACCGGAGTCGGCCGCACGGGTGCCTTCTGGGCGGTCGACCACAGTGGCGTCACGCCCGACGTCATGGTCCTGTCCAAGGCCATCGGCGGCAGCCTCCCCCTTGCCGTGGTCGTCTACCGCGACGATCTGGACGTCTGGCGGCCCGGCGCGCACGCCGGCACCTTCCGCGGCAACCAGCTCGCCATGGCCGCCGGAACCGCGACCCTCGCCCACGTCCGTGAGAACAACCTCGCCGAGCGGGCCGCGGACCTCGGCCGCCGCATGCTGACCCAACTCAGGGAGTACGTCGGCGACCTGGCGTGCGTGGGGGAGGTGCGTGGGCGCGGGCTGATGCTCGGACTGGAGCTGGTGGAACCGGAGGCGGACGGCGAACACCGGGCGGGCGCCCGGCCCGCGGATCCGTCCGGCCTCCGGTCCGGCCAGGCATCCGCCCCCGCGCCTGGCCAGGCGTCCGGCTCCGCGTCCGGCCCGGCGTTCAGCCCCGCGTCGGCCCCCGTCCCGCGCCCCGCCAACCCCGAACTCGCCGCAGCCGTCCAGCGTGCGTGCCTCCAGCGCGGGCTCATCGTCGAACTGGGCGGACGTCACGACGCCGTGGTCCGGCTGCTCCCACCCCTGACGATCAGCGACGAACAGGCGGCAGCGGTCCTGGACCGGCTGACCGACGCGGTGGCGGCGGTGGCCCGCGACCACGCGAGCGGGCCACCGCGCGGTCGACGACAACACCGGTCCGCCTAACACGCCGGCTGAGAACGGCACGCGCCGCCAGGCCCGCGCGAGGGCGCCCATCGCCGCCCCGGCCGTGCGGAACGGCCGCAGACCGCGAGACAGGAACGGCCGCAGACATCGACGACGGGAACGGCCCGCACCGCCGACCTCCAGCACCAGGAGCCGCCATGACCGACACCCCCACCCCCGACGGCCGCTCCGGTGGCCCCGACGAACAGGCCGACGCCGGCGCGCCGAACGTTCCCGTTCCGCTCGCCGAGTCGGTTCCCCAGCAGAAGCGGCGTAGCGTGCCGCCGGCGTCGCCGGCGGGCCCCGGCGCCGACCCGCTGGACGACCCCGAGCCCGGCGCCGCGGCCGAGGGCGCCGCCGTGGACAACCTCCTGCGCTGCTGGGTACGCGAGACCGGCGTCCCCGCCCCCGCGGCCGGCATCCTGCACATCCCGCTGCCCGCAAGCGGCACCGCCCTGGTCGTCCCGGTGCGCTACTGGTCCCCGACCGGCTGGCACCGCTTCGGGCCACCGCGGTTCACCGGGGCGCCCGCGGCCGCCCCTCCCGTCGACGCCGTCACCCTCACGGCACTGCTGGTGAGGGAGTCCGCCACCGCCCCCCGCGCCGACGGACACGGAGACCGCGGCGACCTCGTGGCCAGGGTCGCCGACTCCCTGCGCCGAACCGAGACCTTCGTCCGCGACCGGCGCGCCCACCCCGGCGACAGCCCCGACCTCTTCCTCAGCGCCGAGCAGGCCCTCCTCCTCGGACATCCCCTGCACCCGACCCCCAAGAGCCGGGAGGGCCTGACGGACGCCGAGGCCCGCCGGTACTCACCGGAGCTGCGCGGCTCCTTCCCCCTGCACTGGATGGCCGTCGCCCCCGCGCTGCTCGCCACCGACTCGGCCTGGACCGAGCGCGGCCGCCCCGTCCCCGCCGCGGCCCTCACGGGGCGCCTCGCCGGAACCGCACTGCCGCTGCCCGACGGGTACGCCCTCCTGCCCCTGCATCCTTGGCAGGCACGCGAGGCGCGGTACCGCGCACCCGTCGCGGCCCTCCTCGACGCCGGGCTGCTGCGCGATCTCGGCCCGGCCGGCGCGCCCTGGCACCCCACGTCCTCCGTGCGCACCGTCCACCGGACCGGGGCGTCCGCGATGCTCAAGCTGTCGCTGGGCCTGCGCATCACCAACTCCCGCCGCGAGAACCTGCGCAAGGAACTGCACCGCGGCGTCGAGGTGCACCGGCTGCTGCGCACGGGTCTGTCCCGGCGGTGGCAGGCCGCGCACCCCGGGTTCGACATCGTCCGCGATCCGGCCTGGCTCGCCGTCGACGATGCGGACGGGCTGCCCGTACCCGGACTCGACGTCATGATCAGGCACAACCCGTTCGCCCCCACCGACGACGCCGGCTGTGTGGCCGGGCTCGTCTCGCCCCGGCCGCTGCCCGGGCCGGAGCCCGGCTCCGCCCTGGACCAGGAACCCCGGGGCATGCGCTCACGCCTGGCCCAGCTCGTGACGCGGCTCGCCGTACGCACGGGCCGGCCCGTCGGAGCCGTCGCGGCGGAGTGGTTCCTGCGCTACCTGGAACAGGTCGTACGCCCCGTTCTCTGGCTGGACGGCGCGGCCGGCATCGCCCTCGAAGCGCACCAGCAGAACACGCTGGTCCTGCTGGACCGCGACGGCTGGCCGGCGGGCGGCCGGTACCGTGACAACCAGGGGTACTACTTCCGCGAGTCCCGGCGGGCCGAACTGGACGCCCGGCTGCCCGGCATCGGCGAGCGCAGCGACACCTTCGTCTCCGACGAGGTCACCGACGAACGCTTCGCCTACTACCTCGCCGTCAACAACGTGCTGGGCCTGATCGGCGCCTTCGGCTCCCAGGGCCTCGCCGACGAGCTCCTGCTCATCGCGGCCTTCCGCCGCTTCCTCACCGACCTGCGGGCAGGTGCCGGCTCCCTGCCCGGCCGCCTGCTCGACTCCCCCGTGCTGCGCTGCAAGGCCAATCTGCTCACCCGCCTGCACGGCCTGGACGAGCTGGTCGGCCCCGTGGACACCCAGTCCGTCTACGTCACCATCGCCAACCCGTTGAACCGCTGAGGCCACCCCGTCCCGCGCCCGCAGAGGCCCATGACCCACTCCGTTCCCGGCCCGCAAAGGACCAAGACCCACTCCGTCTCCCGTAAGGAGCGCAACGTGCCTTCCGCCGACGCGAACACCGGCCCCGTCCCCGTCCGTCCGGACCGCGGCGGTGCCCGTGCGGATCCGGCCTCGACCAGGGACGTCGTGTTCAGCGAGTTCACCGTCGAGGACGAGGACGCGGACAGCGAGGACACGCTGGACCTGCACCTGCCCTCGGAGTTCGTCGCGCTCTTCACCGTGGGGACGGCCGGCCTGCTCGACCGGCTCCCCGCATGGGGACCGGTCACCACCCCGGCCGGCTCCTTCCGGCTGGTGCCCGTACGCGTCGAGCGTGATCTGCCGCTGATCCACGGCTGGATGAACGACCCCGCCGTCGCGGAGTTCTGGGAACTGGCCGGCCCCCGGCAGCGGCTCGAGGACCACCTGCGGGCCCAACTCGCCGGGGACGGGCGCAGCGTGCCGTGCCTGGGCACGCTGGACGGCGTCCCGATGAGCTACTGGGAGATCTACCGGGCGGACCTGGACCCGCTGGCCCGCCACTATCCGGCCCGTCCGCACGACACCGGGATCCACGTGCTCGTCGGACGTGCCGAGGACCGCGCACGAAAACTGGGGTCCGGCCTGATCAGGGCCGTGGCCGACCTCGTCCTGGACCGTCGGCCCGCCTGCGCGCGGGTCGTGGCGGAACCCGATCTGCGCAACGTTCCGTCCGTCGCCGCGTTCCTGAGCGCCGGCTTCCGCTACGCCGCCGAGGTCGACCTGCCCGGCAAGCGGGCCGCCCTGATGATCCGGGACCGGGCCCTGCGCCGGGTGCTGTGAGGCGGCGGGCCGGAGGGCTCGCCTCAGTCGTGGGGGAGGAGGGCGTCGAGGGTGACGTCGCGCAGCTCCTGCCAGCGTTCCATGAGGTCGGCCCGCTGGTGCAGGACGTCGGAGATGTGCTGCATGCCGTAGAAGGAGGACACGACGATCTGGGCGGCGGCCCTCGGGGGGACCCCCTCCTTGAGCTGGCCGGCGTCCGCCGCTTCCGCGAAGAGGTCGGCGAGGAGGTCGATCCACCCGATGTACGGCTCGGGCAGCGGCGTGTTGATGAGTGAGCGTTCGGACTGGAGGCGGGCGGCGGCCTGGACGGTGCGGTCGGTCCGGAAGGCCTCGGCGGTGCGGTCCAGGAGGGCGAGAATGGTCTGCCGCGGGTCCAGGTCCCGGGCGCGTACGTCGGCCAGGAAGGTGGGCCACTTGTCGTAGTTGTTCTCCACGACCGCGATGGCCATGGCTTCCTTGTTCTTGAAGTGGAAGTAGACGGCGCCCTTGGTCATGCCGACGTGCTCGGCGATGTCGACGACGGAGGTGGCCTCGTAGCCGCGGGTGGCGAAGAGCTCGGCGGCGGTGTCGAGGACCTGCGCGCGGGTGCGCACGGCGCGTTCCTGCTTGGGTTCGCGGCCCGTCGTTGCGCGGGCGGTGGACGTGGGGCTCATGGATCTTCGGCCTTTCCGGCGGGCAGCGCGGCGCGGGAAGCGGACGCGTTGGTTCAGATGCGTACGCCAGAGGCTCGGGGGTCATCCAGGCCGGCTCCCTGGCCTCACCGCTCCGCTCTAAATATACCGTCATGAAGGTTTAAGAGTGCGGGTGTGGTCGGCGGTCATGCGTCACATACGGGTGCGGGTGCGGGGCCGGGTGAGCGCAGCGCCGCGGCGATGATGATCCACAGTTCCTCGATGCGGTCCTTGACCGGTGCGTCGCGCTGCGGGTCGGGCAGGTGCTGGACGCCCACGACGAGGGAGAGCAGGAGCTGTGCCACGGACTCCGGTGAGCAGTGCGTGCGGATCTCGCCCGCCGCCTGGGCCCGGCGCGTGCTGTCGACCAGGAAGTCCCAGACGTCGGTCAGCAGTGGACCGCCGTCCAGCGCTTCCCCCGGCAGCTCCGCGGCAAGGCGGAACGCCGCCCGGACCCGGACGTCCGCCCAGAGCCGGCCGGCCAGGGACACGGTGAGCACGCGCAGGGCGTTCAGCGGCGCGAGCCGTGCCGACTCGATGTCGGCCAGTGCCGCGCCCCAGATGGTGGCGCCGTGCCGCACCAGCGTGCGGGCCAGGTCCTCCTTGGAGGAGAAGTGGCCGTACAGCGCGCCCTTGCTGAGTTCCGTGTGCGCGATGACGCCGCCGAGTGTCGTGCGCGCGTAGCCGAGGGAGACGAACTCCCTGGCGGCGGCGTCCAGTATCACCTCGTACGTGCGTCGCGCGCGCTCCTGCTTGACCATCCCGAGGCCCCCCTTCGCCTCATGTCTCCATTGCCGAGGGAAAAATACCATCCCCAAGGTATGTTTTCTGGTCCAGGTGGTGCGGCCCGGTCGGGCCACGGCACCTTCGCGCCAACCATCTCAGAAAGTGCCGTTGCAATATACCTTCCCGCAGGTATATTTTTTCGCGGTCGCCGGGGGAGACCAGTGCCCCGGCCGGCTGCGTGTGTGCTCAACGTCTGAATCGTCCATCTGCGGTGGGGGCTTGCTATGAGTGGTGACGTGTTGACGGCGGACATACCGAAGGACGCGCGGGGGGAGGGTTTCGAGCGGGTCGTTCCGCGACGGCTGGTCCACAAGACCGCGGCGGACGAGGTGCTCCTGACCGACGCGGTGCGCGTGCGTCCCGGGCACTTCTTCCTGGCCGTCCGCCGGCCGGCCGGACACGGGCTGTACCGCCCCGACGCCGCCGGGGCCGGCGATCCGACCCTGTTCGTGGAGATGCTGAGGCAGACGGCGATCTACCTCTCGCACCGGTTCTACGGGGTGCCGCTCGACCACCCGTTCATCTTCTGCGCGCTCGGCTTCGACATGGCGGCACCTGGCGCCGGCGACGCGGACGACGGGACCGTCGTCCTGGAGGTCCGGTGCCGCGAGACCAAGGAGCGTTCGCCGAAGCGGGCGGCCATGACGCTGGAGGCGACGCTCGTCTCCGAGGGTGGGGTGCGCGCCACCGGGAACGTCACCTGGCAGGCGGTCGACCCCGGGCGCTACGCCGTGGTGCGCCGCCGCGGTTGCGAGCAGCCGCCGCCCGTACCCGGCGCCGCGGTCACCCCCGTCCAGCCCGGCGCGCGGGTGATGGCGCCCGAACTCGTGGGCCGTGAGCGGGCGATGGACGTGGTCGTCGCCGAACTCGGACTGCCGGACGAACGGACGGCCGCCGAGGAGCCGGGCGGCACCTGGCTGCTCCACGCCGACCAGTCCCACCCCGTGTTCTTCGACCACCCCAGCGATCACGTCCCCGGGATGCTGCTGCTGGAAGCCGTCCGGCAGGCCTCGCGTGCGGCCCTGGGCCCGGCGCCGGCCCCGCTGTGCGAGTGGACGATGTCCGGTGGCCGGGTGGAGTTCGCCGCGTACTGCGAACTGACCGCGCCCGCCCGGCTGGTCGTCCGGCAGTCCGCCACCCCCGGCGCGGCTGACGAGGCCGCGCTGGTTGTGGAGGTGGTGCAGGACGGCAGGACGGTGGCCTCCGGCAGCGCCCGCTGGAAGGCGGCTCCGGCGTCCGGTCCGGGCGTGGTCCGCGCCGGCGCGCAGGAGGTCGTCGCGTGATCCGGCCCTCCGCCCCGACCCCCGGCGACTCCGGCGGGGAACAGGGTCCCTCTCCGGTCCCCGGCCTGGCGGCGCGTCGCGCGGCCAAGGTGGCGGCCTGGCACGCCGACGAGGCGGACGCCCGGCGCCGGCTGGACCTCGACGTGGTCGCGGAACTGGGCCGGGCAGGGTTCAACCGGCACTTCGTACCCGCGGAACACGGAGGAGCCCAGGGCACGTTCACCGACCTGGTGGAGGCCGCCGCACGCCTCGGTGAGAGCTGCACATCGGCCGCCTGGGTCGCCACGCTCTTCGCCGCCCACGGCCGGATCGCCTCCTACCTGCCCGAGCGGGCCCGGCGGGAGTTGTGGGGCGAGTCCCCCGACGTCCGCATCGCGGCCGGTGTCGCTCCGCCCCGGCTGCGCGCCGCCGCCGTGCCCGGCGGCTGGCTGCTGAGCGGCGAGTGGCCGAACGTCAGCGGGGTGGACTTCGCCGACTGGGTGCTCCTGGCGGCCCTCGCCGAGAGGCCCGCCGGCGCGGTGTCCGGTGGCGCGGGATCCGCGGACACCGGCTCCGGCGGCGCGGGCTCCGCCGGCACCGGCTCCGGCGGCGCGGAACCGGGAGGCGGGGCGCCGGGATCCGAGGTGTCCATGCTCTTCCTCGTCCCGATCGAGGACTGCGAGGTCCTCGACACCTGGAACACCCTCGGAATGCGCGGCACCGGCAGCAACACCGTCCGCGCGGGGGGCGTCCACGTGCCGGGGCACCGCGCGGTGCCCCGGGAGCGGCTGCTCGCTCCGCGCGAGCCGGGCGCGGCGCGCTGCCACAGCGTTCCGTACCCGCTCGTGGCAGCGCTGATGTTCGCGGCGCCGGTGCTCGGTGCCGCCCGGGGCGCCCTGGCCGACTGGACCCGTGCCGCCGCCGGACGCTCGGGCCAGGACGGCCGGCCGGCGGCGTCGACCCCCGCCATGCGCACCGCGCTCGCGCGTTCGTCGGCCGAGCTGCGGGCCGCCGGCCTGCTGCTGGACGGCGCCGCGAGCCGCGCCGACACGGCGCGCGTCGAGTCGCTGACGGTGGCGGAGACGGTGCGCGACGTCGTCGCGGCCGTGGAGATGTGCGTGGTCGCCGTGGACCGGCTCTTCCGTACGACCGGCGGTCGGGGGCAGTCCCACCTGGATCCGGTCCAGCGCCGCTGGCGCGACATCCAGTCCGCGTCGACGCACGCGATGCTCCGCTTCGATCCCTCGGCGCAGTCCTACGCGCAGGCCGTCCTCGGAACCACCGCATGACCCGCCGGATCGCGTTCTTCGATCTGGACGAGACCCTGCTCGTCGGCAAGAGCATGCTCGGCTTCTGGCGGCACTGGAGTGCCCTGCTCGTCCGGGAGGGCCGCACACCCCCGGTGCTCCGGGTGACGGGTGCCGACCGGGAAGCCCTCAACCGCGACTACTTCGCCCACTTCGCCGGCGTACCGCTCGCGCGGTTCGAGGCGGCCGCCCGGCGGTGGTACGCGGACCACCGCCGGCAGCGGCGCGCCTACCTGGCCGAGTCGCTGGACGCCCTGGAGCGGCATCGCGCCGCCGGCCACGAGATCGCGGTCGTCAGCGGTTCGGGTGCGGCGCTCGTCCGGCCGGTCGCCGAGGACCTCGGCGTGCGGCACGTCCTGGCCACCGAGCAGTTGACCGACGCCCGGGGAATCCTCACCGGTGCGGTGCGGCGGCCCCTGATCGGAGCGGCCAAGGCGGAGAGCGTGGCCGCGCTCGTCGAGCGCCGGGGGGTACGGGCCCTTGACTGCTTCGCCTACGGCGACCACAGCAGCGACCTGCCGATGCTGTCCTCGGTGGGGCACCCCGTCGTCGTCGGGGACGATCCGGTTCTCCGCGCGCACGGCGCGGCCCGGGGCTGGGCGACGCTGGGCGCGCGAGCGTGCGCGCGTGCGCGCCGCGGCGGCGTCCTCGCCGTGAACTGACAGCGGGCCCCGCCGGCATGAGCGGCGGGGCCCGTTTTCTTTCACTGGAAAAAATACCTTCAAGAGGGTATGTTATTCGGGTACTCCCAGGACAGGGGGAAAGGCAGCGGACGGTATGAGCGCACCGACCATCGGGCCCCAGGCCCTGAGGCTCTTCGAGTACGCATCGGCCCGCAGCGACTGGACGGTGCGCAGCGCCTGCGAGCAACTCGACACCAGCGCCGAGGAGATCGAGGAGGCCCGGCAGGAACTGCTGGGACTGGGACTCCTCATCGAGGCACCCGACAGCGCCTCCGCGGCCGGGGAGCGGACCGCCAGGGCGACCGCGCCGGAAGCCGCGCTGCTCCGGCTGCTGACGGCCGAGGAACAGGCGGCCGCCGAACTCACCGAGCAGATACGGCGCACCCGCGAGCGTATCGGCGCGATGCGCGAGGCGTTCCTGCCGCTGCACACCGCGCGCACCAGTGGCCTCGAAGTGGTCACCAGCCCGGAGCAGATCGCACGCGTCCTCGGCGACGCCGCCGACATCGCGACGTCGGAGATCCTGAGCATGCACCCCGGCCCCGTGATGGCGCCGGACGCGCTCGCCCAGGGGCTCCGGCGCGACCTGCGGGTGCTGGACCGGGGCGTGTCGATGCGCAGCATCCATCTGCGGCCGATGACCCGGATCACCTACGCGATGACCCACCTGCAGGAACTGCGGGCGGCGGGCGCACACCTGCGGATCGCCAGCATCGTGCCGTTCCGCTTCATCCTCGTCGACCGGGTGCAGGCGCTGGTGCCCGCCCTGCACAGCAGGTCGGGCAACGCCATGATGGTGCTGCGCGGCGAGGCGGTCACCGCCCTGCTGGTCAAGGTGTTCGAGATGTGCTGGGCGTCCGCCGCACCCCTGGAGGCGGCCGGTGACGGCGCGGAACCGGGGCTGGGCTCGCAGCAGCGGTGGATGCTGCGGCTGATGGCCACCGGCCGCAAGGACGAGGCGATCGCCCGCGAACTGGGCGTCTCGGTACGGACGCTGCGGCGCATGATGGCCGACCTGATGGTGCGGCTGGGTGTGGAGAGCCGGTTCCAGGCGGGACTCACGGCGGCGAGGATGGGCCTGCTCGACTGAGGGCCCTCTTCCACCACGTCCCACCCGGCTCGCGAGGCCCGGGCTGTCCGGTTGCGGCCAGGCCGCCATGGGCAGGGCTGCCCTTCTGGCCCGCACCGGGGGCCGGTGGACAGGATGGAGCTCCGGCAACATGCCAGTGAGTCAGGAGCCCTCGTGTTCGACCCGGTACTCCTCAGATCCCTGACGGGGACACCGCTGCGGGTCCGGTGCGCCGTACTGCCCGTGCCCGCACCCGGCGGCGGGGCCGCCCACGCGCGGCACGAATGGTCCGTACTGCGGGTCACCCTGCGGGGCGCGGGCAGCACCGGGCGGGGGGAAGCCACCCTCCTGCCGTACCTGGAGGCGCACCGCCCCGAGGCGCTCGGCGCGCAGTTGGCCTCGGCCGAGGCCGGGCTGGCACACATGATCAGCCCGGTCCAGCTGCCGGACCTGCTGCCCCCGGGCCCGCTGCGCAGCGCCCTCGACACCGCGCTGTGGGACCTGCTCGCCAAGCGCAGCGGGCAACGGGCCTGGGAGCTGCTCGGGGTGCCCCGGCCACGCCCGGTACCGGCCATCCGCACCCTGCCCCTGCTCGGGCACGCGACTCTGGAGGAGGAGCTGCACCACAGCGACGGCTTCGCCTCGCTCAAGCTGAAGCTCGGTGCCGGCGCCGTCGAGGACGACCTCGCCCGGCTCGACGCGGTGCGCCGCCACCGGCCGGACGCGTGGCTGATGGCCGACGCCGGCGGCGGATGGGACGTGGACCGGCTGCGCACGATGCTGCCGAAGCTGGCGGACCACGGGGTGCGGGTGCTCGAACAGCCGCTGCCGGAGGCCCAGTCGGGTGCCCTCGCCGCCCTGCGCCGCCCCTTCCCTATCATCGCCGACCCGCACCGCGGGGAGGCCGCGGACCTGGGGCGGCTGGTGTCCCGGTACGACGGGATCAACCTCAAGCTGGACGCCGTGGGCGGCCTGACCACGGCACTCGGCATGATGGAACAGGCCGAGCAGCGGGGCCTGCTCGTGCTGCTCGGCTCGCCGCCCGCGACCGCACGGTCCTGGGCGGCGACGCTGCACGCGGCGCCGCGCGCCCACCTCGTGAACCTGCCGCAGGAACTGCGCGTACCGGGGGAGCCGGGCGAACCGCGGCGAACGGGCGGCACGCTGGCGCCGCCCTCCGCCGACCTGTGGGGCTGACCGTCCGGACCGGCTGACGGGAACGCAGGGGTGAGCGCCGCGTTCGGGCACCGGCCGCGCGGGCCGTCAGCCCCAGATCAGGTCGTCGTCCGCCACCGCGGGATGCGTCCCGGGGGGCCGGCCGGCGTCGCCTCGACGGAACAGGTGCATGGTGACTCTCCCTCTTCGGCCGCGCGCCCGCCGGATCGGCGGACGGCGGAGGTGGACCGGGCACATCGATCATCGGACGAACCCGGAACGCATGGCACGGGCCCGGGCTGGCCGGTAGGGGAATGACCGGTCGGTGCCACGGCGGGCCCGCGCTCCGCCCCAGGCCCTGTCGTCTAACTCCCGCCTGCCCCACGACGCCATGCACGCACTCTCGCCGTACCGGGCCCAGGACCGAGTACACCCAGTACGAGGGCCAGGACCCGGCACGCCGAGAGCACGCACCTGACGCCGGGGCGCCCGCCCTGCGGGCGAACGAAGCGACTTCGCGGGCACGACCCATGAAGCGGCGAGCCCCGCCGGCCGCCGGGTGTCACCCGGACGGCCTGCGGGGCACGGGACCGGGCCAGGCCGCTCGTCACTGAGCGGCGCACCCGGCCGGAACCTGCCGGCGGATCAGTAGTGCACGCGGCGGTTGCCCTCCGTCACGCGGTAGCGCACGTTCCACAGGCTCCGGCGCACGTACGTCCGCTGCAGCCAGCGGTCCCGGCCGTCGTAGCGGGCCGTGAAGGCGGACCGGGCGTGCACCCCCTTGCGGTTGTTGATCAGCAGCGCCTGGCCCGGCGCCAGGTTGACGCTGTGCGCGACCTGGCGGCAGACCTGCTGCAGCGTCTCCAGGGCCTCGCGCCCCCCGCTGGTCAGCGGGTGCACGCCGTTGGCGGAGATCGCGATCTCCGGGAAGTCCTGGTGGCCGCTGATCATCGGCACCGGCTCCGACAGCACCTCCTGGCCGCCGGCGACGTCCCGCACGTAACTGCCCGGCGCGTTCAGCCGGAACAGCGGGCTGCGCAGCGTGTCGAGCACCTCCGGGGGCAGTGCGGCCGAGATGTCACGGGCGTCGGCGTAGAAGGTGCCGGCCACGCCCTCGTGGTCGGCACGCAGGCAACTGAGCACCAGGAAGTCGGGGTTGGCCACGTCGTACCGGCCGATCACGTCGTGCATGATGTCGCTGTGGAAGTTGAGGAAGGCCTCCGACCCCTGGTTGGTCTGGGTCATCGCTCCTCCCGCGACCGGGATGACGTCGTGCACCAGCTGCCCGGCCTTCTCGGTGAGCACGCCCATCGGCTCTCCGAGCAGACCGCTCAGGCCGAGCAGTACGCCCTCCGCCACGTACGACTTCTTCTCCCGGCTCGGCCCGCCGTCCGACGGGGTGTCGGGCAGCTCGGCGTCCACCGGCAGATTGCTGATCAGGGTCACGCCGGGGGTGTCGATGTGCCGGCCGAAGTCGAGGACCTGCTGCAGCAGCGCGGTCGGCAGCGTCGAGAAGATCTGCAGCAGCCGGGCCGTGGAGTGGTCGATGTCGATGTTCGGATCGGGCAGGCGCCGCAGCTGGTCCCCGAGGAGGTCGCGCACGTCGTCGGAGAGCGCGATCTCGCGGAAGGTCTCGGTGGTGACGGGCTCGGCGGCCGGGACGGTGTGGACGGTGGTGGCGGTCATGGGTGTCACACTCCTTGCATCTCGAGCAGGGGCGCGTCCGGGGACAGGTCCGCGCCGGGACGGTTCACGTGGTCGTGCAGGCGTTGCGTGAGGTGCAGCGCGTCCTCCTCGTCCACGGCGAGCCGGGTGGCCACCTGGCTGCCGCGCACCGCGGTCACCGGGATGCCCGCGTACTCACCGGGGGTCAGCCCGTTGCGCCGCTGGAACTCGGGAAGGTCGACGAATCCGCCGGTGACGGCGACCAGCGGGCCGGACGTCAGCCGGACGACGTCGATGTTGGCGCCGTGGAAGACGGTGTACGCCCGGTCGGCGAGCTCCTCCGTCGCGTACCGCAGCGCCGTCGAGCGCTGGTTGAGGACGACCGCGGCCACCGACGAACCGGCGGTCCCGATCACCGAACCGCGCGGGAACGGCGGCCGGTTGTAGCGGCACACGATCTCGATGCGGTTGCGCTGGGCGAGCCGGACGGCCCGGCGGTGCAGCACCTTCGCGCCGTACAGCGACATCAGCGCGGCCGTGTTGTAGGACACCTCGCCCAGCAGCCGGGCACCCGTGATCAGGTGCGGGTCGGAGCTGTAGATGCCGTCGACGTCCGAGTGGATCTCGCAGGCGCGCGCACCGACCGCCGCGGCCACCGCCACGGCCGACAGGTCCGAGCTGTTCTTGCCCAGCCAGGTCGGCCGGCCCTCCCGGTCCGCTGCCTGGCCGCCAGGCACCACCACGACCTCGTGGTCACGGACCGCCGTGCGCAGCGGCTCGGGGTCGGTGTGCTCCAACCGGGCCCACATGAAGGCGGAGTCCGTGGTCAGCCCCAGCTGGTGGCCGGCGAGCACCGTGGCCGTGCGGCCCGTGCGGTGCAGCGCGGTGGCGAGCAGCTGCGCGCCCACCGTGTCGGCGAGGGTCAGCAGACCGGCGACGGTCTCGTCCTCCGGGTGCGGGTTGACCTGGCTGAGCCGTTCCCGGAACTGCTCCGTCTCACCGGGCTGGCCGCTCACCACGACCACCAGGCGCGTTCCCTCTTCCTCGACCCGCCGGGACAGCGCCTCGGCCAGGTGCTGGTACGCGGCCAGCGTGCGGAAGCTGGAGCCGCCGAACTTCAGTACCGCGGGGGGCTGCTGGGCCCCCGTCGGTGGCGTCTCCGTCACAGGGTCCCCCGGGCCACGAGTTCCTCGGCGATCTGTATGGCGTTGAGCGCGGCGCCGATGGTGAGGTTGTCGGCGACGAGCCAGAGCCAGAAGGCGCGCGGGTTGTTCGGGTTCACGCGGACCCGGCCGACGTGCACCCGGTGGGGGTCGTCGATGGTGGCCGGCGTGGGGAACTCGCGCGGCGACTCCCGGTCGTGCACCGTCACCTCGGGCAGCGCCGCCAGCACCTCGACGAGTTCCGCGCGGTCGACCACGCCCTGCGCCTCGATCCACACGGCCTCCGAGTGGCCGTTGACGACCGGCACGCGCACACAGGTGGTGGTGACGTCCAGGTGGGGCAGGCCGAGGATCTTGCGGGACTCCTGGAGCATCTTCTGCTCCTCCAGCGTGAAGCCGGTGTCCAGGAACCTGTCGATCTTCGGAATGACGTTGAAGGCCAGCGACGGCGTGAACTCCTTCGCCGGGTACGGCTCCTCGGGGTGCTCCAGGGCGGCCCGGCTGGATTCCCGCAGTTCCTCGACGCCCGGGTGGCCCAGACCGGAGGCGGCCTGGTAGGTGCTGACCACGGCCTGACGCACGCCCCACCGCTGCTCGATCCCCCGCAGCAGCCGGACCAGGGGGATGGTCGAGCAGTTCGGGTTCGCGATCACCCCGGACTTCGGACGCCGGTCCAGCTCGTGGGCGTTGACCTGCGGCACGACGAGCGGGGTGTCGGGGTCCATGCGGTAGGCGATGGTGTTGTCGATGACGACGGCGCCGGCCGCGGTGGCCTTCGGCACCCACTGCTGGCTCGCCTCGGTGCCCGCGGAGAAGAACGCCAGGTCGACGGTGGAGAAGTCGAACTCGTCCACGGCCTGCACCGGGTAGGAGACGCCGTCGACCTCCAGCTCGGTGCCCGCAGATCGGGCCGAGGCCACCAGCTGCATGTCGCGGTAGCGCAGACCGCGCTGCTCGATCAGGCCGATGAGCGTGTTGCCGACGGCGCCGGTGGCGCCGACGATGGCGATGCGGGGTGCGGTGGGGTCGGTCACGCGGGTCATCGGGTGCCTCCGGAGTTGATCTCGACCTTGGCCCCGGCGGCCCGTGCGGTGACGGTGCCGGCGGCGGGTGCGGCGGGCGTGGGCTCGGCGGTCCGGCCCTTGAAGGACCACCCGAGGTTGATGCCGAGGCTGGCGGCCACGATCAGCGGGATGCCGAGCGCCTGCAGCAGGCTGACGCTGTGTCCGTAGACGGCCCAGTCCATGAGCATCGCCACGGCCGGGTACACGAACGCCAGGACGGCGATCTTCGGGGTGGGCAGCTTCTGGTACGAGGAGTACATGAGGACGTACATCACGCAGGTGTGGATGACGCCCAGCCCGACGAGCCAGCCCCAGTCGGCGCCGAGGCCCTTCGTCTCGCTCAGCGCGGTGAACGGCAGCAGCAGGAAGATGCCGAGCACCAGCTGCACCAGTGCCACCAGATGTGGCCGGACCCCGGTGACCCGCTTGGTGATCAGGGTCGAGACGGCGTAGAACACGGCGGCGAGCAGCGCGTAGCCGAGGCCTGCCACGTAGGAGCTGTCACCGCTGCCCGTCAGGTCGGACGCCGACACCCCGGCGACCAGGATCAGGCCCACGAACGCCACGCCGAGCCAGCCGAACTTGGTGGCCGTGAGCTTGTCGCGGAAGAGCAGCGAGCCGAGGAGCATCACGTAGAAGGGCTGCGTGTGGTAGACGACCGTCGCCACCGAGATCGAGGTGCCCTCGTACGACTTGAACAGGAAAGCCCAGTTGAACACGATGAACGCGCCGCCGAGGGCCGCCAGGCCCAGCTTCTTGGCGGTGAACCCGTGGTTCTTGAAGAAGCCCCGCACCAGGCAGTACAGACCCAGTGCGACGGTGCCGAACAGGCAGCGGAAGAACACCACGTTGAAGGGCGACGCGCCGGACTCGATCACGAAGACGCCCAGGGTGCCGGAGAGCACCATGGCGAGCGTCAGCTCGACCGCTCCTTTCTTCTCCTGGTTCGTCGCCGTTGTGTCGGTACTCATGTGGAGTGCCTTTCTGGGGGTAGGGACGGTTGTCAGTGCAGGGGCACGGCGTAGTGCAGGCCGCCCCTGGTCCACAGCTCGTTGAGTCCGCGCGGTACGGCGAGGCCGGTGGCGGGGCCGAGATTGCGCTCGTAGACGTCCGCGTACGTGCCGACCGCGTCCAGGACCCGGGCGGCCCAGTCCTGGTCGAGTCCGACGGCGGGGCCGTGCGCGCCCGCGGTCTCGGCGGCCTGGGCGAGTGCCTTGTCCCGCTCGCCCACCTCGTCGGCGTGGTGCTCGGCGGACACGAGGAGCTGCAGCACCCACCGGCACAGCCGGAACCAGGCCGGGTCGTCGTCCCGGACGGCCGCCGCCATCGGCTCCCGGGAGATGGCCGCGTCGAGGATGCGGTGAGCCGCCGGGTCGTCGAGCGCGGCCCGCTCACCGGCGAGGGCGACCCGGTCCAGGACGTACGCCGCGCACTCGCCGGCGGCGTAGGCGGCCAGCGTCTCGCCCGGCGTGGCGAACGCGACCGGCTCGACCGACAGCCCCCGGCCTCCGTACCAGGAGGCCAGGTTGGCCGCGCTCGTGGTGCCGGCCTGCACGGCCACGCGCCGGCCGGCCAGTTCCTCGGGACGGGTGATCCCGCTGTCGGCGCGGACCAGGAACCCCTCGCCGTCGTAGCAGGTGACCCCCGCGAACAGCACGGGCAGCGCGGCCTCGCGGCCCAGGGTCCAGCTGACGTTGCAGACGGTCAGGTCGACCTCGCCCGCGGCCAGTCGGCCGAGCCGGTCCGCGGGGTCGGTGGGAGCCCACTCGACGGCGTCCGAGCTGCCGAGGGCGGCCGCGGCGACGGCCCGGGCGACGTCGGCGTCGAGTCCGCTCCACCCGCCGTCCCCGTCGCGCAGCGACAGACCGCGGATGCCGCGGCTGACCGCGGCCCGCAGCGCCCCGCGCTCGCGGACCGAGTCCAAGGTAGGTGTGTTCATGACATGCTCCTCGGTCGGGTGAACCGGCCCACCGTGCGCAGCCGGCCGCGCGGCGGCACCCCGGCCCGGCGCGGGGCCCGGGCCGGTGCGCCGGGCGCGCTCACGAAAGACTCCTGGGACGACGGGGGGCGTACTGCAGCCCCCTGAGGTGCCCGTGGGTCAGCTGCTCGCGGTCGAAACGGCGCTCGTTGAAGCCGAGCATCGTCAGCAGCCCCTTGGCGCTGACCGGCCGCCGGGTGCGGCCGCGCTCCACCCGCAGCGGCATCCGCCCGGGCTCCGCCCAGCGCAGCATGCCGCCCGGGTCCACGTACGCCCGCGATCTGTTGGCGTTGTCCTGGTGCAGGCAGTACGGCACGTCCAGGTGGCCCCGCGCGAAGGCGCGGATCAGCGCCTCACCGACGGTCGGCGCGAGTTCCAGGGTGCTGTCGACCAGCAGCCGGGCCTCCTCGTAGATCCCCGACTCGGTCGCCTCCACCTCCGGCGCCCGGCCCGCCTCGTCCCGCGCGATCGAGTCGGCGAACTCCAGGGCGTCCACGTTCTCGGTGATCGTCGGAATGCGGTGCGCCTCCGCCGGGGTCTTCACGATCAGCCGCTCGCTGCCGCTGCGCACCGCGAGCCGGACGCTCTCCTCCAGGATCCGGAACGACCCCACGGGGGTCCGGGGGAACACCCCCATGAACGTGTACAGCACCACGTGCCAGTCGGCCTGCGCCAGCCGCTCGCCCGCGAGCCTGCGCAGCGCCGCGATCGCCTCCAGGTCCTGCCCCGGGTGTGTCTGCTGGGCGTAGCTCAGCGAGATGTCGCTCAGTCCGTGCTCACGGAAGAACAGCGCCTCCAGCACGCTCAGCGCCACCAGCAGGCTGGGCGGGCACAACTGCCCCAGCATGCAGCCGCCGAAGCTCTCCAGGTGCATCGGGTCCGGCTGCGCCGCGATCAGTTCGCAGCACTGCGCCCACGCCTTCACCGCCTCGCTGATCGGCGCCCGGCTGTAGGGCAGGCAGTACGAGACGGGGCCGCCCTCGGTGGCGTCCACCCCGGCCGCCACCATCGCCCGGAACAGCGGGTACGGCAGCGCCGAGCCGTGCCTGACCTGGACGGGGAAGTCGTCCCCCGACACGGAGTCCAGCAGCCGCCGGGTGGTCCCCGGCCCGTGCGCCACCAGCGGGAAGCCGTTCAGCTCCGCGCCGGTGCGCAGGGCGGCCCGCGCCGAGTCGTGGTCGTTGACGCGGGTGTAGCTGTCCAGGGTGATCGTGCCGACCGCCGCGGCGTCGGCGGCCCGCACCCCGAGCAGTCCCTCACGCATGGTGGCGAGATCCGCGAAACCCATGCGCGGCTGCACGACGAGACGGCCCTGTGCGTGGGCTTCGCGTATTCGACGGGAGAACCGTCCCCGCGGCCTGGTATCGGCCACGGAATTCTCCCTCGTATGCGCCGGTGTGTTCACGCGGCGGCTCCCGTGGTGAGTGCCGGCCGGTCGGCGCCGTCGAGCGTCGCCAGGAATTCCTGGAAACTGTCGATACCGGCATCCGCCTCGAACACCGCGTCGAAACCGCTGAGGGCGAGTTCCTCGGCGAATACGATGTTCTCCGCGCCGCGCACCCCGAGTTTCCCGCCGATGACGACGCGCAGCCCCACGAGGTCCGGCTCGCTGCGGATACGGCGGATCAGCCGCAGTCCGTCCAGGTGGCCGTGGCCGTTCACCGTGCTGATGACGAGGGCGTCCGGCCGGGTGCGCCGGCACTCTTCGATGATGAGGTCGTCCGGCACGCACGCACCCAGATTGGTGACTTCCGCGCCCTGCTCCTCGAGCAGCAACTGCAGAAACACCAGATTCCACATATGGGCGTCGGAAGACACGCTCGACACGACAAACTTCTTCGCCGGGAGCATGACTTGAGACATAAGGGCTTCTCCTTGCCTCTGTAACGGTGACTGTTTTAGTCTCCGTGCCGGGCTGCAGCCGAGTCCAGAGGATCCGTTCGGAATTGCGGATGAGCTTTATCGACCGAATCGATCGATGGAATTCCTCAGGATTCCTGGTATTCCCGGGTGAGGAATTCGATGACCTGCTCCACGAACACCTGGCGCTCACGCGAGAGCTGCGATCCCTTGCGCCAGGCGAGCTGCGTGTACAGCTCGAACGGCGCCTCCCAGGCCAGCGGCACCAGCGAGCCGGCGGCCAGTTCGTCGGCGACCGTCATCCGCGGCAGCAGGCTGATTCCGAGCCCCGCGCCGACACCGCGCTTGATCGCCTCGATGTTGCCGAACTCCAGGAACGGCACCGGCTCGCCCGAGCCGTCGTTCAGCTCCGCCTCCAGCAGCTCCCGGTAGGCGCACCCCGCCTCCGGCGCGAGCACCGACTCCTGGCGCAGCTCGTCGGTCTCCACCTTGGCCTCGCCGGCCAGCCGGTGACCCGGGGCGGCCACGATGACGAGCGGCTCGACGCCGAGCACCTCGCTGTGCACACCGGAGTGCTGGGTCTCGGCCTCCATCAGGAAGCCCGCGTCGAACACCCCCTGCCGCAGCGAGTGAAGGGTCTCGGCGCACAGGCTGGGCCGCAGCGCGATCTGCAGCCGAGGGTAGCGGTGGTGGAAGTACTCCAGGACGGCCGGCATCCGGTAGGAGGTGATGCTCTCCATCGTCCCGACCGTCAGCACGCCCTCGGGGCCCGCGTCCGGCGATGCCACCCCGCGCGCCTCGTCCGCGAGCGACAGCATCTGCCCGGCGTACGGCAGCAGCCGCGTACCCGCCGGAGTGAGCTTGACCTTGCCCGCGACCCGCTCGAACAGCTCGCTGCCGAGGGACACTTCGAGGCCCTTGATCTGCGCGGTCACGCTGGACTGCGCGTAGTTGAGGTCGGCCGCGGCCCGGGTGAAGCTCCCCAGCGTGGCCACACGGTGAAAGGTCCGGAGTTGCCGGATGTCCATTGGTCTCTCCCGGAGGGATGCGACGGAATTGATCCTCAGTGGTCGGGACAACGAGCCTGCCGACCCCGCCCCGGGCGGCGGAAGGAGATCCGGGTGGCACACAGTGCCCACGACAGAAATGTGCCGGGGTCGCCGGGGGCCGCCCGAGGGGCCGTCACCCGTGCGGATGCCGTGCCCGGGGCACCGGATCGCGCCCCCACCGTTCACGGCGCGACGGCGGGATCGTGCCGCTCGCCCGCGCCGGAACCACCCCTCTGTCGGTGCCGGGCCGTAGGCTGGTCGGGCTATGACGAAGCCCTCACTCCCCGAACTCCTGCATGCCGCCGTCACCGCTGTCGGCGGCACGGAGCGCCCCGGCCAGGTGACCATGGCCGAAGCGGTCGCCGAGGCGATCGACGACGGATCCCACCTGCTGGTCCAGGCCGGCACCGGCACCGGCAAGTCGCTGGGCTACCTGGTGCCCGCGCTCGCGCACGGAGAACGGGTGATCGTCGCCACGGCCACGCTCGCACTGCAGCGCCAGCTAGTGGAGCGCGACCTGCCCCGCACGGTCGACGCCCTGCACCCGCTGCTGCGCCGGCGCCCGGAGTTCGCCATGCTCAAGGGCCGGTCGAACTACCTGTGCCTGCACCGCCTGCACGAGGGCATGCCGCAGGACGAGGAGGACGGCCTCTTCGACCAGTTCGAGGCCGCCGCCCCCACCAGCAGGCTCGGCCAGGACCTGCTGCGCATGCGCGACTGGGCGGACGAGACGGAGAGCGGCGACCGGGACGATCTCACCCCCGGCGTCTCGGACCGCGCCTGGGCGCAGGTGTCGGTTTCCTCCCGGGAGTGCCTGGGCGCGTCGAAGTGCGCGTACGGCGCCGAGTGCTTCGCGGAGATGGCCCGCGAGCGCGCCAAGCTCGCCGAGGTCGTGGTCACCAACCACGCGCTGCTGGCCATCGACGCGATCGAGGGCGCCCCGGTGCTGCCCCAGCACGAGGTGCTCATCGTGGACGAGGCGCATGAGCTCGTCTCCCGGGTCACCGGCGTGGCCACCGGTGAACTCACGCCGGGCCAGGTCAACCGCGCCGTGCGCCGGGCCGCCAAGCTGGTCAACGAGAAGGCCGCCGACCAGCTCCAGACCGCCGCGGAGGGCTTCGAGCGGCTGATGGAGCTGGCCCTGCCGGGCCGCCTGGAGGAGATCCCGGAGGACCTCGGCTACGCGTTGACGGCGCTCAGGGACGCCGCTCGCACGGTCATCTCCGCCATCGGCGCGACGCGCGACAAGTCGGTCCAGGACGAGGACGCGGTCCGCAAGCAGGCGCTGGCCTCGGTGGAGTCGGTGCACGACGTGGCGGAGCGCGTCGTGAACGGCTCGGAGTGGGACGTCGTCTGGTACGAGCGGCACGACCGCTTCGGCGCCTCGCTGCGGGTCGCTCCCATGTCGGTCTCGGGCCTGCTCAGGGAGAAGCTGTTCGCGGACCGTAGTGTCGTCCTCACCTCCGCGACCCTCAAGCTGGGCGGCGACTTCAACGGCGTCGGCGCCTCCCTGGGGCTGGGACCGGAGGGCGTCGAGGGCGAGGATCTGCCGCAGTGGAAGGGGGTCGACGTCGGTTCGCCGTTCGACTACCCCAGGCAGGGCATCCTGTACGTCGCCAAGCACCTGGCGCGCCCCGCGCGTGACGGTGACCGCGCCGACATGCTCGACGAGCTGACCGAACTGATCCAGGCGGCCGGCGGCCGCACGCTCGGACTGTTCTCCTCCATGCGGGCCGCGCAGCTGGCCGCGGAGGAGCTGCGCTCCCGGATTCCCGAGTTCCCGATCCTGCTGCAGGGCGAGGAGACCCTCGGCGAGCTCATCAAGAACTTCGCGGCCGACCCGAAGACCTGCCTGTTCGGGACCCTGTCGCTGTGGCAGGGCGTCGATGTCCCGGGGCCCAGCTGCCAGCTGGTCGTCATGGACAAGATCCCGTTCCCGCGGCCCGACGATCCGCTGATGAGCGCACGGCAGAAGGCGGTCGAGGAGGCCGGGGGCAACGGCTTCATGGCGGTGGCCGCCACGCACGCGGCCCTGCTGATGGCCCAGGGCGCCGGCCGCCTCGTCCGCGCGTCGGGCGATCGCGGCGTGGTCGCCGTCCTGGACCAGCGGCTGGCCACGGCGCGCTACGGCTCATACCTGAAGGCCTCACTGCCCGACTTCTGGTACACGACCGACCGCAACCAGGTCCGCAAGTCCCTCGCGGCGATCGACGCGGCGGCCAGGCAGACGGAAGGGAACTGACGCCGGGCTCTGACGCCGGGCTCCGTCCTGCAGGACGGAGCCCGGACGAACCGTGGACGCGTGGTGAGCGTGGCGCGGCCCGACCACGTGATCGTGGCGCGGCCCGACCGCACGGATCGGGCGGGCCTCGGTATGCCGACGCGTCGCGCCGGAGGGCACACGCAGGGCCCCGGAACCGGCGCAGGGGTTCCGGGGCCCGGTCAGGGAGCGGGCACGAGAGGCCCGTCCGCCGCGGCGGTCACACGCGGCGCAGCACGGCGACGACCTTGCCGAGGATGGTGGCGTCGTCACCGGGGATCGGTTCGTAGGCCGAGTTGTGCGGGAGGAGCCAGACGTGGCCGTCCTCGCGCTTGAAGCGCTTGACGGTGGCCTCGCCGTCCAGCATGGCGGCGACGATGTCGCCGTTCTCGGCGACCGGCTGGCGGCGGACGGTCACCCAGTCACCGTCACAGATCGCGGCCTCGATCATGGAGTCGCCGACGACCTTGAGGACGAACAGTTCGCCGTCACCGACGAGCTGGCGGGGGAGGGGGAAGACGTCCTCGACGGACTCCTCCGCGAGGATCGGGCCACCGGCGGCGATGCGGCCGACCAACGGGACGTAGGACGCCGCGGGCTTGCCGGCGGTGTCGGTGGGCTGGACCGTCACGGCCTGGTCGGAACCGCGCACCTCGTACGCGCGCGGACGGTGCGGATCGCGGCGCAGGAAGCCCTTGCGCTCCAGCGCCATCAGCTGGTGCGCGACGGAGGAGGTGCTGGAGAGGCCGACGGCCTGGCCGATCTCCCGCATGGACGGCGGGTAGCCCCGCCGCTGGACGGAGTCCCTGATGACCTCGATCACCCGGCGCTGCCGGTCGGTGAGGCCGGAGCTGTCCGCCCGGATGCCTGGAGGTCGGCCCGGCAGGGAGCGCTTGTGCCCCTCGGGATTCGTGGCTTCGTTCATCGCATGCACCGGCTCGACTCGGCCCATGGAGCGGTCCTGGGCGGTGATGGTGGCACTGTCTGCGGTGGTGGTCACGTCGGCCCCTCTCGATGGTCTCCCTGCTGGACAACGGTAGTTGCTTTCGAAAGGTTGCGCCAAACACACGTTCGAGTGAAAAAGTGCGATTCGCCTGACGTGATCGAGTGTCTGGGTGTATGGCTAAGCGGGAACCCGGCGGGCGAAAGCTCCCATTGTTGTACTCTTCACCGCCGGGCTCGGTGACCTTGTGGGTTGTGCCCTCGTCTGCCATCCGGAACCCCGTCCACCTGGACCCGGGCTCCCTACCGCCCCCGGAGTCCCGCGCGGTCTCCGTGCGGCGCCCACCGTATCTCCGTAACCCCGGGATCGCCGCGTTCCCGCTTCCGCGTGTTCGGAAATCCGCGCGGCGGGTATCCGGGGCGTGCCCTGCGGCACCGACACGCGTGACCGCCTCGGTGTATGAGCCAATCCCTACATCTAGTGGTTGGATGCTTACCGCGGCCCACAAGTTGTGGTCCCCCGGGTCTGCGACCGCTTCGCGATCGCCTATGCTTAGGGCTGCTTCGAGGGGCTCGTGTGGCCCGGCGAGGCTGTTGAGTCTGCTGTGAGGAGGGTTGGAGATCATGCACTGCCCCTTCTGCAGGCACCCCGACAGCCGTGTGGTCGACAGTCGTACGACCGACGACGGCACGTCGATCCGCAGGCGCCGCCAGTGCCCCGACTGCTCCCGTCGTTTCACGACCGTGGAGACGTGCTCGCTCATGGTGGTGAAGCGGTCCGGGGTCACCGAGCCTTTCAGCCGTACCAAGGTCATCAACGGCGTGCGCAAGGCCTGCCAGGGACGGCCTGTCACGGAGGACGCGCTCGCCCAGCTCGGCCAGCGGGTCGAGGAGGCGGTGCGGGCCACCGGGAGCGCCGAGCTGACCACCCATGACGTGGGCCTGGCCATACTCGGCCCGTTGCAGGAGCTCGACCTCGTCGCCTTTCTGCGGTTCGCCTCCGTCTACCGGGCGTTCGACTCGCTGGAGGACTTCGAGGCCGCCATCGCGGAGCTGAGGCAGGCGCGAGGCCCCGCCGCGGACGACGAGGACGCGCGAGCGGGGAGCCAGGAGGACCAACGCGGGCCCGGCGGGACCATCGAGGTCCCCGTGCCCGCCCACGCCGCCGACTGACCGGCGCGCCGGAACCCCGGACGGACGCCCGGGGACCGGCCGGGAGGCGGCGACCGAAGACCTGTCGCGGGCGGCAGCTGAGGGAGCCCGCGACACAAGACAGAACACCGTGCCACGGGAACAGACGGGGCACTTCAGGGCGTTTTCGCCCGTACAGGGAGGCGGCATGACAGAGACGGCGAGCGGTCCGGCACGAGGTTCCCGAGCCAAGGGAGCCAAGGCGGGTAACAAGGGACTGCACATCGAGCGCATCCACACCACCCCCGGCGTGCACCCGTACGACGAGGTGGCCTGGGAGCGCCGTGACGTCGTCATGACCAACTGGCGCGACGGCTCGGTCAACTTCGAGCAGCGTGGCGTCGAGTTCCCCGACTTCTGGTCGGTGAACGCGGTCAACATCGTCACCAGCAAGTACTTCCGGGGCGCCGTCGGCACCCCGCAGCGCGAGGTCAGCCTCAAGCAGCTGATCGACCGCATCGTGAAGACGTACCGGAAGGCCGGCGAGGACCACAAGTACTTCGCCTCGCCCGCCGACGCCGAGATCTTCGAGCACGAGCTGGCCTACGCCCTCCTGCACCAGATCTTCAGCTTCAACAGCCCCGTCTGGTTCAACGTCGGCACCCCGCAGCCCCAGCAGGTCTCCGCCTGCTTCATCCTGTCCGTCGACGACTCCATGGAGTCGATCCTCGACTGGTACAAGGAAGAGGGCATGATCTTCAAGGGCGGCTCCGGCGCCGGCCTGAACCTCTCGCGCATCCGCTCCTCCAAGGAGCTGCTCTCCTCCGGCGGCAACGCCTCCGGTCCCGTCTCCTTCATGCGCGGCGCCGACGCCTCCGCCGGCACCATCAAGTCCGGCGGCGCCACCCGCCGCGCCGCCAAGATGGTCGTGCTCGACGTCGACCACCCCGACATCGAGGACTTCATCCAGACGAAGGTCAGCGAGGAGGAGAAGATCCGCGTCCTGCGCGACGCGGGCTTCGACATGGACCTGGGCGGCGACGACATCACGTCCGTCCAGTACCAGAACGCCAACAACTCGGTCCGCGTGAACGACGAGTTCATGACCGCCGTCGAGGCGGGCGGCAAGTTCGGGCTGCGCGCCCGCATGACCGGCGAGGTCATCGAGGAGGTCGACGCCAAGGCGCTCTTCCGCAAGATCGCCGAGGCCGCGTGGGCCTGCGCCGACCCGGGCATCCAGTACGACGACACCATCAACAACTGGCACACCTGCCCCGAGTCCGGCCGCATCACCGCGTCGAACCCGTGCAGCGAGTACATGCACCTGGACAACACGTCCTGCAACCTGGCCTCGCTGAACCTGATGAAGTTCCTGAAGGACGACGGCAAGGGCAGCCAGTCCTTCGAGGCCGAGCGCTTCCAGAAGGTCGTCGAGCTGGTCATCACCGCGATGGACATCTCGATCTGCTTCGCGGACTTCCCGACCCAGAAGATCGGCGAGAACACGCGCGCCTTCCGCCAGCTCGGCATCGGCTACGCCAACCTCGGCGCCCTGCTGATGGCCACGGGCCACGCGTACGACTCCGAGGGCGGCCGCGCCCTGGCCGGCGCCATCACCTCGCTGATGACCGGCACGGCCTACCGCCGCTCCGCGGAGCTGGCCGCGGTCGTCGGCCCCTACGACGGCTACGCCCGCAACGCCGGCGCCCACAACCGCGTCATGAAGCAGCACGCCGACGCCAACGGCACGGCCGTGCGCATGGACGACCTGGACACCCCGGTGTGGGCCGCCGCCACGGAGGCCTGGCAGGACGTGCTGCGCCTCGGCGAGAAGAACGGCTTCCGCAACTCCCAGGCGTCCGTCCTCGCCCCGACCGGCACCATCGGCCTGGCGATGTCCTGCGACACCACCGGTGTCGAGCCCGACCTCGCGCTGGTGAAGTTCAAGAAGCTGGTCGGCGGCGGCTCGATGCAGATCGTGAACGGCACCGTCCCGCAGGCCCTGCGCCGCCTGGGTTACCAGGAGGAGCAGATCGAGGCGATCGTCGCCCACATCGCCGAGCACGGCAATGTGATCGACGCCCCGGGCCTGAAGCCCGAGCACTACGAGGTGTTCGACTGCGCCATGGGCGAGCGGGCCATCTCCCCGATGGGCCACGTCCGCATGATGGCCGCGATCCAGCCCTGGATCTCCGGCGCCATCTCCAAGACGGTCAACATGCCGGAGACGGCGACCGTCGAGGAGGTCGAGGAGATCTACTACGAGGCGTGGAAGCTGGGCGTCAAGGCGCTCGCGATCTACCGCGACAACTGCAAGGTCGGCCAGCCGCTCTCCGCCAAGAAGAAGGAGGAGGAGAAGGCCGAGATCACCGAGAAGGCCGAGGAGACGATCCGTACCGCGGTCGAGAAGGTGGTCGAGTACCGCCCGGTCCGCAAGCGCCTCCCGAAGGGCCGTCCCGGCATCACCACGTCCTTCACGGTCGGCGGCGCCGAGGGCTACATGACCGCCAACTCCTACCCCGACGACGGTCTCGGCGAGGTCTTCCTGAAGATGTCCAAGCAGGGCTCGACCCTCGCGGGCATGATGGACGCGTTCTCCATCGCGGTCTCCGTCGGCCTCCAGTACGGCGTGCCGCTGGAGACGTACGTCTCGAAGTTCACCAACATGCGCTTCGAGCCGGCCGGCATGACGGACGACCCGGACGTGCGGATGGCGCAGTCGATCGTCGACTACATCTTCCGCCGCCTGGCGCTGGACTTCCTGCCCTTCGAGACGCGCTCCGCGCTCGGCATCCACTCCGCCGAGGAGCGTCAGCGCCACCTGGAGACCGGCTCCTACGAGCAGTCCCTCGACGACGACGAGGTCGACGTCGAGGGACTGGCCCAGTCGGCGCCGCGCGCCCAGGAACTGAAGGCGGTCGCCGCTCCGAAGGCCGAGGCCGAGGCGGCCAAGCCCGTCCCCAAGCAGGCGCACACCAGCGCCGAGCTGGTGGAGATGCAGCTGGGCATCCAGGCCGACGCCCCGCTGTGCTTCTCCTGCGGTACGAAGATGCAGCGGGCCGGTTCCTGCTACATCTGCGAGGGCTGCGGCTCCACCAGCGGCTGCAGCTGATGACACGCCGTAACTGAGACAAGGGGCGCCGGCCTGTGCCGGCGCCCCTTGCCGTATCTGTCGACGAACCGCCCTGAGCAGGCGCGACACGGACGAGCCGCCGCGCCCACCCGCCGCCGGGCCGTCGAGGAGGAGCCGGCCCGCACGCTCACGATCGCGGCCCGCTACACCGGCTGACCTTCAGGACAGGCGCCTGCTGCCCATGACCCGGGGAAAGGACGCCGGGTCCTCGTCGAAGCCGTGGACCCCGGCATGGAACGTCCACCCGCCGGAGTCGTCCCGGTGGAACTCGCCGATCGTGGCCGCCGTGGCCTCGGCGACCTCGGTGAAGTCGTCCTCGGCGAGCACGGTGTAGCCCTCCCGGATCCGCATGCCCGGATTGAGCACGTTGGCGAAGTCCTGACGCCCGGTTCCCTGCTGGATGACCACACCGACCACCACGCGCGCGTACCGGCCGTCGAGCCGGTCCAGCTCCAGCGTCATGACCTCGTCCCAGCCGAAGCCCTTGCCGTCCTTGCTGTCCCGGTTGAGGAAGATCGTGCCGTCCGGGGAGCGGCTGTCGAAGTGCACCAGGTAGGCCGGAGCACCGTACGGGTCGCCGGACTCGAACGGCGCGGCGACGATGTCCAGATCCGTGGGCGGTCGGCCCGCCGGACTGGGGTCCCACTTGAGCGCGACCTCGACCTTGCGGATTCCCTTGCTGAAGCCAGCCACCGGGCCTCGCCACCCCCTTGAAGATCACTGTCTGCCAACTGCCCCCTGTACAGGGCCGCTTGTTCATCGTGCCATGAGCGAGGGGGCGCGTGCGCGGGCGATCCGCTCCGAGCGTGACCGGCGCCACGCCCGCTGGCCTTACGATGGCGCGGTGCTGGTCAAGTGGATTCGCTGCACCGTGGTGGACCGCCGGGGATTCGAGCGGGGACAGCGGAAATGGGCGGGGCTTCTGGGGGAGCCGGGGTTTCGGGGACAGGGCGGAGGCTGGAGCCGGCAGCGGCAGGGAGTGGCGCACATCTTCGCCTTCTGGGAGAGCCGTGCCTTCTACGACTCCTTCATGGCCCGCTCCCACGACCGCCTGGCCGCCGCCCAGTCCGGCACGTTCAACGACGGCCAGGCCAGACTCTTCGAGTACCGCTTCGACGTGAAGACGGGCTTCGAGCCGCGGTTCACCGACGCCGACCTGATCCGGGTGGCCCGGTGCCGGGTGCACGAGGAACGCGTGGAGCACTTCACGCTCATGCAGGAGAAGGTCTGGAACCCCGCGATGGCCGGTTCACCGGGGATGATCCGCGGCATGTTCGCCGAGGCGCCCGAGCAGGAGTTCCTCATCCTGTCGATGTGGCGGTCGGCGGCCGAGCACGGCAAGTACCGCACCGAGCGGGTGGAACGCCTCGCCCTGCGCGCCCAGACGGAAGCGGACGTCGCGGCCCTCTCGGGGGACATCGTGGACCTGGAGCCGACCTGGACGGTGTGAGTCCGGCGGACGGGTTTTTCTGTGATCTACGCCGTATGGGGCCCCTACGTGTGCTCGGCGGCCGCTCGCTCGATCTAGGGTTTCGGCATGGCACGACCACGGCGCATCGTCCTTGTCCGGCATGGGGAGTCGACCGGGAACATCGACGACTCCGTGTACGAACGCGAACCCGACCACGCCCTCGCGCTGACCGAGCGCGGCCGGCGGCAGGCGGAGGAGACCGGCAGGACACTCCGGGAGGTGTTCGGACGGGAGCGCGTGAGCGTGTACGTCTCCCCGTACCGCCGCACGCACGAGACGCTCGACGCCTTCCGGCTCGACCCCGGTCTCATACGGGTGCGCGAGGAGCCCCGGCTGCGCGAGCAGGACTGGGGCAACTGGCAGGACCGCGACGACGTGCGCCTGCAGAAGGCGTACCGCGACGCCTACGGCCACTTCTTCTTCCGGTTCCCGCAGGGCGAGTCCGGCGCCGACGTGTACGACCGGGTCGGCGGCTTCCTGGAGAGCCTCTTCCGCAGCTTCGAGGCGCCGGACCATCCGCCGAACGTGCTGCTGGTGACACACGGCCTCGCGATGCGGCTGTTCTGCATGCGCTGGTTCCACTGGACGGTCGCGGAATTCGAGTCCCTGTCCAACCCCGGGAACGCCGAGATGCGGATGCTCGTCCTGGGGGAGAACGGCAAGTACACACTCGACCGGCCCTTCGACCGCTGGCGGGAACCGGTGCCGTACTGGGTCACCGGATAGAGTGGCTGCGCGATGACCGCTGACTCCTCCGCCCCCGCATCCTCCCCCGGACGCCTGGAGCGCGCCCTGGCCAGCCTGCGTGGACTGGCCGTG
The DNA here is from genome assembly GCF_014650035.1 of Streptomyces lucensis JCM 4490. Classification (GTDB taxonomy): domain Bacteria; phylum Actinomycetota; class Actinomycetes; order Streptomycetales; family Streptomycetaceae; genus Streptomyces; species Streptomyces lucensis. The sequence continues at coordinate 122,860 of NZ_BMUE01000013.1, read as the reverse complement.
GGGGACGCCCTGGGCTCCCAGTACTTCGTCCCGGCGAACTACCCCCTGCTGAAGCGACGCGAGGTGCCCGCGGGCACCTGGCAGTGGACGGACGACACCGAGATGGCCTGCTCCGTCGTCGCCGTGCTCGCCGCGCACCGGCGCGTCGACCAGGACGCGCTGGCCCGCTCCTTCGCCGAGCACCACGACTTCGACCGGGGGTACGGTCCCGCGGTCAACCGTCTGCTGCGGCTCGTCCGGGAGGGCGGGGACTGGCGCGAGCTGGCCGCCGGGCTCTTCAACGGACAGGGGTCCTGGGGGAACGGCGCGGCGATGCGGATCGCCCCCCTGGGCGCCTGGTACGCGGACGACCCGGAGCAGGCGACCCACCAAGCCGAGATCTCGGCCTACCCGACGCACCAGCACCGGGAGGCCGTGGTCGGGGCCATGGCCGTCGCCGCGGCCGCAGCGCTGGCCGGCTCGCCGGACGGACCGCCCGGCCCCGAGGCCCTCCTCGACGGTGTCATCGCCCTGGTGCCGAAGAGCGCGGTCGGCCAGGGCCTGCGCCGTGCCCGGGACATGCTCGACTACGGCGACGCGGCCACCGTCGCGGCCGTGCTGGGGTGCGGGCGGCGTACGACCGCCCACGACACCGTCCCCTTCGCCCTCTGGTCCGCCGCGCGCAGCCTCGGCGACTTCGGGATGGCGTTCTGGACGACCGCCCAGGCGGGCGGGGACGTGGACACGACCTGCGCGATCATGGGCGGGGTGCTCGGCGCCGGCAGGGCGGGGGCGCCGCCCGTGGACTGGGTGGCGCGCACGGAGGCACTGCCGGACTGGGTGCCCACCGAACTCTGACCGGTGCTGTGCGCGAGGCTTCCCGATGCTTCACGAATGCGACCGTGAGCAATCGGAACGTCGCGCTCCGGGCCTCTCGGGGCGAGCCGGACGCGTGTCCGAAAGCTGCCCGTGCCCCAGGCCCGCGGCGCCCTCCCGGCCATGCCGCCGCCCCGGTCGGAGGTGTGCGTGAGCGAAGGGGGTGGCCGGGGTGTCGCGCGACGATCCAGGCGGCGTACGCTAAGGGCGCCATGCCGTACGAACCGCCTACCCACACCGTCGAGCGCTCACTGCGCGCCACGACCGGAGCCAGGGTCATCGCCGGTGTGGACGAGGTGGGGCGCGGCGCCTGGGCCGGGCCCGTCACCGTCTGCGCGGCGGTCACCGGACTCCGCCGTCCGCCCGAGGGCCTGACCGACTCCAAGTTGCTGACCGTCAGGCGGCGTACGGAACTGGCCGAGATCCTCCGTACATGGGTGACGTCCTACGCCCTGGGGCACGCTTCGCCCGAGGAGATCGACGACCTGGGGATGACGGCCGCGCTGCGGCTCGCCGCCGGCCGCGCCCTGGACGCCCTGCCGGTCCGTCCCGAGGTCGTCATCCTCGACGGGAAGCATGACTATCTCGGCGCCCCTTGGCGGGTGCGCACGGTGATCAAGGGCGACCGTTCCTGCGTGGCCGTCGCGGCGGCTTCGGTGATCGCCAAGGTGCAGCGCGACAATATGATGGCCGAACTGGGTATCGACCATGCAGACTTCGGATTCGCGGACAACGCCGGGTATCCGTCACCCGTGCACAAGGCCGCACTGGCGGAGCGGGGCCCCACCCCGTACCACCGCCTGTCGTGGGCGTATCTTGATTCGCTGCCCCAGTGGCGGCACCTCAAGAAGGTCCGCAGCTGGGCGGACGGAAGCGTTCCGGAGATCGAGGGTCAGCTCGGCTTCGATTTCTGACGGTTCCGATCGCACTGATGTGCCACCCGGTCATCCGTACCGCATCAATGTTTGATAAAAATCAGCTCATGCCTCTCATACCCGAGGAGCCTCAGATTCACGAGAGTGCCCAGGGTCCCCGCGCCACCCCGGCGGCCAGCGGCCGCACCGCGCCGACCCCTCGCCCCGTACCCGGCCCCCGTCCCGCGGCTCCGCCCCGCCCCGGTCGTCCCGGCCCCGTGCGGCCGGCGCCGCCGGTGCAGCGCACGCCGCGCGACGTGGTTCCGGCCAAGCCAGGCCCGTCCGGCCCGGCCGCTCCCGCCGCGACCGCGGCCAGTCCTCAGGTCCAGCTGATCCCGGCCACGGCCGAGGGCGCGCTCGACGCCGCCGACGAGGCGGTGGACCTGCTCCTGGACTCCGGCCGTGTCCCCGGCGACGTGCTCGTGCTCACCACCGGTGCCCAGCACCCGTGGGCCGAGCACGAGTTGAGCTTCGGCGAAGCCTCCTACTGGGCGCAGCAAGACGCCCGTGACGACGTCTTCTACGCGGACGCCTCCGTCGCCGCGCGGGCGGCGTCCCGTCCCGTGGTCGTCGTGGCCGTCAACGGGGGCGACGCCTCCGCCGCTGCCTCCGTCCTTCCGCTGGCCCACACCCGGGCCGGTGCGCTGCTGATCGTCTGCGGCGACCCGCAGCAGATCAACGCGGTGCTGGGCGCCGTCGTCTGAACCGCGCCCGGCGCCTGGGGCGCCGGGGTGACGCAGGAGCCGGCACGGTGCGGCTTCGGGCATGCCCGAACGCCAACGGCCGCCCCCACCCGAGGGGCGGCCACCCCGAACCCCGAAAACCCGCTCAGCCCCCCGGGGGGCGCGGAAACCTGCGAGCTCAGCCCCTCCCAGGGGCGCGGGGAACTGCGCGCTCAGCCACTCCGAAGCCCGCGGCGACGAACGCACCGAACCACCCCCAACCGAACCACCCCCAGGGGCGCGGAAACCTGCGAGCTCAGCCCCTCCCAGGGGCGCGGGGAACTGCGCGCTCGACCACCCCGAAGCCCGCGGCGACGAACGCACCGAACCACCCCCACCCGAACCACCCCCAGGGGCGCGGAAACCTGCGAGCTCAGCCCCTCCTTAGGGGCGCGGGGAACTGCGCGCTCGACCACTCCGAAGCCCGCGGCGACGAACGCACCGAACCACCCCCAACCGAACCACCCCCAGGGGCGCGGAAACCTGCGAGCTCAGCCCCTCCCAGGGGCGCGGGGAACTGCGCGCTCAGCCACTCCGAAGCCCGCGGCGACGAACGCACCGAACCACCCCCAGGGGCGCGGGGAACTGCGCAACCAGCCACCCCAGCCACCGCACCGCCCCGTTCAGCGAGCCGCCGCCCGCCGCAGAACCTCCGACACCGGCCCCCCGGTGCGCGGCGGAAGCGGCGGAGCCTCCGCCGTGACAAGAGGCTCCGGCGAGGAGTGCGCGCTGGGCCGGCGTCCGCCGCGTCCCTCACCGAGCACCTGCCAGCCCTCGTGCGTCAGCGTGATGTACGCCCCGCACCGCAGCCCGTGCAGCGTGCAGGCGTCACGCAGCCCCCACATCCAGGCGCCGTCCTCCTCCGTCCAACGCGCGTCGCCCTCACGGCAGTAGAGCAGGACGGCCGTACGCACGGGCGTACGCCGGCGCAGGTCGTGCGGAATCACCCGGCGCAGCTGCGACAGGAGCGCGTTGCGGAACATCCACCCGTCGGCAGGCGCGGCACGCCGCGTGAACGAGGCGCTGGCACACAGCCGCTCGTCCGGATCGAGGACGGCCACGACCACCGTGGACGGCTGCGGATGATGACGGGCGTGCAGCCCGCTGACGACCTCACGGGGGTTGCGCAGCAGGGGGATTCCGGCGGCGGCCCACTCCGCCGGCTCGAGCAGACGACTGGCGGAGGCGGCGGATGTGGACGTCGACAACGAGGCCGCCGAGGACGAGGCGAATCCGAAGGTCACGTTCCTCCCTTCGGCTACGCGCCCACACTGCGGGCGAGGTCGGGTTCGGGGGAGCGCGCACCGCAGCGAAGCCCTACCGGATCACGGACCGTGCGGGGAGCGGATCTCAATTGTTCCTGTCGAACTGGGTTGCGGCAACGAGCAATTGGTCCCACCGCCGGTTATCTGGCGGTGCGGGGTTTATATCCCTACCCACAGGGGTGGCCGCTGACGCCTGCGGCCGCCCGATCACGTCACGCCGGCGACCACGCACGGTCACGGGAAGCATGCCGTCACCGTGAGTGAGGTGGCTGATTGTCGGCGCCATCGGGTTGCATGGAGGCATGGACGACATGGAGCTGCGCGCCGAAGCCGACGCCATCCTCGCCGAGCTGGTGGGCGACCCCGGGGGCCGCGCGCGGCTGCGGGAGGACCAGTGGCAGGCGGTGGCGGCGCTCGTGCGCGACCGCAGGCGCGCCCTCGTGGTGCAGCGCACCGGGTGGGGCAAGTCGGCGGTGTACTTCGTCGCCACCGCGCTGCTGCGCCGCCGTGGCTCGGGACCCACCGTGATCGTCTCGCCGTTGCTGGCGCTGATGCGCAACCAGGTCGAGGCGGCGGCGCGGGCGGGCATCCGGGCGCGCACCATCAACTCGGCCAACCCCGAGGAGTGGGACACCATCCACGAGGAGGTCGAACGCGGCGAGACCGACGTTCTCCTCGTGAGCCCGGAACGGCTCAACGCCGTCGACTTCCGTGAGCACGTGCTTCCCAAACTCGCGGCCACGACCGGCCTGCTGGTGGTCGACGAGGCGCACTGCATCTCCGACTGGGGCCACGACTTCCGCCCCGACTACCGCCGCCTGCGGGCGATGCTGGCCGAGCTCGCCCCCGGAGTGCCGGTGCTCGCCACCACCGCGACCGCCAACGCGCGGGTCACCGCGGACGTGGCCGAACAGCTGGGCACCGGCGCGGGCGAGGCCCTGGTGCTGCGCGGCCCGCTGGAGCGGGAGAGCCTGCGGCTGGGCGTGGTCCGGCTGCCGGACGCCCCACGCCGGCTGGCCTGGCTCGCCGAGCACCTCGACGAGCTGCCGGGCTCCGGAATCGTCTACGCCCTGACGGTCGCCGCCGCCGAGGAGGCCACCGCCTTCCTGCGGCAGCGCGGCTTCCGGGTGGCCTCCTACACCGGACGCACCGAGAACGCCGACCGGCTGCAGGCCGAGACCGACCTGCTGGAGAACCGGGTCAAGGCGCTGGTCGCGACCTCGGCGCTGGGCATGGGCTTCGACAAGCCGGACCTCGGGTTCGTGGTCCACCTCGGCTCGCCGTCCTCGCCGATCGCCTACTACCAGCAGGTGGGGCGTGCGGGCCGCGGCGTCGAACACGCCGACGTCCTGCTGCTGCCCGGCAAGGAGGACGAGGCGATCTGGCGCTACTTCGCGGAGACGGCCTTCCCGCCCGAGGCCCAGGTGCGCCAGACCCTCGCGGCCCTCGCGGATGCCGGACGGCCGCTGTCGGCGCCGGCCCTGGAGGCCCTGGTCGACCTCAGGCGCACCCGGCTGGAGACCATGCTCAAGGTGCTCGACGTGGACGGCGCGGTCAAGCGGGTCAAGGGCGGCTGGATCTCCACCGGCGAGCAGTGGGTCTACGACGCCGAGCGCTATGCCCGCGTGGCGCGGCAACGCGCCGCCGAGCAGCAGGCCATGCGGGACTACGTGGGGACGGACCGGTGCCGGATGGAGTTCCTGCGCCGCCAGCTGGACGACGATGACGCGGTCCCGTGCGGCCGTTGCGACAACTGCGCCGGTCCCTGGGCGGATGCCTCCGTCTCGGAGCAGACGCTGACCGCGGCGGTCAGGGAGCTGGACCGGCCGGGGGTGGAGATCGAGCCCCGCCGGATGTGGCCGACGGGCATGCCGGCCCTGGGCATCGACCTCAAGGGGCGCATCCCGGCCGGTGAGCAGTGTGCCACCGGGCGGGCCCTCGGGCGGCTGTCGGACATCGGCTGGGGCAACCGGCTGCGCCCGCTGCTCGCCGAGAACGCGCCCGACGGTCCGGTCCCCGACGATGTGCTGCGGGCGGCGGTGGCCGTCCTCGCCGACTGGGCACGCTCGCCGGGCGGCTGGGCGGCGGCCGGCCCGGACACCCCGGCCCGACCGGTGGGCGTCGTCGCCGTGCCCTCGTCGACCCGCCCCGAACTGGTGGGTTCGCTCGCGCAGGGGATCGCGGCCGTCGGCCGCCTGCCCTTCCTGGGCAGTCTGACGTACACCGCGCCGGGCGGGCCGCACACGACCCGCCGCAGCAACTCCGCCCAGCGGCTGAGGGCGCTGTCCGGTGCCCTCACCGTCTCCGGCGAACTGGCCGGCGCGCTGGCGGCCGATCCCGGCCCGGTCCTGCTGGTGGACGACTGCACCGACTCCGGCTGGACCCTCGCCGTCGCCGCCCGCCTGCTGCGCCGGGCGGGCAGCACACAGGTGCTGCCCCTGGTACTGGCCGCGGCGGGCTGAGCCGCCCGGCCCGCTGGGACGGCCCGTCGACGTCGCACCCTTTGTGTTGTCGTGTCCCTGATGCGACTTATCCACAGGCTCAACCGCAATCGCCGGATTCGCGAGATCGTCGGTGCATGACGAACCACAGCGAAACGACCGGACCCTTCGAAGGCGGCGGCATCCCGGGGGAGGAGCCGCCGGCGGCCGGAGCGCGCCCCCAGGAGACGCAGGTCACCCTGCGCACCGCGGCCGAGCTGGCCGACGCCCTGCCCTATCTGCTCGGCTACCGCCCGGAGGACAGCATGGTGCTGGTCGCACTCCACGACCGCGAGGGGCAGGGCAGGTTCGGCGGCCGGGCCCGGCTCGGCATCCCGGCGAGCGAGGAGGACTGGGAGGCGGCCGCACGGCAACTGGCCCGCGGGCTCGTGACCGGCAGCGAGCGGCGCGGCGCCCGGCCCGAACAGATGGTGGCCTACGTCTGCCAGGAGCCGGCGCCCGGGGAGTCCGGCCGGGACGTCAAGCGGCGACTCGAAGGGCTGGCCCACCGGCTCCGCGTCGCCTGCGGCGACCTCGACGTGCCCGTCATCGAGGCCCTGTGCGTCTCCGGCGGCCGTTTCTGGAGCTACTGCTGCCCTGTCGAGGCCTGCTGCCCCGACGAGGGCACACCGATGGGCGTTCCCGGCACCTCCGTGCTGGCCGCCGCGGCCACCTATGCCGGAATCCAGGTCCGCGGGACGCTCAAGGAGCTGCGCGCGAGGCTGCGGCCCTGGGAGACGACCGCGGCAGCGGAGCAGGAGACCGCGCTCGACGAGGCCGGCATGGCCCTGGTCCCCCGCCTCGTGGACGGGTCGGCCCGGGTGGAGGTCGCGGAGGAGACCCTCGACCTCGCCGAGCGGATCATCCGGCGCTTCGCCGCCGCCGCGCCCGTGTCCGGCACCCACCCGGCGGACCTGCGTGACGACGACCTCCTCGGCCACCACGAGGCGGCGACGCTCATCCTCGGACTCCAGGACCGCACCACCCGCGACCGGGCGGCCGCGTGGATGGAGGGAGAGGAAGCCGCCCCGGCACTGCGGCTCTGGCGAGCCCTGGCCCGCCGCTGCGTCGGACCCTACGGCGAGCACGCCGCCGCCCCGCTGACCCTGGCCGGCTGGGTCGCCTGGTCCACGGGCGACGATCTGGAAGCCCGTGAGGCGCTGGCCATGGCGCTGGCGGCGGACCCCGACTACCTCTTCGCCAGGCTGCTGCACCAGGCCTGCAACGAGGGCCTCGACCCGGAGTCGGTCCGCCGCTGCCTGCGCACGGAAGGCTCAGGACGGACCCGGGCCGAGAGCGCCACGCCCGCGGGTCCGGCGACGGAGCCGGACACGGCCGGGGCGGGCGGTCCGGCGGCCGCCGGACCCGGGCCGGCTCCTGACGGGGTGGACGGTCCGGGCGTCGCGGTGTCCGTACCGGGTGTGCGCGGGGCCGTCGCCCGGGGCGCGGTCCCCGCCCCGGGGGCCGGTGTGCGCCGACGGCGTCGCGTGCGGTTCGTGGAGGGCGGCGACGGGTCTCGCGCGGTCCGGCGGGCAGCGGACGGGTGGCGGCGACCGGCCGGCTCGCATCCCCGGCCCCCGGCCGCCGAACCCTCCCGCCCCGGCGGCCGGGGCGCGAGCCGTCCGCGCACCCGCACCGCGGGCAGGACCGGCGGCGCCCCGGATGCCGGCGGGCACCACGGAGGAGAGGGGGGCGCATGACCAGCACAGCGGCCACGGGCGCGACCGCGAGGACGAACGGGAGCCTGCGCCGACCCGCATACCGGAAGGAAGCGGAACCACCGGTGAAGCGGCCGGTGAAGGGAGTGTTTATCGTCAGGAAGACGACTATGATCGCGGCATGCCCTACGACCCGTCAGCCTTTCCGCCCTTCGCCGTGACCGTGGACCTGGTCGTGCTGACCGTGCGCCGCCATGCCCTGTGCGCGCTCGCGGTACGCAGGGGCGAGCCTCCCTTCCAGGGGCGCTGGGCGCTGCCCGGCGGTTTCGTACGGGCCGACGAGGACCTGACCCAGGCGGCGGCGCGCGAGCTGGCGGAGGAGACCGGGCTGTGCGCACACGATCCCTCGGCCCCGGCCCAGGACAACGGAGCCCATCTGGAGCAGCTCGCCACCTACGGCGACCCCGAGCGTGACCCGCGCATGCGCGTGGTCAGCGTCGCGCACCTCGCGCTCGCGCCCGACCTGCCCGCACCGCGTGCCGGTGGCGATGCCAGCAACGCACGCTGGGCGCCGGTCGGCGAACTGCTCCAGCAGGGGGGCTACGGCCGGGACGAGGAGCCCGTGGCGCCGCTCGCGTTCGACCATGCCCGGATCCTCGCCGACGGAGTGGAGCGGGCCCGGTCCAAGATCGAGTACTCGTCGCTGGCCACCGCGTTCTGCCCGCCCGAGTTCACCGTGGGAGAGCTGCGCCGGGTGTACGAGGCGGTGTGGGGCGTGGCCCTCGATCCGCGCAACTTCCACCGCAAGGTCACCGGAACCCCTGGGTTCCTGGTCCCGACGGGGGGTACGACCACCCGCCAGGGCGGCAGGCCGGCCCAGCTCTTCCGGGCCGGTGGCGCCACCCTGCTCAATCCGCCGATGCTGCGGCCCGAGGTCTGACCCGCACGGCGACGGGCCACCGGGCGGCGGACCGGGTGCCGGATCCCGGCTCGGTGTCCGTCGAACGGCGGACACCGACGGGGCCGGTCCGCAAGGTGCTGTGTGACAGGCCGCGCTATACACCACAAAAGCGGACATAGCGCGCTATCTTGCTGCAGGTGATCCAGGCCTTCGGACTGACCAGCAACCCCCGCAAGGCGCACCCGCCCGCCGTCGACGACGTCTCCCTGGAGGCGCCCGCCGGACAGGTCACCGCGCTCCTCGGCGGCGCCGGCGCGGGCAAGACGACGGCGCTCAGACTGATGCTCGAACTGCAACCGGGGCGCGGCATCACCTACTTCCGGGGCCGGCCCCTGCACCGGATCGCCCACCCCTCGCGGGAGGTCGGCGTGCTGCTCGGCGACGTACCGGGCCATCCGGCCCGCACGGTCCGCGGTCATCTGCGCATGCTGTGCGCGGCGTCGGGAGTCCCCGCGAGGCGCGCCGACGAGGTGCTCGAAGTCGTCGGCCTCGTCAGCTTCCGGGAGGAGCGCCTCGGCACGCTGTCGCGCGGCATGGACCGCAGGCTCGGCCTGGCCGGCGCCCTCCTGTCCGACCCGCACACGCTCGTCCTCGACGCGCCGGCCGACGGCCTTTCCGCACGCGAGGCGCAGTGGCTGCACAGCATGCTGCGGGCCCACGCCAAGCAGGGCGGCACCGTGCTCTACACCACGGCCGACCCCAAGGAGGCCGCGCGCGCGGCCGACCGGGTCGTGGCCCTCGACGGCGGCAGGGTCGTCGCCGACCAGGACGCCCGGGAGTTCGCCCGCACCCGGCTGCGCCCGCACGTGGCCGTCCGCAGCCCCCACGCGGCACGGCTCGCCGCCCTGCTCGCCAAGGAGGCGCGCACCGGTCGCCGGTCCGTGGAGGTCGTGTGCGAGGGCGGCAACCGCCTCTCGGTGTACGGCAGCACGACCGCGGACGTCGGTGAGACGGCGTTCCGCCATGGGATCCTCGTCCACCAACTCGCGGACGAGGTGGGCGGCATGGGGCCGGCCGCCGGGCCCGGTGCCGGGTTCGGGGCGGACAGCGGCACACGGGCTGCCCGGCGCGGGACGCCCGCACAGGACCCACAGCAGGCGGTCCCGGAGCCGGGGGAGCGGGACGCGGCCGCCTCCGGCAGCCGGCCGGCGGAGCGGGAAAGAGCCCCCTTCGGCTCCTCCGCTCCGGAAACCGGCCGCGAGACGCTCACCGCCTCGCCGGCGCGACCGGGCCGGGTCGCCGTGGACGGAGCGCCGCCGGAGCGGAGCCGAACCTCCGTCGACGACGCGCCGGCCGGGTACGGTCCGCCGGCGGGGGAGCCGGCCGCACCGGCACCCGGTACGGCCACGCCGGCCCGACCGGCGGCGGCCACCCCGGCCGCCCCCGCCTCCGCCCGCGACGTGTCGCCGGCCGGTGAGCCGCCCGTGACCGGCGGAGGCGCGGCGCACGACGCCGTCGAGTCGCCGGCCGGTACGTCCCCCGCCGAGGCGATCGCCCCGGCCGGTGACCTCAGGCCCGCCGACGCCGCACCCGAGTCGCACACCGACCCCGCCGGGAACTCGCCGCGCCCGGCGTCACGCACCGGAGCCGGCAGCCCCGGTCCCTCGCTGTCGCCGGAGCCGCACACCGGTGCCGTGAGCGGATCCCCGGCAGGCGCCCTCGCGACCCGCCCCCGGTTGCCCGGCGCCAGGGTCCCCGGCACCCGCAGGCAACAGCCCGACCGTGCCGCGGACCCCGACGGCGCCCGCCCCCGCGACGCCCACTCCCTCCTCCCGCCCCCCATCTCCGTCCGCACCGCCCCCACCCCCCTGCGCCCCCTGCGCTACGAGATCCGGCGGGCCGCCGGGATCGGCACCGGCTTCGTGACCTGCGGGGCCGTGCTGGTGGTGTCGGCGCTCACCGCCGTAGTGCTGGCCCGGCTCGGCCACACCCCGCAGGCGCGGCTGTTCGCAGCCTGGCCGCGGCAGCTCCCGCTGCCGCCCGCCGCACTGGCCGCCGGACTCCTCGGCGCGCTGGCCTTCGGCGACGAGTTCCGCCACCCCGCCCTGGCGGCGGACCGCGGCACGGTGCCCCGCCGGCTGGGGCTGCTGGCCGCGAAACTGTTCGTCTCCGGAGCCACCGCGCTGCTGCTGGCCTTCCTCACCGTGGGCTGTGACGCCGAAGTGCTCTACGTCGTCTACGGACGGGAGCTCACGCAACTCCCCGGGGACTGGCTCGCGCTGTGCGCGAGCTGGTTCGGCCTGGTCGTCGGCTGTGCCTGGGCCGGTGTGCTGGCGGCCGGCGTGTTCCGGTCCACCACGGCGGGGCTGGCCGCCGTCCTCGCCGTACCCGTGCTCGTCGTGCCGGTCGTGCACCAGGTGCTGCGGGCCCCGGGTGCGCACATGGCGGCCGGGTTCCCGGTGCGGATGCGGGAGGTCCTCGTGCTGCAGTGGCCCTTCGGCGGGGAGCGCTACCTGGTCGCGGCGGTCCGTGTGCTCGCTCAACCCGTGGGCGGCGCACTGGCGTTGTCCCTCACGGGGCTGCTGTGCGCGTATCTGCTGACGACGCTGCGCACCAGGGTTCGATGACGGCCGTCCGTACGCTTCAGGTCCCTATGTGCGCACAACTCCCCACAGAAAGGCCGTTTCTTTCCGATAAGGCGTCAATTGCGACGTTGTGAGCGATCACCCTTTCGTGTGCTTTTCACCAAAGACCTCAAGGGAGTTGGAGGCAACGCCGACAAAGGATCCGTGAGTACCCTTGCGCACACCATGATGACCGCCGCCCGCTCCGCAGACTCTGGTCTGACCGGCCCGGGCGATCTCGACCGCTATCCCTACGCCGAGGCCTCGATGGCCGAGCGCGTGGGAGCGCCCTCCTGGGATGGCACGGACCCGGATCTGGGGCGCGTCGGCCGGCGCGCCGCGGGCAGCCGCGGGCGCGGGCTGCACGGCCAACTCGTGCAACAGCTGGGACAGATGATCGTCTCCGGGGATCTGGGGGCGGACCGCCCGCTGGTGCCTGAGGAGATCGGCCAGCGCTTCGAGGTCTCCCGCACCGTCGTCCGCGAGTCCCTCCGTGTCCTCGAGGCCAAGGGCCTGGTCAGTGCCCGCCCGAACGTCGGCACGAGGGTGCGTCCCGTCAGCGACTGGAACCTGCTCGATCCCGACATCATCGAGTGGCGGGCCTTCGGGCCCCAGCGCGACGACCAGCGCCGGGAGCTGAGCGAGCTGCGCTGGACGATCGAGCCGCTCGCCGCCCGCCTCGCCGCCGGACACGGGCGCGAGGAGGTGCAGCAGCGCCTGTGCGACATGGTCGAGATCATGAGCCACGCCGTGGCGCAGGGCGACGCCCTGACCTACTCGCGGGCCGACAACGAGTTCCACGGGCTGCTCATCCAGATCGCGGGCAACCGCATGCTGGAGCACCTGTCCGGGATCGTCGCGTCGGCCCTCCAGGTCTCCGGCGGCCCGGTCACCGGTTGTGACCGGGCGAACGAGACGTCCCTCGCGCAGCACGCGCGGATCGTCGACGCCCTCGGCACGGGCGACGGCGCGGCGGCGGAGACGGCCATGCGTCAGCTGCTCACGGTCCATCCCGAGGTGGAGCGCGTCGTTCCCGCCCCGCGCGAGCACTGATCGGCGACGAGGCGACGCGGTCGCCGGTGTGCGGCACCCTGGTGGTTATCGCGGCCGTGTCCGGCCGGCTCGCGCGGCTCCACGGAGCCGGGGGCCGGCCGTCCGCGCCTCGCTCGGATTCCTTGGGGTCCGGCGAGGCGTGGGCGGGGGCGGGGTACAGGGGGTTGTATGTCCCCGTCCGATCGTTTCTGACCGCTTATGGGATGTGACTCGGGCCACGCAGATTGGGCGTAACGCTCACGGAGACAGCGCGATGACCTAAGAGGTGACAGCCGCGGAGGGAATACGGACGCCGAGACAGGCGCTGTGCATCTCCCCGGCCCCCGCCCGCGCCGTCGGCCCATCCCCAGGCCGGTGGTCGGCGCTCGTCCGCAGTGGACGGTGCCGGAAGCCGTTTTCCAACGTTCCGAGAGGTTGTTCGTGTCGGCCAGCACATCCCGTACGCTCCCGCCGGAGATCGCCGAGTCCGTCTCTGTCATGGCGCTCATTGAGCGGGGAAAGGCTGAGGGGCAGATCGCCGGCGACGATGTGCGTCGGGCCTTCGAAGCTGACCAGATTCCGGCCACTCAGTGGAAGAACGTACTGCGCAGCCTCAACCAGATTCTTGAGGAAGAGGGTGTGACGCTGATGGTCAGTGCCGCAGAGCCCAAGCGCACCCGAAAGAGCGTCGCAGCGAAGAGCCCGGTCAAGCGCACCGCCACCAAGACGGTCGCGGCGAAGACGGTGACCACCCGCAAGGCCACCGCCACCACGGCGGCTCCCGCGGCGCCCACCGCTCCGGTCGAGACCGATTCCGCCGAGGAAGCCGCACCTGCCAAGAAGGCGGCCGCCAAGAAGACCACGGCCAAGAAGGCGGCAGCCAAGAAGACCGTCGCGAAGAAGACGGCCGCCAAGAAGACCACGGCCAAGAAGGACGACGGCGAGATCCTGGAGGACGAGGTCCTCGAGGACACCAAGGTCGCCGACGAGCCCGAGGGCACCGAGAGCGCCGGCTTCGTCCTGTCCGACGAGGACGAGGACGACGCGCCCGCCCAGCAGGTGGCCGCGGCCGGTGCCACCGCTGACCCGGTCAAGGACTACCTGAAGCAGATCGGAAAGGTCCCCCTGCTCAACGCCGAGCAGGAGGTCGAGCTGGCCAAGCGCATCGAGGCGGGGCTGTTCGCCGAGGACAAGCTGGCCAACGCCGACAAGCTCGCCCCCAAGCTCAAGCGCGAGCTGGAGATCATCGCCGAGGACGGCCGCCGCGCCAAGAACCACCTCCTGGAGGCCAACCTCCGTCTGGTGGTCTCCCTGGCCAAGCGCTACACCGGTCGCGGCATGCTCTTCCTGGACCTCATCCAGGAGGGCAACCTCGGTCTGATCCGCGCGGTCGAGAAGTTCGACTACACCAAGGGCTACAAGTTCTCCACGTACGCCACCTGGTGGATCCGTCAGGCGATCACCCGCGCGATGGCCGACCAGGCCCGCACCATCCGTATCCCGGTGCACATGGTCGAGGTCATCAACAAGCTCGCGCGCGTGCAGCGCCAGATGCTCCAGGACCTGGGCCGCGAGCCCACCCCGGAGGAGCTGGCCAAGGAGCTCGACATGACCCCGGAGAAGGTCATCGAGGTCCAGAAGTACGGCCGCGAGCCCATCTCGCTGCACACCCCGCTGGGCGAGGACGGCGACAGCGAGTTCGGTGACCTGATCGAGGACTCCGAGGCCGTCGTCCCCGCCGACGCCGTCAGCTTCACGCTTCTGCAGGAGCAGCTGCACTCCGTGCTGGACACGCTGTCCGAGCGTGAGGCCGGCGTCGTCTCCATGCGTTTCGGTCTCACCGACGGTCAGCCGAAGACCCTCGACGAGATCGGCAAGGTGTACGGCGTGACGCGTGAGCGCATCCGCCAGATCGAGTCCAAGACCATGTCGAAGCTGCGCCACCCGTCGCGTTCGCAGGTGCTGCGCGACTACCTCGACTAGTCCGAGGCCGTTCCGCGGGCGAAGGCCCGGTCCCCGTCGCCGGGGGCCGGGCCTTCGTGCTGCGGGCGCGCACGCCCTGGACGACTCTGGGTGTCCCAGGAGGACCCCAGAGTGAGGAGCCTGCATGCGCCGTTCCGTTGCCCGGGCACTGATCCGGCCGCTGGTCGTGGCGGCCGCCATGACCGCCATACCCCTGGTGGGCGCCGTCCCGGCGGCCTCCGACAGCGTGGTCGTGGGCGGATTCCCGATAGACATCTCCCAGGCGCCATGGACCGTGGCCCTGTCCAGCCGTGACCGGTTCGGAGGTACGCGCGCGGGCCAGTTCTGCGGCGGTGTGGCGGTCGCGCGGACGACAGTGATCACCGCGGCCCACTGCCTGGCCGACGACGTCCTGGGGGCACCGCCCGACCGGGCCCGCGACCTCACGGTGATCGCGGGCCGCACCGACCTGCTGTCGGCCCGGGGTGCGGAGATCGCCGTCCGTGCCGCGCGGATCAATCCCCGCTACGACGCCGCCACCGATTCCGGCGACTTCGCCGTCCTCACTCTCGCGAAGCCGGTGCCGCAGAGCGCCGTCGTGGCCATGGCCGACGCGGGCGACCCGGCCTACACGCCGGGCACGCGGGCCGTCGTCTCCGGATGGGGTGACACGACCGGCGCGGGCGCCTACCCGCGCCGGCTCCACGCCGCGCGCGTGCGCGTGCTGCCCGACGACCTGTGTGCCCGCGCCTATCCGGGCGGGGAGGACGGCACCTACCGGGCCGGCACGATGCTCTGCGCGGGAGAGACCACCGGGGGCCCGGACGCCTGCCAGGGCGACAGCGGCGGCCCTCTGGTGGCCGGCGGGCGGCTGATCGGGCTCGTGTCGTGGGGCAGCGGCTGCGGGTGGCCGGGAAGCCCCGGCGTCTACACACGCGTCTCCGAGGTCGTGCGCGAGCTGGCCTCCCGCCACGGCAGGCCTGGGGACGCCTGACAGTCCTTCCTAAGCGTCCCGGCGACCCCACCCACACGGCACGAGCACGGGCGGGCCCGCTCCCGGAGAGGAGCGGGCCCGCCCGTTCACCGGCCTGTGCCGGGGCTGGCTCGTCGTGTGTGCGAGATTCAGCGCTCTTCGGTGGAAGGGGTGTCAGGAACGGACGTCAGCCGCTCCGTCTCGTCCTGTATCTCAGCGGCGATCTTCTTGAGTTCCGGCTCGAACTTGCGGCCGTGGTGGGCGCAGAAGAGCAGTTCTCCGCCGCTGAGCAGGACCACGCGCAGGTATGCCTGGGCGCCGCAGCGGTCGCAGCGATCGGCGGCCGTCAGCGGGCTCGCGGGGGTCAGAACAGTAGTCACGTCGCCTCTTCTCTAGCTCGACGAGCTGTCGTACCAGGGTCAACATCCAACCAGCCCGAAAACGTTCCCGCTCGTGGCTTTTCCTCGAAAAAATCTTTCGGGGGCGGCTGTCTGCTGCCGGTTGGCGGCGAATGTGCCGTATTGCGTTACTTGGATGCTTACGGGTTCGCGCTGTCTTGTGTCTCGGTCCTCCCGGCTGGGTTGCCGGTTGTTCATGAGGACGTGCCCGGAGCCTAAATGGTTCATGCCTCCAAGGGAACGTGATGTGTACTTCACTCCATCGAGGGATCGAACACCTATGCGAGTCTGGACTAGTCTGAGTTTGTGACGAGGGTGGCGTTACACCGGCTCTACCAGGCCTCGGTACCCTCTGAGCGGCGACCGAAGCCGCCCTCTTGCCAAAAGGGGGCAACCTGAAATTCAGCGAGGAGCGAACCGCGTGACCGCCGACACGTCCGTGCCGTCCACAGCGCTGCTGGCAGGAGCAGACCGGGACGGTTCCAACTACACCGCGCGGCACCTGCTCGTCCTCGAGGGCCTCGAGGCCGTGCGCAAGCGCCCGGGCATGTACATCGGCTCGACCGACAGCCGCGGTCTGATGCACTGCCTGTGGGAGATCATCGACAACTCCGTGGACGAGGCCCTGGGCGGCTACTGCGACCACATCGAGGTGGTCCTCCACGACGACGGCTCCGTGGAGGTGCGCGACAACGGCCGCGGCATCCCCGTCGACGTCGAGCCCAAGACCGGCCTGTCCGGCGTCGAGGTCGTCATGACCAAGCTCCACGCGGGCGGCAAGTTCGGCGGCGGCTCCTACGCCGCCTCCGGCGGTCTGCACGGCGTCGGCGCCTCCGTGGTCAACGCCCTCTCCGCCCGTCTCGACGTCGAGGTGGACCGCGGCGGCCACACGCACGCCATCAGCTTCCGGCGCGGCGTGCCAGGTGCCTTCGCGACCGCCGGCGCCGACGCGAAGTTCGAGGCGAAGAGCGGCCTGCGCAAGGCCAGGAAGATCCCCAAGACCCGCACGGGCACGCGCGTGCGGTACTGGGCCGACCGGCAGATCTTCCTCAAGGACGCCAAGCTCTCCCTGGAGAATCTGCATCAGCGCGCCCGCCAGACGGCGTTCCTGGTACCCGGCCTGACCATCGTCGTCCGCGACGAGTACGGCCTCGGTGAGGGCGGCAGCAAGGGTGAGGAGTCGTTCCGCTTCGACGGCGGGATCAGCGAGTTCTGCGAGTTCCTGGCCGGCGACAAGCCCGTCTGCGACGTCCTGCGCTTCTCCGGCCAGGGCACCTTCAAGGAGACCGTGCCGGTCCTGGACGAGCACGGCCAGATGACCCCGACCGAGGTCACCCGGGAACTGGGTGTGGACATCGCCCTGCGCTGGGGCACGGGCTACGACACCACCGTCAGGTCCTTCGTCAACATCATCGCCACCCCCAAGGGCGGCACCCATGTCGCGGGCTTCGAGCAGGCCCTCACCCAGGCGATGAACGACGTCCTGCGGGCCAAGAAGCTGCTGCGCGTGGCCGAGGACAACATCGTCAAGGACGACGCCCTGGAGGGGCTCACCGCCGTCGTCACCGTGCGCCTGGCGGAACCGCAGTTCGAGGGGCAGACGAAGGAGGTCCTCGGTACCTCGGCGGCCCGCCGCATCGTGAACCAGGTGGTCACCAAGGAGCTGAAGGCCTTCCTGACCGCCACCAAGCGCGACGCGGCCGCCCAGGCCCGGGTCGTCATGGAGAAGGTGGTCGCGGCCGCCCGCACCCGCGTCGCGGCCCGCCAGCACAAGGACGCCCAGCGCCGGAAGACGGCCCTGGAGTCGTCGTCCCTGCCGGCCAAGCTCGCCGACTGCCGCAGTGACGACGTCGACCGCAGCGAGCTGTTCATCGTCGAGGGCGACTCCGCGCTCGGTACGGCGAAGCTCGCGCGCAACTCCGAGTTCCAGGCACTGCTGCCGATCCGGGGCAAGATCCTCAACGTGCAGCGCTCGTCGGTGACCGACATGCTCAAGAACGCCGAGTGCGGTGCGATCATCCAGGTGATAGGAGCCGGCTCGGGCCGCACGTTCGACATCGAGCAGGCCCGCTACGGCAAGATCATCATGATGACCGACGCCGATGTGGACGGCTCTCACATCCGCTGCCTGCTGCTGACCCTGTTCCAGCGCTACATGCGGCCCATGGTCGAGGCCGGCCGCGTCTTCGCCGCAGTGCCGCCGCTGCACCGCATCGAGATCGTCCAGCCGAAGAAGGGCCAGGACAAGTACGTCTACACGTACTCCGACCGCGAGCTGCGCGACAGGCTCATGGAGTTCCAGAGCAAGGGCATCCGGTACAAGGACTCCATCCAGCGCTACAAGGGCCTGGGCGAGATGGACGCCGACCAGCTGGCCGAGACCACGATGGACCCGCGCCACCGCACGCTGCGCCGCATCAACCTCTCCGACCTGGAGGCCGCCGAGCAGGTCTTCGACCTGCTCATGGGCAATGACGTGGCGCCCCGCAAGGAGTTCATCTCCAGCTCGGCGGCGACCCTGGACCGGTCACGCATCGACGCCTAGTTCACCAGGCCGGCAACCTCTCAATCCCTTTGCGTGACCGATCAGGTCGTCCGTAGCGTGCAGGCGCACAGGAAGCGCAGGAACCGTGCGCCAGGGGCGGGGCGCACACGAACGGGGAGCGAACGCCGTGGGAACCATGGTCTCGGTCAGGGGCTGGCTGCAGTGTGACGACGCACAGCTGGCCCGGATCAAGGAGATCGTGGCAGCAGACGATCCGGAGCGCACCTACAGCGGGGGCTGGGCCTTCCCCGCCCGGCAGTACAACAACGTCAGTTGGGCCTTCTACGGGGGCGACATCCGCGCGGCTTCCCTCGACTGGTTCGAGGAGAGGCTGCGCCAGATCGCCCTCATCCCGGCCTCCTGCCGGGACGACGAGTACGACGAGAGGCCCCGGGGACTGTTCCTGGTCAGCCACGACGTCGACGGCATGAGCGAGTGGAGGGTCCATGACGGCGGCTTGGTGACCGGCCCCCCGGGTGGGGACTACCACTACCTCGACGCCTAGCCGGATCACGAAGGCGCACCGGACTGCCGGCCGCCGTGCCGGGTCCGGCCGAGCAGACGGACGCCGGCAGGGCGGCTCGGACAGGGCTGCCCTGCCGGCGCGTGAGCGGACCAGGCCGCTCACCGGCGGGCAGCTGGTCCCCGCTGCCGCCCGCTCCCGTTCTCTCCCGTCCTCTCCACCCCCGGGTGGAGGCCGGCCGCTCCACAGTTCCACCCGTGATCCACCCCGGCTCCGATCTTTCGGCTCGCCGGTTTGCGTAGTTTCGAAGGGCCGGCGGCGCCCGCCCCCGGCACCCACCTTCCCGCTCACGGAGGCCGTGATGTCCGGGCTCGTCAACGCGCTGCTGCTCGTGGCCGTCGTGGCCGTTGTGCCCGTGCGGCGGTTCCAGGCCCGCGCGATCGACACGGACCGGCGCTGGTGGCTGCCGCCCGTGATCCTCGCCCGGCGCACCCGGTCCACGGGCGCCGCCGGCCGGTGCGGCCCGGCGTACGGTGACGGCGGCAGGCCGGCGTGGAAGGAGTGCGTGTGAGCGGGAACGCCTGGACCGGGTGGCCGTCACGCGAAGCGCTCGGCCGAGCGGGAACCAGCCGGCCCCGGCGCCTGCTCGCCTGGACCGTCCGGCTGCTGGCGCTGGCCACGCTGCTGTGGGGAGCGTTCGGAAACAGACACCCGGGCATCCGGGGGGCGCTCGGGGCGGTGGCGGGAGTGCTCGTCGCCGCACTCGCCGCCTGGGCCTTCTTCCGGACCACCTACCAGCACCGGCTGGCGCACTCCCTCGCACTCATGGGTGTGCTCCTGGGCGTGGCGGTCGGGGCCCAGGCGACGGGATTCACGGTGCCGGCCCTCGTCCTCTGGTGCGGCTGCGGGGTCAGTGCCCTGGAGAGGCTGCCGCTCGCGGCTGCCGGACCCGTGGCGGTGGTGGCCCTCGCCTCGTACTCCGTGTTCGACACGGACGCCTGGCCGACCACGGCCGTGACCGTGGCGGGGATGGCCCTCGCCGGATACGTCCTGCGTCTGGACGCGGAGGCCCGTGGAAGCGCGCAGCGGCTGCTCGCCCAGGAGCGCGCCGCGCGGGCCGCCGAAGCGGAGTCCGCGGCGTTGACCGAGCGGGCCCGCATCGCCCGCGAGATCCACGACGTGCTGGCCCACAGCCTGTCGGCGCAGCTGGTTCACCTGGAGGCGGCCCGGCTGCTGATCGAGAACGGTGCGGACCGCGAACGGATCCTGGAGCGGGTGGTGGCCGCGCGGGGCATGGCCCGGGACGGCCTCGTGGAGACGAGGCAGGCCCTTTCCGCGCTGCGGGGCGACCTGACTCCGCTGGAGGACTTCCTGACCGAGCTCGTCAGCGGGGCCGACGGAGCGGAGGTCACCGTCACGGGTGATCGCAGACCCCTGCCGGCCGAGGCCTCCCAGGCCGTGCGCCGGGTCGCGCAGGAAGCGCTGACGAACGTCCGCAAGCACGCCCAGGGCGCCAAGGTGCGCCTTCGGCTCGACTACCGAGAGCACGAAGTGACACTCAGAGTAAGGGACTCGGGCGGAAGGCCGGGCGAACTCACCGGCTGCGGAGGCGGGTACGGTCTGCTGGGTATGCGCGAGCGCGCCGAACTGCTCGGCGGTTCGCTGGACGCGGGGCCGGCCGATGAGGGGTTCGAGGTGACGCTGAAGGTGCCCGTATGACACAGACGGAGGGGGAGCGGAAGCCCGCACGGGTGGTGGTCGCGGACGACCAGACAGTGGTGCGCGAGGGCATCGTGATGCTGCTCGGCCTGCTGCCCGGCGTGGAGGTCGTCGGTGCCGCGGGAGACGGCGAGGAAGCGGTGCGGCTGGCCGGGGAACTCGCCCCGGACGTCGTTCTGATGGACCTCAGGATGCCGCGCTGCGACGGCGTCGAGGCCACCCGGCGGATCCGGGCGCGATACCCCGGAACCCAGGTCGTGGTGCTCACCACGTACGCAGACGACGATTCGCTGTTCCCGGCCCTGCAGGCCGGCGCCCGGGGGTACCTGACCAAGGACGCGGGCGGCGAAGAGATCGTCAGGGCCGTGCACAGCGTGCTGTCGGGAGACGCGGGACTCTCCCCGAGTGTGCAGCGCCGGCTGCTGGAGCGGCTCGCACAGCCCGAACCCGTGCCGGAACCGGCGCCCGCTCAGTCACCCGACGGGCTGACCGCCCGCGAGACGGAGGTTCTGGCACTCATCGCCGCGGGCCTCTCCAACCACGAGATCGCGCGCGAGCTGCACGTCTCCACCGCGACCGTGAAGACGCACATCAACAACCTCTTCGCCAAGACCGGCCTCAAGGACCGTGCTCAGGCGGTGCGTTACGCCTACGGCAAGGGCCTGGCGCGGCCACCCGCGGGCTGACTCACCTGATGGGGTGAAGAGCGGAGGAAGAAGAGTCAGAGAAGCTCCCGATCTGTCCATGCTTGGGCATGCAGTCAAGCAACGGCCGTTCCCACGGAGTCGGGGACGGTTTCGAGAGTTCGGCCGAGCAGCGGGGAGTCCACGCGGCGCCCGCCCGCGACGTGAGGTACGACGATCCCTGGCACGACGCACTGGCCACCGGCTGGGGTGAACCGGACGACACCGGCACGCCGGCGCCGGCCGTGCCGTCCCCTCGCGGGGAGCGGAGCACGGCGGCGGTCCGTGCCCTTGACGTGTACGTCGAGGTGCAGCGCAGTGCGGCCTTCCAGCAAGTGCGCGGCAGATACCGGCGGTTCGTGATCCCGGGAGCCGCCGTCTTCCTCGTCTGGTACGTGGGGTACGTGGTCACGGCGACGAGCGCGCCCGGACTCATGGCCCGGCCCGTGGCGGGCGCCGTGAACGTGGGCATGCTCGCCGGGCTCGGGCAGTTCCTCTCCACGTTCCTGCTCACCTGGGCCTACTCCCGGCACGCTCGGGTGCGCCGGGACCGGGCCGCGCTGGAGCTGCGCTGGGACACCCAGGAACTGACCCGCGGCGCACGGGGAGGTGCCTCGTGACCGGTGACCACCAGACGCTGGCACTGCTGCTGTTCAGTGGTTTCGTAGCAGTCACCCTCATGATCACGACCTGGGTGAGCCGCAGGCGGCACGGTTCGGCGGAGGAGTTCTACGCGGGCGGGCGGCTGTTCTCGCCGATGGAGAACGGCTTCGCCATCGCGGGCGACTACCTGTCGGCGGCCTCCTTCCTCGGGGCCACCGGGATGATCGCGCTGTACGGGTACGACGGACTGCTGTACGTGGTGGGCTTCCTCGTGGCATGGCTGGTCGTGCTGTTCGTGGTGGCCGAACTGGTCCGCAACTGCGGTCGGTTCACCCTGGCCGACGTGGTGGCGGCACGGATGAGCGAGCGGCCGGTGCGCATCGCCGCGGGCACGTCCTCGGTCACGGTGTCCGTCCTGTATCTCGTGGCGCAGATGGTCGGCGCGGGCAGCCTGGTGGCGCTGCTGCTGGGGCGCACGGGTGAGGCGGCCCAGGCCTGGACGGTCATCGGGGTCGGCGCGCTCATGGTGATCTACGTGTCGCTGGGCGGGATGCGGGCCACCACCTGGATCCAGATCGTGAAGGCGGCCCTGCTGCTCGGCGGGACGATCGCGCTGACCGTGCTCGTCCTGGTCCGCTTCCACGGGGACGTCGGCCGGCTGCTGCTCACGGCGGCCGAGCGCAGCGGCCACGGCAAGGCGTTCCTGGCGCCCGGCCTCAAGTACGGCGGCAGCTGGACCGCACGCTTCGACTTCATCAGCCTCGGACTCGCGCTGGTGCTGGGCACGGCGGGACTGCCGCACATCCTGTCCCGCTTCTACACCGTGCCGACCGCCCGGGCCGCCCGTCGCTCCACGGTGTGGTCCATCGGCCTGATCGGCGGCTTCTACCTGATGACCATCGTCCTCGGGTTCGGGGCGACCGCCATCGTGGGACCGGAGGCCATGCGCGCCTCGAACGCGGCCGGGAACACGGCCATGCCCCTGCTCGCCCTCGATCTGGGCGGCGGCCCGGGCTCCACCGGCGGCACCGTCCTGTTCGCGGTCGTCGCCGCCGTCGCCTTCGCCACGATCCTCGCGGTCGTCGCCGGCATCACGCTCGCCTCCTCCGCCTCGGTGGCCCACGACCTGTACGCGTCGCTGCGGCGCTCGCGCGGCAGGGCACGCAGCGAGGTGACGGTGGCGCGGTTCGCCGCGGTCGGGATCGGCGTCGTCGCGATCGCGCTCGGTCTGCTGGCACGCGACATGAACGTCGCCTTCCTCGTCGGACTCGCCTTCGCGGTCGCCGCGTCGGCGAACCTCCCCGTGCTGCTCTACTCGCTGTTCTGGCGGGGCTTCACCACGCGTGGCGCGGTGTGGGCGGTGTACGGCGGGCTGGTCCCGGCCCTCGCGCTCGTGCTGCTCTCCCCGGTGGTGTCCGGCAGCCCGGACTCGCTGTTCCCGGCCGTCGACTTCCAGTACTTCCCGCTGCAGAACCCGGGCATCGTCTCCATCCCGCTCGGGTTCCTCGCCGGCTGGCTGGGCACGGTCACCTCGGACGAGGTCGCGGACCAGGCCAAGTACGCCGAGACCGAGGTACGGTCGCTGACCGGTGCCGGAGCCGTGTGACCGCAGGGCCGGCGGGCAGGCCGCCATCCGGCCGTCCCCGCCGGTACGGTGCCGCAGGGCCTAGGGAGCGACCCAGGCGTACCGGTGCTCGGGACGGCCGGTGTCGCCGTACTTGAGGGAGAGCCGGAGGCGGCCGGCCTGCTCCAGGTGGCGCAGGTAGCGCTGGGCCGTGGAGCGGCTCAGGCCGGTTCGGGCGGCGACCTCGTGGGCCGACAGCGGATGATCGGCGTGGTGCAGGACACCGCAGATCAGGTCTGTGGTGGGTTCCGACTGGCCGCTCGGCAGACCGGGCGCGGCCGGGACGGAGGCCGTACGCAGGGCCCCGAAGATGCGGTCGACCTGCTCCTGGCCCGTCAGTCCCCGGCCGCCCACCCGGTCGACGGTGCGGCGCAGGGCGGCGTAGGAGTCGAGGCGGGTGCGCAGGGCGACGAACGTGAACGGTTTGACCAGGTAGTGCAGTGCGCCCAGGCGCATCGCCTGCTGGACGGTCGAGACGTCACTGGCCGCGGTGATCATGATGACGTCCGTGCCGTGGCCCTGCTCCCGCATGCGGTGGACGAGTTCCAGGCCGGTCCGGTCCGGCAGATAGTGGTCGAGCAGGACGAGGTCGATGCCGCCGCGCTCGACAGCGGCCAGCGCCTGGGCGGCACTGTGCGCGCGGGTGGCCACCCGGAAGCCGGGAACCTTTCCCACGTACTTGGCGTTTATCTCAGCGACACGGAAGTCGTCGTCCACGACCAGGACGTCAATCATCAGGCCTGTCCTCCAAGGCCGGCGAGCGTTGCGCCCGTGTTTCGGCTCCGCAGTTGTAACGCGAGCAAAATGAGCACAACAGGCCCTTGCGAGCAAAAGAACGGCTTGTGCTCACAAGACTGCTGCTGTGGCCGGGGCCACACCTACCGTCCCGGGCCATGAGCGCACACACCAGCCCCGCCATCGAGCTGCGGGGCGCGAGCAAGACCTTCAGGACCCCGTCCGGGGCACTGCACACGGCCGTGCGCGGTCTCGACCTGACCGTCGGGCGCGGCGAGTTCGTGGCCGTCGTGGGACCGACCGGCTGCGGCAAGTCCACCACGCTGACCCTGGTCAGCGGGCTGGAGGAGCCCACCGAGGGCGACGTGCTGGTGACCGGGGAGCCGGTCGACGGCGTCGGGGACAAGGTCGGCTTCGTCTTCCAGCAGGACGCCACCTTCCCCTGGCGGACCGTGCTGTCCAACGTCATGGCCGGCCCGCGCTTCCGGGGCGTGCCCAAGGCAGAGGCCAGGAGCAAGGCCCGCGAGTGGCTGGCCCGCGTGGGACTCGCCGCCTTCGAGGACCGCTACCCGCACCAGCTGTCCGGCGGCCAGCGCAAGCGCGTCGCCCTCGCCGCCACCTTCGTCAACGACCCCGAGATCCTGCTCATGGACGAGCCGTTCTCGGCGCTCGACGTGCAGACCCGCGCGCTGATGTCGGACGAGCTGCTGGAGCTGTGGGAGGGCACCGGCGCCTCCGTCGTCTTCGTCACCCACGACCTGGAGGAGTCCATCGCGCTGGCCGACAAGGTCGTCGTGATGACCGCCGGGCCCGCGACCGTGAAGCAGGTCTTCGACATCGACCTGCCCCGGCCGCGCAAGGTCGAGTCGGTGCGCCTGGAGCCGCGGTTCATCGAGATCTACCGCGAGATCTGGGAGTCCCTCGGCGAAGAGGTCCGCATCACCCGCGAGAGGGGTGCCGCCCGTGTCGCCTGAGGTTCTCAGCACACCGGTCGTCGACACGGCCAAGGTCCCCGACCGCGCGCAGACCCGCGCCCGGGCCGCCCGCCGCCGCAAGGTCCTCGTCATGGCCGCCCGCGTACTGCTCCTGGTGGTCGTCCTCGGCCTGTGGGAGGGACTGTCCCGGGCCGGAGTGATCGACCCGTTCAACTTCTCGATGCCCTCGAAGATCTGGGACCAGATCTGGGTCTGGGTCACGCACGGGACCGCGCTCGGCTCCCTCGGCGAGCAGATCTGGTACACGCTCTACGAAGCACTGCTCGGCTGGGGCATCGGTGTGGTCGCGGGTGTGCTGCTCGGCATCGCGCTCGGGCGGATCAGACTGCTCGCCGAGGTCCTCGGTCCGTACATCAAGGTGCTCAACTCGATTCCCAGGATCGTCCTGGCGCCCATCTTCCTGATCTGGTTCGGGCTAGGGCCCTCCTCCAAGGTCGCGTCCGCGGTGGTGCTCGTCTTCTTCCCGGTGTTCTTCAACGCCTTCCAGGGCGCCCGCGAGGTGGACCGCAACCTGGTCGCCAACGCCCGCATCCTGGGTGCGAGCGACCGCAGGGTGACCCTCCAGGTGGTCATCCCGTCGGCGACCTCCTGGATCTTCACCAGCCTGCACGTCAGCTTCGGCTTCGCGCTCATCGGCGCCATCGTCGGCGAGTACATCGGCGCGACCAAGGGCATCGGCCTGCTCGTCGCGCAGTCGCAGAACACCTTCAACGCGGCCGGCGTCTACGCCGCGATGGTCATTCTCGCGGTCGTCGCCCTCGTCGCCGAGGGACTGCTGACCTTCGCCGAGCGGCGCATCTTCCGCTGGAAGCCCGCCGGCTCCGACAGCTGAGCCACCCCCGCTCCTTCCCCGCACGCCGCCCCCTCACAAGGACGTGAACCATGCGCAAGACCGTCAGATACGCCTCCCTGGCCGCCGCCGGACTGCTCGCCCTCTCCTCGCTCACCGCCTGCGCCAACGACGCGGCCGGTCCGACCGCCGACACCGGCAGCGGCGGGGGCGGCGGCAAGGGCGAATCCGTGAAGATCATGGTCGGTGGCCTGGACAAGGTCATCTACCTGCCGGCGATGCTGACCCAGCGCCTCGGCTACTTCGAGGCGGAGGGCCTGAACGTCCAGCTCCTCAGCGAGCCCGCCGGTGTGCAGGCCGAGACCGCGCTCGTCTCCGGCCAGGTGCAGGGAGCCGTCGGCTTCTACGACCACACCCTCGACCTCCAGGTGAAGGGCAAGTCGGTCGAGTCCGTCGTGCAGTTCTCGCACGCGCCCGGCGAGGTCGAGGTCGTCTCCGCGAAGGCGGCCAGCGACCTCACCTCACCCGAGGACTTCAAGGGCCGCAAGCTGGGCGTGACCGGGCTCGGCTCCTCGACCGACTTCCTCACCAAGTACCTCGCGGTCAAGAACGGCGTGAAGGTCAGCGACTTCACGCCGGTCGCGGTCGGGGCCGGTCCGACGTTCATAGCGGCGCTCCAGAACGGCGCGATCGACGGAGGCATGACCACGGACCCGACCGTCGCGACGATCCTCGACAAGAAGGCGGGGAAGATCCTCATCGACATGCGCACCCCGGAAGGTTCGCGGCAGGCGCTGGGCGGCCCGTACCCGTCGTCGAGTCTGTACATGCAGACGGACTGGGTGAACGGACACAAGAAGACCGTCCAGAAGCTGGCCGACGCATTCGTGAAGACGCTCAAGTGGATGTCCACGCACAGCGCCGACGAGATCGCCGCGAAGATGCCCGCCGACTACTCCCAGGGCGACAAGACGCTCTACGCGCAGGCCATCAAGAGCACGCTGCCGATGTTCACCGAGGACGGCGTGATGCCCGAGGGCGGCCCCGAGACCGTCGAGAAGGTGCTCAAGGCGTTCAACCCCAACATCAAGAACGCGGACGTCGACCTGAGCAGGACGTACACGACCGAGTTCGTGAAGGCCGCCGGCTGACGTCCGCGTGACGTGCGCTCAGACGCGGGCCGCCCACACGTAACGGTGTTCCGGGCGGCCCGCGTCCCCGTACCTCAGCGTCAGCCGGACCCGCCCGGTGCGTTCCATGAGCTTGAGGTAGCGCTGGGCGGTCTGCCGGCTCACCCCTGTCCGCCCGGCCACCTCCCGCGCGGACAGGGAGCCTTCGGCGTCCATCAGCGCCCGGCGCACCAGCCCGGCCGTCCTGGGGGAGTGCCCCTTGGGCAGGAGAGGCTCCGGCGGGGCGGACAGCGCGCCGAACATGCGGTCCACCTGCGCCTGTTCGGCCTCGCCGCCGCCGTCCAGAGTGCGCCGCAGCTCGGCGTACGCCTCCAGCCTGGTCCGCAGACCGGTGAAGGCGAACGGCTTCACCAGGTACTGCAGCACCCCGTGCCGCAGGGCCGCCTGGACGGTCGACACCTCCCGCGCCGCCGTCACCATGATCACGTCGGTCTGGTGACCGCGCCGGCGCATCTCGCGGACGACCGCCAGCCCCGTGCCGTCGGGCAGACGCTGGTCCAGGAGCACCAGGTCCAGCCGCGGCAGCTCGTCCACCTGACGCAGCGCCCCCGCCGCGTCGTGCGCCGTACCGGCCACGCGGAACCCGGGCACCTTCTCCACGTAGGCGGCGTTGACTCGGGCGACCCGGGCGTCGTCGTCCACGACCAGGACCTCGATCACCCCGCACCCTCCTCGGTGGCGGCCGGCACGTCCGCGAGTGCCGTACCCGGCCGCGCCGACCCGGTGGGGGCCGGCGCCGGCTCCGGTCCGTCCAGCGCCTCGGGCAGGACCACGGTGAACTCCGCGCCTCCGCCGTCCGCCGCGCCGACGACCGCGCTGCCGCCCTGCCGTTCGGCGAGCCGGCGCACCAGGGACAGTCCGATGCCCCGCTTGCCGTGTGCGGGCGGCCGCTTGGTGGACCACCCCTCCGTGAAGACCAGTTCCCGCTGGTCCGCCGGGACTCCGGGACCCGTGTCGCGCACCCGGAGGAGGACCGTGCGGCCCCGCGCGCTCAGCTCGACCTCCACGCGCGCGTGCGGGGTGCCCGCGACCGCGTCGAGGGCGTTGTCCACGAGGTTGCCGACGATCGTGACCAGCCCCCGGGGATCGACCAGCCGGTCCGGGAGCCAGGTGCGCTCCGACACCCACAGGGCGACGGCGCGCTCGGCCGCCACGGTCGCCTTGCCCACCAGCAGCGCCGCCAGCAGCGGGTCGCGGACCTTCTCGGTGACCTGCTCGGCGGTGACCCGGTGGTCGCCGACCACCTCGCCGACGAACTCCACCGCGTCGTCGTACATCTCCAGCTCCAGCAGCCCGAGCAGGGTGTGCATGCGGTTGGCGTGCTCGTGGTCCTGGGCGCGCAGCGCGTCGATCAGCCCGCGGGTGGAGTCGAGTTCCCGCCCCAGCTGCTCCAGCTCGGTGCGGTCGCGCAGGGTGGCCACGGCGCCGCCGTCGTCGGTGGGCATGCGGTTGGCGACCAGGACGCGCCGGCCGCGCACCGTGAGCAGATCGGTGCCGGTCACCCGGCCGGTCAGGACGTCCGTCGTACGGCCCTCGCCGAGCGCCTCGTCCGGGGTCCGTCCGACGGCCTCGTCGCCGATGCCGAGCAGCCGCCCCGCCTCGTCGTTGAGCAGCCGGATGCGGCCGCCGCGGTCGAGGGCGACGACGCCCTCCCGGATGCCGTGCAGCATGGCCTCACGCTCCGCGAGCAGCGCGGAGATGTCGGAGAAGGCCAGGTCCCGGGTCTGCCGCTGCACCCGGCGGGAGATCAGCCAGGCGGCCAGCGCGCCCACCGCGAGAGCTCCGCCGGCGTAGGCGAGCAGCCCCGGGATGGCGCCGGTCAGCCGGGCCCGCACGCTGTCGTAGGCGATGCCGACCGACACCGCTCCGACGATGTGGTGACCGGAGTCGTACAGCGGCACCTTGCCGCGCGCCGAGCGTCCCAGGGTGCCCTTGTCGATCTCCATGACCTCCTTGCCGGCGAGGGCGTCGTGGGGGTCGGTCGACACCGGCCTGCCGATCTCCGAGAGCGTGGGGTGCGACCAGCGCACCTTGTTCATGCCCAGCACCACGATGTACTCGGCGCCCGTGGCCCGCCGGATCCGCTCGGCCTCCCGCTGCACCGGGCCGTTCCGGGTCGGAGGGGTGGTGCGGAGCCCCTCGGCGATCAGCGGGTCCTGGGCGGTGGTCTCGGCGATGGCCAGTGCCCGCCGCATGGCCTCCTCGTCCAGTTGCCTGCTCAACGGCGCCAGGAACAGCCCGGTCGCCAGCACCGCCACTCCCGCCGCGATCGCCACCTGCATGAGCAGCACCTGGGAGAAGACCCGCCGGGGCAGACCGAGACGCAGCCGGCGCGCTGGGGGAGTGGGGCTCATGCCCCTGACCGTACGTGGCAGGGGCCGGACCGCCCCAGGGGGTGTGGCGTGGATCTCCCGGGTCCGGGCGGCGGCCCTGCGTCAGCTCGCCAGCGCCGTCGGCCGCAGCTCGCGCACGGCCAGCACGTCCATTCGCGCGGGTGTGCCCAGCACCGTGGCGCCGCAGCTCTCCGGGCGGGGCGGCAGGGAAGACCCCTGCGCGACGGTGACCCGCCAGCGGCGGCCGTCGGTGTGGCCCACGGTGACCTCCCAGCGCGGTGCCGTGCCGTCGGTCCGTACGACGCTCAGCACACCCGTGCGGTGCTCGCCCGCCGCCGCCCGCACGGCCAGCTCGGCAGCCTGGCCGGGCCGGTCCCAGGCGGAGCACCCGCGGCACCCCTCGACGACCACGCGCCCCTCCCGGACGCCGTGCAGGGCCTCCTTGACCGTGTGCGCCTCGGCGCGCCCGTAGGCGTAGCCGTACGGCAGGACCAGCACCGTCGGCGAGAAACGATGTCCACCCAGATGGGTGACCTCCCAGACGCCGCGCACCCCGGAGGCGGCCAGTTCGGCGGCGAGGGGGCGGCCCAGCAGGGCGCAGCAGCGGTCGCGCTTGCCGTTGGTGCACACGAGCGCGAGCGGGTCGCCGCGGTGCGGCCGTCCGCCGAGCGCCGTGCCGAAGGAACGGGGGTCGCCCGCGCCGAGCGCGGCGAAGTCGAGGTCCAGCAAACGCCGTGGATCGCGGGTGGTGGCGCCGTGCAGCCACACGTTCCCCGGAACGGTGTGGGCGGCGTACACGTGCCGCATCGGGGGCGTACCGGGGTCCGCGTGGCGTCCGGGGCGCCGGATGAGCGCGACACGGACGCCCGTCCCCTCGGCGGCGGCCTCCAGGGCGCGGCCCAGCGCGGGGTCCAGGTGGCTCGACGTGAGCGCCTTGGCGCCCCACGGCCCGGGCTGCTCCAGCAGCAGCCACGTCGTCGCCGTGGCAGCCGTACCGGGAACGGGCTCGTCGAGGCTCCGGGAGACGGTCGCACACCTACTCACAGAGGTGAGCCTAACCTGAGTCTGACCGAGGCGACTTCCGGCGGTGCCGTGTCCTACTCCGGCAGGGGCTGGGGCGGCCGAGGACCGACGTAGTGGCCGCTGGGCCGCATGCGCAGCGGACGCTCGCCGTACTCCTCCAGGGCGTGCGCGATCCACCCGGCCGTGCGGGCGACGGCGAAGATCGTCTCGCCGGCCGTGGCCGGCATCCCGCAGGACGCGGTGAACACGGCAAGGGCCAGGTCGACGTTGGCGTGCAGCGGGGTGTGGCGGGCCGTCGTCGCGACGACGTCACGGGCCGCGAGCAGCGCGGGCTCGGCCTGCGGAACCCGCTCCAGCAGGCCGAAGAGCACGCGCGCGCGGGGGTCCTCGCCCGGGTACAGCCGGTGGCCGAGGCCCGGGACGCGGCGGCCCGCGCGCAGCTCGTCGGCGATCACCGGGACCGCCGTGCCCTGGTCGAGCACGTCGAGGAGCATCCGGTGGGCCAGGCCGCTGGCGGCGCCGTGCAGCGGGCCCTCCAGCACGCCGAGCCCGGCCGAGACGGCGGCGTAGGGGTGCGCGCGGGCCGAGGCGGCGACCCGGACCGCGAGGGTGGAGGCGGCCAGGTCGTGGTCGGCGAGCAGGGCGAGCGCGGTGTCCAGGACGCGCAGGGACGCCTCGTCGGCGGGGCGGCCGGTCAGCCGGCCCCACAGGCGGTGGGCCAGCGGACCACCGTCCTCGTGGCGCTGCGCGACCGGCGGCAGCGCGGCGACGAGGGTGGGGATGAGGGTGCGCGCGGTGTTCAGCACGGCTTCCCCGGACAGGTCGAAGCGCAGCGGGTCCTCCGCCGCCGCCGCGATCGCCGCGACCCGCAGCCGGTCGACGGGGGAGGCGTGCTCGGACAGGGCCCGCACCGCGTGGCGGGCGGTCTCGACGGTGGCCCCGGGCGCGGTGAAGGCCGCGCCGGGGACGAGCCGGCCCGTCCAGAGCCACTCCGCGACCTCCTCGTAGGAGTGGCGGGTGGCCAGCTCGACGGCGTCGACGCCGCGGAAGTAGTAGCTGTCCTTCTCGATCAGCGTGATCCGGGTACGGACGGACAGATCACCGCCGGAGCCCGGGCTCCCGGCCGCCTCGCGCCGGTTGCGCCGGGCGAGGGCCTCGACCTCCTTCGCGTCGAAGGTGCTGGCCCGGCCCCCCGGTTCGCGCCTGCTGCCGAGCAGACCGCGGCTCACGTACGCGTACACCGTCTCGGGCTTCACGCCGAGCACCTCGGCGGTCTCCTTGGTGGTCAGCCTCCGCCCGGGGCGGTGGGGGAGGGGGTCGTGATCGCGCATGGAAGTCACCGTATCCGCCCCCGGACATATTGACTGCTACACATTGATCAAATCAATGTTGACAGAGACACAATCAAGCATGGACAGTCAGGTCAAGGTAAATGAAGAAGGAAAGAGAGCCATGGCCATCGACAGAACGGCAACGCCCCTCATCGACGCACCGCGCGGTCTCGCGGGCGTCGTCGTCACCGAGACACGCGTAGGCGACGTCCGGGGACGGGAGGGCTTCTACCACTACCGCCAGTACCCGGCCGTCGAACTCGCCCGGACCCGCGGCTTCGAAGACGTCTGGCACCTCCTGGTGCACGGCGCGCTCCCCGGCCCGCGGGGCCGCGCCGCCTTCACCGCCGAGACCGCGGCACTGCGGCGGCTGCCCGGAGAGGTCCGCACGGCACTGCCCGCCATCGCCGCGGCGAGCCGCGTCTCCGGCCCGCTGGCCGGCCTGCGCACCGCACTCTCCCTGCTCGGCGCCGCACGGGGACTCCGGCCGGTGTACGACATCGACGCCGACCGGCGCAGGGCCGACACGGTGGCCGTCTGCGCGGTCGTGCCCACGCTGCTCACCGCGCTCCACCGGCTGGGACAGGGCCTCGACCCGATCGAGCCGCGCGAGGACCTCTCGTACGCGGCCAACTACCTGTACATGCTGACCGGCTCGGAACCCGACCCGCGCCGGGCGCGTGCGGTCGAGCAATACCTCATCTCAACCATTGATCACGGGTTCAACGCGTCCACCTTCACCGCGCGGGTCATCGCGTCGACCGGCGCCGACGTGGCGGCCTGCCTGACCGGCGCCGTCGGTGCGCTGTCCGGGCCGCTGCACGGAGGCGCGCCCAGCCGGGCCCTGGACACGCTGGACGCGATCGGCACGCCGGAGCGGATCGACCCCTGGATCCGGGAACGGGTGCTCGCCGGTGACCGGATCATGGGCTTCGGGCACGCCGTCTACCGTACGGAGGACCCCCGTTCGCGGATGCTGAGGGAGACGGCCCTGTCCTTCGGCGGCCCGCGCGTGGACTTCGCGGTCGAGGTCGAGCGCCGGGTCGAGGCCATCCTCGCCGAGCTCAAGCCCGGCCGCGAACTCCACACGAACGTGGAGTTCTACGCCGGCGTGGTCATGGAACTGTGCGGCCTGCCCCGGGAGATGTTCACGCCCACGTTCGCGGCGGCCCGGGTGGTGGGCTGGAGCGCCAACATCCTGGAACAGGCGGACGACCCTAAGATCATCCGCCCGGTGGCCCGTTACGTCGGCCCGGAACCGCAGCCGTCGGTCCCGGTCCCCGCCTGAGCCGCCCGCAGTCCCCGATCGAGCCGCCCGGACGCCGCGCCCCCCTCCGCTCGTATCCTGGTCGCGCAGTGTTCGTCCCGCGCGCCTCGGTCCATGGGCCGGTGCGCGCGTCCGCGTGAGGAAGGTCGTCCGTTGAGGAGCAGCTCGGTGAACGGACCGGCGGCAGGCATGGAGGACGGCCCCGGCCCCGGCCCGGCGGGAGCCGTGGTGAACGGCTCCGCGGGCCCCGGCGGTACGCGGCAGATCCCGGTCGTCGTGCTCGCCGGATTCCTGGGCTCCGGGAAGACCACGCTGCTGAACCACCTCCTGCACCGCAGCGGCGGCAGCCGTATCGGAGCCGTCGTCAACGACTTCGGTGCGATCGAGATCGACGCCATGGCCGTGGCCGGCGCCCTCGGCGACTCGACCGTCTCGCTCGGCAACGGCTGTCTGTGCTGTGCCGTCGACGCGAGTGAACTCGACGAGTACCTGGACCGGCTCGCCGCGCCCGCCGCGGGCATCGACGTGATCGTCATCGAGGCGAGCGGACTCGCCGAACCGCGGCAACTGGTCCGGATGGTGGTCGGCAGCGAGCATCCGCGCATCGTCTACGGCGGTCTCGTCGAGGTCGTCGACGCGGCCGAGTTCGACGGCACGCGGGCGAAGCACCCCGAGATCGACCGGCACCTCGCCCTCGCGGACCTGGTCGTCGTGAACAAGCTGGACCGCGCGGACGACCCCGGCCGGGTCCTGGAACTCGTCCGCTCGCTGTCCGCCCGGGCCGCCGTCGTCCCCGCCACCTACGGCCGCGTCGACCCCGAGTTCCTCTTCGACTGCAGGCCGAGCGGGGAACGCATCGGGCAGCTGTCCTTCGACGACCTGCACGACCGCGGCGCCCCCGACCACACCGGGCACCCGCACACCGGCTACGACAGCCTGCCCTTCACCTCCGGCGTTCCGGTGGAGCCCCGGCGGCTCATGCGGTTCCTGGACAGCCGGCCCGAGGGGCTGTACCGGATCAAGGGCTACGTCGACTTCGGGCCGCACGACCCGCTCAACCGCTACGCCGTGCACGCCGTCGGCCGGTTCCTGCGCTTCTACCCGGAGCCCTGGCCGGCCGGCGAGGACCGCCTCACCCAGCTCGTGCTGATCGGCTCCGGAATCGACACCGCCGCCCTCGGCAGGGAACTGCGGGCGTGCGAGAACGACGCCCCGCACGCCGACGAGCACGGCATGTGGGGCGTCCTGCGCTACGTGCAGGGCTCCGAGGAGGAGCCCGGCACGGAGAGCCACGAGGTCCGGGCGGACACGGTCTAGAGCACGGCCCCCGCGACCACCGCGACCGTCTTCGGCAGCGAGGTGCCCGAGCCGTCCCGGCGGGGGTCCATGTCCGGCAGCTGCGCCGGGGTGCCGTTCTTCTGCGCCGCGTGTGCCGGCACCGGGCCCGCCCAGGCCAGCGCGAGGCAGTCCTCACCCTTGAGGAACCGCTGGCAGCGCACGCCGCCGGTGGCCCGGCCCTTGCGCGGGTACTGGTCGAACGGCGTCAGCTTGGCCGTCGTCTGCACCGAGTCGTCCAGCGTGCCGCGCGAGCCCGCCACCGTGAACACCACCGCGTCGACGGCCGGGTCGACCGCCGTGAAGGAGATGACCTTCACTCCCTCGGCGAGCTTGATGCCCGCCATACCGCCCGCCGGGCGGCCCTGCGGGCGGACGATGGAGGCCTGGAAGCGCAGCAGCTGCGCGTCGTCCGTGATGAACACGAGGTCCTCCTCGCCGGTGCGCAGCTCCACCGCGCCGACGATCCGGTCGCCCTCCTTGAGGGTGATGACCTCCAACTCGTCCTTGTTGGACGGGTAGTCGGGCACCACGCGCTTGACGACACCCTGCTCCGTACCGAGCGCCAGGCCCGGGGACGACTCGTCCAGCGTGGTCAGGCAGACCACCGTCTCGTCGTCCTCCAGGGAGACGAACTCGGCCAGCGGCGCCCCTCCGGAGAGGTTGGGCGCGCCCGCCTGCTCGGGCAGCTGCGGCAGGTCGACCACGTTGATCCGCAGCAGGCGGCCCGCGGAGGTCACCGCGCCGATCTCGCCGCGCGCGGTGGCCGGGACGGCCGAGACGATCACGTCGTGCTTGACGCGCTTCGCGCCGGCCGCGGCCGGGAACGGCCCGTCGGCCGCCGTACGGGCCAGCAGCCCCGTCGAGGACAGCAGCACCCGGCAGGGGTCGTCGGCGACCTGCAGCGGTACGGCGGCCACCGGGGCGTCCGCCGACTCCAGCAGCACCGTGCGCCGGTCGGTGCCGAACTTCTTGGCCACCGCGGCGAGTTCGGCCGAGACCAGCTTGCGCAGCTCCGCGTCCGACTCCAGGATCCGGGTCAGCTCCTCGATCTCCGCGGTGAGCTTGTCCTTCTCCGCCTCCAGCTCGATGCGGTCGTACTTGGTGAGCCGGCGCAGCGGCGTGTCGAGGATGTACTGCGTCTGCACCTCGCTGAGCGAGAAGCGCCGCATCAGGCGCTCCTTGGCCTGCGCGGAGTTCTCACTGGACCGGATCAGCCGGATGACCTCGTCGATGTCGACCAGCGCGGTCAGCAGACCCTCGACCAGGTGCAGCCGGTCGCGCCTCTTGCCCCGGCGGAACTCGCTGCGGCGCCGTACGACGTCGAAGCGGTGGTCGAGGTAGACCTCCAGCAGTTCCTTCAGGCCCAGGGTGAGCGGCTGGCCGTCCACCAGGGCCACGTTGTTGATGCCGAAGGACTCCTCCATCGGGGTCAGCTTGTACAGCTGCTCCAGGATCGCCTCGGGCACGAAGCCGTTCTTGATCTCGATGACCAGGCGCAGCCCGTGCTCACGGTCGGTGAGGTCCTTGACGTCGGCGATGCCCTGGACCTTCTTCGCGTTGACCAGGTCCTTGATCTTCGCGATGACCTTCTCGGGGCCGACCGTGAACGGCAGTTCCGTGACCACCAGGCCCTTGCGGCGGGCGGTCACCGTCTCGACCGAGACCGTGGCGCGCATCTTGAAGGTGCCGCGGCCGGTCGCGTACGCGTCCCGGACGCCGCCCAGTCCGACGATCCGGCCGCCGGTGGGCAGGTCCGGGCCCGGGACGTGCCTCATCAGCGCGTCCAGGTCGGCGTTCGGGAACCTGATCAGGTGGCGGGCGGCCGCGATGACCTCGCGCAGGTTGTGCGGCGGCATGTTCGTGGCCATGCCGACCGCGATGCCCGAGGAGCCGTTGACCAGCAGGTTCGGGAAGGCGGCCGGCAGCGCCACCGGCTCCCGCTCCTGGCCGTCGTAGTTGGGGTTGAAGTCGACCGTGTCCTCGTCGATCGACTCGGTCATCAGGCTCGTCGCCTCGGCCATCCGGCACTCGGTGTACCGCATCGCCGCCGGCGGGTCGTCGTTGCCCAGCGAGCCGAAGTTGCCGTGGCCGTCGACCAGCGGCACCCGCATGGAGAAGGGCTGCGCCATGCGCACCAGGGCGTCGTAGATCGACGCGTCGCCGTGCGGGTGCAGCTTGCCCATGACCTCGCCGACGACACGCGCGCACTTCACGTACCCGCGGTCGGGGCGCACGCCCATCTCATTCATCTGGTAGACGATCCGGCGGTGTACCGGCTTGAGGCCGTCACGGGCGTCCGGCAGGGCGCGCGAGTAGATGACCGAGTACGCGTACTCGAGGTAGGAGCCACGCATCTCGTCCACGACGTCGATGTCGAGGATCCTCTCCTCGAACGAATCGTCGGGCGGCGGGGTCTTCGTGCTGCGGCGGGCCATCGCTGCCGGCTCCTCCTGATCTGGTCGCTCACCGAGGGGGCGCGCACCCTGCGGCTCGCTCTTGCTGAAGCGACTGACTGATCTGACGCGGACCATTGTGGACCGCGGCACCGACAGCCCGGGCCACGACCCGGTCCCCGGCGGCCCGGCCGGCGCCGGGAAGGCATCCGCCCGGTGCCCGGAACTCACCCCACGGCACGCCTGACGCAGGCTACGCGATCCGCTGTGGGCGTACGTGCCGCGGGAACTTCGCGAAGGGCCCGCACGCTTTGCATACAGTGGCAGGAACGGCAGGAAGACCGCGGTTTCACAACCGCCTCCGCTCGCGAAGGGACGTACATGCCCATGGGTCACACGACCACAGCCGAGGCAGGCTCCGGGGGCCTGGCAGCGACCGAGCACCGCCTGGCCAATGGTCTGCGCGTGGTGCTCTCCGAGGACCACCTGACCCCCGTGGCGGCGGTCTGCCTCTGGTACGACGTCGGCTCCCGCCACGAAGTCAAGGGGCGTACCGGCCTGGCTCACCTTTTCGAGCACCTGATGTTCCAGGGCTCGGGCCAGGTCAAGGGCAACGGCCACTTCGAGCTGGTGCAGGGCGCCGGCGGCTCGCTCAACGGCACCACCAGTTTCGAGCGCACCAACTACTTCGAGACCATGCCCACCCACCAGCTGGAGCTCGCCCTCTGGCTGGAGGCCGACCGCATGGGCTCGCTGCTGGCCGCCCTGGACGACGAGTCCATGGAGAACCAGCGCGACGTGGTCAAGAACGAGCGCCGCCAGCGCTACGACAACGTGCCCTACGGCACCGCCTTCGAGAAGCTGACCGCGCTGTCGTACCCGGAGGGCCACCCTTACCACCACACGCCGATCGGCTCGATGGCGGACCTGGACGCGGCCACCCTGGAGGACGCCCGCCAGTTCTTCCGGACCTACTACGCGCCGAACAACGCGGTGCTCTCCGTGGTCGGCGACATCGACCCCGAGCAGACCCTCGCGTGGATCGAGAAGTACTTCGGGTCGATCGCGTCCCACGACGGCAAGCCCCAGCCCCGCGACGGCTCCCTGCCGGAGACCATCGGCGAGCAGCTGCGCGAGGTCGTCGTCGAGGAGGTACCGGCACGCGCCCTGATGGCCGCCTACCGGCTCCCGCACGACGGCACGCGCGCGTGCGACGCGGCCGACCTGGCGCTCACCGTCCTCGGCGGCGGCGAGTCCTCCCGCCTGTACAACCGGCTGGTGCGCCGCGACCGCACGGCCGTCGCGGCCGGCTTCGGCCTGCTGCGCCTGGCCGGCGCGCCCTCGCTCGGCTGGCTGGACGTGAAGACCTCCGGCGACGTCGAGGTACCGGTCATCGAGGCCGCGGTCGACGAGGAGCTGGCCCGGTTCGCGGAGGAGGGCCCGACCCCGGAGGAGATGGAGCGCGCCCAGGCCCAGCTGGAGCGCGAGTGGCTGGACCGGCTCGGCACGGTCGCCGGCCGCGCGGACGAACTGTGCCGGTACGCCGTCCTGTTCGGCGACCCGCAGCTCGCCCTCACCGCCGTGAAGCGCGTCCTGGAGGTCACCCCGGAGGAGGTCAGGGAGGTCGCCAAGGCCCGTCTGCGCCCCGACAACCGCGCGGTCCTGGTCTACGAGCCGAAGTCCCCGGAGACCGTCGAGGACGCCGACGTCCCCGAGGACCCGGAACGGGAAGCGACCGTAGAGGCCGGCAACGAGAACGAGGAGACGGCCAAGTGACCGAGCTCGCCACCATGGAGTTCCACCCCCAGCCGCAGCCGGGCGAGGCCAGGCCGTGGGCGTTCCCGGCCCCGGAGCGCACCACGCTCGGCAACGGCCTGACGGTGCTGCGCTGCCACCGCCCCGGTCAGCAGGTCGTCGCCGTCGAGGTGCTGCTGGACGCGCCCCTGGACGCCGAGCCGGCCGGTCTGGACGGCGTCGCCACGATCATGGCGCGGGCCTTCTCCGAGGGCACCGACAAGCACTCCGCCGAGGAGTACGCCGCCGAGCTGGAGCGCGCGGGCGCCACGCTGGACGCCCACGCCGACCACCCCGGCGTCCGCGTCAGCCTGGAGGTCCCGGCCTCCCGCCTCGCCCGCGGCCTCGGCCTGCTCGCCGACGCCCTGCGCGCACCCGCCTTCGCCGAGAGCGAGATCGAGCGGCTGGTCCGCAACCGCCTGGACGAGATCCCGCACGAGCTGGCCAACCCCTCCCGCCGGGCCGCCAAGGAACTCTCCAAGGAGCTGTTCCCGGCGACCTCCCGCATGTCCCGCCCGCGCCAGGGCACCGAGGAGACGGTAGAGAAGATCGACGCGGCCTCCGTGCGCGCCTTCTACGACCGGCACGTGCGCCCGGCCACGGCCACCGTGGTCGTCGTCGGCGACCTCACCGGCCTGGACCTGGACGAGCTGCTCGGCGACACCCTGGGCGCGTGGACCGGCACGCGGCGCGAGCCCCGGCCGGTGCCGCCGGTGACCGCCGACGACACCGGGCGCGTCGTCATCGTGGACCGGCCGGGCGCCGTCCAGACGCAGCTGCTGATCGGCCGCGTCGGCCCCGACCGGCACGACCGCGTCTGGCCGGCCCAGGTGCTCGGCACCTACTGCCTCGGCGGCACCCTCACCTCCCGCCTCGACCGGGTCCTGCGCGAGGAGAAGGGGTACACCTACGGCGTGCGCGCCTTCGGGCAGGTCCTCCGGTCCGCCCCCGACGGCACGGGCGCCGCGATGCTCGCCATCAGCGGCTCCGTGGACACCCCCAACACCGGGCCGGCGCTGGACGACCTGTGGAAGGTGCTGCGCACCCTCGCGGCGGAGGGCCTGACCGACGCCGAGCGGGACGTCGCCGTGCAGAACCTCGTCGGGGTGGCGCCGCTGAAGTACGAGACCGCGGCGGCCGTCGCGGGCACCCTGGCCGACCAGGTCGAACAGCACCTGCCGGACGACTTCCAGGCGACGCTGTACCGCCAACTGGCCGCGACCGGCACGGTGGAGGCCACCGCGGCCGCCGTCAACGCCTTCCCGGTGGACCGGCTGGTGACCGTCCTCGTCGGTGACGCCTCGCAGATCAAGGCGCCGGTCGAGGCCCTCGGCATCGGCGAAGTCACCGTCGTCGCCGCCGAGTAGCGGCTCGCGCGCGTGGGGCCCTGACGGCCGGTCGGCCGTCAGGGCCCCACGCTGTTCCACTCGCTTGCCCAGATGCCCGATTTGGGGCGGAGGTTGCCTGTCTGCCCTGTGGGATGCACTACAAAAACCGTGATTCGTTTGAGTCTTGAACGCGGACTTCCGTAGCGTCTTGCGGGCTGTCCGTCAGCGCAGTGCGCCGCATCCGCGGCACCGGACAGCGATCGCCGAGTCCCCGTACGGCGCGAGCCAGGGGAGCCGGGGACCCACCGTCCCCCGGGGTGAATCGGGCGCCCGCGCGTGAAGCGAGGGGGCTCGTAGGAGACCTTCCTGCTCCGAACCCGTCAGCTAACCCGGTAGGCGAGAGGGAAGGAAAGGAACAGCCACTACATGGCGTTCATGTGCGCCACCGGGAAGCACCGCAAGCCCGGCCGGGTCAAGCGCACCACCGCTCAGGCGGCCGGTGTCGCGGCCCTCACCACCACCGGCGTCATCGGCACGCTCGCCGCCTCCCCGGCGCTCGCCGCCGAGAGCCCCGTGGAGCAGACCGGTCTC
This sequence comes from Streptomyces lucensis JCM 4490, assembly GCF_014650035.1. Classification (GTDB taxonomy): domain Bacteria; phylum Actinomycetota; class Actinomycetes; order Streptomycetales; family Streptomycetaceae; genus Streptomyces; species Streptomyces lucensis. The sequence goes on along the minus strand of NZ_BMUE01000013.1, from coordinate 82,331 downwards.
ACGCCCGTCCTCGCGGTCAACGACGACGTGGCCGAGCAGATCGACGCGCAGGCCGCCGCGCAGGAGCAGGCCGCGCAGGAGAAGGCGGCCGAGGAGGCCGCGGCCAAGGCGGCCGCCGAGAAGGTGAAGCAGGAACGCGAGGCCAGGGCGCGGGCCGCCCGCGAGGCCGAGCGCAAGCTCCTGAACACCTTCGTCTCGCCGATAGCGCACTCCTACGTCTCCACGGGCTACCAGGCCAGCAGCTCGCTGTGGTCCTCCGGCTCGCACACCGGCATCGACTTCCATGCGGCCAGCGGCACGTCCGTCCACGCGGCCGGCTCGGGCACCGTGGTCTCCACCGGCTGGGGCGGCGCGTACGGCAACCAGATCGTGATCCGCATGGCCGACGGCATGTACACCCAGTACGGCCACCTGTCGTCCATCGGTGTCACGGTGGGGCAGAAGGTCGCCGCGGGCCAGCAGATCGGCCTGTCCGGCGCGACCGGCAACGTCACCGGCCCGCACCTCCACTTCGAGGCCCGTACGACCCCCGACTACGGCTCCGACGTCGACCCGATCGCCTATCTGCGCAAGCACGGCGTGCACCTCTGACCTCTCGGGTACGGCATCCACGAAGCCCCGGCTCACCGAGCCGGGGCTTTCGCCGTTTTTTCACGGTGTCACCGGATCCGCTGTCCAAAAAATATCCATGGATCGGGGCCCGCCGTCGGAAATTCCGGCCCATTGGAATAGAGTTCACGGAACACACGTCCATCGTCGACGTTTCACGGGGATTAAGGCGGAGGTCGGTCATGCGTGTTCCGGCGCAGTCGGTGTGCACGGCGATCCGGGACGACATCGTCGCCGGCGTCCACGAGCGCGGCAGCCGCCTCACCGAGGAAGTCCTGGCCCGTCGCTACGGCGTCTCGCGCGTCCCCGTCCGCGAGGCGCTGCGCACGCTGGAGGCGGAGGGCTTCGTGGTCACCCGCCGGCACGCGGGCGCGTGCGTGGCCGAACCGACCGAGCAGGAGGCCGCCGACCTGCTCGAGATGCGCGCGCTGCTGGAACCGCTGGGCGCCGCACGGGCCGCGCAGCGGCGCACCGAGGCCCACCTCAAGGTCCTGCGCGGCCTGGTGCGGCTGGGCCAGGAGCGGGCCAGGCGGGGCAGCAGCGACGATCTGCGCTCGCTGGGCGGCTGGTTCCACGAGACGCTCGCCCAGGCCTCCGGCAGCCCCTCGCTGACCTCGGTGCTCACGCAGCTGCGCCACAAGATCGCCTGGATGTACACGGTCGAGGCGCCGGCCAGTCCGGCGGAGTCCTGGACCGAGCACGGTGCGATCGTGGACGCGGTGGCGCGCGGCGACGGCGAGCGCGCGCGGGCCCTCACCGCGCTGCACCACGAGCGTGCGACGGGCGCGCACCGGCTCCGTTTTTCCGCGGCGGCCGGACGTGTGAGGACTTCGCAACATCCCGTAAACATGCCGAGCCTGCGGCATTAACAGAGGCGCCGTATACAAAGAAGAGCAATTCGCGGGACGTGTATTCATGCTGCCCGGAAGAACCTTGCGCCCGGGAATTCAAGGTAAAACGCGGGAGCCGCGTCGCCCGGAAAGGGCGACGCGGCTCCCGCGTTTTGCGTGCCGGCGCTCAGACGGTCTCGGGCAGCTCTTCCAGGCCCTCGGAGACCAGCTTGGCCAGACGGCCGAGGGCGGCGTCCGCGCCCTCGGCGTCGGAGGCGAGGACGATCTCCTCGCCACCCTGGGCGCCCAGGCCCAGGACGGCCAGCATGGAGGCCGCGTTGACGGGGTCGCCCCCGGCCTTGGCGATCGTCACCGGGACGCCTGTGGCCGTGGCGGCTCGGACGAAGATGGAGGCGGGACGGGCGTGGAGACCCTCGGCCCAGCCGACGTTGACGCGGCGCTCAGCCATGTGTTGCTGCCCTTCAGTCTTCAGGGTTGTCTAGACCAGTTTCCCATATCGCGAAAGCGTCCCCGGAGCGGGCCCTGCGGCGTCCCCTCCGGCGGGTCACCGGACCGCGGCCCCGGTCCGGCGTCCGTCCCCCACAGACTGCCTCGCGCCACCGTCGTACGCGAGCCGTACTCTGGGGCGCATGCAGACCTCGGCGGACCGACAGGACCGGCATGAGTACCCCGCCCACTGGGAGGCCGACGTGGTGCTGCGCGACGGCGGCACCGCGCGCATCCGGCCCATCACCGTCGACGACGCCGACCGCCTGGTCAGCTTCTACGAGCAGGTGTCGGACGAGTCGAAGTACTACCGCTTCTTCGCGCCGTACCCCCGGCTCTCCGCCAAGGACGTCCACCGCTTCACGCACCACGACTTCGTGGACCGGGTGGGACTCGCGGCAACCGTCGGCGGTGAGTTCATCGCCACCGTACGCTACGACCGCATCGGCGCCGACGGGATGCCCGCCTCCTCGCCCGCCGACGAGGCCGAGGTCGCCTTCCTGGTGCAGGACGCCCACCAGGGCCGCGGGGTCGCCTCCGCCCTGCTGGAACACATCGCGGCCGTCGCCCGCGAGCGCGGCATCCGGCGTTTCGCGGCGGAGGTGCTGCCCGCCAACATCAAGATGATCAAGGTGTTCACGGACGCCGGCTACACCCAGAAGCGCAGCTTCGAGGACGGCGTCGTGCGCCTGGAGTTCGACCTCGAACCCACCGACCGCTCCGTCGCCGTCCAGCGCGCCCGGGAACAGCGTGCCGAGGGCCGCTCGGTACGCCGGCTGCTCGCACCTGGCTCCGTGGCCGTCGTCGGCGTCGGCCGCACCCCCGGCGGCGTCGGCCGCAGCGTCCTCGGCAACATACGGGACGCCGGCTACCCCGGCCGCCTGCACGCCGTGAACACGGCGTTCCCCGAGGACCTCGAGAAGGTCGACGGGGTGGCGGCCCACCGCTCGGTGCGGGACATCGGGGAACACGTCGACCTCGCCGTCGTCGCCGTACCGGCCGAGCACGTGCCCGCCGTGGTCTCCGAGTGCGGCGAGCACGGCGTCCAGGGCCTCGTCGTGCTGTCCGCCGGATACGCCGAGAGCGGGCCCGAGGGACGCGAACGGCAGCGGGCCCTGGTCCGCCTCGCGCGTTCGTACGGGATGCGGATCATCGGCCCGAACGCCTTCGGGCTCATCAACACCGCCCCCGGCGTCCGGCTGAACGCCTCCCTCGCCCCGGAGATGCCCCGCCCCGGCCGCATCGGGCTGTTCGCCCAGTCCGGCGCCATCGGCATCGCCCTGCTGTCCCGGCTGCACCGGCGCGGAGGAGGGGTCACCGGGGTCACCGGCGTCTCCACCTTCGTCTCGGCGGGCAACCGCGCCGACGTCTCCGGCAACGACGTCCTGCAGTACTGGTACGACGACCCGGAGACCGACGTCGTCCTCATGTACCTGGAGTCCATCGGCAACCCGCGCAAGTTCACCCGGCTCGCCCGGCGCACCGCGGCGGCCAAGCCACTGGTCGTGGTGCAGGGCACGGGAGCCGCGCCGCAGGGCCACGCGGTCCGGGCCACGCGGCTGGCGCACGAGACCGTCTCCGCGCTGCTCCGGCAGGCCGGGGTGATCCGGGTCGACACGATCACCGAGCTGGTCGACGCGGGCCTGCTGCTCGCCCGGCAGCCGCTGCCCGCCGGGCCGCGCGTGGCGATCCTCGGCAACTCCGAGTCGCTCGGCGTGCTGACGTACGACCGGTGCCTCGCGGAGGGGCTGCGCCCCTCGCGTCCGCTGGACCTGACGACCGGGGCGACGGCGGAGGACTTCCACCGGGCGCTCTCCGCCGCGCTGGCCGACGGCGCGAACGACGCCGTCGTCGTCACGGCGATCCCCGCGATCGGCGAGGGGTCGCCGGGAGACGCGGAGCTGGCGGAGGCGCTGCGGTCGGCGGCGGCCGCGGTGCCGGGCAAGCCGGTGCTCGTCGTCCACGTGGAACTCGGGGGGCTCGCGGAGGCGCTGTCGGCCGCGGCGAGCACCGCACCGCAGGCCGTGGACCGGTCAACCGCCGGCGAGGCCGGTGCCCGGGCCACCGGAGGCGATGCCCGGCCCGTCCGCCCCGTGGAACGCCCGCCCACCGTGGCGGCGGCCGGCGCCGCGGCGGAGGGAGCGCGGAGCGGCGGGCCCGGCGCCGTGCCGGCCGCTCCGGAGGGCACCCGGCTCATCCCCGCCTACCCCGCCGCCGAGCGGGCCGTCCGGGCCCTCGCCGAGGCCGTCAGGTACGGGCAGTGGCGGCGGGACGCCACCGATCCCGGGAAGGTGCCGGAGTACGACGACATCGACGAGAAGGGCGCCGCCCGCCTGATCGGCGAACTGCTCGCGCGCGGGGAGGGGCTCACCATCCCCGCCGACGGGACCTGCGAGCTGCTCGCCAAGTACGGCGTCCACGTCCGCCGGGCGCTCGCGGCGCCCACCCCGGACACCGCCGCCGAGGCCGCCCGCGCCCTCGGCTACCCCGTGGCCCTCAAGGCGACCGCCCCGCACCTCAGGCACCGCGCCGACCTGGGCGGGGTCCGCCTGGACCTCGCCGACGAGGAGCAACTGCGGCGGGCGTACACCGAGTTGACCGGACTGTTCGGTGAGCCGGAGGCGCTGCGGCCGGTGGTGCAGGCGATGGCACCCCGGGGCGTCGACACCGTCGTGCGCGCCGTGATCGACCCGGCGGCCGGGGCCGTGCTCTCCTTCGGCCTGGCCGGGGCCGCCTCGCAGCTGCTCGGGGACATGGCGCACCGGCTGATCCCGGTCACCGACCGCGAGGCGACCTCGCTGGTCCGGTCCATCCGCACCGCGCCGCTGCTGTTCGGCTGGCGCGGCTCGACGCCCGTCGACACCCCGGCGCTGGAGGAGCTGCTGCTGCGCGTCTCCCGGCTCGTGGACGACCACCCCGAAGTGGTCGCCGTCACCCTGGAGCCGGTCGTCGTCGCCCCGCACGGCGTGAGCGTCCTCGACGCCACCGTGCGCCTCGCGCCCCCGCCCGCCCGCGACGACCACGGCCCCCGCACCATGACGGCCTACTGATCCGTGGGAGGGGGCCGCGTGGAGATGGCCGGCCACCGGCTGCCCGAGGGCAGCTGGTGGGACTGGGAGGTGATCGTCTGCAACGCGGGGGAGCTGCGGCTGGCCGCCGGGTACGACCTGACGTACCACCACGGGCTGGAGGCCGTCTTCGCCGACCCGGTCTTCGTGTCCTGTCCGCCCGCCTTCCAGGACCCCGCCTTCCGGGCGCCCACGGCCGAGGAGACGGACCGCCTGGCACGGGCGCTCGGTGAGACCCCGCACGTCGTCGTCGCGTTCGAGGCGGACGCCGGCGGACCGGAACCCGTCTCCTGCCTCGTCGCCGCCGAGCGGCTGGACATCCGGCCGGGGCTCGTCCGGCGGGCGCCACCGGCGTGCGCACCGGCCGTCCCCGGTCCCCGCGACTGGCCCGGACCGCCCTTGCCCACGGATTAGGATGGACGCCATGGCCAAGACCAGTACGACGACCCAGGGGCTGCGCGCGGCGATCGAGCGCAGCGGCTACTACCCGGCCCTCGTGGCCGAGGCGGTGGAGGCCGCCGTGGGCGGCGAGCCCGTCCGGTCGTACCTGGTCCACCAGGAGACGACGTTCGACCAGAACGAGGTGCGCCGCCACGTCACCGTGCTGGTCCTCACCGGGAACCGCTTCATCGTCAGCCACACCGACGAGCAGGCCGCCGACAGCACCTCCCCGACCCCGTACGCCACCACCTCCACCGAGTCCGTGAAGCTCGGCCGGATCTCCTCGGTCGTGGTCAGCCGCGTGGTCGCGAACCCGGAGCAGTACAAGCCGGGCACCCTGCCCCGCGAGGTCGTGCTCACCATCGGCTGGGGCGCGGTGAGCCGGATCGACCTGGAGCCCGCCGCCTGCGGCGACCCCAACTGCGACGCCGACCACGGCTACACCGGCAACTCCACGGCGGACGACCTCAGCCTGCGCGTCAGCGAGGCCGGGGACGGCCCGGAGACGGTCCGCCAGGCGCTGGCCTTCGCCCAGGCCATCTCCGAGGCGACCGCGGACCTCGCGCGCTGATGACCCAGCTCTCCGCCTGGGACCACCCGGAACCCCTCGCCCTGGACTCCGCGCCGCTGCCCGAGTACGGCACCGGCTCCCTCGCCGACCTGCTGCCCACCGTGGCCGCCGGGATGGGCGTCCCCGGGCTGACCGCCACGATCACGGAACTCACCCCGGCCGACCGGGTCTGCGTCTTCCTGGTCGACGGGCTCGGCTGGGAGCAGCTGCGCGACCACCCCGACGAGGCCCCCTTCCTGACCTCGCTGCTCGCCGGCTCGCGCGGCGGCACCGGCCGCCCGCTCACCGCCGGCTACCCGGCGACCACCGCGACCTCCCTCGCCTCCGTCGGCACCGGTCTGCCGCCGGGCCTGCACGGCCTGCCCGGCTACACCGTGCGCAACCCGGCCACCGGCGAGCTGATGAACCAGCTGCGCTGGCAGCCGTACACCGAGCCGCGCCCGTGGCAGCCGTACCCCACCGTCTTCCAGCTGGCCCACGAGGCCGGTGTGCACGCCGCCCAGGTGTCCTCCCCGGTCTTCGCGCAGACCCCGCTCACCAAGGTCGCGCTCAGCGGCGGCAGCTTCCACGGGCGGCTGACCGGCGAGGAGCGCATGGACCTCGCGGCCCGGCAACTGGCCGCCGGGGACCGCTCGCTGGTGTACACGTACTACGCCGAACTCGACGGCGCCGGACACCGCTACGGCCTGGCCTCCGACACCTGGCGCGGCCAGCTCATGTACGTCGACCGGCTCGCCCAGCGCCTCGCCGAGCAGCTGCCGCCCCGCAGCGCGCTCTACGTCACCGCCGACCACGGCATGGTCGACATCCCCTTCGACGAGGAGCACCGCATCGACTTCGACGCGGACTGGGAACTGAGCGCGGGAGTCGCGCTGCTGGGCGGCGAGGGCCGGGCGCGGCACGTGTACGCGGTGCCGGGCGCCGCGAACGACGTGCTGACCTGCTGGCGCGAGGTGCTCGGCGAGCAGTTCTGGGTGGCCTCCCGGGACGAGGCGATCGCGGCGGGCTGGTTCGGACCGCACGTCGACGAGCGCGTGTACGCGCGGCTCGGGGACGTGATCGCGGCCGCGCACGACGACGTCCTGATCATCGCCTCCGAGCGGGAGCCCAAGGAGTCGGCGCTGGTCGGCAACCACGGTTCGATGACCCCCGCCGAGCAGCTGGTCCCGCTGCTCGAAGTACGTTCCTGACTCCGCCCCATCCTTGCCGAAAGGTGCTCAACCCCTCATGCCCGAGCTGGTGTTCTTCTCCGGAACGATGGACTGCGGGAAGTCGACGCTGGCTCTGCAGATCGAGCACAACCGCTCCGCGCGCGGCCTCGTCGGCATGATCTTCACCCGCAACGACCGCGCGGGCGAGGGCAAGCTGTCCTCCCGGCTGGGCCTGGTCACCGACGCGGTGGAGGTCGCGGACGACCAGGACCTGTACGCCTACCTGGTGGACCACCTCTCGCAGGGCCGCCGGGCCGACTACGTGATCGCGGACGAGGCCCAGTTCCTCGCGCCCGGCCAGATCGACCAGCTCGCGCGCGTGGTGGACGACCTCGGTCTGGACGTCTACGCGTTCGGCATCACCACCGACTTCCGCTCCAAGCTCTTCCCCGGCTCCCAGCGGCTGGTGGAGCTGGCCGACCGCATCGAGGTGCTCCAGGTGGAGGCGCTGTGCTGGTGCGGCGCCCGCGCCACGCACAACGCCCGCACGATAGACGGCGAGATGGTGGTCGAGGGCGCCCAGGTCGTCGTCGGCGACGTCAACCACTCGGCGGGCGAGATCGGCTACGAGGTGCTGTGCCGCCGCCACCACCGCCGCCGCATGACCGCCGCCACGTCCGGCGCGGCGGCCCTCTCCCCGGACGTCCTCCCGGTCTCACCGGCCTGAGCGGGCCCCGGTCCGCTCACTGATCAGTACTGGGCGTCCAGGTCCGTCCCCTTGGGCGCGCGCCAGCAGCCGGATACGACGTTGACCAGGATCTTCGGGTCCTTCTCACGTCCGCCCGCCGGGCTCGACACCCAGAGTTCGACATCGACGGAGAACGGTTCGTCCTGCGAGTCCGCTGTGAGCTCGAGCGTCGCGAGCTTCCCGGCGCGGCCAAGTTGCCGCCCCCCGGCACATACCGGTCGGCTGGGACGGCGGCGAGGCCAAGGCGGCTCTGGGCGGCGAGTGGGGGCGGCGGGCCGGTCAGCACGGATTCTCGATCACCGAGAACTCCGCGCCCTCCGGGTCCGCCACCGTCGCGACCCGGCCGTGCGGGCTGTCGTGGGGCGGCCGGACGATGCGGCCGCCGAGGCCGGCGACCTGGCGCAGCGCCGCGTCCGCGTCGGCGACCTCGAAGTACGTCCGCCAGTACGAGCCGCGGTCCCGGGCCAGGGCGTGACCGACACCGTGCAGGCCGGCCACCGGACGGCCGCCGGCGCGCAGGGTCACGTAGTCGAAGCCGGCGGACACCACCGGTTCCTCCTCGTAGCCGAACACGGTGCCGTAGAACGTCGCGACGCTCTCCGTCTCGTAGGTGAGCAGCTCGTTCCACACGGGCGTACCGGGTACGCCGGAGACCGTCGTGCCCGGGTGGGCGTCGCGCTGCCAGATTCCGAACACCGCCCCGGAGGGGTCGGAGGCGATGGCCATCCGCCCGGCCTCGGCGGCGTCCAGCGGGCCGACCGCGACCGTGCCGCCGCACAGCCGTACCGTTTCAGCCGTGCGGTCCACGTCGTCGGAGGCGAGGTACGGCGTCCAGGCGACGGGCAGGCGTTGGTCCGGGGCGAGCCGGCCCATGCCCGCCACGTCCCGCCCGTCGAGCAGGGCCCGCACGTAGGGGCCGAGCTGCTGCGGGCCCGGCCGGAACTCCCATCCGAACAGCTCACCGTAGAACTCCTCGGTGGCCGCCAGCTCGTGCACCATCAGGCTCACCCAGCAGGGTGTGCCGGGCGCGCGCAGCGCGTGCGGACCGGCCGACTCCCGTGTCTCGGTCATCGATCACTCTCTCCCGGCCCCTCGCGGGACCGTGTCGCTTCCGCTCCCCCGGAAGGGGTGTCCGCGCCGATCGCGCGTACGCCCGTGCCGGTGCCCGCATCCTCCGTGATGCCGCCCGCCGTACCGCGGCGCGGCACGGCGCCACCGGGGGAGGATGCCTGGTCCGCCGTCTTCCGCCGCTTCCCGGCGACGGCCGGCGACTGCCCCGTCGGCCGTACGGTCCGTGCCCGATTCCTCACGTGCCGTGATCGAGCCGTCCGGCCGAGCAGAGTAGCCGGACCTGGACGCCGCGGCCACCCCTGGCGTATGGATGGACGCCATGAGAGCCATCATCACCGCAACCGAACTCGCCGATGAGCTGAGCGGCGCCAACCCGCCCGTGCTGCTGGACCTGCGCTGGCAGTTGAGTCTGGCGAAGGCGGCGGGCGCGCCGGAGCCCGACACGCGGGCCGAGTACGCGGCCGGGCACATCCCCGGCGCGGTCTTCGTGGACCTGGACCGGGAGCTGGCGGGCGTTCCCGGGGTGAACGGGCGTCACCCGCTGCCGGACCTGGCGGAGTTCGGCGCCGCGATGCGCCGTGCGGGCGTGTCGGCGGGCCGGCCGGTCGTCGTGTACGACGGCGGGCAGGGCTGGGCGGCCGCGCGAGCGTGGTGGATGCTGCACTGGACGGGTCACCCGGACGTGCGGGTCCTCGACGGCGGGTTGCCTTCGTGGGAGGGCGAGTTGTCCGACGGCGTGCCCGACCCGGCCGAGGGCGACTTCGTACCGGCGCCGGCCGCCGCGGGGCTGCTGGACGCGGACGGGGCCGCGGCCCTGGCCCGCACGGGTGTGCTGCTGGACGCCCGCGCGGGGGAGCGGTACCGGGGTGAGGTGGAGCCGATCGACCGGGTCGGCGGGCACATCCCGGGCGCGGTGTCGGCGCCCACGACGGAGAACGTCGGCCCCGACGGCCGCTTCCTGCCCGCGGCGGAGCTGAGGGACCGCTTCAAGGCCCTGGGGGTGTGCGCGGACGCCGAGGTGGGGGTGTACTGCGGTTCGGGCGTCTCCGGCGCCCACGAGGTGCTCGCGCTGGCCGTGGCGGGCATCCCGGCGGCCCTGTACGTCGGATCCTGGTCCGAGTGGTCCTCCGACCCGTCCCGCCCGGTGGCGGTGGGCGCGGACCCGCAGTAGCGGCAGCACACCGGGGGAGGGGCACACGTCCGTGCCCCCTCCCCCGTAGGACGTCGGCGCCGGTTACTCCTGCTTCTTGCGGCGCGTGCCGAACACGATCTCGTCCCAGCTCGGGACGGCGGCGCGGCGGCCGGGGCGCACGCCGTCGGCCTCGGCCTGGCGGTCGGTGGACCCGATCAGGCGGTCACGGTGGCTGCCGACCGAGCGGGGCATCAGGACGTCCGCGTAGGCCGAACCGGCCGAGGCGGCGGGCGCCGGGGGCTCTTCCTCGACGACCTCCTCCACGGGCTCGTCGGGGTCCTCCGGCACGCGTTCCGGAACGACCAGGTCGCCCCGGAAGCTCGGCACGGCCTCCAGCAGGCTGGTCAGCGAGTCGCGTTCGCCCGCGCTCTCCTCGGCGGGGTCGGACGGCGGCGCCGGCAGGCCGGGCCGCTCCCGGTCGCCGCGGTCGAGCGCGCGGTCCATCGAACGTTCGCGCGGCAGCCGGGCGATGCGCGGGACGAACGGGAAGCTGGGCTCGGGTACGGCGAGGTCGTCGGACTCGCCGATCAGCGAGCGTGCCTCGTCGTCCACGGCCTGGACGAGCCGCCGCGGCGGGTCGTACGTCCAGCTCGCCGAGTGCGGTTCGCCCGCGACCCGGTAGACGAGCAGCACCTCCCAGGTGCCGTCGTCACGGCGCCAGGAGTCCCACTGCACGGTGTCCTTCTCGGCGCCGCGCAGCAGCAGCCGCTCCTGGACCGCCTCGCCGAGCAGGGGGCCGGAGTTCTCGCCGGGACGGCGGACCGGGGTCTTGCGGGCGCGCTCGGCCATGAAGGCGCGCTCGGCCAGCACGGGCCCCTCGAAACGCCGCACCCGGTCGACGGGGATGCCGGCGAGCTGCGCCACCTCTTCCGCGGTGGCGCCTGCGCGTATACGGGCCTGGATGTCACGGGGCCGCAGATGGCTCTCGACCTCGATCTCGATCTGGCCGAGACGGGGACGGTCGCCGCGCACGGCGGCACGCAGCCGCTCGTCGATCGGAAGCGTGTACTCCGTGGCGTCGGCAGCCTTCAGCACCAGTCGTGTGCCGTCATTCGAGACGGCCACGACACGCAGTTCGGGCATGGGGACCTCCCGGGTGGTGCCTGCCGACGTCACGTGCGTCGCTGCTTCCGCTAGTCGAGTGTGGCCTGCCCGGGTGCAGCCTGCCACAACCTTGCCGAGTTGCCCGGCGTGTCGGGCACGGGCCCTGGACCGCCGTTATGGCACGGTTACCTGTTCGCAACGCTAAGTGACCAAATGCGTCACCCTGTGCAACCAGCCCCCCTCCCGGCGGTCCTGCAGAGCCGCGGGCACCCTGGTGGGAGACCGGGCCCAGGGCTCGCAACAGTACTCCATTTGGACCATGTGGGTGGATGGGCGCGCCGCCCAACTTCTGGCAAGGAAGGCGTATCGGCCCTCCGTGGGCGGGTTCGTCGATCATGAACGTGGCGCACTTCACGCAATCGCGCGGAAACGGAACTATCGGCTTCCCGCGCGTCAGGCGCCCAGAACCCTCCGCAAGTAGTCGTTCTGGAACAGCCGTTCCGGGTCGAGGCGGTCCCTGAGGGCCGTGAACTCCGCGAAGCGCGGATACACCCGGGCGAAGTACTCCGCGTCCCGCGTGTGCACCTTGCCCCAGTGCGGCCGTCCCTCGTGCGCGGTGAAGATGCGCTCGGCCGCGGTGAAGTAGGCCTGGTAGGGCGTGCCCCGGAACATGTGCACGGCGATGTAGGCGCTGTCCCGGCCGGAGGCGGTGGACAGGGTGATGTCGTCGGCCGGTGCGGTGCGCACCTCGACCGGGAAGCTGACGCGCAGGCCCGAGCGTTCGACCATGGACTTCAGCTCCCGGAGCGTCTGCGTCAGGGCCGCGCGCGGGACGGCGTACTCCATCTCCACGAACCGCACCCGGCGCGGCGAGGTGAAGACCTCGTACGGAATGTCCGTGTACGTCCGTGCGGACAGGGCCCTGCTGGAGACGCGCGCGATCGCCGGCACGGTGGCGGGGACGGCGCGGCCGGCCCACTGGGCCACCTGGAACACGCCGTTGGAGAGCAACTCGTCCTCGAACCAGCCGGCCAGCCGGCCCACGGGCCGCTCGGGGCCGGCGCTGCGGTTGTTGCGCTTGGTGTTCGTGCTGCCGGTGTGCGGGAACCAGTAGAACTCGAAGTGCTCGTTCTCCGCCCACAGTTCGTCGAACTGGGCGAGGACCCGGTCGAGGGGCATCGGCTCCTCGCGCGCGGTGAGCAGGAAGATCGGCTCCACGGCGAAGGTGATCGCGGTGACGATGCCCAGCGCCCCGAGGCCTATTCGGGCCGCCGCGAAGACCTCCGGGTTCTCCTTCCGCGAGCAGGTGAGCACCGAGCCGTCGGCCGTGACGAGTTCGAGCCCCTCGATCTGCGCGGCGATGGAGCCGGACTCGCGGCCCGTGCCGTGGGTGCCGGTGCTGGTGGCCCCGGAGACGGTCTGCTCCATGATGTCGCCCATGTTGGTGAGCGACAGGCCCTCGCGCGCGAGGGCCGCGTTGAGTCTCCTGAGCGGGGTGCCCGCCTCGACCGTGACCGTCATGGACTCCCGGTCGATCGTGCGGATACCCGTCAGGAGGTGAGGCCGGATCAACAGTCCGTCGGTCGCGGCGATCGACGTGAAGGAGTGGCCGGTACCGACCGCCTTCACCTTCAGGCCGTCCTCGCGCGCCCGGCGCACCGCCGCCGCCAGCTCGTCCACCGAGGCAGGCGCGACCTGCCGGGCGGGCCGGGCGGTCACGTTGCCGCCCCAGTTACGCCAGGTGCCGTTCTTCGCGCTCGCTGTGGTGCTCAACGGTGCCTCCCCGACCCGCGGCCGGCCTGCGCAGCCGGCGGTACCCGAGGAAACCGACCACGACCGCGACGGCCCCGGAGACGACGGGGACCCCGTACCCGGCCCGCGCCCCGGCCGCGTCGATCACCCAGCCGGCCGCGGAGGAGCCGAGCGCGACGCCGACCGCGAGGCCGGTGCTCACCCAGGTCATGCCCTCGGTGAGTTTCGCGCGAGGTACGTGCTCTTCGATGAGGGACATCGTCGTGATCATCGTCGGTGCGATGGACAGCCCCGAAACGAACAGCGCCACGGCCAGAAGCGGCAGGTTTCCGACCAGTAGGAGGGGGATCATACTCACGCCCATGGCCGCCACGCCCAGGAGCCAGCGGCGTTCCGGCGCACCGGCGAACCGCAGCAGCCCGAAGACGGCTCCGGCCACGCACGAACCGGCCGCGTACAGGGCCAGCACGACGCTCGCGGCGCCCTTGTGACCGCGCTCGTCGGCGAAGGCGACGGTGACCACGTCCACGGCGCCGAAGATCGTGCCGGTCGCCGTGAAGGTCGCCACCAGCACCTGCAGTCCCGGCGAGCGCAGGGCGCTGCCACCGCCGTGCCGCTCGCGCGGGTGCGGCTCCGGCTCGGTGGCGCGCTGGGCGGTGAGCCAGAAGACGCCCACCGCGAGGAAGCAGGCGGCCAGCAGCGGGCCCGCCTCCGGGAACCAGGCCGTGGACAGCCCGATGGAGACGATCGGCCCGAAGATGAAGCAGACCTCGTCCACGACCGACTCGAACGAGTACGCGGTGTGCAGCTTCGGCGTGCCCCGGTAGAGCGCCGCCCAGCGGGCCCGGATCATCGCGCCCAGGCTGGGCACCGTGCCGATCCCGGCGGCGCACGCGACCAGCACCCAGTCCGGCCCGCCGAGGTGCACGGCCAGCAGCAGCCCGGCCGCCGCGGCCAGGGCCACCAGGGTCGCGGGGCGCAGCACCCGGCTCTGCCCGTGCCGGTCCACCAGGCGGGATATCTGCGGCCCGGCCACGGCCGCGGACAGCGCGATGGTGGCCGACAGCGCGCCCGCGAGCCCGTAGCGCCCGGTGAGCTGGGAGACCATCGTGACCACGCCGATGCCCATCATCGACAGCGGCATCCGGCCGACGAAGCCGGCGGCGGAGAAGGCCTTGGTGCCGGGCTCGGCGAACAGGGCGCTGTAGGGGCTGGGCACGTGGTCTCCGGGACGACTCGGTAAGGCGCGAATGCAACTGATACAGCTTACGAGTGAGGTAACCCTAAGTACACCCGTCGGACGGCCGGGAAATTCAGCCGGACATGGCCGAATCCGACTCCCCGCCCCGTCGTTTCCCCGCTGTCGGCGCCGGGTGGGAGGATCAAGGCATGCCAGACGCGCTCGATGCCACCCCGTACGACGCCCTGCTCCTGCTCTCCTTCGGCGGTCCCGAAGGCCCGGACGACGTGGTCCCGTTCCTGGAGAACGTCACGCGCGGGCGCGGCATCCCGAAGGAACGCCTGAAGGAAGTCGGACAGCACTACTTCCTGTTCGGCGGGGTCAGCCCCATCAACGCCCAGAACCGCGCCCTGCTGGACGCGCTGCGCAAGGACTTCTCCGAGCACGGCCTGGACCTGCCGGTCTACTGGGGCAACCGCAACTGGGCGCCGTACCTGACGGACACCCTGCGCGAGATGATCGCCGACGGCCACCGCCGCGTCCTGGTACTTGCCACCAGCGCCTACGCCTCCTACTCGGGCTGCCGCCAGTACCGCGAGAACCTCGCCGACGCGCTGGCCACCCTGCGGGCCGAGGGACTGGACCTGCCGGAGATCGACAAGCTGCGCCACTACTTCAACCACCCCGGCTTCGTCGAACCCATGATCGACGGGGTGCTGCGCTCCCTCGCCGACCTGCCCGAGGACGTCCGCGACGGCGCCCACATCGCCTTCACCACCCACTCCATCCCGGTGTCCGCCGCCGACACCTCCGGCCCCGTCGAGGCGCACGGCGACGGCGGCGCCTACGTCGGGCAGCACCTGGACGTCGCCCGGCTGATCGCGGAGGCCGTCCGGGAGCGCACCGGCGTCGACCACCCGTGGCAGCTCGTCTACCAGTCCCGCTCGGGCGCCCCGCACATCCCGTGGCTGGAGCCCGACATCTGCGACCACCTTCAGGAGCGGCACGCGGCGGGCGTCCCGGCCGTGGTCATGGCCCCGATCGGGTTCGTCTCGGACCACATGGAGGTCCTCTACGACCTCGACACCGAGGCCCGGGCCAAGGCCGAGGAGCTGGGCCTGCCGGTGCGCCGCTCGGCCACCGTGGGCGCCGACCCGCGGTTCGCCGCGGCCGTGCGCGAGCTGATC
Source organism: Streptomyces lucensis JCM 4490 (assembly GCF_014650035.1). Lineage (GTDB taxonomy): Bacteria > Actinomycetota > Actinomycetes > Streptomycetales > Streptomycetaceae > Streptomyces > Streptomyces lucensis. The sequence continues at coordinate 66,980 of NZ_BMUE01000013.1, read as the reverse complement.
GTGGAGCGCGCCGCGGTGGAGCGCGGGCTGCGGGTCACCCCCTGCGCCCTGGGCGCCCTCGGCCCGAGCCACCACCTGTGCCCGGCCGGCTGCTGCCCCGCCCGTGCGCCGCGTCCGGCCGCCGCGGGCGCCGACAGCCCCTACGCCTGAGGAGACCCGTGACCGACGCCCTGCACCAGGACCTGCTCGAACTGGCCCAGGAGGCCGCCCGCCGCGCCGGCGAGCTGCTGCGGGACGGCCGCCCCGCCGACCTGGCCGTGGCGAGGACCAAGTCCAGCCCGGTCGACGTCGTCACCGAGATGGACATCGCGGCGGAGAAGCTGATCACCGGTCTCATCTCCGGACGCCGGCCCGACGACGGCTTCCTCGGCGAGGAGGGCGCCCGCGCCCCCGGCACGAGCGGCGTCCGCTGGGTGATCGATCCGCTCGACGGCACCGTCAACTACCTGTACGGACTGCCCACCTGGGCGGTGTCCATCGCGGCCGAGCAGGACGGCGAGAGCGTCGTCGGGGTCGTGGCGGCGCCGATGCGCGGCGAGACGTACCACGCCGTGCGCGGCCGCGGTGCGTGGGCCACGGGCGCGTGGGAGGGCGAACGGCCGCTGGCCTGCCGTCCCGCGCCCCCGCTCGACCAGGCTCTGGTCGCCACCGGCTTCAACTACGTCGCCGAGGTCCGCGCCCACCAGGCCGAGGTGGCGGGCCGGCTCGTCCCGCTGCTCAGGGATGTCCGGCGCAGCGGATCGGCGGCGGTCGACCTGTGCGACGTGGCCTGCGGCCGGCTGGACGCGTACTACGAGCGGGGTCTCAACCCGTGGGACCACGCCGCGGGTGACCTGATCGCCCGGGAGGCGGGCGCGCTGACAGGTGGACGGCCCGGAGACCGGCCGTCGCGCGAACTGACGGTGGCGGGCACCCCGGGTGTCTTCGAGCCGCTCCAGCGGCTCCTGGAGGACTTCGGGGCCTGGCACGACTGAGCGCCGGCCCGGCGCCGACCGGCGACGCAAAGGGACCCCGGCGCTGGATTCGCCGGGGTCCCCTCTTGCGCTTCCGGGCCGATCAGACGCGTGACGCGCCGACCTCCACACCGTGTTCGGCGGCGAGGCGGCGCAGGTCGTCGAGCTCTGCCTGCTCCACCTCGACGAGGAAGTCGTCACCCTCGTCACGAGCCCGCGTCAGGTCGGACTCGGTCGTCCTTATGCGCTGCAGAAGTCCTGCGGTGAAAGCGTCCATGCTGCGCCCCCTCGTCCTGGGTCGTGGGTCGGTGGCACGGGGGTGTGCCTGTTGGGAAGGGGCGATCACGTCTGACGCAGGTGCCCAGCGCTGCCCTGCTGGGCGGCGACGGCGCCGGACACCCGTGACCGACTCTGCGGAAGCGGAGAGCGAAGTACCGCATGGTGCTGCGGCACATGCAGAGCGTGATCGCGGGATGTAAAGCCGTCCTCCCCCAGCTCCCTCACCCGGAAACCTCGACCGGAGGAAAAAATCTCTTTTCCCGGCCCGGGAGCCGCCCTCCCCCCGGCCGGCCACCGCCTTACAGCCGACTTATGACCGAAAAGGGCAGGATGGAGGCCACACCCCACGAACGGCCCTGCCCGCACGCGCCCACGGCGCGCTACGCGGGTGGACACAGGAAGGACAAGCGACGTGCGCGTACTCGTCGTCGAGGACGAGCAACTGCTCGCCGATGCGGTGGCCACCGGACTGCGCCGGGAGGCCATGGCCGTCGACGTCGTGTACGACGGTGCGGCCGCCCTGGAGCGCATCGGCGTCAACGACTACGACGTGGTCGTCCTCGACCGTGACCTCCCGCTCGTGCACGGCGACGACGTCTGCCGCAAGATCGTCGAGCTGGGCATGCCCACACGCGTGCTCATGCTCACCGCCTCCGGCGACGTCAGCGACCGCGTCGAGGGCCTGGAGATCGGCGCCGACGACTACCTGCCCAAGCCCTTCGCCTTCAGCGAGCTGATCGCGCGCGTCCGCGCCCTCGGCCGCCGTACGAGCGTGCCGCTGCCGCCCGTCCTGGAGCGGGCCGGCATCAAGCTCGACCCCAACCGCCGCGAGGTCTTCCGCGACGGCAAGGAGGTCCAGCTCGCACCCAAGGAGTTCGCCGTCCTGGAGGTGCTGATGCGCAGCGAGGGCGCGGTCGTCTCCGCCGAGCAGCTGCTCGAGAAGGCCTGGGACGAGAACACCGACCCGTTCACCAACGTGGTGCGCGTGACGGTCATGACCCTGCGCCGCAAACTCGGCGAGCCGCCCGTGATCGTCACGGTCCCCGGCTCCGGCTACCGGATCTGACCGGCCATGGCCACCACCCCAGCGCCGCCGCAGGCGCCACCGAAACCCACCTGGGACCCCAGGAGGCCGCAGCCGCCCTTCCCGTGGCTGCGCCCCACCATCCGCATACGGCTCACGCTGCTCTACGGCGGCATGTTCCTGATCGCCGGCATCCTGCTGCTGTCGATCATCTACCTGCTGGCCGCGCAGGCGATCAGCACGGGCAACCAGCCGCTGTTCAAGATCGTCAGCTATCAGGAGCTGAAGGTCTCCAGCGACAGCTGCTCGGTGATCAACACCACCCGCCTGTCGTTGTCGGAGTTCAACGACGCCATCGCGCACTGCGTGGACCAGCAGCGCCAGGCCGCCCTGGACAACCTGCTCAGCCGCTCGCTGCTGGCCCTGCTGGGCCTCGCCGTCATCGCCTTCGCGTTCGGCTACGCGATGGCCGGACGGGTGCTGTCCCCACTCGGCCGGATCACCCGCACCGCCCGCCAGGTGGCCGGCTCCGACCTGTCCCGCCGCATCGAGCTGGACGGCCCGGACGACGAGCTGAAGGAGCTGGCGGACACCTTCGACGACATGCTGGAGCGCCTGCAGCGTGCCTTCACCGCCCAGCAGCGCTTCGTCGGCAACGCCTCCCACGAGTTGCGCACCCCGCTCGCGATCAACCGCACCCTCCTGGAGGTGCACCTCTCCGACCCGGGCGCGCCGGTGGAGCTGCAGCAGCTCGGCAAGACGCTGCTGGCCACCAACGAGCGCAGTGAACAGCTGGTCGAGGGGTTGCTGCTGCTCGCCCGCAGTGACAACCAGATCGTCGAGCGCAAGCCCGTCGACCTGGCCGAGGTCGCGTCGCAGGCCATCGACCAGGTGCACGGCGAGGCCGAGGCCAAGGGCGTGGAGATCCGCGGCGAGCGCAAGTCGGCCGTGGTGCAGGGCAACGGCGTGCTGCTGGAGCGGATCGCGCTGAACCTCGTGCAGAACGCCGTGCGGTACAACGTGCCCGAGGACGGCTGGGTCGAGGTGGACTCCGGTGTGGAGCACGGTCAGGCGGTGCTCACCGTCTCGAACACCGGGCCGGTGGTGCCGGCGTACGAGATCGACAACCTCTTCGAGCCGTTCAGGCGTCTGCGTACCGAGCGCACGAACAGCGACAAGGGCGTCGGCCTCGGCCTGTCCATCGTCCGGTCGGTGACCCGCGCGCACGGCGGTCACATCGTGGCGCGGCCCCGGGAGGGCGGCGGTCTGGTGATGCACGTCACCCTGCCGCTGTGATCCGGGTCGACACACGAGGGGGATGTTCGCTTTGCGCGGAATTTTCCCAGACCTGAATGAGGTTGTTCCTGTGTGATCAATCACATGGGCGGATTTCAAGCCATGCACTCTCCGTGATCATGACACCAGGGAGAAAGCCGGGAAAGTCCTGGTTTTCAGGCCTCCTGATCACGGGAAGTACACGGTGAGGCGCCTTTGAGGTGCGGCATTCGAACCGTGTACGGTCCTCACCGCCAACCAAGCCGATCACCCGTGAGGGGTCGGGTTGGGTGTCGATTGAGTAACAGACCTTGATGTGAGGCAAAATCTCCGCCTCAGGTCGGGCACAAGTCCGGCCTCTCACGCGTTACGTGCGCTGGAGACACCGCAGACCACCCAGAGGGGGAGAGCGATATGGCAACCGACTACGACACTCCACGCAAGACCGACGACGACGTCGACTCGGACAGCCTTGAAGAACTGAAGGCCCGGCGGAACGACAAGTCCACCTCGGCGGTGGACGTCGACGAGTTCGAGGCCGCTGAGGGCCTCGAACTGCCCGGCGCCGACCTGTCGAACGAGGAGCTGGCCGTCCGTGTGCTGCCGAAGCAGCAGGACGAGTTCACGTGCATGAGCTGCTTCCTGGTGCACCACCGCAGCCAGCTCGCCCGCGAGAAGAACGGTCAGCCGATCTGCCGCGACTGCGACTGAGGACTGGTCGGCCGTGTCTGGCTCGACCCCTCCGAGGAAGCACCGCTTCTCCCTGCGGAGAGCGGACGAAGGGCCGTCCGGCGGCCCTGACGGCGCGCGTGACGACGGGCGGGGCTCACCCGGTGCGGGAGCCTCGCTCGAGCCGGCACAGGACCCGGCCGGTCCTGCCGCGCCGGCTCCCCAGCCCGCGCCCGCCGCGCGGCGACGGGCCGCCGTCGTACGCGAGAAGGCCCGGGACATGGCCCGGGAAGGCGCCCGCAAGGGCGGCAGCGGCGCTCGGGCGGGTCTGGCGTACCTCGCGGACCGGATCATCGAGATCGCCCCGCGTGTGCCCGTACGCGACCTCGCGACCCTGCGCGGGCAGTTCCCGGGTCTCGGGCCCGAGGAGCTCGCCGACAAGCTGGTGGCGGGTGCGGCGGCCGGGACCTCGGCGGTCGGTGCCGGGATCGGGGCGGCGGCCATGCTGCCGGTACCCCCGGTCATGCCGACCCAGCTCGCCGCGGAGATCACGGGGGTCGCCGCGATCGAGCTGAAGCTCATCGCCGAACTGCACGAGGTGTACGGCGTACGACCGCCGGGCGGCCTCCGCGTCCGCAGTACCGCGTACCTGTCCTCATGGTCGGGGGAGCGCGGTGTCGACATCATGAAGCCGGCGACGTACGACACGGCCCTCGGCGGCCGGATGAAACGCGAACTGCGTCAGCAGATCATGAAGCGGATGGTCCGCGACCTGCCCAACCTGATGCCGTTCATGGTGGGAGCCGCCGTCGGGGCGGCCATGAACCGCCGGGACACCAGGAGACTGGCGGCGCGCATCCGCGCCGACCTGCGTGGGATCCAGGTGCCGTGGGAGCGGCTGCCGCAGCTGCCGCCCCTGGAGAAACCGGCCGACGAGCTGGACCTGCGCGACTTGCCCGAGGAACGCTGAGCCCGGGGAACCCCCCTGTGGGGAGCAGGCACCCCAGGACCCGCGAGCCGCTACGCGTGCGCCTTGCGGGCCGCGTCGATCGCGGCCGCCAGCTTCTCCGGCTCACGCGTCGACAGGTACAGGTAGGGCGTCGGGTCCTCGGGATCGGTGACCTCCACGCGCAGCGCTCCGGGGATGTACGCGCGCAGCAGCATGAAGGCGCGCGTGTCCGCCTTGTGCGTCCGCCAGGCCCGGGCCTCCTCCGCGTCCAGGACCTCGCAGCCGCCCAGCGCCGAGACGGGGATCTTCGCCTCGCCCGCGATCAGCGAGTCACCCACGACCCGGATGCGCGGCGAGCCGTAGGCGCTGGCCACCACCGCCGCCGCGGCCGTGCCGCCGACCAGGCCGCCGAGCAGCGGCAGGGTGCCGAAGGGCAGCAGGATCAGGGCGAAGGAGACCCCCACGAGGAAGCTGATCAGCCACCACGAGTTGGGGGCGGTGAGGCGTTCTTCGTAGGGGGCGGCGGAGGGCTGCATGGAGCCAAGCTTGGCACGGGATCCGCATACCGCCGACGCGCGGGTAAGGTCTGCGCCTGTGAATGGTAGTTCCGCAAGCCTCCAGCCTCCCGCCGACGCGGTGACACCGGTCCGGCACCCCGACGCGCCCGCGCCCGGGGAACTCCTCGGCGCCCACTACGAGCACTGTTTCGGCTGTGGCCCCGGGCAGCCGCACGGACTGCACCTGGAGGCCCGGGCCGGCGAGGGCGTCTCGCTGACCGCCGAGTTCACCGTCCAGCCCGCCCATCAGGGCGCCCCCGGCCTGGCGCACGGCGGGGTGCTGGCCACGGCCCTGGACGAGACCCTCGGCTCGCTGAACTGGATGCTGCGGACCATCGCCGTGACCGGACGGCTGGAGACCGACTTCGTACGGCCCGTGCCCGTCGGCACCACGCTGTACCTGGAGGCCGAGGTCACCGCCGTCGCCGGACGGAAGATCTACTGCACCGCCATCGGGCGCATCGGCGGCCACGGCGGACCCGTGGCGGTCCGCGCCGACGCCCTCTTCGTCGAGGTCAAGGTGGATCACTTCATCGACCACGGCCGCGAGGAGGAGATCCAGGCGGCCATGAGCGACCCCGACCAGGTCCGGCGTGCCCGCGCCTTCGAGGTGAACCCGTGAGCGGTGGATCCCGCCGGGAACTCGGCGTACTGATCCGGCGCGTCGACCCGGACGTACCGCTTCCGGCGTACGAACACCCCGGGGACGCCGGGGCCGACCTGCGCACCACCGAGGCGTGCGAGCTCGGGCCCGGGGAGCGGGCCGTGCTGCCCACGGGAGTGTCGATCGCCCTCCCCGAGGGGTACGCGGCCTTCGTGCACCCGCGGTCCGGCCTCGCGGCCCGCTGCGGTGTCGCCCTCGTGAATGCCCCGGGGACGGTTGACGCCGGGTACCGTGGGGAGATCAAGGTGATCGTGGTGAATCTCGACCCGCGCGAGTCCGTGCGGTTCGAGCGCTTCGACCGGATTGCCCAACTGGTCGTCCAGCAGGTCGAGAGGGTCCGCTTCCGCGAGGTGGCGGAACTTCCCGGCTCGGCGCGGGCCGAAGGGGGCTTCGGGTCCACCGGTGGCCATGCCGCGGTGGGCGACGAGAGCGGCACAAGCGGTCGGGCCGCCGAGGGCGGTCCGACGGGTGGGAATCGATACGCTTCGGTCGTATCCGACCGGGAAGGACAGTGACGTGTTCGGACGTCGCAAGAAGAAGGGTGCCGCCGAGGACGCGGCCGGCGAGGCCGAGCAGGTCGTCGACAGCGTCGACACCGAGGCGGACGAGGAAGTGGAGGCCGAGCGCGAGCGCGTCCGGCTGGAGCCCGGGCCCCGGCCCGACGGGCCGTGGGACAGCGATGAGGTGCGCGACCCGGGCGAGGGCCGCGTGGATCTCGGCGGGCTGTTCGTGCCGGGCGTCGACGGCATGGAGCTGCGGGTCGAGGTCGCCGGTGACGCGATCGTCGCCGCGACCGTGGTGCTGCAGGACAGCGCCGTCCAGCTCCAGGCGTTCGCCGCGCCCAAGCGCGAGGGCATCTGGGGCGAGGTCCGCGAGGAGATCGGGGCCGGCATCACCCAGCAGGGCGGCATCGTCGACGAGGTCGAGGGTCCGCTGGGCTGGGAGCTGCGGGCCCAGGTGCCGGTGCAGCTGCCGGACGGCACGGGCGGCTTCCAGGTCGTCCGGTTCATCGGCGTGGACGGGCCGCGCTGGTTCCTGCGCGGTGTGATCTCCGGCCAGGGCGCGGTGCAGCCGCAGGCCGCCGGCCTGCTGGAGCAGATCTTCCGCGACACGGTCGTGGTCCGCGGCGAGGGTCCGATGGCGCCCCGTGACCCGATCGTCCTCAAGCTGCCCAACGACGCCCAGATGGTCCCCGAGGGCGTCCAGCAGGAGGAGGGCTCGCGCTTCTCCGGCGGCATGGGCCAGCTGCAGCGCGGACCGGAGATCACCGAGGTCCGGTAGCGGAGTTCCATGAGGGCCGCACCCCGCCGGGGTGCGGCCCTTTCGTGTACGCACTCGCGCGCGAGCCCTTGACGGGGCAATGGTCTGTACCTACGGTCTCCGGTCAACGCCTCGTTCATGAGGGCGCTCCGTGTTCACGGACGAGAACGGAGTCACCGTGCGCCGTACCCCACTGCTCGCCGTCGTGACCTCCCTGCTGCTGGGCGTCCTAGCGGCCCCCGCCGCCCGCTCCGCCCCCGCCGCCCGCTTCGCCCCCGCCGCCTTCGCCCACCCCGGAGTCACCGTCTCCCAGGGCCAGCTGGATTTCGCCCGCGGCAAGGTGCTTGCCGGCGCCCAGCCCTGGAAGGGTGCCTTCGACCAGATGCTGGCGAGCAGGTACGCCGACCCCGCACGGCCGCCTACGTCTACCTCGCCTCCGACGGCGACCTGCCGAAGACCGTGCCCAGCCAGAACCTGAACACCCGCGACAAGATCGTGGCCTACTGGCAGGGCCAGTCCACCTTCGTCACCGGGCTCACCCAGGAGACCTGCCGGGACCTCACCCACACCGGCTACGGCATCTCCGCCATCTCGCACATCGCCGAGACCAGCCGCATCCAGGGCCGGGACCTGTACGGCACCGACGTCGGGGAGCGGCTGCGGCAGGCGCTCGGCTTCCAGTCCGGGTACCAGCTCGGCGCCGCCGTCCCCGGCTGGCTGTGCGGTGGCACCCTCAAGCCCGGGCTGGGCCCGGTCACCGAGGTCGGCTACAACGCCCTGCACAACCGCCGCGGCGTCGCCATGACCAGCACCGGGGCCCTGACCCTGAACAACCGCCCGGCCGGCAGCAACAACCTCTTCGTCGCCTGGGAGACCCTCACCCACGGCGACAACCCCTCCTGACCGCCGCCCCGGCCACCGAGCGGCCTGGCGCCCGGCGGCACCGGCGCCCGGCCCGTTCGGCAGGCCGACCGTGCGGCCCTCGAACACTCCGCTGACCAGGCCGCTCATCAGGGTTGCGTCAAAGATGCCCGCCACCCGCCCCCATCCGCCCGTTCACCGTGCCGGCCGGCCGTAGGGTCGACGCTGCGTAGGCGGCAGTCACCGGAAGACAATGGGGCAATGGCACGCGGCAAGCTTCGGATCTACCTCGGCGCGGCACCGGGCGTGGGCAAGACCTACGCCATGCTCTCCGAGGCCCACCGCCGCTTCGAGCGGGGTACCGACTGCGTCGTCGCGTTCGTCGAGCACCACGACCGGCCGCGCACGAAGACGCTGCTCCACGGCCTGGAACAGGTGCCGCGCAGACAGCTGGAGTACCGGGGCGGCACCTTCGGCGAGATGGACGTCGACGCCGTGCTGCGCCGCGCGCCCGCCGTCGTCCTCGTGGACGAGCTCGCCCACACCAACATCCCCGGCTCCCGCAACGCCAAGCGCTGGCAGGACGTGCAGGAGCTGCTGGCCGCCGGCATCGACGTCGTCTCCACCGTCAACATCCAGCACCTGGAGTCACTCGGCGACGTCGTGGAGTCCATCACCGGGGTGCGGCAGCGCGAGACCGTGCCCGACGAGGTCGTACGCCGGGCCGACCAGATAGAGCTGGTCGACATGTCGCCGCAGGCCCTGCGCCGCCGCATGGCGCACGGCAACATCTACCAGCCGGACAAGGTCGACGCCGCCCTGTCCAACTACTTCCGGCCCGGCAACCTCACCGCACTGCGCGAGCTGGCGCTGCTGTGGGTGGCCGACCGGGTCGACGAGTACCTGAACGAATACCGCAGCGCCCACCGGGTCTCCCGGATCTGGGGCTCCCGCGAGCGTATCGTCGTCGGGCTGACCGGCGGCCCCGAGGGCCGCACGCTCATCCGGCGCGCCGTCCGGCTCGCCGAGAAGGGCGCCGGCGGCGAGGTCCTCGCCGTCTACATAGCCCGCAGCGACGGCCTCACCTCGGCCTCGCCCAAGGAGCTGGCCGTCCAGCGCACCCTCGTGGAGGACCTCGGCGGCACCTTCCACCACGTGGTGGGCGACGACATACCGGCCGCGCTGCTGGACTTCGCCCGGGGCGTCAACGCCACCCAGATCGTGCTGGGCTCCTCCCGCCGCAAGGCCTGGCAGTACGCCTTCGGACCGGGGGTCGGCGCCACGGTCGCCCGGGAGTCCGGACCCGACCTCGACGTGCACATCGTCACCCACGAAGAGGTCGCCAAGGGCCGCGGACTGCCGGTGGCCCGCGGCGGGCGCCTCGGGCGGGCCCGGATCGTCTCGGGCTGGGCGGTCGGCCTGGCCGGTCCCGCGATCCTCGCGCTGCTGCTCAACACCGTGGACCTCGGCCTCGCCAACGACATGCTGCTGTTCCTGGCCGTCACCGTCGCCGCCGCGCTGCTCGGCGGCCTGCTGCCCGCCCTGGCCTCGGCGGCCTTCGGATCGCTGCTGCTGAACTACTTCTACACACCGCCGCTGCACCGGCTGACCGTCGCCGACCCCAAGAACATCGTGGCCATCGTGATCTTCTTCGGAGTCGGGATGTCGGTCGCCTCGGTGGTGGACCTCGCCGCCCGGCGCACCCACCAGGCCGCCCGGCTGCGCGCCGAGTCCGAGATCCTCTCCTTCCTCGCCGGCAACGTGCTGCGCGGCGAGACCAGTCTGGAGGAACTGCTGGAGAGGGTCCGCGAGACCTTCGCCATGGAGTCGGCCGCCCTGCTGGAGCGGGCGAGCGACGTCGACCCGTGGACCTGCGCCGGCCGGGCCGGCTTCGGGCGCCCGCTGGAACGCCCCGAGGACGCCGACGTCGACATGCCCGTCGGCGACCACATGGCCCTCGCGCTCACCGGCCGGGTGCTGCCCGCCGAGGACCGCCGGGTGCTCGCCGCCTTCGCCGCACAGGCCGCCGTCGCCCTCGACCGCAGGCGCCTGCAGGAGGAGGCCGACCGGGCCCGCACGCTGGCCGAGGGCAACCGCATCCGCACCGCCCTGCTGGCCGCCGTCAGCCACGACCTGCGCACCCCGCTGGCCGGCATCAAGGCCGCCGTGTCGTCCCTGCGCTCCGACGACGTGGCCTGGTCCGAGGAGGACCGGGCGGAGCTGCTGGAGGGCATCGAGGAGGGCGCCGACCGCCTGGACCACCTCGTGGGGAACCTCCTCGACATGTCCCGCCTGCACACCGGCACCGTCACGCCGCTGATCCGGGAGATCGACGTCGACGAGGTCGTCCCGATGGCGCTCGGGGGCGTACCCGAGGACAGCGTCGGCCTGGACGTGCCCGAGACGCTGCCCATGGTCGCCGTCGACCCCGGGCTGCTGGAGCGGTCGGTGGCCAACCTGGTGGAGAACGCCGTCAAGTACAGCCCGCACGGGCAGCGCGTCCTGGTCTCCGCCAGCGCCATGGCCGGCCGGGTGGAGGTGCGGGTGGTGGACCGCGGACCGGGGGTGCCGGACGAGGCCAAGGACCGCATATTCGAACCCTTCCAGCGCTACGGCGACGCCCCGCGCGGCGCCGGCGTCGGCCTCGGTCTCGCGGTCGCCCGCGGTTTCGCCGAGGCCATGGGCGGCACGCTGAACGCCGAGGACACGCCGGGCGGAGGGCTCACCATGGTCCTGAGCCTGCGGGCGGCAGGATCGCGTTCCGGACCACTCCGCCTCGAGGAGTCCGGCGAAGAACCAGAAAGGCAGGCCCTATGACCCGGGTGCTCGTGGTCGACGACGAGCCGCAGATCGTGCGCGCCCTCGTGATCAATCTCAAGGCGCGCAAGTACGAGGTCGACTCGGCCCCCGACGGCAGGACCGCCCTCGAACTCGCCGCCTCCCGCCACCCCGACGTGGTCGTCCTCGACCTCGGCCTGCCCGACATGGACGGCGTCGACGTGATCAGGGGGCTGCGCGGCTGGACCCGCGTCCCCGTTCTCGTCCTGTCCGCCCGCCACTCCTCCGACGAGAAGGTCCAGGCGCTGGACGCGGGCGCCGACGACTACGTCACCAAGCCCTTCGGCATGGACGAACTGCTCGCCCGGCTGCGGGCCGCCGTACGCCGGGCCGAGCCGGCCGGCCCGGGCGAGGGCGACCTGACGACCGTCGAGACGGAGGGCTTCACCGTCGACCTGGCCGCCAAGAAGGTCAACCGCGGCGGCAAGGACGTCCGGCTCACGCCGACCGAGTGGCACCTGCTGGAGGTCCTGGTGCGCAACACGGGCCGCCTGGTCGGCCAGAAGCAGCTGCTGCAGGAGGTGTGGGGACCGTCGTACGGGACGGAGACGAACTACCTGCGCGTCTACATGGCCCAGCTGCGCCGGAAGCTGGAGACGGACCCGTCGCACCCGAAGCACTTCATCACCGAGCCGGGGATGGGGTACCGGTTCGAGGTGTGAGGGGCCGGAGCGGCGTGCCCTGCGAGTCGCGTGAGCCGCGGGGCGGCCGTGCCCCGGATCGCGAAGCGAGCTGGCTTACAGTCCTTTCGGGCCACCCCGGTACGCTTCAGGTATGACTGCTGTTCCCCGCTCCGAAAAGCCGGCCGGCCGGTTCCGGCGCATGCTCGACCGGCTCTCCTCGTCACAGGAGGACCTGGAGTCCGAGGAGCTGCGCGAGGACGCCGAGACGGCGGGCTGCACCAGGATCGGGGACTGTCGTGACCGGCAGATCGTCACCGTAACTGGTACCTTGCGCACGGTCACCCTGCGCCCGCGTGCGGGAGTTCCCGCCCTGGAGGCCGAGCTGTTCGACGGCTCGGCCGCACTGGACGTGGTCTGGCTCGGCAGGCGCTCCATCGTCGGTATAGAACCGGGGCGCAAGCTGATCGCATCGGGCCGGATCTCCATGAGCCGGGGCCGCCGGGTGCTGTTCAACCCCAAGTACGAACTGCGACCCCTCGGACGGGAGTAGCCGGTGACGTCCCTCGACAAGCCGACCGAAGGCACCGACCAGACCACGGTGGACGACGCCCGCGCGGTGACCGAGGCCGCGCTGTTCGAGGCGTTCGGCGGTGTCCGCGGCATGGTCGAGACGGTCCTGCCGGGACTGCTCTTCGTCGCGATCTTCACGGTCGACAAGGACCTGCACCTGTCGGCCATCGCGGCCCTGGCCGTGTCCCTGGTCCTGGTCGTGGTCAGGCTGGCCAGGAAGGACACCGTCAAGCACGCCTTCAGCGGGGTGTTCGGCGTGGCCTTCGGCGTGCTGTTCGCGATGTTCACCGGCAACGCCAAGGACTTCTACCTCCCGGGCATGCTCTACACCCTGGGCCTTGCGGTGGCGTACATCGTCACGACCCTCGCCGGTGTGCCCCTGATCGGTCTGATGCTGGGCCCGGTCTTCAAGGAGAACCTCTCCTGGCGCACCCGCAACCCCGGCCGCAAGAAGGCCTACGCGAAGGCCAGTTGGGCCTGGGGTCTCATCCTGCTCGCCAAGTGCGCGATCCTCTTCCCGCTGTACTGGTGGTCCGACACCACCAAGCTCGGCTGGGTCCTCATCGCCCTGAAGATCCCGCCGTTCCTGCTCGCGGTCTGGCTCACCTGGGTCTTCCTCGCGAAGGCGCCCGCGCCGATCGACGTGTTCGCGGAGATGGAGGCGGAGGAGAAGGCGGCCGAGCAGAAGGCGGCCGTGGAGGAGGCGGACGAGGAGAAGGCGGGCGCGGAGGCCACCGGCGGACGGCACCGCCGCGAGGCCTAGGGCCTTAGCCCAGGGCCTTCGCCTCAGGGCCTTCCTGGCCTTCCGGCCGGCTTCGCACCCCCTCACGAACAGCCGTCGTACGACCACGGACAGCCCTCGTACGACGACGAGAAGGGCGCCCCTGACGAGCAGGGGCGCCCTTTCCGCACGAGCGGGTCCGGCGGGGACGGGGTCAGTCCTCCGACCGCCGCACCGACAGCAGCTCCTCCAGCTGCTCCTCCCGGGCCTGCGCGGCCACGAAGAGCAGTTCGTCACCCGGCTCCAGGGAGTCCTCCTTGGAGGGCGTCAGCACCCGGGTGCCGCGGATGATCGTGACCAGCGAGGTGTCCTCCGGCCACTCCACGTCGCCGACCTGGGTGCCGGCCAGCGCCGACTCCTCGGGCAGCGTCAGCTCGACCAGGTTGGCGTCGCCGTGGCTGAAGCGCAGCAGGCGGACCAGGTCGCCGACGCTCACCGCCTCCTCGACCAGGGCGGACATCAGACGCGGGGTGGAGACGGCGACGTCCACGCCCCAGGACTCGTTGAACAGCCACTCGTTCTTCGGGTTGTTCACCCGGGCGACGACGCGCGGCACGCCGTACTCCGTCTTGGCGAGCAGCGAGACGACCAGGTTGACCTTGTCGTCGCCGGTCGCGGCGATGACGACGTTGCAGCGCTGCAGCGCGGCCTCGTCCAGGGACGTGATCTCGCAGGCGTCGGCCAGCAGCCACTCCGCCTGGGGCACCCGCTCCACCGAGATGGCGGTCGGGGCCTTGTCGATGAGCAGGACCTCGTGGCCGTTCTCCAGCAGCTCGCCCGCGATCGAGCGGCCGACGGCGCCGGCTCCGGCAATGGCGACCCTCATCAGTGACCGCCCTCCTCTTCCGGGCCCTCGGCGAACGCCGCCTCGACCTTCTCGACGTCGTCCGTCCGCATCATCACGTGCACGAGGTCGCCCTCCTGCAGCACCGTCTGCGAGGTGGGCAGGATCGCCTCGCCCAGGCGGGTCAGGAACGCCACCCGGACGCCCGTCTCCTCCTGCAGCTTGCTGATCTTGTGGCCGACCCACTTCGGGGAGGCGTGCACCTCGGCGAGCTGCACCCCGCCAGTGGGGTCGCGCCACAGCGGCTCGGCGCCCGAGGGCAGCAGCCGGCGCAGCATCTGGTCGGCGGTCCAGCGCACCGTGGCCACGGTGGGGATCCCCAGGCGCTGGTAGACCTCGGCGCGGCGCGGATCGTAGATACGGGCGGCCACGTTCTCCACACCGAACATCTCGCGGGCCACGCGGGCGGAGATGATGTTGGAGTTGTCACCGCTGGAGACGGCGGCGAAGGCGCCGGCCTCCTCGATGCCCGCCTCGCGCAGGGTGTCCTGGTCGAAGCCGACCCCGGTGACCCGGCGGCCCCCGAATCCCGGGCCCAGCCGGCGGAAGGCGGTGGGGTCCTGGTCGATCACGGCGACCGTGTGTCCCTGTTGCTCCAGGGTCTGGGCAAGAGCGGAACCCACTCTTCCGCAGCCCATGATGACGATGTGCACGACCGTCCTTCCGGTGTCCAAAAGTGACTGCTCAGCCTCAGGGTCTCAGACCGACGCCCAAAGCTACACATGGACGGTTCGGGGCGGGCACCCGCGTGTGCCGTTCCCCGCTCACGGGTGCGGTTCGCCGTCGGGGAGCAACGACGGCGCCCTGCGGCGAGTGATGCTGCGCACGCTGCACAGGGTCAGGATTCCGAGGCCGACGAGGGCGACCGTGGCCCCGATCAGCTCAGCGGTCGCGGGCATGGAACCTCCCAGACACGACGACGGGCGGGATTTGTCATCTAGACACGGCGGGCGGTCCCGCCACGGAATCCGCAGATCCTGTGATGCTCGAGTTCACTCGTGGGGCAGATGTGGGACGGCGACTGGGCGGCAGCCTGTTCGAAGGCTTACGATCCTCTCTCGTGTCCAAACTGACCGACGTGCCCAAACGGATTCTGATCGGGCGCGCACTGCGCAGTGACCGGTTGGGCGAAACGCTCCTGCCGAAGCGCATCGCACTGCCCGTCTTCGCCTCCGACCCGCTGTCCTCCGTCGCCTACGCGCCGGGGGAGGTCCTGCTGGTCCTGTCCATCGCGGGCGTGTCGGCGTACCACTTCAGCCCCTGGATCGCCGTCGCGGTCGTCGTGCTGATGTTCACGGTCGTCGCCTCCTACCGGCAGAACGTCCACGCCTACCCGAGTGGCGGCGGCGACTACGAGGTCGCGACCACCAACCTCGGCCCCAGGGCCGGGCTGACCGTGGCCAGCGCCCTGCTCGTCGACTACGTCCTGACCGTCGCCGTCTCCATCGCCTCCGGCATCGAGAACCTCGGCTCCGCGATCCCCTTCGTCGTCCAGCACAAGGTGCTGTGCGCGGTCGCCGTGATCGTGCTGCTGACGCTGATGAACCTGCGCGGCGTGAAGGAGTCGGGCAAGCTCTTCGCGATCCCGACGTACGTGTTCGTCGGCGGCGTCTTCATCATGATCGCGTGGGGAGCCTTCCGGGGCATGGTCCTCGGCGACACCATGCGGGCCCCGACGGCCGACTACCACATCAAGGCCGAGCACCAGGGCCTCGCGGGCTTCGCGCTCGTCTTCCTGCTGCTGCGGGCCTTCTCCTCCGGCTGTGCCGCGCTGACGGGCGTGGAGGCCATCTCCAACGGCGTCCCGGCCTTCCGCAAGCCCAAGTCGAAGAACGCGGCGACCACGCTCGCGATGATGGGCCTGCTGGCCGTCACCATGTTCTGCGGCATCATCGCCCTCGCCATGTCGACCAACGTCCGCATGGCCGAGCACCCGGCCACCGACCTGATCCACAACGGCAGCCCGGTCGGCTCCGGCTACGTGCAGAACCCGGTGATCTCCCAGGTCGCCGAGGCGGTGTTCGGCAAGGGCAGCTTCCTGTTCGTCCTGCTGGCCGCCGCCACCGCCCTGGTGCTGTTCCTGGCCGCGAACACGGCCTACAACGGCTTCCCGCTGCTCGGCTCGATCCTCGCCCAGGACCGCTACCTGCCGCGCCAGCTGCACACCCGCGGCGACCGCCTGGCCTTCTCCAACGGCATCGTGCTGCTCGCCGGCGCGGCGACGCTGCTGGTCGTCATCTACGGCGCCGACTCCACGCGCCTGATCCAGCTGTACATCGTCGGCGTGTTCGTGTCCTTCACGCTCAGCCAGACCGGCATGGTCCGGCACTGGAACCGCCACCTGGCGGTCGAGAAGGACCAGGCCAAGCGCCGCCACATGGTCCGCTCCCGCGCGATCAACGCGTTCGGCGCCTTCTTCACCGGCCTGGTGCTGGTCGTCGTCCTGGTCACCAAGTTCACGCACGGCGCCTGGGTGGCCCTGCTGGGCATGTGCATCTTCTACGCGACCATGACCGCCATCCGGAAGCACTACGACCGCGTCGCCGAGGAGATCGCGGCCCCCGAGGGCCCCAGCGACGACAGCGTCCGCCCCTCCCGTGTGCACTCGGTCGTCCTGATCTCCAAGATCCACCGCCCGACGCTGCGCGCCCTGGCCTACGCCAAGCTGATGCGCTCGGACACCCTGGAGGCGCTGACGGTCAACGTCGACCCGGCCGAGACCAAGGCACTGCGCGAGGAGTGGGAGCGGCGCGGCATCGACGTACCGCTGAAGGTCCTGGACTCGCCGTACCGCGAGGTCACCCGCCCGGTGATCGAGTACGTCAAGGGCCTGCGCAAGGAGTCCCCGCGCGACGCGGTCTCCGTGATCATCCCGGAGTACGTGGTCGGCCACTGGTACGAGCACCTGCTGCACAACCAGAGCGCCCTGCGCCTCAAGGGCCGCCTGCTGTTCACGCCGGGCGTCATGGTGACCTCGGTGCCCTACCAGCTGCAGTCCTCCGAGGCGGCCAAGCTGCGGGCCCGCAAGCGGCAGGAGTGGAACGCGCCGGGCGCGGTCCGGCGCGGCCCGGCGGTGGAGAGGCCGAAGGAGCCGTCGGCGTCCAAGGACTGAGGCCTGGCGGGAAGGCCGTAGACTGGTGGGCTGTTGTCAGGCCCCACCGGTCTGCGGCCTTCTTCCCCTCGAGTTTGTCCCGTTTCCCCCTCGCGAGCTGGAGTCACCCCACCATGCAGACAGAACCGACGAAGTCTCTGGTGGGCGAGGAGTACGAGGTCGAGGTCGGCCCCGTCGCCCACGGCGGCCACTGCGTCGCCCGTACCTCCGAGGGGCAGGTCCTCTTCGTGCGGCACGCGCTGCCGGGCGAGCGGGTGGTGGCCCGGGTGACCGAGGGCGAGGAGGGCGCCCGCTTCCTGCGCGCGGACGCGGTGGAGATCCTCGAGGCCTCCAAGGACCGCATCGAGGCCCCCTGCCCGTTCGCCGGACCCGGCCGCTGCGGCGGCTGCGACTGGCAGCACGCCAAGCCGGGCGCCCAGCGCCGCCTCAAGGGCGAGGTGATCGCCGAGCAGCTGCAGCGGCTCGCCGGCCTCACCCCCGAGGAGGCGGGCTGGGACGGCACGGTGATGCCGGCCGAGGGCGACAAGCTGCCGGCCGGCCAGGTCCCGCAATGGAGGACGCGGGTCCAGTACGCGGTCGACGCGGACGGCAACGCCGGCCTGCGGCGCCACCGCTCGCACGAGGTCGAACCGATCGACCACTGCATGATCGCCGCGCAGGGCGTCAGCGAACTCGGCATCGAGGACCGGGACTGGTCCGGCATGGCCTCCGTCGAGGCGATCGCCGCGACCGGTTCCCAGGACCGCATGGTGATCCTGGAGCCGCGTCCCGGCGCCCGGCTGCCGCTCGTCGAGCTCGACAGGCCCGTCTCCGTGATGCGCGTCGACGAGAAGGACGGCGGCATCCACCGCGTCCACGGCCGCGCGTTCGTCCGCGAGCGCGCCGACGACCGCACCTACCGGGTCGGCAGCGGCGGCTTCTGGCAGGTCCACCCGAAGTCGGCCGACACCCTCGTCAAGGCCGTCATGCAGGGCCTGCTGCCCCGCAAGGGCGAGATGGCCCTCGACCTGTACTGCGGAGTCGGCCTCTTCGCGGGCGCCCTCGCCGACCGCCTCGGCGAGAAGGGCGCGGTCCTCGGCATCGAGTCCGGCAAGCGGGCGGTGGAGGACGCGCGGCACAACCTGGCCGGCTTCCCGCGGGTCCGCGTCGAGCAGGGCAAGGTCGAGTCGGTCCTCCCGCGCACGGGCATCACGGAGGTCGACCTCATCGTCCTCGACCCGCCCCGCGCGGGCGCCGGCCGCGGCACGGTCGCCCACCTCACCTCCCTGGGCGCCCGCCGCATCGCGTACGTCGCCTGCGATCCCGCTGCGCTGGCCCGGGACCTGGGCTACTTCCGCGAGGGCGGCTACCGGGTGCGGACGCTGCGGGCGTTCGACCTGTTCCCGATGACGCACCATGTGGAGTGCGTGGCCATTCTCGAACCCACTACAAAGGGGCTCTGACCTGCGAGTCTTCCTGGATGGCCGAGGCGCGTCGGCGGTCCTCGACCTCTTTCCCGAAGTGCACGAGGTGGAGCAGGCCGCGTGCCGGACGGACGTCCCTGACCTGCGGCTTCGATCAGCGACGGGAAGGTGGGCGCGCGGTGACCGTGGTCTTCGCAGCGTCCCCGCGAGGCAGTTCTGACGCTCATGTGACGCTCGCCCTGATGGAGCGTCAGGCTGTGTGCGAGGCCCGAGGTGTGGTTCGCGCGTCGAGTCGCCCGGAGCACGGCAATGGGCGCCCGCATCAAGAAGATGAACGGCGGTCCGTGCCGCCGGGGCTGCTGGAGCATGTCGGTACGAGCCACCTGTGCACCGGACTGTGGTCAGTGAGTGACCACTGCCCGTCGGTGTGGACGATTGCCGACCTGTTCCGAATCTTGACGGGATCCTGACGCGGCCGCGGGGCCGGTCCTCAGCCGGTGTGCACGCGCGGGCGCCTGACGCGGTTCGGTTCCGCCTCGCGCAGCACCTCGCGGGTGACCGGGGCGACCTCGCCCTGGCCGAAGAGGAAGAAACGCAGGAAGTTGGCGAAGGGGCTGCCCTCGGTCCACTCGAAGTACATGTGCGGGGTGCAGCCCGTCATGTCCCGGACGTGGAGGAGGAGCGCTGCGAGGGCGTTGGGGATGGAAGAGGACTCCACCGTCAGGACGCGGTAGCGGTTGTGGAGGACCTCGCCGCGCACGGTGAGGCCCGCCTCGAACTCGGAGGGGTCGGTGACCGTGACCTCGACGAAGACGAAGTCCTCCTGCTCGGGCATGTCGTTGTCGGCGCGGATCTGCTCGACCTTGTCGCGGTACTCGGCCTTGTCCCGCACACCGGGCTCGTTGGCGATGAACCGGATTTTGCGGCTGGACATGTCACGGATGAATCGTTCCGCCATGTCGTCCAGTTCGACGTGCGTGACGCGCAGCTCGAAGGCACGGGCCAGCCGAGACGCCAGGGAGATGAGAATGATGCCGACGATGAAGCAGGCGCCGATCTTCACACCGTCCGGGCGCTCGATGACGTTGGCGACGGTGACGTAGAGCAGGACGGCCGAGATGATGGCGAAGCCGACGGTCCAGCCGCGCTGGGCGGCCCGGCGGGCGGCGATGGTCACCGCGATCGCGGCGGAGGACATCAGGACCAGCACGCCGGTGGCGTAGGCGCCGCCCTGTGCGTCGACGTTGGCGTCGAAGATCCAGGTCACCAGGAAGGCGATCAGCGTGAAGACGATCACCATCGGGCGCACGGCGCGGGCCCAGTGCGGGGCCATGCCGTAGCGGGGCAGGTAGCGCGGCATCAGGTTGAGCAGGCCCGCCATCGCGGACGCGCCCGCGAACCACAGGATGGCGATCGTCGAGAGGTCGTAGACCGTGCCGAAGGCGTTGCCCAGGTACTCGTGGGCGAGATAGGCGAGTGCACGGCCGTTGGCCTGGCCACCGGTCTTGAACTCCTTCGCCGGGATCAGCACCGTGGTGATGAATGCGGTGGCGATCAGGAACACGCTCATGATGAGCGCGGCGGCCGTCAGCAGCTTCTTGGTGTCCCTGATCCGGCCCTTGGGCTTGTCCTCGGTGTCATCCGGGTCGCCCTGGACGTGCGGCATGACCGCGACGCCGGTCTCGAAACCGGACAGACCGAGGGCGAGCTTCGGGAAGACCAGCAGGGACACGCCGATCATGGCGAAGACGTTGCCGTGCTGGGTGGTCAGGGCGCTGGTCCAGTCGGTGACGACGTGCCCGGCGGTCAGGACGTGCCAGAAGCCGACGACCACGACGACGGCGTTCAGGCCGAGATAGACCACGACCAGGGCGACGGCGACGCCGATCGCCTCCAGGAAGCCCTTGAGGAACACCGCGCCGAGCAGGGCCACCAGCAGCAGAGTGATCAGCATCTGCTGGCCGTGCAGCACGTTCGTCAGGTGCGGGTTCTCGATGAGGTGGGTGGAGGCGTCGGCGGCCGAGAGGGTGATAGTGATCAGAAAGTCCGTGGCGGCGAAGCCCAGCAGGGTCAGGACGAAGAGCTTGCCCTTCCAGAAGGACAGCAGCCGTTCCAGCATGGCGATGGAGCCCTCGCCGTGGGGGCTCTCCTCGGCCACCCTGCGGTACACCGGGAGAGCGCCGGCGAGGGTGACGACGACGAGGACGAGGGTGGCGATCGGGGAGAGCAGGCCGGCCGCCAGGGCGGCGATGCCGGGCTGGTAACCGAGGGTGGAGAAGTAGTCGACGCCGGTCAGGCACATCACCCGGTACCAGCGCTGACCCGTGTGCGGGGGCTCGGGCTCGGCGTGCGGGCCGGTGTGGCCGCCGTGCTTGCCCATGTCGGACAGGCCCTCCAGCATCCAGGTGCGCAGGCGGCCGGTACTGGGAGGGTGTTCGGTGGTGGCCATGGACGTGCTCTCCTGGTGTGCGGCTCAGCGTGGGGTTCCGGCCATCACACGGACGGCCGCACCAGCGTAAGCAGGGAGTGACGCATGGGCCCACCTGTATGTCCGCTTAACGCGTCAAGACCGCGTTAAGGCCGAGCGCGTCGCGCGCCGCGCCTTCAGGGCCGGACACGCAGCGTCATGTCGTACGACGTTTCCCTGCCGCCCCGCAGCAAGGTGATGCGGATCCGCAGGCTGGTCGCGTCCGGATGCGGGGACGGATGTCCGCTGAGGCTCCCGTCGGTGCAGGTGCCGTCCGGGTGCGTGCCGTAGGCGCCGCCGCGGTCGTCGTACTCGTTGCCGAGGTCGTCCACGGCCTTCAGGACCGGGCGTAGGGGGGGCTCGTCGCCGGACTCTGGCAGCGGGGGCGTGATCCGGTAGTGGAGCGTGAAGGAGTCCTCACCGCGCTTCAGCCGGGTGATCGTGAGCTCGTGGCGGCCTTCGAGGATCGGCAGGGTGAGGAGCGGGGGCTTCCTGGTCACGGGAGTCTCCTTCTTTCCGGGGTGATCGCTAGGCGCTGAGCCGAGGGTGTGACACCGGGCTCCCCGCCGCGTAGTGGACGTATTCGCGGACCAGGCGGAAACCGGCGTTCCAGGCCAGCAGGCGGCTGGCGCGGTTGTGGAGGGAGCAGTTCCAACTGGGTGTGTGGCCGCGAGCCGTGATGTCCGCGCACAGGGAGGTGACGCAGGCCAGCGCGAGGTGGTGGCGCCTGCGGTCGGGGACGGTGTAGACGGCCACGTCCTCGTAGCCGGTGCCACGGAAGTAGGTGCAGGCCACAGCGAGGATGCAGCCGCTGCGGCCCACTGCGGCCCAGGCGTGGCCGGAGGCGGTGAAGCCGCGCGGGCCACCCCAGCTGGCCGAGAGCCAGGAGGCGTCCGGGCCGAGTTCCTGCACCGCGTCTGTGTCCGCCGGCTCCAGGCGCCGTACGGTCACGGAGTGCGCGACGGTGGCGGGCTGGGGCGTGGCCTGGAGGGTCCAGATCATGCGCTCCCAGGGGGTGAGCCGGTCGAAGGCGGCACCGAGGGCGGGCAGGAGCCGGGCCGGGGCTTCGACGCGGTTGCCGGCCAGCGAGGCGAGGAGTTCTGGCGTCAGGTCTTCCGGGTTGCCGCGCAGTACGACGTGGCCGGCGCAGGAGACGGCGACCGTGCTCGGCTGGACGGGCCGGTCGGCCCACCACCGGCCGACACCCGTGGCCAGCACGTGTTCGCCGATGGTGGCGGGGCCGGGTGAGTTCGTGGGGAACCAGCGCGCGAGTGCCCGGCGGTCCGGCGGAGAGATCGGGATCATCAATGCCTCGTAGAGGGTGGGAGATGGGACACGGATCGGACGGGCGACGGGGATTGCCGCTCCCTGTCGCCCGCCCCGGGGGTGCCGCGGTCAGCCCTGGCCGGCCTTGCTGCCGTGGCTGGTCTTCTTCTTGCGGCGGTCCTTCTGCTTGCGGGCGCGCTTCGACATGTACAACTCCCTCTGTCTCGACCGTTCTTCAGGCGGCGTTGCGGCCGACCAGCAGATCCGCCAGCTTGTTGAGGCGTTTGACCGTGCGGTCCTCGGTCGCGGCCGGGGCCGGTTCGACGCGCGCGTCGCGGTCGTAGTAGGCGCCGTTGACGATCTCGACGGCCGGGTCGCAGAGCCGGACCACGTGCGCGGCGCCCTCGGCCGCTGAGCCGCACTCGTGCGAGTACAGGGGCAGGAGCGCGGTGTCGCGACTTCCGGGTGGACGGAGACGGCGGTGACGCGCGGGTCCGCGGTGAAGACGGTCAACGCGAGCTGGGACTGCGCGTAGACGGCGAGGCGGGAGTAGCGGCGGGCGCGGTTGGGGTCGGCCCACTGGATGGAGGCGGTGCGGTGCAGGGAGGAGGAGACGTTGACGACGCGGCCGCCCGGGTCGCTGGTGAGGGCGGGTCCCAGCAGGCAGGTGAGGAGGTAGTGGGCGAGGAAGTTGACCTGGAAGGCGATCTCGTTGCCGTCGGTGGTGACGGTGTGCCGCTCGGGGGCGGCCATGCCGGCGTTGTTGACGAGGACGTCCAGGTGCGGGTGTTCAGCGACGATCGTGCGGGCGAGGGTCCCGACTTCCTCCAGGTGAGCGAAGTCAGCCGAGTAGAGCGCGAGTTGGTTGGCATCGACTCCGGCTGTAGCGATGAGGCGGTCGGCGGCGGCACGGGCCTCCTCGGCGGTACGGCCGTGCAGCAGCACGGTGGCGCCGCGCTCGGCGAGCTGCCGGGCGGTTTCGTAACCGATGCCGGAAGTGGCGCCCGTGACCAGGACGGTACGGGACGAAAGGGCGGAGGTGGGCATGATCCGATCCGGGGTTGTGGGCATGCCGACGCCACCTGGTGAGGGGCGGTGGGCGTGCGGTGGAGAAGGTGAATCGAGGGGCGCCGGGAGCCGATCACGGCGCCCCTCGAGTCTCGGAAAGCGGCGTCGGCGGGACGCGTCGCCGGTGCGGCATGGCGTCGGCGGGACGCGATGCCGGCGTGGCGCGGGCGCTTCCGGTCAGCGCGGCTGACGACGCGACTGCCGAGCGAAGCGAGATGGGGGCACCCCCGGCCGAAGGCTGGGGGAGGGACTCGGCGGCCGGTCGAGGAGGAGCCAGGCGCTGTTCACGTCATCCATGGAAGCCGTGCCGCACGGGCGGGGCAAGCCGAAATCCCCTTTTCTGACGGGGCTCTGACGTGCGCATACGGGACCTTGACGGGCGAGCCAGACGGGTGGGCGGGGCTCAGCCAAGGCCGGGCACCTGGGAGATCAGCAGGTCGATCAGCTTGATGCCGACGAAGGGCAGGACCAGGCCGCCGAGGCCGTAGACGAGCAGGTTGCGGCGCAGCAGGTCGTGGGCGGAGGCGGGGATGTAGCGCGCGCCGCGCAGGGCGAGGGGGATCAGGGCGATGATGATCAGGGCGTTGAAGATGATCGCGGAGGTGATCGCGGAGGTCGGGCTGTGCAGGCCCATCACGTTCAGCGACTCCAGGCCCGGGTACGAGCCCGCGAACATGGCCGGGATGATGGCGAAGTACTTCGCCACGTCGTTGGTGATGGAGAAGGTCGTCAACGCTCCCCGAGTGATGAGGAGTTGCTTGCCGATCTCGACGATCTCGATGAGCTTGGTCGGGTTGGAGTCGAGGTCGACCATGTTGCCGGCCTCCTTGGCGGCCGACGTGCCCGTGTTCATCGCCACGCCGACATCCGCCTGCGCGAGCGCGGGCGCGTCGTTGGTCCCGTCACCGGTCATGGCGACCAGCTTGCCGCCCTCCTGCTCCTGTTTGATCAGGGCGAGCTTGTCCTCGGGGGTGGCCTCGGCCAAGTAGTCGTCCACACCCGCCTCTTCGGCGATGGCCTTGGCGGTCAGCGGGTTGTCACCGGTGATCATCACCGTGCGTATGCCCATGCGGCGCAGTTCGGCGAAGCGTTCGCGGATGCCGTCCTTGACGACGTCCTTGAGATGGATCAGGCCGAGGACGCGCGGTCCGTCCCAGTCGTGCACCGCGACCAGCAGCGGTGTCCCGCCGGAGGCGGCCACGGCGTCGGCGTACCGCCGCGCCTCAGGCGGCACGTGGCCGCCGTACATCTGCACCCAGTCGATCACCTGCTGCGCGGCCCCCTTGCGGATGGCGCAGACGGCTCCGTTGTCCCAGCGCAGGTCGACGCCGCTCATCCGGGTCTGTGCGCTGAAGGCCACCCAGCGGGCGTTCGCCAACTCACCTTCGGCGGGGCCCCGCAGGCCGTACCGGTTCTTCGCCAGGACGACGACGGAGCGGCCCTCCGGGGTCTCGTCGGCCAGCGAGGACAGCTGGGCCGCGTCGGCGAGCTGCCGCTCGTCGATGCCGGGCAGCGGGACGAAGGCGGCGGCCTCCCGGTTGCCGAGCGTGATGGTGCCGGTCTTGTCGAGCAGCAGGGTGTTCACGTCCCCCGCAGCCTCGACCGCCCGACCCGACATGGCCAGCACGTTGCGCTGCACCAGCCGGTCCATGCCGGCGATGCCGATCGCGGACAGCAGGGCGCCGATCGTCGTCGGGATGAGCGTGACGAGGAGCGCGACCAGCACGGTCGTGGTCTGGGCGGCGCCCGCGTACTCGCCCATCGGCTGCAGGGCCACCGCGACCAAGAGGAAGATGATCGTGAGGGAGGCGAGCAGGATGTTCAGCGCTATCTCGTTCGGGGTCTTCTGCCGGGAGGCTCCTTCGACCAGTGCGATCATCCGGTCCAGGAAGCTGTGCCCGGGGCGTGCGCTAACTCGTACGACGATCCGGTCTGACAGGACCGTGGTGCCGCCCGTGACGCCGCTGCGGTCCCCGCCCGACTCCCGGATCACGGGCGCGGACTCACCCGTCACGGCGGACTCGTCGACGGCGGCGACTCCATCGATCACGTCGCCGTCGGCCGGGATCATCTCGCCCGCCTCGACCACCACGACGTCCAGCGGTTTCAGTTCGGTGGCGGCGACGGCCTCCGTGCGGGCGGTGCGTGGATCGGTGCCGTAGCTCCAGTGCAGCAGCCGCAGCGCCACCGTGTCCGTGCGGGCCCTGCGCAGCGACTCCGCCTGTGCCTTGCCGCGGCCCTCGGCGACCGCCTCGGCCAGGTTGGCGAAGACCACTGTCAGCCACAGCCACAGGCTGATGACCCAGGTGAAGACGGCGGGATGGAGCAGCGCCGACAGCGTGGTCAGGACCGCCCCGACGGACACCACGAACAGGACCGGGTTCCGGACCAGGGTGCGCGGGTGCAGTTTGCGCAGCGCCTCGGGGAACGAGCGGACGAGCTGGACGGGTTCGAACAGCCCGCTCGGCGCACGGCGTCTCCGCCGTCCCTCCGGTCCGGGCCGGGCCGCGCGCTCGGGACGGGACGGGGAAGCCTGCTCGGGGGCAGCGGGAAGCATGGACACCTTCGTGTCTTGTCGGGGGAATCGGACAGCCGGGGATCGGACAGCCGGGGATCGAACGGAGTGGGCGGTCCGTGCGGTGCCGGGGCCCCGGCACCGCACGGCGGCGCACGGACGCCGGCGAAGAGGCGACGACAAGGCGTCCTGCGCGGGCGTGTGCCCCCTCGGACACACACCGGGCCGCCCCCGCGTCACAGCGGAGTGGGGACTCCGCCCGTCGTGCGGGGCCACGGACGTCTGTTGGGCCCTGACGTTCATGGCTCCAGCGGCGGCCGACAGCGAATCTAATGCCGCTCGCCGCTCCGACCGGCGTGGCGGACACAGAATTTGCGGCACTCATACGGCGCCGCGCAGGCCGCCGTCAAAGTGCCGTCAAACAAAGCTGATTCGCCATCAGGGAGCCGTCAAGACGAGCCATGGGTGGCCGAATCCGGTCGCAGACTGATCACCAACGGGGGACGGGCGACCGTCCGTGGCGGTGACGTTGGAGGGACCGTGACACTCACGGCCGGATCAGCGCAGGGTCCTCGGACCGAGCAAGGAGCACCGCCACGGACTGTGGTCGCCCAATCCGGGGGCAGCCCCGGACCGCGAAGACGAGGGTATTCGCGGACGGCCGGACCGGGTCCGGGGCTGCGCCCGGGGGAGCGGTCCGACGAGAAGACCGTGGAGAACCTGACCGACGACTTCGCCGACTACCAGGAGCTGATAGGGCGCGCCCTGGAGAACGACGGGCACGCCGGCGGCAAGCCGGCCGCCCGGGCTGGCTACCGCAAGGCGACCGACCTGCTGCAGGGCAGGCTGCTGCCCGAGTCCCGCACGCTGGTGTCCGCCAACGACCGCGCCTTCGACGCCGAGTACAGCGCCGCCCGCTCCACGCTCTCCGCGCAGCTTGCCGCCACCGCCGCGCTGGGCCTGCTCCTGCTGGCCGCCCTCGGCATCCTCCAGTGGTACCTGACTCGGCGCTTCCACCGGATCCTGAACCCGCCCCTCCTCGCCGCGACCGCCTGCGCCCTGCTCGCGGTGGTACTTGGCGCGCAGATGCTCACCTCGTCGTCCGGGAACCTGCGCGGCGCACGCCGTGACGCCTTCGACTCCGTCGTCGCGCTCTCGCGCGCCCGCGCCATCGCCTACGACGCCAATGCCGACGAGAGCCGCTACCTCCTCGACCCGCGGCGCCGCGAGCAGTACGCGCAGTCGTTCCTCGCCAAGTCGCAGAAGCTGTACGGCATCCAGCGCGAGACCCTCGACACGTACGACGCCGGGCTGGCCACCAGCTGGCGGGAGTACCGGACCGACCGCCACGACCTGCGCTTCACTGGCGAGTTCCGGCGCGAGCTGGACAACATCGCCTTCCCCGGGGAACGTGCCGCGGCCGAGAAGACCGTGGAGACGTACGCCGTCTACCAGCGCGACGACCGCAGGATCTGGGCACTGCTGGCGGCCGGGAGGGAGCGCGAGGCGGTGGAGTTCTGCATGGACTGGAAGCCCGGCACCTCCAACGCGCACTTCGGCGCGTGGATGGCTGCCCTGGACAAGGTGACGGACATCAACCGGGCCCACTTCACCTCCTCGGTGCGGGACGGCCGCGGGGCGAAGAGCGGCCTGCTGCCCTGGGCCGGCACCCTGCTGCTCGCGGCGATGGCGTTCACCGCGCTGGGGCTGCGGCCACGGCTGGCGGAGTTCCGCTGACGCCGTTCACACGTCTGTGAGCCGGGCTTCCTCCAGGTCCAGGGAGCGTTGCAGCCGGCGCCGGGTCGTGTCGCTGACGCGGTGCGTGTCGTAGAGGCGCTGGAGCTCCGCGGTCTCCACGGTGATCAGGTCGCGGCGCAGCTGGCGGTAGACCAGGTCGGCGGACTCGGTGGAGGCGGGGGTGCCGTTGTGCTCGGCGAGGCGGTCGCGGGCGTCGTCCAGGCGGGCGGTCAGCCCGCGACGCAGCCGGTCGAGGACGATGTCGGGGACGGCCTCCAGCTCGGCGAGTTCCTCGAGGCGGGCGAGTCCGGCGTGGGCGAGGTGCGAGCGGGCCTCGACCTCCTCGCGCTCGGTGTGGGCGGGCTCCAGGGCGAGGCCGGAGGCGCGGACGACCGGGGCGAGGGTGAAACCCTGGACGACCAGCGTCACGACCACCACGGACGTGGTCAGGACGAGGATCAGAGAGCGGTCCGTCAGGGCGGTGCCGTCCTTGGCGACCGCGGGGATGGACAGCGCGGCTGCCAGCGGCATGACACCGCGCGTGCCCGCCCAAGTCAGCACCAACGGCAGCCGCCAGTTCAAACGGCTGATCCCGCCCTTGCGCTGGACGACCGCCGACAGCGGTGCGAGCCACAACAGGCGTACGGCGATGAGGGTGGCGGCGACGGCGAGGGCGTACAGCGGCCAGGACCGGTCGCCGACGGCGAGCGCCCGCACCTCGCCGGGAAGGGCCAGCCCGATGAGGGAGAAGACCACGCTCTCCAGCAGGAACACCACCGTGCCGTACACGGCGTGCAGCTGGAGGCGTATGCGGGCGTTGGTGAGTCGGTCGCCCCGGCCGCCCAGTACCACCCCGGCGACCACACAGGAGGTCACGCCGGAGGTGTGCGCCGCCTCCGCGAGCAGGTAGGCGGCGTACGGGGTGACCAAGGCGATCACCGTCTCCAGCACCGGTTCCTCGGTACGGCGTCGGATGAGCACCACCACACCGGCCACTGCGGCCCCGATCACCGTGCCACCGCCGGCCAGCAGCAGGAACTGGTCGCCCGCCGCCTCCCAGCTCGCCGCCGCCGAGGCCACCGCGATGCCTGCCGCCACCCGGACCAGGACCAGCGAGGTCGCGTCGTTGAACAGGCTCTCTGCCTGCACGAGCACCTGCACCCTCGGAGGGAGGGCGAGCCTGCGGCCGAGCGCGGTCACCGCCACCGGGTCGGTACTGGCCAGCACCGCGCCCAGCACGAAGGCCATCTGCCAAGACAGCGGGGTGACCGCGGTCGCCACTGCCGCGACGGCTGCCGCGGAGGCGAGCACCAGACCGATGGAGAGGACCCCGACCGGCTTCCACACGGCCCGCAGCTCCCGCCAGGGCATGTCCTCCGCGCTCGCGTACAACAGCGGCGGGAGCACGACCAGCCCGATGATCTCCGGACTGATCTCGATCTGCGGGCTGCCCGGCAGCAGCGCCACGGCCAGACCGGCGACCACCAGCAGAGAAGGAGCGGGCATCCGCCAGCGGCGCGCGAAGGTCGCCACGACGGTGGCCAGAATGACCAACGCGAGTACCGTACCGACGCTCCGCATGCCGTCCCCCTGGGGCTATGAGAAGAGCCGCCCTGGCTCCCCTGCCGACCAGACTTCCCGGCACACCGCCTTCACCCTATCGGCCCAGGTCACGTCAAAACAGTGTCAAGGTCCCCGAGACCGGCGCCAAGAAGTCGCTAACACGCGCCCCACTCGGCCCTGCGAAGGGCTTCCTTAGGAGCAGTCCCCCTGGACCAGGGGGAGTCGAGCCAGGGAGCGGAGCGCGTCGGCGGCGATGAGTGACGTACGGCCCGGACGACTGAAGGTCTACCTCGGGGCGGCCCCGGGGGTCGGCAAGACCTACCGGATGCTCGACGAGGGACGGCGCCGCGCCTCGCGCGGGGCGGACGTGGTGGTGGGCTTCGTGGAGTGCCACGGCCGCCTGCACACGGAGGGCATGACCGACGGCCTCGAGGTCGTCCCCCGCACATCCTGCACCTACCGCGGCGGGGGCTTTCAGGAGATGGACCTGGCCGCGGTCCTCGCCCGCCGCCCGCAGGTCGCGATCGTCGACGAGTGCGCCCACAGCAACGTCCCCGGGGACGGCCGCAACCCCAAGCGCTGGCAGGACATCGAGGAACTCCTCGCGGCCGGCGTCGACGTCATCACCGCGGTGAACATCCAGCACCTCGAATCCCTCAACGACGTGGTCGAGAAGATCACCCACGTCCCGCAACACGAGACGGTGCCCGACGAGGTCGTACGCCGGGCCTGGCAGATCGAGCTGGTCGACATGCCCCCCGAGGGACTGCGCCGCCGCATGGCGCACGGCAACATCTACGCCCCGGAGAAGATCGACGCGGCCCTCGCCAACTACTTCCGGCCCGGCAACCTCACCGCCCTGCGGCAGCTGGCGCTGCTGTGGGTGGCCGACCGGGTGGACGAGGCGCTCCAGGAGTACCGCTCGCAGCACGGCATCGGCGGGGTGCGGGAGACCCGGGAGCGGGTCGTCGTCGCCCTGACCGGCGGCCCGGAGGGCGACACGCTCGTCCGGCGGGCGGCGCGGATCGCCGCCCGGTCGGCCGGCGGCGACCTGCTCGCCGTGCACGTGGCCCGCAGCGACGGCCTGGCCGGCGGCGTCTCGGCCGCATCCCTGGCTCGGCAGCGCAGGCTGGTGGAGGACCTCGGACTCGTCGCCGGTTTCGTCGACCTGGCCGTGCTGCCGCTCGTCGTGGCTGCCACCCTGAACGCCACCGAAGCCTTCCGCGCCGCCTCCGCGACCCACCCGCCGGACGAGGACACGACCGGCCACATCGTCCTCGTCGGCCTCGGCAAGATCGGCACCCGGGTGCTCGCCCCGACTGTGCACCGCCGACCACCCGGTCGTGGTGATCGAACGCGACCCGCACGCGCGGGGCGTCGCGCTCGCCCGCGAACTGGACGTGGCCGGGCACCCGGAGCTGGAGGGGCGCTCGGTGCACGAGGCGTTCCGTGAGAACGAGTGGCGGGTGCTCTCGGTCGGAGCGGCCGGTCCGGCGGCGGACCCCTCCTTCATGGACACCCTCACCGGACTCCGTCTCGACCGGCGGTCCGGCTTCGACTGGCGCCCCGCGCAGGGCAGGGTGCTGCGGGCCGCCGACCAGGTGGTCCTGGCGACCACCGGGCGCGGGCTGGACATCCTGATGACGGGCGTGCAGCCGCATCCCTCGGACCGACGGGACTGAGGCGGCACCGGAAGCATCAGTCCAGTCCGGATGCCTTGAAGACGGCCAGCGCGGTCTCCCGGTCCATGCGGGCCGAGAGGTGCCGCAGCGCGGTCTGCCCGCACAGCAGGAGACCGTCGGCCGCGGCCTTCCGGGCGCCCGCCTCGAAGCGGTGCCACAGGTCCGGGTTGGTCACCAGGACGACGGGATCGATCACGACGCGCGCGCCGAACGCGTCACGCAATACGAGCCGTTGGGAGACGCCGTCCAGGCAGCGCACGGACACCAGCACATCGGTTCGGACCCGGCGCTTGCGCAGCATCCATTGTGCGGCCAGCCAGTCCTCACCGGCCGAGACGCGGACGGGAAACAGCACGACGAACAGCAGCACAGCGAGCGCGAGCCATAACAGGCCGCGCCACATCGCGAACCGGCCCGAGCCCCAGTCGATCAGCAGGAGCACGGTAAGCAGCGCGCCGGCGCACCGGGCGGCATCCCTCACGTTCCGCGCCCAGCGACGGTCGTACACCGCGCCCGCGGATGAGTGTGCGCGAGCGCCGGCCGCTGCCCTGCGCGCCCTTTCGCGTCGTCCCATACCGGTGACGGTAAAGACGCGATGGACCAGATCCATGCATCTTGATGGGGCTCTGATGGCACGGCCCGTCAAGGTCCCGTCAAGGTCGGTCGTATCGGCGCGAAGATCCCGCAAGGAACGGCCGATCACCGTCGGAAACGGTCAGAACCTGAGGGCACCGCGCACACGTGGCTGCGCGGCTTTCACCGAAGGAGTTCCGCCCCATGACCGTCCTGACCACCGAGCCCGATGCCGTCCCCGCCGGCGAGGAACCGCCTGATACCGGTGAGCGCCACCGGCTGACCGCTGTCACGGGACTTGCGGCGCTGTCCCTGGACGCGATGGCGTCGGTGGCTTACGGCCCCGAGGCGATCGTCCTGGTCCTGGCCGCCGCCGGCGCGCACGGCCTCGGCTTCACCCTGCCGGTGACGCTGGCCATCGCGGCCCTGCTGGCGGTGCTGGTGGCCTCCTACCGGCAGGTGATCGCGGCCTTCCCGGACGGCGGCGGGTCCTACGCGGTCGCGAAGACGCACCTGGGACCGCGGACCAGTCTGGTGGCGGCGGCCTCACTGATCCTGGACTACGTGCTCAACGTCGCCGTGGCGGTTACGGCGGGCGTGGCCGCGCTGACATCGGCGTTCCCCGGCCTGTACGGCGACCGGCTGTGGCTGTGCCTGGCGGTGCTCGCCCTGATCACGGGCATCAACCTGCGCGGGATCGTCGAGTCGGCGAAGGCGTTCATCGTGCCGACGGTCGTCTTCGTGGGTGCGGTCTTCGTGCTGATCGGCGTTGGTCTGTTCCGCTCCGAGCCGGTCAGTACGGCGACAGCCGCCGGGCATGCCTCGGTCGTCGCGGGCAACGCCACCGGCGTGGGTGTCCTGCTCCTGCTGAAGGCTTTCGCTTCCGGGTGTTCCGCCCTGACCGGCGTCGAGGCCATCGCCAACGCCGTCCCCTCCTTCCGCGTCCCGCGCGTGCGGCGGGCTCAGCGGGCGGAGGTCGCACTCGGTGCCGTACTCGGCCTGATGCTGATCGGTCTGTCGGCGCTGATTGGGCGCTTCCACCTCCAGCCCGTGGCGGGCGTCACGGTCCTGGCCCAGCTCGCGGACGCCTCACTCGGCCACAACTGGGCCTTCTACGTCATTCAGTTCGCGACGATGATACTGCTGGCGCTGTCTGCCAACACGTCCTTCGGCGGGCTGCCGGTGCTGCTGAAGCTGCTCGCCCGGGACAACTACGCGCCGCACGTGTTCGCCTTGAAGGCTGACCGTCAGGTGCACCGGCACGGTGTGCTCGCCCTCGCCGTCGTCTCCGCCGCGCTGCTGGTCTTCTCCGGAGGGGACACCAACACCCTGGTGCCGATGTTCGCCATCGGTGTGTTCGTCGGCTTCACGATCGCGCAGGTCGGCATGGTCCGGCGCTGGCGTCGCGAGCGGGGCCGTGGCTGGCGCGGAAAGGTGCTGCTCAACGGCTTCGGCGCGCTGCTCACCGGTGTCTCGACGGTCGTCGTCACGGCGAGCAAGTTCGCGGAGGGCGCCTGGCTGATCGTGGTGGCGCTGCCCCTGCTCGTCGCCGCCTTCGTCACCGTCCACCGTGCCTACGGCCGCATCGGCGAGCGACTCGGCCTGGGCCGCATCCCCGAACCCCCGCACCGTGACCGCTCCCTGGTGATCGTGCCGGTGTCCTCACTGTCCCGGCTCACCTCCGAGGCCCTGACGGCCGCAGCATCCCTCGGTGACGAGGTCCGTGCCGTCACCGTCTCCTACCCCGACCCCGAGGACCGCGCCCACCTGCACGCCCTGGAGCGGGCCTGGGTCGAGTGGGACCCGGGCGTGCCCCTGGTGGGGCTTTCCTGCGGGCGGCGCAGCCTGGGCCGTCCCATTGCGGCATACGTCCGTGAGGTGGCCGCCGCCGAGCCCGGCACCCGGGTCACCGTGCTGATTCCGGAGACCGAGCCGGAGAGGCTGTGGGAGCGGCTGCTGCAGAACCAGCGGGGCGCGGTCGTCGCGCACGCGGTGCGGCGGGAGACGGACGCGGTGATCTGTCGGCTGCGCTTCCGGCTGCTGTGAACTGAAACGGTCTGTTACCGGCTGGTACGGCTCGGCGGCCGTAAGAGTTCCGTCAAAGCCGTGGGCGAGGCCGTATGAGGGTCGTCAACGAGCGACCGGATCCGGCCAGGGAGGAGGTTTCCTCTAACCGTCCTTGTTCCACCCCCGAACCTCTTCAGGAGTTCACGATGGCCGATCTGGCCTTCGTCGTCACCGTAATCGCGGGCTTCGCGCTGGTGGCTCTCGTCGCCCGGGGGGTGACGAAGCTGTGACCGTCGAGAACGTCGTCGGCCTGGTCGTGGCCGTCGCCCTGCTGGGCTATCTCGTCCTCGCCCTGATCTTCCCGGAGAGGTTCTGAGCACAGACATGAGTCCAGAACTTGCAGGCTTCCTCCAGCTGCTCGCCCTCATAGGCGCACTGGCGCTCGCCTACATCCCCCTTGGCAACTACATGGCCAAGGTCTACTCCTCGAAGAAGCACCTGCGGGTAGAGAAGTGGATCTACAAGGCCATCGGTGCCAACCCTGACGCCGAGATGACCTGGCCCGCGTATCTGCGCGGTGTCCTGGCCTTCTCCGCGGCCGGCGTCCTCTTCCTCTACCTGCTGCAGCGGCTGCAGGGTGTCCTGCCGGGCTCGATGGGCTTCTCCTCGGTCAACCCGGCGCAGTCGTTCAACACGGCCGTCTCGTTCGTGACGAACACGAACTGGCAGTCGTACTACGGCGAGCAGACCATGGGGCACGTCGTGCAGACCGCCGGTCTCGCCGTGCAGAACTTCGTCTCCGCCGCGGTCGGTATCGCCGTCGCCGTGGCGCTGGTGCGTGGCTTCGCGCGCTCGCGCACCGGTGAGCTGGGCAACTTCTGGAGCGACCTGGTCCGGGGCACGCTGCGCATCCTGGTGCCGGGCGCCGCGATCGCGGCGATCGTGCTGGTGGCGTGCGGTGCGATCCAGAACTTCTCCGGCATCCACGAGGTCGGTCAGTTCATGGGCGGCTCGCAGCAGTGGAACGGCGGTGCGGTGGCCTCGCAGGAGGCCATCAAGGAGTTCGGTACGAACGGCGGTGGTTACTTCAACGCCAACTCGGCCCACCCCTTCGAGAACCCGACCCCCTTCACGAACCTGTTCGAGATCTTCCTGATCCTGGTGATCCCCTTCTCGCTGACCCGCACGTTCGGCGTGATGGTCGGCAACGTGAAGCAGGGGTACGCGATCCTCGCCACGATGGTCACCATCTGGCTGGGCTTCACTGTGCTGATGATGTGGACCGAGTTCGCCCACCACGGCGCCGCGCTCCAGGCGGCGGGCGGTGCGATGGAGGGCAAGGAGACGCGCTTCGGCGTCGGCTCGTCGTCGATCTTCGCGACCTCGACGACGCTGACCTCGACCGGTGCGGTGGACTCCTTCCACTCCTCATTCACCGGTCTCGGCGGCGGTGTTGCCATGCTCGGCATGATGCTGGGCGAGATCGCGCCCGGCGGCACCGGATCCGGCCTCTACGGCATGCTGATCATGGCCGTGATCGCGGTGTTCATCGCCGGTCTGATGGTGGGCCGTACGCCCGAGTACCTGGGCAAGAAGATCGGCGGCCGCGAGATGAAGCTGGCCGCCGCCTACATCCTGATCACGCCGGCGCTCGTGCTGGTCTTCACGGCGGCCTCCATGGCGCTGCCGACGCCCCCGCACTCGATGCTCAACTCCGGTGCGCACGGCTTCTCCGAGGTGCTGTACGCCTTCACCTCGGCGTCGAACAACAACGGTTCGGCCTTCGCCGGTCTGAACGCGAACACGGACTGGTTCAACACCATGACCGGGCTCGCGATGCTGCTCGGCCGCTTCCTGCCGATGGTGTTCGTCCTGGCGCTGGCCGGCTCGCTCGCCGAACAGACACCGGTGCCGGTGACCGCGGGCACGCTGCGCACCGAGAAGCCGCTGTTCACCGGCCTGCTGGTCGGCGCAATCCTGATCATCACCGGTCTCACCTACTTCCCGGCCCTCGCCCTGGGCCCGCTCGCGGAAGGACTGGCGTGATGACCACCCGTACAGAGAAGACAGAGAACCCAGAGGACTCCATGTCCACAGCCACACCCACCCGGGCGCCGCACAGCGACGTCCCCACCGGGCACAAGTCGGCCGAGAGCCGTGTCGGGGCGGGTCTGTTCGACCCCAAGGCGCTGGTCAAGTCGCTGCCGGACGCCTTCAGCAAGCTGGACCCCCGGGTGATGGTCAAGTCGCCGGTGATGTTCGTGGTGTGGGTCGGCTCGGTGCTGACCACGGTGTTCTCCCTCAAGGACCCGACCGATTGGTTCGGCTGGACCATCAGCGCCTGGCTGTGGTTGACCGTGGTCTTCGCCAACCTGGCGGAGGCGGTCGCCGAGGGCCGTGGCAAGGCGCAGGCGGACACCCTGCGCAAGGCCAAGACCGACACGGTCGCGCGCCGGCTGCTCGCGGACGGCACGTCCGAGGAGCAGGTTGCGGGCACCGAGCTGAAGATCGGTGACCTGGTCGTCTGCGAGGCCGGTGACGTGATCCCCGGTGACGGTGACGTCGTCGAGGGTGTCGCGTCGGTGGACGAGTCGGCGATCACGGGTGAGTCCGCCCCGGTGATCCGTGAGTCCGGCGGTGACCGTTGTGCCGTCACGGGCGGTACGAAGGTCCTGTCCGACCGGATCGTCATCAAGATCACGACGAAGCCCGGTGAGACCTTCATCGACCGGATGATCAACCTGGTCGAGGGCGCGGCCCGGCAGAAGACGCCGAACGAGATCGCGCTGAACATCCTGCTGGCGTCGCTGACCATCGTGTTTCTGCTGGCGGTGGCCACCCTGCCGCCGTTCGCGAACTTCGCGGGCACCCACCTGACGATGGTGGTCCTCGTCGCCCTGCTGGTCTGCCTGATTCCGACCACGATCGGCGCCCTGCTGTCCGCGATCGGCATCGCGGGAATGGACCGCCTGGTCCAGCGCAATGTGCTGGCCATGTCCGGTCGTGCTGTCGAGGCCGCCGGTGACGTGTCGACTCTGCTGCTGGACAAGACGGGCACCATCACCCTCGGCAACCGCCAGGCCGCCGAGTTCGTGCCGGTGAAGGGCACCACCGAGGCGGAGGTCGCTGACGCGGCCCAGCTGTCCTCGCTGGCCGACGAGACCCCCGAGGGCCGCTCCATCGTCGTCCTCGCCAAGGAGAAGTACGGGCTGCGCGAGCGCCACCAGGGCGAGCTCGTCGGCGCGGAGTGGATCGAGTTCACCGCCCAGACCCGTATGTCGGGCGTGGACGTCGACGGCCGGAAGATTCGCAAGGGTGCCACGGCCTCGATCATCGCCTGGGTCGAGGAGCAGGGCGGCACTGTCGCCAAGGACGCGGACGCGACAGCCAACCGCATCTCCGAGGCCGGCGGCACCCCGCTGCTGGTCGCCGTGAACGACGACAAGGGCGCCCGCGTCCTGGGCGTCATCTACCTGAAGGACGTCGTCAAGGAGGGCATGCGGGAGCGGTTCGTGGAACTGCGCCGCATGGGCATCAAGACGGTCATGATCACGGGTGACAACCCGCTGACCGCCAAGGCGATCGCCGAGGAGGCGGGCGTCGACGACTTCCTCGCGGAGGCCACTCCCGAGGACAAGATGGCCCTGATCAAGCGGGAGCAGGCCGGCGGCAAGCTGGTCGCGATGACCGGTGACGGCACCAACGACGCGCCCGCGCTCGCGCAGGCGGATGTCGGCGTGGCGATGAACACCGGTACGTCGGCCGCCAAGGAGGCCGGCAACATGGTCGACCTCGACTCCAACCCGACCAAGCTCATCGAGATCGTCGAGATCGGCAAGCAACTCCTCATCACTCGAGGTGCATTGACGACGTTCTCCATCGCCAACGACGTCGCGAAGTACTTCGCGATCATCCCGGCGCTGTTCGCGGCGGTCTACCCGGGCCTGGACAAGCTGAACATCATGCATCTGTCCTCGCCCGACTCCGCGATCCTGTCCGCGGTCGTCTTCAACGCACTGATCATCATCGCGCTGGTGCCCCTCTCCCTGAAGGGCGTGCGCTACCGGCCGATGAGCGCCGACAAGATGCTGCGGCGCAACCTCGGGATCTACGGCATCGGCGGCCTGGTCGCACCCTTCATCGGCATCAAGCTCATCGACCTGCTCATCTCCCTCATCCCCGGGATCGGCTGACCGCCATGAACAACTCCGTAACCAACACCGTCCGGTTGCTCGGGGCGGGCCTGCGCGCCCTCCTCGTCCTGACCCTGGTGACGGGCGTCATCTACCCGCTGGTCGTCACCGGCATCGCCCAGGGACTGTTCCACGACAAGGCGAACGGCTCCGAAATCAAGGCGGACGGCAAGGTCGTCGGCTCGTCCCTGATCGGGCAGTCGTACAACCTCCCGCTGAAGAAGGGGCAGGAGACGCCTGACCCGGACCTGAAGTGGTTCCAGGGTCGGCCGTCGAACGGGCTCGGCGCCAACAGCGTCAACACGCAGTACAAGCTGATCCTGTCCGGTGCCACCAACCTGTCAGCCGACAGCAAAGTGCTGATCAAGCAGGTCGGGGACGCCAGGGCCGCGGTCGTCAAGGACAACTCGGTGCCCGGCTACGCCGTCAAGCCCTCGGACGTGCCCGCCGACGCGGTCACCTCCTCCGGCTCTGGTCTGGACCCGGACATCTCCCCGGCCTACGCGGACCTCCAGGTCCACCGGGTCGCCGCGAAGAACGGCCTGTCCGTCTCCGCGGTGGAGAGGTTGGTCAAGGACCACACCGAGGGCCGGACCCTGGGTTTCATGGGCGAGCCCCGGGTGAACGTCCTGGAGCTGAACATCGCGCTCAAGGACCTTGTGGCGAAGAAGTGACCGCCTTACGCGATCCGCGACGGGAGTCGGCACCTCGGGGTGCCGACTCCCGCAGGCATGACAGGAGAGGCACACACCCATGACCAGGGTGCTCGTGGTGGAGGACGACCCGCAGCTCGTACGGGCCCTCGTGATCAACCTGCAGGCACGTCACTACGGCGTGGACGCCGCCCCCGACGGAGCCACCGCGCTCCGCCTGGCCGCCGCCCGCCAGCCGGACGTGGTGATGCTCGACCTCGGTCTGCCCGACATGGACGGCGTCGACGTCATCAAGGCCCTGCGCGGCTGGACCCGTGTCCCCATCCTGGTCCTCTCCGCCCGCCAGGCGTCCGACGAGAAGGTCGCGGCCCTCGACGCCGGCGCCGACGACTACGTCACCAAGCCGTTCAGCATGGACGAGCTGCTCGCCCGGCTGCGCGCCGCTGTCCGCCGCACCGAGGACACCCCGCTGGTCCCCGAGACGACGCTGGTGGAGACGGAGGACTTCACCCTCGACCTCCTCGCGAAGAAGGCCGTACGGGACGGGCGCGACGTACGCCTGACCCCGACCGAATGGCACCTGCTGGAGATCCTGGTCGCCAATCCCGGCCGTCTGATCACCCAGAAGCAGCTGCTCCAGGAGGTGTGGGGGGTCTCCCAGAGCAACAAGACCAACTACCTGCGCGTCTACATGGCCCAGCTGCGACGCAAACTGGAATCAGACCCCTCCCACCCCCGCTATCTCATCACCGAGCCCGGCATGGGCTACCGCTACGAAGGATGAACATGGCACGCGGCAAGCTCCGGATCTACCTCGGCGCGGCGCCCGGCGTCGGCAAGACCTACGCCATGCTCTCCGAGGCACACCGCCGGGTGGAGCGGGGCACCGACTGCGTCGTGGCCTTCGTCGAGCACCACAGGCGGCCGCGCACCGAGGTGATGCTGCACGGCCTGGAACAGGTGCCGCGCAAGGAGGTCGAGTACCGGGACAGCACCTTCACCGAGATGGACGTCGACGCCGTCCTTGTCCGCAGCCCCCAGGTCGCCCTGGTCGACGAACTCGCCCACACCAACGTCCCCGGCTCGCGCAACGCCAAGCGCTGGCAGGACGTGGAGGAGCTGCTCGCCGCCGGGATCGACGTGATCTCGACCGTCAACATCCAGCACCTCGAGTCGCTGGGTGACGTCGTGGAGTCGATCACGGGCGTACGGCAGCGCGAAACCGTGCCGGACGAGGTCGTGCGGCGGGCCGACCAGATCGAGCTGGTCGACATGTC
Source organism: Streptomyces lucensis JCM 4490 (assembly GCF_014650035.1). Classification (GTDB taxonomy): domain Bacteria; phylum Actinomycetota; class Actinomycetes; order Streptomycetales; family Streptomycetaceae; genus Streptomyces; species Streptomyces lucensis. Next base: position 27,317 of record NZ_BMUE01000013.1, on the reverse strand, counting down.
CCCGGAGGCGCTGCGCCGCCGGATGGCGCACGGCAACATCTACAAGCCGGACAAGGTCGACGCGGCGCTGTCCAACTACTTCCGCCCCGGCAACCTGACCGCCCTGCGAGAGTTGGCGCTGCTGTGGGTGGCCGACCGGGTCGACGCGTACCTGACCGAGTACCGCGCCGAGCACCGCGTCTCCACGATCTGGGGCTCGCGCGAACGGATCGTGGTCGGGCTCACCGGAGGCCCGGAGGGGCGCACCCTCATCCGGCGCGCCGCCCGGCTCGCCGATAAGGGAGCAGGTGGTGAGGTACTGGCGCTCTACATCTCCCGCAGCGACGGTCTGACCTCGGCCTCCCCGAAGGAACTGGCCGTCCAGCGCACACTGGTGGAGGACCTGGGCGGCACCTTCCACCATGTCGTCGGCGACGACATACCGAACGCTCTGCTGGACTTCGCCCGTGGTGTCAACGCCACCCAGATCGTCCTCGGTGTCTCCCGCCGCAGGGGCTGGCAGTACGTCTTCGGGCCCGGCGTCGGCGCGACGGTGGCCCGGGAATCCGGCCCTGACCTGGACGTCCACCTCATCACCCACGACGAGGTGGGCAAGGGCCGCGGTCTGCCCGTCCCCGGCAGGGGCGCGGGGCTCGGCCGGGCCAGGCTCGTCTGGGGCTGGCTGACCGGCCTCGGCGGCCCGCTGCTGCTGACCTGGCTCCTGAGCAGCCTCGTCCTCGACATGGGGCTCGCCAACGACATGCTGCTGTTCTTGACCATGACGGTCGCAGCGGCCCTGCTCGGCGGCCTCTTCCCCGCCCTGGCCTCGGCGGTGGCCGGGTCCCTCCTGCTGAACTGGTACTTCACGCCACCGGTCCACACCTGGACGATCGCCGACCCGAAGAACATCGTCGCCATCGCCGTGTTCTTCGGTGTCGCCGTATCCGTCGCGTCCGTGGTGGACCTGGCCGCCCGCCGCACCCACCAGGCGGCCCGGCTGCGGGCCGAGTCGGAGATCCTCTCCTTCCTCGCCGGCAACGTCCTGCGCGGCGAGACCACTTTGGAGGCCCTTCTGGACCGGGTCCGCGAGACCTTCGGCATGGAGTCGGCGGCCCTGCTGGAACGTGAGAGCGACATCGCGCCCTGGACCTGTGCCGGCAGCGTCGGCCCGCGCCCCTGCACCACCCCCGACGCAGCCGACGTCGACGTCCCGGTCGGCGACCACATGTCACTCGCCCTCTCCGGCCGTGTCCTGCCGGCCGAAGACCGCCGCGTCCTGGCCGCCTTCGCCGCCCAGGCGGCCGTCGTCCTGGACCGCCAGCGGCTTCAGCAGAAGGCCGACGAGGCCAAGGAACTGGCCGACGGCAACCGCATCCGCACCGCCCTGCTCGCCGCCGTCAGCCACGACCTGCGCACCCCGCTCGCCGGCATCAAGGCCGCCGTCACCTCCCTCCGCTCGGACGACGTCGAATGGTCGCCGCAGGACCAGGCCGACCTCCTGGAGGCCATCGAGGAGGGTGCCGACCGCTTGGACCACCTCGTTGGCAACCTCCTGGACATGTCCCGCCTCCAGACCGGCACGGTCACGCCGATCATCCGCGAGACCGACCTGGACGAGGTGATCCCGATGACGCTGGGCGGCGTACCGGAGGACAGCGTCGACCTCGACATCCCGGAGACCCTCCCGATGGTCGACGTCGACCGCGGCCTGCTGGAACGCTCGGTCGCCAACGTCGTCGAGAACGCGGTCAAGTACAGCCCGCCGGGGGAGCGGGTCCTGGTCTCGGCCAGCGCGATCGCCGACCGGGTCGAGGTCCGCGTCGTGGACCGCGGCCCCGGCGTCCCGGACGAGGCCAAGTCCCGCATCTTCGAACCGTTCCAGCGCTACGGCGACTCACCGCGCGGCGCCGGCGTCGGCCTCGGTCTCGCGGTGGCCCGCGGCTTCGCGGAGGCCATCGGCGGCACCCTCAACGCCGAGGACACCCCCGGCGGCGGCCTCACCATGGTCCTCACCCTGCCGACAGCACCTCAACGCCGCCCGGAGGAGTCCGAAGCCGCCGAGCTTCCGAGAGTTTCAGGCGTCGTCGCCCGGAGAGGAGCACCCGTCACCAGGTGACGAGTAGTTCTCCCAGCCCGGGCGGAAGTGTGGCGAACTCCGTCGCCGTGGGCGACCGAACCCTACGACTGGGCCCCGGAGCAAGCGCACGGCTTGCATGCGACCGGGAGGAGAGATCCTCCGCTGAGGGCGCCGTGCCCGCGGTCCTCATCCGTGTCGTGGACTGGGACCCGAGGCGCGTTCCGGCTGATCGCCGGCCCGGCCCGGCACGACTGCCCGGACCCGGCAGTGGGCAAGCGCGCGCCTGGGGTGACGCTCGTTTGACGCTCTGGGGCGCCTACAGCCGCTCGCAGACCCAAGGCACGCCCTCTGACCTGCTGTTTCTCGCTGACCGCTCTCTGTGACGTGTTTCCGATGACGCATCACGTGGAGTGTGTTGCGATTCTGGAGCCTGCCGCCAAGGGCTCCTGACCTGCGGTCGGCGTAGCGACGGTGAGGCTCGACTGTTGGCGGCATCCACCGGATCGGGCCTCTCGGACCTGCCTTCACCTGCGCATTCGTAACGGGGTGGCTGGCGGGAGCGGCAGCACGGTGCCGGGCCCTCGGGATTCCTGACGCGCATAGGACGCTCGAGTGCCGTGGACCGGCCGGTGGAGACGCATCTCCGGCTGGACTCAGGGTCAGCCGGTGGCCGGCCTGGCGAGCTTCTCGGCTTCGTCGCGGAGGCTCTTGATCTCCTCCAACGCCGCTTCACGCGCGGCGCTGATTTCCGCACCCGGGTGCGTGAGATCTGCCAGTGAGTGTTCCACCTCGGTGATCCACTCGCTGAGGTGCCGCTCACCGGCGTCGGTGAGATCGGTCCGTTGGCGGAGCGCCACCTCGGCGAAGTGATCCCGGAGCACCTGGCGACGCTTGTTGATCGCCATCCGCTTGCTCTGGTCCTGCACGATGCTCTTCACGTCCGTCAACGGGCCCATGACCGCAATCGCCCACTGCACCTTTCCGGCCGTGCTGGCGACCTTCTCGCCCGCCTTGATCTTGCCCCACGGCTTGAACTTGCCGACGCCGTTGGTGATCTTCCCGCCGGCGTTGAGCACTTTCTGGCCCGCTCGGGTCTTGTTGAGCCAGTTCGCGACGTTGGCTGCCGCTTCTCCCGGCTCGCTGGCGACCTTCTTGAGCCACTCGTGCAGCCTCTTGGCGCCCACCTTCGCGGCCTTCTCCGCGGCTTCCCTGATGGCCCGTTCATACGGTGACTCCGTGGGCGCGGCGAGTGTCGTCTCGGGGGCGTCGGCGCCGTTCACCCAGGCCTCGGGCGCCGGAACACCCTCCCCGTACTCGGCGACCAGCGCAGCGAACGCCGCCCTCACCGATGCAGAGAACCTGACGTCGAAGTCGGTGCGGGCATCGATCAGTTCCCCGGTGACGGCAGTGGCGATGTCCACGGGGACGACGCCGTTCTTCTCGGAGACGCCGTCGGCGGCTCTGCCTCCCGCCGTTCTGATCCTGGAGGCGGCGATCTCGCTTTCCCTCTCCAGGGCGTCGATCACCGCCTCCTTCGCCCGGGAGATCGACTCCTCGGCCTTCTTCGCGGTCTGCGCTGCGTCGAGGTCCTCGCCATCCAGTTCCCACCGCTGTTCGGCGTCCTCCAGAACCCGCATGAGTTCGTACGCCTGCGCCTTGGGGCGGACTCCCTCGACACCAGGTGCCGTGATTCTCCGCAATTCGGCGGCGAGGGCGTCGATGCCGCTCTCCGCGACGAGCAGCTCACGCTGCTTTTGCGTCAGTTGTGGTTCGTTGGCCGCGTCGACATAGTCTCGCGCGTCGGTCGGGATGACCGGGACACGATCGGCGAAGGGGCCGAGCCGTTTGCGGATCTCGTCGAGGATGACCTCACGGTCACTGTTCTCGGCGCTCATCTTGTTGACGACGACGACACTGCGGTCGGCGAACCCGTCGGCATCGAGCGCCCGCAGGATCGCCCTGGTCTCCGCCTCGCCCGGCAGCTCGCTCGTTGTCACGATCATCAGCGCGTCCACGCCGCGCACCCCACGCCGGGCCGCGGCGGAGTGCTCCTCGTCGCCGGACAGCGTTCCGGGCAGGTCGACCAGCGTCACGCCGTTCCACGGATACGGCGTCGCCACCTGCGTCCTGGGCGCCGCGTCGACGAGCTTTTCGACGTCGGCCGCCGGGAGCCGACGCAGTGCCGCGATGAGCATCGACTTCCCGGCGCTGTACGGACCCAGGAGGGCGATCCGCAGCGGGCTCGTGTCCGCCTGGGGCAGGCTCGCTGTCAGGCCTCGGGTGCGAGGGTGAGCGTTCAGGATCTCCTTCGCCCGTGCGATCTGCGCCACTACACGGGTGTCCGGCCCGCCGTCAGTCATGTGCGGTCCCATCTCCTTCTCCGCTTCTGGAATCCGAGCAGACTTCCAGCTGGTCGGTGAGGACATCCACAAGGTGTTCCCGCAAGCACGACCGTACTTCCGCGGTGCGCGACGCGTCGGTCCAGACGCGGAGTTCGACCCCCGGCGTCCTGCGTGCCCGACGGACGGCCGCAGGGTCCCCGCCCGCAAGAGAGAGGAGCCGGCGTACCAGCACGAGGTCGATCGCGTCGAGGGCGGACCGTACGGCCGTCCGCATCCGACCAAGCTGCTCGAAGCGTTCCCGGGCACTGCTGATGTCCGCGGCCTGCGCCGCGAACTGGGCGTCGATCCGAGCCGTCGCGTCCTCGACGATCCGCGCCAACCGCGCTTCGACGAAGTCATGAAGCTCATCGAGGCCGGCCTCGGCCAGTTCCGTTGTCGCGCTGGTCCACTCGTCCTTCGCCTGCCGTACGCGGTCGACCTCGCCGCTCACCGCCTTCGAGGCTGCGGTCAAGGTTTCCGCCACATAGACCGCCGCCACCGCGGGAGGCGGCACCGAGAGCTTCTTTGGGATGCCCTTGGCGGTGAGCGAGCTCAGGAGGGCGGTCGCGGCACCCTTGGCAGCCGCCGTGCCCACGCTGACGGGCTTCACGGCAGGACGCGGCTGTACGCGCGGATGCTGGTCGTCTCGCCACTCCGGGGGGCTCGACTGCACGCGCAGCACCCGCCTCCGGTTCCGCGTCTCCCGTTCGAGCTCGCTCTCGAGCGCCGAGACAGGCCCCTCCCATCCCAGACCGGTGACGAAATCGCTCCACCTCCGTGCGTGATCCGCCCCGCCCAACTCCCCGATCAACTTCGGCAGTTGCTCCTTGGCGTGCTGACGTCCGGCTGTGAGCCGGTCATGAGCGCCGCGGGCCGCTATCCGGAAGGCGTCGAGGAGCGCGGCCTGTTCACTCGGTGCCGAGCGTTCGAGGTCGTCCAGCGCGCGGTCGATGTCCGGAAGTTCTTCGCCCAGCCGGTCATGGATCGCGGCGAGCGGCGCCCGTACGCCCTCGGCCAGTCGCACGGCACGAAGCGGTATCGCGCGCTCGGCGAGGAGCCGCGCGAGGGACTGCTCCAGCTCGGGCAACCTGCTCGCTCGCAGAGCCCTGTCCCCCAGCTCCCGGTCCGCCGTGGACAACGCCTCGTGCGCGGCGCCGGAGTGGACCGCGAGGATGTCTGGCGGGGCGGCTCCGACCGCTATGGCGACCTGTGCGATCCGAACGGCATGCCCCGGCGCTGACTTGAACTCTCTCTCCGGGAGATCGGCGAACAGCTGGAGGCGGACAGGTGTGTTGACAAGCCCCTTCACATTCACGACAGCCAGCAGAGGTTTCCCCGAGAGAAGAAGCCGCTGGAGTTCCGCGGCCTCCTCGTCACGCAGGGTGTCGGCGTAGTTCCAGACGACCGCGTCGGCGCTGTCGCACGCAGCCCGCGCCCGCCTCGCGTCGAAGTCGTCGTCCTTGGCGGCGAAGCCGGGCGTGTCCAGGTAGGTCACGGAGCCGACGTCGAACGCGGAGGTTTTCCGCGTGGTGCGGTGCGCCCCTCGCCCGATCCCGGTTCGGTCCGCGTCGCGGGTCAGGGCTTTGCGGAGCGTGGTCTTGCCGGACTTGGTCCTTCCGGCGATGGCCACGAGCAGTCTGCCTCTGACCGCGGGCAGGGGCCTCATGGCATCGCGCAGTTCGCGTTCGAGCGTTCCGATGCGGCCGATGATCCGGACGAGGTCCTCGCTCTCCGTCGCGTGCTCGGAGTACGGCGTCCGCTGAAGGCGAGCCTCGACTTCGGCCCGAAGAGCGGACTGGATGCCGCGGTAGTCCGTGCGGCTCGTGTCCACCGTCCCGGACGGCAGAGCGAGTTCGCCGACCAGAGGATCGAGGGCCCTGCGGAGTCCGGGTTCGGTACTCCGTACGTCCATGGCCGCTGCCACGCGGTCGAACAACGCGGCGTTCTTGGTGTACCAGGACTCAACAGCGCGCAGCTGATCGAGGTCGTGCCGGGAGGCGACCGCCAGGAGCCCTGTCGCGAGTCGGTCGGCCGAACTCGTGGCAGGTGGCCGGGAGGGGGAAGCGGTCGTGGTCACGGAGGTCGTCGCCGACGCGTGTTCGATCACGGCCCGCGCGTCGTCCGCCGCGAGCAGTCCGAGAGCACTGCCCGACACGGCGCCCGTGTCGCGGGCCTCGATCGCCCACGCCAGGGCGTCACGCCGGTCGGCTCTGAACCCGGACCGCGCGTCCGGCGCGAGCCAGCGCCACCACCTCGGTCGTTCCGAGAGGAACGCCTCGTACGCCGTCTCCGCCGCGATGAAGTCCCGCACCTTCTCAAGCCGTGTCACCAGGTCCCGGTTCCGCAGATCCTGCGCTGCCGAGACGCTGTGCTGAAGGACGACCTCCCGCGCGGCAGCCGCCTGCCGGGTCACGCGGGGCCGGCTCAGGTCGGTCAGCGCGCTGTCGACGTCGATCTCGCGGATCGACGGCCAGATCTCCTCGGGCCAGTCCTGGTCCGCGCGACGACACCGCTCAAGGACTCCGGGCAGCAGCCGTTCCGCGACCGCCACAGCCGCGAGGTCCGCCCGAAGCGCCTCCACCGGCACACCCGCAAGCGCCTGAAGACGAGGCCGAATTCCTTCGAGCCGCGTCAGCTCCCGGAGGGCTCCGGCCTCGCCCAGCGTCAGAGTCCCGCCCTGAGCCGTGGCCAGACGGACCAGTTCGTGTTCCTCGACGCACGCCGCCACGGCCCCCGAGACCCATGGAAGAGTGCTCCCGGACGGCGGCAGACCGGCACATCCGCACGCCCGGGCCACCGTGTCCACGTTCTCAGCGAGCCGCCGGAGTGCGGCCTGCCCGGCCATGGCGTCGACACCCAACGGTTCGACCAGGAGGGCCAGCATCTCGGTTCTGAGGCTCGCCGGCCTGTCGTTCGCTGCGGAGTCAGTCACCCCGCTACTCCTCATGAGGGCGGTGGTACCGGAACGTGGGGAGCGGGCCGGGGCCCGGAGGAATCAGGGCCCGGGACTGCTGAGGTACCTCCGCCCGTGCGATCCGGTGGCGGGGCGGTACGCAGGTGCGGGGTGTGAACACCCACCTGCCCTGGGTCAAGGTGGCCCCGAGAACACGGTCCTTGTTCCTCAGCCAGGAATACCTGCCCTGCAGCTCCACGTAGTTGTCGTTGGTGACGACGGTTCCGTGCGCGTCCTCCGCGATCGCTGTGACAAGTGCGTCGCCCTTGCCCTCGGTCCCGGCCGGAGGCTGGATGAGGTCCCCCGTGCCGAGCGCCGCGTCGACTGCCGCACGTTCTTCCTCCGCGACCCTGTGCCTGAAGGTGGCGTCGACGACCACGTGGAGCACGGCATCGGGATACCGCGATGTCAGGGCCTCGCGCGCGGACAGCAGCTGGGCGTAGGACGGCCGGTCCTCGTTGCCGTACACACCGGGTTGCCGCGGCGACCTGCCGATCCACGCCAGGTTGGAGCCGTCCACCACGAGCACCGCGGGGCCCGGGCCCGTGGCTCGCCTCAGTGTCTGTGCCGGCAGGAGACCGGTGACCGCGTTGCCCGCGAGCAGGTCGTCGAGCTCCTTGCGTACCGCCGGCGTCGGACCACCGGAGCTGAAACTCTTGATCTCCTCGTTCAGCACCTCCTCGCCTGTGCGCTCAAGCACTGCCTTGACGTGCAGGAGGCCGTTCGTGTCGTAGGTGTACTCCAGCAGGAATCGGGAGTCTGCACGAGGCCGGGGGTCCCGGTAGGTGAGTCGTAGATCCGTCAGCTTGACGTTGTCGGCGTGATCCAGGGGCCGGTCCGGGTCACCCTCCCAGATCTCGACGGTGAGACTGCCGGCGTTGTCCAGGCGCGGTGTGTAGTTCTTGCGCTCCTTCCACGGCAGCGGTGAGTTGCGCGGGATGATCTGGCTGAACCTCTTGTGTCCGGCGTCGTCCTTGACGACTGTGCCCAGGGCGTGGCTCGTGGCCACCTGGATCACACCGTCGACCTCCCCCGACAGCACAGCTGCCGCGATGGAAGCGCCGCGGGCGACCGCCGTCATGGGATTGCACAGGTCGACCTCGACGGGCTGCTGCTGCATGACTTCGGCGACTGCCGTCCGGACGCTCGGGATCTGGCTCGTGCCGCCGATCATCAGCACCGCGTCCACGTCCAGGGGCGCCATGTGCAGGTCGGTGAGGCACTGCTGGACCGGTGCGAGAGCGCGGTCGACGAGGTCGGTGATGGCGTCCTCCAACTCCTCCTGCCACACCTCGACGGTGTCACCGTCCGGAGTCCTCACGGTGACGGAGTCCTCGGAGGACAGGCGGATCTTGCTGCGCTCCACGTCCAGCCCGAACTGACGCTCCTGCGCCGGCGTCCACGCCGACCGGGCCGGGGCCCGTTCGAGGACGAGGTCACGCAGACGGCGGTCGATCTCCAGGCCACCCAGCTCGGTCACACCCCGCGACGCGAGCTCCTCGAAGAACCCGTCCTGATAGTCGAGGACGGTGACGTCGATGGTGCCGCCACCCCAGTCGAAGACCAGGATGGTGCGGGCCTCCTGCAGCTCGTGCACGTACGAGATGGCGGCTGCCGTCGGCTCGTTGAGCAGTGCGAGGACGTTGATGCCCGCGAACTGCGCGGCGACGCGGGTGCGATAGCGCGCGGCACCAGTGGCGTTGGCCGGTACGGTGATCACGGCCTGGTCGATGGCGGTGAGGTTGTGTTCCGCGCCCTTCCGCATGGCCTGGAAGACACCTGCGGCCACCGTCGTGGCCGCGAACCTGCGGCCCTGGATCGTGACGTACTCGTCGCTCTTGAGGAGTCGCTTGCAGGCCTCGGCCGCCTCCTCCGAGCGGAGCTTGGCCTCCCAGCCGAACAGCGCTCCGCGGCGCAGCGAGCTCATGCCCACAACCGACGGGAAGAGGTACTCGAAGCCGGGATGGCGCCAGTCGGCGTCGATGTGGTGGGCGTCCAGCAGCAGCACGTCGGCGTCGTCACCCAGCCACTGGGCCACCACGGAGTTGGTGGTGCCGAAATCGATCCCGGTGGCGGTCACACGCCCTCCCCTCTCGTCGCTTCGCCTTCCGCCGCGGAGTGGACCCCTCCGTCCGCCCCGGGCAGGCGGCGCAGCTGCCCGGAAAGCACCAACTTGCCGGTGGCCTGATCCACATAGGCCGGGCGCAGCACCTCGAACGTCTCGCCATCGCCTTCCACCACCACGAACAGCTCGCTTTCACCGTCGGGTGAGTCCGCGCACCGCACGCCCTGGTCCAGCAAGGCGGCACGGATGCCTTTCCGGAGGGAACTGGCGCTCTGGTTGGGCGCGCCGGCGAGCAGATCGACCTCGACCATCCGGGCCACGTACTCCTCCCTGGAGCGGAAGGCCTCCAGCACCGCCTGGCGCAAGGCAGCCGTCACAGCGGCCTGCGTGGGTCGTGCCTCCGCCGGGAGAGCGGCCATGAGATCGGTCGCCCGCTCGGTGAATCGGGAGAGCAGCATGGGAGGGCTGAGCAGTTCCTCGGGGCGGTACGTGCGCGGGGAGTCCCCGGGGACATCGGCCGCTGCCCGCCGCTTCTCCCGACGGTGCTTGAGGCCGTTGTTGCCCTTGGGGGCAGCCCGCTTGGTGGCCGTTGTGGTCTTCCGCTGGCTGCGGGGCACCTTCTTCACTTGGTGTGCATCCTTGAGTTGCGATCGGGGCGTCGGGGGGTGTTGAGCAGGTGGGGCAGCAGATCCGCCGTGGCTCGCTCCCGAACGAGCCCGAGGTCTTCGGAAGGGTGAGGGGTCGTTCGCCTGGGCAGCGGGGCCAGGGGCGGGACCAGCGTGACCGGCACCGCGTCCGGAAGCTCGAACGCGTCCAGATCGAGCGGTAGCGCGAAGAAACCTGACCAGTCCTCGTCGCGCTCGGCGTCTCTGATGCGTTTCATCGCGCTGTTGAGCCGCGCGCTCATGTCCACGTCGTGCACATGCTCCCGGCGGAGATCCCGGTACCGGGTCTCCCAGCTCGGTGTGCCGTGCGGCAGCCCGAGGTCCAGGTAGGGGTTGGACGCTGCCGCTCTGTCGTTACGGGGAACCGTCCGACGCTGCTCGATCATGCGGAGGTTGGAATCGGCCGGCCCGCGCGATCCACTGATCGACTTCAGGACGACCGCTGCCGCGTCCAGTTCCTCCCGCAGCAGCAGTGTGTACGCATGGAAGTTGAGGACCTCGGCCCGGTAGGCCGGGTCAGCGGTCTCGAACGACACCAGCCTGTCGATCTGGGACGACGCACGGGCGACGTCGTTCAGGCACAGCAGGTCGTAGGCCTGACGCAGGGCCATGAGCGCGTGGAGTGGTGACCGCGACGGAGTGACGGCGGCCTTGGGCTCCCACAGGGAGAAGATGAGCCGCCACAGACCCCGGTCCTCCCAGATGTCCCGGTCCCAGTTGCCGACGGCGGCCCCGTCCAGAAGCCGGCGCAGCCGGAGCACCAGCTCGCGGGGCAGCTCCCTCTCGAGATCCTTCACCACCGATGCGTCGCCGTCGGCGACTCGCTCCAAGAGGTCGTAGACGTCGCCGGCCGTGGACAGCGGCTCCTCACCGGCGAGGAACGCTTCCCGTCGCTGCCGGGCCGTCCACTCCAGTGCGGTTGCCTGCTCGGCGGTCACCTGGTCGGGAACGAGCCGGGCTTTGAGGTACGCGTGCTCCGCATCCCCGGCCCGGTACTGCCAGGGCTGGTGCTCGGGGCCGACCGCTCCGGCGTCGATGAGGTCGTCGAGAACGCTCAGCGGTATCCAGGGGAGCACACGCGGCAGCATCCGAGTCGGGAAGGCGGCCGTGCCGTCCGTCGCGAACGCCGTGAGGAGGGCGAAGGCCCCGGATGGGTCCTCGCTCGCGCCGACGGCGAGCGTGTCGTCGCCCGCTCTCAGGGAGGTGAGCAGTTGCTCCCCGGCCTCGGACAGCCAGAGGAAGCCGCCCGCGTGGACCGCCTTGAGCGTTGCGGCGACCGTGGCTGCGTCCGCCCGTTCCAGGACGGTTCGCACAGCAGGCAGCAGGCGTTCGTCCGGTTCGTCACGCAGGGCGTCGGCCAGGGCGTCGTGGGCCGCGTCCTGTGCGCGGGACGCGAGTTGTCGGAGCAGAGCGCGGGCCTGCAGTACCGCCTGGGCTCCGAACACCCCGGCCTTGCGCCATCTGCGTACGGTGAACCCGTCGACTCCGTCGTCCGCGCTCTGAGCGTCCCGCCGCTCCCTGAGCGCCCTCAGCCGCTCCCTCTCGCGTGCGACTGCCTCGGCCCGCGTCCCCGACACCGGCTGCCCGGCCCCGCCGACCGGCGGCGGACCCGTCACTGCCCGGCTCCTTCGTGCCGGAGGCCGTGGCCCGGGAGCGGGGTGACCGGGGCCGGCTGCTCGCAGGCGGGGACCGGGGCCTTCGAGTCGCTGCCGGTGTCGACGCGGGCCCCGGTACGGCGGCGGAGGATCGTCTTGACGGCGACCGCGCGCTCGGAGACTTCTGCGGGAGTCCGCAGGTCCTCGGCCCGGTGGACCTCCCCCATGTCTCCCCTGCCCATGCCGCGCCCCATGCGGAATCCGCCGTCGGCGAGCTCGTGGGTCACTGCCGCTCCTCTGCTCTCTGCACGCGCCCCCACCCTCCCCCGGGTGAACGCGCTCCCCTCTGCACCCTGGCGCGCGGCCCATCGTCTCAGGACAGAGGGCGACGCGGTCGTTACAGTACACGGAGATCGGTGCACGCAACAGGTGTTTGCCTGTTGACATGGTCAACGCAGCAGCGGCACCTCGTCGGGATTCGCCCCCCTCGACGAGCTCCCAGAAGTTGCCGTGGTGGGCGGAGACCTTCTCGATCTGCTCGTACTGCCCCGCGACCCGCCCAGCTCCTCCACGGTCCGGGTGACCGCGCCGAGCCCACCGGCCTGCACCACCAGGGCCTTGGCCAGGGCGAGCAAGGCCGGTCCGGAGGCCATCGCCGGGTTGACCAGCCTGCTCGCCCCGGGGGACGCCCGCCGCTGATCCGCCGGCGGCCGGGCCTGCAACCGGTACCCGGGTACAGGTCTACCGTCGGAGGTGTCCCCACCACCGGGACGTGCTGACGGGAGGGAGCGCGATGAGTGATCTTGCGTGGGTGCCGCAGTCCTGCACCCTGCCCACCGAGGAGCGGCCCCTGCGGGGCGCCGAACGGGATGCGTTGTTCGCCGAGCGGCTGACCTCGCTGTCGAGGCCGCAGCCGCTCCACCTGCGCCTTGCCCTGGCAGGCGGAGAGGACGTGGCGGACCGGGTCCGTGACCTGGTGGAGCGAGAGAGCGGCTGCTGCTCGTTCTTCACCTTCACCACCATGCCCGGCCAGGACCTGTTCCGGCTGGACATCTCCGTGGACCAGGCGCACGAGCCGGTCCTGGACGCCCTCGCCGTCCGGACTGCTGCCGCCGGGGAGCAGCGGTGAGCACGGATCTGCGCAGCGGGCAGGTCGCCGAGGCGGCTGGGGTGAACATCCAGACGCTGCGCTACTACGAGCGGCGCGGCCTGCTGGCGGAGCCGGAACGCAGCAACGGCGGTCACCACCTGTACGGCGAGGACGCGGTGACCGCGCTGCGGGTGATCAAGGCCGCCCAGCGGCTCGGCTTCACGCTGGAGGAGGTCGCCGAGCTGCTGGAGGCCGGCCGCCTCCGTCACGGCCGCCCTGTCGCGGGCCTCCAGGACCGGGCGGCGGCCAAGCTCGCCGAGGTCGACGCGAAGATCGCCGACCTCACCACCATCCGCACCGTCCTGGCCGCCGCCGCGGAGGCGGGCTGCGACGACCTGACCGTCTGCGCGTCCAGGACGTGCTGCCCGATCCCCTTCACCGACCTCGCCGAGGGGAACCGCCATGCCGGGCCCTGCTGCTGACCGACGCCCTGAGCGGGCCCCGAAGGCGCTCGGGGGACTTGCCGCGCTGGCCTGTGTGGCGTGCTGCGCGCTGCCCGTCCTGATCACCGCAGGGGTTGTCGGCGCCGGCGCCGGGGCCGGGGCGGTGGTGGGCCGGCTGCCCGCCCTCGCCGTCGTCCTGGCCGTGCTCGCCGCTGGCACCTGGTGGTATGGCGGGCGTCGCCGCTCCTGTGCCTGCGCGCCGAAGACCGCCGGTGAGGGCGGATGCGGCTGCAAGGCGTCCGCCGGCCCGCTGAAGATCAGCGGCGCGGGTCGTCGGTAGGGTCAGACGCGCGTCCGCATCACGATCCGGCGGCGGTGGCCAGGCCCGTCGGCCAGGCGCGGGATGCCGACCGCGCCGACATCCCGCCGAACGTGCCGCCGGCGGCACGGCCAGGCCGAGCCGCCGGGTGCCCGGGGCCGCGAAGGGCATCAGGTTCCGTCAGGTGCGGGTCCAGCGCTGGTTGCCGCCGTTCGAGCAGGAGTAGAGCTGGATCAGGGTGCCGTTGGCGGTGCCGCCCGCGACGGCGTCGAGGCAGAGGCCGGACTGGACGCCGACGATGGTTCCGTCGGAGTTGAGGCGCCACTTCTGGTTGTCGCCGCCCCAGCAGCTGTAGATCTGGACCTTGGCGCCGTTGCCGGTGCCGGCGGCGTCCAGGCACTTGTTGCCGTAGACCCTGAGTTCGCCGGCGCCGGTGTACGTCCACTGCTGGTTGGTGGCGTTGTTGCAGTCCCACAGCTGAAGCCGGGTGCCGTCCGAGGTACTGGAATTGGGCACGTCCAGGCAGCGGCCCGAACCGACGCCCTTGATCTGTCCGGATTCCGCAGGGGGCGTCGTGGAGCCGCCGCCGTTGAGGGCGTTGAGGACGGCGGTGTAGGCAGACTTCTTGCTGCCGTCGCCGTTGAACAGCAGCGGCGTGTCCCCGGATCGCCAGGAGTCGGTGTCGCGCACCCCCCAGACGGTGATGCCGAGGCAGCGCGGGACGGCCAGACAGTCGTTGACCACGTTGGCGTAGGTCGAGGCCGACGCTCCCTGGATGTCGAGTTCGGTGATGGCCACGTCGACGCCGAGGGCGGCGAAGTTCCGCAGGGTGGTGCGGAAGTTGCTGTTGTAGGGACTGCCGCTGTTGAAGTGCGACTGGAAGCCGACGCAGTCGATCGGCACACCGCGCTGCTTGAAGTCCCGGACCATGTTGTACACGGCCTGGGTCTTGGCCCAGGTCCAGTCCTCGACGTTGTAGTCGTTGTAGCAGAGCTTGGCGGACGGGTCGGCGGCGCGGGCGGTCCGGAAGGCGACCTCGATCCAGTCGTTGCCGGTGCGTTGCAGGTTGGAGTCGCGCCGGGCTCCCGAACCGCCGTCGGCGAAGGCCTCGTTCACGACGTCCCACTGTGCGATCTTGCCCTTGTAGTGGCCCATCACGCCGTTGATGTGGTCGATCATCGCCTGGCGCAGTGTGCTGCCGCTGAGGCTCTGCATCCAGCTGGGCTGCTGGGAGTGCCAGGCCAGGGTGTGGCCGCGTACCTGCTTGCCGTTCTGCACCGCCCAGTTGTAGACGCGGTCGCCGGCGGAGAAGTTGAACTGGCCCCGCTGCGGTTCGGTGGCGTCGATCTTCATCTCGTTCTCGGCCGTCACCGCGTTGAACTCACGGCCCGCGATCGCCGTGTACGTCGAGTCGCCCAGTTTGCCCGAGGCGATGGCGGTGCCGAAGTAGCGGCCGCTCTGCGCCGCCGCGGCGCCGAGCGTGCTCTCGGCGGCGTGGGCGGCCGGCGGCGCGACCAGTGCGGCGACGACACCGAGGACGCCGACGACCAGCGTCAACAGCAGGCCGCGCCTCTTCCGGCGGACGAGCGGCCTGGGGAGGGCATACGAGCCCATCACTGTGCCTCCAAGGTAGAAATCACGGAAGGACTGAAGCGCAGGGGGACCGCGTCGTCCGCTGTCGTTCGGCAGGTGCCGCGGACGGGCGGACGGACGGGGTGCAGCGGGGCGAACCGAAGCCTGGGCCGCAGGCGCCGGTTCGAAATGTCGACCTGCGGCCGGTCTCTCAGGCAGAAATCATTGAGGTGCCGACGACGCATCGTCAATACACGCTGCGTGCAAACTTTCTGCATCTTGTCCGAAAGTTTCGATACCGCGAGTCGGGCGGTGCAGGAAGGCCATTGTCCCGCTCCAGCGCCGACTACCTGGAACCGGCCGTGCGGGGCCCCGCCTGCTCGGCGCGCCAGGTGCGGTGCGACGCGGGCTTTTGTTGAGTGGGCGCATGCCGTCGTACGCGAATACCGGCCAAATGTTTCGGAGTGTCCGGCGATACGTGCGAGAGAGGTTGACGCCGTTCTCCGGTTACCTATCATTCAAGCGCTCGATACTTCGACTGTTGTTCGGTACGTCGAACCGGTCGCTCATTCGCCCATCGCGTAGCGCACCCCCACCGCACCGACAGTCCGGACAACCTCTGACGAGGCCGACCGGAACCGCCCACTCAAGGTTGAGGAAGTCCCCATGCACGGAGGAAGTTCCAGCCGCAGGCATACGTCCGCGATGCTCGCCGCCGGGGCCGCGGTCCTGGCCGCGTTGGCGGCGATGCTCGTCGTCACCCCGGCTCATGCGGCTACCAGCGGCGCCCTGCGCGGCGCCGGTTCGAACCGGTGTCTCGATGTGCCGGGCGCCAGCCAGGAGAACGGCACCCACCTGCAGATCTACGACTGCTGGGGTGGGGCCAATCAGCAGTGGACGCTGACGGACGACCATCAGCTGACCGTGTACGGCAACAAGTGCCTGGACGTACCCGGCCACGCAACCGCGCCCGGTACCCGGGTGCAGATCTGGTCCTGTTCCGGCGGTGCGAACCAGCAGTGGCGGGTGAACTCCGACGGTGCGGTCGTCGGCGTCGAGTCCGGGCTGTGCCTGGAGGTCACGGGCGCCGGTACGGCCAACGGTACGGCGGTGCAGGTCGGGACGTGCAACGGTGGCGGCAACCAGAAGTGGGCCGGCCTGACGGGGGCGCCGCCGACGGACGGCACGTGCTCTCTTCCGTCGACGTACCGCTGGACGTCGACGGGTGTGCTGGCGCAGCCGGCGAACGGATGGGCCGCGGTGAAGGACTTCACCACCGTGACCTACAACGGCAGGCACCTGGTCTACGCGTCGAACGTGTCGGGGTCGTCCTACGGCTCGATGATGTTCAGCCCGTTCACGAACTGGCCGGACATGGCGTCGGCCGGCCAGACCGGGATGAGCCAGGCCGCCGTGGCGCCCACGCTGTTCTACTTCGCGCCCAGGAACATCTGGGTGCTGGCGTACCAGTGGGGTGCGTCGCCCTTCGTCTACCGCACGTCGAGCGACCCCGCCAACCCCAACGGCTGGTCCGCTCCGCAGCCGCTGTTCACCGGGAGCATCTCCGGCTCCGACACCGGACCGATCGACCAGACCCTGATCGCCGACGGCCAGAACATGTACCTGTTCTTCGCCGGGGACAACGGCAGGATCTACCGGGCGAGCATGCCGATCGGGAACTTCCCGGGCAACTTCGGCTCGTCGTACACGACGGTCATGAGCGACACGAAGGCCAACCTGTTCGAGGGCGTACAGGTCTACAAGGTCCAGGGCCAGAACCAGTACCTCATGATCGTCGAGGCCATGGGTGCGAACGGGCGTTACTTCCGCTCCTTCACCGCCTCCAGCCTGACCGGCTCGTGGACCCCGCAGGCCACGAGCGAGAGCAACCCCTTCGCGGGCAAGGCCAACAGCGGTGCCACCTGGACCAACGACATCAGCCACGGTGACCTGGTCCGCAGCAACCCCGACCAGACCATGACCGTCGACCCCTGCAACCTGCAGTTCCTCTACCAGGGCAAGTCCCCGACCGCGAGCGGCCCCTACGACCAGCTGCCGTGGCGGCCGGGTGTCCTCACGCTGCGGCGCTGACCTCCCCGACCTGCCGACCGACGCACACCGTCTCGAGGAACCCCGGCCGCGCGGCGGCCGGGGTTCCTCTCGTCTCCGGCGCACCGCCGGAGGAGGAGCGCCGCGTGCCGCGCACCGGAGCGCGTACCGGTCAGCCCGGCGCAGAGGTCAGGAAGCCGCTCCGGTCAGGCCGAGGAACTCGCTGCGGGAGCGGGCGTCGGAGCGCAGCAGACCGAGGAGGGTGGAGGTCATGGTGCTGGATCCCGTCGCCTGAACACCGCGCAGGGTCATGCAGGAGTGTTCGGCTTCGATCACCACGCCGACGCCCTTGGGCTCAAGGTGGGTCTGCAGCCAGTCGGCGACCTGCTTGGTCAGACGTTCCTGGACCTGTGGGCGGCAGGCGAAGTGCTCGACCACACGGGCCAGTTTGGACAGGCCCAGGATGCGGGCCCCCGGCAGGTAGCCGACGTGCGCCGTGCCCACGAAGGGCAGCAGGTGGTGTTCGCACACCGACCGGACCGGTATGCGCCGGGCCAGGACGAGTTCGTCGTATCCCTCGTCGTTGGGGAAGGTGGTCAGGTCGAAGGGGCGGGGGGTGAAGAGTTCGGCGTAGGCGCGGGCCATCCGGCCCGGTGTGCCGCGCAGGCTCTCCGAGGCGGTGGAGATGCCGAGCGCGGTGAGGAACCGGCCGGCCGCGGCTTCCGCGGCCGCCAGGTCTATCCCGTCGGGCTCGTGCACGACCCGCAGGACCGGCCGCGTGGCTATCGCGTCCTCCTCGCCGAGAGGGTCTCTCCGGGCAGCGGTGGTGAGGTTCCGGTGCTCGGTCATGTCAGCTGCCCCCGACGCCCAGGGCGGTGAGCAGGACGAGGACGAGCGTGGCCACGGCGAGCAGCCCGTGGGCCAGCACGACCGGCACCGGGAAGTGGCGTTCGGCGGGGACGGGACCTTCGGCCCCCGGGCCCCCCGCGGTCACCGCCGCGCCGGCCGTGGCGCGGTCGCGGTGGACGGGGAGCCAGCGGGCCAGCATCACGAAGCCCAGCAGTGCGACCGGCAGCAGCAGGCCGAACGCGGTCCAGGCCAGCGCGCCCCTGTCGGCGACGACGTAGGCGATCCACACCACCAGTCCGATCGCGGCCAGGGCGAAGTGGCCGAAGACGACGGGTGCGGGCAGGCGGCTGGCGCCGGATCGCTGCTGCCGGATGCCGCCGCGTTGGATCCAGGTGCCGAGCATGTAGAAACCGCCGAGAGCGGTGACCACCCAGGTGATCAGTGCGGCGATGTCCATGGGGAACTCCTGAGGGGACGGTGGCGCGGGCGGCCGGAGGACACCGGCCGCGTCGCGGGTGGGCGTGGGGAGGGCCGGCTCACACGGCCGTGCGGGTGCCGTTCCGGCTGCCGCCGGGCGTGTATCCCTCGGCCTGGGTGTCCTCGTCGGCGACGCGTACGCCGTAGCGGTAGGCGAGCTTGCCGCCGAGGAATCCCGAGACCGCGAGGGCGGCGACGCTGAGCGCGGACAGGACGATCCTGCCGGTGCCGACGCTCCCGCCGTCCGCGTAGTCGCCCTGGCGCCACAGGAAGTTGACGACGTAGGCGGCTGTCACCAGCAGGTTCAGCGTCATGTGGACCAGGGCGGTGCGAAAGGCCCGGGTCCCGGCGGGAATGGCGAACAGGTCGAGGAATCCGGCCATGGCCGCCAGCAGGGCACCGATCACGCCGACCGCGATCAGCCACTGAGAGGACTGGGCCAGGAAGCCTGGGCGGTGCACGACGTGGGACGCGATGTCGAACACCAGGCTGACCACCCAGGCGCCGATCGGCACGGTCACCAGGATCGGATGGAACGGGTGGCCGTACGGGCCGGCGAGCAGGGCGCTTACCGGGCGCTTCGCCTGAAGCTGTGACTCACTGGCCATCGCAACCTCCAGTTGTTTCACCAACAAGTCTTGGACTTATTGAGGGTCGGCGTCAAGATGTGCACCCCAAGACGAGCGAAGAACACTTGTACCTACCGGAATGGGAGTTACCGTGGTCGTGTGGCATCCGATCCGAGCGCGCGGGCCGACGCGGCCGACAGCGCCATCGACTCCGTCAGCGTCCTGAGCGAGGACTCGCGTCGGCGCATGTTCGCCTTCATCCGCCGTGCCCGCCGCGCGGTCACCCGGGACGAGGCGGCCGCCAGCGTCGGCATCTCCCGCAAGCTCGCCGCCTTCCACCTCGACAAGCTCGTCGACGCCGGCCTGCTGCGGGCGCGCTACGAGACGCCCGGCGGGATCCGCAAGGTCGGCAGGCAGCCCAAGGTGTACGAACCCACCGACGCCCAGATCACCGTGAGCATCCCCGACCGGCGTCACGAACTCCTGGCGGACCTCCTCCTGGACGCCGTCCTGACCCAGGGCGCCGACGAGAACGCCGCGCAGGCGGCCATGCGCAGCGCCGGACGACGCGGACGGCAGCTGGGCGAGGCCGCGCGGGACCGGACCCGACCCGGCCGCCTCGGCCCCGAGCGCGGGCTGACCGTCTGCGAGCGCCTGCTGGACCAGTTCGGCTACGAACCCGTACGGGAATCCCCGACCGAGCTACGGCTGCGCAACTGCCCGTTCCACCCGCTGGCCGCGAAGGCCACGGAGCTGGTGTGCGGCATGAACCAGTCCTTCCTCGCCGGTTACCTCCAGGGCCTGGAGGTGGGCGGGGTCCGGGCCGTCCTGGCCCCCGAGCCGGGCGAGTGCTGCGTGCGACTGGGTCCTGGCGACACCGATCGTGACGACGAGACGGCACAGGACGGCTGACGCCGCGCCGGTCGCAGTCCCGGGCACATGAGATCGACCGCGTCCTGCCGATCGCTTCCCGGCGCGGTGTCGGGCGGTGGGCAAGTCGTGCGCTCGTCTTCCCGCCGCACCACGCCCCGGCGCCCGGCCCCTTCCGCCGTCCAGCCCCTCACGGCACCTCGTTCGCCCGTCGCCGTTCCTGCCGCAGCACCTCGTCCAGGTCGGCGAGGCGGTCCAGGCCCTGCACCGCGCGCCGCATGCGGGCGTGGCCCGGCCCCTCCTCGCCGGCCGGCGTGAGGAAGTGCGGGCCGAGCTGGTCGCCGAAGATCCAGTGCGGGGTGGTCATGGAAGGAGCCCTTCCCCGCAGGGGTCCCGTAGGGGCGGGTCAGCCCGGGCGCCGGGGCCGAACGGGTCGGTTCC
Source organism: Streptomyces lucensis JCM 4490 (assembly GCF_014650035.1). Lineage (GTDB taxonomy): Bacteria > Actinomycetota > Actinomycetes > Streptomycetales > Streptomycetaceae > Streptomyces > Streptomyces lucensis. Next base: position 6,923 of record NZ_BMUE01000013.1, on the reverse strand, counting down.
GCCGGTGGGCGGTGCCGGGGTGAGGGCCGCCTGCCGCGCACACCGGCGCAAGGACTGCTTCTCCGGTGCCGCCTCGCGCGGGTGGCGGCCGCGCCAGTACGGGTTGTCGTGCGGCAGCCCGCCCGAGACGCGGCCGTACATGCCGAAGGTCTGGATCAGCAGTGGTCGGCGAAGCCGAGCAGGCCGGACACCAGCAGGATCACGCCGCACAGCGCGGCGCCGCAGCGGTGGACGGTGGCCGGCTCGTGATCGACGGGAAGCTCGTCGCGCAGTCGCATCCCCGGTCCTCCTCGGTGGGCTGTGGCGGCCGGGCGTCCGCCGCCCTGCCCTTTCCGCTGCTCTTTCTCCCGGAACGCGTCGAACGGTTGCAGACTCGTGGGCCTGGAGCCGTGCCGGTCCCGCTCCTGGGTTCCGTCGCTCGGGCTGTACGGACGCCTGTGCGAAGATCGCGACATGGCTGCTCTGCGCTTCCGTCTCGCCGGCGACGCCGACCTGGTCTCCCTCGTGCGTCTGCGTGACGACGCCGCCCGCTGGATGCTGGCCCGTGGCGTCACCGGGCAGTGGCAGCCGGGTGAGCTGGGTGTGGATCACTTCCGCCGGATCATGGAGAACGGGGAGGTGTGGCTCGCGGAGGCCGCCGGCCGTGTGGTCGGGGCCTGGGAACTGTGGTGGGAGGACGAGCAGGCGTGGGGGCCGCAGCCGTCGACGGCCGGCTATGTGCACCGCCTGATGGTGGACCACGGCACGGTCCCGCCCGGGACGGGACGTGAGCTGCTGCGGGCCGCGGAGCGGCGCGTGGCCGAAGCGGGCCGGCCGCTGGTACGCCTGGACTGCCTGGCCGGCAACGCGTCCCTGAACGCGTACTACCTGGACGCCGGTTACCGGGTCGTCGGACGCACGGAGGGCAAGCCGCAGCCGGGCGGTACGCCCAAGTCGTTCACGCTTCTCGAGAAGTCCGTGCCGGGAGGGACGGAGTAGGAGCCCGCCCACCCGGCACCCGCGCGTCGAGGCCGGGCGCGGAGGCGACCGCGGCGCGCAAGGCGGTCGACCGCTCGTCGATTCCTCCCGCCCGGCGCGCTGGGACCGTGCTCCCGGCCCCTCCCGGCGCGGTGGGCCCGCACACCGCCACCACCGGGCGGCCGTGGGTGTGGCCGCCGGAGTACGTGGAGGTCAGGTGGGTACCCGTTGCCGACCGCGCGTCACGTCAGCCGGTGCGGAACGCGGGAGAGGTGACTCCTCCCGGCCCGCGCTCCGGCAGCCGAGGAACAGCGAGAACCGTATGGACACCGTCACCCCCCGGCGCCGCCCTGCCGCCGCCCCTCCGGACTCGCCCCTGCGCGGGCGTGTCGCCGTCGTGACCGGAGCCGCCCGCGGCATCGGCGAGGCCGTCGCCCGGCGGCTGTCCCAGGACGGCATGCGCGTGGCCCTGCTCGGCCGGGAGGCCGAGACGCTGCGGCGGGCGGCGGCCTCGCTCGCCACCCCGAGCCTGTGCGTCGAGGCCGACGTCACCGACCGGGCGGCACTCGACAGCGCCGCACGGCAGGTGGCGGACCGGCTCGGCGACGCGGCCGTGGTCGTGGCCAACGCGGGCGTCGCGGCCGGCGGCCCCTTCCGGCGCACCGACGCCGACGTGTGGCAGCGCGTCATCGACGTCAACCTGGTCGGGTCGGCGAACACCGCCCGCGCCTTCCTTCCCCAGCTCGCCCGCACCCGCGGCTACCTGCTGCAGATCGCCTCGACCGCCGCTTTCGGCTCGGCGCCGATGATGAGCGCCTACTGCGCCTCCAAGGCGGGCGCCGAGTCCTTCGCCCAGGCCCTGCGCGGCGAGGTGGAGCCCGACGGGGTCACCGTCGGCATCGCCTACCTCCACTGGACCGGCACCGACATGATCAGCGGCGTGGACGACCATCCGGTGCTGCGCGCCCTGCGGGCCAACCAGCCCTGGTTCAGCCGCCGCGTGCACACCTCAGGCGAGGTGGCCGACTGGCTCGCCGCCGGCGTGCGGCGCCGCGCCCACTACGTCTACGCGCCGCCCTGGCTGCGCCTGTGCCAGCCGCTGCGGCCGCTGTTCCCCGCGCTGGTCGCCCGTGCCGCCCGGCGCGAGCTGCGCCGCACGCCCGCCGCCGAGCTCACCGTCGGCACCGGGGTGATGGGCGCGGGCGGACGCGCGGACTGGGAGGCGTACAAGTCCGCCGCGCACCGGTCGCCGGGCGGCCCGTACGAGGAGCCGCCCGGATAGCCGCCCGCCGCCGCGGAGGTCCGGGCACCCATACCCTGCAGTAGGCTCGATGCGTCTATGCCTGGTACTGCCTGGTACACCCGGATTCGGTCGCAAGAGGAAGGTATCCGATGCACCGCGCATGTCCGTCCGCGAGCGGCGGAGCCGCGGCGGACCGTCATGTCGCCGTGGAGTACTCCAGCGACGACGAGTGGGCAGGTCACCTCGTGGTCTTCGTCCGAGCCGGGCTGGGCAGGGGCGAGCAGGTCCAGTACTTCGCGGACGCCACCGATCCCGGTCTCGTGACGCGCACGCTCGCGGACCGGGGCGTGGACGCCGCTTCCGCCGTGCGGCGCGGACAACTCGTGGTGACGACCGCCGACGAGACGTACCTGGCCGGAGCCCGCTTCGACCCGGACGTGATGACGGGTCTGTGGCAGGAGGCCGTGGACGCGGCCGCCGCACAGGGATTCCGCGGGCTGCGGGCGATCGGTGAGATGTCGTGGGGAGCCCGGCGGATCGCGGGCGCCGAGCGCCTGCTGGAGTACGAGCTGCGGATACACCACGAGGTCTTCGAACGGTTGCCGCTGACGGCATGGTGCTTCTACGACCGGCGCCTGCTGGCCCGCGACGACCTCGAGGTCCTCGCGCACGCCCACCTGGCGCGGTGGGGCACGGGTGCCGCCCCCGGCGGCGGGCCGGGTCTGTCGGCGGCTCCGCTGACGGGTGCGCCGGGATTCCGGCTGGCCGGGTCCGCCGGCTACGAGGGCCGTCGCGTCGTCGCCTCGGCCGCGGCCGCGCTCGCCGCTTCTCCGGCGGAGCGCGTCACCCTGGACCTGTCGGTCCTCGACCACCTGGACATCGCGGCGCTGGCCGACATCGCCGACGCGGCGCGCCGGCGGCCCACCGGCACACCCGTGCGCCTCGTCGGGGCTCCGCCCGCACTCCACCGCATGGTGGAGCTCTTCCCGGAGCTGGGGGAGGGCCTGGAGGTGGACGGACGGTGACCGCCCGCATCCACGGGACGCCCCGGCCCCCCGCCCAGGACGACGTGATCTTCCATCATCCCGCTCTCTTCTATTCCACCGGGGAGGACTACGCGGACGGCGTCGGTGACTTCATCCGCAAGCAGACGGCCGACGAACGCCCCGTGCTGGTCGCCGTGCCCGGCGAACGCCTGACGGTGCTCCGGGACCTCGTCGGCGACGCGCACGCGGGCGTCACCTGGGTCGACATGCGCCAGGCTGGCCGCAACCCGGGGCGCATCCTGTCGATGCTGCAGGACTTCGCCGACCGGCACGCGGACCGGCGCCCGGCGGTCGTGGGTGAGCCGATCTGGGTGGGGCGCACCTCCGAGGAGGCACGCGAGGCCACCCGCCACGAGGCGCTGATCAACCTGGCCTTCGCCGGCCGGCGCGCCACCATCCTCTGTCCCTACGACACCGCCCTGCCCGAGCGGGTACTGACGCAGGCCCACCGTACGCACCCGGTCGTCGGCGACCCCGGCGGCTACCGGCGCAGTACGCGCTACGCGGACCCGCACGCGGTCTGCCACGACTGCGACACGCCACTGCCCGAACCCGCCGACCCGGTCGTCCTGCGCTTCGAGGAGCAGGACCTCGCGGACGTACGCGACGCCGCCAGGGACTGGGCCGAGTCGGCGGGCCTGCCGCGGCTCCGCCGCACCGACTGGCTGCTGGCCGTCAACGAGGCCACCGGCAACTCGGTGCGCCACGGCGGAGGACACGGCACCCTGCGCCTGTGGCGCACGGCCGCCGCCGTCGTCGCCGAGGCACGGGACCGCGGGCGCCTTACGGACCCCCTCGTCGGCCGGCGCCGCCCCGATCCGCATTCTCCGGCGGGCGGCCGGGGCGTCTGGATGATGCACCAGCTCTGCGACCTGGTGGAGATCCGGACACCGCCGTCCGGTCTGGTCGTGCGCCTTCACGTGACGCTGGAATGAGCGGCGAACCGGCCGGCGGCGCCCCGGAAGCGCTCGGCGTGGCGTCGCGGCCACACCGCCGATCGGGTCGCGGCCACACCACCGATCGGGTCGCGGCCCCACCGCGGACCGTGTCCCGGCCCCACCGCGGACCGTGTCCCGGCCCGTCCGCCAAGGGCCCGTACCGGCCCGTCGCGGTGCATACGACCCATGATGAGGACTGACCGATGTCGTACAAGATGACGGCCTGCGCGGCAGGCGGTCCGGCGAGGGGGCGGCGTGACGGCTGAGCGAGAGCGGCGGCCGGCGGACGAGGTCCGCCTGCCCGCGGCGCCGGACGGCACGGACGAGAACCTGTCGCTGCTGTTCGGCACGTCCACCGCGCTGTTCGCGTCCATGGCGGGCCCCGCGCACGTGCTGGAGGCGGCGAACCCGGCCTTCTTCGCGGCGATCGGAGGCGGACGGCGCGAACGCACCGGTGTCCCACTGGCCGAGCTGATGCCCGAGCTGGCCGCCCAGGGCTTCATCGGGCTCCTGGACCAGGTGTACCGGAGCGGCACGCGCCACGTCGGCCGCGACGCCCGCGTCCTCATCGGCCTCGGCGACGACACGCGCGAGGCCTACTTCGACTTCACCTACGAGGCGCGCCGCGACGCCGGCGGCAACGTCCTCGGCGTGCGCATGATCGGCGTGGACGTCACCCAGGTCAAGCACGCCCGGCGGCTGGCCGTGGAGCAGCGCGCGCTGCTGGAGCAGATAGCCCGCCAGGCCCCGCTGTCCGAGGTGCTGGACGGCATGTGCAGGGCGATCGAGGAACTGTCCTCCGAGGTGATCGTCTCCGTTCTGCTGGCCGACGAGGACGGCCGCCACCTGCACCACGGCGCGGCCCCCAGCCTGCCCGACTTCTACAACCAGGCCATCGACGGGATCACCACCGGCGAAGGCGTGGGCTCGTGCGGCACCGCGGCCCACCGGCGCCGGAACGTGATCGTCAGCGACATCGCCACCGACCCCCTGTGGGACGACTTCCGCGACCTCGCCGGCCGGGCCGGACTCGCCGCCTGCTGGTCGACGCCGATCCTGACCCGCGACGGCCGGCTGCTGGGCACCTTCGCGATGTACCACCGCGTACCGCGAGCCCCTCAGGACACCGATCTGGCGATGGCCCGCGTCTTCGCCGACACGGCGGCCCTCGCCGTGGAGCGGCACCGCGCGGAACAGGCCCGGCTGGCCGCCGACGAGCGGGAGAAGGCGGCCCGCGACGACCTCGCCTTCCTGCTGACCGCCAGCACCGCCCTGGCCGGCCCGCTCGACGAGCGGCAGACCCTGCAGCGCCTGGCCACCCTGTCCAGCCCGGCGCTGGCGCCCCTGGCCGCGGTCGACGTCGTGGAGGCCGGACGCGTGCACCGGGTGGCGACCGCCGCACCGGCCGGCGAGGCCCACAGGCTGCTCGCCTCCCACGCCCCCGCCCGCGACACCGAGGACGACGCCGTCGCGCGGGTCCTGGCCTCCGGCCTGACCGAAGTGGCCCGCCGCACCCCGACCGGCCCCGGACCCTGGCAGGACCTCGGCGTCACCGGCTACGTCTGCGTACCGCTCCTGGACCGCGACCGGCCCTTCGGCGCACTGACCCTGCTGTCCACCGACGGGCACAGCTTCGACGGCCACCGGGTCGCCCTGGCGGAGGAACTCGCCCGCCGCGCCGCCTCGGCCGCCCGCAACGCGCGCCAGTACGCGCAGCGCGCGGCCCTGGCCCGCGACCTGCAGACCGGCCTTCTGCTGCCCGACCTGCCCGAGATCCCCGGCGCCCAGCTCGCCGCCTTCTACCACCCGGCCGGCGAGGGGCTGGAGATCGGCGGCGATTTCTACGACGTCTTCCCCCGCGACGACGGCAGCTGGGCCTTCATCCTCGGCGACGTCTGCGGGCGCGGGGCCATGGCCGCCACCACGACCGCGCTGGTCCGGCACACCGCCCGCGCCGTCGCCTCCCTCCTCGACGACCCCGTCGACATCGTCAAGGCCGTCGACAAGGCGCTGAACGACCGCTACGCCCACCAGAACAACGGCTTCGTGACCCTCGTCTACGGCCACCTCGCACCGGCGGCCGACGGACTCGCCGTCCACCTCGTCCGGGCCGGCCACACGCTGCCCCTGCTGCTGGACACCGACCACGCGGTCGACACGGTGGAGGCGTCCGGCGGGCTGCTCGGCATAGGCATCCCGCCCAGGCTCGCCGCCCGCCGCTTCACCCTCCGTCCCGGGGAGAGCCTGCTCCTCTACACCGACGGCCTCACCGAGTGCCGGACCGACGGGGAGGACGGGACCGAACAGTACGGCGACATGCGACTGGCCAAGGCCCTGGCCTCCGCGCCGCGCCGGCCGACCGCGGCGGACATCGTCGAGGCGGTGGCCGAGGACGTCCGCGGCTTCGTGAACGGCCGGGACGTCGAGGACGACCAGGCGGTTCTGGTCATCACCGCCGACGAGCCGGCGCCGTAGCGGGAACGGCCGCGCGGCTCCGTCCGATTGCCGGGCGGCATCAGGGGTAGACGCGTGCATGCCGGGCGGGGGGACCGGTGGGGAAGAGGCCGATCGACCGGGAGGGGGCACGATGGCGACGACGACCGCGCGGACCACGAGGCGTACGGCGGACGTTCCGGAGATCGCCGACCCGTCCCGGGTCGCGCCGAAGGACGCGCGGGAGTTGTCGCGGGTGTTCTTCGATCGGCTGGCGGTGCTGGAGGAGGGTACGCCGGAGTTCCA
>NZ_BMUE01000012.1 GCF_014650035.1 Streptomyces lucensis JCM 4490 | reverse complement strand
CGGTGTGACCGGTCCACTCACCCGAACGGACCCGGCCGGCGAAACCGGCCATCTTCTGCAGGACCTCGTGGACCTTCGCCACCACGTCCTCGCCACCGACCTCCACCACCGCGTCCCGCGGGGCCCGCAACGCGGTGTGCAGCACCGCCCGGTCCTCGGTGACGTTGATCCGCTCACCACCGAACATCGCGTCCCGCAGCCCGAACACACCCGTCGCGGCGGCCAGCTCGCGCAGCAGCCGCAGCGTCTCGTCGGTGACCAGGTGCTTGGAGTAGTCGATGTGGAGGTCACCGACCTCGAGGGTGTACCCGGCGGCGCGCTGCGGATCGGCGGCGAACAGGTCCCTCAGATGGGTGCCGGCCAGTTCCTCCCGGTGCTTGGCGAGCGCGGTCCACTCGGGCGTCTGGTTGAGCCTGGTACGGCCGTCTGCGTTCATATCCGACTTCAGCCTTCTTTCCTGCACCTGTGGTGCTGCGTACCTTGCCCCGCTGCCGGTCCCAACCTAATTGATCAGCGTGCGCGAGGAGCGTCCACCGGGTCGTCCACGCGGGCAACAACGGGTACGTCCGGCTTGCGCGCCGGTATCACCACGGTGACGGCGAAGGCGAAGGCGAAGAGGACGGCGGCGAGCAGGGCCGGGCCGTTCGGCCCGTACGGCCTGTACGTACGGGCCGAACGCGCCGCCGAGGAGCGCGCCGAGCGGGGCTCCGGACGTCGAGGAGGTGCGGAAGGCGGAGGCGATGCGGCCCACCATCGCCCCGGAGCCGCGCCGCCACCAGGGCGGCGGCCGCGAGGTACGTGGCCGCGTCGGCGGCGAACGGCATGAAGGCCCCGACCGTCAGCAGCGGCGGCACGAGCGGGGCGGCGAGCCGCCCGCCGGCGGCCCACCGGCGATCTGCTGACCGGTCATCAGCCGTGCGTCGGCCGCGCCCAGCCGCTCGCGGTCCAGTAGAGAGGGCGGCAGGGCCGTGGAGGCGTTGTCCCGACCGCCGCGACGTCTCCCCCTCACGTTCCGCCGATGGGCGAACCGTAGGGGACACCACTGGCAACGGGCCGCCGGCGGCGGTGCGAAACGGCTCCGGCCCGGCGCCCCTGGGCACCCGGCCGGTGAGAACTCCTAGATTTCGCCCCGCAGTTTGGCGAGCGCCTCGGCGAGGATCGCCTCCCCGTCCGCGTCGCTGCGCCGCTCCCGTACGTAGGCGAGGTGGGTCTTGTACGGCTCGGTGCGCGGCGGGTCGGGCGGGTTGTCCCGGTCCTGGCCGGCCGGGAAGCCGCAGCGCGGGCAGTCCCAGGTGTCGGGGACCTGAGCGTCGCTCGCGAAGCTGGGCTGCGTCTCGTGCCCGTTGGAGCACCAGAAGGAGATGCGCAGACGTGGCGCGGACTCGCCGCGCTCGGCCTCGCCCATCGGCCCCGCCCCGACCCGGCTTCCCCGGATCGCGTTGCCACTTGCCACGGTCGTAACTCCCTGCGTGATGGTGCCGCGAAGCGAGTCGGCGTTCCGCTTCGCCGCGAGCGCCTCAGTCTACGTAAGGCCCAACGCGCGTCCAGTGGCCGGAGTTACAACCTCCACACCTAGACGCAAGCCCCATGATAGGCCGCGCTCAGGAGCGCGTACCGAACATGGGGCCTTCCGTACGGAATGTGCGTGAAGCACATGGTGTTCGTGCGTCAGCTGTTCGACTTCATCAGCAGGCCGAGCACGATGATGCACGCGAACCACCCCAGGCCGATCACGATGGTGATCCGGTCGAGGTTGCGCTCGGCGACCGAGGAGCCGCCGACGGAGGACTGCATGCCGCCGCCGAACATGTCGGAGAGGCCGCCGCCCTTCCCCTTGTGCATCAGCACCAGCAGCATCAGCAGCAGGCTGAAGATGATCAGGGCGATCGAGAACCCCAAAACCACGGCTGGACCAACTTCCTCGGACTCGGATGGACGACGGGGGCACAGCAGCTGGGCCGTGCCCCCGCAAGACTACGACGTATCGCCGCTACCGCCTACTCTCAGTGCTGATCACTGGTCGCGGAAGCGCACGATCTTGACGAACTCGTCGGCGTCCAGCGAGGCGCCGCCGACCAGCGCGCCGTCGATGTCGGCCTGCGCCATGATCTCGGCGACGTTGCCCGACTTGACGGAGCCGCCGTACTGGATGCGGATCCTGTCGGCCACGTCCTGCGAGTACAGCTCGGCGAGCTTGGCGCGGATGGCGGCGCAGACCTCCTGCGCGTCCTCGGCGCCGCACACCTTGCCGGTGCCGATGGCCCACACGGGCTCGTACGCGATCACGACGGACTCGGCCTGCTCGGCCGGCAGGTCCTTCAGGCCGCCCTCGACCTGGCCGAGGGTGTGGGAGACGTGGTTGCCCGCCTCGCGGACGTCCAGCTCCTCGCCGACGCACAGGATCGGGGTCAGGCCGTGCTTGTAGGCGGCCTTGACCTTTGCGTTGACGATCTCGTCGGTCTCGTCGTGGTACTGCCGGCGCTCGGAGTGCCCGATCGCCACGAACGTGCACTTCAGCTTGGCCAGCATCGGGCCGGAGATCTCACCGGTGTAGGCGCCGGAGTCGTGCTGCGAGATGTCCTGGGCGCCGTACTTGATCCGGAGCTTGTCGCCGTCGACCAGGGTCTGCACGGAGCGCAGGTCGGTGAAGGGCGGCAGAACGGCGACCTCGACGGCCTCGTAGTCCTTGTCGGCCAGGGCGAAGGCGAGTTTCTGGACGTGCGCGATGGCCTCGAGGTGGTTGAGGTTCATCTTCCAGTTGCCCGCCATCAGCGGCGTGCGGGTGCTCATCGGGGTCAGTCCTCCAGTGCGGCGAGGCCGGGGAGCGTCTTGCCCTCGAGGTATTCGAGGGAGGCGCCGCCACCGGTCGAGATGTGGCCGAATGCGTTCTCGTCGAAGCCGAGCGTACGCACGGCCGCGGCGGAGTCACCGCCGCCGACGACGGTGAAGCCGTCGGTGTCGAGGAGAGCCTGGGCGACCGCCTTGGTGCCCTCGGCGTAGTCGGGGTGCTCGAAGACGCCCATGGGACCGTTCCAGAAGACGGTCGCGGCGTCGGCGAGCTTCGAGGCGTACAGCTCTCGGGTCTTCGGGCCGATGTCCAGGCCCTCCTGGTCGGCGGGGATCTTGTCCGCGTCGACCACGCTGTGCTCGGTCGGCGCCTTGGCCTTCAGGTCCGGGAACTCCCGGGAGACCACGACGTCGACGGGGAGCACCAGCTCCACGCCCTGCTTCTCGGCGCGCTCCAGGTACTCGGTGACGGCCGGGACCTGGTCCTCCTGCAGGAGGGAGATGCCGACCTCGTAGCCCTTGGCCTTGAGGAAGGTGTAGGCCATCCCGCCGCCGATGAGGAGACGGTCGGCCTTGCCGAGCAGCTGGTCGATGACGGCGAGCTTGTCGGAGACCTTGGCGCCGCCGAGCGCGACGACGTAGGGCCGCTTGACGTCGTCGGTGAGCTTCTTCAGGACGCCGACCTCGGTGGCGATGAGGTAGCCGGCGTAGTGGGGCAGGCGGGCCGGGAGGTCGTAGACGGAGGCGTGCCTGCGGTGCACGGCGCCGAAGCCGTCGCCGACGTAGACGTCGGCGAGGGCGGCGAGCTGCTCGGCGAAGGCGCCGCGCTCGGCGTCGTCCTTGGCGGTCTCGCCGGCGTTGAAGCGCAGGTTCTCCAGGACCGCGAACTGGCCGTCGGTGAGGCCAGCGACCGTGTCCTGGGCGGACCGGCCCACGGTGTCGGTCGCGAAGGCCACGGCGGCACCGAGGAGTTCACCCAGGCGGGAGGCGGCCGGAGCCAGGGAGAAGGCGGGGTCCGGGGCGCCCTTGGGGCGGCCCAGGTGCGAGGCGACGACCACCTTGGCGCCCGCGTCCGCGAGGGCCCTGACGGTGGGCAGGACGGCGCGGATACGGCCGTCGTCGGTGATCGTCCCGTCGGCCAGCGGCACGTTGAGGTCGGCGCGGACGAAGACCCGCTTTCCGCTCACGCCGTCGGCGAGAAGTTCGTCGATCGTCTTCATTGAGTGGACTCCTGAGGAGGGCTCTTGATGCCCCTGATCGTATGAGGGCGTGGTCCGTACGCGAGACAGGGCCCGGGCAACGCGACGGTGCGCTGCCCGAGCCCTGCTCTCACTTCAAGGTCCTGCTGCTGTGATCTTCGGCGATCAGAGCTGGTTGCCGACGAAGACCGTGAGGTCGACGAGGCGGTTGGAGTAGCCCCACTCGTTGTCGTACCAGCCGATGACCTTCACGTTCTTGCCCTCCTGGACCATGGTCAGGGAGGAGTCGAAGGTGCAGGACGCCGGGGCGTTGACGATGTCCGAGGAGACGATCGGGTCCTCGGTGTACTCGAGGATGCCCTTGAGCTCGCCCTCGGCGGCCTTCTGGAAGGCGGCGTTGACCTCTTCCTTGGTGACCTCGCGGCCGAGCTCCAGGACGAGGTCGGTGACCGAGCCGGTCGGGACCGGGACGCGCATGGCCATGCCGTCCAGCTTGCCCTTGAGCTGCGGCAGGACCAGCGCGGTGGCCTTGGCGGCACCGGTGGTGGTCGGGATGATGTTCTCGGCGGCGGCACGGGCGCGGCGCAGGTCCTTGTGCGGGAAGTCCAGGATGCGCTGGTCGTTCGTGTACGCGTGCACCGTCGTCATCAGGCCCTTGACGATGCCGAAGTTCTCGTCGAGGACCTTCGCCATCGGCGCCACACAGTTGGTGGTGCAGGAGGCGTTGGAGATGACGTGGTGGTTGGCGGCGTCGTACTTGTCCTGGTTGACGCCCATCACGATGGTGATGTCCTCGTCCTTGGCCGGAGCCGAGATGAGGACCTTCTTGGCGCCGCCGGCGAGGTGCTTGGCGGCGTCGTCCCGCTTGGTGAAGATGCCGGTGGACTCGATGACGATGTCGACGCCGAGCTCACCCCAGGGGATGTCCGCCGGGTTGCGCTCGGAGAGCACCTTGATGGTGTGACCGTCGACGGTGATGGTGTCGGCGGTGTGGGAGACCTCCTGCTTGAGGCGGCCCAGGATCGTGTCGTACTTGAGCAGGTGCGCGGTGGTCGCGGTGTCACCCAGGTCGTTGACAGCCACAACCTCGATGTCCGCCCCCTGCTCCAGCAGGGCGCGGAAGTAGTTACGACCGATGCGGCCGAAGCCGTTGATGCCTACGCGGATCGTCACGAACCGATCTCCTCGTTGGTACGCCGGCCATGCGGTGCCGGCGAGCTCTGTTTGGGATGTCCCCGACCACCACCGACCCTACCTCTCCGAGGGCCCCGCGGTGACATCGAGATGCCGCATACACGGGCAGGCGTTCCGTACCCGCCAGTAGGGGTACGGACCACCTCGGATCGGGGTGCGTTTCCCTCCGTTTTGTTATGGAGTGCCAGTGCCCGGTGGCCTTGATTTCACTCGTTCGTGAGCGGGTCGGCTCACCTGTCGAGTGGCCCCTTCCCGCACTGTTGAGAGGGGGCTGCGCTCACCTGTCGAGTACGGTCCCCCTTCAGCCGTCAAGCGCGCCGAACGCCTTCCTCAGCAGGGCCGTCCGGTCGTCCGCGGACGGCACCTGTTCCAGGCCGAAACCGAGCAGTACGGTGTCGTCGGTCGTGACCGCCGCGTACGTCTGGAACAGGGTTCCGGTGCGCGTCCAGTCCTTCAGGACGGCGGGGCTGCCCTCGGGCGGTCCGGCCGGCCGCCACGCGCCCAGCGACGACTCGAACCCCTCGGTCTCCTTCGCCGTGCCGCCGACCACCAGCGAGGCGTCGTCGGCGAGCACGCCGTGCCCGCCGCTGCCCGGGTCGGTGACGTAGCCGATCGAGACCTCGACGCTCTTCCCGGCGTAGGCGCTCAGGTCGAAGCTCACCTGCCGCCAGCCGTCGGAGCTGCCGGTGAGGCTGTTCCAGGAGCCGGTGCTGCCGCTCGCGGTGCAGGCGGTGCCCGTGAGCGTCAGGTAGTGCCTGAGCCAGGGGTGCTCGCCGATCAGGAACCCCTCCCCGCACTCCGAGGGCACCGCCGTGCTCGAGGCGCCCGACGCCTCCGGCAGCGTCGTCCAGTCGTCGGCGCCCACGGTGTGCGCCTCGACGACCGCGTGGTCGTAGCCGGGTTCGGTGTCCCACAGCAGCCGGGTGCTCAGCGCCGGCTTCTCCGCCGCGCCGACACCGGTCAGGTCGATCGTGCGGGTCAGTCTCTTGTAGGCGTCGTCGGTGTGCACGGCGGCGGCCATGGCGGCGCCGGAGTACGGCCCGTAGGGGTTCACGGTCCCGGCGAACCGGCCCGCGCCCGCGCTCCTGAACTGCGGGTAGGCGGAGACGGGCAGTTCCTCGGAGGTGACGCCGTAGGTGCCGGCCTTGTCCAGCGGGTTGCCGGGGGCGTCGCCGAGGGCGCCGGTGACGCCGGCGAGGCCGCCCGTGCCGGTGAAGCCGGTGGCCCCCTTGGTCGACGTACGGCTGTACGCGCCCAGGTAGTACTGGCTGAAGTCGTCCGACGGGGTGCCGTCGCCGAGGTCGACGTCGCCGCCGGCCAGCTCGCCGGCCTCGATCAGCCTGCCGCCCTCGTTGAGGTAGGCGCGCAGCTGGAGCTGGACCGGGTTGCCCGGGCCGTTCGCGCCGGAGTAGTGCACGACCGTCCGGAAGTGGCCCAGCACGCCGAGCGCGTCCGGGACGCCCTGCCTGGCCACGTCCCACACGATCGCCCGGTGACCGGCCGCCCTGACGGCGTCCGCGTACTTCCGCGCGTGCGCGGCCGCCGTGCCCTCCTCGGCGACGACGAGCGTGTCCGCCCGGGCCCGCTCGGCGACGGTGTAGGTGAAGTGGCTGCTGGAGACCTTCTTCCCGCTCCTCGTCCTCCCGGTGAACCACACCTCGACCCGGTCCCCCGGTCCGCCGCCGCGCACCTCGGCGCGGTACTCGTCGAAGTGGAGGTCGTCGTCACCGCCGTAGGTCTCGCCGCCCTTCCAGCGCCTGAGCGCCTGGTCGCGGGTACGGCCGCCGTTGACCCGGTACTTGAGCTCCTTGTCCCGGACCGCCTTGCGGACGACGGCCGAGACCTCCTGGGACGCGCCCCGGGAGTACGACGTGGAGAACGCGGCCGGGGTGAAGTCGGCCGCGCTCAGACCGACCGTGGAGGCGGGCCTGTCCGGGTGCACGGCCGTCTCGGCGACGGAGAGCGCGAAGGGGACGTTCTTCGCGAACTCCTTCCGGATCAGCTTCTCGTCGTCGGGGAAGTTGAAGACCGAGCGGCAGTTCTCGGCCTTCCAGGCGTCGTCCGGGTCGGCGTCCGACGCGGTCTGACAGGTCGACATCTCAGGCGTGAACATGGCCATCCCGTTGACGTTCGACGCATGTCCGTCCGCCTCGCCGTTGGTGGTGTACAGCTCCGAGGAGACCTGCGGACGGTAGCCGGGGACGGCCGAGTTGCCGGGGGTGCCCGCGAGCGCCTTGTAGAGGACGTCGTCCGGGGTCGGGGTGGCCACCTGCCAGCCGACGCCGTAGAGGAGCAGTTCGGCGGCGGAGTGGTAGTTGATGGCGTACCGGAAGCCGATGCGCTTCTCGAAACCGTCGAGCGCCCTGGTCTCGGGCTCGGACGCGGGACTCGCGCCGCGGTAGGTCTCGCTGGTGGGGCTGGGGGAGGAACCCTCGTCGTCGTAGCCCCACTTGTAGGCGAAGTTGCGGTTGAGGTCGACGCCGTCACCCGTGCCGATGACGCCGTCGCCGTTGACGTCGCGCAGGTTCTTGCGCCAGAGGCGGGTGCCGGAGTCACGGAAGGTGTAGTCGTAGCCGTCGGGGTTGGCCGAGAGCACGAACCACAGTTCCGTGGAGTCGACGATCTTCCTGACGCGCTTGTCGGTCCCGTAGTGGTCCAGGTAGTAGTGCATCAGCCGCCGGGTCATCTCCGGCGTGATCCACTCGCGCGCGTGCTGGTTGGACATGTACAGCACGGACGGCTTGGCGCCGTCCGCCGACTTCTTCGCGTTCCTGGTCAGTCTGAGCGCGAGGATGTCCTGGCCGCCGACGGTGCGGCCGATGGACTCGACCTTGGTGAGACCGGGGTGGGCCCGCGCGGTGCGGAGGATCTCCTCCTTCAGGCCGCCGCTGCCGCTGTAGGGCCGGAACACGCCCTGGGAGGCGGCGCGCAGACGGGCCTCGGCCTTCGCCGGCACGGTGTGCTCGGTGAGGCGGACGCCCTTCTTCTCGAGCTTTCCGGCCTGCTCGTCGGTGAGGTAGACCTCGACGGTGGTCTTCCTGGTCCCGGTCACCCGCTCGGCGAGTTCGTGGCCGTCCTGTCCGGCCTGGAGGAGCAGCGGAACCTGCTTCGGGGTGACCTCCGCGTGGTAGACCTTGACCTGGTCCGGGTCGGACCCGGCCGGTGCTCCGCTTCGCGCCTGGGCGACGGGCGCGAGGCTCGCTCCTCCGACGAGGAGCGCGCCGACGGCGAGGATCGATCTCGCTCTGTGTCTCATGAACCCCCCTACCGGTGGCTCGCCACAGCGGCGAACAGGTTGCCAGGCTCATGTCACTCCATGATCGAGTCAAGGGCGCCTCACGGACACGCGAAAGCCGGTGCGGACCACCCGAACGGGCGTACGCACCGGCGTTTCTGACGTGCTGTCGGGTCAGCCGACCAGGTTGTCCGCCAGCTCCTCGCTGAGGTTGGCCTCCGTGCCCGGGATGCCCAGATCGGAGGCGCGCTTGTCGGCCATCGCCAGCAGACGGCGGATGCGGCCCGCGACCGCGTCCTTCGTCAGCGGCGGGTCGGCGAGCGCGCCCAGCTCCTCCAGGGAGGCCTGCTTGTGCTCCATGCGCAGGCGCCCGGCGGCCGCGAGGTGCTCGGGAACCTCCTCGCCCAGGATCTCCAGCGCCCGCTGCACCCGGGCACCGGCCGCCACGGCCGCGCGGGCCGAGCGGCGCAGGTTGGCGTCGTCGAAGTTGGCGAGCCGGTTGGCGGTGGCCCGCACCTCGCGGCGCATCCGGCGCTCCTCCCAGGCCAGCACCGACTCGTGCGCGCCGAGCCTCGTCAGGAGCGCGCCGATCGCGTCACCGTCGCGGACCACGACCCGGTCCACGGTGCGCACCTCGCGCGCCTTCGCCGCGATCGACAGCCTGCGGGCGGCCCCGACCAGCGCGAGGGCCGCCTCGGGCCCCGGGCAGGTCACCTCCAGCGAGGAGGAACGGCCCGGCTCGGTCAGCGAGCCGTGGGCCAGGAAGGCCCCGCGCCAGGCGGCCTCGGCGTCACAGGTGGCCCCGGACACCACCTGAGGGGGCAGCCCGCGGATCGGCCGGCCCCGGCCGTCCACCAGGCCCGTCTGCCGCGCCAGCTGGTCACCGCCCGCCACCACGCGTACCACGTAGCGCGAGCCGCGGCGCAGCCCGCCGGGTGCCATCACGATCAGCTCGGAGCTGTGGCCGAAGATCTCCAGAATGTCCCGCTTGAGGCGGCGGGCCGCCATCGCGGTGTCCAGCTCCGCCTCGATCACGATGCGCCCGCTCACCAGGTGAAGGCCGCCGGCGAACCGCAGAATGGCGGAGACCTCCGCCTTCCTGCAGCAGGTCCGGGTGACGGGGAGCCGGGAGATCTCGTCCTTCACCGCTGCCGTCATCGCCATGGGCCGATCCTTCCATGCATCCGAAAAATACGGTCGTACGCGGCGGCCAGCAGCTCCGGGTCGTGCCGGGGGCTTCCGTCGGTCCGGGCCACCGGCGCCAGCTCGACCGCGGCTCCCAGCCGCTTGGCGGCCTCGGTGAGCGAGTCGCGGTCGGGCACCGCGGCCTCGTCGGCCAGCACCACGTCCAGGGCGAGTTTAGGGGCGTGTCGCCCCAAAACCTCCAAATGACGCTGCGGGGAGAAGCCCGCGGTTTCTCCTGGCTGCGGGGCGAGGTTCAGGGAGAGGACCTTGCGCGCCTTGGTCACGGTCAGGGCGTCCAGCAGCTCGGGGACGAGCAGGTGCGGGATGACCGACGAGAACCAGGAACCGGGGCCGAGCACCACCCAGTCCGCGTCCAGGACGGCGGCGACGGCCTCCGGGACGGCGGGCGGGTCGTGCGGCACGACGTGCACCGACTGCACCTCGCCCGGGGTCAGGGCGACGGTCGCCTGCCCACGCACGGTGTCGACGTCCTCGGGCCGCATGGGGTCGTGCCCCTTGACCAGTGCCTGCAGCTCCAGCGGCACGGCGGACATGGGCAGCACCCGCCCGTGCGCGCCCAGCAGTTTGCCGACCAGGTCCAGGGCCTGTACGTGGTCGCCCAGCTGCTCCCACAGGGCGACGATCAGCAGGTTGCCGACCGCGTGGTCGTGCAGGTCGCCCTGGGACTGGAAGCGGTGCTGGATGACCCTGGCCCAGGTCTGGCCCCAGTCGTCGTCGCCGCACAGCGCGGCCAGCGCCTTGCGCAGGTCGCCGGGGGGCAGCACGCCCAGTTCGTCGCGCAGTCGCCCGCTGGAACCGCCGTCGTCGGCCACGGTGACGACGGCGGTGAGATCACCGGTGATCCGGCGCAGCGCGGCGAGCGAGGCGGACAGGCCCATGCCCCCGCCGAGCGCGACGACCTTGGGCTGGGCGCCCCTGCGGCGGGCCCGGCCGCCGCGGGCCTCGGCGGGCCGGGCCTCCCGCGCCTCGGCGGCGCGGCTCGAGCGGCCGTCCGGCACC
This sequence comes from Streptomyces lucensis JCM 4490, assembly GCF_014650035.1. Classification (GTDB taxonomy): domain Bacteria; phylum Actinomycetota; class Actinomycetes; order Streptomycetales; family Streptomycetaceae; genus Streptomyces; species Streptomyces lucensis. The sequence continues at coordinate 246,143 of NZ_BMUE01000012.1, read as the reverse complement.
ATCCGGCGCAGCCGGCTCAGCCGCCGTGTACGTGCCGTCATTCCCGTCCCATGTCCCGGTGCACGACCACCGTCTCCACGCCCTCGGCCGCGAGGCGCGCGGCGAGCTTCTCCGACATCGCGACCGAGCGGTGCTTGCCGCCGGTGCAGCCGATGGCGATGGTCACGTACCGCTTTCCCTCGCGCCGGTAGCCGGCCGCGACGAGCCGCAGCAGTTCGGCGTAGCGGTCGAGGAACTCCTTGGCGCCGGGCTGGTTGAAGACGTAGGCGGCCACCTCCTCGTTGATGCCGGTGTACGGGCGCAGCTCCGGGACCCAGTGCGGGTTGGGCAGGAACCTCATGTCCGCCACGAGGTCGGCGTCGACCGGCAGACCGTACTTGAAGCCGAAGGACATCACGGTGGCCCGCAGCTCGGGCTCCTCCTCCCCGGCGAACTGGGCGTCCATCTTGGCGCGCAGCTCGTGCACGTTGAGGCTGGAGGTGTCGATCACCAGGTCGGCGTCGCCGCGCAGCTCGCGCAGCAGCTCCCGCTCGGCGGCGATGCCGTCGACGATGCGGCCGTCCCCCTGGAGCGGGTGCGGGCGGCGCACCGACTCGAAGCGGCGGACCAGGGCCTCGTCGGAGGACTCGAGGAAAACGATCCGCCGGGTGACGTGCTTCGCCTCCAGGTCGGCGAGGGATTCGCGCAGGTTGTCGAAGAAGCGGCGGCCGCGTACGTCCACGACGACCGCGATCCGCGCCACGTTGCCCTGGGAACGGGCGCCCAGTTCCACCATGGTGGGGATGAGCGCGGGCGGCAGGTTGTCCACGACGAACCAGCCGAGGTCCTCCAGACACTTGGCGGCCGTCGAACGGCCCGCTCCGGACATGCCGGAGATGATCACCAGCTCGGGGATGGCCGCCTCGTGGGCCCCGGCAGGTGTGACGTCCGTACTCACCTGTGCTCCGCTTTCCTGTACCGGGTGCTGCCGTTCCCCCTCGGCCTGCTGTTCCCGGTCCGCTGTGGGGTGTGCGTCGTGCTCGGTCATGTCTCCTGCCCCCGTCGTTCGTCCGGGAGTCCCGCGGTCACGGGCTCCCCCGAGGAACCCCCCGTCGTCACGGGTTCCTCGTCCTCAATGATCTCTCCGGTCGCCGTGTTCACGGCAGGTGCGGCCGGGGCCGCCCGGGCCAGGGCCGCGGCGATGGTCTCGGCCGTCTTGCGGCCTATACCGGGCACTTCCTGGATCTGCGTGACCGTGGCGGCCCGCAGCCTCTTCACCGAGCCGAAATGCTTGATGAGCGCCTGTTTGCGGGTCTCGCCCAGGCCGGGCACGTCGTCCAGCGGCCCGGTGCGCAGCCGCTTGGCCCGCCTGGTGCGCTGGTAGGTGATCGCGAAGCGGTGCGCCTCGTCCCGGACGCGCTGGAGCATGTAGAGCCCCTCGCTGGTGCGCGGCAGGACCACCGGGTCGTCCTCGCCGGGCACCCAGACCTCCTCCAGACGCTTGGCGAGGCCGCAGACCGCGATGTCGTCGATGCCCAGCTCGTCCAGGGCGCGCCGGGCCGCGGCGACCTGTGGCCGGCCGCCGTCGACCACGACGAGCTGGGGCGGGTAGGCGAACTTCCTGGGACGGCCGTCGTCGTCCTTGAGGGCGCCGTCGATGACGTCCGTGCCGGTGAACGGGGACGCGTTCCCGGCGAGCGCCGCCTCGCCGCCGGTGCCCGCCTGCTCGTCCTCGGCCCACTCCCCCGTCCTCTCCTTCTCTGCGAGGTAGCGGCGGAAGCGGCGGCTGATCACCTCGTGCATGGAGCGGACGTCGTCCTGCCCGGCGAAGCCCTTGATCTGGAAGCGCCGGTACTCGCTCTTGCGCTGCAGGCCGTCCTCGAAGACGACCATGGAGGCGACCACGTCGTCGCCCTGGAGGTGCGAGATGTCGTAGCACTCGATCCGCAGCGGGGCACTGTCCAGGTCCAGGGCCTCGGCGATCTCCTCCAGGGCCCGCGAGCGGGTGGTGAGGTCCGACGCGCGCCTGGTCTTGTGCAGTACGAGGGCCTGCTGGGCGTTGCGCTGCACGGTCTCCATGAGCGCCTTCTTGTCGCCGCGCTGCGGGATGCGCAGCGAGACGTTGGCCCCACGGCGGCCGGCCAGCCACTCCTGGACCGGTTCCACCGGCTCGGGCAGGGCGGGGACCAGCACCTCCTTGGGGACCGCGTCCCCCGACTCCTCGCCGTACAGCTGCTGCAGGGCGTGCTCGACCAGGGCGCCGGTGGTGACGTCCTCGACCTTGTCGGTCACCCAGCCGCGCTGGCCCCGCACCCGGCCGCCGCGCACGTGGAAGATCTGCACGGCCGCCTCCAGCTCGTCCTCGGCGACGGCGACGAGGTCGGCGTCGGTCGCGTCGGTGAGCACGACGGCGTTCTTCTCCATGGCCCTCTTCAGGGCCTCGATGTCGTCCCGCAGCCGGGCGGCCCGCTCGTACTCCATCTCCTCGGCCGCCTCCGTCATCCGGTTCTCCAGACGGCGCAGGTAGGTGCCGGTGCGGCCGGCCATGAAGTCGCTGAACTCCTCGGCCAGCTCCCTGTGGTCCTCGGGGGTGACCCGGCCGACGCATGGGGCGGAGCACTTGCCGATGTAGCCGAGCAGGCAGGGCCGGCCGGTGCGGGCGGCGTTCTTGAAGACGCCGGCCGAGCAGGTGCGCACGGGGAAGACGCGCAGGAGCAGGTCGACGGTGTCCCGGATGGCCCACGCGTGCGCGTACGGGCCGAAGTACCGGACGCCCTTCTTCTTGTGACCGCGCATCACCTGTACGCGCGGGAACTCCTCGTTCATCGTCACCGCGAGGTACGGGTAGCTCTTGTCGTCGCGGTACTTGACGTTGAACCGGGGGTCGTACTCCTTGATCCAGGAGTACTCCAGCTGCAGCGCCTCGACCTCCGTGGACACCACGGTCCATTCCACGGACGCGGCGGTGGTCACCATCGTCCGGGTGCGCGGGTGCAGGTTCGCCAGGTCCTGGAAGTAGTTCGCCAGGCGCTGACGCAGGCTCTTCGCCTTTCCGACGTAGATCACCCGGCGGTGCTCGTCACGGAACCGGTACACCCCGGGACAGTCCGGGATGTCTCCCGGCCTGGGGCGGTAGCTGGAGGGGTCGGCCATGTCTCACACCCTACTGGCGAGCGCCGACACCGCGTCGGGCCTGTGGACAACGCTCGTACCCTCGTGGGCCGCTCCCCGGGGCCCGTGAGCGGCGCCCCCGTACCGAACCGCCGTCCGGCGGCGCCGGCGCTCTCCACGGCTCCCCGCGCCGTCGCGCGGCGGCAGGCCGCCTTCCCGCCGGTCCTCGGCACGCTCGGCAGGCGTGATCCGGCCATGTCGGCCCCGGCCGCCCGCTCCACCCCCACCGCGGACCCGGGGCAACGGCGTCGGTCTGTCCGTATCGCCCGTTCCGGCCGCCCGCGCGAGCGCCCGGTCCGGCCAGGACCGCGCGGCGGCCGGGCCGGGGGTGTTGTCGGGGTCCGGTCAACACGCTTCAATGCACGGGAACCCGGCGCCGTGCCGTCGTACGGACGGGCACGGCAGCCGCAGCGTGCGCAGCCACGGGCGCCACAGCGCTCACGGGGGTGGCCCCGCTCACTCGCACGGACGGTCTGACCAGCCGTAGTGACACCTCACAGAGAGGCCCCTCGGTATGCGGCATGCCACACAGCACGCGGACATCCCCACCGTGGAACTGGACACGGTCCTGCGGGGCGGCCCCTTCCACGTGGCGCTGCGCGCCGCGATCGCCGCCCGGGGACTGCCGCTCCAGCGTGTCCAGCACCACCTGTCGCGGCACGGGGTCAAGGTGGGGGTGACCAGTCTGAGCTACTGGCAGCAGGGCGCCCGCCGTCCGCAGCGTCCGGAGTCGCTGCGCGCCGTACGAGCGCTGGAGGAGATCCTCCGGTTGCCGGACGAGTCGCTGATCCGGCTGCTCGGTGAGGGCGGCGAGCGGGCGGGGGCCGGCGGCGCGGCGAGCCGCTCGTACCGCTCCCTGGTCGAGTCCACGGAGGTCCTGGACGGGCTGCGGGCCGAGCTGGACTGGTTCCTCGACGGGGGGCTGCGGACCCTGGGCCACCATGAGCGGGTCCGGATCGGCGCCCGGCGCGAGCTGGCGGGGCGCGAGGCCCACCACATCGTGCGGGCGCACCACGACGGCGTCGACCGTTTCGTCGCCGTGCACCAGGGTGACCCCGGCAGCAGCCCGCGTGACATGCGGGTACGGGCCCTGGAGAACTGCCGCACCGGTCGTGTCCGCTGGGACCAGGGCACCGGTGTGCTGGTGGCGGAGCTGCTCTTCGGCACCCGGCTCCGCTCCGGCGACACCTTCCTCTTCCGGTACGGCATCGAGGACGGCACGGCCGGGGCATGCCGGGAGTACCTCGACCGTTTCCGCTTCCCCGGCGGCCAGTACGCCCTGCAGGTGCGTTTCGACGCGGCCGCGCTGCCGCTGCGCTGCCACCGCTTCAGCCAGCACTCGGTGGCGGCACCCCGCAGCGGCCGGCAGGAACTGCCCGTCCCACGGCCGCACCACTGCGCCCACGTGGTCGAACCGCGCATACGGCCCGGCATCGTGGGCATCGCCTGGGACTGGGAGTGACCCACTCCTCCTGCCGCCCCGCCGGTCGCGGCCTTCCGGTCAGGCGGCGGGGCCGGCGACGATCCTGCCGTCGGCGGCCTTCACGGACAGCTCCGCCAGGGGCTCGGTGGCCGGGGCCTGCACCACCTCGCCCGTCACGGCGTCGAACCGGCTGCCGTGGCAGGGGCAGATGAGAGTCGTCCCCTCCAGCTTGTTGATCGCGCACTGGGCGTGCGTGCAGACCGTGCTGTACGCCTTGAGGGTGCCGTTCTCGTCGCGGCTGACCACGACGTTGTGCTCCCGGTAGAGCTTGGCGCCGCCCTTCGCGACCTCACTCGCGGCGCCGATGTCGGCCGGCGCGGTCAGGGTGGAGGCCGGGCCGCCCCCCGAAGGCGCGCAGGCGGCCAGGCCGAGCCCGGCGGCCGGGACCGCGACGACCCCTCGAAGAACGGTGCGACGGCTTGGGGACGGGCGGGCGGACATCTGGGCTCCACGGGTCTGAGGGGTGTGCGGGCCGACGATACCGGGACAGACGGACCGCTTCCGGAGCGGGGCGGCCAGGGCGAGGGGTGCACCGCGGAAGGAGGGGCGGACGCGGACGCATGTGACGTAAACGTTTGCGCAAGCGTTTACGCGAGGGCGGCGGATGAGGTAACTTCCCGGCCGTACGGTGACGCCGAGCCGTTCAGGCCGAAGCCGTACAGGCCGAAGCCGTACAGGCCGAAGCAGTTCAGGCGGAAGCAGTTCAGGGAGGGGGAACGCGATGCCCACCATGGCCGACGTCGCCCGGAGCGCCGGAGTCTCCGTGGCGACCGTCTCGCACGTGCTCAACGGCACGCGCCCGGTCCTGCCCCACACCCGCCAGGCCGTGCTGGACGCCGTGGAGGCCCTCGGTTACACGCCCAACGGCCTGGCCCGCTCCCTGGTGACCTCGCGCACCCGCTCCATCGGCCTCGCGGTGTCGGCGATCAGCAATCCGTACTTCACGGAGATCCTCCAGGGCGTCGAGTCCGCCGCTCTGGAAGCGGGATACGGCCTGCTCATCGCCGATCCGCACGACGATCCGCGGCACGAACGCAAGGTCGTACAGCTCCTCCACGAGCGCCGGGTCGACGGCATGATCGTCGCCCCGTCCGCGCACCCCCACGACCTCGTCGGGTACCTGCGCCGCCACGCCGTGCCGACGGTGTTCCTGGACCGGGTGATCGACGCGGGCGTGACGGACGGCGGCATCGCCGACGGTGGTGCGCCGGCCGGTGAGGGCCCTGCTTCCGGGGCCGGAGCGGAGGCCGGGCCCCCGCTGGACGCTCCGTGCTTCGATCAGGCTCCGTGCTTCGATCAGGTCTGCGCGGAGAGCGCCGAACCCACGGCCCGGCTCGTCGCCCACCTCGCGGGACTCGGCCACCGCCGCATCGGCCTGGTCGCGGGCCTGCCCGGCCTGAGCACCACCGGTGAGCGCATCGCCGGCTACCGGGCAGGGCTGGCGGCCGCCGGCCTGGGCCACGACGAGCGGCTCCTCGTGTCCGGCAACTCGGAGGCCGCCGGCGCCGAACGGGCCACGGCCGCCCTGCTGGCCCTGCCCGAGCCGCCCACGGCACTCGTCACCGCCAACAACGCGATGACCATCGGCGCCCTGCGCTCCCTCCGCCGACACGGTCTGGCCGTACCGGACGACATCGCGCTGTGCTGCTTCGACGACTTCGCCTGGGCCGATCTGTTCTCGCCCCGCCTCACCGCCATCGCCCAGCCCAGCAGGGAACTGGGTGCCCGGGCCGTCCGGGTCCTGCTGGACCGTCTGGCCGAGCCGCACCGGCCGGCCCGGACCGTGCGACTGCCGTGCGCGTTCGTGCACCGCACCTCCTGCGGGTGCCCCGAGGGGCCGGTCCCCGGCGAAGACGCCGGACCGGTCGGACCATCCACGCTGCCCGAGAAGGGAACCGCTTCATGATCGTCGTCGCCGGTGAGGCACTGATCGACCTCGTACCGCAGGGCCCCGGCGCCCTCGCGGACCTGAAGCCGGCGCTCGGTGGCGGCCCGTACAACACCGCCGTGGCCCTGGGCCGGCTCGGCTCCCGCACCACGTTCCGCTCCCGGACGTCGTCCGACGCCTTCGGCGAGGCCCTGCTCGACGGGCTGCGGCGGGCCGGCGTCGACGTGTCGGGCGTGGAGCGCGGTGCCGAGCCGACGACCCTCGCGGTGGCGACGGTCGACGCGGGCGGCTCGGCGGCCTACTCCTTCTACGTGGACGGCACCGCCGACCGTCTGTTCTCCGCGTCGGTCCCCCTCCCCGCCGGTACGCGCGCGGTGTCCTTCGGCACCTGCTCGCTCGTCCTGGAACCCGGAGCGAGCGCCTATGAGGAGCTGATGCGGAAGGCGGCCGGGCAGGGGCTGTTCACCGCGCTGGACCCCAATGTCCGGGCGGGACTGATCCCGGACGCGGACGCCTACCGTGCGCGTTTCAGGAGCTGGCTGCCCTCGGTGACGCTGCTGAAGCTCTCCGCCGAGGACGCCGCGTGGCTGGGCGGCACCCCGCGCGAGTGGCTGGCCTCGGGCCCGTCGGCCGTCGTGATCACGCGGGGCGGCGACGGCCTGACCGTGTTCACCCGGGAGGGCGGGGAGTACTCCGTACCGGGTGAACGGGTCGATGTCGTGGACACCATCGGCGCCGGTGACACTGTGAACGCGGCCCTGCTGCACGGGCTGTCCGCTCAGGACGCGCTGTCCGAGAAAGCGCTCGCGGCCCTCGGGGCGGAGGGCTGGACGCGGCTGCTGCGCTTCGCGGCACGCGCGGCGGCGATCACCTGCTCACGGGCGGGGGCCGAACCGCCGTACGCGGCGGAACTGGGTGAGTGGTGAGCGCTCCGCCTCCGCTGTGACGCTGTCGAGGTGCGGCCGGACCGGTGGTGAGGGGATCTGCCCACCTGACGGGCCGGGCCGGCTACCGGTGGAACGAGCGGCGCCCCGCGGGAAGTCCCCACGGGGCGCCGCCTTTCTGACGTTGCGTCAGGCGAGCCGTCGGCATCCGGCGCCTGCCGGTCGCGTCAGGCCTTACGGGCCCGCGTCGTCTTCTTCGCGGGCGCCGTCTTCGTGGCCGCGGCGGCCTTGGCCGTCGAGGTGTTGTTCGCCTTGGCCGTCACCGTCTTCTTCGTGGCCGACCTGGCCGCTGCCGTCTTCTTGGCGGCGCTGCCGCGCGGCGCCTTCACGGGCTCGGCGTCGCTGACGCGGTCGGCGCCGAGGATCTCGCGCAGGAACTTGCCGGTGTGGCTGGCCGGGACCCCGGCGATCTGCTCGGGCGTGCCCTCGGCGACCACCAGACCGCCGCCGGCGCCGCCCTCGGGGCCCATGTCCACGATCCAGTCGGCTGTCTTGACCACGTCGAGGTTGTGCTCGATGACGATGACGGTGTTGCCCTTGTCGACCAGGCCGCCGAGGACCTTCAGCAGCTTGCTGATGTCCTCGAAGTGCAGACCGGTGGTGGGCTCGTCCAGGACGTAGACGGTGCGTCCGGTGGATCGCTTCTGCAGTTCGCTGGCGAGCTTGACCCGCTGGGCCTCGCCGCCGGACAGGGTCGTCGCGGACTGGCCGAGGCGGACGTAGCCGAGGCCGACGTCCTTCAGCGTCCTCAGGTGCCGGGAGATGGCGGGCACGGCCTCGAAGAAGTCGGTGGCCTCCTCGATCGGCATGTTCAGCACGTCGGCGATGGACTTGCCCTTGTAGTGGACCTCCAGGGTCTCCCGGTTGTACCGGGCACCGTGGCAGACCTCGCACGGGACGTAGACGTCCGGGAGGAAGTTCATCTCGATCTTGATCGTGCCGTCGCCCGAGCAGTTCTCGCAGCGGCCGCCCTTGACGTTGAAGGAGAAGCGGCCGGGCTGGTAGCCGCGGACCTTCGCCTCGGTGGTCTCGGCGAAGAGCCTGCGGATGTGGTCGAAGACACCGGTGTAGGTCGCGGGGTTGGACCGCGGGGTGCGGCCGATCGGCGACTGGTCGACGTGGACGACCTTGTCGACGAGGTCGTCGCCGTCCACGCGCGTGTGCCGTCCCGGCACGTTGCGCGCGCCGTTCAGCTCGCGCGCCAGGTGGGTGTAGAGGATGTCGTTGACCAGCGTCGACTTGCCGGATCCGGACACGCCCGTGACCGCCGTGAACACCCCCAGCGGGAAGGACACGTCGATGTCCTGCAGGTTGTTCTCACGGGCGCCGTGCACGGTGAGCTGCCGGGACGGGTCCCGGGGCCGCCGGACGTCCGGGAGCGGGATCGACTTGCGGCCCGCGAGGTACGCGCCGGTCTGCGACTCGGTGTTGGCTAGCAGCTCCTTCAGGGAGCCGCTGTGCACGACCTTGCCGCCGTGCTCACCGGCGCCGGGGCCGATGTCCACGACCCAGTCGGCGACCTTGATGGTGTCCTCGTCGTGCTCCACGACGATGAGCGTGTTGCCCATGTCGCGCAGCCGTACCAGGGTCTCGATCAGTCGGTGGTTGTCCCTCTGGTGGAGGCCGATGGACGGCTCGTCCAGGACGTACAGGACGCCGACGAGGCCGGAGCCGATCTGGGTGGCCAGCCTGATGCGCTGGGCCTCGCCGCCGGAGAGGGTGCCGGCCGCGCGGTTGAGCGAGAGGTAGTCGAGGCCGACGTCGACCAGGAAGCGCAGCCGCTCGTTGACCTCCTTGAGCACCCGCTCGGCGATCTTCTTGTCCCGGGCGTTCAGCTTCAGCCGGCCCAGGAAGTCCGCGCAGTCGCTGATCGACATGGCGGAGACCTCGGCGATGGACTTCTCCATGATCGTCACGGCGAGGACGATCGGCTTCAGGCGGGTGCCCTCGCAGGAAGGGCAGGGCACCTCGCGCATGTACCCCTCGAAGCGCTCACGGCTGGCGTCGCTCTCGGCCTCGCTGTGCCGGCGCTTCACGAAGGGCACCGCGCCCTCGAAAGGCGTGGTGTAGACGCGCTCGCGGCCGTAGCGGTTGCGGTACCGCACCTCGATCTGCGTCTTGTGACCGTGCAGCAGTGCCTTCCGCGCGCGCTGGGGCAGGCCCGCGAAGGGGATGTCGGTGCGGAAACCCAGCGCGTCGGCGAGGGCGCCGATCAGGCGGCCGAAGTAGTCCTTGGTGTGCCCGTGCGACCAGGGGTGGATGGCACCCTCGTCCAGCGACTTGTCCGGGTCGGGGACGATCAGCTCCGGGTCGACCTCCATGCGCGTGCCGATGCCGGTGCACTCGGGGCAGGCGCCGAAGGGGGAGTTGAAGGAGAAGGAGCGGGGCTCCAGCTCCTCGAAGGACAGGTCGTCGTAGGGGCAGTAGAGGTGCTCCGAGAACATGCGCTCGCGCTCGGGGTCGTCCTCGGGGAGGTCGACGAAGTCGAGCACGACCATGCCGCCGGACAGGCCGAGGGCGGTCTCCACGGAGTCCGTGAGGCGGCGCTTGGCGGAGTCCTTCACGGTGAGGCGGTCCACGACCACCTCGATGGTGTGCTTCTCCTGCTTCTTCAGCGTGGGCGGGTCGGACAGCTGGACGGTCTCGCCGTCGACGCGTGCGCGGGAGTAGCCCTTGGTCTGCAGGTCGGCGAAGAGGTCGACGAACTCGCCCTTGCGCTCGCGCACCAGCGGCGACAGCACCTGAAAGCGGCTCCCCTCCGGGAGCTCCAGGACCCTGTCCACGATGGCCTGCGGCGACTGGCGGGAGATCGGGCGGCCGCACTCGGGACAGTGCGGCTTGCCGATGCGCGCGAAGAGCAGACGCAGGTAGTCGTAGACCTCGGTGATGGTGCCGACCGTCGAGCGGGGGTTGCGCGAGGTCGACTTCTGGTCGATGGAGACCGCCGGGGACAGTCCCTCGATGAAGTCCACGTCCGGCTTGTCCATCTGGCCGAGGAACTGCCGGGCGTACGAGGAGAGCGACTCCACGTAGCGGCGCTGGCCCTCGGCGAAGATCGTGTCGAAGGCCAGGGAGGACTTACCCGACCCGGACAGGCCCGTGAAGACGATGAGCGAGTCGCGAGGCAGGTCGAGCGAGACATTCTTCAGATTGTGCTCGCGCGCGCCACGGACGATGAGACGGTCGGCCACGCCGGTCCGCACCTTTCTTGAGAGAAGTGACAGGGGCGAGGCCCCGGTCCTTCTTCAGACTAGGGGGAGCCACTGACAACGCCGGTCGGATTACCCGGTTGCATAACAACCGCCGGCCCTCCAGCATGCCCGACGCCACTCCCGACGATATAGCACGCGCATTCGATTTGCGGGCGAGGTTCGCCACCTTCACCCGAACGTGTCACGCGACTAGGGTCAGCACCATGATTGATCACGCTCATGACCTGGCCCGTGTACGGGAAGCGACCGAACGGCTCCTCACCGCGGTCGCGAAACTGGACAACGCCTCACTCGCCGGGCAGTCACGGCTGCCCGGCTGGAGCCGGGGACACGTCCTCGCCCACCTCGCCCGCAACGCGGACGCGCTCGTGAACGTCCTGCAGGGCCGCCCCATGTACGCGAGCGCCGAGGCGCGGGACGCCGACATCGAGCGCGACGCCCCGCGCCCCCTCGACGTCCACCTCGCCGACCTGCGCGAGAGCGCGGCCCGCCTCCAGGCGGCCGGCGACGTCCCCGCGGACTGGACACGGACGGTGGAGCTGCGCAACGGGATCACCGACTCCGCGTCCCGGCTGCCGTTCCGGCGGTGGGTGGAGGTGGACCTGCACCACGTGGACCTCGGCATCGGATACGAGCTGGAGGACCTGCCGGACGAGTTCACGCTGCGGGAGATCGACTTCCTGGCGCAGCGGTTCTCCGGACATCCCGACGTCCCGCCGACCCGTGTCACCGACGGCACGACCGCGTGGCACACCGGCCGCGGCGCGGACGAGCCCGAGGTCACGGTCAGCGGCCCGCCGGCAGAGCTGCTGGGCTGGCTCGCCGGGCGCCGCGCCCCGGCGGCGCTGGAGGTGGAGGGCAGGACACCGCCGAAGCTGCCGGCGCTGTAGCGCGACGACCACTCCGCCGGGCCGTCCCCGCTATAGGCTGATCACCATGACGTACACGGGAGAGGTCAAGGTCGGCGGACCGGCGGACGTGCACGAGCTGAAAGACCTGATGATCACGAAGATCGCGGTCGGCCCGATGGACAACAACGCCTATCTGCTGCGCTGCCGGGCGACCGACGAGCAGCTTCTGATCGACGCCGCCAACGAGGCGGGGACGCTCCTCGGCATGATCGGTGACGACGGCATCGCGTCCGTCGTCACCACCCACCAGCACGGCGACCACTGGCAGGCGCTCGCCGAGGTCGTCGCCGCCACGGGCGCACGCACCCACGCCGGCCGCGAGGACGCCCCCGGCATCCCCGTGCCGACGGACGTCCTCGTCGACGACGGCGACGTCATCAGGGTGGGACGCGTCGAACTCACCGCCCGCCATCTCGTGGGGCACACACCGGGCTCCATCGCGCTGGTCTACGACGACCCGCACGGCCATCCGCACGTGTTCACCGGCGACTGCCTCTTCCCGGGGGGGCCTGGGCGGACAACACGTCCCCAGGACTTCGAGTCGTTGATGTCGGGCCTGGAGGCGAAGGTCTTCGTACTCCCGGACGAGACCTGGATCTACCCAGGCCACGGCAACGACACCACGCTCGGTGCCGAGCGGCCTCACCTCGGGGAGTGGCACAAGCGGGGCTGGTAGGTCGGCGGCATCGCCGCCCCGGTGCTCTCTAGGGAAATAGCCGCGTCTCGAGCAGTCGGTCGGAGTCAGCAGCCACCGCACAAAAACGGTCAGCCGAAGAGCCCCGCACCCGCCGCGATCGCCGCCTGGACAGCTGCATCGGCACCCGCCGCCGCAGCTGCGGGCAGGGCGGGCGTGACGATGCGTGCGATTCGACGCATGATCCTGCGGCCCCGGGTCGGCTCGGCCCCTTCGCTCTCAAGGGTGTCGATCTCCTCGGCCTCTTCCTGGGAGAGTTCCAGGGTCGACGTCTTCCTGCTCGGTCTTGCTGTACTCGTGCGGCCCGCACACCGGTGGCCGCCACGTGCCATCGATGGTGCGTGCGATCGGGACTACAGCCCCGATCGCACGCACCGTGACTCAACCCACCTCACGCGGCGACGGTGACCGTCTTCGCCTTCCGGCGCTTCGGCGGTCCAAAGGCCGGCCCATGCTTCGGGCCGAACGCGACGGTGTACTCGTACGCGATGTTGTTCGCGAGCGGGATCGAGCGCGACTGTGAGCCGCCGCCGCTGACCGTGTCCTTGATCGCGGAATCCTTCCATACGCCGACCGGCTCCTGCTTGAGGGTCAGCGACAGGGAGGGCAGGTCGATCGTGTCCCAGTTGCGGTGGATCACGATGGCGACCGCCCGCAGCATCATGCCGTCCCAGCTGGTCGGGTCCGAGCCCCAGGCGCCCAGGACCGTCGTAAGCGTCTTGCGCAGGAGACCGTCTGCGGGGTCGCGCATCCCGTGCACCACCTTGAGCGCCTGGATTGCCGAGATGCCGTTCTTCGACGTGCCGCTCGACACATGCAGACCGCAGCTCTCCACGTCCGCGTTGATCGTGACCGCCTCGACCTCCTGCGCGGTGACCGCCACGGCGAAGTTTTCATACGGCTTCACCGCACGGCGGTCGCGGTTCGCGGCTAGGAACAGTTTCGCCTCCTGCTTCTTGGTCAGCCCCTCGTACACCATGCAGTCCCGGAGGAAGTCCGGGCCCTCGATGTCGCGCGCGACCTTGGTGGAGTGCTGACCGTCGAGGAGATAGTCGCCGTCCGGGCGGCGGGAGACCAGCGCGGGGCCGACCACCTCGGGGTCCCAGATCTTCGCCAGGCGGTTGGCCCACTTGGGCTGGAACATGCGCTGCGCGTCGAGGTTCGGGTCAACCCTCAGCTGCGAAACCGGGATGGCCTCGTAGTACTTCTTCACGACCGGCTTGGACCGGATGATCTTGCGCGTGCTGGACACGCATCTCCCTCGGTGTGAGTGGACGTCAGGTGAAGACCACCGTACGCGGAAATATTTCCGCGCGTAGCTTTTTCTCGCGGATAATGAATCCTCGCGGGTGGTGGCGGGGCCGGAGCTCACCCCTTACCGGCAGGGACACCACCTCCTTGACCTGCTGGAACCCTCCTCACAGCCTTTGGCAGCGCCGCGTTGTCCTCGACGGGCGGGTGCTCTGGCCAGCACATCTACGGGTCCAAGATCGTGTGATGGCCTGCCAGAAGGCATGAGAACCGCGGCTTCCGGAGCCAGGGTTTCCACGCCCTCCGCACAGCTCACCAGCCGGTCGGCGCGATCGAGATTGAGGGGATAGCCGACCGCTGCGGATGCCATCACCGACTGCGGCTGGCCCGCCCCGACGCTGGCGGGCATCCTCCATGCATGTCCACTTCACCCATGGAGCGCCCCGTCGTTTACGTCGCTGAGTCCGCCAACTCGGGTCAAAACCTCGGGAGGTCGATGCGGAGCGGGAGGAGTCGGTGATCGCCGAGCGGGTGCTGCACCCACCGGCCGAACAGGACTGGGCCGAGGTCGAGGCCGCCGCCCGGGTGGCTCCGGTGAAGGCGCAGGTGGCAGGGCGAGCGGTGCCGCTGGTTCCGCACCGCGGCGATGACCCGGACGAGACCGGGCTGCCCGATGGCCACCGCAAGATCCTGGCGATCGTTCGGGGCCGCCGATGGTCCGGTGCAGGTCAGGACCAAGCTCGCCGACCGTGGATGGATAGGCACTCGCCGAAAATCCTGCTTCAGAACTGATCTTCAACCGAAGACTTTTGATCACCAGCCGGGATCGTCGGGCCTGCCCCGTACCATCCTGGTCTGCTACGGTTCCGGCTCCGTCGTCCTTGGCCCGGAGTGACGATCAGGGGCGTCAGCGGCTATGCCGCTACAGCGTCCGGACGGCAGGTGTCGCGCAACCCCAGCCGCCGGCGCCCTCATTTCACGTCAAAGCAGCTGCACGCCCGCTCGCCGGCTGGAACCCTTGATCTTGCATCAGCCGGAGGAGGGGGCCAGGCGTGATCATCCTGGATGCATGCACTGTCGAAGGCATGAGCCTTCAGGGAAGCAGCGCCGAACTGCTGCGTGCCCTCCGCGAGATCGGCGTCCAGCGGATAGGCATCCCTTGGCCGGCCATGCAGGAGCTGATCGCTCACAAGACGATGGAGTACAGGGACGCGCACGCCTCCGCATCGAGCGCTCTGAACCAGCTGAACCGCCGTACTCCCTGGGCCGAGCCGCAGAGGCTCCCGGATCTCCAACTGGAGGATGCCCGCGAGCACTGGCGGAACGAGTTCGAGAAGCTCGCCGAGGTCATCCCGGTGAGCCTCGAAGCTCTCCAGGAGAGCATGTTCCGAGAGGCGAACGTCCTGCCGCCATGCAAGACGGCGGGGGCGAAGAAGATGAAGGTCGGAGGTAGGGACGCCGCGATCTGGCTCTCGGCGATCGAGTTCGCCGAACGCAACGAGCAGGAGACGATCTACTTCGTCAGCGGAAACACCAACGACTTCACCCACGGCACCGAATACCCGGAGTTGATGGCACAGGACGTGCTCATGGTCCGCGACCGCTTCGTCCACCTGACTGCGCTCGATGATGTCGTCTCACGATTCGCTCAGCCCTGTGAAGTCGACGCCACCGAGGCAGAGGAAGCTCTCCACCACCCGGAAGCGGCAGCCGCAATCAGTGTCGCCTTGGCGCTCGCCTATCCACGTCAACGCAGCAACAACATGCCCTGGAGCAGCCAGTTCGGGGTCATGGTGGACCCTGCGGACCCCTGGCGGGTGCGTGCGGTCGGGTGGTGGAGGGGATATACGGCGCAGCTGACCGCAGTGGACAAGATCCAGGGCTATCAGATCGGCTGGCACAAGTGGTGCATGGCGACCACTAGTTGGCTTGTCGTCGGCCTCGCGCAGATAGACGGGCGCAAACCGACAGTCGCGGCCAGCACCTGGGAAGTCCGACTGCTTTTCAGCCTCGCCGAGAGGGAAGACGGCACACCGTTCACCATCCTGCGATCTTTTAAGCCCGAAGCCCCTTCGACAGACCGCGACGTCAATACCTTCGGCGCTCTCGTCACGGGTGCGTTGCCGTTTGACGCCGACGCCGACCCATTCGAGGAAGAGATGGCGCGTCTCGAACGGACCTATGTGGATTAGCGCGAGGAGCGAGGACGACTGGGCCGAGCAGCCCTGACTCTGCCCGCGCCCAGCGGTCCCGGTCAGAACAGGGGCAGCGTGTCGATACCGCCCGTGTCTTCCGTCGCCCCGGCGGTACCGAACTCCAGCTGCTGGCCGGGCACGGGCAGGTCCACGATCGCCAGCGACCCCGAGCACGACACCAGCGTGTCGCCGAACTGGGCGCGCCTGTCGGGCGGATCGTACCGCCACAGCCAGCCCTTGCTCGGGCTACCGGCGACCGGGCCGGCCGCGACGGACCGGGTGCGTGCCTTGCAGTGGACGCGGGGCATCTTCACACCGACCAGTGTCCCGGAGCGGCGACGACGCGAGCCGACTACTCAGCCGCTGCACTTGTCGAGCGAGCGAAAGGTCGGCTGCCCAGCAACAGCTCCCTACCGGGGCACTCAGCGCGGTCCGGGTGAAGAACCTCCCGTTCGGGCGCATCGTGAGTTCCGTCCAGACGCCTCTCGCCCTGGAGGAAGCACGGCGCGGAGGAACGCAGCTACCGGCGACGGAGCCCGTGGCACCACGTCAGGAAACCGGGCGTCCTCGTCGGGGTGGCCGCCCCCTCATCACCGATGACTTGCTGCGGCAACTCGCAGAGGTATACCTGGAGGAGACCGCCGAGGAGAAACCGGCCGGCGCCCTAAGACGAGTCGCGGCAAAGTTCGACCGTCCGACGGAGACCATCCGCACGTGGCTCGCCCGAGCATGCAAGGAGGGATGGCTCGCCCCCGCAGTGAAAGGCCGCGCCGGAGGCGAACCCGGGCCCAAGCTGCTCGTGTACCGCATGGCCCACGCCTCCGGCGTAGCCGCCCCCGAGGTGGGAGTGCGCATCCCGAACGACGAGACCGACGCACAGAGGGAAGCACTCGAGCAGCGCATGTACGACTTCGCCTTCGCCGAGGACGCGGGCAAGCTCTGGGAAGACCTCAGAGGGCCCGGCAGCGAATGATCGGCGCTGTTGGCGAGAATCCTCCGGACCGTCCCGTTCGATCACTGCCGTGCGGCTTCACCGCTCAGCGCAGACTCGTTCCGGCGGGTCCGGCCAATTCGCCAACAGGGTCCGAAGATCCTGCCGGGCCCGAACTGCGTCCGCGTGATCAGTCGCCCGTCCGCGCCCAGTGGAGCTGAATGGTGGTCTGGTCGAACCCGGGGCCCCGCCGCGCCACCGGGTGCACCCTCAACCGCAGGCCCAGACCGTCCAGGACCCGCCGCTGCTGCGGCACCTCGAGCGCTTCCCACGTCTCCGCCGACCGTGGCCCCACGAGGCCGTCGAAAGCGTCGAGGTCGAAGGCTGGCCGCAACCGGCGCGCCTCGTTCTGCGCGTCCGTGATCTGCTTCGCCAGCTTCGCCGTGATGCGCCGCAACTGCTCACGGGTGATGATCCCGTCCGCGTAATCGTCCGCCGCCGCCTCCTGGCGTGCCTTCAGCCCCTCTGCCCGCTCCAGGGCGGCCAGGGCCGCCGAGTCATCCCCACGGAAGACCTCGGCCGCCTCGGGCCGCGATAGCACCCCCACGACCAGACGCCCCACGTAGCGGTCGAGCGCTTCCTCGTTCCGGCCGACGCAGCCGCCCGCGTCGCAGACGTACGTCGGCTGCTTCTTGCCCCGGGACGCGTTCCCCCTCAGCGCGACCCGGAGCACCGACCCGCACGGCCCGCACGTGGCCACCTCACCCCACGTCAGCAGGTGCTTCCGCGCCCCCGGCAACTCCCGAACCACGGTCCGCTCGGCGAACAGGTTCCGCAGCTGCGCGTACTGCTCGTCCGTGATGAGCGCCGGCCATGCCGCCTTGTACTCCACGCCCTGGTGCACGCGCAGTCCCACGTTCGCCGGCCGCAGCGCGAGCTTCTTCACGCTGGTCTTGTTCCACAGCGACCCGTCCTCGTTCTGCCCGACAGCCCGGCGCTTGAGCTGCATACCGGCACCGGGGGACGGCACACCGCGCTCGTTCAGGTCAGCCGTGATGCCGATGAGACTGCCGCCAGCCAGCAGGCGGGTGACGATCTCCCGGACAATCCCGGCCTGCACCGGGTCCTCGACGTCACGGAATCCGCTCACCTGGCCTCGCGCGTCGTACTCGTACTGACGCCGCCACCCGTACGCCACGGCGCCGTTCGCCCGGCCCTCCTGGGCGCGCTCCAGGGCGGCCCGGGCCACCCGCTCACTCTTCACCTCGGACTCGGCGGTGTCGGACTCGCCGAGGTTGGCGAGCTGCGACCGGTCCGACGCCTTCGCCATGTTGAACAGGCCGCCCGACTCGAACGCGACCCAGCACCCCGCGTGCCGCAAGTCCTCGATCGCCTGCGCGCGCTCAACACGGCGCCGCCACACGCGCGACGGGTGGTAGCCCGCGACGATTACCCGGACACCGGGTTCCCGGGCAGCCTCAATGGCGTCGGCCATCAGCCGGTCGTATTCGGGGCGTTCCTCGCCCGAGTGGGCGGAGACGTCGTTCTCGATGTACTCGCCGCCGACCTCCCAGCCGTTCTCATCGGAGAACGTGCGCAGGTCGCTCATCTGCCGGCTGACGCCCCGTCGGCGGTCGCGGGGGTCCTCGGAGATCCGCGCGTACAAAAAGACGAGGGTACGGCGCGGGAGCGTCTTAGTGTTCACAGTAGAGAACCCTAGGGATTCCCAGGGGGCGTCGGCAACACCCGCAAGGACCCCGAGGCGTTCGCCAAGCCTCATCCACGACGTGGAGACGAAGATCTTCGGCACGCTGCCGGACGAGACCTGGGTCTACCCGGGCCATGGCAACGACACCACGCTGGGAGCGGAACGGCCGCATCTGCCGGAGTGGCACGCGCGCGGATGGTGAGCGGACCGCGCATGGGGCGCACGTCCAGCGTGCGCGCCCGGCGTGTTCCTCCTCGCGCGCGCCCCGTGTGAACACTTCGCCCGCGCCGGGCCCGTGTGCGCGCTGCCGTACGCCGGTGTCGCGCGGTCAACTGGTGGAAGCCCCGCCGGGATGACGGCTCCCGCGTGGCAGGGCCGCCGGTCTGCCAACCCCGCCCTGGGCCGGCGGCCCAGGGCGGGGCGCACGGACGGAGCGCCGTACGAGGGACCCTAGGGGGTGACCTGTGCCGCCCCCAGCAGAGCGGCGACCCGTTCGACGCCGAACACGTAGCCCTGCACACCACAGCCCGCGATCACGCCGTCGGCGCGCAGTGAGACGTAGGAGTGGTGCCGGAACGTCTCGCGCCGGTGGATGTTGGAGACGTGCACCTCCAGCACGGGCATGCCGTCACAGGTGTTGAGCGCGTCCAGGATGGCCACCGACGTGTGGGAGTAGGCGCCGGGATTGATGACGATCCCGCAGTGGTTCAGCCGTGCCTCGTGGATCCAGTCGACCAGCTCGCCCTCGTGGTTGGACTGCCGGAAGTCCACCGTGCCGCCGTGCCCGGCTGCCGCCTCGGCGCACAGCGCCTCCACGTCGGCCAGCGTGTCCCTGCCGTAGATCTCCGGCTGGCGCTGGCCGAGCAGGTTCAGGTTGGGCCCGTTGAGGATCATGATCGGGGCGTTGGCCAGGGTGCGGGGCACGGTTCCTCCGGTCCGTTCGGGGCGGTGCGTCGGCGACCGCCGCTCACACCCGGTCTATCACGGCGGCCGCGACGGGCGGCCGGCTGTGCGGGCCGTCCCCTCGGCGCGCGCTCCGGCGTCGGTGATCACCACCGCGCGCCCCCGTAACCCCTCCTCACAGCGGGCAGTTGACGCGGCATGCACGCTGTACGCGCCGCCGGCGCCCCGTCCATGCCGCGGCTCGCCGCCGCGTCCCTCGTCGGGACGGCGATCGAGTTCTACGACTTCTTCGTCTACGGCACCGCGGCGGCTCTGGTGCTGGGGCCGCTCTTCTTCCCGACGTTCTCTCCGGTCGCGGGGACGCTGGCGGCGTTCGGGACGTTCGGGGTGGGCTTCGTGGCCCGGCCGCTGGGTTCGGTGCTGTTCGGGCACCTCGGGGACCGGCGCGGACGGCGACCGGTGCTCGTCGTCTCGCTGCTGCTCACCGGAGCCTCGACGGTGGCGGTCGGCTGCGTGCCGTCCTACGGGACGATCGGGGTCGCCGCGCCCGTGCTGCTGCTCGTCCTGCGGTTCCTGCAGGGGCTCGGGCTCGGCGGCGAGTGGGGCGGGGCCGTACTGCTGACCGCCGAGCACGCGCCCGCGAGGCGGCGCGCCCTGTGGTCGAGCTTCCCTCAGGTGGGGCCCGCGGTCGGTTTCGTGCTCGCCAACGGTGTGATGCTCGCGCTGTCGGCGACGCTGTCGGAACCCGCGTTCGCGCGGTGGGGGTGGCGGGTGCCGTTCTGGGCGGCGGGCGCTCTGGCACTGGCCGGGCTGTGGCTGCGCTCCTCGCTCACCGAGAGCCCTCGGTTCCTGGAGATCGACGACCACGCGCGCGTGCCGCTCGTCGAGGTCGTGCGTCACCACGGGCGGCTGCTGCTACTGACCGCCGGGGCGCTGGCTGCGGGGTACGCGGTGTTCTACGCGGTGACGACCTGGTCGCTGGCGTACGCCACGGAGCGGCTCGGGGTCAGTCGCACGGTCATGCTGACCTGCGTCATGGCCGCGGTGGTGGTGAAGGGAGCGCTCACGCCCGTCATGGCGCTGCTCGGCGACCGCTACGGGCGCCGGCCGATGTGCCTGACGGGATGCGCCGCCTGCGCCCTGTGGATGCTCCCGATGGTCGCGCTGCTGGCCACCGGTGAGCCGCTGCTGATGTTCCTCGGCATCCTGGGCGCGCTGCTCGCCTTCGTCACCATGTTCGCGGTGATCGCCGCCTACCTGCCGGAGCTGTACGACGCCCGGGTGCGCTGCACGGGGGCCGCTGTGGGCTACAACCTCGGCGGGATCCTCGGCGGCGCGCTCACCCCGATCGTGGCCACCACGCTCGCGGAGCACGGCGGGCGTGTCCCGTGGGGCGTCGGCGCGTATCTCACGGGTATCTCGCTGCTCAGCCTGGGGTGTTTCGGGCTGCTGCCGGAGACGCGGCCGGCCGCCGCTCCGGCGGCGGAGCCCGTCACGGGTTGATGGCCAGCTCCAGGTAGGCGGCGAACAGCACGAGGTGGACTCCGCCCTGCAGGGGTGTGGCCCGTCCCGGCACCACCGTCAGGGAGCTGACCACCACGGTCAGCGCGAGCAGCAGCATGTGGGTCGATCCGAGGCCGAGGACGAGCGGCCCGGACAGCCACACGGAGGCGAGCGCCACGGCGGGGATGGTCAGGCCGATGCTGGCCATCGCGGAGCCGAGGGCGAGGTTGAGGCTGGTCTGCACCCGGTCGCGGCGGGCCGCCCGCAGGGCGGCGATGGTCTCGGGAAGCAGGACGAGCAGGGCGATGACGACGCCGACGACGGCTTGGTGCAGTCCGGCGGCCTGCACACCCGACTCGATGGTGGGCGACACACCCTTCGCCAGGCCGACCACACCGATCAGCGCCAGTCCGAGCAGGCCGAGACTGGTCCAGGCGGTGCGCGCGGACGGCGGCTCGGCGTGGTTGTCGGCGGCGATGACCTCGCCCTGGCGGGTGATGGGCAGGAAGTAGTCGCGGTGGCGCACGGTCTGGGTGGCCACGAACAGGCCGTAGAGAATCAGCGAGGACAGCGCGGCGAAGGTCAGCTGCACCGTGGAGAACTCGGGCCCGGGTTTGCTGGTGGTGAAGGTCGGCAGGACCAGGCTGAGCGTGGACAGGGTCGCCACGGTCGCCAGGGCGGCGCCGGTGCCCTCGGGGTTGAACACCGCGGTGCCGTGCCGCAGGGACGCGACGAGCAGAGAGAGCCCGACGATGCCGTTGCACGTGATCATCACGGCGGCGAAGACGGTGTCCCTGGCCAGGGTCGAGGTCTTGTCGCCGCCGTCGACCATGAGGGTGACGATCAGGGCCACCTCGATGACCGTGACGGCGATGGCGAGCACCAGGGACCCGAAGGGCTCTCCGACGCGGTGGGCGATCACTTCGGCGTGGTGCACAGCAGCCAGGACCGAACCCGCGAGCACCAGGGTGACCAGGGGGACGACGGCACCGGGCAGGCCACGGCCCCAGGTGAGGACCAGCAGGACGACAGCCAGCGCCGGGACCAGGACCGTCCAGTAGCGGGTGAGCCACCTCGGCCGAGGGATCATGCGGTGATGGTCGCAGAGACGTGCGGGGTTCGCATTCCGTCCTTTTCGGATACCTTCTTCCCTCCGGCGCGGTGGTCCTTACGGCGCGGTGGTCCTTACGGCGCGGTGATCGCCCACCCGCATACCCCGCGTGGTCAGGCGTCGACGTCGTCCTTCGACATGACCTCGCCGCCGCTGGGTGCCGCCTCGGCGGCCGTCTGCCTCCTGGTGGCCGTCAGGCTGGTGATCGTGGTGACGATCAGGACGGCGCAGATCACGCCGAGCGAGACCGGGATGCTGATCTCCGGCACATGGACGCCGGACTCGTGCAGCGCGTGCAGTACCAGCTTGACGCCGATGAAGCCGAGGATGATCGACAGGCCGTAGGACAGGTGGACCAGCTTCTTCAGCAGACCGCCGATGAGGAAGTACAGCTGCCGCAGACCCATGAGGGCGAAGGCGTTGGCGGTGAAGACGATGTACGGGTCCTGGGTCAGGCCGAAGATCGCGGGTATCGAGTCCAGCGCGAACAGCACGTCCGTGGTGCCGATGGCGAGCATCACGACCAGCATCGGGGTCATGACCCGCTTGCCGTTCTGCTGGATCCACAGCTTGGTGCCGTGATACCGGTCGGCCACGCCGAACCTGCGCTCTGTGGCCTTGAGGAGCTTGTTCTCCTCGTACTCCTCGTCCTGGCCGCCGGCGCGGGCCTCCTGGACCAGCTTCCAGGCGGTGTAGATGAGGAAGGCGCCGAAGAGGTAGAACACCCAGGAGAAGCCGGCGATGATCGCGGCTCCCGCGGCGATGAACACGGCCCGCAGGACCAGGGCTATGAGGACGCCGACGAGCAGCACACGCTGCTGGTACTGAGTGGGTACCGCGAACTTCGCCATGATCAGCACGAAGACGAAGAGGTTGTCGACGCTCAGCGACTTCTCGGTGATGAAGCCCGCGAAGAACTCGCCGGCCGGCTGTCCGCCGCCGAAGACCAGAAGTCCCAGGCCGAACAGCCCGGCCAGGGCGATCCAGACGGCGGTCCAGATTCCGGCTTCCTTGACCGACACCTCGTGCGGCTTGCGGCCGATGAAGAAGTCGACGGCGATCAGGGCGGCGAGGCCCACGACGGTGAGGGCCCACAGACCCATGGTCACTTGCACTGCAAACCTCCGGCATCACGTACGGCAAACACATCAGCGTCGTCGCTGCCGGAGGTCTCCTCCACCCGCACGGGGCCGGCGTCCCGGGACCGGAACCGGTCCGTACTGACGGGTGCGCCGCAGTCAGGGAGTACTCCCCTCCGTACGGAAAAGGGTACCCCAATCACCAAGGGAAGGTAAAGGGGTGAGTAAAAGAATGACCAAAGCGCCTGGTCGGCGCCACTTTACTCGCGCTTGGTCCGTGCTCTCGCCACCTCGGCCAGCACCTGCTGGAGGATCTGACTGCCGACCGGCACGAGTGACGGCTCGTACGTCCAGGCATGGCCGACCCAGGGATCGGCGAGGTGGTCGTCGGACACCGGGGTGAGTCGCATCAGCGAACGCCACAGCGGATCGAGCAGGGGGCCGAAGGCCTCCGCGTCCTCGCGGTCCGCGACCATCAGCAGGTGGACGCCGACCGCCGGGCCCTCGTCGGCGAGATAACGCAGCCGGGTCACGGCCCGGTCGTCGAATCCGTGCGGGAAGTCGTTGACGATCAGCAACTGCTGCGCGGTGTCGACGTCGTCCGGCAGCGATGCGGCCGCACCGCCGCGCACTGCCATGTGCGCCAGGTCCACCCGCCGGGTGAGCCTCTCCAGCACCTCCGTCACTCCCGCCGCCCCGGTCGCGGGCGGGGCGGCGAGCACCCCGGCCCCCGTCAGCGGCACCAGCGCCCTGGCTCCGGCGCCGGCCGGGTCCACGACGTGCACGGAGAACTCCCCCACCGGGTGCGCGGCGAGCAGCCGGGCCGCGACCGCGACCGCCGCCTCCATCGCCAGATGCCGCGGCTCGGCGGAGTCGGGAAAGGAGTCGCCGAGCGCCGCCGACGCACCGCTGTCCATCCACAGGCCCCGCTCCAGCGGCAGTCTGACCAGCATCGGGATGCGCAGTGACGGATCCTCGGGCAGGTGGAGGTCGCCCAGCCGCAGGGCCATCGGCGCCTGCTCCGGCACGCGGTAGCCGTGCCAGACGGGGCTGTCCCAGCCGGCGTAGGCGGGCGGGAGCGCGGGCTCGACCACCTCGGATTCGGCGGTGAGCTGGGCGAGGTCGCGGTCCAGGGCCGCGCGCGCCTGGTCGACCAGCTGGGTCCGGCGGGCGTGCGCCGCCTCGCGGGCGGCGTCCGCCGATGCGCCGAGCCGGCCGCGTGGGTCGGCGAGGGCCTGGTCGAGTTCCTTTTCCAGGCGGGTGTCGGCGAAGTCGACGGCACTGCGGTACGCGGCCGTCGTCCGGGCCAGGTCTTCGAACATGCCCCAGACCTGGTTGTACAGGCGCTCCTCCATCGACCAGCCCACGGCGTCCCCCGCGACGGGCTGAGCGGGCCGCCCGTCGGCCGGGGCCGCGGAGGGCGGAGGAGGAGGCGGGGTGCTGTGACGGCGACGCGGGTGCGTGTAGTCGACCGGGCCGGCGGCATCCTGCGGCTGCGGTGCGGGCGCGGGAACCTGGACGTCGTACGGGTTTCCGCCGTCGTGGAGCGAAGGGCGCTGCGGATCGTACGAGAGCGTCGGGCCGGCCGCCCCCGGCACGGAGGACGCGGGCGCCCCCGGAGCGGAGGACGCGGGCGCGGCGGCGTCCTGGGAGGCGGAGGCCTCGGACGGAGCCTGGACCGGGCGGCCCAGGCTCCGGGCCGCCGCCTCCTGGACGGCGGCCGCGAGATCGCCGGCGTCCCGCAGGCCGTGGTCGGCGAGGAGCGCGGGCAGACCGCCCGCGTAGCCCTGGCCCATCGCGCGGACCTTCCAGGCGCCCTGTCTGCGGTACAGCTCCAGGGCGATGACCGCGGTCTCGGCGTCCAGGCCGGTGAGGGTGTAGCAGGCGAGCTCTGTGCCGTCGGCGCCCTCGACCGTGGTGTGCGGAGCGGGAACGGCGCCGAATCCGAGCGGCCCCGCGGAGGGCAGGGCCAGGAACACGTCGACGCGGTGCGCGGTCTCCGGCAGGGCGGCCAGGTCGAGGGCCAGGCGGTGATCGGCGGCGGCCCGCCGGGACACCTCGACGCCGGGCAGTGCGGGGGCGCCGGGGTGGGCCACCCACTGGGGGCCGGGCACGGTGCCGTTCTCGTCGCCGAGCGCGGCACCGGCCACGACCGGCACCCCGGCCGCGATCCGGACCGTCAGCCGGACCTGGGACAGCGCGTGGTTCTGCCCCCGCACCAGCTCGGCCGTCATCGCCGTCGCCCCCCTGCGTCGTTCGTCGTGCGCGCCCGCCCGGGTCCGGGCGGTCCGGTCCTACAGGTGCGGCAGGATCGCCGGCATCAGGTCCTGGAAGGTGCGGCCGTTGGCCGGGGCACCCAGGGCGGTCATCGTCCAGCCCGAGCCCGCCCGGTGCACCTTGGCCATGATCTGGGCGGTGTACTCGCCGCCGCCGGCCAGCGTGTAGCGGGCGAGTTCCTGGCCGTTGGTCTCGTCCACGAGTCGGCAGAACGCGTTCTCCACCTCCTGGAAGGTCTGCCCCGTGAAGGAGTTCACGGTGAAGACGATCTGGTCGATGTGGACGGGAACGCGCTGGAGGTCCACCAGGATCGCCTCGTCGTCCCCGCCCTGACCGATGCCGCCGACGAGGTTGTCGCCGGTGTGGCGCACGGAACCGTCGTCGCTCACCAGGTGGCGGAAGAACACGACGTCGACCGGCGTCTTCTCGGCGAAGAGGACGGCCGAGGCGTCCAGGTCGATCTCGCGCGTGCGGGAACCGAACAGGCCGCGCCGCTTGGCCGCCTGCCAGCCGAGCCCCATGCGGACCGCGGTCAGGGTGGCCCCGTCCTTCTTCTCCAGGCTGATGGCCTGACCCTTGGTCAAGTTGACGGACACGGCTGGTTCCCCTCTCGACGTCCCCTGTTGCCGCCGCGTACTGCGCGGCGGTTGCCTCGAACCCTACGCAGGGGCACCGACAGTGCCGAACCCCGGCCCACGCTTTGTGTCGGTGTTGCAACACTTGGCGCACATCCGGGGTCCGGCACGGGGCGGGAGGCTCAGGCGAGGCCCGCTTCGCGCATCTGGCGCAGCTCCTTCTTCATCTCGGAGACCTCGTCGCGCAGCCGGGCGGCGATCTCGAACTTCAGCTCGGCGGCGGCGGCGCGCATGCGCTCCGTCATCTCCTCGATCT
Organism: Streptomyces lucensis JCM 4490; assembly: GCF_014650035.1. Classification (GTDB taxonomy): domain Bacteria; phylum Actinomycetota; class Actinomycetes; order Streptomycetales; family Streptomycetaceae; genus Streptomyces; species Streptomyces lucensis. The sequence continues at coordinate 220,012 of NZ_BMUE01000012.1, read as the reverse complement.
GTCCGGCGAGTTCGGCTGCCGGGCGGTCCGTGGGCACCGCGCCGCCCTTCGCGGATCCGGCGGCCTTGGTGCCCTTGGCACCCTTGGCCGCCTTGTCGCCGAGCGACGGAACGGGCGCCTTGGCTCCCTTGCCGTCCTTGGACTTGCGGTATCCGGACCCGAGGAGCTGTTCGGTGTCGATCTCTTCGCGGGCGATCTGCGCGACGATGTCGTTGATCTTCTTGCGCAGCGGCTGCGGGTCGATGCCGTTGGCCTTGTTGTAGGCGATCTGCTTCTCCCGGCGGCGGTTGGTCTCGTCGATGGCCCTCTCCATCGCCGGGGTGATCTTGTCGGCGTACATGTGGACCTGGCCGGAGACGTTGCGCGCCGCGCGGCCGATGGTCTGGATCAGCGAGGTACCGGAGCGCAGGAAGCCCTCCTTGTCGGCGTCCAGGATCGCCACCAGGGACACCTCGGGCAGGTCGAGGCCCTCACGGAGCAGGTTGATGCCGACCAGGACGTCGTACTCGCCGGAGCGCAGCTCGCGCAGCAGCTCGACGCGGCGCAGGGTGTCGACGTCGCTGTGCAGGTAGCGCACCTGGATGCCGAGTTCCAGGAAGTAGTCGGTGAGGTCCTCGGCCATCTTCTTGGTCAGCGTGGTGACCAGGACGCGCTCGTCCTTCTCGGTGCGCTTGCGGATCTCGTGCACCAGGTCGTCGATCTGGCCCTCGGTGGGCTTGACCACGACCTCGGGGTCGACCAGACCGGTCGGGCGGATGATCTGCTCGACGACGCCGTCGGAGCGTGACAGCTCGTAGGTGCCGGGGGTGGCCGACAGGTAGACGGTCTGTCCGATGCGTTCCTGGAACTCCTCCCACTTCAGGGGGCGGTTGTCCAGGGCGGAGGGCAGGCGGAAGCCGTGGTCCACGAGGGTGCGCTTGCGGGAGGCGTCGCCCTCGTACATCGCGCCGATCTGCGGGACGGTGACGTGCGACTCGTCGATGACGAGCAGGAAGTCGTCCGGGAAGTAGTCCAGCAGCGTGTTGGGCGGGGAGCCGGGCGAGCGGCCGTCGAAGTGCATCGAGTAGTTCTCCACGCCGGAGCAGGTGCCGATCTGGCGGAGCATCTCGATGTCGTACGTGGTGCGCATCCGCAGCCGCTGGGCCTCCAGCAGCCTGCCCTGCTTCTCCAGCTCGGCCAGCCGCTCCCCCAGCTCCTTCTCGATGTCGTTGACGGCCCGCTCCATGCGCTCCGGGCCCGCGACGTAGTGGGAGGCGGGGAAGACGTACAGCTGCTGGTCGTCGCTGATGATCTCGCCGGTGAGCGGATGGAGGGTGGACAGCGCCTCGATCTCGTCGCCGAACATCTCGATGCGGACGGCCAGCTCCTCGTAGACCGGGAAGATCTCGATGGTGTCGCCGCGGACCCGGAAGGTGCCGCGGGAGAAGGCCATGTCGTTGCGGGTGTACTGGATGTCGACGAAGCGCCGCAGCAGCTCGTCCCGGTCCATCTCGTCGCCGACCCGGAGCGGGACCATCCGGTCCACGTACTCCTGCGGGGTGCCGAGGCCGTAGATGCAGGAGACCGAGGCGACCACGACGACGTCACGGCGGGTGAGCAGTGAGTTGGTCGCCGAGTGGCGCAGGCGCTCGACCTCCTCGTTGATCGAGGAGTCCTTCTCGATGTAGGTGTCCGACTGCGGGACGTAGGCCTCGGGCTGGTAGTAGTCGTAGTACGAGACGAAGTACTCGACCGCGTTGTTCGGCAGCAGCTCGCGGAACTCGTTGGCGAGCTGCGCGGCCAGCGTCTTGTTCGGCGCCATCACCAGGGTGGGGCGCTGGAGCTTCTCGATCATCCACGCCGTGGTGGCGGACTTGCCGGTGCCGGTCGCGCCCAGCAGGACGACGTCCTTCTCGCCGGCCTCGATGCGCTTGGCCAGGTCGGTGATGGCCGTCGGCTGGTCGCCGCTGGGCTGGTAGGGGCTGACGACCTCGAAGGGCGCCACCGTGCGTTCGATGTGGGAAACGGGCCGCATGCCATCCACCGTACGACCCCCCACTGACAACGGGTCCGGATCAGCGGTTCTGCGGGGTACGGGAGGGGTGGTGCCGCAGCCGGCGGACCGGCCCGCGGCCCGGGCGGAGAGCGGGGCGGCGCTCGGGGTGGGAGGGGACGTCGGCGGCGGGGACGCCGGCCTTGTGCTCGACGGGCGTGCGGGCCGGCCCGCCCGTGACCATCAGCGGATCGAGGACCACGACCGCGCCCGCGAGGAGCAGGAACGCCAGCGGACCGATCAGCATCGGCACGAGCACCGAGGCCCCCGGGCCGCCGCCGGCGCCGTGCGGGGCGGCGTCGAGGTGGACGCGGAGGGCCGCCATCCCGGTGTAGTGCATGCCGCTGACCGCGAGCCCCATGACCAGGCTCGCGCCCACGCTCCACAGGAAGCCCCGGACCCGGCCGGCGGCCCACAGGGCGGCGGTGGCCGCCACGACCGCTATGGCGACCGAGGCGGCGACGGTGAACGTGTTGTAGGTGAACCCGCCCTGGAAGTGCACGCCCGCCATGCCCAGGTAGTGCATCGAGGCGACACCCAGACCGGTGATCGTCCCGCCGGTGAACAGGGCGGTGCCGGTGGCGCCCCGGTAGCCGACGATGAAGATCCCGATGCCGACCATGACGACGGCGAGGGCGAGGCTCGCGTACGTCGTCGGTGCGTCGTAGTGGAGCGGCGCCCCCTGGATGGTGAAGCCCATCATGGCGACGAAGTGCATCGTCCAGATGCCGGAGCCGATCGCGGCCGCGCCCAGGGCGAGCCAGGCGGGTCTCCGGGCGTGCGTGACCAGCAGGGATCGGGTGGTGCAGCGCAACCCGAGGGCGCCTCCCAGGCAGGCCATCAGGTAGGCGGCCACCGGGGTGACGGCCCCATAGCTGAATCCGTCGACCGTGCCTTGCATCGCGGCTGCCCTTCGCCCTGTTGCGTCCCGGAATATCTGAACAGCGCCCCCGTCCCAGGACCGCGCGGGCGGTCAGGGTTGTCGCTGAGAGTATGACCCCCGCCGGGACGGTCGAACGATTTTCCGGCAAAGAAACACGGCCCTGTCGCAGATGTGCGGCAACGGTGAACGGACCTGGACATCTCCCTCCATTCCGTGGTCGTCGCGCGGGCAGGTGCGGTTGACGCTCCGCTGTCATTCTGTTGCTGTGGGTATTCGCACGACGCGAGGAGTCCGCATGCACACGCGCGTAATGACCGCCACCGCCGTCGCGGTCCTGGGAACGGTGGCGACCATGGTGAGCCCCGCCTCCCGCGCCCTGGCGGGGGAGGTGGCCGTGCCCACGGTGATCGCCCACCGGGGCGCCTCCTCCCACGCCCCGGAGAACACGCTCGCCTCGATCGACAAGGCGGCGCAGCTGGGCTTCTCCTGGGTCGAGAACGACGTCCAGCGCACCAAGGACGGCGAGCTGGTCGTCATCCACGACGACAGCCTGCGGCGCACCACCGACGTGGAGGACGTCTTCCCCGGCCGGGCTCCCTGGAAGGTGAAGGACTTCACGGCCGCCGAGATCGCCCGGCTGGACGCGGGCAGCTGGTTCTCCCCCGCCTACGCGGGCGCCCGCGTGCCGACGCTGAAGGAGTACATGCGCCGGGTCGAGCACAACCACGAGAAGCTGCTTCTGGAGATCAAGAATCCCGAGCTGTACCCCGGCATCGAGCAGGAGACGCTCAAGCTCCTCGGCAACGAGGGCTGGCTGGACCGCGGGCACCTGGGGCGGCTCGTGGTGCAGAGCTTCGACGCCGACAGCGTGCGCACCGTCCATGAGCTGAGGCCCGCGGTCACCACCGCCTACCTCGGCACGCCGACCGTGACGCAGCTGCCTCGGTACGCCCGGTTCACCGATCTGGTCAACCCCTCGTTCACCTCGCTGTCCGCCGGGTACGTCGCGGCCGTGCACGCCTTCGACGGACCGCACGGCAGGCCGCTGAGGATGTTCACCTGGACCGTGGACGACGCGGTCGCCGCGCGCGAGGTCGCCGGTTACGGCGTCGACGGGATCATCACCAACAGGCCCGAGGTGGTGCGGTCGGCGGTGAGCGCGGACTGAGCCGGCGGGCGTTGTCAGCGGCGCGTCGTACCGTGGGCGCATGGACAGCCATGGGCAGGACGGGCAGCGGGTCGTGTGGGCCGTCGTCGGCAGCGACATCGGCCCGCTGATGCTGGCGGCGACACGGGGCGGCCTGGTCAACGTCGTCTTCCACGCCACGGACGCGGTGCGCGACCGGGCCCTGGAGCGGCTGGCGGCCCGCTTCGGCGGTGAACCCGTGGAGGACCCGGACGCGCCGCTGCTGTCCGAGGCGATACGCCAGCTGCGGGCCTACTTCGCGGGCCGGCGGCACTCCTTCGACCTGCCGCTGGACTGGTCGCTGATCTCCGGGTTCAACCGGCAGGTGCTGCGTGAGCTGGCGTCCGGCGTGCCGTACGGCTCCGTGGTGGGGTACGGCGACCTCGCCGGGCAGGTCGGGCAGCCCGGCGGGGCCCAGGCCGTCGGCGCCGCGATGGGCGCCAACCCGCTGCCCGTGGTCGTGCCGTGCCACCGGGTCGTGGAGAGCGACGGCGGCATCGGCGGCTTCGGGGGCGGTCTGGAGACCAAGCGGAAGCTGCTCGCCCTGGAAGGCGTTCTCCCCGAGCCGCTGTTCTGACCGTCCCGGCGCCGGCTACTCGCCGTAGTGCCGCGCCTCGAGGACGTTGCCGTCGGGGTCCCGGAAGTAGAAGTTGCGTCTGGCCTCGCCCCGGGCGCCGAACGAGTCGTGGCCGATGTCGCTCACGGGGACGCCGTGTTCCCGCAGGCGGGCGCGCAGGGCGTCGAACGCTCCGGCCGGCAGGGACAGGCAGACGTGGTTGACGGGGTGGCCCGCGCTGTCGGCCGAGCCGGGCAGCATGCGTGTGCGTTCGGCGGAACTGAGCGGAGCCAGGTCCAGGATGCTCTCCTCGTTGACGCGCACGGACGGGAACGGCGCCTCGCCCGCGGCGAACTCGGCGACCCTCAGCGGTTCCAGACCTACTGACCGCTCGTAGAAGCCAGCGGCGGCGACCGGATCGGCCACCCACAGGACGACGTGGTCGAGTCGCGTGCTGTTGTTCGTCATGCGGCCAAGGCTGGTGGTGTCTCCCACAGGCCGCAAGCGTTTAACGACGGCCGGCGCCCGCCAGGGATGAGGAAGGACCGACGACGGGAGGCGCGCGCGTGGTGCTTGTGGTGTCCGAAGAAGTCCGGGAGGCGATCGAGGCGCGGCGGCCGGTGGTGGCCCTGGAGTCCACGATCATCGCGCACGGCCTGCCGCGCCCGCGCAACCTGCGGGTGGCGCTGGAGCTGGAGGAGGCGGTGCGAAGCGAGGGGGCCGTGCCGGCGACCGTCGCCGTGCTCGACGGGCGCCCCCGGGTGGGCCTGGACAAGCAGCAGCTGGAGCGGGTCGCGAACGAGGAGGGCATCCGCAAGCTGGGCCACCGTGATCTGCCGCTCGCCATGGCGGCCGGGGCCGGCGGGGCGACCACTGTGTCGGCGACGGCGCAGCTGGCCGCGCTCGCGGGCATCCGGGTGTTCGCCACGGGCGGGCTGGGCGGTGTGCACCGTGAGTGGACGGCGACGCAGGACGAGTCGGCCGATCTGCGGCTGCTGGCGCGCACACGGATCACGGTGGTGTGCGCGGGCGTGAAGTCGATCCTGGACGTCCCGGCGACCCTGCAGCGGCTGGAGACCCTCGGCGTGGCCGTCGCCGGGTACGGCACGGACCGCTTCCCCGGCTTCTACCTGTCCGACTCGGGACACCCGGTCGACTGGACACTGAGCACACCGGAGCAGGTCGCCGACGTCATGCGGGCGCAGGAGGCGCTCGGCGGGCCGGAGTCGGCTCTGATCGTCGCCAATCCCGTGCCGGAGGCGGAGCAGCTGGATCCGGGCCTGCACGCGCGCGTGCTCGCCGACGCGCTCAGGGCCTGCGCGGAGCAGGGCGTCACCGGGCAGGCGGTGACCCCGTTCCTGCTGGACCATCTGGTCCGGCACACGGACGGCGCCTCCCTGAGCGCCAACCTGGCGGCGGTCGGCGGGAACGTGCGGCTGGCCGCACGGATCGCGGCGGCGTGGGCCAGGGGGTGACCGCGGGGCGGCGGGACGGGGCGCTGCTGGTCGTCGGCGACGTCGTCACGGACGTGGTCGCACGGCACCGGGGGCCGCTCGCGGCCGGCACCGACACGGCCGCCGTGATCCGGACCCTGCCGGGCGGCGCGGGTGCCAACGTGGCCTGCTGGGCCGCCCACGCGGGCTGCGCGGACGTACGGCTGCTGGGGCGGGTGGGTGCGGACGCGGCCGCGTGGCACGAGCGGGAGCTGGTGGCGTCCGGGGTGCGGCCCCGGCTGGTGGTCGACCCGGAGGCGGCGACCGGCACGGTGGTGTGCCTGGTCGACACGGGCGCGTCGGCCGAGCGCACGTTCCTCACGGACAGCGGGGCGTCCCTGCGGCTGGAACCAGGTGACTGGTCGGACACGTTGCTGGACGGGGTCGCCCGGCTGCACCTGTCGGGTTATCTGCTGTTCACGGAGCCGAGCCGGGCGCTCGCCGAGGTGGCGCTCGCCGCGGCACGCGCGCGTGGTGTGCCGGTCAGCCTTGATCCCGCGTCGGCCGGCTTCCTGGCGGAGCTGGGCGTGACCCGGTTCCTGGCGTTCGCTCAGGCACTGGACGTGCTGCTGCCCAGCCGGGACGAGGCCTGTCTGCTGACAGGGCTGTCCGACGCGGCGGACGCGGCCGCCAAGCTCAGCCGTCTCGTGCCGCTGGTCGTGGCCAAGGCGGGCGCGGAAGGAGCGCTGGTGGCCCGTTCCGGCGCCGTGGCCGCCCGGGTGCCGGCCGCTGCCGCGGTCGCGCGGGACACCACGGGCGCCGGTGACGCCTTCACCGGCGCGTTCCTCGCCGCTCTGGTCGCTGGCGCCGATGCGCGGGAGGCGGCGGCACGCGGGTGCCGGGCGGGGGCGGAGGCGGTGGGCCGGGTGGGCGGAAGGCCGCCGCGTCCGGCCGGCGCGGGCTGAGGCCACCCGGACCGCCCGCGCACACGTGCACGGGAGCCGGCGCTCCGTCGCCGGGCCGAGCCGCGGCCCGGTGCTCCGTCCACAGGCGGGAACAAAGCGGAACGCCCTGTTCCCACAGGCTGATCCGCTCCTCGCCCGCGGCTGGCAGACTTGCCGGGCAAGGCGCGCAAGGAGATCCACGCGAGGAGATCCAGATGACCATGGCTGGGAATCTGCGGAAGGTCACGGGGCTGGGCAGGGTAGGCGGCCTGCGCAGGGTGGCACGGCTGGCCAGGCGGCGGCCGCGCGTGGACCTGAGCCATCCCGCCAGGTCACCGCTGGGCTCGTCGGTGGTGAACTGCGTGACGTACCAGGACGGCGTGCGCGTGCCGGGATGCGCCGACCTGGTGGATGCCGTGCGGCTGGTGCGCAAGAGCGGCGAGGGGTTCGTCTGGCTCGGGCTGCACGAGCCCACGGAGGACGAGTTCGCGGGCGTCGCCGAGCTGCTCGACCTGCATCCGCTGGCGGTGGAGGACGCGGTCGAGGCTCACCAGCGGCCGAAACTGGAGCACTACGGGGACACGCTCTTCGCGGTCTTCAAGACCGTCTGTTATGTGGAGCACGAGCAGCTGACGGCGACGAGTGAGGTGGTGGACACCGGCGAGATCATGGTGTTCGCCGGCCGCGACTTCGTCATCACGGTGCGCCATGGCCGGCACGGCTCACTGGGGCCGCTGCGCGAGGAGCTGGAGGCGGACCAGGGTCAGCTCGCCAAGGGACCGGCGGCGGTGCTGCACGCGATCGCCGACCACGTCGTCGACGACTACCTGAGCGTCACGGACGCGGTGCAGGGCGACATGGACCAGGTCGAGACGGAGGTGTTCTCGGAGAACGGCGCACGGCTCGACCCGGGCCGCATCTACCAGATGAAGCGTGAACTGCTGGAGCTCAAGCGGGCGGTGATGCCGCTGGTCCGGCCGGTGGAGGATCTCGCCACCCGGCCCATCCGGGTCGTGGCCCCGGAGATACAGGCGTACTTCCGGGACGTGCTGGACCACCTGACAAGGGCCAAGGAGCAGATCGCCGCGTTCGACGAACTGCTCAACTCCATCCTGCAGGCGCATCTCGCGCAGGTGACGGTCGCGCAGAACGAGGACATGCGCAAGATCACGGCATGGGCCGCGGTGATCGCCGTGCCGACGATGGTGTGCGGGGTGTACGGCATGAACTTCGACCACATGCCGGAGCTGCACTGGCGGTTCGGCTATCCGGTGGTGATGTCCGTGATGGCGGGGGCGTGCGTGGCGCTGTACCGGGGTTTCCGGCGCAACGGCTGGCTGTGAGAGGCGCCTTCCCCCGGCTCCGGCGGTCGCCGCGCCCGGCTCACCGGGCGGCCTTCCCGATCAGCCGCCCCAGGCGGGATGGCGCGGGTCGTCGGCGCGGACCAGGACGTCCGCCGTTGCGGCCGGGTCCGTCTCGGACTCGTAGCGCTCGAAGGCGGGGAGCGTCCAGTGGTCGGCCTGCGGGGTCCGCCGGCGCAGGGCGCCCGGTGAGAGGAGGACGTGCACGCTGAGGTCGAACGGGAACCAGTGACGCAGCAGGAGGGGGCCGTGCAGCAGCAGGAGCCCGCCGGGGGGCAGCGGGACGTAGGGGCTGCGGGTGGCGCGGTCGGTGGCCGGGTCCCACAGGTCGGGCAGGACCCGGCCGGAGCCTGAGGGGTCGAGCGGGCCGAAGACCTCGCGCCACAGGGCCGCGGTGTCGAACCATTCGCTGTAGTAGGACTCCGCGTCCCGTCGCCCGTGTTCCAGGCGCAGGGAGGCGGGGCGCAGGAAGCCCTCGGTGCCGACCACGAGTGAGGGCCTGCCGCGCACGCGCAGCGCCTGCGCGACACGCTCGGCGAGTTCGCCGGGGCGGGCGGCTGGGGCTCCGTCGAAGCCGGCACGCGTCCAGGCGCCCCCGTCGGCCGGCTCCAGACCGGTCAGCCGGTCCGCGAGCCGTTCGGCGAGCCTGTCCCAGGTGATCGCTTCGAGTCGCACAGGGCCCATGATGCCGAATGCGGCCGAGCGGCCGTCGGGCGCGGGCGGGGACGGGAACAGGAACGGGGACGGAGCCGGGCTCCGGTGCAGCGGCGTGCGCGGGTGCCGTGTGCGGGGCCGCGTGCCGCGTACGGCCTGCGGGGCGCGGGCGTGGGCGGCACGGGCGTGGGAGGCAGGGGCGTGACGGGGAATGTACCGCCTATGGCGCTTCCAGCGACTCCCCCTTCCCCCGGTCGGCTTGTCGTCTTCCAGTCCCGGAAGGGCAAGCGGTGTGCCGCCTGCCGGCGCGGTCCGCTGTCGCTGCTCGTGCTGGAGGACGGAGCACCGCGCTGCCTGGCCTGCGCCGACCTCGGGCACCTGGTGTTCCTGCCGCGCGGTGACACGGCGCTGACCCGCAGGTCGCGGGAGGAGAGCACGCTGTCGGTGGTGGTCGTCCGGTTCAACCGGCGCAAGAGCCGCTACGAACGGCAGGGGGTGCTGGTCGAGGAGGCGGCGCTGGCCCGGGCCGAGGAGCGGTGTCTGGCCGACGCCGAGGCGCGGCGCAGGCGGCGGGCGCGGGACGCGCGGCGCAGGACGGCGGAGGACGAGCGGTTCACGGCGGCGTTCGCGGCCGGGATCCTCCGGCTGTTCCCCGGGTGTCCGGCCGAGCGGGCCGCCGCCATCGCCGCCCACGCGTCCGTCCGGGGCAGCGGGCGGGTCGGGCGCAGCGCGGCCGGGCGGGCGCTGTCCGACGACGCGGTGATCTCGGCGGTCGTGGCAGCCGTACGGCACGTGGACACGCCGTACGACCAGCTGCTGATGGCCGGGGTGCCGCGCCACGAGGCCCGGCGCCGCATCGCCCCCGCCGTGCGCGGCGCGCTGCGGGCATGGCGGGAGCCCGGGGAGGACGTGGGCTGAGGGCGCAGGGGCGGACCCGTGCCGTCCGAGACTCCGGAGAAAGCGCTGTCCACCGCTCTGCGCGGCTGCCGGTGCGGACGTATCGTGGCCGGAAGAGTGCCGCCCGAAGGCGCACGGCCCGTCGTACACCCGGTGCCTGAGGTGCCCGTACGCGAGGAAGACGACCATGGCCGATCCCAAGGGGTTCATGACCACACCGCGCCAGGAGTGGCCGCGGCGGCCCGTCGAGGAGCGGGTGCGGGACTGGGACGAGGTGTACGTCCCGGGCGCACTGCTGCCCATCATCAGCAGGCAGGCCGACCGCTGCATGGACTGCGGCATCCCGTTCTGCCACCAGGCCTGTCCCCTGGGCAATCTCATCCCAGAATGGAACGACCTGGTTTCGCGGGAGGACTGGCGGGCCGCGAGCGACAGACTGCACGCCACCAACAACTTCCCCGAGTTCACCGGCCGGTTGTGCCCCGCGCCCTGCGAGGCGGGGTGTGTGCTGGCGATCAACCAGCCGGCCGTCACCATCAAGAACGTGGAGTGCGCGATCGCCGACCGGGCCTGGGAGGAGGGCTTCACTCCCGCACGGCCTCCCGACCGGCTGTCGGGCAAGACGGTCGCCGTCGTCGGCTCCGGGCCCACGGGACTGGCCGCGGCACAGCAGCTGACCCGGGCGGGGCACACGGTCGCCGTGTTCGAGAAGGACGACCGTATCGGCGGGCTGATGCGGTACGGCATCCCCGAGTTCAAGATGGAGAAGCGGCATCTGGAACGCCGCATCGAGCAGATGCGCGCGGAGGGGACCAGGTTCCGTCCGTCCACGGGAGTCGGGCGGGACGTTCCGGCGGCGGATCTGCGGGCGCGCTACGACGCGGTGGTACTGGCAACGGGTGCGACGGCGTGGCGTGAACTCCCCGTACCGGGGCGGGAGTTGCAGGGCGTACACCAGGCGATGGAGTATCTGCCGCTGGCCAACCGGGTGTGCGAGGGAGATCTGGCGGCCTCGCCGTTGTCGGCGGCCGGCAAGCACGTCGTGATCGTCGGCGGTGGCGACACCGGGGCGGACTGCCTGGGGACGGCGGTGCGCGAGGGGGCGGCGTCGGTGACCCAGCTGGACATCTACGCGCAGCCGGATGCCGAGCGCGACGAGGACACCGAGCCGTGGCCGACCTACCCGAAGATCTACCGCTTGTCGGCCGCGCACGAGGAGGCGCGGGATCTGCGGACGGCGCCGTCGGCGGACGCGGACGCGCGGCTGTTCGCGGCGTCCACGCTCCACCTCACCGGGGACGGCGGCGGCCATGTGCGGTCGCTGCATCTCATGGAGGTCGACGCGCGGCGGCAGCCGGTGCCGGGCACCGAGCGGGAGCTGCCCGCCGATCTCGTGCTGCTCGCGCTCGGGTTCCACGGGCCCGACCGGGAGGACGGGCTGGTCGAGCAGCTGGGGCTGACGCTCGAACCGCGCGGCACGATCGCCCGGGACGACGGCTTCGCGACCAATGTCCCCGGGGTGTTCGCCGCCGGGGACGCGGCACGCGGGCAGTCGCTCATCGTCTGGGCGATCGCGGAGGGCCGGGCGGTCGCCGCGGCCGTGGACCGGTATCTCATGGGCAGTTCGCGGCTGCCGGCCCCGGTCTCCGCGAACGACCGGCCGATGAGGGTGTGAAGGCGGGGGTGTGCGGGTGCGGGTGTGAAGGCGGCGCGCGGCCGGAGCCCCGGACCCGATGACCGGCGGTCCGGGCTGCTCAGGCCCTTCGCGGACGCCTGCCGTCAGCGGCGCCGCTCGTCCGTCCCCGCCACCTTGCCCGTGGCCAGCGCCACCCGGTTCCACGTGTTGATCGCGAGGATCAGTGCGAGGACGTGGCCGAGCTCCTCCTCCGTGAAGTGCGCGGCGGCTTCGGCGTAGAGGGTCTCGGGGACACCTGCGTCGGCGATCAGCGTCACCGCCTCCGTCAGCGCGAGGGCCGCCTGCTCCCTCGGCGTGAAGAAGTGACGGGCCTCGCGCCAGACGGCGACCATGTGGAGCCGGTCCTCGCTCTCGCCGGCCTTGCGGGCGTCGTTGGTGTGCATGTGGAGGCAGTAGGCGCAGCGGTTGAGGTGGGAGGCACGGATCTGGATCAGTTCGACCAGGGCGGGGTCGAGGGCCGAGCGGGCGGCGGCGTCGAAGCCGACGAGGGCGCGGAACACCTTGGGGGCGGCCTTCGCGAAGTCCAGGCGGCTGCGGGCGGCTTCGGCCTCGGTGATCCCGGAGGTGGCGTCAACGGCGTTGTCGATCAGGGCGGTTGCGGTGGTGTTCGTCGTCATGCCTTCAACCTAGGTCCCGGAAAGACCCTCTGTAGGGTGCACTTCCATGACGGATTCATGGGTCAATTCCGCGGAGCGGATCGGGATCGACCTGCACCTGGAACTGTCGGCGCCGGGCGGGCGGCGGGCGGCGCTGATCGGCGCGCTGCGGGAGGCCGTCCGCAGCGGGCGGCTCGTGCCGGGCACCCGGCTGCCGCCGTACCGGTCGCTCGCCGCGGATTTGGGCGTGGCCCGCAACACGGTGGCCGACGCGTACGCGGAACTGGTCGCGGAGGGCTGGCTGACCGCCCGGCAGGGCTCGGGGACGCGGGTCGCGATGGGGGTGGAACCTCTGCGGCGCGCCGTGAGGACACCGGTGAGGACGCCCGCACGCGCGCGTGGGCCGCGGCACGATCTGCGGCAGGGTGCGCCGGACGCGTCGGCGTTCCCGCGGGCGGCCTGGTCGGCCTCGTACCGGCGGGCGCTGCAGGCGGCGCCGAGCGAGGCGTTCGGACCTGGGGACCCGGCCGGACGCCGGGAGTTGCGGGAGGCGCTGGCGGAGTACCTGGCACGCGTGCGCGGGGTGCGTACCGAGCCGGACCGCATCGTCCTCTGCTCGGGGTTCGCTCACGCGCTGCGGCTGCTGTTCGGCGCGGGCGCGGGCGGAGTGCTGCGCGGTCCGCTGGGCGTCGAGTCGTACGGGCTGGGCTTCCACCGGGGACTGCTCGCTACGGCCGGTGTGCCGACGAGGCCGCTGCCGCTGGACGAGGACGGGGCACGGGTGGAGGAGCTGGGGCGGGAGCGGGCGGTGCTGCTCACGCCGGCGCACCAGTTCCCGACCGGAGGCCCGCTGCACCCCGGGCGCCGCGCCTCGGTGATCGACTGGGCCCGGGCACGGGAAGCGGTGGTGCTGGAGGACGACTACGACGGGGAGTTCCGGTACGACCGCCGTCCCGTCGGCGCGCTCCAGGGCCTCGATCCCGAGCGGGTGATCCACCTCGGCTCGGTCAGCAAGAGTCTGTCACCGGCGCTGCGGCTCGGCTGGATGGTCCTGCCGGAGCGGTATGTCGAACCCGTCCTCGCGGCGAAGGGCGAGCGGGAGGCCTGGGCCAGCGTGCCGGACCAGCTCGCACTCGCGGACTTCGTGGTCTCGGGTTCGTACGACCGGCATGTGCGGCGCATGCGGCAGCGGTACCGGCGCCGACGCGACCGGCTGGTGGCCGCGCTCGCCGCGCACGCACCGCACATCCGGGCGACGGGGATCGCGGCCGGGCTGCACGCGGTACTGCGGCTGCCGCCGGGGACGGAGCGGTCCACGGTGAAGGCCGCCGCCTGGCAGGGCATCGCCCTCGACGGCCTCGCCGCGTTCCGGCACCCGCGGTCGTCCATGACGGCGGGTGACGGTCTGGTGGTGGGGTACGCGGCCGCCGCCGAACACGCCTACGAGGCGGCGCTGGAGGCGCTGTGCGGGGTGCTGCCGCCGGAGTGACGGCAGGGGCGGCGGAGGTGGCTCTGCGGGCAAGCGCCGTGAGGGGCCGCCGACGGCGGCCCCTGGCGTTTCCCTGCGGAGCGGTTGTCGCGAGCGGTTGTTGAAGCGTTGACCCACACTCAAAATGCCCGTCGGCTCGGCGCGTCCGCGCCGCCGGCGGGTTCAGGACAGCAGGAAGTCGGCCTCACCCGCCTTGGCGCCCTCGATGAACGCGGTCATCTCGTCCGTGGTGTAGATCAGCGCCGGCCCGTCCGGGTCGGTCGACTGGCGTACGGCGATCCGGCCGTCGGCCAGCTTCATCGCCTCCAGGCAGTTCCCGCCGTTGCCGCCGCTCCAGGGCTTGTGCCACCCCTCGCTGCCCAGCTCCCGCGCGGGCATGCCGTTGTAGACGCGTCCGCGCGGCTTCATGCGATCCATTCACAGCTCCTTGCGGAGATCCCGGAGGATCTCCTTCGTGCGTTGTGCCGTAGCGGCCTGCGCCGCCATGCGGTCCATGACCTCGAGGTGGGTCGCCACCTCGGTGCGCGCGTCCAGGTAGACGGCGCCGGTCAGGTACTCGCTGTAGACCATGTCCGGCAGTTCTGACATGGCAAAGCGGAACAGCACGAAGGGCCCGTACGTCCCCGGGTGGGGCCCGTTGGCGAACGGGGCCACCTGGAGCGTCACATGGGGCAGCTTCGTGGCCTCGAGCAACTTGTCGACCTGCGCGCGCATCACCTCCGGGCCGCCGACCCGGCGGCGCAGGGCGGTCTCGTCCATCACCGCCCAGAAGCGGGGGGCGTCGGGACGGGTGAGCAGGTCCTGGCGTTGCATGCGCAGGGCGACGTGGCGCTCGATGTCGTCCGGGCTGGTCTGGCCGATGGCGCCCGACATCAGCACCCCGCGCGCGTAGTCCTCGGTCTGGAGCAGGCCGGGGACGAAGTGCGGCTCGTAGGAGCGGATGAGGGCGGCGGCACCCTCCAGGCTGACGTACATGGAGAACCAGCCCGGCAGGATGTCGTGGAACCGCTGCCACCAGCCGGGGCGATTGGCGTCCTCGGCCAGCTGGACGAACAGCTCGGCCTCGTCGTCGGGGACGCCGTAAGCCTTCAGCAGGAGTTGCAGGTAGGGGATTTTGAGGGCGACCTCGGCCATTTCCATGCGGCGGACGGTGGCGGGGGCGACGCGCAGGACGCGAGCGGCCTCCTCACGCTTGAGCCCCGCGCGTTCCCGCAGGTCCAGCAGGCGTCGGCCGAGGACCACCTGACCCACCGTCGGCGCGGACCGCGGTTCGCTCACGCTGCCACCTCCACCGAAAGCTCCGCCGAATGTTTCCCGACAGCCCTGCGGCGCCATTCGAAGGTTCATTCGAAGACCGGTCCGGTTCCCCGATGACCCCAATTGGCGCCGCTTGACGTGTTGTTGCGAGCAGTGTGCCACGGCCTTCGACCGAGTCACATGGCACTCTGCAAATTTCAGAGTGACACTTGCCAAGTGTTCACGGCGGGGAGATAGTGGCAAGCGTGATGCCGTCCCCGCCCTTAGGAACAGACGCCGCCGCAGACCGTTCCGGTCTGGGTGCCGATGGGAGTTCCCCCGCTCGAGCATGTTCGGGTGCGGGCGCGGGAGCGACCCCCGCGGCAGGCGCCGCCCGGCGCGGGTTCCGCTTCGAGCTGGCCGCGCATCCGGGTTCCGTCGCGCAGGCCAGACGCCTGGCGCACGCCCGGCTGACCGGCTGGTCGGTGGGCGCGGACACCTGCGACAACGCCGCTCTGGTCGTGTCCGAGCTGGTCACGAACGCGATAGTGCACACCGCGAGCAGCCGTGTCGTGTGCGAGCTGCACGACCACGACGACACCGTGCGCATTGCCGTGCGCGACGAGGGCTGTGCCCCCGGCGAACCTCACACCGCCGCGCAACGGCCCGATGAGGAGCACGGGAGGGGACTGTTCCTGGTCGACGCACTGTGCCGGGCCTGGGGCGCTCAGGAGCACGGCCCCGGACTGCTGGTCTGGGCCGAGCTGGCCCGCCGGACCGACGCGGCCCCCGAAACCGCCGAGCCGCGCAACGACCTGGGCTGGGGCGCCCGCCCCAAGCCGGGCCGCCCGGACGACTCCGGCCAGGACGACCCGGCGGAAGCCCGCCGCCGGCCACCGGAGCAGCACCGGCCCCCCGGTGCGGACCACCCCCCGCACGCGCCTGAGCAGCGCGGACACGCGCACCACGGAGGCCCGGAGCAGCACCGGCGCCCAGCCCCCGAACAGCACCGGCGCGCCGCCCCCGGGCCCCAGCCCCTGCACCGGACGCCGGAGCAGCACGGGCACGCGGGCCGCGGCGACCATGTGAGCCCGGAGCAGCACCGCACCGGGGAGCGGCCGTGACCGGCCCCGGGGCCTTCGACCGGCGCGGCGGGAGCGACTGCGACCGGCACCGGGCGGCCGGATCCCCGCAGTGCGAGGCCGCCGGTCAGGAGCGCGTGGGTCCGGACGGGCCGATCGGCCTGGACACCCTGGTGCGGCTCCAGCGCCGGCGCCCGGCACCGGACGCGACCCGCCGGCTGCCGATGCCGGACGGCATGACGGCCCCGCTCGGCTGTGACGCCGTGGCCGTTCCCGACCGCCTCGGCCCCCTGGTCGTACCGCGGCTCCCCCGGCTGGGCTGTGTGTACGCCGACGGAAGCCGCTGGTGGTGGATCGTTCCGGCGGATTCGGACTACGCCCTGCCCTGGCCGTCGCCCGCCCAGTACGCCCCCGGCGCCCTCGTCACCGGCACCGCCCGGCTCATCCACCGCCCCGAGGGACCGGCACCGTACACCCCGCCCATCCCGTTGTACCTGGCCCTGTGCCGGGTGACGGGAACAACCCCCGACTGGTCGAGTGCCGTGTCGGCCTAGGGACGGCAATTGCCCCGCCGCTTCCCTCCGCACACCCGCCCCGCCGCATCCCTCCCCGCACGCGCCCTGCGCCTCGCGCCGCAGCGCTCGCATGCCCCGCGCCCCTTCCACGCCCCCGCTCGCCTCCGCTCGCGCCCTGCACAGGCACGGGGTGCGCCCGCGATAGTGGCCGTTCCGTCACGGTGGGGAGGTCAGGGTGGGGAAGAGACGGGGGGCGGCCGAGCCCGTGGTGTCGGACTCGGAGCAGTTGCTGTTCGGGGGACTGCTGCGGTACGACACGGGCTGGAACAAGCACTCGGACGCCTTCCTGCAGCTGAACTTCCGCGCGATGGTGGTCCGCCTGCCCGGCATGCTGGTCTCCAGCCTCCGGCTGGCCCGGCAGGCCGACCCACGGGCCGCTCGCACCGTGCTGGCCGCCGAGGTCGGCCGGGGCGCGGCCCAGGCGGTGGGCCTGCTGGCCGTGAACAGCGCGCTCGGCGAGCTGCTCACCGGACCGGACATCGCTCAGCGGCTGCGCTCGGCCGCGCCCGCCCTGATCGTCGTCGCCGCCGTGATGCTGGTGACCGCGCTGCTGCGGGCGGCCACCACCTACGCCACCGGCCGGCTCGAGCCCAAGGTGGAGCGGGTGGCGACCGAGCTGTACCTGGAGCGGGCGGCCAACGTGGAGCTGGCCGCGATCGAGGACCACGCCTTCCACAAGCTGCTGGACACCGCGCGCTACGGCGCCCGGTCGGCCCGGCGCATGATCGGCTTCGGCACCGAGGTGATCAACGCGATGATCTCGCTGATCGCCGCGGCGGGCGTGCTGACCGTGCTGCATCCGGCACTGCTGCCGCTGCTGGTCACCATGACCCTGCCCAGCGCCTGGAGCGCGCTGACCAACGCCCGGCGGCGCTATGAGTCGTTCCACACGTGGGTGCAGCACGCCCGTGCCGGCGAGCTGATCAGCAGCCTGCTCACCGAGCCGGACGCGGCTCCGGAGGTCCGGGTGCACGGGGTGGGCCCGTTCCTGCTGCGGCACTTCCGGGCCATGTCGGAGACGGCGGAGGCGGAACAGGCCCGGCTGGCCCGGCTGGCCGCCCGGACCGGGCTGATCGCGGCGGCCTGGACGGGCCTCGCCACGCTCGCGACGTACGCCACGCTGGGCGCGCTGCTGCTGGCCGACGCGATGGCCCTGTCCGTGGCCGGTACCGCGGTGCTGGCGATCCGGACCGGCTCGGCCAGCCTGGACACGCTCGTGCTGCAGATCAACCAGCTGCACGAGGAGGCCCTGTTCGTGGGCGATCTGGAACGGCTGTACGCCGAGGCGGCCGAGCGCGCCATTCCCACGGGCGGTGAGGCCCTCCCGGAGGACCCGGCGGAGATCCGGTTCGAGAACGTCACGTTCAGCTATCCGGGTGATGCCGCCCGGCCGGCCCTGGACGACGTCACCCTCACGCTCCCCGTGGGCCGGATCATCGCGCTCGTCGGCGAGAACGGCTCGGGCAAGACCACACTGGTCAAGCTGCTCGCGGGCCTGTACACACCGGACCGGGGCCGGATCCTCTGGGACGGCGTGGACACCGCGCGGGCCGACCGGCGGCTGCTGGCCGAGCGCATCGCGATGGTGGCGCAGGACTTCAAACGCTGGCCGTTCACCGCCCGGGTGAACGTGGCCGTGGGCCGCCCCGCCGCGCCGATGACGGAGGAGCGGCTGGCCGCGTCGATCGCCGAGGCCGGCGCCGGGGAGGTGGTCGCGGATCTGCCGCGCGGCCTGGACACCCTGCTGGCCCGGCACTTCAGCGGCGGGCACGAGCTGTCGGGCGGGCAGTGGCAGCGGCTGGGCATCGCCCGGGCCGCCTACCGGCGCGGACAGATCCTGATCGTGGACGAGCCGACCGCCGCGCTGGACGCCCGGGCCGAACTGGAGGTGTTCGAGAAGATCCGGGCACTGGCGGGCAGCGGGCAGACCGTCGTCCTGATCACCCACCGGCTGGCCTCGGTCCGGCATGCCGACGTGGTGCACGTGCTGGAGCACGGGCGGCTGGTGGAGTCCGGCTCCCCGGAGGAGCTGCTGGCGAGGGGCGGCGTCTACGCCGAGCTCTACGCCCTGCAGGCGGATCAGTTCGGTGCGACGGTGCCGGCGCCGAAGCCGGCCTGAGCCGGCCCGGCGTCACTCGACGGCGACGCCCCCGCGGACGATCACCAGGAACGTGTCCGTGGCGAGGTCCATGACGACTTCGGCCGGCAGGCCCTCCAGACGCCGTGCGTGGGCGAACTCCTCCGCGGGCCAGGATCCCCGCGGACCACCGGCGGGAAAGCGTTCGAGCACCGTTCGCCCGTTCACCATCTCGCACCTCCAGAAGCGTTGTACCTGTTGGAGTGAACGCTCCGGAGAGGGAAAAGGCCTCGCTCGGTGACCGGACTGAGACATTGCCGACACGCCTTCGGCGCGGACCGTGAGAGTCCGTTCACGTGGTGACACGAACCGCACGCTCCACATCGACGACGGGCGGCGACAGCGGCAGCACGCCGTGCGCCCGCAGCTCTTCCAGCGCCTCCCGCAACTGTTCACGGTGGCGGGCGGTGAGCCTGCCGGTGTCGTCGAGGTGGACGGCGCAGGCCGTGGTCGTGTCCACGAGCCGTTCCAGGAGGACCGCGACGGCGTCCGTGCCCTCGGTGTGCCTGGCGAGGGCGGGCAGTTCGGCGGCGGCCACGGCGATGGCGGTACGGGCCTCGGCGAGGGTGCGGTAGGCCTCCCGGCGCAGCGCCCACCGCTCTGCGCGGTCGCCGGACGGGCGGAAGCCACCAGGCGGGCCGTACTCACCCGCGAGAGCGGCCGCACCCGAGGAAGCGGACTCGCCCGAGGGAGCGACGGAGTCACCCGACTCGCCGACGACGTGCACGAGGTAGGCGTGTGCGGCGTCACCGGCCACGGTGAGCCGGGACCGCACCCCGCCGCCGCGCTGCCCCGGCATCGGCAGATGCCCGACGATCAGCACCAGCCCGCAGGCCAGCATGGTCTCGCCGATCCGGCTGACGGAGGCTTCGGGCTCTCCCCCGACCATGACCAGCGCGAGCACGAGGACGGTGATGACGGCGGTCAGAGCGCCGAAGTGCCGGGTGGCGAGCGGGACGGCCGCCCCGCACACCGCGACCAGCGCGATCAGCCCCTCCGGCCGCGGCAGCAGCGCGGCGAAGCCGGCGAACACCACGGCGCCCAGCACGGTTCCGGCGGCCCGGCACAGCACACGGGAGGCGAGCGGCCCGAGATCGGGCTTGACGAGGAAGACGGCGGTGGCGGGCAGCCAGTACCAGTGCTGGTGATGCCCGTACCAGCGGGCGTGGTGCAGGGCCTGGGCGATGGCCGCGCTGCCGCCGAAGCAGAGGGCGACCCGCAGCCCGTACTCGCGTCCGCCCGCGCCGAACGCTGCCCGCACCGCGTTCTGCACGCTCCGCCGCCGGGCGAGCAGCCGGTGGTGCGTGCCCTCGGCGCGGTCGAAGGTCGCCGCGGCGCGCAGCAGGGCGTCGTCGAGGGCGCGCAGTGCCGGGGCGGACCGGTGCGGGGCGGGCAGCGGGCCGGCGCCGGTGTTGCCGCGCACGGCGGCGGCGAGTCGCCGGGCACCTTCCGCCGCCCGTGCCGCGACGGGCTCCCCGGCCCAGAAAAGGGCGGTGGCGGCCTCGGCGAGGGGCAGCGCGGCCGCGTACTGGGCGCGCAGCCGGCGCTCCGCGGCGGAACTGGCGTACCGGCGCAGCCGGGGCCCGGCCAGGGCGTCCTGGGCATGGTCGAGGGCGGCGGTGAGCGCGGCCCGCCGGGCGGTGGCGTGCTCGCCGCCCACGGAGTCGACGAGCGCGGCGATCGCGTCGTAGACGCCGGCGACCGCCGCCCGCTCCCCGTCGAAGCGGAAGTCCCCCGCGAGCGAGCCGGGCGTGGGCAGGACGAGCCGGAGCAGGATCAGCCAGCCCGCGCCGGCGAGGAAGGCGAGGGCACGCTGCCAGCCGCTCTCGGCCGCCGGCATGCCGGCACCGACGGCGGCGGCGACCAGCAGCTGGGTGCCCGCGGCGGAGGCGACGGGCCCGACCGCGCTGAGGGCGCCGGCGGCCAGGCCGAGCCCGGTGAGCGCCAGGGTCAGCGGTACGGCGGACATCCCCTGCCCCGCACACGTGCCCACGAGCAGCCCGAGGGCCCCGGCCAGGGCGGGCACGCCGAGCCGCTTGACGGAGGCGCGCCGGCTGCCGGGCCGGTCGTTGATCCCGGCGAGCATCGCGGCGATGGCGGCGATCACCCCGGCGGCCGTCCGTCCGCCGAGCACACCGGCGAGCAGCAGCGGGCCGGCCGCGAGCGCGCCCCGCGTCATCGCGCTCCAGGGCACGGGACCGCGCTGGGCACGGAGGGCGTGGGCGAGCCAGGGGGGTGCGGCGGGCCGGGACACGGGGCTCCTGTTCATTCGGGGGCGGGGTGCCTCCGGACGACAGTGGCCGGGCTGTGTTCCACGGGTCGGTGCCCGCGAGGGGGCTGCGACGTGTGGACACCCACGGTACGGCGCGTTCCCCGGATGAGCGAAACCATCACGTTTCAGTGAGGTGAAAGGTGCCGGGGCGGCCGGTGACCGAAGGAGCGCGGCACCCGGGACGAACGCCTCGCCCCAGCGGTGATCCTTCGGCTCCGGTCGCGGGCCGCAGCGTTGCCGGGCGCCCGCCGGCCGCGAAAACGGGGTGCGCGCGGCCGCACGGGTCGCGGAGGATCGGGAAGCCGTCGTCCCGGCCCCGCCGCCGTGCCCCGACGTCCCGCACCCGTCCCGACGTCCGCACCCGTTTCCGCACCCGTCCTCCCCCGACTTCCAGGAGCCGCCATGATCCGGCGAGTGACCGCGCCCGGGCTCTTCCCGCCGCCCACCTACTCCCACGCCTCCGTCGTCGAGGCCGGCACGAAGCTCGCGTTCCTCGCCGGAGCCGTACCGCTCGACGAGAAGGGGGACGTCGTCGGTCCGGGCGACCCCGTACGGCAGGCCGAGCGGGTGATCGCCAACCTCCGGGAACAGCTGGCCGCCGTCGGCAGCGACCTGGCGCACGTGGTCGTCACGGAGGTGTACGTGGTGAGCGACGAGCCCTCGGTGCTGTCCGCGGTGTGGGACGTCGTCGAGGCGTCCGGGCTGAGCGGGGGCCCCCACTCCTCCACGCTGCTCGGCGTCTCCTGCCTCGGTTACACCGGGCAGCTGGTGGAGATCACGGCCACGGCGATGGTGCCGGAGCGGACGGGGGGCGACCGGTGACGGGTCCGGTCGTGCTGCGCCGGGCCACGGCGGCCGACGCCCGGGCCGCCGCCGACGTCTGGCTGCGGTCCTTCACCGCCGCGCTGCCCACGGTCGTCCGGCCGCACACCGACGACGACGTACGGGCCTACATCCGGGACGTCGTGGTGCCCCTGCGGGAGACGTGGGTGGCGGAGGCCGGCGGGACCGGCGTCGTCGGCCTCATGGTCCTCGACGGCGACCTGCTGTCCCAGCTGTACCTGGACCCCGGGTGGCGGGGTCGGGGCCTCGGCGACCGGTTCGTCGCACTGGCCAAGGAGCGCAGCCCGGGCGGGCTGACGCTGTGGACCTTCCAGGTCAACAGGCCCGCCCACCGCTTCTACGAGCGGCACGGCTTCACCGCCGTCGAGTTCACCGACGGCAGCGGCAACGAGGAGCGGGAACCGGACGTGCGCTACGTCTGGCGGCCCTGAGCGCATCGGCGGCGACGCCCCCGCCCCCGGTCACCGCCCGCTGATCCCGCTACGGCAGTCCGGCCGCGTCCGCCGCCGTGCGCAGCACCTCGCGCAGCATCTCGGCGGTGAGCCTGCCGGTGAAGGTGTTGCGCTGGCTGACGTGGAAGCAGCCGAAGAGGTCGAGGCCGTCGAGGGCGACCCGGGTGCCGTGGGCGAAGGCCGGGCGGGGGCGGGGCACGGACCAGCCCGCCTCGGCGAACGCGGGCAGCGCGGCCTGCCAGCCGAAGGCACCGAGGACCACCGCGGCCCGCAGCGTCGGGCGCAGCAGCGTCAGCTCCTGGACCAGCCAGGGGCGGCACGTGTCGCGTTCGCCCGGGGTGGGCTTGTTGGCGGGCGGGGCACAGTGCACGGGCGCGGTGACGCGGACGCCGTACAGGCTCAGGCCGTCGTCGATGGCGACGGAGGTGGGCTGCGAGGCGAGCCCCACGTCGTACAGCGCCTGGTAGAGCACGTCCCCGGAGCGGTCACCGGTGAACATCCGGCCGGTACGGTTGCCGCCGTGCGCGGCCGGCGCCAGCCCGATGATCACCAGCCGGGCGTCCGCCGGTCCGAAGCCGGGCACCGGCCGCCCCCAGTACGTCCAGTCGGCGAACGCGGCCCGCTTGGTCCGGGCGACCTCCTCCCGCCAGCCGACCAGCCGGGGGCAGGCTCCGCAGTCCGCGACGCGACGGTCGAGCCGGGCGAGGGCACTGCTGTCGTCCATAAGGCAACCGTAGGGGGCGCAGCACGGAACACGGCGGGTGCGGCCCCCGGAAAACACCTCCGGCTCCTGCGTCCCGTGGAGTTAAGGTCGGGACATGGCTTCCGAGGATGCGGACGAGAACGTGACCCGTGGGACGGGCGGGCCCGGTGGGACGAGCTCTGCCCGGGATGCCGGGGGCCCCGGCACCACCGGCGAGCGTCCGCTCGACCCGAAGGTGGCCGCCGCGGTGGCCGCCGCCGAGGCTTCGGGACCGGCCGCCGGCGAAACGGTGCGCATCGACAGCTGGATCTGGGCCGTACGCCTGATCAAGACGCGCTCCCTGGGGGCCGCCGCCTGCCGAGGCGGCCACGTGCACGTCAACGGCGAGCGGGTGAAACCCGCCTACTCCGTGCGGGTCGGCGACGAGGTGCGCCTGCGGAACGAGGGCCGGGAGCGGATCGTGATCGTCAAACGGCTCATCCGCAAGCGGGTCGGCGCGCCCGTGGCCGTCGAGTGCTACATCGACAACTCCCCTCCGCCTCCGCCCCGTGAGGCCTTCGCCCCGGCCGGTCTGCGCGACCGGGGCGCCGGCCGCCCCACCAAACGCGACCGCCGCGACATGGAGCGCCTCCGCGGCCTCACCGGCCCGGCCGGCCCCGGAGCATACGGCGGGTACGCCGGCTTCGCCGGTCCCGGCGGCCCGGGCCCACAGGGTGGGCCGGGTGGACAGGGCGGACCAGGCGGCCCGGACGGCCCCCGGGGATCAGGGGGAACAGGTGGTTCCCGACGGTCCGGTGGTCAAGGCGGTCACCGGGGATCCGGGGGAGGCTCCCGGGGGCACTAGGCCGGCGTCTGCGGCCGGGCGGACGGCATCGCCGGCCCACGTCCCGCTATGCCGTCGGTACGGCTCTCACCCACATGCCGTCCGCTGTCAGACAGGCGTCCAGCTCCAGTCCCGCTTCCGCCAGCGCCGACTCGAACTGCTCCGCGGTCAGAGGCCGGGACAGGAACGTCTGGGTCCAGACCGCGTCCGGGAACAGGTACTCGGCCCGGACCGAGTCGACCCCGTCTCCGACGGGCTCATGTCGGCGGACTCGTCCACCGCCGTGACCGTGAAGCCGCGTTCCAGCAGGGCGTGGGTCATTCGGCCCACTCCGCTGCCCAGCTCCAGGATGTGCGCGCCGGCCGGTACCGCCGCGGTGATGATGTCCGGCTCGTCGCCCACCGGCAGCCGGTCGTACAGCTCGACCGCGCGTCCGTCCGGGGTGATCGCACCGGGTCCGGTGCCCTCGTGTCCCTCACGCATTTCGACCGTCATGCCCGGACAACGGCCCGTCATCGCACGGCCGTTCCCAGCCGGCCGGCGTTCACTCGTTCGAGCTGTCCGGTCCGGAACGGGAACCATTCCTGCCCGGGACGCCGTGCGGCCGGCAGGTGGGCGCCAGTCCGATTGATGCCCGCCCGCATCGGAGAGTACGTTTCAAGGAGGAGCGGTGATCCGATGCGTACGGGCAGTGAGCCGGTGACCGCCCGCAGTGCACTGCGGGCGCGGTTCTGGCTGAGCGTGTGGGGGCTGGTCTGGGCGACGTTCGGCACGGCGGCCTTCGCGCTCGCCGGGCGCCCGGGCTGGGCGGCGGCCTGCGGGGTGCTGTGGCTGGTGGTCACCCTCGACATGGCCCTGATCCTCAGACACATGCGGCAGGGCCCGCACTACCAGCCGGGCCCGGACGTGCCGCCGTACCGGCCGCCGGACCCGGGACCCCCGTACCAGGGACCGCCCAGGCACCGGCATCCGTGATGCAGGGGCGTGAGCAGGGGCGTGACGGGCCGGTCGAGGACGCGACGCGTGCCGGCCGGCCGTCAGTCGTCGAAGTGGGCCGCCTTCAGGTACTGCGGGTTGGGGTCGAGCGCTGCCGCCAGCCGGAAGTGGCGTTTGGCCTGGTCGGGGCGGCCCTGGCGCTCGTAGGTGCGGGCCAGGGCGAAGTGCGCGAACGCGTTGTCCGGCTCGCGCTCCAGCACGATGGTGAACTCCAGCTCGGCGGGTCGCAGTTGTGCCGCCGCGAAGAAGGCGCGGGCGCGCAGCAGGCGGGCGGCGGTGTTCTCCGGGTGCGCGGCGATCACTCCGTCGAGCAGTTTCACCGCGCCCCGCGGGTCCCGTGCGTTGAGCAGGTGCTCGGCGGCACGGAAGTCGATGACATGCGTCTCCGGTGTACGTCCGGCGGAACCGCTGGTCTCGGGCACGGCGGAATCCTTCCCTCGCTCCGCCGCTTCAACGCCCGCGGGCGCGCCCCTTATTCCGCGCTCCCAGCCCGCGGGCCGGCGTCCCCGCTTCCCTCCCGGCCCGCGTGTGCCCGGCGCACGAGGTCGTCCCACACCTCGGCGACACGCTCGCGCAGCGCGTCCAGAGGCACGTCGTTGTCGATGACGACGTCCGCGATGTCGCGGCGCTGCTCGCGGCTCGCCTGTGCCGCCATGCGCGCGCGTGCGTCCTCCTCGGTCATCCCGCGCAGCCGCACCAGCCGGTCGAGCTGGGTCGTGGGGCTCGCGTCGACGACGATCACGACGTCGTAGAGCGGCGCGAGGCCGTTCTCGGTGAGGAGCGGGACGTCGTGGATCACCACGGCGTCTTCGGGGGCGGCGGTCTCCAGCTCGTGGGAGCGGGCGCCCACCAGGGGGTGGACGATCGAGTTCAGGACGGCCAGCCGGTCGGGCCGGGCGAAGACGATGGAGCCGAGCCGGGGCCGGTCGAGGCTGCCGTCGGCGGCGAGGACGTCCTCGCCGAAGGCCTCCACGACGGCGGCGAGGCCGGGGGTGCCGGGCGCCACGACCTCGCGCGCGATGCGGTCCGCGTCGATCAGCACGGCCCCGTGCTCCACCAGCAGCCGCGACACCTCGCTCTTGCCGGCGCCGATGCCGCCGGTCAGGCCCACTTTCAGCATGAGCGGAAGCTTAGGCCCTGTCGCCGGCGGGACTGTCCCCGGCCCGGCGCTCCCTGCTCTGCCACCCGGCCCTTCCCGCTGTGCCCCGCGGCTCCTCCGGCCGTGCCGTCCGGCCCGTCCCGCTGTGCCGCGCGGTGGGCGTTGAGGGGCCTGTCCTAGCTGTCGCCCTCGCGTTCCGCGAGGAACCGCTCGAACTCGCGGCCGATCTCGTCGGCCGACGGGATCTCCACGGGCTCGGCGAGCATGTTGCCGCGGGTCTCGGCGCCCGCCGCGGCGTCGTACTGGTGCTCCAGGCCCTGGACGAGCGCGGTCAGTTCCTCGTCGCCCTCCTGGATCTGCCGTTCGATCTCCGTCTGCGTCCGGTGCGCGTCCGTGCGCAGGGAATGGGCGACGCCGGGCAGCACCAGCCCGGTGGCGGCCGTGATCGCCTCGAGGACGGTCAGGGCGGCGTCCGGGTACGGGGAACGCGCGACGTAGTGCGGGACGTGCGCGGCGACGCCGAGGACGTCGTGCCCGGCCTCCATGAGGCGGTACTCGACCAGCGACTCGGCGCTGCCGGGCACCTGGGCCTCGTCGAAGGGGCTGCGGTGGCCGGGGACGAGGTCGGTGCGGTTGCCGTGCGGGGTGAGGCCCACCGGACGGGTGTGCGGGACGCCCATGGGGATGCCGTGGAAGTTCACGGACATGCGGACGCCGAGGCGCTCCACGATCTGCCGTACGGCCGCCGCGAACCGCTCCCACTCCACGTCCGGTTCGGGACCGGACAGCAGCAGGAAGGGGGCCCCCGTGGCGTCCTGGACGAGGCGGACCTCGATGGCCGGGACCTCGAAGTCGTCCCAGCGGTCCCGCTTGAAGGTCAGCAGGGGCCGGCGGGCCCGGTAGTCGACGAGCCGGTCGTGGTCGAACCGGGCCACGACCTGGTGGGGCAGTGAGTCGAGCAGCCGGTCGACGATCTGGTCGCCGGTCTCGCCCGCGTCGATGTATCCGTCGAAGTGGTAGAGCATGACAAGGCCGGCCGACTCCTGGGCGAGCGCCATGTCGACCACGGCGAGGCCCTTCGGCTCCCATGCGTACAAACCCTGCGGATCAAGCACTGTGACCGCTCCTCCTCGTGTTCGTCATCGACAACACGGCCGGGATCACGGTCATTCCCATGACACGCCGGTGATCACGGATCAGGACGCCGGGCGAGGATGCGTTCCGGACATGCCGAAGGGCCGTACCCCGGAAGGTACGGCCCTCGGCACTATCGGCTAAGCCCAGCGGCCGGCGATCAGCTCTGGCCGCCGGCCAGCTTCTCGCGCAGCGCGGCAAGCGCCTCGTCCGAGGCCAGGGCACCGGAGGTGTCCGCACCCTCGGAGGAGTACGAACCGCCACCCGACGCGGCCGGAGCGGCGGCCTCGCCGCCCTCGGCGGCAGCGGCGGCGTCGGCCTCGCGGGACTTGATGACCTGCTGCTGGTGCTGCTCGAAGCGCTGCTGCGCCTCGGCGTACTGGCGCTCCCACTCCTCGCGCTGCTTCTCGTAGCCCTCGAGCCAGTCGTTGGTCTCGGGGTCGAAGCCCTCGGGGTAGATGTAGTTGCCCTGGTCGTCGTAGGACGCGGCCATGCCGTACAGGGTCGGGTCGAACTCGACCGAGGCCGGGTCGGCACCGAAGGACTCGTTGGCCTGCTTCAGCGAGAGGCTGATGCGACGGCGCTCGAGGTCGATGTCGATGACCTTGACGAAGATCTCGTCGTTGACCTGGACGACCTGCTCCGGGATCTCCACGTGGCGCTCGGCCAGCTCGGAGATGTGGACCAGACCCTCGATGCCCTCGTCCACGCGGACGAACGCACCGAACGGAACCAGCTTCGTGACCTTGCCGGGCACGACCTGGCCGATCTGGTGGGTGCGGGCGAACTGCTGCCACGGGTCTTCCTGGGTCGCCTTCAGCGACAGGGAGACGCGCTCGCGGTCCATGTCGACGTCGAGGACCTCGACCGTGACCTCCTGGCCGACCTCGACGACCTCGGAGGGGTGGTCGATGTGCTTCCAGGACAGCTCGGAGACGTGGACCAGACCGTCGACGCCACCCAGGTCCACGAAGGCACCGAAGTTGACGATCGAGGAGACCACACCGGAGCGGACCTGACCCTTCTGCAGGGTCGTGAGGAACGTCTGGCGGACCTCGGACTGGGTCTGCTCCAGCCAGGCACGGCGGGACAGGACCACGTTGTTGCGGTTCTTGTCCAGCTCGATGATCTTCGCCTCGAGCTCCTTGCCCACGTAGGGCTGGAGGTCGCGGACACGGCGCATCTCGACGAGGGAGGCCGGCAGGAAGCCACGGAGGCCGATGTCGAGGATGAGACCACCCTTGACGACCTCGATGACGGTGCCGGTGACGATGCCGTCCTCTTCCTTGATCTTCTCGATGGTGCCCCAGGCACGCTCGTACTGGGCGCGCTTCTTCGAGAGGATCAGGCGGCCTTCCTTGTCCTCCTTCTGGAGGACCAGGGCCTCGATCTCGTCACCGACGGCGACGACCTCGTTCGGGTCGACGTCGTGCTTGATCGAGAGCTCGCGGCTCGGGATGACACCTTCGGTCTTGTAACCGATGTCGAGCAGGACCTCGTCCCGGTCGACCTTCACGATGACGCCGTCGACGATGTCGCCGTCGTTGAAGTACTTGATCGTCTCGTCGATCGCGGCGAGGAAGGCTTCCTCGTTACCGATGTCGTTGACCGCTACCTGCGGGGTGGTGGCGGTGGTCTCGGTGCTGCTCGTCATGTGGGAAAGGGCTCCGGTACGGACATTGAAGTCGTAGGTACTGCTTACGCCGGGAGCCCGTTTCGCTCTGCAGAAGCCGGACAGCCAAGGAAGCGCCCCACCAGGAACTGGCGATGGCGCCTCGACAACCGAGGGGACATACAACAGATGCGAGCGCAGCCTGCTACGTCTGAGGTGCGCAGGCCCGCAGCGCAACTTGTAGCATACGGGGGCAGCCGGGCAGGGTCAATGCGCGAAGCGCGCACCCGGGGCGCATCGCCGCAATCCCGGCACGGGAATCCTTCCCGAAGGCCGTGCGGGCCCGTGGGATCGCTTCGGCGAGTCGCCCCCCGGCGGGTTGGACGGAAGAGTACGACGAGGGAGCCCATCATCCAAGAGCCGGAACCTTACGAACCCGGAGAGCCCGAGGGGCCCGAACCGGAGGCCACCCGCCGTGACGCCGGTGTGGCGGAGAGCGCACGGGCCAACCGGGGCTGGTGGGACCGCAACGCCGACGAGTACCAGCACGAGCACGGCACGTTCCTCGGCGACGACCGCTTCGTGTGGTGCCCGGAGGGCCTCGACGAGGTGGAGGCGGAGCTGCTGGGCCCGGCGGAGGACCTCAAGGGCAGGGACGTCCTGGAGATCGGCGCCGGCGCGGCGCAGTGCTCGCGCTGGCTGGCCGCCCAGGGGGCCCGCCCGGTGGCTCTGGACCTCTCGCACCGCCAGCTGCAGCACGCGCTGCGGATCGGCGGGCCGTTCCCCCTCGTCTGCGCCGACGCCGGTGCGCTGCCCTTCGCGGACGCGTCCTTCGACCTGGCGTGCTCCGCGTACGGGGCGCTGCCGTTCGTCGCCGACCCGCGGCTGGTGCTGCGCGAGGTGCGGCGCGTGCTGCGGCCCGGGGGACGGTTCGTGTTCTCCGTGACCCACCCGGTCCGCTGGGCGTTCCCGGACGAGCCCGGCCCGGACGGCCTGTCGGTGTCCTCCTCCTACTTCGACCGGACGCCCTACGTCGAGCAGGACGAGGAGGGCCGCGCGGTCTACGTGGAGCACCACCGCACCCTCGGCGACCGGGTCCGGGACATCGCGGCCACGGGCTTCCGGCTGGTGGACCTGGTGGAGCCGGAGTGGCCGGCCTGGAACACCACCGAGTGGGGCGGGTGGTCCCCGCTGCGCGGGAACCTGATCCCGGGTACGGCGATCTTCGTGTGCGAGCGGGACTGAGACCTCCACGCGCGCGTGCGCGCGCGTCGGCCCGGACCCGGAACCGGCGCACACGCGTGCGTGGAGGTCGTTCCGGCCGTCGTACGACACTGGAGGCGTGATCCGTTACGACGCCCTGGACGCGCTGCCCGTGCGCTCCGCCCTGCCCGCCCTGACCGACGCCCTGGAGGGTCGCGGCACCGCCGTGCTCGTGGCGCCGCCCGGCACCGGCAAGACGACGCTGGTGCCGCTCGTGCTGGCGGGGCTGGTCGGCGACGGTCCCGCCCGGCGGGTCGTGGTGGCCGAGCCGCGCCGGATCGCGGCACGGGCGGCGGCCCGGCGGATGGCGTGGCTGCTGGGCGAGAGGCCCGGCGAGAGCGTGGGCTTCACGGTGCGCGGCGAACGGGCCGTGGGACGGCACACGCGCGTGGAGGTCGTCACGACCGGTGTGCTGCTGCAGCGGCTGCAACGCGACCAGGAGCTGGCCGGCGTCGACGTCGTCGTCCTCGACGAGTGCCACGAGCGGCATCTGGACGCCGACACGGTGGCGGCGTTCCTGTGGGACGTACGGCAGGCGCTGCGGCCCGAGCTGCGGCTGGTGGCGGCGTCGGCGACCACGGACGCCGAGGGGTGGGCGCGGCTGCTGGGCGATGCGCCCGTGGTCGAGGCGGCGGGCGTGGCGCACCCGGTGGAGGCGGTGTGGGCGCCCGCGGCGCGCCCGGTACGGCCGCCGCACGGGATGCGGGTGGATCCCGCGCTGCTGGAGCACGTGGCGTCGGTGGTGCTGCGGGCGCTGGCCGAGCGGGAGGGGGACGTGCTCTGCTTCCTGCCCGGCGTGGGCGAGATCGCGCGCGTGGCCGGGCGGCTGGGTCGGCTGGACACCGTGGACGTGCTGCAGGTCCACGGGCGGGCTCCGGCCGCCGTGCAGGACGCGGTGCTGGCCCCCGGGGCGCGGCGCCGGGTGGTGCTGGCGACGTCCGTGGCTGAGTCGTCGCTGACGGTGCCGGGGGTACGGGTGGTGGTGGACTCGGGGCTCGCGCGCGAGCCGCGGGTGGACCACGCGCGGGGGCTGAGCGGGCTGACGACCGTACGGGCGTCGCGGGCGTCCGGGCGGCAGCGGGCGGGGCGGGCCGGGCGTGAGGCGCCCGGTGTGGTGTACCGGTGCTGGTCGCAGGCCGAGGACGTCCGCCTGCCGGCGTTCCCGGCGCCGGAGATCAAGGTGGCCGACCTGACCGCGTTCGCCCTTCAGGCGGCCTGCTGGGGTGATCCGGACGCCTCGGGTCTTGCACTGCTGGACCCGCCGCCGGGCGGGGCGATGGCGGCGGCACGGGACGTCCTGCGTGCCGTGGGCGCGGTGGACGGCGCGGGCCGGGCCACGGAGGTGGGCGTGCGGCTGGCCCGGCTGGGAGTGCACCCCCGGCTGGGGCGCGCGCTGCTGGACACGTCCGGTGAGGGGGCGGAGGCCGTCGCGCTGCTGTCCGAGGAGGCGCCCCGGGAGTACGGCGACGATCTCGACGAGGCGCTGCGGCGGGCCCGGCGCGGCGGCGACGCCTACGCGGGGCGGTGGGCCGCGGAGGTGCGGCGGCTGCGGGCCGTCTCGGCCGGGTCCTCCCGCCCGCACGCCGACGACCGCCGGACGCGGGCGGACGCCCCGGGTGCGGGGGCCGGTTGGGACGGGGGTGCCGGGCTGGTGGCCGCTCTCGCCTTCCCCGAGCGGGTCGCCAGGTCGGACGGCGGGTCGTACCTCATGGTCTCCGGCACCCGGGCGGAACTCGATGAGGGGTCGGCGTTGCGGGGCGCGCCCTGGATCGTCGTCGCCGTCGCCGAGCGGCCGTCCTCGAAGGGGCTCGCGCGGGTGCGGCTCGGGGCGGCCGTCGCGCAGGACGTGGCGCTCGCCGCGGCCGGCACGCTGTTCGAGGAGCGCGAGGAGGTGCACTGGTCCGGCGGGGATGTCGTGGCCCGCCGGGTGGAACGGCTGGGCGCCGTCGAACTGGCCGTACGGCCGCTGGTGGACGCCGACCCGGCCCTCGTGCGCGCCGCCCTGCTCCAGGGGCTCGGGCAGGAAGGGCTCGGGCTGCTGCGCTGGTCGCCGGAGGCGGAGGTGCTGCGGCAGCGGCTGGCGTTCCTGCGGGCGCACCTCGGGGCGCCGTGGCCGGAGGTGTCGGACGGTGCGCTCCACGCGCGCGTGGACGAGTGGCTGGAGCCGGAGCTGAGCCGGGCCCGGCGGCGGGCCGACCTCGCCCGGATCGACGCGGGGCAGGCGCTCGCACGGCTGCTGCCCTGGGCGAGCGGGGACGCCGCGCGCCTGGACGAGCTGGCGCCGGAGCGGATCACCGTGCCGAGCGGGTCCAGGATCCGGATCGACTACCGGGATCCGGAGCGGCCGGTGCTCGCGGTCAAGTTGCAGGAGATGTTCGGGCTGAGCGAGACGCCGGCCGTGGCGGGGGTGCCGCTGCTGGTGCACCTGCTGTCCCCCGCCGGGCGGCCCGCCGCCGTGACGGCCGACCTCGCCTCCTTCTGGGCGGACGGTTACCGGGGCGTCCGGGCGGAGCTGCGCGGGCGCTACCCGAAGCATCCGTGGCCCGAGGACCCGGCGGGTGCCGAGCCCACGCGGCACACCAACGCCCGGCTGAGGCGGTGACCGGGCCGG
The DNA here is from genome assembly GCF_014650035.1 of Streptomyces lucensis JCM 4490. Classification (GTDB taxonomy): domain Bacteria; phylum Actinomycetota; class Actinomycetes; order Streptomycetales; family Streptomycetaceae; genus Streptomyces; species Streptomyces lucensis. The sequence continues at coordinate 187,447 of NZ_BMUE01000012.1, read as the reverse complement.
GTTCCGCGGTCCGGTGCGGTGGCGGGTCCCGCGGGCGGCGGCAGCGGGCCTCCGGGCGCGCGTGACGGGATCCCTGCCGCGGACGCGCATGACGGTTCCTGCCCGGGCCTCCGGGGGGCCCGCGACGAGAAGGGCGCCCTGCCCGCCGGAGCGGGAAGGGCGCCTTTGGTGTCCTGTGCGGCCCGGTTAAGGGCTCAGGAGGAGGCGGACGGGCTCGGCGAGGCGCTCTCGGGGGCGTCGGCGGCAGCCGCGACCTTCAGCTCCACGGTGAGCGTGGCGCCGCCCGTGGTGGTGACGCGCAGCAGGAAGGTGCCGGTGGTGTCGTCGGCGTACAGCTTCGGCAGCGTGAGCAGCCCCTTGCCGTCCGTCCGAAGACCGGTGAGGGTGCGTACGGGCTTGCCGTCGGCGTCCTTGAAGTAGGGGCCCTTGTCGTTCTCGGTGGTGTCGTCGCCGGACTTGATCAGGGTGGCGGTGGCCGCGACCTTGTCCGCGACGGCGCCCTTGTACGTCGCCTTCACCTGGACCTGGTCGGCGAACTCGCCGCCCGGCACGCAGGTCAGCGGGGTGTCGGCGGTGCGGGCCAGGGTGTCGGCGGCGCGCGCGGTGACCGTGGCCGTGTAGCCGACGCCGGCGACCGGGCGGCCGACGACGGCCGCGGTGACCTTGAAGACGCCGGTCTTCTCGCCCGCCTGGAGCGCCGGGGCGAGGGCGACGCCCTTGGCGTCCGTGGCGACGGTGGCCACCTTCTCGCCGCCGGTGAAGGCGGCGTCGGTGTCACCGGTGATGGTGAACCTGATCCTGACCTTGCCGACGGCCTTGCCGGCCTTGGTCTCGGCGCGGGTGCCGATCCGGTCGCCGAAGGTGTCACCCGCCATCGCGGTGAGCTCGGCCGTGCCCGCGTCCTCCAGGTGGTCCACCGTGTCGGTGGGGGTCTGCGGGGGCGTCGGCGGGACGGGCGGCTTCGGCGGGGTCGGGCGCGGGGTCTCGTTGCCGTCGCCGGGATCGTGCGGCTTCGGATCCGGCTTCGGGTCCGGCTTCGGGTCCGGCTTCGGGTCCGGCTTGGGGGCCGGCGAGGTCCGCGGCGGGTGGGACGGCTTCGGGGACTTGCCGGGCGGGGTGCCGTTGTCGCTGCGGTGCGACGGGATGGTGCCGGTGCCGTCGGGCACGGAGTGCGTGCCCTTGCGGTAGTACTCCAGCCAGTTCAGGACGAGGTTCAGGTAGTCCTGCGAGTTGTTGTAGCTGAGGATCGCGCTGTGCAGGCCGGCGTCGCCGGACATGTCCCAGTCGTTGCGGCACAGGTAGTGGCCGGCGGCGAGGGCGGCGTCGTAGACGTTGTTGGGGTCCTTCGCGCCGTCGTCGTTGCCGTCGCGGCCCGCCCAGGCCCACGTCGACGGGATGAACTGCATGGGGCCGACGGCCTGGTCGTACCGGCTGTTGCCGTCGTACGCGCCGTCGTCGGTGTCCGGGATGAGCGCGAAGCCGTTGCCGTCGAGCTGCGGGCCGAGGATCCGCCCGAGCGTGGTGCCGTCGGCGTCGACCCGGCCGCCGCGGGCCTGGCCCGACTCGACCTTGCCGATGGCGGCGAGCAGTTGCCAGGGAAGGTTGCATCCCGGCTTGGTGGTGCGCAGTTCGGCCTCGGCCCTCTTGTAGGCGTCGAGGACGGTCGCCGGGATGCCCGCCTCGGCCTCGCCCCGGGAGACGGGGGTGTCGATGCTCGACGAGGGGCTCGGCTTGGGGCTCTTCAGCGGCGGCAGGTCCGTGAAGTAGGGCGAGTCGCCGGTGGCGTCACCGCCGCCTGCCGCGTCGGGCACGGGCGAGGACGCGCCCGCCGCCGCCTGTCTGCCGTGGTCGTCGCCGGTCGCCCCCGGAGCCTGGGACGCGGAGAGAGCCGCGACCGCCGCCGCGGCCACGGCGGTGGTCGCCGCTCCCTTGCGCAGCCGCCTGCCGAAATGCGCCGCCATAGAGTGAACCCCTCCCGTGGACGCCGTCGCGTCCGTCTCCGTCCGTCTGCCTCGCTCTGGTGTGACGGTTGACCCGCTGCTCTGGTTGCCCCTGTCGCGTCTTTCCCTGTGCGGGAAGTGTGTCCGACCGTGCGTCAGGCACGCGCCGCAGGTGACCCTACGACAACTCGCTTGGTGAACGCACCGCTTGGTGCCCGCGATTCACCGGTTGGCCGACTGTGGTCGTCGTGCGCGTCGTGTACGGCGGTCCCGCATACTGGACGGGCCTGATCACCGGGTGCGGTGGACGGGCCGACTACCTTTCCGGGGGGCCTGCGTTGCCGTTCACGCTCAGCCATGCGGCGGCCGTGCTGCCCGCGATGCGCCGGGACGCCACCGGCCGGGGCCGGCTGGTGCCGGCGGTGCTCACCGCGGGCTCCTTCGCACCCGACCTGACCTACTACGCGGCGAGCGTCGTGCCGGGCGCGATGGAATTCGGCGCGGTCACCCACTCGTTCGCCGGGGTCGCGACCGTCGACGTGCTCATCGCCTGGGCGCTGGCGGGGCTGTGGCTGCTCCTGCGCGAGCCGCTGGTCGCGCTGCTGCCGCGGGCCCGGCAGGGGCGGCCGGCCGCTCTGCTGCGCTGCGGTGTGCCCCGCGCGCGCGTGCGCGCCGTCCCGGCGGCGTGGTGGTACGTGTCCGCGGTGCTGGGTGCGCTGACCCATGTGGTGTGGGACGCGTTCACGCATCACGACCGGTGGGGGACAAGGCTGATTCCGGCCATCGGACGGGTCCACCCGGCGGGCGAGCCGCTGTACTCCTGGCTCCAGTACGCCTCGTCGGTGGCGGGTGCCGTGGTGATCGTTCTCTTCCTGGTCCGTGCGCTGCGGTGTATGCCCGGCGGGGAGCCGGTGGGGGTGCCGGTGCTTTCCGCGCGGGACCGGTGCGGGGCGCTGGTGGTGATCGGGGGCTGCGCGCTGGCCGGGGCGGTGCAGCGGGCGGCGCGGTGGTGGGGGCACCGGGGTGCGTCGGCGGGGCCGTGGGAGCTGGTGCCCACCCTGTGCTTCGGGGTGGGCACCGGGGTGCTGCTGGGGCTGTTCCTGTACGCCGTCGGGGTCAGGGTGTGGCGTCCGGGCCCGGTTCCGGGCGGTCCTGGGGAGGCCGGGGGACCTGTTGGCACGGTCGCGGCGGACCGGGGGCGGCCGGTCTCTCGGTGAGGGACGCGACGAAGACGGTGAGCGTGTGCCGGGGGCGCGCCCGCGGGACCAGGCTGAGCGCCAGGGCGAGATAGCCGCGGGCCAGTTCGGCCCATGGTCGCCGGTCCAGGGCGCGGTCCGCGCGGGCGGTGAGGCCGGCGAGCCGGCGCCGCAGTCCGGTGGCGGCCCTGCGCGCGGCGTCGGCCGGGTCGGCCGGGATGCGGGCGGTGCTTGCGCCGGCCGCGAGGGCCGGGACCGGCGAGGCGGGCATGGCCTGCGCCGAGACGGTGTCCGCCGCCCAGACCCGGGTGACCGCGTCGGGCGTCCGGCGGTGAAGCATGCGTATACCCATGCCCGCAGTGTTGCGGCTGCGGAGGGCGGGGGGCGTCTCGGCGGGGGCCGTGCGAGTGACGGGCCCCGGCCGTGCGTACGACGGGTCCTGCGGGCAGGTGACCGCGGGTGCAGCGGGATCCGGCCGACGGTGCCGTGCGCGTGACGGACCCGGCCGGGGCCGGCACCCCGCCCACGCGGCGGATGCCCGGATGACCGACGGCAGCCCGCCGACGCGGCAGGCACCGGACCGGTTACCCCGGACGGCACCCCGCCGACGCGGCGGACGGTGGCCGCTGCGCCGGTGGGCACCTCGCCGGCGGCCGGGAGGGCACGTCGGGGCGACGGCCCCTCCCGCCCGGCCGGCACGCGTCAGTGCGCCGCCGACTCCCAGTCCGGGCCCACGCCCACCGAGACGTCCAGCGGGGCGCGCAGCCGCACGGCGTTCGCCATCTCGCGGCGGACGATCTCCTCGGCGGCCGCCCGCTCGCCGGGGGCGATCTCCAGGACGATCTCGTCGTGGACCTGGAGGAGCATGCGGGACCCCAGGCCCGCGTCCCGCAGCGCGCTGTCCACCTTGAGCATGGCGATCTTCACGATGTCCGCCGCCGTGCCCTGGATGGGCGCGTTGAGGGCCATGCGCTCGGCGGCCTCGCGGCGCTGGCGGTTGTCGCTGTTGAGGTCGGGGAGGTAGCGACGGCGGCCGAAGAGCGTCGCCGTGTAGCCGGTCGCCCGGGCCTCGTCGACCGCCCGGCGCAGGTAGTCCCGCACGCCGCCGAAGCGCTCGAAGTACGCGTCCATCAGGCCGCGGGCCTCCGCCGCCTCGATGTTCAGCTGCTGGGACAGGCCGAACGCCGACAGACCGTACGCCAGGCCGTACGACATGGCCTTGATCTTGCGGCGCATCTCCGCGTCCACCGCGGTGGGCGCGACGCCGAACACCTGGGCGGCGGCCGTGGTGTGCAGGTCCTCACCGGAGGTGAACGCCTGGATCAGGCCCTCGTCCTCGGAGAGGTGGGCCATCACGCGCAGCTCGATCTGGCTGTAGTCGGCGGTCATCAGCGACTCGAAGCCCTCGCCGACGACGAAGCCCCGGCGGATCGCCCGGCCCTCGTCCGTGCGGACGGGGATGTTCTGCAGGTTCGGGTCCGTGGAGGACAGCCGGCCGGTCGCGGCCACCGTCTGGTTGAAGGTGGTGTGGATACGGCCGTCGCCCGCGATGGTCTTGATCAGGCCCTCGACCGTGACGCGCAGCTTCGCCTGCTCACGGTGCCGGAGCATGATCACAGGCAGTTCGTTGTCGGTCTGGGTGGCGAGCCAGGCCAGGGCGTCGGCGTCGGTGGTGTAGCCGGTCTTCGTCTTCTTCGTCTTCGGCAGGGCCAGCTCGCCGAAGAGGACCTCCTGCAGCTGTTTGGGCGAGCCCAGGTTGAACTCGTGGCCCGCGGCGGCGTGGGCCTCCTTCACGGCCTGCTGCACCGCACCGGCGAACATCTGCTCCATCGCCTCGAGGTGCGTGCGGTCGGCCGCGATGCCGTGCCGCTCCATGCGGGCGAGCAGGACGGAGGTGGGCAGCTCCATGTCCCGCAGCAGGTCGGCGGCGCCGACCTCCGCCAGGCGGCCCTCGAAGGCCTCGCCCAGGTCCAGGACGGCACGGGCCTTGATCATCAGCGCCTCGGCCTCCGCGCCGTCGTCCGCGCCGAAGGCCAGCTGGCCGTCGGCCGCGGCGGCGGGCCCCAGCTCGCGGTGCAGGTACTCCATGGACAGGGCGTCCAGGTCGAAGGAGCGGCGGCCCGGCTTGACCAGGTAGGCGGCGAGCGCGGTGTCCATCGCGACGCCCTCGACGCTCCAGCCGTGCTCGGCGAGGACACGCATGGCGCCCTTGGCGTTGTGGAACACCTTGGCGCGGCCGGCGTCGGCCAGCCAGGCCCCGAACGCGTTCTCGTCGGCCTCGTCCAGCTCGGCGGGATCGAACCACGCGGCCGCTCCCCCGGGCGCCGCCAGAGCCACCTCGGCGACCGAGCCGGCGCCCAGGGCCCAGGTGTCGACGGTGGCGACGCCCACCGTCCCCGTGCCGTGCTCCGTCAGCCAGCCGGCCAGCTCGCCGGTGCCCAGAACCCGTCCGTCGATCTCCACGCCGTCGGCGGCGACCGGCGTGACCTCGGCCTCCTCCACGCCCGGGTCCACGGCGAACAGACGCTCACGCAGGGACGGGTTGCGGATCTCCAGGGTGTCCAGGACCATCGCGACGGCCTTGCGGTCGTAGGCCATCCGCTCCAGGTCCGCGACCGTCCCCGGCAGCTCGACACCGCGCTCCAGCTCGGTCAGCAGGCGGTTGAGCTTCACCGACTCCAGATGGTCGCGCAGGTTCTGCCCGGCCTTGCCCTTGACCTCCTCGACGCGCTCGACCAGCTCCGCGAACGAACCGAACTGGTTGATCCACTTCGCGGCGGTCTTCTCGCCGACGCCCGGGATGCCGGGCAGGTTGTCGGACGGGTCACCCCGCAGGGCGGCGAAGTCCGGGTACTGCGCGGGCGTCAGTCCGTACTTCTCGAAAACCTTCTCCGGAGTGAACCGGGTCAGCTCCGAGACGCCCTTCGTCGGGTACAGGACGGTGGTGTTCTCGGTGACCAGCTGGAAGGAGTCGCGGTCACCGGTGACGATCAGCACTTCAAAACCGTCGGCCTCGGCCCGGGTGGCGAGGGTGGCGATGACGTCGTCCGCCTCGAAGCCCTCCACCGCGAAACGCCGCGCCCCCATCGCGTCCAGCAGCTCGCCGATCAGCTCCACCTGACCCCTGAACTCGTCGGGCGTCTTGGAGCGGTTCGCCTTGTACTCCGTGAACCGCTCCGAGCGCCAGGTCTTGCGCGAGACGTCGAAGGCCACCGCGAAGTGCGTCGGCGCCTCGTCACGCAGCGTGTTGGCCAGCATCGACGCGAAACCGTAGATCGCGTTCGTCGGCTGGCCGGTCGCGGTCGTGAAGTTCTCCGCGGGCAGCGCGAAGAACGCGCGGTAGGCCAGCGAGTGCCCGTCCATGAGCATCAGCCGGGGACGGGTACCGCCGGGGGTCTTGTCGGTCTTCTTCGATGCTGTCTTCGCCACGTCCCCGATCCTGCCACGCCGCACCGACAGTCCCGACCCGGCGACCGCGCCCGCCACGGCCCCCCGCCCGGCGCACCCCGCGTCGGACGGGGCCCCACCTCCCCCGCCCGGTCCGCCCCACCTCCCCCGCCCGGCCCGCCCCGCTTCCCCCGCCGCCCGGCCCGGACCGCTGTCACCGGCCCGTGGGAGGATCGTCGGCGTACTTCTCGCACACGGTCGAGGTACTTCTCACACGCAGTCGAAGGGGAGCGTGCGATGGCGACGAAGCCGCCCAAGGGTGATCCGGTGCAGGACGCGCCGCGGGTCACGGAGCCCCAGCACGCGGCCGCGGGCCTGCCGGCCGTCGGCCACACCCTGCGCGTCGCCCAGCGGCAGATGGGAGTGCGGCGCACCGCGCTGACCCTGCTGCGGGTCAACCAGAAGGACGGCTTCGACTGCCCGGGCTGCGCCTGGCCGGAGCCCGACCACCGGCACAAGGCGGAGTTCTGCGAGAACGGCGCCAAGGCCGTCGCCGAGGAGGCGACACTGCGCCGGGTCACACCCGAGTTCTTCGCCGCGCACCCCGTCGCGGACCTGGCCCGCCGCAGCGGCTACTGGCTGGGCCAGCAGGGCCGCCTCACCCACCCCATGTACCTGCCCGAAGGCGCGGAGCACTACGAGCCGGTCAGCTGGGAACGCGCCTTCGACATCGTCGCCGAGGAGATCGCCGCACTCGGCTCCCCCGACGAGGCCGTCTTCTACACCTCCGGCCGCACCAGCAACGAGGCAGCGTTCCTGTACCAGCTCTTCGCCCGCGAGCTCGGCACGAACAACCTGCCGGACTGCTCCAACATGTGCCACGAGTCCTCGGGCTCCGCACTGTCGGAGACCATCGGCATCGGCAAGGGCAGCGTCCTGCTGGAGGACCTGCACCAGGCCGACCTGATCATCGTCGCCGGGCAGAACCCGGGGACGAACCACCCGCGCATGCTGTCCGCGCTGGAGAAGGCCAAGGCGAACGGCGCACGGATCATCAGCGTCAACCCGCTGCCCGAGGCGGGCCTCGAACGCTTCAAGAACCCGCAGACCCCCAAGGGCATGCTCAAGGGCGCCGCCCTGACCGACCTCTTCCTGCAGATCCGCATCGGCGGCGACCAGGCCCTCTTCCGCCTCCTCAACAAGATGATCCTGCAGACGCCCGGCGCGGTCGACGAGGAGTTCGTACGCGAACACACCCACGGCTTCGAGGAGTTCGCCGAGGCCGCCCGGACCGCCGACTGGGCCGGGACGCTGACGGCGACCGGTCTCGCCCAGGAGGAGATCGAGGAGGCGCTGCGCATGGTGCTCGCCTCGGAACGGACCATCGTCTGCTGGGCCATGGGTCTCACCCAGCACAAGCACTCCGTCCCGACCATCCGCGAGGTGGTCAACTTCCTGCTGCTGCGCGGCAACATCGGCCGCACGGGCGCGGGCGTGTGCCCGGTGCGCGGCCACTCCAACGTGCAGGGCGACCGCACGATGGGCATCTTCGAACGGCCCGCCCCGGCGTTCCTGGACGCCCTGGAGAAGGAGTTCGGGTTCACGCCTCCGCGCGAGCACGGCTTCGACGTCGTACGCGCCATCCGCGCGCTGCGCGACGGCGAGGCCAAGGTGTTCTTCGCCATGGGCGGCAACTTCGTCGCCGCCTCCCCCGACACGGAGGTGACCGAGGCGGCCATGCGACGGGCGCGGCTGACCGTGCACGTGTCGACCAAGCTGAACCGCTCGCACGTGGTCACGGGCGCACGGGCACTGATCCTGCCAACCCTGGGACGCACGGAACGCGATCTGCAGGGCGGCGGCGAGCAGTTCGTGACGGTCGAGGACTCCATGGGCATGGTGCACGCCTCGCGCGGCCGCCTCGCCCCGGCGAGCCCCCGGCTGAAGTCCGAGCCGGCCATCGTCTGCGGCCTCGCCCGCCGCGTGCTCGGCGAGAGGAGCGTCGTGCCGTGGGAGGAGTTCGCACACGACTACGCCGCGATCCGCGACCGCATCGCCCGCGTGATCCCCGGCTTCGAGGACTTCAACGCGCGCGTGGCCCGCCCGGGCGGCTTCACGCTGCCGCACGCCCCCCGCGACGAGCGCCGCTTCCCCACCGCCACCGGCAAGGCCAACTTCACGGCGGCGCCGGTGGAGTACCCCGAACTGCCCGAGGGCCGGCTGCTGCTGCAGACGCTGCGCTCGCACGACCAGTACAACACCACGATCTACGGCCTCGACGACCGCTACCGGGGCATCACCGGCGGGCGCCGGGTGGTGCTGGTGAACCCGCGGGACGCCCGGGCGCTGGGCGTCGCCGACGGGTCGTACGTGGACCTGGTGAGCGAGTGGAGGGACGGGCTGGAGCGGCGGGCGCCCGGGTTCCGGGTCGTGCTCTACCCGACGGCGCCGGGATGCGCGGCGGCCTACTACCCCGAGACGAACGTCCTCGTCCCGCTGGACGCCACCGCCGACACCAGCAACACCCCCGCCAGCAAGTCCGTCGTCGTGCGCCTCGAGGGCTGCGCGGAGGGCGGGGAGAGGCGTCTGGAACAATCGGCGACCGACTGAGCGTTCGCTCAGCCGACGGACAGACAGGTGTACGACCGAACGGAGCCGGGCCGATGGGTGAGCAGCAGCACGTGAAGTTCCCGCAGGAGATCATCGACGAGTACGCGGCGCTCGGCGTGGACCTGCCCGCCCTGTTCTCGGCCGGCCACCTCGGCACGCGGATGGGCGTGCAGATCCTGGAGGCCGCACCCGAGAAGGTCGTCGGCACCATGCCGGTGGAGGGCAACACCCAGCCCTACGGCCTGCTGCACGGCGGCGCCTCCGCGGTGCTCGCGGAGACCCTCGGCTCGGTCGGCTCCATGCTGCACGGCGGCAGCTCCAAGATCGCGGTCGGCGTCGACCTGAACTGCACGCACCACCGCGGGGTCCGCTCGGGCCTGGTGACCGGCGTGGCCACGCCCGTGCACCGGGGCCGGTCGACGGCCACGTACGAGATCGTGATCAGCGACGAGGAGGGCCGCCGGGTGTGCACCGCCCGGCTGACCTGCCTGCTGCGGGACGCCAGGCCGGGCGGCGAGGCACACGCGCGCCCCGACGGCCGCTGAGCGGACCCCGACGCAGGACCCCGACGCAGGACCCCGGCGCAGGACCATTGCCCCTCGCCGCCCCCGCCCCTAGCTTCGGCACATGGGACGGCGAGGAGGCCCCCGGCCGGGGGCGGCGGGACTGCCGATACTGGGGCCGGCACTGGCGGCCCTGCTCTGCGTGACGGGCTGCGACCGGCCCGCGGACCCCCCGCACCCCACCCCCGTTCCCGCGCCCACCCGGGCCACCGCGTCCCCGCCCTCCGACGCGGACCTGTGCACCCGGCTCGTCGCGCACTGGGCGCGCGCCGCCCTCGACAGCGGCACCTACGGCGACTACCAGTCGATGGGCCTGTCCAACGGGCAGTACGACATCCTCAGGGACGTCGTGACCGCCGCGCGGGCCGTGCGGCGACGACAAGGCCTTCCCGCCGCACACGACCTGATCGACCGTCAGGCGGGACAGGCCTGCACCGAGCGCTACCGCCACGGAGCACGGACCGGGGGCCCCTGGACCTGAGCGGCACCGGCCCGCCCGGACCGGACGAGGGCCGCGACGGCCCCTCCCGCGCCCCCGCGGACAAAAGCGGGTTCCCACCGCAAGATCACCAAAAGCATGCACGTGACGCAATGCGGAAAAGTACCGGGGAACGCCGGGCTCCCTTTCCCGGAAGTAACTGAGCGTATATACGCGCGCAATACAGAATCACGGATTCCCCCACGATCCACGCCGCGCACAGGACCCTCGGCACGGCCTGGAAGTCGCCTGCAGCAACAGAGTTAAGTAATCACCAAAACCCCCGAGACACCTGAACGCATCGCGGTGAGTCCTGCAGGTTCTCACCATGCGGACAGGGCGAAACGGCTCGAATTCCGCCGTTCCCCCCACCGCGTACCGCTCTGCATTACCTCGTGTCATAACAAGAGCGTCACAGCCTTGGCCAGACACTCCTCCACGTTCCCCACACACGCCTAGAGTCACGGCCAGTCACCGCGCCGTCGGATTCCCACTCCGACCCGACACACTTCGGACAGGCGCGCGGCTCGACCGTCTCCACGGGGATGCGGTCGTCCAGCGGAAAGGACTGATCGTGCGTCAACGTTCGCTCATCGCCATCACCGCCGCCCTGGCGGCGGGAGCACTCACCCTCACCGCCTGCGGCTCGCGCGACAGCGGCGACAAGGGCTCGGACTCCGGCAACGGCGGCGGCACCACCGTCGTCATCGGCGTCGACGCCCCGCTGACCGGCGACCTGTCCGCACTCGGCCTGGGCATCCGGAACTCGGTGGACCTCGCGGCCAAGCAGGCCAACAAGAAGAACTACGTCAAGGGCGTCACCTTCAAGATCGAGGCCGCCGACGACCAGGCCCAGCCCTCCTCCGGCCAGTCGAACGCCACCAAGTTCGTCGGCAACAAGGACGTCCTCGGCGTCGTCGGCCCGCTCAACTCCTCCGTCGCCCAGTCCATGCAGAAGGTCTTCGACGACGCCAAGCTCGTCGAGGTCTCGCCGGCCAACACCAACCCGGCACTGACCCAGGGCGACGACTGGCAGAAGTCCAAGACGCGGGCCTACAAGTCCTACTTCCGCACCGCCACCACCGACGCCATCCAGGGCCCCTTCGCCGCCCAGTACGTCTACAAGAAGGCCAAGAAGACCAAGGCCTTCATCATCGACGACAAGAAGACCTACGGCGCCGGCCTCGCCGCCACCTTCACCGACGAGTTCAAGAAGCTCGGCGGCAAGATCGTCGGCACCGAGCACATCAACCCCGACACCAAGGACTTCTCCGCGGTCGCCACCAAGGTGAAGAACTCCGGCGCCCAGGTCGTCTACTACGGCGGCGAATACCCCCAGGCCGGCCCCCTCAGCAAGCAGATCAAGGCCGCCGGCGCCAAGGTCCCGCTGGTCGGCGGCGACGGCATCTACGCCGACGACTTCATCAAGCTGGCCGGCGCCAAGGGCGCGGGCGACCTCGCCACCTCCGTCGGCGCACCCGTCGAAACCCTCCCCTCCGCCAAGGAATTCGTCGCCAACTACAAGGCGGCGGGTTACAAGGAGGCCTACGCGGCCTACGGCGGCTACTCCTACGACTCCGCCTGGTCCATCATCGAGGCCGTCAAGAAGGTCGTCGACGACAACGGCGGCAAGCTCCCCGACGACGCCCGCGCCAAGGTCACCGCCGCCATGCAGAACGTCTCCTTCGACGGCGTGACCGGCAAGGTCTCCTTCGACGAGTACGGCGACGCCACCAACAAGCAGCTCACCGTCTACTCCGTCAACGGCAACGCCTGGAAGGCCGTGGACTCCGGCACCTACAACGGCAGCTGACCCACACCCGCACCAGCCGAGCCGCGCGGGGCGCTCATCAACACTGGCGCCCCGCGCGGACTCGCATCCGGTCACATCCGTCGAACTTTCCGAACGTCTCGGAGGACATGCGGTGAACGAACTGCCGCAGCAGCTGGTCAACGGCCTGCTACTAGGATCCATGTACGGGCTGGTCGCCATCGGCTACACAATGGTCTACGGCATCGTCCAGCTCATCAACTTCGCCCACGGCGAGATCTTCATGACCGGCGCCTTCGGCGCACTCACGGTCTACGCATACGTACTTCCCGACGGCACCTCCATGTGGGTGGCCCTGCCGCTGATGCTCATCGGCGCCATCCTCGTCGCCGTCACCGTCGCCGTCGGAGCGGAACGGTTCGCCTACCGCCCCCTGCGCAGCGCCCCCCGCCTCGCCCCCCTCATCACCGCCATCGGCCTCTCCCTGGCCCTGCAGCAGGCGGTATGGGCCTGGTACCCCGGCGCCAAGTCCGCCCGCACCTTCCCCAGCATCCCGGGCGGCCCCTTCGAGATCGGCAACGTCACCATCCAGACCGGTGACATCTTCCTCGTCGCCGCCGCCCCCCTCAGCATGGGCATCCTCGCCTACTTCGTGATGCGCACCCGCACCGGACGCGGCATGCAGGCCACCGCCCAGGACCCCGACACCGCCAAGCTCATGGGCGTCAACACCGACCGCATCATCGTCATCGCGTTCGCCCTCGGCGCCACCTTCGCCGCCGTCGGATCCGTCGCCTACGGCCTCAAGTACGGCCAGATCGACTTCCGCATGGGCTTCATCCTCGGCCTCAAGGCCTTCACCGCGGCCGTCCTCGGCGGCATCGGAAACATCTACGGCGCCATGCTCGGCGGCCTCGTCCTCGGCGTCGCCGAAGCCCTGTCCACCGCCTACATCGCCGACATCCCCGGCATGGACAAGTTCGGCAGCCAGTCCTGGGCAGACGTCTGGGCGTTCGTACTCCTCATCCTCGTGCTCCTCTTCAGGCCACAAGGCCTGCTCGGCGAGCGCGTCGCGGACAGGGCGTGACACCGATGACCACACAGACCACCACAGCGGAAACCCCCAGCACCCCCACCGCCGCACAGACCAGCCTCATCGGCCTGCCCGCACCACTCGGACGGGCACTGGCCACCGCCGGCGGCGCCCTCACCATCATCTCCACCTTCCTCGCCTGGACCTGGACCGCCGCCTTCCCCGGCGACCTCACCGTCTACGGCTACCCCGGCGGCCTCCAGGTCCTCGTCCTCATCGGCGGCGCCCTCACCACCCTCTTCGGCCTCGCCTCCTACGGCATCAAGGGCCTCAGCCTCCTCACCCCCGGCAGCGCCGACAGCGCCGTCAAGACGGCCGCACTCGGCACCTTCGCCACCGCCTGGTACACCGTCATCGCCATCAGCACCGACCTCGGCGGCGTCGTCAACCTCGAACCCGGCGGCTACGTCGTCGCCGCCACCACCCTGGCCGCCCTCATCGGCGCCCTCGCGCTGCCCTTCGAGCGCCCCCAGCCCGAACTCGCCGACCCCGACGACACCGGCTGGGAGAAGTTCCGCCACCAGAGCCGCCAGAACTGGAACACCGTCAAGGCCGCCTTCGCCGCCAAACCCCCCGCCCCCGCGGCCAAGCTCCCGGCCTACGCCGAGATCCTCGTCATCGTCGCCGCCATGGCCCTCGGCCTCACCGTCTTCACCTACGGCATCGGCACCGAGTACGACCAGCTGTTCATCGGCTTCCTCATCACCGCCGGCTTCGGCTTCGCCGCACTCGCCAAGGCCGGGCTCGTGGCCCGGGTCTCGGCGATCACCGCACGCCACCGCAACAGCACCATGGCCGGCGCCTTCATCGCCGCCGCCGCCTTCCCCTTCACCCAGTCCGACGACCAGTACGCGACCATCGGCGTCTACATCCTGATCTTCGCCACCGTCGCCCTCGGCCTCAACATCGTCGTCGGCCTCGCCGGCCTCCTCGACCTCGGCTACGTCGCCTTCCTCGGCGTCGGCGCCTACACCGCCGCCCTGGTCTCCGGCTCCCCCTCCTCCCCCCTGCACGTCCAGTGGCCCTTCTGGGCCTCCGCCCTCCTCGGCGCCGCCGTCGCCATGGTCTTCGGCGTCCTCATCGGCGCCCCCACCCTCCGACTGCGCGGCGACTACCTCGCCATCGTCACCCTCGGCTTCGGCGAGATCTTCCGCATCACCGTCCTCAACATGGACGGCACCTCCGGACCCGACGTCACCAACGGCTCCAACGGCATCTCCTCGGTCCCGAACCTCAACATCCTCGGCTTCGACCTCGGCCAGGAACACCAGATCCTCGGCACCACCGTCGGCCGCTTCGCGAACTACTTCCTGCTGATGCTCCTCATCACGCTCGTCGTGGTCGTCGTCTTCCGGCGCAGCAGCGACTCCCGCATCGGCCGCGCCTGGATCGCCATCCGCGAGGACGAGACCGCCGCCCTCGCCATGGGCATCAACGGCTTCCGCGTCAAGCTCATCGCCTTCGCCCTCGGCGCCTGCCTCGCCGGCCTCGCCGGCTCCGTCCAGGCCCACGTCACCTACACCGTGACCCCCGAGCAGTACCAGTTCGCACACGTCGTCCCACCCAACTCCGCCTTCCTCCTGGCCGCGGTCGTCCTCGGCGGCATGGGCACCATCGCCGGACCCCTCGTCGGCGCCGCCCTCCTCTACCTCATCCCCGCCAAGCTCCAATTCCTGGGCGACTACCAGCTCTTCGCCTTCGGCGTCGCGCTCGTAATCCTGATGCGCTTCCGCCCCGAGGGCCTCATCCCCAACCGGCGCCGGCAGCTCGAGTTCCACGAGGAGACCGAAGCGCCCGCCGTCCTCAGCAAGGCAGGGGCCTGACCACGATGACTACCGACACCACCACCAAGGACGCCGCCCCCGGCGCCACCGCCCCCGGCCAGACCGTCCTCGACGCCCGCGGCGTCACCATGCGCTTCGGCGGACTCACCGCCGTACGCAACGTCGACCTCACCGTCAACAGCGGAGAGATCGTCGGCCTCATCGGCCCCAACGGCGCCGGCAAGACCACCTTCTTCAACTGCCTCACCGGCCTCTACATCCCCACCGAGGGCGAAGTCCGCTACAAGGGCAACGTCCTGCCGCCCAAATCCTTCAAGGTCACCGCCGCCGGCATCGCACGCACCTTCCAGAACATCCGGCTCTTCGCCAACATGACCGTCCTGGAAAACGTCCTCGTCGGCCGCCACACCCGCACCAAGGAAGGCCTCTGGTCCGCACTGCTGCGCGGCCCCGGCTTCCACCGCGCGGAAAAGGCCTCCCGCGAACGGGCCATGGAACTGCTGACGTTCGTGGGCCTCGAGAAGAAGTCCGAACACCTCGCCCGCAACCTCCCCTACGGCGAACAGCGCAAACTCGAGATCGCCCGCGCCCTCGCCAGCGAGCCCGGCCTGCTCCTCCTCGACGAACCCACGGCCGGCATGAACCCCCAGGAAACCCGCGCCACCGAGGAACTCGTCTTCGCCATCCGCGACATGGGCATCGCCGTCCTCGTCATCGAGCACGACATGCGCTTCATCATGAACCTCTGCGACCGGGTGGCCGTCCTCGTCCAGGGCGAGAAGCTGATCGAAGGCGACAGCGCAACCGTCCAGGGCGACGAACGGGTCATCGCCGCCTACCTCGGCGAACCCTTCGAGAACGCGCCCGGCGACGACGAGGTCGCCGAGGTCGAGGCCGCCGAAGCGCACGCCGAGACCACAACGGACGCCGCGCCCGGCAAGGAGAACGACCGATGACCGCACTGCTCGAAGTCGAGGACCTGCGAGTCGCCTACGGCAAGATCGAAGCCGTCAAGGGCATCTCCTTCAAGGTCGAAGCCGGCCAGGTCGTCACCCTCATCGGCACCAACGGCGCCGGCAAGACCACCACCCTGCGCACCCTCTCCGGACTGCTCAAGCCCGTCGGCGGCCAGATCAAATTCAACGGCAAATCGCTGAAGAAGATCCCCGCCCACCAGGTGGTCTCCCTGGGCCTCGCCCACTCCCCCGAAGGCCGCCACATCTTCCCGCGCATGACCATCGAGGACAACCTCCGCCTCGGCGCCTTCCTGCGCAGCGACAGACCCGGCATCGAGAAGGACATCCAGCGCGCCTACGACCTCTTCCCCATCCTCGGGGAACGCAGGAAGCAGGCCGCCGGCACCCTCTCCGGCGGCGAACAGCAGATGCTCGCCATGGGCAGGGCACTCATGTCCCAGCCCAAACTGCTCATGCTCGACGAACCCTCCATGGGCCTGTCACCGATCATGATGCAGAAGATCATGGCGACCATCGCCGAACTGAAGTCCCAGGGCATGACCATCCTGCTCATCGAGCAGAACGCCCAGGCGGCACTCTCCCTCGCCGACCAGGGCCACGTCATGGAAGTCGGCAACATCGTCCTGTCCGGCACCGGCCAGGACCTGCTCCACGACGAGTCCGTCCGCAAGGCCTACCTCGGCGAGGACTGACCCCCACACGCGGCGAGGCCCGCGCCCCCTTCTCCGGGGCACGGGCCTCGCCGTACGACTGCGGCACGAGCGGCACGGGCGGCACAGGCGGCGAAGGCCCGCAAGGACCGACGCTCAGCCCTTCTTCGAGGCCTTCTTCTCCTCGCTGTCCGCGATCACGGCCTCCGCCACCTGCTGCATCGACATACGACGGTCCATCGACGTCTTCTGGATCCACCGGAACGCCGCCGGCTCCGTCAGCCCGTACTCCGTCTGCAGCACGGACTTCGCCCGGTCCACCAGCTTGCGGGTCTCCAGCCGCAGCGTCAGGTCGGCGACCTCCTGCTCCAGCTGCTTCAGCTCCGTGAACCGGGACACGGCCATCTCGATCGCCGGCACCACGTCGCTCTTGCTGAACGGCTTCACCAGATAGGCCATCGCACCGGCGTCCCGCGCCCGCTCCACCAGGTCGCGCTGCGAGAAGGCGGTGAGCATCAGGACCGGCGCGATCGACTCCTCGGCGATCTTCTCCGCCGCGGAGATGCCGTCCAGCTTGGGCATCTTCACGTCCAGGATCACCAGGTCGGGCCGGTGCTCACGGGCCAGCTCGACGGCCTGCTCACCGTCCCCGGCCTCGCCGACGACGGTGTAGCCCTCCTCTTCCAGCATCTCTTTGAGGTCGAGCCGGATCAGGGCCTCGTCCTCGGCGATGACGACACGGGTCGTCAGCGGAGGCACGTGCGACTTGTCGTCGTCGGGCACGTCTACGGGCTGGGGCGACTCGGGGGCGGTCACGGGGGCTCCTTGGTACGGGCCGGGCAGGTTCTGCTGCCTATGCAGCCTACCTAGCGGCGGGGAGCTGTGGTGACCCGGTATGCTTCCGTGCAGCCAGTCCTGCCGGGTTGGTGGAACGGCATACACGGAGGTCTCAAACACCTCTGCCTGAAAGGGCTTGCGGGTTCGAATCCCGCACCCGGCACCTCCGAAGCGGAGGATCACGTTCGCGTGGTTCTCCGCTTTTTGCGCGTGTCGTCAGGGTCGGTGACACAGAGTGGCCGCATGCACCAGCACGGCACAGATTTACGAATGCGTGCCCTGACCCTCCTGCGCGACGGCGCGAGCAACGCAGACGTGGCGCGCAAGCTCAGGGTGCCGCCAGGAACCATCAGCTACTGGAAGCACCAGGACCGGGCGAAGCGCGGTGAGTGTCCTGGCAGGCCCGTCCCCCAATGCCCCCGGTGCCACGGGCGCAAGCTCGATGAGCCTGCATACAGCTACCTGCTGGGCCTCTACCTCGGCGACGGCCACATCATTCAGAACAGGGCGATGCGCTGTCCAAGCCTGTCCGTGGCATGCGATGAAGCATGGCCAGGCCTCATGGAAGCCTGCGCGAGCGCTATGCGCTCCGTGTTTCCGGACAACTCGGTCTGCCGTGTCCGCCGAAAAGGCTGCCGCGAGATCAAGCTGTACTCAAAGCACATATGGTGTCTCTTTCCCCAGCACGGTCCCGGCAAGAAACACGAGCGGCGTATCGCCCTCGAGCCCTGGCAGCAGGAGATCATCGACGAACACCCGTGGGAGTTCGTCCGAGGTCTGCTCCATTCCGACGGGTGCCGCGTCATCAACTGGACGACTCGCATCGTCGCCGGTGAGCGCAAGCGCTATGAATACCCCCGGTACTTCTTCACCAACCTGTCCGACGACATCCGGCGGCTCTACACGGACACGCTCGACAAGCTCGGTATCACGTGGACCCACTGCACGCGCAACGGCAACCCGTACAACATCTCCGTCGCCAAGAAGGCCCACGTGGCCCTTCTCGACGCGCACGTCGGCCCCAAGCACTGATCCCCGGTCCTCTACTTCGGGCTGTCGTCCTCCCCGATGTGGTGGACGCGGACCATGTTCGTCGCGCCGGAGACGCCGGGTGGGGAGCCGGCCGTGATGACGACGACGTCGCCCTTCCGGCAGCGGCCGTACTTCAGCAGCAGTTCGTCGACCTGGTCGACCATCGCGTCCGTGGAGTCCGCCTGCGGGCCCAGGAAGGTTTCCGCACCCCAGGTGAGGCTGAGCTGGGAGCGGGTGGCCGGTTCGGGGGTGAAGGCGAGCAGGGGGATCGGCGAGCGGTAGCGGGACAGGCGGCGGGCGGTGTCGCCGGTCTGGGTGAAGGCGACCAGGAACTTGGCGCCGAGGAAGTCGCCCATCTCGGCGGCGGCGCGGGCGACGGCGCCGCCCTGGGTGCGGGGCTTGTTGCGTTCGGTGAGGGGTGGCAGGCCGGCGGCGAGCATGTTCTCCTCGGCCGCCGTGACGATCCTGGCCATGGTGCGCACGGTCTCGACGGGGTAGGTGCCGACGCTGGTCTCGCCGGAGAGCATGACGGCGTCGGCGCCGTCGAGGACGGCGTTGGCGACGTCGGAGGCCTCGGCTCGGGTGGGCCGTGCGTTGCCGATCATGGAGTCGAGCATCTGGGTGGCGACGATGACCGGTTTGGCGTTGCGTTTGGCGAGCTTGACGGCGCGTTTCTGGACGATGGGCACTTGTTCGAGGGGCATTTCGACGCCGAGGTCGCCGCGGGCGACCATGAGTCCGTCGAAGGCGGCGACGATGCCGTCGAGGTCGGCGACGGCCTGGGGTTTCTCGATTTTGGCGATGACGGGGAGGCGGCGGCCCTCGTCGTCCATGATGCGGTGCACGTCCTTGGCGTCGTCGCCGTTGCGGACGAAGGAGAGGGCGACGATGTCGAAGCCGGTGCGCAGCGCCCAGCGCAGGTCGTCCTCGTCCTTTTTGGAGAGGGCGGGGACGGAGACGGCGACGCCGGGGAGGTTGAGGCCTTTGTGGTCGGAGATGACGCCGCCTTCGAGTACGCGGGTGTGTACTCGGGGGCCGTCGACGGTGGTGACTTCGAGGCAGACCTTGCCGTCGTCGACGAGGATGCGTTCGCCGGGGGTGACGTCGGCGGCGAGGCCGGCGTAGGTGGTGCCGCACTGGTGGCGGTCGCCTTGGGCGCCGTCTTCGACGGTGATGGTGAAGGTGTCGCCGCGTTCGAGGAGTACGGGGCCTTCGTGGAAGCGGCCGAGCCGGATCTTCGGGCCTTGAAGGTCGGCGAGGATGCCGACGCTGCGGCCGGTTTCGTCGGCGGCTTTGCGTACGCGCCGGTAGCGCTCCTCGTGTTCGGCGTGGGTGCCGTGGCTGAGGTTGAAGCGGGCGACGTCCATTCCGGCTTCGACGAGGGCTTTGATCTGGTCGTACGAGTCGGTGGCGGGCCCCAGAGTGCATACGATTTTCGCTCGGCGCATGGTTCGAGCCTAGGCCTTACCGGCGGGTAGAGAATCCGGGCCGCATGTCGTCTCAACAACCTTTGCGTGAAGGGTTGTTGACAAGTGTTGAAGTGTGCGACGGGTCGCTCCTTTGAGCGATTCGGTGGGGTGACGCGTGGGGGTCCGGGGAAGTGGTCACCAGATCGCAACCTTCCGGACCTGTTGCGTTAGGTCATGCCCAGGTCAGAATCTACGCGCGTTGTTGATCTGGCCGAGGAGACCGGGAGATGCCGTTGAACCGCCGGAAGTTCCTGAAGAAGTCCGCCGTCACCGGGGCGGGAGTGGCGATCGCCGGCGGGGCGGCGGCTCCGGCGGCCGAGGCGGCGGAGCGGGCCAGGCCCGGGCACCCCGCGAAGCGGCACTCGCTGACCGTCATGGGCACCACCGACCTGCACGGTCACGTCTTCAACTGGGACTACTTCAAGGACGCGGAGTACTCCGACAAGGCCGGCAACGCGATGGGGCTGGCCCGGATCTCCACCCTGGTCGACCAGGTGCGTGACGAGAAGGGCCGCTGCAACACGCTGCTGCTGGACGCCGGTGACACCATCCAGGGCACGCCGCTGACGTACTACTACGCCAAGGTCGACCCGATCACCGCCAAGGGCGGTCCGGTGCACCCGATGGCGCAGGCTATGAACGCGATCGGCTACGACGCGGCGGCGCTCGGCAACCACGAGTTCAACTACGGCATCGAGACCCTGCGCCGGTTCGAGGAGCAGCTGGACTTCCCGCTGCTCGGCGCCAACGCGGTCGACGCGAAGACGCTTCGGCCCGCCTTCCCGCCGTACTTCATCAAGACGTTCCACGTGCCGGGCGCCAAGCCGGTCAAGGTCGGTGTGCTGGGTCTGACCAACCCGGGTATCGCGATCTGGGACAAGGCCTACGTCCAGGGCAAGCTGAAGTTCGAGGGTCTGGAGGAGCAGGCGGCCAAGTGGGTGCCGCGGCTGAGGTCGCTGGGCGCTGACGTGGTCGTGGTGTCCGCGCACTCGGGTACGTCGGGCACGTCGTCGTACGGGGACCAGGTGCCGTACGTGGAGAACGCGGCCGCCAACGTGGCCCGGCTGGTGCCGGGCATCGACGCGATCCTGGTGGGTCACGCGCATCTGGAGATCCCGGAGCTGAAGGTCGTCAACGAGAAGACCGGGAAGACCGTGGTGCTGTCGGAGCCGCTGTGTTACGCCGAGCGGCTGACCCTGTTCGACATCGAGCTGGTGTTCAGCAAGGGCCGGTGGGAGGTGGAGTCGGTCTCGGCGTCGCTGCGCGACTCCGCCGCGGTGGCCGACGACCCGAAGATCACCAAGTTGCTGTCGGACGAGCACCGGAAGGTCGTCGCGTACGTCAACCAGGTGGTGGGCCGGGCGACGCAGACGCTGACCACGGTCGACGCCCGTTACAAGGACGCTCCGATCATCGACCTGATCACCAAGGTGCAGGAGGACGTGGTCGGGGCGGCGCTGGCGGGGACGGAGTACGCCTCGCTGCCGGTGATCGCCCAGGCCTCGCCGTTCTCCCGGACCTCTCAGATCCCGGCGGGCGATGTGACCATCCGGGACCTGTCGGGTCTGTACGTGTACGACAACACGCTGGTGGCGAAGCTGCTGACGGGTGCGCAGGTGCGGGCGTACCTGGAGTACTCGGCGGAGTACTACGTGCAGACGGCCGTCGGTGCGCCGGTGGACGTGGAGAAGCTGACGAACGCGGGTGGCCGGCCGGACTACAACTACGACTACGTGTCGGGTCTGTCGTACGACATCGACGTGTCTCGGCCGGCCGGTTCGCGGATCAGGAACCTGACGTACAAGGGGGCGGTGCTGGACGACGGGCAGCAGTTCGTGCTGGCGGTGAACAACTACCGGGCCAACGGCGGCGGTGCGTTCCCGCATGTGGCGACGGCCAAGGAGCTGTGGTCGGAGTCGACGGAGATCCGTACCCGGATCGCGGAGTGGGTCACCGCGAAGGGTGTTCTGGACCCGAAGGACTTCGCGTCGGTGGACTGGCGGCTGGTGCGCGAGGGCACGCCGGTGTTCTGAGGGGGTTGAGGGGGGTTGTGTTCACGGCGTCGGCGCTCGCGTGCCGGCGCCGTGGGCGTGTCCGGGGTCGTGCGTCAGGCCTGTCCGACGAGCGGGGTGAGGTGCTGGGGCTGCTGCCTGGCGTGGGGGGTGCGGGTGGCGGGGTCTTCGAGGCCGAAGGTGGTGAAGGCGGTGCGGGCGGGCAGGGGGTACTGCTCCTTGCCGGTGATGGAGTTGAGGATGGTGGCGCTGCGCCAGGCGGCGAGGCCGAGGTCGGGGGCGCCGACGCCGTGGGTGTGGAGTTCGGCGTTCTGGACGTGGACCGAGCCGGTGACCGAGGGGTCGAGGACGAGGCGGAACCGGTCGTCGATGCGGGGGCGTCCGCTGCTGTCGCGGCGCAGGTAGGGGTCGAGTCCGGCGAGGAGGTGGTCGAGGGGGCGTTCGCGGTAGCCGGTGGCGAGGACGACGGCGTCGGTGGTGAGGCGGGTGCGGCTGCCTTGCTGGAGGTGTTCCAGGTGGAGTTCGATGCGGCTGGTGGCGATGCGGCCGGCTGTGCGGACCTGGACGCCGGGGGTGAGGACGGTGTCGGGCCAGCCGCCGTCGAGGGTGCGTCGGTAGAGCTCGTCGTGGATGGCGGCGAGGGTGCCGGCGTCGATGCCTTTGTGGAGTTGCCATTGGGCGGCGACGAGCCGGTCGCGGACGGGTTCGGCGAGGGCGTGGAAGTAGCGGGTGTAGTCGGGTGTGAAGTGTTCGAGGCCGAGTTTGGAGTATTCCATCGGTGCGAATGCTTCGGTGCGGCCGATCCAGTGCAGTTTTTCGTGGCCGGGTGGCCGGTGGCGCAGCAGGTCGAGGAAGATTTCGGCGCCGGACTGTCCGGAGCCGACGACGGTGATGTGTCCGGCGGTGAGGACGGTGTCGCGGTGGTCGAGGTAGTCGGCGGCGTGGATGACGGGGACGGTGGGGGTGTCGGCGAGGGGTTCGAGGGGTGCGGGCACGTGGGGGGCGGTGCCGATGCCGAGGACGATGTTGCGGGTGCGGGTGCGGCCGCGTGCCTGGGTGTTGCCGTGGGTGCCGGTGTCGGTGGCGGTGTCGAGCCGGGTGTAGTCGACTTCGAAGAGGTCCTGTTCCGGGTTCCAGCGGACGGCGTCGACCTGGTGGTTGAAGCGTAGGCCGGGCAGGTTCTGTGCGACCCATCGGCAGTAGGCGTCGTATTCGGCGCGCTGGATGTGGAAGCGCTCGGCGAAGTAGAAGGGGAAGAGCCGTTCGCGGGTTCTGAGGTGGTTGAGGAAGGTCCAGGGGCTGGTGGGGTCGGCGAGGGTGACGAGGTCGGCGAGGAAGGGCACTTGGATGGTGGCGCCGTCGATGAGCAGGCCGGGGTGCCAGTCGAAGCCGGGGCGTTGTTCGTAGAAGACGGCGTCGAGTTCGGCGAGTGGGTGGGCGAGTGCGGCGAGGGAGAGGTTGCACGGTCCGATGCCGATGCCGACGAGGTCGCGTGGGGGTGCGTCGCGGTGGGGTGGGGGGATGGTCACGGGGTTGTTCCTTCTGCGAGTTTCAGCAGTTGGGCCAGGTCGTCCGGCCGGGTGTGGGGGTTGAGGAGGGTGGCTTTGAGCCAGAGGCGGCCGTCCATGCGGGCGCGGCCGAGGACGGCGCGGCCTTCGTGGAGGAGTGTGCGGCGGATGGTGGCCACGGTGGTGTCGTCGGCGTCGGTGGGCCGGAAGAGGACGGTGCTGATGACGGGCCGGTCGTAGAGCTCGAAGCGGGGGTGGTCGTGGATGAGTGCGGCGAGTTCGCGGGCGCGGGCGCAGACCTGGTCGGTCAGGTCGGCGAGGCCGGTGCGGCCGAGGGTTTTGAGGGTGACGGCGATCTTGAGGATGTCGGGGCGGCGGGTGGTGCGCGGGGAGCGGCCGAGCAGGTCGGGGTATCCGGCTTCGGTGTCGTCGTCGGCGTTGAGGTAGTCGGTGTGCTGGTGGAGTGCGGTGAGTTCGCGGGGGCGGGCGACGGCGAGGAGGCCGGCGGCGATGGGCTGCCAGCCGAGTTTGTGCAGGTCGAGGGTGACGGTGTGGGCGGCTTCGAGTCCGGCGAGTTTGTCGCGGTGGCGGTCGCTGAACAGGAGGCCTCCGCCGTAGGCGGCGTCGATGTGGAGGCGGGCGCCGTGGGCGGTGCACAGTCCGGCGATCTCGGGCAGTGGGTCGATGAGGCCGGCGTCGGTGGTGCCGGCGGTGGCGGTGACCAGGTGGGGGCCGGGCTGGGCGGTGAGGGTGTCGTGCAGGGCGGCGGGGTCGAGGATGCCGCGTGGTGCTGGGACGACGGTGGGGTCGGGCAGGCCGAGCAGCCAGGCGGCGCGTGGCAGGGAGTGGTGGGCGTTCTCGCCGCAGATGAGCCGGGTGTGGGGGCCGTGTGTTTCGCGGGCGAGGAGCAGGGCGAGTTGGTTGGATTCGGTGCCGCCGGTGGTGACGAGGGCGTCGGCGAGTCCGGTGGTGTGGGCGAGGGCGCGGGTGACGGCGGCTTCGAGGGCGGTGGCGGCGGGTGCCTGGTCCCAGGAGTCGAGGGAGGGGTTGAGGGCGCTGGCGGCGAGGTCGGCGGCGGTGGCGACGGCGAGTGGTGGGCAGTGCAGGTGGGCTGCGCAGAGGGGGTCGGCGGGGTCGGCGGAGCCTTCGGCGAGGGCGTGTACGAGGGCGTGCAGGGCGTCGGGGTCGCCGGTGTCGGGGAGGGCGTCGCCGAGGGTGTCGGCGATGCGTGCGGCGACGGTGTGCGGGCCGCCGGCGGGTAGTGGTCCGCCGCGTGCGCGGTTGCCGTCGGTGAGTGCGTCGAGGACGGTGGCGAGGAGGGGGCGCAGGGCGTCGGGGCCGTCGGGGCCTGAGGCGAGGGGCGGCGTGCGCATGGGTTTTCCTCCGGGGCGCGGGGGCGGAGGCTTCTGTACGGAGGTTCTTCGGGGACCGTCGCGTACGGGGGCTTCCAGTTTGTACGGGTGGGGGTCCGTTGTCCCGGATGCCTGGTGATCAGTACCCGAAAGTGTGTACTGCCGCGCTCGGAGGGGGTGTTGGGGCGTGGGGGTGGGCCGGTCCGGCGGGGGTGCCCGCTCCGCCGGACGGGGCCGGGTGTCAGGGGTGGCCGGCCGGTCCGTCGCCTGGTCGGCGGGGACCGGCCGTGCCGTGTGTGGTTACGCCTGGGGCGCTTCGCCGCGCACGCGCAGGGCGCGGGTGAGGTCGTCGAGCCGGTCGGCGAGGGTGCGGCGCAGGGCCGGGGTGGGGTCGGCGTCGCGCAGGCATTCTTCGCCGAGGCGCAGGGTTTCGGTGTCGACGGCGTGGGCGGGGAAGGCCCAGTTGCCGGCGGCGACGGCGATGGCGGGGCCGCGCCGGGCGGCGACGGTGACGGCGTCCTGGTAGAAGCGCGGTACGTACTCCTGTACCAGTTCGGCCTGTTCGGGCTGCCAGAAGCCCTGGGCGGTGGCGGTGAAGAGGTAGTTGGAGAGGTCGTCGCCGGTGAACATGGCTTCCCAGGCGGTGCGCTTGGCGTCCGGGTCGGGGAGGGCGGCGCGGCAGCGGGCGGCGCCTTCCTGGCCGCTGGCGCTCGGGTCGCGTTCGAGCTCGGCGGCGATGGCGGCCTCGTCGGTGGCGCCGAGTACGGCGAGCCGGGCGAGGATGCGCCAGCGCAGTTCGGGGTCGAGTTCGGGTCCGCCGGGCACGGTGCCGTCGGCGAGCCAGGCGGCGATGGTGTCGGGGTGGGCGGCGACGCCGATCAGGTGGCGTACGGCGATCAGGCGGAGGCCGGGGTGGTCGCCGTCCTCGGTGCGTCGCAGGAGGTCGCGGCAGAGGGAGGTGAGGGTGGCGAGGGCTGCCGGGCGGTCCGCCGTGTGGAGGTAGCGGTCGGCGATGTGGGTGGAGGCGAAGGCGAGGACGCCCTGGGTGACGGCGAGGTCGGTTTCGTGCGGCAGGTGGGTGCGGGCGATCTCCAGGTAGGCGGTGGGCGGGAGTTCGCCGTCGCGGACGGCGTCGCGCAGGGCGTTCCAGACGACGGCGCGGGTGAGGGGTTCGGGCAGGCCGGACAGGGAGCTGCGGATCGCTTCGAAGGAGCCGGTGTCGAAGCGGATCTTGGCGTAGGTGAGGTCGCCGTCGTTGAGGAGGAGCAGTGCGGGGCGTTTGCCGATGGGGTGGGGGTCGGTCTGCGGTACGTCGAGGTCGAGGCGTCGTCGCAGCTCGAGCCGGCCTTCGTCGGTGACGGCGTGGTCGTAGAGGCCGGCGGTGAGGCGGTGGGGGCGGCTGCCGGTGCGGTCGGCGGTCAGGGTGCAGGTGCCTTCGGCGGCGGTGACGGCGGGGGTGAGGGTGTCGACGCCGGTGGTGCGCAGCCAGTTGTCGGCCCAGGCGTGGACGTCGCGGTCGGTGGCCGAGGCGAGGGAGTCGATGAAGTCGGCGAGGGTGGCGTTGGCGAACTTGTGGCGGGTGAAGTGGGTGTTGATGCCGGCGAGGAAGTCCTTCTCGCCGAGCCAGGTGGCCAGCTGGCGCAGTGCGGAGGCGCCCTTGGCGTAGGAGATGCCGTCGAAGTTGAGCAGGGCGGAGGCCGTGTCGTCGACGGCGTCGGGGGCGACGGGGTGGGTGGTGGGCCGCTGGTCGGCGTCGTAGCCCCAAGCCTTGCGGGTGACGGCGAACTCGGTCCAGGGGTCGGTGAACCGGGTGGCTTCGGCCGTGGTCTGGTAGCCCATGTATTCGGCGAAGGACTCGTTGAGCCAGATGTCGTCCCACCACTTGAGGGTGACGAGGTCGCCGAACCACATGTGGGCCATCTCGTGGGCGATGACCATGGCGCGGGTCTGCCGTTCGGTGTCGGTGACGGCGGAGCGGTAGACGAATTCGTCGCGGAAGGTGACCAGGCCGGGGTTCTCCATGGCGCCCGCGTTGAATTCGGGGACGAAGGCCTGGTCGTAGGAGTCGAAGGGGTACGGCTCCTCGAACTTCTCGTGGTAGCGGTCGAAGCAGGCGCGGGTGATGTCGAGGATTTCGTCGGCGTCGGTGTCGAGGTGGGGTGCGAGGGAGCGGCGGCAGTGGATGGCGAAGGGCAGTCCGCGGTGTTCGGTGCGTACGGAGTGCCAGGGGCCGGCGGCGACGGCGACGAGGTAGGTGGAGATGAGGGGGGTGGTGGCGGCCTGCCAGAGGCCGTCGCCGCGGTGTTCGGTGATTCCGTTGGAGAGGACGGTCCAGCTTTCGGGTGCCTTGACGCGGACGTCGAAGACGGCTTTGAGGTCGGGCTGGTCGAAGGCGGCGAAGACGCGCTGGACGTCGTCCA
Organism: Streptomyces lucensis JCM 4490; assembly: GCF_014650035.1. Taxonomy (GTDB): domain Bacteria; phylum Actinomycetota; class Actinomycetes; order Streptomycetales; family Streptomycetaceae; genus Streptomyces; species Streptomyces lucensis. Next base: position 160,368 of record NZ_BMUE01000012.1, on the reverse strand, counting down.
TGAACATCTGGGTGTAGACGTAGGTCTCGCCGTCGCTGGGGTCGGTGAAGCGGTGCATGCCCTCGCCGGTGCGGGAGTAGCGCATGACGGCGTCGACGTGCAGCTCGTGCTCGCCCGCGGTGAGGTTCTTCAGCGGCAGCCGGCCGTCGGTGGCCGACTCGGGGTCGAGGGGCCGGCCGTCGAGCGTGACGCTCCGCAGCTCCACGGGCTTGAGTTCGACGAACGTGTCCCCGTCGGACCGTGCGGTGAACCGGATCACGGTGCGGGAGTCGAAGGTCTCCTCACCGGTGGTGAGGTCCAGGTCGACGGTGTAGCGGTGGACGTCGAGGAACTGTGCTCGGAGCTGCGCCTCATCGCGCGTGAGTACGGACATGCAGGCCATGCTGCCTGATGAGGGCGGTACCGCACAGGGGCGGACCGGTACACGGCGTTTGTCCGGTACGCGCCCCCCGTCCGGTGGTGATCGTGCCGGGCTTCGCCGGGGTGGCCGGGTTCAGTGCCCGTTGGTGTCCTCGGCGATGCGCTCGTGGTGCCGGATCACCTCGGCGATGATGAAGTTCAGGAACTTCTCGGCGAAGGCCGGGTCGAGCTTGGCGCTCTCGGCGAGGCGGCGCAGCCGCTCGATCTGCCGGGCCTCGCGGGCCGGGTCGGCGGGGGGCAGCTGGTGCACGGCCTTGAGTCTGCCGACCTGCTGGGTGGCCTTGAATCGTTCGGCGAGCATGTGGACGACGGCCGCGTCGATGTTGTCGATGCTGTCGCGCAGCCGAGCCAGTTCCTGGCGGACCTCGGGGTCCACGTCGCCGGTGCCGGTGTTGCTGGTGGTCATGGGCGCAACCCTAGGGGGTTGCCGGGCTGTGTCCGTTCGGTGTCCGGGGACTGGATGGCGGGTCGGCGGGGCGGGGAGCACGGGCGCCGCGGCGGGGGACGCGGTCGCCGGCCGGTGCGGGTGGGTGGTCGTCCGGCGTCCTACAGTGGGACCGGGGGTTCCGGCGTCTTCGGGAGTGCGGGCGTGGCGAACGGCGGCCCGGTCGAGCACGGCTTTCCGCATCTGGAGACGGTGCGGGAGGCCGTCACGGCGCTGTACAGGCGCCTGTCCCGGGACACGGTGCAGACGTTCTCGGTGAGCGTGGCCCCGGCGGACGTGGCCTTCTGCGACACCGACGACCTGCATCTGGGTGCGCAGCGCGTGGCCCGTCAGATCGTGCGGCACTTCCGGCTGCCGGACGCCCGGCTGATCGTGGGGTTCCGGGAGATGACGCATGCGGCGAACGTGGAGCTGACGGCGGGTCCCGAGTACTTCGTCGAGCTGAACGACCGTTTCCGTACGCATCGCGGGGACATCGGGGCGGCGCTCGCGCACGAGGTGGCCCACGTCTACCTGCACCGTCTGGGTCTGGCGTTCGGGCGCACGGCGGAGAACGAGATCCTCACGGACACGGTGACGGCGTACCTGGGCGCGGGCTGGCTGCTGCTGGACGCCTACCGGGAGGACGGGGTCTCGTCGCAGAAGCTCGGCTATCTCACCCCGGAGGAGTTCGGTTACGTCCTGGCGAAGCGGGCCCTGCTGTTCGGTGAGGACCCGTCGGTGTGGTTCACGAGCCCGCAGGCGTACGCCGCGTACGTCGAGGGGATGGCCCTGGCCCGCGAGGACGAGCGGCAGCCGCCGCTGACGGGGGCGGGCTGGGCGGGCCGGCGGCGGTACGCCCACGACCGGCGGCACGCCACCGGTGCGCGGCCCGCGGCCGTGTACGCCTTCACGCCCGATCCGTCCGGCGGCCCCCTGCGTGTGTCGTTCCCGTGCCCCACCTGTCACCAGCGGATCAGGGTGCCGGTCGGGGGGCGGGTGCGGGCGCGGTGCGGGTTGTGCCGGTCGGTGCTGGAGTGCGACACGTAGGCCTGCGGCGCTTTCGCAGGGGCCGGGGCCGGTGCGTGGGCCGGGGCCGGTGCGTGGGCCGGGGCCGGTGCGTGGGCCGGGGCCGGTGCGTGGGCACCGGGGGCTCCGCCCCCGGACCCCCGTCCTCGCCCACCCACCACCCGACTCGGTCGGCCGAGAGGCGAAGCACGGGTCCGGCGGGACGGAAAGCGCGCGGCCGGCGGGAGACCGGGGTCGGCGCGCGGCCGGGGTGCTTTCAGGGGTGGCGGCTGCTGACGGCGACGACTTCGCCCGTCATGTAGGAGGAGTAGCCGGACGCCAGGAAGACGATCACGTTGGCCACCTCCCAGGGCTCCGCGTACCGTCCGAAGGCCTCTTTGGTGGTGAGGTCCTCCAGCACTTCGGCGGAGGTGACCTTCACCAGGTGCGGGTGCATGGCGAGGCTGGGGGCGACCGCGTTGACCCGCACGCCGAAGGCGGCGGCCTCGATCGCCGCGCAGCGGGTCAGCGCCATCACGCCGGCCTTGGCGGCGGCGTAGTGGGCCTGTCCGGCCTGGGCGCGCCAGCCGATGACGGAGGCGTTGTTGACGATCACCCCGGTTCCGGACTCCCGCATGACGCGCAGGGCCGCGCGGGTGCACCGGAAGGTGCCGTTCAGCGTGACGTCCAGGACGCGGGTCCACTGTTCGTCGGTCATGTCGACGAGTTCCGAGGTGCCGCCGAGTCCGGCGTTGTTGACGACGATGTCCAGTCGTCCGTGTTCGGTGACGGCCGTGTCGAACAGGGCGCGTACCTGCTCCTCGTCGGTGACGTCGCACGGTACGGCGGCCACGGCGCCCGGGAATTCCCGGGTCAGTTCGGCCTCGTGCTCGGCCAGCCGGCGCTTGTGGGCGTCGCTGATGAGCACCCGCGCGCCTTCCTCCAGGAACCGGCGTGCCGTCGCGCCGCCGATGCCGGCGCCGGCCGCGGCGGTGATGACGGCGGTGCGCCCCTTCAGCAGTCCGTGCCCGGGTAAGTAGGGCGGGATCCCGACGCTTGTCATGGGGTCACGCTAACTCGCCGGACGCGTTTCAGGGCAGGGCGATTTCGGGCCGGACGATGCCTGCGGCACGGGCGGCCGCCAGCCACTTCGGGAACTCGCCGACGAGGCGGTCGTACAGTTCGGCGTCGGGGATCCGCCGTGGGTCCTCGCCGGCGTGGAAGAAGCCGGCGTTGTCCACAACCCGCCTGCCGGGCACCGGCAGTTCGTCGAGTCTGCGCAGGAAGTCGAACTGGCGGCTGCCCGGCTCGCCGAAGCCGACGAACTGCCAGAACAGCGGGAGTCTCGACGCCTTGCACAGGTACCGTTCGGCGGCGGGCCTGCTGACCGGGCCGCCGTCGGTCTGGAAGACGACCAGGGCGGGCTCGGTGGCGCCGCTGTCGAGGTGGTGGTCGATGACGGCGTCCATGGCCAGGTGGTAGCTGGTCCTGCCCATGTGTCCGAGGCCGCGGGCTATCCGTTCGATGCGGCCCTCGTGGTCGTTCAGGGCGATGTCGGTGACCGCGTCGATGCCGGTGGAGAAGAACACGACCGGTACCCGGCCGTCGTCGTCCAGGTGTGCGGACAGGCCCAGTACCCGGTCGGCGAGCGCCTGCACGCTGCCGTCCCGGTAGTAGGGCCGCATCGAGCCGGAGTGGTCGATGACGAGGTAGACGGCGGCGCGCAGTCCGTCGAGGCCGTGCTTGCGCAGGCTCACTCCGGCCGACCGGTAGGGGCCCACGAGTGCGGGCGCCGTCTCCTGCACCTTGCGCAGACTGATCGCGGCCATGGTCCCCCCTCGGCTGTCGGGGGCCAGAGCCTACGTGATCAACGGGTCCCGAGGGATCTTCCCGCATGCGGTGCACGCCGTCGGCCGGCGCAGGGGTTCGCGGCGAGTGCCTGGCGCGGACCGCTGACCCGGCGGGTGCCGGGGGGCGGACGTGCGGCGGCGCCTGCCCAAGAGTCCGGTCGGGGACAGGTGGGCAGGCGCCGTCTGTGTTCCGTACGCCTTTGTACGGGACGTTCTCGGTGGGCCCGTCAGACCGCCAGGGAGCGGTCCGTCGGGCGGATCGGGGCCGGCAGGTCGCTGGCTCCGGTCAGGAAGCGGTCTACGCCGCGGGCGGCCGAGCGGCCCTCCGCGATCGCCCAGACGATCAGCGACTGGCCGCGGCCGGCGTCACCGGCGACGAACACTCCGGGGACGTTCGTCTGGAAGTCGGCGTCGCGGGCGATGTTACCGCGTTCGTCGAGCTCCAGGCCGAACTGCTCGACCAGGCCGTTCTCCCGGTCGGTGCCGGTGAAGCCCATGGCGAGGGTGACGAGCTGGGCCGGGATCTTGCGCTCGGTGCCCGGCTTCCGGTTCAGCTTGCCGTCGGTGAACTCGACCTCGGCCAGGTGCAGCCACTGGACGTTGCCGTCCTCGTCGCCCTCGAAGTGGGTGGTGGAGGCGGAGTAGATCCGCTCGCCGCCCTCCTCGTGGGCCGAGGTGACCTTGTACAGGATGGGGAAGGTCGGCCAGGGCTGGCTGGTGGCGTGCCGCTCGTCGTTGGGGCGGGGCATGATCTCCAGCTGGGTGACGGAGGCCGCGCCCTGGCGGTGGGCGGTGCCCACGCAGTCCGCGCCGGTGTCGCCGCCGCCGATGACGACGACGTGCTTGCCCTCGGCCGAGATCGGGGTGGTGACGTAGTCGCCCTCCTGGACCTTGTTGGCCAGGGGCAGGTACTCCATCGCCTGGTAGACGCCCTTGAGTTCGCGGCCGGGGACCGGGAGGTCACGGGCGGTCGTGGCGCCGGCGGCGATGACGACCGCGTCGTAGCGCTTCTTGAGGTCGCGGGCGCCCAGGTCGCGGCCGATCTCCACGCCGGTGCGGAAGCGGGTGCCCTCCGCGCGCATCTGCTCGATGCGGCGGTTGATGTGGCGCTTCTCCATCTTGAACTCGGGGATGCCGTAGCGCAGGAGGCCTCCGACGCGGTCCGCGCGCTCGTAGACGGCGACCGTGTGGCCGGCCCGGGTCAGCTGCTGGGCGGCGGCCAGGCCCGCCGGGCCCGAGCCGATGACCGCGACCGTCTTGCCGGACAGGCGCTCGGGGATCTGCGGGACGACGTCCCCGGTCTCCCACGCCTTGTCGATGATCGAGACCTCGACGTTCTTGATGGTGACCGGCAGCTGGTTGATGCCGAGCACGCACGCCGACTCGCAGGGGGCCGGGCAGAGGCGGCCGGTGAACTCCGGGAAGTTGTTGGTCGCGTGCAGGCGCTCCTGGGCGGCGGCCCAGTCCTCGCGGTAGGCGTAGTCGTTCCACTCGGGGATCAGGTTCCCCAGCGGGCAGCCGTTGTGGCAGAACGGGATGCCGCAGTCCATGCACCGGCTGGCCTGCTTGCTGATGATCGGCAGCAGGGAGCCGGGGACGTAGACCTCGTTCCAGTCCTTGACGCGCTCACCGACGGGACGGGTCTTGGCGACCTCGCGGCCGTGGTTCAGGAAGCCCTTCGGGTCAGCCATTGATCGCCGCCTCCATCATCTTCTCGGTGATCTCGGTCTCGGAGAGACCGGCTCGCTCGGCGGCGTCCTTGGCGGCGAGCACTGCCTTGTACGTGCTGGGGATGATCTTGCTGAAGCGCTCCACGGCCGTGTCCCAGTCGGCGAGCAGCTTCGCGGCGACGGTCGAGCCGGTCTCCTCGGCGTGGCGGCGCACCACGTCGTGCAGCCACTGCTTGTCCGTGTCGTCCAGCGCTTCGACCGACGCGGCGTTGCCGGCGTTGACGTTGTGGCGGTCGAGGTCGATGACGTAGGCGATGCCGCCGGACATGCCCGCCGCGAAGTTGCGGCCGGTCGGGCCGAGGACGACCGCGTGACCGCCGGTCATGTACTCGCAGCCGTGGTCGCCCACGCCCTCGGAGACGACCAGCGCGCCGGAGTTGCGGACGCAGAACCGCTCGCCGGTGCGGCCGCGCAGGAACAGCTCGCCGCCGGTGGCGCCGTAGCCGATGGTGTTGCCCGCGATGGTGGAGTACTCGGCGAGGTGGTCGGCCGCGCGGTCCGGGCGGACGACGATCCGGCCGCCGGACAGGCCCTTGCCGACGTAGTCGTTGGCGTCGCCCTCCAGGCGGAGGGTGACTCCGCGCGGCAGGAACGCGCCGAAGGACTGGCCGGCGGAGCCGGTGAAGGTGATGTCGATGGTGTCGTCGGGCAGGCCTGCGCCGCCGAACTTCTTCGTCACCTCGTGGCCGAGCATGGTGCCGACCGTGCGGTTGATGTTGCGGATGGCGACCTGGGCGCGCACCGGCTGTGCCTCGGTGGCGTCGTTGGCGGCGAGCGCGTCGGCGGCGAGCTTGATCAGCTCGTTGTCCAGGGCCTTCTCCAGGCCGTGGTCCTGCTCGACGAGCTGGTGGCGCACGGCGCCCTCGGGCAGCTCGGGCACGTGGAAGAGCGGCTCCAGGTTCAGGCCCTGCGCCTTCCAGTGGTCGACGGCGCGCTGGACGTCGAGGACCTCGGCGTGGCCGACGGCCTCCTCGATGGAGCGGAAGCCCAGCTCGGCGAGCAGCTCGCGGACCTCCTCGGCGATGAAGCGGAAGAAGTTCACCACGTGCTCGGCCTTGCCGGCGAAGCGGTCGCGCAGCACCGGGTTCTGGGTGGCGATGCCGACCGGGCAGGTGTCCAGGTGGCAGACGCGCATCATGACGCAGCCGGAGACGACGAGCGGCGCGGTCGCGAAACCGAACTCCTCGGCGCCGAGCAGCGCGGCGATGACCACGTCGCGGCCGGTCTTGAGCTGGCCGTCGGTCTGCACGACGATGCGGTCGCGCAGGCCGTTGAGCAGCAGGGTCTGCTGGGTCTCGGCGAGGCCCAGCTCCCAGGGGCCGCCCGCGTGCTTGAGCGAGGTCAGCGGGGAGGCGCCGGTGCCGCCGTCGTGGCCGGAGATCAGCACCACGTCGGCGTGCGCCTTGGAGACGCCCGCGGCGACCGTGCCGACGCCGACCTCGGAGACCAGCTTGACGTGGATCCGAGCCTGCGGGTTCGCGTTCTTCAGGTCGTGGATGAGCTGGGCGAGGTCCTCGATGGAGTAGATGTCGTGGTGCGGCGGCGGGGAGATGAGGCCCACGCCCGGCGTCGAGTGACGCGTCTTGGCGACCCACGGGTAGACCTTGTGGCCGGGCAGCTGGCCGCCCTCGCCGGGCTTGGCGCCCTGGGCCATCTTGATCTGGATGTCGTCGGCGTTGACCAGGTACTCGGAGGTCACGCCGAAGCGGCCTGAGGCGACCTGCTTGATCGAGGAGCGGCGCGCCGGGTCGTACAGGCGGTCGGGGTCCTCGCCGCCCTCGCCGGTGTTGGACTTGCCGCCCAGCTGGTTCATGGCGATGGCGAGGGTCTCGTGCGCCTCCTTGGAGATGGAGCCGTACGACATGGCGCCGGTGGAGAAGCGCTTGACGATCTCGCTGGCGGGCTCGACCTCGTCGATGGGGATCGGGGCGCGGCCGGAGGTGAAGCCGAACAGGCCGCGCAGCGTCATCAGGCGCTCGGACTGCTCGTTCACGCGGTCGGTGTACTTCTTGAAGATGTCGTAGCGGCCGGTGCGCGTGGAGTGCTGCAGGCGGAAGACCGTCTCGGGGTCGAACAGGTGCGGCTCGCCCTCGCGGCGCCACTGGTACTCGCCGCCGATCTCCAGCGCGCGGTGCGCGGGAGCGATGCCGGAGGCCGGGTAGGCCTTGGCGTGGCGGGCGGCGACCTCCTTGGCGATGACGTCGATGCCGACGCCGCCGATCTTGGTGGCGGTGCCGTTGAAGTACTTCTCGACGAAGTTCTCGTCGAGGCCGACGGCCTCGAAGACCTGGGCGCCGCGGTAGGAGGCGACGGTGGAGATGCCCATCTTGGACATGACCTTGAGCACGCCCTTGCCGAGGGCGTAGATCAGGTTGCGGATGGCCTTCTCGGCCTCGATGTCCGACAGGAAGGTGCCCGCGCGGACCAGGTCCTCGACCGACTCCATGGCCAGGTAGGGGTTGACGGCGGCGGCGCCGTAGCCGATGAGCAGGGCGACGTGGTGGACCTCGCGGACGTCGCCGGCCTCGACCAGCAGGCCCACGTGGGTGCGCTGCTTGGTGCGGATGAGGTGGTGGTGGACGGCCGCGGTGAGCAGCAGCGACGGGATCGGCGCGTGCTCGGCGTCGGAGTGCCGGTCGGACAGGACGATCAGGCGGGCGCCGTTGTCGATGGCGGCGTCGGCCTCGGCGCAGATCTCCTCGATGCGGGCGGCGAGCGACTCGCCGCCGCCGGAGACCCGGTACAGGCCGGAGAGGGTCGCGGCCTTGAAGCCGGGCATGTCGCCGTCGGCGTTGATGTGGATGAGCTTGGCGAGCTCGTCGTTGTCGATGACCGGGAAGGGCAGCACGACGGACCGGCAGGAGGCGGCGGTCGGGTCGAGCAGGTTGCCCTGGGGGCCCAGCGAGCTGCGCAGGGAGGTGACCAGTTCCTCGCGGATCGCGTCGAGCGGCGGGTTGGTGACCTGTGCGAACAGCTGGGTGAAGTAGTCGAAGAGCAGCCGCGGGCGCTCGGACAGGGCGGCGATGGGGCTGTCGGTGCCCATGGAGCCGATCGGCTCGGCGGCGCTGCGGGCCATCGGGGCGAGGATGACGCGCAGCTCCTCCTCGGTGTAGCCGAAGGTCTGCTGGCGGCGGGTGACCGAGGCGTGGGTGTGGACGATGTGCTCGCGCTCGGGCAGGTCGCCGAGCTCGATCTCGCCGGCTTCCAGCCATTCGGCGTAGGGCTGCTCGGCGGCGAGGGACGCCTTGATCTCGTCGTCCTCGATGATGCGGCGCTCGGCGGTGTCGACGAGGAACATCTTGCCGGGCTGCAGGCGGCCCTTGCGGACGACCCTGGCCGGGTCGATGTCGAGGACGCCGACCTCGGAGCCGAGGACGACGAGGCCGTCGTCGGTGACCCAGTAGCGGCCGGGGCGCAGGCCGTTGCGGTCGAGCACGGCGCCGACCTGGGTGCCGTCGGTGAAGGTGACGCAGGCGGGGCCGTCCCAGGGCTCCATCATCGTGGAGTGGTACTGGTAGAAGGCGCGCCGGGCGGGGTCCATGGAGTCGTGGTTCTCCCACGCCTCGGGGATCATCATCAGCACGGAGTGCGGCAGCGAGCGGCCGCCGAGGTGCAGCAGTTCCAGCACCTCGTCGAAGGACGCGGAGTCGGAGGCGTCGGGGGTGCACACCGGGAAGATGCGCTCGATGGCCTTGTCGTCGGGGGCGAACAGGTCCGAGAGCAGCTGGGACTCACGGGCGCGCATCCAGTTGCGGTTGCCCTTGACGGTGTTGATCTCACCGTTGTGCGCGACGAAGCGGTAGGGGTGCGCGAGCGGCCACGAGGGGAAGGTGTTCGTGGAGAACCGGGAGTGCACGAGCGCGATCGCGGAGGCGAAGCGGCGGTCGGACAGGTCCGGGAAGAAGGGCTCGAGCTGGCCGGTGGTCAGCATGCCCTTGTAGACGATCGTGCGGGCGGACAGGGACGGGAAGTAGACGCCCGCCTCCCGCTCGGCGCGCTTGCGCAGCACGAAGGCCTTGCGGTCGAGCGCGATGCCCTCGGTGGTGCCGTCGGCCACGAAGATCTGGCGGAAGACCGGCATGGTGGAGCGGGCGGTGGCGCCCAGCAGCTCGGGGGCGACCGGGACCGCGCGCCAGCCGAGGACGGTGAGGCCCTCCTCGGCCGCGATCGTCTCGATGCGCGAGACGGCGTCCTCGGTCCCCTCCTCCGGCAGGAAGGCGATTCCGGCGGCGTAGGAGCCGGCGGCGGGGAGGTCGAATCCGGCCACCTCACGGAAGAAGGCGTCGGGGACCTGGGAGAGGATGCCGGCGCCGTCGCCCGAGTCGGGCTCGGAGCCGGTGGCACCGCGGTGCTCCAGGTTGCGCAGGACGGTGAGTGCCTGTTCGACCAGCGTGTGGGACGCCTCGCCGGTGAGGGTGGCGACGAAACCGACGCCGCAGGCGTCGTGTTCGTTGCGGGGGTCGTACATACCCTGCGCAGCAGGGCGAGCATCCATGAACGACCAGTTCTGGCCGTTCTCGGAGTGCTGGGACGGCTGGCGCGGCGTACGCATCGGCTCTCCCGTCGTCGTCATGTGGCATGTGGCAAGTGCCGAGGGACGACGTTGGCCCTCTGCGTGGGGTGCAAAATTTCGTGCAGATTACATGATGGATCGGGCGTCGGGAACCGGATACTCCGTTCCAGCATGCGGACACCACGGGGGTCCGTGGCGGGTGCCGCGCGGGGCGGCGAACGTGTGTGGGGGCCGTTGCGGACGAGATCGGTCGGATCGGTGTCCCTCGGCCCGTCAGGGGCGGGAGGGGCCTCGTCGGCCCGCCCCTCGGGGGTGCGGCGGGCGTCGTTGCCCGCAGCGCTTACGGCTCATGCCCGGTGGTCACGCGATCGAAACCAGCGAGTAACGGGTACTTATGCGTCCCGTCGCATAAGTACCGGCGCCGCTATCCTACGGCCGTTCCGAACAGGCTGCCCAGGGCGTACGTCACACCGGCCGCCGCACCGCCGAGGGCGAGCTGCCTGAGGCCGCTGAACCACCAGGTCCGCGCGGTCACCTTGGCCACGACGGCACCGCAGCCGAAGAGCCCGGCGAGGGCGAGGAGCACGGCGGGCCACAGGACGGTCGCGCCGAGCAGGTACGGGAGCACGGGCAGCAGGGCGCCGAGCGCGAACGAGCCGAACGACGAGACGGCGGCGACCAGCGGCGAGGGCAGGTCGCCGGGGTCGATGCCCAGTTCCTCCCGGGCGTGTATCTCCAGCGCCTGCTCGGGATCCCTGGACAGCTGCCGGGCGACCTCGCGGGCCAGCTCGGGCTCGACCCCCCGCGCCACGTAGAGGGCGGCCAGCTCGTCCTCCTCGTCCTGCGGGTGCCTGCGCAGCTCGCGGCGCTCGACGTCCAGCTCGGCCTCGACCAGCTCCCGCTGGGAGGCGACGGAGGTGTACTCGCCGGCCGCCATGGAGAAGGCGCCGGCGGCCAGGCCCGCGAGTCCGGTGATGATGATCGTGTGCTGGCTGACGGAGCCGCCGGCCACGCCGGTCATCAGGGCGAGGTTGGAGACCAGGCCGTCCATGGCGCCGAAGACGGCGGGGCGCAGCCAGCCGCCGTTGACGTCGCGGTGCGTGTGGTTGTCGCGGTGCGCCTCGTGCAGCGTGGCCTCGTTGTCGATGATGGCCATACGGACCCCCCGGGGTAGCTTAGCCAAAGCTAAGTTTGGACGAGTTCTATTTTTTGATATGCCTGAACCTACGCCGCCGGAGCCCCTCCCGCCAGCAAGGAAAGGCTGGGCTAAGCTGCACTTTCGGCCGCGTCGCTCATTTGTGCATGCGAACACTCAGATGCCGAGCGGGTGACTCCGCCCTCCCGGGCGCTGACCCGGACGCCTCCCGTGGGACACATCCCCAAAGGGTCCCCGTGGTCCCGCCGACCGAGGCCGCCGCGGGACCCCGTGGTCCTGCCGAAGGAGGCCGCCAAATGGCATCGATCGCCCGTACTCCCCCGGTCCCGGCCCGCGGGGACGCTCCCGGTCTGCGCGAACGGGCGCGTGGTGCGCTGCTCGGCCTGGCGGTCGGCGACGCACTGGGGGCGCCGGCGGAGAACCTCAGGCCCTCCGAGATCCGGGCGCGCTGGGGCCGCATCACCGGGTACGTCGCCGAGAGACCGTCCGGCACGGACGACACCGAGTACGCGATCTTCTCCGGTCTCCTGCTGGCCCGGCACGGCTCCGCGCTGACCCCGGCGCATGTGCAGGCGGCCTGGCACGCGTGGATCGCGGACCGGGCCGAGGGCCCCTTCCGCGGCGCGGGCTTCAGCGAACGCGGCACCCTGGAGAACCTCCGCCGGGGCCTGGCCGCCCCCATCTCCGCCCAGCACCGGCACGCCTGGAGCGACGGGCTGGCGATGCGCGCGGCGCCCTTCGGGGTCTTCGCCGCCGGGCGCCCCGGGGAGGCGGCCCGCCTGGTGGCGATCGACGGCTCGATCAGCCACGAGGGGGAGGGCATCTACGGCGGCCAGGCGGTCGCGGCGGGCGTGGCGGCGGCGATGGCGGGAGCGGCGGTACCGGTGGTGATCGCCTCCGCCCTCGCCGTCGTCCCGGACGACTCCTGGACGGCCCGCTCCCTGCGGCGCGCGGTGGCCGTGGCCCACCGGGGCGAGCGCGCGGTCCGCTCCGCGGTCGTGGTCGGCGGCTATCCCTGGACCGACCTGGCCCCGGAGGCGGTCGCCCTCGCCTTCGGGGCGTACGCGGCGGCCGACGGCGACTTCCGGGAGGCGGTCCTGACCGCCGTCAACATGGGCCGCGACGCGGACACGACGGCGGCGGTGGCCGGCGCGCTGTCCGGCGCCACCGAGGGGCTCGCCGCGATCCCGGCGGTCTGGGCGTCGGCCATCGGCCCCGCGCGCGGCCGCTGTCTGCCGTCCATGGCCGGCCACCACGTCCTGGACGTGGCGGAACTGCTGGTACCGGGCGAGGGGGGCAAGTGGGGAGCGGACGTCCTGCCGGAACCGGTACGCGCGCTGCTGCTGCCCACCCCCCAGGACACCCCGCCCGTCCCCCTCCTCCCCGCCACCGACCCGCCCCCGCTCCTCGCGGCCGCCTGCGCCCCGCCCGAGCGGCCACCCCACCCCGCCTCAGCGCCGGCCCCGGCCGGCAGCCGCCCGCCCCCCGCCGCCTTCCGCCGCGCGGCCGCGTCCCCCCCGCGCCCGGCCCGCGTCCGCCCACCGGCCGGCGCCGACCCGGCCCCTCCCGCCGCCTCACGGCCCGCCGAGCGGCCCCCGCACCCCGCTTCCGGTCCCGCGTCGGCCGACTCCCCCCGCCACCTCGCCGCCACGTCCCGTCCCGCGGACGCCGGATGGGTGGGGAGTCCCGGGGACGAGGGGCGCGGTCCGCTGGTGGGGGCCGGGAACTCCGGGGACCGGGACGGCGAGGGGACGTCATGACGGCCCGGCGCATCGAGGGCCTCCTCCTCGGGCTCGCCGCGGGCGACGCCGCCGGCTGGCCGGCGGCCCGGCACCGTGCCGCCCGGATGCCCGAGTGGACGCGCCGGCTGACCCGGGAGCTGGACACCTTCGCCGAGCAGAACGCGACGACCACCCTGCCCGTGCCGATCGCCCTCAACCAGCCCCCCGAGCCCCTGCGCCTCGGCCCGTCCGACGACGCCGAGTGGGCGGTGTTCGCCGCGGAGGCGGTCCTGCGCGCCGGTGACGACGACGTCCTCGGCGACCTCAGCCGGGAACGCCGGATGCGGGCCGCGATCGACCTCACCTGGACCGCCGTGGCCTCGGAGGTCGCCGCGGCGACGGAACGCGCCCCGGAGACCGAGTCCGCCGTGCTGCCCCTGCGGGCCCGCATCTCCGTGCGCGCCGGCCTGGGCAACCTCGCCACCGGACTGCGCCCGCCCGCGACCGGCCACGACAACCCCCACTACTTCGACGACGCGGCCTGTGTCCGCGCCTGCGTCCTGGCGGTCGCCCACCCCGGCGACGCCCCGCGCGCCGCCGCCCTCGCCGAGTTCGACGCCCGCTACACCCAGGACGGCGACGGCGTGCACGGCGCCCGCGCGATGGCGGCGGCCCTGGCGCTGGCCCTCGCCGGCGCGGACACCGGCACCTGCGTGGACGCCGCGCTCGCCGAACTGCCCCTGGACACGGAGATCGGCCGCAACACCCGCCACGCGCTCGCGCTCGCCCGGGACAGCGACTGCGCCTTCTCCCTCGTCCCCCTCCTGGAGCACCAGATCGTCGACCACGTCTACAGCTACGGCATCGCCGCCGCCGAGACCGTCCCCGTCGCCCTCGCCCTGGCCGCGGCCGCCCGCGGCCGCATCGCCGAGGCCGTGCCCGCCGCCGCCTGCCTGTCCCGGGTCGCCGACTCCGCCCCCGCCCTGGCCGGCGCGCTCACCGGCGCCCTCGGCGGCGGCGCGGCCGTCCCGCAGTCGTGGCGGGACGCCTGCCGGGTCCTGCCCGGCTGCACCCTGCCCCGGCTCACCGGCACCGACCTGGTGGAACTCGCCGGTCTCCTCGAAGCCGCGCAACCGGCCCGCCCAGGAGGATGATTCGGGCATGACGCCCAAAGGAGAAGAAAACCGGGGGCCGGGTCCGAGCGGTCTCGACGAGCGGATCACCGCGGCCCTGGTCGGCGCCGCCGTCGGTGACGCCCTCGGCGGCCCGGTGGAGGGCTACTCCCCCGAGCAGATCACCGAGCGCCACGGCGGCCGCGTGCACGGCGTCGTCGGCCCCTGGCACGGCGACGCCTGGCGCACCGCCCGCCCCGTCGCCCCGTACCACAAGGGCGACGGCCACGTCACCGACGACACCCTGATGACCCACGCCCTGGTCCGGGTCTACGATCGCGTCCGCGACCACCTCGACGCCTACGCGATCGCCGACCACCTGGTCCCCGACCTGATGACCCATCCGCGCTGGATCCCGGAGCTGGAGAGCGAGGCACTGCCCCTGCACCGGCTCTTCCTCGCCGAGAAGTGGCTGGTGGCCCGGCTCGCGTACGGCCACGCCGACCCCAGGGAGGCGGGCGTCGGCAACATCGTCAACTGCGGCGCCGCGATGTACATGGCTCCCGTCGGTCTGGTCAACGCGGCCCATCCGGCCGCCGCCTACGCCGAGGCGCTGGACGTCGCCGGCGCGCACCAGTCGTCGTACGGCCGTGAGGCGGCCGGTGTCTTCGCCGCGGCCGTCGCCGCCGCCACCGCGCCCGGCGCGACCCCGGACTCGGTCGTGGCCGCCTGCCTGTCCCTGGCCCGGGACGGCACCCGCACCGCGATCGAGAAGGTGTGCGAAGTCGCCGTGCGGTACCGGGACTTCGAGTCGGCGCTCGGCCCGCTGCGCACGGCGGTGGCACCGTACGACACGGTCGGCCCGGACTACCGTGCCCCCTCGCTCGCCGCCCGCCGCCCCTCCCGCCTGCACTCGATCGAGGAGCTCCCCATCGCCCTGGGCATGCTGCTGGTCGCGGGCGGCGACTACCGGCACGCCGTCCTGGGCTCGGTCAACTACGGACGCGACTGCGACTCGATCGCCACGATGGCCGGTGCGCTCGCGGGCGCGCTGGGCTCGCCCGTGCCCGAGGACTGGGCGAAGGCGGTCGCGGACGCGAGCCGCCTGGACCTGTGGGAGCCGGCCCGCACGCTCGCCGCGGTGACCCGCGAGGTATTCGAGCGGGACGTGACCCGGCGGCGCGCCCACGAGCGGGCGTTCGTCGCGCTCGGAGGACGCCCATGCTCCGACTGACCTGGGTGCAGCCGGAGGACCTGCTGGGCCACGAACTGCGCCAGGCCCGCCTGGACGGCCGGGAGCCCTCGGCGATCGAGGCGCGCTGGCGCGCGGCGGGCGGCCCGGACGCCCCGGAGCGTGCGGGAGCGTCCGCCGGCCGCGCCTCCCGCTACCTGCGGCTGCTGGCCGAGGACCTGCTGGACGAACTCGCCGACCTGCCCAGCAGACTGGCCGAGGACGAACCGACGGACCTGACGGCGATCAAGTCCCTGTGCGCGCACTGGCCGCAGCCGTCCGGCGCGCCCCGGCGGGCCGCGGGCCGCCCGGCGCCCGCCCCGGACGCCCTGGAGGCCGCCTGGCTGGGCAGGGCCATCGGCTGCCTGCTCGGCAAGCCCGTGGAGAAGCTCCCCCTGGACGGCATCCGGGCCCTGGCCAGGGCGTCGGGAAACTGGCCCCTCACCGGCTACTTCACCGCCCGGGGCGTCCCCGGGGCCCTCCTCGACCGGTACCCGTGGAACCGCCGCTCGGCCGCCACCTGTCTCGCCGAGAACATCGACGGCATGCCCGAGGACGACGACCTCAACTACCCCCTGCTGAACCTCCTGCTCCTGCGGCGCCACGGAAGGTCGTTCAGCACCGCGGACGTGGCCCGGCTGTGGCTGGACGAACTCCCGCCCGGCCGCACCTTCACAGCCGAGCGCATCGCCCTGCGCAACCTGCTCACCGGCATCGAGCCCCCGCACACCGCCCGCCACCGCAATCCCTTCCGCGAGTGGATCGGCGCGCTGATCCGCGCCGACGTGCACGGCTGGACCAATCCGGGCGATCCGGCCGCCGCCGCCGAACAGGCCCACCGCGACGCCGTCCTGACCCACACCGCGAACGGCGTCTACGCGGCCATGTTCACGGCCGCCGTCATCGCCGCCGCCGCCACGGGGACCGAGGACGTGCACGCCTGCCTGCGGGCCGGCCTCACCGTCGTCCCGCCCCGCTCCCGCCTCGCGCTCGCGCTCGCCCACGCCCTCCGGCTGGCCGGGACGCACGAGCACTTCGACGACGTCGTGGACGAACTCCACGCCGTGCACGCACCCACCCACCACTGGGTCCACGCCGTCCCCAACACCGCCCTGATCGCCGCCGCCCTCGCCCACGCGGACGGCGATCCCACCGGCTCCGTCTGCCGTGCGGTGTCCGGCGGCTGGGACACGGACTCCAACGGCGCCACGGCCGGCAGCGTCGCCGGGCTGCTCGCGGGCTCCCCCGCGGCCCTCCCCGACCGCTGGCGGGCCCCGCTGAAGAACCGGCTGGCCACCACCGTCGCCGACTTCGACGGCGTCGGCTTCGACACCCTCGCCCACCTCACCCATCTGGAGGCGACCCGCCCATGACCCACATCGCCGTCCTCGGCAGCACCAACATGGACCTCGTCACCTACGTCACGAAGGCCCCGCAGCGCGGCGAGACCGTGACGGGGCGCGAGTTCCGCACCATCCCCGGCGGCAAGGGCGCCAACCAGGCGATCGCCGCGGCCCGCGCCGGCGCCACCGTCTCGATGATCGGCGCGGTCGGCAACGACGCCTACGGCACACGGCTGCGCGGCACCCTCGAACACTCCGGTGTGGACACCGACTCCCTGCGCACGGTCGAGGGCCCGTCGGGCACGGCGCACATCGTCGTGGACGACGAGGGCGGCAACTCCATCGTCGTCGTCCCCGGCGCCAACGGCACCGTCGACCACCTCTCCCCCGGCGACGAGGGCGTCATCGCCTCGGCCGACGCCCTGCTGCTCCAGCTGGAGATCCCGCTGGCCGCGGTCGTCGCGGGCGCCCAGGCCGCCCGCCGGCACGGGGTCCGCACGGTCCTCACGCCGTCCCCCGCCCAGGCGCTGCCCCCCGAGCTGCTCGCCGCCGTCGATCTGCTGGTGCCCAACGAGTACGAGGCGGTCACCCTCACCGGCCGCACCGACCCGCGAGAGGCGGCCGCCGCCCTGCTGGAGTCGGTGCCCGAGGTCGTCGTCACCCTGGGCGCGACGGGCAGCCTGTACCTGGCCCGGGGCACCGAACCGCTGGTGGTGCCCGCGCCGAGGGTGACCGCCGTCGACTCAACCGGAGCGGGCGACACCTTCGCCGGCGCGCTCGCGGTGGCCCTCGGCGAGGAGAAGCCGGTGCGGGAGGCGCTGACCTGGGCGGCCGCCGCGGCCGCGCTCTCCGTCCAGCGGGCCGGGGCGTCGGCGTCGATGCCGTACCGCCCGGAGATCGAGGCGCAGTACAGCGCATGACGACGACCGCTCCCGCACCGGGCGCCCTGAACGGTCTGCGGGTCCTGGACCTCGCGACCCTGTTCGCCGGCCCGATGGCCGCGACGCTGCTCGGCGACTTCGGCGCAGATGTGCTCAAGGTCGAGCATCCGCGCAGGCCCGACCCCTCCCGGGGGCACGGCCCGGCCAGGGACGGCGTCGGCCTGTGGTGGAAGGTGCTCGGCCGCAACAAGCGGACCGTCACCCTCGACCTGTCCACGCCCGGCGGACGCGCCGTCCTGCTCCGGCTCGCCGCCGGCGCCGACGTGGTGATCGAGAACTTCCGCCCCGGCACCCTGGAGAAGTGGGACCTCGGCTGGGAGGAGCTGTCCGCGGCCAACCCCCGGCTGGTCCTGGCCCGGGTCACCGCCTTCGGCCAGTTCGGGCCGTACGCGCACCGCCCCGGCTTCGGCACCCTCGCCGAGGCGATGAGCGGCTTCGCCGCGATCACCGGTGAGCCGGACGCGCCCCCGACGCTTCCGCCGTTCGGACTGGCGGACTCGATCGCCGGCCTGGCGACCGCGTACGCCGTGCTGACGGCGCTGGCCGCCCGGGAGCGCACCGGCACGGGCCAGGTGGTCGACATGGCGATCATCGAGCCGATCCTGTCGGTCCTCGGCCCGCAGCCCACCTGGTACGACCAGCTCGGCTACGTGCAGGAACGTACCGGCAACCGGTCCGCGAACAACGCCCCCCGCAACACCTACCGCACCGCCGACGGCGCCTGGGTCGCCGTCTCCACCTCCGCGCAGTCGGTCGCGGAGCGGGTGATGCGGCTGGTGGGCCGCCCGGAGCTGGCCGAGGAGCCGTGGTTCGCCACGGGCGCCGGCCGGGCAGCCCACGCCGGCGTCCTCGACGAGGCGGTCGGCTCCTGGATCGCCGCCCGCACCCGCACCGACGTCCTGGCGGCCTTCGAGAAGGCGGAGGCGGCGGCGGCCCCGGTCCAGGACGTCAGGGACGTCCTGGCCGACCCCCAGTACCAGGCCCTGGACACGGTCACCACCGTCGACGACGCCGAGCTGGGCCCGCTGCGCATGCAGAACGTCCTCTTCCGGCTGTCCGCCACTCCGGGCGCGATCCGCTGGGCCGGCCGGCCGCACGGCGCCGACACGGACGCCGTGCTGACGGAGCTGGGCCTGTGCCCCGCCGACATCGCCGCGCTGCGGGCGGAGGGCGCCCTGTGATCCGGTACCCGCTCACCTGGCTCTACGTCCCCGGCGACCGCCCGCACGTCGTGGCCAAGGCTCTGGCCGCGGGCGCCGACGTGGTGGTGATCGACCTGGAGGACGCGGTCGCCCCGGATCGCAAGGAGTACGCCCGCGCCGCCACGGTTGAGGTGCTGCGCGCGCACCAGCCGGTCCCGGTGCACGTCCGGGTCAACGCCCTGGACGGCCCCTGGGCGGCCGCCGACCTCGCGGCGCTCGCCGCGCTGCCGGGCGTGTCCGGGCTGCGGCTGCCGAAGGTGACGTCGCCCGACCAGATCCGGCAGGTCGCCGTGGCCACGCCGCTTCCCCTGTACGCCCTGCTGGAGTCGGCCCTCGGCATCGAGCACGCCCACGCGATCGCCGGTGCCCACCCGTCCCTCAGGGGCATCTCCCTGGGCGAGGCCGATCTCCGGGCCGACCTGGGCGTCCGGGCCGACGCGGGCCTGGACTGGCCGCGCTCGCGCGTCGTCGTCGCGGCCCGTGCGGCCGGCCTCGCGCCGCCGCCCCAGTCCGTCCACCCCGACATCCGCGACCTGGACGGTCTCGCCGCGTCCTGCGCGCGGGGCCGCGCTCTCGGTTTCCTGGGCCGCGCGGCGATCCACCCCCGGCAGCTGCCGGTCATCGAGCGGGCGTACCTGCCGACGCCGGCGGAGATCGAGCACGCCGAGACGGTCGTGAAGGCGGCGGCGACCGACCAGGGCGCCCAGGCCCTTCCCGACGGCCGCTTCATCGACGCGGCGGTGGTCGCCATGGCCCGGCGCACGCTGTCCCTGGCGCGCCGAAGGTGACGGTTCCGCCCGTCGGGCGCGACGTCCGGCGGCATCGGCCCGGTCGTGTGTGCCGCCGCCGGCCGGTCGTCCGCGCACGCCGAGGGCGCCCGGGGAACCCCGGGCGCCCTCGATGGCCTTCCGGCCGGCCGTCAGCTCTTGCCCGGTGCCGCCTCGGCCTCGTCCTTCGCCTCCTCGGCGCCCGGCCCGGACTTCTCCTTGGCGGCAGCCTCCGTGCCGTCGGCAGGACCGTCGGAACCGGCGTCGCCATGGCTCTCGGGGCCGGCGTCGTCAGGGCCGTCGGAGCCGTCGCCGGAGTGGGCCGGGGTACCGGAGGCGCCCGGCTCGACCACGGCCTCCCGTCCCGGCCGCTTCTTCGACGACACGACGATGTACGTCACGGCCAGCAGGAAGACGACCAGCGCAGTCCAGTCGTTGAGGCGCAGGCCCAGGATGTGGTGGGCGTCGTCCACCCGCATGTACTCGATCCAGCCGCGGCCCACGCAGTAGGCGGCGACGTACAGGGCGAACGCCCGGCCATGGCCCAGCCTGAAGCGGCGGTCGGCCCAGATGACGAGGAAAGCGACGCCCACGCACCACAGGGACTCGTACAGGAAGGTCGGGTGGTAGTAGCCGGGCACCCGGCCGCCGTCGGAGGAGGTGATGTGCAGCGCCCAGGGGACGTGCGTCTCGCGCCCGTACAGCTCCTGGTTGAACCAGTTGCCCCAGCGGCCCATGGCCTGGGCGAGGGCGATGCCGGGCGCGACGGCGTCGGCGTACGCGGGCAGCGGGACGCCCCGGCGCCGGGCGCCGATCCACGCGCCGACCGCGCCGAGCGCGATGGCGCCCCAGATGCCCAGGCCGCCCTCCCACACCTTGAAGGCGTCCACCCAGTCACGGCCGTCGCTGAAGTACAGCTCGTAGTCCGTGATCACGTGGTAGAGCCGACCGCCGACCAGGCCGAACGGCACGGCCCATACCGCGATGTCGGCGACCGTGCCGGGCTGCCCGCCGCGGGCGACCCAGCGCCTGTTGCCGAGCCAGACGGCGATGAAGACGCCGATGATGATGCAGAAGGCGTAGCCGCGCAGCGGGATGGGGCCGAGATAGCGCACCCCGTGCGACGGGCTGGGAATGTAGGCAAGTTCCATGGCAGGTCCGACGCTACCGTGCCGGGCCGCGGAGACGGCAAGCGGACCGGCTACGGGTGCGTAACAGGGGCGTGCGGGACGCCTACCCCTTGCCGGCCTCCTCCACCATCTGCTTGAGCTTGGCCGGGGTCATCGTCCGGTCCTGGTAGATGTTCCTGCCGCCGAACAGGACCGTCGGCGTGCCGCCGTAGCCGCCGGCCTGGAACGCCTTGTGGGACTTGTCGACCCAGCTGTTGTGGGTGCCGTCCTTCACGCACTTGCGGAACGCCGGCGTGTCCAGGCCGTTGACCTTGCCGGCCAGCGCGATCAGCTTGGCGTCGTCGCCGAAGGCGTCGTCCGTCTCCTCGGGCTGGTTCGCGTACAGCACGTCGTGGTAGTCGCGGAACTTCCCGGCGTCCTGGGCGCAGGCCGCGGCGTTGGCCGCGCGCAGGGAGCCGCTGCCGCCGAGGTTGCCGTCGATCAGCCGGACCAGGTGGTAGTCGATCCTGAGCTTCCCGGAGTCGGCCAGCTCGTGGAGCGTCGGCCGGTACGCCGCCTCGAAGGCCCGGCAGGCCGGGCAGCGGAAGTCCTCCCAGACGGTGAGCGTCGACGGGGCGCCGTCCTTGCCGACCGGGATCGCGAGGCTGTCCCTGCCCTGCGCACCCGACGGCGCCACGACCGGGCCCGCCTTGCTGCTCTTCTTGTCCTTGCCGGCGTTCGCGGCGACGACGCCGATCACCGCCGCGAGACCGAGGACGCAGACGACACTGGCGCCGACGATCAGCGCACGCCGTCGCTTCTCCGCCGTCTTCTGCTTCTCGCGCTCGACCACCAGCCGCTCGCGGGCGGTGCGCTTTCCGTCACGGTTCTTCTCGCTCACACCCCCAGAACGAACCGGGGAGGCGCTGCGCGCCTCCCCGGGCCTGAGTCCACTCGTTCGAGTGACCGAGTGTTCTGATAGGGAAAGTGACCTGCGGTTACGCCTGTCCGCGCACGCCCTTGGCCAGGTCGCCGGCGAGCCGGCGGACCGCGTCGAGGCCGCTCGCGGGGTCGGGTGCGTCCAGCATCCGCTTGACGAACGCCGAGCCGACGATGACGCCGTCGGCGAAGCCGGCGACCTCGGCGGCCTGGGCCGCGTCGGAGACGCCGAGGCCCACGCAGACGGGGAGGCCGGTGCCGGTGGCGCGGGTGCGCTCGACCAGGTCCTGGGCCTGCGCGCCGACGGACTCGCGGGTGCCGGTGACGCCCATGAGCGAGGCGGCGTAGACGAAGCCGCTGCCCGCCGCGGTGATCCGGGCGAGGCGTTCGTCCTTGCTGCTGGGAGCGACGACGAAGACGGTGGCGAGACCGTGCTTGTCGGCGTGCTCCCGCCACAGCGCGGACTCCTGGACCGGCAGGTCGGGCAGGATGCAGCCCGCGCCGCCCGCTTCGGCCAGCTCGGCGGTGAAGCGCTCGACGCCGTAGCGGTCGATGGGGTTCCAGTACGTCATGACGAGCACGGGCTTGCCGGTGGCCCGGTGGGCCTCCCTGACCGTGCGCATGACGTCGGCGATCTTCACCCCGCCGCGCAGGGCGATGTCGTCGGCCGTCTGGATGACCGGGCCGTCGAGGACGGGGTCGCTGTGCGGCAGGCCGACCTCGACGACGTCGGCGCCGCCGTCGAACACGGCCTTGATCGCCTCGATGCCGCCGTCCACGGTCGGGAAGCCGGCCGGGAGGTAGGCGATGAGCGCGGACCGGCCCTCCGCCTTGGCGGCGGCCAGGGTGTCCGACAGCAGCTGGATGTTCCCGCTCACTTGGCGTCCCCCTCGATCTCGGCGGTGTCGGCTTCATTGGCGGCGACCTCGGCGTCGGTGTCGTAGAGGCCGAAGTAGCGGGCGGCGGTGTCCATGTCCTTGTCGCCGCGGCCGGACAGGTTGACGACGATCAGGCCGTCCCCGCCGAGCTCCCTGCCGACCTCCAGGGCGCCGGCGAGGGCGTGGGCGCTCTCGATGGCCGGGATGATGCCCTCGGTGCGTGACAGCAGGCGCAGGGCCTGCATCGCGGCGTCGTCGGTGACCGCACGGTACTCGCCGCGGCCGGAGTCCTTCAGGTAGGAGTGCTCGGGGCCGATGCCCGGGTAGTCCAGGCCGGCCGAGATGGAGTACGGCTCGGTGATCTGGCCCTCGTCGTCCTGGAGCACGTAGGACCGGGAGCCGTGCAGGATGCCGGGCTCGCCCGCGGTCAGGGTGGCCGCGTGCTCGCCGGTCTCGATGCCGTGCCCGGCCGGCTCGCAGCCGATGAGCCGGACGCCCTCGTCGGGGATGAAGGCGTGGAAGAGGCCGATGGCGTTGGAGCCGCCGCCGACGCAGGCGACGGCGGCGTCGGGCAGCCGGCCGGCGCGCTCCAGGAGCTGCCGCCGCGCCTCCACGCCGATGACCCGGTGGAAGTCGCGGACCATGGCCGGGAAGGGGTGCGGGCCGGCCACGGTACCGAACAGGTAGTGGGTGCGGTCGACGTTGGCGACCCAGTCGCGGAACGCCTCGTTGATGGCGTCCTTCAGGGTGCGGCTGCCGGACTTCACCGCGACGACCTCGGCGCCGAGCATGCGCATGCGGGCGACGTTGAGGGCCTGCCGCTGGGTGTCGATCTCACCCATGTAGATGGTGCAGTCGAGGCCGAAGAGCGCGCAGGCGGTGGCGGTGGCGACACCGTGCTGGCCGGCGCCGGTCTCGGCGATGACGCGCGTCTTGCCCATCCTCTTGGTGAGCAGGGCCTGGCCGAGCACGTTGTTGATCTTGTGGGAGCCGGTGTGGTTGAGGTCCTCGCGCTTGAGGAACACGCGGGCGCCACCGGCGTGTTCGGCGAACCTCGGCACCTCGGTGAGGGCGCTGGGCCGGCCGGTGTAGTGGACGAGGAGCTCATCGAGCTCGCGCGCGAACTCGGGGTCGGCCTTCGCCTTGTCGTACTCGACGGCGACCTCGTCCACGGCGGCGACGAGGGCCTCCGGGATGAACTTGCCGCCGAACGCGCCGAAGTAGCCCTCGGCGCTGGGCACCTGGCCGGTGGGGTCGGGGATGAAGAACTCGCTGGGCATACGGATACCTCGCAGGGGCTGGGCCCCGGGTTGCCGGACTTGGGGTACGAGTACGCGTGCGCTGCCTTCGGCGGTGATGTCCCACCCGGCCGCCCGCACCGTCGGCAGGGCCGGACAACGGCCCCTGCCACACCACGGCCCGAGCGGATGCCGAGCCGGACCCGGGCGGGTTCCCTGTCAGCCGACCGAGTCGGGTGGTGGGGGGCGAGGGGCGGGGGTCCAGGGGGCGAGGCCCCCTGGGGTGTCAGGGCAGACGGGGAGCGGGTGGGCCGGCGTTCACAGGGAGACTCGGCTCAGCTCACCGCAGGTGACGCGCACGCGACGTGACGCCATCGCATGCCGTTCACCTGCCCGGGTTCGTCGCCGATCACATAGCGGACCCGCCGCCCGTGCACCCGCCGCGCGGGGGCACGGCAGCCGCGGGGCCGGCAGCCGCGGGCGAGGCGGGCATAGGGGTCCCGCGTCGCCGGGGTGATCGGAAGCATCATCTCGAACAGCCTATCGGGGGGTCAGCCCCGCCCGTGCCGCAGAGCGGGGTGCTCGCCCGCCGCGACGAGGTCGGACACGGCGGCCTTGGGGTCGCGCCCGGTCACGAGGGACTCCCCGACCAGGACCGCGTCGGCGCCGGCGTTGGCGTAGGCGATCAGGTCGTGCGGCCCGCGCACCCCGGACTCGGCGACCTTGACGATGCCGTCCGGGATCTCCGGTGCCACCCGCTCGAAGGTGCCGCGGTCGACCTTCAGCGTCTTGAGGTTGCGCGCGTTGACGCCGATGACCCGGGCGCCCGCGTCCACGGCACGCTCGGCCTCCTCCTCGTCGTGCACCTCGACGAGCGGCGTGAGGCCGATGGAGACGGCCCGCTCGATCAGCGACTCCAGGGCCGGCTGGTCGAGGGCGGCGACGATCAGCAGCGCGAGGTCGGCGCCGTACGCCCGGGCCTCCCACAGCTGGTACGACGTGACGATGAAGTCCTTGCGCAGGATGGGGATGTCCACGCGGGAGCGGACGGCCTCCAGGTCGGCCAGCGAGCCGCCGAAACGGCGCTGCTCGGTGAGGACGGAGATGACGGCCGCGCCGCCCGCCTCGTAGTCCGCGGCCAGCCCCGCCGGATCGGCGATCGCGGCCAGCGCGCCCTTGGAGGGGCTGGAGCGCTTGACCTCGCAGATCACCTTGACGCCGTCGCCCCTGAGCGCGGCCACCCCGTCCTTGGCGGCGGGAGCCTTGGCCGCGCGCTCCTTGAGCTCGTCGAGGCTGACGCGTGCCTGCCGCTCCGCGAGGTCGGCACGGACTCCGTCGATGATCTCGTCGAGCACACTCACGCGAGCGGCCCCCTTCCGGACGGTGGTTCCTTCAGGTTCTGAAAACCTCTGGTCACTGCGATGGTATCCGCAGTAAAGCGGTGATCTCGCATCCGGTGGACAGCGGTCCCACGACCTGGACAAACCGCCCGCTCGGCCGCGGAAGCCGGTCAGGGACGGAGCCAACCGCCGAACGGGAGGTTGCGGGCCACGGTGAAGAGCAGGAGCAGGACGCCGATCAGCCACAGGTGGGCCGGCCGGGGGTCGAGCCGCACCGGCCGGCCGCGCAGCGCGCACACCGCGCGCACGGTCCACAGCACCGCGAGACCCGCACCGGCGGCCACGCCCGCCGCGTTGTCGTGCAGCGCGGTGAGGAGGTCGCCGTGGGCGAGGGCGTGCGCGCCGCGCAGTCCGCCGCAACCGGGGCAGTACAGGCCGGTGAGCCGGTACAGGGGGCAGACGGGGTAGTGGCCCGGCTCGTTCGGGTCGACGGCGGCGACGTAGGCGAAGGCGCCGGCGACGGCCGTGAACAGTCCGGCGGGGACGGCGAGGCGCCGCCACACCGGGGCGGGCGGGACGCGGGGCGGAGCCTGGGACGGCACCGGAGGCCGGGCCGTGCGACTGTCGGCGTTCACGGCGGCATTCTGCCCCGCGGCGGCGGCACGCGCGCGGGGAGCGTCCGGCCGGGCGGCGGGCCCGGACCCTACCCCGGTACGCGGCGAGGGGCGGCCCGGCGTCCTCGCGGACGCCGGACCACCCCTCGCGGGAAGCCTTCGGGGCTCAGCCCTCGGCGCCGGCCGGCTCGCGGGTCGCGGCGGGGGCCTTGCGCGGCACGGCGCGCTCCTGCTTCGGCTGGCCGAGGCCCATCGCGCGCATGGCCATGCCCACGACACCACCGAGGAGCACGATCACCATGCCCGCCCAGAAGCCGAGCGGCTGGGCCATCACCATGAAGGCGCCCGCGACGCAGAAACCGATGAAGGCGATGATGACACCGGTCCAGGCGGCCGGGGTGTGGCCGTGGCTGCTGCCCGCCATGACTTGCTCCTCGTTGCTGTGTACGTGTCGTACTACGGGTCCGTACGGTTGCGAGCGTGCCCGTCACTGTCCGAGCCGGAACCGTCCGAGCCGGACGCTCACCGTCCATTGTCCCGTACGCGCGCGCCCGCCGGACGCGGGGGTGGCGTCTGTTGCGCCACATCCGCGGGCGGCGGCGTCCGGGTCAGGCCCCGGTCGGGTCCTCGCCGCGGTCCAGGGCCTTCCACATCTCCTCGGGACGCTCCGGGTCGACCGGCCGGGACCTGCGGCGCGGGCGGTCGGCGCCGCGTTCGTAGCGGCCGGACATGGCGGGCCACAGGCTGCCGTAGCGCAGGGCGAGCAGGCCGGCGAGCAGGATCAGGGCGCCGCCGGCGACCGCGACGTAGGGCCAGCCGGTGTGGGTGAGCGCGCCGACCGTGGCGGAGGTGTCGCCGCTGGCCTGTGCGGCCTTCTCGTCCAGGACGGAGCCGTCGGAGGCGGCCACGAGGGCGGCGGCCACGACGCCGACCCCGGAGAGCGCGAGCAGGCCGGCGACGAGCAGGCGGCCGGCCCTGCGGACGGCGAAGACGGCGACGAGCGCGGCGAGGCCGACTATGGCGAGGGCCGCGGGGACGCCGGTGACGTCGCTGCCCTTCGCGGTCAGCGGGAAGCCGCCGCCGGCGACCGTCGCGGTGCCCTGCGCCCAGCGCTGCCGGGTCGCGAGCAGTGTCACGGCCGCGCCGAGGGCGCCGCACAGGAGGGCCACGGCGAGGCTCCGCCGGCCGGACCGGGCGGGTGCGGCGGCTTCGGAACGGGGATGGGGTACGGCAGTCACGTACTCCACTATCGCCTGAACCCCGGGCGAACGGTCACCCGGGGTTCGTATGAGAAGCGCCCCACTCGGTGTTCCGTCACGCGTCCCGGCGGGCCAGCCGGTTGGCCGTGTGCACCGCCCGCAGCACCGCCGCCGCCTTGTTGCGGCACTCCTGGTCCTCCGCCGCGGGGTCGGAGTCGGCGACGACGCCGGCGCCGGCCTGGACGTAGGCGGTGCCGTCCCGCAGCAGCGCGGTGCGGATGGCGATCGCGGTGTCGGAGTCGCCGGCGAAGTCCAGGTAGCCGACGCAGCCGCCGTACAGGCCGCGCCGGGACGGCTCCAGCTCGTCGATGATCTGCATGGCGCGCGGCTTGGGCGCGCCGGAGAGGGTGCCCGCCGGGAAGCAGGCGGTGAGCACGTCGAAGGCCGTGCGGCCCGCGGCGACCCTGCCGGTGACGGTGGAGACGATGTGCATCACGTGCGAGTACCGCTCGACGGACATGAAGTCGACGACCTCGACCGAGCCGGGCTCGCAGACCCGGCCGAGGTCGTTGCGGCCGAGGTCGACCAGCATCAGGTGCTCGGCGCGCTCCTTGGGGTCGGCGAGCAGTTCGTCGGCGAGGGCCTGGTCCTCCCGCGGGGTGGCCCCGCGGTGCCGGGTGCCCGCGATGGGGTGGACCATCGCGCGTCCGTCCTCGACCTTGACGAGTGCCTCGGGGGAGGATCCGACGACGTCGAACGCGCCGTTCTCGCCGTCGGGGAACCGGAACAGGTACATGTACGGCGAGGGGTTGGTGGCCCTGAGCACCCGGTAGACGTCCAGGGCGCTCGCCGTGCAGGGGGTCTCGAAGCGCTGGGAGGGCACGACCTGGAAGGCCTCGCCGGCGCGGATGCGCTCCTTGATGTCCTCCACGGCCCGCTGGAAGTCCGGCCCGCCCCACAGCGCGCTGTACTCGGGCAGCTCGGAGGGCGGCAGGACGGCCGGGGGCTGGGCCACCGCGCGCGTGAGGTCGGCCTCCATGGCGTCCAGCCGGGCCACGGCGTCGGCATAGGCCTCGTCCACGCCGGTGTCGAGGTCGTTGTGGTTGATCGCGTTGGCGATCAGCAGGACCGAGCCCTCCCAGTGGTCCATGACCGCGAGGTCGCTGGTCAGGAGCATGGTCAGTTCAGGGAGCCGCAGATCGTCCCGTTCGCCGGGGCCGATCCGCTCCAGACGGCGGACGATGTCGTAGCCGAGGTAGCCGACCATGCCGCCGGTGAAGGGCGGCAGGCCCTCCTGGTGGGGGGTGTGCAGGGCCTGGATCGTGGCGCGCAGGGCCTGGAGCGGGTCGCCGTCGGCGGGGACGCCGACCGGCGGGGTGCCGAGCCAGTGGGCCTGGCCGTCGCGGGCGGTCAGCGTGGCCGCGGAGCGGACGCCCACGAAGGAGTACCGGGACCACGAGCGGCCGTTCTCCGCAGACTCCAGCAGGAAGGTGCCGGGGCGTTCGGCGGCGAGCTTGCGGTAGAGCGCGACCGGGGTGTCGCCGTCGGCGAGGAGCTTGCGGGTGACCGGGATGACGCGCCGGTCGGCGGCGAGCTTGCGGAAGGTGTCCAGGTCCATGGCCGCCGGCCTCACTGGTCCGAGCCGGTCGCGCCGGGGCCGGCGTCCTTGACCAGCACGTCCTCGTCGAAGCAGGTGCGGGCGCCGGTGTGGCAGGCGGCGCCCACCTGGTCGACCTTGACGAGCACCGTGTCCGCGTCGCAGTCCAGCGCGACCGACCTCACCCACTGGAAGTGTCCGGAGGTGTCGCCCTTGACCCAGTACTCCCGGCGGCTGCGCGACCAGTAGGTGCAGCGGCCGGTGGTCAGGGTCCGGTGCAGTGCCTCGTCGTCCATCCAGCCGAGCATGAGCACCTCGCCGGTGTCGTACTGCTGGGCGATGGCGGGGAGGAGGCCGTCGGCGCTGCGCTTGAGGCGGGCGGCGATCTCCGGGTCGAGGCTGCTGGGCCGGGGTGTTCCGGTCGTGCTGGTCATGGGTGCCATTGTGCCGCGCCGCACCGGCGGTGGCGGCCGTGTCCACCGGTCGGACGGCGGTGGCGGCCGTGCGGCGGGCCCCGGTGGGCACGGCCGGTGACCGGTCGTAGGCTGACTGCATGTCGACCTTCGCCAAGCGTGAACGGCTTCTGCTCGCCGACCTCTTGGAAACCGTCGGTCCCGACGCCGAGACCCTCTGCGAGGGCTGGCGGACCAGGGACCTGGCGGCGCACGTGATCGTGCGCGAGCGCCGCCCGGACGCGGCGGGAGGCGCGCTGGTCAAGCAGTTGGCGCCGCGCTTGGAGAAGGTGATGGCCGAGTACGCCGCGAGGCCGTACGAGGAGCTGATCCGGCTGATCCGTACCGGCCCGCCGCGTTTCTCGCCGTTCCAGCTCAAGCAGATAGACGAGGCCGCCAACATCGTCGAGTTCTACGTCCACACCGAGGACGTCCGCCGTGCCCAGCCGGACTGGGCCCCGCGGGAGCTGGACCCGGTGTTCCAGGACGCGCTGTGGTCCCGGCTGGAGCGCACCGCGCGGCTGGTGGGCCGGGGGGTGCCGACGGGTGTGGTGCTGCGCCGCCCGGACGGGCAGACGGTGGTGGCGCACCGGGGCACCCCGGTGGTGACGGCGACCGGGGAGCCGTCGGAACTGCTGATGTTCGCGTACGGCCGGCAGAACGCGGCCGAGGTGGAGCTGGACGGCGACGCGGACGCGATCGACAGGCTGCACGAGTCCCGGCAACTGGGCTTCTGAGAGGGCGCGCCCCATGATCAAGGTGGCGATGACCAGTGTGTTCGTGGAGGACGTGGCGCGGGCGCACGCCTTCTACACGGACGTCCTCGGTTTCGAGACCCGCCTGCACATGGATCTGGGGGACGGCACGCTGTTCGTCACGGTCGGGGCCCCGCAGGGGGCCCAGCCGGATCTCCAGCTGCTGCTGGAGCCCGGCCAGGGGCCCATCGCCGATCCCTACCGCAGGGCGCTGTACGAGGCGGGGATCCCGTGCATCGTCTTCTCGGTGGAGGATCTGCCGGCGGAGTACGAGCGGCTGCGCGGCCTGGGCGTCCGCTTCACGCACGCCCCGCGGGAGCAGGGGCCGGTGCTCGCGGCGGTGTTCGACGACACGGTGGGCAATCTGGTGCAGCTGATTCAGCCGTAGGGGTGAGGCGCCGTCAGGCGGGGAGTTCCGCACGGCGCAGGCCGGGGACGGCGAGGGTGACGACCCCGCCGAGGCCGCAGACGGCCGCGCTGACCACGTAGACGGGGCCGAGACCGAAGACGCCGATCGCGGCGGCCGCGAACGGCATGCTCAGCGGCGCGAGGCCGAGACTGACCAGACCGGAGACGGCGGTGACCCGGCCGAGGTAGGCCGGGTCGGCCTGGGTCTGCAGCAGGGCCCCGCACAGGGCGCCGCTGAGGCCGGCGAGCAGGCCCACGAGCAGCGCCACGCCGGCGGCGGCGAGGAGGGCGGGGGCGAAGGCGAGGGCGCCGATGGCCACGGAGCCCACGACGCACGCGCAGCCGGTGACCAGTCCCGCGCGGGGCACCCGGCCGCGCACGGCCAGCAGCAGCGAGGCGGCGCCCGCGCCGGCCCCGAACGCGGCGAGGACCCAGCCCATCCCGGCGGCGCCCCAGCCACGCCGTTCGGCGAGCAGGGTCAGGCCCACGTTCAGCGGGCCGACGAATCCGAGGTCGCCGAGGGCGATGACCAGCATCAGCGGGCCGAGGACCCGGTGGCGGCGGATGTAGCGCAGGCCGGCTTTGAGGTCGGCGAGGGGGGTGCCGCGCGGGGCGTCCGCCGGGTCGGCGGGCAGGTTCCGCAGGCGCACCGAGACCAGCAGCGGCACGGACACGGCGATCAGCAGACCCGCCAGCGCGAAGGCGGTGGGGGATCCGCCGGCCGCCACGCCGAGTCCGCCGAGCGGGGCGCCGGCGACGTTCGCGAACCGGATGGCGAGGCCGCGCATGCCCTGGACGCGGGCCAGTTGGCCCTGGTGGGTGATCCGGGCGGGGAGGGCGCCCACGGCGGGCATGAAGACGGCGTCGACGGTGCCGAAGACCAGTGCGAGCAGGGCGAGCGCCCACAGCCCGGGGCTGGTGAGGAAGAGCAGCGCTGCCACGGCGAGGACGGCGGCGCAGCGCACGGCGTCGCTGCCGATGACGACGCGGCGCGGGCCGAGCCGGTCGGTGAGCACTCCCCCGCCGAGCATCAGCACGGCCCTCGGCACCGCGCTGACGGACATCACGACGCCGGCCTGCGCGGGAGTGCCGGACTGGACGGCGGTCCACGACAGGGCGATGTAGTAGACGCTGTCACCGAGCATCGAGGAGGTGTAGGCGCCGAGCCAGCGCAGGACGTTGGGGTCGCGGTGGGCGGGGCGGTCGAGAGGGAGCGGCGCCTCGGGTATGACGGTGGCGGTCACGGAGGTGTCCTCTCAGACACGGAAGGGGAAGGCGTACGTGTGCAGCGCCACGTGTTCGCGCGCCGTGGTGTCACCGGCGGCCTCGCGGGCCCGCCTCTGCTCGTCGTAGCGATTGAGCAGGTCCTGCATGTCCTTCTTCAGTGCGGCCAGTTCACCGGCGGTGAGCCGCAGCAGGCTCTCGGAGTCGTACGCCGCCTCGTTCCACTCCGGACCCCAGTGGGCGCGCTCGTCGAGGTACCTGCGGTACATCTCGTTGCGCTGTTCCAGGAACATCCGCGAGGCCGCCAGGTGGGCGGCGACCTTCTCGGGGGCGTCACGGAAGTCCTCGTCCCGGATGGCGACGCCCTCGGAGGCCGGCTGCCACCAGCGCTCCCGCGCGTCCGCGCTGCGCGGCTCCGCCTCCTCCACCAGGCCGTGCTCGGCCAGCTTGCGCAGGTGGTAGCTGACCAGGGAGACGGCCTCGTCGACCTGTTCGGCCAGTTGTGAGGCGGTGGCGGCCCCGGCGACGAACAGCAGTCGGTAGAGCTGCATGCGCAGGGGGTGGGCCAACGCTTTGAGCGTGCCCATGTCAGTGATCTGCCGCTGTTCCTTGCTTGC
Organism: Streptomyces lucensis JCM 4490; assembly: GCF_014650035.1. Classification (GTDB taxonomy): domain Bacteria; phylum Actinomycetota; class Actinomycetes; order Streptomycetales; family Streptomycetaceae; genus Streptomyces; species Streptomyces lucensis. Next base: position 128,580 of record NZ_BMUE01000012.1, on the reverse strand, counting down.
CATGCTCACGACCCTAAATACGAAAGAAAGTTTGCGCAACAGATATTGCGCAACTTCTCTTTCGTATCTGCCCATGAGAGAGCCCCGGCCACCCACCGGACGACCGGGGCCAGGGCTCAGCGCGGTGTCACCGCACCGGGTGCCCCGCGTCCCGCAGCGCCTGCTTCACCTCGCCGATGCGCAGGTCGCCGAAGTGGAACACCGACGCCGCCAGTACGGCGTCCGCGCCCGCGCCGACGGCCGGCGGGAAGTCGGCCAGCTTGCCGGCGCCGCCGGAGGCGATCACGGGCACGGTCACGTGCTTGCGGACGGCGGCGATCATCTCCAGGTCGTAGCCGTCCTTCGTGCCGTCCGCGTCCATGGAGTTCAGCAGGATCTCCCCGGCGCCCAGCTCGGCGGCCCGGTGCGCCCACTCCACGGCGTCGATCCCGGTGCCGCGCCGCCCGCCGTGGGTGGTGACCTCGAAGGCGCCCTCGGCGGTGCGCCGCGCGTCCACCGAGAGCACCAGCACCTGCCGCCCGAACCGCTCGGCGATCTCGCGGATCAGGTCGGGGCGGGCGATGGCCGCGGTGTTCACGCCCACCTTGTCGGCGCCGGCCCGCAGCAGCCTGTCCACGTCCTCGGCCGTGCGGACGCCGCCGCCGACGGTCAGCGGGATGAACACCTGCTCGGCGGTGCGGCGCACCACGTCGTACGTCGTCTCCCGGTCGCCCGAGGAGGCGGTGATGTCCAGGAACGTCAGCTCGTCGGCGCCCTCGGCGTCGTACACCTTGGCCATCTCGACCGGGTCGCCCGCGTCGCGCAGGTTCTGGAAGTTGACGCCCTTGACGACCCGTCCGTTGTCCACGTCCAGGCAGGGGATGACTCGGACCGCCAGGGTCATGAGGTCACGGCTCCTTAGGGGGCCTGCCGGCCCCTGAATGCTTCTAGTTCCACTTCGACCAGGATGCGCGGGTCGACGAAGCCCTCGACGACCAGCAGCGTCGAGACCGGCCGCACCGCGTCGAACAGCTCCTTGTGGGCGCGCCCTACGGCGTCCACGTCCCGCACGTGGGTGAGGTACATCCGGGTCAGGAGCACCGACTCGGGTCCGAGCCCGAACTCCGCGATCGCCTCCAGCGCGCCGGTGAAGGCGACCTTCGCCTGTTCGTAGGGGTCACCCTCCCCGTACAGCACGGTGCCCTTGAAGGACGTCGTCCCGGCGACCAGTACCCGGTCGCCCGCCGCGACGGCACGTGCGAATCCGAAACTCTCTTCCCAGGGACTTCCGCTCTGCACGCGCCGCACGGCTTGGGACGTCATGACACCGCATCCTTATTTCAAGACGTGGCCGCCAGGGCCTCTTCCAGGGTGAACGCCTTCGCGTACAGGGCCTTCCCCACGATGGAGCCCTCGACACCGAGGGGCACCAGCTGGGCGATGGCACGCAGGTCGTCCAGGGACGACACGCCGCCGGAGGCCACGACCGGGCGGTCGGTGGCCGCGCAGACGTTCTTCAGCAGCTCCAGGTTGGGGCCCTGGAGGGTGCCGTCCTTGGCGATGTCGGTGACGACGTAGCGGGCGCAGCCCTCCTTGTTCAGGCGCTCCAGCGTCTCGTAGAGGTCGCCGCCGTCGCGGGTCCAGCCGCGGCCGCGCAGGGTCGTGCCGCGCACGTCCAGGCCGACGGCGATCTTGTCGCCGTGCTCGGCGATGACCTTGGCGACCCACTCGGGGGTCTCCAGGGCGGCGGTGCCGAGGTTGACGCGGGTGCAGCCGGTGGCGAGGGCCGCGGCGAGGGTGTCGTCGTCGCGGATGCCACCGGACAGCTCGACCTTGATGTCCATGGCCTTCGCGACCTCGGCGATCAGCGCGCGGTTGTCACCCGTGCCGAAGGCGGCGTCCAGGTCGACCAGGTGCAGCCACTCGGCGCCGGAGCGCTGCCAGGCGAGGGCGGCCTCCAGCGGGGAGCCGTAGGAGGTCTCGGTCCCGGACTCGCCGTGCACGAGGCGTACGGCCTGGCCGTCGCGGACGTCGACGGCGGGGAGGAGTTCGAGCTTGGCCATGGTCTACAGGGTTCCGATCCAGTTGGTGAGGAGCTGGGAGCCGGCGTCGCCGGACTTCTCGGGGTGGAACTGGGTGGCCCACAGGGCGCCGTTCTCCACGGCCGCCACGAAGGGCCTGCCGTGGGTGGACCAGGTGACCTTGGGAGCCTCGATCACCGGGTTGTTCGTCTCCAGGGCCCAGTCGTGGACGGCGTAGGAGTGCACGAAGTAGAAGCGGGCGTCCGCGTCGAGGCCGGCGAACAGCTGGGAGCCGGCCGGGGCGTCCACGGTGTTCCAGCCCATGTGGGGCACGACGTCGGCCTGGAGCGGCTCGACGGTGCCGGGCCACTCGTCCAGGCCCTCGGCCTGGACGCCGTGCTCGATGCCGCGCGCGAACAGGATCTGCATGCCGACGCAGATGCCCATGACCGGGCGTCCGCCGGACAGCCGGCGGTCGACGACCCAGTCACCGCGGGCGGCCCGCAGGCCCTGCATACAGGCGGCGAAGGCGCCGACGCCCGGCACCAGAAGGCCGTCGGCGTTCATCGCCCGGTCGAAGTCGCGGGTGATCTCGACGTCGGCGCCCACGCGCGCGAGGGCCCGCTCGGCGGACCGGACGTTGCCGAAGCCGTAGTCGAAGACGACGACCTTCTTGCCGCTCAACTCCACACCTCCAGCCGGATGACGCCCGCGACCAGACACATCGCGGCACCGATCGAGAGCAGCACGATCAGGCTGGTGGGCATCTTCTGCTTGACGAAGGAGATGATGCCGCCGACGAGGAAGAGGCCGACGACGATCAGGACGGTGGACAGACCGTTCATGGGTTTACAGCGCGCCCTTCGTCGAGGGGAGGATGCCGGCCGCGCGCGGGTCGCGCTCGGAGGCGTAGCGCAGCGCCCGGGCCAGCGCCTTGAACTGGCACTCCACGATGTGGTGCGCGTTGCGCCCGTAGGGCACGTGCACGTGCAGCGCGATCTGCGCCTGGGCCACGAACGACTCCAGGATGTGCCGGGTCATCGTGGTGTCGTACTCGCCGATCATCGGCGCCATCTTCTCGGGCTCGGTGTGCACGAGGTAGGGGCGGCCGGAGAGGTCGACGGTGACCTGGGCGAGGGACTCGTCCAGCGGAACCGTGCAGTTGCCGAAGCGGTAGATGCCCACCTTGTCGCCGAGGGCCTGCCGGAAGGCGGCGCCGAGCGCGAGGGCGGTGTCCTCGATGGTGTGGTGGGAGTCGATGTGCAGGTCGCCGTCGGTCTTCACGGTCAGGTCGAACAGACCGTGCCGGCCGAGCTGGTCGAGCATGTGGTCGTAGAAGCCGACGCCGGTGGCGATGTCGGTCCGCCCGGTGCCGTCGAGGTCTATCTCGACCAGGACCGAGGTCTCCTTGGTGGTGCGCTCCACGCGTCCTACGCGGCTCATGCCTGGGACTCCTTCTTCAACTCACGGACCGCGTCGAGGAACGCGTCGTTCTCTTCGGGGGTGCCGGCGGACACCCGCAGCCACCCCGGTACGCCGTTGTCCCGGACCAGGACGCCCCGGTCGAGGATCTTCCGCCAGGCCTCGTGGGCGCTGTCGAACCGGCCGAACTGCACGAAGTTGGCGTCGGACTCGACGACCTCGTAGCCGGTCGCGCGCAGCTCGGCGACCAGCCGGTCGCGCTCGGCCTTCAGCTGCTCGACGTAGCCCAGCAGCGTGTCGGTGTGCTCCAGCGCGGCCAGGGCGGTCGCCTGGGTGATCGCCGACAGGTGGTACGGCAGCCGGACGAGCTGCACGGCGTCCACGACCGCCGGGTCGGCGGCGAGGTAGCCGAGGCGCAGTCCCGCGGCGCCGAACGCCTTGGACATCGTCCGGGAGACGACCAGGTGCGGGCGGCCCTCGAGCAGCGGGAGCAGCGACTCGCCGTGGCTGAACTCGATGTAGGCCTCGTCCACGACCACCATGGACGGCTTGGCGGCCTGGGCCGCCTCGTACAGCGCGAGGACCGTCCCGGGCGGTACCGCGTTGCCGGTGGGGTTGTTGGGGGTGGTGACGAAGACGACGTCCGGCCTGTGCTCGGCGATGGCCCGCTCGGCGGCGGCGAGGTCGATCGCGAAGTCCTCGCCCCGCGGACCGGAGATCCAGCCCGTCCCGGTGCCGCGCGCGATGAGGGCGTGCATCGAGTACGACGGCTCGAAGCCGATGGCGGTGCGGCCCGGACCGCCGAAGGTCTGCAGCAGCTGCTGGATGACCTCGTTGGAGCCGTTCGCGGCCCACACGTTCTCGACGCCGAGCGGGTACTTACCGGTCTTCGTCAGGTATCTGGCCAGCTCGGTGCGCAGCTGCACCGCGTCCCGGTCGGGGTAGCGGTTCAGGTCGCGGGCGGCCTCCCGCACCCGCTCCGCGATCCGCTCGACCAGCGGCTCGGGCAGCGGGTAGGGGTTCTCGTTGGTGTTCAGCCGTACGGGGACGTCCAGCTGGGGCGCGCCGTAGGGGGACTTGCCTCGCAGCTCGTCCCGCACGGGGAGATCGTCGATGCCGGTCACTTGCTCTCGGGTACCTTCCAGCCGAACCTGGCCTTGATCGCCGCGCCGTGCGCGGGCAGGTCCTCCGCCTCCGCCAGCGTCACCACGTGGTGGGCGACCTCGGCCAGCGCGTCCTTCGTGTAGTCGACGATGTGGATGCCGCGCAGGAACGACTGCACCGACAGGCCGGAGGAGTGGCAGGCGCAGCCGCCGGTGGGCAGGACGTGGTTGGACCCGGCCGCGTAGTCGCCGAGCGAGACGGGGGCCCAGGGGCCGATGAAGATCGCGCCGGCGTTCCTGACGCGGTCGGCGACCGCGGCGGCGTCGGCGGTCTGGATCTCCAGGTGCTCGGCGCCGTAGGCGTCGACCACCTTCAGGCCCTCCTCGACGCCGTCGACGAGGACGATCGCGGACTGCCTGCCCTTGAGCGCGGGCACGATCCGGTCGTCGATGTGCCGGGTGGCCGCGACCTGCGGCTCCAGCTCCTTCTCCACCGCGTCCGCCAGCTCGACGGAGTCGGTGACCAGTACGGCCGCCGCGAGCGGGTCGTGCTCGGCCTGGCTGATCAGGTCGGAGGCCACGTGCACGGGGTCGGCCGTGGAGTCCGCGAGGATCGCGATCTCGGTCGGGCCGGCCTCCGCGTCGATGCCGATCTTGCCGGTGAAGTAGCGCTTGGCCGCGGCGACCCAGATGTTGCCGGGGCCGGTGACCATGTTGGCGGGCGGGCAGGACTCGGTGCCGTGGGCGAACATCGCGACGGCGGTGGCGCCGCCGGCCGCGTAGACCTCGTCCACGCCGAGCAGCGCGCAGGCCGCGAGGATCGTCGGGTGCGGCAGCCCGTCGAACTCGGCCTGGGCCGGGGAGGCGAGCGCGATCGACTCGACGCCGGCCTCCTGGGCCGGGACCACGTTCATGATCACGGACGACGGGTAGACCGAGCGGCCGCCCGGCGCGTACAGCCCGACGCGCTCGACCGGCACCCACTTCTCGGTCACGGAGCCGCCGGGCACCACCTGCGTCGTGTGCGTCGTACGGCGCTGTTCGCGGTGGACCAGGCGCGCACGGCGGATGGACTCCTCCAGGGCGGCGCGCACCGCCGGGTCGAGGCCTTCGAGGGCGTCGGTGAGCGCCCGGGCCGGGACACGGACGGATTCCAGCCGTACTCCGTCGAACTTCTCGGCGAAGTCGATCAGCGCCGCATCGCCCCGATGATGCACGGCCTCGCAGATCGGACGCACCTTCTCCAGGGCGGCCGAGACGTCGAAGTCGGCTCGGGGCAGCAGGTCGCGCAGGGCGGGGCCCTCGGGAAGGGCGTCGCCGCGCAGATCGATTCGGGAAATCACAGTGCCAATTCTCTCAGACCGGCGCCGTGGGCCGTGGCCGCGTATCAATGGCTGATACAGAACGTGGGCCAAAGGCTGGTACATAGGGTGGCCGGAACCCGGAAGATCGACTTCACCGGTTGTGTTCGGGGCGTCACGCACCGGGCATGAACGCCAGTACGACACAGGTGACACATATGGGGTTGGAACGGGCGAGGGAGAAGGAAGAGCGGTGACCGAGGGGACCGGCGACCGCGCCGGGGACCTGCCGGAGGACCTGACCGCGGCCGAGGCGGGCATGTGGCAGGCCTTCCGCGACGGCAGCGTGTACGACCTGGGCAGCGGGGACTCCGTCGTGGACGATCCGCACGGCGGCCATCCCTGGGGGCCGGAGCGCAGCGTGCGGGCGCGCGTCGTCTGCTGGCTTCTGCTGGACGGCCCGCCCGCCCTCGCTGGCCGGGTGTCCGCGCTGAAGCTCGCCGGTGTGCGGATCACCGGCACGCTGGACCTGTCGGGCGGCACGGTCACGCCGTACGTCGAACTGCGCGGCTGCCGGTTCGACGACGAGGTGCGGCTGCCGGAGGCCCGGTTCACCACCGTGCGCATGGTGGACTGCTCGGTGCCGCGGCTGGAGGCGGCCCGGGTGCACACCGAGGGCGACCTGCACCTGCCACGCTGCCGCTTCCAGTACGGGGTGCGGCTGACCGACGCGCAGATCGGCACCGACCTGCTGCTCAACCAGGTGATCGCGTACCGGGACCGCAGCGGCCGGTCGATCTCGGCGGACGGCATGAGCGTCGGCCAGGACCTGCAGGCGGAACTGCTGGAGTCGCACGGCGAGCTGAGCCTGCGCGGCGCCAAGGTCGGTGTCTCGCTCAGCCTGCGCGGCGCGAAACTCACCAACCCCTACTCCCGGCACGCCCTGAACGCGCCGCAGCTGACGGTCGAACGCACCTTGTACCTGACCCCGGCCGGCGTGGGCAGCGCGCTGCTGAGCGGCACGACGCCGGCGCGCGGGACGCGGATCCAGCGCTTCGAGTGCCGGGGCGGGGTGCGCCTGGACGACGGCCGGTTCGGGGACGCCGTCGACCTGGAGCGGGCGCGCTTCGTCTTCACCGACGACCAGGAGCTGTCGCTGCGCCGGGTGCAGACACCGGAGCTGCGCTTCCTCGGGGACCGGCCGCAGCGCGGCAGGGTGGTGCTGTCCGGAGCGCGGATCGTGACCCTGGTGGACCACGCGGGCAGCTGGCCCGGCCCCGGCAGCCTCCACATGGGCGGGTTCACCTACGAGAACCTGGTCCCGCGCGGTCCGTTCCCGCTGGGCCGGCGGCTGGACTGGGTGGCGGCGGCCACCGCCGAGTACGCCCCGGAGCCGTACGAGCGGCTCGCGGCGGTGCTGCGCGCGGCCGGGGAGGACGAGGACGCCCGCGAGGTGCTGCTCGCCAAGCAGCGCCGGCGTCGCGAGACCCTGCCGCTGGCCGGGAAGCTCTGGGGCTACGCGCAGGACTGGACGGTGGCCTACGGCTACCGGCCGGGCCGGGCCGCGGTGTGGATGGCGGTGCTGTGGGCGGCGGGCACGCTCGCGTTCGCGCACGCGGACCATCCGCCGGTGAACCACGACGGCCATCCGTCCTGGAGCCCGGCGCTGTTCACCCTGGACCTGCTGCTGCCGGTGATCGACCTGGGCCAGGCCGGCCAGTGGCAGCTGCGCGGCGGCTGGCAGTGGCTGGCGGCGGCGCTGATCCTGCTCGGCTGGATCCTGGCGACCACGGTGGCGGCGGGGGCGACCCGGCTCCTGCGGCGCGGCTGACCGGCCACGACGGCTCCTATGTCGCGGCTGACCGGCTACGACGGCTCCTGCGTCGCGGCCGACCGGCCGCACAGCGGGCTCCCGCCGGCCGCACGTCACCTTTTACCCGTCCTTGACCGTCGGCCGTACAACCTTCCGTGACTTGTCCCGGCCCTCTGGCGCAGTCCCGACCTGCGGTCTTTCAATGGTCGACACCATGGCTCTGCTGCCCTCGTTCATCCGCCCCACCCGGATGACCAAACGCGCCACGCGACCGGCCGGCCGACCGGCGGCCGGGGACGATGCCGTGCTCGACGCGCCCGACGACCGCCTCTCCCCCGCGCTGGTCGCGGCCGCCCGCGGCGAGTACGCCGCCGCGGCCGAGCTGCTGGCCGCCACCCGCGCCGCGGGCGCGTGGGAGGAGCGCGACCGGTACGTGCGGCGCCTCGCCGCCTTCGCCCACTCGCGTCCCGAATGGTTCGAGAAGTGGCGCCTCGCCGCCCCGGACGACCCCGGCGTCCTGCTCCTCGGCGCTCAGCTGGCGGTCGACCGCGTCTGGTCGTCGCCCGCCCGCGCGGAGCTGCTGCGCGAGGTGAGCCCGCTCATCACCGCCGCCGCCCGGGCCGACGACCGCGATCCGGTGCCCTGGCGGATCGCGCTGGACCATGCCCGCGGCTCCCGGGCCGGGCACCGGTACTTCGAGGAGCTGTGGGAGGCGGCGGTCCGGCGCGCCCCGCACCACTACGGCTGCCACGTGGCCGCCCTGCAGTACCTGGCCACCTTCTGGCACGGGTCCCACCGCGAGTGCTTCGACTTCGCCGACCGGGCCGCGCAGGACGCCCCGGCCGACTCGCTCGTGCAGGCGCTGCCGGCCCGCGCGGCCTTCGGCTACCTGACCGACGGCTGCGGCCCCGTGCTGCCCCGCGCGCTGCTGGAGGGGGCGGCGGACCGGGCGGCCGAGCTCTCCGCCCGGCTCCCGGCGGCCGACCCGTGGCCCGCCGGGGTCCGCAACAAGCTCCTGTACGTCCTCGTGCGGCTCGGCCGCTGGGAGGACGCCCGCGGCCAGGTGCGCCTGATCGGGCCGTACGCCACGTCCTTCCCCTGGGAGCGGTTCTCGGACGACCCCCTCGGCCATTTCCTGCGCCTGCGCGAACACCTGCTGACGGCCGGTCCCCGGCCCGTCCCGGCCACGCTGATACCGGCGCCCGGGAACGCCGCCGGCGGGCACCGCGGGCACGGCCGCGCCGGGGACCACTAGGCTGGGGCGCCGTGACCACCGCCCGTCTCCCGCTCTTCCCGCTGAACACGGTGCTGTTCCCGGGGCTCGTGCTGCCGCTGAACGTCTTCGAGGAGCGTTACCGCGCCATGATGCGCGAGTTGCTGAAGTCCCCCGAGGACGAACCGCGCCGGTTCGCCGTCGTGGCCATCCGCGACGGCCACGAGGTGGCGCCGAGCGCCCCGGGCATGCCGGACACCACGGCGCGGCCCGAGCGCGGCCCGGCGGCGGGCTTCGGCCCCGACCCCCTCAAGGCCTTCCACGGGGTGGGCTGTGTGGCGGACGCGGCGACCGTCAGGGAACGGGCCGACGGCACGTTCGAGGTGCTGGCGACCGGCACGACCCGGGTGCGGCTGCTGTCCGTGGACGCCTCGGGGCCGTTCCTGACGGCGGAGCTGGAGGAACTGCCGGAGGAGCCCGGCGACGAGGCCGGCGCGCTGGCCGAGGGGGTGCTGCGTTCCTTCCGCCAGTACCAGAAGCGCCTGGCGGGCGCCCGTGAGCGCTCGCTGTCCACCGGCGCCGAGCTGCCGGACGACCCGGGCGTGGTGTCGTACCTGGTGGCGGCGGCGATGGTGCACGACACCCCGACCAAGCAGCGGCTGCTCCAGGCCCCGGACACCGCGTCGCGGCTGCGGGACGAGCTGAAGCTGCTGCGGTCCGAGACGGCCTTCATCCGCAGCCTGCCGTCGCTGCCCGCGTTCGAACTGACGCGAGCGCCCACGAGCCTGAACTGAGGAAGCCCGGTCGATGGCGAAGAAGTCCAAGAAGCAGCAGCAGTCCGGGGGCACGCCGGCCACGGTGGCCCTGACGGCGGCGGGCGTGGAGTTCACGGTCCACGCCTACGACCACGACCCGTCCCACCCCTCCTACGGCGAGGAGGCGGCGCAGGCGATGGGCGTCTCCCCCGACCGGGTCTTCAAGACCCTGGTGGCGGACGTGGACGGCGCCCTGGTCGTCGGTGTGGTACCGGTGGCCGGGTCCCTGGACCTGAAGGCCCTCGCGGCGGCGGTCGGCGGCAAGCGGGCCGCCATGGCCGACCCGGCCCTCGCCGAACGCACCACCGGCTACGTACGCGGCGGCATCTCCCCGCTCGGCCAGCGCAAGAGGCTCCCCACGGTCCTGGACGACTCCGCGCAGGCCCATCCGACGATCTGCGTGTCGGCGGGCCGCCGGGGCCTGGAGGTCGAACTGGCACCGACCGACCTGGCCAAGCTGACCCAGGCACTGCTGGCGCCCATCGGCCGGGTCTGACGGCCTGAGCGCCGCCCGGCGGGGGCCCCGGCCCGCGACCGAGCGGGCGCCGCCCGGAGTGACGCGGAGTGGGGCGGACCGCTCGCGGACGGAGCCGGCCGGACGCGAAGCCGGAGCGCGTGGCCGACGGCCGGACGGCGGTCCGGCGGCCGCCGGGACTTGGTGTGGCGGACCGTACCGCTCGCCACCGCGACGCACACGCCCGCCCGACGGCGTGAACGCGTCCGGCCGTGCCGGCGGGAGGCTGCCGACGCCGGCCGGCGGGCGGAACGGACAGCGCCGACGCGGGATTGCACGAGCCCGCGAGCGCCATCCGCGCGGACCCGGTGGCGGACCGGCCGGGTGTGGCCGGCACGCGGCCCTCGACGCCGACCGGGCGGGCTACAAGCGCACGGGTCCGGCGCCACCTGCATGCTGTGGCGGGGCGGTCACCGCTGCTGTGGGTGCCCCGGCTCGGGGTCCCGGGGGCCGAACAGTGCCGTCAGGCCCATGTGCACCAGGAGTCCGGCGAGTGGCCAGGCGAGCAGCGCGCCCTTGGCCGACAGCTTCAGCGGCGCCGAGAAGGTGACTCCCTTGCCCACGGCCCTCGCGTGCGCGATCACGTCGGACTGGGGACCCAGCCATATGCCCAGCCGCCACGCCAGCAGGGAACCGAGCAGCCCGCCGAGGCCCAGTGCCACCACGAGCGGTACTCCGCCGCGCCGCCGCAGCAGGAACACGACGACCGCGCTGATCAGTCCGAAGCCCAGCCCCAGCAGCGTGAACGTTCCGTCCACGCCGATCGCCTGCTCCCCCTCGGAGTCCTTGAGGTAGACGACCCAGCTCCCGCGGGCCTCGTCCCCGACCAGCGGCACGTGCGGGGCCAGCCACCACCACAGCGCTCCCAGCAGCACCCCGCCGAGCGCCAGCGCCACCGTGATCACGGCGGCCTCCCGCACTTCCGTCTTCATCCCTGGACCGTCCTGTTCGTACCCGCCGACGCCCGGCCCCCCGGCGGGCGGCGGTGCCTGCCGGACCTGGTGCGGGGTGTTGTCGTGCGGCGGCGGAGGCGGAGTCAGCGGTGCGGTCACCCTGTCATCGTGCCAGGTCGTGCCGTGCCCCGCGTCACCGGACCGCGGCCCGGCGGTACGCCCAGGTCGCCACCGCCAGCGAGACCACTCCGACACCCGCGCACACTCCCAGGTCAGCAAGGACGACGGCCCAGTCGGGGTGTGCCCCGAAGGTCCGCGCGTACGCCTCCACCCCGTAGGTCGACGGCAGCAGGTCGCGGGCCAGCCGGACGATCTCCGGCATGCGGTCGGCGGGCAGCACGCCCAGCAGCAGCGCCGCCGACATGCCCAGCTGCCCGAGCAGCGTGGCCAGCTCGGGCCGGGGCGCGAGCAGTCCGCAGGCGGCGCCGAGCCCGGCGAGCGCGGCGCCGGCGAGCGGGACGACGGCCACCAGGATCCACAGGTTGGACAGCGGAAGCCCGAACAGCACGCACCCGAAGACGGCGGTGACCAGGGTCCCCGGCACGGTGAAGGAGGCGTACGCCGCCGCCGCGCCCAGCACCACGGCGGCCGGCGGCACCGGCAGGGTGGCGTAGTGGTCGAGCCCGCCGCTGGCCCGCAGCTGCCCGAAGTACTGGGACAGCAGGTTCAGCGCCACGTACGCGACGACCAGCACGGAGGACCCGGCCACCACGGACTGCGCCTCGCCGCCGGTGTCGACGACGCCGCGCATCATCACCGCGATGCCGACGGACTGGAAGGTGGCCACGAACAGCAGGGGGATGCGGGCCACCCGGGCCCGGGACAGCTGCGCCCGGTAGACGGCCACCAGCGACGGCCACAGGCGCGCGGGCGGCCCCAGCTCGGCCGGCCCCGGTGCCGTCTCCTCCACGGCCCGGGCGCCGCCCGGCAGGACCCCGGCGGGTACGACACTCACGACGAGCTGCTCCTCTTCCCTGCGGCGGGCGTGCACCGCGCTGTCCCTGTGGCGGGCGTGCACCGCGATGTCCCTGCGGCCGGCGTGCACCGCGATACGGATTCCGCGGCCCGCGCGCTCATGCCTTCACCAGACCCTGCCGGGCCGCGCCGCCCAGCGCCAGGTAGACGTCCTCCAGGCTGGGCGTCGCGAGCGTGAAGTCGTCCAGGGCGGCGAAGGCGGCCCCGCCGGTCACCGTGGCGACCACGGCGCGGGCCTCCTCGGGCGCCAGCCGGAGCGTCCAGCGCCGGCCGGACTCCAGCGCCCGCTCGCGCAGGACGGCGACCTCGGGCACCTCAAGCGGCGCCCGCTCGCGCCACACCAGCTCGACCCGCACCTCGTCGGCGACCTGTTCCTTCAGGCCCGCCGGGGTGTCGCAGGCGATGACCCGCCCCTGGTCGAGGACGGCGACCCGGTCCAGCACGGTCTCCGCCTCGATGACGTTGTGGGTGACCAGCAGCACGGTCGTACCGTGTTCGGCGCGCCGCCGGTCCACGGCCGCCCAGACCGCACGCCGGGCCACCGGGTCCATGCCGGTGGTCGGCTCGTCCAGCACGAGCAGCGACCGCCGGCCGACGAGCGCGGCGGCGAAGCAGGCGAGGCGGCGCTGTCCGCCGGACAGCTTCTTCAGCGGCCGGCCGGCGATCGGGGTGAGCCCCAGTTCCTCCAGCACCGCGTCCCGCTCGGCCCGCGCCCGCCGTACGTCCAGGCCACGCAGGCGACCGGTGGTCTCGGCGGCGAGGGAGACGGTCAGCTCGTCCAGGGCGGACGACTCCTGGCCCAGGTAGGCGAGGATCCGGGCGGCCCGCTCGGGATGCCGGACGATGTCGTGCCCGAGGATCTCCACACTGCCGCTGTCCGGCCGCAGCAATCCGGTCAGCTGCCGTACGAGGGTGGACTTGCCGGCGCCGTTCGGCCCCAGCAGCCCGAAGACCTCGCCGCGCCGCACCTCCAGCTCCACGCCGTCGGTCGCCCGCACCTGCGGAGTGCCGGGCGCCCCGCGCCGCCCCCTGACGGCCGGATAGGTCTTGCTGAGCCCACGCACGCGTACGACCTCGTCATGCCGAAGGGCCTGTCCCGCGCGCGTACTCACAAAGGACGAGACTACGGGGTCCGGGGCCTTCGCTCGCCCTTGGGTCCGCTTCCGTGCGCGATCGGCGCACGGTCCTCCCCGCTCACTCCCCCGTCCCCGCGTGCTCGGCGGCGGCCGGAACGTCGACCTCCCGCCAGAAACCCGCCCGGATGGCGTAACGGTCGTGCTCGTCGATCTGGTCGTCCTTGTGGGCCAGCAGCCCGAACCGGGCCGCGTACCGCAGCAGCTCGCCGTCGATGCGGTGCGGGATGCGCGGGTACATCGTGGACAGCCGCTGCAGGTGGCCCTGGTCGCCGAGCCGGGAGATCCACCGGCGGGCGAAGACCTGGCCCACCTCGTAGGGATCGCCGCCGACCGTCGTGATGTCCTCCTCCCGGTCGGCCCACCGCTGCTCGGCCGTCGTGAGCTGGGCCAGCGTCGGCATGGAGGCGACCTCGGGCGGCTCGGCGACCGTGCCGGGGCGGTCCACCCAGCCCTTGTCCGAGGACCAGCGCAGCGTCGCGCTCGCCGGCTGCTGCGCGGGCTGGGCGCCGGCGCCGGGGGCGCGCAGGCCGGCGAGGTCCTTGGGGGTGGGGACGCCCTTGGGGGCGGGGACCCGCTCCTGGACGCCGTTCTCGGCCGCGGCGGCGGCCGGTGGGCGCACGCCCTGTTCGGCGGGCCGCTCGGACGCCGCGGCGAGCGCGGACTCGGGAAGCGGCGCGGAGAGGATCGCGGCGATCTCGGGGCGGGGTGCGGGCGGCGGGGCGCAGACGCCGGTCAGCTCCTTGGCGCGCACGGCCTGGGTGATCCACGTACGGTCCAGCACGCGCCGCTCGTCGGCCTCGGCGACCAGGTCCTCGGACTGGTTGTAGTCGCCGTCGGCGGCCTGCACGGCCCAGAGGTGGACGGCGACGCCGTGCTCCTTGGCGGCCATCATTCCGGGCAGCAGGTCGCCGTCGCCGGTGACGAGGACGATGTCGGAGCAGGCGCGGTTGCGGGCCAGTTCGGTCAGCTCGGCGTGCATGGCCGCGTCCACGCCCTTCTGGGCCCAGCGTCCGTCGCTGCGGGTGAGGGCGCCGAGCCGGACGGTGACCCGGGGCATGACGCGCAGCCGCCGGTGCTCCGGTTGGGGGACCCGGTCGGGGGCGCCGTCGAACCAGTAGATACGCAGCAGCGGGCGCTCGGTCTCCGCCTCCGCGCGTTCCCGCAGGGCCTGGATCAGCGCGGTGTGGTCGACGGTGATCCGGGACCGTGAGGGCTCACCGGCGAGGAGGCTGGCGGCGGCCCCCAGCAGATATCCGGCGTCCACCAGGACGATGCATCGGTCCACGCGACTCACCCTCTTCCCGGGAGGCATTGCTTCGGACTTGCTTCGAGTCTGCCCGACGGCGCGGGGGTTCACGGCCCGAACTCGATCTTCGGCGTGGCGTTTGCGGCTGCCCGCTCGCCCACCATCCCTGTCACACACGGTAATTATCCGACATGCGCCTGATGTCAGCGTATGTGAATCTGGTCCCGGCCCTGGCCCCTAGATCCCCCACAGGAGGCAGATCACCATGGCCAAGAACAAGAACCGCAAGCAGGGTGGCCCGCAGAACCGCGCTTCGCAGCCCGGTCAGGCGCACGAGCGCGCGCAGCGGCCGTCGGAGGAGCACGAGTCCTCGATGGCGGGCGTACCGGGCGGCCCGGCGGATGGTGCTCGTAAGAAGCAGCAGCGCTTCGGCCACAACTAAAGGGCAGTTGAAGCCCAGGCACACAGAAGGGGCGCACCCGCCGTGGGTGCGCCCCTTCGCGTGTCATCCGCTCAGCCCGCCAGGCAGGACGGGCCGAGCAGCACCTTCAGGTCGCCGAAGAGGGCCGGGTCGGGCTTGACCCGGTGCCGGTCCAGGCGCAGCACGGTGGTCTTGCGCGGGCCCTGGAGCCTGATGCGGACCTCGCTGTCGCCCTTGTGGTGGCTGAGGATCTCGCCGAGGCGGCTGACCATCGGCGGGGTGACCCTGGTGGCCGGGATGGTGAGGACCACCGGCGCGTTGGTGCCCGCGTTGGACAGGTCCGGGACCATCAGCTCCATCGCGACCAGCCGGGGCACGTCCTCGCGCTTGTCGAGGCGGCCCTTGACGAACACCACGGCGTCCTCGACCAGTTGGGTCGACACCAGCTGGTAGCTGGCCGGGAAGAACATGCACTCGATGGAGCCGGCCAGGTCCTCGACGGTGGCGATCGCCCAGGCGTTGCCCTGCTTGGTCATCTTGCGCTGCAGGCCGGAGATGATGCCGCCGATGGTGACGACCGCGCCGTCGGCGTGCTCACCGCCGGTGAGCTGCGAGATGCCCGCGTCGGCCTTGTCGGACAGCACGTGCTCCAGGCCGAAGAGGGGGTGGTCGGAGACGTAGAGGCCGAGCATCTCCCGCTCCTGGGCGAGCAGGTACGTCTTGTCCCACTCGTCGTCGCCGAACTGGACGTCGAGTCCGAAGCCGGGCTCGCTGCTGGTCTCCTCGCCCATGCCGCCGAAGAGGTCGAACTGGCCCTCGGCCTCCTTGCGCTTGACCGCGACCACGTTGTCGATCATCGGTTCGTACTGCGCCGTGAGGCCCTTGCGGGTGTGCCCCATCTCGTCGAAGGCGCCGGCCTTGATCAGCGATTCGGTGGTGCGCTTGTTGCAGACCACGGCCTCGACCTTGTCGAGGTAGTCGGGGAAGGAGGCGTACTTGCCCTTGGCCTTGCGGCACTTGATGATCGACTCGACGACGTTGGTGCCGACGTTGCGGACGGCTGAGAGGCCGAAGAGGATCACGTCGTCGCCCTGGGCGGCGAAGTTGGCCTCGGACTCGTTGACGTTCGGCGGGAGCACCCGGATGCCCATGCGGCGGCACTCGTTGAGGTAGACCGCCGACTTGTCCTTGTCGTCCTTGACGGAGGTCAGCAGGGCGGCCATGTACTCGGCGGGGTGGTTCGCCTTCAGGTAGGCGGTCCAGTACGACACCAGGCCGTACGCGGCGGAGTGCGCCTTGTTGAACGCGTAGCCGGCGAAGGGGACCAGCACGTCCCACAGCGCCTGGATCGCCTCGTCGCTGTAGTTGTTCTTGCGGGCGCCGGCCTGGAAGATGACGAAGTTCTTCTCCAGCTCCTCGGGCTTCTTCTTGCCCATCACGCGGCGGAGGATGTCGGCCTCGCCGAGCGAGTAGCCCGCGATGATCTGGGCGGCCTTCTGCACCTGCTCCTGGTAGACGATCAGGCCGTAGGTGACGTCCAGGACCTCCCTGAGCGGCTCCTCCAGCTCGGGGTGGATCGGCGTGATCTCCTGCTGCCCGTTCTTGCGCAGGGCGTAGTTCGTGTGGGAGTTCATGCCCATCGGGCCCGGCCGGTACAGGGCCGACACGGCGGAGATGTCCTCGAAGTTGTCGGGCTTCATCAGCCGCAGCAGCGAGCGCATGGGGCCGCCGTCGAACTGGAAGACGCCGAGGGTGTCACCACGCTGGAGCAGGTCGAAGGTCGTGGGGTCGTCCAGCGGGAGGGACAGCAGGTCGATGTCGAGGCCCTTGTTGGCCTTCACCATCTTGACCGCGTCGTCCATGATCGTCAGGTTGCGCAGGCCGAGGAAGTCCATCTTCAGCAGGCCGAGCGACTCGCAGCTCGGATAGTCCCACTGCGTGATGGTCACGCCGTCGGTGTGCCTGACCCAGACCGGGACGTGCTCGGTGATGGTCTCACTGGACATGATCACGCCGGCGGCGTGCACACCCATCTGCCGGACCAGGCCCTCCACGCCGCGCGCGGTGTCGATGACCTTCTTCACGTCCGGTTCGTTCTCGTACATCCCGCGGACCTCGCCGGCCTCGCTGTAGCGCGGGTGGGTCGGGTCGGTGATGCCGGACAGCGGGATGCCCTTGCCGAGGACGTCGGCGGGCATGGCCTTGGTGATGCGGTCGCCCATCGCGTACGGGTAGCCCAGCACGCGCGCGGAGTCCTTGATCGCGTTCTTGGCCTTGATGGTGCCGTAGGTGCCGATCATGGCGACCTTGTCGGCGCCGTACTTCTCGGTCACGTACCGGATCACCTCGACGCGCCTGCGCTCGTCGAAGTCGATGTCGACATCGGGCATCGAGATGCGCTCGGGGTTGAGGAACCGCTCGAAGATCAGGCCGTGCGGGATCGGGTCGAGGTCGGTGATGCCCATGGCGTAGGCGACGATCGAGCCGGCCGCGGAGCCGCGGCCGGGGCCGACCGCGATGCCCTGCTTCTTGGCCCACATGATGAAGTCGGCGACGACGAGGAAGTAGCCGGGGAAGCCCATCGAGATGATGGTGTCCATCTCGTAGTCGGCCTGCTTCTGCCGGTCCTCGGGGACGCCGCCGGGGTAGCGGCGCTCCATGCCGCGGCGGACCTCCTCCTTGAACCAGGTGACCTCGGTGTACCCCTCGGGGATGTCGAACTTCGGCATGAGGTCGCGCTTCTCGAACATGCCGGTGGTGTCGACCATCTCGGCGACGAGGAGGGTGTTGGCGCAGCCCTCCTGCCAGGCGTCCGAGGAGTCGATGGCGTACATCTCGTCCGTGGACTTCAGGTAGTAGCCGGTGCCGTCGAACTTGAAGCGGTCGGGGTCGGAGAGGTTCTTGCCGGTCTGGATGCACAGCAGGGCGTCGTGGGCGCCGGCCTCGTGCGCGTACGTGTAGTGCGAGTCGTTGGTGACCAGCGGGGGGATGCCGAGCTTCTTGCCGATCTCCAGCAGGCCGTCGCGGACCCGGCGCTCGATCTCGATGCCGTGGTCCATCAGCTCCAGGAAGTACCGGTCCTTGCCGAAGATGTCCTGGTAGTCGGCGGCGGCCTTCAGGGCCTCGTCGAAGTGGCCGAGGCGGAGCCGGGTCTGCACCTCGCCCGAGGGGCAGCCGGTGGAGGCGACGATGCCCTCCGACCACTGGGAGATGGTCTCCTTGTCCATGCGGGGCCACTTCTGCAGCCAGCCCTCGGCGTAGGCGTCGGAGGAGAGCCGGAAGAGGTTGTGCAGACCGGTCCGGTTCACGGCCCACATCGTCTTGTGGGTGTAACCGCCGGAACCGGAGATGTCGTCCCGCTTCTGGTGCGGCTGGCCCCAGAGGATCTTGCGTTTGTTGCGCCGGGACTCGGGGGCGACATACGCCTCGATGCCGATGATCGGGGTGATTCCGGCCTTCTTCGCGGAATGGAAGAAGTCGTACGCCCCGTGCAGGTTGCCGTGGTCGGACATGGCGATGTGCGTCATGCCCATCTCGTTGCAGGCGTTGAACATGTCCTTCAGCCGCGCGGCACCGTCCAGCAGCGAGTACTGGGTGTGGACGTGCAGGTGCGTGAACGGCGGCTTCGACACGGTTCGGCCTCCAACGGAAACTCTCGGCGACAGGCTGGCGGACAGTCTGGGGGTCAGCGTCGAAGTCTATGCCCGGGCAGTGACACGCGCGGGGCATCCCGGCGTACCTTCGTCCGGGAACCGGGCACTCCCGCGTGGCGTCGCCCGTTGAAGACGGCGGAAGCGCTGTCGCACCCGTACACGCACCCATACGCACCACCCGTCCCGCACCAGGAGGCACCCCGCGATGTCGGTCCCCCAGCTCAACGACGAGCAGCGCGGCGAGGAGATCCTCGCCGTCTTCGACACCGCCTTCGGCCGGCTCCTGGCCGCCGACCCGGCCGCGTTCCGGGTGAAGTTCCGGAAGATGGCGGCCTCGGCGTTCGCGTTCTACCGGGGCACGGCGTGCCTCTTCTACCACGACCTCGACGCCGACAAGCGCGGCGGCCCGTACCTGGACGAGCGCACCTCGCGCGTGTGGATCCACGGCGATCTGCACGCGGAGAACTTCGGCACCTACATGGACTCCAACGGGCGCCTGGTCTTCAACGTCAACGACTTCGACGAGGCCTACGTCGGCCCGTTCACCTGGGACCTGAAGCGCTTCGCCGCCTCCATCGCGCTCATCGGCTACGCGAAGGCGCTCAGCGACGAGCAGATCACCGAGTTGGTGACCGTCTACGCCGCGGCCTACCGCGAGCGCGTCCACGCCCTGGCCACGGGCGCCAAGAGCGACGAGGTGCCGCCGTTCACGCTGGACACCGCGCAGGGTCCGCTGCTGGACGCGCTGCGCGACGCCCGCTCGCTGACCCGCTTCGGGCTGCTGGAGTCGATGACCGAGATCCGCGACTTCGAGCGCCGGTTCGCGCCGGGCGGCGGCTCCATCGAGCTGGACGCCGCCACCCGCTACAAGGTGCTGGCCGCCTTCGACGGCTACCTGGAGACGCTGCCGGACTCCTCGCTGGCCCGCCCGGACTCCTACCGGGTGAAGGACGTCGTGGGCCGCCGCGGCATCGGCATCGGCTCGGCGGGCCTGCCGTCGTACAACATCCTGCTGGAGGGCCACAGCGACGCGCTGGAGAACGACGTCGTGATCTACATCAAGCAGGCGCAGACCCCGGCCGTCTCCCGGCACATCACGGACCCGGCCATCGCGGAGTACTTCCAGCACGAGGGCCACCGCACGGTGATCTCCCAGCGCGCCCTGCAGGCGCACGCCGACCCGTGGCTGGGCTGGACCGAGCTGGACGGCGCCGGCCAGCTGGTCGCCGAGGTCTCGCCGTACGCGGTCGACCTGGACTGGGGCGACATCGACGACCCGGAGGAGATCGCGGCCGTCGTCGCCGACCTGGGCCGGGCCACCGCCACCATGCACGCCGCGGCCGACGACACCTCCGGCGAGTCCCTGGTGCCGTTCTCCACCGAGCGGGCCATCGACGCGGCGCTCGCGGCCGACGAGGAGGGCTTCGCCCCGCTCCTGGTGGACTTCGCGCACGCCTACGGCGCACGCGCCCGAGCCGATCACCAGATCTTCCTCGACCTGTTCCGGAACGGCCGGATCCCGGGGCTGTGAGCTTCGGTACTCACAGGCATCCTTTAGGGGTCCCTTACCCGCCCACGTGACAGACTCTCCTCTCGCTATGGACATGTCCGGGACTCAGCTCAGGGCCGTGCGCGCGGCGCTGTTCACGGCCTTCGTCGTGACGCTCAGCACCGCGTCGCACGTCCTGCTGTCCCGGGCCCCGCTGCCGGCGGCCACCGTGGCCGTCGTCACCGCCGCGGTGTTCGTCACCGCGTACGCGCTGGCGGGCCGCGAGCGCGGTTTCGCCCGGATCGCGGCCCTGCTGGTCCCGCTGGAGCTGGCCGCCGACACGGTGTTCACCACCGGCCAGCACGCCTGCTACGGCCCGGCGGGCGGCCCGGTCGCGGGCCCGCTGCGCGCGGTCGGCCTCGACGTGCTGTGCCAGGGCGGCGCCGTCGGCGCCCCGCTGGCCCGGATGACCGGGGCAGCGGGCCACGACGCCGGCGTCCTGGCGCACGCCGGTCCGGCGGCCGCCTGGCTGCTGCTCGCCGCGCACGTCGGCGTCGGCCTGCTGGCCGCGGCCTGGCTGCGCCGGGGCGAGCGGGCCCTGACCCAGTTGCTCCGCGCGGTCGCCGCCGCCACGTTCCGGCCGCTGCTGCTGGCGGTGGCCGCCGGCCGGGTACGGCCGTCCCCGGCCCGCCGGCCGGTGCGCCCGGCCCCGCGGCCCGCCGACGCCCGCGACCGGATCCTCGTGCACTCCCTGGGACGGCGTGGACCGCCGTGCTCCCCCGCCTTCGCGTGAGCGACGGCGTCTGAGCACGACCAGTCCCCCACACGTATCCCGCGTACGACGTGTGCGCGTCCCCTATGGAGATCACCAAGATGAGCAAGCGGAACAGCCAGTCGGCGAAGACGGCGGCCCGGGAGCGGCTGCGGCAGGAGCGCGAGCGGCAGGCCAAGCGTGACAAGGCCAGGCGGCAGGTCATCGTGGCCGGCTCGGTGGTGGCCGTGCTGGCCGCGGCCGGCGGCATCGGCTACGCCGTCGTCCAGGGCAACAAGCCCGCCTACTGGGAGGGCCTGAAGGACGCCAGGGTCACCGCCCCTGCCAACACCACCGGCAAGGACGGCACCACGGTCGTCATCGGCAAGGACACCGCCAAGAAGACGCTGAAGGTCTACGAGGACCCGCGCTGCCCGGTGTGCGCGCAGTTCGAGCAGGCCGTCGGTCCGACCGTGAAGAAGGACGTCGACGACGGCAAGTTCAAGATCCAGTTCGTCGGCGCGACGTTCCTCGACGACAAGTTCGGCGGCGAGGGGTCCAAGAACGCGCTGGGCGCCCTGGGGGCGGCGCTCGACGTCAGCCCGGAGGCGTTCCTCGAGTACAAGAGCGCGCTCTACGCGGCGAAGTGGCACCCCGAGGAGCTGGACGACAAGCTGAGCAACGACGGCTACCTCCTCAAGATCGCCGCCACCGTCCCCGCGCTGAAGAGCAACGCCGGGTTCCAGGACGCCGTGAAGAAGGGCACGTACGACGCCTGGGCGGTGGCCATGTCCAAGGCGTTCGACGAGAACAAGGACGGTGTGCAGGGCACCCCGAGCTTCGTCATGGACGGCAAGAAGCTCGTCGTCGACGCCAAGGGCAACCCGCCGATGTCGGTGGCCGACTTCAACAGGACGGTGGACGCGGCCCTCAAGGGCTGACGGCCGCGCGGGGGCTGACGGGTCCTCGGACTCGGGCCATCTCGTGAAGAGCGGGCGAACTTTCGGAGTTCGCCCGCTCTCGCGCATACCGATCAGTAACCTGATCGTCCGTGACCAGTCGATACAGATCATCCACGGCCTCACAGGGCCTCAACTCCCCCATGCCCCGCCGCCGTACGGTCGTCAAGGCCGCGGCGGCGACGGCTGTCCTGGCCGGCCCGCTCGCCGCCACCCTTCCGGCGCACGCGACCGGCCAGGCCCCCGCCTTCCTGCACGGCGTCGCCTCCGGCGACCCGCTGCCCGACGGCATCCTGCTGTGGACCCGGGTTACCCCCACCCCGGAGGCGACGCCGGGCTCCGGCCTCGGCCCGGACACCGAGGTGAGCTGGGTCGTCGCCAGGGACAAGACGTTCACCAGCGTCGTGGCCAAGGGGTCCACCACCGCCACGGCCGCCTCCGACCACACCGTGAAGGCCGACGTCCGGGGCCTGGAGCCGGCCACCGACTACTGGTTCCGCTTCTCGGCCGGCGGCGCCGACTCCCCGGTCGCGCGCACCCGCACCGCGCCGGCGGCGGACGCGGCGGTGAGCGGTCTGCGCTTCGGCGTGGTCTCCTGCGCCAACTGGGAGGCCGGCTACTTCTCCGCCTACCGCCACCTCGCGGCCCGCAACGACCTGGACGCCTGGCTGCACCTCGGCGACTACGTCTACGAGTACAAGTCCGGCGAGTACGCGGCGCGCGGCAAGGTCGTACGGCCGCACGCGCCGGCGAACGAGATCCTCACCCTCGCCGACTACCGCATCCGGCACGCGAAGTACAAGACGGACCCCGATCTGCGGGCGCTGCACCTGAAGGCGCCGGTCATCGCGATCTGGGACGACCACGAGTTCGCCGACAACGCCTGGTCGGGCGGCGCGGTCAACCACACCGAGGGCGCCGAGGGCGCCTGGGCGTCCCGTCAGGCCGCCGCGAAGCAGGCCTACTTCGAATGGATGCCGGTCCGCCCGGCGATCGCCGGCACCACCTACCGCCGGCTGCGCTTCGGCAAGCTCGCCGACCTGTCCCTGCTGGACCTGCGTTCCTTCCGCTCCCAGCAGGCCGGCACGGCCAGCGGCTCGGTGGACGACCCCGACCGCACGATCACCGGCCGGGCCCAGCTCGACTGGCTGAAGGCGGGGCTGAAGGCCTCCGACACCAAGTGGCGGCTGGTCGGCAACTCGGTGATGATCTCGCCGTTCTCCTTCGGCTCGCTCTCCGCCGATCTGTTCAAGCCGCTGGCCAAGCTGCTCGGGCTGCCGCAGGAGGGGATAGCCGCCAACACCGACCAGTGGGACGGCTACACCGACGACCGCCGCGAGGTGCTGGACCACCTGCGCGCCAACGCCATCGGCAACACCGTCTTCCTGACCGGTGACATCCACATGGCGTGGGCCAACGACGTGCCGGTGGACGCGGGCACCTACCCGCTGTCGGCGTCGGCGGCCACCGAGTTCGTCGTGACCTCGGTGACCTCCGACAACCTCGACGACATCGTCAAGGTCCCCGAGGGCACGGTCTCGGCGGTCGCCGCACCCGTCATCAAGGCCGCCAACCGGCACGTCCACTGGGTGGACACCGACCGGCACGGCTACGGCGTCCTGGACATCACCGCCGACCGCGCGCAGATGGACTACTACGTCCTGTCCGACCGCACCAGCGCCGACGCGACCTCCACCTGGGCGCGTTCGTACCGCACCCGCAGCGGAACACAGAAGATCGAGCGGACCTACGACCCGGTGTGACCGCTCAGCCGAGCGTCTCCAGGAAGCCGAGTGCCACCCGCCAGGTGGCCTCGGCGGCCTCCGCGTCGTAGTCCGGCAGCCCGGGGTCGGTGTAGAGGTGGCCGGCCCCGGCGTAGCGGTAGACCTCCACGTCGGCGCCGGTCCGGCTCATCTGCAGGTACCAGGCGCTGAGCCAGTCGTCCGTCTCGAACGGGTCGGGCTCGGCCACGTGCAGCTGCACCGGCAGCTCCTCCGCCTCCGCGTTCGGCGCGATGTCCGAGGTGCCGTGCAGGAGCAGCAGCCCGCGCGCCCTGTCGTCGCCGAGGGCGAGGGTCTGGGCGACCGAGGCGCCGAGCGAGAACCCGGCGTACACCAGCCCGCGGTCCGAGTACGGCGCCGCCGCCAGCACGGCCCGCTTGAGCAGCTCCTCCTTGCCCAGCTCCTCCTTGTACGCCATGCCCTCCTCGACGGTGCCGAACGTGCGCCCCTCGAAGAGGTCCGGCGTCCACACCTCGTGGCCCGCCGCGCGCAGCCGGTCCGCGGCCTCGCGCACCGCGGGCCGGAGCCCGTAGGTCGAGTGAAAGAGCATGATGTTCATGAGGCCATGGTGCCAGCCGGGTACGACGGCGAGGCCCCGCCCTACCCACGAACGCGCGGAACTCACATGTTCGTCCCCGCGGAGCGGCGGTTAGGAGCGGAGGCATGGAGAACGTACTCCGCCCCCTGATCGTGATCGGCAGCTCGGTCCTGCTCACCCTGGCCATCGGCTGGGTGACCGACCGGCTGCTGCGCAAGGCCGACGAACGCAACCCCGACACCCCGCTGTGGGAGCTGCTGCGGCGGGGCCGCATCCCCTACCAGCTCGTCCTGTGCGCCGCGCTGCTGAGAGGCTCCTACGACCAGGCGCAGCTGCTGGAGAGGCACCAGTCCGCCCTCGGACGCACCCTGACGCTGGTGCTGATCGGCTCCGCCGCCTGGCTGGTGATCCGGATCGCCGCGGCGATCGTCGAGACCTCCTACAGCCGCTACGCCCGCGCCCACCGGGACGCGGCCCGGGTCCGCCGGGTGCGCACGCAGGTCGAGCTGATCATGCGGGTGGTGTCCGCGATCGTCATCGTGGTGGCGATCGCCACGATGCTGCTCACCTTCCCGGCGATGCGCGCCGCCGGCGCCTCGCTGCTGGCCTCCGCCGGCATCCTCGGCATCGTGGCCGGTGTCGCCGCCCAGTCGACCCTGTCCAACATGTTCGCGGGGCTGCAGATCGCCTTCGGGGACATGGTGCGCATCGGCGACACGGTGGTGGTGGACGGCGAGTGGGGCACGGTCGAGGAGATCACCCTGACCTTCCTCACGGTCCGCACCTGGGACGAGCGGCGGATCACCATGCCCGTGTCGTACTTCACGTCCAAGCCGTTCGAGAACTGGTCCCGCGGCACCCCGCAGATGACCGGCATCGTCTACTGGCACCTCGACCACAGCGCGCCGCTGGAGGCGATGCGCGAGAAGCTCCGCGACATCCTGCGCCAGTGCCCCGCCTGGGACGGCCGCGCCTACGGCCTGCAGGTGACGGACACCACGCCGAACACCATCCAGGTGCGCGCCCTGGTCACCGCGAAGGACGCGGACGACATCTGGACGGTACGGGTGACGGTCCGCGAGCAGATGATCGCCTGGCTGTCGGCGGAGCACCCCTACGCGCTCCCCCGGGTCAACACGTCCGACTCGGTCCTCCCCCCGACCCGGGTCCCGTCCCCGGACCGCACGGCCCTGCGCAAGGCCTACGACTTCCCGCGCACGGGCCGGGGCTGACCGCGCCGCCCCGGCGGGCCCCGCCGGGGCGGGGAGGGGGAACGGGCGGAGCGCGCTCAGCGCAGGCTGCGGACGTCGAGATGGCGCAGGACCCGGTCCACGATCTCCGGATCGGCCCCGGGTTCGCTGCGCGCCGCCAGCACCTCGTGCCGCGCGGCGCTCAGCATCTCGCCCTGGATGCGCCGCACCCGCTTCAGCCGCTTGGCCCGCTGGTGCTGCGCCTCGCGCCGTTCCTCCTCCCCCATGTCCGGGCTGATCCGGATCCCGATGTCGAAGGCGCGCCGCAGCATCTGCTCGGACAGTTCCTCCGGCAGGTCCTCCACCTGCTCGATCTCCCGGAGCCTGAGCTTCGCCGCCTTGGCGGCCCGTACCGCCAGGTCCTTCTCGAACTCCTTCTCGCGCTCGGAGTCGGCCCGCACCCCGAGCCGCTTCACCAGCCACGGCAGCGTCAGTCCCTGCAGCACCAGAGTGGCGACGATCACACCGAAGGCGATGAAGATGATCTCGTCCCGGTCGGGGAACGGCGACCCGTCGTCGGTCTTGAGCGGGACCGCCAGCGCCAGCGCCACGGAGGCCACCCCGCGCATACCGGCCCACCACATCACGACGGTCTCCCGCCAGCTCACCGGGATCTCCTCGTCGTAGTCCCGGCGGGCGTGCAGCCGCTTGGTCAGCCAGGTGGCGGGCAGCAGCCAGACGAGCCGTACGACGACCACCACGCCCACGACGGCGGCCGCCCAGCCCAGCATCTCGCCCCACCGGCCCTGGGCCGTGCGGATCGCGTTGTGCAGCTCCAGACCGATGAGCCCGAAGGCGACGCCGGTGACGAGGGTGTCGATGATGTCCCAGAAGGTGTGCCCGGCGAACCGGGCCATCACGTCGTCGGCGCCGGTGGCGTACTCGGCGAGGAAGAGGGCCGTGGTGAGCACGGCGAGCACCCCGGAGCCGTGCAGCTTCTCCGCGAGCACGTAGGAGGCGTAGGGCACCAGCAGCGTCATGCCGATCTGCAGGGTCGGATCGCCCAGCAGGTCCATCAGCCTGTTCGCGCCCCAGCCCAGCGCCAGTCCCACGGCCACCGCGACCACGGCGGACAGCACGAAGTCCAGACCGGCCTGCCAGGGCGAGAACGTGCCGCTCACCGCGGCGGCGATCGCCACGTGGTACAGCACGATGGCGGTGACGTCGTTGAAGAGCCCCTCGCCCTCCAGGATCGACACCAGGCGGCGCGGCAGCCCGAGCTGCCCGGCGACGCTGGTCGCGGCGACCGGGTCGGGCGGGGCGATCAGCGCGCCGAGCGCGACGGCGGCGGCGATCGGCAGCCCGGGCACGATCGCGTTCGCGACGAACGCCACGCACGCCATGGTGACGAACACCAGGGCGACGGCCAGCAGGAAGATCGGGCGCTTGTTGGCCGCGAACTGCCGCCAGGAGGTCCGGCGCACGGCGGCGTAGAGCAGCGGCGGCAGCAGCGCCGGCAGGATCAGCTCCGGCGGGATGTCGACATTGGGCACGAACTCGGCCACGGCCAGGGCGCCGCCCAGCAGCGTCATCAGCACCGGCGCCGGTACCCCGAACCGGTCCCCCAGCGGCACGCTCACCAGGGCCCCGAGCAACAGGACGAACAACAGAGCCAACTGATCCACGGACGGCGCTCCGGCGGGTCGACGATCAAGGGCAGGCTTCCAGCCTGCCATCCGCCCGGCCGGAACGCGTCCCGCTGGGTGTGCTGTCCGGACAGCACACCTAGAGCGTGCGGCGCATGGACCGGTGCGGTATGCCCGCGTCCGGGAACTCGGGGCCGTACACCTCGTAGCCGAGGCGCTCGTAGAAGCCCAGGGCGTGGGTCTGGGCGTGCAGGTCGACGGCGGTGAGGCCGCGCGAGCGGGCCGCGTCCTCGATGGCCCGCACCAGGGCCGCGCCGACCCCGAGCCCGCGCGCCCGACGGGCGACGGCGAGCCGCCCCAGGGAGCCCACCGCCGGGTCGCCGCCCGTCCTGGCGGCCGCCGCCTCGCCGGTCAGCAGTCTCCCGGTGCCGAGCGGCACACCGTCCTCGCGGACGGCCAGCACGTGCACGGCGTCGGCGTCGTGGGCGTCGTACTCGATGTCCTGGGGCACGCCCTGCTCGACCACGAACACCTCCTTGCGCACCGCGAAGCAGGCCTCGCGGTCGGCGGGGTCCTCGGCGCCCCGGACGGTGTACGGCGTGCTCACGCGTAGGTCTCCTCGCGGACCTGGTCGAGGGCCTGGCGCAGGTCCTCGGGGTAGTCGCACTCGAACTCCACCCACTGCCCGTCGCCGGGGTGCTCGAACCCGAGCCGTACGGCGTGCAGCCACTGGCGGGTCAGGCGCAGCCGCTTGGCGAGGGTGGGGTCGGCGCCGTAGGTCAGGTCGCCGACGCAGGGGTGGCGGTGGGCCGACATGTGGACGCGGATCTGGTGGGTGCGTCCGGTCTCCAGCTTCACGTCCAGCAGGGAGGCCGCGCGGAAGGCCTCGATGAGGTCGTAGTGGGTCACCGAGGGCTTGCCGTCCGCCGTGACCGCCCACTTGTAGTCGTGGTTCGGGTGGCGGCCGATGGGGGCGTCGATGGTGCCGCTGGTCGGGTCCGGGTGGCCCTGCACGAGGGTGTGGTAGCGCTTGTCGACCGTGCGCTCCTTGAACTGGCGCTTGAGCGACGTGTACGCGTACTCGGACTTGGCGACCACCATCAGACCGGAGGTGCCGACGTCGAGGCGGTGCACGATGCCCTGGCGCTCGGCGGCGCCGGAGGTGGAGATCCGGTAGCCGGCGGCGGCGAGTCCGCCGATGACGGTGGGTCCGGTCCAGCCCGGCGAGGGGTGCGCGGCCACGCCGACGGGCTTGACGATCACGACCACGTCGTCGTCGTCGTGCACGATCTCCATGCCCTCGACCGGCTCGGCGACCACCTGCACCGGCGCGGGCGCCTGCGGCATCTCGACCTCGAGCCAGGCGCCGCCCTGCACCCGCTCGGACTTGCCGACCACGGTGCCGTCGACCTGGACCTTGCCGGCCGCGGCCAGCTCCGCCGCCTTGGTGCGGGAGAAGCCGAACATGCGGGAGATGGCGGCGTCGACGCGCTCGCCCTCCAGGCCGTCGGGCACGGGCAGGGTACGGATCTCGGGAAGCGTGCTCACCCGTCGAGTATGCCGGACGGCCCGGACGGCCCCGACCGCGCCTGTGGACGGCTCCCGGCGCCGGTGCCCTGCGCGTCCCGGCGGGCCGTGCTCAGTCCCGGTGGACCGTACCGTCCGGGTCCAGGCCCCGGAACGACAGCAGCACGATCAGGATGCCCCCGCAGACGATCGCCGAGTCGGCGAGGTTGAACACCGCGAAACCCTTGGGCGCGATGAAGTCCACGACCTCGCCCTCGAAGATCCCGGGGGCGCGGAAGATGCGGTCGGTGAGGTTGCCGAGCGCCCCGCCGAGCAGCAGGCCCAGCGCGATCGCCCAGGGGAAGCTGTAGAGCTTGCGGGCCAGGCGGATGATCACCAGGATCACGGCGGCGGCGATGAGGGTGAAGATGATCGTGAAGGCCGCGCCGAAGCCGAAGGCGGCGCCCGGGTTGCGGATGGCGTGCAGCTCCAGCCAGTCCCCGACGACCCGGACGGGGGCGTGGTGCTCCAGTTTCGCGACCACGAGCAGCTTGCTGACCAGGTCGACGGCGTAGGCGAACGCGGCCACCGCGAACAGTACGGCGATCCGGCGCCCGCGGCCCGCGCGTCGCCGCGCCGGGTCCTGCCCGCCCGTGCCGGACGCGTCGGGGCCGCCGTCGGGCGCCGCGGCCGCCGTCGTCCGCTCGCCGTCGTCGTCCGGGGTGTCCGGCGTACCGATGATGCGCTCCGCCTCTGCCACGTGAGTCCCTCAACCTAGGTGCCTGACTGAGGACGAGACTACGGCACGGCCGGACGGGCCCCCACGCTCAGGAGCGGCGTTCCTGTTTCTGCTTGCACTCCACGCACAGGGTGGCCCTCGGGAAGGCCTGCATCCGGGCCTTCCCGATGGGATTGCCGCAGTTCTCGCACAGGCCGTAGGTGCCGGCGTCCAGCCGTTCCAGGGCGCGCTCGGTCTGGACGAGCATCTCGCGCGCGTTGGCGGCCAGCGCCAGCTCGTGCTCGCGGGTGATGTTCTTGGTGCCGGTGTCGGCCTGGTCGTCCCCGGCGCCGTCCCCGGAGTCCCGCATCAGGCCCGCCAGGGACGTCTCGGAGGAGGTGATCTCGTCCGTCAGCCGCTTGGCCTCGGCCGACAGCTCCGCGCGGGCCTCCGCGACCTCTTCCGGGGTCCAGGGGTCCTCGCCGGGGCGCACCGCCAGTTCGCCGGCCTCCACCGCGGCGATCCGCGCCTTGGGGACGGCGGTCTGCGCCGCCGTGGCCGTGCCAGGAGTCTTCTTCGCAACCACTGTCGTGGCTCCCGTCTGCTTCGCGGCCCGCGCCGCGCCCGCTTTCTTGGCCGTGCTCTTCGCGGCCGCCTCCGAGGAGACGCCCGCCCCTCCCGCCTTCCCGCCGGCGGCCTCCCCCGCCCCCGGCTCCCCGTCGTGACGGGCTTTCCCGGCCGGGGCCTTCCCGGCCGGCTCCTCGTGGACCACCGCCCCCTTCGCCGCGGCCGCCTCCTCCTCGACCCGCTCGGCGACGGCCCGTTTCCTCCCGGTCACGCCGGCCGGAGCCTTCCCTGCCGTCCCTTCCCGGATCACCGCTCCCTTCGCCGCGGCCGCCTCCTCCTCGACCCGCTCGGCGACGGCCCGCTTTCCGCCCGTCCTCCTCGCCGGCGGTTTCTCCGGTGCCTTCTTCTCCTCCGGCGCCTGCTCGGCGGCGGCCTTCCCGCCCGCCGTCCTCTTCGCGGCCGCCTGCTTGCCGGTGGCGGGCTCCTCGGCCGCCGCCTTCGACGTGCCGGTGCTCCGGGGGGCCGCCCCCCCGGTCCGGGACTTCTTGGCCGGGGTCTTGGCCGCCTTGCCGACGGCCGTCTCCCCGGAGGACTTCTCTCCCACCGGCTCCCTCGCCGGGTCTGCGTCCGCCGTGGGCTCACCCGCCGCGGTCTTCCCCGCCACCGTCTCCTCGGCCGCGGTCCTCCCGGCAGCCGGTTTCCTCACCGCAGTCCTCCTGGCAGCTCGCTCCCGCGCCGGGCCTGCGTCCGCCGTGGGCTCACCCGCCGCGGTCTTCCCCGCCGCCGTTCCCTCGGCCCCGGTCCTCCCGGCCCCGGTCCTCCCGGCAGCCGGCTTCCTCGCCGCGCCGCTGCCCGTCGCCGTCTCGCCGGCCGCGGCCTGCTTCGCGGCCGGCTCATCCGCCGCGGCCTTCCTGGCGGCCGGCTCCCCGGTCACCGTCCTTCCCGACGTCCTCTTCCCCGCCGAGGCACCTGCCACCTGCGCCTTGTCCGCCGCCGCCGGGGCGGCCGCCGTCTTCTTCGCCCTCGTGGTGCCGCTCCTGGCGGCCGTCCTGTCGGCCATCGTCCTCACCGCCGCCGTCCGGCCGGCCGACGCCGTCTTCCCCGGCGCGGCCCGCCCTGTCGAGGTCCCGTCGGCGCGCGGGTGCGTCCTCCCGGCCGTTCCCCCGGCCTCGCCGGCCGAGGCGGCCGCGCCCCTGGACCGGCCGGTCGCCGGCTGCTGTACGGCGGTCTTCTTCGCCACCATGGCCGCGACCCCTTCACATATTGTGATGATGCACGCAAATCGTGCTGGGACGATAAATCGACTTGAGTCCCGCGGCAACGGGGCACACCGCCCGATTCGCCCGCCCGCACCCCCGCGCAGCGGGTCTGCATCCGTTGTGCCCAGCTCCCCGCCGGGTAATCCGCCGGGCCCCGCCTCCCCTGAGCCGGACGCCCGCGCCCTCGCCATTCGGGTCAGCCCGCCCGCCGCGCGGCCCCCGCACCGCCCCGCGGAAAACCGGTCCGCCGCCGTCCGCACGGAGCCGTACACTGGGCGGAGCGAAAAGCGTGGATGGGGACGAGTAGCGGCGTAGGCAGCCCAGAGCGACCCGGGGACGGTGTGAGCCCGGGGGCGAGCGCGACGTGAAGATCACCCCGGAGCCGCCGGAGGAAACCCGCAGCCAGCAGGCTGGGGCGAGTAGAACCGGCTTCGCGATCCCAATGAGGGGGCTCACCGGCGCACAGCGAGCGGCGGGGGGCCAAGGAGGGTGGTACCGCGGGAGCGCGCCGCACACGGCGTAGACAGGAACGAAGGCTCTCGTCCCTCCGACGGAAGGCAGCAAGTCCGTTGGAGGATGCTCGCAGATGACAGCGCCGACGTACCGCCAGGTGCCCGCCCAGGTCGACCTGCCCGCGCTCGAGCACGCAGTGCTCGACTTCTGGCGCGAGCAGAAGATCTTCGCCAAGAGCCTGGAGCAGTCCGAGGGACGCCCCGAGTGGGTGTTCTACGAGGGCCCGCCCACCGCGAACGGCATGCCCGGCGCCCACCACATCGAGGCACGCGTCTTCAAGGACGTCTTCCCGCGCTTCCGCACCATGCGCGGCTACCACGTGGCCCGCAAGGCCGGCTGGGACTGCCACGGCCTGCCCGTCGAGCTGGCCGTCGAGAAGGAGCTGGGCTTCTCCGGCAAGCAGGACATCGAGGCGTACGGCATCGCCGAGTTCAACGCCAGGTGCCGCGAGTCGGTGACCCGCCACACGGACGCCTTCGCCGAGCTGACGACCCGCATGGGCTACTGGGTCGACCTGGACGACGCGTACCGGACCATGGACCCGGAGTACGTCGAGTCGGTCTGGTGGTCGCTGAAGGAGATCTTCACCAAGGGCCTGCTGGTCCAGGACCACCGTGTCGCCCCCTGGTGCCCGCGCTGCGGCACCGGCCTGTCCGACCACGAGCTGGCGCAGGGCTACGAGACGGTCGTGGACCCGTCCGTGTACGTCCGTTTCCCCCTCACCTCCGGCCCGCTGGCCGGCGAGGCCGCGCTGCTGGTGTGGACGACGACCCCCTGGACCCTGGTGTCCAACACGGCGGTCGCCGCGCATCCCGAGGTCACCTACGTCGTCGCCACCGACGGCGAGGAGAAGCTCGTCGTCGCCGCCCCGCTCGTCGAGAAGGCACTCGGCGAGGGCTGGGTGACCACCGGCCAGACGTTCACCGGCGCCGAGATGGAGCGCTGGACGTACCGGCGCCCCTTCGAGCTCGTGGAGTTCACCGAGCCGGCGCACTACGTGGTGAACGCCGAGTACGTGACCACCGAGGACGGTACGGGTCTGGTCCACCAGTCCCCCGCCTTCGGTGAGGACGACCTCAAGGTCTGCCGCTCCTACGGCCTGCCCGTGGTCAACCCGGTCCGCCCGGACGGCACCTTCGAGGAGGACGTGCCGCTGGTCGGCGGCGTCTTCTTCAAGAAGGCGGACGAGAAGCTCACCGAGGACCTGGCGCAGCGCGGCCTCCTCCTCAAGCACCTGCCGTACGAGCACAGCTACCCGCACTGCTGGCGCTGCCACACCGCGCTGCTCTACTACGCGCAGCCCTCCTGGTACATCCGGACGACGGCGATCAAGGACCGCCTCATCCAGGAGAACGAGAAGACCAACTGGTTCCCGGAGACGGTCAAGCACGGCCGCTTCGGCGACTGGCTGAACAACAACATCGACTGGGCGCTGTCCCGCAACCGCTACTGGGGCACCCCGCTGCCGATCTGGCGCTGTGAGGACGACCATCTCACCTGCGTCGGCTCCCGGGCGGAGCTGACCGAGCTGACCGGCGCCGACCAGTCGGACCTCGACCCGCACCGGCCGTACATCGACGAGGTCACCTTCGCCTGCCGTCACGACGGCTGCGGGAAGACCGCCACGCGCGTGCCGGAGGTCATCGACGCCTGGTACGACTCGGGTTCGATGCCGTTCGCGCAGTGGGGCTACCCGTACAAGAACAAGGAGCTGTTCGAGAGCCGGTACCCGGCCCAGTTCATCTCCGAGGCGATCGACCAGACCCGCGGCTGGTTCTACACGCTGATGGCCGTCGGCACCCTGGTCTTCGACAAGTCGTCGTACGAGAACGTCGTCTGCCTCGGTCACATCCTCGCCGAGGACGGCCGCAAGATGTCCAAGCACCTGGGCAACATCCTGCAGCCGATCCCGCTCATGGACCAGCACGGCGCGGACGCGGTGCGCTGGTTCATGGCGGCCGGCGGTTCCCCGTGGGCGGCCCGCCGCGTCGGACACGGCACCATCCAGGAGGTCGTCCGCAAGACGCTGCTGACGTACTGGAACACGGTCGCCTTCCAGGCGCTGTACGCCCGTACGTCGAACTGGGCGCCCGGCGCCGCCGACCCGGCCCCGGCCGAGCGCCCGCTGATCGACCGCTGGCTGCTGTCCGAACTGCACGCGCTCACCGACCAGGTCACCCAGGCGCTGGAGGCGTACGACACCCAGCGCGCCGGCAAGCTGCTGTCCGCGTTCGTCGACGACCTGTCGAACTGGTACGTCCGCCGCTCGCGCCGCCGCTTCTGGCAGGGCGACAAGGCCGCGCTGCGCACCCTGCACGAGGTGCTGGAGACCGTCACGAAGCTGATGGCGCCCATCACCCCGTTCATCGCGGAGCGGGTGTGGCAGGACCTGGTGGTGCCGGTGACCCCGGGCGCGCCGGAGTCGGTGCACCTGGCCTCCTGGCCCGAGGCGGACCTCGCGGCGATCGACCCGGAGCTGTCGCGGCAGATGGTCCTGGTACGGCGGCTGGTGGAGCTGGGCCGGGCCACGCGCGCCGAGTCGGGCGTCAAGACCCGGCAGCCGCTGTCGCGGGCGCTGGTCGCGGCGGCCGGTTTCGGCTCCCTCGACCCCGAGCTGCACACGCAGATCACGGAGGAGCTGAACGTCTCCTCCCTGGCCTCGCTGTCCGAGGTGGGCGGCTCCCTGGTGGACACGACCGCCAAGGCCAACTTCCGTGCGCTGGGCAAGCGGTTCGGCAAGCGGGTGCAGGACGTGGCCAAGGCGGTCGCCGCCGCGGACGCCGCCGCGCTGTCCCTCGCGCTGCGTGAGGGCACGGCGTCCGTCGAGGTCGACGGAGAGACGATCGCCCTCGCCCCGGACGAGGTGATCATCACCGAGACCCCGCGCGAGGGCTGGTCGGTGGCCTCCGACTCCGGCGCCACCGTCGCGCTCGACCTGGAGATCACCGAGGAGCTGCGGCAGGCCGGTCTGGCCCGCGACGCGATCCGGCTGATCCAGGAGGCCCGCAAGAACAGCGGCCTGGACGTGGCCGACCGGATCGCGCTCCGCTGGACCTCCACGGACGCCGCGGTCGTCGCGGCCCTGACCGAGCACGCGGAACTGATCGCCGACGAGGTCCTGTCGACCGACTTCGCCCAGGGTGAGGCCGACGGCGGCTACGGCGAGCCGTTCACCGACGAGGGACTGTCCCTCACGTTCCGGCTGCGCAAGGCGTAACCCACCGGTGCGGAAAGGCCGGCCCCCGCGGGGGCCGGCCTTTCCGCGTCACAGGTGCCGCGCCGACCCGGCACTGACACCGCAACGCGCGTAAAAAGGGCGGGCCCCCGGACCGAAGTCCGGGGGCCCGCCCTTTTGGACGCTGCCGACGCCGTTGTCGTACCGGTCTCAGTGACCCGTCAGTTGTCGTCCTCGTCGATCAGGAACCCGCGCATCGGCGAGGGCGCCTGGCCCATCGGGGACGGACCCTGCGGACGGACCGGAGCCATCGGCTGGGTCATGGCCGGGGTCATCTGCTGCTGGCCGCCGTAGGACGGGGCCGCCGGGGCAGGTGAGCCGCCCATGCCCTGGTTGCCGCCGTAGGACGGTGCGCTCGCGCCGGCCGGTGCCATGGAGGGCGACGGGGACGGCGGCAGGGACGCGGTGGCCGGGGTGCGCGGCGGGGCCAGGGAGTCGTCGGCCTGGGTCTCCAGCTGGCGCAGCTGGGACTCGAGGTACGACTTCAGGCGCGTGCGGTACTCGCGCTCGAAGCCGCGCAGGTCCTCGACCTTGCGCTCCAGCGTGGCGCGCGCGGACTCCAGGGAGCCCATGGCGACGCGGTGCTTCTCCTGCGCGTCCCGCTCCAGGGCGTCGGCCTTGGCACGGGCGTCACGCTCCAGACCCTCGGCGCGGCTGCGGGCCTCGCCGACGATCTTGTTGGCCTCGGAACGGGCCTCGGCGATCGCCTGGTCGGCGGTCTGCTGGGCCAGCGAGAGGACACGGGCGGCGCTGTCGCCACCGGGGCCCTGACCGGGGCCGCCCATCGGACCGCCCATGGGGCCGCCCATCGGACCGCCCATCGGACCGCCCATCTGCTGCTGCATGGGCGGCTGACCGCCCATCGGGCCCTGACCCATCGGACCCTGGCCCATCGGGCCCTGAGGGCCGCCCTGACCGCCCTGACCGCCGGGGCCGGCGGGCAGCTGCGGGGCACCGCTCGGCAGCTGGGGCGGACCACCCATGGGGCCACCCATCTGCTGCTGCGGCGGGCCCGATATTCCGGCGGGCACCGGAGCGCCGGGACCTCGCATGCCCTGCTGCTGAGGATGCTGCTGGTCCTGCTCCGGAGGCTTGCGCATGTTCTGCTGGTTCTGGGCAGCAGCGCGCGTGGCCGCGGCCAGCTTGGCGCGCAGGTCCTCGTTCTCGCGGAGCAGACGGGTCAGTTCGGCTTCGACCTCGTCGAGGAAGGCATCGACCTCGTCCTCGTCATAGCCTTCTCGGAGGCGGACGGTCGTGAACTGCTTGTTCCGCACGTCCTCGGGGGTCAACGGCATCTCTTCACCTCAACGTAGTCATCGGCAGTCGGCAAGACCGTATCGTCCACATTCATCTCGCAAGGTTAGTGAGCGAGATGAGGATGTAGACGATGATCATCAGTACGAAGAAGGACAGGTCGAGCGCCACGCCCCCGAGACGCAGCGGCGGGATGAACCGCCGCAGAAGCTTCAGCGGTGGATCGGTGACAGTGTAGGTGGCCTCCAGTACGACCACCATCGCCTTGCCGGGTTGCCACGAGCGGGCGAACTGGAAGACGTAGTCCATGACCAGCCGGAAGATCAGCACGACGAGGAACACCATCAGCGCGATGTAGATCACCTGCGCGAACACGCTCATGGCCTGCGTTTCCCTCTCCCCTGTTCCGTGCTCTCACGTACTTTGATCCGGTCCTGCGTCTCAGCTCTGGTTGAAGAACCCGCCCTCTGCGATGCGGGCCTTGTCCTCCGCCGTGACATCGACGTTAGCAGGAGACAACAGGAACACCTTCTGCGTCACCCGCTCGATGCTGCCGTGAAGACCAAACACCAAACCGGCCGCAAAGTCGACAAGTCGCTTCGCGTCTGTGTCATCCATCTCAGTCAGATTCATGATCACCGGGGTGCCCTCACGGAAGTGTTCCCCGATGGTACGGGCTTCGTTGTAGGTCCGTGGGTGAAGTGTGGTGATCCGGTACGGCTCTCGTTCCGACACGACCTTGGGCATGATCACCGGCGCGTTCTTCTCCAGGGACTGACGTTCTTGTGTGATGGACGCCACGGGCGCGATCCGCGCCGGGCGCCCCGATTCCGCGACGAGCGAAGCCGAACGGGACACCGGTTCGCGCGGCGCGGGCGGCTGCACGATTCGCACCTCTTCGTCCCTTTGGGACTGGTGTGCGCCGTGCGACTGGTGCGACGGCTCGTGCCGCCGGTGGTCTCGCTCGGGCTCCGGGTCCAGCTCGGGCTCGAAGTCGTCATCGGGGTCGAATCCCCGGCCGTCGTACCCATCGTCCTCCACGAGGCCGAGGTAGACCGCCATCTTGCGCATCGCGCCGGCCATGCTCTGAGTCCTCCGCTCTGTGGTGGATCGGCTGACGACTGCCAAGTGCCCGCGATCCACGTGGTCGTTGTGCCCGTCTTGGCGGCACTGACCATATTTTCTGCTGTGGTCCGACTTCCTGGCGACGTTACCCGAGCCTGGGGCGGACTCCGAGTACCGCAGTGCCGACGCGCACATGTGTCGCTCCGGCCGCCACGGCCTGTTCGAGGTCCGCACTCATCCCTGCGGACACCATGGTCGCAGCCGGATGGGCTCGGCGCAGGTCGGTCGACAAATCCATGAGCCGTCCGAACGCCGCCTGTTCGCGTCCCGCGTACTCGCCGGTCAGCGGGGCGACGGTCATCAGACCGTCGAGCCGCAGCCCGGGCGACCCGGCGACGAGGGCGGCCAACTCTTCGATTCCGCCGGGAGCGACGCCCCCGCGCTCGCCCCTGCCGCTCGCGTCCGCGTCGAGGGCGACCTGGACGAGGCAGCCCACCTCGCGTTCCGCGCGCACGGCCTCCTTCGACAGAGCCGTGACGAGCCGGGCCCGGTCGACGGACTGGACGACGCCGGCGTAACCGACCACGGAACGCACCTTGTTGGTCTGCAACTGGCCGACGAAGTGCCAGGTCAGCGGCAGATCGGCGCAGGCGGCCGCCTTGGGCGCCGCGTCCTGGTCGCGGTTCTCGGCGACGTGGCGCACACCGAGCTCCGACAGGATCCGCACATCACTCGCCGGGTAGGTCTTGGTGACCACGATCAGGGTCACCTCCGCCCGCTCGCGCCCGGCCGCCGCGCACGCGGCGGTGATGCGTTCCTCCACCTTCGCCAGATTCGCGGCGAGTTCGGTTCTACGGTCCGTCATGCCCCATCAGTCCAGCCAGACATAGCCCGCGAGCCGCCCGGTGGTGCGGTCGCGGCGGTAGGAGAAGTGGTCGCCCGACTCCAGCGTGCACACCGGCGACTGCGCCCGGTCGCACACCCCGAGCCGGTCGAGCTGCGCGTGCACGCCGGCGCTCACGTCGACCGCCGGTGTGCCCCAGCCGGTCACGGCGTGCGCCGCCGGTTCGACGGCGGCCACCTCGGCGCGCATCGGCTCCGGCACCTCGTAGCACCGGCCGCACACGGCCGGGCCGGTGCGGGCGACGATCCGGTCCGGCTCGGCGCCCAGTTCGGCCATGGCCCGTACGGCGGCGGGGACGACCCCCGCCACCATGCCGGGCCGGCCCGCGTGGGCCGCGGCGGCGACCCCGGCGACGGGGTCGGCCAGCAGGACGGGGACGCAGTCGGCCGTGAGGACGGCGAGGGCGAGTCCGCGGCGGGTGGTGACGATCGCGTCCACCTCCGGTACCGGGCGATCCCCCCACGGCTCGTCGACCACGGCGACGCCGGCGCCGTGCACCTGGTTCATCCAGACGACCCGGCCGGGGTCCAGGCTCAGCGACTTCGCCGCCAGTTCCCGGTTGCCGCGCACCGCCTCGGGCGTGTCGCCGACCGCGCCGCCGAGGTTGAGCTCCTCATACGGAGCGGCGCTCACCCCGCCCCACCGGTCGGTGAAGGCGAAGTGCGCGCCGCTCACGCTCTCGCGCTGTCCTATCACTTGAGGAAGTCCGGGACGTCCAGTTCCTCGGCCCCGCTGTCCGCGTAGGTGCGGGGCGCCGGCGTGACCGGCGGGGCGACCGGGATCTCGGCCACCGGCTCGGGCGCCGGCTCCGGCTCCTCCTTCGGCTTCACGCTGCCGAGCGAGCCGAAGGACGGCCGGCTGGGCTCGGCCGGGCGGGCCGGGGCGGGCTCCTCGCGGCGGCTCGGGGCCGGCGCGGAGGTGGAGCCGATGACGTTCTCCCGGCGGGCCGGCGGCTGGCCGCCGTCGAAGCCGGCCGCGATCACGGTGACCCGGACCTCGTCGCCGAGGGCGTCGTCGATGACCGCGCCGAAGATGATGTTGGCCTCGGGGTGGGCGGCCTCGCTGACCAGCTGGGCGGCCTCGTTGATCTCGAACAGACCGAGGTCGGAGCCACCGGAGATGGAGAGCAGCACGCCGCGGGCGCCGTCGATGGACGCCTCCAGCAGCGGCGAGGAGATCGCCATCTCGGCCGCGGCCACCGCGCGGTCGTCGCCGCGGGCCGAGCCGATGCCCATCAGGGCCGAACCGGCCTCGGACATGACCGACTTGACGTCGGCGAAGTCCAGGTTGATCAGACCGGGGGTGGTGATGAGGTCGGTGATGCCCTGGACACCGGAGAGCAGGACCTGGTCGGCGGACTTGAAGGCGTCCAGGACCGAGACCTGGCGGTCCGAGATGGACAGCAGCCGGTCGTTG
The DNA here is from genome assembly GCF_014650035.1 of Streptomyces lucensis JCM 4490. Taxonomy (GTDB): domain Bacteria; phylum Actinomycetota; class Actinomycetes; order Streptomycetales; family Streptomycetaceae; genus Streptomyces; species Streptomyces lucensis. Next base: position 89,224 of record NZ_BMUE01000012.1, on the reverse strand, counting down.
GGGATGACGATGAGGGTGTCGACCTCTTCGCGCAGTTCGGCGATGCCGTCCTCGGCCTGGTTGGCGCGGCGCCGTCCCTCGAAGGTGAACGGGCGCGTGACCACACCGATGGTGAGGGCGCCGAGCGAACGCGCGATGTTGGCCACGACGGGTGCGCCGCCGGTGCCGGTGCCGCCGCCTTCTCCGGCCGTCACGAAGACCATGTCGGCCCCCTTGAGGACCTCCTCGATCTCCTCGCGGTGGTCCTCGGCCGCCTTGCGGCCGACGGCCGGGTTGGCGCCGGCGCCGAGTCCACGGGTGAGTTCGCGGCCGACGTCGAGTTTGACGTCGGCGTCGCTCATCAACAGCGCCTGTGCGTCGGTGTTGATGGCGATGAACTCGACACCCTTGAGACCGACCTCGATCATCCGGTTGATGGCATTGACACCACCGCCGCCGACACCGATGACCTTGATGACTGCGAGGTAGTTCTGCGGTGCTGCCACGTCGAAGGCCTCTCGCCTCGAATTACGTTGCCGTCACCGTGCGGTACCCCGCACCGGGACGGCAGATGCCGAATGGGACGGTCCGTAGCGCCGACCCGAACCCTAACCCTGAAGTTTAGGGTTACCAGTGTGTCTGTTCCCTGGAGTCTTCTGAACAGGACACTAAGTCGACAAGTGGCGCCCGTTCAACGAACACGCCGAACCTCCCGTTTTTCTTTTCACCCTATGTGATCAGCCATAGCGGTGCCCAACCAGGGTGCTGGCCTGCGCAGATGTGCGTCAACTTCCCGCTGACACAGGGGCGGTGGGCACGCTGACGTCGAAGTGCCGCGCCCCGGGAGCTGCTTTCATGAGTGCGGTGAGGGTCCGCGCCTTGGCGCGGCCGTTCTCGCCGCTCCCCCACGTGACCGTACGGCCGTCGCCCAACTCCAGCGAGATGGCGTCGAAGGAGCGGACCCGGACGGCCCGCGTGTCGTCGGCGACGGCGGACGGCAGGTCACCGGCGACCCTGACCGCCTCTCGCACCAGCCGGCCCGTGCCGAAGCGCCGGAGGCCGGCCGCCCCCGGACCCGTGCGGGAGGCGGACAGCTCCAGCAGCGGAACGCCTTTCACCGCTTGGGGAACCGTGGCGAAACGGACGCCTTCGTCGTCGACTTCGACGAAGTCCCCGTCTTTCCGGACCAGGAGAACCGGAGTCCGCTCGACCACTTTCAGGCCGATTCCGTGCGGCCAGGCACGGACCACGTCGACGGTGTCGATCCGGGCCAGTTTGCGGCGGAGCCGGGCCTCGACGGCGTCGGTGTCGACGGAAACCATCGGGTCCCCCACGGGCACAGCCGCCGCCGCGCGCACCTCCGCGGGGGTCAGCACGCGGGTGCCGGACACCGAGACGTGGTCGACGCGCAGCCAGTGGGAGCCGTACAACACCCAGACGGAACCGGCCCCGAGGAGCACGAGCAGGGTCGCCGAAACGACGATCGTACGAAGACGCCGTCCGAGGAGCCTGCGGACGAGCGGCGGGCCGGACGACCCCTGCTGGCGTTCACCGCGCTCGGCGGTAGTCGGTCCGGCCACCCGCGTTCCTTTCGAGGCTCGGTCCACCTGGGGGCGCTCAGACCCCCGGGCTCACCCGCCGATGCTAGCGGCGGCGGGAGGCGATCGCCTCGTACACCATGCCGACGAGCAGGTCGTCGGCGTCCCGGCGGCCGAACTCGCTTGCCGCGCGGGACATCTCGTACAGCCGGTGCGGGTCGGCGAGCACGGGCAGGACGTGCTGCTGCACCCACTCGGGCGTGAGATCCGCGTCGTCGACCAGGAGGCCGCCGCCGGCCTTGACCACCGGCTGGGCGTTCAGCCGCTGTTCGCCGTTGCCGATGGGCAGCGGGACGTAGGCGGCCGGGAGTCCGACGGCGGAGAGCTCGGCGACGGTCATCGCGCCGGCGCGGCAGAGCATCATGTCGGCCGCGGCGTAGGCGAGATCCATCCGGTCCAGGTAACTCACCGGGATGTAGGGGGGCATCCCCGGCATCTGGTGCACCTGCGGCAGCTCGTTCTTCGGGCCGACCGCGTGCAGGATCTGGATGCCGGCCTGCTGCAGCCACGGCGCGACCTGCTGGACCACCTCGTTCAGGCGCCGGGCGCCCTGGGAGCCGCCGGAGACGAGCAGCGTGGGCAGGTTCGGGTCGAGGCCGAAGCGGGCGCGTGCCTCCGGGCGGGCGGCGGCGCGGTCCAGGGTGGCGATGGAGCGGCGCAGCGGGATGCCGATGTAGCGGGCGTCGCGCAGCTTGCTGTCCGGGGTGGAGACGGCGACCCGGGCCGCGTACCGCGAGCCGATCTTGTTGGCGAGACCCGGGCGGGCGTTGGCCTCGTGGATCACGATGGGCACACCGAGGCGCTTGGCGGCCAGGTAGCCGGGCAGGGCGACGTAACCGCCGAAGCCGACCACGGCGTCCGCCTTGGTGCGCTCCAGGATCTGCTCGGCGGCCTTGATCGTGCCGCGCAGCCGGCCCGGGACGGTGATCAGCTCGGGCGTGGGCTTGCGCGGCAGCGGTACCGCCGGGATCAGCGCCAGCTCGTAGCCGCGTTCCGGGACGAGCCGGGTCTCCAGGCCGCGCTCCGTGCCCAGGGCCGTGATCCCCACGGTCGGGTCCTGCCTGCGCAGGGCGTCCGCGAGGGCGAGCGCGGGCTCGATGTGGCCGGCGGTCCCCCCACCGGCGAGTACGACATGCACCGAAATTCACCGCTCTCCGGACGAGCGCGCCGCCGAGGCACGCCGTCGCATCGTGTTCCATCTCCGAGGCCCCCGCTGACCGCCGGAGCCTCCCGCCCGCTTTCTACCAAAGCGGGGTTGCCGCATCGCAAGCGCCGCCCGCACAGCGGGCTCGTCACGTGCGAAGGCGATCAGCAGCCCGATGGCGAACATGGTCGGCAGCAGGGCGGACCCTCCGTAGGAGAACAGCGGGAGGGGGACACCGGCGATCGGCAGCAGGCCGAGCACCGCACCGATGTTGATCACCGCCTGGGCGGTGATCCAGGTCGTCACGCCTCCCGCGGCGTACCTCACGAAGGGGTCCTCCGTGCGTCCGGCCACGCGGATACCCGCATAGCCTAGAGCCGCGAACAGGGCGAGCACCGACAGCGTCCCCGCCAGACCCAGCTCCTCGCCGGTGACGGCGAAGATGAAGTCGGTGTGCGCCTCGGGGAGTTGTCCCCATTTCTCCACACTCGCCCCCAGGCCGGAACCGAAGATTCCACCGGAGGCCAGGGCGTAGATCCCGTGCACGGCCTGCCAGCAGTCGGCGACCCCGGACTTGGGCTCGGTGGCGCCGATGCAGGCGAGCCGCGCCATCCGGTTGGGGCTGGTCTTGATGAGGACCAGACCGATCAGCCCGGCGACCGACAGCACGCCGGCGAACAGCCGGGTCGGCGCGCCCGCGAGCCACAGCAGGCCGAACAGGATCGCCGTGAGGATGATCGCGGTACCCATGTCGCCGCCGAGCATGATCAGCCCGAGCAGCAGGAAGGCGACCGGGACCAGCGGCACCAGCATGTGCTTCCACTGGGTCAGCAGCTTGCGCTCCTGCTTGCGGGCGATCAGGTCCGCGCCCCAGAGCACCAGGGCGAGCTTGCCGAACTCGCTGGGCTGGATCTGGAAGGAGCCGCCGAGGGAGATCCAGTTCTGGTTGCCGTTGACCGCCATCCCTATCCCGGGCACCTGCACCAGGACCATCAGGAAGACGGCGCCGGCGAGGATGGGGTAGGCCAGCGCCCGGTGCAGCTTCACCGGCATGCGGGAGGCGACGAACAGCAGCACGCCGCCGATGACCGCGGCGAGGAACTGCTTGCGGAAGAAGTAGGACCCGGGCAGCGAGAGTTGCAGCGCGGTGATCTGGGAGGCCGAGTAGACCATCACCAGGCCGAGGACGGTGATCAGCACGCTGCCGCCGAGGATCAGGTAGTAGGCGGTCAGCGGCCGGTCCCAGGCCTTGCGGGCGCGCGCGTAGAGCCGCTGGACGGGGTTGTCGCGCGGCGGGCGGGCGGCGGGACGGCCGGGCGCCCGCCGCGCGGGCGGCCGGCCGGTACGGCTACCGGGCATCGGCGCCTCCACTGAACGTCGGCCGTCCCACGCGTCCCTCCCTAGATCCGCCCGGCAGGCGGCCGGGGTCAGGCTCCGAGTTCGCGGACCGCCGCCGCGAACGCGTCACCGCGCTGGTTGTAGTTGGTGAACATGTCCATGGAGGCACAGGCCGGGGCCAGCAGCACGGTGTCGCCGGGCCGAGCCAGCCGCTTCGCTTCCGTCACCGCCTGGAGCATCGCCCCAGTGTCGGTCCGGTCGAGGTCGACCACGGGTACTTCCGGGGCGTGTCGCGCGAGGGCCTCGCGGATCAGCGCCCGGTCGGCGCCGATCAGGACGGCACCGCGAAGCCGCTTCGCCGACCTGGCGACCAGTTCGTCGAAGGTCGCGCCCTTCGCCAGACCGCCCGCAATCCATACGATCGGTTCATATGCCGCCAACGACGCTTCCGCGGCATGGGTGTTGGTCGCCTTGGAGTCGTCGACGTACGCCACCCCGTCGATGTCGGCCACGTGCGCGATGCGGTGCGCGTCGGGGCGGAAGGCCCGCAGGCCGTCACGCACGGCGGTGGCGGGCACCCCGAAGGCGCGCGCGAGGCCCGCCGCGGCGAGGGCGTTGGCGACGTTGTGCGGGGCGGGCGGGTTGACGTCGGAGACCTCGGCCAGCTCCTGCGCGTTCCTGTGCCGGTCCGCCACGAAGGCGCGGTCGACCAGGATGCCCTCCACGACTCCGAGTTGGGAGGGCGCGGGGGTGCCGAGGGTGAACCCGACGGCGCGGCAGCCCTCTTCCACGTCCGCCTCGCGCACCAGGTCCTCGGTGAGCTTGTCGGCCACGTTGTACACGCAGGCGACCCGGTTGCCGTGGTAGATCCGGCCCTTGTCGGCGGCGTACGCCTCCATGGAGCCGTGCCAGTCCAGGTGGTCGGGCGCGAGGTTGAGGACGGTGGCGGAGTGGGCGCGCAGCGAGGGCGCCCAGTGGAGCTGGTAGCTGGAGAGCTCGACGGCGAGGACGTCGTACCGCTCCTCGCCGAGGACGACGTCCAGCAGCGAGACGCCGATGTTGCCGACGGCGGCCGTGCGCAGGCCCGCCGCCCTCAGGATGGAGGCGAGCATCTGCACGGTGGTCGTCTTGCCGTTGGTGCCGGTGACGGCCAGCCAGGGCGCCGCGTCGGGGCCCCGCAGGCGCCACGCCAGTTCCACGTCGCCCCAGACGGGCACGCCCGCCCGTCCGGCCGCCAGGAACAGCGGCTTGTCCGGCTTCCAGCCGGGCGTGGTGACGATCAGCTCGGTGCCCTCGGGCAGGGAGTCGCCGTCACCGAGGCGCACGGTGACGCCCAGGGCCTCCAGCTCGGCCGCCTGCGTCCGGGCCCGCTCGTCGTCGCCGTCGTTGACGACGGTGACCTTCGCGCCGAGGCCGTGCAGGACCTTGGCGGCCGGGATCCCGGAGACGCCGAGCCCGGCGACGGTGACGTTCTTCCCCTGCCAGTCGGTCACTTGTCCGCTGCCCATCCCGCGTAGAAGAGGCCCAGTCCGACGATCACACAGATGCCCTGGATGATCCAGAAGCGGACCACCACCAGGACTTCGGACCAGCCCTTGAGTTCGAAGTGGTGCTGGAGCGGCGCCATCCGGAAGACGCGCTTGCCGGTGAGCCGGAACGAACCGACCTGGATGACGACCGACATGGTGATGAGGACGAACAGGCCGCCCATGATGGCCACCAGCAGCTCCGTGCGGGAGAGGATGGCCAGGCCGGTGAGGACGCCGCCGAGGGCGAGCGAACCGGTGTCGCCCATGAAGATCTTGGCGGGCGAGGTGTTCCACCACAGGAAGCCGAGGCACGCGCCCATCAGCGCGGATGCGACGACCGCGAGGTCGAGCGGGTCGCGCACCTCGTAGCAGGCGCCCGGGTTGGTCAGGGTGCCCGCGTTGGCGCAGGACTCCTGGAACTGCCAGACGCCGATGAACGTGTAGGCGCCGAAGACGAGCACGGAGGCGCCGGTGGCGAGGCCGTCCAGGCCGTCGGTGAGGTTCACGCCGTTCGACATGGCGAGGATCATGAACAGCGCCCAGACGACGAACAGCACCGGGCCGATCGACCAGCCGAAGTCGGTGATGAACGACAGCTTCGTGGACGCCGGGGTGTTGCCGCGCGCGTCGGAGAACTGCAGGGACAGCACCGCGAACGCGATGCCGACGATCAGCTGGCCGGCCATCTTCGCCTTGGCCCGCAGGCCCAGCGAACGCCGCTTGACGATCTTGATGTAGTCGTCGAGGAAGCCCACCAGGCCCATGCCGAACATCAGGCCCAGCACCAGCAGACCGGAGTAGGTGGGCGGGTAGCCGGTGATGAGCTTGCTCAGGAAGTACGCCGCGATCGTCGCCAGGATGAAGGCGATGCCGCCCATGGTCGGCGTGCCGCGCTTGCTGGCGTGCTCGCGCGGGCCGTCGTCACGGATGTACTGGCCGTAGCCCTTGCGGGCCAGGAGCTTGATCAGCAGCGGGGTGCCGACCAGCGTCAGGAAGAGGCCGATGACACCCGAGAACAGGATCTGCTTCATCATCGGGCATCGACCCCGCCCTCGGCACCGGCCTCGAGGAGCGCCTGGGCAACGCTCTCCAGCCCCACCGAACGGGACGCCTTCACGAGCACGACGTCCCCCGGGCGCAACTCGCTGCGCAACAGGTCGACCGCCGCCTGTGCGTCGGACACGTGCACCGACTCCTCACCCCACGAACCCTCGTTATATGCGCCCAGTTGCAGCCAGGAGGCCTCAACCCCCCCGACGGCGACGAGCTTGCTGACGTTGAGCCGGACGGCGAGCCGTCCGACGGCGTCGTGCTCGGCGAGCGCCTCGTCCCCCAACTCGGCCATCTTGCCGAGCACCGCCCACGTGCGGCGCCCCTGGCCCATGGCCGCGAGCGCCCTGAGGGCGGCCCGCATGGACTCGGGGTTGGCGTTGTAGGCGTCGTTGACGATGGTCACGCCGTCCGGGCGCTCGGTGACCTCCATGCGCCAGCGGGAGAGGGAGCCCGCCTCGGAGAGCGCCAGGGCGATCTCTTCCGCGGACATGCCCAGCTCATGGGCGACGGCGGCCGCGGCGAGCGCGTTCGACACGTGGTGCTCACCGTACAGGCGCATGGTCACATCGCATGCACCGGAGGGTGTGTGAAGCCTGAAGGCGGGCTGTCCGCTGTCCGTGAGTCGTACGTTCTCGGCCCGTACGTCCGCTTCGGCCGACTCTCCGAAAAGGACCACCTTCGCCTTGGTACGGGAGGCCATGGCCCGTACCAACGGGTCGTCGGCGTTCAGCACGGCGGCGCCGCCGTCCTCGGCGGAGGGCAGTGCCTCGACCAGTTCCCCCTTCGCCTGGGCGATCTGCTCGCGGCCGCCGAACTCGCCGATGTGGGCGGTGCCGACGTTGAGCACCAGGCCGATCCTCGGCGGGGTCAGCTCGGCGAGGTAGCGGATGTGGCCGATGCCGCGGGCGCCCATCTCCAGCACGAGGAACTTCGTCTCCTCGGTGGCGGACAGGGCCGTCAGCGGCAGCCCGATCTCGTTGTTGAGCGAGCCCGGCGTGAACACCGTGGGCGCCTTGCGCCGGAGCACCTGGGCGATCAGGTCCTTGGTGCTGGTCTTGCCCGCGGAGCCGGTCAGGGCGACGAGGGTCGCGCCGAGCCGGCGTACGACGTGCCGGGCGAGGGCGCCCAGAGCGCTCTGGACGTCCTCGACCACGATCGCGGGCACGCCGACCGGCCGGGAGGCCAGTACGGCGACCGCTCCCGCCTCGACGACCTGTGCGGCGTAGTCGTGGCCGTCCACGCGTTCACCGACGAACGCGGCGAACAGGCTGCCGGGCCCCGCCTCGCGGGAGTCCCGGACGACCGGTCCGGTCACCTGCACGGAAGGGTCCGGTATGTCGTGCGTCTGCCCGCCGACGACTGCTGCGATCTCGGCGAGGGAGAGGGCGATCACAAGTTCATCCCTGAGTCTTCTGGATAGCTTCGCGAAGCACCTGGCGGTCGTCGAAGGGACGGACCACGCCGGCGATGTCCTGGCCCTGCTCGTGCCCCTTGCCCGCGACCAGCACGGTGTCGCCGGGAGCGGCGCGGCCCACCGCGGCGGCGATCGCGGCGGCCCGGTCCTCGAACAGGAGCACCTCGCCCCGCTCGTGGGCGGGCACGGAGGCCGCGCCCTGGAGCATGGTCGCGAGGATCGCCAGGGGGTCCTCGGAGCGGGGATTGTCGGAGGTCAGTACGGCCGTGTCGGCGAGCCGGGCCACGGCGGCGCCCATCGGGGCGCGCTTGGTCCGGTCACGGTCGCCGCCGCAGCCCAGGACGACGTGCACACGGCCCTTGGTGACCTTGCGCAGGGCCTTGAGCACCGACTCGACCGCGTCGGTCTTGTGGGCGTAGTCGACGACTGCGAGGTAGGGCTGCCCGGCGTCCACGCGCTCCAGGCGGCCCGGGACGCCCGGCACGGCCGCGATGCCGTCGGCGGCGGCCTGCGGGTCGAGGCCGGCCACGGCGAGGGCGACGACGGCGGCGAGCGTGTTCGCCACGTTGAAGGGACCCGGCAGCGGCGACTTGGCGTGCAGGCGTTCACCGTTCGGGCCGTGGACGGTGAACGTCGAGTCCATCGGGCCGACCTGGACGTCCTCGGCGCGCCAGTCGGCGTCCGGGTGGCCCTCGGCGGAGAACGTGACGACCGGGACGGTCGCCTCGGTGGCGAGCCGGCGGCCGTACTCGTCGTCGGCGTTGACGACGCCGAGCCTGCTGCGCTCCGGCGTGAACAGCTGCGCCTTGGCCCGGAAGTAGTCCTCCATGTCGGAGTGGAACTCCATGTGCTCCGGGCTGAGGTTGGTGAAGACGGCGATGTCGAAGACGCAGCCGTCGACCCGGCCGAGGACCAGGGCGTGGCTGGAGACCTCCATGGCGACGGCCTCGACACCGCGTTCGCGCATGACGGCGAACAGGGCCTGCAGGTCGGTGGCCTCCGGGGTGGTGCGCTCGGACTTGATGCGCTCCTCGCCGACGCGCATCTCGACGGTGCCGATGAGTCCCGTGGTGCGGGTGGTCTTCAGGCCGCCCTCGACCAGGTAGGCGGTCGTCGTCTTGCCCGAGGTGCCCGTGATGCCGATCTGGAGCAGATCGCGGCCCGGGTGGCCGTAGATCGTCGTCGCCAGTGCGCCCATCCGCGCGCGCGGGTCGTCGACGACCAGCACGGGCAGCCCGGTCGCGGCGGCGCGGTCGGCACCGGACGGGTCGGTGAGCACGGCGGCCGCTCCCAGGCCGGCGGCCTGGGTGACGAAGTCGGCGCCGTGCAGGCGGGCGCCCGGGAGGGCGGCGTACAGGTCGCCGGGGCGGACGGCGCGCGAGTCGTGGGTGATCCCCGTGACCGCGGCGGAGCCGGCCGGAGCGGCGGTACCCAGCTGATCGGCCAGTTCCGCGAGGGGCGTGGCGGAGACCTGAACCGGTCGCGGCGGTCCCGGATATGTCACGGAAGCGCCCTTCTGGGTGGTTTGGGACTGATCAGCGTGTGGCACGGCGGTGAGCGTACCGGGCGCACCCGCTCCGGAGCGAAGTGAGGCCCTGGGGGCGCCTTGGTTCCCGGGGTCGGGGGTGATCGTTGTCACGAGTTCGTTCCTGGTGTTTCCGAGGTGCTGATCAGGGCTTGTAGTCGACGGGCAGGTTCGCGGCCCTCGCCCCGGTCGGGGGGACCTGGAGGGTCTTCAGGGCGAACTCCATCACCTGCTTGTAGATGGGGCCACAGATCTGGCCGCCGAAGTAGCTGCCCTCGGTGGCGTTCTGGATGGCGCAGTAGACGGTGACGCGCGGGTTGTCCGCGGGTGCGAATCCGGCGAACGAAGAGGTGTAGCCGCGGTACCTGCCGGTGGCCGGATCCACGCGGTTCGCCGTGCCGGTCTTGCCCGCGACCCGGTACCCCGGGATGCGGGCCTTGATGCCGGTGCCCTGCTCGTCGTCCACCACGGACTCCAGCATCTGGGCGAGGGCCCTGGCGGTCTTCGGGCTGACCACCCGGGTCTGCTTGGGCTTCGGGGCCGGGGTGAAGCGCCCGTCGGCGCCCTTGGTGCCGCGCACCAGGGACGGCTCGACGCGGACGCCGCCGTTGGCGATGGTCGAGTACACGGAGGCGGCCTGCATGGCGTTGATGGAGAACCCCTGGCCGAAAGGGATCGTGTACTGCTGCGAGGTGGACCACTTGTGCGGCGGTGCGAGGATGCCGCGGGTCTCGCCCGGGAAGCCGAGGCCGGTGTAGTCGCCGATGCCGAACTTGCGCAGGTACGAGTAGAGGACCTTGTTCGCCTCGGGCTGCGTCCGGCCGAGTTCGCCGGTGGCCAGGATGGTGCCGATGTTGCTGGACTTGGCGAGCACGCCGTTGAGCGTGAGGTACCAGGTGGCGTGGTCGATGTCGTCCTGGAAGAGGCGGTCGCCGCGGTGCAGCCGGTTGGGGACGACGACGTGCGTGAGCGGGGTCGCCGCGCCGCGCTCGAGGACGGCGGCCATCGACATCACCTTCGCCGTGGAGCCGGGCTCGTAGGCGTCCTGGAGGGAGGCGTTGCCCATGGCGTCGCCGTCGGCGTCCGACAGGTCATTGGGGTCGAAGCCGGGCGAGTTGGCCATGGCCAGGATCTGGCCGGTGCGGGTGTCCTGGACGATGACGTAACCGCGGTCCGCCTTGGACTTCCTCACCTGCTCGGTGATGGCGTTCTGCGCGGCCCACTGGATGTCGCGGTCGATGGTGAGCTCGACGTCGGAGCCGGGCACGGCGGGCGTCTCGGTGGACCCCGCCGTGGGGACCTCCCGGCCGCCGGACTGGGCGTAGCGGACCTTGCCGGCCTTGCCGGAGAGCTGCTCGTCCAGCTGCTGCTCGATGCCGCCGCCGCCCCGGCCGTCGGCGTTGACCCAGCCCAGTATCCCGGCGGCGAGGTCGCGGTTGGGGTACACCCGCTGGCTGCTCGGGTCGGCGAAGACGCCGCCGAGCACGTTCACGGTGGTGCGGTCCGTCCCGGCCTTCTTGGCGAGCGCGCTCTTGAGGTCCTTGATCTGCTTCCAGACCTGCGGGGTCTTCCGGGTGGCGAGCCGGGCGTAGCGGGAGTCCGGGTTCCGGGGCCGCAGCTTCTTGACGAGCGTGGCCTGGTCCTCGCCGAGGATCGGCGCGAGCAGCGCGGCGGCCTGTTCCGGACCGTCGTCGATCTTCAGCTCCTTGGCGCTGAACATCGTCGGGTCGGCCGTGATGTCGTACGCGTCCTCGCTGACGGCGAGGGCCACACCGTTGCGGTCGGTGATCCCGCCGCGCTCGGCGGCCAGGGTGTGCACCACGTAGCGGTTCTGCTCGGCCCGTGCCGCGTAGGCGCTCGCGTCGACCGCCTGGACCTGGAGCAGCCGTACGACGAAGGCCAGCAGCACCAGGGTCAGGGCGAGGCTGACCATGCGCAGCCGGGGCCGGGGGCTGCCCAGCCGGAGCGGCGGCGGGGGCATGGGCCGGGCCCCGCGCGGCCGGCCGGCCGGACGGGCGCCGGGCCCGGGCTGCCGCCGGACGGCCCCCCGCGGCCGGGGAGGCTTGGCGGGCCCGGGCACGCGGCGGCGCGGGGGTTCCCTGTCGGTCACTTCCGTCACCTGCCGGGGGTCGGGGTGGAGGCGGGCTGGGGGGTGGCGGACTGCGCGTCCTGGACCGTCGCCGGGGCGGAGGCGGCCGGGGTGTCCTGCGGCTGGGGCGCGGCGGCGGTGGGTGCGGGGTCCGCGGACGGGCCGACGGCCGGGGTCATCGCCTCCGGGGCCAGGGGGTCGGTGAGGGCGGCCGGTTCGGCGGCGGCGGGGCTGGGGACGCCCCTGACCTTGCCGTCGGGGCCGAGGAAGGCCGGGTCGCCGCCGGGGACCATGCCGAGTTCGCGGGCGCGGCGCTGGAGGGCGTCGGGGGCCGAGTAGGCGTCGATGTCGCGCTGAAGAGCCTGCTCCTCGTCGGTGAGGTTCTTCGTCCGCTTGCGCAGGTCGGCGAGTTTGAACGAGCCTTCGCTGAGCGCGGAGTTCAGCACCAGCAGCCCGATGAGGCCACCCCCGAGGAGCAGGACGACGAGCAGGACGAACGGGGTGCGGGCCGCCCGGGCGCGGCCGGCCGGGAAGAGCCGCGCGAGCCGGGCCGCCCTCCCCTTCAGCTCGGGTTTCCTACTCACCGCTCCCCCCGTGGGGTGGGGCGACCGACCGGCCCGTCCCGCTCACTCGGCATCCTCCCTGATGCGCTCGGCACCCCGCAGTCGCGCCGGCGCGGCCCGGCGGTTCTCGGCGACCTCTTCCTCGGTGGGAAGTTCGGCACCTCGGGTGAGCAGCTTGAGCCGCGGCTGGTAGCGCTCGGGCACGACCGGCAGCCCGGGCGGCGCGGTGGACGCGGCCCCGGCCGCGAACACCTGTTTGACCAGGCGGTCTTCGAGCGAGTGGTACGACAGCACGGCGATGCGCCCGCCGACGTCGAGGGCCTTCACCGCGGCCGGGATCGCCCGCTCCAGGACGGACAGTTCGCCGTTGACCTCGATGCGCAGCGCCTGGAAGGTTCGCTTGGCCGGATTGCCCCCGGTGCGCTTGGCGGCCTGCGGCAGGGCGTCGCGGATCAGCTCCACGAGCCGGGCGCTGTTGGTGAACGGCTCCTTCTCCCGCTCGCGGACGACCGCGGACACGATCCGCTTGGCCTGCTTCTCCTCGCCGTAGGCGCGCAGGATGCGCACCAGTTCGCCCGCCGGGTAGGTGTTGAGGACCTCGGCGGCGCTGATGCCGGCCGTCTGGTCCATGCGCATGTCCAGGGGCGCGTCCTGGGCGTAGGCGAAGCCGCGATCGGCCTCGTCCAGCTGCATGGAGGAGACGCCGAGGTCGAACAGCACGCCCTGCACGCGCGCGACGCGGAGCCGGTGCAGGACGTCGGGCAGCTCGTCGTAGACGGCGTGCACGAGGGTGGCGCGGTCGCCGAACGGCGCCAGCCGCTCACCCGACAGGCGCAGCGCCTCCTTGTCCCGGTCGAGGGCGATCAGCCGCGCCTCGGGGAACCGGCTCAGCAGCGCCTCGCTGTGGCCGCCGAGACCGAGGGTGCAGTCGACGACCACCGCCCCCGGCCGCTCCAGGGCGGGCGCCAGCAGATCCAGGCACCGCTGGAGCATCACCGGGACGTGTCGACTGTGGCTCAAGGGGGCCTCTCGTTTCCGGCGCGGGCCGCACGCACCGCCGGGTCCCCGCCCGCTCCGTGAAGGGGAGGCCCGCCGGCGCCGGAAGCGTCAGCCGACCGGGAGCGGGAGGAGGCCGAGCCGTACGTACGCGCCGCGCACGTGGGGAGACGGTTCCGGGCGGGTGCCGGGGTCTCCGGGGTCTTCACCAGCAGGGAGAGCCGCGCCTCCCGCTTCGCGTCACTTTAGTCCACCCTGTCTCGCGGTCAATCAACCGGCCTGCGCGTCGCCCGACAGAGCGGTTCCCGGGCATTCGCCGGCCGTGTGGAGTCGCTCACAACAAGCCACGATGGCGTTCTTTGTCCGCTCTCACAGCAGGACCGGAACGCGGATGACCAGTACGGTCTTGGGTATGACGACTTCCGCAGCAGCTCCCGCCGGGTCCGAAGGCGCCATAACGGACGGCACCGTCACGGACCGCCTCGTCGACGCCAATGAGCGCTACGCCGCCGCGTTCACCGACCCGGGCATGGACGCCCGCCCGGTGCTCCGTGTCGCGGTCGTGGCCTGTATGGACGCCCGCCTCGACCTGCACAAGGCCCTCGGCCTTCAGCTCGGCGACTGTCACACCATCCGCAACGCGGGCGGAGTGGTGACCGACGACGTGATCCGCTCCCTGACCATCAGCCAGCGGGCCCTCGGCACCCGCAGCGTCGTGCTGATCCACCACACCGGGTGCGGCATGGAGTCCATCACCGAGGACTTCCGGCACGACCTGGAGCTGGAGGTCGGCCAGCGCCCCGCCTGGGCCGTGGAGGCCTTCCGGGACGTCGACCAGGACGTGCGGCAGTCGATGGCGCGCGTGCGCACCTCGCCGTTCCTGCTGCACACCGAGGACGTGCGCGGTTTCGTCTTCGACGTCAGGACCGGCCGGCTGCGCGAGATCGACCCCGCCTGACCCGGCTCGCCGGCCGGCTCCCGGGCCGCTGCCCGCGCGGCGCGGACACTCCCGCGCCGCGCGGGCGTTTCGCCGTACGGCGGCGGGCGCCGCGACCGTACGGCTGCGGGCGTTTCGTCCTACGGTTGTCGAATCGGCGGTCGAAACGGCCGTAAGACCGACATCGTGCGGGCAGTTGTCCGCAGGCGAGTGACACGAATCGGTAACGGCAGCAAGAATGCGGGGTGTGACGTCACGCGGAACCGATTCCGCGTGGTGTCCGTGTTTGGGGTGGGCCGGTTTCGCAACGCAGAGCGGCGGCCCGGAAGAACGGGCCGAGGAGGGCCGGGGTGACGACCTATGACGATCGTGCCAGCCATGGGGGTGTTCCCGCCCGGGCGTATGCGCGGGTGGGGGATGACCTGACCGCCACCGTGGAGCGGGTGCGCGCCTCGGTGGAGGGCGTGATCGAGGGCAAGCCGGAGGTCGTCCGTCTCGCGCTGACCGTGCTGCTCGCCGAGGGCCACCTGCTGATCGAGGACGTCCCCGGGGTCGGCAAGACCATGCTGGCCAAGGCGCTGGCGCGGTCCATCGACTGCTCGGTGCGGCGCATCCAGTTCACGCCCGACCTGCTGCCCTCGGACATCACCGGCGTGTCGATCTGGGACCAGCAGCGCAAGGACTTCGAGTTCAAGCCGGGCGCCATCTTCGCGCAGATCGTGATCGGCGACGAGATCAACCGCGCCTCGCCCAAGACCCAGTCGGCCCTGCTGGAGTCCATGGAGGAGCGGCAGGTCACCATCGACGGCAAGACCTACGAACTGCCCAGCCCCTTCATGGTGGTGGCCACGCAGAACCCGGTCGAGATGGAGGGCACCTATCCGCTGCCCGAGGCCCAGCGCGACCGTTTCATGGCCCGCGTGTCCGTCGGTTACCCGAGCGTCGAGGCCGAGCTGCAGATGCTCGACATCCACGGCGGGACCAGCCCGCTGGAGAACCTGCGGCCGGTGGCGCACGCGCACGAGATCGTGAAGCTGATCGAGGCGGTGCGCGGGGTGCACGTCTCCGAGGCGGTGCGGCGCTACGCGGTCGAGCTGGTCGCGGCCACGCGCAGCCACCCCGACCTCAGACTCGGCGCCTCGCCGCGCGCGACGCTGCACCTGCTGCGCGCGGCGAAGGCGTCCGCGGCCCTCGCCGGCCGGGAGTACGCGCTGCCGGACGACGTCCAGGCCCTGGCCGCCGCCGTCCTCGCCCACCGTCTGCTGCCGACCGCGCAGGCCCAGCTGAACCGGCGCACCGCCGAGCAGGTGGTGCTGGAGATCCTGCAGCACACGCCGGTGCCGGCGGCACCCGGGCAGCAGAACGGCTTCGGGGGGCTCGGCCGGGGTGTGCCCGCCTATCCCCAGCAGCCCCCCCGGAGTCTGTGATGAACGACGGGGGGACGGGAGGGGCGGAGGCCGACCGAGGGGAGGCGGGCGGTGTCCGCACGGCCCTCGCGGGGCTCACCACCCGCGGCCGGTCCTTCCTGGCGGCGGGGATCGCCGCCGCCGTGTGCGCGTACGTCCTGGGGCAGAGCGATCTGCTGCGGGTCGGTCTGCTGCTGGCCGCGCTGCCGCTGATCTGCTCGACGGTGCTGTACCGCACGCGCTACCGGGTGGCCGGCAGCCGCCGCCTCGCCCCCGCGCGCGTCCCGGCCGGCAGCGAGGCCCGGGTGCACCTGCGCGTGGACAACGTCTCCCGGCTGCCCACCGGCCTGCTGATGCTGCAGGACCGGGTGCCCTACGTCCTCGGGCCGCGGCCCCGGTTCGTGCTGGACCGGGTGGAGGCGGGCGGCCGCCGCGAGGTGTCCTACCGGGTCCGCTCCGACCTGCGCGGCCGTTACCCGCTGGGCCCGCTGCAGCTGCGGCTCACGGACCCCTTCGGGATGTGCGAGCTGACCCGCTCCTTCTCCACGTACGACACGCTGACCGTCATCCCGCGCGTGGAGCCGCTGCCACCGGTCCGGTTCAGCGGCGAGGCCAAGGGCTACGGCGACGGGCGCCGGCGCTCGCTGGCCCTCGCGGGCGAGGACGACGTGATCCCCCGCGGGTACCGCTACGGCGACGACCTGCGCCGGGTGCACTGGCGCTCCACCGCGCGCTACGGCGAGCTGATGGTGCGCCGCGAGGAGCAGCCCCGGCGCTCCCGCTGCACCGTGCTGCTGGACACCCGGGGCGGCGCCTACGAGGGCGCGGGACCCGACTCGGCGTTCGAGTGGGCGGTCTCGGGCGCCGCCTCGGTCCTGGTGCACATGCTCGAACGCGGCTTCTCGGTCCGCCTGCTGACGGACGGTGGCAGCTCGGTGCCCGGTGAGGGCGCCGAGGGGTTCGCGGGCTCCGGGCAGGAGACCGCGGACGCGGCCGGGCTGATGATGGACACCCTCGCGGTGGTCGACCACTCCGACGGCACCGGCCTGTCCCGGGCCTACGACGTGCTGCGCGGCGGCAACGAGGGGCTGCTGATCGCCTTCCTCGGCGACCTGGACGAGGAGCAGGCCACGACGGTCGCCAAGATGAGCCGGCGCAGCGGCGGTGCCGTCGCCTTCGTCCTGGACCCGGACACCTGGGTGCGGGAGGCGGCCGACGTGCCCCGGCCGGGCGACCGGCACGCGGAGCGGCTGCGCATGCTGCGCGAGGCGGGCTGGACGGCGCTGAGCGTGCCGCGCGGCGCACCGCTGAACGATCTGTGGCGGCAGGCGGACCGGGAGCGCTCGGGTCTGGCCGCGGTGAACGGGGAGGCACTGGGATGAGCGGACGGGCACGACTGGCCCTGTGTTCCGCCGCGGCCACGCTGATGGCGTCGTGCGCGCTGCTGCCGCTGGTGGCGGAGCCGACCTGGCTGCTGCTCCTGGCGCCGCTCGTGGCCGTGCAGACCGGGGTGGGCGCGGCGGCCCGGCGGGTGCCGCTGGGCAGGCCGCTGACGGTGGCGGCGCAGGCGCTGGTCACCCTGGTGCTGCTCACCCTGGTCTTCGCCCGGGAGCACGCGGTCGCCGGTGTGATCCCCGGCCCGGACGCCTTCCGGTACCTGGCCGACCTGTTCCAGCAGGGCTCGGACGACGTCAACCGGTACGCGATACCCGCGCCGCTCACCGACGGCATCGAGCTGATGCTGATCGGCGGTGTGCTGCTGATCGGACTGCTGGTCGACACGCTCGCGGTGACCTTCCGCAGCGCGGCGCCCGCCGGGCTGCCCCTGCTCGCGCTGTACTCGGTGGCCGCGGGGCTGTCCGACGGCGCGGCCGACTGGCTGTGGTTCCTGGTCGCGGCGGCCGGCTACCTGATGCTGCTGCTCGCGGAGGGCCGGGACCGGCTCGCCCAGTGGGGCCGGGTCTTCGGCGCGGCGCCCGGCTCCCCCGGCGCCGTGGACTCCCCGGCGGGGGCGCCCGTGCGCACCGGACGCCGGATCGGCGCGGTCGCGCTCGGCGTCGCTCTGGTGGTGCCGCTGGCGCTGCCCGCGATGCAGGGCGGACTGCTGGACGTCGCCGGCGCGGGGGTGGGTCCGGGGAACGGCGACGGGGGCACGGTCTCCGCGGTCAACCCGCTGGTGTCGCTGCGCGACGATCTGAACACGGACGACGACCGGCAGGTGCTGACCCTGAAGACCAGCACGACCGACTTCTCGGACCTGTACCTGCGGATCGTCTCGCTCGACGACTTCGACGGCACCACCTGGAAACCGGCCCAGCGGCACATCGTCGGGGTCCCGGAGGTGTTCCCCACGCCGGCCGGGCTGGGGACGGACGTCAAGCGCGCGAAGGTCCGCACGACGGTCACGGCGGCGAACTGGTACGCCCAGAACTGGCTGCCGATGCCCTACCCGCCGAGCTCGGTGCAGGTCAGCGGCCGCTGGCGGTACGAGCCGATCGGCATGACGCTCGTCGGGGACCACGGCCAGAGCACCCGGGGCGCCACCTACCAGGTGACCAGCCTGGCCGTGCGGCCGACCGCGCGGCAGCTGGCCGCCGCGCCGGAGCCGGCGGCGGCCCTGCTGCGTGAGTACACCAAGGTGCCCTCCGCGCTGCCGAGCGTGGTGGCCCGCACCGCCCGGCGGATCACCTCGGGGGCCACGAGCCACTACCAGCAGGCCGTCGAGCTGCAGGACTACTTCGCGGTCAACGGCGGGTTCCAGTACGACACCAGCGTGAAGGTCGGCCAGGGCCCCGGCGCCATCGCGACGTTCCTGAAGAAGAAGCAGGGCTTCTGCGTCCACTTCTCGTTCACGATGGCGGCGATGGCCCGCACGCTCGGCATCCCGGCCCGGGTGGCGGTCGGCTTCGCGCCCGGAACCCCGCAGGCCGACGGCACGGTCGCGGTGAGCCAGCGGGACGCGCACGCCTGGCCCGAGCTGTACTTCGAGGGCGTGGGCTGGACCCGCTTCGAGCCGACGCCCACCCGTGGCACCACGCCGTCGTACACCCTCCCCGACACGCCCGGCACCTCGCAGCCGGATCCGGCGCTGCCGTCCAGGAACGCGTCCTCGGCGCCCTCGGCGGCCGCCTCGCCGAGCGAGAGCTGCACCGGCGAGCCGCGCAAGCCGGACGCCTGCGACAGCCCCTCGGCCGCGGTGGCCCCGCACAGCGGGGGCGGCGGCTCGGGCCCGTGGTGGTACCTGCTGACCGGGCTCGCCGTCCTCGCGACGCTGGCCGTTCCGCTGTCGCCGCTGCTGTGGCGGACCAGGGTGCGCTCGCTGCGGCTTGGTGCGCACGGGCGGACCGCGCAGGACGCGGCGGCGCACACCCTGGCCGTCTGGCAGGAGCTGACCGACAGCGCCTGGGACCACGGCATCGCACCCGACGACTCGCTGACCCCGCGCCGGGCCGCCGCCCGGGTCGTCCGGCTCGGCCGGCTGGACCAGGCGGCCGAGGCCGCGGTGCACCGGGTGGCGGACGCGGTGGAACAGGTGCTCTACGCGCCCCGGCCGAGCCCGGCGGCTGGTGCGGCGGCGGACGTGCGCCGGGTGATCGCGGCGCTGCGCGGCACGGCGAGCGCCCGGACGCGGCTGCGGGCCCTGTTCCTGCCCCGCTCGGCCGTCCGTGTGCTGTGGGCGGTGTCGGCCCGCTGGTCGGCGCTGACCAGGCGGGTCGCGGCGGCCCGGCCGGCGCTGCGCCGGCCGTCGGGACAGCGGGGCTGAGACACGCCTGAGGGGTGGCCGCCGGCGGGCGGTCACCCCTCAGGTACGTCTGTTGTCGTCGGCGGTGGACCGCGGTGCGGTCAGTGGCCCTGTTCGTCCCGGCGGCGCTGCCAGCGCTGCTCGATCCGGTCCATCATGGAGCGCTTCGGCTGTACTTGGCGGCGAGCGGCGCCCGCGGGCTGTTCGCCCGGCTTGGGCGTCTTGCGCCATCCGGTGACGGCGAGGACGGCACAGCCCAGCATGACGAGGAAACCCACCACGCTGACCCAGATCAGCTGAGCGACCATTCCGGCCATGAGGAGCGCGATACCCACGAGGAAGCCTGCGACCGCCTGGTAGACCCGCCGCCGGGTGTACGTACGCAGCCCGCTTCCCTCGAGCGCCGACGCGAACTTGGGATCTTCGGCGTACAGCGCTCGCTCCATCTGCTCGAGCATGCGCTGCTCGTGCTCCGAGAGCGGCACGGAGTCCTCCTCATCGTGCAGTCGCCGGGGCGACCCGGGGGGTCCCTTCAGGATAGGCAGGGAATCGCCCCCGTGAAACCCGCCCCTCTACGCCAACTGGCCAACTGGAACCCGCCACGGCGGACCCGGCTCGCTGAGGCTTCCATTCCCCGGCGGCCGACCCGTCATGCCGGGTGGTGTACCTCGATCATACGGCGCAAACCCCTCGATCGGGGGTCTTGTGGCGTACTCCATCCGCCGCCGATCCGCTGATCAGCGGCGGGTGCGGCACCGCGCTCAGGCCTCGCCCGCCCCCGGCGTCTCGCCGAGCACGTGCAGCTGGGTCGCGACGGAGTGGAACGCGGGCAGCTCGGCCGCGGCGGCCTCCAGCTCCAGCAGCGCGTCGAGGGCGCCGGGTTCGGTGTCCACCAGGACGCCGGGCACGAGGTCGGCGAAGACCCGCACGCCGTGCACGGCGCCGACCCGCAGCCCGGCGCCCTCCACCAGCGCGGTGAGCTGGTCGGCGGTGAAGCGGCGGGGTACCGGGTCACCGGATCCCCAGCGGCCGTCGGGGTCCCGCAGTGCCTGCCCGGCCTCCTTGAAGTGACCGGCGAGGGCGCGGGCGAGCACGGCGCCGCCGAGGCCGGCCGCGAGCAGGCTGAGGACGCCTTCCGGGCGCAGCGCGGCGACGGCGTTGCGGATGCCCTCGGCCGGGTCGTCCACGTACTCCAGGACGCCGTGGCAGAGCACGACGTCGTAGCCGCCGCGCTCGGCCACGTCGAACAGGCCGTGGGCGTCGCCCTGCACGCCCTTGACCCGGTCGGCGACGCCGGCCTCGGCGGCGCGGCGCTCCAGCGCGAACAACGCGTTGGGGCTGGGGTCGACCACGGTGACGCGGTGGCCGAGGCCGGCGAGGGGCACGGCGAAGTTGCCGCTGCCGCCACCGGTGTCGAGGATGTCCAGCGCGTCCCGGCCGGTGGCCTTGGTCCGGCGGTCGAGGGCGTCCTGGAGGACCTCCCAGACCACGGCGGTGCGCAGGGAGGCGCGGGGGCGCGGCTGTGTCGTCCGGTGGTCGGAGACGGGCGGGCGCATCGGGTCCGGCACGGCAGTTGACTCCTCGGCGCGGCACCGCCTGTGGCCGGCGGCGTGAACGGGATGCCTCCCCCGGCCCGGTGCGGGAGGAGGGAAGGCTTCAGGCGCTTCCCACCCTATTGCCTCCCGCGCCCGGCCCCCTCATCGCGGCAGTGCGTGACACCGGGCCGTCCCGCACTGCGGACCAACCCGTGGTCAGCCCGCGTCCGGGAGGCCTCCCGGCGCCTGCGGGCGGCCGGGGCCGTCCGGTTCGCCGGTGTCCCGGCGGGGCTGCGGCAGGACCGGCTGGAGGACCAGCATCCGCTCCACGATGCGGAGGAACATCGCCACGTCGCGTATGAGGTCGTCGGCCTGGCGCCGGCCGGCCGCGCCCTGGATGCCCGCCTCGGCGCGGGCGCGGCGGGCGGCGCCGGACGCGAACAGCGCGCTCCACTCGGTCAGCTCGGGGGCGATCTCCGGGAGCACCTCCCAGGCGCTGCGGATGCGGGCCCGGCGGCGTGGGGAGGTCTCGGGGCGGCCGCGGGCGGCGAGCACGGCGGCGGCGGTGCGCAGGGCGGCGAGGTGGGCCGTGGCGTAGCGCTCGTTCGGTGCCTGGAGGGCGGTGGCCTCCTCCAGGCCGGCGCGGGCTTTGCCGAGCAGGTCGAGGGCGGCGGGCGGGGCCGTGGCCCGGCGGAGCACGGGGTGCACGTCGCTCGCCGGGCCGGTCAGTGAGGGGGCAGGGCCGGTGGCGCGGCGCCGGTGTGCGGCGGCTGCGGACGGGTTGGCCATGACGAACCTCCTGTCGTCTGGGTGACGGCACGGGTGCCGTATGTGCCCATCGTGAGGTATGGCACTGACAATCCGTTCTGACCTGCGCCTTTGCCTCGACCGTAGGTTCGGGCGTATTTTTGCACTGACCAGTCAGTTCAAAAACGGCATGCAGGCAGGGGGGCCAGTGGACGGCGTTCACGTCACGGCCGAAGGCCTTGGACTCGAGGGGCCGCGGGGGTGGGCCTTCCGCGGCGTCACCCTCGACGCGGGCCCCGGCTCGCTGATCGCGCTCGAAGGACCGTCCGGCTCCGGCCGCACGTGTCTGCTGCTCGCGCTCACGGGACGGATGAAGCCCACTGAAGGGGTGGCCACCGTCGGCGGGTTCAAACTCCCCCGCCACCTGGCGGCCGCCCGCCGCCTCAGCGCGGTGGCCAACGTGGCCGGTGTCACCGACCTGGAGCCGGCCCTGACCGTCGGCGAGCACCTTCGCGAACGGGCCCTGCTCCAGCGCCGCTTCGGCGATTCCCTGCGCGAGGTGCTGCGGCCCCGCGACCAGCGCGCGGGGGAGGCCCGGGAACGCGTGGACGCGGCCCTGTCCGCCGCCGGACTCGACCTGGAAGCGCTGCCCAAGGGCTCCCGGACGGTCGTGCGCGACCTGGAGCGGATCCAGGAACTGCGCCTGTCGGTCGCCCTGGCGCTCGTGGGACGGCCACGGCTGCTGGGCGTGGACGACATCGACGTGAAGCTCTCGGACGCCGAACGCGCCGAGGTCTGGGACCTGTTGCGGTCCCTCACGCACGCGGGGACGACGGTCGCCGCCGTGTGCCGCACCGCCCCCGAGGGCTGCGTCACCGTGTCGACGGCCCGGCAGGAGGCCGGAAGGGCCGGCGCGGAAGCCGGGAAGGCCGGCGCGGAAGCCGGGAAGGCCGGCGCGGAAGCCGGCGCCGAGGCGCGGACTCCCGCGTCCGAAGGGAAGGAGGAAGCCGGCGATGCGCTCACCGAGGCTGGCCGCGCTTGAGCTGAGGCGTTTCGGGCGCGGGCGGCTGCCGCGCGCCGCCCTGGTGGCGCTGCTCGTGCTCCCCCTGCTCTACGGCGCCCTGTACCTGTGGTCGTTCTGGGACCCGTACGGCCGTCTGGACCGCGTCCCGGTGGCCCTGGTCAACGACGACGAGGGCGCGACGGCGGGCGGCCGGAGGATCACCGCCGGCGACGACATAGTCGACGGGCTGCGCGACAGCCGGACCTTCGAGTGGCACGAGGTGAGCGACGAGGAGGCCCGCGAGGGCGTCGAGGACGGCACCTACTACCTGTCGCTGACCCTGCCGGCCGATCTCAGCAGGCGGATCGCGTCCAGTTCGGGTGACTCCCCCGAGACCGGCGCCCTCCAGGTGCGCACCAACGACGCGAACAACTACATCGTCGGCCAGATCTCCCGCACCGTCTTCCACGAGGTGCGCTCCGCCGCGTCCACCAAGGCGTCCCGGGGCTTCCTGGACAAGATCTTCGTCTCCTTCTCCGACATCCACGACAAGACCGTCACGGCCGCCAAGGGCGCCGACAAGCTCGACAAGGGCCTCGGGAAGGCGGAGAAGGGCTCCAAGGACCTGGCCGACGGACTGGGGGACGCCAAGTCCGGCAGCGGCAAGCTGGCCAAGGGGCTGAAGAAGCTCGACAAGGGGGCCGGTGAACTGCAGGACGGTTCGCGGCAGGTCGCCGACGGCACGCAGGAACTCGCCGACAAGGTCAACGGCGTCTACGCCAAGGCCGGACCGTTCCTGAAGAGCAACGGGAAGACCATCGGCGACACGGCCCGGCTGGTCTCCGACTCGGCCAAGGCGGTCCAGGACAACCTCGACGTCCTGGTGAAGCGCGCGCCGGCCGCCGCGAAGATCGCGCACGCCTCCTCCGCCGTCCTCGACAAGATCTACCGGGTGCGCTGCGAGGAGGCGACCGTCCCCGACCCGGCCTGCCCGGATCTGAAGCGGGCCAAGACGGCGGCGGCCGACGTGGCCACCGTCGCCGACGACGTCAACACGCTGATCACGGACCAGGACGGCGACCTCAAGACGATGCGGGACAACCTCGGCACGCTGCGCAAGCAGGCCGACGCCCTCGCCGAGCGCGCCCCGCACCTGTCCAAGGACGTCGACGACGCCGTCAAGAAGATCAACAAGCTGAACAACGGCGCGCACAAGGTCGCCTCCGGCGCCAAGAAGCTGCACACCGGGCTCGGCACCGCCCGGACCGGCGCGGTCAAGCTGGACAAGGGCATCGGCACCGCCGAGTCGGGCGCCCAGACGCTGAACGGCGGCCTCTACAAGCTGTCCGACGGCTCCGGCAGACTGGCCGGCGGCCTGCACGACGGCGCGAAGAAGATCCCCGACTACGACAAGCAGGACCGCGACCGGCGCACCGGCGTGATGTCCGACCCCGTCCAGCTCGCCTCCCACGACCTGCACAAGGCGCCCAACTACGGCACCGGCTTCGCCCCCTACTTCATCCCGCTGTCGCTGTGGGTGGGCGCGATGGTGGGCTACATGCTGATCCCGCCGCTCAACCGGCGTGCCCTGTCGGCCGGCTCCTCCGCGTGGCGGATCGCGCTCGCCGGCTGGCTGCCGGTGGCCGCGGTGGGCGTGCTGCAGGTGACCGCCCTGATGGCCGTACTGCGCTGGGCGGTCGGGCTGCACATGCTGCGGGCGGCCGGCACGGTGGGCTTCCTGTTCCTGGTCACGGCCTGCTTCGCGGCCATCGTGCAGTGGCTGAACGCCCGCTTCGGCGCGGCCGGCCGGATCCTGGTCCTGGCGCTGCTGATGCTCCAGCTGACCTCGGCGGGCGGCACGTACCCGGTGCAGACCAGCCCGGCCTTCTTCAACGCGATCCACCCGTTCCTGCCGATGAGCTACATCGTGGACGCGCTGCGCCGGCTGATCACGGGCGGCGGGCTCGGCCCGGTCTGGCAGGCGTGCGGTGTGCTCGCCCTGTTCACCGCGGGCGCCCTGGCACTGACCGCGCTCGCGGCCCGGCGCCGCCAGGTGTGGACGCTGGACCGGCTGCACCCGGAGCTGAGCCTGTGATCGCCCAAGGGCCTCGGCACACGCGCGCACCTGTGACAATCGGGGCCATGGAAAGCAGCAGCGCCAGGTCCGGCGGCAGCACGCGCCGTGAGGCCACCCGGCAGAAGCTCTACGAGGCGGCCGTCACGCTCATCGCCGAGCAGGGCTTCTCCGCGACGACGGTGGACGAGATCGCCGAGCGGGCCGGGGTCGCGAAGGGCACGGTCTACTACAACTTCGCGAGCAAGTCGGTCCTCTTCGAGGAGCTGCTGCGGCACGGCGTGGGCCTGCTCACCGCCTCGCTGAGGGAGGCGGCCGAGCGGACGGACCGCGAGGGCGGCGGCAAGGTGGACGCCCTCGACGCGATGATCCGCGCCGGCCTGGTCTTCATCGACCGCTATCCGGCCTTCACGCAGCTGTACGTGGCCGAGCTGTGGCGCACCAACCGGGCCTGGCAGTCCACGCTGATGGTGGTCCGGCAGGAAGCCGTCGCGGTCGTCGAGGGGGTGCTGCGCGAGGGCGTGGCGGACGGCGAGTTCAGCGACGAGATCGATGTCCAGCTGACGGCGGCCGCACTGGTCGGCATGGTCCTGGTGGCCGCGCTGGACTGGAAGTCGTTCCAGCCCGAACGGTCCCTGGACGACGTCCACGCGGCCCTCTCCCGTCTGCTCCAGGGGCGCGTCAGCGGCAGGGGCTGAGCGCGCGGGGAAGGCGCCGGCCCGCTGCCGGACCGGCGCCTTCCCCCTCCCCGAACCCCCCGTACTCCCCCGTACTCCCCCGTACTCCCCCGTACGGTCTTCCCCCGATGGCGCCCCGCGGGCGGTCGCCCACCGGGCCCCGTCTCGCTTCCGCCGACGGATCGGCGGAAGGAGCGGCCGGGGCGCGGACGCCGTTCCGCCGCCCCGTGCCGGCGGTGCCGTGCCGCGCCCCCTTGCCGTGCCTCCACTCTCCCGTGCGCACGGGCCGGGTCCCATCCGCGCGCGTACTCATCCCGGGGCCTAGGTACGGATACTCAGCCGTCCGCACGCGTACCCGGGCACGGCCCGGCGCCCTGAGCGCCGGTGGCGGTCGATAGGGTCGCGGGCATGGCACGGATTGCGGTGATCGGCGCCGGGATGGGCGCGATGGCGGCCGCTGCCCGGCTGGCCGTCGCGGGCCACCGGGTGGTGGTGTACGAGCGCACACGGACGTACGGCGGCGCGGTGCGCCGGTTCGAACGGGACGGGTTCGCCTTCGACACCGGACCGGGTCTGCTGACGCTGCCCGCGGTCTACCGCGACCTGTTCGTCAAGACCGGCAGACAACCGCTGGAGGAGTGCGTCGGCCTGGTCCAGGTCGACCCGTCCTCGCGGCACGTCTTCGCGGACGGCACCGAGGTGTCGCTGCCGAACGCCTCGCGCGCCGGAGTCGTCGCGGCCCTGGACGAGGCGCTGGGCGAGGGAGCGGGCGAGCGCTGGGGCGACTTCCTGGTGCGGGCGCGCGAGGCCTGGGACCGCACCCGCCGGCCCCTGCTGGAGGAACCGCTGTGGTCCGACTGGCGGGTGCTGGAGGAGAAGGAGCCGTATCCGGGCGTCCCGCACAAGCGGCTGTGGCGCACCCGGCGGGCGGTCAAGCTGCACGAGATCGGCTCCTGGGAGCTGCGCGACGCCCGGCTGGCGCAGCTGCTGGAGGGCTGCGCGCTCGCGTACGGCCTGGATCCCGGGATCGCACCGGCGAGCGCGGCCGTGCTGCCGTACATGGAGCACGCCTTCGGCACCTGGCACGTGCGCGGCGGGATCCGGGAGCTGGCCCGCGCGGTCTACGAACGGTGCCTGGAGCGCCGGGTCGAGTTCGTCTTCGGCGCCGAGGTCATCCGGATCGTCGAGGAGGACGGCCGGGCGGCGGGTGTCGAACTGGCCGGGGGCACGGCCGCCGGGGCGGACTTCGTCGTCGGCACCGGGCCGTGGCGGCTCGGCGGCCTGGTCGCGGGGAGGGAGCTGTACGGCGCGCGGGACGTGCCGGCGGAGCGCGAGGACCGCTACCCGGGCCGGGTGGTGGTGTGCCTGGCGCTGCGCGGCGCGCGCGAGCCGGGCGCCGCGCACCGCACGGTGGTGCACGCGGCCGACGGCGAGGGCGACCTCGATCTGTTCCGGCACGGGGTGCTGCCCGACCTGCCCACGGTCCTGGTGGACCGGCCGGACGACCCGGCCCTGCGCCCCGACGGGGAGCACGAGTCGGTGGTGCTGACGGCGACGGTGCCGTCGGCGACCGAGTACGACTGGGCCGCGCCGGGGACCGCCGGCGCCTTCGCCGACCGGATGGTGGCCGCCGCCGAACGGGCCGTGCCCGGGCTGCGCGAGCGGGTGCTGTGGCGCGAGGTGCGCACGCCCCTGGACACCGAGCGGGAGACGGGGGCCACGGGCGGCGCGGTGCCGCCGCCCGCCCTGGCCGCGCCGGAGGGTGTGCTGCACCCGGCCAACACCACCTCGCTGCCGGGCCTGTTCACGGCCGGCGGCTGGTCGCACCCCGGCGGCGGCCTGCCGCACGCGGGCATGTCGGGGGCGCTGGTGGCCGGGCTGATCGTGGAGGGCCCCGGGTTCCGCGGCTCGCAGTGAGCGGGGCGGGCGCCGGGGGCCGGGGACCTCAGAAGCGGTACTGCTCGTCGTACCCGGCGCCCTGCTGCGTCTGCCCGCCCGCCTGGTACGGGTACGGCTGCTCCTGCGGGAGTTCGCCGCCGTAGGTCTCGTCGGTGCGCTGCTGCGGTACCCACAGCCCGCCGGCCGGGGTCTCGCCGTAGCCGCCGGTGGCGTACGGGTCCTGGGCGTAGCCCTGCTGGCCGTACTGCTGGGCGTAGCCCGGGTCGTACGGGGCGCCGCCGTAGGACTGGCTGCCGATGTACGGGTCGGAGTAGTTGGCGTAGCCCTGCTGCTGGCCGGCGTCGTAGCCGTAGCCCTGCTGCCCGTAGCCGGAGTAGTCGTAGGCGTGGCTCTGCTGCTGGGCGGTGTGCGCGTAGGCGGTGTCGCCGTAGACGCCGTAGCTGCCGGTGTCGTCGGGCAGGGGCTGCGGCTCGTAGACGGCGGTGGAATCGGCGGAGCGGGCCGGGGTGAACACGTCGTCGCGGTCGTAGTCGTCGTACTCGCCCGTGTCGTGGGCGCCGGGTGCGGCGTGGCCGGTGTCCCCGTCGTCGCCCGCACCGGCGTGCTCCGGGCCGGAGACCTCCAGGACCGGGTCGTGCCGGTCCGCCCTGCCGCGGCGGCGCTTGCTGCCGCCGGCGGCCGGGGCCCCTTCCTCGGGCCGCTTGACCGCCCAGCCGGCGGCGAAGCCGCGGCGGAACGACAGGGTGACGTAGGTCTGCCCGATCGCGAAGGCGATCGCGCCCAGCCCGATCACGATGACGGAGGGCATCAGCACACCGAGCACGACGCCGAGGAAGCCGGCGAAGGCGAGCAGCCGCCAGCGCAGCCGCGCCTTGTACTGCAGCAGCACCTCGCCCAGCAGCCACAGCGCGACGCCGCCGAACGCGATGTAGAGGACCGTCCAGCCCATGTACGCCCCTCTCCCAGTGGCCGCTACGCAGTGTGTCGTATCGCGGTACGGCCGGTCTAGGCCCGCGGGGGGTGGTGCAGGCCCAGGTTCTCGTAGATTTCCAGCGTCGCCGTGGAGTTGTTGAGCGTGATGAAGTGCAGTCCGGGCACTCCCTCGGACAGCAGCCGCGCGCAGAACTCCGTGGCGAACTCGATACCGATGGAGCGTACCGCCGCCGGATCGTCCTTCGCTGTGAGGATCCGCTCTTTCAGGGCGTCCGGGAACAGCGCGGTGCTCAGCTTGGGCACCCGTTCGAGCATCTTCACGCTGGTGACCGGCAGGATCTCGGGGATCACGGGGGTCTCGCAGCCCGCGGCCGCGACCCGGTCGCGCAGCCGCAGGTACGACTCCGGCTGGAAGAACATCTGCGTGATGGCGTAGTCGGCGCCCGCACGGCACTTGTCGACGAAGTGCCGGACGTCGGTGTCCCAGTCGGTGGAGCGCGGGTGCATCTCGGGGAACGCGGCGACGCCGACGCAGAAGTCGCCCGACTCCTTGATGAGCCGGACGAGTTCGGCCGCGTAGGCCAGGCCCCGGGGGTGCGGCACCCACTCGCCCATCGGGTCGCCGGGCGGGTCGCCGCGGACGGCCAGCATGTTGCGGATGCCCGCGTCCGCGTACTGGCCGATGATGTTGCGCAGTTCGGCCACGGAGTGGTCGACCGCGGTGAGGTGGGCGACCGGGGTGAGCGTCGTGTCGACGACGATCTGCTGGGTCTCCCGGACCGTGGTGGTGCGCGTGGTGCCGCCGGCACCGTAGGTGACGGACACGAAGTCCGGCGCGACGGCCTCGACCCTGCGGAGCGCGTTCCACAGGTTCCGCTCGCCCTGGGGGGTCTTCGGCGCGTAGAACTCGAACGAGTACGTCGTCTTGCCGGTGGCGAGGATGTCGCGCACGGTGCGTGCGCGATCAGTCCTGGTGGATGCGGTTCCGAGGGCCATACTCGCAGGTTAGCCAGGGGCGGACGGCACCCCAACCGGAGGCCGGGCATTTGTCCGGATTGTCGGTTCTCTGTCCACCCCTTGGACAAAAACCTGGACAGCGGCCCGTCGGCGGCCTCCCGGAGACGACCACTGGGCCGCGTCCGCATGCCGCGTCGTTCGCCCGCGGGGGCGGCTTCGCTCAGAGCTGCCGCAGCCGCTTGGCGAACTCCGCGGCGGCCGCTCCCGGGTCGTCCGCCCCGGTGATCGCGCGGACCACGACCACGCGGCGGGCGCCGGCGTCCAGCACCTCGTCCAGGTTGCCCAGGTCGATGCCGCCGATGGCGAACCAGGGGCGGTTCGTACCGAGGCCCGCCGTGTGGCGGACCAGGCCGAGGCCGGGTGCGGGCCGGCCGGGCTTGGTGGGGGTGGGCCAGCACGGGCCGGTGCAGAAGTAGTCGACGCCCTCCTGGACGGCGGCGGCGGCCGCCTCGGCCTCGGAGTGCGTGGAGCGGCCGATCAGGACGCCGTCGCCGAGGACGGCACGGGCCGCGGGGACCGGCAGGTCGCCCTGGCCGAGGTGCAGCACGTCGGCGCGGGCCGCGTGGGCGACGTCCGCCCGGTCGTTCACCGCGAGCAGCTTGCCGTGCCGGGCGCAGGCGTCGGCGAACACCCGCAGGTGCTCCAGCTCCTCGGCGGCCTCCATGCCCTTGTCGCGCAGCTGCACGACGTCGACTCCGCCGGCCAGGACCGCGTCCAGGAACTCGGGGAGGTCGCCCTGGCTCCTGCGGGCGTCCGTGCACAGGTACAGACGGGCGTCGGCGAGTGCGGCGCGGGCGGTGTCGGACATGCGTAGGTCCCCCCGGATGGTCGGCGTACCTGGTGGCTGCGCCGGGTGGCGTGCGGGCCGGGCCGCACGCCACCCGCTGGTGCGGGTCGGCTCAGACGGCGAGCGCCTGGGCCCGGCGCTTCACCTCCGTGCCGCGATTCTCGCTCAGGGCCTGCGCGGGGGTGCCGGGCAGGGTCGGGTCGGGGGTGAAGAGCCATTCGATCATCTCTTCGACCGTGAAACCGTCGTCCCGCAGCAGGGTCAGGGTCCCGGACAGGCCCTTGGTCACCTTGTCCCCGTCGATGAAGGCGGCGGGGACGTGCAGTGCCTTGTTCTCACCACGGCGTACGGCGATGAGCTGGCCCTCCTTGACCAGCTGCCGCACCCGTGTCACCTCGACGCCGAGCTGTTCGGCGATGTCGGGGAGGGTGAGCCAGGCGGGGACGAGAGCATCGATCTTCGCGTCAATCTCGGTCACGGTCCCTAGGGTAGGCGCTCGGCGGGCGGGGTCGCGATGCGCCGGGTCGCTCGCCGCGGCGCCGGTCAGCCGGCCGTGGCCGACTTCAGGGGCCGGGCCGGGTCCGTCAGCGCCTCGGCGTCCATCGTCCGGCCCGCCTCGATCAGCCGGCGGCCCTGGGCCAGGTCACGGGGCCGGCCCACCGCCAGCAGGGCCGCCAGCCGGCCCTCGCGCAGCCAGCACGCCGTCCAGGCGGGGCCCGCCGGATCGCCGCGCCAGACCAGGCGGTCGGCCGGACCGTGGTGGCCGGCGTACTGCACGAAGCGGCCGAACTGCTCGGACCAGAAGTACGGCACCGGGTCGTAGACCGAAGGGGTCACGCCAATGATGTTCGCGGCGACGGTGCGCGGGCCCTGGAGGGCGTTGTCCCAGTGGTGGACGAGCAGGCGTTCGCCGTAGCGCGCCGAGGGGAAGGACGCGCAGTCCCCGACGGCGTACACGCCGGGCACGGAGGCGCGCAGGCGGCCGTCGGCGACGACCTCGCCGTGCGCGCCGAGTTCGATGCCGGAGCCGGCCAGCCAGCCGGTGGCGGGCCGGGCGCCGATGCCGACGACGACCGCGTCCGCGGGCAGCCGGGAGCCGTCGGCGAGCACGACCGCGCCCGGTTCGACGCGCTCCACGCGCGCGCCGGTGCGCAGTTCGGCGCCGGCGTCGGCGTACCAGGCGGCCATGGGCGCGGCCACCTCGGCGGGCAGGGCGCCCGCGAGCGGCCGGCCGGCGGCCTCGACGACGGTGACCGCGCAGCCCGCCTCGCGGGCGGCGGTGGCGAACTCCGCGCCGATCCAGCCGGCGCCGACGACCACGATGTCGTGCTGCCGGGCGAGCACGGGCCGCAGCCGTTCGGCGTCGTCCAGGGTGCGCAGCAGGTGCACCCCGGGCACGCCCTCGGTGCCGGGCAGCGTGACGGGTTCGGCGCCGGTGGCGAGGACCAGGTCGTCGTAGGCCACCGGGCCCGCCTCGGTGTCCAGCACGCGTTCGGCGGGGCGCACGCCCCGCGCCTCGCAGCCGAGCCGCAGGTCGACGTCGAGCGCCTCGAAGTCCACGTCGAAGGCGGAGCCCTCGGCCGTGCCCAGCAGCACGGCCTTCGACAGCGGCGGCCGGTCGTACGGCTGGTGCGGCTCGGCGCCGATGACCGTCACGCCGCCGGTGAAGCCCTGCTCCCGCAGGGCGACCGCGGTCTGCACCCCGGCCATGCCGGCTCCCACGACGACCACGCGCCGCCCGGACGGCCTGCCCTCTCCCGCTGACTGCTCGCTCACCCGGCCACCATAGTCAACTGACGGAACGTCATTCAGGGGGCGTGCTCGGTGAGCTGTTCCACGACGCTCGTGCCGCTGCCGGGGCGGGACTCCCACTCCCAGCTCTCCTCCAGCCGCACCCGCCCGTCGGGCAGCTCCACGACCGTGGAGACGCAGTGTCCGGAGGCGGTCGTGCCGTCGGTCCTGAGCTGCACGTACCGGAAGTCCAGCCGGTCCCCGTCGCGGGTGCCGACCAGGTGGCCGCGCAGGACGTCGCCGCCCGCGTACTCGGCCCAGACCTCGCCGTCCTTCTCGTGGTACGCGAACCGGGTGTGCGTGCCCACCTGGCCCGGTGCCTGGTCCGCGACCGGGGCGAGGATCAGTCCGTCGAGCGAGCGGGGCATGGCGCGGGTCTCCCTTACGGGCGGTGAGCGGAGCGGGCTAGGGTGGCCACCGTACAAGCACTCGCGGGAGCCCGGACGCACCGGGCTGAGAGGGAGGCTGGCGGCCTCCGACCGTACGAACCTGATCCGGGTCATGCCGGCGAAGGGAGGGGCTGGACGCCCATGTCGTCACGTACGTCCGACGTCCTCGTCATCGGGGGCGGGATCATCGGCCTGGTCACGGCCTGGCGCGCCGCGCAGCGCGGGCTGGCGGCGGCCGTGGTGGACCCCGAGCCCGGCGGTGGCGCCGCGCGGGTCGCGGCCGGGATGCTGGCCGCGGTCACCGAACTGCACTACGGCGAGGAGACACTGCTCGCCCTGAACCTCGAATCGGCCCGCCGCTACCCCGCCTTCGCGGCCGAGCTGACCGAGGCGACCGGCCACGACCTCGGCTACCGCCGCTGCGGCACCCTCGCGGTCGCGCTCGACGCCGACGACCGCGCCCACCTGCGCGACCTGCACGCCCTGCAGCAGCGCTCGGGCCTGGAGTCCGAATGGCTGGCGGGCCGGGAGTGCCGCCGCCTGGAGCCGATGCTGGCACCCGGGGTGCGCGGCGGGCTGCGGGTCGACGGCGACCACCAGATCGACCCGCGACGGCTGGCGGCCGCCCTGGTCGCCGCGTGCGAGCGCGCCGGAGTGGTGTTCCACCGGTCGCCGGCGGAGCGGCTCGACGTCGTCCGGGACCGGGCCGCCGGGGTCACGACGGCGGACGGCACCGGGCTGCGCGCGGGGCAGGTCGTCCTCGCGGCCGGCAGCAGGAGCGGGTGCCTCGCGGGGGTGCCGGACGCGGTGCTGCCGCCGGTGCGGCCGGTCAAGGGCCAGGTGCTGCGGCTGACCGTGCCCCGCCGGTACGCGCCGTTCCTGAGCAGGACCGTGCGGGCCGTGGTCCGCGGCAGCCACGTCTACCTGGTGCCCCGGGAGAACGGCGAACTCGTCGTCGGCGCGACCAGCGAGGAGCTGGGCTGGGACACCACGGTCACGGCCGGCGGTGTCTACGAGCTGCTGCGCGACGCCCACGAGCTGATGCCGGGCATCACCGAACTGCCGCTGACCGAGACCTGCGCCGGGCTGCGCCCCGGTTCCCCCGACAACGCGCCGCTGCTCGGCCCGTCCGGCCTGGACGGGCTGCAGCTGGCCACCGGGCACCACCGCAACGGGGTGCTGCTCACCCCGGTCACCGGCGACGTGCTGGCGCACGCGCTGGTCACCGGTGAACTGCCCGAGGAAGCCCGCCCGTTCACGCCGCTGCGGTTCGGCCCCGTACCGCAGGCCCGGCCCGCGTCCCGCATGGAGCAGCCCGCATGACCCCTGCCGTCACCATCTCCGTCAACGGGGAGCGCCGGGAGATCGCCCCGGGCACCGCCCTCGACTCCCTCGTCGAGACCCTCACCGCGGCGCCCTCCGGGGTGGCCGCCGCCGTCAACGAGACCGTGGTCCCGCGCACGCGGTGGGCGGCCACCGCGCTCGCCGAGGGCGACCGCGTCGAAGTCCTCACCGCCGTCCAGGGAGGCTGACCCATGGCCGACGACCCCTTCGTCCTCGGCGGTGTGCCCCTCGGCTCCCGGCTGATCATGGGTACGGGCGGTGCGCCCAGCCTCGACGTGCTGGAGCGGGCGCTGGTCGCCTCCGGCACCGAGCTGACCACGGTCGCGATGCGGCGGGTGGCCCCGTCCGTGCACGGTTCCGTGCTGTCGGTGCTGGACGGGCTGGGCATCCGGGTGCTGCCGAACACGGCCGGGTGCTTCACCGCCGGGGAGGCGGTGCTGACCGCGCGGCTGGCCCGGGAGGCGCTGGGCACGGACCTGGTCAAGCTGGAGGTCATCGCCGACGAGCGGACGCTGCTGCCGGACCCGGTGGAGCTGCTGGAGGCGGCCGAGACGCTGGTCGACGACGGGTTCACGGTGCTGCCGTACACGAACGACGACCCGGTCCTCGCGCGGAAGCTGGAGGACGCCGGCTGCGCGGCGGTGATGCCGCTGGGTTCGCCGATCGGGTCCGGGCTCGGCATCCGCAATCCGCACAACTTCGAGCTGATCGTGGAGCACGCGCGCGTGCCGGTGATCCTGGACGCGGGCGCCGGTACGGCGTCCGACGTGGCGCTGGCCATGGAGCTGGGCTGCGCGGGTGTGATGCTGGCCTCCGCCGTGACCCGGGCGCAGGAGCCGGAGACGATGGCCGCGGCCATGAAGCACGCGGTGGAGGCGGGCCGGCTGGCGCGGCTGGCGGGGCGCATCCCGCGTCGCCACTTCGCGCGGGCCTCCTCGCCCACCGGGGGGCGCGCCCGCCTGGACCCCGAGCGCCCCGCCTTCTGATCGCGCGACAGTCACAGCTCTGCTGCATTCCGTCCCCGGAACCCCACGGGGCCCGGGGCGGGCGGCCGGTCCTCGTAGACTCCCCTGCGTGGATACGACCCTTCAGGACCCCCTCGTCGGGCAGCTGCTCGACGGCCGTTACCGCGTCGACGCGCGGATCGCGGCGGGCGGGATGGCCACGGTCTACCGGGCCCTGGACACCCGCCTGGACCGCGTGCTCGCGCTGAAGGTGATGCACCCGACGCTCGCGGTCGACGGCACCTTCGTCGAGCGGTTCATCCGGGAGGCCAAGTCGGTAGCCCGGCTCGACCACCCCAACGTGGTGCAGGTCTTCGACCAGGGCACCGACGGGTCGTACGTGTACCTGGCGATGGAGTACATCGCCGGGTGCACCCTGCGCGACGTGCTGCGCGAGCGGGGGGCGCTGCAGCCGCGGGCCGCGCTGGACATCCTGGAGCCGGTGCTCGCCGCGCTGGGCGCCGCGCACCGGGCCGGGTTCGTGCACCGGGACATGAAGCCGGAGAACGTCCTCATAGGGGACGACGGGCGGGTCAAGGTGGCCGACTTCGGGCTGGTGCGGTCGGTGGACACCGTCACCAGCACGACGGGCGCCGTGCTCGGAACGGTGTCGTACCTCGCGCCCGAGCAGGTGGAGCAGGGCACCACCGACCCGCGCGTCGACGTGTACGCGTGCGGTGTGGTCCTCTACGAGATGCTCACGGGCGAGAAGCCGCACTCCGGGGACTCCCCGGCCCAGGTGCTCTACCGGCACATCAACGAGGACGTCCCGCCGCCCTCGGCGCTGGTGCCGGGGCTGCCGCACGAGCTGGACGAGCTGGTCGCCTCGGCCACGGCGCGCGACCCCGAGGTGCGCCCGCACGACGCCGTGGCGCTGCTCGCCCGGGCGCGCGAGGCCCGTCGGTCGCTGACCGACGAGCAGCTGGACGCGCCGCCGCCGCAGGCGCTGGCCGCGGGGCACGACAACGCCGAGGACCGCACGAGCGTGATCCCGCGCTCGCCGACCGTACCCCGGCCGCTGCCGGTGAACGAGGACTCCCCCGGTCAGGACGCCGGCCGCACCACCCGGCTGCAGGCCCCGCCGGTGCCGCCGGCGCCGTCGCGGCGCCCGGGGCGGCCCCGGCGCACGGTGCTGGCCGTGCTGGCCGCCGTGCTGGTGGTGTTCGGCGTGGGCGGCGGGGTCTGGTACATCAACTCCGGCCAGTTCACGAAGGTGCCGCCGCTGCTCGCGAAGACGGAGGCGCAGGCCAAGGAGCGGCTGGAGGCGGCCGGGCTCGACGTCGGGCAGGTCGAGCGCGCCTACAACGACACCGTCAAGCGCGGCACGGTCATCAGTACCGACCCGAAGCCCGGCGCCCGCATCCGGGACAACGGCTCGGTGAGCCTGACCGTGTCGCTCGGCCCGGAGACGGTGAACGTGCCGGACGTCCAGGGCCGCCCGCTCGGCGAGGCGAAGGCGCGGCTGAGGGAGGACGGGCTGGAGCCCGGCATGGTCACGCGCGACTTCAGCGACGACGTGCCCAGGGGCTCCGTGATCGCCACGACACCGCACGCGGGCACCAAGCGGCACGCCGGTTCGGCGATCGCGCTGACCGTCAGCAAGGGGCGCGCCATCGACGTGCCGGACGTGACCGGCGAGGACCTGGACAGCGCGAAGCAGGAGCTGACGGGCGCCGGGCTGAAGGTGCGGGTCGCCCCCGACCGGGTCACCTCGGACCAGGACGCGGGCAAGGTCGCCGAGCAGAACCCGCCGAACGGCAAGGCCGCCGAGGGCGACACGGTGACGCTGACGGTGTCCAAGGGCCCGCCGATGATCGAGGTCCCGGACGTGGTGGGCGACAGCGTCGACGACGCGACGAAGGCGCTGGAGGACGCCGGGTTCGAGGTGGACGAGGACCGCGGGCTGCTCGGGCTGTTCGGCGACACCGTGAAGAAGCAGTCGGTGGCGGGCGGCGACAGGGCGCCCAAGGGGTCGACGATCACGATCACCATCCGGTGACCGGGGTCACCGGGGACCGTGGTCCGGGGGCCGGAGCGGGCATGACACCCTGAACGGGTGAGTCCCGTTCCCCCCTCCCTCCCCCGCAACCCCGTGGGCGGCCACGTCCCGGTGGCCGGCGGCCTGCACTCCGTGGGGCTGTCGTACGCCCGTGACCTGAAGGCGGAGACCGTGCAGGTCTTCGTCGCCAATCCGCGCGGCTGGGCCACGCCCGCCGGCAACCCGCGGCAGGACGAGGCGTTCCGCGCGGCGTGCGCCGAGGCGTCGGTCCCGGCGTACGTCCACGCCCCCTACCTGATCAACTTCGGCTCGCACACCGAGGCGACCGTGGAGCGGTCGGTGGAGTCGCTGCGGCACTCGCTGCGGCGCGGGCGGGAGATCGGCGCGCTGGGCGTGGTCGTGCACACCGGGAGCGCGACCGGCGGGCGGACGCGGGAGGTGGCGCTGAAGCAGGTGCGCGCGCACCTGCTGCCGCTGCTGGACGAGCTGACCCACGACGACGACCCGTTCCTGCTGCTGGAGTCGACCGCCGGGCAGGGCGCCTCGCTGTGCTCGCGCACCTGGGACTTCGGGCCGTACTTCGAGGCGCTGGACGCGCACCCCAGGCTGGGCGTGTGCCTCGACACCTGCCACGTCTTCGCCGCCGGGCACGACCTGACCGGGCCGAGCGGCATGCACCAGACCCTGGACCTGCTGGTGGACACCGTCGGCGAGGGGCGGCTGAAGCTGATCCACGCCAACGACTCCAAGGACGTCGTCGGTGCGCACAAGGACCGGCACGAGAACATCGGCGCCGGTCACATCGGCGAGGACCCGTTCCGCGCCCTGATGACGCACCCGGCGACGGCGGGCGTCCCGCTGATCATCGAGACGCCGGGCGGCAAGGAGGGCCACGCCGCGGACGTGGAAAGGCTGAAGCGGCTCCGGGATTCCTGAACCGTTCGGGAATACCCCCAGGGGGTATGCGGTTCCTGTCGTCAGGAACCGCCACCCGGCATTGGGGGACACCATGGACCACTCGGCCCACACCGAACAGCACCGGCAGCACCGCGAGCAGCACCACGGGCACGCGGGGCACGCGCCCGCGGCCACCTGGTCGACGGCCGCGCAGGCCACGCTGCACTGCCTCACCGGCTGCGCCATCGGCGAGGTGCTCGGCATGGTCGTCGGCACGGCGCTCGGCTGGGGCAACCCGGCGACCACACTGCTGGCGATCGTCCTGGCCTTCTTCTTCGGCTACTCGCTCACCTTGCGCGGCGCGCTCCGGGCGGGCGTGGGCCTCGCCGCCGCCGTCCGCGTGGCACTCGCCGCGGACACCCTGTCCATCGCCGTGATGGAGCTGATCGACAACGGCGTGATCCTGGTCTGGCCGTCCGCGATGGACGCGACGCTCGGCGAGCCGCTGTTCTGGGTCTCACTGGCGGCCTCGCTCGCCATCGCCTTCGTCGTGACCACCCCGGTCAACAAGTGGACGATCGGGCGGGGCAGGGGTCACGCCGTGGTGCACCGGTACCACCACTGACGCGCCCGGGGGTCAGAGCTCGGGGCCGTCCCCGGGCCCCTCCTGGTAGGAGTAGCGCTGCTCCTTCCAGGGGTCGCCGATGTTGTGGTAACCGCGCTCCTCCCAGAAGCCGCGGCGGTCGGCGGTCATGTACTCGACGCCGCGGACCCACTTGGGGCCCTTCCAGGCGTACAGGTGCGGCACGATCAGGCGGACCGGGAAGCCGTGCTCGGCGGTGAGGAGCTCGCCGTCCTTGTGGGTGGCGAAGATCGCGCGTTCGGAGACGAAGTCCGACAGGCGCAGGTTCGAGCTGAAGCCGTACTCCGCCCAGACCATCACATGGGTGACGTCCGGCGCCGGCGGGGCGAGGTCCAGGACGGCGCGGGCGGGGACACCGCCCCATTCGGCGCCGAGCATGCTGTACTTCGTCACGCAGTGCAGGTCGGCCACCACGGTGGTGTACGGCAGGGCCGTGAACTCCTCGTGGTTCCAGACGTGCTTGTCACCGTCCGCCGTGGCGCCGAAGACGCGGAACTCCCAGCGCTCGGGCCGGAACTTCGGGACGGGCCCGTAG
Source organism: Streptomyces lucensis JCM 4490 (assembly GCF_014650035.1). Taxonomy (GTDB): domain Bacteria; phylum Actinomycetota; class Actinomycetes; order Streptomycetales; family Streptomycetaceae; genus Streptomyces; species Streptomyces lucensis. The sequence goes on along the minus strand of NZ_BMUE01000012.1, from coordinate 50,637 downwards.
TGCGTGACCGGCCATCCACGCTGGAGCCGCTGACCCGGCGGAAGCTCGGACCCTGCCACTGCCCCAGATTCTCGCTCCTCCGGATGACCCATGTATCCATCCTGACAGACCTCGGGCAGTGCCCTTGACCACCCTCCCCCGAACCGGACAAGGGCCCACAAAACAGCTCGTACCTACTAAGTACGCACTTACTGGACGATCTTCTCCGCCGATGCAATCATGCGCCGCACACCCTCCTCCGTCCCCCCGCGTGGAAGGAGCCCGCTGCGATGCAGGGCGACCCCGAGATCATCGAGTTCCTCAACGAGCAGCTCACCGGTGAGCTGACCGCGATCAACCAGTACTTCCTGCACGCGAAGATGCAGGAGAACAACGGCTGGACGAAGCTCGCCAAGTACACGCGGCACGAGTCGTTCGACGAGATGAAGCACGCGGAGGTGCTCACCGACCGCATCCTGTTCCTGGAGGCGCTGCCCAACTACCAGCGGCTCTTCCACGTCCGGGTGGGCCAGACGGTCCGGGAGATGTTCGAGGCGGACCGGCAGATCGAGGTGGAGGCGATCGACCGGCTCAGGCGGGGCATCAAGGTGATGCGCGACAAGGGCGACATCACGTCGGCGAACATCTTCGAGGACATCCTCGCCGACGAGGAGCACCACATCGACTACCTCGACACGCAGCTGGAGCTGGTGGACAAGCTCGGCGAGGCGCTCTACATCGCCCAGCTGATCGAGCAGCCGGAGGGCTAGGGGGCGTCTCGTCGATCAGGCCGCGTCGGGGAGTTCGGCCAGCACCGGCCTGCCCTGGTCGGCCAGCTCGCGGCGGGGGCAGGCGCCGCGGCCGAGGATCGCCTGGATCCGGCGCACGCAGGAGCCGCAGTCGGTGCCCGCCTTGCAGGCCGACGCGATCTGGCGCGGGGTGCAGGCGCCGTCCTCCGCATGCTTCTGGACCTGCTGCTCGGTGATGCCGAAGCAACTGCAGACGTACACGCGGCTCACCTCCCGACGGGATCGCTCTTGACTGCCATCCCGTTTGTCCGGTGAGGCAAACCTAACCTTACCCATCGCCCGGGAAGCGTGAAAGGGGCGGGGGCGCGGATCGGCTGTGATCCGCGCCCCACTCAGGCCGGTACGGCGGACGGCGCCGTCACTGGTCCCGGTACATCTCGGCCACCAGGAACGCCAGGTCCAGCGACTGGCTGCGGTTCAGGCGCGGGTCGCAGGCCGTCTCGTAGCGCTGGTGCAGGTCGTCGACGAAGATCTCGTCGCCGCCGCCCACGCACTCGGTGACGTCGTCGCCGGTCAGCTCCACGTGGATGCCGCCCGGATGGGTGCCGAGCGCCTTGTGGACCTCGAAGAAGCCCTTGACCTCGTCGAGCACGTCGTCGAAGCGGCGGGTCTTGTGGCCGGAGGCCGCCTCGAAGGTGTTGCCGTGCATCGGGTCGGTCACCCAGGCCACCGTCGCGCCGGACGCCGTGACCTTCTCGACCAGCTCGGGCAGCCGGTCACGGATCTTGTCGGCGCCCATGCGGACGATGAAGGTCAGCCGGCCCGGCTCCCGCTCGGGGTCGAGGCGGTCGATGTACCGCAGCGCCTCCTCGGCCGTCGTGGACGGACCGAGCTTGATGCCGATCGGGTTGCGGATCCTCGACGCGAACTCGATGTGCGCGTGGTCCAGCTGCCGGGTGCGCTCGCCGATCCACACCATGTGCGCGGAGACGTCGTACAGCTTGCCGGTGCGGGAGTCGACCCGGGTCAGGGCGGACTCGTAGTCCAGCAGCAGCGCCTCGTGCGAGGAGAAGAACTCGACGGTCTTGAACTCCTCCGGGTCGGTGCCGCAGGCCCGCATGAAGTTCAGCGCGTTGTCGATCTCGCGCGCGAGCTGCTCGTAGCGCTGGCCCGACGGCGACGTCCGCACGAAGTCCTGGTTCCAGGCGTGCACCTGGCGCAGGTCGGCGTAACCGCCGGTGGTGAAGGCGCGCACCAGGTTCAGCGTGGACGCCGAGGCGTGGTACATGCGCTTGAGCCGCTCGGGGTCCGGGATGCGGCTGGCCTCGGTGAAGTCGAAGCCGTTGACGGAGTCGCCCCGGTACACCGGCAGCGTCAGGCCGTCGCGGGTCTCGGTCGGCTTGGAGCGCGGCTTGGAGTACTGCCCCGCGATGCGGCCGACCTTCACCACGGGCACGGAGGCCGCGTAGGTCAGGACGGCGCCCATCTGCAGGAGCGTCTTGAGCTTGTTGCGGATGTGGTCGGCGGACACCGCGTCGAAGGCCTCGGCGCAGTCGCCGCCCTGGAGGAGGAACGCCTCTCCCTTGGCGACGGCCGCCATCCGGGCGCGCAGCTGGTCGCACTCGCCCGCGAAGACGAGCGGCGGATACGACTCGAGGTCCGCGATCACTGCGCGCAGAGCCTCGGCGTCGGGGTACTCGGGCTGCTGCGCCGCGGGCAGGTTTCGCCAGGTGTTGCCAGCGCTGGGGCTGGTCTTAGCGTTCACGGTCACCCCGTAAACATTACGGGGTCGGGTCGGGAGTTTTTTCCCGGTGCTCGAAGGATGAGACGGAAGGACTGCAGCGTGGACGGTCCGGGGGTGGGGTAGGGTTCCCGGCATGTTCGCGCCTTCGATCCAGACCTGGTGGTGGACCGCTTATCCGGCGGCCCGCTGATCGCGCGTACACAGACTTCGCGAAGGCCGCCCGAGGGGCGGCCTTCGGTGTTTCCCGGGCCGTTCCTCTCCGTCAGAAGATCGAGAAGGAGCCCGACCCGTGAACCTGCAGGACCTGCTGTCCGACCCCCGCCCCTTCGCCCTGCTGCGCCGCCGCGTCCCGGGCCGCGCCGAACACCCGGTGGAGGTGCTGGTCGGCCCGGTGACCAGCCACGACCGGCTGGCCGACCTCCCCGGCGAGGGCCTCGCGCTGGTGCCGTTCCGGCAGATCCGCGAGCGCGGCTTCGACGTGCGCGACGACGGCACCCCGCTGCTGGCACTGACCCCCGAGGAGTCGTACGAGATCCCGCCGGCCGAGGCGCTCGGCATGCTGCCCGCGCACGAGGTGCGGGTCGAGGGCGGTGCCTTCGACGTGGACGACGAGGAGTACGCCGGGATCGTCGGACGGGTGCTGACCCAGGAGATCGGGCAGGGCGAGGGTGCCAACTTCGTGATCCGGCGCACGTTCCAGGGGGAGATCCCCGGCTTTGGCCGTGCTGACGCGCTCGCGCTGTTCCGCCGGCTGCTGGAGGGCGAGCGGGGCGCGTACTGGACGTTCGTGGTGCACACCGGGGACCGGACACTCGTGGGCGCCAGTCCGGAGGTGCACGTGCGCATGTCCGGCGGGACGGTCGTGATGAACCCGATCAGCGGCACGTACCGCTATCCCGCCGGGGGTCCCACCCCGGAGCACCTGCTGGACTTCCTCGCCGACGGCAAGGAGATCGAGGAACTGTCGATGGTCGTCGACGAGGAACTCAAGATGATGTGCACCGTCGGCGACATGGGCGGGGTGGTCGTCGGGCCCCGGCTGAAGGAGATGGCGCACCTCGCGCACACCGAGTACGAGCTGCGCGGCAGGTCCTCCCTGGACGTGCGGGAGGTGCTGCGCGAGACCATGTTCGCGGCGACCGTCACCGGGTCGCCCGTGCAGAACGCGTGCCGGGTGATCGAGCGCCACGAGGTGGGCGGCCGGGGTTACTACGCCGGTGCGCTCGCGCTGCTCGGGCGGGACGCGGGGGGCGCCCAGACCCTGGACTCCCCCATCCTGATCCGCACCGCCGACATCGACGCCGGCGGCCGGCTGCGGGTCCCGGTCGGGGCGACGCTCGTGCGGGGCTCGGACCCGGCGGGCGAGGTGGCCGAGACGCACGCGAAGGCGGCGGGCGTGCTGGCCGCCCTCGGGGTGCGGCCGTCCCGGCCGCGCGCGGAGCGGGACCGGCCCCGGCTGGCCGACGATCCGCGGGTGCGGGCCGCGCTGGACGGGCGGCGCTCGGCCCTGGCCCCGTTCTGGCTGCGGATGCAGGAGCGGTCCGCCGCGCTGGACGGACACGCCCTCGTGGTCGACGGCGAGGACACCTTCACCGCGATGCTGGCGCACGTGCTGCGCTCCAGCGGGCTGGAGGTGACCGTGCGCCGGTACGACGAGCCGGGGCTGCGGGAGACCGTGCTCGCGCACGAGGGGCCGGTCGTGCTGGGCCCCGGGCCCGGTGACCCCTGCGACGGGGCCGACCCGAAGATGCGGATCCTGCGGGAGCTGGCCGCCACGGTGATCCGCGAGCACCGGCACGGCGTGCTGGGCGTGTGCCTGGGCCACGAGCTGATCGCGGCCGGGCTGGGGCTGGAGATCGTGCGCAAGGAGGTGCCGTACCAGGGCGCGCAGACCACGGTCGACCTGTTCGGGCGGCAGGAGACCGTCGGCTTCTACAACAGCTTCGTCGCGCACTGCGACGACGAGGCCGCCCGGGAGCTGACCGCGCGCGGCGTCGAGGTGAGCCGGGCGGAAAACGGGGAGGTGCACGCCTTGCGCGCGGCCCGCTTCGCGTCGGTCCAGTTCCACCCGGAGTCGGTGCTGACGCTGAACGGCCAGGCGATCGTGACGGAACTGCTGAACGGAGCGCTCCTGCGGCAGCCGTGACCGGGGCGGGACGGCCCTGACATGACTGACCGGGCCGTGTCGTGACCGGGCTGTGGGCCGCGCACCGGCCCACAGCCCCGGCGCCGGTCAGCCGAAGAACACCCCGGCCTCCGTGTACAGCTCCGGGTCCACCGTCTTCAGCCTGGCGGTGGCCTCGGAGATCGGCACCCGGACGACGCCGGTACCGCGCAGGGCGACCATCTTGCCGAAGTCGCCGTCGCGGACGCAGTCGATGGCGTGCAGGCCGAAGCGGGTGGCCAGCCAGCGGTCGAAGGCGCTCGGGGTGCCGCCGCGCTGGACGTGCCCGAGGACGGTGGTGCGGGCCTCCTTGCCGGTGCGCTTCTCGATCTCCTTGGCCAGCCACTCGCCGATCCCGGAGAGCCGCACGTGACCGAAGGAGTCCAGCGAGTCGTCCTTGAGGACCACGTCGCCGTCCTTGGGCATGGCGCCCTCGGCGACGACGACGATCGGGGCGTACGACGCCTTGAAGCGGGAGGTGATCCAGGCGCACACCTGGTCCAGGTCGAAGCGCTGCTCGGGGATGAGGATGACGTTGGCGCCGCCGGCGAGGCCCGAGTGCAGGGCGATCCAGCCGGCGTGGCGGCCCATCACCTCGCAGACCAGGACCCGCATGTGGGACTCGGCGGTGGTGTGCAGCCGGTCGATGGCCTCGGTGGCGATGCCGACGGCCGTGTCGAAGCCGAAGGTGTAGTCGGTGGCGGACAGGTCGTTGTCGATGGTCTTGGGCACGCCGACGCACGGCACCCCGTACTCGTCGGACAGGCGCGCGGCCACGCCCAGGGTGTCCTCGCCGCCGATCGCGACGAGGGCTTCGACCTCCTGCTTGGCGAGGTTGTCCTTGATGCGGCGGATGCCGCCCTCCACCTTGAGGGGGTTGGTCCGCGAGGAGCCCAGGACGGTGCCGCCGCGGGGCAGGATGCCGCGCACCGCGGGGATGTCGAGGCGGACGGTGTCGTTCTCGAGAGGACCGCGCCAGCCGTCCCGGAAGCCGACGAAGTCATAGCCGTACTCCTGCACGCCCTTGCGCACGATGCCCCGGATGACGGCGTTGAGCCCGGGGCAGTCGCCGCCTCCGGTCAGTACTCCGACTCGCATGGAAATGTCCCTTTGCCGCGCTTGCCTGACGATCGGTCACGCTAGTGGTGATCCGCGCCACTTCGTCAGAGGCGCCAAGGGTGATTCGGGGCGCGTCGCCGGATTCCGGGCGCTACTCGTCGTCGAGTCCGCGCTCTATCGCGTACCGCACCAGTTCCACCCGGTTGTGCAACTGGAGCTTGCCGAGGGTGTTCTGGACGTGGTTCTGGACCGTGCGGTGGGAGATGACGAGGCGTTCGGCGATCTGCTTGTAGCTCAGGCCCTTGGCGACGAGGCGCAGCACCTCCGTCTCCCGGTCCGTCAGCCGGGGTGCGCCCGGCTCGTCGGCGTCGGCGGCGGGCGCCGGCTCGGTGGCCAGGCGCCGGTACTCGCCGAGGACCAGGCCGGCCAGGCCCGGGGTGAACACCGGGTCCCCGGCGGCCGTACGGCGCACCGCGTCGAGCAGTTCCCCGGTGGAGGCGGACTTCAGCAGGTAGCCGGTCGCGCCGGACTTGACCGCCTCCAGCACGTCGGCGTGCTCACCGCTCGCCGAGAGGACCAGGACGCGCAACGCCGGGTTGTGGGCGACGAGTTCCTTGCAGACCTGGACGCCGGGCTTGGCGGGCAGGTTGAGGTCGAGGACGAGGACGTCGGGGGCGGCGGCCCTGGCCCGGCGGACCGCCTGCTCGCCGTCCCCGGCGGTGGCGACCACCTCGAAGCCGGACTCGGCCAGGTCCCGGGCGACCGCGTCGCGCCACATGGGGTGGTCGTCGACCACCATGACCCTGATCGGGTCCTGCTGCTGCGTCATCGCTGCTCCGCCTTCTTCCCCCGCGCCCGTGCGGCGCCCTTCGGTACCTTCAGTTCGACTTCCGTGCCCTGACCGGGGACGGAGATCAGCTCGGCGCTGCCGCCGAGGTCCCGCAGCCGTCCGCGGATGGACTGGGCCACGCCGAGCCGGCCCTCCCCCTCGGCCTGGGCGAGCCGGCCCTCCGGGATGCCGGGGCCGTCGTCCCGGACGGTCACGACGACCTCGTCCGGCTCGTCCTCGACCAGGATCCAGGCCCGGGCACCCTCGCCTGCGTGCATCCGGACGTTGTCCAGGGCGGCCCCGACGGCGGCGGCCACCTCCCGGGCCGCGGCGTGCGGCAGCGGCACCGGTGCGCCGGGCTCGGCGAAGCCGACCCGGCCGCAGGCGTAGGGGGCGAGCAGGGAGCGCAGGTCGACCGGTCCGGCCGGCTCGTCCTCGTACGGCACCTCGACGGCGCGCACGACGGCGCCGGCGGCCGCGTCCTCCGACACCCGGGACACCGGCACCAGGCCCCCGGAGACCAGCGTGCGCAGGGCCACCTCCTGCTCCCCGGCCAGCCGGCCCAGTTCGGCGGCCTCTCCGCCGAGGGCGGTGCCGCGGCGCTTCACCATCGCCAGGACCTGCAGCACGCCGTCGTGGATGTCCCGGGCCAGCCGCTCCCGCTCCCGGGTCGCGGCCTCGATCTCCAGGGCGCGGGCGAGGGTGCGCTCGGAGGCGCGGGCCACCTCCACGACGTAGCCGATGGCGATGGAGGCCACCCAGACCAGGATCACGTTGTGCACGGTGTCCCGGGCGGGGCTGCCGCGCTCGACCAGGTTGACGACGGCGACGGCGGTGGAGGCGACGGCGGCCCAGCGCCAGCCGCCCTTGATGGCGAAGGCCAGCACCGAGCCGGCGGTCCATATGGACGGCAGGGTGGGGCCGCCGCCCGCGATCCGCTCGTGGTTGTCGGCGAGCGGAGTGAGCAGGATGCCGGCGAGGGCGACGGTCAGGTCGGCGGCCAGGAAGCGCCGGGTGCAGGCCGCCTCGCTCGCCACCTTGGGCAGGGTGGCGAGGGTCCACACGGCCAGGACGGCGTAGTAGGCGACGGCGACCCAGGGCCGTACGAAGTGGGACCACGCCGTGGCGCACAGGCCGATCGCGTACAGCATGGTCAGCACGCGGTAGCCGGCCAGCGCACGCCACAGCGGCAGCTCGACCGACATCGTCATGACGCGTTCGCGCCTGGGCATGTCCCCCGGTCCCCCCGATCCCCCGGTCCCGCTGAGCCCCCCGGCTAGGACTCGGCCTGCTTCTTCTCCGCCTTCTCCGCTTCCTTGGCCGCCTTCGCCGCCTCCGCGATCTGCCGCTTGGCGGCGGTCGCGTACATGTCGACGTACTCCTGGCCGGAGAGCTTCATGATCTCGTACATGACCTCGTCGGTCAGGGCGCGCAGCACGAAGCGGTCGTGGTCCATGCCCTGGTAGCGGCTGAAGTCCATGGGCCTGCCGATGCGGATGCCGGGCCGCATCAGCTTGGGCACGACCTTGCCGGGCGGCTGGATCTTCTCCGTGTCGATCATGGCGACCGGGATCACCGGCGCGCCGGTGGCGAGCGCCACGCGCGCGAGTCCGCCCGGCTTGCCGCGGTAGAGCCGGCCGTCGGGCGAGCGGGTGCCCTCGGGGTAGATGCCGAACAGCTCGCCCCGCTCCAGCACCTCTATGCCGCTCCTGATGGCCGCCTCGCCGGCGCCGCGCGCTCCGGAGCGGTCCACCGGGAGCTGTCCGACGCCCTTGAAGAAGGCGGCGGTCAGGCGGCCCTTCACGCCGGGCGTGGTGAAGTACTCGGCCTTCGCGATGAAGGTGACCTTGCGGTCCAGGACGGCCGGCAGGAAGAACGAGTCCGAGAAGGACAGATGGTTGCTGGCCAGGATCGCGGGGCCCGCGGCCGGAATGTTCTCCAGTCCCTCCACCCAGGGCCTGAAGGCAACCTTCAGCGGCCCGCCGATGGCGACCTTCATCGTGCCGTACAACACCCGTGTTCCTCCTGTGTCCGTCGCACAGACCTTAACCCGGAGCGCCGCCGAAGGACCCGACGCCCCTGGTCGGTGTCAGTGCGGTCGCGTACGGTGAACCACATCCGCGCGTTTTTCCTCCCACGGACAGGAGAGTCGAAAGGTGCCGGTTCTCCCCGGAGCCGAGCCGTACCGCCACGAGGGCGGGGAGGTGGGCGTCCTCCTCTGCCACGGGTTCACCGGCTCGCCCCAGTCGCTGCGCCCCTGGGCGGAGCACCACGCCGCCCACGGCCTGACCGTGTCCCTGCCGCTGCTGCCCGGCCACGGCACCCGCTGGGAGGACATGCAGGTCACGGGCTGGCAGGACTGGTACGCGGAGGTGGACCGCGAACTGCGCCTGCTCTCCGACCGGTGTGCGCGGGTGTTCGTCGCGGGCCTGTCGATGGGCGGGGCGCTGGCGCTGCGGCTCGCGGCCCGGCACGGCGAGCGGGTCACGGGCGCGGTGGTCGTCAACCCGGCGAACAAGGTGCACGGCCTGTCGGCGTACGCCCTCCCGGTGGCCCGGCACCTCGTGCGGACGACGAAGGGCATCGCCAGCGACATCGCGCGGGAGGGCGCGGCGGAGCTGGGCTACGACCGCGTGCCGCTGCACGCGGCGCACTCGCTGCGGGTGTTCCTGCGCCGGCTGGACGGCGAACTGCCCCAGGTGACCCAGCCTTTGCTGCTGCTGCGCAGCGCGCGGGACCATGTCGTCCCGGCGGCGGACCCGGCCCGGGTGCTGGGCCGGGTGTCGTCCACGGACGTGACGGAGGTGGTGCTGGAACACAGCTACCACGTCGCGACGTTGGACAACGACGCGGACCGGATCTTCGAGGAGAGCCTCGCCTTCATCGGCCGGCTCGCACCCAGTGTCGGCAAGGAAGGGACGGCCGCAGTTGGCTGAGCACGACTCCGACCGTGACAACCGCGAGGAGCGCGACCCGGACGAGCAGGGCGTGCCGTTCGACGAGGCCGCGGCCTGGCGGGCGATCGTCGCCGGGTACGGCGAGGAGCCGCCGGACCCGCCGGGCGCCAGGCCGTTCAAGCCGGTCGAGGATCTCGCGCTGCTGGAGAAGGACGCGGCCGAGGGCGGCAAGGACGAACCGGCCGATCCGCGGCCGGCCCGGCCGCTGGGCAGCTCGGTCTCCTTCGCGCCCGGGGTCGGACCGCGCGACCACACGGCGCCCGAGCCGTCCGACGACGACTTCGACGAGGACGACGAGGGCCACTTCGTACCGCCCGAACCGCCGCCGCTGCCGGCCGCCGACACGACCGCCAGGTTCGCCTGGCTGGGCGTGGTCGGCGGCCCGGTCCTCGTCCTGCTGGCCGTCCTGTTCGGCTGGGAGATGACCTGGTGGCTGACGACGCTGGGCGTCGGCGGTTTCCTCGGCGGCTTCGCGACGCTGGTGATGCGGATGCAGACGGACGACGACGAGGACGACGACCCGGGCCGGGGGGCCGTGGTCTGAGGGGGCGCCGGTCCCGGGCGCCTGAGGGAGCGGCCCCGCGGCGGGGCCGGCCTCAGGCGGCCGGGACCCTGAGGGCGGCCAGTACCGGCAGGTGGTCGGTGGCCGCCCTGAGGTCGGCCGCCGAGACTCCCGGCTGGTCCAGCGGGACGCCGCAGCCGAGCACCTCGATGCCCTTGGTCGCGAAGACGGCGTCGATGCGCTTGCGGGGGTCGGTCGCGGTGGACGTGAACTCGCCGCCCCACGGGGCCGTGGCGTGGCAGTCCTGGAGGTTCGCGTGCCCGGCGAGGTGACCGAAGGTGCGGCCGTCCGGGGTGTCGTTCAGATCGCCGCCCGCGACCGCGTGCTCCACCCCCATCGCGGCGAGCCGGTCCAGCAGCATGCCGCCCTGCTCGTACCGCTCGTCCCGCTGCAGCGACAGATGGCAGCTGAGCACGCCCAGCCGGGCGCCCCCGAACCGTACGACGGCGGTGGCGAAGCCGCGCCGGTGGAGGCCGGGGGTGAGGGGGAGCAGCACGTCCTGCGTCCGCTCCACCGTGGCCCGCAGACCGCACAGGATCGCGGGTCCCGCCGCCGTCGCACCTCCGGTGAGGACGACCTGCCCGGAGGCCGCTGCGAGCCGGGCGAGCTTCTTGCGCCAGCGGAAGAAGCGGGGGGCCTCCTGGACGAGGACCAGGTCGGGGGCACAGGCGGTGATGACACGGGCCAGGGCGTCCGCGTCGTCCCGCATCGAGCGGATGTTGTAGCTCAGGACCCTGATGACCGCGGAACCGTCGGCTTCCGTGCGGGAGTTGGGGAGCAGCGGGGTTGCCATGCCGACAATCTACGCCGCCCGGGAGCGGGGGCCGCGGCATGACTCGGGGCGCGGGGTACCGTGTGCGACCGCCGGTGCTTCATGGCTGGTCGCGCTGTTCCCCGCGCCCCTGGAGCAGGCCCTGCCGCCGCAGGTCAGGCCGTGGACGTCACATGACCGGGTCGGGCTCGCGGGCCAGGTCCGCCGCGCCCACCATGCCGGCCTTGTTGCCGAGCTGGGCCGCGATCACGTCGGCGACCGGGCGCCAGTTGCCGCCGACCAGCCAGCGCTTGTAGGACTTGCGGATCGGGTCCAGGACCAGGTCGCCCTCGTCGGAGAGGCCGCCGCCGACGATGAACGCGGACGGGTCGAAGAGGGAGGCCAGGTCGGCGAGGCCCGCGCCGGCCCAGCGGGCCAGCTCACGGTAGGAGTCGACGGCGACCGGGCAGCCCTGGCGGGCGGCCATGGAGATGTGCTTGCCCTCGATGCCGTCGGGGGTGCCGTCGCCGAGCGCGAGCAGCAACTCGGCGCGCTCGGGGGTGGCGTTGGCGCGCTGCTTGGCGTAGCGGACCAGGGCGCGCCCGGAGGCGTACTGCTCCCAGCAGCCCTGCGAGCCGCAGCCGCACAGCAGGCCGTCCGGGACCATCCGGATGTGGCCGAACTCGGCGGCCACGCCGAAGTGACCGCGGCGCAGCTTGTTGCCGATGATGATGCCGCCGCCGAGGCCGGTGCCGAGCGTGATGCAGATGACGTTGCGGTGGCCCTTGCCCGCACCGAACTTGTACTCGCCCCAGGCGGCCGCGTTGGCGTCGTTCTCGACCACGACCGGGAGGCCGGTGCGCGCCTCGACCTTCTCCTTCAGCGGCTCGTTGCGCCAGTCGATGTTGGGCGCGAAGTACACCGTGGAGCGCTGCCGGTTGACGTAACCGGCGGCGCCGATGCCCACACCGACGATCTCGTGTCCCGCACGCGCGCCCTCCACCGCCGAGGCGATGGCGTCCACGATGGCCTCGGGCGTGGTGGGGGTCGGCACCTTGAAGGTCGAGAGGATGTTGCCTTCCTCGTCGACCACGCCGGCCGCGATCTTCGTGCCGCCGATGTCGACGCCGATGGTGAGTCCCATGAATCCCTCAGTTCCGGTCGAGCCCCGCTACGGCCAACCGTACCCGAGGCCCTGCCGTGCCAGGGCTTCAGTCCAGGTCGATGCGCTCCCCCGGACCGGTGCCCTCACTCCCGTCGCCGCGGTCGGGCCGGTCGTCCTTCGGGCCGGCCGGGCCGGTGGTCCAGCGCCGCTCCTGGGACTGGACGGCGGAGCGGTAGGCGGCCAGCAGCTCGGTGCCGGCCGCGGCGAGGTGGTCGAAGACGTCCGGGTTGCGCTCGATGACCGGCTCGACGGCGGCCTTCGCCTGCTCGACGACCTGCCGCACGACCTGCTGGGCCGCGGGTCCGGCCAGGCCGCCGAGCAGCGGGGACTGGAGGCCGGACAGCTTGTCGGCCACCGTGTCCACGAGCCGGCGCAGTTCCTCGGCGGCGGAGCCGGGCGGCGGCCCCTGCTCGGTACGGCGGCGGGCCTTCTCGGCGGCGAGGTCCTCGGCGCAGGCGGTGGCCCAGGCGTCGGCGTCGGCAGCCCGCTCCTGCTCCTGACCGGAGGGACCGGACGCGGGACGGTCTTCGCTCATGGCGGACTCCTGACTACGGTTCGCCCCTACGACGTTACCCGAACGGGCGACGCCGTTCACCGTCCGCCGGTGGGCCACAGGCCGGGGTCCGGGGCGAAGCGGACACGCAGTTCCCCCTCGCGGAGCGCGGCTCCCGCGACGGTGCAGCGGCGCAGGGCGGAGGGGAGCGGGACGATCCGGCGGAAGGGGCCCACGGCGATCAGCAGTTCGTCGCCGCGCCGGATGAGGTCCAGCTCGTCCCGTATCGCGCCGGGCAGCGGGACGTGCCAGACCAGGACGCCGTCCTCGGCGATCCGGTCGGTGACGGGCCACTCGACGGGGGCGGGCGCCGGGTTGACGGCCGGTACGGCGAGGGCGGCGAGGTCGTCGGTGCCGTGGGGGTCGCGGCCGAGGTGGGGTACGGGGTGGACGTCGTACTCCTGCTGCCACTCGGCGAGGGTCTTGCGCTGCTGGGCGAGGAGCCCGGCGAGCCAGGTGCCGCCGTCGGCGTCGGGCAGGACGCGGTTGGCGATCAGGGCCTCGGTGGGCAGGCCGCGCAGGGCCAGGCCGAGGGTGGCGGTGCGCACGGCGTCCGCGCCGGCCGGGCCGGGTTCGGCGACCAGGCGGACGGCCGTGCCGCGGTCGGTGAGGACGGCCTCGACGGCGGCCAGTTCGAGGTCCCAGCGGGCCGCCGTCTCGTACAGCCAGTCGGCGGGCATGGGCACGCCGGCCAGCCGGCCGAGGACCGGGCGCAGGGCGCGGGCGGCCTGCCGCTCGGGCGGGAGCAGGCGGCGCAGGTAGCGGCGCAGCTCCTCGGGGAGGGCCAGCAGGGCGAGGGCCTGCGGGAGGGGCGGGAGGTCGACGACGAGGAGGTCGTAGCGCTCACAGAGGACGGCGTCCCGCAGGGCGCGCAGGAAGGACAGCTCCTCCGCGCCGGGCAGCGGGGTGACCTCCTCTGCGTCCAGTCGCACGGCGCCGAGCAGGTCCAGGACGTTCGCGGCGCGCGTCTGGAAGGCGGTGAGGTCCTGACGGAAGCGGTCGACGGCGTCGGGTCTGCACACGGTGAGGAGCGGGGCGGCCTCGGCGGGGGCCGGTCCCGTCGCGGTACCCAGTGCCGCGCCCGGGGTGTCCGTGCGGTCCGCGCTCAGCAGCAGGGTCCGGGTGCCGTCGGCCGCGGCGCGCGCCGCGGTGGCGGCGGCGATGGTGCTGCGGCCGCTGCCGCCGGGACCCGTGATCAGGATGGTGCGCATGAGGGTGAACCGTAACGGACCGCGGCGGTCCGCGCCGTCGGCGCCGCCCGGCCCCCGCCGGTGGCCTACGCCGATTCCACCCTCTTCTTCAGGCCCGCCAGGGCGCGGTCGATGATGACCTTCTCCGCCTTGCGCTTGATCATGCCCAGCATGGGGATCTTGACGTCCACCGTGAGCCGGTAGGTGACCTCGGTGCCGCCGGCCGTGGCCGGCTTCAGCAGGTAGGAGCCGTCCAGGGCGCGGAGCATCTGGGACTTCAACAGGGTCCAGGAGACCTCGTGGTCGCCGGTCCAGGTGTAGGCCAGGGTCTGGTCGTCCTTGATGGCGCCGGCGTCCATGACGAGGCGCACCTGCTCGGCGCGGCCCTGCTCGTCGGCCGCGAGGACCTCGGCCTCCTTCACCTCGCCGGTCCAGTCCGGGTAGCGCGCGAAGTCGGCGATCACCGCCATGACCTCGGCCGGGGCCGCCTCGATCGTGATGCTCGAACTGGTGTGTTCCGCCATCGCCGTGGCTCCTCCGGATGCGGGCCGTGTAGAGAGGTTTCGTGTGCGCGGGGCTGCGCACGTGTGTGCAGCGTGAAGGCTACCGCGCCGCCGACCTGCCGCCTTCATCCCGTCCGCCCCCGCTCACCATTCGAGCGCCCAGGGCGTTCCGGTCCCGGCGAAGTGGCCCACGTTCACGCACTCGGTGGCGCCGATCCGCATGCGGCGCACCAGCGGCTGGTGGACGTGCCCGAACAGCGAGTAGCGGGGCCGGGTGCGGCGGATGGCGTCCAGCAGGGCACGGCTGCCGCGCTCGAAGCGGCGGGCGACGGTGTCGTAGACCAGTTCGGGCACTTCCGGCGGGATGTGCGTGCAGAGCACGTCGACCTCGCCGACGGCCTCGATCTTGGCCGCGTACTCCTCGTCGCTGATCTCGTAGGGCGTCCGCATCGGGGTGCGCAGGCCACCGCCGACGAAGCCGAAGACGCGGCCGCCGATCTCCACCCGCTGACCGTCGAGGACCGTGGTGCCCGGCAGGGCGTACTCGCGCCACAGGGGCGGCATGTCGACGTTCCCGTAGGTGGCGTACGTCGGCGTGGGGAACGCGGCGAACAGCTCGGCGTACTGCTTGCGCACCGCCGTCTCGATGGCCGTGGCCCGGTCGGCGCCGATGCCGGCCCACAGCCGGGCGCCGAACTCACGGGCCTCGGCGAAGCGGCGGGCGGTGCGCAGCTCGACGATGCGGTCGGCGTTCTCCTTGCCGAACAGGTCGGGGAAGATCCCGCGCGAGTGGTCGGCGTAGTCGAGGAAGAGGACGAGGTCGCCCAGGCAGATCAGGGCGTCGGCGCCCTCGCCGGCCCGGGCCAGGTCCCGCGCGTTGCCGTGCACGTCGCTGACCACGTGGACGCGTGTGCGCCGGGTGCCGGAGCGGGTGTGTGCGGTTCGTGCGAAGGGTGTGGATCCGGAGGGTGTGGACGCCATGGCGATCAAGCGTAGGCGTGCGCGGTCCGCGTGAACAGTGCCGGTCGGGCCTGCGGTTACTCGCCGGTCGGTTCGGCCGTGGACTACTGTGCGCGAAGGAACGCCAACCTGTGTGACGCAGCGAACATCTCGGCGGGACCCCCTGTCGTAGAGGCCATACCGGCGGGTAACGTCCGGGCAGTCCAGTCGTGCTCAGGATTTCAACTTGTGAATTCCCGAGCACCTGCCCGAGCCTTGGACCGCACCGTCGCATCGCACAACGTCGTGGCGCCGGCGCCCTATGAGGAGCAGCAGTCTTGCGCGAGTTCAGCCTTCCGGCTTTGTACGAGGTCCCTGCGGACGGCAATCTGAGCGACATCGTCCGCAGAAACGCCGCGCAGCATCCCGGCGTCGCCGTCATCGCCCGCAAGGTGGACGGCGTCTGGCAGGACGTGACGGCCCGGGAGTTCCTGGCCGAGGTGCGCACCGCCGCCAAGGGGCTCATCGCCGCCGGGGTGCAGCCGGGCGACCGGGTGGGACTGATGTCCCGCACCCGCTACGAGTGGACGCTGCTCGACTTCGCGATCTGGAGCGCGGGCGCGATCACCGTGCCGGTGTACGAGACCAGCTCGCCGGAGCAGGTGCAGTGGATCCTGTCCGACTCGGGCGCGACCGCGTGCGTCGTGGAGCTGGACACCCACGCGGCGGCCGTGGAGGCGGTGCGCGACTCGCTGCCCGCGCTGAAGAACCTCTGGCAGATCGAGGCCGGGGGCCTGGAGGAGCTGGCCCGGCTCGGGCAGGACCTGTCGGACGAGACGGTCGAGGAGCGCAGCTCGCTCGCCAAGGCCGACGACCCGGCGACCATCGTGTACACGAGCGGCACGACCGGGCGCCCCAAGGGCTGTGTCCTCACCCACCGCAGCTTCTTCGCCGAGTGCGGCAACATCGTGGAGCGGCTGCGCCCGCTGTTCCGCACGGGCGAGTGCTCGGTGCTGCTCTTCCTCCCGCTCGCCCACGTCTTCGGGCGGCTGGTGCAGATCGCGCCGATGATCGCGCCGATCAAGCTGGGCTGCGTCCCGGACATCAAGAACCTCACCGACGAGCTGGCCGCGTACCGGCCGACGCTGATCCTCGGCGTCCCCCGGGTCTTCGAGAAGGTCTACAACACGGCCCGGGCCAAGGCGCAGGCCGACGGCAAGGGCGCGATCTTCGACAAGGCGGCGGACACGGCGATCGCCTACAGCAAGGCGCTGGACAGCCCCTCGGGCCCGTCGCTCGGCCTGAAGATCAAGCACAAGGTCTTCGACAGGCTGGTCTACAGCAAGCTGCGCGCGGTGCTGGGCGGCCGGGGCGAGTACGCCATCTCCGGCGGCGCCCCCCTCGGCGAGCGGCTCGGCCACTTCTTCCGGGGCATCGGCTTCACGGTGCTGGAGGGCTACGGTCTGACCGAGTCCTGCGCTGCGACCGCGTTCAACCCGTGGGACCGGCAGAAGATCGGCACGGTCGGGCAGCCGCTGCCGGGCTCGGTGGTGCGGATCGCGGACGACGGCGAGGTGCTGCTGCACGGCGAGCACCTGTTCCGGGAGTACTGGAACAACCCGGGCGCGACCGCCGAGGCGCTGGCGGACGGCTGGTTCCACACCGGTGACATCGGCACCCTCGACGAGGACGGCTACCTGAGGATCACCGGCCGCAAGAAGGAGATCATCGTCACGGCGGGCGGCAAGAACGTGGCGCCGGCCGTCATAGAGGACCGGATCCGGGCGCACGCGCTGGTCGCGGAGTGCATGGTGGTGGGCGACGGGCGGCCGTTCGTGGCCGCGCTGATCACCGTCGACGAGGAGTTCCTGGGCCGGTGGGCCGCCGAGCACGGCAAGCCGGCGGGATCCACCGCCGTGTCGCTGCGCGAGGACCCGGATCTCCTCGCCGCGATCCAGGCGGCGGTGAACGACGGCAACGCCGCGGTGTCGAAGGCGGAGTCGGTGCGCAAGTTCCGCGTCCTGCCCTCCCAGTTCTCGGAGGAGTCGGGCCACCTCACCCCGTCGCTGAAGCTGAAGCGCAACGTCGTGGCGAAGGACTACGCGGACGAGATCGAGGCGATCTACGCGAAGTAGTCCCCCTCACGCACGAGCGTCACGGCGCGGGTCCCGGGCGGGGACCCGCGCCGTCGTGCGTCCGGGGGCGGACGCGGCGGGGCGGGGCGGGCCCGCTCTACAGGACGTCCGTCAGGCGTTCCGCCAGCAGGTCCCAGCGCCACTTCCGCTCCACCCACCGGCGGCCCTGCTCGCCCATGCGGCGGCGCAGCCCGGGGTCGCCGAGGAGGGTCACGATGCGGTCGGCGGCCTGTGCCGGCTCACCGCCGCGGACCACCCAGCCGGTCTCCCCGTCCAGCACCGCGTCGGGTGCGCCGCCCGAGTCGCCGGCGACGACCGGCAGGCCGGTGGCGGACGCCTCCAGGTAGACGATGCCGAGGCCCTCGACGTCCAGGCCGCCGCGCCGGGTGCGGCACGGCATGGCGAAGACGTCCCCGGCGCCGTAGTGCGCGGGCAGCTCGGACCAGGGCACGGCGCCGGTGAAGCGGACCGAGGCCCCGACGCCCGTCTCGCGGGCCAGCCGGCGCAGGTCCCGCTCGTAGGGGCCGCCGCCCACGATCAGCAGGACGGCGTCCGGCTCGGCGGCGAGGATGCGGGGCATGGCCTGGATCAGGGTGTCCTGCCCCTTGCGCGGCACCAGCCGGGAGACGCAGACCACGACCGGCCGGTCGGTGAGACCGAGCCGCGCCCGGACCTCGTCGCCGCCGGAGCCGGGGTGGAAGGTCTTCTCGTCGACCCCGGGCGGCAGTTGCACCATCCGCCGGGCCGCCGCGGGCGTGAGCGCGGTCGCTATCCGGGAGCGGGTGTACTCGCCGAGGTAGGTGATCGTGTCGGTGGACTCCCCGATCCGGCGCAGCAGTTGCCGGGCGGCGGGCAGCTGGGCCCAGCCGGCCTCGTGCCCGTGCGTGGTGGCCACCAGCCGCTCGGCGCCCGCCGCCCGGAGGGCGGGCGCCATCAGGCCGAGCGGCGCCGCCGCCCCGAACCACACCGAGGTGCACCCGTGCTCGCGCAGCAGCCCGGCCGCGCGCCGGGTGGCCCGCGGGGTGGGCAGCAGCATGGTCGTACGGTCACGTACGACGGTGAAGGGCTGCTCGGCGTCGAACTCGGCCGTGGCCCGCACGCCCTCCCGCCCGTGCTTCCAGGTGGAGGCGTAGACGACCAGCCGGCCGGGGTCCAGGCGCAGGGCCATGTTGTGCAGGAAGGCCTGGATGCCGCCCGGCCGGGGCGGGAAGTCGTTGGTGACGATCAGGGTCTTGTGCATCGCCGCCGACCCTACCGAACCGGCCCCTGGCGCCCCCCACGCGGCCGGGGCTGTGGCAGGCGCACAGGTACGCGCGCCATCATGGGCGGGCGTAATCGAACGGCGGGCAGCCGCAGCGGGCACCGGACGACAGGGGATCATGTGGAGACGAAGGCCGCCCGGCGGTCCCCGGCCCCGCTGCTCGCGACCTGGGCCGTCACCCGCGTGGCCCTGCTGCTGTTCGTCTTCGGGGTGTTCGTCTTCCCCGGTCCGGACGTCACCGCCGACGTGTCGGTGACCTACCGGGGCTGGTACGAGGAGCTGCTTCGGGGAACGTTCCCGCTGGACGACGTCACCTGGCAGTACCCGCCCGCCGGCGCCCTCCCGGTCCTCGCCCCCGCCGTCCTGCCGTTCCTGTCCTACGCGCACGCCTTCTTCGTGCTGGCGTTCCTCGCGGACCTGGCCGTGCTGGCCTCGCTGCTGTACGCGGGCGGTCGCGCCGGCCGGTCCCGGGGCGGGGCGTGGGTGTGGGTGGCGGGGGTGCCGCTGCTCGGGCCGACGGCGTACGCCCGCTATGACGTGATGGTGACCGCGGTGGCCGTGGCCGCCCTGCTCGCCGGGGCCCGGCGCCCGCGGCTGATGGGCGCCCTGACGGCCTTCGGGGCCCTGCTGAAGGTGTGGCCCGCGCTGCTGCTGGCCGGCGCCGTGCGACGGGAGGCGTGGCGGGCCGCGGCGGTGACCGCGGCGGGCGTCGTGGCGCTGTTCGCGGTGACCATGCCGGGCGCCTTCGCCTTCCTGACGTTCCAGCGGGACCGCGGCACCGAGGTGGAGTCGCTGGGGTCCCTGGTCTTCCACGTGGGCCGGCACTTCGGCTGGGACGGCGAGGTGCTGCTGAACTACGGGTCGATGGAGTTCCTCGGCCCGCGGGTCGCGGAGGTCAGCGGGGCGGCGCTGGCGCTGACCGCGGCCGCGTTCGGCTGGCTGGTGCTGTGGCGGCTGCGGACGACCCGCCACGCGCCGCACACCCTCGCCGACGCGGCCTTCACCGCCGTGCTGCTGTTCACGGTCACCAGCCGGGTCCTCAGCCCGCAGTACCTGGTGTGGCTGGTCGGGCTGGCCTCCGTCTGCGTGTCCCACCGGGCGAGCCGCATGGGGGCGCCGGCCCTGATGGTGGTGCTCGCGTCCTTCGTGACGGTCCTGGAGTTCCCGCTCGGCTTCCTGCACGTGGTGCTGAGCGACTGGTACGGCGTCACCCTGCTGGCGCTGCGCAACGGCCTGCTGGTCGCCGCCGCGCTCACCGCGGCCCGCCGGCTGTGGCGTTCGACCGTTCCCCCGGCCCCGGCCGCCCCGCTGCCGCCGCGGCCGAGCCACGCCGAGGAGACCCCCGTCTCCGGCTGACTCATCCGGTCCGGGCCGGAAGGTCCCCGAGGTCCTTGGTCCCGGCCTGCCCCGGCACCCGCCGCCGCAGCAGCGCCGCCACGGTCGCGCACTGCACCGCCATCGACAGGGCGAGCGCCAGGCAGACGCCGGGCAGGCCGAGGCCGGTGAGGGCGTACGCCAGGGGCAGCTGGACGGTGGTGCCGAGCACGGTGACCCGGAGGAGGACGGGCGCTCCCCCGCTGCCCTCGAAGACCCCGCCGAGCGCGATGAAGCAGGCCGTCAGCAGCAGGAAGGGGCCCGTGCAGCGCAGGAACAGCACGCCCTGGCGCGCGACTTCGGGTCCGGCGCCGAAGGCGGCCATGATCCACGGACCCGTGGCGGCGAACAGGACGGCGGCCGCGAGGCCCAGCGTCCCGGAGACCAGCACCGCCTCCCGGCCGATCTCCCGTCGCGCGTCCTCGCCCGCGCCCCGCGTGTGCGCGGTGTGGATCGCGGCGGCCTGCCGGACCGCGTAGAAGGCCATGGTGGCGACGTACATGACCTTGTAGGCGATCGAGTAGGCGGCCACCGCGGTCACGCCGAGCCGGGCCACGATCGCGACGAGGACCAGCGACCCGCCCTGGCGCACGGTGAAGTCGGCGGACATGGGCAGCCCGGTGGTGAGGGTGCGGCGCAGGGCGGCGGGGAGGGGTCCGGCGGCACCGGCCCGGGCTGCCGAGCGCACCAGGGGGTCGCGGCGCAGGGCGCGCAGGCCCGCCGCCAGGGCGACGCAGCGGCACAGCACGGTGGAGGCGGCGGCGCCGCGGACGCCGTAGCGGTGGATCAGGACGGGGTCGCACAGCAGGATCAGCCCGTTGGCCAGCAGGGCGAGCCGCAACGGGGTGCGGGTGTCGCCGGCGCCCTTGAGGATGCCGTCGACGAGCTGCTGGGCGAAGAAGACGGCCATGCCCGGCAGGGAGATCGCGAAGTAGCCGGTGGCCAGGCGTGCGGCGGTGTCCCCGGCACCGCCGAGCACCAGACCGGCCAGCGGCTCGCGCAGCAGGAGGCCGCCGGCCGCGACCGCGGGGGCGACCAGGGCGCACAGCGCGACCCCGCCGCGCACCGCGGCGCGCACCGCTGCGGGGTCACGGGCGCCCCGGGCGTGCGCGACCAGCACGGTGGTGCCGGAGGCGAAGACCAGCGCGACGCCGAGCAGGACGTTCTCGGTGCTGGTCGCGACGGCCACGGCGGCGACGGCGGCGCCGCCGAGCCGGGAGACCCAGACGGTGTTGATGATCCCCGCGGCGACGGAGGCGAGGAGCGAGAAGTAGACCGGGTGGGCGAGCGAGACGAGCTGCCTGCGGTGCGCGTCCAAGGGAACCCCCTCTTATCGAGCTACCTCGTTTAGAGGTAGCTCGATAAGAGCTAGCATGTGTTCCCCGCCCGCTGCAAGGAGGATCCCGCGTGCTGGAGCTGTCGATTCTGGGCTTCCTGGCCGAGGAACCGCTGCACGGTTACGAGCTGAAGGAGCGGATCACGGCGCTGAGCGGGCACGTCCGCCCGGTCAGCGACGGCGCCCTGTACCCGGCCATCAACCGGCTGGTGGCCGCCGGGCTGCTGGACCAGCGCACCGAGGAGGGCGCGAGCGCGGCACCGCGCCGGGTGCTGTCCCTGACCGAGGAGGGACGCGCGGAGCTGATGAGACGGCTGCGCACCCCCAAGCCGGCGGAGATCACCGACCAGGTCCGCTTCAACACGGTGCTCTCGTTCCTGCGCCACCTCGACGACCCCGCCGAGCAGGCCGCCGTGCTCCGCCGCCGCCTGGACTTCCTCCAGGCCCCGGCGAGCTTCTTCTACCGCAAGGGCGAGCCGGTCCGTGCCGAGCAGGCCGGGGACATGTTCCGGGAGGGCATGCTGCGGGTCGCCCGGGCCACCGGGCGGGCCGAGCGGGAATGGCTGACCGCGGCGATCGACACGCTCAGCCGAGCCGCTTCGTGACGTAGTCCCGCCAGCGCGCGGTGAACCGCTGCGGCGTCGTGCCGAGCACCTTGCGCAGCGCCTGCTCGACCGCGCCCGGCCGCTTGCCGTGGGCGCCGACGGCCCGGTAGAAGGCGCCGAGCCGGGCCGCGCCCCAGTCGTCGGCGATCATCCGGCAGGCCAGCCAGCCGCTCTCGTAGGCCTGCGCCAGCTCGGTGGGGTCGCCGGTGAAGCCGAAGTCCTTGTCGCCGGGGAGCGCGCCGGGCGCCCGGCCGTCCTGGACGGCGCGGGCGAGTTCGGGCGCGATCGCCCTCGGCGCGCGGCCGGCGCCGAGGTAGCCGATCCAGTCGGCGTAGCCCTCGGAGAGCCACAGCGGGGTGGCGGCGGTGGTGTGGGCGCGCGTGGCCACGTGGGTGGTCTCGTGGGTGAGCACGACCTGCTTGCCGACGTCCCCGAGCCCGGCGTACGCCTCCGGGTTGACGACCACCCGGTCCGCGGGCGTCCGGCCGGAGCCCCCCGCCTCGCCGGTGGTGACGGCCGCGATCCCGCGATAGTCGGACGCGGGCGAGCCGAGCAGGCCGGCCATGCCCGCCAGGGACCGCGGTACGAGGACCACGACCCGCCCGCTCCAGTCCGTGCCCCACTCGTGCGAGACGGCCGGGGCCGCCCGGTCGGCCATCCTGGCGAAGGCCCGCAGCTCGGCCCGCGGCCGGCCGGTGCCGAGGACCAGGCTGCGCGCGCCCTCGACGGCGGTCACCGTGCCCTGGTCCCACAACTGCTGCCCGGCCCGCCGGGCGGGCCTGTCCGCTGTGACGTACCAGGCCCCGCCGGCGCCGCGGCCGAGGGTGAGGGTGCGCCGGACGTCGACCGGGGCCCGGTCGTAGCCGGCGACGCGGTAGCGCAGGTCGGCGTCGGCGGTGGCGCCGGAGGAGGTGCGGTGCACGCCGGTGACCCGGTAGCTCCAGGAGGCCAGCGGCAGGGCGCGCAGCCGGGCGTACTCGGCACGGGTGCCGGTCTCGCCGTACGCGCTCGCGTCATGGGCGACGAGGGCCGCGGCGCGCCGGTCGAGCACGTGCTGCACCTCGGCGCGGGCGGAGTCGGCCGCCGTGCGCCCGCCGCACCCCGTCAGGGGCAGCAGCAGGCAGAGCCCTGCGGCTCCGATCCGCCACACCCGTCCGCGACCAGCCACTTTCCGATCGTACGGCGCGCGGGGCGCTCAGGGTCTGGTGACCGAGGAGACGGGCATCATGCCGACCGGGTCGTAGCGCACCGGAGCGCCGGGGTAGGGCGCGTGGATGACCTGGCCGTTGCCGGCGTACATGGCCACGTGGCTGGCGTCGGAGCGGTAGACGACCAGGTCGCCGGGGCGGGCCTGGGAGAGCGGCACCCGCCGGCCGGCGAGGCGCTGCTCCTGCGAGGTGCGCGGCAGGTGGATGCCCGCGTGCGCGTACGACCACTGCATCAGGCCCGAGCAGTCGAAGCCGGAGGGTCCGTTGGCGCCCCACACGTAGGGGCGGCCGAGGGCGGAGCGGGCGGCGGCCAGGGCCGCTGCGGCGCGGCCGCCGGCGACGAGGGATCCGGCCGGGTCGGGCAGGTCGACGCGGCTGCCCCGGGAGGCCCGGCCGTAGGCGGCGCGGTCCGCTGGGGGCAGGGAGTCGAGCAGCCGCCGGGCCGCGGCGAGCTTCTTCACCACCGTGCGCTTGTGGGTGGCGACGGCCTTGCGGCTGCGGTCCAGTTCGGCGAGCTTGCCGGTCGCCTCCGCGCGCTCCTGGGCCAGCTCGCGCAGCGCGGACCGCAGCTCCCGGAGCTGGCCGGCCTGCCGGGTGCCGATGCGGTCGAGGGTGGCGGCCTTGTCCAGGTAGTCGTCGGGGTCGTCGGCGAAGAGCAGGGCGACGGCCGGGTCGACGCCGCCGGAGCGGTACTGGGCGCCGGCGAGCGAACCGAGGTGTTCGCGCAGGGTGTTGACGCGCTGCTGCTGCCGGGCGATGCGGTCCTGGGCGTCCCGTACCTGGCGGCGCAGGGCGCCCGCCCGCTCCGCGGCCTTGTCGAAGGCCTGGGTCGCCCGCTCGGCCTCCTCGTAGAGCCGGTCCACCTCGGCACGGGTGCCACCGTGCGGTGCTGCCTGCGCCGGTACGGCGCCGAGTGCGGCGGCCGCGGCGGACAGCACGCACAGGGCGGCGGCGCCCCGGTCGAATCCGGACGGTGCGAGACGGCGATGGGACCCCACGGCAGTCCTTCTGCTGGCGGACGGAGACCGTTTCCCCGGCGCCGGGGACGGGGAGGCCCCGGCGCCGGGGAAACGCGGCAGACAGTAGCCGTGCGCGGGAACCCGGACCAACCGCCGGTGCGTCAACGCACGCTGACGCCCCGCCGCTGACGCAGGTCAAGGGCGGGGCGTGGAGTCAGTGCGGGTCCCGGGGATTCGCCCGTTCGGGCGCCACCGGGTGCGTTTCAGGGGCGCCGGGGCAGAGGCGTCAGACCCGGACGCCGAACTGGAACGGCATGTTGCCGATGGCCTCGTAACGGACCACCGCGCCGGTGTGCGGGGCGTGCAGCACCTGGCCGTTGCCGGCGTAGAGGCCGACATGGTGGAGGTCGCCGTAGAAGAAGACCAGGTCGCCGACCTTCAGGTCGCTCTGGCTGTAGATCCGGGTGCCTGTGCCCGCCTGCGCCTCGGAGGTGCGCGGTATGGTCACGCCGGCCTGGGCGTAGGCCCAGGAGGTCAGGCCCGAGCAGTCGAAGGAGGAGGGGCCGGTCGCGCCGTAGACGTAGGGCGAGCCGATCTTGCTCTGGGCGGCGGAGAAGGCCGCCGAGGCGCGGTTGGAGGCGGGCGGGGCGTCGCCCAGGTCCACGCGGTCGGAGGAGGAGCGGTCGGCCCGCTGCTGCTTGGCGGCGATCTCCGCCTTCTCCTTGGCGGTCAGGGTGTTGAGGAGCTTCTGCGCCTCTGCGAGCTTGCCCTGGACCTCCTTCTTCTTGTGCTCCAGCTGGGTGCGCGTGGAGGAGAGGTCCTTGAGCTTCTCCGTGGCCTCCGCCCGCTCCTGGGCGAGTTCGCGCTGCTTGTCCTGGATCTTCTTCAGCGCGTCGACCTGCTGGCCGCTCAACTGGTCGAGCGTGGAGGCCTTGTCGAGGTAGTCGTCCGGGTCCGAGGAGAGCAGGAGCTGGACCGAGGGGTCGATGCCACCGGAGCGGTACTGGGCGGTGGCCATCGAACCGAGGCCGTCGCGGAGCTTGTTGAGCTCCTCCTGGCCGCGGGCGACGTTGTCCTGGATGGTGGAGATTTCCTTCTGCAGCTTGTGCTGCTTCTCCTTGGCCCCGTTGTACTTCTCGGTGGCCTGCTCGGCCTGCTCGTAGAGCTTGTCGACCTTCGCCTTGACCTCGTCCTTGCCCAGCTTCTCGGTGGGCGCGGCGTTGGCGGCGTTCGCGCTCAGCGCGACGGCAGCGGCGGCTGCGGTGGTCAGCACGGTGACACGCGTGCGGCTCGGCTGCTTGGGTCGACGGTGGGACGCCACGAGGGACGATCTCCTTCTTGTGAGTGATCACCCGTTCGGAGGTTCGAGCCCAGACCCTAGTGACACAGTTGTGATCATTCAAATCCTCGCGGCAAAAAACCCGGCACCGCAATGCATTCTTTGCACACAACTCACGTGCAGTGATATCCGCTTGACGCTGCGCTGCGTGACGATGCGACCAATTCGGGCATCTACGACGCCTGTTGGACTTTCAGGACAGTCGCTTCAGAAGCACCGCAGAGGCCACGGGCCGGGCGCCCGCCCTGGCGACCCCGTCGGCCACCTCGCGGTCGGTGGAGGCGACGATGACCGGACGGCCCGGCGGCTCCGCGCGCACGAGCTGGCGGATCAGCTCGTCGGCCGTGACCCCCGGCTTGGAGAACAGCACCCGCACCCCGCGCGGCGGCGCGAGGAGCACCGGCGCGGCCAGTTCGGCGCCGTCGAAGACACATGTCACCTCGGCGCCGGTCTGCGCGGCGAGCGCCGAGAGCTGACCGAGGAGCCGGAGCCGCTGCTTCTCCAGCGGCATCTGCGGATAACCGGTCTTGGTCACGTTGTAGCCGTCGACCACCAGGTGCGCCTGCGGCAGCGCGAGCAACTGGTCGAGGATGGCCGGGTCGTGCTCGGACAGGGCACGGGCCGCGATGTCCTTCGGGGTCATCCGTCCCGGTTCGACCGCGTCCACGGTCTCGGCCGGGCGCACGGACACCGGCGGCAGGGCGAGTTCGCGCCTGAGGCCCTGGGTCGCGTCGAGCAGGGTGTCGAGCAGCAGCCGCACCCGCATGTCCTCCACGCTGCGGCCCTCGCGGGTCGCCCGCCGGGTGGCCTCCAGCGCCGCCTCGGCCTCGCCCAGGCGGGTCCTGAGCCGCCGGGACTCGCTCTCGGCGGCCGACACCTGCGCGTGCGCCTCCGCGCGCACGGCGTCCGTCTCGCCGTGCGCCTTGCGCAGCGCGGCCTCGCCCCGCTTGACGTCGCTGAGCGCGGCCCGCAGCTTGCGGTGCAGCGACTCCGTCTCCCGCTTCGCCGACTCCAGCTCCGCGCGCAGCCGTTCGGTCTCGGCGCGGGTGTGGTCGCGGGCCTGGGCCAGTTCGGCGCGCAGCCGCTCCAGCTCGGCCCGGCTCTCCTCGTCCGCCCGCTCGGCGTCCGCCCGCTGGGCCTCCTCGCCGGCGGCGGTGACCAGCTTCACCCAGCCCGCCGGGCGCAGTACGTAGGCCGCGGCCGCCACGTCGAGCGGGTCCGCGGCCGGAGGCGGGGAGCCGGAGTCGAGGGCGCCGGCGAGTTCCGGCTGCGCCTCCTTGAACTTCTCCCCGATCCGCTGCCGGAACAGGGCGTCGGTCTCCAGGGCCGCCGCCATCGCGTTCCCGGCGAACTTCGCCCGGCGATTGGGGGCGAACCGGGCGTACTGTCTCAGCTGGGCGGGCAGTTCCGTCACCGTCAGGCTGCCGAAGCCGTCCGAGACGATCTGCACGACGCGCCGGCGCACGCCGTCGGGCAGCGGACGGTCAAGCACCTCGGCGGTGCCGTCGCCCGGCCCCCCGCCTGCGGTCTCCACCATCCGTCACACCCCACTGTTCCTGCTCTTCCCCGGGGCCGCTCCGCTCAGGAGCCGGCGCCGGGCCTGTCCACGAGTTCCACCTGGTCCACCGCGTTGCACCAGCGGCAGCGCACCGACTCGATGGTCTCACTGACCACCTCGCGCTCCTCCACCGTCGGCTCACCGGCGAGATCGAGGTGGACGTACTCGACGACCTTGGACGAGCGGGTCACGTCGAACCGGGTGAGGTTGCCGCACAGGGCACAGCGCCATCGCGTCGTGGCGGTCGGCAGGGGAACCGTCATCGTGGCTTTCGCTTCCTTCTAGTGTCCGTGACGCGCCATCTGCCCGACGCGTGTGGCTCGTAACCCTACGGCCTGGCGGTCACTCGCCGCTGGTCCGTCCACGGCGGCGAGGCGGTCTGTGCGAATGCGTCCCGTTACGTCATGCTCTGTAACCATGATCAGCGACTGGGGCGCCGTGGCCGGCAGGACCTTCAGAGCGGTGCGGGGCACGTCGGCGCCGGTGACGTACGGCCTCATCGGTCTGTGCTGCCTGGTCTTCGTCCTCGGGCCGGCGTCCGGGCTCGACCCGGTGTACGGCTCCGGGAACGCGCTGCTCGCCGCCCAGCGGGCGTACTTCCGGCACTGGGGCGTGATCCCCGCGGAACTGTTCGCCGCGCCGGCGCGGGAGGCCCTCTCCCCCGCGACCGCCCTCTTCGTGCACGGCAGCTGGGTGCATCTGCTCGGCAACATGCTCTTCCTCTATGTCTTCGGAGCGATGACCGAGGAGCGGATGGGCCGTGTCCGGTTCACCCTCTTCTATCTCGGCTGCGGCTACCTCGCGCTGATCGGCTACGCGGCCGCCAACGACGCGTCCCGGCAGTCGCTGGTCGGGGCTTCCGGGGCGATCTCCGCGGTGCTGGGCGCGTTCCTCTACCTGTTCCCCGACGCCCGTGTCACCAGTCTGCTCCCGTTCCTGTTCTTCCTCCCCCTGCGCTTCCCGGCCTGGGTCGTCCTGCCCTTCTGGGCGGCGGTGCAGTGGCTGGCCGCGGGCCGCGCCTCCCAGGGGCCGGGCGTGGCCTACCTCGCGCACCTGGTCGGCTTCGCGCTCGGCTTCCTCTTCGCGTGGCTGCGGTTCGGACGGCGGGCCGCAAGGGCGGCGCCGGAGCCCGGCGGCGGATGAGGGTCCCCCGGGCGCGCGGAAGGGGTGTCCGCCGCGGCGGACACCCCTCGGAGTGGTCCCGCGCCCTGCCGGGCGCCTCCCGTCCGGCCGGTCAGAGCCCCATCGACCTGGCGACGATCGTGCGCATGATCTCGCTGGTGCCGCCGAAGATCCGGCTCGCGCGGTTGTCGGCGTACAGCCGGGCGATCGGATGGTCCATCGTGAAGCCGAGACCGCCGTGCAGCTGCAGGCACTTGTCGAGCACCCCGACCGCCGCCTCCGTGCAGTACAGCTTGGTCGCGGCCGCCTCCTCCGCGGTGAGTTCCCCGCCGTCGAAGGCGTCCAGGGCCTGGTCCACGACCGCCTGCAGCGCGTTCACCGTGGCCTGGCAGTCGGCGAGCACGAACTTGGTGTTCTGGAACGCGGCGACCGGCTTGCCGAAGGCGGTGCGCCCGCGCACGTACTCGGTGGCGAGCCGGACCGCCGCGGCGGCCTGCGCGTAGGCGCCGACGGCGATGCCCAGGCGCTCCTGCGGGAAGATGCCGGCCAGACACGCGAAGGCGTCTCCCGGCTCGCCCAGCACGTCGCCGGCCGGGACCCGGACGTCCGTGAAGGTCATCCCGACGATGTCGGAGGACCGCAGGCCCAGCGTGGCCGGCTCGGACTCGACGGTCACGCCCGGGGCCCGGGTGTCCACGGCGAGCAGGGACATGCCGCCGCGCCGGTCGGACCGGTCGGCGGACGTGCGGCAGGCGACGAGCACCAGATCGGCCTGGGCGCCGCCGAGGACGTAGGCCTTGGTCCCGTTCAGCACGTAGTGGGTGCCGTCGCCGGACAGCTCGGCGGCCGTGCGCAGGCCGGCGACGTCGGAGCCGGCCCCCGGCTCCGTGATCGCGATGGCCGTCATCAGCTCGCCGGTGACGAACCCGGGCAGCCAGCGCCGCTTCTGCTCCGGGGTGGTGTGCTCGACGAACGTGGCGGGCAGCGCCAGGTGCGCGCCGGCCCCGCCGAAGGTCACGCCGGCCCGGGCGCACTCCTCCGCGATGACGGCGTTGAACTTGAAACCCTTCCGGCCCGCGCCGCCGAACTCCTCCGGGATACCGAGCCCGAAGATGCCGAGCTTGCCCAGTCTGAGATAGAAGTCACGCGGCACCCGGCCGGCCGTTTCCCATTCGGAATAGACGGGTACGACCTCTGTCTCGATTAAGCCCCGCACCGTCGCGCGGAACGTCTCGTGCTCGTCCTGGAAAACAGTGCGCCGCACCGCTCTTCCCCCTGAAGCCTCGATCGGTGTGTTCGCCAACGGCTCGACGCTAATATGGAGTTGAGGATCTTGTCCAGGGCGACGGGCCTTGTCATCGGCGGTTGTCGTGTGCCTACTATTCGGTCACCGGGTTCGGGGCCGCGGCGGCGGCTCCCTGCGACGGCCTGCCGATTTCATGGGGGAGACAGGCATGGAACCAACGGGCAGTAAACCTTTGTTCAATGCTCGTGACCCACGATTGCGCACCGATCCGTACCCGCTCTACAAACGCCTCCGGGACGCGAAACCGGTCCACCGGACGCCGTACGGCCACTGGGTGGTGTCGGGATACGACGCGGTGGCCGCACTCATCCGGAATCCCGAATTAACCAGTGAATATCCACAAGACCCCAAATGGGCCGCACAACGGGGCGGACAGGACAGTCCGATCGTGCGCGCCACCCGCAGCTGGATGCTGATGCGGGACGGCGACGCGCACCGCCGGCTGCGCGGCCTGGCCAACCCCGTGTTCACCGCCAGGGCCATCCGCGAGACGGCCCCCCGGATCGCCGGCATCGTCCACCGGATCATGACGGACATGGGCGGCGGCCGGGACGTCGACCTCATCGGGCAGCTCGCGGCCCTGGTTCCGGTGACCGTCTTCTGCGGCCTGGGCGGCCTCCCCGTGGAGGACCGCGACCTGTGCCGGAAGTGGACCGACGCGCTCGGCCACGTCATCGACCCGGCCACCGACGAGGACGCCCGCCGCGCCATGAACGACGCGGCGGAGGAGTTCGGCGCCTACATCGCCGGACATCTGGAGAAACGGCGCGCGGATCCCCGGGACGACATCATCTCCCGCCTGCTGCTGGCCCGGTTCGACGGCGAGAGGCTCTCCGACGAGGAGATCGTCGCCAACGTCATGATGTTCTTCATGGGCGGCCACGAGACGACCGTCAACCTCATCGGCAACGGCATGCTCGCCCTGCTGCGCCACCCCGGCCAGCTGCGCGCCCTGCGCGAGGACCCGGGCCTCATCGACAACGGCGTCGAGGAGCTGCTCCGGTACGACGCGCCCATCCAGCTGGTGGCCCGCATCACCACCGCCGACATCGAACTCGAGGGCGCCACGATCCCGGCCGGCTCCAAGGTGATGATCCTGCTCGGCGCCGCCAACCGCGACCCGCTGCGCTTCGCCGACCCCGACCGCCTCGACCTGCGGCGCCCGGACGTCCGGCCGCTGTCCTTCGGGGGCGGCCCCCACTACTGCATCGGCGCCCTGCTGGCGAAGACCGAGGCGCGCCTCGTCCTCACCGAGCTGCTGCGCCGCCACCGCGACATCAGACTCGTCCGCGAGGACGTCGTGTGGCGTCCGCAGGTCAATATCCGCGGGCTCAGCGAACTCCGCGTCGATCTCCTCTCCTGACGTCGGTCCGGCCTCCAGCCGCCGGGCAGTGCCGCCCGGCGGATTTCCACAGTGTCCGGCAATTCCTGCGCGCGTGCCCAACCATGTGCGCACATGTCCGCCGCAGACGCGGAGCCGGCTCCACTGTTCCTATGAGCGGGGATGAAGCACAGGAATATGAGTACGCAGACCATATCTCCCGGCATACTCGATCCACGCGTCACGAAGAATGCCGTGGACACCGTCCTGGTCGATTTCCTGGAAAGCCGGAGCGAGAACTCCGGGAATCCACACATGGCCAGGCTCGTCACATTGCTCGAAGAGTTCATGATGGGCGGCAAGCGAATCCGCCCGGTGCTCACCGTGATGGGCTGGCAGGCGGCCGGCGGGGAATCATCCGACCTGGCGGCCGTGGTACGCGTGGCCGCCTCACTGGAGATGTTCCACGCCTTCGCCCTCATTCACGACGACATCATGGACGACAGCGACACCCGGCGCGGCCGACCCACCGTCCACCGCGTGCTCGCCGGAGAACGGGGCGACGACCGTGCCGAGCGGTTCGGAATGGGCGCCGCGGTCCTGCTGGGCGACCTCGCCTTCGCCTGGTCGGACCAGCTCCTGCACACGGCAAACCTCACCGCCGTCCAGTCGGCGGCGGTCCTGCCGCTCGTCGGCGAGATGCGCACGGAGGTGATGTTCGGGCAGTACCTGGACCTCAGGGCGACCGGCGAGCTCACCGACGACGTCGACGCCACGCTCACCGTCAACCGCTACAAGACGGCCAAGTACACCGTCGAGCGCCCGCTGCACATCGGTGCCGCCCTCGCGGGAGCCGGCGCCGAGGCCCTGGCCGCCTGCTCGGCGTTCGCCCTGCCCCTGGGCGAGGCCTTCCAGCTCCGTGACGACCTGCTGGGGGTCTACGGCGACGTCCGCGACACCGGCAAGTCGCGTCTGGACGATCTGCGGGCCGGCAAGAACACGACCCTGGTCGCGCTCGCCCTGCGCGCCGGCGACGCGGCGCAGGGCGCCCGGCTGCGCGCGCTGATCGGCGATCCGCAGCTGGACGAGGCCGGCGCCGAGGAGGTCCGGGCGCTGTTCGCGTCCACCGGCGCCCGGGACGCCGTCGAACGCATGATCGACGAACGCCTCCGGCAGGCCCTCCGGGCCCTGGAGACCGCCCCCTTCACCGCCGATGCCGTCACCGCCCTCAAGCAGCTCGCCGTCACGGCCACCAGGAGGAACTCATGACCGCGGACCTGACCTCGCCCACCGTCACGGCCCCCGCCTCGGCCGCCCGCTACTGGCAGGAGTGCACGGACCGCTTCGCCGCCCTGTTCGAGCGGCACGTCGGGTACGAGGCGCGGAAGGTGCCCATGACGGACGCCGAGCTGCGGGAGGTCATCGACGCCTGCAACCGGGCGGTGGCCCCCCTCGGCAAGACCGTCTCCGACAAGCGCTGGATCTCCTACATGGACGTGGTGCGCTGGTCGCAGAGCGCCCGCCACATCAAGGACATGGAGGCGTTCAAGGCGGTCTGCGTGCTCAACTGCGTGACCTTCGTCTGGGACGACATGGACGCCGCCCTGCACGACTTCGGCCTCTTCCTGCCCCAGCTGCGCGCGGTGTGCGAGCGGTACTACTCCCCCGAGGACGCGGAGTTCGCGTACGAGGGCGCCCGCGCCTTCGTCACCAGCGACCACATGTTCCGCGACTCGCTGCTCAAGAAGGTGCTCTGCAGCACCTCGCCCGAACAGTACTTCCGCTTCCGCGTCACCGACGTCGGCGTGGACTTCTGGATGCGCATGTCCTACCCGATCTACCGCCACCGCGAGCTGACCGAACACTCCAGGACCGGCCTCGCCGCCCGGATGACGACCCGCGGGCTGGCCATCGTCAACGACTTCTACTCCTACGACCGCGAGCAGGCCCTCGGCCAGATCACCAACTGCTTCCGGCTGTGCGACATGACCGACGAGGCGGACTTCCGGCGCTTCTTCCAGGCCCGCCTCGACGACATGGCCGAGGACCTGGAGTGCATCAGGGCGTTCGACGACGTCACCCGGGACGTCCTGCTCGACCTGATCCAGGGCAACTTCGTGTGGACCACACGGGACCGGCGCTACCAGGCCCCCGTGAACGACGTCAACTCGCGTATCCAGTAGGGGCCGCCGGAATGCGCACCTCCAAGTCAGCCGAGCCGGAGCGGCACTGGCGGACCGGCACCGCCCCCGGCGCCGTGCCGCTCCTGGGACACGTGCCCGCGCTGTGGCGCCGCCCCCTGGAGTTCCTGGCCTCGCTGCCCGCGTACGGCGACCTGGTCGAGGTCCGGCTCGGTCCCGGCCGGGCCTACCTCGCCGCCCACCCCGAGCTGGTCCGGCACGTGCTGCTCAACCCGCGCGTCTTCGACAAGGGAGGCGTCTTCGACAAGGCACGGCAACTGCTCGGCAACAGCCTGTCGGTGTCCCGCGGCGAGGAGCACCGCTTCCAGCGCCGCCTGATCCAGCCCGCCTTCCACACGACGCGGATCGCCGCCTACACGACGGCGGTGGCCGCGGACACCCGCACCGTGACCGACGCCTGGCGGGCCGGCCGGACCCTCGACGTCAGCGACGCCATGCACGCCCTGCTCATGCGGGTCGCCGCGCGCACCCTCTTCTCCACCGGGCTCGACGACGCCACCGTCGAGGAGGCCCGGCAGTGCCTGCGGACGGTGTCGCACGGCATCTACAAGCGCACCGTCGCCCCGCTGGGCATCATGGAGAAGCTGCCCACCCCGGGGAACCGCGCCTACGACCACGCCAACGCGCGGCTGCGCCAGATCGTGGCCGGCATGATCGCCGAGCGGCGGCGGTCGGACACGGACCACGGCGACCTGCTCTCCACCCTGCTGCGGGCGGAACACCCCGAGACCGGGGAGAAGCTGG
Organism: Streptomyces lucensis JCM 4490; assembly: GCF_014650035.1. GTDB lineage: Bacteria > Actinomycetota > Actinomycetes > Streptomycetales > Streptomycetaceae > Streptomyces > Streptomyces lucensis. The sequence goes on along the minus strand of NZ_BMUE01000012.1, from coordinate 17,024 downwards.
ACGACGGACAGGTCCTGGACCAGGTCGTCACCTTCCTGGTGGCCGGCAGCGAGACCACCGCCTCCACCCTGGCCTTCGTCTTCCACCTCATGGGCACGCTGCCCGAGGTGGAGAAGCGTGTGCACGCCGAGGTGGACACGGCGCTGGCGGGACGCACCCCCGTCCACGGCGACCTGCCCGCCCTGCCGTACACCCGCAACGTCATCACCGAGGCGCTGCGCCTGTACCCGCCGTCCTGGATGGCGATGCGGGTCACGGCGCAGGACACCGAACTCGCCGGCCGGCCGGTTCCCTCCGGGACGATGATCCTGTACAGCGCGTACGCCCTGCACCACAATCCCGAACTCTTCCCCGACCCCGAGTCCTTCGACCCCGGCCGCTGGGAGGAGGACCGGGCCGGACAGGTGCCGCGCGGGGCGCTGCTGCCGTTCGGCGCGGGGAGCCACAAGTGCATCGGCGACGTCCTCGCGCTCACCGAGACCGCGCTCATCGTGGCGACCGTCGCCGCCCGCTGGCGACTGCGCCCCGCGCCCGGGTCCCGGCTGCGGCCGGAGCCCAGGGCCACCCTGGAGGCGGGCCCGCTGCCCATGGTGCTGGAACGGCGCTGACCCGCTCCTCCTCCCGCGTTCCGCGCCCCCCTTCCCCCTTCCCCGTCCGTACCGTCACCGAAGGACACATCCGGCATGAAGACACCGTCCGACGTGGCCACGCGCAGCTGGCGGATCGCCAGGGCGCCGGGCCGGCTGCCGCTGGTGGGCCACGCGCCGCGGCTGGCCCGCCGCCCGCTGGAGTTCCTCGCCGCACTGCCGGCCGCGGGCGACCTGGTCGAGCTGCGGCTCGGCACCAGGCCGACCTATCTGCCCTGTCATCCGGAGCTGGTGCAGCAGGTGCTGCTGAACGCGCGGGTGTACGACACCGGGGGGCCGGTGAAGGACAAGGCCCGGCCCATCCTGGGCAACGGGCTGATCACGTCCGACTGGGCCGACCACCGCCGGCAGCGGCGCATGGTCCAGCCGGCCTTCCACGCGGCGCGCATCGCGACGTACGCCGAGGTGATGCGCGAGGAGTGCGCGGCGCACGCGGAGAGCTGGCGGGCGGGCCGGCCGGTCGACGTCGGGGACGCGATGCAGGCCCTGACCGCGCGGGTGACCGCCCGCGCGCTGTTCTCGACCGAGATGGCGCCCCACTCCGTCGCGGAGATCCAGCGCAGCCTGCCCGTCATGGTGCGCGGCGCGTTCCGTCGCGCGATGGACCCCACCGGTCTGCTGGCGAAGCTGCCCCTGGCCGCCAACCGGGAGTTCGACGCGGCGCTCGCCAGGCTGCACGCCCTCATCGACACGATCGTCGGGGACTACCGGCGCTCCGGCGGGGACCGCGGCGACCTGCTGTCCGCGCTGCTGGCCGCACGGGACGAGGAGGACGGCGGCGCGATGACCGACCGGGAGGTCCACGACCAGGTCATGACCCTGCTGCTGGCCGGTGTGGAGACCACGGCGAGCGCCCTGACCTGGGCCTGGCACCTGCTGGCGGCCAACCCCGAGGCCGAGGCGCGGCTGCACGCCGAGGTCGACGAGGTGCTGGGCGGCCGGATCCCCGGTCACGCCGACGTACCGGGGCTCGTCCAGACCCAGCGGATCTTCACCGAGACCCTGCGGCTGTACCCGCCGGCCTGGATGTACACCAGGACGACCACCGAACCCACCGAGCTGGCCGGGCACCGGCTGGCGGCCGGTTCGGACCTGCTGATCAGCCCCTACGTCATCCACCGCATCCCGTCGCTGTTCCCGCGCCCGGAGGTCTTCGACCCGGACCGGTGGCTGCCGGAACGGGCCAAGGACGTCGCCCGGGGTTCGTACCTGCCGTTCGGCGCGGGAAGCCGCAAGTGCATCGGCGACGTCTTCGGGATGACGGAGGCGACGCTGGCGCTGGCCACCATCGCCTCCCGCTGGCGGCTGCGGCCGGTGCCGGGCACCACCGTCTCGCCCCGGGCCGGGATGAGCCTGACCACCGGGCCACTGCCCATGGTTCCCGAACCGCGCTGACCGCACAGGCCGGACCCGGGTGCCCTGGCCTGTGCGGTGGTCACCCGGGTCCGCAGGACCTCCGCGGCGACGGGACGGGTCAGCCGAAGGTGACCGGCAGCTGGTGCAGGCCCCGCAGCATCAGGCTGGGGCGCCACGTGAGGGTGTCGGGCTCGGTGTCCAGGGCGAGGCCGGGGCACCGCTCCAGCAGCGTGCGGAAGGCGACCGCGGCCTGCATGCGGGCCAGCGGTGCGCCGAGGCAGTGGTGGATGCCGTAGCCGAAGGCCATGTGGCCGCGGGCGTCCCGGCGGATGTCGAAGCCGTCTGCCCGGTCGAACCGCCGGGGATCGCGGGAGGCGGCGGCCAGCACGACGGCCACGGAGTCACCCGCGCCGATCACCGTGCCGCCCAGCTCCACGGGCTCCTTGGCGTAGCGGAACGCCGTGGTCTCGACCGGCCCGTCGTACCGGAGCATCTCCTCCACGGCGTTCTCCAGCAGCGACCAGTCGGCGCGCAGGGCGGCCAGCTGGTCCGGGTGGCGCAGCAGGGCGAGCGTGCCGCTGGACAGCAGGTTGGCCGCCGTCTCGTAGCCGGCCACCAGCAGCAGGAAGGCCATGCCCAGCATCTCCTCGGAGGAGAGCCGCTCCTCCTCGCCCATGTGCCCGGCCAGCGCGCTCAGCAGGTCCGCACCGGGCTCCTCCCGCTTGGCGGCGACGAGTTCGGCGAGGTAGCCGGTCATCGCCAGGGCCGCGGCGCCGGCGGCCTCGGGCCGGGTGAAGTCCGTGCTCTCCAGGTACCAGTCGTGGAAGGTCTTGCGGTCGGTCGCCGGCACGCCGAGCAGTTCGCAGATGACGGCCAGGGGCAGGGGCAGCGCGAACGCCTCGACCAGGTCCGCGCGGCCCAGCGGCAGCATGGCGTCCACGAGTTCGTCCGCGATCCGCTGGACCTCCGGGCGCAGCGCCTCGATGCGCCCGGGCGTGAAGTCCTTCGCCACCAGCCTGCGCAGCCGCGTGTGCTGCGGGGGGTCGGTCTGCACCATGTTCAGGCCGATGGAGTTGCCCCCGTCGTCCTGCCATCCGGCGGAGTGCCGGATGTCGTTGGACAGCCGGGCGTCGGCCAGCGCCGCGCGCGCCTCCTCGTGGCCCACGACGAGCCAGAACTCCCCCGACGCCGCGGTCCGCACCCGGTGCAGCGGGCCCTCGGCGCGCATCCGCTCGTACACGGGGTAGGGGTCGTCGACGAATGCCTGGCCGAGCGCTGACAGATCCTCGAAGCCGTTCAGGGACACGTGTGTTCCTCGCTTGGGACGGGCCGGAAGAAGGCAAGCGGGGAGTACCCCCCGGTTGTTCGCGACCCTAGCAGCGGAAACGGGGACCAGTCCACGGTTGGTGTTAGGGTGCCGCCCATGGCCGGCAGCGAGCACCGCAGAGCCCCCGTGCGCAGCGACGCGCGCCGCAATCGCGAGCTGCTGATCGCCGCCGCCCGGGAGATCTACGCCGAACGCGGGGTGGACGCCCCGCTCGACGACATCGCCCGCCGGGCCGGGGTCGGCAACGCCACGCTCTACCGTCACTTCGCCGGGCGCACCGAACTGATCGAGACCGTCTTCCGCGACGCGCTCACCCCGATCCTGGCCATGGCGCGGCGGACCCGGGACGAGGAGGACGCCTGGAGCGGCCTGACCGCCTACCTCGACCGCGTGTTCGCCCTGCTGGCCGCCGACCGCGGCGCGGGTGACCTGATGACGACCAGCATCCAGGGCGTGCCCACGCTCGACGCCCTGCGCGAGGAGAACCACCGCACGCTGGCGGCCCTCCTGCGGCGCGGCCAGGAGCAGCAAACCATCCGGGCCGACCTCACCGTCGAGGACCTGCTGTTCCTGCTGGCCGCGCTGGGCCGGGCCGTGCCGGCCGCGCCCCGCTCCTGGCGCCGCCATCTCGCCCTGATGCTGGACGGGCTGCGTCCCGCCGCCGCCCGCCCGCTGCCCGGTCCCCCGCTCGGGCCCGATGAGTTCGACGCCGCCCTGCACCGTCTCGGCACCGCCCCGCGCACGCCCGCGGGGCCGGAGCCGTCCCCTCCACCGACATCGGAGACCTCCACACCATGACGCGTCAGCGCCCCGTATCCCCCTTCGAGAGCGTCTACTTCCTGGACCTGGGTCCCGCGGGCCTCCCGCTGTACGACATGCCCGAGTTCGTCGAGTCCCTGGTGCGCGGCCGTCCGGACCCCGCCCTGATGAGGCGGGCGCTCGGCCTGCTCACCGAGCACCACCCGATCCTGCGTTCGGAGGTGACGTCCGGTGAGGCCGGCCCGCTGCTCCGGGTGCGCGACCGGGTGCGGCCGCCGCTCACCGTCCTCGACGGCATCGAGGAGACCTACGCCGAGCTGATCAACTCACGGCCCGACTGGACCGAGAGCCTGCTGCACGCCTGGCTGCTGCGGGACGGCGAGCGCAGCCAGGTGGTGCTCGGCATCCACCACGGGGTGGCCGACGGCCGCTCGGCCTTCGCGCTGCTCGACGAGTTCTGGCGGTACTACACCGCCCTGGCCGCCGGCGCGGACCCCGCCCCCGAACGGCGCGAGGAGCTGCCCGAGGCGATCGACACGCGGCTGGCCGGCGCCTTCCCCGACGCCGAGCTCGACGCCCTGGTGGACGCCATCGCCCAGGGCGGGGCGGCCGACGCCAAGCCCGCGACCCTGCCCACCGACGCCGTGGGACGCCCCGGCCGCCCGGACGCGGCGCGCCGCTTCGTCTGCGACCGGCTGGAGTTCCCCCCGCGGATCACCGACGCCGTGGTGGCCGCCGCCCGGGCCCGCGGGGTGACCGTCAACAGCCTCGTCACCGGCCTGGTGCTGACCGCCGTACGCGCCCGGCTGGCACCGGAGCACGGCCCGCTGACGATGACCTGCGGGCACGGCGTCGACCTGCGCACCCGGCTGACCCCGCACCTGCCCCTGAGCACCGTGCTCAACTGCATCACCGGGCTGCAGACCACGCTGGCCGTCGGGCACGACGACCGTCCGGAGGCCGTCGGCCGCGAGGTCTCCGGCCAGGTGGCCGGCGCCCTGGCCCGGCGCGATCCCGAGCGCTTCCTGCTCGCCGCGCTCCGGGCGGGCGCCCGGGGCGTCGCGGTGCCCGTGCCGGTGGTCAGCTACGGCATCTCCAACGTGGGCCGGATCCCGGCGCACCCCGTCCCCGAGGGGATGGAACTGCTCCGCTTCGGCGGTACGGCCAACGCGCCGGGCATGCCGCCCAAGATCGGCGTCGCCAGCTTCGGCGGCCGGCTGCTCGTGCAGAACGAGTACGACAGCTGGACCTACGGCCCGGAGCAGATGGGACCGCTGCGCGAGACCTTGCGTGCCTCCCTGACGGATCTGGCCATAGAGTGAAGGGCACCTTGAGGCCCCGAGGGAGAGAGCCAGCCGTGATCACAGCGATCGTCCTGATCAAGACCAGCGTGGACCGCATCCCCGAGATCGCGGAGTCGATCGCGGCGCTGGAGTCGGTCAGCGAGGTCTTCTCCGTCACCGGCACGTACGACCTGATCGCCATGGTCCGGGTGCGGCAGCACGAGGACCTGGCGGACGTCATCCCGGGCCGGATCAGCAAGATCCCGGGCGTGGAGGCGACGGACACGCACGTCGCCTTCCGCACGTACTCCCAGCACGACCTGGAGGCCGCGTTCGCGATCGGGCTGGACTCCTGAGGCCGTAGGGCGCTCACACCGCGGGGACGCAGCGCCCGCCCTCGGTCCGGTACCGCCACTTGGCGCCGTCCCGGACCAGTTCCCGCACGGCGTCGACGAACCGCCGCACGTGCTCGTCCGGGGTGCCCGCGCCGAAGCTCACCCGGATCGCGTTGAGGGACTTCTCCCCCGCGGCGGCCTCGGGGGCGCCGCACTCGCCCTGGGTCTGCGGGTCGCCGCCCAGCAGGGTGCGGACCAGGGGGTGGGCGCAGAAGAGGCCGTCGCGGACGCCGATCCCGTACTCGGCGGAGAGGGCGGCGGCGAAGTGGGAGCTGTTCCAGCCCTCGACGACGAAGGAGATGACGCCGACCCGCGGGGCGTCGTCCCCGAAGAGGGAGAGGATCCGCACCTCGGGCACGCCGGCCAGGCCCTCGCGGACCGTGCGGACCAGGTGCCGCTCACGGGCGACCAGGTCGTCCCAGCCGGCCTCCGTCAGGGCCTTGCACGCCGAGGCGATGGCGTAGGCGCCGATCACGTTCGGGGAACCGGCCTCGTGGCGGGCCGCGCTCTCGTGCCACTCCACGTCCACTCCCCCGTCCGCCCGCCGGGTGACCCTGCGGCTGGCGCCGCCGCCCAAGAGGTACGGCCCGGCCTCCCGCAGCCAGTCGGCGCGGCCGGCCAGCACACCGCAGCCGAAGGGTGCGTACAGCTTGTGCCCGGAGAAGGCGACCCAGTCGACGTCCAGGTCGCGGACGTCGACCGGGTGGTGCGGGGCGAGCTGGGCCGCGTCGAGGACGATGCGGGCGCCGTGGGTGTGGGCGGCGGCGGCCAGCTCGCGCACCGGCCACAGCTCGCCGGTCACGTTGGAGGCGCCGGTGACGCAGACCAGTGCCGGGCCGTGCGGGTCGCGGTCGGCGAGTGCCCGCTCCAGGGTCTCGACGGCCTGCCGGGGGCTGCGCGGGGCGTCGAGGTAGGTGACCTTCCCGTCCTGCCAGGGCAGCAGGGAGGCGTGGTGCTCGGTCTCGAAGACGAAGACCTGGCAGTCGGCCGGGAGGGCGCGGGCCAGCAGGTTCAGGGAGTCGGTGGTCGACCGGGTGAAGACCACCTGGTCGCCGTCCCGGCAGCCGAGGAACGCGGCGACCGCCTTGCGGGCGTTCTCGAACAGGTCGGTCGAGAGCTGGGAGAGGTAGCCGGCGCCGCGGTGGACGCTGCCGTAGTACGGCGCGTAGGCGGCGACGTCGTCCCAGACGCGCTGGAGGGCGGGGGCGCTGGCGGCGTAGTCCAGCGCGGCGTAGGCGACTTCGCCGCCCGTCACGAGCGGAACGGTGACGTCCCCGCCCAGAACGGGCAGCGGGGCACAAACGGTCTGGGCGGGGGCAGCGGTGAGGACGGACATGGCGGAACTCCCGTGGAAGCAGGCGGAATTCACCGGCGCGAGCAGAAGGGTGCTCGAGCGCGGGCGGGGTGAAAGGGGTGTGCGGAGGCGGGGCTCTGCGGCCCTAACGCATTCGCTTGCTCACGGAAGGCTCCTCGACGACCAGGACCCCTGGTGTCCGAGGGGTCCGCGCTTGCCGCGGACCCTGTTGTCCGCGACCTGGTCCTCACCCGGGGCACCCCGCCACGGACGGAGGGTTGCCGGACAGTCGGCCGGGGCCTCATGACTGTCACTCATGACCTGAACAGGAACCTACGCGAGCCGATCACCGGTCCGCAACCCGTGTCCGGATCCCGGGACACCTCCCCGGCGCTCCGGTCACCGCATGAGGTGGTGCCGGTGCGAGCGCCGGGACCAGCGCACGCCGAACAGCACCAGGTCCGCCAGGAGCACCACCGCGCCGATGACCAGGAGCCAGAACAGCCCCTCCACCGTCGCGCCGATGAGCCCCAGGACGATCGCCACGATGATCAGGAACAGGAAGAGTGCCATGGGTGCCCCGCTCTCGGGCCCGGCCCGTCAGCGGCGCGCGAGACGGCGTCCACGGTCCGCGCCCGCCGCGTAGGGCCTGTCGTAGTGCTCGAAGATCTCGTGTTCCCGCTCGGCCGGCAGGACGTCGTCCATGCCGATGGACGGCGCCTTCCTCACCTGCCCGCGGGGGTGGGCCACCCGGACCCAGCCGGGTCCGAGGGTCGCCTCGTCGAGGGGGACGAAGACCAGCCGCTGCCGGGTCGGCAGCCCGGTGCGGACCGTCGCCATGGCAGGGGTGTCGGTCGCGGTGTCCACGTAGACCGCCTCCAGGGCCCCGATCCTGCGGCCCCTGGGATCGATCACGTCGCGGTTGCGCCACTCACGGATGTCGGCTGCGTGGATCATGCCTCGCTCCTCGCGGGCCCTTCCCGGCGCCGCACGCGGAGGTGACGCGGCCGCGGGAGAGCCGCCACATCCTTCACTGTACTCCCGCCGCCCCCGCGCCGACGGGGGCGGCGGGGGCGGCGTTCACCCGTGGGCCCTGGCGCCGGCCCCCGGCCTCACGCGTTGCTGGCGGCCACCCAGCGGTCGAGGGCTCCCCTGGCGGCGCCCGAGTCGATCGACTCGGCGGCCTTCTCCATGCCGGTGCGCAGCTGGTCGGCGAGCGGGGCGTCCGTCGGGTCCAGGGCGGCCAGCGCCGCCGCGGAGTTCAGCAGCACGGCGTCCCGTACGGGCCCCCGGTCACCGTCCAGCAGACGGCGGGCGACCTCCGCGTTGTGGGCCGGGTCGCCGCCGCGCAGGGCCTCGACCGGGACCAGGCCGAGCCCGACGTCCCGGGGGTCGAAGGTCTCCTCGGAGACCTTGCCGTCCCGGACGACCCAGACCCGGGAGGTGGCCGTCGTCGTCAGCTCGTCGAGGCCGTCGTCGCCGCGGAAGACCAGCGAGGAGTTGCCGCGTTCGGCGAGCACGCCCGCGACGATCGGCGCCTCCCGCGCGACGGCCACGCCGATCGCCTGGGCCCGTACGTTCGCCGGGTTGGTCAGCGGACCCAGCAGGTTGAACACCGTCCGGATGCCCAGCTGGCCGCGCGCGGCGCCCACGTGGCGCAGCGCCGGGTGGAACTTCACGGCGAAGCAGAACGTGATGCCGGCCTCGTCCGCCACCTCGGCCACCCGCCGGGGCGTCAGGTCGAGGTTGACACCCAGCCGTTCCAGGACGTCGGAGGAGCCGGAGGCCGAGGAAGCGGCCCGGTTGCCGTGCTTGACGACCTTGGCGCCGGTACCGGCGACGACGAGCGCGGACATCGTGGAGATGTTCACCGTCCGGGCCCCGTCGCCGCCGGTGCCGACGATGTCGACGGTGCGGCCGGGCACCTCGATCACGTTCGCGTGCTCGTACATCGTGCGGACCAGGCCGGTGATCTCCTCGACCGTCTGGCCCTTGGCCCGCAGCGCCACCGCGAAGCCGGCGATCTGCGCGTCGGTCGCCTCGCCGCGCATGATCCGGTCCATGGCCCACGCGGTGTCGTCGGCGGACAGGTTCCGGCCGTCCAGCAGACCGTTCAGCAGGGCGGGCCAGGAACGGCCCGCCGCGGTGTCGCCTCCAGCGGGGGTCACAGCGCTCATGAGCCGCTCCTGGGTCGGGTCCCGCGGTGCGGGACACACATCTCGAACAGGTCCACCCTATCCAGGCCGCGGCATGGCGAAGGGCCCCGTCCGCAAGCCGGACGGGGCCCTTCGTGTGGCGTGGCGACGTGGGGATCAGTGGTGGCCGTGGCCGCTCGTGATCTCCTTGTACTCCTCGACGGTCGGCTTCGGGATCTGGTTGTCCTCGCCGTAGTAGGCGTCGGAGAGCTTGGCGCGCAGCTTCTCCGTGGCCTTCACCTTGCGCTCGACACCGTTCTCGTCGACCGTCGGGCCGATCTCGGCCGGCTTGTACTGCTCGTGCGCGGTGAGCGTGTGCAGCTGCTCCTGGCTGAGCGGCTCGTGCACCTCGATGAACTCACCGTGCGGCAGGCGCTTGATGATGCCGGTCTCACGGCCGTGCAGCACCTTCTCGCGGTCGCGGCGCTGCAGACCGAGGCAGATCCGCTTGGTGACGATGAACGCGATGACCGGTCCGGCGAAGAAGCCGATCCGGACGAACCAGGTGACGGCGTTGATCGACAGGCTGAAGTGCGTGGCCCACAGGTCGTTGCCACCACCGACCAGCGTGATCATGTACATCGTGACCCAGGCGACACCCAGGGCGGTGCGCGTCGGAGCGTTGCGCGGACGGTCCAGGATGTGGTGCTCGCGCTTGTCGCCGGTGATCCACGACTCGATGAACGGGTAGAGCGCCATCGCGCCCAGGACCACACCGAAGAGGACCAGCGGGATGAACACGCCCAGGACGAGCGTGTGACCCCAGAAGTTGATCTCCCAGCCCGGGAAGAAGCGGATCAGACCCTCGGCGAAGCCCATGTACCAGTCGGGCTGGGCGCCGGTGGACACCTGGTCCGGACGGTAGGGGCCCATGGCCCAGATCGGGTTGATCTGCGCGACGGCCGCGATGGCCGCGATGACGCCGAAGACCAGGAAGAAGAAGCCTCCGGCCTTGGCCATGTACACCGGCAGCAGCGGCATGCCGACGACGTTCTTCTCGGACTTCCCGGGACCCGCGAACTGCGTGTGCTTGTGGTAGAAGACCAGGATCAGGTGCGCCACCATCAGGCCGAGCATGATGCCCGGCAGCAGCAGGATGTGGATCGAGTAGAACCGCGCCACGAAGTCGTGGCCGGGGAACTCGCCGCCGAAGAGGAAGAACGAGATGTACGTGCCGACGATCGGCATGGACAGGATCGCGCCCTCGGTGAAGCGGACACCGGTGCCGGAGAGCAGGTCGTCGGGGAGCGAGTAACCGGTGAAACCGGTGAACATGCCGAGGACGAACAGCAGGAAGCCGAACAGCCAGTTGATCTCACGCGGCTTGCGGAACGCGCCGGTGAAGAACACGCGCATCATGTGCACGAACATGCCGGCGAGGAAGATCAGCGCGGCCCAGTGGTGGATCTGCCGGATGAGCAGACCACCGCGCACGTCGAAGGAGATGTGCAGGGTCGAGCTGAACGCCTCGGACATCAGCTGTCCCTGGAGCGGGACGTAGCTGCCGTGGTACTCCACCTCGTTCATCGACGGGTGGAAGAACAGCGTCAGATAGACACCCGTCAGGATGATGATGATGAAGCTGTACATGCACACTTCGCCCAACATGAACGACCAGTGGTCGGGGAAGATCTTGCGCATGTTGGCCTTGGCCAGGGAGTAGATCCCGAGCCGGCCGTCGGCCCAGTCGGCGACGCGCTCGCCGGCCGGTGCCTTTCCGCGACGGCCCGCCGCGCCGGCGGCGGATGCGGACTTGTCGTTGGGTGCAGTACTCATCCGCGCTCCCAGAATGCAGGACCGACGGGCTCCTCGAAGTCGCCGAGCGCCTGGAGGTAACCCTCACTGTCCACGCCGATGCGCAGCTGCGGCAGGGCGTGGCCGGCGGGGCCGAAGATCACTCGGGCGCCGTCGGAGAGGTCGAAGGTGGACTGGTGGCACGGGCACAGCACGTGGTGCGTCTGCTGCTCGTACAGGGAGATCGGGCAGCCGACGTGGGTGCAGATCTTGGAGAAGGCGACGATGCCCTCGTGCGACCAGTCGAGCTCGCGCTTGTCCTTGATGTTGCCCGGCTGCAGCCGGACGATCATCAGGGCGGCCTTGGCGATCTCGTTCTGGAAGTCCTCCTGGGCCTCCTCCAGACCGTCCGGCTTGGCGAAGGTGAGCGAGCCGACGGCGACGTCCTCGGGACGCAGCGGCTGGTTCGTGTTCATGTTGACCAGGCGCTTGCCCTTGGCCCACAGCGTGTGGCGCAGCGAGGTGCCGGGCAGCGGGCCCAGGTCGCGCAGCAGCATGACGCCGGAGAGCGGCACCAGGGTGAGCGCGCCCAGCATCGTGTTGCGGATCAGCTTGCGGCGGCCGATCGCCGACTCCTTGGCGCCCTGGCGGAAGTCCGCGTGGACCTTCGCGCGGACGTCCTCGGGAGCCGCGATCGCGTGGCGCTCGTCGGCGACCTCCACGTCGGACATCAGGGTGCGGGCCCAGTGGACCGCGCCCGCGCCGATGCAGAACAGCGCCGTGCCGAGGGTCATGCCCAGCGCGAAGTTGAGCGCGCTGATGTGACCGATCGGGAAGACGAAGATCGACTTGTCGTGCGGGACCGTCACGTACGAGACGATGAAGCCGATCGTGGCCAGCATCGACACCGTGAACAGCAGGGCGACAGCGCGCTCGGACCGCTTGGCGGCCCGCTCGTCGATGTCCTGGATCCGGTGCTCGTGCGGCGGCAGTCCCGGGTCAGCGAACGGGTTGACCTCGTCCGCGACGCTCACGGCGCCGTGCGCGTGCTCCTGCGCTGCGGGCAGGTTCTCTTCTGGAATGTCTTGGCTACTCATGACTTCTTGGCCTTTGCGGTCCGAGCGGCGACCCAGACGGCGACCGCGATCAGCGCGCCGAGGCCGAAGATCCAGGCGAACAGGCCCTCGCTGACCGGCCCGAGGCCGCCCAGCTCCATACCGCCGGGGTTCTCCGTCTGGCTGCCGTCGACCGCGTTCAGGTACGCGATGATGTCCTTCTTGTTCTTCTCCGACATGGTGGTGTCGGGGAAGGACGGCATGTTCTGCGGGCCGGTCTGCATGGCCTCGTAGATGTGCTTCGGGTCGACACCCTCGAGGCTCGGCGCGTACTTGCCCTCGGTGAGGGCACCGCCCTTGCCGGTGAAGTTGTGGCACTGCGCGCAGTTGGTGCGGAACAGCTCGCCACCCTTGGCGATGTCCGCGCCGGCCGGACCGTACTGCTGCTCGGTCGGCACGCTCGGGCCCGCGCCCAGCGACGCGACGTACGCGGCGAGCTGGTCGATCTGGGCCTGCGTGTAGACGACCTTCTTGCGCGGGATCTGGGCCATCTGGGAGGAGGAGGCCGGCATACGGCCGGTGCCCACCTGGAAGTCGACCGCCGCGGCGCCGACGCCGACCAGGCTCGGGCCGTCGGAGGAGCCCTGGCCACCGGTGCCGTGGCAGCTGGCGCAGCCGACCTCGTAGAGCTTCTTGCCCTCCTTGATGGTCAGGGACTGGGAGGATTCATCGGCCTGCGCCTTGCCCGCGGGCGCGAACGCGGCGTACAGCCCCCCAGTGGCCGCCAGCGCGAGGAGTAGGACGACGACCGCCGCCAGCGGATGGCGTCGTCGTGCGGAGAGCTTTTTCACGGATTACCCCGGTGTCAGGATCTTCTGCGTCGATGCTTCTGGATGTGCGGGAGCGGTCCCGGCTACTTGATCAGGTAGATCGTGGCGAAAAGGCCGATCCAGACCACATCGACGAAGTGCCAGTAGTAGGACACGACAATGGCCGCGGTCGCCTGCTCGTGCGTGAACCTCTTGGCCATGTAGGTGCGGCCGAGGACCAGCAGGAAGGCGATGAGACCGCCCGTCACGTGCAGGCCGTGGAAGCCGGTGGTCAGGTAGAACACCGAGCCGTACGGGTCCGAGGACAGCGAGATGCCGTCCTTCTTCACCAGCTCCGTGTACTCGTAGATCTGACCGCCGATGAAGATCGCACCCATGATGAAGGTGAGGATGAACCAGCCACGGAGCTTCTTCACGTCGCCGCGCTCGGCCGCGAACACGCCGAGCTGGCAGGTGAGGGAGGAGAGCACCAGGATCGTGGTGTTCGTGGCGGAGAAGGGCACGTTGAGTGCCTCCGCCTGTTCCTTCCAGTGAGCCGGTCCGGTCACCGACCGGAGGGTGAAGTACATCGCGAAGAGGGCCGCGAAGAACATCAGCTCGGAACTCAGCCAGATGATGGTTCCGACGCTGGTGAGGTTCGGCCGGTTGACCGACGGGTGCGCGTGCCCGGTTTCTACTGTCGTTGCTGTCGCCACGACCGACATTATGTCGGTCGCTTATCCCGCCCTCACTCCGGGGGGTGCCGTTCGGAGTGTTGCTGCCTGCCGAACCGGTGCTGACGTGGTGTTCATGGGAGTAACATCCGCCCAAACGGCCCCGTCCGTCCTGTCCGTACGACGCCGACGTCCCGGAGGAACAATGCAGCCGACCGCCACCGTGCTGGTCTACAGCGACGACTCCAACACCCGCGAGCAGGTACGGCTGGCCGCAGGGCGTCGGCCCGCTCCGGACGTGCCCCAGGTCGAGTTCCTGGAGTGCGCGACCCCCGAGGCGGTGCTGCGCGAGCTGGACCGGGGCGGCATCGACGTGTGCGTGCTCGACGGCGAGGCCGTGCCCATGGGGGGCATGGGGATGTGCCGTCAGATCAAGGACGAGGTCTTCGACTGCCCGCCGGTACTGCTGCTGATGGGCCGGCCGCAGGACGCCTGGCTGGCCACCTGGAGCCGCGCGGACGCGGCCGTGACGCTGCCGGTGGACCCGGTGGAGTGCGCCTCCGCCCTGGCCGACCTGCTCCGCCGGAAGCGGCTGCTGGGCGTCTAGGGAGCGTCTTCTGGATTCTGCCGGCGTCGCGGTGCCCGGGGTCCCGGGCCAGCGGGTTCGGGGGCGCGGGGCGGCCGGGGGCTGTCCCGCGCCCCCGCTCACAGCGCCGCCGGCCGCAGCCGGGGTGCGTCCGGGGACGACGGCGCCGTGTCGGGCGCGCCGGCCGTCAGGGCGCTGCCCATGCGCCAGGAGTTCCAGTCGAGGTTCCAGTCGCCGAAGCCGTTGCCGAAGGGCTCCATCGGGTCGCCCTGGGAATTGACCACCTTGACGACGTCGCCCGGACGGATGTTGTCGAAGAACCACTCCGCGTTGGACGTGCTCATCCCCGTGCAGCCGTGGCTGACGTTCGCCGAGCCCTGGGAGCCGACCGACCACGGGGCGGCGTGGACGTACTCGCCGGACCAGGTCACGCGGGTGGCGTAGTAGACCGGGAGGTCGTACGAGTCCGAGCTGCCCTCGGCGATGCCGACGGTGGTGCCGCGCATCCGTACGAAGTACTGCTTCTCCAGGACCACCTTGACGCCGTTGCGGGTCTCGAAGCCGGGTTTGCCGGTGGTGACGGGGATCTGCTCGACCTGCCGGCCGTTCTTGTAGAACGTCAGCTGGTGCGACGAGGCGTCCGTGACGGCCTCGACCCGGTCACCGATCGTGATCTTCAGCGCCTTGGACGGGCCGCCCCACAGCCGGTCGCCGATCCGCACGCCGTCCAGGTTGCTGTGCACCTGGACGGTGGCGTGGGCGGGCCAGAAGTCCTTGGGCCGGTAGTGCAGCTCCTTGTCGCCGACCCAGTACCAGGAACCCTGCACGGCCGGCACGGAGTCCACCCGCAGGGCGCGCTCCACGACGGCCCGCTGCGCCTTGTCCTTGACCGCGCGGTCGAGTTGGGCGGTGATGGGCTGCCCGACGCCGTACTCGCCCGCCTGCGGCCCGAACGTCACCTTCAGGCGCTGTTTGCCGGTGGGCTTGCTGGTGTCGAAGGCGAGGACCTTGCGGCCCGGCGCACCGTCGTCGTCCTCGGTGCTGACCCGGACCGTGTAGTGGGCGTTGGCGGCCAGCGGGGAGGTGCTGTGCCAGCGGCTGCCGTCGGCCGCGAGTTCGCCCGTCACGAAGCGCCCTGTGGAGTCCTGGGCGGTGACGTCGGTGATCCTGCCACCGCTCTCGGCGGTGATCTCCAGGGGCTTGTCCGGATCGGCCCGCTTCCCCGCGTCGGTGGGGCCGTTGAAGGAGATCTGGTCCGCCGCGTCGTACGGCTTGGCCGACAGCGGGTTGTCGCCCGAACCGCAGGAGGTGACGCCCGCGCCGAGGGCGATCACCAGCAACGCGCAGCCGACGACGGTGCGGGTCCGCGGAGTGTGTTTCATGTGATCAAGCTATGAGATGAAGACATGACTGGCGCGCTACATGACTCGTTCGGGTGACGGGCACCGCGGCAAAGGCGGGAGCCCGGACCCTCCTGACGGAGGGTCCGGGCTCCCGGTGTGCTCTCGTGGCGTCCTGCCGCGCACGTCCTACTGGGTGCGGTTCTCACCGTGGTAGTACTCGAACACCCAGCCGAACAGGCCGATCAGGATGAACGGCGCGGAGAAGTAGATCAGCCACCAGCCGACCGCGATGCTGAGGAAGGCGATGGCACCGCCGAAGCCCAGCATGAGCGGCTGCCAGCTGTGCGGGCTGAAGAAGCCCAGCTCGCCCGCGCCGTCCGCGACGTCGGCCTCCTTGTCGTCCTGGGCACCCGCGTCGACCCGCCGGGCGGTGAAGCCCAGGTAGAAGCCGATCATGATGGCCAGGCCGAAGGCCAGGAAGAGCGCCGTGGTACCGGCCGGCTCCTTCGACCACACGCCGTACACGACGGCCATGATCAGGAGGAAGAAGCTCAGCCAGATGAACATCCGGCCCTGGATCTTCACTTGCCGGCCTCCTTGCTGCCCGCGATGGCGGTGCCGTGACCGGCGTGCTCGAGCTGCTCGAGCGCGGCGATCTCGGGGTGGTGCAGGTCGAACGCGGGGGATTCGCTGCGGATCCGCGGCAGGGTGAGGAAGTTGTGGCGGGGCGGCGGGCAGGAGGTCGCCCACTCGAGCGAGCGGCCGTAGCCCCACGGGTCGTCCACGCCGACCGGCTTGCCGTACTTGGCCGTCTTCCAGACGTTGTAGAGGAACGGCAGGATCGACAGGCCGAGCAGGAACGAGCTGATCGTCGAGACGGTGTTCAGGGCGGTGAAACCGTCGGCCGCCAGGTAGTCGGCGTACCGGCGCGGCATGCCCTCGGCGCCCAGCCAGTGCTGGACGAGGAAGGTGCCGTGGAAGCCGATGAACAGCGTCCAGAAGGTGATCTTGCCCAGGCGCTCGTCGAGCATCTTGCCCGTCATCTTCGGCCACCAGAAGTGGAAGCCGGAGAACATCGCGAAGACGACCGTGCCGAAGACGACGTAGTGGAAGTGCGCCACCACGAAGTACGAGTCGGAGACGTGGAAGTCCATCGGCGGCGACGCGAGGATGACACCGGTCAGACCACCGAACGTGAAGGTGATCAGAAAGCCGGTGGCCCAGAGCATCGGGGTCTCGAAGGACAGCGAGCCCTTCCACATGGTGCCGATCCAGTTGAAGAACTTCACACCGGTCGGGACCGCGATCAGGAAGGTCATGAAGGAGAAGAACGGCAGCAGCACGCCGCCGGTGACGTACATGTGGTGGGCCCACACGGTCACGGACAGGCCGGCGATGGCGATGGTCGCGGCGATCAGGCCCATGTAGCCGAACATCGGCTTGCGGGAGAACACCGGGATCACTTCGCTGATGATGCCGAAGAACGGCAGGGCGATGATGTACACCTCTGGATGGCCGAAGAACCAGAAGAGGTGTTGCCACAGCAGTGCGCCGCCGTTGGTCGCGT
>NZ_BMUE01000011.1 GCF_014650035.1 Streptomyces lucensis JCM 4490 | reverse complement strand
CCGCCGAGGCCGCTGAGGCCAAGGCCGCCGAGGCCGCTGAGGCCAAGGCCGCCGAGGCTGCCGAGCTCGCTGATGCCCTCGACGACGAGGCTGCTGACGGCGAGGCGGAGGCCGCCGACGGCGAGGACGCCCCACAGGGGCCACCCGCAGCCGACGACGAAGGCCGCACGGGTGGCGCGGGTGGGAACCCGGACGCCGAAGGCGAAGCCGAGGCGGACGAGGACACGGCTGACGCGCCGCAGGCCACCGTCGACCAGCCCACCACCGCCTTCAAGGCCCTGCGCCCGAAGAAGCCCCAGGTCGACCAGCCGACGACCATGCTCAAGCTGGGCGGCGCCAAGCCGGCGGCCAAGCCCCGCACCCCGGAGTCCGACCCCGAGCGCACCAGCAAGTTCGTCGCGCTCAAGGACGACGTGCGGACGGCACCCAAGAAGCCCGTCGCCCCCAAGAAGCCCGACGCTCCCAAGAAGCCCGACGCCTCCGAGGCAACGGCCCCGGGGGCGACCGCCCCCGCGCCGACCGCCCCCAAGCCGACGCCCGCCAAGCCGGACGCCACCACCCCCGTCCCCCAGGTCGGCCTGGAGCGCACCACCCAGCAGCCCCTGCCGCCCAAGCCCCCGCTGGACCTGCTGGCGGAGCTGACGAACACGCCTCCGCCCCCGGAGACCCCGGTCCGCACCCTGGTGCGCCGGGTCAAGATCTGGACCCCCCTGGTCCTCCTCCTGGCGGTCATCCTCGCGGTCGCGCAGAACTTCCGCCCGTTGCCCCAGCCCACCCTCGACCTCACCGCGAAGGACAGCTACACCTTCGGCGGCGCGAAGACGGACATCCCGTGGCCGTCCCAGGGCCAGGCGGCGCTGGACGTGCAGGGCATCGGAAGCTTCGGTTCCTCCGGCACCCAGAAGCCCGTACCGATCGCGAGCGTGGCGAAGGTCATGACCGCGTACGTCATCCTGCACGACCACCCGCTCAAGAGCGGTGCCGACGGCCCCAAAATCAAGATCGACAAGGCCGCGGAGAAGCAGTCGAAGGCGGGCCACGAGTCCACCGTCGACGTCACCGCCGGTGACTCGATCACCCAGCGCGAGGCGCTCGAGAGCATCCTGATCGCCTCCGCCAACAACGTGGCCCGTCTGCTCGCCCGCTGGGACGAGGGCTCCGAGAAGGCGTTCGTGGCGAAGATGAACGCCACCGCCAAGAGCCTCGGCATGACGAACACCACGTACACCGACCCCTCGGGCCTGACCGACTCCACCGTCAGCACGGCCGTGGACCAGGTGAAGCTCGCCAAGGCCGCGATGACCGAGCCCGCCTTCCGCGAGGTCGCGGCGATGATGTCGTACGACGACTACAAGGGCGTGAACCGCCCCAACTGGAACCAGCTCGTCGGCCACAACAACGTCGTCGGCATCA
The DNA here is from genome assembly GCF_014650035.1 of Streptomyces lucensis JCM 4490. GTDB lineage: Bacteria > Actinomycetota > Actinomycetes > Streptomycetales > Streptomycetaceae > Streptomyces > Streptomyces lucensis. The sequence continues at coordinate 262,718 of NZ_BMUE01000011.1, read as the reverse complement.
AGACCGGCACCACCACCTCCGCCCTCGGCAACCTGGTCTTCGCCGCGAAGCAGCAGGTCGGCGGCGAGACCCGCACCATCGTCGGCGCCGTGCTGCGCCAGCCGGCGGGCGGTCCGGAGAACACCATCCTCAGCGCCGCCCTCGACCACAGCGACAAGCTGATCCGGGCCGCGCAGAGCGCGCTGAAGTCGGCGACGATCCTGAAGAAGGGCGACGTCGTCGGGTACGTGGACGACGGCCTCGGCGGCCGTACCCCGGTCGTGGCGACGAAGGACGTGACGGCGGCCGGCTGGCCCGGACTGAAGGTGAAGCTGTCCTTCGCCCCGGACACCGTGCCGCACACGGCGAAGGCGGGCACCAAGGTCGGGACGCTCACCGTGGGTGACGGTTCGGCCGGTGCGGTGAAGGTTCCGGTGGCTCTGCAGAAGGATCTGAGCGAGCCCGGGTTCGGAGCGAAGCTGACCCGTCTGGGCTGAGCGCAGGGCCCCGCGTCCGCCCCTTCCACCCCGCCGATCGGCGCCCCACCCGGGAGCCGGTCGGCGGGGTGCGTGCTAGCGTCACGAATCGGGGCAGGTCATCGGTCACCGGACCGGGACGGTAAACGGCCGGGAACACCGAGGAACGCGGCCGAGAACAAAAGACAGGACACGGGGAGTGCCTTCAGGTGGCCACTGCGGAGCCGACACACGCCGACGACGCCGGTCCGGGCCTGGGATCCGGCCCGCGAATACGCACGTCCGCGACTGACACGACGGTCACGGACGACAGGGCGAACGGGGCTGCCCGGGCCCGCCGTCCCGGCACGCACGACGACCCTGACGGCCGCGCGGACCGCGACAGCCGCGCCGACCGCGCCGACCATGGCACCGCCGACGACCGCCCCGGCACGCTGTCCCGGCTCCTCTCCGCTCTCGACCCCCTCCGCAAGCGCCTCCTGCTGCACCCCGTGCTGTCCATCACCGCGCTCGGCGGCGTGCTGCACATCATCTGGTTCTTCGCCTTCGCGAACAGCGGAGGCGACCTCGCGGCCCAGGACGCCTGGGCGGAGTTCGTCGGCCGCCATCCCGACTCGGCGTACAACCTCGCCTGGTACGGGGGCATGCACCCGGTGTCGTACAGCGTGGTGTCGCCGTACCTGATGTCGGCCCTGGGCGTCCGGACGACGATGATGATCGCCGGAACGGTGTCGGCGGGCCTGCTGATGCTGATCACGATCCGCAGCCGGGCGGTGAAGAACCCGCTGTGGACCACGCTGGCCGGGGTCGCCGCGCTCCTGTGCAACGCGATATCCGGGCGGGTGACGTTCGGGCTCGGCACGATGTTCGCGCTCGGCGCGGTCGCCGCCGTCTTCTGCTGGCCGTACCGGTGGCGGTACAAGCGCTGGGCGAAGGCGCTGGTCGCCGCCCCGCTGGCCGCGCTCGCCACGATGGCCTCGCCGGTCGCGGGCCTGTTCGTCGGTCTGGTCGCGGCCGCGCTGTTCCTCCAGAAGCGGCGGCCGGGCGCCTGGGCGCTGGGGCTCGCCCCGTCGGCCGTGGTCGCGGTGTCGGCCTGGCTGTTCCCGTTCTCCGGCACCCAGCCGATGCAGATCGGCTCGGTGATACTCCCGCTGCTGTACGGCCTGCTGTGCCTGTTCCTGGTTCCCAAGGAGTGGAAGACCGTCCGGTTGACGGCCGCCGTCTACAGCCTGGGCGTCGTCCTGGTGTGGCTGATCAGCTCGCAGATCGGGTCGAACATCTCCCGGCTGCCGATGCTGTTCGCGGCGGCCACGCTCGTCGCCGCGCTGCCGTACACGGTGCCGAAGTCGCGCAAGTGGTACGTGACCGTGCTGGCGCTGCTCGGCTTCACCGGCTGGGTCGGCTTCAAGACGGTGGACGACATCATCCACACCACTCCGGACGCCTCCTGGGCGCGGGAACTCGCGCCGCTGATCAACGAGCTGCAGGAGCAGGGCGCCGAGAAGGGCCGCGTCGAGGTGGTGCCGGTGCGCTCGCACCGCGAGGCCTCCGCGTTCGCCCCGTCCTTCAACCTGGCGCGCGGCTGGAACCGGCAGGCCGACATGGAGCGCAACCCGCTCTTCTACGACCACACGCTCAACTCGGCGAACTACCACGAGTGGCTCCAGCGCTGGTCCGTGCACTTCGTGGTGCTGCCCCAGGACGACCTGGACGGCGACGGCCGGGAGCGGGAGCTGCTGCAGCGCGGGATGCCGTATCTGAAGCAGATCTGGGGCGACGCCAACTGGCAGCTGTTCCAGGTGACGGATGCGACGCCGCTCGCCGAGCCCAACGCGACGGTGGACCGCGCCGAGCAGGGCGAGATGACGCTGAAGGTGAGCAAGCCCGGGCGGGTGCTGATACGGATCCCGTACTCGCCGTGGCTGAGCGTCGTCGACGAGCAGGGCAAGAGCCTCGAGGGCCCGCAGGAGACCGAGGCGTCGAAGCACCGGGACCCCGGGACGCCCAAGACGTACGACAACCCCAACGGCTGCCTGTGGGAGACCCCGGAGGACGCGAACGGGGACAAGTGGACCATGCTGCTCGCCCCGAAGGCCGGCACGTACCGGCTGGGCGCGCCGTACCAGCTGCCGCGCGGCACACCGTGTCCGGACGAGCTGAAGTGACGCGCTGAACCTGACGCGCTGGACCTGACGCGCTGACGAGCCCTCCCCGGCCGTGAAGGACGGGGAGGGCTCGACGTCTGAGATCGGCCTCCGGGACCGATGCGACTGTTCACGCGATGAACGATGGTCACTGAACCGAACGATTTACGGGTGGTGGGGGCGCCGTAGGGGGTTTGCGAGGGTCGTCGTCGGGTGCGGGTTCGTCGTGGCCGGTCGCGCAGTCCCCGCGCCCTGAGGAACTGCGGGCGCCGGCGCCGGGAAGTGCACCGTCTGGGCGGTCAGGCTCTGGGGTAGCGGGCCAGCCAGCCCGGTGACGAGCCGGCCGGGCCGTGCAGGGCCGGGCCCTGGGTCATCTCCATCGCGAAGTCGTCGGCGAGTTCCAGGACCGTAGGGCGGCCCTCCAGCTCGGCCAGCCAGCCCGGCGGGAGGGCCGTGTCTCCGTGCATGGCGCCGAGGAGGCCGCCGGTGAGCGCGCCCGCCGCGGCCGAGGGGCCGCTCTGGTTCACCGCCAGGCACAGTCCGTGCTGTACGTCCTCGCCCACCAGGGCGCAGTACACCGACGCCGCCAGCAGCCCGTCCGCCGTACCGTCCCCCGCCAGCTCTTCCACCCTCGCCGGGCCGGGGATGCCCTGGCGCACCGTGCCGAGAGCGTGCTGAAGGGCGTCGGAGACGGGCTCGTGGCCGGGGCGGGTGGCGAGCAGGGCGAGGGCCCGCTGGACGGCGCCGTCGAGGCTGTCCCCGCGGGCCAGGGCGTGGACGATCACGGCGTACGCGCCCGCCGAGAGGTAGGCGATGGGGTGCCCGTGGCTCTGGGCCGCGCACTCCACCGCGAGCTGGGCGACGAGCTGCGGCTCCCAGCCGACCAGCAGCCCGAACGGCGCCGAGCGGGCGACGGCCTCCGGCCCGAGTTCACCGGGGTTCTTGGGCTGCTCCGGCGTGCCCATGGCCGCGTCGCCGAAGCCGACGAGCAGCGCGCGGGTCGGCTCCCGCCGGGCGTACAGCCACTCCTCGCGCGCCAGCCAGCCGTCGTCCTTGCGGCGCTCGTCGGGTCCCCAGTCCCGCTGGGTGGCCGCCCAGCGCAGATACGCCCGGTGCAGATCGGTCGGCGGATGCCAGGCGCCGGTGTCGCGTCGCACCTGGGCACGTATCAGTCCGTCCACGCTGAAGAGGGTGAGCTGGGTGTGATGGGTGACCGAGCCGCGCCGCCCGTGCCCGAAGGCGAGGTCGAGCAGCCCCTCGGGGCCGTAGGCCGTGCGTATCTCCTCCAGGGACAGCGCGTCGGCCGGACCACCCAGCGCGTCGCCGACGGCGACCCCGAGCAGGGTGCCGCGCACTCGGCTGCGGAAGTCCTGCTGTTCGGAACGGCCCCAGACGGCGCCGGATGTCGCACCCACCAGACCTCCCAACGGCACCGTCAGCCGCACGACGCACTGCACTGTAATGGACGGCGAACGGTCCGTTCAGTAGTGCAAATCGTCCTTGAAAGGTCATTCCCGCCCAGCTGTGAGCGGTTCGACTCCGTCGGGAATCCGGCAGCCAGTCGGTCACAATCCGGCGTCGGCCTCGGTCGCCTCCCGAATCAGCCGGGTCTCCTCGATGGCCGCTGACGGCTCCTCGGCCCCCGCGTCTCTGCGAGCAGAGCGGCCGGCGTCCTCCCCACCGAGCCCGCCTCCGGGCTCACGCCACCGCCAGGGGCGTGCGGCAGTCGCGACAGCGGCCCGGGTGGGAGGAGCGGAAGGCGCGGTCGCAGCCGTCGCAGGTCTGGAGGGGGTCTGGGCGGGGTGGGGTGACGCTCGGGGGCGGGGCGGGGAGGTGTGGGGGCAGTTGGCTGGTGAGGCGGTGGGACAGGAGGGCCGCCGGGTGCTTGATCGGCTCCTGGGGCAGTCCGGTGGTGAGGGTGCGTACGACGGCCGTGGGCGGCACGCCCCGCTCCAGCCACTCGGTGACGGCCGGGGCCAGGCGGTGCACGTCCCGTTCGGTGAGGAGCAGGCGGGAGTCGTGGGCGCGCAGGCCGACGAGCAGGTCAGTGGCGGGACCTCGTGGAGCGGCGGGAGCCTTCGGCCGGGTCGGCTCAGCAGGTTCCGGCACCGGTGCGGCGGCCGCGGCCAGTGCGAGCTTCGGCTTGTTGTACGAGATCGTCCGGGTCGTCACTCGTCCCGATTGAAGACGCTCCCTGGGACGCGCGAGGTATCCGTGTTCCTCCAGCTCGCGGAGGGCCGCCGCGATGCGGATCTCGCCCTCGGGGAACTTCGCCGCCAGCGTCTTGATGCCGATCGGTGTGCCTTCCGGCAGCGACTGGATGTGCAGCGCCAGGCCGATGGCCACCAGGGACAGCTCGGGGTGCTGGGCGAGATGGTTGCCGACCACGGTGAAGTTGTCGTGGTGGGGTTCGTTCACGTGGGTGACGCCGGACGAATGCCGGGTCCTGGGGCGCGCCGACGCGTTACGCTTCTTGTCAGTCACTGGGAAGCCTCTTACTTCCTCGGTGATCAGGCCCTCGCACTGGGAAGCCACTCCCGGCGGGGGCCGATGCATGTACGGACGTGGTGTCTTGCCCGACGTTGCACCACAACTGCCGCGCCACGCCAGTTTCGTTCGGCATATTCACTCCGGCGAGTGATCGACGGGGGCGGTGGGGGTGGGTTCGGTTCTTTCCCCGGTTCTTTGGTCTTTTGGGGTCGCGCACCACCGGGTCGCGCCCCACCACGACCCAGTCCGGAGCATCCGCCGACTCGACTGCTGGCACCTCCCGTTTCACCAGGTCGTGGATACGCGGGACCCGGCCCCCCGGACATCCCTACGCTGACCGTGACCATCGCGACACGGAGGGTGAACATGGAGGACGAGGAGGCCGAGGCCGTGCTCAGGGCGGTCGCGCGGCAGATCAAGTTGTGGCGGGAGGCGGCCGGGCTGAAGCAGACGGAACTGGGCGCGCGGATCGGATACGGCCTGGACCTGGTCTCCGCCGTGGAACGCGGGGTGAGGGTTCCCCAGCCACAGTTCCTGGACGCGGCCGATGAAGTGCTGGGTGCGGGCGGGAAGCTGTCCGCGATGAAGGAGGACGTGGAGAGGGCCCGGTATCCGAAGAAGGTCCGGGACCTGACCAAGCTGGAGGGCGAGGCCGCCGAGCTGGGAGCCTATGCGGCCCTCCATGTCCACGGTCTGCTACAGACCCCCGAGTACGCGCAAGCGCTGTACGCGATCCGTCGGCCCGCGTACACCGAGGAGGAGATCGACCGGCTCGTCTCCGCACGCATGGCGCGAAAGTCGGTCTTCGAGCGCGTTCCACGCACGACGATCTCGTTCGTCCAGGAAGAGGCGACGCTGAGGCGACCGATCGGCGGCAGAATGGTGTTGCGGCGGCAGCTGGAACACCTCCTGGAAGTGAGCCAGTTGCGCCATGTGGAGATCCAGGTGATGCCCACGGACTGCGAGGACCACGCGGGCATGATGGGCTCGATCCAAATGTTGAAACTCCGCAGCGGCAAGACCCTGGGCCACACGGAAGGCCAGATGTACAGCCGGGTGGTCAGCGACCCCAGGGAAGCCCAAGTGATGGAGATGCGCTATGGATTGATCCGTGCGCAAGCGCTGGCACCCCGCGAGTCACTGACCTTCATCGAGAAAGTACTGGAACGGGAGACATGACAGCTCTGGAGTGGTGCAAGAGCAGCTACAGCGGCAACGACGGCCCGGAGTGCGTCGAAGTGGCGATATCCCCCGCCGCCATCCACATCCGCGACTCCAAGAACAAGGACGGCGCCCGGCTCACCGTCAGCGGCGGGACGTGGACGGAGTTCCTGGCGTTCGCTCAGCGCGCCAGCCAGCCGTAGAGCAGCGCGCCCAGGACCAGGAGCAGGACCGGTCCGAAGAAGAGGCCGTCGACGAGCCGCCCCGAACGCCGCTCACGGCGCTCGGCCTCGCGGCCTTCCGGGGTGTCGGTGCGCCAGGAGGGGTCCGGGACGAGGCTGCCGTCGCGCAGGGCGTCGGTGACCCTTCGGACGTCGTCCGGGGCGAAGCAGCGGTAGGTGGGTTCCGCCCCGTAGGTGCCCCGACTGCGGCCGCCCCGCAACTCGTACGGCACGGAGCCCAGTTCGGCGACCCGGTGCAGGGCGGCCCGGCGTACGCGCCAGGCACGGATCACCTCGTCCTCGCCGAGCCAGTCCTCCCGGCCCGGTTCACGCGGTACCAGCGGCATGCCCGCCTCCCCTCGGCACACCCAGCGTGGCAGGTTTCGGACGCACGGAGACAGCGGAACTACTCAACTCACTTGTCCACGGGGGAAGATGCGAGCCATGGACATGATCACGCGCCCCACAAGCCCCACACGCCACACCGGCCTCAGGCTCGCCGCCGGTGTCCTCACCGGCATCCTCGCCCTTTACATCGCCCTGGTCGCCCTCGGGAACATCACCGACTTCGGGACGAACCAGCAGTTCGTGCGGCACGTGCTGGCGATGGACACGACGTTCAAGGACGACGACCTGATGTGGCGCGCGATCACGAGCACCGCGCTCCAGGACACCGCCTACGTGGCGATCATCGTGTGGGAGACGGTGGCCGCGCTGGTGCTCCTCTGGGGGACCTGGCTGTGGGTGCGACGGAATCACGACCTCGCCCGGCGCGTCTCCACCTACGGGTTGCTGATGCTGCTGCTGCTCTTCGGGGCCGGTTTCATCGCGATAGGCGGTGAGTGGTTCGCCATGTGGCAGTCGAAGACCTGGAACGGCCTGGACGCCGCCACCCGCGTCTTCCTGCTCAGCGGAGTCGCACTGATCGTCAACCACCTCCCGCGCGACGAGTGACGACCGGCCGGCAGCTACGCGGAAGGGCGTCCGGCGCCCCCCCGACCGCATCTCGTGCACAGTAGCCGTGTTACGAGGTTTCACCTGGTTCCTCACGCTGCGAGGTGAAGGGGCGTTTATCAGCGCACAGGTCAGGCCGATCGCCCCGCCCAACCACCCGCGCCTTTACCCTGCTCCTTCACAGGACTGACCTCCGCCGCATGCGTTTCCACCACCTACGCACCACCGTGACCTTCTTGGAGTCCCTGCCGAGTACCGGCTCGGCAGGGACTCTCAAAGAGCGTCCAATCGACACCCATAGGTGGGCGGACGACTGGTCAGTCTCATCCCCATTGTCGTTCGATGGTGATCTTTCTTCGATCATCCAGCAGGCCGGTGAACGCGACGGAGGACTCTCCCTTCGTCCAGTTCATCCGCATTTGATATTCCTCATCGGAGAAGAATTCCAGCGTCTCCGCGAAGCACGATCTGATGAGTTCCAGGTCGGCCACCGAGAGGTTCCGGGAGGGAAAGAACTCGCCCCAGCCCTTGAGGAAGTCCTCCACCTCGACCTTGGTGCGCCCGAGCCGTGCGACCCAGTCTGCATCGGGGAGCCCGCCTACAACGTACCCGGCCTCCACGATCGCGTCGCGCACCAACTGATGCTCACGTGGCGACGCGAGGAACATCTCGTACTCTTCGCCGGACCAATTGAGATTCATTTCTTGATCTGCACCCCGGTTTTGTTGGTTAAATACTCCGGCGAAGCGCGGTAAACTGATCCGCTAGGGACGGCAGGGTTGCCGCCCCGGAAGATGTACAGACCCCTTTCGGCATCATACCAAGCCTCACCCCCACCGTTGAGCAGCGGGGTTCCGGGAGTGCTGTTGATTTGATCCACATAATCGGCGAGTGCGTCCGCACCTTCAGGTGTTCTGGAGTCCATTCCAGGGATAATGTGGCTCGATTTCCCGTCGATGATTTCCTGCTCATTATGTAGCGGCCGGGAAATGTCAGTCCGTCCCCGTCTGCTGGCGTGCGCTGATGTCCGCTCCGGTTGCCGTCAGCGTTGCCGTCAACGGCTCGGTCCCGGCTGAGTAGTTGCGCCCGGGCCTCCGCATGAGTTCAGCCAGAGCGGGGTGGGTCCTCCTCGGTCGGTCAGCTTCGCCGTACCAGGGTTCTTCAGGGGCCGCCAAGGCTCACGTCGTGACGCTTGCGCTTGGCCTTGGCGGCCCCTGGAGGTTCCTGGTACGCCTCCGGTGGCCGGCCGAGGAGGGACCCACCCCGCGACCCACCATTCCGCACCACAATGCACCTGAGGAGAATCGCAAGCCCCGCCCCCTCCGAGAGAGGTCCGGGGTGTGGGGCAGAGCCCCATGAGTCTTCTCGCTTTGACGCAAACTGCTGCCCTCTGGCGCCCGTTCGGGCCGGGCGCCGGAGCGGGACGGAGGCAGGAGCGGCGGCGCGCGGACCGGGCGGGCGCCGCGCCGCGCATGCGCGGCGCCTTGAACCCGTAGAGAAAGTTGTAACGCAGTCGGGCGTCTGAGTTGTGTCCGGTCCCGGGTGATGCTTGACAGGCTCTCAGGGTGTCCGGGGTTTGAAGTCGCTTGTGCACAGGGGGAGTTCGCTGCCCTGGCGGTGTGCGAGGGGTAGGAAGAGCACTGGTCGGACGGTCCATGTGATGCGCGTGCTGGCATGGGTGATGGACACGGCCCAGGGCTCACGGCGTAGGAGTGCTCGTCGGGTGTCGATGCGGTGGTCGTAGAGCCGTTCCCATGCCTCCGCGCAGGCTGCTGTGTCGAGTGCCGGTGAGATGGTGCGGAGGATCGTCGCTACCCAGTTGTTCGCCTCCACGGCATCGCACGCGTCGTAGGCCCCGAAGAGTGTCGGCGGCTGCTGCCCGTCCAGGTTCTGTGTCCAGCACTCGCACCAGAAACCGGGGCCGGTCGTCCTCCTCAGCACAGGGGCCCTCTTCGTCGTACGTCTGTGAAGAGCTCCGCGGTGACCGTGTGGCCGGCCTCGCTCTCGTGGACGACGACCCGCTGAGCGATCGTGCTGACCATGCCGAGTCCTCGGCCGCCTTCGGCGTCCTGGTCCTGGTGCTCCTTGCCCACTCGGCAACCAAGACGGCCCCGGCCGCCGAGGACACCGAGGACCAGGACGACGCCCCCGAACCCACCGAAGAGCCGCCCGCCCCCGACCTGCCCGCCATCGAGGCACCCCCGGAGCGGCCCCCCGTCCCGGTCCCAGCCGCCCCCCACCCCCGGCCCAGGCGCTTCCGGCCGCTCACAGTGGCCGAAGCCCGCCAGTTCCTCAACGCGGCCAAAGCCGACCGGCTGCACGCACTGTACGAACTCGCCCTGCGCACCGGCCTCCGCAAAGGCGAACTCCTCGGCCTCCACTGGGAAGACCTCGACCTCGGCACAGGCACCGCCACCATCCGCCGCTCACTCCAGCGCACCCGTACGGGCGGTCTCACCCACCTACCCACCAAGACACGATCGTCGGAGCGTCGTATCGCACTCCCGACCGAATGCCTCTACCCCCTCAAGGAGCACAAACAGCAGCAAGACAAGGAACGCGAACGGCAGGGCCAGGCTGGAGAGACAGCGACCTCGTCTTCACCACACCCACTGGCAGCCCTCTCGACCCGGCCAACCTCACCCGCCGCTTCTGCACCTTCCTCGACCGGGCCGGACTCCGACGCATCCGCTTCCACGACCTACGCCACTCAACCGCCACCCTGCTCCTGGAACAGGGCGTCGACCTCGTTGTCATCAAGGAATTGCTTGGCCACGCCCATATCGGCGTCACCGCTGGCGTCTATGCCCACGTCAGACTTCGCCTCCAACGCCAAGCCATCGACTGCCTCAACAACGCCCTGAACGGCACCGAGGAACCGTCTGACGATCACTCAGAAATCCCCGGCAACGCCCTCTCTGAGGCACCGGGGACGTCGGCGCCTACGACAGGTTGTGCCAGGCGTGCCTACAAGTTCCTCGGCACTCCGTTTCCCTTCGCCGCGTGTCAGCCACAGCGAACGTGGACAAGAGGACGCGGAAGGACTTCCCGTACTCACCGGGGGGCAGATTTACAATCTTCCCCATTTGTTCGAGAATCGGTTCTCGAACAATCAACACTGCCGGGGTCATGGTCGGCTTGACGCCTGATCGCAGCAGCCCATCACGCGCGTCGTTCACTGTCGCATGGGCCTGCATGGAGTAACGAACAACCTCGTGCAGCACCGCCCTCTGCTCAACCTGCTCTAGCGAAGAGAACCAGGCCACAGCGTCCTCCAGGCTCCGGAGTCCTTGGGCAACCTCGTTGATGATCCGCTCTGATGCTCGCAAGTGCTCACCTGCTCCGTGGCTCAAATACGACGTACGGCCTGCTTGGGTCCAGCTCCGCGTAGTCTGGGCGGTTCGGATTGTAGTTCTGCCAGAAGTCTCTACCGCGCCCACTCCCTTCACCGTCACCCGTACCTCTCGGCAGCGAATTCTTGACGCTGTGACGAGTTCTGGACGGACCCGACAGGATGTAATCCCAGTCCGATGTCGGGTTGGGCGTTCCGTTCGCACGGCTCCCGACCACAATGATTGGCTGCCCTGCTTTATCCGCGGCATTCTGAATTCGCTTGGCATCATTCGGGCTGATACCGGCTTCCGATGCCGTTCTAAGGCCAGGGCCACACAACCCACCGGAATTGTGCACCAGTACGGGCGTGGCACCTGCCAGCACATAGTACGTATGCAGACGCTCAACAGTCAGGTTGTACATGTCGGCGCTTCCAGGCTTGACCTGAACAGCGACGACCTGTGCGTGTCCGTCGGTCGCGGTGCTGAGAGCGTGGCCGGCCTGGAGCTTGCCGGCGGGGATCCAGATCTGTGCCGTGTCGTCCCAGAAGGGGTGATTGGACGTGGTATGAAGCTTTTCGAGGTTCCCGTTCCTGCCGCGGACCACGAGCTCGACGAGGTCGTCGTCGTGGTGGACGAGTCGAGCCGTGACCGTCTTTGTTCCCTTGCGTCTGCCGGTCTGGGGGTCGGCAGTGGCCACCTCGTCGCCAGGACGGACCTTGACGATTCGCTTCGCCTTGCCATTCCTCAGAAGAACCCGCGTGGAAGGGGAGAAGCTACATGCCGCCGCTTCGAGTCTTCTCAGCGCGACACTCTCCCCCATCTCCGTGATCGCAGCCTTCTCGGCACCGCGCGCCAGCAGACCCTTGGTGAAGCCCCCAGTCGAGGGTGGCGAGCGTGATCACGTCTTCGACGAGAGCTTCGCCGCAGTCGCCGCGACCGGTGATGCAGTGAATGGTGGCCTTGATGCCCCAAGTGATTCGCGACGTTCGGGGGGAGCGGCCGCATGGGCGGTGACGTTCGGTCCGGTCGCTGAGAGGTGTGGTGGCCGAGCCTGTGCGGGTGCTCGGACTGACCGATCAGGAAGGGCAAAAGCAGCAGCGGATCGTGCGCCGGGGCAGTACCAGGTCGGGGCGCTACCGGCGAACAGCAGGCTGGCCAACCGTGGTCAGCGAGCTGCCCTACTGCGGCTGCAGGTTGTCGCGGACGGAGCGGAATGCGGATGCCGGGTCCATGGCGCGTGTGACCGTCCGTCCGACGACGACGTGTGAGGCGCCCGCGGCAATGGCAGCCCGTGGCGTGCCGGGGCGAGTGTGCTCACCAGGAGAGTCACCGGGCAGCGCAACCCCCGGGGTGACGATCAAGGCATCGCCACCCAGCAGTCCCCGCAAGGCCGATACTTCCTGCGGCGAGGCGATCACACCGTGGCATCCAGCTCGCTTGGCCAGGCCAGCCAACCGAAGTACCTGGCTCTCAGTGGAAACACCGAGACCGATGTCGGCGAGGTCGGAATCGGTCATGCTGGTGACGACGGTCAGAGCGAGGACGCGAAGCTCCGGGAAGTCGCGGGCCGCATCAACAGCGGCAGCCATGATGCCCGTGCCTCCCATGCTGTGCACGGTCACCAGGGAGACGCCTAGGGCTCCTGCCGCATGCACGGCGCCGGCGACGGAGTTCGGGATCTCGAAGAGCTTGAGGTCCAGGAACACTTCTTTGCCCCGGGCGACGAGGTGCTCGACGAACTCAGGCCCGGCCGCTGTCAGGAGCTCCAGTCCGACTTTGTAGAAGCGGCACTCGTCGCCCAGCTGATCGACGATGTTCTGAGCGGTCGCGCGGTTGTCGCAGTCCAAGGCGATGATGATCTGACTGGCTGGCTCCATGCCGTCCTTTTGATCTCCCCACGCGTACCGCTTCCCACGGGCCTCCTCTTGCCGGCCGGCGCGCTCCATCCAGCGTGGCCCTGCGACCCGGCGAAGCCAGGCGGTCACAGCACTAGCTGACGACCGTCACCCTCGTCCCCTGGTCGCCGAACGACCACAGCGCCGCTCCGTCCTCCTTGTGGAGGCGTATGCCGCCCAGCTTCATGCCGTTCGCCGGTGGGGGTGAGGCGCCGTCGAGGGCGTTGGAGAAGGCTATGTTCACGCCCTCCGCCTTGGTGAAGTACATGATGTGCTCGATCTCGACGCCGTCCGAGCCCTTGAGGGACTGGGTGCGCAGGGTGATCGAGTAGCGGCCCGGACGGGGGTTCACCGTGCCGGGCCACACCGTGAACGTGCGGCTCGGCTTGCCGGTCGCGTCGACCAGCCAGACCCGCTTCTCGCCGAGCGAGTACACGATCCGGCGACCGGATCCGGACTCGTCCGGCAGGACCGGCTCGGCCGGCGCCTTCGGCTTGGCGGTCGGGTGCGTGCTCGCCGAGGCCGAGGCGCTGGGTTTGGCCGTCGCGGCCGTGGGGTGCGGTGCGTGGTCGGCCTGGACGGCCAGCACGATCACGGCCGCGGTCGCTCCCGCCGTCAGACCGGTGACCCAGGCCCACGAGGGCAGTCGGGCAGCCACGGGTACGCATCTCCTCCGCTACGGGGCCCCGACCGGTGCCGGGGGTCGGATCATCGTACTCAGTCCAGGACGGGCAGCAGATCCGGCAGGTGGCCGTCGGACGCCTCGGCCGCTCGCCGGCGCTCCTCGGGGACCTCGCCGTAGAGGGTGGTGCGCGGCCGCGCCGGGCGGCCGGCCGCCTTTGCCACCGCGACCAGGTCGCGGACCGACTTGTACGAGCCGTAGGAGGAGCCCGCCATGCGGGAGATCGTCTCCTCCATCAGGGTCCCGCCGAGGTCGTTCGCGCCGGAGCGGAGCATCTCCGCCGCCCCCTCCGCGCCCAGTTTGACCCAGCTCGTCTGGATGTTGGGGATCCAGGGGTGCAGCAGGAGCCGCGCCATCGCCGTGACCGCGCGGTTGTCCCTCGTCGTCGGGCCGGGGCGGGCGATCCCGGCCAGGTACACCGGCGCGTTGGTGTGGATGAAGGGGAGGGTGACGAACTCCGTGAAGCCTCCCGTGCGCTGCTGGATCCCGGCGAGCGTGCGCAGGTGGCCGAGCCAGTGGCGGGGCTGGTCGACGTGGCCGTACATCATCGTCGAGGACGAGCGGATGCCCAGCTCGTGGGCCGTCGTGACGACCTCCGTCCAGGTGGCCGTGGGCAGCTTGCCCTTGGTCAGCACCCAGCGGACCTCGTCGTCCAGGATCTCCGCCGCCGTGCCGGGGATCGAGTCCAGGCCCGCCTCCTTGGCGGCGGTCAGCCACTCCCGGACGGAGAGGCCCGTCCGGGTCGCGCCGTTGACCACCTCCATCGGCGAGAAGGCGTGGACGTGCATGCCGGGCACGCGCTTCTTGACCGCCCTGGCGATGTCGAAGTACGCGGTGCCGGGCAGGTCGGGGTGGATGCCGCCCTGCATGCAGACCTCGACCGCGCCCACCTCCCAGGCCTGCTCGGCACGGTCCGCGACCTGCTCCAGCGACAGGGTGTAGGCGTCGGCGTCCGTGCGGCGCTGGGCGAAGGCGCAGAAGCGGCAGCCGGTGTAGCAGACGTTGGTGAAGTTGATGTTGCGGGTGACGATGTAGGTGACGTCGTCTCCGACCGCCGACCGCCGGACGTCGTCGGCCACCCCGCACAGCGCGTCCAGCGCCGGGCCGTCCGCGTGCAGCAGCGCCAGCGCCTCCGCGTCGGTCAGCCGCGTCGGGTCGTCGGCCGCCGTGCGCAGGGCCTGCCGTACGTCCGTGTCGATCCGCTCCGGCGCCATGCCGGGGGCGGCCGCCTCGCGCAGGGCGTCCCAGTCGCCGTACACCTCGTCGAAGTCGTCACGCCGGTCGGCGCTGCGGCCCTCGGTGTCGATCGTGCGGTGCAGGTCCGTACGGCCGGCCGGCACGAACGCCTCCTCCGGCTCCTGCCACGGCAGGCCCCGCGGAAGTGCCCCGGGGCGGGCCAGGCCCGTCTCGGGGTCGGCCAGCGCGCTCACGTGCGGGCGCAGGCGTGGGTCGAGCCAGGGTTCGCCGCGCTGGACGAACTCCGGGTACACGCAGAGGCGTTCGCGCAGGTCGAAGCCCGCCGCCGCCGACTTCGCGGCCAGTTCCTCGATCTGCGGCCAGGGACGCTCGGGGTTGACGTGGTCGATGGTGAGCGGGGAGACCCCGCCCCAGTCGTCGACGCCGGCCGCGATCAGGCGTCCGTACTCGTCGTCGACGAGGTTCGGTGGTGCCTGCAGACAGGCCGACGGGCCCATGATGTGCCGGGCCACGGCCACCGTGGCGACCAGGTCGTCCAGTTCGGCGTCCGGCATGCCGCGCATCGCCGTGTCCGGCTTGGCGCGGAAGTTCTGGATGATCAGCTCCTGGATGCCGTGGTACGCCCGGGAGACCTTGCGGAGGGCGAACAGCGACTCCGCGCGCTCCTCGTACGTCTCGCCGATGCCGATCAGCAGGCCGGAGGTGAAGGGGACGGAGGAGCGGCCCGCGTCCTCCAGCACCCGCAGGCGCACGGCCGGTTCCTTGTCCGGGGAGCCGTGGTGCGGGCCGCCGGGCTCGGACCACAGCCGGGTCGCGGTCGTCTCCAGCATCATGCCCATGGACAGGGCGACCGGCTTCAGGCGCTGGAAGTCCGTCCAGGTCATGACGCCCGGGTTGAGGTGGGGCAGCAGGCCCGTCTCCTCCAGGATGCGGATGGAGACGGCGCGGACGTAGGCGATGGTGTCGTCGTAGCCGTGCGCGTCGAGCCACTCGCGCGCCTCCGGCCAGCGGTCCTCGGGCTTGTCGCCGAGGGTGATGAGGGCTTCCTTGCAGCCGAGAGCCGCGCCCTTGCGGGCGATGTCCAGCACCTCGTCGGGCGACATGAACATCCCGTGTCCCGCCCGGCGCAGCTTGCCGGGGACGGTGACGAAGGTGCAGTAGTGGCACTTGTCCCGGCACAGCCGGGTGAGGGGGATGAAGACGCTCTTCGAGTACGTGATGACGCCCGGCCTGCCAGCGGCGTCGAGACCCGCGTCCCGCACCCGGCCGGCGGACGCGACGAGGCCGTCCAGCGCCTCACCGCGGGCCTGGAGCAGCACCGCCGCCTCGGCGACGTCCAGGGCGACGCCGTCCCGGGCGCGTTTGAGAGCGCGACGCATGGAGTTCTCGGTCGGTCCGGTTCCGGGGGTCGCGGAAGTCGTCATCCCTTGAGCATACGGTCGCCCTCCGGGGGTTCAACGAGGTCGGGGGCGGTGCCGGACGGGGCGGTGGGGTCCGCCCCGGTACCTGGTGTCGTTCCCGTTCAGCCCCGGGCTGCTAGACCTGCTCCGCCGCCCACCCCGCCCACCCTGGTGCCGTTCGGCTTCCACGGCGACTGGCCGGCGGACAGCACACCCAGGGCCTCTCGTCCGGATCGCGAGAGACCCTTAAGACCTACGGGTCGACCGGCGCAGGGCGATGATCTCGGCGACCGCCTCCAGCCAGCGGACGGCCCAGGCCTCGGCCCCGGGTGTCGTTGCGGTCTGCGCGGCGCCGCTGAGCCAGTCGCGCAGCAGGGCCGCCGCCTCCGGGGACGGCAGCGGTTCGGGGAGCCCGGCGGCGTACGCCAGGCCTCCGGAGCGGACGATCTCGGCGACGAACACCAGTGATCGCGGCAGCACGCCGAGCCGGTCCAGGGTGACCGCCGCGGCGACGGCTCCGTCCCCGAACAGGGCTCCGCGGAACGCGTCCTGGGTCAGTCCGTACCGCAGCAGCATGGTGACGTCGGTGGCGGCCAGGACCTCGTCGTCGGTGCGGCTCTCGGGAGTTGGGGGCATGGGGGGCCTCGGTTCCGGTCCGGGTCAGCGGACGGTGATCGTGAAGACGTAGAAGGCGGCGTGGGTGTCCGGGGTGCCGGTCGCCGTGGGGTACGGGGACGGGGACGCCGTGGTGGACGGCGACGGCATGCCGTCGGGGGGAGTGGACGGGGCCGTGTCGTCGGGACCCTGGCAGGTGTTCACCGGGCAGTACAGCAGCCGTACCGTGGCCCTGCCCTTGGCGAGGGCGGTGAACCGGAAGGACTGGGTGCCGCCCGGGCCGCCGTCGACGTTCTTCCCGCCGTCACCGTAATCGGCGCGCTTGCCCCGGTACTTCAGCACGGTCGCGTCCGGCCGGGGTTCGGTCAGGTACCAGTGCCGGCCCAGGCTCGGGGACGCGGGGACGGTGAGGGAGAACCGCTCACCCTGCCCCACGGTGACGGCCCGGTCCTTGAAGCCGTACTCGGCGGGGGAATCGCCGCCGCTCTCCCCGCACCCGCTGAGGGCGAGCAGGCAGGCCAGCGAGGCGGCCCCGATCAGTGGTGCGCGTCCGGTCACGTTCATGTTCAGTCCTGGGGGAGGTGGACGGCGTAGGCGTCGGGCATCGAGTTGTCGCTGGCCTTCGCCATACCGCCGTTGACGAAGTCGTCCTCACTGACCCAGGTGGTCGTGCCCCACGGGTTGTAGATCTCCAGCTTGTCACCCTCCTGCCCGATGATCATCATCGCGTGGCCGGAGCGCTCGCCCTTGTCGTCGTACCCCTCGACGCCGATGGGCACCGGCTTGCCCTCCGCCACCGCCTTCTCGATGTCGGGCAGGGCGGCGCGGCGCGCGTCCGCGTCGCGGACCTCGTGCACCTCGTACTTGCTCCCGGTCTCGGGGCTGACCTCCTTGTTGAGGACCTCGGTCTTGCCCTCCAGGTCCATGCCGGTCCAGTTGTCGCCGCCGTCGCCCTCCAGGTGCACCCGGTGCTGTTCGTCCACCAGGCGCCGCCGGAACGCGTCGGGGTCGTCCTCCTGCCCACTGGGCCCGCCCGTGAGCTGGAGGGCGTACACGGGATCGACCATGGCCCGGGCGGTGACGGTGGACGAGGCGACACAGGTGCTCTCCGAGCCGTCGCCGCCCTGCGTCCAGCCCTGGGAGCCGAACGTCTGGCCGTCCTTGTTGCGGTTGGAGCCGTCGTCGTTCAGGCCCTCGTTCACCATGCTGTCCGCCTGCGTGGTGATCGGCGCGAGGTGGTCCTCCAGCCACGCCGGGTCCTTGCCGTGGATCTTCCCGCCGAACTTCTCGACGTCGTCGACGCTGTGACCGGCGGCGAGGGCCTTCATGAGGTACGCCTTCTCCTGCGGGGAGGAGGCGTTCGCCATCAGATCGTCCATGCGGGCCCGGTCGGCCGCGGAGAGACGGTCCATGGCCCGGCGCGAGCGCTCCAGGTCGTTGGCGGTCAGGATCTCGTTCAGCGCGGGATCGCCGTCGACGTTGCTCGCGTCGGCCAGCGCCAGCCGGTCGACCGCGGTCAGCCCGTCGGCACCCTCCAGCTTCCCGGCCCGCGCCTGCGAGGCCCACTTGTTGAGGTCCCGGGCCGCCGTGCGGGCCGCGTCGTCGGCGGCGACGGCGGCCTTGTGCAGCAGGTCGGCGCCCGCGGTGGCGACCGATCGCGCCTTCAGCCGCGCGGCTTCCTCTTCGTCGTCCTCGTGCCAGTCGTCGAAGAAGCCGTCCCGGCCACCGAGCATGGTGCGGGCCTCGCGCAGCTTGGCCCGCCCGTCCCCGTCCTGCTTCTGCGCGTCCTTGATCGAGTCGGCCAGCTTGATCAGGGCCTTGCCCCCACCGTCGAACGCGTCCGACAGGTGCGTCGCCTCCCGTCCCGCCGCGGCCACCGCGTCGGAGGCGAGGACACTGGTGTCGCCGGCCCACACCTCGGGCAGGCCCTTGCGGGCCACCTTGTCGACCCGTTCCCGCAGCCGGCCCGCGTCGTCGACCTGGCCGCGGTACGCCTTGCCCAGGTTCTCCAGGGTGACCGGGTCACCCACCGGGGCGGACACGCCGAGCGCGTCGCCGATCGCGTCGAGCAGGTCGTTCTTGCTGCCGGCGGTGGAGATGTCGTGCTGCAGATCGCCCAGCCGCTTACGGCGGTCGGCCGTGGACTCCGTCATCGCGCGCCGTCCCCTCAGTATCCGCTCAGCGCCGACGGGCGGGTCGCAAAGGCGGGCATCGTGCTGACATCGCCGTCCCCGGCGGGGGTGGGCATGGTGGAGACGTAGCTGTCACCGGCGGACACGCTGCGCACGCTCGTGTCCACGAGGGCGTCACTGCCGTGGTACGCCCCCTTGGACAGCCGCACCTTGTCGGCCAGTTCGTGCAGTGCCGACTCCAGCGTGCCGGCCTCCGCCTCCCAGGCGGCGGCGTACGCGTTGAACGCGGCGGCGGCGTCCGGGCCTCCCAGGGCGTCGTCCAGATAGCACATGCCGGGTTGGATCGCCTTGCGGATCTTCCCCGCGTCGTCGCCCGCGCCGTCCAGCTCCTTCGCCTGTCCGGACATCCCGGACTTGACCGTATAGCCGTCCGAAGACGCGCCCATCGAAGGCCCCCGTTTGCAATAGATCACAATCGCGGAGGAGGCTAACACGCGTCACACACACATCTGTTCGTTCCGCACAAGCCCTTACACGGCCACCACGCCATCCTCGCGGGAGCGGCGACCGCGGTGCCCGAGAGAGCAGGAGACCCCCGGACATGCCAGGCCGCGCAGACCTCAAGCACCGCCTCGTGACCCGCTTCCAGCGGTACGTCGCCAACCCGCTCAACCGGCGCCTGCCCTTCCAGACCCTCCTGGAGACCACCGGCCGCAAGTCGGGGCAGCCCCGGCAGACACCGGTGGGCGGACGCCGGGTCGGACAGTCCTTCTGGATCGTCTCGGAGTTCGGCTACAAGTCGCAGTACGTGCGCAACATCCAGGCCGACCCCGAGGTCCGCGTCCGCGTCGCCGGCCGCTGGCACCACGGCACCGCCCACCTGCTCCCCGACGACGACGCCCTGACCCGCCTGCGCGCCCTGCCCCGTTTCAACAGCGCGGCGGTACGGGCGTTCGGCACCGACCTGCTGACGGTGCGCATCGACCTGAGGGACTGACTCCGCCGACGGTCCGTCAGCACACGCTGCAGGCAGCGGTGTTGGGGAGAGAGTGTGCGGAGAGCATGTGAGGACCTTGTGCACCGGAGGGCGTCACCCTGTGACCGGTGTCTCCCACGGCTGACGCAACCGGCCGGAACAAGGCAAACTGACGGGGTTGTTCGTGATGCCCGGGGCCTGCCGGCGGAGCAGGCCGGCCCCGGGCAACGGTGTCTTGTCAGTGCGGGTGAGCGGGGTCCTAGGGGGGCGAACGCATGGACGGTGTGCCGCGAGTGCCTGAGCAGCGGCGTACCGGCTCCGTGACCACGGCCGGGGCCGGCGGCGTCGTGGAGTCGGAGGGGTTGCGCTTCAGCGTGCTCGGTCCGGTGCGGGCCTGGCGCGGCCGGGAAGCGCTGAACACGGGCTCTCCCCAGCAGCGCGCCCTCCTGGCCGCCCTGCTGCTGCGCGAGGGCCGTACGGCCACGGCGGCGGAGCTGATCGACGCCCTGTGGGGCACCGAGTCGCCGTCCCAGGCGCTGGCGGCCCTGCGCACCTACGCCTCCCGGCTGCGCAAGGTGCTGGACCCCGGCGTCCTGGTCAGCGAGTCCGGCGGCTACGCGGTGCGCTCGCCGGGCGACGGCGCCCTGGACCTGGCCCTCGCGCAGGAACTCGCGGCCCAGGCGGAGAAGGCGCGCGCCGCCGGGGACCTGGGCCAGGCCCGCGAGGCCCTCAACCGGGCGCTGGACCTGTGGGACGGCGAGCCCCTGGCGGGCGTGCCCGGCCCCTACGCGGAAGGGCAGCGGGCCCGCCTGGAGGAGTGGCGCCTCGGCCTGCTGGAGTCCCGCCTCGACATGGACCTGGAGCAGGGCTGCCACGCGGAGGCGGTCTCCGAGCTGACGGCGCTCACGGCGGCGCACCCGCTGCGGGAGCGCCTGCGCGAACTGCTGATGCTCGCCCTCTACCGCAGCGGCCGCCAGGCGGAGGCCCTCGCGGTCTACGCCGACACCCGCCGCCTGCTGGCCGAGGAACTGGGCGTGGATCCGCGTCCGGGCCTCCGGGAACTGCAGCAGCGCATCCTCCAGGCGGACCCCGCGCTGGCGGAGCCCTCCGCCCCGGCGGCCGAGCCCGCGGTGGCCCGGGTCCGCCCCGCCCAGCTCCCCGCCTCCGTACCGGACTTCACCGGCCGCTCGGCCTGCGTCAGCGAGCTGAGCGAGGTGCTGTCCTCGGCGTCCGAGGCGGAGGGCCGGGTGATGGCGGTGTCGGCACTGGCCGGCATCGGCGGGGTCGGCAAGACGACCCTGGCGGTCCACGTGGCCCACCGGGCACGCCCCGCCTTCCCCGACGGCCAGCTCTACGTGGACCTGCAGGGCGCGGGCCCCCGCCCCGCCGAACCGGAGACGGTCCTGGGCTCCTTCCTGCGCGCACTGGGCACGGCCGACTCGGCGATCCCGGACAGCCTGGAGGAACGGGCGGCCCTGTACCGCTCCGTCCTGGACGGCCGCCGGGTCCTGGTCCTGCTGGACAACGCGAAGGACGCCGCACAGGTACGGCCGCTGCTGCCCGGCACGGAGGGCTGCGCGGCCCTGGTGACCTCCCGGGTCCGGATGCTCGACCTCGCCGGGGCCCACCTGGTCGACCTGGACGTGATGTCCCCCGAGGAGGCCCTGGCCCTCTTCACGAAGATCGTCGGCGAGGAGCGGGTGGCGGCGGAACGGGAAGCCGCGCTGGACGTCGTCGCGGCGTGCGGCTTCCTGCCCCTGGCGATCCGCATCGCGGCCTCCCGCCTCGCGGCCCGCCGCACGTGGACGGTCTCCGTCCTGGCGGCCAAGCTCGCCGACGAACGCCGCCGGCTGGACGAACTGCAAGCCGGTGACCTGGCCGTGAAGGCCACGTTCGAACTCGGCTACGGCCAGCTGGAACCGCCGCAGGCCCGCGCCTTCCGCCTGCTGGGCCTGGCCGACGGCCCCGACATCTCCCTCACCGCCGCGGCGGCGGTCCTGGACCTCCCCCCGGAGGACACGGAGGACCTGCTCGAGTCCCTGGTCGACACCTCCCTGCTGGAGTCCGCGGCGCCGGGCCGGTACCGGTTCCACGACCTGGTACGCCTGTACGCGCGCGCCTGCGCGGAGAGGGACGAGCAGCCGCCGAGCGAGCGGGAGGCGGCGATGTCGCGGCTGCTGGACTTCTATCTGGCGACCGCGGCGGGGGTCTACGCGATCGAACGACCGGGCGACCGGTTGGTGGATCACCTGGAGGTCGCGGAATATCCGGGGCTGACGTTCGAGAACCGGCGGCGGGCCCAGGACTGGCTCTACGGGGAGGCGATCTGCCTGCTCGCCTGCGTCCGGCAGTCAACGGCTCCGCACCTCCTGAGACGCGCTGTCGACCTGTTGTGGGCTGCCATCGACCTGACCGAGTCGGGCGCCAACTCGCGGGAGTACGTGGACACGGGTGCCTCCATCCGCACCGCGGCACAGGCAGCGGGTGATCAACGTGCGGAGGCCCGCGCCCTGGTCACCGTTGCCAACGGGCTGCACCTGACGGGCCGCTTCCAGCCGGCCGCGGAAGAGGCCACCGAAGCTCTGCGGCTCGCCGACGCCGCGGGGGATCCGCTTCCCCAGTGCTGGGCTTCCAACATGCTCGGCATCATCGCGCTGTATCAGGGTCATTTCGAGGACGGCGAAAAGCATCTGACACGCGCCATCGACAGCTTCCGCTCATGCGAGGACCGGCCAGGGGAAGCCAGCGCCCTGTGCAACCTCTCCCGGATCCGGCTGGCGATGGGACAGACCGCGAGCGCCGTGTCCCTGGCCCAGCAGGGAACCGACATGTACGACGACATGGGGCATGCCCTCAAGGGCGCCAACGGCCGTTACGCGCTGGGCCTCGCCCTCACCCAGTGCGCCCAGTACGAGCACGCTGCCGAGCGCCTGGAAGAGGCCCTCTCGGTGTTCCGGGACTCCCGGATGCGCCTCTGGGAGGGGATGACCCTCTTCCGGCTCGCGGAGCTGGACTTGGCGGCCGACCGCCCCGCGCCGGCCGCGACGAACGCCGAGACGGCGCTGGCGCTTCTTCGCGGGGTTGGCGGTGATTGGCGGCGCGGCAACGCACTCACCGTGCTGGGCCGTGCCCTGAGCGGCATAGGGCAGTCCGGTCGTGCGCACGTCTGCTGGCAGGAAGCCCTGGAAATCTTCGAGGTGTTGAAGGTTCCGGAAGCCGATGAGGTGCGGGCTCTCCTCGCCCCCCGTGCCATCGCCTGATTCGGTGCATGTATGCGTTCATCGTTCGTTTATCGCAGCACGGCATCCTCTTTGTTGTCGATCCGCCGCGTCGGGGGGCAGGCGAGTTGGCCGACGGCCGCACCGTAAGGTGTAGCGGCCCGCAGGACCCGTCCGGCGGCCTTCGGGGGAGCTGCCGGACGAGGTCCGTCAGCGCACCGCAACACGAACTTGCAGGGGAGCAAAGTGATGAGCAACGAGAACACGCCCGCGGCGGCGGCTGCAGACACCGAGACGGCTGACGTGACCACGCTCAACAGCCACGCCACCATTCAGCCGGTGAAGATCGCCCCCCTCGACACCGAGGAGACCGGCGGCCAGGCGAAGCCGGACAACTCTCACGCCACTGACGAGAAGGCCTGACGGGACCTTCCACCACGGGGGATCGGCCGCGGCGGCGCGGAGGGGGAGCCGTCGCGGCCGAGGTGTGTCCGGGCGGCGTTCCGGCGCCGGCCGCCGGCGCCACCCGGTCATCCGCAGGGCAACAGCGGTCACCCCGACATGCGTTCCAAGGGTGCCCCGTGCCTCAGGGCCGTGCGTCGGCCTTCGGGCGGGCCTTGCAGTGGTCGACCTTCAGGCGGAGGCGGTCGCCCACCGTCACCCGGGTGGTCGCCGTGCCGTTCGCGGGAACCTTGACGGTGTAGGAGGCGTTGTCGAGGATCTCGGTGCCCTCGTCGTCGTAGAACACGGCCCGGGCCTGGAACTCGGCCTCGCGGTCGTTCGGGTTGGTGATCCGGAGTGTCGCGTACGGCTTTTCGGGGGTGGCGCAGCTGACCAGCTCGGCCGTCCCGTCCTTGAGCTGTCTGCCGCTGCCCGTGGCGGAGGCGGTGGCCGTGGAGGTGGAGCGGTGTGTCGGGCGGGACCGGTAGCCGCCGGTGGTGCTTCCGCTCGTTCCGCTCGTTCCGCTGCCGCCGTAGTCGTCGCCGTACGAGCCGCCGCCTGACGTGGACGTGGACGACGTGTCGTGGTCCTGGTGGGAGCTGCTGCATCCGCCCCCGCCTCCGCTGCCGTGGCGGCTGTGGTGCCGGCCGGTGGAGAAGCCGGTGAGGCCGAGCACCACGAAGGTCAGTACGGCCGTGAACTTGAGCGTGCGCGTCCGTGTACGCATGGGCATGCGGGCACCCTACCGAGCGCCGTCACCGGCCCGCACCGCGTGGCGGGTGCCCGGTGCCGGAGGTAGCGTCGGCCCTGGGACGGCCGCCGTCCGGGCCCCTTCCGTGCGAACCGGTACGACGGCCGTCACGCGCTCACGTGGTCCGGGCCGTGCCCGTGCCCTTCTCGGCGTCCAGCGCGTACACGCACCGGTCCTTGCTGCACGCGTACACCACCCCGTCCTTGACCACCGGTGAGCCGGTGATCTCGCCACCCGTCGCCAGCTTCCAGCGCAGCCGGCCGTCGTCGGCCTTGAGGGTGTAGAGCAGGTGGTCGGTGGAGCCGAAGTGGATGCGGCCCTCCGCCACCGCGGGGGCGCCCACGACGTCGCCGCCCGCCTGGAAGCGCCACTTGGGTGTGCCGGTGACCGCGTCCAGGGTGTAGAGGCCCTTGCCGCTGCCGACGTGCACGTGGCCGGCGGCCACCAGGACCGGCTCGATGGAGGAGCGTGCCTCGGTGGCGATGCGCCAGCGGTCGCGGCCGTCGGTGGCGTCGAGGGCGTAGACGGTGCCGAGGTAGTCGGCGAGGTAGACGCCGCCGCCGGTGACCGCGGGGCCCGGGGCGAAGGCCGGCGGGCTGAGGAAGACCGCCGGGGCCTCGAAGTGCCAGCGCACCAGGCCGCTCGCCACGTCGACGGCGAGGACACGCGTGCCGGCGGAGATGTAGACGTAGCCGTCGGACGCCGGGGTCAGGCGGACCGGGACGCCGCCGCAGGAGGCCGCGTCACCGATGGGGTACGACCAGCGCTCCTCGCCGGTGCGGGCCTCCAGGGCGCGCAGCCGGGCGTCCTGCCAGACGTAGACGGTGCCGTCGTGGACCTGGGGGCCGGACTCCGGGGACTCGAAGTCGGTCTGGCAGCCGGTGATCTCCCACAGCTTCTGGCCGCCCGCTGCCTCCCATGCCTGGACGCCGCCGCCGCGGGTGCCGGTGACGACCGTGCCGTGGTCGGCCTTGAGGGAGTAGACCCAGGCGTCCGTGGACAGCCGCCACAGGTCGGTGCCCTCGCGGGCGTCCAGGGCGAACAGGGTGGGTCCGTCGGAGGCGTGGATACGGCCGTCCGACACGGCCATCGACCAGGCGACGTCCCGGGTCTTGAAGCTGCGGCGGCCGGTGGCCACGTCGAGGGCGTGCACCTCGAAGGAGGTGACGTAGACGAGGTCGCCGTCGACGGCGGGGGTGCCCCAGACGTCGTTGGACATGCGGAACCGCCAGGGCCGCCAGCCGTTCGCCGTCTCCGGCGGCTGGGCCGGGACGGGCGGTACGGCGGGGTCGGCGCCGGCCGGGCCGGGGCGCGGGCGGGTCCAGCCGGCGACCAGGCCGGCCTCCGGCGGGGGCGCCTTGACGGCGGCGGCGCGGGCGTCGGCGACCCGGGGGCCGGGGCCGATGGGCACCGGGGCGCCGGCCAGCCGGACCGGACCGGTGTCGGGGGCGCCGACAGGCACGGGGGCCGGTACCGAGGGGTTGTACGAGGGCGGCGGGGGCACGGCCGCGTGGCCGCCGCTGCGGGGGCCGGGCCCGGTCGGGGCCGGCTTGGCGGTGGGACGGCCGCCACGGCGGGTCTCGATGAGGGCGACGGCCTTCTCGGGCAGCCAGGCCGAGGCGGTGCCGCTGTCGTCGGAGCCGGAGCCGAAGAGGTGCGGGGCGAGCTGGGCCTGGAGGTCGGCCGGGTTGGGCCGGCCGGTGGCCTCCATCTGCATGCAGGCCTCGATGAGCGGACGCAGCTCGTCCGGGAGGCCGGTGAGGTCCGGGCCCTCGCGGAGCAGCATGAACACCGTCTCGACGGGGTTCGCGCCGTGGAAGGGCGGGTGGCCGGTGGCGGCGAAGACCAGCATCGAACCGAGCGAGAAGACGTCGCTGGCGCCGGTGACGCTGCGGGAGTCCTTGGCCTGCTCGGGGGACATGTAGGCGGGGGTGCCGACCGCGACGTTCGTCATCGTGAGGCGGGTGTTGGAGACGCCCGACGCGATGCCGAAGTCGATCACCCGGGGACCGTCCTCGACGACGAGGACGTTGGAGGGCTTGAGGTCGCGGTGGACCAGCCCGGCGCCGTGGATGGACTGCAGGGCCTCGGCGACGCCCGCCGCGAGCCAGCGCACGGCCTGGGCCGGGAGCGGCCCGCACTCGTTCACTATCTCCTCGAGCGAGGGTGCGGGCACGTAGGCGGTGGCCAGCCAGGGCACGGCGGCGCGCGGGTCGGCGTCGACCACGGCGGCCGTGTAGAAGCCGGAGACCGCGCGGGCCGCCTCCACCTCGCGGGTGAAGCGCACGCGGAACAGCTGGTCCTCGGCCAGCTCGGTGCGCACCGTCTTGATCGCCACGCGCCGGCCGGACGCCGAGCGCGCGAGATAGACCAGCCCCATGCCGCCGGCGCCCAGCCGGCCCAGCACCTCGAACGGCCCGATCCGCCGCGGATCGTGCTGCGTCAGCTGATCCACCACTTGCCTGCCACCTCCCCGTACAAGCCGCGCCACCCACATATGTACGCGGCCGAAGTGCAGCGTCTCACCACCGCACCGCCATGGCGGCACGCACCCCGATTCTCCCTGGCCGGGCGGCCGGTTGCGAACCGTTGACGAATCGGTGTTTCTCGTGCCCAATACGGTCATTTCATCGCCGTGCCACCGCCTCACCGCCGCAGCAGCGCGAACGACGCCCCCTGATTGTCGGTGACGACGGCCACTCGGCCGTACGACGTCTCGAAGGGCGGCGCCTGCACCCGGCCGCCGAGCCGCCGCACCACCCCGAGGGCGTCGTCCAGGTCCGTGACCCGGAAGTGGGTGACGAAGTGCGGGGGCATCTCGGCCGGGAAGACGTCGGTGACGTCCGCGCGGCCGAAGTCGGGCTCGGCGTCGGTGCCGAACAGGGCGTCGTGGAAGAGACCGCCGTAGAAGGCGTTGGCGGCCGAGGTGTCCCGGGTGTACAGCTCGGCCCACACGAAGGTGCCCGGCTCGTGCCGCCGCCCGAATCCGGTGTGCGTGCCCGCCTGCCACAGGCCGAACACCGCGCCGCCCGGGTCGGTGGCCAGGGCGGCGATGCCGAGGTCACCCACCGGGAACGGGGCCATGACCACCTGCCCGCCGGCCGCCGTGATCCGCCGGGCGAGGGCCACGGCGTCCGAGGTCGCGAAGGAGACCGTCCACACGGTGGGCATACGGCCGTCCGTCTTGGGGGCCAGCGAGGCGACGAGGCCGCCGTCCAGCCGGGCCCACACCGAGGAGCCGTACGCCTCCTCGAAGGACCACCCGAAGAGCTCACCGTAGAACCGCTTGCCGGCCTCGACGTCGGGGAGCTGGGCGTCCACCCAGCAGGGGACGCCCTCCCGGTACGCCGCTTCATGCGCGGATGCCCTGTTTTCGGCCATGTCGCCAAAGTAACCGGGCCGGGCGCACCCCGCAGACCAGCCAATCCTCCCCGGACGGGCCCGCGCACCCCATTTGCAGTCGGCCGAATCGCGCTCCGATCACCCGTCGGTAAGCTGACGGCATGACAGGACAAGTGCGTACCGTCGACGGCCGCGTGGCCGGCCGGCGCGGGCAGGCGACGCGGCAGAAGCTGCTCGACTGCCTCGGCGAGATGCTCAGCTCCTCCCCCTACCGGGACGTCAAGGTCATCGATGTCGCACGGAAGGCCGGCACTTCGCCCGCGACCTTCTACCAGTACTTCCCGGACGTCGAAGGCGCCGTCCTGGAGATCGCCGAGGAAATGGCGGCCGAGAGTGCCGGGTTGACCGAGCTGCTGGAGGGACGCACCTGGGCCGGCAAGGCCGGGTGGCAGACCGCGCAGGAACTCGTCGACGGCTTCCTGGAGTTCTGGCGGAGGAACGAGGCCATCCTGCGTGTGGTCGACCTCGGCGCGGCCGAGGGGGACAAACGGTTCTACAAGATCCGTATGAAGATCCTGAACACGGTCAACAACTCCCTGGCGGACTCGATCTCGGAGCTGCAGGCCAAGGGCAGGGTCGACAAGGACGTGAACCCGGCGGCGCTGGCCGGCTCGCTGGTGGCGATGCTCGCGGCGGTGGCGGCGCACCAGAAGGGCTTCTCGTCCTGGGGCGTGAAGCAGGCCGAACTCAAGCCGAATCTGGCACTGTTGGTCCACCTGGGCGTGACGGGCAAGAAGCCCGCGAAGTAACTCCCGGGGTTTCCCGTCACCTTTTGCACAAGTCCTGTCTGGCGGGCGGCGGTTCACCTGGGGTGGCCATCGCCCGTCGTGCTGTGCGGGGCTCACGCCGGCAGCGGCCGGTCCCGCACCACGTGCTTCATCACCAGCGTCGAGGTCAGCCGCTGCACCCCCGGCAGGGTGGCGAGCCGTTCGTCGTACAGCCGCTGGAAGGCGGCGAGGTCGGCGGTGGCGATCCGCAGCAGGTAGTCCGGCTCGCCGAACAGCCGCTGGGCGTCCAGTACGTGGTCCAGCTCGCTGACCGCGCGCTCGAACTCGGCGACCGTCTCCCGGTCCTCCTGCCGCATGGACACGAAGACCAGCGCCTCGAAGGTCAGCCCGAGCGCCGCCGCGTCCACCACCGCCCGGTATCCCGTGATGGCTCCGGAGCGCTCCAGCTCGCGCAGCCGCCGGTGGCAGGGGGAGACACTGAGACGCACCCGCGCGGCCAGCTCGGTCACGGTCAGCCGCCCGTCCTGCTGCAGCTCGGCAAGGATTTTTCTGTCTACGTCGTCCATGGGGCAGATCTTTGCTCAGGTAGGGGGTCGAGGGGCAAATTCCGGGAACACCTTCGGCCAATTCGCGCCTAATGTCACCAGCATGGACTCGGGACTGCTCTTCTCCTTCCTCGCCGTGGATCTGCTGCTGGTGTGCGTACCGGGCGCGGACTGGGCGTACGTGATCGCGGCCGCCCTGCGAGGCGCCTCGGTGACGCGTGCGGTGGCGGGCCTGGTCTGCGGATACGCCCTGCACACGGCACTGGCGACCGCCGGCCTGGCGGTGCTGGTGGCGGGCTCGCCCCGGTTGCTCACGGCGCTGACGGTGGCGGGCGCCGGGTACCTGCTGTGGCTGGGCTGGTCGGTACTGCGCCGTCCGGCGGTGCCCGCAGCGGCACGGACGTCCCCGCCCGCCGGGCGGCTCTTTCTGCGCGGGGCGACGATCAGCGGACTGAATCCCAAGGGCCTGCTGCTCTACCTCTCGGTCCTCCCCCAGTTCCTCACCCTGCGGGGCGCCCATCTGCCCGTGCCGGCCCAGACGGCGGCCCTCGGCATGTTGCACATGGCGTGCTGCGCGGCCGTCTACCTCACGGTCGGCGTCCTCGCCCGCGCCCTGCTCGCGGCCCGCCCGGCCGCGGCCCGTGCGGTCACCCGCACCTCGGGCGCGGCGATGCTGGGAATCGGCGCGTTCCTGCTGGTGGAGCGCCTGGCGACGCTATAGGCGCCGGAGGCCGGCCGCGCTCGCGCGTGGCGGTGACTCCGGGCCGGGAGCGACGGTCCGGGAGCGACGGGCGTTCCCGGCGGTGCGGGCCGCCCGTCGAGCGATACTCGGCCCATGGCACACAAGGATCTCCACGACATGCTGCGGTCCCTGCGGGTCTGGGCGCCCGGGGTGACGGAGCTGCGCCCCTTCGACCCGGACACCGCTCCCCCTACACCGCTGTCCCTGTTCACGAGCTGGTTCGCGGACGCGGTGGACGCCGGGCAGCCGGAGCCGCACACGATGTCGCTGGCGACGGTGGACGAGGAGGGACGCCCGGACGTACGGATCGTGATGCTGCACGGTGCGGACGCCGACGGCTGGTCCTTCGGCAGCCACGCCACGAGCCGCAAGGGCCGGGCGCTGAGCGCCCGTCCGTACGCGGCCCTGGCCTTCTACTGGCCGGCGCTGGGCCGCCAGATCCGGGTGCGCGGCACGGTGGCGTCGGCGCCGTCGCACGAGAGCCTGGCGGACCTGCACGCACGCTCGACGGGCGCGCTGGCGGCCGCGCTGACGGGGCGGCAGAGCGCGGAGCTGTCCTCGCTGGAGGAGCTGCGGCAGGCGTCGGAGGCGGCCTGGCGGCGGGCGCGGGAGAACCCGGCCGAGCCCTCCGGTACCTGGACGCTGTACCGGTTGCGGCCGGAGGCGGTGGAGTTCTTCCAGGGCGACCCCGAGCGGCGCCACGTACGGCTGGAGTACCGGCGCACGGAGTTCGGCTGGAGCAAGGGGCTGCTGTGGCCGTGAGGGGCGGGGGCCGGGGCGGGCCGCGGGAGTCCGCCGTACGTGCGCCGTGAGGGGCGGGGTCCGGGGGGCCGCGGGAGTCCGCCGTACGTGCGCCGTGACGGCGCCGGCCGTAGCGGGAGCGGTGGCCCGGCCGGCACCGGCGGCACGGCGCTCGCACGGCGCTCCTCCTCATCCGTGTGGGATGCGTCACGAGCGGCGCCGGCTTCTCCACACACGTGATCAATCCGCAACCAATTCCGGTCTTGACCGAGACCCATCAACCGGGTGTGTGATTACGCTCCCGCTCATGGCCACCTCCCGTCCCGCGCCCGCGCCCCTCTCCGCGACCCCCGCCGACCGCCCGGTCTACGTCATAGGCGCAGGTCCGGGGGGCCTGGCCGCCGCGTACGCGCTGCGGGCGCGGGGCATACGGGCCGTGATACTGGAGAAGGCCGACCGGGTGGGCGCCTCCTGGCGCGGGCACTACGACCGGCTGCGTCTGCACACCACCCGTCGGCTGTCGGCGTTGCCGGGCCTGGCCATACCCCGGAGGTTCGGGCGCTGGGTGGCCCGGGACGACGTGGTCCGGTACCTGGAGAAGTACGCCGAGCACCACGAGCTGGAGATCGTCACCGGTGTGGAGGTGCACCGCGTCGAGCGGACCCCGGACGGCACGGGCTGGCTGCTGCACGCCTCCGGCGGGCGGGAGCTGACCGGCAGCGCCGTGGTCGTCGCCACCGGCTTCAACCACACCCCGCGCATCCCCGACTGGCCCGGCCGGGAGGCGTACGACGGGGATCTCCTGCACGCCGGCGAGTACCGCGACGCCGGGCCGTACGCCGGACGTGACGTGCTCGTCGTCGGCATCGGCAACACCGGTGCGGAGATCGCCGTGGACCTCGTGGAGGGCGGGGCCGCCCGCGTGCGGCTGGCGGTGCGCACGGTGCCGCACATCGTGCGCCGCTCGACCCTCGGCTGGCCCGCGCAGTACTCGGGGGTGCTGGTGCGGCGGCTGCCGGTGGCGCTCGTGGACCGGCTGAGCCGGCTCCAGGCCAGGGTCGGCGTGCCGGACCTCTCCGCGCACGGGCTGCCCCGGCCCGACACCGGGCTCTACAGCAGGGTGAAGCAGGGCGCCATCCCGGTCCAGGACGTGGGCCTGATCGACGCCGTGCGCCGGGGGAAGGTGGAGATCGTCGCCGCCGTCGAGGCGTTCGAGGACGGGAAGGTGGTCCTCGCCGACGGCAGCCGCCTCTCGCCGGACGCGGTCATCGCGGCAACCGGTTACGTCCGGGCGCTGGAGGGCCTGGTCGGCCACCTCGGCGTCCTGGACGACCGCGGCCGCCCGGTCACCCGGGCCGGCCGCACCCCCGCCGAGGCTCCCGGCCTGTACTTCACCGGTTTCACCAACCCCATCAGCGGGATGTTCCGCGAGATGGCGCTGGACGCCGGGAGGATCGCCAAGGCGGTGGCGAAGCGGCTGAGGTAGCCCGCCGCGACGTCGCCGGCCCGCCTCGCCGGGGTCAGGACACGGCGGGCAGCGGAGTCGCCGGGGTACGGCGGATCACCAGGGACATCAGGGCCGCGGCCGCGCACAGGGTCCCGGCGGCGTACCAGACCAGGTCGTAGGAGCCGAAGACGTCGCGGGCCAGTCCGCCGAGGTAGGCGACGAGTGCCGCGCCGACCTGGTGGGAGGCGAGCACCCAGCCGAAGACGATCGCGCTGTCCTCGCCGTACTGCTCGCGGCACAGGGCCAGGGTCGGCGGGACGGTCGCCACCCAGTCGAGGCCGTAGAAGACGATGAAGAACAGCATCGGCGGGTGGACGGACGGGCCGAGCAGCATCGGCAGGAACAGCAGGGACAGGCCGCGCAGGGCGTAGTACACCGCGAGCAGGCGGCGCGGTTCGAAGCGGTCGGTGAACCAGCCGGAGGCGATCGTGCCGACCACGTCGAACACGCCGATGACCGCGAGCAGCGAGGCCGCCGTCGTGACCGGCATGTGGTGGTCGTGCTCGGCGGGCACGAAGTGGGTCTGGATCAGGCCGTTGGTGGAGGCGCCGCAGATGGCGAAGGTGCCGGCCAGCAGCCAGAAGGTGCCGGTGCGCACGGCGGAGGACAGGACCGTGAGCGTGCGGCGGGCGGCGCCGGTGACCGGGGGCGGCTTGGGCACGAACTCCTTCGCGCCGTAGGGCTTCTGGCCGACGTCGGCCGGGTGGTCGCGCAGCAGGAGCCAGACGAAGGGGACCACGGCGAGGGCGGCCAGCGCCACGGTGACGGCGGCGGGGCGCCAGTCGTGGTGCTCCACGATCCAGGACAGCACCGGCAGGAAGATCAGCTGACCGGAGGCGGAGGCCGCGGTCAGGATGCCGCTGACCAGGCCGCGCCGCTCGGTGAACCAGCGGTTGGTGACGGTGGCGGCGAAGGCCAGCGCCATGGAGCCGGAGCCGAGGCCGACCAGCAGACCCCAGCACAGCCACAGCTGCCAGGCCGCGGTCATCCACACGGTCAGGCCGGAACCGAGCGCGATCACGGTCAGCGCGACGGCGACCACCCGGCGGATGCCGAAGCGGTCCATCAGCGCGGCCGCGAAGGGGGCGGTGAGGCCGTAGAGAGCGAGGTTGAGGGAGACGGCCGCGCCGATCGTGCCGCGCGACCAGCCGAAGTCCTCGTGGAGGGGGTCGATGAGCAGGCCGGGCAGGGAGCGGAAGGCGGCCGCGCCGATGATCGTGACGAAGGTGACGGCGGCGACGAACCAGGCGCGGTGCACGCGGTCGCGCCGGTCGCGCCGGGCGGGCGGGGCCTGGACGGGGGCTGCGGCTGGGCTTGTCTGAGTCACGTCATAGAGCTTCCGGCACCCGGCTCTTCCCATCGAGTGGCCCGGAGGACATCGTTCGCTAGGATCGGGCCATGACTTCCACCGGGGGTTTCCGTCCGCACCGGGTCGCCGTCCTGGCGCTCGACGGCCTGCTGCCCTTCGAACTGGGCATTCCCCACCGCATCTTCGGACGCCCGAAGGACGAACGGGGCCGACTCCTCTACGAGGTGGTGACCTGCTCGGTCCGGCCGCCCGGACCGGTCGAGACGGACGCCGACTTCACCGTCCACGTGCCGCACGGCCCGGAGGCGCTGGCCGAGGCCGACACGGTGATCGTCCCGGCGTCGTACGAACTCGGCCCCGTCTTCGAGGAGGGACGGCTCACCGGCGAACTGGCCGCGGCCCTGGGCCTCATCCGCCCGGGCACCCGGCTCGCCTCCATCTGCACCGGCGTCTACGTCCTCGCCGCCGCCGGACTGCTGGACGGCCGCCCGGCGACGACGCACTGGGCGGACGCCGAACGCTTCCAGCGGATGTTCCCGAAGGTCAGGGTGGACGCGGACGTGCTGTTCATCGACGACGGGGACGTGCTGACCTCGGCCGGGGTGGCCGCCGGCATCGACCTGTGCCTGCACATGGTCAGGAGCGACTTCGGCACCGCGGTCGCCAACGACGTGGCCCGGCGCACGGTCGTGCCGCCCCACCGCGACGGCGGCCAGGCCCAGTACGTCGAGCGGCCCGTACCCGACCCCCAGCTGTCCACGACCACGGCGGCCCGCGCCTGGGCCCTGGGCCGGCTGCACGAACCGATCCAGCTGCGGGACATGGCCGAGCAGGAGGCCATGTCGGTGCGCACCTTCACCCGCCGCTTCCGCGAGGAGGTCGGCGTCAGCCCCGGCCAGTGGCTCACCCAGCAGCGCGTGGAACGCGCCCGGCACCTGCTGGAGGACACCGGCCTGTCCATGGACCAGGTGGCCCGGGACGCGGGGTTCGGCACCGCCCAGTCGATGCGGCAGCACCTGCAGCAGGCGCTCGGGGTGACGCCCACGGCGTACCGGCGGACCTTCCGGACGGGCGCCGGAGCCTGAGCGCCGCCCGGGCCATCGCCTCCCGGGCCGTCCCGTGCGCGACAGGGCCGCGGTTGTCCACAGGCTGTGGAAGGGGCGGAGGCGGTGCGGCGGGGAGGCGGGCGGCAGGCATCGGGAGGCGCGGCGGGGAGGCGGGCGGCGCCGTCGGGCGGTGCGCGGAACCGATGTCCGCCCGAACGGGCCGGCCGGTGGCGCGTCTCCCCCACCGTCGCGCGCACGCGCCGCCGGCCGGTACGACCCGCACTCGGCGAGGACGCCGTCGACCGGGCCCTCGCCGTCCCCTCGCGGCGAATCGACGCACACCAGCGTGATCAACCGGACCGGGGCCGTCAACGCCGGAACGGCGGTTCGTCACGAACGGCCTGTTCGGGCCGCCCCGCGCACGGGTGCACCCCCGGCGCATCCGCGCACCGGCACCTACACCGTTTCGAAGGCGAGGCCCTGGTGCGCGGGAAGTCCGCCCCCGTACGCCGTCGCCGCGCTCTCCG
Organism: Streptomyces lucensis JCM 4490; assembly: GCF_014650035.1. Lineage (GTDB taxonomy): Bacteria > Actinomycetota > Actinomycetes > Streptomycetales > Streptomycetaceae > Streptomyces > Streptomyces lucensis. The sequence continues at coordinate 228,104 of NZ_BMUE01000011.1, read as the reverse complement.
GCGGCTGTGAACAGCGGTCCAGCTCGCACCAGATGCTCTTGCCCGCGCCGTCGGGGCTCCAGCCCCAGCGGTCGGCCAGGCAGTCCACGAGGGCCAGGCCGCGGCCGCCGGTGGCGTCGTCGCCGGCACACCGCGGCACCGGGGCGCGGGAGCTGGTGTCGGCCACCTCCACCCGCACCGTGGCCGACGGCACGGCGCCGGGGGCCGGTTCCGGCAGGAGCAGCCGCAGCACGGCGGGCCGGCCGGTGTGCACCACGGCGTTGGTCACCAGCTCGGAGACGAGGAGGACCAGGGTCTCGGCCAACGGCTCGTCGGCCTGTATCCCCGACCCGGCGAGCCGCGAGCGGGCCCACCGCCTGGCCCGGCCCACCTCCGCGGGATCAGGCCGGATCTCCAGCTGCACTTGAAGCACCTGCACCGCTCACACCATCCGAACCGGCGGACACATGACCCGACGCCATCCGGACGTCACGGCCGAGGCCGCGGCGGCTGGTACGGCGAGGGCCACGATCGTAGCCATTTTCTGCATGACCAGGACAACGGCCAGAGCATGGGTTACGGAACGTGATTCCCTTACGAGACAGCTTGGTTGACGTACAGTCACCCCAACAAGCGCTTCGGGCATATTCCAACGCGAAGGAGTACGCGCGGTGCATACTGTGCGACGCTCGTGCCGGGGAGTCGAACAGGCGGGGGCCGAGGCCCCGATCGCCGTGCGGACAGCGGCGCGCACCGCACGAACCGGCGCCGCCCCAGGGGCATCACCGGCACGGTTCGTGCTCGCAGCCACTCGCATCCCACCCAAGGTACCGGAGCGGACACCCGACTCCGGGTCGTGACGAGTCCCGCGAGGCCCACAACCCGGTATCAACGCTCCGTGACCGCCGTACGCCACGATCCGCAACATCGTGGGCCACGACTTTCGCTACTCCGGCACCGTGAAGTACCGCGCGACCGCCGGGACGATCTCGGCCTCGCCGAGCACGCCGTCGCCGTCGGTGTCGAGAGCGGCGGCCACCTCCCGGGCGGTCGCGTCCGGTACGTGGAGCACCTGGAGGACGCGGGCGGTGTCGGCGGTCGTGACGCGGCCGTCCCCGTCCGTGTCGGCGACGGCCAGGGCCGCGTGCAGGAAGGGACGGGCGATCTCGGCGAAGCGGTCGGGGGTGTCGCGCAGGCGCTTGACGGCGCCGGTGACGAACTCCTCGCGGGTGATGCGCTGGTCGCCGTCCCGGTCCGCGATGCCGGCCATGCCCTGCCAGAAGGCCTCCGCGCCGGCGTACAGGGCCTGGCCCTTGTCGGAGCGCGCGGTCACGGCGAACTCGGCGAGCAGCGCCTTGGCCGCCGCACTGAAGTCCGCGCGGTCGATGTACCCGTTGCCGTCCTGGTCGAAGGTGGCGAACCGGGCGGCGATCCTGCGCTCGTACTCGGTGCTGACCATGTCTGTTCGGGCCGCCTTCCGTTGACGTGGGGGTTGATCCGGCAGGGAGCGTACGTCGCGGGCGGCGGGAAGGTGCCGGGAAAACGTCGGTTGTGCCAAGACCGGGGGAATTCTGCGACACCGGTATGGCTTTGTCGCACGGGCACCTGTATCGCTCAGGCCGAGAGCGGGTCCGCCTCGTCCGTGGTCGCGGAGTCGACGTCGGGCCGCACGTCGAAGAGGCGGCGGACGCCGAGCGCGCCCAGGACCCGGTTGACGTGCGAGCCGTCCTCGGCCCCCCGGTCCGGCAGGATCAGCCGCAGCCGGCCCTGGCAGGAGCGGATCAGCCGGCGCGCGGCGACGAGGACGCCGACCCCGCTGGAGTCGCAGAAGAAGACGTCGGAGAGGTCCACGACGAGGCTGTGGTGCCCCTCGGCGACGGCGTCGTGGACCCGTTGCCGCAGCATCGGCGAGGTCAACAGATCCAGTTCACCGGACACCTGGAGCACGGCCCACCCGTCTCGCTCCGCGCCGGTCACCTTGAATGCCACGGCCATGCCCCTCCGCTCGCCGGTCCGCCGGAACCGCCGGAACCACCCGGAAACGGAAGCAGTTCCTACGTTTCTTTCCGCGCAGCTGCCCAGCGGCCGTTCCCTGAAACGTGATGCGACAAACGGGGGGTAGTCAGGAAGGAACATGTTTCGGTCACTATCGATCCTGTTCGATCGCGGATATGCGCGTTCCGAGTGAAGGATGTGTGAAGAGGGCACTATCACCTGCGGCGCTCAAGGGGGCGCACATTGACACGAAGGGGCGTGCACCGTCGGGCGTGCCGACTACATTCGAGAGGGCGGCACCGACACGCTGGACGGGCCGGGACACGGGCGAGGGGAGGGGACCGCATGGCCGACAAGGACGTACCGCCCCGCTGGGACCGCCGGATGCAGCAGCGGCTCGCCCGCGGCGAGGCGGCGGCGCTCGGCGAGCTGTACGACAGGTTCGCCTCGCTCGTGCACAGCCTCGCCCACCGCGTCCTCGGTGAGGAGGCGGCCGCCGACACCGTCACCCGCGAGGTCTTCGCGCACATCTGGGAACACCCCGAGACCTACGACCCGAAGCAGGGCAACCTGCGGTCCTGGGTCGCCGCGGTGGTCCACCGCCTGGCCGTGCAGCGGCTGCGCGACAGCGAGACCGCCGCACTCCCCCGGCGGAGCGAGCGGGCCACGGAGGACCTGGAGCGCAAGGTGAGCCGCGCCTCGGCAGCCGCCCGCGCCGACTACATCGTCCACTCCATGCCCGCTCCGCTGCGCGCGGCGCTGGAACTGGCCTACTTCCAGCGCCGGGACTACCGCCAGACCGCCACCGACCTCGGCGTCACCGAGGACGAGGCCCGCCGCCGGCTCCGCCTGGGCCTGCAACTGCTCTCCACCGCCCACGACACCGGAACACCTCCCGGGTACGGGGGTGCGGTGTGAGCGGGGCGGAGGAGTCCGGGGCGCACGAGGCGCACGACGACCGCGAGGGCCGGCGGCCCGGGGCAGGGGATCACGGGGCACAGGGTCACGGGGCACGGGGTGCGGGGGACGTGCCGCACGGGTCCGGTCCCGGCCGGTCCCCGCGCATACCGATGCCCCGCGCCTCCGTGGAGGACGGCGGGCTACCGCTGCCGGACCTCGCCGACCCGGGGGACCTCGCACCCGTGCCGCTCGACCTGCCCCACGATGTCCTGAAGTCGCTCCTCGGCGCCTGGGCCCTGGCCGCCTGCTCGGCGGACGAGACGGTCGCCGTCGAGGACCACCTGGGCACCTGCGGCGGCGGCGCCGACGAGGCCCGCCGGCTGCGCGAGGCGGTCGGACTGCTGCGCCGGCCGGAGAGCCTCGACCTGGACCCGGCCCTGCGCGACCGCGTCCTGGAGAGCTGCCTGGACCGCCGGCCGCCGCGCATCCCGGTACCCGGGTGGGCGGCGCCGTACGACGCCGAGACCGCGCGACTGGACGCGCTGCTGCAGGACTTCGGGGACGCGGAGTGGCACGCGCCGGTGCGGCTGCGCTGGTTCGAGGCCGACGCGCCGGCGACCCGCCGTACGACCGTCGCCGGGGTGATCGCGCACCTGATGTCGGTGGACGGGCTGATCGCGGCGGCGCTCGGCCTGGAGGACCTGCTGGCCGGGGTCGCCGAGGCGGCGGGGAAGGACGCGGTGGGCCCGGCCGGGCGCACCGAGGCGTACTGGCGGGCCTCCCACTTCCCGCCCACCCGTTCGGTGCAGGCGCCCTGGCGGGACCAGAGCCACAGCCTGGTGCGGTCGGTGTCCTTCACGGGCAGCCACTCGGGCGGCCTCGCGGTGTCGTACGGCGACTTCGAACTGCCCTTGCGGGACGCGATGCTGGACCGCGCCTTCGAGTGCTGGGTGCATGCCGAGGACATCGCGGAGGCGGTCGCCTACCCCTATGAGCCGCCCGCGCCACGCCACCTGAACCGGATGATCGACCTGGCGGCCCGGATGCTGCCGCTCGCGCTCGCCGAGCGGCGGCGGGCGGGGCTCTCCGCCCCGGGGCGCACCCCGCACCTCGTGCCCGCGGGTGCGCCGGGGCGCAGCCTGCGGCTGGAGATCGAGGGCGCGGGCGGAGGGCAGTGGCTGATCCCGCTGGACTCGCCCGCGGCGGTGGGGTCGGCGGACTTCGAGGTGGCCCATGTCGCCCTGGACGGGGTGGAGTTCTGCAGACTGGCCGCCGGTCACGTGCCCCCTCAGGAGGCGGCGGCCGGGCAGGTCGGCGATCGCGAGGCGATCAGGGACGTGCTGTTCGCGGCGGCGGGCCTGAGCCGGATGTGACGGCCCCTGCGCCGCGGCTGCGCCGTTGGGGGGACGGTCGCCGGGCCTCGGCGGGGCGGCTCCCGCGCCGGGGCGGGACGGTCACCGCGCCTCCGTGGGGCGGCTCCCGCGCCGGGGCGGGACGGTCACCGCGCCTCCGTGGGGCGGCTCCCGCGCCGGGGCGGGACGGGACGGGGGCCGGGCCTCCGTGGCCGGCCCCCCGCCGCGCGGCCCGGGGGCCTCAGGCGAAGACGACCGTGCGCCGGCCGTTGAGCAGGATGCGCCGCTCCGCGTGCCACTTCACCGCCCGCGCCAGCGCCTGGCACTCCACGTCACGGCCGAGGGCGACCAGCTGGTCCGGGGTCACGTCGTGGCCGACGCGCTCGACCTCCTGCTCGATGATCGGCCCCTCGTCCAGGTCCGCGGTGACGTAGTGCGCCGTCGCGCCGATCAGCTTCACACCCCGCGCGTGCGCCTGGTGGTACGGCTTCGCGCCCTTGAAGCTCGGCAGGAACGAGTGGTGGATGTTGATGATGCGGCCGCTGAGCTGCTTGCACAGGTCGTCCGAGAGGACCTGCATGTAGCGGGCGAGGATGACCAGTTCGACCTTCTCCTCGCGCACGATCTGCAGCAGCTTCGCCTCGCCCTCGGCCTTGGTGTCCTTCGTCACCGGAATGTGGTGGAAGGGAATGTTGTAGGAGCCCACCAGCTCCTCGAACTCAGTGTGGTTGGAGACGACGCCCGCGATCTCCACGGGCAGCGCGCCGATCCGGGCCCGGAACAGCAGGTCGTTCAGGCAGTGCCCGAACTTGCTGACCATCAGCAGGATGCGCATCTTCTCGTCGGCCCGGTGGATCTGCCAGTCCATGTGGAAAGAGTCGCCGATCGCGGCGAAGCTCGCCCGCAGCTTGTCCACGGTCACCGGGGTCTCGGCCGAGAAGTGGACGCGCATGAAGAACAGGCCCGTGTCGCGGTCGCCGAACTGCTGGCTGTCGGCGATGTTGCAGCCGGTCATGAAGAGATAGCTGGACACGGCGTGCACGATTCCCTGCTTGTCCGGGCAGGACAGCGTCAGGACGTACTGATCGGCCGGTGCGGCGGCAGCAGACTGCTCATTCATGCCCTACAGCGTCCCATACCGGTCCCGCCCCGGGGGCGGCCGTCCGCCACGCGGACCGGCCGGCTAAGCGGTCCGCGTGAGGATCCTCAGCACTTCGAGGGTCTTCGGTGCGGCCTCCGGGTCCTCGCCGTCGCTCACCGACATCCGGACGTGAGCGTCGCGTGCCGCCCGCACCGCCTCCGGCCACCCCTGGTGGTCGAGGTACGCGTCGACCGGGGCGTCGGGGCCGACCTGGTGCATGATCCGCAGCACGCGCAGGACGGCGGTGTCGACGAGCGCCGCCTCCTGGGAGTCCCGGAATATCGTGCCGACGTACTTCTCCGCCGACCAGTTGTCCAGCCAGGTGTCCTCCACCAGCCGGTACACGGCGTCGGTGACGTCGCCGTACCCGTCGACGCCGGCCAGCCAGACGTCCCGCTGGAACACCGGGTCGGAGAGCATGTGCAGCGCCGAGCGCACGTTGCTGCGCCAGCGCCACCACGGCATGTCGTTCAGGGGCATGCCGCCCATGGTGGAGGAGCGACGGCCACGACGGGAAGAGTTCTCCGTACCTTGCACGGTCATCGATCGTACGTTCCTCGCCACACCGGTTTCACCGGCCCCTCCAATTCACCTCGATGTCACCGTTCGTTGACCAATGGTCACTCCTGGGTTAGTGATGTGGGGGAATCGTGCGTGTGCATGACCGGCAGGCGACGCTTCCGCAGCACCTTCCTCTCCTCCTTCACGCAGCCCGGCAAAGGCACCGCCCTGACCGCGGGCGCCCTGGCCCTGTGTGCGTCGTTCGCCACCGGATGCGGGGCCATCCCCGGTGCCACGGGGGGCTCCGGGGACGGTCCGATCAAGGTCATGACCTGGGCGCCCCAGGGCACCGACGCCACCAACAAGCCCGGCATGCCCGCCATGGCCCGAGCCTACGCCCGGTGGATCAACTCCCGCGGCGGCATCGACGGCCGCCGACTCGAGGTCCTGACCTGCAACGACCACAACGACAGCGTCGGCGCCGCCAAGTGCGCCAGGCGCGCGGCGGCCGAGGACGTGGTGGCGGTCGTCGGCTCCTACAGCCAGTTCGGCGACTCCTTCCTCGCCCCGCTGGAAGGCGCCGGCATCCCCTACATCGGGGGCTACGGCGTCACCAACGACGAGTTCACCGGCACCATGTCCTACCCGGTCAACGGCGGCCAGTCCGCCCTCCTGGCCGGTCTGGGCAAGGCCCTCGCCGGCACCTGCGGCAACGTCGCCCTGGTCCGCCCCGACAGCATCGCGGGAGACGTCCAGCCCCTCGTGCTCGACTCCGGGCTCAAGGCGGGCCGACACGCGAGCGCGGGCGACCAGCTCGCCGCCGAGGACGCCACCGAGTACGGCGGCCAGGCCGAGCAGGCGCTGCGCTACGCCACCAAGGACGTGCGGAAGAAGGGCTGTGTGGTGCCCGCGCTCGGCGACCGCACCACCACCTTCATGGACTCCTTCCGGCGGGCCCGCGAGGACTTCCCCGAGGTCCGCACCGCGACCGTGCTCGGCAGCGTCGACCAGACCGTGATCAACGCCACGGGCGGGGCGTCCGGCCCCTACGAGGGGGCGTACATCACCGGCTGGTACCCGCCGGCGTCCGACGCGCGCTGGGACCCGATGAAGAAGGTGATCAACCGGGAGGCCTTCGGCGACAACAGCATCGACCCCGCCGACGCCGGGGTGCAGACCACCTGGATCGCCTACACCGTGCTCAAGGCGGCCCTGGAGAAACTCGGCGGCCGCGAAGTGAGCGCGGACACCGTGCGGCGCGCGCTCGACGACGACCTGCGCGTCTCCACCGGCGGCCTCACCCCGACCCTGCACTGGCCCTACGAGAGCAAGCTCGCCGGGATCGGCCTGCCGCGGCTGGTCAACGCGGACGTGACACTGCAGGTGGTCCGGGACGGCAAGCTGGTCGCGGCCCGCGAGGACGTCGGCGGCGGCGAGACCGCCGACATGACGAGGACACTGCAGAGCGCGGACGTGCAGTGAGCCGCACGGCCGGGCGGGCCCGGCCGTGCGGGACGCGTCAGAGCTGGGTGGGCTGGCGCTGGGTCAGGCCGTACTTCGTCGCGATCGAGTTCCACAGCGCGGCCGCCTTCACCTTCTGCGCGCTGGCGGTGCCGCTCTCCCGGTCGCCGGCCTGGGTCTGGCCGGTGCCGCGGGCCTGACCCTTGTGGCAGCCCTTGCGGCCCTTGGTCTGGTCGGCCCAGGCCGCGTAGTGGTTGTCGGCCGCCGCGGAGGCCTGCCAGGCCTTGGTCAGGGCGGTGGTGAGATCACCGCTGTTCGGCAGCCTGTCCACGGACAGCTTGCCGAGCCGGGTGACCAGCTGGCCGCGCTGCTTGGCCGCGCCGCGCAGGTTGGAGGCCGCCTGGTCGAGGTTGGCGCACCGCCTGACGTCGGTCACCGCCTGGATCACCGAGGCACGGCTGCTGCCGCTGTCCGCGAGCAGCTTGTCCAGCGCGACCGCCTGCTGCCGGGCGGGATCGGCGGAGGGCGAGGCGGAGTCCTGGGTGGTGGGGGACGCGGCGGCGACCGTCTTGTCGTCGCCGCCCGAGTCCTTGTCGCCCCCGCCGCCGAGCAGCGCACCGGCGCCCACGCCGATCACGACGATGCCGATCCCGATGGCGGCGATCAGCGGCACCCGGGAACGCCCGCTGCGCCGCCCGCCGCCGTCGTGCGCGTCGTACGACCGGTGGTCGTCGTACGAATGGCGCTCGCCGTACGACGACTGCGCCGGGCCGGGGTGGGCGTCCGGCACGCGCGGGAGCTGCTGGGTGGACCCGGCCGGGCCCTCTCCGCCCGCGGGTCCGCCGCGGAAGAGGCTGTCGAACTCGGCGGGCGGCTGCCGGTCGGCGCCGTCGGCCTGGGCGGCGTAGGGCGGTATGTACTGCGTGGCCTCCGCGTCGGGGTGCGCGGGCGCCGCCTGCTGCGGCGTGCGGCCGAGGTACCGCGTCTCCTCGCCGGCGGACTCCGGGGGCAGCGCGCCGGCCGGCACCGGGGGGATGTACTGCGTGGCGCCGTCGGCGGAGTCGGCCTGGACCGGCGGAATGTACTGGGTCGCACCCTCGGGGCCGGCCTGGACCGGCGGAATGTACTGCGTCGCGCCCTCGGGGCCGCCCTGGACCGGCGGAATGTACTGCGTCGCGCCGTCGGCCGTCGGGGGCAGGGGGGCGCTCGCCGCCGGGTACGCGGGGGGCAGCGGCCCGGTGGGCGCGGCGTACTGCTGCGGGTTCTGCGGATGCTGCGGGTTCTGCCGGTACGGGTCGGGCGCGCCGTACGCGGGCTGCCCGCCGTGGTGCGGCTGCTGGTCACCGGGGCCGTAGGAGGGCTGTGGGCCGCCGTACGACTGCGCCGGGGCGCCCTCCGGCGGCATCGGGCCGGGGTTCGCGGCGGCCGGGGGCCGGGCGTCCGGCGTGCCCCACTGCTGGGCCGTCGCCGGAGGCCAGCCCTGGCCGGGCCGGGGGGCCTGCTGCTCGGGGCCCCAGGAACCGTTCCATGCCTGCCCGCCCGCCGGGGCGGCCGGGGCCGGGGCGGGTGCCGTCATGCCCGGCAACAGGGGCTCGCCTCCGTCGGAGGGCAGCACGATGCCTTCGCGCGCGGGCCGCGCCGAGGGCTCCTCGCCCTGTCCACTCTGCGTCACCGGGACTCCTACTAATGGGGGACCTTGTGAATCGTCGGCTCACGCTACCGGGTCCCCCGAGCCGGGTGCCACGCAGCTCAAGGCGCGATCTTCTTCCCTGTGACAGCAGTAACAGAACCGCCCCGTGGCGCACTGTTCACGGCACCCCGCGCGCACCGGGGTGCCGTTTCCCGCACGTTCACGCGTTCGCGGGGCCGGTGTTCACGCGGCCTGCTGGAGATCGAGGCGCGCCCCGAACTCCCGTACCACCGCCTCGTCCCGGAAGGGCTCCAGCCGCTGCTGGAGGTCCTCCAGGTACTCGGCGCCCCGGTTGGAGCGGAGGGTGTCCAGCAGCTCCACCGCCTTCATGCCGGTGCTGCAGGCCTGTTCGACCTCCCGCTGCTGCACCTGGGCCGTGGCGAGCAGCACATAGCCGATGGCGCGCCGGCGGGCCCGGGACTCGGGATGCCCCGCCAGCGACTGCTCCGCGTACCGGGCCGCCGCCTCGGCCTGCCCGAGGTCGCGGTGGCAGTGCGCCAGCTCGTCGGCCAGATAGGCCTCGTCGAAGTGCCTGATCCACACCGGGTCGTCGCCGCGGGAGGCCTCCGCGCCCTCCATCGCCGTGACCGCCCGCCCGCCCGCCGTCTGCGCCGCGCGCACGTCGCCGAGCAGGGCGTGCCCGCGCGCCTCGGCCGCGTGGAACATCGCCTCCACGCGCGGGGTGACCTGTCCGCGCGCGCCCTCCTGCGCCGCCCTCGCCAACTGGGCGATCTCGCGCGGGTTGCCGAGCTGTGCGGCGAGGTGACTCATGGACGCGGCGAGGACGTACCCGCCGTAACCGCGGTCCCCGGCTGCCTGAGCGAGCCGCAGCGACTGGATGTAGTAGCGCTGGGCCAGGCCCGGTTGCCCGGTGTCCACCGCCATGTAGCCGGCCAGCTCGGTCAACCGGGCGACGGCCGCGAAGAGTTCACGCCCGACCGCCTCCCGGTACGAGCCCGCGAGCAGCCCGGAGACGACACTGTTGAGATAGTGCACGACGACCGGGCGCACATGCCCGCTGCCGTACTGGTGGTCGAGATCCACCAGCGCCTGGGTCATGGACCGTACGGCCGCCACGTCGGACTGGCCCACGCGCGGGCCCGCCTGCCGGGCCACCTGGGCGTCCGGCACCGAGATCAGCCAGTCCCGGCTGGGCTCGACCAGCGCGGAGGCGGCGACGGAGGAGCCGGACAGGAAGTCCCGGCGCCCCACGTCGCTGCGCCACAGCTCGCAGACCTGCTCGATGGCCCCCAGTACCGTCGGCGAGAACTGGAGACCGACCCCCGAGGCGAGGTTCTTGCCGTTGGCCATGCCGATCTCGTCGATCGTGACCGTACGGCCGAGCTTGCGCCCGAGCGCCTCGGCGATGATCGCCGGGGCCCGGCCCCGCGGCTGCTGGCCGCGCAGCCAGCGGGCCACGGACGTCTTGTCGTAGCGCAGGTCGAGACCGTGCTCGGCGCCGCACATGTTGACCCGCCGGGCCAGCCCGGCGTTCGAGCACCCCGCTTCCTGGATGAGTGCCTGCAGCCGTTCGTTCGGCTGCCTCGCCACGAGAGGCCTTGCGGCCATGTGCTACCCCCTGCGAACCCCTGGAGCGTGACCGTTTCGGGAAGATCACTGCCCAGCCGACATAACGTCAATGCGTGACATGTGCGGTTTGCCGGGGTAACGGCCGATGCCACCCCAACCCTGGCTACCCACCTCACGCCCGCTTCCCCCCGCGCGCCCCCGACCGTGCACCCATGCGCCCCGGGCACGGGCCCGGTGCTCCTCCCCCGCGCGCGCCGCAGCCGTAACTCCAGGTGGGCGCGGGAGTTGAGTGGGGCGTGGACGAGACGATCGCGGGCGCCCGAAACACTCAGATGGCCGGTCAGATTCCGCAGCAGCGCGGGCAGTCGCTGCTGGAGGCCGCCGTACGCTACGCCGAGGAACGGCACTGGGACGTGTTTCCGGGCACCTGGCTGGAAACGGTCGACGGGAGGCAGCGCTGCTCGTGCGGCGACGCCTCCTGCCCTGCGCCGGGTGCGCACCCCACGCGCCCCGACTGGGCGGCGCAGGCGACCGGCAGCGCGAGCGGTGCCCGCCGGATGTGGCAGGACCGGCCGACGGCGTCGGTCCTGCTGCCGACGGGGCGGACCTTCGACGCGTTGTCCGTCCCCGAGACCGCGGGGTTTCTCGCGCTGGCCCGCATGGAGCGGATGGAGCTGGCGCTCGGACCGGTCACGCTGACTCCCGACCGGCGCATGCACTTCTTCGTCCTGCCGGGCGCCTCGGCCAAGGTGCCGGCCCTGGTAAGGGGGCTCGGCTGGTCGTTGTCGTCCCTGGACCTGGCGATCCTGGGCGAGGGCTCCTACGTGGCCGCCCCGCCCACACGGTTCGGCTCGCGAGGCGCCGCGCAGTGGGCCTGCCGGCCGACTCCGGCCAACCGCTGGCTGCCGGACGCGGAGGAGCTGATCTCACCGCTCGCGTACGCCTGCGGACGGGACCGGTGAGTTCCGGTCCCGGTATGGGCAGGCCCGGTACCGGGAGGGCGGGGCCCGCGGCGCGCGTCAGCGGCGGGCGGCCGTGACGACGTGCGCCCGGAAATGGCAGGACAGCCGCTCGTCCGGGGTGACGCGGCCGGCGGCACGGGCGAGGAAGGTCCCGCGGACGACGTTCAGGGCGTCCCTGTCGAAGGCGGCGAAGTCGTAGAGGCCGGAGAGGGCCGCCCACACCTGCTCGGGCGGGGCGGTCAGGTCCAGGGTCACCGTTTCCCGCTCCGGCTCGTGGAAGCCGGCCGTGGTGAGCAGTTCGCCGAGGCTCTCGGGATCCCGCGTGCGCCGGTCGCCCAGGGCGGGCATGCGCCGGTCGGCCGGTGTCCGCGCCAGCGCCGGCGGCAGCAGCTCGCCGAGCAGCTCGTACCCCGTCCCGCCGCCGCCCGCTCCGATCACGCAGGCCAGCAGGCCACCGGGCGCCAGCACCCGGGCCAGTTCGGCGATCACCCGCTCGACGTCGGCCATGAGCATCAGCGCCAGGTGGGAGACGCAGGCGTCGAAACAGCCTTCCGCGAAGGGCAGTTGCTGGGACCGGGCCTCGACCAGGGCGGTCGCCGACAGCGCCGGGCGGCGGCGGGCCAGGGACAGTGACTGCGGGGACAGGTCCACGCCGGCGAGCCGGCGGCCCGGGGTGCGGGCGAGCAGGTCCAGCAGCAGGCCGTCGCCGCAGCCGAGGTCGAGGACGCGGCGGCGGCCGGACACGCGGTCGCACAGGATCTCGTAGCCGGAGCGGCCGTCCACCGTGCGGGCCCCGCCGAACGCCTCAGCCGTCACCGCGGGACGCTCGGCGTGGAAGGCCTTCAGGAACGCCTCCTGGCGGGCAGTGGCCGATGCGGATGCCGTGGTTGCCGGGATTGTGGTGGCCGCGGGGGGCGCCGTGACCACGTGGCCGCTCGTGTCCGCCGTCATCCGGTCAGGACCCCTTCCAGGAACGGTTCGACCGCCGCCTGCCAGGCGTCCGGCTGGTCGTAGTGCGCGAGGTGCCCGGCGTCCGGCACCTCGGCGTACTGGCCCTGGGGCAGCACCCGCACCATCTCCTGCGCCTCGGCGCGGCCCAGTTCGCCGTCCAGGGCGCGCACCACCAGGGCCGGGCAGCGGACCTGTGCCAGCTCCTCCCAGTGCGCGTCGTAGACGAACGTCTCCCGGGACCTCAGCATCTGCTCCGGCTCGAAGACGGGGCGCCAGCCGTCGTCGCGCTCGTGCATCACCTCGGCGTAGAAGGCGCCGCGGGAAGGGGTCGGGCGCTCGATCCACGGGTCGTCCTCGCCGAACCACTTGCGGACGTCGGCGAGGGTCGCGAAGGGAACCGGCCAGGACCGGAACCAGTCGGCCCACTCGCGCTGCGACGCCGCGCCGAGCGCGGAGGCCCGCATGTCACTGATGATCAGACCGCGCACCAGGTCGGGGCGCTTGGCGGCGAGCTGCCAGGCGGTCAGCGCGCCCATGGCGTGGCCGATGACGACGGCGGGGGCGAGGCCGAGCTGCTCGAGGGCGGCCTCGGCGTCCTCCACGTACGCCTCGCGGGTGTACGCGGACTCGGGGGGCTTGTCGCTCCTGCCGTGGCCGCGCTGGTCGAGGGCGACGGCGCGATGCCGTCCCGCGAGGCGGCGGGCCGTCGCCGCCCAGTGGGAGGCGCGGCCCATCAGGCCGTGCAGTAACAGCACCCCCGGGGCCTGCGGTGCCGCCCGGTCCGGGTCCGCCTTGGGAGGCTCGGCGAACTCCCAGGCGGCCAGTCGCACGCCGCCCGCTCCCGTCACCTCGATACGCCGTGCCATGGGCCTGGCACCCCCCAGCTCCGCCTGCCTCGTACCGGTGTTCTGCCGTCGTACTGCCGCCGCAGACTATCGAATGCCTTTTCGAAAATACTGCCTCTGCGGACAACACCCCTCATTCGAGTGACACCCCTCAAGGAATGATCGCCGCCGCCAAGGGGATCACTTCTGGCGGGAGGCGGACCGCTCGGGGAAAAACGGTCCGAGGGGGACTGACCCTGAGAGCTCGGGGCTCCGGGTCAGCACAGGGGAGGACAGGCCCCGGCGCCACACGGCGCCGGGGCCCTCTCGATCAGCGCTTGGCGACGAACACGTGCGAGGCGACATCCGCCACCAGCTCGGCCGCCTCGCCCCCGCTGCCCACCAGCACCCCGCCCGCCGACTCCGTCACGCTCACCACGGAACCGGGCTGCACACCCGCCCGCCGCAGCGTGTACATCAGCTGCGCGTCCGTCTGGATCGGCTCGCCGATACGGCGGACGACGACCGTCTTGCCGTCCGTACCGGGATCCAGGTCGGCCAGCGAGACCATACCCTCGTCCAGGAACGGGTCGGCGCCGTCCTTCTCGCCCAGCTCCTCCAGACCCGGGATCGGGTTGCCGTACGGCGACTCGGTCGGGTGACGCAGCAGCTCCAGGACCCGGCGCTCCACCGCCTCGCTCATCACGTGCTCCCAGCGGCACGCCTCCGCGTGGACCTGCTCCCACTCCAGGCCGATCACGTCGACGAGCAGACACTCCGCCAGCCGGTGCTTGCGCATCACGCGCGTCGCGAGCCGGCGGCCCTCGTCCGTGAGCTCAAGGTGCCGGTCGCTGGCCACGGACACCAGACCGTCGCGCTCCATCCGCGCCACCGTCTGGCTCACCGTGGGCCCGCTCTGGTCCAGCCGCTCCGCGATGCGGGCACGCATCGGAACGACGCCTTCCTCTTCCAGTTCGAGGATGGTGCGGAGATACATCTCCGTGGTGTCGATCAGTCCGGACATACGTGCCCCTCGATTACCTCTGCCGGAAGCTACCTCTGCCGGAAGCCCGGCCGCGTGCGCTGGCCCTGGCACCAATTCTGCCGGATCCCACCGACAAGCGGGCGGTACCGGGAAAACGGGGAGCGCCGACGGTTCCGCGGGCGGGCCCGCCGAGGAACCCCGCCGTATTGACACCGCACTGGTCCAGACCTCACGGTGATCCACGACACAGACGCTGCGAAGGGGCACCGCATGAGCGACGGCACGCCTGCCGACCTGTTCTTCGACGCCGCCATCGGCCTGCTGCAACGGGTCCGCGAGGAAGAGGCCGAGGCGATCACCGCGGCCGGCACGCTGCTCGCCGACACCGTCGCGGCCGGCGGCCGCCTGTTCGCCTTCGGCGCCGGACACTCCTCCCTCGCCGCCCAGGACGTCGTCTACCGCGCGGGCGGCCTCGCCCTGATGAACCTGCTCGCCGTGCCCGGCGTCGTCGGCGTCGACGTCAACCCGGCCACCCTCGGCTCCGCCCTCGAACGCGTCGACGGCCTCGCGAGCGCCGTCCTCGACAACTCACCGCTGCGCGCCGGCGACGCCCTCCTGATCATCTCCCTCTCGGGACGCAACGCCCTGCCCGTGGAGATGGCGGTCGGCGCCCGCGCCCTCGGCGTGCGGGTCGTCGGCGTCACCTCCGTCGCCTACGCCTCGCAGACCACCTCACGGCACTCCTCCGGCACCTTCCTGAAGGACCACTGCGACGTCGTCCTCGACTCGAAGATCGCGGTCGGCGACGCGGAACTCACCCTCGACACCATCCCGGCGCCCTTCGCCCCCGCCTCCACCGTGGTGACCACCGCCCTCATGCAGGCCGTCGTCGCGACCACCGCGGCCACCCTGGCCGAGCGCGGCATCGAGCCCCCGCTCCTGCGCTCCGGCAACGTCGACGGCGGCCACGAGTGGAACGGCCGGGTCATGCGGGAGTACGGCGACCGGATCTACTACCGCCACTGAGCCGGGGCAAGGCCGGGGCATCCCGGCTCGCCCGGGCATCCCGGCTCCCCCGGGGCATCCCGGCCCCCTGCGGGCGGACTACTCCCCCGCCAGGTCCAGCGCCGCCGCGATACGCCCTGCCACATCCTCCGCGTAGGCCGTGTCGTGCCGCTCGAACCGGTTGCGGCCCGCCCCGCGCAGGAAGGTCACCACGCCCAGCGTCCGCCCCCTGCTGCGCAGCACCGCGCACAACGCGTGCACCGTGTCGCCGGGCCACTGCCGCTCCAGCGCCCACTCCCGCGCCCGCTCCGCCGGCACCGGTCCGGCGTCCGCGCGCACGGTCCCGGCCCGCTCCACGCACTGCGGCGCCGGATGCCCCGCCGGGTAGCGCACGGGCAACCCCGCCGCGCCGGTGAGCAGACTCGGGCCGGGCGCTCCCGCGGGCGTCGCGGCCAGCCGCACCAGCCGCACCGGAGCCGGCGCCTGCCCGCACTCCGCGCGCGGGCCGCCCGCGACCCGATCGACGAGCGCGTGGTCGGCGAAGCCGGCCAGGGCGAAGTCGAGGTGGACGGTCGCCGCCTCCACCGGGTCCTCGCACTCGGCGGCCGCCCTGGCCGCGCGATGCAGCTGGTTCGTACGGAACCGCAGCAGCGCCGCCTCCTGCTCGGCCTGCCTGGCCTCGGTGACATCCCGGAACAGCCAGCCGACCCCGAGCGGCACCGGTTCCTCCGCCAGCGGCGAGGCCAGCCGCAGGAACCCGCTGCGCCAGCAGCGCCGCTGCCCGCCCTCCGGGGCACGCACCGTCACCCACATCTCGGCGGGCGCGGGCGGCGCGCCCTCGGCCAGCACATGCGTGAGCGCGGCCTCCAGCTCCTCCACGCCCTGCTCCAGGAGTTCACCGAGCGGCCGCCCCAGCGCGGACGTGCGCCCGGTCCCCAGCGCACGGGCCGCGTGCGCGTTCACCACGGCCGGCCGGAGATCGGCGTCGACGAGCACGACCCCCCACGACGCGTCCTCCAGCAGTGCCTCGCTCAGCGCGATCGACCGCTCCAGGTCGATCTGGGCGTGCACCTCGCTGAACGCGCAGTAGACACCGGCGGGCTTCCCGTCCGGCCCACGCACCGCCGCGGACTGGGTCCGTACGAGCACCCGCCCGCCGTCCTTCGTGACCAGCGCGAACTCGTGCACCTGGCGTCCCGGCGAGTGCATCACGGACATCAGCCGCGCCTGCACCTCCTCGGCGTCGGCGCTGCGCACCGCCCAGCCGGCGAACCCGTGCCGGCCGACGGCCTCGGCGGCGGTCCAGCCCAGGATCCGCTCGGCCTCCCGGTTCCAGTGGGTCACGGTCCCGTCGGCGTCGAAGGCGCACAGAGCCGCGTCCATGCCGTCCAGCAGCGCGGCGAGCAGGTCCGAGCCGCAGGGCTCACCGGGCTCGCCCGGCCCCAGCTCGTCCGTGGTCCCACTCCGCCGGGAAGCACTCACCCTGGACCCCCTGGAGGCTGTGTCCGCGCACGCAGGCGCTCGATCCGCTCACTGGCCTTCATTCAACTGGAGCGTGACACAGCACACACCGTGTTCCGCAAGATTGCAGGAATCAATACGCTGCGCCGCCCGGCGGAAGCCGCAGGTCCACCCACTCGTCGGTCTCTCCGTCCAGCACATACCGGTCGGCCGCCACGAACCCGTGCCGCCCGGCGAACCGCAACCCGTCCTCGTTCACCGCCAGCACACAAGTCTCGATCACCTCGGCACCCGCCCCGCGCGCGTGCGCCAGCCCGTCCGCGTAGAGCGCCGCGCCGAACCCCCGCCCCCGGAACCCGGGCAGCACCCGCGCGATGACCGTGGCCACCCCGGCCTCCGGCGGCCGCACTGTGGAGCACCCGACGAGCGCGTCCCCGGAATAGGCGTTCACGAGCCGGTACCGCCCGAGCCGCTCCCGGGCGTCCTCCGGGGACATCGCGGCAGGCGGCACCACCACGTTGTGCATGTACCGCCACTGCTCGAGCATCTCTTCGCCGTCGACGGTGGCGAGCCGGAGTTCGGTCATACACGGGAACGTACCTAAATACGGTTGAGCCCCTCCTCCCGATTTCCTAGGGTGTGGATTACACGAGAAGGGAGGTGGTTCGGCAGATGTATGAGAACCGGACGCGTGAGGTGGCTGCGGGCTAGCAGTCCGCCACCACATCAAGTGCGGTGCCGGACCCGCGCGCGGAAGATGCGTGCAGCCGGCCCAATCCCAAGCAGTCACCCGACCCGCGAGCTCGCCGGTACGTCCGGCCGGCTTCTCCGCCGTCAGGCGGGGGACCCGAGCTCGCGGGTCGTCTGCGTTGTGCGGCCCCTCTCACGGCGGCCGCCCTCAGATCAGCGTCAGCCTTCCGGTCCGCTGCGAGCGGGCCTCTCCCACGCGCAGGAGCAGCGCCGCCGCCGCCAGGAGCAGCGCGCTCAGGGCTGTCAGCCAGGTCAGGGTAGGGGCCAGGGCCGACAGGGGCTCGGCGTTCAGGAGGGCTCCGCGGATCGCCGTCAGGCTCGCGGTCAGGGGGAAGGCCGTGCCGATGACCCGGACGGCCGCCGGGAGGGCGAAGTTGGGGAGGCGGACGCCGCTGACGAACCAGAGGGGTTCGTCGAGGATCGTGTAGAGGAACGCCGAGTCGCGGGAGAAGACCAGGAGGCTGTTGAGGAAGGCGCCCCAGGCCACCGCGGGGACGAGAAGCGCGAGGATCACGACGCCGTACATCCACCACGCCGCCACGGACAGGGTGCCGAAGCCGAGCAGGGCCGCCGCGGTGAAGCAGGTCAGGAGCCAGGCGTTCTGGACGAGGGCGCCGGCGCCGTTGGCGAGCATCAGGGTGAGGCGGCCGGCCGGGGAGAGGAAGAGCAGTTCGAGGGTGCCGGTGGTGCGCTCGAAGGACAGGTGCCAGGCCGACTGGACCAGGGAGAAGAAGAAGGCGTAGGCCAGGGTGCCGGTGGCGAGGAAGGCCAGCAGGCGGTGCGGGTCCGCCGACAGGGGCCAGTGGGCGGCGGCCGGGGAGGCCGTGGCCACCGGGCGGAGGGTGTAGTAGGTCGTCGCCAGTTGCAGGACCGGCCAGACCAGCATGGAGAAGACGACGAGGGGCTGCCCGAAGAGGCGGCGGTGTTGTTTGAGGGCCTCGGCGGCGAAGATCCGCAGGGCGGGGCGCAGGCCGCTCATGCCGGTACCGCCTCCGTCCGGGCGGTGCGGTCCGTCAGGGTCAGGATGGCGTCCTCGAGGCTTGCCTCGGTGATGTCGAGCGCGGTGATGGAGCCGCCGGCCTGGACGACGGCCGCGGCCAGGGGGCCGGCGATGTCGTCGGGGTGGCGCAGGGTGAGGACCTCGGCGCCGTCGTCGGCGGGGGTGCGGGTGGCGCCGAAGCGGGCGGCCACCTCGGCGATCGCCGGTGAGGGGTTGGGGACGGTGACGCGGACGGTGGCGTGGCTGCCGGTGGCGGTCTTCAGCTGGGCGGGGCTGCCCGCGGCGAGGTGGCGGCCGTCGGCGATGACGTGGACGTGTGAGCAGAGTTCCTCGACCTCGGCCAGGTAGTGGGAGGTCAGCAGCACCCCGGTGCCCTCCGCGGCCAGTCGGGCCACCACTCGGCGCAGGTCGCGGGCGATGGGGGCGTCGAGGCCGAGGGTGGGTTCGTCGAGGAGCAGGTAGGCGGGGTCGTTGACGAGGCCGCGGGCGATGGCCAGGCGCTGGGTCATGCCGCGGGAGTAGCGCTCCACCGGGGTGTCCGCGGCGTTGGTGAGGCCGACGAGGGCGAGGAGGTCGTCGATGCGGGTCCTCACCTGCCGTTTGGGAACGTCGTAGAGCTGGGCGAAGTACCAGAGGTTCTCGCGGCCGGTCATGCGGGTGTAGACCATGCGTTCGCCGCCGGCGATGAGGTTGATGCGGCGGCGTACGGCGCGGGCGTCGGCGACGGTGTCGAGGCCGTCGACGCGGACGGTGCCGGAGGTGGGCCTGAGCAGGGTGGCGAGGATCTTGATGGTGGTGGTCTTGCCGGCGCCGTTAAGGCCGAGCAGGCCGGTGATGCGGCCGGCGGGGATGTCGAGGTCGAGGCCGTCGACGGCGGTCTTGGCGGTGCGGGGTCCGAAGAGGCCGCGGTCGCGGACGGGGAAGTCCTTGCGCAGGTCGCGCACCTGGATGCCGGTGGTCATGGTCAGTAGGTCCTTTCCACGGCGCGGGCTTCGGCGCGCGGGAGGCCGCGCAGGCCGGCGAGGAGGTAGCCGAGGCTCAGCAGGAGGCTGAGGGCCAGGCGGGGGGCGAGGTCGGTGAGGGTGCGGCCGCCGGTGAGGGAGCCGTGCAGGACGTCCATGGCGGCGGTGGTGGGGAGGGCGTCGGCGAGCCACTGCGCGGGGGCGGGCAGGTAGGCGCGCGGGAAGGTGTAGCCGCACAGCAGGCCGAGGACGCAGAAGAGGGTGTTCTGGGAGATGTGTGCCTCACCGGCGGCGATCATCAGGCCGCCGAGGCCGACGGACATCGCGAAGGTGGCGGTGATCAGCGCGAGGGCGCCGGCGAGCGCGCCGAGGGGTGAGGCCACGGGGATGGTGATGCCGAGGGCGGCGACGACGACCGCGAGGGTGAGGAACTCGGCGACGCTGCTGAGTACGGCGAAGGCGGTGAAGCCGAGCAGGTAGGGCAGGCGGCCGGCGGGGGCGATGAGCAGGGCGCCCAGGGTGCCCTGGCGTTGTTCGGTGATGAGGGCCTTGGCCGACCAGAGGATGAGCCGGACGGTGAACTGGTAGGCGGTGGCGCCGACCGCGAGGTAGGCGAGGTAGGGGCCTTCGTGGAAGCCGGAGCCGGTCTCGCCGGCGCCGATGGCGTGGAAGGCGAGGTGTCCGAGCGCGATGGTGAGCGCGGCGGGCAGGACGGTGCCGACGGCGTAGGTCCATGGGTAGGCGCGTCTGGTCGTCTGCCAGGTGCGCCAGGCGGTGGCCCGGCCGGTGCGCCAGGCGGTGGCTGTCGCCACGTGTTTCCTCCCCCGGTTGGCTGAACGGTCCTCGGCGGAACGGGACCGGCAAGTGAGTTCCCTTTGGGAACTGACTCATTTCGCTTAGGTTTCTATCGGGAACTGACCTGGTGGCGCAAGATGGTGTGGGCAGGATGGTGCCTCGCGACGGTGCGGGGTGGGACGGAGGACGGCCGTGGCGCGAGAGGTACCCGAGCGGGACGCGGCGTGCGCGATCGCGCAGGCCGCGGCGGTGATCGGCGACTGGTGGAGCCTGCTGCTGGTGCGGGAGACGGCACGCGGCCACCACCGCTTCGACGCGCTCCAGGCGGAGCTGGGCATCTCCCGCAAGGTGCTCGCGGAGCGGCTGGGACACCTGGTGGACAGCGGGGTCCTGGAGAAGGTGCCGTACCAGGAGGGACCGGTCCGGTACGAGTACCGGCTCAGCCCGTCCGGCCGGGCCCTGCTGCCGGTGCTGGTGTCGATGCAGGACTGGGCCGACCGCTGGCTGCTCGGCGACGGCTCGCTGTCCGCGTCGGCAGGGGCGGACACCGCCGAGGCGCACCGGGTGGCGGGCCTGCCCGGTACCGCGGTACCGGCGCTGACCCTGCCCGCGCACACCGGCGGGGAGCTGGATCCGGTGGGCGGCGGTCCGACGGTGCTGTTCTGCTATCCGGCGACGGGCCGGCCGAGCCCGCTGCCAGAAGGCTGGTCGGACATCCCCGGCACGGTCGGCTGCACGCTGGAGAACCGGCTGTTCCGGGACGCCCACGACGCGTTCCGGGCCGCCGGGGTCGCGGTGCGCGGGGTGAGCACCCAGCGGCCGGACGAACAGCGGGTGTTCGCGGCGGAGGAGCGGATTCCGTTCCCGCTGCTGTCGGACATGGACCTCGCGCTGTCGGCGGCGCTGCGGCTGCCGACGTTCCGGGCGGGTCAGTCACTGCGGCTGAAGCGGGCGGTCCTGGTGGTGGACCGGGAACGCGTCGTGCGGCACGCGCAGTTCCCGGTGACCGACATCCCGGGGGCGGTCACGACCGCGCTGGCGCGGGCGTCCGTCCTCGGCGGCTGACCCGCCGCCTCACGGGCAGAGCCGTTCGACCTTCCAGCTGCCGTCCGGCCGGCAGACGTAGCGCAGGCGGTCGTGGAGGCGGTTCTCGCGGCCCTGCCAGAACTCGATCGTCTGGGGGGCGACGCGGAAGCCGCCCCAGTGCGGCGGGACCGGGACCCGTTCGTCCTCGGGGTAGCGGGCCTCGAGGTCGGCGTAGGCGGCGTCCAGTTCGGTGCGGGAGGCGATCACCGTGGACTGGGCGCTGGCCCAGGCACCCAGCTGGGAGCCGTGCGGGCGGGTGCGGAAGTAGGCGGCGGTCTCGTCGCGGCCTGTGCGGCGGGCGACGCCGGTGACGATGATCTGGCGGGCGATCGGGTGCCAGGGGAAGAGCAGGGAGACGTAGGGGTTCTCCCCGAGGTCGCGGGCCTTGCGGGAGTCGTAGTTGGTGTAGAAGACGAAGCCGTCGGTGTCGAACTGCTTCATAAGGACCGTGCGCGAGCTGGGGCGGCCGGCGGCGTCCGCCGTGGAGACGACCATCGCGTTGGGTTCGTAGAGCGTGCCGTGCAGGGCCGCCCGCGCGGCGTCCTCGAACCAGCCGGCGAACTGGTCCATCGGGTGCGCGGGGAGGTCCCTCTCGTCGAGGCCGGCGGCCCGGTACTGCTTGCGCATGGCGGCGGGGTCCAGCAGCGGGTCGAGGGTGGGTTCGCGGTCGGTCACGCGGCCATCCTGCCGTATCGAACGCGCTTGGCACTCAGTGTCGTGTGGTCTCCCCAAGTGTGGCACCGGGGGCTATGGTGCTGGTTCCCTGGCGGTACGGGTGACCACCGGTTCACCGGGGCATCACCGGGGTGACCGCAGCCGACACATCACGAGGAGCCGCCTGATGTCCGATTTCGTACCCGGGCTCGAAGGAGTCGTCGCGTTCGAGACGGAGATCGCCGAACCCGACAAGGAGGGCGGTGCCCTGCGCTACCGGGGCGTCGACATCGAGGACCTGGTCGGGCACGTGTCCTTCGGGAACGTGTGGGGGCTGCTGGTCGACGGCGCCTTCAACCCCGGCCTCCCGCCCGCCGAGCCGTTCCCCATCCCGGTGCACTCCGGCGACATCCGCGTGGACGTGCAGTCGGCGCTGGCGATGCTCGCCCCGGTGTGGGGCCTGAAACCGCTGCTCGACATCGACGCGGAGCAGGCCCGCGAGGACCTCGCGCGGGCCGCCGTCATGGCGCTGTCCTACGTCGCCCAGTCGGCGCGCGGGCAGGGGCTGCCGATGGTGCCGCAGCGGGAGATCGACAAGGCGCAGTCGGTCGTGGAGCGGTTCATGATCCGCTGGCGCGGTGAGCCGGACCCGAAGCACGTCGCGGCCGTGGACGCGTACTGGACGTCGGCCGCCGAGCACGGGATGAACGCGTCGACTTTCACCGCGCGGGTCATCGCCTCCACCGGCGCGGACGTCGCGGCCGCGCTGTCGGGTGCGGTCGGCGCGATGTCCGGGCCGCTGCACGGGGGCGCGCCCTCGCGGGTGCTCGGGATGATCGAGGAGATCGAGCGCACCGGGGACGCGGAGGCCTACGTCAAGCAGGCCCTGGACCGGGGCGAGCGGCTGATGGGGTTCGGGCACCGGGTGTACCGGGCCGAGGACCCGCGGGCGCGGGTGCTGCGGCGTACGGCGCGGGAGCTGGGCGCCCCCCGCTTCGAGATCGCGGAGGCACTGGAGAAGGCCGCGCTGGAGGAGCTGCACAACCGGCGGCCGGACCGGGTGCTGGCGACCAACGTGGAGTTCTGGGCGGCGATCATGCTGGACTTCGCGGAGGTGCCGGCCCACATGTTCACGTCGATGTTCACGTGCGCGCGGACGGCCGGGTGGTCGGCGCACATCCTCGAGCAGAAGCGCACGGGGCGCCTCGTGCGGCCCTCGGCGCGGTACGTGGGGCCGGGACCGCGTCGGCCGGAGGACGTCTCGGGGTACGCGGACATCGCCCGCTAGGCCTGTCCGCGAAGTCGC
Source organism: Streptomyces lucensis JCM 4490 (assembly GCF_014650035.1). Classification (GTDB taxonomy): domain Bacteria; phylum Actinomycetota; class Actinomycetes; order Streptomycetales; family Streptomycetaceae; genus Streptomyces; species Streptomyces lucensis. The sequence goes on along the minus strand of NZ_BMUE01000011.1, from coordinate 204,814 downwards.
GTCGTTCGCCCGCAGGGCGGGCGTCGCGGCGCAGGCGCGACTTCGCGGACACGGCCTGGCAGGGCGGTGCGGCCGCGGGACCCCGTATCGGCCGGTGCGGTCCCGCGGCCCCCGCTGCTCACGCCGGCGTGAGCAGCCGCGTGTGGTGCCGCTCCGCCACCAGCGGGTGCGCCCTCAGCTTGCCCTTCAGTTCGTTGTAGCCGTACTCCGCGTACAGCGGGTTCGTCGGGTCGTCGGTGACGCCGGGGGCGTCGGACGCGTGCGGGAACGGCAGGGGCTCGATCCTCGCGTCCAGGCGGGGGTTGTAGAAGAACGGCACCGAGAAGCGCTCGGTGGCTCCGGGCGGGCTGACCACGCGGTGGTTGGTCGCGAGGAGGTAGCCGTTGGTGGCCACCTCCAGCAGTTCGCCCAGGTTGACCACGAAGGCGCCCTCGATCGGCGGCACGTCGTGGAAGCGGCCGTCCTCGCGCAGGACCTGGAGGCCGCCGACCGTGTCCTGGAGCAGGAGGGTCAGGAAGCCGTAGTCCTTGTGCGCGCCCACGCCCTGGTCGGTGCCGTCGCCGGCGCTGCCGGGGTAGCGGACGAGCTTGAGGTGCGGGTGGGCGTGGGCGCCGAAGATCGGGTCGTAGAAGCCGGCCGGGGCGCCGATGGCGGTGAGCAGTTCGCGCAGCAGGCGCTGGGCGACGGCGCTGAGCCGGTCGATCCAGGCCAGGGCCGCCGTGCGCAGCTCGGGGAGGGCGGCGGGCCACTGGTTGGGGCCCTGGAGCCACCAGTACGGGGGCTCGCCGGGGCCGGGGGCGCGGGCGGGGCGTTCGGCGCCGATGTCGAGCTGGTCGCGCCAGTCGCGGGAGCCGCCAGTGCGCTCGTCCCCGGTGCGGGTGTAGCCGCGGAAGTGCGGGGAGCCCACGTTGTCGAGGGCCAGGCGGTCGGCCTCGGGGAGGGCGAAGAAGGCACGCATGGCGGTGAGCAGCGCGTCGGTCTCGGCCCGGGTCACCCCGTGGCCGACGAGCTGGAAGAAGCCGACGTCGTGGGCGGCGCTGTGCAGCTGGGCGTGGAGCAGGGCCCGGGCCTGGGGACCGCGGTCGGCGGCCGACAGGTCGATGATCGGGAGCTGGTCGTACGACGGGGTCGTCGCGCTGAGCGAGGTCATGATGCGTCCGCGGGGTCTACGGGGCACAGGGCGCCGCCGGGGGTGGGGCGGGCCCCCGGGTGCCGGAAAAGGAAGGTGAGAAGAGCGAAGGGGGCTGGGTCAGGCGGAGAAGCGCCGACAGCCCATGCTCGTGACGCGCACGTAGTCCACGTGGCGGCGTCGGACGAGCATCGGAAGCATGGGGCAAGGGTACTGCGGCCCGCCGGATACGCGTGTGACCCACCTCACCCGGCGCGTCGGTCGCCCGGAACCGGTCAGGACTCGCCCCGAGCGCGAGGGGTTCAGCCCAGCGCCCCGTCCAGCAGGGCCGCCCACTGGGACACCACACGTTCGCGGCGGGCGGTGTCGTCGGTGAGGAGGTTGGCGAGGCCGAGGCCGCGGGCCATGTCCAGGAAGCCCTGGACGGTCTCGCGGACGCCGGGGCGTGACTCGTCGGCGCCGAGGAGGTCGACGGCGATGCGGTGGGTCTCGCGGCCGACGCGGGCCTCGAGTTCGGTGACCCGGCCGCGCAGCTGCTCCTCGTTGGAGGCGGCGACCCACAGCTGCAGGGCGGCCCGGAAGAGGGGGCCTGTATAGAGGTCGACGAGGGCGCGCAGCAGGGCGCGGCGGTCGGCGGCGCCGTGCGGGAACAAATCCCTGAGCGCGGTGGAGCGTTCCTCGGCGACGTACTCGACGGCCGCGGTGAACAGGTCCTCGCGGGTCGGGAAGTGGTGCTGGGCGGCGCCCCGGGAGACGCCGGCGCGTTCGGCGACGACGGACACCGTGGAGCCCGCCCAGCCGTGCTCGGCGAGGCAGGCCACGGCGGCCTCCAGGAGCCGCTGCCGGGTGGCCCGGCTGCGGTCCTGCTTGGGCGCGCGGTCGCGTTCCGCCGTCGTGCTCACGTGCTCACACCACCCATGCCGCGTCCCGTCTCTCCAGGAAGGCCGTCATCCCCTCCCGGGCGTGGGCGGAGGAGAACAGCCGGGCCGAGAGCGCGGTCAGGGCGGCCGCGTCCCGGTCGAACGTTTCCAGCACCCTAGCCGTGAGCAGTCGTTTCGTCTCGGCCAGGGCCTGGGGCGAGGAGCGGCGCAGGCCGTCGAGGACGGTGGCCAGGGCCTCGTCGACGTCGTCCGCGGTCGCGGTGAGCAGGCCGAGGCGCACGGCCTCGGCGGGGCCGAAGCGTTCGCCGGTGAGGTAGTAGCGGGCCAGGGCGCGCGGGTCGGCGCGCGGCATCACCGGCAGGGAGATCACGGCGGGGGCGACGCCGATGCGGACCTCGGTGAAGGCGAAGGTGGCCGTGGTGGCGGCGGCGGTGATGTCGCAGGCGGCGAGGAGGCCGAGGCCGCCGGCGCGGACGTGTCCGGTGACCCGGGCGACGACCGGTTTGGGCAGCTCGACGATCTGCCGCAGCAGGCCCACCAGCGCGTCCGGGTGGGGCGGGTCGCGCAGGTCGGCCCCGGCGCAGAAGGTGGTGCCGGTGTGGGTGAGGACGACGGCCCGTACGTCCGGGTCCTTGCCGCAGTCGGTCAGGGCGTCGGCGAGGCCGGAGACGAGCGGCGCGGAGAGCGCGTTGCGGGTGCCGGCCGAGTCGAGGCTGAGGGTTTCGACGGCACGCGCGCGTGTGCGGCCGATGGGTGCGTTCATGCGTGCTCCCTGAGCTGCCGCCGCAGGATCTTGCCGGAGGCGGCGCGCGGGACGGTGTCGGTGAAGGTGATCCGGCGGACGCGTTTGTAGGGGGCGACGCGTTCGGCGACGTACAGCAGGATCTCGTTCTCGGTCAGTTCGCCGGCGGTGGGGCGGCGGACGACGAAGGCGTGCGGGATCTCGTTGCCGGAGTCGTCGGGGGCGCCGACGACGGCGGCGTCGGCGATGCCGGGGTGGGTGACCAGCAGGGCCTCCAGTTCGGCGGGGGCCACCTGGTAGCCCTTGTACTTGATGAGTTCCTTGACCCGGTCGACGACGAACAGCCAGCCGTCGGCGTCGACATGGCCCACGTCGCCGGTGTGCACCCAGCCGTCGGCGTCGATCAGGGCGGCCGTGGCGTCGGGGCGGCCGAGGTAGCCCTTCATCACCTGCGGTCCGCGGATGAGGATCTCGCCGCGCTCGCCGGTGCCGAGGTCCTTGCCGGAGTCGTCCAGGGAGACGATCCGCATCTCGGTGCCGGCGATCAGTCTGCCGACCGTGCCGGCGGGTGCCTCGTGCAGGCGGTCGAGGGGGACGACGTGGGTGCCGGGCGACAGTTCCGTCATGCCGTAGGCCTGGCCGATCGGGGGCAGGCCGAGGCGTTCGCTGCAGGCGAGGGCGAGCCGGGCGTCGAGGGGGGCGGCGGCGCTGATGACGTGCTTCAGCGACGACAGGTCGTAGCGGGTGACGGCCGGGTGCTTGGCGAGGGCGAGGACGATGGGCGGGGCGACGTACAGGTTGGTGATGCGGTGGGTCTCGATCGCGGCGAGGAAGGTCTCCAGGTCGAAGCGGGGCAGCACGACGACCGTGGCGCCCTGGCGCAGGGGCGCGTTCATCAGGGCGGTCAGGCCGTAGATGTGGAAGAACGGCAGGACGGCGAGGATGCGGTCGCCGGGTCCGGCCGGGACGGCGGGTTCGAGCTGGGCCAGGTTGGTGGCGATCTGCCGGTGGGTGAGCATCACGCCCTTGGGGACGCCGGTGGTGCCGGACGAGTACGGCAGCGCGGCGACGTCCTCGGCGGGGTCGAAGCCGACGCGGGGCTCGGGGGCGGTGGTGGCCAGGAGGTCGATCAGGGAGCGGTGCCCGGGTGCGCTGTCGCACACGAGGATCTCCCGTACGCCGCCCGCGAGTTCGGCGGAGCGGCGGGCGGCCGCGAGCAGCGGGGAGACGGTGACGATCCAGCGGGCGCCGCTGTCGCCGAGCTGCTTGGCGAACTCCTCCGGGGTGGCGAGCGGGTGCACCGTGGTGACGGAGGCGCCCGCGCGCGTGGCCGCGTAGAAGGCGGTCGGGAAGGCGACGGTGTTGGGGCTGTGCAGGGCGAGGACGTCGCCCTTGCGGACGCCGGCGTCGGCGAACGCGGCGGCCAGGCGCCGGTGGAACCGGTCCACCTGCTCGTACGTGAGGGTGGTGCCGTCCGTGCCGTCGATGAGGGCCGGCTGGTCGCCGAAGTCGGCGGCCCGGCCCAGGACGGCCTCGTGGATGGGGAGTTCTACGGGCGGGACGTCTGCGTACTCGCTGCGGAACACGGTTCCTCCAAGCGGCTACGGCGGCCTGGGGCTCTCGTCCGGGTGAGGCGGACGGGAGACCTAGTAGGACTTGGGCAGGCCCAGGGTCTGGTGGGAGACGTAGTTGAGAATCATCTCCCGGCTCACCGGGGCGATACGAGCCACGCGCGCCGCCGTTATCAGCGGGGCGAGCCCGAACTCGCGCGTGAGCCCGTTGCCGCCGAGGGTGTGCACGGCCTGGTCGACGGCCTTCACGCAGGCCTCCCCGGCCGCGTACTTCGCCATGTTGGCGGCCTCGCCCGCCCCGGCGTCGTCGCCCGCGTCGTAGAGATGGGCCGCCTTCTGCATCATCAGCCGGGCCAGCTCCAGGTCGATGTGCGCCTGCGCCAGAGGGTGGGCGATGGCCTGGTGGGTGCCGATGGGAGCCTTCCAGACGGTACGGTCGCGGGCGTACTCGACGGCCCTCGCGAGCGCGAACCGGCCCATCCCGATGGCGAAGGCGGCCGTCATGACGCGTTCGGGGTTGAGTCCGGCGAACAGCTGGAGCAGGCCGGCGTCCTCTCCTCCACTGCCGGAAGCGTGGGAGGTGCCCCCACCGACCAGCGCATCGCCGGGCAGCCGCACGTCGTCCAGGAACAGCTCGAACTGCTTCTCCGCGGCGTTGAGTTCCATGTCGATGCGGTGCCGGGAGAAGCCCTCGGCATCCCGCGGCACGATGAAGAGGCAGGGCTTGAGCGTGCCGGTGCGGGCGTCCTCCGTGCGGCCGACGACGAGGGTGGCGTCCGCCTGGTCCACGCCGGAGACGAAGACCTTGCGGCCGGTGAGCAGCCAGTCGGCGCCGTCGCGGCGGGCGGTGGTGGTGAGGCGGTGGGAGTTGGAGCCCGCGTCGGGTTCGGTGATGCCGAAGGCCATGGTGCGGGTGCCGTCGGCGAGGCCGGGCAGCCAGGTCCGCTTCTGCTCCTCCGTGCCGAAGCGGGAGATCACCGTGCCGCAGATGGCCGGGGAGACGACCAGCATCAGCAGGGGAGACCCGGCGGCGCCCAGCTCCTCCAGGACGATGGAGAGTTCGGCGATGCCGCCGCCTCCGCCGCCGTACTCCTCGGGGAGGTTGACGCCGAGGTAGCCGAGTTTGCCGGCCTCCGCCCAGAGTTCGGTGGGGTGGCGGCCCTCGGCGATGGTGCGGGTGACGTAGTCGCGGCCGTAGCGCCTGCCGAGGGCGGCGACCGCTGAGCGGAGGGCCTTGTGCTCTTCGGACTCGATGAGGGTGGTCATCTGGACTCCTGGAGTTCGTGTACGACCGCCAGCAACATTCCTGGCTCGACCTGCTGTCCCGTCCTGACGTGCAGGGCGCCGAGCGTGCCCGTGACGGGCGCCGGGATCTGGTGCTGCATCTTCATCGCCTCCAGCCAGATCAGCGGCTGGCCGGCCCGGACCGCGGCGCCCTCGGCCAGCCCGTCGGCGACGCGGACGACCGTGCCCGGCATCGGCGCCAGCAGGGAGCCCGGCGCGAGCTGGGCGGCCGGGTCGGGGAAGCGGGGCAGGGCGGTGAGGCGGGTGGAGCCGACGTGGACCTGGTCGCCGTACCGGGCCACCTCGAACCTGCGCCGCACCCCGTCCACGTCGAGGACGACCAGGTACGCGCCGGCGTGCACGACCCGCACCCCGTCGGCCGCGAGGCCCTCCCGCGTATGCCGGTAGCGCACCTCGTGCTCCTCGCCCGCCATCTCGTACCGCTTGACCTGCGGCTGCGAGGGGACGTTGCGCCAGCCGCCGAAGCGGGAGCGGCCGTGGGCGTCGGCGAGGGCGGCGGCGAGCGGGGCGTACGGATCGGCGGCCGGTGCGGTCAGCTCGGGCAGGTGGCGGTCGTAGAAGCCGGTGTCCATGCGGGCGGACGTGAACTCCTCGTGCCGCAGGGAGCGCACCAGCAGGTCGCGGTTGGTGACCGGGCCGTGGACGGCGGCCGTGTCGAGGGCGCCGGCGAGTCTGCGGACCGCCTCCGCGCGCGTGGGCGCGTGTGCGACGACCTTCGCGAGCATCGGGTCGTAGTGCACGCCGATGGTGTCGCCGTCGGCGCAGCCGGTGTCGAGGCGGACGCCGGCCGGTACCGCGAGCCGGTGCAGGGTGCCGGTCTGCGGGGCCCAGCCCCGCGCGGGGTCCTCGGCGTAGAGGCGGGCCTCGACGGCGTGGCCGCGCGCGCGTGGCGGCTCGCCGTCCAGCGGGCGGCCCTCCGCGACGCGGATCTGCTCCGCCACGAGGTCGATGCCGAGCACCGCCTCGGTGACGGGGTGCTCGACCTGCAGGCGGGTGTTCATCTCCAGGAAGTGCGCGCGGCCGTCGGCGACCAGGAACTCGACCGTGCCGGCGCCGGTGTAGGAGACGGCGCGCGCGGCGCGCACGGCGAGCGCGTGCAGCTCCTCCTGGAGCCCCGCGGTCAGGCCGGGCGCCGGGGCCTCCTCGATGACCTTCTGGTGGCGGCGCTGGAGGGAGCAGTCGCGGGTGCCGAGCGCCCAGACGGTGCCGTGGGCGTCGGCGAGGATCTGCACCTCGACGTGCCGGCCGTGCTCGATGTACGGCTCTACGAACACCTCGCCGTCACCGAAGGCGCTCGCGGCCTCGGCGCGCGCGCCCTCCAGCGCGGCGGGCAGCTCGTCCAGGCGGCGCACGATCCGCATGCCGCGCCCCCCGCCGCCCGCGGCGGCCTTCACCAGGACCGGCAGGCCGGCGTCGGTCACCTCGGACGCGTCGAGGGGCGCGAGACCCATCAGCCGCTTGGCGCGGGTCTTGGACGCCATGGCCTCGATGGCCTGAGGGGGCGGGCCGATCCACGTCAGGCCGGCGTCGAGGACGGCGCGGGCGAAGCCGGCGTTCTCGGAGAGGAAGCCGTAGCCGGGGTGGACCGCGTCCGCGCCGGCGGCCAGGGCGGCCTTCACGATCAGGTCCCCGCGCAGGTACGTCTCCGCGGGCGCCGCTCCCGGCAGCCGTACCGCCGCGTCGGCCACGCGCGCGTGGAGCGCGTTCTCGTCGGCGTCGGAGTGCACGGCCACGGTGCGGATGCCGAGGTCCGCGCAGGTGCGGAAGACGCGGCAGGCGATCTCGCCGCGGTTGGCGACGAGTACGGTCGAAATCACGTGGTCCCTCACATCCGGAAGACGCCGAAGCCGCCGCGCGCACCCTCGTAGGGCGCGGTGTGGACGGCGGACAGGCACAGGCCGAGGACGGTGCGGGTGTCGCGCGGGTCGATGACGCCGTCGTCGTACAGCCGCCCGGACAGGAACATCGGCAGCGACTCCGACTCGATCTGCTGCTCCACCATGGCGCGCAGGGCCGCGTCCGCGTCGTCGTCGTACGGCCGTCCCTTCGCCGCCGCCGACTGCCGGGCGACGATGGAGAGCACGCCCGCGAGCTGCTGCGGTCCCATGACGGCGGACTTGGCGCCGGGCCAGGCGAACAGGAAGCGGGGGTCGTAGGCGCGGCCGCACATGCCGTAGTGCCCGGCGCCGTACGACGCCCCGAGGAGCACGGACAGGTGGGGCACGCGGCTGTTGCTGACCGCGTTGATCATCATCGCGCCGTGCTTGATGATGCCGCCCTGCTCGTACTCCCTGCCGACCATGTAGCCGGTGGTGTTGTGCAGGAACAGCAGCGGGATGTCGCGCTGGTTGGCGAGCTGGATGAACTGGGCGGCCTTCTGCGACTCCTCGCTGAACAGGACGCCCCGGGCGTTGGCCAGGATGCCGACGGGATAGCCGTGCAGACTCGCCCAGCCGGTGGTGAGGCTCGTGCCATACAGCGGCTTGAACTCGTCGTAGTCGGAGGCGTCGACGATCCGGGCGATGACCTCGCGCGGGTCGAAGGGGGTCTTCAGGTCGCCGGGGACGATGCCGAGGAGTTCGTCCGGGTCGTACCGGGGCGGCTCGGCGGGGCCCGGATCGGGGTGTGCCTTGCGGTGGTTGAGGCGGGCGACCACGCGGCGCGCCTGGCGCAGGGCGTCCGGTTCGTCGACGGCGAAGTGGTCGGCGAGGCCGGACACGCGCGCGTGCATCTCCGCGCCGCCCAGCGACTCGTCGTCGCTCTCCTCCCCGGTGGCCATCTTCACCAGGGGCGGCCCGCCGAGGAACACCTTGGCCCGCTCCTTGACCATGATCACGTGGTCGGACATGCCGGGGACGTAGGCGCCGCCGGCGGTGGAGTTGCCGAAGACGACGGCGATGGTCGGGACACCGGCGGCGGAGAGCCGGGTGAGGTCGCGGAAGACGGCCCCGCCGGGGATGAAGATCTCCTTCTGCGACGGCAGGTCGGCCCCGCCGGACTCCACCAGGCTGACGCAGGGCAGCCGGTTGGCGAGGGCGATGTCGTTGGCGCGCAGGGCCTTCTTCAGGCTCCACGGGTTGCTGGCGCCGCCGCGTACGGTCGGGTCGTTCGCGGTGATCAGGCACTCCACGCCCTCGACCACGCCGATCCCGGTGACCAGGGAGGCGCCGACGGCGTAGTCGCTGCCCCAGGCGGCCAGCGGGGACAGCTCCAGGAACGGGGTGTCGGGGTCGAGGAGCAGTTCGATCCGCTCGCGGGCGAGCAGTTTGCCGCGCCCGCGATGCCGTTCGACGTACTTGGGGCCGCCGCCGGCGAGCGCCTTGGCGTGCTCGGCCTCCAGGTCGGCGACCTTGGTGAGCATGGCCTCGCGGTTGGCCCGGTAGTCGGGGGCGGCGGGGTCCAGGGCGGTCTTCAGAACCGTCACAGCAGCATCTCCGGGATGTCCAGGTGGCGGGAGCGCAGCCATTCGCCGAGGGCCTTGGCCTGCGGGTCGAAGCGGTGCTGGGCGGCGACGCCGGCGCCGAGGATGCCCTCGACGACGAAGTTGAGGGCGCGCAGGTTCGGCAGTGGGTGCCGGGTGACGGGCAGGTCGCGGCTCTCGGGGACCAGCTGCCGGAAGCGGTCGGCGGTCAGCTCGTGGGCGAGCCAGCGCCAGGCGTCGTCGGTACGGGCCCAGACTCCGACGTTGGCGTTCCCGCCCTTGTCCCCGCTGCGGGCTCCGGCGACCAGGCCGAGGGGGGCGCGGCGGGTGGGGCCGGGCGGGAGGGGGTCGGGAAGCGGCTGGGGCGGTACGTCGGCCAGTTCATGTGTCTCCTGTGGTGCCGGCACAGGGATACGGCGTCCGTCGTGGAGAACGGCCATGTGGTCGACGGCACCTTGGGGTACGTACACATCCTCGAAGACCCCATAGGGGGTGCCCTTTCCGGGTGGTGCCAGCACATGGAAGCCCGGGTAGCTCGCCAAGGCCAGCTCCACAGCGGCCCCGCTCAGTGCCCGGCCCACGACCTGCTGGTCAGGGTCGCGGACGACGAGCCGCAGCAGGGCGCTCGCGGTCTCCTCGGTGGCCGCGTCGGCCCGGTCGGTGCGGACGAGATCCCACCGCACCTCACCGGGCGGCGACTTGGCGAGCGCGTCGGAGAGCTGTTCGCGCACGAGGGCCGCCTTGGCCTCGACGTCGAGTCCGGTGAGGACGAAGACGACCTCGTTGCGGAACCCGCCGAGCCGGTTGAGCCCGGCCTTGAGCGCCGGCGGCGGGGCCTCACCGCGCACGCCCTCGATCCGCACCCGGTCCGGCCCGTCCTGGCTCAGCCGTACGGTGTCCAGCCGGGCGGTGACGTCGGGCCCGGCGTACCGGCCGCCGCCGGTCTCGTACAGCAGCTGGGCGGTGACCGTACCGACGTCGACGAATCCGCCGGTCCCGGGGTGCTTGGTGACGACGCAGCTGCCGTCGGCGTGGATCTCTGCGAGCGGGAAGCCGGGACGGCGCACGTCCCCCTTGCGGAAGAAGGCGTAGTTGCCGCCGGTGGCCTGCGTCCCGCACTCCAGCACGTGCCCGGCGACGACGGCGCCGGCGAGGCGGTCGTGGTCCGCCGGACCCCAGCCGAAGTGGGCGGCGGCGGGCCCGGTGACCAGGGCCGCGTCGGTGACCCGCCCCGTGACGACGATGTCCGCGCCCGCCCGCAGGCACTCCGCGATGCCGAAGCCGCCGAGGTAGGCGTGGGCGGCGAGCGCGCCGGGGTGGGCGGCTGCGAGGTCGTCGCCCTCGACGTGCGCGACGCGCAGGGGGATGCCGAGCCGCCCGGCCAGCTCGCGCACCCGCTCGGCGAGTCCGGCCGGGTTCAGGCCGCCGGCGTTGGTGACGATCCGCACCCCGCGCTCGTGGGCGAGGCCGAGGCAGTCCTCCAGCTGGCGCGGGAAGGTGCGGGCGTAGCCGGCGGCGGGGTCCTTCAGCCGGTCGCGGCCGAGGATGAGCATGGTGAGTTCGGCGAGGTAGTCGCCGGTGAGGACGTCGAGTGCGCCGCCGGTCAGCATCTCGCGCAGGGCGTCGGAGCGGTCGCCGTAGAAGCCGGAGAAGTTGCCGATGCGCAGCGTGTTCACCGCTTCGCACCCTTCGGCGGACGTCCGGCGCCGGGCGGGCCGGCGAAGGCCTGGGCGATGCCGAGCCAGCGGTCGGCGTCCGGGCCCTCCGCGGTCAGGGCGAGGTCGGCGCGGTGGGCGCGCTGGGTGACCAGGAGGCAGAAGTCCACGGCGGGGCCGGTGACGCGCTGGGCGGCGTCCTCCGGACCATACGCCCACACGTCACCGGAGGGCGCGCGCAGTTCGACCCGGATCTCCTCGGCGGGTGGCGTGAGTCCGTGGACCGTATAGGCGAAGTCACGCGTCCGCACCCCGAGTCGGGCCACATGTCTGATCCGGTCGGTGGGTGGGCTCACCACACCAAGGGCCTCGGCGATGTCCAGTCCATGGGCCCACGTCTCCATGAGACGGGCTGTGGCCATGGATGCGGCCGACATGGGTGGGCCGTACCAGGGGAACCGGCCGCCCGGCGGCGCGGAGCGCAGGGCCTGCTGGAGGGCGTCGCACCCGGCACGCCAGGTCGCCGTCAGTTCGGCGTGCGGGAGCCGGGCGCCCTCCTCCGCCCCCTCGTCCACGAACGTGCCGGGGGCGGCCAGCGCCTTCTCGACCAGCGCCTGGAAGGCGCCGGCGTCGGTGACGGCCAGCAGGGCCGAGTGGTCGGTCCAGGCGAGGTGGGCGATCTGGTGGGCGACGGTCCAGCCGGGCGCGGGAGTGGGGAGCGCCCACTGCCGCGGAGTCAACTCAGCCGTGAGCAGGTCGAGTTCTTCGCTCTCGGCACGCAGGTCGTCGATGACGGGCGTCGGGTCGGCCATAGGGGGGAGCATGGCAGCGGCTCCAGAAACAATCAAGCATGCTTGCATGATTTTGTCGGGAGGCCCTGGGAGGCCCGCGGTCGGCCGGCGACGGAAGCTGCGCGGGGAGTCGGCGGAGTCGGCTCCCCGGGTGATGAGGCGGACCGGGTGTCCCGGATCGCGCGGGCAGGTGGCGATGACCAGGCCTCCCCGGTCCGGCGAGACACCGGCGAGGTTGTGCGCCCACTCCGGGCGGCAGGCCGGAAAAGTACCCGGTTCCGGTCCCGCCGGGCAGCAGCGCGAGGGGAAAGGCCGCACGGCGCCCGCGTGCGCCCGCCGCGGTCAGGCCTCCGGGGCCCGGACCGGGACCTTGCTGCGCCCCACCTGGGTCCGTACGGCGCCGATGCTCGCCGCGATCACGAGGGCGATGGCGGCGGCCTGGGCGGCGGACAGGGCCTGGCCGAGGATCAGGAAGCCGGCCGTCGCCGCGATGGCCGGCTCCAGGCTCATGAGGATGGCGAAGGTGGAGGCGGGCAGGCGACGCAGGGCCAGGAGCTCCAGCGTGTAGGGCAGCACCGAGGAGAGCAGGGCCACCGCCGAGCCGAGGGCGACGGTGGTGGGGTCCAGCAGGCGGCCGCCGGCCTCCGCGATGCCGATGGGGAGGAAGAGCAGGGCCGCGACGGCCATGGCCAGCGCCAGCCCGTCCGCCTGCGGGAAGCGGCGCCCCGTACGCGCACTGAAGACGATGTACGCCGCCCACATGGCGCCGGCCCCCAGGGCGAAGGCGACACCGATGGGGTCGAGGTCGCTGAACCCTCCGCCGCCGAGCAGGAAGACGCCCGCGAGGGCCAGGCACGCCCAGATCGCGTTGACCGCGCGGCGGGAGGCGAGGACGGACAGTGCCAGCGGGCCGAGGACCTCCAGGGTGACCGCGGGGCCCAGCGGGATACGGGCCACGGCCTCGTAGAAGAGGCCGTTCATCGCGCCCATGGCGATACCGAAGACGATCACCGTGCCCCAGTCGGTGCGCGAGTGGCCGCGGAACTTCGGGCGGCACACCAGCAGCAGGACTACGGCCGCCGCGATCAGGCGCAGGGTCACGACACCGAGCGCGCCGGCGCGGGGCATCAGCGTCACCGCGAGCGCACCGCCGAACTGCACCGAGACGCCGCCGGCCAGCACCAGCCCGACCGGACCGAGCGAGCCGAGGCGGCGCGGGGCACCACCGGAGGGGGAGGGTGCGGCTTGCGTCGAGGGTGCGGTGGCGCTGCGGGTGCTCACGGGGCGGTCCTGGGCTTGCTCGGCATCGGATCTTGTTCAGCTCGCTGTACTAATGAGTCCAGGGTAGTGGACTCCGTCAGGAGTGTGAACCCCTGACGGGACTGTCCTGGATGCTGAGACGAGCCGTGCTCGGATACCGGGCCGAGAGCACCGCCGGCCTCCCGCGGGCGTCCGTCAGTCGCCTCGCGTCCGTCAGTCGCCTCCCCTCTCCTGCCGGTCCAGGGCGTTGGCCAGGATTTCCGCCAGGTGGTGTCCCCGTGTCCCCGCGAGTTGCTCCAGCTGGGTGCGGCAGGAGAAGCCGTCCGCCAGGATCACCGTCTCCTGCGGGGCCTGCCGTACCGAGGGCAGGAGCTGTTCCTCCGCGCAGGTCCGCGACACCTCGAAGTGGCCCTTCTCGAAGCCGAAATTGCCCGCGAGGCCGCAGCAGCCCCCGCTCAGCTCGCCGGTGAGCCCCGCGGCCTCGCGCAGCCGCCGGTCGGGGGCGTCGCCCAGGACCGCGTGCTGGTGGCAGTGCGTCTGGCCGGCGACCGGGCGGCCGACGGCGGGCGGGGTCCAGTCGGGGGCGTGCCGTTCCAGCGTCTCGGCGAAGGTGAGGACCGCCGAGGAGAGCCGGGCCGCGCGGGGGTCGTCGTGCAGCAGCTCGGGCAGGTCCGTGCGCAGGGCTGCGGCACAACTCGGTTCCAGGACGACGACGGGGACCCCGGCCCGCAGCACCGGCTCCATCAAATCCAGTGTGCGGCGCAGCACCGTACGGGCCCGGTCGAGCTGGCCGGTGGAGACGTAGGTCAGGCCGCAGCAGACGCGGGCCCGGCGGGCCGTCAGCAGCGCGGTCGCCGCCCCCGACCTGCCGTCCCCGACGGCCGCCCCGCGCGTGGTCAGCGTCGGCGGGAGGGCCACCACGAGCCCGGCGGCCTCCAGCACGCGGACGGCGGCCCGCCCGACGGACGGCGACAGGTGCTCGGTGAAGGTGTCCGGCCACAGCACCACCAGCTCGCCGGAGCCGCCACCGGAGCACCGCGGTGCCTCGGCGGGTCGCCTCTTCCGCCACCAGCCGGTGAACGTCCGCCGCGCCAGCCGGGGGATCTCCCGCTCGGGGGCGATCCCGCCGAGGCGCTTCGCCAGCTGCGGCAACGGCCGTACCGTCGCGAGGGCGTTGAGCAGCGGGGCCGTGCGGGTGAGGGCGACCAGGCGGAGCCACTGCGGCAGCCGGCCCATGCTGTGGTGGGCGGCGGGGCGGCGGCGGCCGGCGTAGTGGTGGTGCAGGAACTCCGCCTTGTAGGTGGCCATGTCGACGCCGACCGGGCAGTCCGTGCGGCAGCCCTTGCAGGACAGGCAGAGGTCGAGGGCGTCCCGGACCTCCGTGGACCGCCAGCCGTCGGTGACCACCTCGCCCGCGAGCATCTCGTGCAGCAGCCGGGCCCGGCCGCGGGTGGAGTGCTCCTCCTCGCCGGTCGCCCGGAACGAGGGACACATCACGGCGGGCCCGGACGCCGTGGCCGTACGGCACTTGGCGACGCCCACGCAGCGGCGGACGGCGGCCCGGAAGTCCCCGCCGTCGGCCGGGTAGCCGAAGGCCACGTCCACCGGACGGTCCGGGAGCACGGAGAAGCGGAGGTTGCCGTCGAGCGGTGCCGGGCGGACCAGCATGCCGGGGTTGAGCAGGTCGTCCGGGTCCCAGACGCCCTTGGCCCGCTCGAAGAGCCGTACCGTCCCCGCCCCGTACATCCGCGGCAGCAGCTCCGCGCGCGCCTGCCCGTCCCCGTGCTCCCCGGACAGGGAGCCGCCGTGCGCCACCACCAGGTCGGCCAGTTCCTCGGAGAAGCGGCGGAAGCGGCCGACGCCGTCCGGGGTGAGCAGGTCGAAGTCGATGCGGACGTGGACGCAGCCGTCGCCGAAGTGGCCGTACGGGGTGCCGCGCAGTCCGTGGGCCGAGAGCAGGGCGCGGAAATCGCGCAGGTAGGCGCCGAGCCGGGCGGGCGGCACCGCGCAGTCCTCCCAGCCGGGCCAGGCCTCGGTGCCGTCGGGCATCCTGGTCGCCGTGCCGCTCGCGTCCTCCCGGATGCGCCACAGGGCGCGCTGGACGGCCGGGTCGGTCACGACCAGCGCGTCCACGACGTCGGCCGCGCGGACGATCTCCTCGGCACGCGCGCGTGCCTGCGCCGGCGACCGGCCGCCGGTCTCCACGAACAGCCAGGCACCGCCGCGCGGCAGCCCCGCCGGCGAGCGCACCAGGTCGGCCGCCATGCCCTCGACCGTCAGCGGCCGGTACGGCAGCAGACCCGCGGCGGCCTCGGCGGCGGCGCTCTCGTCGACGTACCCCAGCACCGCGAGGGCGCGTGCGGCGGGCGCCTCCACCAGCTCCACGACCGCCTCGGTCAGGATGCCGAGCGTGCCCTCGGAGCCGCAGAAGGAGCGGGCGACGTCGGCGCCGTTCTCGGGCAGCAGGGCGTCCAGCGCATAACCGGAGATGCGGCGGGGCAGGTCCGGGAAGCCCGTGCGCAGCCGGGCCAGTTCCGCCTCGGCCAGCTCCCGCAGGCCGTCCGGCGCCCCCGCCCAGTCCCGTCCCAGCCGCAGCCGCTGCCCGCGCGCGGTGAGCACGGACAGCTCCCGCACGCTGTCCGCGGTCGTGCCCCAGGCGACCGAGTGCGAGCCGCACGCGTTGTTGCCGATCATCCCGCCGAGCGTGCACCGGCTGTGGGTGGACGGGTCGGGGCCGAAGCGCAGGCCGTGCGGGGCGGCGGCCTCCTGGAGCCGGTCGAGGACCAGCCCCGGCTGCACGACGGCGGTGCGGCTGCCGGGGTCCAGCTCCAGCAGGGCGTTCATGTGCCGGGTGAAGTCCAGCACCACGCCCGTCCCCGTCGCCTGCCCCGCGATCGACGTGCCCCCGCCGCGCGCCACCACCGGCACCCCGCGCGCCCGGCACACCTCCAGCACGGCGGCCACGTCGTCGGCGTCGCGCGGCACGACCACCCCCGCCGGGACCCGCCGGTAGTTGGAGGCGTCCATGGTGACCAGCGCCCGGGAGGCGGCGTCGAAGGCGACCTCGCCCCGCACGGCCCCGCGCAGTTCGCCCGCAAGATCTGTCATGCGTCCAGGATGCATCCGATCACGGACAGTCACCGAGACTTTTCCACAGCCCCGCCCGTACCGTCGTACAAGCTCACAAGTCCACGTGCCGGTGATCTCGTCTCATCCGACGGACAGGTGCCCACGCCGGTCATCCCCAGCGGCTAACCTCCTAGTCGTGGCCGACATCCAGATCCCCGCAGACATCAAGCCCGCCGACGGACGCTTCGGCGCTGGCCCCTCCAAGGTGCGGACCGAGGCGCTGGACGCCCTCGCCGCCACCGGTACGTCCCTGCTGGGCACCTCCCACCGCCAGGCTCCCGTGAAGAACCTGGTCGGCAGGGTCCGCGAGGGCATCTCGGAGCTGTTCTCCCTGCCCGAGGGCTACGAGGTGGTCCTCGGCAACGGCGGCTCCACCGCCTTCTGGGACATCGCCACCCACGGCCTGATCGAGAACAAGTCCCAGCACCTCAACTTCGGCGAGTTCTCCTCCAAGTTCGCCAAGGCCGCGAAGCTCGCCCCCTGGCTGGCGGAGCCCACCGTCATCTCCGCCGACCCCGGCACCCACCCCGAGGCCCGGGCCGAGGCGGGCGTCGACGTCTACGCCTTCACCCACAACGAGACCTCCACCGGTGTCGCCATGCCGATCAAGCGCGTGGCCGGCGCCGACGAGGGCGCGCTCGTCCTGGTGGACGCCACCTCCGGCGCGGGCGGCCTCCCGGTCGACGTCGCCGAGACCGACGTCTACTACTTCGCCCCGCAGAAGTCCTTCGCCTCCGACGGCGGCCTGTGGATCGGCGTCTTCTCCCCGGCCGCGATCGAGCGCGCCGAGCGCGTCCACGCGAGCGGCCGGCACGTCCCGGAGTTCTTCTCGCTGCCCACGGCGATCGACAACTCCCGCAAGAACCAGACGTACAACACCCCGGCCCTCGCCACCCTGTTCCTGCTCAACGAGCAGCTGGAGTGGCTCAACGGCCAGGGCGGCCTCGCCTGGTCCACCGCCCGCACGAAGGACTCCTCGACCCGGCTGTACACCTGGGCGGAGGAGTCCAAGTACGCGACGCCGTTCGTGTCCGACCCGGCCAAGCGCTCCCAGGTCATCGGCACGATCGACTTCTCCGACGAGATCGACGCGGCGGCCGTCGCCAAGGCGCTGCGCGCCAACGGCATCGTGGACACCGAGCCGTACCGCAAGCTCGGCCGCAACCAGCTGCGCATCGCGATGTTCCCGGCGATCGACCCGGCGGACGTCGAGGCGCTGACCGCGTGCGTCGACTACGTGATCGAGAAGCTCTGACCTCTCGCACACGACGCCGAGGGCGCCCGCCGCACACCGTGCCGGGCGCCCTCGCCCATGTGACCGCACCCCGCCCCCGTTGGTCCCCGCGTCCGCCCCCGTTGGTCCCCGCGTCCGCGCCGGTCGGTCCGCGCGGCGGCGCTCAGCGCCGCCGGCGCAGCAGCCGCAGGCCGAGGAGCACGGCCACCCCGGCGGCGACGACGGCGGCCCCCACCTTCAGGCTCGCGCCCCCCATCGGGTCACCGGCGAAGGAACCGGCACCGTCGTCGGCCGAGGGGGAACCGGAGGCGGGACGGCCCGGGGCGTCCTTCGCCTGCACGTAGCTGCCGTCGCCCTCGCTGCCGTACATCAGCCGGGATCCGTCGGCCGAGTAGCTGAGGGACTCGCCCTGACCCTGTAAAGGCACTGCAAGCGAGCCCTTGCGCTTGATCCGGCCGCCGTTCCAGTCGTAGTAGATCCCGCCGAAGTAGCCGCGCACGGCCAGCTGTCGCCCGTCCGGGGAGAACGCGGCGTCGGTGGCCCAGAGGTCGACGGCGGCGACCGGCCGGAAGACGTTCGCGCCGGAGGTGGAGAGGGTGGCGGGACCCTCGTACAGGTGCCCCCCGTCCTCCTTCTTGTCGATGATGTACACGCGCCCGGTCTTCGGGTGCACGATCAGCGACTCGGCGTCCCGCGGCCCGTTCTCGTACTTCACGACGTACTGCTTGGCGGTGACCGTCTGGTCCTTGAGCACCTTCGGCTCGGGCAGCCGGTAGATCCACACGTACGGCCACTTGCCGCCGAAGTTGTCGCCGATGTCGCCGACGTAGATCTCGTCGTGCGGCCCGATGGAGACGGCCTCGACGTCGCGCGGGGCGCCGATGCCGCGCAGGGTGAGCCGGGCGACGGTCTTCCCGGTCCGGCTGTCCACGGCGTACAGGTACGGCCCGTCGTCGCTGTCGTTGTGCGTCCAGTAGATGCCCGGGTGCAGACGGGAGGCGGCGAGCCCGCTGGACTCGGTGATCCGCGGGTCCTTGATCGGGAACCCCTGGTCGGCACCGCCGTCACCGCCGTCGGCGGCGGAGGCGGGCAACGCGCAGGCACCGGTGAGCAGGATCCCGGCGAGGACGGCGAACGATCGACGCATGACCCAAGCCTGCCATCCCCGCCGGTGGTTCGCGGGACGTGGTGGGCCTCACATCCCATGGACACCGGTGATCGTCCATCATGAGCGGATGCTCAGGTTCATGCCCGTAGGCGACTCGATGACGATCGGGAGCGCGGGCGAACACACATGGCGCTACCGGCTGTGGCAGCACCTGCGCGCGACGTACGGCGGCCCGTTCACCTTCGTCGGCCCGCGCGAGGAGCTGTACGACAAGACGGCCGACGCACCGGTGTCCCTGGCCTACGCCGACCCCGGCTTCCCGCGCGCCCACCTGTCCGGCTGGGGCGAGGGCTGGCTGCACATGGCCCCGCTGATCGGCGACGCGGTCAGGGCCCACCGCGCCGACGTCCTGCTGGTCTCCCTGGGCCTGATCGACCTGGGCTTCTACACGAACGCCGAGCAGACGGCGGAGAACGTGACGGCGTTCGTGGCGCGGGCACGGGAGGCCGACCCGCGCGTCCGCATGGTGCTGCTGCCGGTCATCCCCAACATCCGGGCCGAGGCGGACGACTCCTTCGCCACCCAGGTGACGCTGTTCAACGAGCTGCTCGCGAAGGCGGTCGCCGACCTGGACGAACCCCGCTCACCGATCCTGCTGGCGTCGCCCCCGCAGGCGTACGACATCCACACCGACACCTACGACGGCACGCACCCCAACGCGAGCGGGGAGCACCGGATCGCCGGGGCGTTCGCCGCGGCGATGTGGGAGGCGTGGGGTATCGGACGGGCGTACGCGGCCGGAACGGGCTGACCGAGCACCGGCCTCACCCGGTCACCGTGCGTATCGTTGTACCGCGCGGCTGCACCTGCGCGTGGGGCAGCCGGGGAGGAGCGCCACGATGACCATCCTCGAAGACAGGATCGCGATGGCCGACGCCGACGCCGACACCGAGCGCCTGGACGAATGGTTCGAGCGTCTCGAGCGGATGCCCGTCCCCGAAGGATTCAGGGTCGAGATCGTCGGGGGCAGCATCTTCATGACGCCACAGCGGGACACTCACTGGGCAATCGTCTTCCGTATCGCAGCAGCCGTCGCGGAGAAGTTCGGGATGGACAAGGTGTTCTCGGACGTCCGTATCGACTTCCCCGGGTACCGGAACGGCTTCTGCCCCGACATCGCCAAACTCCGCGACTCCGCGAAGAAGGACGACAAGGGCCACTGGCGGTACGAGGACGTCGAGTTCGTCGCCGAGGTCGTCTCCCAGGCCACCGCCCACAACGACTACGGCCCGAAGAAGCTCGCCTACGCGGAGGCCGGGGTCCCCGTGTACGTCGTCGCCGATCCCTACCAGGGCCGCTGCTTCGTCTACACCGACCCCGAGGACGGCGACTACGAGAACCGCACCGCGGTGGACTTCGGCACCGACGTCGACCTGAGCGGCACCGTGGTCGACCTCGTCCTGAAGACCGAGGACTTCCCCCGCGACTGAGGCCGCTCCGGCTCAGCGGCGCAGGGCCGTCTCCCGTTCGATGTGGGACAGCTTCGCCGGGTTGCGCACGGCGTAGAGCCCGGTGATGAGGCCGCCCTCGACGTGGGCCGCCACCACGGTGTCGATCTCGCCGTCGAGCCGGACCAGCAGGGCCGGGCAGCCGTTGACGTGCGTCCGCTCCAGTGACAGCCCGGCGACGATCCTGCCCAGTCCGCCGAGCAGCAGGCGGGCCACCTTGTCGGCGCCCAGCACGGGCCGCAGGACGGCCTGTTTGACGCCGCCGCCGTCGCCCAGGAGGACGACGTCCGGCGCGAGGACGTCGAGCAGACCCTGCAGGTCGCCCGTCTCGGTCGCCCGCTGGAACGCGTCGAGCGCGTCGCGGGTCTCGGCCGGGGACACGGTCCCGCGCGGCCGGCGCGCGGCGACGTGGGCCCGTGCGCGGTGCGCGATCTGGCGGACCGCGGCCGGGCTCTTCTCGACGGCCTCGGCGATCTCGTCGTATCCGAGGTCGAACACCTCGCGCAGCACGAACACCGCCCGCTCCGTCGGCGCGAGCGTCTCCAGGACGAGCAGCATCGCCATCGAGACGCTGTCGGCCAGTTCGACGTCCTCGGCCACGTCGGGCGCGGTCAGCAGCGGCTCGGGGAGCCAGGAACCGACGTAGGACTCCTTGCGGCGGCCCAGTGCGCGCAGGCGGCTGAGCGCCTGGCGGGTGGTGATGCGGACCAGGTACGCCCGCTGCTCGCGGACCGTGCCGAGGTCGACGCCCGCCCAGCGCAACCAGGTCTCCTGGAGCACGTCCTCCGCGTCGGCGGCCGAGCCGAGCATCTCGTAGGCGACGG
This sequence comes from Streptomyces lucensis JCM 4490, assembly GCF_014650035.1. Classification (GTDB taxonomy): domain Bacteria; phylum Actinomycetota; class Actinomycetes; order Streptomycetales; family Streptomycetaceae; genus Streptomyces; species Streptomyces lucensis. The sequence continues at coordinate 184,256 of NZ_BMUE01000011.1, read as the reverse complement.
TGAACAGCAGGTTGCGGTGGGCGACGAACGCCTCGGTGGCCGGATCGGCGTGTCCGCCGCCGGGCCGCTCCGCCGCACCCCGCGTGGCCGCGCTGTTCTCACTGTTCACCGGCTGCTCCCGTCCGTCCGCTGTCGACCGTCCCCCGCGCACAGGACGCCGGTCGTCGCGGCTCCGTGACACCCTCGCACGGTGACTCACGTCACATCCCCGGCCCGTCACAGGCGGCGGCCCGGCGGCATCCCGTGTTCGTCCGATGCGACACCACGAGTGAGGACGAGATCATGGACGCCCGCTTCAACCTGTTCGAGAACGAGATCAGCGCCAAGTTCGCCAAGCGGTTCGCCAACACGAGCCAGGTGATCGAGCAGTCGCCGCTGCCGAAGACCACCCAGGAGCTGGTGGCGCTGCGCGCCAGCCAGATCAACGGCTGCGGCTGGTGCGTGGACTTCCACGTCAAGGAGGCCGCGGCCGCCGGAGAGGCCGCGGTCCGGCTCCACCTGGTCGCCACCTGGCGGGAGTCCACCGTGTTCACCGAGGCCGAGCGCGCCGCCCTGGCGTTCGCCGAGGAGGGCACCCGACTCGCCGACGCCCACCTCGGCGTGTCCGACGAGACGTGGGCCGGGCTGCGCAAGCACTACGACGACGACCAGACCGCCGCGCTGGTCTGCCTGGTCGCCCTGATCAACGCCGCCAACCGGCTGGCCGTGCTGGTGCACCAGCGGGGAGGGTCCTACGAGGCCGGCATGTTCGACGCCATGCGCGACTGACCGGCGCTCCGGCCCGGGTCGCCCGGCCCGGGCCGGGCCGGTGCGCCGCTTGCGGCGAGGGGACCCAACCGCCCGGCCCCGCAAGTCGCTTGCCTAGAGCGCACTCCAAGCCGTTGGCTGGTGGACCATGAAGTACACGCAGCTTGGACGCACGGGACTCAAGGTAAGCCGACTCGTCCTCGGGACGATGAACTTCGGGCCGCAGACCGAGGAGACCGACAGCCACGCCATCATGGACGCGGCGCTGGACGCCGGCATCAACTTCTTCGACACGGCCAACGTCTACGGCTGGGGCGAGAACAAGGGACGCACCGAGTCCATCATCGGCAACTGGTTCGCCAAGGGCGGCGAGCGGCGCGAGAAGGTCGTCATCGCCACCAAGGTCTACGGCAACATGGGCGCCGACGGCGAGGCCTGGCCCAACCACGACAAGCTCTCCGCGGTGAACATCCGGCGGGCGGTGGACGCCAGCCTCAAGCGCCTGCGGACCGACTACATCGACCTCTACCAGTTCCACCACGTCGACCGGAACACACCCTTCGAGGAGATCTGGCAGGCGATCGACACCCTCGTCCAGCAGGGCAAGATCCTCTACGTCGGATCCTCCAACTTCCCCGGTTACAAGATCGCCCAGGCCAACGAGATCGCGGCCCGGCGCGGCGGCACCATCGGCCTGGTCAGCGAGCAGTGCCTGTACAACCTCTTCGAGCGCCGCGCCGAGATGGAGGTCATCCCGGCCGCGCAGGACTACGGCCTCGGCGTCATCCCCTGGTCGCCGCTGCACGGCGGTCTGCTCGGCGGAGTGCTGAAGAAGCAGGTGGAGGGCGGTCGCCGCGCCTCCGGGCGGGCCGCCGACACCCTGGGCGACCCCGCTGCCCGCGCCCGCATCCAGTCCTACGAGGACCTGCTCGACAAGCACGGCCTGGAGCCCGGCGAGGTCGCGCTGGCATGGCTGCTGACCCGGCCCGGCGTGACCGGTCCGATCGTCGGCCCGCGCACCGCCGGGCAGCTGGAGTCGGCGCTCAGGGCGGTGGAGCTGGAGCTGAGCGAGGAGCTGCTGAGCGGCCTGGACGAGATCTTCCCGGGCCCGGGGCCGTCGCCGGAGGCGTTCGCCTGGTAGGGGGCGGCACGGCGGCGGCGCGGCGCTACCTGCCTGCCGCCGCCACAGCCACCAGTACGAACATCAGAACAAGCGCACCGGCCATGATCCGGTTCCGGGTTTTCGGGTCCACGTGTCCGAGACTAACCGGCCCCGCCCAGTGCCCAGCGGCCGACCGTCTCGTACCGGGGCTGTTCCCCCGGCACCCCGGACCTCGGCAGGTGGCTGCGCACCAGCGCCAGGTCGGTGACGGTCCAGGCCGGGCCGGTGAACTCCCTGAGCAGGTCCACGTGGGGCCGTACGTCGACGGCGTCCCGGCTGCGGGCCACCGTCAGGTGGGGCTGGTAGCGACGGTGCCCGCTCATCGGGACCCCCGCCTTGCGGGCCGCCGACTCCGCCCGGCCGGCCAGCAGCCGCAGGGCCTCCACGTCTCCCGTGGCCCCCGCCCACAGCGCCCTGCCGTGCCCGAACTGACCGCCGCCGGCGAGTGCCAGCCCGAAGGGGGCCGCACGGTGGGCGGCCCAGGCCAGGCGGTCCGTCAGGCCGGGCACCAGCTCGTCGGCGACCTCGCCGTAGAACGCGAGCGTGAAGTGCCAGCCGGGGCGCCCGGTCCAGCGCAGACCGTCCGCCCCGGGGAGCCCGCGCAACGCGGCGACCTCACGGGCGAGCGCGTCGGTGACGTCGTCCGGGGGCAGTACGGCGGCGAAGAGTCTCATGCCGCCAGTCTCCCGCCGCACGTCCCGGGGTGACCGGGCGACCGTGCGTATCGTTGTACCGCGCGGCTGCGCACGCTCGTGGGGCAGCCGGGGAGGAACGCCACGATGACCGTCCTCGAAGACAGGATCGCGATGGCCGAGAGCGACAATACGATCACGCTCGACGAGATGTTCGAGCGGCTCGAGAAGATGCCCGTCCCCGAGGGATACAAGGTCGAGATCGTCGAGGGGACCGTCTTCGTGTCGCCACAGCGGGACACCCACTGGGAGATCGTCCTGGACATCGTCGAGCAGCTGCGGGCCAAGTACCCCCGCAGGCGCGTGATGTCCGACGTGCGCATCGACTACCCGGGACACCTCAACGGGTTCGCGACCGACGTGCCGGTGATCGCGGAGGGCGCAGTCAAGACGGAGGGCCGCTGGCGGTGCTCGGATGTCGATTTCGTCGCCGAGGTCATCTCCGGGGGCACCGCCGCCAACGACTACGGCTCGAAGAAGACCGCCTACGCCAAGGCCGAGGTTCCCGTGTACGTCATCGCCGACCCGTACAAAGGCGAGTGCCTCGTCTGCACCCACCCCAACGACGGCCGGTACGCCCGCGAGGCGAAGGCCGACTTCGGCGAGGAGCTCGACCTCCTGGGCACCCCAGTCGGTCTCGTCCTCAAGACGGACGAGTTCCCCCGCGACTGAGCGCCCGGCACCGGCCGCCGGAAAAACCCCCACCGCGCCAAAACGGGCATGTGCATGATGTAGATCATGACGATCAGGATTCGTGAAGGCGGCCCCGACGACGCTCCGCTCATCCTCGGCATGCTCGACAGCGCCGTGGAGTGGCTGGTCTCCCAGGGGCGCACCCGGCAGTGGGGGACGGAGTCCTGGTCGGGCAGTGACCGGGCGGTGGAGCTGGTGCAGCGGTACGCGGCCGAGGGCACGCCCTACTTCGCCGAGATAGACGGCACCCCGGCGGCCACGCTTACCCTCAGCAAGGGCCCGGGACCCTATCTGGAGCCCGCGGACGAGCCCGAGCGGTACATCCACCTGTTCGCCACCGACCGCCGTTTCAAGGGCCTGGGCGCCGGTGCGGCGCTGCTCGCCCACGCGGTCGAGGTGACCCGGCGGGCGGGGATCTCGCTGCTGCGCGTCGACTGCTACGCGGGCGACGACGGCAAGCTGGTCGCCTATTACGAGGGCAACGGCTTCATCCGCACCGAGCCCTACACCCACGGCGAGGACGAGTGGCCGGGACAGGTACTGGCCCGGAGGGTCCTGTAGGACCCCCCGGGACGGGACGTTCAGGCGGCGGTCGCCAGCGCCTCGCGCTCGCGCGGGACGAAGGTGACCCGCGGGTGGCCGCGGTGCCAGCCCACCGCGAGGCGCAGCCCGCCGACGCGGGCCAGGATCAGGCCGATCGTGGCCGCGGCCACGGCCGAGACCACACCGCCGAGGGCGAAGCCGATCCGGGCGCCGTAGGTGTCGGTGACCCAGCCGACGACCGGCGCGCCCAGCGGCGTTCCGCCCATGAACACCATCATGAACAGGGCCATCACCCGGCCGCGCATGGCCGGGTCGGTGGCCATCTGCACGGCGGTGTTCGCGGTGACGTTCACGGTCAGGCCGAAGACGCCGATCGGGATCATGAGCAGCGCGAAGAGCCAGTACGACGGGGCCACCGCCGCCACGGTCTCCAGCGTGCCGAAGGCCAGCGCGGCGGCGATCAGGACGCGCAGCCGGGCCGTGCCGCGCCGGGCGGCCAGCAGGGCGCCGCCCAGGGAGCCGACGGCCATCAGGGTGTTGAAGAGGCTGTAGGAGCCGGCGCCGGAGTGGAAGACGTCGTCCGCGTAGGCGGACAGCCACACCGGGAAGTTGAAGCCGAAGGTGCCGATGAATCCGACCAGGACGATCGGCCAGATCAGCTCCGGCCGCTTCGCCACGTAGTCCAGCCCCTCCCGCAGCTGGCCCTTGCCGCGCGGCGCCCGCTCGACGACGTGCAGTTCGTGGGCCCGCATCAGGAGCAGGCCGGCGATGGGCGCGGCGAAGGACAGGCCGTTGGCGAGGAAGGCCCAGCCGGTGCCCACCCCGGTGATCATGAGGCCGGCGACCGCGGGGCCGACCAGCCGGGCCGACTGGAAGTTCGCGGAGTTGAGGCTGACCGCGTTCTGCAGCTGGCCGGGGCCGACCATCTCGGAGACGAAGGACTGCCGGGCCGGGTTGTCGACGACCGTGGCGAGGCCGACGGCGAAGGCGGCGACGTAGACGTGCCAGACCTGGACGTGCCCGGAGAGGGTCAGGAAGGCGAGCGCGAGGCCCGTGACGGCCATGGCCGACTGGGTGACCAGCAGGGTGGGTCGCTTGGGCAGGCGGTCGACCAGGACGCCGCCGTACAGGCCGAACAGGAGCATCGGCAGGAACTGCAGGGCCGTGGTGATGCCGACGGCCGCCGACGAGCCGGTGAGGCTGAGCACGAGCCAGTCCTGGGCGATGCGCTGCATCCAGGTGCCGGTGTTCGAGACGACCTGGCCGAGGAAGAAGAGCCGGTAGTTCCGGACCTTCAGCGAGCTGAACATGGAGCGGGGCTCGCGGGTGGTGGACGGTGCGGGTGCGGAAGCTGCTCCGGGTCCCGTACTCAAAAGTGGTTCGCCTCCTAGATAGGTGTGCTTACAGGTGGGCGAGCTTCTCCAGCACGGGGGCGGCGGCGCGCAGGGCGGCCCACTCGTCCTCGTCCAGGCCCTCGACGAGGCCCGCCAGGAACGCGTTGCGCTTGCGGCGGCTCTCCTCGAGCATCGCCTCGGCCTGCTCGGTCTGGGTGACGACCTTCTGGCGCCGGTCCTCCGGGTGCGGCTCCAGCCGGACCAGGCCCTTGGCTTCGAGCAGCGCGACGATGCGGGTCATCGACGGCGGCTGCACGTGCTCCTTGCGGGCCAGCTCGCCCGGGGTGGCCGAGCCGCAGCGCGCGAGGGTGCCGAGCACCGACATCTCGGTGGGGCTCAGCGACTCGTCGACCCGCTGGTGCTTGAGCCGACGGGACAGCCGCATCACGGCGGAGCGGAGGGCGTTCACGGCGGCCGCGTCGTCGCCATGGGTGAGGTCCGGCATGTTCTTTAGCCTAACTCATTACCCTGGCTAAAGACCAACGGGACACGCACACCGCGCCCGTGACCCTGGCCACTGCGCTCGATGATCACCCGAACGAGTGAGTCGATTCCGGAAAGTGACGCCGGGATGGCCGGATGTGGCGACCCTCGTACGCATGGGGACCACCGTGCTCAGCCTGCGCATCGACGGGGAGCTGCTCGAAAGGCTCCGGCACCACGCGGCGAAAAGAGGCATGAGCGTGCAGGACTATGTGGTCCGCACGCTCATCCGCGACGACTTCGACGAACGGTTCCAGACCGCCGTCGAGGAGACCGAGAGGTTCTACGGCGTCACGTGACGCCGGGCCACCCGGACGTGACGTGGCGCCCGGCCTCCCGGACGGGGCCGGTCAGGTCAGGCCCAGGGCCGGCATCAGGTAGTAGAAGGCGAAGACCGCCGAGACGACGTACATCGCGGCCGGGATCTCCCTGGCCCGCCCGGCGGCCAGGCGCAGCACGGTGAAGGTGATGAAGCCCATGCCGATGCCGTTCGTGATCGAGTAGGTGAACGGCATCATCAGCATCGTCACGAAGGCCGGGATGGCGATCGTGTAGTCCGCCCAGTCGATCTCCTTGATCGAGTTCGACAGGATCAGGAAGCCGACCGCGACCAGCGCCGGGGTGGCCGCCTGGGACGGGACCATCGTGGCGACCGGGGTCAGGAACAGCGCCACCGCGAACAGGGCGCCGGTGACGACGTTCGCGAGGCCCGTGCGGGCGCCCTCGCCGACGCCGGCCGTGGACTCCACGAACGCGGTCGTCGCGGAGGAGGAGCTGGCGCCGCCCGCCGCGACCGCGAGGCCGTCGACGAAGAGGACCTTGTTGATGCCGGGCATGTAGCCCTCGGCGTCGGTCAGCTTGGCCTCGTCGCTGATGCCCATGATCGTGCCCATCGCGTCGAAGAAGCACGACAGCAGGACCGTGAAGACGAAGAGGACGCCGGTCAGCACGCCGACCTTGGAGAAGCCGCCGAAGAGACTGACCTGGCCGATCAGGCCGAAGTCGGGGGTGGCGACCGGGTTGCCGGGCCACTTCGGGACCGTCAGGCCCCAGGACGGGATGGTCGCGACCGCGTTGACGATCATCGCGAGGACGGTCATGGCGACGATCGAGATCAGGATCGCACCCGGCACCTTGCGCACGATCAGCGCGAACGTGAGCAGCGTGCCCAGGACGAAGATCAGCACCGGCCAGCCGGTGAGGTGGCCGCCCACGCCGAGCTGGAGCGGGACGGTGGTCTGGGCGACGTCCGGGATGCGGGTGACGAAGCCGGAGTCGACCAGGCCGATCAGCATGATGAACAGGCCGATGCCGATCGCGATCGCCTTGCGCAGACCGAACGGCACGGCGTTCATCACCCGCTCGCGCAGGCCCGTGGCGACCAGCAGCATCACCACGAAACCGGCCAGCACGACCATGCCCATGGCGTCCGGCCAGGTCATCCGGGGCGCCAGCTGGAGCGCGACGACCGAGTTCACGCCGAGGCCGGCGGCGAGCGCGATCGGCACGTTGCCGATGACGCCCATCAGCAGCGTGGTGAACGCGGCCGTCAGCGCCGTCGCCGTCACCAGCTGGGCGTTGTCCAGGTGGTGCCCGTTCATGTCCTTGGCGCTGCTGAGGATGATCGGGTTCAGCACGATGATGTACGCCATCGCGAAGAACGTGGCGAACCCGCCCCGGATCTCCCGGGCGATCGTGCTGCTGCGCTCGGAGATGCGGAAGTAGCGGTCGAGGGGGCCGAAGGCGGCCGGGCCACCCGGCTTCTCGGGGGTGGGGGCCTTGGCGGGTGCCGAGGTGGACATGCGGGACCTCATCCCAACGGGTTCCCCCGAGCCTGTTGGACTTTCCTACGATCAGAAGCGGTCAAAGACAAACGGTTTCAGTATGAACGTATGAGTGGCAGATCGCTATCTCCGCGCGTAGACCACGGCGGCCCTTAAGCTGTGCGCATGGCCAAGTGGACCCCCAAGCACGAGGCGCCGGAGCCCCTGGAGGGGCCCGTGGTCGCCACCATCACCGGCGGCACGATCGTGTGGTTCGTGCTCTTCCTCGTCCAGCTGCCCTTCTACGGCTGGTTCGACGACCACGGGGTCCTGTGGTGGCTGTGGACCTGCCTGGCCGGCGGCGGACTGGGGCTGATCGGCATCTGGTACGTGCGCAGGAGGGACGCGGCGATCAAGAGGGACGCGGCGCTGAAGGCCGCGGCCGCGGGGTAGCGGTACAACCAGCGCAGGACACCGCGCGGGGAACCCCTCCTTCCCAGGTCGGAAATCGGCTCACTCCGGCGGGTGGCGGGGCACACGGGCACGTACCGTCGAATGCATGAGCCATACCGATACGGGTGCCGAGCTCGACCCCGCCCATCCCCTGGCCGGGCCCCGGGTCCGGCCAGGGGGGCTGACCGCGTCCGAGGTGGCGCAGCGGCGCTCGCGCGGGCAGGTCAACGACGTGCCGGTGCGCAGCAGCCGGTCCGTGGCCGAGATCGTCCGCGCGAACGTCTTCACCCGGTTCAACGCGATCATCGGTGTGCTCTGGCTCGTCACGCTGTTCGTCGCGCCGATCCAGGACAGCCTGTTCGGCTTCGTGATCATCGCCAACACCGCCATCGGCATCGTCCAGGAGTGGCGCGCCAAGCAGACCCTCGACTCGCTCGCGGTGATCGGGGAGGCCCGGCCGACGGTGCGGCGGGACGGGGTCGCCACCGAGGTGGCGTCCCATGAGATCGTCCTGGACGACCTGGTGGAGATCGGCCCCGGCGACAAGATCGTGGTCGACGGGGCGTGCGTGGAGGCCGAGGGCCTGGAGGTCGACGAGTCGCTGCTCACCGGCGAGGCCGACCCGGTCGTCAAACGCCCCGGCGACCGTGTGATGTCCGGCAGCTTCGTGGTCGCGGGCGGCGGCGCGTTCCAGGCCACCAAGGTGGGCCGCGAGGCCTACGCGGCCCAGCTCGCCGAGGAGGCCTCGCGCTTCACCCTCGTCCACTCCGAGCTGCGCACCGGCATCTCCACGATCCTCAAGTACGTCACCTGGATGATGGTCCCGGCGGCGATCGGCCTGGTCGTCACCCAGCTCGTGGTCAAGAACAACGGGTTCAAGGACGCGGTGGCCCGCACGGTCGGCGGAATCGTGCCGATGGTCCCCGAGGGGCTGGTGCTGCTCACCTCCGTCGCCTTCGCCGTGGGGGTCATCCGGCTCGGGCGGAAACAGTGCCTGGTGCAGGAGCTGCCGGCGATCGAGGGGCTGGCCCGCGTCGACACCGTCTGTCTGGACAAGACCGGCACGCTCACCGAGGGCGGCATGGACGTGACTGCGCTGCGGCCGCTGGACGGGGCCGACGAGACGTACGTACGCAAGGTGCTCGGCGCCCTCGGCGAGTCCGACCCGCACCCCAACGCCTCGCTCCAGGCGATCATCGACGCCTGTCCCGACAGCGAGGAGTGGCGGTGCGTCGAGTCGCTGCCGTTCTCCTCCGCCCGCAAGTACAGCGGGGCCGCGTTCAGCGAGGGTGACGGCGAGACCAGCACCTGGCTGCTGGGCGCCCCCGACGTCCTCCTCGAGTCCGGGCACCCGGCCCTCGCCGAGACCGAGCGCCTCAACGAAGAGGGGCTGCGCGTCCTGCTGCTGGCCCGGGCCCACCGCGACCTCGACGCCCCCGAGCCGGCCCGCGACGCCCGCCCCACCGCCCTGGTCGTCCTCGAACAGCGGCTGCGGTCCGACGCGGCCGACACCCTGCGCTACTTCGCGGACCAGGACGTCCGCGCGAAGGTCATCTCCGGGGACAACGCGGTGTCGGTGGGCGTGGTCGCCGCCAAGCTGGGGCTGGACGGCGGCGCGGTGGACGCCCGGCGGCTGCCCGCCGACCCGGCCGGGATGGCGGCCGCGCTGGACGCGGGCACGGTGTTCGGGCGGGTCACCCCGCGGCAGAAGCGGGACATGGTCGGCGCGCTGCAGTCGCGCGGGCACACGGTCGCGATGACGGGCGACGGCGTGAACGACGTGCTCGCGCTGAAGGACGCCGACATCGGTGTGGCCATGGGCTCGGGCTCGGAGGCGACGCGCGCGGTCGCGCAGATCGTCCTGCTGGACAACAGCTTCGCGAGCCTGCCGTCGGTGGTGGGCGAGGGCCGCCGGGTGATCGGCAACATCACGCGCGTGGCGACCCTGTTCCTGGTCAAGACCGTCTACTCGGTGCTGCTGGCGCTGCTGGTGGTGTGCTGGCAGGTGGAGTACCCCTTCCTGCCCCGGCACCTGACCCTGCTGTCCACCCTCACCATCGGCGTGCCGGCCTTCTTCCTGGCCCTGGCGCCCAACACGGAACGGGCCCGTCCGCACTTCGTGCGCCGGGTGATGCGGTACGCGGTCCCCGGCGGTGTGGTGGCGGGAGCGGCGACGTTCGCGGTCTACCTGCTGGCCCGGCACCACTACACCGGTCCCGGCGCCCTGGACGCGGAGACCAGCGCGGCCACCCTGACCCTGTTCCTGATCTCCATGTGGGTGCTGGCGATCATCGCCCGCCCCTACACGTGGTGGCGGGTGGTCCTGGTGGCCGCGATGGGCGCGTCGTTCCTGCTCGTCCTCGCCGTGCCGGCCCTGCAGGACTTCTTCGCCCTCAAGCTGGTCGGCATCACCATGCCGTGGACGGCGGTCGGCGTGGCGGCGGTGGCGGCGGCCGTCCTGGAGCTCGTGTGGACGTGGATCGACCGCCGAGTGCCGCAGTAGGACGGGGCGCTACCGCACGTCGACGTAGTCGCCCGTGGCGCTGACCGCCGGGGTGGTCGAGGTGCCCGCGAAGCTGAAGCGCCAGTAGCCGTCGTACTGGGCGGTGGCGGTGGCCTTCAGGTTGCCGGAAGAGTCGGAGTAGACCGTCTTGACGGTGGTGTAGGTGCTCGTGCCCGCCTTCTTGAACTGCAGCTTGACCGGCTGGTTGGTGTAGCCGTGGTACAGGCCGTCGTCCCAGTTGGCCCGGGACAGCTTGCCCGTGGTGGTGAGGGTCCTGCCCTTGGTGACCGGCTCCGGGCCCGCGTTCGCGGTGAGCTTGGAGTAGCGCTGCAGGGCCGTGGTGGCGAGGCCGCCCTGCTCCTTGAAGCCGACCTTGCTCATGTCGGGGTCGTCCTGGTTCTGGCCGTTGAAGGCGAAGGCCTCGGCGGCGACGGACCAGCTGCCGGCGTCGGTGGTCCGCAGCTCGCCCTCGCCCGGGTAGAGGTCGACGGTGCCGGTGCAGGTGGCGGTGGTCGACGTGGCGACCTTGCAGGTGGCGAAGTCGTCACCTTCCAGCGTGTCGCTCGGGGCGTCCAGCGAGCCGCGGTAGAGGTAGGCGTCGCTGTAGAAGTCGGGCTCGGTGACGTCCACGTCCGAGCCGTGGGTCAGCGTGTAGGTGTACGTGGTGCTGACCTTGTTGGTGGTGCCGACCTTGATCGCCTTGGCGATCTTCAGGTTCGAGAAGCTGACGTTCAACGTGTACGGCGTGCCGCTCGAACCGGTGGCGTGTGCGGCCGGGACGGCGAGGGCGGTGAGGGCCAGGGCGCCGGTGACGGCGGCCACGGTGGCACGAATGCGCATGCGTTCCCCTGAGGGAGAAGAGATCGGGGAGTCGGTCGACTCGCGTGATCAGATCTGCGAGGGGTGCCTCCGGTTGTACGGCGGGGATCGTTCCCGGCCATTTTTTGTTCCGCGATTACCAGCTCATGACGCAAGTGAGAGGAAACGTTCCGGCCCCGTAGGGCGGGCGTCGCCCCCCGGGGCCGGAACGGCGTGCCGAGTCAGCGCACGTCGACGTAGTCACCCGTGGCGCCGACGGCGGCGGTGCTCGAGTTGCCCGCGAAGGAGAAGCGGTAGTAGCCGTCGGCCGTGGCCGTGGTCGTCGTCTTCAGGTTGCCCCTGGAGTCCGCCTTGACGGTCTTCAGCGTGGTGTAGGTGCTGGAGCCCTTCTTGCGGTACTGGAGCTTGACCGACTGCGAGCCGTAGCCGCCGTACTTCAGCGACTCCCAGTTGGCGCGGGTGAGGGCGCCGGTGACCGTGACGGTCCTGCCCTTCTTCACCGGCTCCGGGGAGGCGTTGGCGGTGAGCTTGGCGGCGCGCTGGAACCAGAAGGAGCCGGCCTTGTCCTTCTGGACGAAGTCGTCGTCCTTGCCGTCGACCCACGCGGAGACGTACCAGGTGCCGGCGTTCTTGTTGGTGAGGTAGTCGACCTTCGGGTCGATCTTCACCGAGGCGGTGCAGGTGGAGGTGGTGGCGTCGACGACGGCGCACGTGGGCTTGCCGGTCGTCTCGATGCCGTTGTCGGGGCCGAAGAGGTCGAACGGCTGGGCGCCCTTGATGCCGGAGTCGTCGGTGGCCGTCACGCTGACCTTGATGGTCACGGCGCCGGACGTGCCGATGGACACCTTGTTGTCGCCGTCCACGACAACCTTGGTGATCTTGGTGTCACCGAAGCCGCCGTCGGCCTGCGCGGCCGGTGCGGCGAGGGTGGACAGGGCCAGAGCGCCGCCGATGACGGCGACAGAGGCGCGAATACGCATGTGTTCCCCTGCGTGCGAAGTGATCGGGGAGCCGGTCGGCTCCCGGTGATCAGATCCGGCACACAGGGGAACGGTTGTACGGAACTGGTGAATCCGGTAAGGGAGTTGTGAAGGTCGCTCAGTCGAACCAGCGGTCCCGTGCCAGCTCCTCCGTGCGGGACGGGTCCTCCAGCAGGGCCGCGACCTCGAAGCGGCGCGGCCACTGGCGCGACGCCCAGGCGAGGCCCGCGGCGACCCCCTCCAGCGTGGCCGCGTGCAGCACGCCGTCGTCGGTCAGCCGCCAGTCGATCCCGACGCCGTCCACCACCAGCTCGTCGTGCTCCACGTACGTCTCCGGCGTACGCGGCCCGAGCAGCACCCGTACCGCGGCCGGCACGTCGTGCTCCGTGCCCTCGGAGTGCACCTCGCCGGTGACGGACTCGCTGAGCCTGCGCACCTGGAACAGTTCGGCCAGCTCGGCCGCGCGGGACGGCCGTACCGGCAGCAGCGGCACTCCCGAGGTGAACGGCAGCAGGTCGGGCGAGTCGACCACGACCGCCTCGGCGGCGTCCACGACCTCGACCCGCCCGTCGACCACGGCCCGCACCTCGTCCGGCAGGGTCACCTGGTCCGGATCCAGCTCGGCCAGCGCGCCGTACAGCCCGTGCAGCTGCGCGGGGGTGACCGGGCGCTCCGGGTCGGCGAGCCGGTCCAGCAGCTCGGCGGCGCCGCCGGGCTCGGCCAGCAGCGTGCCGACGGAGGTCCGCACACCGAGCGCCCGCAGCACCTGCTCGTCCTCGAACCCGGTGGCGTCGGCCTCGTCGTACAGCCCCCGCAGCAGCGGGTCGCCGCCCGCGGCGAGCAGGCCGGCCGGGCGGCGGCCGTCCAGCACCGGGTGGCCGCGCAGCCACCACGCGGTGTACGGCCGTACGACCTCGTGGGTACCGTCGTGCAGCAGGACGCGCACGGGCTGGACGAGGGCGTCCCGCAGCGGCGGCCTGGCCAGCAGTGCGAGGGCCTCGGGCCAGTGGTCGTCGTCCACCAGGTCCAGGTCGCGGACGGCGACGAGTTCGGTGGCGACCGGGGGCACCGGGCTGTCCGGGAACCGGTCGAGCACGTCCTCGCACCACACGTCCACCGCGTCCAGCAGTCCCGCGTCGTCCGGCTCGGCGAAGTCACCCTCGCGGGGGTCCAGCTCGTCCGGGTCCAGGACGACGTCGGTGGCGCGGACGAGCGCGAAGTCCGCCAGCACCCCGCAGGCGGTGAGCGGCTGCCGGCCCCACTTCTCGACCAGGCCGGCGTCCACGGCGGCCAGTTCGCCCTCGCGGATCACACGGGCGAAGGGGCTCCCGGGCAGCACGAGTTCGCCCGCCGGGGCGAGCTCCCCGTCCTCGTCGGGCAGCGCGAGCGCCCCCAGCCACGGCTCGTCGCCGGGCTCCAGGGCCGCGTCCCGCACCAGGCCGAGCACGGCGTCGGCCAGCTCCTCGGCGTCCGGCGCGTCCTCCTCCCAGCCGATGCCGCCCCCGTCGTCCAGGGAGGCGGCCACGGCGGCCCGCACCTGCGGGGTGGTCAGCACCGCACGCGGGGTCGCGGGCAGCGCGCCCAGCTTCTCCAGCAGCGGGTGCGCGGCGTCCTCGTGGGCGACCTTCAGTCCGAGCCGCCCGAGGACGTCCGCGTCGATCCGGGCGCCGTCCGGCGTGGGCAGCAGCACCTGCCGGGGTCCGATGGCGGTCCGCCCTCCCCCGGTGCCGAAAGCCTGGGAGGCACCCCCGGCCAGCGGCACCGGGAGCCCGGACAGCCGGTCCGGGTCGACCCCGGCGAGGCTGTCGTAGAGCCGCCACCACCAGTCGGGGTCCTTCTCCAGCCCGGCGAGCCGGTCGACGGCGTCGGCGAGCGGGAGTCGGGCGACGCCCAGGGTGCGCAGCTCGGCGCGGCGCTCCAGGCCGGCCGGGAGCAGGGTGGGCAGCACCTCCGCCAGCACCCGGACGGTGTCCGCCCCGGCCCCCTCCACCACCTCCGCGTCCCGCGGGCGCAGCGCCTCGGGAAGGTCCTCGTCCGCCTCGGGCCCGACGGCCGGGGGCAGGAACGCGGTGCGCGGCAGCAGTTCCAGGACCGCCTGCCGCAGGGCCCCGTCCAGCTCGCCCCGGCCGAGCGGCCCGGGTACGAGGTCGATGACGCCGTCGGTCACCGGCCGCCAGCCGGCGAGCAGTTCGGCGTAGGCGTCGGCCGCGCGCCGCACCAGGAAGTCGGTGAGCGGGCCGGGGGCCGCGTGCCGCCGGGTGGTGTCCAGGGGGAAGGAGGCGATGAGGAGCGCGGGGACGCCGAGGGGCTCGTCGCTGGGCGTGGGCGCGTGCACGACGGGAGCGGTACGGGGCCGCACCGGGCGGCCGCCCTCGTCCTCCGGCACGGCCCAGGTCACCGACCAGTGGGGGCGCAGCCGCTCCTCCACGGGCCGGTCGGCGAGCAGGTCCGCGGTGAGCGGCCCGTGCGCGGTGGCCGTACGCCACCGGGTCGTGCCCTCGCGCGTGTCCTCCACGACGGTCACGGCGCCCTCCGCACGGCGGCGCAGGGTCCGCGGGGCCTCGCCGCCGACCTCCACGACGACCTCCTCCAGGCCCGGCAGGGCGAGCAGCAGGGCGTCGTCGACGGCGTGCAGCAGGCGCTCGGCGAGGTCGGTGGCGGCCGTGTCCCGCAGCGGCAGGATCACAGCGGTGTCGTACGGGTCGGGGGCGGAGCCCTCGGCGGCGAGCGGCAGCCTCAGCAGCGGCACGTGACCGTCCCTGCGGCGGATCTCGTCGCCGAGGCCCGGGCTGTGCCGGGCGGTGCCGGCGGCCAGCTCCCGCGCCTCGGCGAGGGACCAGCGGACGCCGCCGTGCCGCCCGACGACCGCCGGTTCGTCGGTGACGGCGAGCACGGCGGCGAAGCCGACGCCGAACCGGCCGACGGCGCCGTGCCCTTCCTGGACGTCCCGCTTGGCGGAGGCCCGCAGGGTGGACAGCGACTCGACCCCGGCCGCGTCCAGTGGGGCGCCGGTGTTGGCGGCCACGAGGACGCCGTCGCGGAGGGTGAGGCGGAGCCGGCCCGGGGCCTTCGCGCGGGCCGCGGCGTCGGCGGCGTTCTGGGCCAGCTCGACGACGAGCCGGTCCCGGTACCCACCGAGGACGAGGTCCTCCTCGGCGTTGGCGTCCTCGCGGAAGCGGGCGGGGCTGGTCGCCCAGGCGTCGAGGACACCGCGACGCAGACGGGCGGTGCCGAAGGGGTCGGCGCCCTCGGCCGCCGGCCGCACGTACTTGCTCACGTTCACTCTCCTCGTCGACGTGAGGACGAAGGTACAGCGCGGGCGGGTGAACGGCCGCAGGCGCGGGGGTGGGCGCCCGTGCGGGAGGTCATCAGCGGGGGCGGTGGGGGTATGCGGTGCTGGACCGATCCCTTCGCTCGAAAGTGGTGCTGTCTGATGGCCCGGACACAGGACGTGGTCGAGCTGATCCTCGAAGACCACCGGCGCATGGAGGAGCTCTTCCGCCGGATGCGCAGCGTCGAGGCCGACCGAGCGGCCGCACTGCGGGAGTTCGCCGACCTGCTGATCGCGCACGCGCTGGCCGAGGAGGCCGAGGTCTATCCCGCCCTGAAGCGGTACAAGAACATCGACGACGAGGAGGTGGAGCACGGCGAGCACGAGCACGACGAGGGCAACAAGGCCCTGCTGGACCTCCTCGAGGTGGGGGAGCCCGGTTCCGGGGACTGGGACGAGAAGCTGGAGGCACTGGTGGAGGCCGTCACCCACCACGCCGACGAGGAGGAACGGACCATCCTCAACGGAGCGCGGGAGAACGTGGCGATGCGGCGGCGCGAGGAACTGGGCGCGGCGTTCCTGGAGGAACGTGAGCGTCAGCTGAAGGCCGGCTGCGGTTCCGCCGACAACGTGCGCCGCCTCGTCGGCTCCTGACCGCAGGCCGCCCACCCGCCGGACGCGCGCCGCCGGCCGCCCGGACGGGGCGGCCGGCGGCGAAGGCGGTGCCGGGATCCCTCCTCCTCACGCGTGGCCGCGGCCGGCCGTCGCCGCCGGCCCGGACGGTTCCCTGGTGCCGGGTCCGCCGCCCGGATGGCTCCCGGGCCCGCCGCCCGGGCCGGCCAGCGGCGTCGGTGACAGGGCCGCGGGCTCCTCGCCCGGCTCCAGCAGGGTGGCCGCCGCACCGACGATCAGCGGGTCCGGGGTGCCCACCGCCTCGCGGTCCTTGGCCGGGTAGTCGAAGCGGTCGAGGAGGCTGCGCATCGCCTCCAGCCGGCCGCGCCGCTTGTCGTTGTTCTTCACGACCGTCCAGGGCGCGTACGGCGTGTCGGTCGCCCGGAACATGGCGACCTTGGCCGTCGTGTAGTCGTCCCAGCGGTCGAGCGAGGCGAGGTCGGTGGGAGAGAGCTTCCAGCGGCGCACCGGGTCGACCTGGCGGATCGCGAACCGGGTGCGCTGCTCGGCCCGGGACACCGAGAACCAGAACTTCACCAGCGAGATGCCGTCCTCGGTGAGCAGCCGTTCGAACATCGGGGCCTGGCCGAGGAACTGCCGGTACTCGGCCTCCGTGCAGAAGCCCATGACCCGTTCGACTCCCGCCCGGTTGTACCAGGAGCGGTCGAAGAAGACGATCTCGCCGCGGGCCGGCAGATGGGTCACGTACCGCTGGAAGTACCACTGCCCCGCCTCCCGCTCTGTCGGCTTCTCCAGCGCCACCACCCGGGCCCCGCGGGGGTTGAGCCGCTCGGTGAACCGCTGGATGGTGCCCCCCTTGCCGGCCGCGTCCCGTCCCTCGCAGACCACCACGATCCGCTGGCCGGTGTCCTTCACCCAGCGCTGCAGTTTGAGCAGTTCGACCTGCAGGACACGCTTCGTCCGCTCGTACTCGCGCCGTCCGACCCTGCGGTCGTAGGGGTGGTTCTCCCGCCAGGTCTCGATCGGCCGGCCGTCGGCGTCGAGGAGCACCGGCCGCTCCGGCTGCCGGTCGTCCACCTCGAGCCCTCGCAGCAGGTCGTTCCCACGCGCCTGCATCCCGTCCTCCTCGGCCGCCTGCTCGTGCTCGGCCACCACACCCACCGCCTCTCCGGCCTGGTCACCCACCGGGCCACGATCACGCTCGCCCTCCGCGTGCCCACCCGGGGCCCTCCCAGACGCACGAACCGGCCGCGGACGAGGTCTGCCGCCCGCGCCTTCCACGGTCTACGGTCGTTTCCTTTCCGCGGTGCGAGGCAGGAGCGATCACATGGCCGAACTGCGTCTGGGACCACTGCTGAGGTACACCGACGGCTCGTGCGCGACCGTCTGGGTCGAGACGAGCGCGCCCTGCACGGCACGGGTGCGCTGCTCGGACGGTGCGGGGGGCGAGGCCCCCACCTTCCTGGTGGCCGGGCACCACTACGCGCTGGTCACGGTCACCGGGCTGCGGCCGGGCACCGCGCCGTCGTACGAGGTGCTCCTCGACGACACCACGGTTTGGCCCCTGCCCGGCTCCCCCTTCCCGCCGTCGGTCATCCGGACACCGGCCGCCGGCGACACCGTGCGTGTCACCTTCGGCTCCTGCCGCTGGGCCGCGCCCCCGGCCGACGGCAAGGACCGCGTGGGCCCCGACGCCCTCGACAGCCTCGCCACCCGGCTGGCGGCCGGCCCGGAGGCCGGGCGCCCCGACGTCCTGCTGCTCCTGGGCGACCAGGTCTACGCCGACGAGACCTCCGAGGAGACCCGGCGCTGGCTCGCCGGCCGCCGCGATCTCGACGAGGCGCCCGGCGGCCAGGTCGCCGACTACGAGGAGTACAGCCACCTCTACTACGAGTCCTGGCTGGACCCCGAGATCCGCTGGCTGCTGTCCACCGTGCCCAGCTTCATGATCTTCGACGACCACGACATCGTGGACGACTGGAACACCTCCGCCTCCTGGCTCGCCGACATGCGCGCCACCGGCTGGTGGCAGGAACGGCTGCTGAGCGGCCTGATGTCCTACTGGGTCCACCAGCACCTCGGCAACCTCTCCCCCGCCGAACTGGCCGACGACCCGACCTGGGCAGCGGTGCGCGCGGCTCCGGACGGCACGGACGCGCTGCGCGCCCTCGCCCGGCAGGCCGACGCCGACCCCGCCTCGGTCCGCTTCAGCTACCGGCGCGACTTCGGACGCGTACGGGTGGTGATGGTCGACTCCCGGGCGGCACGGGTCCTCGACGAGGACCGGCGGGCCATGCTGGACCCGGGGGAGGCCCGCTGGCTGCGCGAACAGGTGCTGGACGGCGAGGGAGCCTACGACCACCTGCTGATAGGCACCTCCCTGCCCTGGCTGCTGCCGCACCTCGTGCACGACGCCGAGGCCTGGGACGCGGCCCTGTGCACCGGGGAGCGCGGGGAGCGCTGGGCCCGCTTCGGCGAGTACCTGCGCCGCGGGGCCGACCTGGAGCACTGGGCGGCCTTCCCCCGCTCCTTCGCCGACCTCGCCGCGCTCATCCACGAGGCCGGCTCCGCGCCGGGTGCCCCGGCGAGCGTGTGCGTGCTGTCCGGCGACGTGCACCACGCGTACATCGCCGAGGCGTCCTGGCCGTCCGGCGGGCCCGCCGCCCCCGTGGTCCAGCTCACCTGCTCGCCGGTGCACAACTCCGTGCCGCTGTCGATGCGGATCGGCTTCCGCTTCGGCTGGAGCGCGCCGGCCCGTCTGCTGGGGCGGCTCCTCGCCCGGCACGGCCGCTGCCCCCGGCCGCCGGTGAAGTGGCGCAGGCGGGGCGGGCCGTGGTTCGGCAACCAGCTCATGACCCTGACCCTGCGCGGCCGTTCGGCCCACCTGCGGCTGGAGCGCACCGGTCCCGGCGAGCGGCTGCGGACGGTGCACGAAGCCGCCCTGACCGCCGAGGGTTCCGGAGCCGGGCGGCGCGATGCGTCCGGGTGACGGCGGCGGTGACGGCGGCGCGATGCGTCCGGGCGACGGCGGCGCCGCCGGCCGGTCGGCGGCCGGCGGGCACGGCTCCCGGGAGCGGCCGGCCGCCCGTCAGGAGTGGCCCAGCTCCGCCGTCTCCGCGTCGCTCGTCTCCGGGACCGAGCCGGAGTCGCGGGACGGGCGGAGGGGGAAGGGGTCGACGCGGGTCTCGTCGATCACCGGTGCCGCCCGCTGCGGCGGCTTCGGCATGACCGCGGCCTCCGAGTGGCCGCCGCAGCCGTAGGTCAGGGAGACCACGCGGCCGTCCGCCGGGGAGAACTCGTTGGCGCAGACACCGAAGGCCTGGCCCAGGGAGCCGCCGATGGGGGTGAGGAAGCCGCAGCTGACGCACGGTGCGGGGGCCGCCTGGGCCATGGGGGTCTTGGCGCCGTACGCCTCCTCCCAGCGGTCGGCGGCGACGTGCAGGCCGTAGCGGGACAGCACCCGGGCGCGGCGCATGCCCAGTTCCTCGGCGACGGCGGCGATGGAGCCGCGCGAGGGCACCGTCGGCTGGGTGGCGGGCGCGCCGGGGGTGACGTCCGCGTCCTCCGCCTCCGCCAGTTCCGCCATCTCCCTGGACACCGGGGAGTTCGGCGGCGGCGCCTCCTCGCCGGAGTAGCCCGGCTCCAGGCGCAGGTCGTCCTGGTCGGTGGGGAGCAGGTCGCCGGGGCCCAGGTCGCCCGGGCGCAGACGCTCGCTCCAGGGGACCCATTCGGGGGCGAGGAGGGCGTCGGGGCCGGGCAGGAGGACGACCTCGTCCAGGGTGACGATCTTCGCGCGGGAGGCGCGGGCCACCGTCGCCGCCCAGCGCCAGCCCCGGTAGCCCGGTTCCTTGCACTCGAAGAAGTGCGTGACAACACGGTCGCCCTCCGACACCAGGCCGGCGTGCTCGCCGACCACGCCGGGCGCGGCGGCCTCCTCGGCGGCGGCGCGTGCGAGGTCGACGGCCTCGGCGCACAGACGGTCGGGGGTGCGGCTTCGCGTTGTCGCTGCGCTCACAGGTATCGCTTCTCTCCTACGCCGTCTCATCGAGTGCGGCTGCCTCCGGCGGTGAAGCGGACGGAGCGGACCTACGGGCCGCATCGACGTCTGCATCCGATCGCGCTCGGGCGCACCTCTGCCATCCATTGTGCTTGATGGCTGAGATACGCACGCTACCCCGTCCGTGGTGGTCGGGGACAGTCCGGCGCCGTCCGGCGTCGTCGCCCGCCCGCTCACCGGTCCCGGAGGGCGGGAAAGCGGAGGCCGGTCTTCCCCGGTCCCGGCCGAAGGGCGGGCGACAGTCCGCCGCCCAGCGCGTCGCAACCGCACTACCCCCCGCCTTCTCGGGGCACTATGACGTCGTGGCAACCGCGGACAAGACGAGTGATCAGGGCGGCGGTGCGATCCGGGCGGGTGGTTCGGTCCGGGTGGGCGGCGCCGTCCGGGCGGTCGGCCGCGCCCTGCACTTTCCGGTCACCGGTGCGGCGCGGGGCATCCGCAGGGCCACACACGCCCACGGCGCGGGCGAGTCGGGGCTGGGCAAGCTGATCGAGCTGCACGCGGTGAACGGCGCGGGCGACGTGATGGTCACCGTGGCGCTCGCCTCCACGGTGTTCTTCTCCGTGCCGACCGACGAGGCGCGGGGCCGCGTCGCCCTCTACCTGGCCATCACCATGGCGCCCTTCACCGTCCTCGCCCCCGTCATCGGCCCCCTCCTGGACCGGCTGCCGCACGGACGGCGCGCCGCGATGGCCGGGTCGATGCTGGCCCGGGCGCTGCTCGCGCTGGTCATCTCGGGGGCCGTGGCGAGCGGGAGCCTGCAGCTGTATCCCGCCGCGCTGGGCGTCCTCGTGGCGTCCAAGGCCTACGGGGTGGTGCGCAGCGCGGTCGTACCGCGGCTGCTGCCGCCCCGGTTCTCGCTGGTGAAGGCCAATTCCCGGGTGACCCTGGCCGGCCTGCTGGCCACGGGCGTCGCCGCGCCGATCGGGGCGGCGCTGCACGCCATAGGGGATCCCTGGCCGCTCTACGGCGCCTTCGTGATCTTCGCGGTGGGTACGTTCCTGTCGTTCTCCATGCCGCCGAAGGTGGACTCGGCCAAGGGCGAGGGCGTGGCGCTGCTGGCCGCCGACGCGGAGCACCTGCACGGGCCGCGCCGCAAGCAGGTCAAGCGGCCCGGGCTGCGGACGGTGGGGCCGGCCGTCACCCATGCGCTGGGGGCCAACGCCGCCCTGCGCTGCCTGTCCGGCTTCCTGATCTTCTTCCTCGCCTTCCTGCTGCGCGAGCACCCGCTGACCGGGGAGAGCGCGGCGGTCTCGCTGGGGATAGTCGGCGTCGCGGCGGGGACGGGGAACGCGCTCGGTACGGCCGTCGGGGCGTGGCTGCGGTCCAGGGCGCCCGAGGTCATCATCGTGACGGTCGTCGCGGTGGTGCTCGGTACGGCGATCGTGTCGGCGGTCTTCTTCAGCGCGCTGCTGGTGGCCTGCCTCGCCGCGGTCGCCGGGTTCGGGCAGGCGCTGGCCAAGCTGGCGCTGGACGCGCTGATCCAGAGGGACGTGCCGGAGCCGGTGCGGACCTCGGCGTTCGCGCGCTCGGAGACGCTGCTGCAGATGGCGTGGGTGTTCGGCGGCGCGGTCGGCATAGTGATGCCGCTCAACGGCACCGCCGGACTGCTGATGGGCGCCCTGTTCGTGGCCGTCGGCTGGCTGGCCACGCTGAAGGGGCTCCTCGCCTCCGCCCGGCACGGCGGCCGGTCCCGGGCCCGGGTGGCGTAACGGGCCGGGCCCGGCTCGCCCGCGGGCGGGCGCACCTGGCGTAACGAACCGGGCACGCCGACCCCACGTGGGCGGACGGCTCGGGGCGCCCGATAGCCTTCGGCCATGACCACGCTGCCCCGCGGCGAAGCCGCTGATCTCCACCGCGTCGTGCGACGCCGCCGCGCCGTCGTCGTCGCCGGCGCCGTTTCCGCCGGACTGCTCGTCCTGTCGGCCTGTGACAAGCCGACGCCCGTCGCGACGGTCACCGTCGGCCGGAGCTCGGTCAACTCCGAGGCTCTCTGCTACAACGACGGCAAGAAGCTGGACGCCGAGTCGCTCGCGGAGTGCGCCAAGAAGGCCGGCGACGTCCCGTCGATCAAGGTCGACACGGACGACACGGTCCGTTTCGGCGTCGACCCGAAGATCGCGGACGGCGGCTGGACGATCCTGGTCAACGGCCGCCAGTTCACCGACTCCAGCAAGAAGACGTACCGCACGATCCCGGGCAGCGCGTTCTTCAACGCCCAGTACGGCACGCAGGGCGACACCAACACCGTGTCCATCCAGCAGGGTGACAAGGGCCTGTGGTCCTTCAAGCTGAAGAAGGCCTGATCACGACGCCTGTGCGCGTTCTCGTGGCCACCGCGGTCCCGGCCGAACGGGACGCGGTGGCACGGGCGTTCCCCACGGCGGCCGAGGACGTGCCGGTCCCGGGCGCCGTGCTCCGCCGTACCGCCGCAGGCTGCGACCTGCTCGCCGCCGGAGTGGGCCCGGCCCGCGCCGCCGCCTCCGTCTCCGCCGCCCTCACCGCCGCCGCGCTGGACGGCACGCCCTACGGCCTGGTCGTCTCGGCCGGGATCGGCGGCGGTTTCCTGCCCGGGGCGCCGCTCGGCTCGCTCGTCGTCGCCGACGAGATCACCGTGGCCGACCTGGGCGCCGAGACCGCCGACGGCTTCCTCCCGGTCACCGAGCTGGGCTTCGGGACCGTCACCCACCGGTCACCAGAATCACTCGTACGAGTCGTGTCCGAGGCCATCGGCGCCCGCACCGGCACCGTTCTGACCGTCTCCACGGTCACCGGCACCGCCGCCCGCGCGGACGGGCTGCGCGCCCTGCACCCCCGCGCGCTCGCCGAGGGCATGGAGGGGTTCGGGGTGGCGGAGGCCGCCGCCGCGCACGAGGTGCCCGTGCTGGAGATCCGCGCGATCTCCAACCCGGTCGGCCCGCGCGACCGCGCCGCCTGGCGCATCGGCGACGCCCTCGCCGCCCTCGCCGAGGCCTTCGGGAAGATCGCGCCCCTGATGGAGAGTTGGAGTCAGCATGACGACCAGTGAGCAGCCGACGCTGCGCATCGCGTACTCCCCCTGCCCGAACGACACCTTCGTCTTCGACGCCCTGGCCCACGGCCGCGTCCCCGGCGCCCCCGCGCTGGACGTGACCTTCGCCGACATCGACATCACCAACGGCATGGCCGAGCGCGGCGAGTTCGACGTGCTGAAGGTGTCGTACGCCGTCCTGCCGTACGTCCTCGGCGAGTACGCGCTGCTGCCGTGCGGCGGTGCGCTGGGGCGGGGCTGCGGGCCGCTGGTGCTGACCCGGGAGCCGGGCGGCGACCTCACGGGGCGTACGGTCGCGGTGCCGAGCGAGACGTCGACCGCCTACCTGCTGTTCCGCCTGTGGGCCGCGGACACGGTGCCGGGCGGGGTCGGCGAGATCGTCGTCATGCCGTTCCACGAGATCATGCCGGCCGTGCGGGACGGCAAGGTGGACGCCGGACTCGTCATCCACGAGGCCCGGTTCACCTACCAGGACTTCGGGCTGCACAAGCTCGCCGACATGGGCGAGCACTGGGAGCGGACCACCGGGCTGCCGATCCCGCTGGGCGCGATCATCGCCAAGCGCTCGCTGGGCGAGGCCGCGCTGACCCGGCTCGCCGACTCCGTCCGCGCCTCCGTACGGGCCGCCTGGGACGACCCCGAGGCCTCCCGGCCGTACGTCATGGCGCACGCCCAGGAGATGGACCCGGCCGTCGCCGACCAGCACATCGGGCTGTACGTCAACGAGTTCACGGCCGACCTGGGCGAGGACGGCTACGCGGCGATCCGCGGCCTGCTCACCCGCGCGGCGGCCGAGGGCCTCCTGCCGGCCCTCGGCCCGGACGCGCTCGCGTTCCCGTAGGCGCGCTGTCCCGCGTGGTCGCCGCTCAGACGTCCAGCTGGTCGGCGACCGCGCGGAGCAGGCCGGCGATCTTCTTGCCGGAGGCCTTGTCCGGGTACCTGCCCCCCTCCAGGCTCGGCGTGATGTTCTCGAGGAGGGTCGTCAGGTCCTGCACGATCGAGGCCAGCTCGTCCGGCTTCTTGCGCTGGGCGGCGGCGACCGACGGCGTCGGGTCCAGCACGGTCACCGACAGGGCCTGGTCGCCGCGCTGACCGGCGACCACGCCGAACTCCACGCGCTGTCCCGGCTTGAGCGCTTCCACTCCGGCGGGGAGTACCGAGGAATGGACGAAGACGTCACCGCCGTCGTCGCGGGAGAGAAAGCCGAAGCCCTTCTCACTGTTGAACCACTTGACTTTGCCGGTAGGCACGTCTGTCCTCGTCCTCGTACTCGTCGGGAAAGCTTCTTCGGAAACGGCTCAATACAGCACTGGGGCGGGTCGACCTCGACCCGCCGCTACCAAGGCTAATGGTCTTCGGGCGGGTGACAAGACGTCCCCCGGTTGTTCTCTCGCGCAGGGAACTACCCTGGTCCGGTGCGTGACAAAACCCGAACGAATTCCGCCGCTCCCGGTGACCGACTGATCCGCGCCGGTGCCGTCGTCTTCTTCGTCGGAGCCGTGGCCACCCTCGTCACAGTGGCCCCGCTGTTCCTCGGCGCGAAGCCATTTCCGACGTACATGTTCGGCCTGAGCATGCTCATGGCCGTCGGTTTCCTGGTCGCCGGCGCGGGCGTCCTGCGGTCGGTCACCGCCGCCCGGCGTCAGGCGCGGGTGGACTCCCGGTAACCGTCGAGCCAGGCCGGGAACGCGGCGAGGCCGTCCAGGACGACGTCCGCGCCGGCCGCGCGCAGCTCGTCGCCGTCGCAGGGCCCGGTGGCCACGGCCACCGACAGCGCGCCGGCCGTACGGGCCCCGCGCACGTCTCCGACGTGGTCGCCGACGTACACGCCGGCGCCGTGCTCACGCAGGGCCTGCGCCTTCTGCTCGGCCCACAGGTCGCCGACGACCACGTCCGGTTCGATGCCGAGGTGGGCCAGGTGGAGCTTGGCGTTCGGCTCGTACTTGGCCGTGACCACCATCGTCCGGCCGCCGGCCGCCCGCACCGCCTCGACCGCCTCCCGGGCCCCGGGCATCGCGGGGCTGGCGGCGACGGCGTACGACGGGTACATCTCCCGGTACATGGCGGCCATCTCGGCGACCTGTTCGGCCGGGAACCAGTTGACCAGCTCGTCCGCGAGCGGGGGACCCAGCCGGGTCACCACGAGGTCGGCGTCGATGTACGTGCCCGTTCGCTCCGCGAGGGCCAGGTAGCAGGCGCGGATTCCTGGCCGGGAGTCTATGAGGGTCATGTCGAGGTCGAAGCCGACGGTGAGGGTCATGGGGGCCATTGTGCCGGGTGCCGCCGGCGGTTCGGGGAGGTGGCCGGGTGCGCGCCCGTCGCTCCTGACCGCGCAGTTCCCCGCGCCCCTGGGTGGGTGACCGGCTGTCCGGCCAGGGGGAAGCACCCCCTTTCCAGTTCTCAGGGGCCACCACGCACCCGCAGCCGAAAACGACGCCGCACCACCCCAGGGGCGCGGGGAACTGCGCGAGCGGCCACGGCGCACCCGCAGCCAACAACCCTTGGACGCCCCCTCAGGGGCGCGGGGAACTGCGCGAACAACCACAACGCACCCGCAGCCAACAACGCTCGGACACCCCCCTCAGGGGCGCGGGGAACTGCGCGAACAACCACAACGCACCCGCAGCCAACAACGCTCGGACACCCCCCTCAGGGGCGCGGGGAACTGCGCGAGCGGCCACGGCGGGCCCGCAGGCCATAACGCTCGGACGCCCCCAGGGCCGCGGGGAACTGCGCGAGCGGTTACGGCGGACCGTTGGGCGAAGGGCGGCCGTCGAAGGCAGCGGCTAGCGTTTCCGTTGGGAGCGCCACGCGAGGTACACCGCCGACGCCACCGCCGCCCCCCGCACGACCCACGGCCACGTCTGCGCGACCGCGTCCGCCATGTGCCCGCGGGCGATCGGCTCACCCCAGCGGCCGTCGTTCCTCCCCCACAGCCACACCGCCCCGGCCGCGACCGCGCTGCCCGGCAGGACCATCACCGCCCACTTCGTCTCCGCGGGCGTCAGCCGCCGCGAGCCGTAGGCGATCAGCCAGCCCAGGAGCAGCGCGACCCACTTCCCCAACACGGCACCGGCCACCAGCGCGGCGGCGGCCAGCAGCAGGAGGGGGTTGGACCAGCCGGCGGCGGAGCCGGCCGCGGCGGCCCGGCGGGTGAACAGGCGGCGGCGCGCTGCGGGCGCGGCCCCGGTGGCGTCCGCCGCGGGCGCGGTCTCCGGGGTGGTCCGCGCCGCCGCGGCCCGGTCCTTCTCCGTCTCCGCCGGCGGCCGCCTGAGCAGCTCGGGGATCTCCACCCCGCCGACGAACCCCGGCACCGTGTCGAACTCGCCCGGCGAGGCGCCCGCCGGCCCGCCGAACGGCCCGGACCCCACGCGCCACCAGTCGGGCGGCAGCGTGCTGTCCCCCAGCTCGTGTGCGGCGGCGAGGTGCGGCGGGGACGGGGCGTCGCGCGGGGCGGGCGGCGGCCCGGGTTCGGCGGCCCGCGGCCGGGGCACGACCCGGCGCAGCCCCTTCGGCCGCTCCCCCGGCTCCGGCTCGGGCTTCGGCTTCCGCTCCGGCTCCCGGGGCGCGGGCTGCACCGGCACCGCGGCGGCCGTCGCCTGCGGCCCGCGCCCGTGGCCTCCGGTGCCCGCGGCCTCGACGATCGCGTCCGGGCTGCCCAGGTTGTCCAGGATGCGGCGGACGGCGGCCGGCGAGTCCACGGTCGCCTTGGCCCGGCGCCGGTCGATCTCGTTGCGCAGCTCCGACACGAGCCGCATCCGCGTGGCCGACGGCAGCTGCCGCTGCTGAGCGATGTCCCCGACGCGGCTCAGATACTCGTAGACGACCTGATCGCTTTCGATCCCCACGAACCCCTCCGGGGTGCGCCGACTGATACCCCGTGAGGACGGTACCGCTTCTTCCCGGAACTCCGGCCGGGCCGGGATGTCCGCTACCGTGGACCGGATGAGCCCCGAGGCCCCCTCAGCCCCTCGCTCCCTCGCGGAAGCGCTCCGTGCCAGGGACGACGCCTCGCTGGCCGCGCTCCTGCGCAGCCGCCCGGACCTCATCACGCCCGTCCCGACCGACCTCACCCAGCTGGCCACCCGGGCCGGCACCCGTGCCTCGGTGCTGCGGGCGCTGGAGCGGCTGGACCGGTTCGCGCTGCAGACGGCGGAGGCGCTGGCCGTGGCCCCGGACCCGGCGTCGTACCGGACGCTGCTCGGGCTGATGGCCGGGGACGGCGGGGACGAGACCGTCGCCGCCGCACTGCCACGGGCCGTCGCCACGCTGCGCGAGCAGGCGCTGGTGTGGGGCGACGACGAACGGCTGCGGCTGGTGCGCACCGCCCGCGAGCTGCTCGCGCCCACCCCGCAGCATCCCTCCCCGACCGGTCTCGGGCCGACCGTGCGGGAGGCCACCTCGGGCATGTCGCCGGGCCGGATCCAGGACATCGTGACGACGGCCGGGCTGCCCTCGACCCACGACTCGGTGTCGGCCGTGACCGCGCTGACCGCGCTGTTCGCCGACCGCAGGAAGATGACCAAGCTGCTCGCCGGGGCGCCGGAGGCGGCCCGCGAGGTGCTGGACCGGCTGGTGTGGGGCCCGCCGTACGGGCAGGTCACCGCGGAACCGGCCGCGCACCTGCGCTGGCTCCTGGACCGGGGCCTGCTGCTGCCGACGGCGCCGGGCACCGTCGTCCTGCCCCGGGAGGTGGCCCTGCACCTGCGCGAGGGCCGGGCGCACCGGGCGCCCGAGCCGCTGCCGCCGGCGGTGGAACCGGCCGCGAACCACAGTCCACAGGTTGTGGACGCGACGGCGGCCGGGCAGGCGTACACCGCGCTCGCCACCGTCGAGGAACTGCTGAAGGACTGGGACGAGGGCGGGCCGGCCGTGCTGCGGGCCGGCGGCCTGAGCGTGCGTGACCTGAAGCGGACCGCCGTCGCCCTCGACGTGTCCGAGCCGGTCACCGCGTTCTGGATCGAGCTGGCCTACGCGGCCGGACTGCTGGCCTCGGACGGCGAGGCCGACGAGCGGTACGCGGCCACCCCCGCCTACGACGAGTGGCTGGAGCGGCCCGCCGCCGAGCGCTGGGTACGGCTGGCCGAGGCCTGGCTGGCGGTCACCCGGACGCCGGGCCTGGTCGGCGGGCGGGACGCGAAGGACCGTACGCTCTCCGCGCTGGGCCCCGGCCTCGACCGGTCGGCCGCGCCCGAGGTGCGGCACCGGGTGCTGACCCTGCTGGCCGGGCTGCCGCAGGGCACCGCACCGGACACGGAGTCGGTGCTGGCCCGGCTGCGCTGGGAGCGGCCGCTGCGCGGCCCGCAGCCCGACGACGACCTGCGCACGCGGCTGGCCCGCTGGACCCTGTCGGAGGCGGAACTGCTGGGCGTGACCGGCCGCGGCGCCCTGTCGGCGCACGCCCGCGCCCTGCTGGGCGCCACGCCGGCCGCCGCGACCGGCGGCCCGAAGCGCGGCACGGCGCCCGACGCGGCGACCGGCGGCGCGTCCGGGGCCGGCCCCACGACCGTCGGGTCCGGCACCCCGGCTGCCTCCGCCAAGCCCGCCTCCCCGGCCGCCTCAGCCAGGCCCGGCGCACCGGCCCCCGGGGCCGCCGCCCCCGAGCCGTCCGGCCCGGGCGACAAGCTCCCGGTGCACCACCACCGCCCGCCCGGACATCCGGCCCCCCTCTCCCCCGCCGAGCAGTCCGCCGCCACGGCCGCCGCGGCCCGGCTCCTCGCGCCGCTGCTGCCCGAGCCCCTGGACCACGTCCTGCTCCAGGCGGACCTGACGGCGGTGGCCCCCGGCCCGCTGCGGCGTCCGCTCGCGGACGTGCTGGGCGTGCTCGCGGACGTGGAGTCCAAGGGCGGCGCGACCGTCTACCGCTTCACCCCGGCATCCGTCCGGCGCGCGCTGGACGCCGGCCGGACCGCCGCCGACCTGCACGCCTTCCTCGCCGAGCACTCGCGTACGCCGGTGCCGCAGCCGCTCGCGTACCTGATCGACGACGTGGCCCGCAAGCACGGCCATCTGCGGGTGGGCGCCGCCTCGTCGTACGTCCGCTGCGACGACGACACGCTGCTGAACGAGATCCTCGCCGACAAGCGCGCCGCCGCGCTGCGCCTGCGCCGCCTGGCGCCGACCGTGCTGGCCGCCCCGGCCGACCCGGCGACGCTGCTGGAGGGGCTGCGCGCGATGGGCTACGCGCCCGCCGCCGAGTCCGCCGAGGGCGACGTGCTCATCGCCCGCGCCCACGCGCACCGCACCCCGCCGCGCGCCGCCCCCGAGCCGGTGCCGGACGGCCCGCCGGCACCCGACGCCACGCTCCTGACGGCGGCGATCCGCGCGATCCGGGCCGGTGACCTGGCCGCCACCACCCCGCGCAAGACCGGGGGCGCGCCGCTGGCCAGTGGGGAGCTGCCCCGCACCTCCGCCGCCGAGACCCTGGCCACCGTGCAGGCGGCCGTCCTGACCGGCGAGTCCCTGTGGATCGGCTACGTCAACGCCGACGGCGCCGCCAGCCAGCGCGTCATCGGCCCCGTCCGGGTGGAGGGCGGCTTCGTGACGGCGTACGACCACACGGCGGACGAGGTGCGCACGTACCCCCTGCACCGGATCACGGGGGTCGCCGAGCTCGCGGACGACTGACCGTGATCGGCGGCGGTGAGGCACACCTGGCGTCGGTTGCCGACACTCGATCGCCGGTTACCGGAAAGTCATACGCGGCGTGGTACGGCTCCGTCCTGCCAGCGGTACAGGTCACGCAGCAGGGAGATCTCGGCGCCGTGATGGATCAGCTCCCTGTTGACGTGCAGAACCCTGTTCTCCATGGGAAACCGCTCGGGACCCACCGTGGGCGGATTCTCCAGGTCGGCGTCCGAGAGCTCGCGGACCCCCGCGTTCCATCTCCCGTACATCTCATCGAGCTGTTTCAGCGCCTCGTCAGCGGTCCCCGCGTAGGCGAACGACCCGGAGTCGACTTCCCGGCCGCCGAAGTACCATCCGACCCGATAGCCCAGGCAGGAGACGATGATGTGCGCCAGCCGCCAGGCGATCGTGGTCACCGGCGCCGGCTCCGGACCAGGCGACGCGAAGTCCATCGTCCACTCCCCCGAGCCTTCCGACATCGGTGCGGCCGACGTGCCACGTGCGCGGATGCTCCAGCAGCCGCGCACCGGCTCCCAGAAGTACTCCTCGTCGGTGAGCCCCTCCAGCCGTGGCCGCAGGTTCTTGCGCCAGTACCAGTCCGACTGCTCCGCGAGACGTTCGCTTCTTGTCATTCCCGCACACTACGAACGACGAAGATCTCACAGGCCGCGCACCGGCGTTCCGGGGAAGTCGTCTCGTCGGTTTCGTGCGATAGGCGAACATGGATAGCGGCGCGCATCCCCGGCGCGCCGGCCGGGACGCCCTTCCGGCGTCGGGCACGGGGCATAGCCCGTGCTGCGACAGACGTTGTTTCTGTCATGAGACGACCTGATCTCCGGAGGTATGCGTGTCCTGCCTAATCGTCCAGTCCGACAAGACCCTGCTCCTGGAGGTCGACCACGAGCGGGCCGACGACTGCCGCCGGGCCATCGCGCCCTTCGCCGAGCTGGAGCGGGCCCCCGAGCACATCCACACCTACCGCGTGACGCCGCTCGGCCTGTGGAACGCGCGGGCGGCCGGACACGACGCCGAACAGGTCGTGGACGCGCTGGTGCAGTACAGCCGCTACCCCGTGCCGCACGCGCTGCTCGTGGACATCGCCGAGACGATGGACCGCTACGGCCGCCTCACGCTGAGCAAGCACCCCGCGCACGGACTCGTGCTCACCACCACCGACCGGCCGGTGCTTGAGGAGGTGCTGAAGTCCCGGCGGATCACCCCGCTGGTCGGCGCCCGCATCGACCCCGACACGGTCGTCGTGCACCCCTCCGAGCGCGGGCAGATCAAGCAGACGCTGCTCAAGCTGGGCTGGCCCGCCGAGGACCTCGCCGGGTACGTGGACGGCGAGGCGCACCCGATCGAGTTGCTGGAGGACGGCTGGAACCTGCGGCCGTACCAGAAGCAGGCCGTGGAGAACTTCTGGCACGGCGGCAGCGGTGTCGTCGTGCTGCCCTGCGGCGCCGGCAAGACGCTCGTCGGGGCCGGGTCGATGGCGCAGGCGAAGTCGACCACGCTGATCCTCGTCACCAACACCGTCTCCGCCCGGCAGTGGAAGCACGAGCTGGTGAAGCGGACGTCGCTGACGGAGGACGAGATCGGCGAGTACAGCGGGACGCGGAAGGAGATCCGGCCCGTCACCATCGCCACCTACCAGGTCCTCACGACCCGGCGGAAGGGCGTCTACCCGCACCTGGAGCTGTTCGACTCCCGGGACTGGGGGCTGATCGTCTACGACGAGGTGCACCTGCTGCCCGCGCCCGTCTTCAAGTTCACCGCCGACCTCCAGGCGCGGCGGCGGCTCGGCCTCACGGCCACCCTCGTGCGGGAGGACGGCCGCGAGTCGGACGTGTTCTCGCTGATCGGACCCAAGCGGTTCGACGCGCCCTGGAAGGAGATCGAGGCGCAGGGCTACATCGCGCCCGCCGACTGCGTCGAGGTGCGCGTCAACCTCACCGACTCCGAGCGGCTGGCGTACGCCACCGCCGAGACGGAGGAGAAGTACCGCTTCTGCGCCACGACCGCGACCAAGCGGAAGGTCACCGAGGCGATCGTGCGCCGGTTCGCCGGCCAGCAGATCCTGGTGATCGGCCAGTACATCGACCAGCTCGACGAGCTGGGCGAGCACCTGGACGCCCCTGTGATCAAGGGCGAGACGTCCAACGCCCAGCGCGAGAAGCTCTTCGACGCCTTCCGCGAGGGGGAGATCAGCGTCCTCGTCGTCTCCAAGGTCGCCAACTTCTCCATCGACCTGCCGGAGGCCACCGTCGCCATCCAGGTGTCCGGCACCTTCGGCTCCCGGCAGGAGGAGGCCCAGCGTCTGGGCCGGGTGCTGCGCCCGAAGGCCGACGGCCACCAGGCGCACTTCTACTCGGTCGTGGCCCGCGACACCATCGACCAGGACTTCGCCGCCCACCGCCAGCGGTTCCTGGCGGAGCAGGGGTACGCGTACCGGATCGTGGACGCGGACGAGATCCTGGCGGAGGGGTAGCCCGGCCGCCGGGCCGCGGGGTGCGGCCTGAAAGGCGTACGGCCCGGCAGGCGTACGGCCTAGAAGAAGGCGTGGTACTCCATCCAGCCCTTGGTCTTGCCGGACTTGCCGTAGTACCAGGTGTTGCCCTTCTTGTATGCGGTGCAGTACACGCGCACCTTGCTGCCCGCGAAGACGGACTTCTTCACCTTGTAGGAGTAGCCGGGGCCCGTGCGCATGTCGGCGTGGTCCCACTGGACGACCGGGTAGGTCGCGTCCTTGATGTTCTTGGTGCAGGCGGAGGAGCCGACGGCCGAGGCGCTGGGCGCGGCCATCAGGGTGGCGCCGAGGGCGAGCGCGGTGGCGGCGGTCAGACCGCTCACCGCCTTGCGGAACGGAAGCTTCGAGAACATGTCGTTTTCCCCGTTTGCTCGTTCGAATGATTCTGACGGCTGATCATGGTGCCACACGCCACCGGCAGCAGAAGCGCCAGGATGGCGTAAGGGGATGCCAACGGCTGCTGCCACCAGGCCAGTTGGAGGTCCTGGGCGCCCGAGTGCGGCACCAGCCACATGGTGCGGGCGGTGAACACGAGGCCCACCAGCGCGGCCGTGCGGACCCGGCCCTCTGCCAGCAGCACCGCGAGCAGCGGCACGCACCACACCCAGTGGTGGCTCCAGCTGATCGGGCAGACCAGCAGGGCGGTGAACGCGGTCAGCAGGACGGCGTGGCTGTCCCGGCGGGCGCGCGCGGCCAGGCCGACGCCCGCCACCGCGACCGCCGCCGCGGGGAGCACCCAGGCGGGCCCGGGCACGGGGTCGTGCAGGGCGCGGGCGACCAGGCCCTGGAGGGACTGGTTGTCCACGATCCACGCCTTGCCCACCCGGCCGGTCTCGTACAGGCGCCGGGTCCAGAAGTCGGTGCTGGCCGCGGGGAGCAGCAGGAAGCCGAGCAGCGCCGTGGCCGCGAACCCGGTCAGGGCCGTGGCCGCCTCCCGTTTGCGTCCGCGCAGGAACAGCAGGAGCACGAACACCGCCGGGGTGACCTTCACGCCGGCCGCCAGGCCGAGGACGAGGCCCTTGGCGCGGGCACCGGGAGGCCGCAGCAGGTCCCACAGGACCAGGCAGGTGACGGCCAGGTTGACCTGGCCGAACAGGAACGTCTGGAAGACCGGCTCCAGCCAGAGCGCGAGGGCGGTGGCCGTGCACAGCAGGGACGGCGGCAGGCGGCGGGCGACCAGGCGGGCGGAGAGGGCGACCAGGCCGGCGAGCAGGAGGGCGTTGCCCGCCAGGACGGCCGCCTTGAGGGCCGGGACGGGGAGCCACCCGGCCGGGACGAAGAGGAGTGCCGCGAAGGGCGGGTAGGTCGCCGGGAGCCGCCACCGGGTGACCGTGAGGCCGTAGAGGTCGCCTCCGCGGAGGGCGGCGGCGCCCTCGGCCCGGTAGACCAGCAGGTCGGCCATCGGGGCGCGGTGCAGGACGCACAGGGCGGCGAAGGAGCAGAGGGAGACCGTGAGGAGGAGCGGGGCGAGCAGGGCAGGGAAGGGGGGCGTCACCGTCCGTTTCCGCACGGAAGTGACCTTATGCCGTCACCTGCGGTGTATGTACGCTTCCTCGCCGTACTCGCCGAGGATCACGACCCTGAAGGCCGCCTGGACGAACACCTTGACGGCGCGCAGTGCGCTGCCCAGGCGGTGGTGGTGGGTGCCCTCCACGGCCGTGGCGCCGGAAGGCGGCCGCGCGGGGCCGGGGTGGATGGTTGCTGCGCTCATACCTCCATGTTCACTCTCCCGCAACGCGACGGCATCGGCCGATGGAGCCGGCCCGGACGTCCGCCCGTACCTCTTTGGACGGACCGGCCCCCTAGGTAATCCAGTGGCCCGCCCCTGAATGGCTGCCCTACAATCTCCGCTCTTGCCCGCCTCCCTCTCGCGGAGTGCCGCCGCCCGGACGGAAACCGGGTGGCTCGGCCATGCCCCAGTCATGGCCACCCATGGCCCGTCACGGAAGAGCAGATCCGGAGGCACTCCCTTGTCCACGCCCGTCCACGAGCCGCTCGGCGATCCGCTCGACGACCCCCTCGCCCGCGAGCGCTCGCACCTGACCGCGTCCCGTTCCGCCCTGCGCGCCATGCGCGAGGACGTGGAGGCGCTGGACATCCGCGACGTCACCGCGAACTGGGTCAACGCCGCGGTGCTGGCCCAGCAGATCGACGACCGCATCAAGGCGCTGGCCGACCTCAGCGACACGCCGTTGTTCTTCGGCCGGCTGGACTACCTGTACGCGCCGGGCGCCGACCGGGCCGAGGGGGCGGCGGGCGAACGCTTCTACATCGGGCGGCGGCACGTTCACGACGCCGACGGCGACCCCATGGTCATCGACTGGCGCGCCCCGGTCTCGCAGCCGTTCTACCGCGCGTCCAGGAAGGACCCGATGGATGTCGGGCTGCGCCGCCGCTTCGGCTACACCGGCGGCGACCTGACCGCCTACGAGGACGAGCACCTGTCCGACCCGCAGGAGGCTGCCGGCACCAGCAAGCTGCTCCAGCAGGAGATCGAACGGCCGCGTGTCGGCCCGATGCGGGACATCGTCGCCACCATCCAGCCAGAGCAGGACGAGATCGTCCGCTCGGGCCTGTCCGGCACGGTCTGCGTCCAGGGGGGTCCGGGCACCGGGAAGACCGCCGTCGGTCTGCACCGGGTCGCGTACCTGCTCTACGCCCACCGCGAGCGGCTCGCCCGCACCGGCACGCTCGTCATCGGCCCGAACCGGTCCTTCCTGCACTACATCGAGCAGGTCCTGCCGGCGCTCGGTGAGCTGAGCGTCCAGCAGGCGACGGTGGACGACCTGGTCGGGCACGTGGAGGTCCGCGGGACGGACGACGCGGCGGCCGCGGTCGTCAAGGGCGACGCCCGCATGGCCCAGGTGCTGCGCCGGGCCCTGTACTCCCACGTGACGACGCCGGCGGAACCGGTCGTGGTGGTGCGCGGCTCGCGCCGCTGGCGGGTGCCGGCGTACGACCTGGAGGAGATCGTCCGCGAGTTGCTGGAGCGGGACATCCGCTACGGGGCCGCCCGCGAGGCCCTGCCGCAGCGGATCGCGCACGCGGTGCTGGTGCAGATGGAGCGGGCCGGGGAGGCGCCGGACGACCGGGTGCAGGACGCCGTCGCCCGCAACAGCGCGGTGAAGGCGGCCGTGAAGGCGATCTGGCCGGCCGTCGACCCGGCGAAGCTCGTGCTGCGCCTGCTGACCGACGCCGGCTTCCTCGCCGAGCACTCCGACGGCGTCCTGGACGAGGACGAGCGCAAGAAGATCCTTTGGGCCAAGCCGGTGCGCAGCGTGAAGTCGGCCAAGTGGTCGGCGGCTGACGCGGTGCTGATCGACGAGGCGGCCGATCTGGTCCAGCGCACGCACTCGCTCGGCCACGTCGTCCTGGACGAGGCGCAGGACCTGTCCCCGATGCAGTACCGGGCCGTCGGCCGGCGCTGCACGACGGGCAGCGCGACGGTGCTGGGCGACCTGGCGCAGGGGACGACCCCCTGGGCGACCCGGAGCTGGGACGAGGCGCTCGCCCACCTCGGCAAGGGCGAGGGGGTCATCGAGGAGCTGACGGCCGGCTTCCGCGTGCCCACCGACGTCATCGCCTACGCC
This sequence comes from Streptomyces lucensis JCM 4490, assembly GCF_014650035.1. Taxonomy (GTDB): domain Bacteria; phylum Actinomycetota; class Actinomycetes; order Streptomycetales; family Streptomycetaceae; genus Streptomyces; species Streptomyces lucensis. The sequence goes on along the minus strand of NZ_BMUE01000011.1, from coordinate 148,288 downwards.
TCCCGTCTGCTCCCGCACATCGCGCCGGGTCTCACCCCGGTGGCCTCGGTCCGTGAGAACCCGGGCTTCTTCGAGGTCCGAGCGGTGACCGCGACGGCCGACGTGGTGGCGGCCTGCGAGGAGTTGCTGCGCAACGAGGGTTCGACGGGTCTGATCGCGGCGGACGCCCGTATTCCGGCGCTCGCGGAGGCGCTGGCGGCGGCGGGCATCCCGTACCTGGCCCCGGGCGAGGAGACCACCCGCGAGACCCGCCTCACCCTGGTACCGGCCTCCCTGGCCAAGGGCCTGGAGTACGACTACGTGGTCCTGGACGAGCCCCGTGCGGTGGTCGACGGCGAGCCGGACGAACGCACGGGCCTGCGCCGCCTGTACGTGGCCCTGACCCGAGCGGTGTCGGGCCTGATCGTGGCCCACGCGACCGCACTGCCGGTGCAGCTCGCGGGATAAGGTGCTGTGGCGTTCCGCCATGTCCCCTGGGAAAGGCCCGAGTTGCCGACGCCACCGCCTTCGTACCCCCCTTACCAGCCGGTTCCGGGGCCCCATCCTCAGCTCCCAGGATCTCCGGGGCCGTACGGCCGGTACGGCCAGTACGGCGGGGTGACGGCGGGCGGCCCCGTGGCGGGTTGTCAGGTGTGCGGGGCGGTGCCCGCGATGCCGGTGACGATCCGCGGCCATCAGGGCATGGTGGTGATCATGCGGTTCCTGCGCCGCCAGGGGGTGTTCTGTCACCCCTGCGCGCTGGCCCTCTTCCGGGACATGCAGGCGGACACCCTGATCGCGGGCTGGTGGGGCCCGCTGTCGGTGATCATCACGCCCTTCACCCTGCTGGCCAACCTCAGCGCCCTGTCCGGCATCCGGCGGATACCCGTGCCGGTCGCGGCCGGGTGGCGGCCGCCGCTGGACCCGGGCCGGCCGGTGTTCCGGCGGCCGGCCGGCATCCTCGCCCTCATCCCGCTCGCCGTGCTGGGTCTGCTCGTCGCGGCCGTCCCGGTCCTGCTCGTCATCGGCCTGGTGACCGGACCGGACGAGAGCGGCACGGGCGGCAGCGGCAGCACCGGCGTGACCCTGACGCCCGGCTCGTGCGCCCGCAACGACGATCCGTGGCCCGAACAGGACCTGAGGTCCGCGGACTGCGGCTCGCCGGACGCCCGGTACCGGGTCGTCGACCCGGCAAGCGGCTCCTGCGCGTCCGGGGATCACGTCGCCTACCCGGAGTACAGCGCGGACGGCGCGACGTCCTTCTGTCTGCGTCCGCTGAGGGGTTAGGGCCGCGTCCGCGAAGCCGCGCCTGCGCCGCGACGCCCGCCCTGCGGTCGGACGACACGACTTCGCGGACGGCCCAGGTGTGCTGTCCCGGGACGTCGGGAGGCCCTAGGCGGGGACCCGGACCGCGTCACCGTCGAGCACCGACCGCCACTGCGCGACCGCCGCCGCCGAGACCGGTCCCGCCCATCCCGCGGGCCGGGCCGCGCCGCCGATGTGGAACGCCTCGATACCGCCGTCCCGCAGCCGCGGCACGTGGTCGAGGCGGAGGCCGCCGCCCACCATGATCTGCTGCTCGTACCCGGGCTCCCCGCCGTGCGCGGCCTCCGCGATCAGCGTGGGCAGCCCCTCGTCCACGCCCGACGCGGAGCCGGCGGTGAGGTAGGTGTCCAGGCCGGGCAGGCCGGCGAGCCGCTTGCGCAGGGCGTCGCGGTCGGCGGCCCGGTCGATCGCCCGGTGGAAGGTCCAGCGGGCGCCGTCGATCGCGTCGACCACCCGCTCCACGGCGGCCAGGTCGACCCCGCGGTCCGCGCCCAGGAACCCCAGCACGAACTGGTCCGCACCGGCGTCCCGCAGCTCGCCCGCCGCCCTGACCAGCCCCGTCACGTCCCCGGCCGCGAAGCCGTCGGCCAGCCGGAGCATCACGCGCAGGTCGATGTCGACGGCGGCCCGGATGCCGGCGACGGTGGCCGGGGACGGGGTGAGCCCGTCGGCCGCCATCTCGGTGACCAGCTCCAGGCGGTCCGCGCCTCCGGCCTGGGCGGCGACCGCGTCCTCGGTGTCGAGGGCGATCACCTCCAGGACTGCACGCTTGCTCATGGCACCCCATTCGTCGGCATTCGTCGGGCGGCTACAGGTCTAGTCCAATCCAAGGGTACGCCCGTGCCGGAGCGCCACTCATCCGAAGATGTTCAGCTCCCCCTCCCGCACACCGGCCAGCTCGTACCGGGACCCGTTCAGCGGCCGCCCGGCGTACAGCCGTACCAGCGTGGCGGCGTCGCCCAGGTACCGGGCGGGCGGGGCGTCCGCGGCCATGGCTCCCAGCAGCAGCGGCTCGTCCACGTCGTCGAGGTCGGCGTGCAGCGGCACGTGCCGCTTCTCCCGGGTGACGCGCACCAGCAGGGTCAGCGCGTCCGGCAGCCCGGCCCCCGCGTAGGCGCCCGGCTCGCCGAACACCTCCCGCACGTCACCGGCGTGCACCCACTCGCCGAGCGCGACCATGTCCAGCGCCCCGCCCGCCCTGGCGATCACCGGCCCGGCCTCGGTCATCCCGCGCTCCAGCTCGTCCACGACCCGGGCGTTGGTCCACTGCGCGCGCTCGGCGATGTCCCGGTCGTTCGACTCGGGTGAGAAGACGCCCTCCCCGAACCGGCTCTCCACCACCCGCATCAGCGCGGCGGAACAGTGCGCCAGCACGTCGCGCACCGACCACCCCGGACACGCGGCGGCCGGCAGCGCGAAGTCCGCGTCCGGCCGCGACCGCAACAGCGGTACCAGAGTGTCCCGTTCGGTCGCCAGCAGCCGGCCCGGCAGTTCGGGGTCCCGTGTCACCTCGTGTACGTCGGTCATGAGGCCCAAAGGTAGGGTCCCCGCCCCGTGCCGTCACGGAGAAACCGCCACCCCGTCCGGGAAACGCGTCACAGATCACCGGTGGGTGGACGCGGGAATCGCGGCGCGGACGGAAGAATGGGCGCCATGGCCGATCTCGACGCCCTGCGTGTCCGTTTCGCCCGTGCGCTGGAAGCAGCCCGCGCGCCCGCCGGCGGGCCCGACCCCGCCCCGTACGCCGACAACCTGCTCGCCCGCTGGCAGGAGCCCCAGCGCAGGTACCACACGGTGGCCCATCTCACCGCGGTGCTCGACCACGTCGACGCGCTGGAGCGGTACGCGGCCGACCCGGACGTCGTGCGGCTGGCCGCCTGGTTCCACGACGCCGTCTACCTGCCCGAGCGGTCCGAGAACGAGGAGCGGTCCGCGCGGCTCGCCGAGCGCGCCCTGCCGGAGGCCGGGGTGCCGGAACCGAAGGCGGCGGAGGTGGCCCGGCTGGTCCGGCTCACCGTCACGCACGACCCGGCCGGCGACGACCGCGACGGACAGGTCCTGTGCGACGCGGACCTGGCCGTCCTGGCCGCGCCGCCGTCGGCGTACGCCGTCTACACCGCCGAGGTCCGCGAGGAGTACCACTTCGTCCCCAGCGACGCCTTCCGGGAGGGCCGGTCGGCGATTCTGCGCCAACTCCTCGCGCTGCCCAGGTTGTTCCACACCCCCTACGGCCAGCGGCACTGGGAGGCCACCGCCCGCTACAACCTGGCCTCCGAGCTGGAAATGCTGTCGACCCGAGCGGCCGGCCCCTCCTAGGGTGCGCCCATGCGACCGATGAGCGGGGATGACGTGAGCAGGGCCGTGGCGGGCTGCGTGGCGACGCTGCGGCCGGCGGTGGACCGGGACTGGGAGGGCACCGGGGCGGGCCGGCTGGAGTGGAACTGCCGGCGGACGGCCGAGCACGTGGCGAGCGATCTCATCGCCTACGCGGGCCAGTTGGCGGGCCGCGCCCAGGAGGCGTACGTCCCGTTCGAGATCGCTCTGGACAAGGACACCGACAACGCCGGTCTGCTCCACGTCATCGAGACCACCGGTGCGCTGCTCGCCACGGCCGTCCGCACCACCCCGCCCGGCGTCCGCGCCTTCCACCCCTACCCCTTCCGCAGCGCCGACCGCGAGGGCTTCGCCGCGATGGGCATCGCCGAGGTGCTGCTGCACACCCACGACATGGCCGAGGGGCTGGGCCTCGCCCACGAGCCGGACGAGGACCTGGCCGAGTCCGTGCTGACCTGGCTCTTCCCGCACGTCCAGCCCGGCCCGGCGCCCTGGCCGACCCTGCTGTGGGCCACCGGCCGCGGCGACCTGCCCGGCCGCGCCCCGGTCACCGACTGGCGCTGGCGCAACAACCTGGTCATCCCCGCCGAACGCCTCGCCCTCACCGGTGTCCGCCCGGCCGCCGCCCGCGATCTGCGCCTCGGCGGCGACGGCGGCTTCGAGTGGATCGACGGCGGGCCGTACGAGGGCACGCGCGAGGCGTCCGGCTTCCTGGTGAAGGCCTACGAAGCGGGCGTGCACCGGCCGGAGTTCGGCGTCTTCGCCCTCGTCCGGCACGAGGACGGCCGGGCGATCGGCGGCATCGGCTTCCACGGCGCCCCGGACGAGGAGGGCCGGGTGGAGATCGGCTACGACCTCGTCGAGGGCGCCCGCGGCCAGGGCTACGCCACCGAGGCCGCACGCGCGCTGGCCGAGTGGGCGCTGTCCCGGGACGACGTCGACCTGGTTTTCGCGACCGTCGAGCGGGACAACGCGCCCTCCCAACGCGTCCTGGAACGGGCCGGGTTCACCCGGGCGACCGTGGAGGAGGACCGGATCGCCCGCGAGGAGCACGACATGGACGCCGGGATCCTGTTGTACCTGCGCCGGGCCTGAGGCCCCGCTATCCGCGCCGCGCCCGCAGCCCCTTCGGCCGGCGCAGTCCGGAGGCCCGCAGCAGCCGCACCACCTCGCGGCTGCGGACCTCCACCGCCCCGGCGGCCACCGCGTCCGCGTACCGGTGCGACGGCAGGTCGTAGTGGTCGCGTTCGAAGGCGCGCCGGGGCACACCCAACCCCTCGGCGAACCGGTGCAGTTCGTCGTACGACACGTCGCTCACCAGGTGCGACCACATGCGCCCGTGTCCGGGCCAGTCCGGCGGGTCGATGTACACCGTCACGGGCGCCTCACGAGGAGGACGTCCCGCCGAGGGACGAGCTCAGCCCGCCGATCGCCGCGACCTTCACGCCCGCCTTGTGGCACACCCAGTGCGGGTCGGGGCCGAGCTCCGGTTCCACCTCCAGCGCGTGGGGGTCGCCCGAGCCGCACACCGGGCACAGGGGCCAGCGGCCGTACCGGTCGAGCAGCGCGTCCTGCACGTCCTGGGCGACCAGCCCGGCCACGAAGGCCGCGCCCTCCGGCCACTGCTCGACCCACCAGCGCCGCTGTGCGACGGAGTCCTCGACCAGTGAGACCACGTCCGCCTCCGCGACCTCCCGCGCGACGAGGTCGGCGAGCACCAGGGCGCGCGCGGCGTGCAAGGCCTGCTCAAGGGGACTGACGGGCTCCATGCGACCCATTGTGCGCACTCTTGACCGCGAGAGGTAACCGAAAATATCTTTCAGGAGTGACCCAGGACATGAAGGAAATTTTCGGCAGTCCGGGCGGCTCCCTCGCCGCGAAGGTGCGCACCCTCGCCCCCTCCATGACCCGGTCCATGCAGCGCGTCGCCGAGGCCGTGGCGAGCGACCCGGCCGGCTGCGCCGCCCTCACCGTCACCGGCCTCGCCGAACTCACCGGCACCAGCGAGGCCACGGTCGTCCGCACCGCCCGCCTCCTCGGCTACCCCGGCTACCGCGACCTGCGCCTGGCCCTCGCCGGGCTGGCCGCGCAGCAGCAGTCCGGGCGGGCGCCGGCCATCACCACGGACATCGCGGTGGACGACCCCATCGCCGACGTGGTGACCAAGCTCGCCTACGAGGAGCAGCAGACCCTCGCCGACACGGCCGCCGGACTCGACACCGGACAGCTGGGCGCGGCCGTCACCGCGCTGGCCGGCGCCCGGCGGACCGACGTGTACGGCATCGGGGCCTCCGGCCTCGTCGCCCAGGACCTCACGCAGAAGCTGCTGCGAATAGGGCTCATAGCCCACGCGCACAGCGACCCGCACCTCGCGGTGACCAACGCGGTGCAGCTCCGTTCGGGGGACGTGGCCATCGCGATCACGCATTCCGGCTCGACGTGGGACGTCATAGAGCCGCTGCGGGTCGCCTTCGAGCGCGGGGCCACCACGGTGGCCATCACCGGACGGCCGGACTCGCCGGTCACCCAGTACGCCGACCACGTGCTGACCACGTCCACCTCACGGGAGACCGAGCTGCGCCCGGCCGCGATGTCCTCGCGGACGAGCCAGCTGCTGGTGGTGGACTGCCTGTTCGTGGGAGTGGCGCAGCGGACCTACGAGACGGCGGCGCCCTCGCTGGCCGCTTCGTACGAGGCGCTGGCGCACCGGCACCGCACCAACCCCAGGTGAGTGAAGCACGCGTACCCGCACCTGAATCGGAGTGAGCCACCCCCCATGACCTCCCGCCGCACCTCCCACGACCTGCACACCGAACTGGCCTCCCTGACCACCGAGGCCTTCCGCCCCGAACTGGCCGAGATCGACCGCCTGCCCACCCTCGACATCGCCCGCCTGATGAACGGCGAGGACGCCGGCGTCCCGGCCGCCGTCGCCACCCAGCTGCCGCGGATCGCCGCCGCCATCGACGCCGTGGCGCAGCGGATGGCGCGCGGCGGACGCCTCGTCTACGCGGGCGCCGGCACCGCGGGCCGGCTCGGCGTCCTGGACGCCTCCGAGTGCCCGCCCACGTTCAACACCGACCCCGCCCAGGTCGTCGGCCTGATCGCGGGCGGCCCCGAGGCCATGGTCACCTCCGTGGAGGGCGCCGAGGACTCCCCGGAACTGGCCCGCAAGGACCTCGACGCGCTCGGGCTCACCGCCGACGACACGGTGGTCGGCGTCTCCGCCTCCGGCCGCACCCCCTACGCCGTCGGCGCTGTCGAGCACGCCCGCGCCCTCGGCGCCCTGACCGTCGGGCTCGCCTGCAACGAGCACAGCGCGCTGGCGGCCGCCGCCGAGCACGGCATCGAGGTGGTCGTGGGCCCGGAACTGATCACCGGCTCGACGCGGCTGAAGGCGGGGACGGCCCAGAAGCTGGTCCTGAACATGCTCTCGACGATCACGATGATCCGGCTCGGCAAGACGTACGGGAACCTGATGGTCGACGTGCGCGCCTCCAACGACAAGCTCCGGGCCCGCTCCCGCCGGATCGTGTCCCTGGCCACGGGCGCGAGCGACGCGGAGATCGAGAAGGCCCTCACCGAGTCCGGCGGCGAGGTCAAGAACGCGATCCTCGCCCTCCTGTCCGGGGTCGACGGCCCCACGGCCGCCCGCCTCCTGCACGAGTCCGGCGGCCACCTGCGCACGGCCCTGACCCACGCCACCGCCTGACCGGCCCGCCGCCCCGAAGCCCAGGCCTCACGCTCCGGACTCCGAGACCTCTTTCAGGAAGGGGGGAGGGAGTGAGCCGCAGGACGGCCGCTCCCTCCGGTCCCCCCGCCGCCCGTGGGGCGCTACCGTCGAACTGCCGCCCCCGGTCGGCACCACCCTGGACACGGAGAAACTGAAGGATCACGCGGACTGATCATGAACCACGCACAGATCGCCGCCCTCGGACGGGCGCTGCGGCTGCTCGGGGAGCACGGGGAGGCGCTCGGCGCCGACACCCCGGACGGCCGGCTGCACGAGATCAAGGCCGATCTGCGCAGGGCGCTCGATCTGCTGGACGAGAGCGTCACCTCGAACGCGGCCACCACCCGGTGTCCCGAGCACCCGCAGGGACCCGTGGACGAGAGCGCGCCCGACCGGTGCCTGCTGTGCGAGACCCGGCGCCGGGCGGCGCGGCGGGCGGAGTACCAGAGCAGTGGGCGGTCGGACGCCGGCCCCGTCCCCACCGCCCCGTCCCGGTACGGCGTGCGCGGCGACCGGCCGCAGCCCCAGCAGCGGTGGCTGCCGGAGCTGTGGAACGGGCAGGAGTGGCAGCTGTGCGGGACGCCCAGGCGGGACCGGCGGGAGGCCGAGGCCTACATCGCCGCCCAGCGGCGCGGGTCACGGCCCGCCATGGCGTACCGGCTCGTGCACGAGTTCACCGACTACGAGGTGCTGCGGGTGTGGGGGACGCCGGTGCGCGTCGACATCGAACCCATGGGGAACCTCTAGGCCGCGTCACGTCAGCAGGGGGAGCGGCTCGAAGTCGTGGTGCTCCCAGATGCGTCTCGTCCGCTCCTCCGGGTACGGCTCCACCCTCGGGTGCGCGTCGAGCACCTGCACGGGACGGGCCCGCGTGTCGTACTCCGGCCAGCCGGGGTCGCCGGTGTGCGCGAAGGCCGTCCAGGAGCGGCGGATGCGGGCGGAGAGGTACTCGCCCTCCGGTGTGGGATCGCCGTCGGAGAAGAGGAGGGCGCCGAGGTCCGCGCCGAACGTGCCGAAGAGCAGCGGGATGTCCAGGCCGTGGCAGGCGCCCAGCGCGCCCCCGCCTCCCGGGGCCGGCCAGGTCAGTTCGTAGACGTGGGCCCGGCCGCCGCCGGCCAGCTGGGCCTGGGCCAGGTGCAGGGTCGGCATCGCGAACAGCCGGTCCGTGTGGACGCGTTCGAACAGCTCGTCGGGGGAGGCTTCGGGGAACGCCTCGCGGTAGGCGCGCTCGCCCGCCTCACCGCCCGGTGCCATCAGCCTCAGCATTGCCGTCGCACGGTCATCGGCGACGGTGCCGAGAACGCCGGCGATGTACAGGAACAGCCGTGCCTCGTCGCGGTTGTGGCCGACCAGCAGGTCCACGTCCCGCGCCGCGCCCGAGGCCAGTGCCGGCCAGGGGGTGGTGGGCAGCACGTCACCGTCGACCACCGGTGAGAAGGGGGTGGCGGTGGGTGCCGCCTGGCCCCAGCGGTCCAGGTACTGGAGCATCCTGGCCGACAGGGAACGGCCCGCCTCCGGCAGTTCGCGGGGGTCCACCGCCGCCACGTCGGCCGCCGCCGGCTTCCGGCCCGCCTCCGCCGCCAGTGCCGTCGCCATGTCGCGGGCCAGGTCGGCCGAGTAGTAGGTGCCGGTCACGCTCTGCGCCACCGCCCGCCGGAACAGGCCCCGCGCCCTGGGCATCGCCAGCAGCGAGGCGAGGGAGCCCGCGCCGGCCGACTCGCCGAAGACCGTGACCCGGTCCGGGTCGCCGCCGAACGCCGCGATGTTCTCCCGCACCCATTCCAGGGCCGCCACCTGGTCCAGCAGGCCCCGGTTGGCCGGGGCGCCCTCCCAGAGGACGAAACCCTCCATGCCCAGGCGGTAGTTGAAGGTGACGACCACGACGTCGCCGTCGCGGGCGATGTGCTGGGCGTCGTACCCCGGCATGCCGCCGTGGCCCCGCCGGTAGGAGCCGCCGTGGATCCACACCATCACCGGGCGGGCCGAGGACGGGTCCGGGTCGGGCGTCCAGACGTTCAGCGTCAGCCAGTCGTCACCCAGGGGCCCGGTGGGGCGGGCGGCGCGGCCCAGGGCGCCGGACTCCTGCGGGGGCGGCGGGCCGAAGGCGAACGCCTCCCGGGTGCCGTCCCAGGGCCGGACCCGGCGCGGGGCCTGGAAGCGGGCCGCGCCGACCGGTGGTTCGGCGAAGGGGACGCCCCGGAACACCGACAGGTCCCCCTCGCGCAGCCCGCGCACCGCGCCGGAGGCGGTGCGCACCACGGGGGTCTCGGTGCTCGGGGCGTGGAACTCGCTCGTCGTCATGCCCGCTCCTCACTGGCCTCACCGGTCATCAGGGGAACGCACGGGAGCGATCACGAGTGCCCCGTCAGCTGAGCGTCTTCACCGCCGCCGCGTCGTAGGGTCGCAGCTCCTCGAAGCGGCCGGAGAGGACCTTGGCCGCCCACTGGGGGTCCTGGAGCAGCGCGCGGCCGACGGCGACCATGTCGAACTCGTCGGACTCCAGGCGGTCGAGGAGGTTGTCGATGCCCTTGAGCGGGGAGTTCTCGCCCTGGAAGGCGCCCAGGAAGTCGCCGTCGAGGCCGACCGAGCCGACGGTGATGACCGGCTTGCCGGTGAGCTTCTTCGTCCAGCCGGCCAGGTTCAGGTCCGAGCCGTCGAACTCCGGCAGCCAGTAGCGGCGGGTGGAGGCGTGGAAGACGTCGACGCCCGCGGCGGCCAGCGGGGTGAGGATCGCCTCCAGCTCCTCGGGGGTCTCGGCGAGGCGGGCGGTGTAGTCCTGCTGCTTCCACTGCGAGTAGCGGAAGAGGACGGGGAACTCCGGGGACACCTTCTCGCGGACCGCGGCGACGATCTCCGCCGCGAACCGGGTGCGGGACACCGGGTCGCCGCCGTACGTGTCCGTGCGGCGGTTGGTGCCCTCCCACAGGAACTGGTCGACGAGGTAGCCGTGGGCGCCGTGGATCTCCACGCCGTCGAAGCCGATGCGCTCGGCGTCCGCGGCGGCCTGGGCGAACGCGGCGATGACGTCGTCCAGGTCGGCCTGCGTCATGGTCCTGCCGGTGGGCTCGGCGCCCGCGGTGACGAGCCCGGAGGGGCCGACGGCGGGGGCGCCCTCGAACGGCCCGTCGCCCTCGTTGCGGACCATGCCGATGTGCCACAGCTGCGGGACGATCGTGCCGCCCGCCGCGTGCACGTCCTCGGCGACCTTCGCCCAGCCCGCCAGCTGCTCATCGCCGTGGAAGCGGGGGACGCGGTGGCTCTGACCGGCCGAGTCGTGGCCGACGTACGTGCCCTCGGTGACGATGAGGCCGACGCCGGCGGCGGCGCGGCGCGCGTAGTAGGAGCGCACGTCCTCACCGGGGACGCCGCCCGGGGAGAACATGCGGGTCATCGGCGCCATCACGATCCGGTTGGGGACGGTGAGGCCGTTCAGCGTGATGGGCCGGGACAGGATCCGGGCCGCGCGGGAGACGGGCGTGGAGACGGTCACGTGGGGGGGCTCCTCGTGAAGTTGCGGGGTCTGCTGGGTCCGGTTAACCGGCTGGTATGTGCGCGCGCATTGTTGCAGCTTCTTAAGCAACGGCCAATGCGCCGGCTCACATTCCCGGACCGGCGGGCCCTGCGTGTGACCCCGGACACACCCTGCACACCCCCGTCCGCCCCCGGAGGCCCGAACGCCCCCGACAACGGACCGAGGGCGGTACCCCCGGCGCAGTGGCTGGGGGTACCGCCCTCGGTCTGAAGGACGAGTGATCAACCCTGGGTCGATCAGAAGTCCATGTCACCGCCCGGCATGCCGCCGCCGGCCGGCGCGGCGGCCTTCTCCGGCTTGTCGGCGATGACGGCCTCGGTCGTGAGGAACAGCGCGGCGATGGAGGCGGCGTTCTGCAGCGCGGAACGGGTCACCTTCGCCGGGTCGATGATGCCCTCGGCGACCAGGTCGACGTACTCGCCGGTCGCGGCGTTCAGGCCGTGGCCCGGGGTCAGGTTGCGCACCTTCTCCACCACGACACCGCCCTCGAGGCCGGCGTTGACGGCGATCTGCTTCAGCGGGGCCTCGAGCGCGATGCGCACGGCGTTGGCGCCGGTCGCCTCGTCGCCGTCGAGCTCCAGCTTCTCGAAGACCTGGGAGGCCTGCAGCAGGGCCACGCCACCACCGGCGACGATGCCCTCCTCGACGGCGGCCTTCGCGTTGCGGACGGCGTCCTCGATGCGGTGCTTGCGCTCCTTGAGCTCCACCTCGGTGGCGGCGCCGGCCTTGATGACCGCGACACCGCCGGCGAGCTTCGCCAGGCGCTCCTGCAGCTTCTCGCGGTCGTAGTCCGAGTCGCTGTTCTCGATCTCGGCGCGGATCTGGTTCACACGGCCCGCGACCTGGTCCGACGAGCCGGAGCCGTCGACGATGGTGGTCTCGTCCTTGGTGATGACGACCTTGCGGGCGCGGCCCAGGAGGTCCAGGGTCGCGTTCTCCAGCTTGAGGCCGACCTCCTCGGAGATGACCTCGCCGCCCGTGAGGATGGCGATGTCGCCGAGCATGGCCTTGCGGCGGTCACCGAAGCCCGGGGCCTTGACGGCGACGGACTTGAAGGTGCCGCGGATCTTGTTGACGACCAGGGTCGACAGGGCCTCGCCCTCGACGTCCTCGGCGATGATCAGCAGCGGCTTGCCCGACTGCATGACCTTCTCCAGGAGCGGGAGCAGGTCCTTGACCGAGGAGATCTTGGAGTTGGCGATGAGGATGTACGGGTCCTCGAGCACCGCCTCCATGCGCTCCATGTCGGTCGCGAAGTAGGCGGAGATGTAGCCCTTGTCGAAGCGCATGCCCTCGGTGAGCTCGAGCTCCAGACCGAAGGTGTTGCTCTCCTCGACGGTGATGACGCCTTCCTTGCCGACCTTGTCCATGGCCTCGGCGATCAGCTCGCCGATCTGGGTGTCGGCGGCGGAGATGGACGCGGTGGAGGCGATCTGCTCCTTGGTCTCGACGTCCTTCGCCTGCTCCAGCAGGGCGGCGGAGACGGCCTCGACGGCCTTCTCGATGCCGCGCTTCAGGGCCATCGGGTTGGCGCCGGCGGCGACGTTGCGCAGGCCTTCCTTGACCAGGGCCTGGGCGAGCACCGTCGCGGTGGTCGTACCGTCGCCGGCGACGTCGTCCGTCTTCTTGGCGACTTCCTTGACCAGCTCGGCGCCGATCTTCTCGTACGGGTCCTCGAGCTCGATCTCCTTGGCGATGGAGACACCATCGTTGGTGATCGTGGGGGCGCCCCACTTCTTCTCGAGGACGACGTTGCGGCCCTTGGGGCCGAGCGTCACCTTGACGGCGTCCGCGAGCTGGTTCATGCCGCGCTCGAGGCCGCGCCGCGCCTCCTCGTCGAACGCGATGATCTTGGCCATGTGAAGTGGTCCCTCCAGGACTGGGGGTGATTCCTTCGGACCGCGCCCGCGCCCGCGACGGACGGCTCGCCGGCCGCGTGGTTCCTTGCCCCACTTGGCCTGCGGGCCTCACCGACCCGGTCCATCACTGTCACTCTCACCTTCAGAGTGCTAACGCAATGATTAGCACTCGGCATGGTCGAGTGCAAGCGCCTCGGGGGGTACGGCCGCCCCGTCAGCCGCACGCGAACAGCGGAACCCGGGCACGCCGAAGGGCCCGCACCCTGTGCCGGTGCGGGCCCTTCGACAACGAGAAACGTTCAGGCGCTGAGGCGAACCATGTCGGCCTGCGGGCCCTTCTGGCCCTGCGAGATCTCGAACTCCACCCGCTGGCCCTCTTCCAGGGTGCGGTAGCCGTCCATCTGAATGGCGCTGTAGTGGACGAAGACGTCCGCACCACCGTCGACCGCGATGAAGCCGTACCCCTTCTCCGCGTTGAACCACTTGACGGTGCCCTGAGCCATGCCTAACTCCCCTATTACTGGCCCTTGCACAGATCCGCACTTCGCGGACCCGGGTCAGACCTCACCCCCCATGGGTCGGGGGCGTGCGCCGGAACGCGTCGACCGCGGCTGAATGTATCTGTCCAACTGCCCTCTGCAACAGGTCAATCGGACGAGAATTCTGGATGAGCGCGGTCCGGAATGTGCCGAGAATTCGTGCGAATGCAGGGCAAGTCGGGCCCCGTAAATGGCGCAAAAGCCGCATATAACCCGGGCACTTTGGCCACTTCTCGTCGGGTGTCGCGGCAGGAATCCAGGGCCCGCGACCCGAAGCCGGGGACCGTGTTCCCCAACTGTACCGCGCTCAATCACACAGAATTGCCCCCTCCGCTTCTTACACGGAGGGGGCAATCCGGTGAACGATAAGTGACCGCTGTTACCGATGGTAATGATCGGTCATTCCGTCAGCCGGTCAGCCGCCGGCGACGGCCGGAATGATGGAAACGCCGGCGCCGTCGGGAGTAGCCGTCTCGAGGCCCTGCTCGAAGCGGACGTCGTCGTCGTTGACGTAGACGTTGACGAACCGGCGCAGCTTGCCCTGGTCGTCCAGCACGCGGGCGGCGATCCCGGTGTGGTTCTTCTCCAGGTCCTCGATGACCTCGCCGAGGGTGCCCCCCTCGGCGGCGACCTCGGCCTGGCCACCGGTGTAGGTGCGCAGGATGGTGGGGATGCGAACGGTCACGCTCATGCGAGGCCAGCCTCTCGGAACGACTCCAGGTTGGGGCGGATGGTCGCGGTGAGACCGGTGCCGGCCACCGCGTCGAGGGTCTTGAGGCCGTCGCCCGTGTTGAGGACGACCGTCGTCTTCGCCGGGTCCAGCACGCCCTCCTTGAGCAGCTTGCGGGTGACGCCGACGGTCACGCCGCCCGCCGTCTCCGCGAAGATGCCCTCCGTGCGCGCCAGCAGCTTGATCGCGTCGACGACGTCCGCGTCCGTCACGTCCTCCACGGCACCGCCGGTGCGGCGCGCGATGTCGAGGACGTACGGGCCGTCGGCCGGGTTGCCGATGGCGAGCGACTTGGCGATGGTGTTCGGCTTCTGCGGGCGGACCACGTCGTGGCCGGCCTTGAACGCCGTGGACACCGGCGAGCAGCCCTCGGCCTGCGCGCCGAAGATCTTGTACGGCCGGTCCTCGACCAGGCCCAGCTTCACCAGCTCCTGCAGACCCTTGTCGATCTTCGTGAGCTGGGAGCCGGAGGCGATCGGGACGACGATCTGGTCGGGCAGCCGCCAGCCGAGCTGCTCGCAGATCTCGTACGCCAGGGTCTTCGAGCCCTCCGCGTAGTACGGCCGCAGGTTGACGTTGACGAAGCCCCAGCCCTCGCCGGCCGGGTCGCCGATCAGCTCGGAGCAGAAGCGGTTCACGTCGTCGTAGTTGCCCTCGATGCCGACGAGCTCACCGCCGTAGACCGCGGCCATGACGACCTTGCCCTGCTCCAGGTCGTGCGGGATGAACACGCAGGAGCGGAGGCCGGCCCGGGCGGCGGCGGCGCCCACGGCGCCGGCGAGGTTGCCGGTGGAGGAGCAGGAGAGCGTGGTGAAGCCGAAGGCGCGGGCGGCCTCCAGGGCCTGGGCGACGACGCGGTCCTTGAAGGAGTGCGTCGGGTTGCCGGAGTCGTCCTTCACGTACAGGCCGCCGGTGACGCCCAGCTCGCGGGCGAGGTTGTCGGCCTTGACGAGCTGGGTCCAGCCCGGGTTCAGGTTGGGCTTGCCGGCCACGTCGGCGGGGACGGGCAGCAGGGGCGCGTAGCGCCAGATGTTCGCGGGGCCCGCCTCGATGCGCGCACGCAGCTCTTCGGTGTCGTAGGCGGAGAAGTCGTAGGCGATCTCCAGCGGGCCGAAACACTCCTCGCAGGCGAAGACCGGTCCGAGGGGTACCCGGTGACCGCACTCGCGACAGCTCAGGGCGGCGGCGGGACCGAGGTCGACGGCGGGATTGCTGGTGGTTGCAACTGTCTGCACAGCCATGGAGGCGAGGCCCTTTCTCCTCATCTTCCTCACGGCGCACCTCGCCGTGAGACGGATTTGGCACCTTCCCTAGCCGGGAGCCTCGCGGAGCGATCAGGAATGATCTACGAGAACCGACTGGAGGGTTGCCGGGGCTTCATCGGGCCGTGTCCCTCTGCCCCTCTGGATGAGCTGTATGTGGTTGTAGACGCCGCCGACCCCCGACATGCGATGGTCATCGGCGTTGTTCAAGACTGTAACCGACGGCCAGGACAGTTGAGATAGTCGTCCGAACCGCGAGACACCGTGAGGAGCCCGGGACCGTGCTGGAAGAAGTCGAGCGCTGGCTGAGCACCCGCTCCTGGTCCGTGACCGATCGCCCGCTGCACAAGGTGCTCGCCGCCAAACAGCGCACGGGGCAGACGGTCAGCGTCGTACTGCCCGCGCTCAACGAGGAGGAGACCGTCGGCGACATCGTCGCGGTCATCCGGCACGACCTCGTGGAGCAGGTCCCGCTCGTCGACGAGATCGTCGTCGTCGACTCCGGCTCCACCGACGGGACGTCCCGGGTCGCCGCGGCGGCGGGCGCGCGGGTCGTCCACCGCGACGAGATACTGCCGCGCATTCCCGCCGTGCCCGGCAAGGGCGAGGTGCTGTGGCGCTCGCTGCTCGTGACCGGCGGGGACATCGTCTGCTTCATCGACGCGGACCTGCGGGACTTCTCCTCCGAGTTCGTGTCGGGAATCGTCGGACCGCTGCTCACCGATCCCGAGGTCGACCTCGTCAAGGGCATGTACGACCGCCCGCTCGGCGGCGCCGCGGGGCAGGGCGGCCGGGTCACCGAGCTGATGGCCCGCCCGCTGCTGAACATGCACTGGCCGCAGCTGGCCGGCTTCGTCCAGCCGCTGGGCGGCGAGTACGCGGCCCGCCGCTCGCTGCTGGAACAGCTGCCGTTCCCGGTCGGCTACGGCGTGGAGCTGGGGATGCTGGTGGACGCCCTGCACCTGGTGGGGCTCGACGCACTGGCCCAGGTGGACGTGGGGGTGCGCAAGCACCGGCACCAGGACGGCCAGGCGCTGGGCCGGATGGCGGCGGCCATCTACCGCACGGCGCAGCTCCGGCTGGCCCGCGGGCATCTGGTGAGGCCGGCCCTGACCCAGTTCGAGCGGGGCGCGGACGGGTTCGAGCCGCGCACCTACTCGGTGGACACCGAGGAACGGCCGCCGATGGCGGAGATCGCGGAGTACACGGCACGCCGGGTGGCGTGAGCGGGTGCGGGTGGACGCGGGAGAACGGCCGTATACGGCTCTTCCGGAGTGGACCGTACGTTTGAGCGTTTCCGGGCCGGGCTAGGTTGAGGACCATGGCTTCCACGCACGGTGCTGAGGTGCTGGTCGCGTCCAATCGCGGCCCGGTTTCGTATCAGGTGGGCGAGGACGGCGCGCTGCACGCCAGACGGGGCGGCGGCGGGCTGGTCTCCGGGCTGTCGGCGATCGGGCCGGACGCCAACGCGGTGTGGGTGTGCGCCGCGCTCGGCGACGGCGACCGGGAGGCGGTGCGGCGCGCCGGCGGCGCACCGCTGCCGGCCGAGGACACCGGCGGGCAGCACGTGCGGATGCTGGACATCGACGCGGACGTGCACCACGACGCGTACAACGGCATCGCCAACTCGGTGCTCTGGTTCGTGCACCACATGCTGTACCAGACCCCGCTGGAGCCGGTCTTCGACGCCGGGTTCCGCCGTCAGTGGGCGTCGTACGAGGCCTACAACCGGGCGTTCGCCGAGGCGCTGGCCGAGGAGGCGGCGGAGGGCGCGGCGGTGCTGATCCAGGACTACCACCTCGTCCTCGCCCCGCGGATGCTCCGGCAGCTCCGTCCCGACCTGCGCATCGGCCACTTCTCGCACACCCCGTGGGCCCCGCCGGACTACTTCCGCCTGCTGCCCGACGACATCGCGGCCGAGCTGCTGAACGGCATCCTGGGCGCGGACCGGGCGGCGTTCCTCACCCAGCGGTGGGCGGACGCGTTCACGGACTGCTGTCACGCGGTGCTGGGGGCCGATGTCGCCGCCGGCACGCGGATCGGTGTGCACGGGCTCGGAGCGGACGCCGACTTCCTGCGCGAGCGGGCCCACCGCGGCGACGTGGACGAGTGGGTGACGGCGCTGCGCGAGGAGATCGGCGAGGGGCGCCGGAGCATCGTGCGCGTCGACCGCACCGAGCTGTCGAAGAACATCGTGCGCGGACTGCTGGCGTTCCGGCAGCTGCTGGAGGACCGCCCCGAGTGGCGCGAGAAGGTCGTCCACGTGGCGTTCGCCTATCCGTCCCGCCAGGACCTCGCCGTGTACCGCGAGTACACGGCCGAGGTGCAGCGGGTGGCCGACGAGATCAACGCGCACTTCGGGACGGCCGGCTGGACGCCGGTGGTGCTGCACGTGCGGGACGACTTCGCGCGCTCGCTGGCCGCGTACCGGCTGGCCGACGTGGCGCTGGTCAACCCGATCCGGGACGGCATGAACCTGGTCGCCAAGGAGGTCCCGGTCCTCTCCGAGGAGGGCTGCGCGCTGGTGCTGTCGCGGGAGGCGGGGGCCTACGAGGAGCTGGGCGCGGACGCGATCGTGGTGAACCCGTACGACATCGTGGGCACCGCCGACGCGCTGCACCGGGCACTGAGCATGCCGGCGTCCGAGCGGACGGAGCGCACGAAGCACCTCGCGGCGGCGGCGACGGCCCTGCCCCCGGCCCAGTGGTTCCTGGACCAACTCCACGCCCTGGACTGACCCCACCACCCCCGAGGCCGTCGGTGGCTGGCCACGCAGTTCCCCGCGCCCCCGAACCCCGCAGCCGCGGGCCGTCGGTGGCTGATCGCGCAGTTCCCCGCGCCCCCGAACGCCGCAGCTGCGGGCAGTCGTGCCGCTGGGGCGGCACGGGTGGGCGCAGCGGCACCCCGCACGCGCGGGCAAGCGATCCAACCCCGACCCGAACAGCCGCGGGCCGCCCGTGGCTGGGCGCGCAGTTCCCCGCGCCCCTGGGGAGCCGCGGTCACCGGCACTCACACGTCGCCGCAGCGACACCCCGCCACCGCAGCCGCGGGCCGTCGGTGGCTGGTCGCGCAGTTCCCCGCGCCCCCGAACGCCGCAGCTGCGGGCAGTCGTGCCGCTGGGGCGGCACGGGTGGGCGCAGCGGCACCCCGCACGCGCGGGCAAGCGATCCAACCCCGACCCGAACAGCCGCGGGCCGCCCGTGGCTGGGCGCGCAGTTCCCCGCGCCCCTGGGGAGCCGCGGTCACCGGCACTCACACGTCGCCGCTGCGCCGGGGCGCCGTGTCAGCGCAGGCGGGCCGCCAGGCCGCGGAGGAGGGTCACGACGCCCAGGGGGCCGTCCACCACCAGGTCGGCCCGTTCGGCCAGCTCCGTCACCTCCGTGCTGCCGCTGCAGACCAGCAGGCCGGGAACACCGTCGGAGCGGAGCTTGTCGACGGCGGCGAAGGCGGGGAGGTCGCCCAGGTCGTCACCGGCGTAGAGGACCGACCCGGCGCCGGTCCTGCGGACGTACTCGGCGAGCGCCACGCCCTTGTCCATGCCCGGCGGACGCAGTTCCAGCACCATCCGCCCCGGTTCGACGATCAGCCCGTGGCGGGTGGCGAGGTCGGTGAGGGGCTCGACCAGGGCGTCGAACGCGGCCTGCGGATCCTGCGCGCGGCGGGTGTGGACCGCGACCGCCCGGCCCTTCTCCTCGATCCACGTGCCCTGCCAGGCGCCGACGCGGTCCAGCAGCCCCGGCAGCTCGGCGCGGACCGCCGCCACGCCGGGGTGCGGGGCGGGCGCGGTGACCGTGCCGGTGACCGCGTCCCAGCGTTCGGCCCCGTAGTGGCCGAGGACGGTGAGGTGTTCCAGGCCGGGGACGCCGGCAAAGCCGCCGTGGCGCACCGCCACCCCTGCGGGCCGGCCGGTGATCACGGCGACGGAGGCGACCTTGGGGGCGAGCGCGGCGATGGCGGGTACGGCCTCGGGATGGGCGCGGGCCTGCTCGGGGTCGTCGACGATGGGGGCCAGTGTGCCGTCGAAGTCCAGGCCGATCACCGCGGTGCGCGGCCGCGCGAGCAGGGCCGCGAGCCCGTCCCGGCCGGCCTGGGTGGCCGGCGTCGGCAGCGGGGCCGTCGGGCCGGTCGGGTCCGGGTTCGTAGGGTCCGGGTTCGTCGGGTCCGGGGAGTCCGTCGTGTGGGTGCCCATACGGCGACACTATCCGCGAGGGGCGGGTTCCACTCCTCAGCGTTCGGCTCGGCGGGACTCCCGTACCCGGCGCAGCCGGTTGACCGTCACCGGGTCGTGGGACAGGGCGCGCTCGTCGTCCAGCAGGGCGTTGAGGAGCTGGTAGTAGCGCACGGGCGACAGGTCCAGCTCCTCGCGTATCGCCCGTTCCTTCGCGCCGGGACCGGGGAAGTTCCGGCGCTCCAGCGCGAGGATGGCTTGTTCGCGGTGGCCGAGTTCCATGGGAGCCACCGTAGCGCCGGGCACCGACAGCGGGCCCGGTCGGGCGGCCCGGCCGGCCGCCCGGCCGGCGACTCAGCCGGCGTCGCGGCTGTCGGCCGCGGTGGCCGTCGCCTGGAGGCGGGTGAGGACGCCGACGGGGCTGCCGCCGGGGGCGACCGCCCGGCCGATGTCCTTCTTCACGGCGGCGCTGACCGCCGCCCAGGAGGTCTTGCCGACGGGGTACAGCTGGGAGGTGGGCAGCTGGTCGAGGAAGGGCCGCAGGACCTTGTCCTTGGCCGCGCCCGACGCGCTCATGGCGGTGGAGGCGGAGCTCGTGACCGGCAGCAGGCCGTACTCGCGGGAGAAGGAGAGGACGTTCTTCTCGGAGTAGACGAAGTCGAGGAAGTCGCCGATCTGCGCGGCGTGCCCGTTCTGCCTGAAGGCCATCATCCAGTCGGCGACGCCCATGGAGGCGGCCTTGCCGGTGCGGCCCGGCATCGGGACCATGCCGAACTTCACGCCCTTGGCGGTGGCCTGCCGGATCAGCGTGGGGTGGCCGTTGAGCATGCCGACCTCGCCGTCGGCGAAGGCGGCGAAGGCGTCCGCCCGGTTGAGCTTGCCGGGGGCGACGGGGCCGGTCAGGTCCTTGCCGACCAGCTCGTCCTTGAGCCAGTCGAAGGTCACGACGTTCTGCTCGGAGTCGATGCTGTAGGTGCCGACGTCGTCGGTGTAGCCGTTGCCGCTGCGGGCGCCGCTGAGCAGCCACTGCATGGTCTCGGCCTGCGCCTCCTCGGGGCCGAGGGGCAGGGCGTAGGGGTACTTCACGCCCTTCGCCCTGAGCGCCGCGGCGTCGGCCGCCAGTTCGTCCCAGGTGGTGGGGGGCTTGATGCCGGCCTCGGCGAAGAGGGTCTTGTTGTAGAAGAGCACGCGCGTGGAGGCGGCGAACGGGATGCCGTACTGGGTGTGCTCCCACTGGCCCGCGTCGGACAGCTGGGAGATCAGGTCGGCCTGGGTGCGGATGGAGAGCACGTCGGAGGCCGGGTAGAGCTTGCCGGCGGCGGCGTAGTCGGCGTAGGCGCCGATCTGGGCCAGGTCGGGGGCGTGCCCGTCGTCGACCATCTCCCTGACCTTGCGGTCGACGTCGTTCCAGGAGTAGACGCTGACCTCGACCTTCACGCCGGGGTGCGCGGACTCGTAGTCCTTCACCAGGGCGTCCCAGTACTTCTGGGAGCCGTCGGCGGCCGAGGCGCCGTAGTCGGCGGCGACGAGTCTGAGGGTCACGTCGGAGGAGTCCGTGCTCCCGCAGCCGCCGAGGACCACCGTCATGCCCAGTGCGGACACCACCGCGGTCGTTCCTGCCGTACGCCGACGCACCCTCAAAGCCCCAACCCTGCTGTCTGACTGTTCGATATGTGGACACGTAAGGTCTACACCACGTGAGTGGACTAGACCTCTCCCGGGTGCGGGGGTCACACTAGGCCCCGTGGTGAGACATGTCATCGCCCTCGACGTGGGCGGTACCGGGATGAAGGCCGCCCTCGTCGGCGACGACGGCGCGCTGCTGCATCGCGCCCGCCGCGCCACCGGCCGGGAACGCGGCCCCGACGCGGTGGTCGCGGCGATCCTCGACTTCGCCGCCGAGCTGCGCGCGTACGGCGTCGAGCACTACGGCGAGGCCGCCGCCGCGGCCGGCATCGCCGTCCCCGGCATCGTCGACGAACGGCGGGGCGTCGCCGCCTACGCCGCCAACCTCGGCTGGCGGGACGTCCCGCTGCGCGCCCTGCTGGCCGAACGGCTCGGGGTCCCCGTCGCCCTCGGCCACGACGTGCGCACCGGCGGGCTCGCCGAGGGACGGATCGGCGCGGGGCGCGGCACCGACCGGTTCCTGTTCGTGCCGCTGGGTACCGGGATCGCCGGCGCCATCGGCCTGGACGGGCGGGTGGAGGCCGGCGCCCACGGCTTCGCGGGCGAGATCGGCCACATCGTCGTACGGCCCGGCGGCGCGCCCTGCCCCTGCGGGCAGCACGGCTGCCTGGAGCGGTACGCCTCCGCGTCCGCCGTCAGCGAGGCCTGGGCCGCGGCCTGCGGGGACGCGGAGGCGGACGCGGCGGACTGCGCGAAGGCCGTCGCGTCCGGTGATCCGAACGCCGTCCGGGTCTGGCAGGAGGCGGTGGACGCGCTCGCCGACGGCCTGGTCACCGCGCTCACCCTGCTGGACCCGCGCACGCTGATCATCGGTGGCGGCCTGGCCGAGGCGGGTGAAGTGTTGTTCCAGCCCCTGCGGGACGCCGTCCGGCGACGGGTCACCTTCCAGCGGCTGCCGGCCGTCGTCCCCGCCGCCCTCGGCGACACGGCGGGCTGCCTGGGCGCGGGGCTGCTCGCTCGGGACCTGCTGACCACCTCTACTTCTACGACTCCGGAGGTAAGCACCTGATGGCAACCGAGCGGGACAGTCGAGCTCCGGGTGGGAGCAGCGCCGCCCCGGGGGCACCGGGCGGTGCCGGCACGCGGCTCCGCCACGGGGCGCGCCCCGCCTCCACCGGCCCTCGGCTGCTCACCGGCGCGAAGGTGGTCCTTCCCACCGGAGTCGTGGAGGGCGGCCAGGTGGCGGTGGACGGCCGGCGCATCACCGGCACGGCCCCGGCCGGCGCCGAGACCGTCGACGTCACCGGCCACTGGCTGGTGCCCGGCTTCGTCGACATCCACAACCACGGCGGCGGCGGGGCCTCCTTCTCCGGCACGCCCGAGCAGATCCTCACCGCCGTCCGCACGCACCGGCTGCACGGCACCACCACCCTGGTCGCCTCCACCGTCACCGACGAGATGGACCTGCTGGTGCGGCAGGCCGGGCTGCTGAGCGAGCTGGCCGAGCAGGGGGAGATCGCCGGCATCCACTTCGAGGGCCCGTTCATCTCACCGTGCCGCAAGGGCGCGCACTCCGAGGCACTGCTGCGCGACCCGGACCCGGCCGAGGTCCGCAAGCTGGTCGACGCGGCACGCGGCCACGCCAGGATGATCACTCTCGCCGCCGAGCTGCCGGGCGGCATCGACTCGGTACGGCTGCTCGCCGAGCACGGCGTCATCGCGGCGATCGGGCACACGGACGCCACGTACGAGCAGACCGTGGAGGCCATCGACGCGGGCGCCACCGTCGCCACCCACCTCTTCAACGCCATGCCCGGCCTCGGCCATCGCGCGCCCGGTCCGATCGCCGCCCTGCTGGAGGACGAGCGGGTCACGGTCGAGCTGATCAACGACGGCACGCACCTGCACGCCGCCGCGCTGCAGCTCGCCTTCCACCACGCGGGGGCCGGCCGGGTCGCGTTCATCACCGACGCGATGGACGCGGCCGGCATCGGCGACGGCCGCTACATGCTCGGCCCGCTGGAGGTCGAGGTCAGCGAGGGCGTGGCCCGGCTGGTGCAGGGCGGCTCGATCGCGGGGTCGACGCTGACGCTGGACCGCGCGTTCAAGCGGGCGGTGACCGTCGACCGGCTGCCGGTCGAGCACGCGGTGGCGGCGCTGTCGGCCAACCCGGCCCGGCTGCTCGGCATGTCCGACCGCATCGGCTCCCTGGAGCCGGGCAAGGACGCCGACCTGGTCCTGCTGGACGCGGCCTTCGACCTCAAGGGCGTGATGCGGCAGGGGGAATGGGTGGTCGCGCCCCAACTGCCCTGATCCGTGCCCGGCTGCCCGGGCGGCGGCCGACCCGCGCACTGGGCCGGCCGCCGACTCTTTGGCATGATCGTGCCGCCGGAAACCGATACGGGCACGGACTTCGAGGGAGGTCGGACCGGTGATCCTCACGGTCACGCTGAACACCGCTCTCGACATCACCTACCGGGTGCGGTCGCTGCGGCCGCACACCTCGCACCGCGTCTCGGAGGTCGCCGAGCGGCCGGGCGGCAAGGGCCTGAACGTGGCCCGGGTGCTGGCCGCGCTCGGGCACGAGGTGACGGCCACCGGCTTCGCGGGCGGCGCCACGGGCCGCAAGACGCGCGAACTGCTCGCGGACACGCCGGGGGTGACGGACGCGCTGGTCCCGGTCGCCGGGGCCACCCGGCGCACGATCGCCGTCGTGGACGACCTCTCCGGGGACACCACCCAGCTGAACGAGCCGGGCCCGCAGGTTGCCCCGGCCGAGTGGGGCGCCTTCCTGGACCGCTACGACGAACTCCTGCCCGCCGCCTCGGCGGTGGCCCTGTGCGGCAGCCTGCCGCCGGGCGTGCCGGTGGGCGCCTACGCCAACCTCGTGCGCGCCGCCCGGTCCCACGGCGTCCCCGTCCTCCTCGACACCAGCGGCGAACCCCTGCGCCGCGCGGTGGCCGCCCGCCCGGACATCGTCAAGCCGAACGCCGACGAACTGGCCGAACTGACCGGCTCGCACGAGCCGTTGCGCGCCACGCAGGACGCCCGGCGCCGCGGGGCGCATGCGGTGGTCGCCTCCCTGGGCCCGCAGGGCCTCCTCGCGGCGACACCCGAGGGCCGCTGGCGCGCCACCCCACCGGCCCGCCTCCACGGCAACCCGACGGGCGCGGGCGACTCGGCGACGGCCGGCCTGCTGTCGGGCCTGGTGGAGCACCTCCCCTGGCCGGAGCGCCTGGCCCGCGCGACCGCCCTGTCGGCGGCGACGGTCCTGGCCCCGGCCGCGGGCGAGTTCGACCGCACGGCGTACGAGGAACTGCTGGCCCGGGTGGCGGTGACCGGCGAGGTCAGCGCGGCCTAGGCTCTGTCGTCAAGCTCCCGGCGTCCGCCCGCGGGGCAGGCGGGAGTTCGACGACATGGCCTGGGGTCCCGCACCCGGGGAAGGATCCGGGAGAGCGGCCTCAGCCCCGGCCGACCTTGCCCTTCTTCAGCCGGAACTGGTCCAGCAGGACGTTGCACTTGTCGCCGGTCTGGCAGGACAGCGAGATGGTGTTGGAGCCCTTCTTCAGGCTCGGGTAGGCGAACGTCTCGGTCCAGGCGTTCTCCGGGTCGTCCTGGCCCGTGAAGTTGCCGAGGTTCATCCCGCCGCCGAACTTCTCGCCGTTGATGGTGAGTGTCATCGACTGGTCGTCACCGGGGTTGTCGAACCGAGCCAGGAGCGTGTAGACGCCGTCCTCGGGGATGCCGTCGACCGTCCAGGTGACCGAGGAACCCACCGTCTCCAGGCCGCCCACGTAGACGCCGCCCGCGGCCTGCGCGCCCTTCACGTCCGAGGCCTTCGTCGCGCCGCCCGCGAGCTGGAGGCCGCTGGCGTCCGCCTTCGGCAGTTCGCCCGACGGGGCCGAGGCGCTGCTCGACGGACTCGGGGAGTGGCTCTGGGACTGGGCGGGGCTCGCGGCGACGTCGCTGCCGGGCTTGCCGTCGTCGTCGGAGTTGCCGTTGATCATCGCGATGCCGATGCCGATGACGACGGCGGCGACCACCGCGACGGCGCCGATCAGCAGGCCCTTGGTGTTGGGGCCGCGGCGGGCGGGCACGGGCGGCCCGGGGCGGCTGCCGGCCGGGACTCCGCCGGGCAGCGTCTCCGGGGCCTGGTAGTAGGCGTTCGGCTGACCGTAGGCGCCCTGCTGCGTCGGGGCGGCCTGCTGGCCCTGGGGCCCCTGCTGCTGGCCGTACTGGCGCTCGCCGACCGTACGCACCCTGCTGACCGAGTTCGGGTAGCCGTAACCGCCGGACGGCGGCTGGGCTCCCCGGGCCTGGCCGTCTGCGTACAGGTAGCCGAACGGGTCGTCGTCCTCGGGCGTGCTCGCGCCGTTGTCGCCGGGCGTCATCCCTTGGTACTCCTCAACAGGTGCGGGCGGATGCGGTCAAGGTGTGGAATGGCGAGCCTACCCGCTCCGGCTGGCCCAAACAGGTGACTCAGACCGCATCAACTCGCTGACCTGGGGTTCATCCCGCGCGTCGATGCTGTTTGGGACGAGATCGTTTCTCTACGTACATCCGCTCGTCGGCCGACTTCAGCACTTCGTCCGCCGTCATGCCGCAGTGCGCCCATCCGATGCCGAAGCTGGCGCCCACCCGGACGGCCCGGCCCTCGGCCCGGATCGGCTGGATGATCTCGTTGCGCAGCCGTACGGCGAGGTCCTGGGCGTCGGCGCGGCCGAGGCCGTCGGCGAGGATCACGAACTCGTCGCCGCCGAGCCGGGCCACCGTGTCGCCGTCCCGGACCCCGCGCGAGAGCCGCTGGGCCACCTCGATCAGGACCGCGTCGCCCGCGTTGTGGCCGAACCGGTCGTTGATCGACTTGAAGCCGTCGAGATCGCAGAAGAGGACCGCGAGGCCCTTGGTGCCGTCGTCCCGCCCCTCCTCCGGCGCGACGATGTGCACGTGGTGGTCGAAGGCGTCGAACGCCTCCGTGCCCGGCGCGAAGTCGAAGCCGTGCCCGGGGGCGACGCCGAAGGAGGGGTGGCCGTAGGCCGCGTCCAGGGACTCCACGGCGCTGGTGTGCGCCGGGCGCCGGCACAGGCGGCCCGACAGCCGCGAACGCAGCTCGGCGGAGTTCGGCAGGCCGGTCAGCGAGTCGTGGGAGGCGCGGTGGGCGAGCTGCAGCTCGCGCCGCTTGCGCTCCTCTATGTCCTCGACGTGGGTGAGCAGGAATCGGGGGCCGTCGGCGGCGTCGGCGACGACGCTGTTGCGCAGGCTCACCCAGACGTAGCTGCCGTCCCGGCGGCCGAGCCGCAGCTCCGCCCGGCCACCCTCCGCCGAGGTGCGCAGGAGGGTGCCGATGTCCTCCGGGTGGACGAGGTCGGAGAAGGAGTAGCGGCGCATCGCGGAGGCCGGCCGGCCCAGCAGCCGGCACAGGGCGTCGTTGCTGCGCAGGATGCGGCCGTGCTGGTCACCGCCCATCTCGGCGATGGCCATGCCGGAGGGGGCGTACTCGAAGGCCTGCCGGAAGGATTCCTCGCTGGCGCGCAGCGCCTGCTGCTCGCGCTCCAGCCGGACCAGGGCGCGCTGCATGTTGGCCCGCAGCCGGGCGTTGCTGATCGCGATGGCGGCCTGGAAGGCGTACATCTGCAGGGCCTCGCGGCCCCAGGCGCCGGGGCGGCGGCCGTTGCGCGGACGGTCGACGGATATGACGCCGAGCAGTTCGCCGGAGGAGCCGCCCTGCAGGCCGGGGGTGTACATCGGGGCGAAGAGGCGGTCGGCGGGGTGCCACTCGTCCTCGAAGCGCGGCGCGGGCCCGTCGGTGTACCACTGCGGGACGTCGTCGTCGTCGAGGACCCAGCCCTCGGTGTGCGGTATGAACACCAGGTCGCCCCACTGCTCGCCCATGGCCAGCCGCCGGTCCCAGGAGTCGCGGGAGCCGGCCCGGCCGGTGATGAGGGCCTCGGCGGCGGAGTTGCCGGACAGCGCGGCGACGACGAGATCGCCGTCGGGGCGGACGAGGTTCACGCACGCTATCTCGTACCCGAGGGCGTTCACGGCGCCGTCGGCGACGGTCTGCAGTGTGTCCGCCAGACTGCGTGCCGTGTTCATGTCGGCCATGACCTGGTGCAACTGCCGCAGGGACGCCAGGCGGACGTACGGCTCCGACTCGGTCTCCATGCTCGCCCTCCCCCCGCGACCTCGCAGCGAACCAAGGGTTGTCGTCGGCGCTTCTCCAGGGTGCCTCTTACGGTTCCTTATCAGCTTCCCCGCCACTGAATCACAGCGCGCTGCCCACTCGGTACACAGGGTCAACAATTCCTGCCCCTTGTGACTCAAGTCACAGGAGAACGTGAACAGCTGGGTGAAGTTTCTGCATTTCGCCTGTGCTTTTTCTGCGTGTGAACCCGGCCCGAGTGCGCAGGTGATGCGCACATCGCCCTACCCGGGCGGCCCGGGCGGACCTAGGTCCAGGCGGGTAGGACGAGTCGGGCGCGGGCCCGATGCGGCCCGCCGAGGGCGGGGACTAGCGTGGCCGACGTGCTGAACACCGCCTCCCCCACCGCCCTCTCCGCTTCCGGGCATGCTGAGGGGGTGAGCAACGACGAGTTCCGGGCCGCGATGTCACGGCTGGCGGCGGGCGTGGTCCTGGTGACCGCGCAGGAACCGCCGCTCGATCCCGACGACCCCGGGGCGCCGGGCGTCGAGGACGTCGGCATGACCGCGACCGCCTTCATGTCGGTCTCGCTCGACCCGCCGCTGGTCATGGTCAGCCTGCGCGAGGGCTCGCGCATGGACGACCTGCTGGACGAGCAGCCCCAGTGGGCGGTCTCGGTGCTCACCGAGAGCCAGCGGCACATCGCGGGCCGCTTCGCCATGAAGGGCCGCATCAGCGACCGCCTGCTCTTCGAGGACATCGCCTGCGAACGCGGCGAGGTCACCGGCGCACCGCTGGTGGGCGGCGCACTGGCCACCCTGGAGTGCCGCACCGAGCAGCGGGTGGCCGCCGGGGACCACACGCTGGTCATCGGCCGCGTCCTGACCGCCCGGGTACCGAGCGTGGAGGGCGGCCCCCTGCTCTACTTCCGCAGCCGCTACCGCCGGCTGGGCTGAGCCGGTCACCGCGGCGCGCCGCGCTAGGACCAGTCGCGGCTGGAGCGCCCGCGCTTGGTCTCCGAGCGCTGCTTCTTCTCCCGCAGCCGGCGTTCGTTGATGCCACGCGGGATGCGAGTGGGCCTGCGCGGCTTGGGCGGCGGCGCGGTGGCCTCGGCGAGGAGCGAGGCGAGGCGCACGGCGGCGGTCTCGCGGTTGCGCCACTGCGAGCGGTGCTCGGAGGCGCGGACGCTGACGACGCCGTCGACCAGCCGGCCGGCCAGCCGCTCCAGCGCCCGCTCCTTCCACACCGGCGGCAGCGCCTCGGTGTTCGCGAGGTCGAACCGCAGCTCCACCTGCGAGTCGCTGGTGTTGACGTGCTGCCCGCCCGGCCCGGACGACCTGGAGAAACGCCAAGTCAGCTCGGCCTCGGGCAGCGAGACGGAGCCACGGATGAGGTAGGGACCGGACATGCCTCCCATGTTCCCGGCCCGGCGGGCCCCACGTCACCCGGTTTTCACCCGCGCGGGTAAAAAAGGTAAAGGGATCCGGAACCACCGGGACCCCCCTCGACGTTGTTCCCGGTGACGGTAGCTTCGTCGGCACACATGTGCAGGGACATCTAAGGAAGGGACTCCCAACATGGCTGTAAGCCTGTCCAAGGGTGGCAACGTCTCGCTCACCAAGGAGGCTCCGGGCCTGACCGCCGTCACCGTGGGCCTCGGCTGGGACGTCCGCACCACCACCGGCACGGACTTCGACCTGGACGCGTCCGCCATCGCGGTCAACCCGCAGGGCAAGGTCTACTCGGACGGCCACTTCGTCTTCTTCAACAACAAGCAGACCCCGGACAACTCCATCGTCCACACCGGCGACAACCGCACCGGCGAGGGCGCGGGCGACGACGAGGCGATCAACGTCAACCTGGCCGCGCTCCCGGCCGACATCGAGAAGGTCGTCTTCCCGGTCTCCATCTACGACGCCGAGAACCGCGGCCAGAACTTCGGCCAGGTCCGCAACGCCTACATCCGTATCGTCAACCAGGCCGGCGGCGCGGAGATCGCCCGCTACGACCTCTCCGAGGACGCGGCCACCGAGACGGCCATGATCTTCGGTGAGCTGTACCGCAACGGCGCGGAGTGGAAGTTCCGCGCGGTGGGCCAGGGCTACGCGTCCGGCCTGGTCGGCATCGCCCAGGACTTCGGCGTGAACGTCTGACGCGACCGAGCCTGAACACCCCTTCCGGGCCGCGGCATGCCTGCCGCGGCCCGGTTTTTCATGCCCACCGATGCTCAGATGCGTTCGCCAGGTGCGGAGTTGGCCGCTCCGACAATCGTCCGCATACCGGTTCCCACGGCACGCCTTTCGGATACGAACAAGTAAATTCTTGTTGGCGCTCTGTCAAACAGACCGTCCCGGGTGTCACTCTCTCCTCGCTCGCCGCAACCCCTGTGCGTTTCCTGTGACCCATCTGTGTCTCTCCCCACGAGACCAGTCAGAAGGAGATCGAGTGTCCGCTCCCCGCAAGACCGCCGTGCGCGCCACCGCCCTGATCGGCTCGGCGGCGATGGTCGTCCTCGCGCTGCAGAACGGCGCCGCGACCGCCGCCCCCGCCCCGCGCCCCTCCGGTGGCTCCGCGGTCGCGCTCAGCGCCCCGGCCCGGGTCGCCGCCCTGAAGTCGGCCCAGGACCACGCCGCTGCCGCCGCCCACCGGCTCGGCCTCGGCGCCAAGGAGAAGCTGGTCGTCCGGGACGTGCTGAAGGACGCGAACGGCACGGTGCACACCCGCTACGAGCGCACCTATGCCGGCCTGCCCGTGCTCGGCGGCGACCTGGTCACCCACGTGGCGAAGAACGGTGACCTGAAGGGCGTCGACAAGGCGGCCAAGGCGCGGATATCCGTGCCGACCACCACGGCCGCGGTCACCTCGGCGAGCGCGAAGAAGACCGCCCTGAAGGCCGCCGGCACCGCCAAGGCCACCGCCTCGTCCTCCCGCAAGGTCGTCTGGGCGGCCGGCGCCAAGCCGGTCCTCGCCTACGAGTCCGTCGTCAAGGGCCTCCAGCACGACGGCACGCCGAGCGAACTGCACGTCATCACCGACGCGCGGACCGGCAAGAAGATCTACTCCTACGAGGCCGTCGAGACCGGCACCGGCACCAGCCAGTACAGCGGTACGGTCACCATCGGCACCACCGCCTCCTCCTCCGGCGGCTACGACCTGATCGACGGCGGTCGCGGCGGCCACAAGACCTACGACCTGAACGGCGGCACGAGCGGCACCGGCGCCCTCTTCCACGACGCCGACGACGCCTGGGGCAACGGCACCGTCACCAACCGGCAGACGGCCGCCGTCGACGCCGCCTACGGCGCCGCCGTCACCTGGGACTTCTACAAGTCCGCGTTCAACCGCAACGGCATCGCGGGCGACGGCAGGGCCGCCTACTCCCGCGTCCACTACGGCAACGCGTACGTCAACGCGTTCTGGGACGACAGCTGCTTCTGCATGACGTACGGCGACGGTACGGGCAACGCCGACCCGCTGACCTCGCTCGACGTCGCCGGCCACGAGATGAGCCACGGTCTGACCGCGGCCACGGCCAAGCTCAACTACCGCGGTGAGTCCGGCGGCCTGAACGAGGCGACGTCCGACATCTTCGGCACCTCGGTGGAGTTCTTCGCGAACAACAGCTCGGACACCGGTGACTACCTCATCGGCGAGAAGATCGACATCAACGGCGACGGCACCCCGCTGCGCTACATGGACAAGCCGAGCAAGGACGGCGGCTCCGCCGACTACTGGTCCAAGTCCGTCGGCCGTCTGGACGTGCACTACTCGTCCGGGGTCGCCAACCACTTCTTCTACCTGCTGTCCGAGGGCAGCGGCGCGAAGACGATCAACGGGGTGTCCTACAACTCCCCCACCTACGACGGCTCCACGGTCACCGGCATCGGCCGGGACAAGGCGGTCCAGATCTGGTACAAGGCCCTGAGCACGTACTTCACCTCGACCACCACCTACGCGGGCGCCCGCACCGGCACCCTGCAGGCCGCGGCCGCCCTGTACGGCTCGGGCAGCGCGGAGTACAACGCGGTGGCGGCGGCCTGGAAGGCCGTGAACGTCAAGTAGCCGCGATCCGGGGCACGTGAGGCAGCCGGGCCGCCCGTCACGGGTGGTCCGGCCTGCCGTCCCCGTACAGCCAGTCCCGCCAGATCCCGGCGAAGTCGTGGTGCGGGGCCTTCTTCTCCACGTACGCGGTGAAGTCGGCCGTGCTCGCGTTGCCGTGCCGGTGGGCGGCGGCCCAGCCCTGGACGATGTCGTAGAAGGTGTCGTCGCCGACCTTCTGCCGGATCTTCTGCAGCACCATCGCGCCGCGCGTGTAGACGGGCTCGTCGGAGATGTGCGCGGCGCTCGACGGCCGTCCGGGCGGGAAGGCCCAGACGGTGTCGTCGTCCTTCTCGTACAGCTTCCTGAAGGTCTCCTCGGCGCTCGGGCCCCCGTGGTCCTCCTTGTACAGCCACTCGGCGTAGGTGGCGAAGCCCTCGTTGAGCCACATGTCCCGCCAGGACGCGGGCGTGACCGAGTCGCCGTACCACTCGTGGGCCAGTTCATGGACGAGGGTGGTGGTGTCGGGGGCGCCGGGGAAGACGGGCCGGCTCTGCGTCTCCAGGGCGTAGCCGGCGTCGTCCGGCCGGTCGACGATCGCGCCGGACGAGGAGAAGGGGTACGGCCCGAAGTTGAGCTCCGCCCAGTCCAGGATCTCCGGGATCTTCGCGAGCACCTCGGCGCTCGCCTTCGCCTGGGTGGGGTCGACGGCGGTCAGGACCGGCAGTCCGTGCGGGCCGGTGGTGCGGGTGATGTCGTAGTGGCCGACGGCGACCGTGGCGAGGTAGGTCGCCATGGGCTGGTCGGTGTGCCAACGGTAGGTCGTACGGCCACCGCTGTCGCTGCGGCCGGTCGGCTCGCCGTTGGAGACCGCCTGGAGTCCCTTGGGGACGGTGACGGCGATGTCGTAGGTCGCCTTGTCGGACGGGTGGTCGTTGCCGGGGAACCAGGCCATGGAGCCGACGGGTTCGCCGAGCGCGAGGGCGCCGTCGGCGGTGGGCAGCCAGCCCTCCTCGGAACCGTCCGGGTCGGTGAGGGTCCGCGGGGTGCCCGAGTAGCGGACGGTCGTGCTGAAGGTCTCGCCCTTGCGCAGGTCGTCGTGGGGGCGGACGGTGAGTTCCTGCCCGCTGCGGTTCCAGCGGGCGTCCCTGCCCTCGACGGTGACCGAGGTGACGTCCAGCCCTGCGAGGTCGAGGTCGAAGGCGGACAGGTCCTGGGTTGCGCGGGCGGTGATGACCGCCTTGCCGGTGAGACGGCGGGTGGCGGGGGTGTAGTCCAGGGTGAGGGCGTAGTGGCCGACGTCGTATCCGCCGTTGCCCGCCTTCGGGAAGTACGGATCGCGTACGCCGGAGCCGCCCGGGGTGCCCTGCACCCCGCCGTCGCAGGCGGTGGCGGTGGCGGTCAGGGCGAGGGCCAGCAGGGCCGCGACGACCGGGACAAGACGCACGGATCTGGACATGTCAGTGATCCTATGCGGGCGCGGCCCACCGGAGCAGGGGTGGCGGCCACCGGAGCGGGGGTGCGGCCGCGGGCGTGACACCATCTCCTGCGTGCTCGACATCGGCTACGCCCTCTCCAACCGGTTCCCAGACCCGCCGCAGACCGACTACCGCCGTGCGGACGTCCACGCGCTGCGCCACGACCTGTTCTGCGGGGACGTCTACCTCGCGGACACCAAGACCGACCGGGAGCTGTCCACCGCCTGGGGATGGGTGCCGGTGCTGGACTTCGCGTGGGCGCTGTGCGACATCGCGGAGCGGCTGGACCGGGACCCGCTCGGCTCCCGCGCCGCCCGCCCGCAGCGCGCGGAACTGGACTTCACCGAGTCCACCGACCGGATGCTCTTCGAGCGCCGCTTCGGCTGGGTCGACATCACCTCCGACTGGGCCCCGGCCGAGGAGTCCCCGCTGTCCTTCTCCCATGCCGAACTGCGCCGCGAGGCCCGCGACTTCCTGCACGACCTGATCGCGGACCTGACCGATCTCCACGACGACCTGGCGGAGAACCCGGCGATCTGGACCCTCCAGGCCCGCTTCCCCCGCGTGCCCTGAACCGCGCGCCGGTCCGGCCGGTACCGGTCCGGGCCGTACCCGGTCCGGGGCCCATCCGGGCCGGGGGCCTCAGCCCTCCACCCTGATCCCCAGCTCGGCCGCCAGCACCGGAGCCAGATCCAGCAGCTGCCCGGTGCTGATCACCGCGCCGGAGAGCCGGTCCAGACCCCGCACGATCTCCAGCGGGGCGGCACCGCGCAGGTCCACGTCCGTCAGCGTCGCCCCGCCGAAGTCGGCCTCCCGCACCGCGCAGTCGACGAACTCCACCCGCGTCAGGCGCGCGCCCGCGAAGTCCGGCTCGACCAGGACGCACGACTCGAAGACGACGTCCGTGAGCCGGGCCTCGCGGAGGTTGAGGCAGTCCAGCTTGCCGCCCCGGACCACGACCCGTTCCAGGACGGCGCCGTGCAGCTGCGTCCCGCCCAGCCGCGCGTCGACCACCTCGACGTCGCGGAACGTGGACTCGGCCAGATGCGTGCCGACCCCCCGCAAGCCGGTCAGCGCCGAGTCCAGCACCCGGGCCCGGCCAAGGGCCGTCCCGTCCACCAGGCAGCCCGTCAGCGCGCAGTCCATGAACCGGGCGCCGACACCGTCCTGCCCGGACAGGTCCGTCCGGAGGAACTCCAGCCCGTCGTAGTCGCCGTCGGCCTCCAGCCCGTCCCCGCGCCACGGCTCCAGGGCCGGCAGCCGCACCTCCGGCCTCCGCACCCCCTTCGTCCCGGCCCTGCCCGGCCCGCCACCCGTCGCTCTCCTCGCCATGCGCCCATGCTGCACCCCGCCACTGACAACACCCCCGGCCGGACCGGGGGGCGGGACACGGCGCTCCCGGCCGCACGCGGATGCGGCACATATGTGGGGCCCGGACCGAGACGCCGGTGCCGGAGTCGGTCGGCTGAACGGTCCGGCCCGGCCGGTGCCCCGCCGGTGAGCCGGCACACCGCCCGGGTGTGCCCGGTCCGGTCACCCGTCTCTCAGTTCCGCCCCGCCACCCGGTCGGCCACCCGTGCCAGCCGGGAGGAGCCGCGGCCCGGGTTCAGCAGTTCGCGCCGGTCGGCGGCACGGTAGGTGGCGTACATGCCGTGCACGCCGAGCCAGCGGAAGGGTTCCGGCTCCCACTTGCGGACCTTGTGGTTCACCCACGGCAGGTCCGTCAGCTCGGTCCGGCCGCCCTGACCCGAGTCCTGCTGCACGAGATCGCGCAGGGTACGGGCGGCCAGGTTGGCGGTGGCGACTCCCGAGCCGACGTAGCCGCCGGCCCAGCCCAGGCCGGTCGCGCGGTCCAGGGTGACGGTCGCGCACCAGTCGCGCGGCACGCCGAGCACTCCGGACCAGGCGTGCTGCACGCGCACGCCCGCCAGGGACGGGAAGAGGCGGGTGAGGATCTCCCGCAGGGCCTCCACCGTCGCCTCCTGCGTACGGCCGTCGTTGTCGGTGCGCGAGCCGAAGCGGTACGGGACGCCCCGGCCGCCGAGCGCGATCCGGCCGTCGGCGGTGCGTTGGGCGTACATGTAGGCGTGCGCCATGTCGCCCAGCGTCTCCCGGCCGTCCCAGCCGATCGCCGCCCACTGTTCCCCGGTCAGCGGCTCGGTGGCGATCATCGAGGAGTTCATCGGCAGCCAGGTCCGCTTCTGTCCCTTCAGGGAAGCGGTGAAGCCCTCGGTGCAGCGCAGCACGTAGGGGGCGCGGACCGTGCCGTAGGGGGTCACGGCGTGCTTCGGGCGGATCTCCGTCACCGGCGTCGACTCGTGGACGGTCACGCCGAGCGCCTCCACGACGGCCGCCAGCCCCTTCACCAGCTTCACCGGGTGCAGCCGGGCCCCGTGCGGGGTCCACGTCGAGCCGACGGCGTCCGCGACCCGGATCCGCGCGGCCGTCTCCCGGGCGCCGTACAGCTCCCGGTCCTTCTCCCCGTACGCCGCCTCGTGCTCGTGGAACGCCCTCAGCCGCGCCAGCTGGGCGGGCGTCGTGGCCACCTCCAGTACACCGCCCCTGTGCACGTCGGCGTCGACGCCCTCCGCCTCGGCGACCGCGATCACCTCGCCGACGGTGTCGTTCATCGCCCTCTGCAGCCGTACGGCGGCGTCCCGGCCGTGCAGCCTGGCGTACCGGTCGCGCCCCGCGACACCGTTGTACAGCCAGCCGCCGTTGCGGCCGGAGGCGCCGTAGCCGCAGAACTTCTGCTCCAGCACGGTGATCCGCAGGAACGGCGCCGCCTTCTTCAGGTAGTACGCGGTCCACAGGCCCGTGTAGCCGCCGCCGACGATCACGACGTCCGCCGAGGCGTCCCCGGACAGCGGCTCCCGCGCCGCCGGCAGACCGTCGTCCGCGTACCAGAAGGAGACACCGCCGTTGACGACACCGTTTGCCCAGCTGCTCATGGCCGGGACGTTAACCCCTGGGAGCGGCCGGTGTCTCCTTCGGATCCCGTTGTTCTCCGCGGCCCCTGACCAGCGGATAGCAGGCCAGTCCGATCAGCACCGCGACGAAGTGGCCGAAGTCGGTGAAGGTCGGCCCGGCGGCCAGCGGCAGCCCGAAGAGGACCAGCACCGCCGCGAGGTAGGCGTACCGCCAGGGCGCCGCGATCCGGTACGTGAGCACCGCGACGACCCCTGCCAGCGCGTAGCTCACCCCGATGTCCAGGCTGTTCACCGCGGAGTGCGGAGCCATCCCGTCCCGGATGGCCTTCAGCAGCACCCCCTCGCTGATCAGCGAGGCCAGGACATGCGCGAGCGCGCACACCGCCAGCCAGCGCGCCGTACCCAGCCAGCGCTCGGCCGGCGCGTGGAACACCGAGAACAGCAGGGCGTACGGCACCCAGTGGCCGCTGTCGATCCACATGGCGCTCGCGACCAGCACCCGCACCGGGGTGCGCGACAGCTCGTGGATGTTGGTCGACCGCTGGCGCAGGAAGTGCTGCTCGAACTCGGGCGACATGTGGTGCAGCGCGACGGTCGTCACGAACAGGATCCCCAGCCACACGTACGTGCCGGGAGCACGGCGGACGTACGTCCACACCCCGCGCCGGACCCCGACAGTTCCCATGGGCCCGATTCACCCACGCCGGCGCCCCGCGGTCCGTGACCGACATGGTGCGCTCAGGAGACGGCGGCGGCGTCCACCGTCTCGCGTATCTCCAGCACCGTGTCGACTCCGGTCATCTCGAAGAGCCGCTGGAGCTGCTGCGGCGGTGCGGCGACGCGCAGGTTTCCCGCCTGATGGGTGAGGATCAGCAGATTGAGGAGCGCGGAGTCCCCGAAGTCGACACCGGAGGCGTCCAGGACCACCTTCGGGTACTTCCTCGCGGCAGCGTCCAGCGCGTGCGCCAGCGGCGCGATCGAGTACGTGTCGTAGGAGCCGTGAGCGGCGACGACCCAGGCACCGCCCCTCTCGTACGCGGTCACCGCGGCTCCAGGGGCACGCTCGCCGTGCCGGGCCGACGACCGCATCCCGCCGGCGTTGCTCGTGAACTTCGGCATGACGGCCTCATCCCAGGACACCCTCGGTCTCCTTCCGTGACTCTTCCGCGCGGGAGCAGGTCGGCTGCTACCTGTTACCGGAAAAGTATGTCATGTATCTGCATTCAGGCAATGGCGTGCCCTAAAATGCAGGGCATGGCTGGAGTGCCCGAACCTCACACCGGATGGACGTTCATCACCAACCACGCGCGCGTACTGGCAGCCATTGCCGACAACCCGAACGTCCGGATCCGCGACATCGCCGCCCACTGCAGGCTCACGGAGCGCGCCGTCCAGCGGATCATCGCCGACCTCGAGCAGGACGGTTACCTGTCCCACACCCGCGACGGGCGCACGAACACCTACCGCATCGAGGCGGACAAGGTGCTGCGCCATCCGGCGGAAGCCGGCCTCTCCGTGGCCTCCCTGCTCTCCCTGCTCGTGCAGGACGAGACCGAGCGCGTCGGCAACCCGGTCGCCCCGTAGCCGAACGCGAGGCGGCCGGGCGTGGGGAGTCCTGGGCAACCGCTCCTGACAGGTGCGCACCCTGCGTTCCCCACGCTCCCGGAGGTCGGCCTAAGATGCCGAGCGGTCAGGGGAGGGCGAACCTGTGGGCGAGAGCCTGCGCAAGATCTTGCTGTGGGGGCGGGCCCTGCAAGAGTGGTGGTCGGACCGTCTGGGCAAGGAGATCGTCTCCATATGGGCGGCAGGCATCGTTCTGGGCGTTCCCGCCTGGATCATCATCGAGATCTTCTGGCACCCGGACTCGATCCTCGGTGACGGCGGCCTCGCCGCCTTCGGGCTGCTCATCATCCTGGCTGTCACAACGCTCTTCGCATGGACGGGCGTCATGATCGTCCGCGAGACGATCGCCGAGTCCCGCGTGACCGCAGTTCGAGACCGGAGCAGGTCGCTCACGATTCAGGTGCTTACGGCCGGGGCGGCCGGGTGGGCCGCCCTGCGGGCGATCCTGGTCTTCGGGCATCACGTGTCGACGACCGTGGGCCTGGTCTCGGCGATTCCGCTGGCGGCTCCGTACTCACTCGCGTTCCTGGCACTCGTCACGCGCGGGGACGCCCGGTGGCGCGTGGTACGTGCTGTGCTGCCCGCGCCGATTGCCCTGGTGGTGCTGCTCCGGTTCGTGTGACTCGCTGCGTGGCGCCCGGGTTCGTCTGCCACAGCGGTGCCCCTTGGACCGCCTGCTCAGGTGCCGTGTCCACCGTGAGTGACCACCCCGGTCGATGTCACCCGTGGACGTCGAACGCCCCGAACGGATCATCGTTCGGGGCGTTCGTGCTGCTCAGAGAAAGAGCCCCCTGTCGGATCCGAACCCACGACCTTCGCCTCACAAGATCTTTCTGCTCGTCGTACAGCCCATCCACTCAGGCCGCGCACGTCACCTGCCGGGTAGGCAGAAGTGCTCCGCGATACGGGGATGTGCACAGCCGTTGCCGTCACCGGTTGCCGTCAGGGTGCCGCCGACGCCGGGGACCTACGCATTACGAGGTGTCCGACCTTGATCCGGGCGAGTCCACATGCGTCTGCGAGTGAGGCTCCATCCCTGGTCACGGGCGTACTCGGACGTCGGCGGACCAGAGCGGGCAGCGACGAAACGGGCGGGTATCGAGACCCCAACTGAGACCACCAGTGACGAGCCCGCATATGGACATGATGGGGGGAATCGGGACCTCATATCCGACACACCTGGATCCGCCGTCACGGCCTCCTGGCACCCGGAGCCTCGGTCGGGCAGCCATCAGGGCTGATGACCGCACGAAGCTGCGGAACGCTCGCGAGTACCTTCCACGTGGTGAGGGTGTCCAGGGTGTCCATGTGGGGTGTCGCCGAGGATGGCGCGCCGGTGGGCGAGGACGGCCTCCAACTCACTGCGGGCTTGGCCGTACAAACCTTTGGCCCACCTCAGACTGGTTGGACAGCGAGGAACGCCCCATCTCGCTGCGCGACTGGCTTGAGTTTGCACACAACAACGCGGCACTTCGGCAAGAAGGCCACCTCGACCTGCACAGCGTAGGCCGGCAACCGGTGTTCATATGGGGCAGCCTGGACAGCGTCGCGGTCAGGCTCCATTGGTGCGAGGGACGAGTGATTCTGTCCGGGGCCCACGCGGTGTGGACCTGGTCGGCTTGGCTGACCTCGCAGCCGAACTGTCCGCGAAGCTGATCGGCGACGAGGGGGGAGCAGTACCCGGGATCTGTCCGCCGCGGCAACGAAGCGCCTTGGGCTTGGGAATCACCGGGCCGTCACGGAGGGGGTTGACGCTGACCAGCGCAAACGGCCTCTGGTGATTAATCGCGAGGGCGTCGCGCTTGACTGCTCTTGACCGCTGGGATCCGCTCTTTCTGGCACGGATGTTGCACGGGCTTCCATCCGCTCTGACGGGTCGCGTCACCGACCCCGCACCCGACAGCAATGTCAATCGAACGGCCCAACATGACGTGTCACCCACATGGATGAACAATTGGCTGAGTAGTGCCCCAACCGAGGCAATCTGTGAAAGGCGAACCAAATGCGCATTCGACGAATCCTCGCCGCAGTCTTCGCCACGGCAGCCCTCGCCGGACTCGGCCTCACAGGCGCCGCCACCGCCACCGCCACCGCGGGCAGCGTCACCCCGGCCAGCGTCACCCCGGCCAGCGTCACCCCGGGTGAGTGCACGGACGGCGGCGGAACGATCGATCGGTCGACGCCCATGCTCCCGACCTGCAGAGGCGGTGTGAACGACGGGCAGACGGTCGACTAAACCCCACTAGGGCCCGTTGTGAAAGTGGATCGGCGCCCCGCAGCCACGCGTTGCGGGGCGCTCCCTCGCGAGCGTTCCCCCTCGGCTGACGGCTCAACGTACCTGGGAGGCGTGACACGACTTCCGAAGGGTCGAGCACTTGAGGCTGGGCTACGCCTCACCCCTCAACAGGCTGAACTGGGGCATCCCTTGACTCGGACCACCGCCTTAGGAGCGAGGTTGGGGGAGCCAGTGGCTGACCTGCGCAAGGAGCACTCTGGCGGAGGTGAGGTACAGGCCCTGTCGGCGCCTGTCATTCCCCGTGGTTCCCCGCTGGTTCTGGCACGGTTGTGGCACGGGGAGCATCTGATCCGTAGCTCTGGCAGACGGCCCGAAAGCGGACTCGTGCTGTTAGGCATGATTCTTACGGATAGCCGCATTCAGAGCCTTTCGCTGCGGCTGGATCCAGGTTTCCCACTCCGCATTACGTGCCCGAGTAGAGGCACTACGTCCACCTTGGACCCTTAGTCTGACCTTCCTGCACGTCCAGCCGATTTTCTCCGCGATCTCGGCCACGTCCTTGGGTGCGAGATGCGAGAGCACATTGATGTTGTCGTGGACTGCCTGGTCGGCCGCCTTGAAAACAATTCGATCAAAGTCATTGGCTGTAAGGGAGTGCCGAAGTACATCCAGTGCGCTCTGAAAGGCCTTGTATGCATCAAGCTGGGCCTCGTAGCGTTTTGTGACGACGGGTGCCTTCGCGTTTATTGATGCCGCGTCTAATGTTGCACTTTTGGCGATGAGAGCACCCACTAGTCCACCGATCAGGCTCGCCAGTGCCGCGATCAACGCTACTACCCCCGGATCCATGACAAGTGTCTAGCACGTCGAACCGGGTCGGTGGAGTCCATTGGCCGAGTTGAGTCGCAGACGTCGCACGTTAGTTGAGACGACGCCCGTAGGCGTGCCCACCTTGCGATCTAGCCTCATCCTTATCAGGTCGATCACAGGGGGCCGTCGACGTCGGTCAACCGGGCCTACGCCTCGGTCGATCGTCCACTGAGGTCCGGTGCCGACCGCTGCTGTGCGTGCTTGTTGGTGTCAGCCGCTGGTGTCAGTTGCCGCACGCAGCCTTGACGAGCGCGGCCTTGAGGTCGTCCGCTCACTGCCCGTCGCTCAGCAGCGAGTACATGAACATGTCCCGACGCTCGGTCCCGACCTGCTGCCAACTCCTCATCAGGCCCTCGCGTTGGAAACCGACGCGCTCCGCGGTTCGCCAGGAGGCGCTGTTCCACGGCTCCACGTAGAGCTCCAACCGGGGGATGCACAGTTCTCGTCGGGCCCAGCCGACAACTGCCTCAAGCGCGGTCCCGGCAGCACCCCGGCCTCGTGCCGACTTGACGACCCAGTAACCAAGCGACGCGCGGCCCTGTCCCATGTCCTTCAGCCACAGCCCCACGTTGCCGACCGGCTCGCCGTCAGGGCTGACGATGACGAACGGATACCCGGTCCTGGTGGTTGCCCGCCCCCACTGCCGCTCGACGAACGCAACACCTTCCGCCTCGGAGAACGGAGCCGGCACCGTCGTGATCAACGGAATGTAATCGTCCTCTGACGCTTCACGGACCAGGCCAAGGTCCGACATGCGCCACGGCCGCAGCGTGAAACCCTCACCGGCAGCGAGTTCGGGCACGTCAAGTGGTTGCTTCATCCGCTCATCCTGCCGTGATCCACGTCTAGCCGCACTCAGGTATTCGCCCACGCTCCGCGCACGTCGCTCCCCAATAGCCGAAGAAGTGAAGGGCCGGGTCTCTGACCTGCGCCCGTGTAATCGATCAACGCTGCGACCTGTGCTCCCGGTCCTCGTATGTCTTCACGACACGCAACGACCGCCCGATCGACCCCCGGAACGTCAACCGGTCGTTCTTTCGCATCACCGACGCCGCCGGCCTTCACCGCATCCGTCTGCACGATGCCCGGCACGGCTGCGCCACGCTTCTCACCGCGGCTGGCGGCGCGCCCCGCGTGGTGATGGAGATCCTTGGGCACAGCCAGATCAGCACCATGGACGTCTACACGCACGTGACGTCGGACACCCAGCGCGAGGCCATCAGCCACATGGACCGCCTGCTCAGGCGCCGTGTCGACCGTGAGTGACCGCCCCGGTCGATGTCACCCGTGGACGTCGAACGCCCCGAACGGATCATCGTTCGGGGCGTTCGTGCTGCTCAGAGAAAGAGCCCCCTGTCGGATTCGAACCGACGACCTTCGCTTTACAAGAGCGGTGCTCTGGCCAGCTGAGCTAAGGAGGCGCGGGCGCGTGTGCGGCGTCCGTGGTGTGCAGTGTACCCACGTCCCGGGGCGGTCCCGTCGAGAGTTTCCGCGAAGTTCACAGGGGGCCGGGTACTGACAGACCGGGTGATCTGCAGGTACCGTCCTGACCCAGTCCGCTCTCGCGGACCGCACCGACCACCTTCCTACAACGGATCGTCCGGCACGTTCCTGCCGGTAGAAGGGGGCCCATTCACCATGGCCACTGTCACGTTCGACAAGGCGACCCGGATCTACCCGGGTTCCGACAAGCCCGCCGTCGACCAGCTCGACATCGCGATCGAGGACGGCGAGTTCCTCGTCCTCGTCGGACCGTCAGGTTGCGGCAAGTCCACCTCCCTGCGGATGCTCGCGGGCCTGGAGGACGTCAACGGCGGCGCGATCCGCATCGGCGACCGCGACGTCACGCACCTGCCGCCCAAGGACCGGGACATCGCCATGGTGTTCCAGAACTACGCGCTCTACCCGCACATGACGGTCGCCGACAACATGGGCTTCGCGCTCAAGATCGCCGGCGTCAACAAGGCGGACATCCGGCAGAAGGTCGAAGAGGCCGCGAAGATGCTGGACCTCACCGAGTACCTGGACCGCAAGCCGAAGGCGCTCTCCGGCGGTCAGCGCCAGCGTGTCGCCATGGGCCGCGCCATCGTGCGCGACCCCCAGGTGTTCCTCTTCGACGAGCCGCTGTCGAACCTCGACGCCAAGCTCCGTGTGTCGACCCGTACGCAGATCGCGTCGCTGCAGCGCCGCCTCGGCATCACCACCGTCTACGTCACCCACGACCAGGTCGAGGCCATGACGATGGGCGACCGCGTGGCCGTGCTCAAGGGCGGTCTGCTCCAGCAGGTGGACTCGCCGCGGAACATGTACGACAGGCCCGCCAACGTCTTCGTCGCCGGCTTCATCGGCTCCCCGGCCATGAACCTGATCGAGGTGCCGATCACCGACGGCGGTGTCAAGTTCGGCAACAGCGTGGTGCCGGTGAACCGGGACGCGCTCAAGGCCGCCGCCGACAAGGGCGACCGCACGGTGACCGTGGGCGTCCGCCCCGAGCACTTCGACGTCGTCGAGCTGGGCGGCGCCGGCGCCGCGTCCCTGACGAAGGACGCCGAGGACGCCCCGGCCGGCCTCGCCGTCTCGGTGAACGTGGTCGAGGAGACCGGCGCCGACGGCTACGTCTACGGCACCGTCGAGGTCGGCGGCGAGCGCAAGGACCTCGTGGTCCGCGTCAACAGCCGCGCCGTCCCGGAGAAGGGCTCCACGCTGCACGTCGTGCCGCGACCGGGCGAGACCCACGTGTTCTCGACGTCCACGGGCGAACGTCTGTCCGACTGACGCACGACCGGGATCCGGGGCGACCGATCACCGGGAAGGGGCTCCGCGGACCACCGCGGGGCCCCTTTCTCGGTCGCACGGGACTTCCGGCATACCCCGGCACAGCGAGCGATTACGGCACGGCGCGTCAACCCCTTACCCAGAAAGCGGCGCCAGTTCATCCCCCGAAGGGGTGACTCAATGTCGCCGATTCATTACGTCACGCTACCCTCACACGCGTGAAGCACTCCACCACCCCTCAGACGCCACGTGGCCACCGGGGCGGCCCTGCCCGCCGGATCGGCCGCACTCTCGCCCTCGTCCTGCCCGTCTTCCTGGTGCTCTCCGGGACCCTCGCCGTCACCCGGGTCAACTGGACGGGAAGCCCCTCCGGCTCGGTGCTGGCCGCCTCGGACGTCACCGCCGCGGAGGCTCCCGCCAAGGCGGTGTCCCACGCCCCGCAGGACGTGCTCCGCGACCACCTGATGACCGAGCTGCGGCACAAGGACCCCGGCGTGGTCCTCACGCACCTCCAGCAGGCCGTCAACGGACGCCCCTCGCTGGCCCGGCACTGTTCCTCCATCGCCCGCTCCCTCGGCAAGGCCGCGGTGCGCATCTACGGCGCCTCGCGCGCCCAGTCGTACGCCCGCCCGGTGTGCGACACGGCCTTCGCCTCGGGCGTGCTCGCCGCGCACAGCTGAGCCCGGCTGCGCCGTCACCCGCCCGTTTCCGGGCGAGGACCGGCCGGGAGGCCGGCGACGGCGTCCCATGAGCCGGCTGCCACCGGCGAGGGGTGGCGGGGCGCCACGTACAGTGCGGTCATGACCCATCCGAACGCCGCGTCGCGCCCCACCCAAGCCGTGATCCTCGCCGGTGGCCAGGGCTCCCGACTGCGTCCGTACACCGACGACCGGCCCAAGCCGATGGTCGAGATCCCCGGCACGGGCACTCCGATCATCGGCCACCAGTTGACCTGGCTCGCCGAGGAGGGCGTCACGGACGTGGTGGTCTCCTGCGGCCACCTCGCCGAGGTC
This sequence comes from Streptomyces lucensis JCM 4490, assembly GCF_014650035.1. GTDB lineage: Bacteria > Actinomycetota > Actinomycetes > Streptomycetales > Streptomycetaceae > Streptomyces > Streptomyces lucensis. Next base: position 104,095 of record NZ_BMUE01000011.1, on the reverse strand, counting down.
CTGCAGAAGTGGCTGGACTCGGCCGACCTGCCCGTCTCCGTCACCACCGTCGTGGAGACCGAGCCCCTCGGCCGCGGCGGCGGCCTCAAGTACGCCGCCGCGCGCCTCCCCCACCCCGACCGGCCCTGGTACGCCACCAACGGCGACATCTGGACCCGCTTCTCCCTGCGGGACATGGCCGACTTCCACACCGAGCGGGACGCCGTCGCCACGCTGGCGCTGGCGCGTCCGCGGATTCCCTGGGGTGCCGTGCAGACCGACGGGTTCGGGCACATCACCGACTTCATCGAGGCGCCACCGTCCACGTTCGAGATCAACGCCGGTGTGTACGTGTTCTCGCCGGAGTTCGCCGGGATGCTCCCCGAGCGGGGGGACCACGAGCGGACGACGTTCCCGCGGCTGGCCCGGGAGCGCAAGCTCGCCGGGTTCCCCATCCCGCAGGGGGCCTACTGGCGGGCCATCGACACGGCGAAGGACCTCAGCGAGGCGGCCAAGGAGCTGGCGGCCCTGGGCCGCTAGCCGTCCACAGGCGGACGACAGGGCCCCCGTACCGGGAAAGGTACGGGGGCCCTGTCGCGTTCCGACCGTGCCCGCCGTACCGGGAGGGTACGGGGGGCCCGTCGTTCCGACCGTGCCGCTAGCCCAGCAGGCCGCCCACCAGGCCCGGCTGGCCCGTGGAGGAGCCGCTGCCGCCGCCCGAGGACGTGCCGCCACCGGTCGCCGGGCCACCGGTGCCGGTGCCCGTGCCGCCCGTGCTGCTGGGACCGGCCGTCGCGCTCGGGACACCGCCCGTGGGCGAGGACGGCCGGGGCGGGGCCTGGCCCGTGGTGCCCTGGGTCTGGCTCGGAGCGGTGGTCGCACCGCCGGCGGACCGGGTGGCGCTTGGGGTCGTCGCCGCGCCCGAGGGGCTCGCGCCCGCAGTGGCGCCGCCCGTCGGCGAGGCGGAGGCGGACGGGGTGTTCTCCTCCTCACCGGGGTCCCGCGGCAGCGGGGTGCCGGGGACGTTGTTGCGCGGGGCGTCACCGGGACCGGGGACGATCACCCGGCCGGAGTCGCGGACCGCGCCGCCCAGCAGGGAGCCGACGAGCAGGGTCAGGCCGACGGTGACGAACGTGATCAGCGCGCCGCGGCGCAGGACGAAGCGGCGCAGGTCCCAGATGTCGGCGCGGGGGCCGAGGCGCCGCCAGGCGCCGCCGGCGAGACGGCCGTCGACGGAGTAGACCGGGGCGCCGGCGATGATCAGCGGGGACCAGGCGGCGAGATAGATGATGTCGGGGGTGTCGTAGGCCGGGACCGTCTTCCAGCTGACGGTGACGATCAGGGCGGCCGAGAGCAGGGCGCCGAGCACCGCGGCCACGCGCTGCCAGCAGCCGAGGATGGTCAGGACGCCGACCACGACCTGGAGGAAGGCGATGACCAGGCCGGAGCCGACCGGGTGGTGCAGGGCGAACTGGCGCAGCGGCTCGGCCACGTCCCAGGGGTGCAGGGTGTTGAGCCACTTGACCATGGAGCCGCGCTTGCCGCCGTCGAAGTAGAGCGGGTCGCACAGCTTGCTCATCCCGGCGTAGATGGAGATGCAGCCGAGGAAGAGGCGCAGCGGGAGCAGGACGAATCCGAGGTTCATCCGGCGGCCCGGGTAGTAGGCGTGCCGGGCCGGGTCGTCGCTGTTGCGCCGGGCGCGGGCGCGGGTGTCGGTGCCGTAGCCGTCCGGGTCGGTGTCGTACGGCTCGTACCCGTCGTCGGCGTAACCGTCGTCGGCGTACTCGTCCTCCGCGTACCCGTCGTTCCCGTAGGCGGGCCCCCGGTACGCGGGTTCGTCGTAGGCGCCGACGACCGGGCGCATGTGCGGCAGCAGACGGGTTCCGTCGGCGTCGGCGGCGGTGCGCTGGTGACCGACGACGGGGGTCTCGACGGTCTGGTCCAGCGTGCCGTAGGCGTCCGGGTATCCGGTCCCCACGCGCGGGACGACCCGGGTGGCGCCGGCCACGGGCTCGTCGGCGTGGCGGACGCTGCCGCCCCGCACGGCCTGGAGGAGGCGGTGGGCGCCGGTGTCGTCGGGGGCGGACCTGCCGCTCCACACGACGGGGCGGCGGCGGCCGGCGGCCGCGACGCCCGCCGTGCCCACGGCAGCCATCCGGGCCGGGTCCTGGGTGGCGCTCGGATGCCGTGCGATCCGAGGGGATTGGCTCCGCCTCGCCGACGCGCCCAGCTGCACGCGGAAGCTGGCGTGATTGACGATGACCTGCGCCGGATCGCTCGGCACCTTCACCATGCTCAGCGCGGGAGCGTCGTCGTATCCCGACGAGCGGTCCCCCGTGGGTGTGCGGGGTGTTCTGGTGTCCACACTCATCTAACCGAGTGACGTGGTGTTAGGACACTGCTCCGACCGCCCGGATGTGTCCGGACCCCGTCAAAGCCGCCCCAGACGCCACATGGACGCCGGAATCACCCCGCACGGGTGACGTACCGGACGCGCGTTCAGTCGCGTCGGCGGGCCGCCTCGTACAGCACGATGCCCGCGGCCACACCCGCGTTGAGCGACTCGGCGCCGCCCGGCATGGGGATGCGGACGCGGAAGTCGCAGGTCTCGCCGACCAGGCGGGACAGGCCCTTGCCCTCGCTGCCGACGACGATGACGACCGGGCCGTCGAGGGCTTCCAGGTCGCCGAGTGCGACCTCGCCGTCCGCCGCGAGGCCGACGACCGTGATGCCGGCCTTCTTGTAGGCCTCCAGGGCACGGGTGAGGTTGGTGGCGCGGGCGACCGGGGTGCGTGCGGCCGTGCCGGCGGAGGTCTTCCAGGCACCGGCCGTCATGCCGGCCGAACGGCGCTCGGGCACGAGCACGCCGTGGCCGCCGAACGCGGAGACGGAGCGGACGACCGCGCCGAGGTTGCGCGGGTCGGTGACGCCGTCGAGGGCGACGATCAGCGGGTCCTCGCCCTCGTCGTGAGCGGCCTCGGTGAGGTCCTCGGGATGCGCGTACTCGTACGGCGGGACCTGCAGGACCAGGCCCTGGTGGTTCAGGCCGTTGGTCATGCGGTCCAGCTCGGGGCGCGGGGCCTCCATGAGGTTGATGCCGCCGCGCTCGGCGGCGAGCTGGAGGGCCTCGCGGACGCGCTCGTCGTTGTCGATGAACTGCTGGACGTAGAGGGTCGAGGCGGGCACGCCCTCGCGCAGCGCCTCGACGACCGGGTTGCGGCCGACGACCAGCTCGGAGGCGGACCGGCCGGCGCCCCGGCGCTGCGGCGGGCGGCCCTGCGCGCGGCGGGTCTTGGCCGCGACGGCGCGCTGCTTGGCGTGTCCCTTGCGCATCTCGGCGGGCGGGGTCGGGCCCTTGCCCTCAAGGCCCCGGCGTCGCTTGCCGCCGCTGCCGACCTGCGCGCCCTTCTTGCCGGACATGCGGCGGTTGTTCGCGGCCATGACCTACCTGTTCTCTGCGAAAGTGTGCGTACGTCTATGCAGTGTGCCGCCCGGGAGGCCGGGCGGCACAATCGATCTCGGTCCGGGCTCAGCGCCCGCCGAGGTTCCAGCGCGGTCCCTGGGGGCTGTCCTCGATGACGAGGCCGGCCTGGGCCAGCTGGTCGCGGATGGCGTCGGCGGTGGCCCAGTCCTTGCGGGCGCGGGCGGACTCGCGCTGGTCGAGGACGAGGCGCACGAGGCTGTCGACCACGCCGTGCACGCGTTCGTTGAGCACGGTCTCGCCACGGCCCGTCGGGGCGCCGGACCACTGCGCGTCGAGCGGGTCGAGACCGAGCACGCCGAGCATGGCGCGCACCTCGGCGAGCCGGGCCACCGCGGCGTCCTTGTCGTCGGCGGCCAGCGCGCTGTTGCCCTGCCGGACCGTGGTGTGCACGACGGCCAGGGCCTGCGGGACGCCCAGGTCGTCGTCCATGGCCTCGGCGAAGGCGGGCGGGACCTCGGCGGCCGGCTCGACGGTCTTCCCGGCCAGCTCGGTGACCCGCTGGACGAAGCCCTCGATCCGCGCGTACGCGGACTCGGCCTCGCGCAGCGCCTCCTCGCTGTACTCGATCATCGAGCGGTAGTGCGGGGTGCCGAGGTAGTAGCGCAGCACGACCGGCCGCCACTGCTTGACCATCTCGCTGACCAGCACGCTGTTGCCGAGCGACTTGGACATCTTGTCGCCGGCCATGGTCACCCAGGCGTTGTGCACCCAGTACTGCGCGAAGTCGTCGCCGTAGGCCTTGGCCTGGGCGATCTCGTTCTCGTGGTGCGGGAAGATCAGGTCGAGGCCGCCGCCGTGGATGTCGAAGGCGCTGCCCAGGTACTTGTGGGCCATCGCCGAGCACTCCAGGTGCCAGCCGGGCCGGCCGGGACCCCAGGGGGTCGGCCAGGTGGGCTCGCCGGGCTTGGCCGCCTTCCACATGGCGAAGTCACGCGCGTCCCGCTTGCCGGTCTCGCCCTCGCCGGACGGCTGGAGCAGGTTGTCCAGCTCCTGCCGGGACAGCTCCAGGTAGCGCGGGAAGGACCGCACGTCGAAGTACACGTTGCCGTCGGCCGCGTAGGCGTGCCCGCGCTCGATGAGGCCCTGCATCATCTCGACCATCTCGGTGACGTGGCCGGTGGCGCGGGGCTCGTAGGTGGGCGGCAGGCAGCCGAGGGCGCTGTAGCCGTCGTTGAAGGCGCGCTCGTTCTCGTAGCCGATCGACCACCAGGGCCGGTTCTGCTCCCCGGCCTTGGCGATGATCTTGTCGTCGATGTCGGTGACGTTGCGGACGAACGTCACCTCGTAGCCGCGGTATTCGAACCAGCGGCGCATGATGTCGAAGTTGAGGCCCGAGCGGATGTGCCCGATGTGGGGTGCCGCCTGCACGGTGGCACCACAGAGGTAGATCGAGACGCAACCCGGCTTGAGCGGGGTGAAGTCACGGATCTGCCGGGCGTTGGTGTCGTACAGGCGAATAGTCACCTCTCCAGGGTAGTGGGCTCCGGGCAGTGCCATGCGCCTTCCGCCACGGAAGCGCGCCGCTCACAAGCGCCCGTGACGGCCTCACCCCGCCCGCCCGCGGCCCCCGGCCCCCGTCACAGCCTGCCGACGACCTTCCGCGGCGCGATCCGGACGACCACCCGCTCGGCGTCCTGACCGGCGGCCGGGTTGAAGTCGGCGTAGTCCTTGCCGGTGTACTTCCGGCTCAGCTCGTCGATCAGCTCCTGGCCGCCCTCGGTCGTCATCTCCGCGGTGCCGCGGATCTCGGCGTACTCGTAGGGCTGGTCCGGGTCCACCACGACGACCGAGACGCGGGGGTCGCGGTCCAGGTTCTTCTTCTTGCGGCGGTCCACCGTCGTGGAGAAGAGGATGTCCTCGCCGTCGCGTTTCACCCAGACCGGGGACATCTGCGGGCTGCCGTCGGGCTGGACGGTGCCGACGAGGATGAACACCTTGCCGTCGAGCAGGGACTTGAGCCGGTCGGACAGGGCGGCGGTCATGGGTGCCTCCGGAAAGCCTTCGCCAGTGGTGACTCGGACGACTTCCCGGTTACCCTCGCACGCCCCTGACGCACCGGCACCGCGCGGCACGGTGCGGCAACCCGTGTGGCGGCGCCGTCAGCCCGTCCGGACCACCAGCGCCGTGGCCACCGCCATCAGCCCCTCGTCGCGGCCGGGGAAGCCGAGGCCGTCCGTGGTCGCACCCGAGACCGAGACCGGGGCGCCGGCCGCCTCGGAGAGGATCTTCTGCGCCTCGTCCCGGCGCTTGCCGATCTTCGGACGGGGGCCGACGACCTGCACGGCGACGTTGCCGACGGTGTAGCCGGCCTCGCGCACGATCCGCGCGGCCTCGGTGAGCAGGGTGACGCCGGAGGCGCCGGACCACTCGGGACGTCCGGTGCCGAAGTGCTGCCCGAGGTCACCGAGCCCGGCGGCGGAGAAGAGGGCGTTGCAGGCGGCGTGGGCGACGACGTCCGCGTCGGAGTGCCCGGCCAGGCCCGGCCCCTGCCCCTCCCACTTCAGGCCGGCGCACCACAGCTCGCGCCCTTCCTCGAAGGCGTGGATGTCGGTGCCGATGCCCACCTGCGGCAACGGCAACGGGAACTGCGGCTGCGGCTGCTCAGAAGCCATCGTTGAGCCTCCTGCGGGCCAGGACCGCCTCGGCGAGGACCAGGTCGAGGGGGCGGGTGACCTTGAAGGCCTCCTCGTGGCCGGGCACGGCGACGACCGTCAGTCCGAGCCGCTCCACCATGCTCGCGTCGTCGGTGACGTCGTCGGTGACGTCCGCGTGGGCGCGCACCAGGGTCGCGCGGTCGAAGCCCTGGGGCGTCTGCACCGCGCGCAGCCGCGCGCGGTCCGGCGTGGCGACGACCGGCTCCGGGTCGCCGGGGACCGTGGCCGGTTCGACCTCCTTGACGGTGTCGGCGAGGGGCAGTGCGGGGACGACGGCGGGGGCGCCGTCGCGCACGGCCTCGATGACGGCGTCCACCGTGTCGACGGGGACGAGCGGGCGGGCCGCGTCATGGACCAGGACGACGCCGTACTCGGGCGGCAGGGCGTCCAGGCCGAGCCGGACCGACTCCTGGCGGGACTCCCCGCCGGGGACGACGAGGAAGTCGGTGCGCTCCGGGAGCGCGTGCGCGTCGAGCAGCGACTTGACCTCGCCGGCGCCGTCGGGCGGGGCGACGACGATCACCAGGGAGACGTGGCGGGACGCGGCGAGCGCGCGGACCGCGTGGATGAGCATGGGCGTGCCGTTCAGCGCGCGCAGCGCCTTGGGGGCACCCGGACCGAGGCGTACGCCGCGGCCGGCGGCGGGAATCACGGCGGCGACGGGGCTCTGCGCGGGCGAGGGGCGCGATTCGTCAGACATCGGTTCCTGTCAGGTTTGTGTGCTCGACCTACGTGGGTATGGCCTGGAGGAGTGCCGGGCGCGACGCCTTGACCGGACCCTTCCGTGACCCCGGTCGAGTCGGCTGCCCGGGCCCGGCACGTCAAGTATCGGGGGCTTCCCCCGCGATGTACGGCAGGTTTCCGCAGGTTCCGCCCGTCGGCGCGCGGCGTGCCGGGCTTCGCCGGGGCCGCGCGGCCGCGGCTCCTGCGGGGAGGACGTACGGGAGGACATGTTCCCGGCGTGTCCCGGGTACCCGGGGAACGACCCGGGACATCCGGGGACGAACATGCCGCAGCGCCCGGCGACACGATCAGTGTCATCGGGCACCGCGGCATTTCACTGCGCTGAGCGGGCAGCAGGCGAGGGATCGCCGCCGCGGCGCGTCAGGAGGCGAGCACCTCGTCGAGCAGGGCTTCGGCCTTGTCCTCGTTCGTGTTCTCGGCGAGAGCCAGCTCGCTCACGAGGATCTGGCGGGCCTTGGCGAGCATGCGCTTCTCACCGGCGGAGAGTCCGCGCTCGCGCTCGCGACGCCACAGGTCACGCACGACTTCCGCGACCTTGATGACATCACCGGAGGCGAGCTTCTCCAGGTTCGCCTTGTAGCGACGGGACCAGTTCGTGGGCTCCTCGGCGTAAGGTGCGCGCAGCACCTCGAAGACTCGGTCCAGCCCGTCCTGACCGACCACATCACGCACGCCGACGAACTCCGCATTGTCCGCTGGCACACGTACCGTCAGGTCACCCTGGGCGACCTTCAGCACCAAGTAGGTCTTGTCCACGCCTTTGATCTGGCGAGTTTCGATAGCCTCGATCAGCGCGGCCCCGTGATGGGGATAGACCACGGTGTCGCCAACCTTGAACGTCATGTGACAGGTACCCCTTCCGTGGCTATCCAGGGTAACACGGATACGGCGTCTTCTGAATGGCGTTTTCGCAGGTCAGGGCATATCTCGGGGCTTGACAACAGCAACCGGAACGTGCTGCGGGAGGTCTGCGGAAGCGGGTATTCGCAGGTCGGAGGGGCTCTCCGGGCAGGTCGAAACGCGTACGTTACACACTTCGCGAGCCCACTCCAAGTGGCTGAACATCCCGATATGTCCGGTTCCAAGCGTGCGACTTCCGCTACTCCGTTCGGTGACCGGAGGCGGATGTGAGACGAATCCGGAATTGATCACCGGGTGCGGAAGGGCGGCCCGTGATCAATATCGGAGGTGGCCCGCATTCCTTCACGGAAAATCCGTGAGAGCGGCTGCCGCCGCCTTATGTGAATGCTGGACGAGCAGCACGCAAAGTGCCGGGAGAGTACGGCGGGGAAGCGCCCCGCGCCTGCGCGGAGTACCCCCACCCGGAGGGAAGCCGGGGGCTTGGGGGAGGGTCGGGTGCGGTGGCGTGGGAACGGCTCGGTAACCTAAGGCCGCTGACAGACACTTAGGGTGGCTTTATAAGGGAGCCGCCCGCGCGTTCAAGGAGTTGCCGCCGCCGTGAGCAGCAGCCTTCGACGCGGCGCCCTCGCCGCCGCCGCCATCGCCTTCTCGGTCGCCTCGCTCGCAGCGTGCGGCTCCGGCAACGACGCCCAGACCCTGCAGATCAAGCCGGACAACGCGGCGACCAAGGTGGGCGACATCCAGGTCCAGAACGCCACGGTCATCACGCAGCCCGACCTGAAGTCGACGGGTCCGGCCGCGGTCTCCGCGACCCTGTTCAACGGGGGGAGCAGCGACCAGACCCTCCAGTCGATCACCGTCAACGGCGGCCACTCCGTCCAGCTGAAGCCCGCCAAGGGCCAGAGCCTGACGGTCCCGGCCCACGGCTCGCTGGTCATCGGCGGCAAGGACAACGCCTCCGCGGTGCTGCCCAGCGGCCGTGAGGCCGTGCAGGACGGCAACGCCCAGAAGGTCACCTTCACCTTCAGCAAGACCGGCGCGGTGAGCCTGAACGCCTTCGTCGTCCCGGCCACCGGCTACTTCGGCGAGTGGGGCCCGAGCGAGATCCCGTCCGCCTCCGCCGCGGCGACCGCCACCGGCGCCCCGGGCGCGAGCGCGTCCGGCAGCGGCAAGCCGGCGAAGCACGGCAAGGCGACCCCGTCGACCGGCGCCTCCGGCGCGGCCGCCACCCCGAGCGACTCGGCCTCGGAGTCGGCCACCGCCGAGTGACCAGCCGTACCCGCGCGAAGGGCGGCACCCCGGCCGGGGTGCCGCCCTTCGCCGTTCGCCCGGTGGGCGCCGCCCTACGGCCTACGGCCTACGGCTCGAACTTGTAGCCCAGTCCGCGGACCGTCACCAGGTAGCGCGGCGCCCCCGGGTCCGGCTCGATCTTGGCGCGCAGGCGCTTGACGTGGACGTCGAGGGTCTTGGTGTCGCCCACGTAGTCGGCGCCCCAGACCCGGTCGATGAGCTGCATACGGGTCAGCACGCGGCCCGCGTTGCGCAGGAGCATCTCCAGCAGGTCGAACTCCTTCAGCGGGAGGTCGACCTTGGAGCCGGAGACCGTCACCACGTGGCGGTCGACGTCCATGCGCACCGGGCCGGCCTCCAGCGCTGCCGGGGCGACCTCCTCCGGTTCGCCGCGGCGGCGCAGCACCGCCCGGATGCGGGCGACCAGCTCCCGGGAGGAGAACGGCTTGGTGACGTAGTCGTCGGCCCCTATCTCGAGACCGACCACCTTGTCGATCTCGCTGTCCTTGGCGGTCACCATGATCACGGGGACGTTGGAACGCCCGCGCAGCTGGCGGCACACCTCGGTACCGGGCAGCCCCGGCAGCATCAGGTCGAGGAGGACGAGGTCGGCGCCGTTGCGCTCGAACTCGTCGAGCCCGTCAGGGCCGGTGGCCGCCACTGCGACCTCGAAGCCCTCCTTACGGAGCATGTACGACAGGGCGTCGGAGAAGGACTCCTCGTCCTCGACGACGAGCACTCGGGTCACGGAAGGACCTCCGGGGCGGGAAGCGGTTCGTACGGTGACGACTCGGTGGCGCCGGCCTCGTCGTCGAGGTCGGGGTGCTGCTGTGCGCGGTCGCGGGCCGCGCCCGCCTCCGGCAGCCTGAGGGTGAAGGTGGAGCCCTGGCCTTCGGCGCTCCACACCGTGACCTCCCCGCCGTGCGAGGCGACCACGTGTTTCACGATCGCGAGACCCAGACCGGTGCCGCCGGTCGCCCGGGAACGGGCCGGGTCCACGCGGTAGAAGCGCTCGAAGATGCGCTCCTTGTCCTTGTCGGAGATGCCGATGCCCTGGTCCGTGACCGCGAGCTCGATCAGGTCGCCGCCGGGGGCGCTGATCCGCCGGGCGGCGATGCCGACGCGGGTGCGGGCCGGGGAGTAGTTGACGGCGTTCTCGACCAGGTTGCCGAGGGCGGCGGCCAGCTGGCCCCGGTTGCCCCACACGTGCAGGTCCGCGGCGCCCCCTGTGGCCATCGTGATCTGCTTCGTGCCCGCCTGGTGGCGGCAGCGGTCGATGGCCTCGGCGACCAGCTCGTCGACCCGGACGGGCTCGGCGTCCTCGAGGGGGTCGTCGTTCTGGACCCGGGAGAGGTCGATCAGCTCCTGGACCAGGTTGGTCAGGCGGGTCGCCTCGATCTGCATGCGGCCGGCGAAGCGCTGCACGGCCTCGGGGTCGTCGGAGGCGTCCATGACGGCCTCGGAGAGCAGGGAGAGCGCGCCGACGGGCGTCTTCAGCTCGTGGCTCACGTTCGCCACGAAGTCGCGCCGCACGGCCTCGATCCTGCGGGCCTCGGTCAGGTCCTCGACCAGCAGCAGGACCAGGCGGGAGCCGAGCGGGGCCACCCGGGCGGACACGGCGAGGGCTTCGCCGCGTCCGGTGCCCCGCCGGGGCAGGTCCAGTTCGACCTGGCGTATCTCGCCGTCCCGTCTGGTGTCCCGGGCCATCTGCAGCATCGGCTCGACCGAGAGCTTGCCGCCGCGGACGAGCCCGAGGGCGTACGCGGCGGAGCTGGCCTTGACGACGGCGTCGGCCTCGTCGAGGACGACGGCCGAGGAGCGGAGCACGGACAGCACGGTGTCCACGCCGGGCGGGAGTACGGCATCGGTATGCAAGGAAGTCCTGGTCGGTCGCTTCTGGTCGCGTTCGCTCCAGCGGAACGCCAGCATGGCGATGACACCGGTGAGCACCCCGGCGATCGCTGCCGCTGCGGCGACCGCCGCGTTCACGTCCATGCCTCAAGGTTAGGCATGGCGCGCGACGTGACCACAGCCGTCGAGGTGCGACCTCGAACACTCGTCGCCCAGAGTTCACCTTGGAGCCAGTGGTGGTTCATTTGGGGTGGCGGAAACAGACGCGTACGGGGCAGAACGTGGGAGCGTGGGGATCGTGGGGGGTTCGCACCGCCGGTGTCGCCACGGACGCGGGCGCGAGGCGTCACGGTCCCCGCGGCCCCGGAACACACGTAGGAGAGGGAACCTGATGCGGGACGCGTACCACGAGGAACTGGACTCGATCGGCGACGGACTGGTGGAGATGGCCCGGCTGGTCGGGTCGGCGATCGGGCGCGCCACGACCGCCATCCTCGACGCCGACCTCAAGCTGGCCGAGAGCGTGATCGAGGCCGACCAGAAGGTCGACGAGCTGCAGCACGACCTGGAGGCGCGGGCCATAGCCCTGCTCGCCCGGCAGCAGCCGGTGGCGACGGACCTGCGCATCGTCGTCACGTCGCTGCGGATGTCCGCCGACCTGGAGCGCTCCGGCGACCTCGCCCAGCACGTGGCGAAGCTGGCCCGGCTGCGCTTCCCGGAGCGGGCGGTCCCACAGGACCTGCACGCCACCATCCTGGAGATGGGCCAGCTCGCCCAGCGCCTGATGGCCAAGGCCGCCGAGGTGATCATCACCAAGGACGTCGACCTCGCGCTCCAGCTGGAGCAGGACGACGACGAGATGGACCTGCTCCACCGCACCCTCTTCCAGCACCTGATCGACGAGCGCTGGAAGCACGGCATCGAGACCGCCGTGGACGTGACCCTGCTCGGCCGTTACTACGAGCGGTACGCCGACCACGCCGTGGCCGTCGCCAAGCGCGTCGTCTACCTGGTCACGGGAGAACACGCGGACGAGCTGCAGCAGGACATCCAGCCGGTGACGGGAGTGGAGGGCGCGTAGGCCCTGCCGGGGCTCGGGGCTGGAGCGCTGGGGCTGAGGCCCGGGTGGCCGGGGTCGGGTGGCTGAGGCCCTGATGCCTGAGCCCGGGTGGCTGGAGCCGGGTGCCTGAGGCCCTGATGCCTGAGCTCGGGTGGCTGGAGCCGGGTGGCTGAGGCTTGAGCCTCGGGGGTGGCGCGGCACCCGGCGCCCGGGGGGGGGCCGAGCGGGTTCCGTGGGCGCCTCCGTGCGCCGTTGATGCGCCCACGGGAACGGGCATGCAATGGGCGAGGGCATCCCCGCCCCAGCGTCCAGGAGGGTCCCATGGCCGAATCCCCGAGCACCACGCCCGACCCCACGCAGGAGCGCGAGACCGAGCAGCCCGCCGAGATCAGGAGCCTGCCGCTGGTCGGCGCGTGCGGCTGCGGATCGGGTTGCGGCTGCGGGTGCCAGTCGGGCGGCCCCTGCCAGTGCGGCTGACGGTACGGCTGCTCCGACTGTCCGGGCGAGGGGCCGGTGTGAACCTGACGCGCACCGGCCCCTCGTCGTACCGGTATCCGGATGCCCCTGCAGGTGCCGGGGCGCAGCATGGAAGGAGACCGAGAAGAAGGCGGAGGTGCGAGTCATGGCCAGGTTCATGGACGTCCACCACGGGATGAAGGGCATCACGGCCGACCAGCTGATGGAGGCCCACCGGGCCGACCTGGCGATCGAAGGGGAAGAGGACGTGCACTTCGAGAACGCCTGGGCGGACCCGGACTCGGGCATCGTCTACTGCCTCTCCGAAGCCCCTTCGGCCGAGGCCGTCCAGCGCATACACGAGCGCGCCGGGCACCGCGCGGACGAGGTGCATCCGGTACCGCTGGCGGTCTGAGCGGCGTGCCGTACCCGCCCGGTCACGGGCTCTGCGCGAGCGCGCGTCGGTGCAGGTCCTCCAGGGCGTCCTGGAGCGTGCTCGTCCGGTGCCACTCCAGCCACTCCCCCGCCTCCTCGGCGACGGTGTCCAGAGCGGTGAGTTCGGCACCGGTGTAGCTGTGGCCGGGCTGGGAGTGGTGGGTGGAGAACATGCCCTGCGGGCGGCCGGCGGGCCCCGGGATGGGCGTGCACTGCACGGAGCGGCTGTGGTCCGCGAGCATCACGGCCCGCGAGGGTTCGTCGAAGACGGGGGCCGTCGCCACGTCGTCGACCACGACCCGTTCGCTCTTGCGGGCCGCCTGACCGCAGGCGGTGCCGCTGTCGTCGATCACCGCGAAGAAGCGCACGAACTGCGCGGACAGCCCGCAGTGGGACTCCAGCCGCAGCGTGTTGTCACTGACGTCGATCAACTGCACGTCGACCATGTCCGTGTGCGTGATCCCGCGGACCGCGTCCCGGAGGGCGTCGAGGAAGGCCGGCAACGACGGCGGCCGCTCGCACGGCGCGGTGACGAAGCGGACGGCGGGCGGGGCGCAGTGGTCCTGGCCCGGGAACCACGCCTCACCGGGCCGCGGCGGCGGTGTCCGTGCGAGGGCCGCCGCCAGCTCGACGGCGCCGAGTCCGTGGCCGCGGGCGACGGAAAGGAGCAGGGCGCGGACACCGGCCCGGTCGCGGAGGCCGTAGCGCTCCATGAGCATCCCCTGCGCCCGGCCGGTCAGGGAGCGGCCGCGCACGGCGTGCCGCATCCACAGGGCGTCGGTGCGCAGGTAGCGGGTCGCGCTGTCGGCGGCGGTGGGGGCGAGGGGCCCGGGGGGCGCGTCCACCGCGGCGGCGATCACCGCGGCGAGCGCGTCGGCCACCGACGGGTACTGCTCGGGCGGGGCCCGGCCCGCGCGGGCACGGGCGAGTACGGCGGCGGCCTGCGGCGGGCAGGCGGCGAGGCGCAGGACGCGGCCCTGCCGGGCGCCCGTCTCCCCGATGCCGACCAGGATGCCGGCGCCGTCGGGTGACAGCCAGCGCAGCCCGCTCAGGTCCACCACCAACTCCGCGGACCCCGGCACGGCGAGCGCTGCGGTCAGGTCGTCACGGACCGCGGCGTCCACGACACCGTGCAGGGCAAGGAGCGTCAACCGGCCCCCGGCCGGCCCGGGGAGGGCCAGGTCGGCCACGGTCTCACAGGAGAAGTGCCGCATGACCGGACTCCCTGGATCGGCAGACCGCGCGACGCGTGGGTCTCACTGGACCCGGCGCGACACGGTCCCGGCACTTTTCAGCGTAGTCCTGTGTCCACGGGCGCGTCGGGCCGAGGCCGGACCCGCCCGTCCATCAGCCGTCGTGGACGTCACGGGCGTCGTGGGCGTCGTGGACGTCGTGGACGTCGTGGGCGTCGTGGGCGTGGAGGACGCCGTCCGGGGTCAGGGAGCGCCGGACCAGGGCGTGGGCGACGTCGACGAGGCGCTGGTGACGACGGCCGGCGTAGTCGTGCAGGGCGGCGCGGGCCGCGGGCATGGTGAGGTCCCCGGCCTGCGCGAGCATCCCGGTGGCGATGTCGACGGCCGCCTTGGCGGCGAGTGCCGCCTGGACGCGGTTGCTGACGTCGCTCGGCCGCAGTGGCTCCGGGTTCCAGTTGACCAGGGCGACGGCGGTGACGTCGGCGAGCGCCTGGGCCAGCTCCAGGTCGATCGGGGACAGGCCGCCCGTGCCGTGCAGCAGGAGGTTGACCGCACCGACGGTCTGCCGGTGCACGCGCAGGGGCAGACCGTGCAGGGAGCCGTAGCCGTGCCGGATCGCGTACGGGGCGACCTCGGGCCACCGGTCGCGGCTGCCCTCCAGGTCCGGGACGTCGATCCGGCGCCCCTCGCGGAAGCAGTCCAGGCAGGGGCCCTCGTCGGCCTGGAGCTGGAAGAACTCCAGGAAGGCGGCCTGCTCGTCCGTGACGGCCAGCGGGCGCAGATCGCCGCGGGAGGAGGCCACCATGACGCCGACCGCGTCCGCGCCGGTGAGGCGGACGCAGCTGTCTGCGAGACGCTCGACGAGAACCACCGGGTCGATGTCGTCGGCCAGGGAGTCGGCCAGCCCGACGAGCACCTCCGCGAGCTGCTGTTCACGGCCCATCACCGTTCACCGTCCCTTCCCTCGTCATCGACGTCCCGGCCGCCCGCTCCGAGCTGCCACCCCCCGGCGAGGCTCCCACCACCGCGGCCGGCGCCGCCCCGGCCGTCCGCGTCCCCGTCGAAGCGGAGCTTGCGGGCCAGGACGTCCCGGGCGAGCTGGCTGACCGTGCGGCCCTCGGCGTAGGCGCGGCCCCGCATCCGGTCCAGCGCCTGCTCGGGGTCCACGTCCAGCTGCACCATCACCATGCCGACGGCCTGGTAGACCTCGGTGTGGTCGGCCTCGGAGGCCGCCATCCAGGACGCTACCCCGTCCTCCGCACCGTCCTCCCCGCCGACGGGGTCGCTGCTCTGGAGGCCGACCAGCGCGTAGGTGACCGCGTCCCGCACCCACAGGGCGGTCCGCATGTCAGGCTCCGTGAGCCCGCCCACGCGCTCGCTGTACAGGTCGAGCGTGCCGATCGCGGCGCCGCTGACGCCGAGCGGCAGGGAGAACACGGCGCGGACGCCGAGGGCCACGGCCTCGCTCGCGAAGATCGGCCAGCGGTGGGCGTCGCCGCCCTGGCTGAGGTCGACCGCGAGGACGGGGGCGCCCCGGTCGAGAGCGGTGTGGCAGGGGCCGTCGCCCACGGTGTACTGCAGCTCGGCCAGCCGGGCGGCGACCCGGTCGCTGGCACACCAGGTGACGCTGACGCCCTTGCCGCCGGAGATGGACACCGAGGAGCCGTTGACCGGCAGCAGCCGCAGGCACGCCTCGCACAGTGCGCCCGGGACCCGCTGCGGATCCCCCGCGTCGCGCGCGGCGGCGGCCAGCGTCTCACCGACCCACAGCCGTGGTTCGGCGTCGGGAGGCACACCACCGCCGGCCGGCGGCCGGGGCTCCTCCGGCGGCATGGTCATCACCCCCGGCGTGACGCGTGATCAGCAGTCATGGTCTCTCAGTATCCCGTCGCCACACCGAGTTCCCAGCCCACGGAATCTAACTGCGCGCGTCGGGGGTCCTCCGTACGATTCCGGGCATGGCATGCCGCATCAGCGAGTTGGTCCTGGACGCCGCCGACCCCGAACGGCTGGCCGCGTTCTGGAGCGGGGTCCTCGGTTACGTCGAGCTCGGCAGGGAGGACGACGGAAGCATCGAGATCGGGCCGCCCGACACCGGCTTCGGCGGCCCGCAGCCGACCCTGGTCCTCAGCCCCGGCACGGACCCGCGCCCGGGGAAGCTCCCGCTGCACATCGACGTCAACGCCACCGACCGCGACCAGGACGCCGAACTGCGACGACTGCTCGCCCTGGGCGCCAGGCCCGCCGACGTGGGCCAGACCGGCAAGGAGGACTGGCACGTCCTGGCCGACCCGGAGGGCAACGAGTTCTGCCTCTTGCGCGCCCGGATCCGGCCGCTGTGACGACGGGCGTCGAACCTCAGCGGCCGGAATCGTGTGGCTCCTGCCCGCCGCGTGGGTTCCCCTGCCCCAAGGGAACCCGTACCGGAGGGAGGGGCGCGATGATTCCCCGGTGACGGGAGGCAGCGATGACGGCCACGGAAAGTCCGCACGAAGCAGTTGCCAGGGCCCTCGACGCCCTCGGCACGGGTGCCTTCCTGGCGGACGATCAGGGCTTGATCGTCGCCGTCAACACGCGCGGCGAACAACTCCTGGACCGCCCCGCCTCCGATCTGGTCGGCCGAGACGCCCACGACCTGCTGCACCGCAACGGCTGGGGGGAACCCGTACCGAGGGCCCAGTGCCGGATGCGGCAGAGCGTCCTCGGCGGACGCACGGAGCAGGGTGAGGACGAGTGGCTCGAGCGGGGAGACGGCACACTGTTGCCGGTGGCTTGGCTGGCCACCCCCTGCGACACCGGTGTCCGCCCGTCAGTCACGCTCGTCCTCTTCCACTCCGCGGGACGCCCCGGGCGTCCCGCCCAGCGGCCACCGGCCGACGGACGGCTCTCCGAAATGGAACGGCTGGCTCTGCTCGCCGAGACGACCACCCTGCTCACCTCCACCCTGGACATCCACGAGGCGCTGCGCCGCCTGATCACCCTCGTGGT
The DNA here is from genome assembly GCF_014650035.1 of Streptomyces lucensis JCM 4490. Lineage (GTDB taxonomy): Bacteria > Actinomycetota > Actinomycetes > Streptomycetales > Streptomycetaceae > Streptomyces > Streptomyces lucensis. The sequence goes on along the minus strand of NZ_BMUE01000011.1, from coordinate 87,100 downwards.
GCCCCGCATCGCCGACTGGGCCGTCATCGACCTGATCAGCCAGCGGGACGAAGTGTCGCGCTTCGCCGTCGCCCATGCTGAAGGCGGCACCGTACTGTTCCGGGACGATCTCCAGGGGCCCATGCCGCCGGTGCCGCAGGAGTCCTCGATGCCCCTGTCCCGCGCCCTGCGCGGCGTCGCGTCCTCCTTCGCCGGCCCCGAGACCTACCAGGGCCCGCCCGACTCCGGCATCGCGGTGGAGCAGCGGCGCCTGTTCGAGACGACCGGCATGCACTCGGCCGTCATCGTCCCCCTCCGCAGCCTGCACGGCGTCATGGGTGCGCTCACCCTCGGCCGCGCCGACCAGCCCGATCACTTCACCGCGACCGACACCGCCCTGCTGGAGGACATCGCCCGGCGCGCCAGCCTCGCCCTGGAGAACGCCCGCCTCTACCAGCGCCAGCGCCAGGTGGCCGAGACCATGCAGCGCCATCTGCTGCCGACGCTCCCCCGGACGCCCGGCCGCAGCATGACTGCCCGCTACCTGCCCGCGCCGGACGCCTCCGAGGTCGGCGGCGACTGGTACGACGCGTTCACCCTGACGGACGGCGCCACCGCCCTCGCCATCGGTGACGTCGTCGGCCACGACCTGGACGCCGCGGCCGGCATGGCCCAGTTGCGCAACATGCTCCGGGCGTACGCCGTGTCCCAGCAGAAGCCGCCGAGCAAGATCGTGGAATGGCTCGACCAGGCGACGCTGGACATCACCGAGGTCTCCATGGCCACGCTGGTCTTCGCCCGCATGAGTGAGAACGCCGCCGGCCAGTGCGAGCTGTCCTGGACCAACGCGGGCCATCCACCTCCGCTGCTGGTCACCCGGGAGGGCGTGGCCCGCTATCTGACCGACGGCCACGGGATCCTCCTGGGCGTCACGCCCGAGAAGGTCCGTCCCGACGCGACGGCGGAGCTGCCGCCCGAGGCGACCCTGGTCCTCTACACGGACGGCCTCATCGAGTCCCCGGGCCACACCCTGGACGAGGGCCTGGAACACCTGCGCCGGCACGCCGCGGCATTGGCCCACCGCCCCCTGGAAGACTTCACCGACCAGTTGCTGGCGCGGGCGCGCCCACCGGACAACGACGACGACGTGGCCCTGCTGGCCGTGCGCTACGGCCCCGGCCGGCCTTCCTGAACCGGCCGCTGCCACGACTCCTGCGCGTGAGGCCGGGCCGCCTTGGGCTCGGGACCAGGCCGCGTCGGGGTCTGGGGCTGAGCCGCGTTGGGTCTGGGGCTAAGTCACCGGCATTGTGGCCAAGCCGCGTTGGGTCCGGGGCTAGGCCGCCCTGGACCGTGCCGCACGTGTGCCCGCGGCGGGCTCCTGTGCGTCCTCGAAGGGGTAGGTCTCGTCGTCCCCGAAGTCGGGGGCCTGGAAGGGGTTGGTCGCCGGAGGCGGCGATGCCGCGGCGGAGCGGCGGGGTTGCCCTTCCAGGGCGGAGAACAGCGACGTCGTATCGATGGGGGGACTCTCTTTCGTTGCAGGCCCCTCATGGGGGCCTGGGTGTGCCGTGACCGGGCACAACGGTCCTACAGCTTGGTCATCTTGGCGTACGGGCTCAAGATCCGCATCTGCGCCGAGCCGAAATCGACGAGCGCCGCGACTCCGTCCTCGATGCCGATCACCCGGCCGAGGCCGTACACGTCGTGCGTGACCTGGTCACCCACGGCGAAGTGCTTGGGAACCGGTGCGACCGGGGCCTTGAAGGGGCTGGTGGGCAGGTGACGCTTCGGCGCAGCAGGCTTGGTCATGGCTCAGTATGCGCCTCCGCGCGCCCCGTCCGCTGTGGCCGTGGGCACAGATCCACTCCGCACCTGCCCGCGCGAAGGCCCCCACCCGCGGATAACCGCAGGTGGGGGCCTTGAACGGCCGCTGTCGAGCGACCTTGTTCCTCATATGCTCAGTCGCCCGGTTCTTCCGAGCGGGACAGCAGTCGGCCACATGGCGGCCGTCACTTCCTGCCGATGCCCTTCTCCCCGATGTGGAAGATCTTGTGGCTGCCGCGGGTCATGTCGACGACCAGCTTGGTGGTGCTGGACTTCCCCCAGGTGAGCGTGATGACGGCCTCGGTGTGGTCGGTGGTGCCGTTGTCGGTGACCTTCCAGGCGAGCGGCACGTTCTGGGCGCGCAGGACGCCGTTGGCGTGGTTCTTCTTCTCCCAGGCGTTCAGTTCCCTCTGGAAGGCGGGGGTGAGGTAGTGGCTGCGCAGGGCCGTGCCGAGGTTGCCGCTGTCCTCGTCGGTCACCGCGTCGATGTAGGCGCCGTAGAAGTCGGCGATGCGGGTGATGTTGTCGGACGGCTTGCCGCTGACGCTGCGCGGGGTCCCGGCGGAGGCCTGAACACCGGCGCCGAGGCCGAGGGCGACGGCGAGGACGCCGGCGGTGAGGGCGATGCGGGTCTTGCTGTTCATGTCTGTTCCCCCTGTTTTCGGGTGATCGGGTGATCGGGTGGTCGATCGATCGGGTCGTGCTGTCGTGGTGGCCGGTGCCGGGCCGCCCTTCCGACCCCCGTGGCGGGAGGGCGGCCCCGAGCGGCCCCGCTAGTGGAGCTTGTTCACGGCCTTGGTGGTCGTCTTCTTGAAGGCCTTCACCGGGGCACCCTCGAAGCCGCCGAGCTGCGCCCAGTTCACGACCGTGACGGTGCGCCCGTCCCGGCCGACCGACAGCAGGCGGACGTCGTCGGCCCCGTGGGAGGTCTCGGTGTGGACGCCGTAGACGTGGGCGCCCTCCTCGACGGGCAGCTGTCCGTAGTCCTTGCCGGTGGCCTCGGTGTCCGGGTGCTGCCGCTCGATGCGCGCCGCGCAGGACTTGATGTCCTTGTCCAGCCGCGAGGTCAGCTGCTTCGCCGAACGGGTGTCGCGCAGGACCAGCGTGATCTGCCGGGCGTTCGTGTCGAGGTCGGTGCGGAAGTCGCGGTGCCAGGCCGGCTTGTGGCCCGGCAGCGCCCGGAGACAGGCGTCCCCGGCCGTCTCCCCCGGCACCCCGGCGGTTACCTTGCCGGCCGTCCAGGCCGAGGCGGGATGCGGCGGCAGGTCCCCGGCCGCGAGGAAGCCGGGCGTCTTCGCGGCGGCGCCGGCCGGCCCGGCGAGCGCCACGGTCAGACCCGTGACGGCGACTGCGAGGAGCGCGCCTGCTCGGGCGTGCTTGGGCATGGGTGTCCCCCCGTGAACGAGTGCGGTGAATACGATGCGTGCGGTGGACGCGGTGAGCACTGCGTGAGCGCGGTGCACACGTGTCGGACGCCGCCCGACGCCGGTTGGAGGTTCCGGTCCTGGTCGGTGCGACACCTAGAGCATCGGCGGTCACCGGAGCCGGGCGCAACGGCTGCCGCCCGGTTGGCGATGGTGGAACCATCCCAGCCCATCTGACGTGCAGGTATATGAGCGCCTGGGATACGGATTCGCGGTGGACGACGGGGGAACGGTGTCGACTCAGGACGATGTCGAGGAGTTCGCGGCGCTGCTGCGCCGGCTGAAGGACCGCACGGACCGGAGCTACGGCTCCCTGGCCCGCCGCCTCAACATGAACACCTCGACGCTGCACCGGTACTGCGCCGGCGAGGCGGTGCCGCAGGACTTCGCGCCCGTGGAACGGCTGGCGGCCTTCTGCGAGGCGACACCGGCGGAGCGGCTGGAACTGCACCGGCTGTGGCTGGCGGCGTTGGCGGCCCGGCAGCGGACCCGTACGGCCGGTCCGGCGGAGGCGGCGGTGGCGGCGGAGGCGGCGGAGGCGGAGGCGGACGGGTCTCTCACCGAGAAGAGCGGCCCCGCGGGGAGCCCGGGGGACGGCACCCCGGGTGACGCCGCCCCGCACGGGACCGCCGCGCACGGGACCGCTCCGAACGATGCGGCCCCGCACGACCCCGCACCGGACGACAGGGGCCCGCACGACCCCGCACCGGAGGACGAACGGGAGCCGATTCGGCTCGCCCCCTCCCCCGCTCCCCGCCCCTGGTACCGCCGCAAGCGGGTCCTGGCGCCCACCGCCGTCACCTGCGCGTTGCTCGCCGCCCTGGGCAGCACGTCCGCCCTGTCGGACGACCACCCCTCCGAACCGGACGCCTCCCGCACCGCGGGCCCGCGGACGACCGCCCTCGGCTCACCCGGCCGCTCGGCGCAACCGTCGGCCACCGCATCCCCCTCACCCTCCCGGAGCTCCAAGACACCCGGTCCCCGGCGGAAGACCTCCACCCCGTCCCCCACGGGCGCCGGGTCGGCCCCGTCCGCGAAACCGGCCACCGGCCTGCCCCTCATCTGGAGCGCAGACTCCCAGGTCTGGGACCAGGGCTGCGGCCACGACTACGTCATCGACAAGTCGCCCGCACAGGTGCCTCCGCCGCCGGTGCAGCAGGACGCCGCGGCGTGGGCAGCGACGCAGGGCGCGGCGCACGGGCGGCAGACGATGGTGCAGATCTCGGTGCAGGGGCGGTCGTCCACCGCCGTGGTCCTGGAGGCGCTCCGCGTCCGAGTCGTCAGCCGCGGCAACCCGGCCGCCGGGCGCGCGTACGCCATGGACCAGGGCTGCGGCGGCGACATGACGCCCGGCCGCTTCACCGTGAACCTCGACGTGGACCGCCCCACCGCCCGCCCGAAGGACGGCGCGGACGTCGAACACACCATCCCGGCGGCGCACTTCCCGTACCGGGTCTCCGCCGAGGACCCGGAGGTCCTGCTCGTCGACGCGACCACCCAGGCCTACGACGCCCGCTGGTACCTCGAACTCGACTGGTCCTCCCAGGGCCGCACCGGCACGATCCGCATCGACGACCACGGCCGCCCGTTCCACACCACCAGCATCAAGGGAATGCCGCGCTACTGGTACGGCACGAACAGCGCGGGCGTGCGTGCCTGGGTTCCGTACGACGGCTAGCGCAGCCTCCCCGGGCACGGCTCAGTCGCCGGAGAACCCGAAGATCCCCAAGTGGGTGGGCTCATCGCCGGTGTAGAGCACGACGTACACCCCGGTCCACCGCATGCGGCACTCGTCAAGGAGCGTTTCCGGACGGTCGAACGGGGTCCCGATGGCTGTCTGGGCTTGGGCGAGAACCTCCTCGAACCGGGCGGGCGTTGGGCGATCGGTGCCGAAATGGTGCACGACGCGCTCATGTGCCAGCGGGCGCAGCGTCCCGTAGTCCGCGACGTTGTGGCTCGAGGGAGCGGCGGGTGTGTGGACGACGCGATCGATGTCCAGGATCGAGTGGGTCCCCTCCTCGCCCATGAACTCCTCGTCCTGCCACAGCTCCTCGAGATTCCGGTAGGTGGCGTCGTCGCCGTAGAGCTCTTGGAAGACCCGCGCGTGCAGGACCTCCAGGGACTTCTCGACGGTCCCTTCGTACGGGGTGACGTACTCCCATCCACTGGCGCCCATCGTTCCGCTCCTCCCGGTGTGACATCCGCAAGATCGCTGGCCACCTTAGGAGGGGGCACTGACATTGATGCTGATACTCAGGTTCCGGACGAGACCCGAGACGGTCGCCGCGGACCGCGTGAGTCGATCACTACGCCGTGGGCGGGGCGTTCGAGGTCGTATCGTGCACACGAGCTCTGTACACACGACCGGCGAAGGGGAGTGCGAGTGGACGAATGGGTCCCCGTTGACTTGATACATCTGTCCGACGGGCGAAACGTCTCCCTCGTCCTGCGCACGATTGAGCGCCACGAGGCTCGACGCGCCCAGGTGCGAGCCGAGTGCCTGGTGACCACGGACTTCGTGGACGCCCGCTTGCAGACCAACATCTGGCTTGATCATCTCGACGAGTGGGAGGAAGCGCTCAGAGGCCTCAGCGCTGGTCGAGACGCCAGCTGGCCGCACGGCAGCCGAGGCCTGGAGCTGTACTTCCACCCGCACGAGACCGGCTGGCTCTCCATCTCGGTCCACGACCCGGACAGGTTGACGGTGGCTCTGGGACTCGAGCCGACGGCTGACTGGATCGATGAGCACGAGGCGAACCTTCAGCGTCTACGTCACGCCTGCGGCGAGTCCTGAAGTGGCTGGGTCCACGAGAACGGGGCGCGGATGTCCACCACTTCGGGAGGCACTCCGTCTGGCGGCTGGTCGAGTCCGCTGCTGACTTTCAGGGCTGAATCTGCGACCGTTACCAGGGTGAACGTTGTTCTGGGCGACAAGCGCAGATTCGCCGTCGGGTCCGCCGAGCGAGATCAACTCCACCGTGGTGGCTACCGCTTCCCCGCTCGGCCGACAGCCTTCACGGCGCTGCCGACAGTCAACCAGAGGCAGCCGGGATGAGCGGCGGCAAGGGCTGGTGGATCTTGGTAGAGGCGCCTGCCGGGGGAGATTCCCGGATGCCTCTCGAAGTGGTGGACATCTGATGTCCGTTCTCGTGAACGCAGCCACTGAAGACACCCGCGCACGCCACCACGGGCCGGCATCCGGGGCCTCGCTGTACCCCCACCGGACTCAGCCACGCTGCCGCTGCCGTCTCGGCAGACGCTTCCAGGAGGCTCTTCGCTACATGGGCCGTGCGAAGGAGACAGCTGCGTGAATACTCTCTTGGTAACGCTGGTATCGGCCTTAACCTCGGGCGTTATCTCAACGAGTCTCGTATGGATGACCAGCCAACAGCAACGGCGAGACAACAGGCGCACTCAACGCGAGGCCCACAACACGTCGTACCTCAACCCCCTCAGATGGCACGCTGCTGAGGCGCACCACCGGCTTTCCCTCTACGCGACCTCCGTCGATCGGCATGACTGCTACCAACCCGCTCAGGTGCTCAACGAACCCGGTGAGATCGATGACAAAGATCCCGCCTGGTTCGCCGGGAGGGGCGTCGCGCTGGTCTCCAGTGTCTGGATGGTTGCATGCCTCTTCGCCCAGATGACGCGTACACGACTCGACATACCGTTCCTTCGCTTGCCTGGGCAGGACGACACGAAACTGACCGCCCTGATACTGAAGGTCCAGGTAGCCTTCGCCGCCTGTGACGTCTACTACGCGACACAGTCCAGCATCGGCACTGACGTCATCCTCGAACCTGAAGGACGGCTCCGGAGTTACAGAGAATTCTGCGAACTCCTCTCGCAACCGGATCGGAGGGTGTGGGCAGACCCTCTCATCTGGTTCCATCTCGCCATCGCACAAGGCGAGCGTCGCCTCAACCTCCAACGCGTGCTGGACGCTCTCCACGAGTTGTCTGGGTTCCTCGACGACAGCCTGGCCGGTGGTGCATCACTGCGAGCGCGCTGGAGTTCGGAGCTCTAGGACTGCCGACGACAGCCGGCCACGACGGCGGGTGCGCCGACTTAACAGGCACGTGTGTGCCTCGCTTCTCCCCCACGGCATCAACCACGCCATCGGGTTTGTCGTCGACCACCGCAAGCCGCGACGACCGGCCCGTGACGACGACTGCGCTTGTGGTGCGCACACGCCGTCCATCGGTGAACGGCCAAGTTGGATTCGGGCCCAGGCCTGGCAGTGGTAGTTCCAGGGGGTATGTATCCCTGAGACGTCACAGGGCTGGGGGCAATGTGAGTGGGATCGTTGGACAATTACCGACGCTGTTGGGAGTTGTCGTCGGTGGCCTGATGTCCTACCTCGTTGGGGCACTCACCGAGCGAAGCCGTTGGCGCAGGCAGCAGGAGACCCGTTGGGACGGCCATCTCCTCCAGGCGTACAGCGAGTACAGCCATGCCGTGAAGGAGTGCGCCACTCGGTACCAGCGGCTTGCTGCCTACCGCGGTCTTGTTGATCACCCGGCACCCCTTCAGCCGACAGATGCGGAACTGGAGCAGGCGGCGACAGCAGAAGGTCGGCGAGCGGCCTCAGTTGAGGCCTTGAGTCTCCTAGCCAACGCCGAGACCGCGGTAGCGGTGCAGAGGCTCAACAGGTGCGTCTGGCACCTTGAGTGGCTTGCGCGTGGGCAGCTGGCCGGCAACCCGCCCTCTTGGGCAGAGGCATTCAGTGGCTACCGGGCTGCGCGGGCTGAGTTCCATGATTGCGCTCGGCGGAGCCTGCAGATATCCGAGCTGGGGACCGTGCAGGAGGCTCCATGGCCTCCGCCTTGGCGGCCGGTTCGAGAACCTTCTGATCCGTAGTTCTATGGCATGCGCCGTGGAGCTGCTCGGCCGGCATCAACAGCCGGTTCGCCTGTCGCAGATCAGGGCTGCCGATGACTCCTGGACGTTCATGCTGTTTCTGACCGGAGACGGCGGGAGGTTGATCGCGTGTACCGGCGTTCGGCGGACCCACGTCTGAACCTCAGCCGACGAAAGTCAGCCACGATGGCGGGTGGGCCGACCGATCAGGCGCGCGTATGGCTCGCTGTACCTTTACCGGGCTCAGCCACGCTGCTGATGCCGTCGACCAGAGCAAGCCGCGACAGCCGATGCGTGACCACGGCGCCGGAGCCCTCGGCTTGGGAAGCTAAGGGCGTTCGCGAGAGGTTGCCGAGCCGACCTGTGGCGACGCCGTGTCGGAGCCTGAATTGCCGCCGACCTGCTCCCCGCTGTTCCCCGTGGCTCCCCGCGCGATCTGGCACGGGTCTGGCACGGCCGCGTCCTCGAGCAGTGTGGCAAGTTCTTGCAGGTCGTTCGTGACCATGACTTGAGCGAGGCGCCCGGCGATGGACACGACGTCTGGCCAGGCAGATGACTGGAGATGCTCCGCGTCGGTGTCGTTGGGCGCCTCGGCTGCCGCAGCGTTGAGCGCGGCACCGAGCTCTCGCATGAGGACGACCTCTTCGTCACTTCGAAGGCTGACGCCGAGGTACCGCTCCGGCTCGTCGGCGTCGCAGAAGTCGTCGAAGAGTGTGTGGAAGACATGGTCCAGGTTTTCGAACGCCGACGGGTCGAGCCAGACGTCCCGCTGCCAGGGTGGATTGGCCAAGGCCAGCACAACGGGTACGACGTGGACTCGGTGGTTCGCTATGAGTTGGGCGGCTTCGCTCACGAGCTCGAGCCTAGCGACCGCTGCTGACGAGGCGCCGGCGCTCTCGGAGCACCGCTTTAGGAGTTCGATCCGAGCATCTTCCGACTGCGGCCGCCGATGGGAGCAACGGCCAGGCAGGGGTGCTGGTGTACGCCTTCGTCCGACGCCGTTGATGTCCGCTGTGGATGCCAGAAGTCCTTTGATGCCGAACATCCCCGCAGCCCAGAGACGGCCCGAGCCGGGGCGTTGCTGTGCGCCCCTGAGGCCTGCTTGAAGGGACAGCGGCACTCCCCTGACGGTGCCGGCCGCCACCCCACCACGGCGCCACGCCAGGGGACGATTCCTCGGCCACGGGCGAGTCCGGCTGCCACAGCAGGTAAACCAGTCACAAAATCTGCATGAACGGGCGCAATCGGGCATGAAACGGAATAAAGTAGGCATCGTGCAGCCCAGGGGTGCATCTGGAGCAGTCCCGACGTCAGGAGAATCAATGGCTTACGGAACGATGACCGCTCCCGAGCCCAACCCTCGCGCCAACGCCGCTTTGGCTGCCGACTGTGAGGTGTGCAACGGCTGGGGAAGCGTGATCACTTCCTATGGGCGGCACGAACTGTGCCGGGCCTGCCAGTCCCCCGCCGAAGACGAGTGCCACGACGGCAGCTGAGTTCAGGGGGTCTCTTGGGGGTCCGGATGATCTCTGACCGCCGTACATCTGCCGCGACCGCTTTCCAGGTCTGCTGGCAGTCCACTAGGGGCCGTGCCGGGGCGTTCACCTGCGTTCATGCCCGTCCGGGCGCTCATCACGAGTCGAGTGCGGGACCCGCCTGAACGGTGGTGTCCGTCGCTGAATGAGACGGAAACCGAGACGGGCGGGTGGGGACTGACCAGGCCGTTCGGATCAGCCGCAGGCGCATCCGGCCGCAGCCGATGATTCCCGGCTTCAGGCGCCATCGGCGTGCTGCGGTCATGGGGCTCGCATACCTTCACGTCATGGACTTCAACATCACCGCGGGGGAGGAAGCCGTCGTGTTCCACGTGGCGAGCCGTGTACAGGATGGCTTCTCCCTCACGGATGACGACTTGGCGGAGGAACTGGGCGAAGAGGTCCGCCCACTGCTGCAATCGCTCCTGGGCAAGGGTTGGCTCGTGGTTGCCGAGGATCGTGAGCTGGCCTTGTCCACGATCGCGCGACATGTCGTGTCCAGCCGGAGGGATGCCGAGGGGCCGCAGGCATAGCAAGACCGATCTTGCAACAGGCGTGAATCGCACTGGATGACGGTGCGGCGACGCTCAGCAACCGTGCTGTGGGCGTGAGGCGGCGTGTTCCCCCGGGAGCAGGGAAGGAGGCAGAGCGGGAGGGAGGACAGGAGACAACCGTGACCGTCCTCGCGATCTTTCTCCTCATCATCGGGACGCTCTTGGTCCTGCTTGGGGCATTTCTGGTCCTTATCGGGGCATTCCTGATCGCTATCGGGGTGGCCTTGATCCTTATAGGGGCGACCTTGCTTGCCGTGGGTACGTACTTGCTGATCCGGCGACTCTTCGGCCGCGATCGGGGACGATCTCACCTTTGGTGAATCCGGGGACAGGCCCTCAGCACAGCCGCCTCGGAATCGGATCGATGGATCAAGGCTGAGTCAAGGCGGCGGGGGCCAGCCAGCGGTGAGGACGGCACCCGGGCCAGGTGAACGCTTTGAGGTCTGGCCTCATCTTTATCAGGTCGATCACGGGGGCCTGCCAACGTCGGCCAACCGCCCGTGCGCCTCGGCCGATCACCCCTGGGCGTCCGGCCTCGACCGCCGCTGTCGTGTGACAGTGGCTCCCGAACGAACTGGGTGCACCGCTCGTCGCATGCGCCCATGGCGTGGAAGTTGCGACGGGCCTCAGTCAGACTCAGCCGGCCGTTCGGTCCGCCGCGTACCCTGTCGGCGTCGTGATCGTCCTGGCCGTCGTCCTCCCAGAAGCACACGGCGCAGATCTCGTAGAGGCCGCGCTCTGCGAGCGTCAGGTAGCCGCAGCACGGACACTGATAGGGCCCGCCCCCGCCCCGCCGAAGGGCGGCAAACTTCGGGACGTCCCGCTTCCTGGCCCCGTGGCCGATGCGCTTGGGGAGCACATGAAGCGGTTCCTGGCGAGCCCTACGTCGAGTCCCGGGCGAACGGGATGCATGCTCTGAGGCACTTCTAGGCCTCGGTGCTCCTGGACGCCGGCGAGAACATCAAGGCCCTCGCCGAGTACCGCGGCCACTCGGACCCAGGCCTGACGCTCCGCGTGTACGCGCACCTCATGCCGTCCAGCCAGGAGCGCTCTCATCCCTCGTGAGCTGCCTTTGGGCCTCGTCGGCCTCGGCGGGGCGGCGCTGGCCGTGTGGGTCGGTGCTGAACCCATCGCCGTCCTCCCCTTGGCCTTCGTCGTGTCGGTCCGGGTGAGACTGCACCGCATCTGAGCGCGACGGCCCAGAGACGGCCCGGAGGCAGCAGCAAGCCCCCTACTCGCGGAGAAACCGCAGGTAGGGGGCTTGATCAGTCCGTCTTACTTCTTCTTGCCCTGGTTCTTGACCGCCTCGATCGCCGCTGCCGCCGCCTCGGGGTCGAGGTACTTGCCGCCGGGGGTGACCGGCTTGAAGTCGGCGTCCAGTTCGTAGGCGAGGGGGATGCCCGTCGGGATGTTCAGGCCCGCGATGTCGGCGTCCGAGATGCCGTCCAGGTGCTTGACCAGGGCGCGCAGGCTGTTGCCGTGGGCCGCCACCAGGACCGTGCGGCCGGCGAGCAGGTCGGGGACGATGCCGTCGTACCAGTACGGCAGCATGCGGATGACGACGTCCTTCAGGCACTCCGTGCGCGGGCGCAGCTCCGGCGGGATCGTCGCGTAGCGGGCGTCGTGCGCCTGGGAGAACTCGGAGTCGTCCGGGAGCGGGGGCGGCGGGGTGTCGTACGAGCGGCGCCAGAGCATGAACTGCTCCTCGCCGAACTCGGCCAGCGTCGCCGCCTTGTCCTTGCCCTGCAGGGCGCCGTAGTGGCGCTCGTTCAGGCGCCAGCTGCGGTGGACCGGGATCCAGTGGCGGTCGGCCGCTTCCAGCGCGAGCTGGGCGGTGCGGATCGCGCGCTTCTGGAGGGACGTGTGGACCACGTCGGGCAGCAGGCCGGCGTCCTTGAGCAGCTCACCGCCGCGGACCGCCTCCTTCTCGCCCTTCTCGTTCAGGTTCACGTCCACCCAGCCGGTGAACAGGTTCTTCGCGTTCCACTCGCTCTCGCCGTGGCGGAGGAGGATCAGCTTGTACGGTGCGTCGGCCATGGCTTCGAGCCTACCTAAGGGGCCCCGGGGGGCGGCCTCCGTGTCCACCCAGCGAGCCGGGCCGCCCGCGTCGGCGCGGGCGGCCCGTACGTGGGTCGGTGCGTGGGTCGGTACGTGCCTCGCTCTGTGTCCGCGATCACTTCGTCCAAGCCCCGGTTAATTCTTCTACAACCTTTCACCACATCCGACGGTCTGGTTATCGCAGAAGTGAGGTTTACGAAGAGGAGCCCCGAACGTGACCGTCCGTTCCTTTGCCCGCCGCATCCGGCCGAGAGTCGAGCGGAAGGCCGCCGAGCGGGTCTGGCAGCTGCGTACCATGCGGCGCCGTCGCAGGACAGCGGTCACCGACCCGGTGCTGCGCCCGGTGAAAGTCCGCGGCCAGGAGCTGTACGGACGGCTGGTGACACGCTTCACCGCCGCCGAGGCCGCCGCCTCCAACCTGGACCTGGTCGTCGCCGCGCTGGAGCAGGAGGGCATCTCCTACTTCATGGTCGCCTCCCGCATCCGGCACGTCGTCGGCGTGAACGCCGTCGACCGGGAGCGCTTCCTCACCGCGCTGGAGGCGCAGAACGAGGGCAAGGCGGTGTTCATCGGCAGGCCGCTGCCCGGCGGGGCGCTCAAGCACCCCGCGATGTTCATGGACGGCGTACTGCCGGCCCCGCTGCGCAGCGCCCCCGTCCTGCGCGTCGGGGAGAACCTCCTCGGACCGGAGGGCCAGCTGCTCGCCGGACCGGAGCTGGCCTGTGACGTCGAGTTCTGGGAGGACGGCGGAGCGCTCCTGGAGTCGGCCGACGGCCCCCGGCGACTGGCCAAGGTTCAGCCGCAGGCGTCCGCCGACGTCTTCGCCGAGTCCCTGATCACCCCGCGGAACAACGGCGTCACGGACGTCCTGCCGGCCGCCGAGCAGAAGCCCGCCACCGTGCGCGTCGGCGAGCGGGAGCTGCCGAGCTTCACCCCGCTGACCCTGCCGACCGTGAACCAGGTGACCTTCCCGGTGGACGTCGTCTACACCTGGGTGGACGGCGAGGAGCCGGAGATGCGGGCCAAGCGGGCCCGCTACCAGGAGCGCGGCACCGCCGAGATCCTGGACAAGGAGACGAACGCCTCCCGCTACACCAGCCACGACGAGCTGAAGTACTCGCTGCGCTCGCTCGCGATGTACGCCGACTTCGTCCGGCACATCTACATCGTCACCGACGGCCAGAAGCCGCACTGGCTCGACGACACCGCCCCGGGCATCACGGTCGTCGACCACCGCGACATCTTCCCGGCGGACGCCCTGCCGGTGTTCAACTCGCACGCGATCGAGACACGGCTGCACCACATCCCGGGCCTGTCGGACCACTACCTGTACTTCAACGACGACGTGTTCGTCGGCCGCCGGATCGCCCCGGAGCACTTCTTCTTCGGCAGCGGCCTGATGAAGATCCCGGTGTCCCCGCTCAAGATCGGCGTCGGCAAGCCGCACGCCGAGGAGACGGCCACCAACTCCGCCAGCAAGAACGTGCGCCGGCTGCTGCTGGAGAAGTTCGGCCGGATGACCACGAACAACTTCATGCACACCCCGCTGCCGCAGCAGCGCGAGACACTGCGGGCGCTGGAGGACCTGTTCCCGGAGGACATCGCCCGCACCACGGCGTCCCGGTTCCGCTCGCCGACGGACATCGCGATGACGGCCCCGCTGCTCTACCAGTACGCCCTGATGACAGGCCGCGGCGTGCCGGGCAAGTTCAGCTTCCGGTACGTCAACATCAGCCGCCCGGACGCCGAGCGGCGCCTGAACGACCTGCGCCGCAACCGCCGCTTCGACTTCTTCTGCCTCAACGACGTCGACGTGCCGCCGGAGGAGCGGGAGCAGGTCAGCGTCCGGATGCACGACTTCCTGGAGAACTACTTCCCCTTCCCGAGCCCCTTCGAGAAGCAGAGCTGACGAGGCCGAGCCCATGGACATCCGCAACCGCTTCGCGGCGCCCTCGGGCGCCCGGGCCGCCCGGGACCTCCTCGTGCGCCTGCGGCTCTGGCTGTGGGCCGGGCTCTGGTCGCTGCGCACGGCCCGGGCCCGCCGGCGCCTCAAGGACTCGATCCCCGGGCTGCGCCGGATCACCGCCGGACCGGTGCGGCTGTACGGCCGCACGGTCGCCGGCTACACCGCCGCGGACGCCGCCGCAGCCGACCTGGAGCAGGTGTGCACCCTGCTGGAGACGGCCGGCGTGCCGTACTTCCTGGTCCCCTCCGAGCAGGGGCACGGCACGCCGCGTCAGGTGATCGGCGTCGAGGAGACGTACCGCGAGGTGGTGCTCGCCCGGGCCGCCCACCGCTTCGTGCGCACCCCCGCCTACGTCGGCGCGGTCGGCGCGGACGGCGTGGTGACCACGGCGGTGCTGTGGGCGGACGGGAAGCTGCCGCGGGCGCTGCGGCGGGCCGCCGTGCTGCGTACCGGGGTGCTGCGCCTCGGCCCCGCGGGCCAGGTGCTCAGCGCTCTGGAGACGGGCTGCGACATCGAGTTCTGGCGGCACGGCCGGGACCTGGACACCCGGGGCCCGGACCCCTCCTGGCTGACCGTGCCCGGCAACCGGCTGCCGGACGTCTTCGGGTCGGCGCTGGTCGCCCCGCGCGGCAACGCCGTGTCGGAGGTGGTCCCCGCGGCGGCGCAGGAGCAGGTGGCGGCGCGCCGGCCCGCGGTGGCGGGCCACCGCAGCGTGCCGACGTTCGCCCAGTTCGCCGAGCCCGGCATCGACGAGGTGCTCTTCCCCGTCGACGTCGTGTACACCTGGGTCGACGGGGACGATCCGGCGATGGCCGCGAAGCGGCGCGCCCACCAGCAGGCGTCGGACAACGACATCGCCCCGCGCGAGACCGGCGCCTCCCGCTACACCAGCCACGACGAGCTGAGGTACGCGCTGCGCTCGCTGGAGATGTACGCCGGGTTCGTCCGGCACGTCTACCTGGTGACCGACTCCCAGGTGCCGTCCTGGCTGGATCCGCGGGCGGAGGGCCTGACCGTGGTCGACCACCGGGACATCCTCCCGGACGACGCGCTGCCCGTGTTCAACTCGCACGCGATAGAGAGCCGGCTGCACCACATCCCGGGTCTGTCGGACCACTACCTGTACTTCAACGACGACGTCTTCCTCAACCGCCCCGTGGGACCGGGGCACTTCTTCCACGGCAACGGCATCGCGCGCATCCCGCTGTCCCCGCTGAAGCTCGGCGTGGGCGACCCGCACCCGATGGAGCCGGCGCCGAACTCCGCGGGCAAGAACGCCCGCGAGGTGGTCCTGCGCTTCCACGGCCGGCAGGCCACGCACAAGTCGCTGCACACCCCGCACCCGCAACTGCTGTCGGTGATGCGGGAGATGGAGGACCTGAAGATCGAGGAACTGGAACGGACCTCGTACTCGCGGTTCCGCTCCACCTCGGACGTCGCGCCGGCGTCCACTCTGCACCACCACTGGGCGATCGCGACCGGCCGGGCGATACCGGCCGAGTACCGCTTCCGCTACGTGCAGTTGGGCACCCCGGACATGCGGCGGCGGCTGGCCCGGCTGGCGGCCGGTGAGGACGTCGACTTCTTCTGCCTCAACGACGTGGACACGGCGCAGGCCGACCGGGCGGCGGCGCAGGCGGCCATCGGCGCCTTCCTGGAGCGCAGGTTCCCGTTCCCGAGCCGGTTCGAACGGGCCGCCCGGACCGCCTCCCGGCCGGTCGCGCCGGGATCGGCGGGCGCGGCGGGCGCGGCGGGCGCGGCGGGCGCGGCGGGCGCGGCGGGCGCGGCGGGCGCGCCCGGATCGGCGGGCGCGCCCGGATCGGCGGGCGCGCCCGGATCGGCGGGGATGGCGCGCCGTACGTCGACGGCCCGCACGGCCAGGCCCGGTGGCCGCCGCTGGCGGGCCCACCACGCCACGCTCGGCGGTGGCGGCGGCAGGGCGACGATCGACGGTCCCCGCTAATTGAGTGGCGTCCGGGCGGCCCGCATTTGTAAGTTGTGGTCGCCGACCGAGCCACTTACCACCGCGGGGGATCACCGATGTCACCAGCCACTGTGAGACGCGCCGCCCGGGAAACCGTCTCCGGGCTCCCCCGCGAGTTCTGGTGGCTGTGGACCAGCACCCTCGTCAACCGGCTCGGCGCGTTCGTGGCCACCTTCATGGCCCTCTACCTGACCGTCGAGCGCGGCTACTCGGCCTCGTACGCCGGTCTCGTCGCCTCGCTGCACGGCCTCGGCGGGGTCGTCTCCTCGCTGGGCGGCGGCGTGATGGCCGACCGGCTGGGAAGGCGGCCGACCCTCCTCGTCGCCCAGACCGCCACCGCCGCCTCCGTGGCGCTGCTCGGCTTCATGACGGACCCGGTGGCCATCGCCGGGGTCGCCTTCCTCGTCGGCATGACCTCCAACGCCTCCCGGCCCGCCGTGCAGGCGATGATGGCCGACATCGTCCGGCCCGAGGACCGCGTCCGCGCCTTCTCCCTCAACTACTGGGCCATCAACCTGGGGTTCGCCGTCTCCTCCGCGGCCGCCGGGTTCATCGCCGAGTACAGCTATCTCGCCGGGTTCCTGATCGAGGCCGGGATGACGCTGGCCTGCGCGCTCGTCGTCTTCCTGAAGATCCCCGAGTCCCGGCCGGCGGCCGCCGGCGCCAGGGAGGCGGACGACCCGGTCAGTCTCGGCACCGTGCTGCGGGACGGGCGGTACATGGCGGTCGTCGGTCTCTCGTTCCTGGTCGCCCTGATCTTCCAGCAGGGCTTCGTGGGACTGCCGGTGGCCATGGGCCGGGCCGGCTTCTCCCCCGCCGACTACGGGCTGGCCGTCGCGGTCAACGGCGTCCTGATCGTCGCCCTGCAGATTCCCGTCACCCGGTTCATCGAGCACCGCGACCCGCGCACGCTGCTCGTCGCCTCCTCGCTCCTGGCCGGGTACGGCTTCGGGCTCACCGCCTTCGCCGGCTCGGTGGGCGTGTTCATGGTCACCGTGTGCGTGTGGACGCTCGCCGAGATCGTCAACGCCCCGATCCAGACCGGCCTCGTCGTGCGCCTGTCCCCGGCCCACGGCCGCGGGCGCTACCAGGGCGTGTACACCCTGTCCTGGTCCGTCGCCGCCCTGATCGCACCGCTCATGTCCGGCGCGGTCATCGACCGCTTGGGAGCGCAGTGGCTCTGGGCGATGTGCGCGGCGGTGGGCACGGTGGCCGGTGCCGGTTACGCGCTGCTCATGCGCCGGCTGCCCCCGGAGCGCCCGGCCGCGGACGCGGCCCCGGACCCGGACCCGGACGCGGTGAAGACCGGCGCCGAGCCCGAGGTCAGCACCGCCTGAGGCATCACCCGGCGAGGCGGCCGGGCGGCCCGCACACGGGGGGGGTGACGCGCGTCACGTCCGGCCGTGTCACATCCCGTCGGGCCGGTCCGTCACAGAGGTGTAAGCAGCGGCAACCACACAGGGAGCACACCATGGAAGCTCGGCTGAACCTCTTCGCCAATCCCGTCGCCGGCTCGCTCATCAAGCACTTCAACGCGGCGGGGAAGGCGATCGCGGACTCCTCGCTGCCGGCCGCCACGCAGGAACTCGTGAAGATCCGTGCCAGCCAGATCAACGGGTGCGCGTTCTGCGCCGACATGCACACCAAGGACGCCACCGCCGCCGGCGAGAGCGCCACGCGGCTGCACCTGGTCGCGACCTGGCGGGAGGCCACGGTGTTCACCGAGGCCGAGCGTGCCGCCCTGGAGCTGGCCGAGCAGGCCACCCGGATCGCCGACGCGGCGGGCGGGGTCACGGACGAGGCCTGGGCGAACGCGGCCAAGCACTACGACGAGGAGCAGCTCGGCGCCCTGATCGGCATCATCGCGCTGATCAACGCCTACAACCGCGTCAACGTCATCAACCAGCAGCCGGCCGGTGACTACGTGCCCGGCATGTTCGGCTGAGCCGGCAACCGGATGGGCTGAGCCGGCAACCGGATGGGCTGTGGCGGCACCGGATGGGCTGAGAAGAGGGGCGCCCGGGGTGCGTCCGCGCGTCAGGGATGCATCCGCGCCCCCTTCAGCACCTTGTCCACCCCGCCGCGCGGGCCGTACACGGCCAGCCCCACCAGGTCCAGCTGCGCGGTGGGCACGGCGCGGACCGCCGCGCGGTTGTCGCGGTCGTTGCCGGTCGAGAACAGGTCGGCCGTGAACACCGCCCGGGGCAGGGCGCGGGCCAGCGCCCTGGCGTGCGCCGCCGCGAGGGTCTCCTTCGTGCCCTCGAAGACCAGCACCGGCTGCCGGAACATCGGCAGGTACGGCACCTCGTCGGCGTCCTCGTACGGCTCCCCGATCACCTCGGTGGCCGTCGTGCCCAGGCCGCTGACCAGGAACGCGGTGACGTTCAGGCGCTGCCAGACCTCCAGGTCCTCGCGCAGCAGCACGGCGATCTTCGTGTCGAATCGGATCGGTCCATCGCTCATGGGACGAGACTGCCGATCGCCGTACGGTCCGGTCTTGTACGTTCTTTGCATGGCCGTCCGGCAGGAAGTCACCGCGTGGCGCCCCCGTGTCCCGGGCGTCACCGAGGTCTTCCACGCCCACTTCACCGGGTACGCCTATCCGATGCACGTCCACGACGCCTGGACGCTGCTCATCGTGGACGACGGCGCGGTCCGGTACGACCTGGAACGGCACGAGCACGGCACCCCGCACGACACCGTCTCGCTGCTGCCGCCGCACGTCCCGCACAACGGCTCCCCCGCCACCCCGGACGGCTTCCGCAAGCGCGTGGTGTACCTGGACAGCAGCCGCCTGGGCGAGGAGCTGATCGGGGCGGCCGTGGACGGGCCCGACCTGCGCGACCCGGTGCTGCGGCGGCGGGTCGGGCAACTGCACTCCGCCCTCGCCCGGCCCGGCGACGAGCTGGAGGCGGAGAGCCGGCTGACCCTCGTCGGGGAACGGCTGCGGGACCACCTGCGGCACCGGGTGACGGCGCCCCCGCCGCACCGGGACCCGGTTCTCGCCCGCGAGCTGCGGGAGTTGCTGGACGCACGGGTCGTCGAGGGCGTTTCGCTGGAGGAGGCCGCGCGGCTGCTGCTGGCCCATCCCGCCCACCTGGTGCGGGCGTTCAGCGGCGCGTACGGCATCGCCCCGCACCAGTACCTGACATCCCGCAGGGTCGGCCGGGCCCGCCGGCTGCTGCTGGACGGACTGCCGCCGGGCGAGGTGGCCCCGGTGGCCGGCTTCTACGACCAGGCGCATCTCACCCGGCACTTCAAGAAGCTGGTCGGGATCACCCCGGGCCGGTACCGCGGCGCCCGCTGAACTCCGTGGCGACCGCGCGGCGCCGCGGCTCCGGCGGCGCGGCCCCGGCGGCGCGGTCAGTCCGCCGGGCGGTCGATCAGGCGCTGGAAGGCCTCCAGGTTGCGCGTGGACTCGCCGCGGGAGACCCGCCAGGCGTACTCCTTGCGGATCGAGGACGCGAAGCCCAGTTCCAGCAGGGTGTTGAAGGCGCCGTCGGCCGCTTCCAGGACCTGGCCGAGGAGGCGGTCGATGCCGTCGGGGGTGACGGAGGCGAGCGGGAGTCGCGCGGTGACGTAGACGTCGCCGAGGCGGTCGACGCCGTAACTCACGCCGTACAGCTTGAGGTTGCGCTCAAGCAGCCAGCGATGGACGCCCGCCTCGTTCTCGTCGGGGTGGCGGATGACGAACGCGTTCAGGGAGAGGGAGTGGCGGCCGATCAGGAAGGAGACCGTCGTGGAGAGCTTGCGGGTACCGGGCAGCCTGACCACGTAGTTGCCGGGCTCGGGGCTCTCCCACTCCAGTTCGGCGTCCTTCAGGACGTCCTCCAGGACCTGCCCGGCCTTCTCGACATCACCCATGGTGGGAGCGTACGCGACGGCGGTGGGACTGCGTCGCGGCCGTGTAGACGTCGGCGGTGGCGGCGGCCGCGGTGTCCCAGCCGAAGGACTGGGCGTGCCGGGCGGCGGCCCGGCCCATGCGCGCGGCGAGGGACGGTTCGTCGGCGAACCGGCGCAGCACGCGCGCGTAGTCGGCCGGGTCGTGGCCGTCGACGAGGAAGCCGGTGTGGCCGTCGCGCACGGCCACCGGGAGGCCGCCGACGGAGGCCGCGAGGACCGGGGTACCGGCGGCCTGCGCCTCTATGGCGACCAGGCCGAACGACTCGCTGTAGGACGGCATGACGAGCACGGACGCGGCCCGGAACCAGTCCGCGAGCTGCTCCTGGCCGACCGGCGGCCGGAACCGCACGACGTCCGCGACACCGAGCCGGGCGGCGAGTTTCTGCAGCCCTTCCGGCTTGGCGAGCCCGCTGCCGCTGGGGCCGCCGACGACGGGGACGAGGATGCGCGAGCGCAGGTCGGGGCGCTCGTCGAGCAGGGCCGCCACCGCGCGCAGGAGGATGTCCGGGGCCTTCAGAGGCTGTATGCGGCCGGCGAACAAGGGGATCAGGGCGTCCTGCGGGAGGCCGAGGCGGGCGCGGGCGGCCGCGCGGCCGTCGGCGGGGCGGAAGCGGTCGAGGTTCACGCCGGGGTGGACGACGGCGACGCCGGCGGGGTCGGCCGCGTAGTGCCGGACGAGTTCGTCGGCCTCCTCGGCCGTGTTGGCGATGAGCCGGTCGGCGGCGGCCACGATCTGGGTCTCACCGATGACGCGGGCGGCGGGCTCGGGGGTGTCGCCGTCGGCCAGGTTGGCGTTCTTGACCTTGGCCATGGTGTGCATGGCGTGCACGAGGGGGACGCCCCAGCGCTGGGCGGCGAGCCAGCCGACGTGGCCGGAGAGCCAGTAGTGGGAGTGCACGAGGTCGTAGTGGCCGGGACGGTGGCCGGCCCACGCCTGCATCACGCCGTGTGTGAAGGCGCACAGCTGTGCGGGGAGGTCCTCCTTGGCGAGGCCCTCGTACGGGCCCGCGTCGACGTGCCGGACGAGGACGCCGGGGGCCAGCTGGACCGTGGGCGGCAGGCCGCCCGCCGTGGCCCGGGTGAAGATCTCGACCTCGATGTTGATCGCGGCGAGCCGCTGGGCCAGCTCCACGATGTAGACGTTCATGCCGCCGGCGTCGCCGGTGCCGGGCTGGTGGAGCGGGGAGGTGTGCACGGAGAGCATGGCGATCCGGCGGGGCCTGCGGTGCAGCCGGAGCCGGGGGGCGGCCGACGGGGAGCGTCGCCCGAGCCTGCTGACGTACTGGCTCACCTGGCGTTCCTCCTTGTTGCGGGCAGGCCTGCCGGAGGACCCCCACCGCGCCCTCCAAGGGGGATCAACAGCGACGAGGGCGGCCGCCATTCCCCTGCGGGCTTCTTTGCCCAATCATTACGGTCACTCGCTCAAAGGTTCGATACGGTCGTCCGCCGCCGTCGTGCCGGCCGGGCGCATCCCCCGGCCCCGGCTCGTGTACCCCGTCAGGAGCACGGCGCACCCGCCGGCGCCGGCCTCCGCCCGCACCGGGCGGCCCGCCCTGCCCCACCTGCGGGCCGCCTACCCTCGTACGCATGACAGCCCGCGCGACGACCCGCCCCGTGGGAACGGTGACGCGCGGGACGACCAACCCCAACCGGCTGCGCCGCATGGACCGCTGGATCGCGGCCGTGCACGGCGCGGAACTGCGGCGTGCCGAGGACCCGGTGGCGATCGACCTCGGCTACGGCGCCGCCCCCTGGACCGCCGTCGAGCTGCTCGGCCGGCTGCGGACCGCCGCCCCCCGCACGCGCGTGGTCGGCATCGAGATCGAACCGGAGCGGGTGGCGGCGGCGAGGCCGTACGAGCGGGAGGGGCTGGCCTTCCGGCACGGCGGCTTCGAGATACCGGTCCCGGGCCGCCCGCTGCTCATCCGGGCCGCCAACGTGCTGCGGCAGTACGACGAGGCCCAGGTCGCCGCCGTGTGGGAGCGGCTGTGCGCGCGCCTCGCCCCGGCCGCCGGCGTGTCGCGCGGCGGGCTGCTGGTCGAGGGCACGTGCGACGAGATCGGGCGGCGGCACGTGTGGGTGGCGCTCGGTCCCGAGGGCCCGCGCACCGTCACCTTCGCCACCCGGCTCGGCTCCCTGGACCAACCGTCCGACCTCGCCGAACGCCTGCCGAAGGCGCTGATCCACCGCAACGTCCCCGGCGAGCCCGTGCACGCCTTCCTGCGCGACTTCGACCGAGCCTGGGCCGCGGCCGCGCCCTACGCCTCCTACGGCGCCCGCCAGCGCTGGCTGCGCGCGGTGCGGGACCTGAGGGCCGACTGGCCGGTGACCGACTCCCCGTCCCGCTGGCGCCAGGGCGAAGTGACGGTGGCGTGGACGGCGTTGGCGCCCCGGTCCTGACATCACCCTTTCGTGGTCGCCGGAACGGAACGATCTCCGTGCGTCGTTCGTCACATCGGCGGGGAGATCGCCGTACTCGGTGGCGGGCGGGGTAATTCCGGTTTCCGACGACCTCTGTCGCTTTGCGCGCGGCCGTGGCACGATCCCTCGGACGACCTAAGTTACTGACGGTAAATCAGGTGGGGGGGAAGAGGTATGCCCACGGCCAAGCGCGGCCTGCTGACGGCAGCCCTGACCGTGGTCTGCGCGGTGACCGCGCTCGCCGCGCCCGGCACGGCGTTCGCGGCCCCCGCACCCACGCCCGCCCCGACGGCGAGCGGCTCACCGGCCGCCGCGACTCCCCCGCCCGGTAAGGACCTTGAGCAGGTCCGCGAGCGGCTCGACAAGCTGTACCACGACGCGGCCGTGGCGACCGACGCCTACAACGCGGCCGAGGAGAAGGCGGACAAGCAGTCCGCCGAGATCGTCGCGCTGGCGAAGAAGATCGTCGCGGGGCAGCAGAAGCTGAAGAGGCTCAAGAACCAGGCGGGAGCGGCGGCCCGGGACCAGTACCGCACCGGCGGCATACCGCCCACCGCCCAGTTCCTGCTCAGCGACGACCCCGGA
This sequence comes from Streptomyces lucensis JCM 4490, assembly GCF_014650035.1. Classification (GTDB taxonomy): domain Bacteria; phylum Actinomycetota; class Actinomycetes; order Streptomycetales; family Streptomycetaceae; genus Streptomyces; species Streptomyces lucensis. The sequence continues at coordinate 64,007 of NZ_BMUE01000011.1, read as the reverse complement.
CAGGTCCTGGACGGCGCCGGCCGGATCCTGCAGGGACAGAAGGCGACGAAGCAGCTGCTCGGCGAGACGACCCGCACCCAGAAGGAGTTGCGGGAGTACGCCGACGACGCCGAGGCGCGGTGGAAGAAGCTGGAGGCGGGCCGCAAGGCCAAGGCCGCCGCCAAGAAGAAGATCGAGCAGCAGATCTCCGCCGCGAAGAAACTCGAGTCCCGGCTGGAGAAGAAGGAGAAGGAGCGGCTCGCCGAGCTGGAGAAGGAGGCCGCCCGCAAGGCCCAGACCGCCTGGCTGGACACGGGCGTCCTCAAGGACGTCGACGGCAAGGCCTCCGCGCAGGGCAGGAAGGCCGTGGGGTTCGCCACCACCCAGCTCGGCAAGCCGTACGTGTGGGGCGCCGAGGGGCCCAAGGCCTTCGACTGCTCGGGCCTGACCTCCCAGGCCTGGGCGGCGGCCGGCCACCCCATTCCGCGCACCTCGCAGGAGCAGTGGAAGCAGCTCAGGCACGTCGACGTGAAGGACATGCGCCCCGGCGACCTCATCATCTACTTCGACGACGCCAGCCATGTCGCGATGTACGTCGGCGACGGCACGATCATCCACGCCCCGCGTCCTGGGCGGACGGTGACGGTCGCGGGCGCCGGCACGATGCCGATCCTGGGTGTCGTACGCCCGGACGCGTGAGGTCCGGCCCCCCGCGGGGCCACGTCGGCGGCCCGGAGGCGTGACGCACGGCCCGCCACGGAGTCCGACCGGCGGCCCGGACGCGTGACGCACAACCCGCCACGGAGTCCGACCGGCGGCCCCGAGGCGTGACGCGGGAGTTCCCGGCGGGTGGCGTCATCCGGCCATCTCCCCGGTGACGCAGGCCATGTGACCCACCGCACGCCCGACCGGCGCCCGACCGGGCCGCGCGTGAGCTTCGTCATCCCCTCGCCCCCGGCGTCCTGTCCAACTGCGGGACGATACGCGGCATATGACGGCGTCCTGCGCGTGAGCGACGCGGCTCACACCATTCCATCGGGGCGGTCGCAGCCGCTATGGTCACCCGTCGGTGGGTCGAGACCCCTCGACACCGCCGTGCCCTCGGGGGGAGGGAAGGAACCCAAGACGATGCCCGTACCCGTACCGCGGCAGAGAGCGATCCCGGCCGTGGAGAGTGGTCAGGCGCAGGCCGCCGGCGCAGTCGGCGGTCCCCTCAAGGAAGAGGCCCACCGCGACGCCACGCCCACGAGCGGCACCGGCGCCACTCTCACCCTGCTGCTGATCGAGGACGACCCGGCCGCCTCGCCGATCGTGCCCGACCTGCTGGACGCGTCCGGCAAGCCGATCCGCGTCCGCACAGCCCGCAACCTCACCGAGGCCGAGCGGCTGCTGACCGACGACGTCCACTGCATCCTGCTGGACCTCGCGCTCCAGGCGCCGGGCGGCGCCGGCGCGGACGACGAGCTGGCCGTGCTCAGGCACGTGCTGCGGCTCGCGCCGCGGCACGCCGTGCTCGCGCTGACCGCCTCCGCCGACGCCGAGCGCGGTGCCGAGGCCGTGCGCGTGGGCGCCCAGGACTACCTGTTCCGGGACGAGCTGGACGGCCGGCTGCTCAGCCGTGCCATCCGGTACGCGGTGGAGCGGAAACGCTCCGACACCGCCGAGCGCCGGCTCGCCGAGGGCAGGCTGCGCGCGCAGGAGAACCGCCGCCTGGAGCGCGGCCTGCTGCCCACCCCGCTGCTGGAGGGCTCCTCGCTGCGGTTCGCCGCCCGCTACCGCCCCGGCCGCTCCCGGGCACTGCTCGGCGGCGACTTCTACGACGCCGTCCGCACCCCCGACGGCACCGTGCACGCCATGATCGGTGACGTCTGCGGCCACGGCCCGGACGAGGCCGCGCTCGGCGTGGAGCTGCGCATCGCCTGGCGGGCGCTGACCCTGGCCGGGCTGTGCGGCGACGAGCTGCTGGGCACGCTGCAGCAGGTGCTGGAGCACGAGCGCGCGGACGAGGAGATCTTCGCGACGCTGTGCACGGTGGACATCGCCCCCGACGGCCGCCGCGCGGGCCTGTGCCTGGCCGGCCACCCGGCCCCGCTGATCGCCCGCCCCGGCCGGTCCGCGAGCCTGCTGCCGTACGACAACAACGGCCCGGCCCTCGGCCTGCTGCCCGGCGCCCGCTGGCCGCGGATGCAGGTGGAGCTGGGCCGCGAGTGGAGCCTGATGCTCTACACCGACGGCCTGATCGAGGGCCGGGTCGGCGCGGACGGGGAGCGGCTCGGGCAGGACGGCATGGTGGAGATGATCCGCCGCCAGCTCTCCGAGGGGCTGCGCGGGGAGGAGCTGCTGCGCGCCGCGGTGCACGAGGTGCGGGACCTCAACGGAGGTGAGCTGACGGACGACGTCGCGGTGGTCCTGCTGGACCGGACGCCGTGACTGTGTAGGGGAATCCGGTCGGGTCGTCGCCGGGTGCGGGTCCGTCGTGGCTGATCGCGCAGTTCCCCGCGCCCCTGAGCGAACTGCGGCTTGGCCGCCTCAGGGGCGCGGGGAACTGCGCGAACGGACCCCACGGACCCGCACCCGGCACCCGGCACCCGGCACCCGGCACCCGGCCGGCGCTAACGCCCCCCGTTGTACGGTCCGTACGGTCCGTCGCTGCTGCTGCCCCCTCGGCGGCCCCAGCCGCGGCCGCGGCCGCCGGAGACCTGCTGGAGCGCCGGGCGGACGTCCACGAAGAAGACGATCGTCGCGACCAGGCCCGCGAGCTGCAGGAACAGCATCGGGACGAGCAGGTTCACCGCGACCGCGATGCCCAGGATGATCAGCCAGAAGCCCTTGTTCTGCTTGTCGGCGGCGCGGTACGCGTCCTCGCGGAACAGGGCGGCCATCACGAAGGCCACCACGGCCATCGCCAGCATGGCGGTGAAGATCAGCCACATCAGGCCGCCGAATGCCGTCATCAGCACAATGCCCACCACCCGAGTCCAGTCGTCAGTAAAGCCACCGTACCCACTGAACGGGCCGGGCACCGCGAAGGTGCCCGGCCCGTTCCGTCTCGCCCGGCGGGGTCACTTGGCCGGCGGGGTGGTCTTCTTCGCGGTGGTGCTCTTGCGCGGGGCCGGAGCCTTCTTGTCCACGGGCTTCTTCTCCGCGACGGGCTCGACCGGCTTCGGCTCCGCCCTGACCTCGGCCGGCTTCGGCTCCGTGCGGATCTCGCCGGGCTCGGGCTTGCCCTCGACGGCGATGGCCAGGTCCTCGATCTCCTCGGCGGCCTCGCCGCGCCAGGTCTTCACGGCCTGCTCGCCGTGCTCGGCGACCCGCTCGTAGGCCTCACGGGCCTTGACGGCGTACTCGGCGGCGACGCCGACACCGCGCAGGGCGAGGTCCTGGGCGGTGTCGCCGAGCTTCTTCAGGTCGACGTCGATGGTGCCGAAGAACTCGTTGACCTTGGTCTGGAAGGTCTCCTGCGCCTCCTTGGCCCGCGCGGCGGCCCGCTCCTGCACGGCCTTCGGGTCGGTGTTGCGCACGGCCTCGATGCGGGCCGGCGCCTCGGCGCGCAGCTGCTCCACCAGGCCCGGCACCTTCTTGGCCTGCTGCAGCGCCAGGTCGGCGGTGCCGGCGGCGAAGTAGAACGGCTTCGGGTCGCTGAGGGTCTTGCGCAGGTCGTCGGTGATGGCCATGGTGATGGTCCTCCCGGATTCGCGTTCGGCTGAGGGTTGGTGTGGTCCGTGGTGCGGCGGCCGGCGCCCTGGTCCGGTCACCCGGCCGTCCGCCGCGGACCGGCATCGTCCTGGTCGGCCGTGCGGGTGCCGCGCACGGCGGTGCCGTCGGGTTCCTCCCCGTCCGTCCCCGAACCGTCCTCGCCCGCGGGGGGCTCGCCGACCCCGAATCCGTTCTCCTTGCGGAAGGACTCGTAGATCTGGAGCAGCACCTGCTTCTGCCGCTCGTTGAGCGAGGGGTCGGCGAGGATGACGGCACGCGTCTCCACCTCGTCCCGGTCCCGGTCGGCGTCGAGGATCCCGGCGCGGACGTACAGCGTCTCGGCGGAGATGCGCAGGGCCTTGGCGACCTGCTGCAGCACCTCCGCGCTGGGCTTGCGCAGCCCGCGCTCGATCTGGCTCAGGTACGGGTTGGACACCCCGGCGGCATCGGCGAGCTGGCGCAACGACAGCTGGGCGTTGCGCCGCTGCTCGCGCAGGTACTCACCGAGATTGCCGACGTTCAGCGATGCCATGTCTCCACCTTGCCCCACTCTCGCTAACAATTGCAAGCACCTGCTTGCAACAGTGTGTCCCGGGGGCCCGACGCACGCGCCCGAGGCGGAGGGAGCCGGAGAACCCGTCAGGAATCGAGAAGCAGGGAGTGGGGGCCTGCCGTTAGCGTGGCGGCGGCGGATCCCAGGGACGGAGACACGATGACCATGACCACGAGGACGGACGCGTCGGCACCGGCGCCGCACCTCGCCGACAGTCACGAGCTGATCCGGGTGCACGGCGCACGGGAGAACAACCTCAAGGACGTCAGCGTCGAGCTCCCCAAGCGCCGGCTGACGGTGTTCACCGGCGTCTCGGGATCGGGCAAGAGCTCGCTGGTGTTCGACACGATCGCCGCGGAGTCGCAGCGCCTGATCAACGAGACCTACAGCGCCTTCGTGCAGGGCTTCATGCCGACGCTGGCGCGGCCCGACGTCGACGTCCTCGACGGCCTGACCACCGCCATCATCGTCGACCAGCAGCGGATGGGCGCCGACCCGCGCTCCACCGTCGGCACCGCCACCGACGCCAACGCGATGCTGCGCATCCTCTTCAGCCGGCTCGGCACCCCGCACATCGGCTCGCCCAAGGCGTTCGCCTTCAACGTCGCCTCGATCAGCGGCGCCGGTGCGGTCACCATGGAACGCGGCGGGCAGAAGGTGAAGGAGCGGCGCGAGTTCAGCATCACCGGCGGCATGTGCCCGCGCTGCGAGGGCCGCGGCTCGGTCACCGACATCGACCTCGGCCGGCTCTTCGACGACTCCAGGTCCCTGAACGAGGGCGCGCTCACCATCCCCGGCTACAAGGCGGGCGGCTGGAACCACCGCCTCTACACCGAGTCCGGCCTCTACGACCCGGACAAGCCGATCCGCGAGTTCACCAAGAGGCAGCTGCACGACTTCCTGCACCGCGAGCCGACCAGGATGAAGATCGCGGGCATCAACATGACCTACGAGGGACTGATCCCGCGGATCCAGAAGTCGATGCTCGCCAAGGACAGGGAGGCGATGCAGCCGCACATCCGGGAGTTCGTGGACCGGGCGGTCACCTTCACCACCTGCCCCGAGTGCGCGGGAACCCGGCTGAGCGAGGCGGCCCGGTCCTCGAAGATCGGGGGCGTCAGCATCGCCGACGCCTGCGCCATGCAGACCAGCGACCTGGCCGATTGGGTCCGCGGCCTCGACGAGCCGTCGGTGGCGCCGCTGCTCGGAAAGCTGCTGCAGACCCTCGACTCCTTCGTGGAGATCGGCCTCGGCTACCTCTCGCTGGACCGGCCGGCGGGCACGCTGTCGGGCGGTGAGGTCCAGCGCGTCAAGATGATCCGCCACCTCGGCTCCTCGCTCACCGACGTCACCTACGTCTTCGACGAACCCACCGTCGGCCTGCACCCGCACGACATCCAGCGGATGAACGAGCTGCTGCTGCGCCTGCGCGACAAGGGCAACACCGTGCTGGTCGTCGAGCACAAGCCGGAGACGATCGCGATCGCCGACCACGTCGTCGAACTCGGCCCCGGCGCGGGCACCGCGGGCGGCACCGTCTGCTTCGAGGGCACCGTCGAGGCGCTGCGGACCGGGGGCACCCTCACCGGCCGCCATCTCGACGACCGGGCCGCCCTGAAGAAGACGGTGCGCGAGCCGGCCGGCGCGCTCCACATCCGCGGCGCGACGGCGCACAACCTGCGCGACGTCGACGTCGACATCCCGCTCGGCGTACTCGTCGTCGTCACCGGTGTCGCCGGCTCCGGGAAGAGCTCGCTCGTGCACGGGTCGATCCCGGCCGGCGAGGGCGTGGTGTCGGTCGACCAGGCCCCGATCCGCGGCTCGCGCCGGAGCAACCCGGCGACGTACACAGGGCTGCTCGACCCGATCCGCAAGGCCTTCGCCAAGGCCAACGGCGTCAAGCCGGCGCTGTTCAGCGCCAACTCCGAGGGCGCCTGCCCCACCTGCAACGGCGCCGGGGTCGTCTACACCGACCTGGCGATGATGGCCGGCGTCGCCACCACCTGCGAGGAGTGCGACGGCAAACGGTTCGAGGCGTCGGTGCTGGAGTACCGCCTCGGCGGCCGGGACATCAGCGAGGTGCTGGCGATGCCGGTGGCGGAGGCCGCCGAGTTCTTCGGCGCCGGCGAGGCGCGCACCCCCGCCGCGCACCGGATCCTCGGGAACCTGGCCGACGTGGGCCTCGGCTACCTCACTCTCGGCCAGCCGCTCACCACGCTGTCCGGCGGTGAGCGGCAGCGACTGAAGCTGGCCACCCACATGGCCGAGAAGGGCGGTGTCTACGTCCTCGACGAGCCGACCACCGGCCTCCACCTCGCCGACGTCCAGCAGTTGCTGGGCCTGCTCGACCGGCTCGTCGACTCCGGCAAGTCGGTGATCGTCATCGAGCACCACCAGGCCGTCATGGCCCACGCCGACTGGATCGTCGACCTCGGCCCGGGCGCCGGGCACGACGGCGGCCGTGTCGTCTTCGAGGGCACCCCGGCCGACCTCGTCGCCGCCCGGTCCACGCTCACGGGCCGGCACCTCGCGGAGTACGTCGGCGCCTGACCGTCCGCCGACGGCGGGCCGGGGCCCGCCGCGCGAGCGCTCCCAGCCACTCCTCGAGCGTCCCGAAGTCGGCCGGCGTCAGCCCGTACCGGTGATCGACCCGGTGCAGCAGGGCGGGACCCGGGTGGTGGACGGCGGTCCAGGCGCGGTCGGCCTCGGTGATCTCGTCGTCCACCCAGATGAAGGGGCGGCCCGCCGCCCACGCGACCAGCGGCCTGGTCTTCCAGTGCAGCAGGCCGGGCGGGCCTTCCTCGTCCGGCCACTCCACGACCGGCAGCGCGGGCAGGCCCAGCCGGGGCGCGAGGCAGGAGTTGGCGTCGTCCATCCAGGTCGTGGCCCACACCAGCTCGCAGCCCAGCGCGGCGAGCCGTGGGCCGAGCGCCGGATCGACCCGGGCCAGCAGCGGGTGCGCGGCGGCGGCCGGCGCCGGACCCGCGAACACCGGGTAGGCGCGGTCCGCCGCCCCGAACGGGATGAGCGGACCGTCGACGTCGAGGAAGAGCAGCATCAGGGTTCCAGGATGGGCCGGCATCAGGCTTCCAGGATGGGCCCCGGCGGCCCCCTCGCGCCTCGGGACACTCAGAACGGCAGGGGCCGGGCGTGGACCACGTCCAGGCGGGACACCGCCCGGGTCAGCACCACGTACAGGCGGTGGGCGCCGCGCGGCTCCGCCTCGGCGACGGCGGCCGGTTCCACGGCGACGACGTGGTCGTACTCCAGCCCCTTGACCAGGCTCGCCGGCACGACGGTCACGCGGGCGCCGAGGGTGTCGGGGTCCGCCGTCGTGACTCCGGCCGCGGTGAGCGCCCGCCGCAGGGCGTCCACGTCCGCGTCGGCCGCGACGACTCCGACCGAGCCCTCCCGGGTGAGGGCGTCCCGTACGGCGGTCACGGTCGTGGCGAGGACGTCGCCGGTGGGCCGCAGGGTCAACTCGCCGTCGGCGCGCAGGGACCGCGCGGCGGGAACGGCGACGTCGAGACGGGCGAGCAGCCGGTTGGCCAGCTCGACGACCGCCGCGGGCACCCGGAACCCGGCGGTCAGCGGCACCACGGCCGCGTCCGGCTTGCCGAGGTGACGCAGCTGCACGGTCCAGTCGCGGGCGGACCACGGGGTGGTGCCCTGGGCCAGGTCGCCGAGGACGGTCAGCGAGCCGAAGGCGGCCCGGCGGGCGACCGCGCGGCACTCCATGGGCGAGAGGTCCTGCGCCTCGTCGACGACGATGTGGCCGTAGCCCTCGGGATGCTCGATCAGCCCGGACAGTTCGTCGAGGAGAACCAGGTCGGCGGCCGACCAGCGGGCGGACTTGTACGAGCGCGGCGGGCGCGGCCAGAGCAGCGCCGACTGCTCGCCCGGGTCGAGCAGTCCGCCCGCCGCACGGGCCAGGACCGCGCCGTCGGTGAGGAGTTCGGCCAGGATCTCCTCGGGACGGACCCTGGGCCAGACGGCGTCGAGCCGCGCGGTGAGCGGCCGGGACCGCTCTACGCGGCGGACCCAGGAGGCCGGCCGGACGCCGGAGCGCCGCTCGGCCCGCTCCCGCAGCAGCCCTACCACCCGGGTGCGCACCCGCTCCCGGCCCACGGCGTACGGCGGCCGCTCGGCGCGCACCTGCTCGACGACGGCGGCCAGTTCGCCGGCGGACACCCGCCACCGGTAGGAGCCCTCCACCACGGCCAGGTCGGCCGCGCCCGCGGCGCTCACGCGCGCGTACAGCGCCCGGCGCAGCACCTCGGCCATGCGGGCGTCGTGCTTGACGGCGGCCGTGGCGACGGGGTCGGTGCCGGTGGCGGGGTGGCGGGCGATCTCCTCCAGGAGGGTGGACTGCCGTACGCCGCTCTCGCCGAGGGCGGGCAGCACCTCGGCGATGTACCGCAGGAAGGTGCGGTTGGGGCCGAGGATGAGCAGGCCGGAGCGCTGGAGCCGCTTGGGGTGGGTGTAGAGCAGGTAGGCGGCGCGGTGCAGGCCGACGGCGGTCTTGCCGGTGCCGGGGGCGCCCTGCACGCACACGGAGCCGGTGAGGTCCGCCCGCACCAGGTCGTCCTGTTCGGGCTGGATGGTGGCGGCGATGTCCCGCATGGGTCCGACGCGGGGACGTTCGATCTCGTGGGCGACGATGGCGCTGGCCCGCGACTCGCCCCGGCCGAGGTGTTCGTCCTCCAGGCCGGTGAGGTCGGCGGAGTCGCCCCGGCTGCCGGGCGCCCACCCGAACCGGCGCCGCGTCCCGACGCCTTGGGGGTCGCGGGCGCTCGCCTGGTAGAAGGCGCGGGAGACGGGTGCCCGCCAGTCGACCACGAGCGGCGGGGCAGCCGGGTGCTCGGTGATCCGGACCCGGCCGACGTGGTAGTGCTGCCCGGCGTGCCCGGGGGCGTCGTCGGCGAAGTCGAGGCGGCCGAAGAAGAGCGGGCCGGGCGGCAGTTCACGTATGGCCTTGGCCCGGCTGCGCAGCCGGAAGCCGAGGACCTCGGCGTCGGCGCCGGAGGCGGAGACGTCCTCGCCGATGACGACCTGTTCGGCGGCGCCCTCCACCATGGCGGCCAGGGCGGCGCGGCAGGCGTCGTGGTGGGCGCGCTCGGCGTGGAGGGACTCCTGGAGGGCGGGGTGCGCGGGGTGGGGTGACGTCATGGCATCACCCTAGCGCCATAACGTTACCGAGTTAATTTTTTTACCGTGTCTCACGCACTCGCTCGTCGGCCGGGCCCCCCGCCGCAGCCGCCCGGCCGCCCAGTCCCGGCAACCCGGCCGCCAGCCGCCCGAACGCCCGCTCGGCCGCCCGTACCGCGTCCGGCGCCACCCGCTCCACGCTCTCCCCCGCCGCGATCCGCCGCCAGTTGTCCAGCGCGAGGATGCGCTGGACGGCGACGATCTGCCCGGCCGCCAGCCGGGCGTCCAGGTCACCGCCCAGGGCCTCGGCGAGCGCCGCCTCCGCCCGCTCCTGGTGGCCGTACGCCCGCGCCACCAGGGCCGGCGTCCCGTACAGCAGGGTGTGGAAGGCGAGCACCTGGGGATGGCCGTTCAGCCCGGTGACCGGATCACGCCGCTCCAGCCCGGCGAGGAAGTGCCGGCGCAGCGCGTCCACCGGGTCCGCCGCCCCGGCCACGACCCGCGCGGCCTCCGTCTCGTGGTCCGCGATCCGGTGCAGGACCAGGTCCTCCTTGGCCGGGAAGTACCGGAAGAGGGTCGGCTTGGAGATCCCGGCGGCCGCGGCGACCTCCGCGACCGACACCGCGTCGAAGCCCCGCTCCAGGAACAGCCGCACGGCGGTGTCCGACACGTCCTGGTACATCCGCTGCTTCTTACGCTCCCGCAGGCCCATCTCTTCCATGGGGGTGAGCCTACGCAAACGGCGCGGTGGGGCCGGATCGGCCGTCGCGGAGCACCCGCAGCACCGGTTCCAGGGATCCGGCCACACACACCGCTCCCGCCGACCGCAGCGGCTCCGCCTCGCGTTCGTTGCGGGCGTAGCCGAGGAAGGGCACGCCCGCGTCGGCCGCGGCGGCCAGGTCGGAGACGGAGCCGCCGATCACCAGGGCGGCCGCGGGCGCGGAGCCCGTGTCGCCGAGGGCCCTCTCGAGGCGGTGCGGGCCGGTACCGAGCGGACGCGGCCCGGTGGCACGGCCGTAGACGCGGGGTTCGAAGCAGCCCGTGAGGCCGCGGCTGCCGAGGTAGGCACGCACCGCCCGGGGTGAGTTGTCCGTGGTGACGGCGAGGCGGGCGCCCACGGCGGTCCAGGTGCGGATGAGGGGATCGGCGTAGGCGGTGGGCATCGCCGAGACGGCGGCCCGCAGTTCCTCCTGGGTGAGGCGTTCCTCCAGCTCCGCGACGAGGTCGCTGCCGGGACGGCGGCGGTCCACCGCGCGCAGCACCGTCCGCGGGTCGGGCGACCCGGGTTCGCCGCCGGTGACGAGTCCGTGCAGGCCGCGGCTCTCCAGCCAGTCCACGAGCTCGGTGGCCACCCGCTCCGCCGTGTGCCGGGCGAAGAGGCGGCAGATCGGTCCGTCGAAGTCCCACAGGACCACTCGGGCAGGTGCGATCAGCTCTCGTAGCTTCTCGATCGCGTTCGCGTTCCGTCCGCTCGGCTTCGTCGCATCAGAAGTCACGAGGGAAGTGTCGGGTCCGCGTGCCGCCGAGGGAAGGAGGCGTCAGAAGAGGTCCGGGCACCACGGGCGTCCGGGCGTGCGGAACAGGGCGTCGGCCTTGCGGGCGGCGCCCTCCCGTTCCTCCTGGACGCGGCCGAGGGCGGTGAGCCGCAGCGCCGACTCGTCACCGAGCCAGAGGCGGGCCAACTCGGCTGCCTCCAGGGTGAGATCCGCGCTCCCGGTGCTCATCGGCACGCAGGACGCGCCCTCGGGGGTGGCCTCCAGCCGGAACCGGCCCCCGGCCGGGCCGGCGTCCGCGCCGTCCCCGCCGTCCAGGACCTGGAGCACCAGCGTGCCCTCTGCCTCGTACGTCCGCGCCTCCAGGGCCCGTACGACGTCCAGGATGCGCACCCACAGCCAGTCCGCGTGCTCGGTGACGCGGGCCGCGCGGGGGTCGGGCAGCTGGAAGGGCAGCAGGTCGTCGGGGCCGCGCCAGCCGGACTTGACCCTGGTGATCCAGTCGATCGAGCACAGGTACCGCCACAGGGCGCGCCCGGCCGCCGGCGAGGTGGCGAGCAGCCAGTTGACGTCGGCGGTGTTCTGCGGCTGCTTGCCGTGCCACTTGTCGTCGGCCTCGTACGACACCAGGCCCTCGACCTCGCCGGAGGCCGACCGGTACGCGGCGTAGAACGGCTCGGTCCAGTCGCCGGAGTTCACCGCCCCGGTGTTCATCCGCCACCACAGCTCGTCCCGGCTGACCGCGCCGGGCTGGGTACGGCGGAACCGGTCGTGCAGCTCGGGGCCGAGCTTGCGCACGTCCTCGGCGTCCACCAGGTCGATCCGGCCGCCGTCCTCGGGGCCGGACCAGCGCGGGTCGAGGCCGGCCCGCGGGACGTCGACGGTCCACTCGGTGGTCCAGGTCGCCGGTCCGAAGCCGTACCGCCCGTAGATCGGGTACTCGGCGGCGATCAGGGTGGCCACGACGTCGCCGCGCTCCCTGGCCTGGGCCAAGTCCTGCCGCATCATCCGGGACAGCAGGCCCCGGCGGCGGTGGGTCGGGCTGACGGTGACGTTGGATATCGCGTCCGCGGGCACGGGTGTGCCGCCGACGGCGGTCAGTTCCTGGGCGAAGGAGCGGAAGGTGGCGACGCACCGGTCGCCGTCGAAGGCGCCCAGCCGGCGTCCCGGCACCTGGCGCCGCGCCTCCATCTGTTCCGGTGTCAGCACCGGCGGCCGCAGGAACCCGGTGTTCAGGGCGCGCTGCCAGTCCTCGAATTCGGCATCGGTGACGGTCCGGACGTCGCTCATGGGGCCACCGTAGGCGGACGGCTCCGGCCTGTCGCCCGTATTTCCCGGCGCCCGCCGCCGCGTGCCGCTCAGGCCAGCAGGTCGTCCACCTGCGCCTCGCCCATCCGGTACCGGCGTGCGATCTCCCCGCTGCAGTCGTCGGTCGTGCGCTGCAGCCGCTGACGGCGCCGGGAGACCTCCTGCTCGTAACCGACGAGGCGGCCCATGGCGCTGGCCAGTTCGGGGTCCGTACGCGCCTGGAGGTCGGACAGCTCGACCTCCCCGAGCATCTCGGCGGCGAGCTGCCGGTACTCCTCGTTGTGCGGGGTGCCCAGCGTGACGTGGCGGGCGGAGGAACGCTGCCGGGCCGGGGCGTCCTTGAGGATCTCCGGGAGCCGGTCGACCACGGAGCCGTCGGCGGGGGCCGGCACGGACGCCCGGCCACGCCGGCACAGCTCCGCGCGCAGGATGTCGATCCGGCCCTGCAGCAGCCGCCGCACATAGCTGAGGTCCGCCTCGTCGCGCTGGGCGTCGCGGCGCAGGGCGCGCAGTTCGGGGAGGCTCAGCCGGGCCACGTCGGGCTCGGGAGGCTCCCCGGGCAGCGCCGGGCCCGCCGTGGCGTCGCCGCGCTGGGCGGGCGGCCGGTACGTCGTCCCCTGCGCCGTCGGCCGCCCGCTGGTGCTCGGTGTGCTCATGTGCATGTGACCGTCCCCTCGACCGGCGTGTGCATGCATCGTGCCACCCCAAGTGGCCGCAATGTGACCGAGTGCCCCCGAACAGCCCCAGATGGGCGGTAAGAGATCCATATTGGGTGCGCCGCGGCCGGGTTGCGGGGGACCCGGCATGATGGTCCGCATGCGTGCGGTGGTGCAGAGGGTGGACGGCGCGAGCGTCGTCGTGGACGGCGAGACGGTCGGCGCGATCGAGGGCGAGGGGCTGTGCGTCCTCGTCGGGGTGACGCACGAGGACACCAAGGAGAAGGCGGCCCAGCTGGCGCGCAAGCTGTGGTCGATCCGCATGCTGGGCGACGAGAAGTCGTGCAGCGACATCGGCGCGCCGCTGCTCGTGATCAGCCAGTTCACGCTGTACGGCGACGCGCGCAAGGGGCGCCGTCCGACCTGGAACGCGGCGGCGCCGGGTGATGTCGCGGAGCCGCTGGTCGATGAGGTGGTGGCCCGGTTGCGTGGGCTGGGTGCGACGGTGGCCACGGGCCGGTTCGGCGCGCAGATGCGGGTGTCGCTGACGAACGACGGCCCGTTCACGGTGCTGCTGGAGATCTAGAGCGGCCCACCCGCGCGCGCAGGGTGCCGCCTGAAGGGGCGCGGGGAACTGCGCGACCGGCCCCCACGCGCCCGCACCCGGCGACGGCGCGGCTAAGGCTCGACCACGGTCTCCTGGGCCGCCGCGGTCTCTCCGGCCAGGAGCCTCGCATCGGTGGGCACGTTCCGCTTCACCAGCGCCAGCGCCACCGGCCCCAGCTCGTGATGGCGCGCGGACGTCGTCACGAATCCGACCTTGCGGCCGTCGGGCCCCTCGTCCGCGAGCCGGATGTCCGTGCCCGGCACCGGCAGGTGGACGTCGCTGCCGTCCAGGTGCAGGAAGACCAGCCGGCGCGGCGGCTTGCCCAGGTTCTGGACGCGGGCGACCGTCTCCTGGCCCCGGTAGCAGCCCTTCTGCAGGTGCACCGCCGTGCCGATCCAGCCCAGCTCGTGCGGGATCGTGCGGTGGTCGGTCTCGAAGCCGAGCCGGGGCCGGTGGTGCTCGACGCGCAGCGCCTCGTAGGCGAGCAGGCCGGCCGCGGGACCGTGCGTCGCGGCGAACTCCTCCAGGTCGGCGCGCGGCAGGAAGAGGTCCCGGCCGTGGGCCGTCTCGCGGACGACGACGCCCTCGGGCGCCTGGGCGATGGAGCCGGCCGGCAGGTGGACGACGGCGAAGTCGGCGGTGCGGTCGGCGACCTCGACCCGGTAGAAGAACTTCATCGACTCCAGGTACGCGATCAGCGCCTCCTGGGTGCCGGGCTCCACGTGGGCCCAGACCGTCGTCCCGTCGTCCACCAGGTACAGCGCGTGCTCGATGTGCCCGTGCGCGGAGAGGATCAGCGCCTCGGTCGCCTCGCCCACCGGCAGCTCGCTGACGTGCTGGGTGAGCAGGAGGTGCAGCCAGCTCAGCCGGTCGTCGCCGGTGACGGTGACGACACCGCGGTGCGACAGGTCGACGAAACCGGTGCCGTCGGCGAGGGCACGCTGCTCACGGAACAGCTCGCCGTAGTGGGCCGCGACGCCTTCGTCCACTCCTTCGGCGGGGACGGCGCCGGGCAGGGACAGCAGGGGGCTCTTCATACCGCAAGCCTACGACGTGGTAGTTGACCTCTTCAGCGCACAGTCCCGGCACCGGCCGAAGATCGCGAAGTGCTTCATGTCCGTGTCGAAACCGAACTGCTCCCGCAGCTTCGCCGTGAACTCGGCCGCCACGTCGACGTCCGCCTCGATGACGTTCTCGCAGTCCCGGCACACCAGGTGCAGGTGGTGGTGGCGGTCGGCGAGGTGGTAGGTGGGCGCACCGTGGCCGAGGTGGGCGTGGCTGACCAGGCCCAGTTCCTCCAGCAGTTCCAGCGTGCGGTAGACGGTGGAGATGTTGACCCCCGACGCCGTCTTCCTCACTTCCACGAGGATGTCGTCGGGGGTCGCGTGCTCAAGGGTGTCCACGGCTTCGAGGACAAGCTGCCGCTGTGGCGTCAGCCGGTAGCCGCGCTGCCTGAGGTCGCTCTTCCAGTCGGTGTTCACCACGCACCCAAGTCTAGGGTGGGGCGGCCCCGGTCACGGCTCGGCCGGCAGAACGCCGTTCATCAGGGCGTCGGCGAGTACGCGGCGGTACACCTGGGTCACGCGAGCGATCTCGGTATGTGCCCGGACCTTGGCGTCGAGGGCGGCGAGCGTGGCGCCTATCGCCTCCTGCTCGGCGGCGGGTGGCAGAAGCACGGGCAGCTCGCCCAGGGCGCGGATGCTCAGCGACGGGATGACCGCGCCCGCCGCCCGGGACCTGATCCAGTCCTGCGCGGCGGTCGCGCTCATGTAGGCGGCGAGATACGCGGCCCCGGCCTGCCCCGCCTCGGGCAGTCTGAGCCGTACCAGGTTCGGGTGGAACAGCCAGCCGGCGTGCTCACCGGTGACCAGGGCACAACGCCCCACCGTGCCGGTCCGGCTGAGGAGGATGTCCCCTTCCGCCAACTCGTACTTCACCAGCGTCCGCGCTCGCTCCCAGGAGAGCGCCGGCACGACCGCGGCCTCCTCGGTGACGATCCACCGGCCGCGCAGGTCGCGCGGCAGTACCAGGGGAACCCCGCCGTCAGCCTGGGTGCGGCCCTTGTCCTCGGTGCGTCGGGCCGGGCCGGTCTGGATGGACGCGCACAGCTCCCGCAAGGGGCGGTACGACCAGCCGGGTGGCGGCACGAGTTCGTCGGCCGTCGTCACAATCCGTACCTCCTGAGCCACCGGGCCGCCTCGGCGTCGGCCGCCTCCGCCCGGGCGTGCCGGGTAGCGATCTCCTCGGCCAGCCTGGCCAGGTGCTCCCGGGTTTCGGCAAGGCCGGGCGCACCGGCGGCATGGGCCTGGCCGGCCTGCCGGACATACCGGGCCGGGTCGAGGACATGGCCTTGAACCGCGATGTCCGGCACCGGTACGGCCTGGCTCAGGCCAGGGGTGCCCGTGAAGGCGCGCCCCGCCGCACGGCCCCTGTGCCAGGCCACGTACTCCCCGATCAGCCGCGCGATGTCGTCGTCGGACAGGGATCTCTGGGTCCGAGTGACGTGGTGACCGAGGTGCTCACCGGCCACGAAGAGCACCTCGGGATGCGTCGCCTCACCGGAGCCGGGGGCGCGCAGGAACCAGATCTGCGTCTTGACGGCGGTGAGCGTGAACAGCCCGGCGGGCAGCGCGATCACGCATTCCACGGCACCGGCCTCGACCAAGCCTGCCCGCACGGTCTCGGCGGCACCGGCGTTGAAGGAGGCCCCGGCCGGCAGCAGTACGGCGGCCAGCCCCTCCGGAGCGAGCCGCGAGACGATGTACTGCAGCCAGTCGAATTCGGTCCGGCGGGCGGTGCCGTAGGTCCAGTACGGGGGCGGGGCCACGTCCTCCAGACGTCGGCCGAAGGGCGGATTGGTCAGCAGTACGTCGAAGGCGCCGGGGGGGTCGGCGAAGGGGTCGAGCGCCGGAGTGAACGGTCCGTCGTCGAGCTGCACGGCACGACCGTCCTGGTGCACCCGCAGATTCCATGCCGCGACCTGCCGTTCCAGAGGCTCGGGCACCCGGCCGCCGACCCGTCGCGGCGCGCTGCCGCCGTGTGCCGCGGCCGCGTCCAGGTACGCGACGAGCAGTTCTCCGGTACGGCCGTACGGATCGTGCACGCGGACCGCGCCGGGCCGTACCGCGGCCAGTGCGCCGGCCATGACCCGGCTCACGGAGGGCGGGGTGAGGAAGGCGCCGCCCTCGCGCGCGTGAGCGGCACGCCAGAGCACCAGTACGTGGTCGAACGCGTCTCGGCTCTCCGGCGCGGAGCTCGCGCCGGTGCGTCCGAGGATGTCCGCGAGCTCGGCCACCAGGTGACGTGGAACCAGTTTTTCCGGCAGGTCATGGGCCGACGCGTGCCATGTGGCCACCACCTTCGCCAGGCCGTCATCGGGTGCCACGATCTGGTTCAGAACGAGGAACAGCAACCAGAAGAGATAACGGTCCAGCGGCATGGGCCCCCGCAGCCGGTCCGCGTCCGGTCCCGCGAGCCTCTCGACCGCGCGCAGCAGTCCACCTGGCGCACCTCCGGTCAAAGCCGCCCGGAACCGGTCGCCGTAGGTCATTCCCGCCGCTTCGCCAGGACGTCGGGCGTTCGCGGGGACGGCCCGCACGGAGAGCCAGGCCAACACCTCGTCGGCACGGAACCGCTCGACCTCGACGTCAGCGTCCACGGGCGTGGGAAAGTCCGCGTGTCGCCTCTCCCAGTTGGTGACGGCGGGACGTTTCACCCCGGCGAGGCGCGCGATGTCCGGCCGGGAGACGAGCACGCCGGCGAACTCGGCGTCGGTCACAGCGCCCCCCTCGTCAGAATCGCGGCTGTCTCGTGCCGCGCAGGGCATCCGCCCGGCCGGCGAGCACGACCCGGAACCGGTCCATGGCCTGGGCCTCCTTGGCCAGCTGGGGGCTGAGGTAGCCGAGCACGCGGTAGATGGTGTCATGGTCGGCCGCGAGATGCCGATGGTGGACCGGCTCGTGGTGCATGACACGGTTGCGCAGCAGGACCAGCGAGGTCAGGTCGCGGTAGACACGGTCACGACGGCCTCGGTAGTGCGGGAACGCCGAGTGCAGGACGGGCACCCAGAAGTGCCGGTCGTAGCCCGAGCCGTGGCTGAGCAGGGAGACCCAGAAGCCGAAGGACAGCTCCGCCACGATGTCGTCCGGCGTCGTGCGCGGAAGGCGGCGCCCACAGGAGCGGCGGGCATCGTCCACGAGCTTGAGTCCGCGCTCGTTCAAGGGCGCCACCGCCCACCAGTCCGGCCTGCCGTGGTGTCGGACAAGCGCGTTGTGCAGGGCATTGCGCAGGGCGAGTTCTAAGCAATGGAGGGAGCCGAGCAGGGCGGCCGACACCTCGATGTTCCACCAGTAGAGCCGTTCCGCTGCCCCGGCGTCGCCGTGCGCGGCACGGATGTACCGCCGCAGCCGCGGCAGGGACAGGTCGCGCAGCATCCATGCGGGCAGGCGATTGGTCATGATTCCCCCCAGTGCATCCATGGATGCTCCGTGCTACCGTCTTCGGTGAATGTTCTGGGCCCGCCTCTGCATCGCAAGCCACCCAGGGCACAGCCTCCGGAACCCCGGTCGTACCCCAAGTACGACCGGGGTTCCGCGCGTTGGCGAAGCAAACCGGTGTTCACTCTCGGCGACGACGTCATCACTCTAGTCACGCGCCCGGGGCGATCTCAAGCGCATTGCCATGCAGGGCCATCTGTTAACCCTGGCGGTCATCGGCGGGGGTTAACACTCGTGAGCGGCCGACAAGCACAACGTCCCCCGGGCCGCTACGGCACGGGGGACGTGATGGACTCGGCGAAGCGCCGAGGGCCTACTTGAAGAAGGCGATGCCGTCGTCCGGCAGGTCGTCCGGCAGGGCCTTCGCCCAGCGCTCGACCTCCTCCGGGGTGACGACCTTCTTCAGGTGGGCCGACATGTAGGGGCGCAGCTCGACCTCGGGGGTCTGCTTCTCGCCGACCCACATCAGGTCGCTCTTGACGTAGCCGTACAGCCGCTTGCCGCCGGAGTACGGACCGGCGGCGGCGGTCCTCGCGACGGTGTCCGTGACCAGGTCGATCTGCGGCTTCTTGTCGGCCATCTCGCCGTACCAGATCTCCACCGTGCCGTCGTCGCGGGTCATCGTGACCTCGACCTTGCGGTCGGCGTCGATCCGCCAGTAGCCGGACTCCGACTCCAGCGGGCGGACCTTGTTGCCGTCCTTGTCCAGCACCCAGGTGTGGGAGTGGTACTCCAGGAAGTCCCGGCCGTCGTGGCTGAAGCTGACCTCCTGCCCGAAGTTGCACTTCTCCGAGCCGGGGAAGTCGTGCACGCCCGCGCCGGCCCAGTTGCCGAGCAGGAAGGCGAGGGGGACGAGGTCCTTGTGCAGGTCGGACGGGATCTCGATCATGAGCGGAAGCTTTCCTCGGTGTGGATCAGCGCTGGCCCTGGAACAGCTTCTTCACGGTCAGACCGGCGAAGGCGAGCACGCCGACGCAGACCAGGACCAGCAGGGTTTCGAAGAAGATCTCCACGGGGTGCTCCTTGAGCGGGGGTCGGGGTCCCCCTGCCCGGGAGGGCCCGGGAGAGCCTGGGGAAACCTGGGATTACGACAGAGCCGGGGCCCAGCTTACGCGGCCGGGTCCCGGCGCTCCTGACGAGGTCCGCCCGGGCGGGCTGCGGGCGCAATGGCATGTCCGTAAAAGTCGTTGGCAGGCGGATTACGATTCGAGAATGACCAAGAAGCTCGTGATCAAAGTGACCGCCGGGGCCGACGCCCCCGAGCGCTGCTCGCAGGCGTTCACGGTGGCGGCGGTGGCCGTGGCCAGCGGGGTCGAGGTGTCCCTGTGGCTGACCGGGGAGTCGTCCTGGTTCGCGCTGCCCGGGCGTGCCGCCGAGTTCGAGTTGCCGCACGCGGCTCCGCTGCCCGACCTGATCGACTCGCTCCTCGCCGGGGGCCGGATCACGCTGTGCACGCAGTGCGCGGCCCGCCGGGAGATCACGGAGAAGGACGTCATCGAGGGCGTGCGCATCGCGGGCGCCCAGGTGTTCGTGCAGGAGTCCCTGGCGGACGACACGCAGGCGCTCGTCTACTGAGCCGTCGCGGCCACCGAGCCGTCGCGGCCGCTCCCGGCTACGGACGCGGGCGCTTCTTGCCGTCCAGTTCGTCCCACCACTCGTCGGACTTCGGGTCCCCGGAGGGGTCGTCCCACCAGCGGTCCTCCGGGCCCCTCCGGTTGGCGACCATCGCGGCGACGGGCGGGATGACCATGGCCGCGACGCACATGCCGACGGCCGCCGGCACGGACCACAGGCGCACGACACCCCAAGCCAGGACGAAGAGGCCGATGCACGTCCCCATCATGGCGAAGTAGATGTGCCGACGCCGCGCGTACATGCCTCAAGGGTAGGGCCGGCGAGCCCTGTCACAACTGATCGACAATGTCACCAAAGGCCCTGCCCGCGGGGTTACCGTGGCGTACGCCGTACATCGCCGACCCGGGGGAAGACCACATGCGCGCCCTGCGAATACTGCTGATCGTCGTCGTGATTCTGGGCGCCCTCTTCGTCGTCGTCGACCGGGTCGCCGTCCACTTCGCCGAGGGCGAGGCCGCGGACAAGCTGAAGTCGACGGAGAACCTCGCCTCGACCCCGGACGTGAACATCAAGGGCTTCCCGTTCCTCACCCAGGTCGCCGGCGGCTCCCTGGACGACGTCGAGGTCGGCATCAAGGACTACCAGGCCGAGACCGGCACCGCGGGCAAGACCATCCGGATCGACGACCTGAAGGCCGACATGAAGGGCGTCGAGTTCTCCGGCGACTACAGCTCGGCCACCGCGTCCAGCGCCACCGGCACGGCGACGATCGCCTACGACGAGCTGATGAAGACGACGAAGTCGGAGCCGACCGAGGTCGCCCCCGGTGTCCTGGCCCGGGTCACCGGCCTCTCCGACGGGGGCAACGGCAAGATCAAGGTCGCTGTGGAGGCCACGGTCAAGTCGCTCGGGCTCAAGCGGACGGTGAACGTGCTCAGCTCGGTCAGCGTCGTCGACGACAAGGTCCAGGTGCACGCGGACTCGCTGCCCGCGCTCGGCGCCGCGACGATCGCCGAGGACCGCATCCGCCGCATCACCGACTTCCAGCAGGCCGTGAACCAGCTCCCCGGCGGCATCAAGCTGGACAAGGTGCAGGCCGCCGAGGACGGCGTGGAGATCACGGTGAAGGGCACGGACGTCAAGCTGGCCGGATAGGGCCGCGCCGGAGCGGCTGCCACGGCCCGAACAGCGGTCCGACAGGCGAGACGAGTCCGTCCGCCTCCCAGATGCAGCCCCGAGAAAGGCGCCCGGAGACCGTGCGGACACGGCCCGGGCGCCTTTCTCGTACCGCCATACGGACGATCGTGTCTCAACATCCGACACGCCGGTGACATGTCCGCCCGGACGTCCCTACGATCGAGGCCATGAAGCGACAGGCGGATCTCACGAAGCGGCGGGCAGTCGACCTGTGCCGCGTCGCCGCCATGCTCTGTCGCTCGTTCTGAGCGGACCGTCCCACCGACGTCCGATTCCACTCCCCGTGCCCCGATCTGGGCACCCGTGCGCACTGACGCGCGCCACCGCACACGCACGCCCCGCCGCAACTGCCCCGGAGGAGAAAGCATGAGCCGCAGCGACGTCCTGGTCGACGCCGACTGGCTGCAGGACCACCTGGACGACCCGACCATCGCCATCGTCGAGGTGGACGAGGACACGTCCGCCTACGAGAAGAACCACATCAAGAACGCGATCCGCATCGACTGGACGCAGGACCTCCAGGACCCGGTCCGCCGCGACTTCGTCGACCAGGAGGGCTTCGAGAAGCTCCTGTCCGACAAGGGCATCTCCAACGACCACACGGTGATCCTCTACGGCGGCAACAACAACTGGTTCGCGTCCTACGCCTACTGGTACTTCAAGCTCTACGGCCACGAGAACGTCAAGCTCCTCGACGGCGGCCGCAAGAAGTGGGAGCTGGACGCCCGCGAGCTGGTCCCCGGCGACGAGGTGCCCGAGCGCCCGAAGACCGACTACAAGGCCAAGGCCCAGGACACCTCGATCCGCGCCTTCCGCGACGACGTCGTGGCCGCCATCGGCTCGCAGAACCTGGTCGACGTCCGCTCGCCCGACGAGTTCTCCGGCAAGCTGCTCGCCCCGGCCCACCTCCCGCAGGAGCAGTCGCAGCGCCCGGGCCACGTCCCGACCGCGCGCAACATCCCGTGGTCGAAGAACGCCAACGACGACGGCACCTTCAAGTCGGACGAGGCCCTGAAGGCCCTCTACACCGACGAGAGCGTGGACCTCGCCAAGGACACGATCGCCTACTGCCGCATCGGTGAGCGCTCGGCCCTGACCTGGTTCGTCCTGCACGAGCTGCTGGGCGTGGAGAACGTCAAGAACTACGACGGCTCCTGGACCGAGTACGGCTCCCTCGTCGGCGTGCCGATCGAGCTCGGCGCCAACAAGTAACCCACCGACCGACCTTCTGGTTCGAGACCCCCTCTGGAGAAAGACATGTGTGGAGCGAAGGCCGGCGGCCCCGACGCCTCGACGATCAAGCCCGGTGAGACCACCATCCAGGGTCAGGTGACCCGCGACGGCGAGCCGGTGACCGGCTACGTCCGACTGCTGGACTCGACCGGCGAGTTCACCGCGGAGGTCCCCACCTCCGCCACGGGCCAGTTCCGCTTCTACGCGGCCGAGGGCACCTGGACGGTGCGCGCCCTCGTCCCCGGCGCCACCGCCGACCGCACGGTCGTCGCCCAGCAGGGCGGACTGGCAGAGGTCGCGATCGCGGTCTGAGGACCCCGCCGAACCGGGCTCAGTGACGACGGAGGGCCGCATCCCCTGGGTTGGACGCCAGTGGGGATGCGGCCCTCCGGCTGTTCCACGGAAATCGAGCTCCGCCAAAACCGAGCTCCACCGAAACGAGCCGGGGTGTACCGGGGCCTGTCCGCCAGGCCCTAGCCGTCGATGTCGAGTGCCGTGCCGTAGAGCCTGTCCACCTTCAGGCGGATGACCACCCGGCGTTCGGCGACCAACTGCTCCAGGAACGCGTCCTCGTCCTCGGGCCGGGCGGCTTCCGGGATCATTCCGAGCAGTTCCCGCCCGACCGCGTCACCGGGAACCGTGGTGCTCCCGGAGACCTCGGCCTCGCCTTCGGCGACGGCGAACGACCACACGTCGCCGCCCTGCACGTGGAGCGCCGCACGCGGGTTGCGCCGCAGGTGCCCGACCTTGACCCGGTCGGCCGTCGTCGAGAACCGCACCGTGCGGGCCCCGGGGTCCCAGCTGTACAGCATGGTGGTCAGGTGGGGGTGGCCGCTGCGCTTGACGGTGGCGAGCGTGCCGAACCGCTGCTTGCCCAGCAGGCCGGAGAGGGCCTCGTCGGACAGGGGGCGGGGCGCTGGTCCTTGAGTCATGACGGGATCAACGCCCGGACCCGCCCGGACATTTCCTCAACTCCGAGGACACGGCGCCGTTTTCGCTACGCGCCGTGTCCCAGGGTCCGGCCCAGCACCCAGACCACCGGTGCCGCCGCCGACAGC
This sequence comes from Streptomyces lucensis JCM 4490, assembly GCF_014650035.1. Classification (GTDB taxonomy): domain Bacteria; phylum Actinomycetota; class Actinomycetes; order Streptomycetales; family Streptomycetaceae; genus Streptomyces; species Streptomyces lucensis. The sequence continues at coordinate 41,008 of NZ_BMUE01000011.1, read as the reverse complement.
GGCAGGGCGACGCCCGCGGTGAAGTGGACGAAGCGGGACGGGTAGTCGTAGCTCGCCACCCGGTGGCCGATCAGCGCGCACGCGCCGGCGGCCGCGCCCAGCAGCGCGCCCTTCGAGCCGAAGCCGGTCATGCCGCCGACGGCGATGCCCGCGCCCGCCGCCGCGAGGACGGCCACGACCACCGACGCCGGTGTCGGCAGCGGCAGCGCCCTCGCGAGGACGGCGACCGCCACCGCCGCCGCGCCGACCGACACGCCCTTCGGCTCGGCGCCGAGGTAGCCGGTCGCCACGATCGCGAGCGCCGCCGAGGCGACCGTCGCCATCAGGCCGTACATCCGCTCGTCGGGGTCCGCGTGCGACCGCAGTTGCAGGACCAGGCAGAGCAGGACCCAGACGCCGAGCGTACCGAGGATCGCGGCCGGCGCGTGCCCGCGGCCCGCGCCCAGCAGCGCGGCGTCGGCGACGAGCGCGCCCAGGAAGGCGAGCGCGATGCCCTGCCGGGCCGGCCACATGCCGTTCAGCCGGAACCAGCCCGCCGCGGTGACCGCCTGGAGCAGCACCAGCGGGACCAGGAGGGCGTAGGAGCCGACGGGGGCCGTCGCGGCCAGCAGCGCGCCCAGCAGCGCGGTGAGCGCCGCCGGCTGCATGCCCGGCTCGATGATCGGGGAGCGGCCCTCCAGCCGGGCCCGCTGCGCGTCGGTGACGCGGGCGTTGCCGGCGATGGTGGCGGGGCCGTAGTCGGGCTCCCCCGCCGCGGCCTCGGGGGCCCGCCCGGCGGCAGGCCCGGGGACGGCCTCGTGGACGGCGACAGGCTGCGGCTGCGATTGGGACTGCGGCTGCGGCTGCGGCTGCGGCTGTGCCATCGGCGCCTGGTGCGCGTACGGCTGCTCGGCATACGGCTCGGCGTACGGCTCGGCGTAGCCCTCGGCGTGCCCCTGGCCGTACTGGTGGGTGTACGCCTGCTGCTCCCGCACCGGCGGCAGGTACGCGGTCTCCGCGGCCTGCACGGGCGCGTGCGTCTGCGTCTCCCAGGTCTGCCCCTGCCACTGCTGGGTGGACTCGGGGTCGTAGCCGGGGTGGGCGTACTGGTCGTAGCCGGCCCACTCCGCCGGGGCGGGCTGTTGCTGGTAGGGGTCGTGGCCCTCGTACGGGCCGCCCTGGTACGGCTGCTCGGTCATCGCGTCACCCTCCTGCGAACGGCGGGAGCACCTCGACCGTGCCGCCCTCGGCCAGCCGTACCGTCTCATGCGCCCGGGTCCCGACGGGATCGCCGTCGACGAGGAACGAGCATCGCTGCAGCACGCGGGTGAGTTCACCTGGGTGTCGCGCGCGGACCGCGGCCAGCGCGCCGGCCAGCGTGTCCGCGTCGTACGGCTCCTCGGCGACCTCGGCCGCGGCCTTGGCGGCGGCCCAGTAGCGCACCGTGACCTTGGGCATCTGATTCCTCATCGACGGCAGGGAAAGACAAAGAAGGATGGTGCCAGGCTAGCCCGCCGCGGCCGCGGCCCAGTCCCCGATCCGGGCCACCAGGGCGTCGCCCGCCGCGTGCTCGGCGTGGCCCATGCCCGGCTCGACCCACAGTTCGCCGTGGCCGGCGGCCGCCCCGGCGAGCATGCGGGGGTGGTCGAGGGGGAAGTAGGCGTCGCGGTCGCCGTGCACGATCAGCAGCGGGGTCGGGGCGATCCGCGAGGCCGCCTCCGCCGGGGAGAGGGGCACCGGGTCCCAGTCTCGGTGGTGGATGCGCGTGCGCAGGCCGTAGCGGCCGACCAGGCGGCCCCCGGGACGGGTGACCAGCCAGTGCAGGCGGCGCATGGGGGCGGTGCCCCGGTAGTACCAGCGGGCCGGGGAGCTGACCGAGACCACCGCGTCGACCGAGCCGGGGTGCAGCGCGGCGTGCCGCAGGACCACCGAGCCGCCCATGGAGAAGCCGACCGTCACCACGCGCGCGTGCCCGAGGCCGCGGGCCCACTCCACGGCGGCCGCGAGGTCCAGCACCTCCTTGTCGCCGACCGTGGAACGCCCGCCGGAGCGCCCGTGGCCCCGGAAGGAGAAGGTGACGACGGCGCCGTGGCCGCGCAGGACGCCCGCGATCCGGCGGACGTGCGGACGCTCCACGTCCCCGGTGAAGCCGTGGGCGATCACGAACACCACGTCACGGGAGGCCGGCCGGGAGGTGCCGGCACGGGCTTCGTGTGCGGCGGAGGGCGGATCGTATACAGCGGACGGCGGATCGTATACGGAATCGAGGGGGATTCCGTCTGCGGTGTGCAGGAACGTCCGGATACGGGCGTCTCCGCGTGTCTCGCGATACGGACGAATGGTGGAACGTGCCCCATGACCCGCCGGACCGTTGCTCATGTGGGCTATTCTGCTGGACAGAGGACTCGGGCAGCGTAGCCCCCGGGTCCTTTTGTGCTTTCGGAAGCGTTGTATACGGCGAGAAGCCTCCGGTGACCGCCGGTGTACGGGGCCTTCGGGATCGCAGAGCAGTGCCGCACCGCACACGTCCTCGCAGGGACCGAGGAGGAACCAGACGTATGAGTTCTCTGCTGCTCCTGACCAACGCCCTCCAGCCGTCGACGGAGGTGCTTCCCGCTCTCGGCCTGCTGCTGCACAACGTGCGCGTGGCTCCGGCGGAAGGCCCCGCCCTCGTCGACACCCCCGGCGCCGACGTCATCCTCGTGGACGGCCGCCGCGACCTGCCGCAGGTGCGCAGCCTGTGCCAGCTGCTGCGCTCCACCGGCCCCGGCTGTCCCCTCCTGCTCGTCGTCACCGAGGGCGGCCTCGCCGCCGTCACCGCCGACTGGGGCATCGACGACGTCCTCCTCGACACCGCCGGTCCCGCGGAGGTGGAGGCACGGCTGCGGCTCGCCATGGGCCGCCAGCAGATCGTCGGCGACGACTCCCCCATGGAGATCCGCAACGGCGACCTGTCGGTGGACGAGGCGACCTACTCCGCGAAGCTCAAGGGCCGGGTCCTCGACCTCACCTTCAAGGAGTTCGAGCTGCTGAAGTACCTGGCCCAGCACCCGGGCCGGGTCTTCACCCGCGCCCAGCTGCTGCAGGAGGTGTGGGGCTACGACTACTTCGGCGGCACCCGCACGGTCGACGTGCACGTACGACGGCTGCGCGCCAAGCTCGGCCCCGAGCACGAGTCGCTGATCGGAACCGTCCGGAACGTCGGTTACCGCTTCGTGACGCCGGAGAAGGGCGACCGGGCCGCCGAGGAGGCCAAGGCCAAGACGGGCCGGACGAAGGCGGAGGATGCGGACGCTTCCGCCGCGCTGGACGGCGCCGGACTCCACGCGGACGCGTAGATTTCCCGGGCGGGCGGCGCAGGAGCGCGCGGGGGTCATTGCGTCCGCACATCCAACCGGTGATACGCCCTGCCCGGAGCCGGTCAATCCGCGTAGACTCCGCGCGTGGCCAAGGTGACTCGGGATGATGTGGCACGGCTGGCTGGGACCTCCACCGCCGTCGTCAGTTACGTCATCAACAACGGACCCCGGCCGGTCGCCCCGGCCACGCGCGAGCGTGTCCTCGCCGCGATCAAGGAGCTGGGGTACCGGCCCGACCGGGTCGCGCAGGCGATGGCGTCCCGGCGCACCGACCTCATAGGCCTGATCATCCCGGACGCCCGCCAGCCCTTCTTCGGGGAGATGGCGCACGCGGTGGAGCAGGCCGCCTCCGAGCGCGGGAAGATGGTCCTGGTCGGCAACACCGATTACATCGGCGAACGCGAGGTCCACTACCTGCGCGCCTTCCTCGGCATGCGGGTCTCCGGGCTGATCCTGGTCAGCCACGCCCTCAACGACCTCGCGGCCGCGGAGATCGACGCCTGGGACGCCCGGGTGGTGCTGCTGCACGAGCGCCCCGAGGCCATCGACGACGTGGCCGTGGTGACGGACGACCTCGGCGGCGCCCAGCTCGCCGTACGCCATCTGCTGGAGCACGGCTACGAGTACGTCGCCTGTCTGGGCGGTACGGCCGAGACCCCGGCGGTCGGCGACCCGGTCTCCGACCACGTCGAGGGCTGGAGGCGGGCCATGGCCGAGGCGGGCCTGTCCACCGAGGGCCGGCTCTTCGAGGCGCCCTACAACCGCTACGACGCCTACCGGGTGGCGCTGGACCTCCTGTCCGGTCCGGACCGGCCGCCCGCGGTCTTCTGCTCGACCGACGACCAGGCGATCGGCCTGCTGCGGGCGGCGCGCGAGCTGCGCATCGACGTGCCCGGGAAGCTGGCGGTGGCGGGCTTCGACGACATCAAGGAGGCCGCGCTCGCCGACCCGCCGCTGACCACGGTCGCCTCGGACCGCTCGGCGATGGCACGGGCGGCGGTCGACCTCGTCCTGGACGACGGGCTGCGGGTCCCGGGCTCCCGGCGCGAGCGGCTGAAGACGTTCCCGTCCCGGCTCGTGGTACGCACGTCCTGCGGCTGCGACTGAGCGGGCCCGCTTCCCCGGCAGGCCCTCCCCGGACCGTCCTCATACAGGGCGAACGAGGTTCTGCCGGGCTTCTCAGCCGGCACTCAGGAAGCTCTCATGGTCGCGGGGCACGCTCTTGTCATGACAGAGAGCATCCGCCGCGACGGCGAGTACGGACACGGGTACGACGCCCCACAGGGTGCCTACCCCCAGCAGCCCGGCCACTCCACTCCCGTGAACCCCGAATGGCCGCCCCCGCCTCCGTACGAGCCCTCGACGGTGACGTTCGCCGAGCCGGCGGCGCCGGCGCCCCGGAAGAAGCGCACCCGGGGTCCGGGCGCCCTGCTCACGGCGGTCGCGATCGTCGCGGCGGCGGTCGGCGGCGGCACGGCGTACGCCTTCCAGGAGCTGACCGGCAAGGACACGGCCGCCTCCGCCGGCACCACCGCGAACGCGGTGCCCACCGGCAAGAAGGGGAACGTCGCCGCGATCGCCGCCGCGGTCAGCCCGAGCGTGGTCGAGATACAGGCCACCCTCGCAGGCGGCTCCTCCACCGGCTCGGGCGTGATCATCACGTCCGGCGGCGAGGTCGTCACCAACAACCACGTCGTCTCCGGCGCCACCTCCATCAAGGTGCGCACCAGCGACGGCGAGAACTACACCGCCCAGGTCGTCGGCACCGACAGCTCCAAGGACCTCGCGCTGATCAAGCTGTCCGGCGCCTCGGGCCTGAAGGCGGCGGCCCTCGGCGACTCGGACGGCGTCCAGGTCGGTGACACGGTCGTCGCGATCGGCTCCCCCGAGGGGCTGACCGGCACCGTCACCAGCGGCATCGTCTCCGCGCTCGCCCGTGACGTCACCGTCTCCACCGACGAGAACCAGGGCCAGAGCCAGGACGGCGACGGCCAGTGGCCGTTCCGGTTCGGCGGCCGTGACTTCAACGGCGACACGGGCTCGTCGACCACCACCTACAAGGCGATCCAGACCGACGCGTCCCTGAACCCGGGCAACTCCGGCGGCGCGCTGATCGACGCGAGTGGCCGCATCGTCGGCATCAACTCCGCGATGTACTCGTCGAGTTCGCAGGCCTCCTCGTCCTCGGACGCCGGCAGCGTCGGCCTCGGCTTCGCCATCCCCGTCAACACCGTCAAGTCCGACCTGGCCAAGCTCCGGGCCGGCTCCACCAGTTAGCAGGGAGCAGGGCATGATCACCAAGGTTTCGCACCAGAGCACCGTCCGCGGTCCGGCCGACGTCACCCTGGCCCTCTCGATCGCCTCCGCACTGCACCAGGACACCCCCGCGGCCCGCGCGCCCGAGGTCGCCACGACGCCGGTCCCCGAACTGATGGGCCTGCGCGTCTCCGCCGCCCGCCCGCACCGCCGCAAGGTGCCCCTCAGGCGCCTGAACACCATGCGCAGCCTGAGCGCGCTCGCCGTCTGAGCCCGGCCTGCCCACGCTCCGGCCGGGGAACGTGCGAGTCTGAGAGACACCCGACCCGACCGACCCACCGCACCCGACCCACCGCACCCCGAGGAACCGCGAGCGATGAGCCCCGCCGAAGGCGACCGTGACCCCCAGCGCATCCTGATCGTCGACGACGAGCCGGCCGTACGCGAGGCACTGCAGCGCAGTCTCGCCTTCGAGGGGTACGACACGGAGGTGGCCGTCGACGGCGCGGACGCGCTGGAGAAGGCCACCGCGTACAAGCCGGACCTGGTCGTCCTGGACATCCAGATGCCGCGCATGGACGGCCTGACCGCGGCGCGCCGCATCCGGGGTGCGGGCGACACCACCCCGATCCTCATGCTCACGGCCCGCGACACGGTGGGCGACCGGGTGACCGGCCTGGACGCGGGTGCCGACGACTACCTCGTCAAGCCCTTCGAGCTGGACGAGCTGTTCGCCCGCATCCGCGCGCTGCTGCGGCGCAGCTCGTACGCGGCCGACGTGTCGGCCGAGGCCCAGGAGGACGAGGCCCTCACCTTCGCCGACCTGCGCATGGACCTCGCCACCCGCGAGGTCACGCGGGGCGGACGGCAGGTGGAGCTGACCCGTACCGAGTTCACGCTCCTGGAGATGTTCATGGCCCACCCGCGCCAGGTACTCACCCGCGAGCAGATCCTCAAGGCCGTCTGGGGCTTCGACTTCGAGCCCTCCTCCAACTCCCTCGACGTCTACGTCATGTACCTGCGCCGCAAGACCGAGGCGGGCGGTGAGCCGCGCCTGGTGCACACCGTGCGGGGGGTGGGGTACGTCTTGCGGCAGGGCGGCGCCGAGTGAGCCGGCTGGTGCGCCGGTACCAGGCGCTGCCGATCCGGGCACGGCTGGCGATGCTGGTCGCGGCGGCGGTGGCGTTCGCCGTCGCCGCGGTCTCGGTGACCTGCTGGTTCATCGTGCAGCGCAAGCTGTTCGACCAGGTCGACCAGGACCTGCGCAAGGCCGCGCAGCCCCAGCGCGGGGTGAACGCGGAGTCCGTGCTCGCGACCTGCCCCCAGCAGCCCAGCGGGTCCGCGCCCGCGAACGGCCTGCACAACCACGGCACCTACTACTACCTGCAGCTCGTCAAGCGGGACGGCACCGCGTGCGTGTCCGCCGACTCCGCGGGCCGGGTGAAGACCGTCGCCGGGGACCTCGACGTCATCGCGCGGGCGAACCAGAGCAGCGGCGGGCTCCTCGAGAGCGTCGAGCGCGACGGCGTCGACTCCGAGGGCAACGCGGTGCGGGTGCTGACCCAGCCGCTGACGGTCACCGGCCCGGGCGCCCCGCCTCAGCTGTATCCGAACACGGCCCTGCAGGTCGCCATACCGCTGAAGGCCACGCACGACACGCTCAAGGACCTCGCGCTGATCCTGCTGCTCGTCTCCGGCATCGGGGTGGTCGGGGCCGGCGCGGCGGGGCTCGCGGTGGCCCGGGCGGGACTGCGCCCCGTGGACAAGCTCACGGACGCGGTGGAACACGTGGCCCGGACCGAGGACCTGGGCATCCGGATCCCCGTGGAGGACGACAGCGAGGACGAGATCGCCCGGCTCTCCCGGTCCTTCAACTCCATGACCGCCTCCCTCGCCAGCTCCCGCGACCTCCAGCAGCAGCTGATCGCGGACGCCGGCCACGAACTGCGCACCCCGCTCACCTCGCTGCGCACGAACATCGAACTCCTCACCCGCAGCGAGGAGACGGGCCGCCCGCTGCCCCCGGACGACCGCAGGGCGCTGCTCAACTCGGTGAAGGCGCAGATGACCGAGCTGGCCTCGCTGATCGGCGACCTGCAGGAGCTGTCCCGTTCGGAGGGGCAACGGGGCGAGCGGGTGCAGGTGGTGGCACTCCAGGACACCGTCGAGGCGGCCCTGCGCCGGGCCCGGCTGCGCGGGCCGGAGCTGACGATCACGGCGGACCTGAAGCCCTGGTTCGTCCGGGCGGAGCCGTCCGCGCTGGAGCGGGCGGTCGTCAACGTCCTGGACAACGCGGTGAAGTTCAGCCCCGTGGGCGGCACGGTCGAGGTCCGGCTGACCGGGGGCGTGCTGACGGTGCGCGACCACGGCCCCGGCATCCCCGAGGACGAACTCCCGCACGTCTTCGACCGCTTCTGGCGCTCTCCCAGCGCGCGGGCGCTGCCGGGCTCGGGCCTCGGCCTGTCCATCGTGGCCCGCACGGTCCAGCAGGCGGGCGGCGACGTCGCCCTGGCCCGGGCGGAGGGCGGCGGCACGGTGGCGACGGTACGCCTGCCGGGCGCGCCGACACCACCACCGGAGCCCCCGGCCGGCTGACCGGCCGGGCCGCCCCGCCCTGGCCGACCGGCCTCTGAACCTCCCGCCCCGCCCGCGAACCCGGCCGACCGGACACGGACCGCACCGGCCGGCCACTTCGGCCGCCCTGCGCGCGCGGCTGGGCCCGACCAGGCTGCCGGGCGCGGCTGCCCGAGTCGGCCGGCCAGGCCGAGTCGGCGGACCAGGCCGGGGCGGCCGGCCGTTCCGGCTGCCGGCACGGCCGGAGGCTCGACCGCCGGGCCGGTCGCAGGGGGCCGCCGGTCGCGAGCCCTGCCGTCCGGGCGCGGACCTGCCGGCCGCCACACCCGGCCGATCCCGTCGGCCGGTGCGCACCTGCTCACCGGTCAGGCGCACCGGCTCGTCGACCAGGCGCGCACCGGTTCGTCGGCCCGGCTGGCCGGCACCCCAACTCGGTTAGCCGGCCCGCCGGACCGTGCCGGACTGCCGGACCCCGCCGGACCCTCGCGGCCAGCCGGACCGCTCAGTCCCGCTTAGGCAGGGAGCGCAGGTACTGGATCTGCGTGTGGCTGAGGTCGTTGGCCCGGCGCATGTGCCGGGTGATCGCCCTCAGCTCGTCCTCGGTGTGGTCGTCGAGGATCGTCCGCCAGGTCCGTCCGAGGTCGTCCCAGAGCGCGGTGACGCGGGCGACGCGCTCGGGCACCGGGGTGACCAGCACCCGGCGGCGGTCGTGCGTGTCGGGTGTCCGGGCGACGTAGCCGCCCCGTTCGAGCCGGTCCACCAGACGGGTGGCCGACCCGGTGGTGAGGCCCGTCATGTCGGCGATCTGCCGGACCGTGAGCGGCTCGGGCCCGGCCGTCAGCAGGCTCAGCGCCTGCACGTCGGTCGGGTGCAGGCCCAGGTGGTCCGCGACGGCCTGGTTGAAGAGGACGTACGCCGCCAGATAGCGGCGGGACTCCATGGACAACTCCTCGTACAGCCGGGCACGGCTCGGGTCCGTCATGGAAAGCCCCTCCAAATTCACTGCACGGCGCAGCGATTCACCTGTACCATTTCCTGCGTGACGCAGCTGATGCGTCACGCAACAACACTATCCACCGGGGGAGACCCATGCCCACCATCGCCGTCACCGGCGCGACCGGCGCCCAGGGCGGAGCGACCGCCCGTTCCCTGCTGGCCGCCGGCCATCGCGTCCGCGCCCTCACCCGCCACCCCGGCTCACCCGCCGCCGAGGCACTGCGCCGCCTCGGGGCAGACGTCCGGCACGCCGACTTCGACGACCGCGCCTCCCTCGACGCGGCCCTCGCCGGCGCCGACGCGCTCTTCGCGGTCACCACCCCGTTCGGCACCGACACCGGTACCGAGACACGACAGGGCAGGGCCCTGGTCGACGCCGCGGCGGCCGCCCGCCTCGGGCACGTCGTGCTCACCTCCGCCGCCCACGCCGACCGCGGCACCGGCGTCCCGCACTACGAGAGCAAGCACGCGGTCGAGCGGCACCTGCGCGCCTGCGGCGTGCCCTGGACGGTGATCGCCCCGGCCGCGTTCATGGACAACTACACGAGCGGCTGGACCCTCGACGGGCTGCGCGAGGGCGCCTTCGCCTGGCCCATGCCGGCCGGCCGGCCGCTCACCCTCATCCCCGCGGCCGACATCGGCGCGTTCGCCGCGCTCGTCCTCCTGCGCCGCGACGAGTTCACGGGCCGCCGCATCGACATCGCCTCCGACGAGTGCACCCCCGAACAGATCGCGGCCGCCCTGGCGGAGGCCACCGGCACTGCCGTCACCCACCAGGAGGTCCCCCTCGACCACGTCCGCACCCGCTCCGCCGACCTGGCGGCGATGTTCGCCTACTTCACCGGCACCGGCCTCGACGTGGACGTGAGCGCCCTGCGCCGCGCCTACCCCGAGGTCGGCTGGCACTCCTTCACCGACTGGGCCCTCGCGCAGGACTGGGCGGGGCTGCTGGGCCGTCAGGGGCCGGGCACGCCGGGCTGATCCAGCCGTCAGGAAAACCCCGTGGACCGACATGAGCGGCTTCTCCTGGAAGGACGACCGCTTCGCCGAGTACCGGAACACCGGCGCCGGTGCGGGCACGGCCGGCACGGACCGCCCCCAGCTGACCGACGCCCAGGCCGCCCGGCAGGAGGTCGCCGACTGGCTGGGCGACTGGACACCCACCGCCTCCTGACCGCGCGGGAAGGAGGACGGCGATGCCCCCGGGAGGAGCTCCCAGGGGCATCGCGATAACGCACGGGTGAGCGGTTACTGGACGACCGAGATCCGGTCCGCCTTCGGCGGGGCGATCGGGTTCGCGGCCGACGAGTTCGCCGTCAGGTACTTCTCCAGGGCCGCCAGGTCGTCGGCGCCGACCAGGTCGTTCGTGCCCTGGCCCAGCGTCGGGAAGCCGTCGCCGCCGCCCGCGAGGAAGCTGTTGGTGGCGACCCGGTAGGTGGCCGCCGGGTCGACCGCGGCACCGTTCAGGCGGATGGAGTCCGTGACCACGCGGTCTGCGCCGGACTTGGTCAGGTCCAGGGTGTAGGTGAGGTTCGCGGACGGCTGGAGGATCTTCGGCGCGGCCGCGTTGGACCCGCTGACCTGCTCCTTGAGCACCTGGACGAGCTGGGCGCCGGTGAAGTCCTGGAGGTTCACCGTGTTGGCGAACGGCTGGACCGTGAAGCCCTCGGCGTAGGTGACGACACCGTCGCCCTCGGCGCCCTTGGCCGCGTAGGTCAGGCCGGCGCGCACCCCGCCCGGGTTCATCAGCGCCAGGCTGGTCCTCGGGTCCAGCTCCCTGCCGTACGCGAGCTGCGCGTCGGCGATCAGGTCGCCCATCGGGGACTCCGTGCCGGTGTTGCCGATGTCGGCGGAGATGTAGCCGATGGGACGGTTGCCGATCGGGGCGGCCAGGGTGTTCCAGCGGGCGATCAGGTCCGTCATGTCCGGCGCCTTGGGCACGTCCCGGGTGACCACGCGGTTCGCCGACTTCACCGCCGTGCGGGCGATGTCGCCGGTGCGGCGGTCGTAGGTCAGCGTGGTGTCGGTGTACAGCCGGCCGAAGGAGGCCGCCGAGGTGACCATGCGGGGCCGGCCGGACGGGTCGGGGATGTCGCAGACGTACGCGTTGTGCGTGTGACCGGTGACGAGGGCGTCGACGGCCGGCGTGACGTTCTTCGCGATGTCCACGATCGGGCCGGAGATGCCGGCGCCCGCGCCCGGGGAGTCGCAGTCGTAGTTGTAGGCGCCGGAGGCCGGGAAGCCGCCCTCGTGGACCAGCGCGACGATCGACTGCACGCCCTGGCGCTGGAGCACCTTGGCGTACTTGTCGATCGTCTCGACCTCGTCCTTGAAGGCCAGGCCCTTGACGCCGTCGGCGGAGACGACGTTCGGGGTCCCTTCGAGGGTGACGCCGATGAACCCGATCTTGACGTCCTTCTTCTTCCAGACCCAGTACGGCTTCAGGATCGGCCGCTTCGTCTTCTCGTCCAGGACGTTCGCGGTCAGGTACGGGAAGTCGGCGCCCTTGAACTCCTTGTCGGTGTAGCAGCCGTCCGTGGGGTGGCAGCCGCCGTTCTGCAGACGGGCCAGCTCCCCGGCGCCCTCGTCGAACTCGTGGTTGCCGACCGAGGTGACGTCCAGCTTCAGCTTGTTGAGCGCCTCGATGGTCGGCTCGTCGTGGAAGAGGCCCGACAGCATCGGGGAGGCGCCGACCATGTCGCCGCCGGCCGCGGTGATCGAGTACGGGTGGCCCGCGCGGGCCGAGCGCAGGTGGGAGGCGAGGTACTCGACGCCGCCCGCGTCGACGGTCTTCGTCGTGCCGTCCGGCTGGAGTTCGCTGACCCGGCCCGAGGAGCCGGACGGGGGCTCCAGATTGCCGTGCAGGTCGTTGAAGGACAGCAGCTGGACGTCCTGGTAACGGCCGGGACGGCCGTGCCCGCCCTTGCCGGAGTGCGCCTGCGCGGGCAGTGCGGCGGCCAGGGCGGCCGCGGTGGTGAGCGCGGCGGTGGCCGCGAGGAGCGCGGTGGCACGGCGTCTGGTGCGCCGGGGTGCGGCTGGCATGGGACCCCCCTGTGGGTCGGTTTCCGGTCAGTGGGCGGCTCGGCGCAGCCTAAGGTCAACGCGCGTAGCGCGACAGGGGGTTCATGGTTACATCCTGGTTTCCCTTTGCCGTTTTCTTTGCGCGCCGCGCTGTCGGCACTTCGCCCCGCCCGCCCCGTACCCTCGTACGCATGAGCAGCGACGACACCGTACGGGCCTTCCCCGCCCGCTCCATCGAGACCTTCTCCGCGCTCACGCCCGACCAGGCCGGGGCCGTACTCGCCCTGCTCGCCGAGGCCGCCGGGGTCGACGGACAGCAGCCGGTGTCCGAGCAGGGGCGGCTGCAGCTGCGCGGCGGCCCCCGCGAGGGCGTCTCGCACCTGCTGCTGACCGCCGGCGGCGAACTCGTCGGTTACGCCCAGCTGGAGGACACCGACCCGGTGGAGGCACCGGCCGCCGAGATGGTCGTCCACCCCGTGCACCGCGGGCACGGGCACGGCCGGGCCCTCGGCTCGGCACTGCTCGCCGCCTCCAACAAGCGGCTGCGGGTGTGGGCGCACGGCGGGCACGCCGCCGCCCGGCACCTCGCCCAGGTCCTCGGCCTGACCCTGTTCCGTGAACTGCGCCAGATGCGCAGGCCGTTGACCGACCTGGAGCTGCCCGAACCCCGGCTGCCCGAGGGCGTGACCGTGCGCACCTTCGTGTCCGGCAAGGACGACCCGGCCTGGCTCGCGGTCAACGCGGCCGCCTTCGCCCACCACCCCGAGCAGGGCTCACTGACCCAGCGGGACCTCGACGACCGCAAGGCCCAGCCGTGGTTCGACCCGGCCGGGTTCTTCCTGGCCGAGCGGCGCGGGGAACTGGTCGGCTTCCACTGGACCAAGGTGCACGCCGAGGAGGGGCTGGGCGAGGTGTACGTCCTCGGGGTGCGGCCCGGCGAGCAGGGTGGCGGGCTCGGCAAGGCCCTCACCACGATCGGCCTGCGCCACCTGGCCGCCCAGCAGCTGCCGGCCGCCATGCTCTACGTGGACGCCGACAACAAGGCGGCCGTGTCGGTGTACGAGCGGCTGGGGTTCACGGTGCACGAGACGGACCTGATGTACCGCAGCGAAACCTGATCGTGCCGCGTGACGGCGGCCGTCGGGGCGGCCGCCCCGACGGCCGCCCCTCCTAGCGCCGCCCGAGCGGCCCGCCGCCGTGCCCTCCGTCCCCGCCCCGCCGATCACCGGGGCCGTCCGGGCGCCGGCGGGGCAACCCACCCCCCGCCCGGCCGCCGGTCACCCGCGGGAGCGCCACGGGCCGGACCGTGGCCCCGGTGCCGGAAACCGTCGCTTTCGCGACGCCGTCACCCGCCGAGCCGCCCCGCGCTATCCCGCACGTCATGTCTCCGTAACCATCGATTCAGACAGGCTTGCGACGCTCGGCCAATGAAGCCCGCCGTGCCAGAGCCTTCGCCGCCCCCCGCGGGGCGCGCGCAGAACGGGGTCGTGACGCTACCGCCCGCACGTTCCGACGCGCCTGTGACGCCCCCGGCGCGGAAGAATGGGGTCATGAGCCAGCAAGACACCCAGGCAGCAGAGGTCCAGCACGTCCAGCCCTCCGTGGGCTCCATCGCCGCGCACCGCCAGCATGCCGTGTCGGCGGCGGTCTCCGATCTCGAACCGGACATCGACGCCGACCTCGACGCCTACGAGGAGTCGCAGGCCGAGGGGGCACCACTGCCGCAGGGGCGGTTCCTCGACCGGGAACGCAGCTGGCTCGCTTTCAACGAGCGCGTCCTGGAACTGGCCGAGGACCCGAACACCCCGCTGCTGGAACGCGCCAACTTCCTCGCGATCTTCGCCAGCAACCTGGACGAGTTCTTCATGGTCCGCGTGGCCGGCCTCAAGCGCCGCATCGCCACCGGCGTCGCCACCCGCTCGGCCTCCGGCCTCCAGCCCCGCGAGGTCCTGGAGATGATCTGGGCCCGCTCCCGCGAGCTCATGGCCCGGCACGCCGCCTGCTACCACGAGGACGTCGCCCCGGCACTCGCCGAGGAGGGCATCCACCTGGTCCGCTGGAACGAGCTGACGGAGAAGGAGCAGGCGCGCCTGTTCACCCTCTTCCGCCACCAGATCTTCCCCGTCCTCACCCCGCTGGCGGTCGACCCGGCCCACCCCTTCCCGTACATCTCCGGCCTCTCCCTGAACCTGGCCGTCGTCGTACGCAACCCGGTCAGCGGCCACAGGCACTTCGCGCGCGTGAAGGTCCCGCCGCTGCTGTCCCGCTTCCTGGAGAGCTCCCCCGGCCGGTACGTGCCCATCGAGGACGTCATCGCCGCCCACCTCGAAGAGCTGTTCCCGGGCATGGAGGTGCTGGAGCACCACGCCTTCCGGCTCACCCGCAACGAGGACCTGGAGGTCGAGGAGGACGACACCGAGAACCTCCTGCAGGCCCTGGAGAAGGAACTCATGCGGCGCCGCTTCGGCCCGCCGGTGCGCCTGGAGGTCGAGGAGTCGATCGACCGCGAGGTGCTGGACCTGCTGGTACGCGAGCTGAAGATCTCCGAGGCGGAGGTGTACCCGCTGCCCGGCCCGCTCGACCTCACCGGCCTCTTCCGCATCCACAGCCTCGACCGGCCGGAGCTGAAGTACCCCAAGTTCGTCGCCGGCACCCACCGCGACCTCGCCGAGGTCGAGTCGGCGTCCGCGCCGGACATCTTCGCGGCCCTGCGCGCCCGGGACGTCCTGCTGCACCACCCCTACGACAGCTTCTCCACCTCCGTCCAGGCCTTCCTGGAGCAGGCCGCCGCCGACCCGGACGTCCTCGCCATCAAGCAGACCCTGTACCGCACCTCCGGCGACTCCCCCATAGTCGACGCGCTCATCGACGCCGCCGAGTCCGGCAAGCAGGTCCTCGTCCTGGTCGAGATCAAGGCCCGCTTCGACGAGCACGCCAACATCAAGTGGGCGCGCAAGCTGGAGGAGGCCGGCTGCCACGTCGTCTACGGCCTGGTCGGCCTGAAGACGCACTGCAAGCTGTCCCTGGTGGTCCGCCAGGAGGGCGAGACCCTGCGCCGCTACAGCCACGTCGGCACCGGCAACTACCACCCCAAGACGGCCCGCCTCTACGAGGACCTCGGCCTGCTGACGGCCGACCCGCAGGTCGGCGCCGACCTCTCCGACCTCTTCAACCGCCTCTCCGGCTACTCCCGCCGCGAGACCTACCGCCGGCTCCTCGTCGCCCCCAAGTCCCTGCGGGACGGACTGGTCGCACGGATCAACAAGGAGATCCAGCACCACCGGGCGGGCCGTCCCGCCTTCGTCCGCATCAAGGTCAACTCGATGGTCGACGAGGCGGTCATCGACGCCCTCTACCGGGCCTCCCAGGCGGGCGTGCCCGTCGACGTCTGGGTACGCGGCATCTGCGCCGTCCGCCCCGGCGTGGCGGGCCTGTCGGACAACATCCGGGTCCGCTCCATCCTCGGCCGCTTCCTGGAGCACTCCCGGGTGTTCGCCTTCGGCAACGGCGGCGAACCCGAGGTGTGGATCGGCAGCGCCGACATGATGCACCGCAACCTCGACCGCCGGATAGAAGCGCTGGTCCGGGTCGTCGACCCCGCCCACCGCGCGGCCCTGAACCGGCTGCTGGACACCGGCATGTCCGACGGCACCGCGTCCTGGCACCTCGGCCCGGACGGCGAGTGGACGCGGCACGCGGCCGACCCGGACGGCCAGCCCCTGCGCAACGTCCAGGAGATGCTCATAGACGCCCGGAGGCGCCGGCGTGGCACAGCGACACCTTGACCCGACGGACCCCGCGGCCGCGGATGTGACGGGGGAAGCCCTCGCCGGCTACCTGCGCGCCCGGGCCACGGAGTTCCTCCGCGCGCTGCGCCTGCACCGGGAGACCGGCGGCGGCTCCGCGGGCGGCGCGGAGGAGCCCGCCGACGCGGCGCGCGCCCTGCGCCGCTCGGCCCGCCGCATCAGCGCCAGCCTGCACACCTTCCGCCCCCTCCTCGACGCCGGCTGGTCCGAGGAGATGCGCCCGGAACTGGCCTGGCTGTCGGGAACCCTGGGCCTGGAACACGCCTACGAGGCCCGGCTGGAACGCCTGCTGCTGGCCCTGCACCGGCTGTCGGGGGCCGTGCCGGTCCCCGCGCAGGCGGCCGACGTGGTCACCGCCGGCAGCCGTGCCGCCGGGACGGCGCCGG
This sequence comes from Streptomyces lucensis JCM 4490, assembly GCF_014650035.1. Taxonomy (GTDB): domain Bacteria; phylum Actinomycetota; class Actinomycetes; order Streptomycetales; family Streptomycetaceae; genus Streptomyces; species Streptomyces lucensis. The sequence goes on along the minus strand of NZ_BMUE01000011.1, from coordinate 24,631 downwards.
CCGCGGCGAAGGCGGCGCTCACCGGCGGCGCCGGCCCCGCCCACCGGACGCCCGCCACGGACCACGGCAATCTCACCGTGGGCGCGGCCAAGGCGGGCGCCCTGCTCGAACGCCAGCTCACGCTCGCCCGGACGAGGGCCCACTCCACGGCGCTCCAGGCCATCGGCTCCTCCCGCTTCCACGCCGTCGCCGACAAGGTCGCCTTACTCGCCAGCGAAGTCCCCCTGGCCGCCGACGCCCCCACCACCGACCTGCGCCCCCTCGCCGCCGCCGCGGAGGAACGCCTCACGGACGCCGTCACCGCTCTCCCGCTGATCACCGCCGGCCACCCCTACAACGCGGAGGCCCTGGTCCACGGCCTGTCACCGGACCCGGCGCCCCACCCCCAGGACGGCCCCTGGCACCAGGTGCGGCTGCTGCTCCGCCTGCACCGGTACGCCCGCGAGGTCCTGCACGGCGCGGACGGCGCCGCGAACGTGCGGCTCCTCGCGGCGGGACAGGCCCTGAACCGGCACCGGGACGCCTCGGAGGCGGCCGCGGCGGCCGCGCAGGCCGCCCGCACCCCCCGCATCACGCCCGCCACCGCGTACGCGCTCGGCGTGCTCCACGCCGACCAGCGGCACGAGGTGGAGGCGTCCAGGTTCGCCTTCCAGCGGGCCTGGCAGAGACAGACCGTCACCGCACCCTGAAGTTCCGAGGAGCCGGTGTGAACGCCACCCCGATCCAGGCAGCGGGCTGCGTGCTCTGGCGCCGCTCGCCGCTCGCCGGTGACCTGGAGATATGCCTGGTCCACCGGCCGAAGTACGACGACTGGTCGCACCCCAAGGGCAAGCTCAAGCGGGGCGAGGACCCGGTCGTGGGCGCCCTGCGCGAGGTCGCGGAGGAGACCGGGTACACGGCCGTGCCCGGGGACGAACTGCCGACCATGCGCTATTCGGCGGGCGGCCGCCCCAAAGAGGTGCGGTACTGGGCGGCCCAGGCGGTGTCCGGCCGGTTCGCGCCGAACGCCGAGGTGGACCGCGTCCTGTGGCTCGCCCCCGCCGCGGCCCGCGACCGGCTCAGCCAGCCCCGCGACCGGGACCTGGTGGACGCCCTGCTGCGGCCGTCCGGGCACCTGCGGCGCGACTAGTGACCTGAGTCAGAGGGCCTCGGTGTGGGTCTGGGCGTCCGTGCGGGCCTGGCTGCGCGCCCGGCGGGCGGGGCCGCGCCAGCCGCAGGCGCATCTGGCCACGCAGAAGCGGCCCTGCTCGGCCGTCGTCGTGAGGTGTTCCGTCCCGGACCGGGCTCGCTCCGGCCCGTCCTGCTGTGCCCCGGTGACTGCCACGGTGAGAACGTTACCCAGCCGGCGGCGCAGCCTACGCACGGCCTGCCCGCCGCTCTTCGCTCCCCGTCCGCCTCCGCCCGTCCCCCTCGCGCCCCCGGCGGTGCGTGACGGCACCCCCCTGCCCGTCGTTGACCGGACGACAGCAGGACCCGTGACGGACGTACCGGCTGGGGGTAGGCGAAGCGATGGATCGGCGGCAGCACAGGCGCGTGGCCAGGACGGTCGCCGCGGCGGGCATCATGCTCGGCCTCGGCACGGCGGCCGCGGGGTGTTCCAGCAGCGGAGCCGCCGCCGAGGACGTCAAGGGCGCGGGCGACCCGGTCGCCACCCTGCACCGCGCCGCGGACGCCCTGCGCGGCGCGGGCAGCTCCAGGGCCGGCACCTCGATGGAGATGGCCACGGGCGGCACCCGGGTCACCATCCGCGGGAAGGGCGTCTACGACTACCGGCGCAGGCTCGGCCGGCTCACCGTCGTCCTGCCCGCGGACCCCACGGGCGCCTCCGAGCACCGGCCCATCACCGAACTCCTCGCCCCGGGCGCGCTCTTCATGAAGAACCGGGGCGCGGGTGTGCCCGCCGACAAGTGGGTCCGGGTGGAGACCGCGTCGCTGTCCGACGGCAACCTGGTCACCGGCGGCGCGACGGACCCGTACGCGGCGGCCGAGGTGCTGCGCGGGACGCTCACGGCGACCTACCTGGGCAGGACCGAGATCGCCGGCACACCGGTCCGGCACTACCGGGGGACGGCCGACCTCAGCCGGGCCGCGCGGTACGCCTCCGCCGACGGCAGGGCCTCCCTCGCGGCGGCGGCGGAGGGGTTCGCCACGGCCGAGGTGCCGTTCGACGCGTACCTGGACGACGAGGGCCGCATCCGCAAGCTCAGACAGCGCTTCAGCTTCGTCAACGGCCTGCGCAAGACCCCCGTGGCGGTCGCCTCGACCACGCTGCTGTACGCCTTCGGCACCCCCGTCGACGTCCTCCTGCCGCATGCGGCGGACATCTACGCGGGCCGCATCGCCGAGGACGGCTCGGGCGCCGCGACGGGCGGACGGGCCGGGAACCGGCCGGGGCACTAGTCCGGGACGCCACCGGGTAAGTAGCCCTTCCGTGCCATGCGCGGTGTGTGGAGCCCTGCCTACTCTAGGAAGCCGGTGACGGCAGGGAAGAGGTGAGGCGGGTGGCTCCGGTCGGCGGTACGGCGGTTCAGGACCACGTGGCCCTCGCCGAGATCGAGCTGTGCGGAGAGCTGATCATCGCGGCCTCGGCCGCGGAGGACCGCCTCAGCCTGGAGAGCATCGACCAGGTGCTGCGGGTGGCCGAGGAGCGCAAGGACTGAGCCACCGGGCTCAGGTGCGCAGCAGCCGGCCGATCGCCTTCGTCGCCTCGTCCACCTTCGCGTCGATCTCGTCACCGCCCTTGAGGGCCGCGTCGGCGACGCAGTGCCGCAGGTGCTCCTCCAGCAGCTGCAGCGCGAAGGACTGCAGGGCCTTGGTCGATGCGGAGACCTGCGTCAGTATGTCGATGCAGTAGGTGTCCGCCTCGACCATCCGCTGCAGCCCGCGGATCTGGCCCTCGATCCGGCGCAGCCGCTTGAGGTGCTCGGCCTTCTGCTCGTGGTAGCCGTGCGTGGCGCCGGCCTCGGTCGTCGTCATCGCGGGCCTCCAGGTCGGGACGAGCGGCGATTGCATACCCCTAGAGGGTATATCGTAACGAATTTTCCGGGGTAGAGGGCCTTTGGTACGCCCCCGTGCCGATCGCCGCGCCCGATGGGCGACACTGGGGGACGGCCCGATAGCCGTGGCCGGATGTTGCGCCTAGCATCAGCCTGACCCGAAACCGAAGCACCCCGAGGACCCCACGTGCGCTTTCGTCTGACCCCCAGGGAGACGAGCTTCTACGACATGTTCGCCGCCTCCGCGGACAACATCGTCACCGGCTCGAAACTCCTGATGGAACTGCTCGGGGCGGACACCTCCGCCCGGGCCGAGATCGCAGAGCGTATGCGGGCCGCGGAACACGCAGGCGACGACGCCACGCACGCGATCTTCCACCAGCTGAACTCCTCGTTCATCACGCCGTTCGACCGCGAGGACATCTACGCCCTCGCCGGGTCGCTCGACGACATCATGGACTTCATGGAGGAGGCCGTCGACCTCGTCGTCCTCTACAACGTCGAGGAACTGCCGAAGGGCGTCGAGCAGCAGATCGAGGTGCTGGCCCGGGCCGCGGAGCTGACGGCGGAGGCGATGCCGAACCTCCGCACCATGGAAAACCTCACCGAGTACTGGATCGAGGTCAACCGGCTGGAGAACCAGGCCGACCAGATCCACCGCAAGCTGCTCGCCCACCTCTTCAACGGCAAGTACGACGCGATCGAGGTGCTGAAGCTGAAGCAGATCGTGGACGTCCTGGAAGAGGCGGCCGACGCGTTCGAGCACGTGGCGAACACGGTGGAGACCATCGCCGTCAAGGAGTCCTGAGGCGTCGATGGACACCTTCGCCCTGATCGTGACCATCGCGGTCGCGCTCTTCTTCACGTACACGAACGGTTTCCACGACTCGGCGAACGCGATCGCGACGTCGGTGTCGACGCGGGCCCTGACGCCGCGTGCCGCGCTCGCCATGGCGGCCGTGATGAACCTCGCCGGCGCCTTCCTCGGCTCGGGGGTCGCCAAGACCGTCAGCGAGGGCCTGATCGAGACACCGCAGGGCTCGAAGGGGATGGGCATCCTCTTCGCCGCGCTGATCGGCGCCATCGTCTGGAACCTGGTCACCTGGTACTTCGGCCTCCCCTCCTCGTCCTCCCACGCGCTGTTCGGCGGCATGGTGGGCGCGGCGCTGGCGGGCGGCACGCAGGTGCTGTGGGGCGGCGTACTCGACAAGATCATCATTCCGATGTTCCTGTCGCCGGTCGTCGGCCTGATCGTCGGCTACCTGGTGATGACGGCCATCCTGTGGCTGTTCCGCCGCTCCAACCCGCACAAGGCCAAGCGGGGCTTCCGCATCGCCCAGACCGTGTCGGCGGCCGGCATGGCCCTCGGCCACGGCCTCCAGGACGCCCAGAAGACGATGGGTGTCGTGGTGCTGGCCCTGGTCATCTCCGGCCACCAGACGTTCAGCGACCCGATCCCGGTCTGGGTGAAGCTGGTCTGCGCCGTGATGCTGTCCCTCGGCACGTACGCGGGCGGCTGGCGCATCATGCGGACCCTGGGCCGCAAGATCATCGAGCTGGACCCGCCGCAGGGTTTCGCCGCCGAGACGACCGGCGCGTCGATCATGTTCACGACCGCGTTCCTGTTCAAGGCGCCGATCTCCACGACCCACGTCATCACCTCGGCGATCATGGGTGTGGGCGCGACGAAACGGGTGAACGCCGTCCGCTGGGGCGTGGCCAAGAACATCGTCCTGGGCTGGTTCATCACCATGCCGGCGGCGGCCCTGGTCGCCGCGGCGGCCTTCGGCATCGTGAACCTGACGGTGCTGTAGCTTCCCGGGCCCCCGGGGCTCGCCCACCGAACACCCACCCGTCCCGGCCGGCCGAAAGGCAGGCCGGGACGGGTGGGTGTTCCGCTGTGTGGGGAGCCGTCCCCTTGGTCGCGGCCGGAGGCCCACCGCGTCCGGCGCCGAACGCGGTGGGCCCGCCCCCGGGAGCCAGGGGCGGGCCCTTCTGCGTCCTCACGGTGGCACCGCCATGCAGCACCGCGAGGGTTCCGTACCGGCCTAGCCGAAGCGGCCGGAGATGTAGTCCTCCGTGGCCTGCACGGACGGGTTGGAGAAGATGCGCTCGGTGTCGTCGATCTCGATCAGCCGCCCGGGCTGGCCGACCGCCGCCAGGTTGAAGAACGCCGTACGGTCCGACACGCGCGCCGCCTGCTGCATGTTGTGCGTCACGATGACGATCGTGAACCGTTCCTTCAGCTCGCCGATCAGGTCCTCGATGGCGAGCGTCGAGATCGGGTCCAGGGCGGAGCACGGCTCGTCCATCAGCAGCACCTTCGGCTCGACGGCGATGGCCCGCGCGATGCACAGCCGCTGCTGCTGACCACCGGAGAGACCGGAGCCCGGCTTGTTCAGGCGGTCCTTCACCTCGTTCCAGAGGTTGGCGCCCCTGAGCGACTTCTCGACGATGTCGTTCAGCCGGCTCTTCTTGTAGTTGCCGTTCAGGCGCAGGCCCGCCGCCACGTTCTCGAAGATCGACATCGTGGGGAACGGGTTCGGCCGCTGGAACACCATGCCGACCTCGCGCCGCACCGACACCGGGTCGATGCCGGTGCCGTACAGGTCCTCGTCGTCGAGCAGCACCTTGCCCTCGACCCGCCCGCCGGGCGTGACCTCGTGCATGCGGTTCAGCGTGCGCAGGAACGTCGACTTGCCGCAGCCGGACGGGCCGATGAACGCCGTCACCGAGCGCGGCTCGACGGTCATCGAGATGTCTTCGATCGCCTTGTGGGAGCCGTAGTAGGCGGTGAGCCCGCTTACGTCGATTCGCTTGGCCATGTCTGTTCCACTTCCAGGAAAATTCGTGCTCGGTCGCTGTATGGCCGCGTCAGCGACCGGTCTTCGGGGCCTTCCAGCGGGCGATGCCGCGGGCCACGAGGTTGAGGATCATCACGAAGGCGATCAGCGTGAGGGACGCCGCCCACGCACGGTCGAACGCCGCGTCGTTGCCCGCGCTGTACTGCTGGAAGATGTACAGCGGCAGCGACGCCTGCGCGCCCTCGAACGGGTTGTTGTTGATGAACGGGTTGCCGAACACCAGCAGCAGCACCGGCGCGGTCTCACCCGTGATGCGGGCGACGGCGAGCATGATGCCAGTGGTGATCCCGCCGATCGAGGTCGGCAGGACCACCTTCAGGATGGTCCGCCACTTCGGCACACCGAGCGCCAGCGAGGCCTCGCGCAGCTCGTTCGGGACGAGCTTGAGCATCTCCTCCGTGGAGCGGACGACGACCGGCATCATCAGGATGGCCAGGGCCAGCGAACCGGCGAAGCCGAACGGCTGCATGTGGAAGATGAGCATCAGGCTGAGGATGAACAGGCCCGCGACGATCGACGGGATGCCCGTCATGACGTCGACGAAGAAGGTGACGGCCTGCGCCAGCCGCCCTCGCCCGTACTCGACCAGGTAGATCGCGGTGAGCACGCCGATCGGGGCGCCGATGGCGGTGGCGAGGCCCACCTGCTCCAGGCTGCCGATGATCGCGTGGTAGATGCCGCCGCCCGGCTCGGAGTCGGCGACGATCCCCATGGAGTGGGTGAGGAAGTAGACGTCGAGGACCTTCACGCCGCGTGCGACGGTCGTCCAGACCAGGGAGACCAGCGGGACGACGGCGAGCAGGAAGGCGACCCAGACGAGGGAGGTGGCGACCCGGTCCTTGGCCTGCCGGCGGCCCTCCACGCGGGCGGCGATGCCGTAGGTGCCGGCGACGAAGAGCAGCGCGGCGATCAGGCCCCACTGGACCTTGCTGTGCAGGCCGGCGACGAGGCCGAGACCGGCCGCGACGGCGACGGAGCCGGCGGCGATGGCCCACGGGGACCACTTCGGCAGGCTGGCGCCGCGCAGGGTGCTGGGGCGCTTGTCGGTGACGGCTGCGGTGCTCATGCGTTGGCCCCCGAGTACTCCTTGCGGCGGGCGATGATCGCGCGGGCCGCGCCGTTGACCAGCAGGGTGATGACGAACAGGACGAGACCGGAGGCGATCAGCGCGTCCCGGCCCTGGTCGGTGGCCTCACCGAACTTGCTGGCGATGTTCTGGGCGAAGGTGCCGCCGCCCGGGTCGAGCAGGCTGGCCTGGATGTCGTAGCTCGGGGAGAGCACGGTGGCGACCGCCATGGTCTCGCCGAGGGCGCGGCCGAGGCCGAGCATGGACGCGGAGATCACACCGGAGCGGCCGAAGGGCAGGACGGACATGCGGACGACCTCCCAGCGGGTGGCGCCGAGGGCCAGCGCGGCCTCCTCGTGCATCCGCGGGACCTGCCGGAAGACCTCACGGCTGACGTTGGTGATGATCGGCAGGATCATGATCGCCAGCAGGATGCCGACGGTGAGCATGGCGCGGGGGGCGCCGCCGTCCCAGGAGAACAGGCCGGTCCAGCCGAGGTAGTCGTCCAGCCAGCCGTACAGGCCCTGCATGTGCGGGACGAGGACCAGGGCGCCCCACAGGCCGTAGACGATGGACGGCACGGCGGCGAGCAGGTCGATCACGTAGGCGATGGGACCGCTCAGCCGGCGCGGGGCGTAGTGGGTGAGGAACAGCGCGATCGCGACGGCGACGGGCACGGCGATGGCCATGGCGACGATCGAGGAGACGACCGTGCCGAAGGCGAGGACCGCGATGCCGAAGACCGGCGGGGTGAGGTTGGTGTTCCACTCGAAGGTGGTGAGGAAGTTCCCGTGGTCCTTGCTGATCGCGAGGCTGGCGCGGTAGGTGAGGAAGACCGCGATCGCGGCCATGATCACCAGCAGCAGGATGCCGGAGCCGCGGGAGAGGCCGAGGAAGATGCGGTCGCCGGGACGGCTCGCGCCGCGGGCGTCGCGCTTGCGCTCGGTGAGGGCCGGCTGCGGGGCGGGTGGAGGTGCGTCGGTTTGCTTCGTCGATATGTCCATCGGGTTCTCCGGTCTGCGGAGCCGGGTTCCCGGGTGGGGTCACGGCTCATGGCGGCGGTGCACCGGACGGTGCGGCCCGGCCCTGCGGGGCGCCGGGCCGCACTCTCGGATCAGGTCAGCTCAGGCCGTCGATGGTGGTGCGGACCTTCGCGATGATCTCGGCGGGGATCGGGGCGTAGTCGTTCTCCGTCAGGACCTTCTGGCCGTCCTCGCTGGCGATGTAGCGCAGGAAGGCCTTGGTGGCGGGCAGGGTGCCCGCCTTGTTGCCCTTGTCGCAGACGATCTCGTACGTGACCAGGGTGATCGGATAGGCGCCCTCGGCCTTGGTCTTGTAGTCGAGCTGCAGCGCCAGGTCCTTGCCGGTGCCGGCGACCTTGGCGGCCGCGATGTCGGCGGTGGCGGACGCGGTGGAGGGCTTCACCGGGGACTTGGCGCCGGTGTCGATGGAGACGGTGCTGATGTCCTTGGCGTAGGACAGCTCGAAGTAGCCGATCGCGCCCGAGTTCTGCTTGACGCCCTGGGCCACGCCGGCGGAGCCGGACGCCGCCTGGCCGCCCTTGGCCTGCCAGGCCTTGCCGCCGGAGTACTTCCAGTTGTCCGGGGTGGTGGCGATCAGGTACTTGGTGAAGTTGTCCGTGGTGCCGGAGTCCTCGGAGCGGTGGAACGCCTGGATCTTCAGGTCGGGGAGCTTCGCGCCCGGGTTCAGCTTCTTGATCGCGGCGTCGTTCCAGTTGGTGATCTTGCTGTCGAAGATCTTGGCGATCGTCGGGGCGTCCAGGACGAGGTTGTCGACACCCGGGACGTTGTAACCGAGAGCGATCGGGCCGCCGACCATGGGCAGGTCGATGCCCTGGCCGCCGGAGCAGATCTTCTTGGATGCGGTGACCTCTTCGGGCTTCAGCGCGGAGTCCGAACCGGCGAACGCGATCTGGCCCTGGTTGAAGGAGGTGACACCGGCACCGGAGCCGGCGCCCTTGTAGTTGATCTGCACCTTGCAGGCCTGCGAGAACTGCTTGACCCAGGCGTCGATCGCGTTCTTCTGCGCGGAGGAGCCGTCTGCGAGCAGCTGACCCTTGGCGTCGTCGCACTTGATCGAGCTGTTGGCCGCGGCGGAGGAGCCGCCCGACGCCTTGCCGCCGTCGCCGTTGTCGTCCGAGCCGCACGCCGTCAGGGCCAGGGCGCCGGAGACGGCGATCGCACCGAGGGAGAGGGCGCGCAGCCGGTTCTTGCGCTGAAGCTTCACTTTCGGGAGTTCCTTCCAGGAGCCGCCGCTGTCGGCGGCGCGCGAGGTCGTAGAGGTGCGTGAGCGCGCTTCTCAAGGCCGCGCCGGGCACCCGGTAAGGCCGAAATTAGGCAGAACAGGTGAAGCCGCCGATGGCCGGAAGTGAACGAGGGGTGAACCCCTGCCGTCGGCCCGGTGAGGTCACGGAATGCTCACGGGGAGGGCACGTGGAGATACCGGCGACCGGGTCGCGCGGTGCACGCCGGCGTGCTCCTCGCACACGTGTCCACCGTTCCTCACCCGTCCGGGGGAACCCCCCGCCCCGTGGCGTCGTCTCGTTCCAGGAGAGCCGAGGAAAGGCGACGGACATGGAACGGCGTACGTTCATCTCGGGCGGCACGGCCGCCCTGGCGACGACCGCACTGACCGCGTGCGGTGCGGGCGGTGACAACTCCGCCCCGGCGCATACCGGTAAGCCGTCCGGCTCGGCATCCTGGACGACCGTGAAGACCACCAGTGCCAACGCGGCCGCGAACTGGACGGCCCTCGCCCGTGACCTGGACGGCACCCTGCTGCGGCCCGGCGACGCGTCCTGGAAGACGGCCCACCAGCTGTACAACACCCGCTTCGACGGCCTGAAGCCCGCCGCCGTGGCCTACGTCGCGCACGCCGCCGACATCCGCACGACCCTGGCGTACGCCCGCGCGCACGGCATTCGGGTCTCGATACGCAACGGCGGTCACTCCTACGCCGGCTACTCCTCCGGCGACAACCGCCTGATCGTCGACGTGTCCAAGCTGAACCGGATCCGGGTGAGCGGCGGGCAGGCGGTCGTGGGCGCCGGCTCGAAGCTGATCGACGTCTACCGGGCGCTGGCCGCGAAGGGCGTGACGATACCGGCGGGCTCCTGCCCCACCGTCGGCGTCTCCGGCCTCGTGCTCGGCGGCGGCCACGGCGTCGCCTCCCGCGCCTACGGCCTGACCTGCGACAGCCTCACCCAGGCCACCCTCATCACGGCCGACGGCACCCAGGTGACGGCCGACGCGCACCAGCACTCCGACCTGTTCTGGGCGCTGCGCGGCGCCGGCAACGGCAACTTCGGCGTCGTCACCGAGCTGCACTTCAAGACCCACGCGGCACCCCAGGCGGTCACCGCGTACATGACGTGGCCGTGGTCGAAGGCGGCCGCGGTGCTCAAGGCCTGGCAGGAGTGGGGTCCGAGCCAGCCCGACGAGATCTGGTCCTCGCTGCACCTGTCGTGCTCACCGGGCCGCACCCCGGCCGTCTCCGTGGCCTGCTTCTCCCTCGGCACCTACGGCGAGCTGCAGAACGCCGTGGACCGCCTGGCCCACCAGGCCCACGCGAACGCCGCCTCCGTGTCCCTGCGCCGCCACGGCTACGAGGAGGCGATGGAGATCTACGCCGGCTGCTCCTCCTTCTCCACCGACGCCCAGTGCCATCTGCCCGGCTCGACTCCGGGCCGCTCCCCGCAGGGCAGGCTGGGCCGCGAGACCTACGCCGCCCGCTCCGACTTCTTCGACCGCTCGCTGTCCGCGGCGGGCATCCAAACCGTGCTGAAGCAGATCGCGTCGGTGCGGGGCGGGGCGGGCAGCATCGCGTTCACGGCACTCGGCGGCGCGGTCAACCGGGTCTCGCCGACCGCGACGGCGTTCGTCCACCGCCGCTCGCGAATGCTGGCCCAGTACATCGCCTCCTGGGGCGCGGGAGCCTCCGGCGGTACGGCACAGTCGTGGCTGACGGCCGCGCACGGGGCCATGAAGCCGTACGCGTCCGGCGCGGCGTACCAGAACTACACGGATCCGACGCTCAAGAACTGGCGCACGGCCTACTACGGCGACGCGGCGACCCGCCTGACGAAGGTGAAGAAGCAGTACGACCCGTCACGCTTCTTCTCCTACGCCCAGGGGGTGTGAGCGGCGGCCGCGGGCACGCGCACCGCCTGAGCCGCGGGCAGTCGCACCGCCCCAGCCGCGGGCGTGCCGCTGGGGCGGCACGGGTGGGCGCAGCGGCATCCCCGCAGGCGCGGGCAGACCGAACCCACCCCGCCCAGCCGCACCCCGCATCGGCTACGCCGCGAGATCCCGCTCCTCCGACTCGACCGGCTGACGGGCGCCGGGCAGCACGGCACTGCTCCCCGCCGCCGGCCGGCGCCGCACGATCCACCCGGCCCGCGCCGACCGCTCCACCGCCCGCATCAGCGGCGTGAGCAGCGCGGTGGCCGGCGGCGACAGGAGCAGCACGACCGCCGTGCCCAGCGCGAAGCCGCCGATGACGTCCGTCGGGTAGTGCACGCCCATGTAGACCCGGCAGAAGCCCTCCAGCAGGGCCAGCCCGATGCCGGCGATGCCGAAGCGGCGGTTGGCGACGAAGAGCCCCACCCCGAGCGCCATCGTGATGGTCGCGTGGTCGCTGACGAAGGAGTAGTCGGTCTTGCCGGAGACCAGGACGTCCAGGTTCCGGTGGTCGACGAAGGGGCGGGGGCGCTCGACGAAGCCGCGGATCGGCACGTTGACCAGGACCGCGAGGCCGGCCGCGAGCGGGGCCCATACCAGCGCGGCCACCGAGGGGGCCGCGCTCTCGCCGCCCCGGCGCCGCACGGTCGACCAGCACCACAGGACCAGCAGCACCATCGCGAGCAGCAGGCCGTACTCGCCCACGAACTCCATGACGCGGTCGAACCAGTGCGGGGCGTCCTTGGCCAGGCCGTTGATGTCGTAGAGCAGGTCGACGTCGGGGTTCGATCCGGATTCGGCGAGTACAGCCATGGTGCTGCGGCCCCTTCGTCGTCTTTCCGGACGCACCGGGTGTGCGTCGCTCCTGCCCCCCGTGGTTCGTAGATCCGCTTCCGCTGCACTGCCCGCACTGACGTCCGCTCGGCTACGTCAACAGGAACGCACACCCACCCTTGATACGTTCCACTCTCCACTGAATGATCACGCAGACGTTATCGAAGAGAGATACGTCTCCGCAGCTCAGGGGCCCGGTTCACGCTTGGTCACACTTTCGTGGGGAGCGCTTTTGCGCCATCTTCGGTGACCCGGGTGGCCCCGAAGTAGTCCGGTGTGTCGACCGGGTCGAACCGGATGACGGCGCCCGACCGGGGCGCGTCGATCATGTAACCGCCGCCGACGTAGATGCCCACGTGCCGGATGGCCCGCGAGTCGGTGAGGTCGTCGGAGAAGAAGACGAGGTCGCCGGGGAGCAACTGGTCCCGCGAGGGGTGCGGCCCCGCGTTGTACTGGTCGTTGGCGACCCGGGGCAGGGTGATGCCGACCTTCTCGTAAGCGGCCTTGGTCAGACCCGAGCAGTCGAAGCGCCCACCCTGGTCGGCGGTGCCGTCGCCGCCCCACAGGTAGGGCGTGCCGAGCTTGCTCTGCGCGAAGGCGATGGCACCGGCGGCCTGCCGCGTGGGATCGATCCGCTTGACCGGGGCGGCGAAGCTCTTCTCCAGGCTGCGGATCCGCTTCACATAGCCCTGCGTCTCGCTGATGGCGGGGACGCCGCCCGCCCGGATGACGCGGTAGGCGCCCGCGTTGTAGGCGGCGAGCATGTTGTCGGAGACGTTGCCCGGCACGTCCTTCACGTACTTCGCGAGTTCGCAGTCGTACGACGCGGCGGATGGGATCGCGTCAGCCGGGTCCCAGATGTCGCGCTTGCCGTCACCGTTGCCGTCGATGCCGTGCGTCGCCCAGGTGCCGGGGATGAACTGGGCGATGCCGCGTGCGTCGGCCGGGCTGACGACGGTCGGGTTCCAGCCGCTCTCCTGGTACAGCTGGGCGGCGAGCAGCGCCGGGCTGAGCGCCGGGCACAGGTTGCCCCACTCCTGCACGAGCCGCTTGTAGGCGGCCGGCACGGCTCCCTTGGCGAGACCGCGGCTGCCGGTGGTCACCCCGTTGACGAGGTTCCCGGCGACGACGTACACCCCGACGACGAGCAGCATGACGAAGCCCATGCCGAGCCCGACGGCCGCCCCACCGATCACCCATACCTTCCGCACGGTTCAACTTTCCCCCACGCGGGCGTCGTTCAAGGCCATTTGGACGTGAAGTGGCGCCATTTCACAGGTGAACCGGCGGAAGTGACGCTTCCTCAGGCCCCGCTCGCCGCACCGCGGTACAGCCGTTCCGCCTCGCTCCCCAGGACCACGCTGTACGACACGTCGTCGGTGGAGCCGCCCTTCTCGTGGCCGCCGAGGACGCCGACGACCTGGCCGTCGCCGTTGACCCAGGGGCTGCCGCTGGTGCCGGCGGTGAAGTCGGGGCAGGCGATGCGCTGCTGAGTGTTGCTGTAGCGGGTCGGCTTCGCGGTGCACCTTATGGGCACCTCGCGGGAGTCCGGGTAGCCGGTGACGGTCACCGCGGTGGCCCCGGTGGCGACCCCGGGCGTGAACCGGTTGCCCCCGACCACGTCCTCGATCCGCCTGCCGTCGCGCTCGTCGACGGCGGCGAAGGCGACGTCGCTGTCCTCGTCCCACCCGTCGGGCAGGACGGTGCGCGTCACCTTCCACACCCCGAACGGCGCCCGCCCCTCCCGGTAGCCCGGCACGAAGACCAGGTCGCCGGCGACACCGTCCACGCAGTGCGCGGCGGTGACGACGAGGTCGCGCCGCGGGCTGTGCACCACCGAGGCGGTGCAGAAGTGCCCGCCTGCCAGGTCGTCCGCACGGTCCGCGTGGAACAGCGCGCCGACCCGCGCGCTCTGCCGCGAGGCGACCGCGTCGGCGGTGACCCCGAGGGGCCCCGGCCCGTCGTCGGCGGCGGCCACGGACGCCGAGGTGAGGGCGAGCAGCACCACGGCGCCCAGCAGGGCGGGACGCGAGGCCGGCCGGTGGCGTGAGTCGCGCTTCATCAGAGCCTCGCTTCCTCCGCGCAACGTTCCCGCGGCCCCTGGGCCTCGACGCTCACCGGACGCGCTCACGGGTGCGGCGGTCGGGGTCCCGCGATCACGATCGGCTTCGGGCTCACCGTAGTGGGCCGCCCGGCCCACCGCCTCCACGCCACGAGCCGCACACACCTGCGAAACGTTCCCGAGCCGTTGCCCCGGCTTCACGGCCCCACCTCCCACACCCCGTGTCGCACTGGGCCGTCCGGGTGACGGTCCACCACAACGGCTTCCCGCCACCCGGGGCTACGACTCCTCCCGCCCCCCAACACGGCAGCGGCCGTCCGTCAAGTCCCGAATTGCAGTGTCATGACGTGACGCACGGGCCCGGGGCCTACTGGATACATCGCAGCAAGCGAGATCAGGCGGCCCGACCGAGAGGCCCCTGAAGGGACGCGGCCGCCCGGCGGTCGTCCCCAGCCGTATTGAGCAACGAAGGAGAACCGTCATGGCTCGCATCGCCCAGACTTCCCGCATCCAGCGTCTCGCCCTGCTCGGCGCCACGGCCGGCCTCGCCGCAGGCGGCGCGCTGCTGCCGACCAGCGCGTTCGCCGCCCCCGCGACCTCGCACACCGGCTCCGCCGCGGTCGTCGCCCATCACCACGGCGACCGCCACGGCGACGAGCGCGGCAATCACCACCGGCGAACGAGCTCCAGGGAGACGACGACCGAGACGTCCGTGGAGTTCGGCCCGGACGGGCGCGTCACGAAGATCACCAAGAAGGTCACGACCAAGGAGACCCGGTCCAGGAAGGGCGACAAGAACGTGAACGCGCTGGTCCAGGGCAATGCGGGCCAGTGAGGCGGGGCCGGTCGGCAGGGGCCCGGCCGCCGCGGCGCCGCGAGGTCACGTCAAGGCCGGCCGGCCTCGGCCTGCGCGAGCCCCCACGTCACCCCGGTCAGCTCCTCCGACAGCGTCCACAGCCGCCGCGCAGCCTCGGGATCGCTCGCCGCCGCACTGCGGCCGACCAGCGCCGGTGCGCCCCGCATCTCGCCGAGGCCGTCGGGGCCGACGTAGGAGGCGCCGGGGAGGTCCTGGGTCGCCGCGTACAGCGTCGGCAGGGCGCCGCCCTTGTCGTCCTGGGCGAGGAACCGGTTGCCGAGGGTCATGAAGGCGCGGGCGAAGGGGTTCGCGGCGTGGCTCTGGAGGTTGGTGGCCGCGTAGCCAGGGTGGGCCGCCAGCGCGCGCACGGGGGAGCCGGCCTCGGTCAGCCGGCGCTGGAGGTCCAGCGTGAACAGCAGGTTGGCCAGCTTGGACTGGGCGTAGGCGCGGGTCGGGGAGTAGCGCCCGGTCAGGTTCACGTCGGCGAAGTCGATCACTCCGTCGCCGGCCCGGTGCAGGCCGGAGGAGACGGTCACCACCCGGTCCGTGATGTGCGGCAGGAGCAGGTTGGTGAGCGCGAAGTGCCCGAGGTGGTTGGTGCCGAACTGCATCTCGAAGCCCTGCGCGGTGCGCTGCTCGGGCAGCATCATCACGCCCGCGTTGTTGACCAGCACGTCCAGCGGGCGGTCCCAGCCGGCGGCGAACTCGCGCACCGAGTCCAGGTCCGCGAGGTCGAGGCGGCGCACCTCGGTACTGCCGTCCACCCTCGCCGCGGCGGCGCCGCCCCGCGCGAGGTCCCGTACGGCGAACACCACGTGCGCCCCGGCCCCGGCCAGGGCCCCGGCGGTGACGAGACCGAGGCCGCTGTTGGCGCCCGTGATCACGGCCGTACGGCCGGTCAGGTCGGGGAGGTGGGTCGCGTTCCACTTGCCGCGCCTGCCGCGCGGTCCGCTCGTAGCAGCCATGACGCCAATGTAGGCATCGCCAACAATGCTGTCAATGACAACAATGCTGGCGTCGACAACATCGGGATACGATGACGCGCATGTCCACGAGCCGCCCCTACCACCACGGAGACCTGCGAGCGGAACTGCTCAGGAGCGCCGAGCGCACTCTGCGCGAGAAGGGGGCCGGTGCCCTCTCGCTGCGCGAACTGGCCCGTGACATCGGCGTGAGCCACGCCGCCCCGGGCCGGCACTTCAAGGACAAGCAGTCCCTGCTCGACGCCCTGGCGCTCGACGGATACGAGCGGATGAACCAGTCCCTGGCCGCGGCCGGCCTCCGCGCCGGCCAGTCCTTCGAGGAGCGGATGACCGCCCTCGCCCGCGCCTACCTCGGCTTCGCCGTCGACAACCCCGAACTCCTGGAGCTGATGTTCGCGCGCAAGCACGATCCCGAGAGCTCCGCGCAGCTCGCCGGCGCCGTGGACCGGTCCCTCGGCTCCATAACCCGGCTGATCGCGGACGCCCAGGACCAGGGCGAGATCGTCCAGGGCGACCCCGAACGCATCACCACGGTCGCCGCCGCGAGCCTGCACGGCCTCGCCGCACTCATCGCCGGCTGCGCCCTGGACGCGGACGAGGTCCTGGCCGGCCTGGACGAACACGTCCACCTGCTGCTCCACGGCCTCAAGCCCCGCTGACCCCCGGGCGGCCACCGGAACCCGTGAGAACATCGTCTCGGCGCCTCACCCGACCAGTCGTCAGAAACCGGGCGAAGCCGTGAAGATGGCCAACGACGGGACCGCACCCCGGGTTTCGGGCCGTCTTCGTTGCCCGGCGTGACCTCGCGTGATACACAGAGTGACCGTACGCGCCATTCGTACGAAACCCGCCAGCCAATGACGTCAAGTCGACATACGTTGGCGACGTTGTCGGCGACAATGAGGAGTGACCTCTGCACACCGCAGGGGCACTCGCGGAACTACCCACCAGGGGCGGTGACTACATGCTCTTTGCGGCCGACAAGGGAGACATCAACACCATCATCGGCGGGATCGCTCCGGACTGGGGCCCCTTCGGCAGCCTGGGCAACGAAGCCAAGGTGATGATCGAGGTGGTCATGGCCGTGGCCATCCTCCTCTGCCTCGGCATCGCGGTATGGGGCGCGGCCAAGCAACGGATCGGCGCGACCGCCCTGCGCGACACCTTCAGCGCGGAACAGGGCAAGGGCCTCATCATCGCCGGTCTCACCGGCGTCTTCATCATCGGCTCCCTCGGCACACTGTTCACCATCGTGTACGGCATGGCGGTCTGACGACCTCTCCGCTCGCCTTCGCACCCGGGCGCGCCCGGCTGTCCCCTCCACCCCACCCACCCGTCGTGCCCACCGGCTGAGGTTGCGTTTCCCTGATGTCGAGTCACCACACCGCGCCCGCGCGGGAACCAGCACGGCTACCGTCGTATGTCTACGAGGTGGAGGGGGCGTACACGGCATGAGTCCCGGAGACGAGCAGGGCTACACCGGCTACGACGACACGGGCCACACCCGCACCCGCCTGCCCGAGAACGACCCCTACGGTGGCGCCCCACGCCGAGGCGGCCGCCGCTCCTCCTCCCGGAGCCTGGTGACCGTCGTCGGCGTCGTCGTCCTGCTCATCGCCGCCATCGCCTTCGCGAACCGCGGCGACGAGTCGTCCGCCGACGGCTCGGCGGACAAGGGGGACCGGCCGAAGGCGGCGACGACCGCGGCGAGCGGGACGAAGCCGGTGGAGACGAAGACGGGCACGATCCCTTCAGGCTTCGCCCACACGGAACAGGGAGCGCAGAGCGCGGCGGCGAACTACGCGGTGGCGCTGGGGTCGGCCGAGATGTTCAACAAGGCCGGGCGCGACTCCATCCTGCAGGCCGTCATCACCCCCTCCGGGATCTCCGACTCCGAAGCGGCCTTCGATAAGGCCTACACGGCGGCCTTCAACAAAAGCCTCGGCCTGAATGACGACGGCTCGGCCCCAAAGGGCTACACGTTCGTCTCACGAACGAGCCCCATCGGTACCAAAGTCACAGCAGCCACAAGCGACGCTGCCACGGTCGAGGTCTGGTGCAGCGGCATCCTCGGTCTCGCAGGCGACAAGTCCACCAACCCGGTCACCAACAGCTGGTTCACCATCACCATGAAATTGGAGTGGGCCGCCAACGACTGGAAGATCATTACGCACTCGCAGAAGGAAGGCCCGGCGCCCGTTCCCGGCGACGACAGGGCCGCTGGCGCCGATGAGATGTCGAAGGCAGTCAACGAGTACGGAGGGTTCACTTATGCCCGCTAATCGACGCGTACTCGGCCTGGCCGCAGCCGTCACGGCCACTCAGACCACCGCGGTCCTCATGGCCACGCGTGCGTTCGCGGCCCCGACCCCGAAGCCCGCCAAAAGCAACGACCCCTGTGACCTGATCCACGGCGCCGCACGGGACTTCTGCGAAAAGGACAACGGCTCTTCCGGCGGCGGCTCCTCCGGCGTCTCCCCCGACTCCCCCCTCTCCGACACCCTCGACCCCCTCGGCTCCCTCGCCAAGGGCTGTGCCGACGCCGCCTCCTGGACCATCACCAAGCTCAGTGACGCCGTGAAGGACACCGCGAACGTCGACTTCACCAACACGAAGTTCCTGCAGCAGTACGCCATCGTGTTCGCCGCGTCGACGGTCCTCACCCTGCTGCTGTGGCTGCTGGCCGTGGCCAAGCGAGCCGTGCGCGGCGTGCCCCTCACCACCGCCATCTCCGAAGCCATCGGCTTCCTGTGGCTCACCGTGCTGGCCTCCGCCTTCACCCCGCTGATCCTCTACACGGTCGTGTCGGCCACGGACGGCGTCACCGACGTCCTCGCGAAGGCCACCGGCGACCAGACGAACACGTTCTTCGGCACCTTCTCCGGCGCCCTCGGCAAGGGCAACGACATCGGCGGCGGACCGATCATGCTGATCGTCGTCTCCCTGGTCAGCATCCTCGCCGCCGGGATCCTCTGGCTGGAGCTGGTCATCCGCGCCGCCCTGCTCTACGTCGGCGCCCTCCTCGGCACCGTCGTCTACGCCGGACTGGTCGACAAGAACCTGTGGGGACACGTCCGCCGCTGGGCCGGCATCATGATCGCCGTCATCCTGGTCAAGCCGGTCATCGTGATAGTCCTCGGACTCGCCGGAGCACTCTCCGGCGACAGCGGCCCCGACGCCTTCTCCGCCGTCGTCTCCGGCCTCGCCATCATCCTGCTCGCCATCTTCGCCAGCGCGATGATCTACCGCTTCGTCCCCGGTTTCGGCGACGAACTCGCCGGCTCCCGCAGCAACCGCATCATGCAGGGCGCCGAAGGCAAGGCCGCCGCCGTCATCAGCTCCCCCGCCACCCTCGTCGCCCAGGGCATCAAGACCCACAGCACCCGCGCCGACAGCAACGCGGGAGGCCAGAGCGGCAGCGCACCCCGCCCGGCCAACCCCGCCACCGGCGGCGTCGCCGCCCACAGCAGCCGTACCCCCACCGGGACCGGCGGAGCCGTCCCGTCCGCCGCTCCCGCGCCCCGCGCGGCCAGCACGGTCAACACCCCGCACGCCAGCAACGCCCGTAACAACCGCTCGGGAGGTGAAGGGCGTTGACGACCGAGTCCCACCTGTCCCATCCGGTCACGCCCCGCCGCACGTATCTGATCGGCCGCGCCAGGCCGAACGCGATCGTCGGCCGGAACCGCGAGTCCGGCGAGATCGCGCTGATCATCGCCGGCGCGTTCCTCGGCATGATGTGCGGCCTCCTCGTCCCGGTCCTGTCACTGCGGATCGTGCTGCTGATGGGCTTCCCGCTGCTCGCGCTCGCCGCGGTCTACGTGCCCTACAAGCGCCGCACCTTCTACAAGTGGTTCGAGATCAACCGCAGCTACAAGCGCACCGTCAAGCGAGGCGCCGTCTACCGGTCGAACGTCATGGAGGCGGGCACCCGTCTCGACGGCCGGGAGATCGAGATCGGCCCGCCCCCGGGCATCGGACGGATCACCTGGCTCGCCGCTCCCTTCGGGCCCGACGAGATCGCCGTACTGCTGCACGCCGACCGCAAGACCGTCACCGCCGCCATCGAGATCGAGGGCCCCGGCGTCGGCCTGCGCGACTCCGAGGACCAGGAGGCCCTGGTCGACCGCTTCGGCACGCTGCTCAAGCACGTCGCCAACGGGGACGGCTTCGTCACCCGGCTGCAGATGCTCGCCCGCACCCTGCCCGCCGACCCGGACGCCCACGCCAAGGACGTCGTCCTGCGCGGCGACACCCGCTCCCCCGACTGGCTGCGCAGCTCGTACGACCAGCTGCAGTCCATGGTGTCCACCAGCAGCGAGCAGCACCGCGCCTACCTCGTCGCCTGCATGCACTTCAACCGCGAACTGGCCGCCGAGGCGAACGCCATGGCCCGTGCCGTGCGCGCCCAGGGTGGCAAGGTCGACCGGGACGCCGGGCTCGCCGTCGTCATGGCCCGCGAGCTGACCGACATCTGCTCACGGCTGCAGGAGGCCGACATCCGCGTACGGCAGCCGCTCGGGCAGGGCCGGCTGTCCTCGCTGATCCACTCCATGTACGACCCGGACCACCCCATCGACCACATCCAGGCCATGACCAGGCGCAACGCCTGGCCCGCCGAGCTCGACGCCATGGAGCCCACCTACCTCCAGGCCAAGACCCGGGAGTCCACCACCCGCGCCCCCTGGTGCCACGCGACGGCCTGGGTGAAGGAGTGGCCCATGACCCCGGTCGGCGTCAACTTCCTGGCGCCCCTCCTCGTCCACACCCCGGACGTCATCCGGACGGTCGCCGTGACGATGGACCTCGAGCCCACCGAGGTGGCCATCGAACGCATGCTGACCGAGAAGACCAACGACGAGGCCGAGGCGTCCCGCGCCGCCAAGATGAACCGGACGGTGGACCCCCGGGACATCGCCGCGCACAACCGCCTCGATCAGCGGGGCGAGGATCTCGCCAGCGGCGCGGCGGGCGTCAACCTGGTCGGCTACATCACCGTCTCCTCCCGCTCCCCGGAGGCACTCGCCCGCGACAAGCGCACGATAAGGGCCTCCGCCGGCAAGTCGTACCTCAAGCTGGAGTGGTGCGACCGAGAGCACCACCGCGCCTTCGTGAACACACTTCCCTTCGCCACCGGCATCCGAAGGTAGGGGCTGATTCACCGATGCGGGATCCGCTGTCCGTCCTCACCGACGCCTTCACCTCCTTCCTCTTCGGGAAGGTCGAGACGACCCGGCTTCCCGTGCGTACCTCCACGGGCCAGGCCCAGGCCGTCTACCTGCCCACCGCCGCGCCCGGCCTCGGCGACTCCGGCGTCATCATCGGCCGGGAGGTGTACTCCGGGAAGGGCTACATCTACGACCCCTTCCAGCTGTACGGCCAGCAGTTGCCGGCCCCGCACTGGCTCGTCCTCGGCGAGTCCGGCAACGGCAAGTCGGCGCTGGAGAAGACGTACGTCCTGCGCCAGCTGCGCTTCAGGGACCGCCAGGTGGTCGTCCTGGACGCCCAGGGCGAGGACGGCGTCGGCGAATGGAACCTGATCGCGCAGGAGCTGGGGATCACGCCGATCCGGCTGGACCCGACGGCCGCCCTGAACCACGGGATCCGGCTCAACCCGCTGGACCCGTCGATCACGACGACCGGCCAGCTGGCGCTGCTCCGCACGATCATCGAGGTGGCGATGGGCCACGGCCTGGACGAACGCTCCGGCTTCGCCCTGAAGGTCGCCCACTCCTTCGTCAACGAGAGCATCGTCGACCGCCAGCCGGTCCTGTCCGACATCGTCGAGCAGCTACGGCACCCCGAGCCGGAGTCGGCGGAGGCCATGAACGTCGCCATAGACGACGTACGGGCCTGGGGACTCGACGTCGCGCTGGTGCTGGACCGGCTGGTCGACGGTGACCTGCGCGGCATGTTCGACGGCCCGACGACCGTCGGCATCGACCTGGACGCGCCGCTGATCGTCTTCGACCTGTCCCACATCGACCGCAACTCCATCGCCATGCCCATCCTCATGGCGATCGTCGGCGTGTGGCTGGAGCACACCTGGATCCGCCCCGACCGCAAGAAGCGCATCTTCCTGGTCGAAGAGGCCTGGCACATCATCAACAGCCCGTTCGTGGCGCAGCTGTTCCAGCGGCTGCTGAAGTTCGGGCGCCGGTTGGGCCTGTCCTTCGTGGCGGTCGTCCACCACCTGTCCGACGTGGTCGACGGGGCGGCGGCGAAGGAGGCGGCGGCGATCCTGAAGATGGCGTCGACCAGAACCATCTACGCCCAGAAGGCCGACGAGGCACGGGCCACCGGCCGGGTGCTGGGCCTGCCCAGGTGGGCGGTGGAGATCATCCCGACCCTGACGCCGGGCATCGCGGTCTGGGACGTCAACGGCAACGTGCAGGTGGTCAAACACCTGATCACGGAGACGGAACGCCCACTGGTCTTCACGGACCGCGCGATGACCGAGTCCTCCGCCGACCTCACGGCCGACGACGCACTGCGCGCCGCCGAACTGGAGGCCGAGCAGCGCGCCGCGGCTTTCGTGGAGCAGCACCTGGGCGACTCGGAATCGACGGTGGCGTAGGGGGGACAGCGTGAGACCGGACGCCCACGATCGCCGTGAGGGCCGGCGGGAGGCCCAGGGCGGCATCCCCGACGGCCTTCTGATCGGCATACTCGCGTTCCTCCTCGGCATGACCGTGATGGTGTGGACGGCCACGGGTCTCGCGGCCCTCTTCGCCCACGGCGCCTGGCCCGACGGCCTCACGTTCACCCGCACCCCGCCCGCCATGCGCCATCTCGTCGGCCGGCCGCACGACATCGCCGGCGCCTGGCCGGACACCCCCGCGCCCCAGCTCTCCGGCTGGGGCCTGTTCTGGGGCCTGTTCATCGGCCAGCTGATGGTCCTCCTGGTCCTCACCGTGTTCGTCATGGGCACGGTGGCGCGATGGAGGGCCGGGAAGGCCGCGCGACGGACGGAGAAGGCCCCGGTCGCGGAGCGCCCGCGTCCGGCACCGGTGCGACAGCACGAGGTGCACGAGGTACCCGGGCAGCGCACGGAACCGGCCCCGCAGCCGGTGGAGCACATGCAGAGGGAGATGGCGACGGCGGACCCCGTGGCCGCCCAGCCGGTCGGTGGACAGACGGCGGTCTGGGGGAGCGACCGCGCCGCGTGCGCCGTGCACTACGCCCCGCCCGCGGTCCGCCACGCGACCGCGGTCCAGGCCGTCCAGGACGCCCAGGGTCCCGCCCTCGTCGTCACCTCGAACCCCGCCCTCTGGCAGGACACGAAGGACGCCCGGGCCAAACTGGGCCCCACGCTCCTCTACGACCCCACGCACCTCTGCGACACCCCCGGCCGCCTCCACTGGTCGCCCATCAGCGGCTGCGAGGACAGGCAGACGGCCCTGCACAGGGCCACCGCCCTGCTGAGCCCCGTGCAGCCGACGGCCAGGATCGACCAGGCGGTCGCCGACACGGCCACAACGCTCCTGCGGAGCTACCTCCACGCCGCCGCGCTGGAGAACCGGACCATCCGCCACGTCCAGCGCTGGTCCCAGGGCACACAGGTCCAGGACGCCGTACGCACCCTGCGCACCCATGCCAAGGCAGCCCCCGGCGCCGCCGGCGAACTCGAGGCAGCCCTCACCGCACACCCCGAACGCCGGGAAGTGGCCCAGGAACTGACCGGCCGTGCGCTGTCCGCCCTGTCCACGGTCAACATCCGCGAAGCCTGCACTCCAAACCGAACTGATGCCCTTGCCTTGGATTCCTTCGTCCACGAAGGGGGCACGCTTTATGTGGTAGGTGAATCCATCGAGGACCCCAGGACGAGCCCCGGCGCGATGCCGCTCCTGACGGCCCTCGTCTCCAGCGTGGTCGAGCGCGGCCGGCGCATGGCCGAACGGTCATCCTCCGGTCGGCTCGACCCACCACTCGTCCTGGTCCTGGACGACGTCGCGGCCGTCGCGCCGTTCCCGGAGCTGCCGACGCTCCTCACCGGCGGAGCCGAGCAGGGCCTGCCGGCGCTCGCCCTGCTCCGCTCCCGTGAGCAGGCCCGGTCCCGCTGGCCCCACCAGGAACTCCCGGTCTAGAGCGGCCGCTCCAGGACGAACTCCAGCTCCGACTCGGCCTCGTCCTTCGAGAACGCCACGGCCACCCCGCTCGGCGCGAAGCCCACCTTGCGGTAGGCACCCTGCGCCCGCGTGTTGTCCGCGTGCACGAAGAGCCGGATCCGCTCGGCACCCTGCTGCCACGCCCAGGTCACACCCGCGTCGAAAAGGGTCTTGATCAGCCCGTTCCCGCGGTGCTCGGGCCGCACGAAGACGCCCACCACGTGCCCCTGCCGTCGTTCCACCGGGTAACCGGCCCAGTCCTCCGAGCCCGCCTCCTCGATGAGCACGGTGACGCTGCCGGCCCAGGTGCCGTCCGGTGTCTCAGCGATGATCTGCCGAGCCGACTCCGACCTCTCCCCCGAACCGATCGCACGCTCCTGCCAGAACGCGTCCGGCTTGGCCGCGGCGTCCTCGTACGTCTCCAGGAAGGCAAGGTGCGCCACCGGGTCCCGCAGCGCGTCGAGGCGCAGCCGCTTCACCGCGGTCCAGTCGTCGGGGCGTATGGCGCGGACGATGTAGTCGTCGCTGGTCGGGGTAGTCATGCGGCCACGGTAGCCGCCCCTGCCACGGCGCTCACCCCGATATCCGGGACCTCGACGTTTCCGGACCCTGAACGCAGAAAACCCCCGCATCAGATGATGCGGGGGTTTTCCCAATATTTGT
>NZ_BMUE01000010.1 GCF_014650035.1 Streptomyces lucensis JCM 4490 | reverse complement strand
CGAGTACCCGCAGCTCGGCGGCGACTACGAGGTCATCCACCACACCCAGCTGCTGCAGTACCTCGTCGACGAGGGCAAGCTCGTCCCCGTCACCCCGGTCGAGGGCATCATCACCTACCACGACCCCTGCTACCTGGGCCGCCACAACAAGATCTACACGCCGCCGCGCGAGATCATCGGCAAGGTCCCTGGCCTGCGCAACGAGGAGATGCACCGCCACAAGGAACGCGGCTTCTGCTGCGGCGCCGGCGGCGCCCGGATGTGGATGGAGGAGCGCATCGGCAAGCGCATCAACAACGAGCGCGTCGACGAGGCCCTCTCCCTCAACCCGGACATCGTCTCCACCGCCTGCCCGTTCTGCCTGGTCATGCTGACCGACTCGGTCAACGGCAAGAAGGCTGCGGCTGAAAGCGGCTCCGCCGCGGGCGGCGTCGCGAAGGAATCCATCCAGGTCGTCGACGTCGCCCAGCTCCTGCTGGACTCCGTCAGGACCCCCCTCGACCCGGCCGGCGAGACCGAGACCGAGACCGCACCCGAACCCGAACCGGTGAAGTAACACCACCACCGGCCCGACGACGCCCCCTGACCCGCACAGGCAGGGGGCGCCGTGATCACTGCCGGCGGGGGCGGCCGAACGAGAGCACTGAGAAGGTGAGATGAGCCCCGGGGAACGCTCGGAGCGGACGCGCAACGGGTACGCGAAGGACTGGGCCGTCTGGTCGGCCTTCTGCGCGGAGACCGGCCTGCCCCTGTCGGCGGTCACCTCCAGCAGCCTGGTCCGCTTCGTCGAATGGCTGTGGACCCAGCCGGGATGGACCGACGGCACCCGCACGGCCCCCTCGACCATCGACCGCCGTCTCGCCGGAACCGTGGTGACCGCCCGCACCGAGCACGGCGTCACGGTGGAACGGAACGTCGCGCGCGACGCGCGGCGGAGACTGAGGCAACTGGTCGAGCAGATGGAGGACAGCGCCGAGACACGGGGCCGCGGCCCCTGGCCCTGGTGACCTGCTTGACCTTGACACGCTGAGAAGGTGTCTCCTGGGCGCAGGAGGTGGTCCCGATCGACACGGCAAACGGATCCCCGCAGAACACCCGTATGGCCGGCGCGCTGAGCGCCGGGGACTCGTCGGCCCGGCTGCAGGCGGCCCTGGCGGCCGGCTCGAACCCCGACGCCGGCCTGCTGGAGACGCTCGTGGAGCGGTGCGCGGTCGAGCCGGACTTCTTCGTGCGGGACATGCTGTCCTGGGCGCTGACCCGCCTCCCGCCGGAGATCACCCTGCCCCGGCTCCGCCGGGAACTCGAATCCGAGCGAACTCAGGCCCGCGGTCAGGCTCTGCACACGCTCTCCAAGATCGGCGACAGGAGCGCGTGGGCCTGGATCACGCGCGACGCGCTGCGCGACAGGGAGGACGACGTCGCGCGGACCGCGTGGCGCGTGGCGGTCGTCCTCGTGCCCGAGGACCAGAAGAAGGACCTGGCCGAGGAACTGGTCCTGCAACTCGGCCGCGGCGACCGCGACGTGCGGCTCAGCCTGAGCCGGGCCCTCGTCGACCTCGGTGACGTGACCGGGCCCGCCCTGGAGAAGGCCGCGACGCACACCGACCCGGCGGTGGCAGCGCACGCTCGTGCCACGCAGCTGCTGCGGCGGAATCCGGAGACCGGTTTCGACGCGGCCGTCGAAGAGGCGAAGCGAGTCGCCGCACTCGGCCCGCAACGAGCCGGCGCCGGCGCCGAGAAGAGCGTCGGGGCCGCGAACGCCGAGGAGACCGCACGGTGCTGATCGGCGAGGTGGCCCGCCGCTCGGGAGTGAGCCCCCGGATGCTGCGGCACTACGACGCCCTGGGACTGGTGCGGCCGACCGGTCGCAGCGTCGGCGGCTACCGCGAGTACTCCGCCGAGGACGTCCGCAGGATCTTCCACGTGGAGAGCCTCCGGTCCCTCGGGCTCTCCCTCAAGCAGATCGGACGCGCCCTCCAGGACCCGGAGTTCACGCCGTCCGCCCTGGTCGGCGACCTCATCCGGTGGACGGAGGACCGCCTGGAGCGGGAACGCGAACTGCTCCAGCGGCTCCGCGCCGTCGACGCGTCGGCGCCCACCGGCTGGCAGGACGTCCTGCGCATCGTCGAGCTCATGCAGGGGCTCGACTCGAACAGTGCCGCGCGCAGGCAGCAGGCCGCGCTGGCTCGGCCGGAGGGGGTGGCGGCGTCCGCCGGGCTGCTGGCCCGGGCGATCCTGACGGAATCCGATCCCAACGTCGCTGGCGCCCTGCGCTGGGCGCTCGCGCGCTCGGGCGGCGACGGCGTGGCGGCACTGGCCGCCGGCGCGCACTCCAAGGACGCCGCCGTCCGCCGGCGCGCGGTGCCGGCGATCGCCGAGATGTCCGGGGCACCGGGTGCGGCCGAGGCGCTCGCGGACGCGCTCGGGGACCCGGACCCGACGGTGCGCGGGTGCGCGGCTCTCGCGCTGGGCAGGCGCGGCGTGACCGCGACCGTGCCGGCACTCGTCGGCATGGTGGTCGAGGGCTCCAACGACGTCGAAGCGGCTGAGGTCCTGGGAACGCTGTCCCGGGACCCCGGTTGCGCGGACCGCGTGATGGCCGCGCTGACGGCCGAACTCGCCGCGCCCACCGCGGACTCCGCGACGCGGATACGCCTGACCCAGGCACTGGTCGAGCTGCCGGGGACCACCGTGCGGGAGGTCCTGGGCCGACTGGCCCACGACGACGACCACGCCGTGGCCCTCGTCGCCTCGGCCTTCGTCAGGGTCCTCGACGAGCGGTCTGCCGACGCCCGGGACGGCGAGGACCGCTGAAGGCACGGTCCCGACAGGTAACGGCGACGAGTCCGGACCGGCACTTGCCACCACCCCGGCGCGAGCCGCGTCAGCCGTTGCTCAGATGTCCCGGAAGATCTCGATCTGTGCTCCGATCGAGTTCAGGCGTTCCGCCAGGTCCTCGTAACCGCGGTTGATGACGTAGACGTTGCGGAGCACCGACGTGCCCTCGGCCGCCATCATCGCCAGCAGGACGACGACCGCGGGGCGCAGGGCCGGCGGGCACATCATCTCGGCGGCGCGCCAGCGGGTCGGGCCCTCGACCAGTACCCGGTGCGGGTCGAGGAGCTGGAGGCGGCCGCCGAGGCGGTTGAGGTCGGTCAGGTAGATCGCGCGGTTGTCGTAGACCCAGTCGTGGATCAGGGTCTGGCCGGAGGCCACCGCCGCGATCGCCGCGAAGAACGGGACGTTGTCGATGTTCAGGCCCGGGAAGGGCATGGGGTGGATCTTGTCGATCGGCGCCTCCAGCTTGGAGGGGCGGACCGTGAGGTCGACCAGGCGGGTGCGGCCGTTGTCCGCGAAGTACTCGGGGCTGCGGTCGTGGTCGAGGCCCATCTCCTCCAGGACCGCGAGCTCGATCTCCAGGAACTCGATCGGCACCCGGCGCACCGTCAGTTCGGACTCGGTCACGACGGCGGCGGCCAGCAGGCTCATCGCCTCGACCGGGTCCTCGGAGGGGGAGTAGTCCACGTCGACGTCGATGTTCGGCACGCCGTGCACGGTGAGCGTGGTGGTGCCGATGCCCTCCACCCGGACGCCCAGCGCCTCCAGGAAGAAGCACAGGTCCTGGACCATGTAGTTGGAGGAGGCGTTGCGGATGACGGTCACGCCGTCGTGCCGGGCGGCGGCCAGCAGCGCGTTCTCGGTCACCGTGTCGCCGCGCTCGGTCAGGACGATCGGGCGGTCCGGGCGCACCGCGCGGTCCACCTGCGCGTGGTACTGGCCCTCGGTGGCCGCGACGTCCAGGCCGAACCGGCGCAGCGCGATCATGTGCGGCTCGATGGTCCGGGTGCCGAGGTCGCAGCCGCCGGCGTACGGCAGTTTGAAGCGGTCCATGCGGTGCAGCAGCGGACCGAGGAACATGATGATCGAGCGGGTGCGTACGGCGGCCTCCGCGTCGATGGCCGCCATCTCCAGCTCGGCGGGCGGGACCAGCTCCAGGTCGACGCCGTCGTTGATCCAGCGGGTGCGCACGCCGATGGAGTTGAGCACCTCCAGAAGGCGGTACACCTCCTCGATGCGCGCCACCCGGCGCAGCACCGTGCGCCCCTTGTTCAGCAGCGAGGCGCACAGCAGGGCCACGCACGCGTTCTTGCTGGTCTTCACGTCGATGGCGCCCGACAGGCGACGGCCGCCGACGACGCGCAGATGCATCGGTCCCGCGTAGCCCAGCGACACGATCTCGCTGTCCAGGGCCTCACCGATTCGGGCGATCATCTCAAGGCTGATGTTCTGGTTCCCGCGCTCGATGCGGTTGACCGCGCTCTGGCTGGTGCCGAGCGCCTCCGCGAGCTGCGCCTGTGTCCAGCCCCGGTGTTGCCGGGCGTCACGGATGAGCTTGCCGATGCGTACGAGGTAGTCGTCTGCCATGGGGCTGAGGTTATCTCAGATATGAGATGGCGCCTCCTGGGGGGTCCGTTCGGGTGATGCCCCGTCAATCCCCCCTGGTCGTGCGGGTGCGACGCCACCCGAAAGGTCCGGGCAAATCCATCGATGTCGTACGTCGTCCGGTGCTGCTGCGAGTGTGTCGCGGGCCGTTCCCGCCACCGGTGGTGATGGACCAGGAGTGCCGGTTGATGTTCAGCCGTACCCCGGGCAGGATCCGGAAGCTCTTGCGGAAAGTGAGCGGCATGGACGCCTCCTTCGTCGGTCTGCGGGCCGGGTGCCGCTCAACTCGGTTACCCCGTGCGCGCGCGGAGATGGCCGGCGGGCGCGGGGAGGTGCCCGGTGTGCGCCCCCGCGTCCCGCGGGGGAGGCTTCGCTGTGGCGGAGGCCACCGGAAATCGGCGGGGCCGGATCCGGCCGGACATGACCAGCCGGTCCCCATGTACTAGAGTTATCTCGACATCGAGATATCTGCCGAGGCGCCCCGTGGCCGCCACTCCAGTAAGGGTTACCTAACTTAGCCTTACCTCAGCGGGATGGCGAAACCGGCGTGGCGGCAGGATTGACGGTGGTACGCGCACATCAATGAAGGAGACTGTCGTGTCGGCGAACAGCTTCGACGCCCGCAGCACGCTGCAGGTGGGCGACGAGTCGTACGAGATCTTCCGGCTGGACAAGGTGGAGGGCTCGGCCCGGCTGCCGTACAGCCTCAAGGTCCTGCTGGAGAACCTGCTCCGCACGGAGGACGGCGCGAACATCACCGCCGACCACATCCGCGCCCTCGGCGGCTGGGACTCGCAGGCCCAGCCCAGCCAGGAGATCCAGTTCACGCCGGCCCGCGTGATCATGCAGGACTTCACCGGCGTCCCCTGCGTCGTGGACCTCGCGACCATGCGTGAGGCCGTGAAGGAGCTGGGCGGCGACCCGGCGAAGATCAACCCGCTGGCGCCGGCCGAGCTGGTCATCGACCACTCCGTCATCGCCGACAAGTTCGGCACGAACGACGCCTTCAAGCAGAACGTCGAGCTGGAGTACGGCCGCAACAAGGAGCGCTACCAGTTCCTGCGCTGGGGCCAGACCGCCTTCGACGAGTTCAAGGTCGTCCCGCCGGGCACCGGCATCGTGCACCAGGTGAACATCGAGCACCTGGCCCGTACGGTCATGGTCCGGGGCGGCCAGGCGTACCCCGACACCCTGGTCGGCACCGACTCGCACACCACGATGGTCAACGGCCTCGGCGTCCTCGGCTGGGGCGTCGGCGGCATCGAGGCCGAGGCCGCCATGCTCGGCCAGCCGGTCTCCATGCTCATCCCGCGCGTGGTCGGCTTCAAGCTCACCGGTGAGCTGCAGCCGGGCACGACGGCCACGGACCTCGTGCTCACCATCACCGAGATGCTCCGCAAGCACGGTGTGGTCGGCAAGTTCGTCGAGTTCTACGGCGAGGGCGTCGCCGCCACCTCCCTGGCCAACCGCGCCACCATCGGCAACATGTCGCCGGAGTTCGGCTCCACCGCCGCGATCTTCCCGATCGACGACGAGACCCTGAACTACCTGCGCCTGACCGGCCGCTCCCACCAGCAGGTGGCGCTCGTCGAGGCGTACGCCAAGGAGCAGGGCCTCTGGCTGGACCCGAAGGCCGAGCCGGACTTCTCCGAGAAGCTCGAGCTGGACCTGTCCACCGTCGTGCCGTCCATCGCCGGCCCGAAGCGCCCGCAGGACCGCATCGTCCTCGCCGAGGCCGCCCAGCAGTTCGCCAAGGACGTCCTCAACTACGTCGAGGCCCCCGTCGCCCAGACGCCGGCCGCCGCCTCCTCCGTGGTCGACGAGGCGAGCGCCGAGTCCTTCCCGGCCTCCGACGCCCCGGCCTACGGCCACGAGGACAACGGCGCCGGCGCCCCGCAGCACGGCCAGGGCAACGGCTCCGTCCCGTCGAACCCGGTCCAGGTGACCGCCCCCGACGGCACCACCTACGAGCTGGACCACGGCGCGGTGACGGTCGCGGCCATCACGTCCTGCACCAACACCTCCAACCCGTACGTCATGGTCGCCGCCGCCCTGGTGGCCAAGAAGGCGGTCGAGAAGGGCCTGACCCGCAAGCCGTGGGTCAAGACCACCCTCGCCCCGGGCTCCAAGGTCGTCACCGACTACTTCGAGAAGGCGGGCCTGACCCCCTACCTCGACAAGGTCGGCTTCAACCTGGTCGGCTACGGCTGCACCACCTGCATCGGCAACTCCGGCCCGCTGCCGGAGGAGGTCTCCAAGGCCGTCAACGACAACGACCTCGCCGTCACCTCGGTCCTCTCCGGCAACCGGAACTTCGAGGGCCGCATCAACCCCGACGTCAAGATGAACTACCTGGCGTCCCCGCCGCTGGTCGTGGCGTACGCCCTCGCCGGTTCCATGAAGGTGGACATCACCCGTGAGGCGCTGGGCACCGACACCGACGGGAACCCGGTCTTCCTGAAGGACATCTGGCCCTCCGAGGCCGAGGTCAACGACGTCGTCGCCAACGCCATCGGCGAGGACATGTTCGCCAAGTCCTACAGCGACGTCTTCGCCGGCGACGCCCAGTGGCAGTCCCTCCCGGTCCCGACCGGCAACACCTTCGAGTGGGACGCGGAGTCCACCTACGTCCGCAAGCCCCCGTACTTCGAGGGCATGGGCATGGAGCCGGCCCCGGTCGAGGACATCGCCGGCGCCCGCGTGCTCGCCAAGCTGGGCGACTCGGTCACCACCGACCACATCTCCCCGGCCGGTGCCATCAAGGCCGACACCCCGGCCGGCAAGTACCTCACGGAGCACGGCGTCGAGCGCCGCGACTTCAACAGCTACGGCTCCCGCCGCGGCAACCACGAGGTCATGATCCGCGGCACGTTCGCCAACATCCGCCTGCGCAACCAGATCGCGCCGGGCACCGAGGGCGGCTACACCCGCGACTTCACCCAGGCCGACGCGCCGGTGTCGTTCATCTACGACGCCTCCCGCAACTACATCGAGCAGGGCATCCCGCTGGTCGTCCTGGCCGGCAAGGAGTACGGCTCCGGCTCGTCCCGCGACTGGGCCGCCAAGGGCACCGCGCTGCTCGGCGTCAAGGCCGTCATCGCCGAGTCCTACGAGCGCATCCACCGCTCGAACCTCATCGGCATGGGCGTCCTGCCGCTGCAGTTCCCGGAGGGCCAGTCGGCCGACTCCCTCGGCCTGACCGGTGAGGAGACCTTCTCCTTCACCGGCGTCGAGGAGCTGAACAACGGCACCACGCCGCGCACGGTCAAGGTCACCACCGACACCGGGGTCGAGTTCGACGCGGTCGTCCGCATCGACACCCCCGGTGAGGCCGACTACTACCGCAACGGCGGCATCATGCAGTACGTGCTGCGCAGCCTGATCCGCAAGTAGGCGGCACGCCGATCCGCGCGTAGCGGCACCCGGCGGCAGAGGGCCGCACCCCCGGCACCGGGGGTGCGGCCCTTCGCCGTGCCGTCCGGGTGTCCCGGCCGTGCCGTCCGGGTGTCCCGGCCGTGCCGTCCGGGTGTCCCGGCCGCGTCGGCCGGCCCGCTCAGTCCGGAAGGATCTCCGCCAGGTCCGGGACCGCCAGTTCCGCCCAGATCACCTTGCCCTGCGGGGTGTACCGGGTGCCCCAGCGCTCCGCCAGCTGGGAGACGAGGAAGAGGCCCCGGCCTCCCTCGTCGGTCGTCGCGGCGTAGCGCAGGTGCGGCGAGGTGCTGCTGCCGTCGGCCACCTCGCAGACCAGGGAGCGGTCGTAGATCAGCCGTACGTGGATCGGATCCGAGCCGTAGCGGATGGCGTTGGTGATCAGCTCGCTCAGCACGAGTTCCATGCCGAAGCCCAGCTCGGCCAGGCCCCACTCCTCCAGCTTGCCGGACACCGCCAGCCGCATCCCCGACACGGCCGCCGGGTCGCGCGGCACGTCCCAGTCGGCGATGCGGTCGGCGGGCAGCGCCCGGGTGCGGGCGATGAGCAGGGCGACGTCGTCCCGGGGCCGCTCGGGCAGCAGGTCGGCCAGCACCGCCCGGCAGCTCTCCTCCGGCGGCCGGTCGGGGTGCCCCGCCAGCGACCGGCGCAGCAGCTCCAGCCCCACGTCCAGGTCGCGGGCGCGGTCCTCGACGAGGCCGTCGGTGTACAGCACGAGCTGGCTGCCCTCGGCCAGCTCCAGCTCGGCCGTCTGGAACGGCATGCCGCCCAGGCCCAGCGGGGGTCCCGCGGGCACCTCGGGGAAGACGGCGCTGCCGTCGGGGTGGACCAGCGCGGGCGCCAGGTGTCCCGCGCGCGCCATGGCACAGCGGCGCGTCACCGGGTCGTAGATCGCGTACAGGCAGGTGGCGCCGACGATCTCGGCCGACTCCGAACACGCCTCGTTCTGGTCGATGCGGCCGACGAGGTCGTCCAGGTGGCCGAGCAGTTCGTCGGGAGGCAGGTCGAGAGTGGAGAAGTTGTGCACCGCGGTGCGCAGCCGGCCCATCGTCGCGGCGGCGTGCAGCCCGTGCCCGACCACGTCGCCGACGGCCAGCGCCACCCGGCTGCCCGGCAGTGGGATCACGTCGAACCAGTCACCGCTGACGCCGGACTGCGCGGGGAGGTAGCGGTAGCCGACCTCCAGGGCGCTCTGCTCGGGCAGCGCCCGTGGCAGCAGGCTGCGCTGCAGCGTGACCGCCAGCGCGTGCTCGCGGGTGTAGCGGCGGGCGTTGTCGATGCTGACCGCCGAGCGGGCCACCAGCTCCTCCGCCAGCGACAGCTCCTCCTCGTCGAAGGGGTCCCGCTTGGAACGGTAGAAGTTGGCCATGCCCAGGATGACGCCGCGGGCCTTGATCGGGGCGGCGATGAGCGAGTGGATGCCGTAGTCCAGGATCCTGCGGGTGCGCTGCGGGTCCTGCACGTGCCAGCCCCGCGCGGTCGACAGGTCGCTCACCAGCTCGGACCGGCCGGCGCCGTAGCCGCGGGCCTGGGGGGTGGAGGGCAGGAAGTCGATCAGCCGGCCCTGCTCGTAGAGCGGGTGGTCGTCCCGGATGCCGCGCACCACCACGCGCCGCATGTCGGTCGCGGTGGGGGCGGGCTCCTCGCCGTGCAGCACGGCGTCGGACAGGTCCACGGTGACGAAGTCGGCGAAGCGGGGGACGGCGACCTCCGCCAGCTCGTCGGCGGTGCGGACCACGTCGAGACTGGTGCCGATGCCGAGGCCCGCGTCGTACAGCAGCTCCAGCCGCTCCCTGGCGACCTCCGCGCGGCCGGAGACCGTCTGCAGCTCGGTGGAGTCGCGGAGGGTCACCACGGTCCCCCTGGGGCCGCCGCCGCGGTCCGTGGGCCGCTGGTTGACCGCCAGCAGCCGCCCTCCGGCGAAGTGGACCTCGTCGTTGGCCTCCCGCCCGGAGACGAGCAGCTCCACCGTCGCCGGGTCGAGGTCGGTCAGCTCGCGCACGTTGCGTCCCTCGGCGTCGGGAGGCAGGTCCAGCAGGCGTCTGGCCTCGTCGTTGGCGAGCAGCAGCCGCCTGTCGTCGTCGATGATGAGCACGCCCTCGCGCACCGAGTGCAGCACCGCGTCGTGGTGCTCGTACATGCGCCTCATCTCGGCCGGGGCCAGGCTGTGGGTCTGCCGCCGCAGCCGCCTGCCCACCAGAGCCGTGCCGCCGGTCGACACCACGAGCGCTCCCGCCCCGGCGCCCAGGATGATCGGCAGCTGCCGGTCCAGCTCGCTGGTGACGTGCTTGACCTTCAGCCCGGCGGAGACGAGCGCGGTGACGTGGCCGTCGGTGTCCTTGACGGGAACCGTCGCCTGCACCTCGTGGCCGAGCGGGCCGTGCACGCTCTCCGTGTAGACCTTGCCCGCCAGCGAGGGCTCGATCCGGCCGACGAACCGCTTGCCGATCCGGCTGGGTATCGGATGGGTGTAGCGAATGCCCTTGGTGTCCATCACCACGATGAAGTCGACGCCCGCGGTCTTGCGGCCCGCCTCGGTCAGCGGCTGGAGGACCTTGGAGGGATCGGGGCTCTGGAGCGCCTGGAGCATGCCCGGGGAGTGGGCGAAGGTCTGGGCGACGGCTATCGACCGGCGCCGTGCCTCGGTGCTGGTGTCCCGGCTCGACTGCAGGACCAGGGCGAGGACTGCGCAGAACACGAGCAGTACCACCAGCGCCACTTGGAGCAGGAAGACCTGCCCGGCAACGCTCCGCGGGCCCTTGCCGATCACAGAACGCCAAGCGAGACGTCTGAATCGGGCAAACATGTCCGACATGCGCCCTTTGTAGCATCGGCGTTTCCCGGATGGCTACGCCTGTTCCACGAGATGGACGGGGAAGACTGCGTGGCTTGTGCGCCGCGAGGTGCGCGACAACGTTGTCTGATTGGTCTGTACATGACTCTACCGTCCTAACCGACAACGATGTCAACCCACTTGGCGCAACCGCCGGAACGATTCATCGGGCGCCCGCGCGCGCCGGGGCGGTCTTCCGCGGTACCGCCGGCGCACGCTACTGTCCCTGCGGCTTGTGCGACCCGTGGTGCGCGACCCGTCCGTCAGGAGGAAGGGCCGCGCCATGCGTATCCGACCGATGTCCCTGCTGCTGGCCGCGCTCCTCGCGGCCGGCGGCACCTCAGCACCCGCCGTCGCGGCGACCGCCGGTCCGCCGGGCCTCGTCAAGGACCCCACGCCCTACGTCGATCCGCTGATCGGCACCAGGAACGGCGGCAACGTCTTCCCGGGCGCCGTCGTGCCGTTCGGCATGCTCTCCTGGAGCCCGGAGAACACCCGCGGCGACGCCACCAGAACCGCCGCGCCCGGCGGCTACCAGTACGACGCCACCCGCGTCCGCGGCTTCAGCCTGACCCACATGTCCGGCACCGGATGCGCGGGCGGCAGCGGCGACATCCCCTTCTTCCCGTACTCCGGCGAGGTCACCTCCTCACCGGCGAGCGACACCGAGGACGCCGTCTACGCGTCGGACTTCACCCACGCCGACGAGACCGCCGAACCCGGCCACTACCGGGTGGGCCTGGCCTCCGGCGTCACCGCCGACCTCACCGCCACCGCGCGCACCGGCTCGGCCCGCTTCACCTTCCCCTCCGGCAGGCCCGCGTCGCTGCTGGTGCGCACCGCGAACTCCGAGGTCGGATCCGAGGACTCGACGGTCACCGTCGACCCCGGCACCCGGACGATCTCCGGCTCCGTCACCTCCGGGAACTTCTGCGGCTACCTCGATCCCGAGGGCCGGCGCTCCTACTACACCCTGCACTTCACCGCCCGCTTCGACCGCGCCTTCGAGGCGACGGGCACCTGGCGGGACGACCGGCTGGACCCCGGCTCCACCAGGGCGTCCGGCGGCACCGGCGGCTTCTCGCACGGCGGGCGGCCCGTCGCGGGCAAGGGCGCGGGCGCCTACGTGCGGTTCGCGCCCGGCGACGGCCCGGTGAACGTGAAGGTCGGCATCTCCTACGTCAGCCGGGAGGCCGCCGAGGCGAACCTCGCCGCCGAGAACCCGCCCGGCCGCTCCTTCGACGCCGTCCGGGAGGCGGCCCGCCGCGCCTGGCGTGAGCGCCTCGGCGCCGTCCGGGTCGGCGGCGGCACGGACGCCGAGCGCACCACCTTCTACACGGCGCTGTACCACGCGCTGCTGCACCCGAACGTCATCAGCGACGCCGACGGCCGCTACCGGGGCGGCGACGGCGAGGTCCACCGGGTCGGCCGCGGCCACCGCGCCCAGTACGGCACCTTCTCCGGCTGGGACGTCTACCGCGACCAGGTGCAGCTCCTCACCCTGCTCGACCCGCGCACCGGCTCCGACATCGCCCAGTCGCTCTACGCGCTCGCCGGGCAGAACGGCGGCGTCTGGGACCGCTGGCTGCACGGGGCGAGCGGCACCCACGTCATGAACGGCGACCCCGCACCGACCGCGCTGGCCGGCATCCGCGCCTTCGGCGGCACCGGCTTCGACCTGAAGGGCGCCCTGCACTCCCTCGTCCGGGCAGCCACCGTGCCGACCGAGCGGGATCTGTCGGCGGCCGGCAAACCCGTGCTCTCGGTGGGTCAGCGCCCGTCGCTGGACAAGTACCTGAAGCTGCACTACATGCCCAGCGTGTCCAACGCCTGGGGCGGCGCGGCCGAGACCCTGGAGATGTCCACGGCCGACTTCTCCCTCTCCCAGCTCGCGCGCGCGGCGGGGGAGAAGGACACCGCGGCCGCCTTCGCCCGCCGCGCCCAGTGGTGGCAGAACAACTTCGACGTCGCGGCACATCCGAGCGGCGGGTACATCGCCGACCGCAAGGCCGACGGCAGCTGGGTCACCGGCTTCACCCCCGGCACCGGCACCGGCTTCGTCGAGGGCTCGGCCGCCCAGTACACCTGGATGGTCCCGCACGACCCGGCGGGCCTGTTCGCGGCGCTGGGCGGCCGGGACCGGGTCCTCGCCCGGCTGGACGACTTCTTCCACGACGCCGGCGGCGGCTGGGCCCTCACCGGCCACGGCGGCACCAAGTCCGAGCTGGACAACGAGCCGTCGATCAACGTGCCCTACCTGTACGCCTACGCGGGCGCCCCGTACCGCACGCAGGAGACCGTCCGCGCGGCGATGCGGCAGCTGTGGTCCGCGCGGCCCGGCGGCATCCCCGGCAACGACGACCTCGGCGCGATGTCGTCCTGGTACGTCTTCTCGGCGCTCGGCATGTACCCGCAGGTGCCGTCGCGCGCCGAACTGGTCCTCGCCTCACCCCTGTTCGAGCGCGTGGAGATCCACCGGCCCCGGGGCAACGACATCTCCGTCCACGCGACCGGAGCGGCGGCCGACGCGCCGTACGTGCGGTCCCTGAAGGTCGACGGCCGCTCCAGTGACCGTCCCTGGCTGCCCGCGTCCTTCGTCCGGGACGGCGGCCGCCTCGACTACACGCTGTCCGCCACCCCGGACCGCACCTGGGGGGCGGACAGCCCGCCGCCGTCCTTCCGGGAGGGCGAGCAGCCGTACCAGATCGGCGTCGGGCCGACCGCCGCCACACTCGCGCCCGGTGACAGCACCACGATCGGCGTCCGCGCGCTGTCGCTGGACGGCGGCACGGGCCCCGAGGTCCGCTTCCGGGTTCAGACCCCGGACGGCGTCACGGCCACTCCCGCCGAGGGCACGGTGACCGACGGCGCCCGGGAGATCACCCTGACCGCGGCGCGGGACGCCCGGCAGGGCTTCGCCGACGTCGAGGTCACGGTCACCTCGGGCGGCACGTCCTACCGGCAGCCGGTCCGGCTCACCGTGGCCGCTCCCGGCACCCTGCTCGCCGCCTACGACAACACCGGCGTCTCCGACGACACGGGCGACCACGACGAGGCGGACTACGACGGCGGCGGCTGGAGCTACTCGCGCCAGGCCCTCGCCGCGGCCGGTCTGACCCCGGGCGGGCGGGGCACCGTGGACGGCCTGGCCTTCACCTGGCCCGACTCGCCCGCCGGCCGCCCGGACAACGCCTCGGCGGCCGGCCAGACCATCGAACTGCCCAGTCCCGCACAGAGGTTGTCGTTCGTCGGCAGCGCGGTCAACGGCAACCGGCGGTCCGAGGCGACCGTCACCTACACCGACGGCACCACGGCAACCGTCGGCCTGTCCTTCACCGACTGGACCGTCGGCGGCGGAGGCGGCACCGTCCAGTACGGCAACGAGGTCGTGGCCAGGACCGCCTACCGCAATGTCGCCGGCGCGGACAAGGACCCGGTGGCGACCTACGTCTTCGCCACCGAGCCGTTCGCGGCGCCGGCCGGCAAGGCCATCAGGAGCGTCCGGCTCCCGCGCGACGCCGATCTGCACGTGTTCACCCTCGCCACCGGCTGAGCCCAGCCATGACAAGGGGGCGGACCGGACGGGCCCGCCCCCTTCGCCGTGCCGGGTCAGGCCAGCAGCTCCACCTCCGCCAGCGTCGACTCACCGTCCAGGACCAGCCGGAACTTCGTGCAGGTCCGGGGCGCGGCGACGGTGAAGGCCCGGGTCTGGCGGTCCCAGGTGAACGTCTCGCCGGAGCGGTGGTCCAGGGTCTGCCAGGTCGTGCCGTCCGCCGAGCCCTGCAACGTCCAGCCGGCCGGCGCCTTCGTGCGGTCCGCCGAGGAGGTCAGCGTGTACTGCACCGGCCGGACGGCACCACCGGCCGGCAGGTCCACCGAGGTGACCGTGGCGCTCGTCGCCGAGGTGTCGTCGAACAGGGCGCCGTCCCCCTTGAGGACGTCCGCGCGCGGCGACGGCACCTTGTCGTCCCGGGTGACGGACACCGGAGCCGCGTCCTTGCCCGTGCCCCACGCCGACGGCTCGGGCCCCATGGCGAACTCCAGCACGCCGCCCCGGGCCAGCAGCGAGTGCGGCAGCGACGTGGACCTCCAGGGGCGGCCGTTGAGCTTCACACCCTGGACGTACACGTTCTTCGCGCTGTTCCCGGGCGCCTTCACCACCAGGTCCCGCCCGTTCTCCAGGTGCACGGTCACCTGCTTGAACAGCGGGGAGCCGATGGAGTACTCACCGCTGCCCATCACCAGCGGGTAGAAGCCGAGCGCGGAGAAGAGGTACCAGCCCGACTGCTCGCCGTTGTCCTCGTCGCCGTGGTAGCCCTGCCCGATCTCGCTGCCGGTGTAGAGGCGGGCGAGCGCCTCGCGTGCGTACGCCTGCGCCTTCCACGGCTCGCCGGCCGCGTCGTACATGTAGATCACGTGGTGCGCGACCTGGTTGGAGTGGCCGTACATGCCCATGCGGACGTCCCGCGCCTCGGTCATCTCGTGGATGACACCGCCGTAGGAGCCGACGTAGTCCGGGGAGGCCGTCTCGGGCGTGGCGAAGTACTCGTCGAGCTTGTCCGCGAGGCCCTGGCGGCCGCCGTACAGGTTGGCCAGGCCACGGCTGTCCTGCGGGGCGGTGAAGGCGTAGCCCCAGCCGTTGGTCTCCGTGTAGTCGTAGCCCCACACGCGCGGGTCGTACTTCGCGGAGTCCACGCGCCAGGCGCCCCTGGCGTCGCGGCCCTGGAAGAAGCCCGCCCCGGCGTCGAAGAGGTTCACGTAGTCACGGGCGCGGTTGAGGAAGTACTGCGACTCCTCCCGGTAGCGCTTCTCGCCGGTCTTCTCGTACAGGGCCTGGCCCATCCGCGCGATGCCGTAGTCGTTGACGTAGCCCTCCATCGCCCACGACAGGCCCTCGTGCGTGTCGGTGCTGGTCCAGCCGAGGAACGGCGAGGTGCTCATGCCCTTGCGTCCGACTCCGGAGGACGGGGGGACGACCGTGGCGTTCTTGACCGCCGCGTCGTAGGCCGCCTTCGCGTCGAACTTCACGCCCTTGACGTACGCGTCGGCGAACGCCACGTCCGAGGA
This sequence comes from Streptomyces lucensis JCM 4490, assembly GCF_014650035.1. Classification (GTDB taxonomy): domain Bacteria; phylum Actinomycetota; class Actinomycetes; order Streptomycetales; family Streptomycetaceae; genus Streptomyces; species Streptomyces lucensis. The sequence goes on along the minus strand of NZ_BMUE01000010.1, from coordinate 277,151 downwards.
GGTGCCGGTCATCAGGTCGGCGTAACCGGGGGAGGACCAGCGGGAGGTCCAGCCGCCGTCCTTGTACTGCTGCACGAACCCGTCGGCCAACTCGCCCGCCTGCGACGGGGTGAGGAAGGAGTACGCCGGCCAGGTGGTGCGGTAGGTGTCCCAGAAGCCGTTGTTGACGTACACCTTGCCGTCGACGATCTTCGCCCCGGTGTGCGTCGGCGTGTCCGGGCCCGGCATGGGGGAGAAGGGGGAGGCGTAGCGGTCCTCGCCGTCCACCTTCTCGAAGCCCGAGTTCGGGTACAGGTACAGCCGGTACAGCCCGGAGTACAGCGTGGTCAGCTGGTCCGGGGTCGCGCCCTTCACCTCGACCTTGCCGAGCAGCCCGTCCCAGGCCCGCTGGGCCCGCGCCCGCACCGTGGCGAACGCGGTGCCGTCCGGGATCTCCCGTGCCAGGTTGTCCTTCGCCTGGTCGACGCTGATCAGCGAGGTCGCGAGACGCAGCGTGACCGTCCGGCCGGCGCCCGCGTCGAAGCGCAGGAAGCCCTTCACCCCGCTCGACGCGCCGTCCGTCACCGGCCGGTCGAACTCGCCGTACACGAACAGCCGGGTCGCGCCCGTGGACAGGCCCGACTTCACGTCCGAGTAGCCGGTGACGGTCCCGTGCTCCTTGTCGAGCGTCAGGCCCGCCTGCTCGGTGACGTTGTCGAAGACCACGCTCGCGTCGTCACCCGGGTAGGTGAAGCGCAGCATGGCCGCGTGGTCGGTCGGTGTCATCTCCGCCTTGAGACCGTTCTCGAACCGGACCCCGTAGTAGTAGGGCCGCGCGGTCTCGTTCTCGTGCCGGAAGGCCAGCTCGCGCGCCTCCCGGCCGGTGTCCGGGGTGCCGGACGCGGCCGACGGCATCAGCTGGAAGGTCTGCCGGTCGCCCATCCACGGGCTGGGTTCGTGGCTCGCGCTGAACGCCTGCACGGTGGGCAGGTTGTCGTCGTTGTTGGCGCGTGCGTACTCGTACAGCCAGCTCAGCGAGGACGCGTTGGTCACCGGTGTCCAGAAGTTGAAGCCGTGCGGGAGTGCCGTCGCCGGGAAGTCGTTGCCCCGCGAGAAGCTGCCGCTGGAGTTGGTGCCCCGGGTGGTCAGCGCGTAGTCCGACAGGTGCGCCTTCGGCTTCTGGGGAGCCACCCGCCGCAGCGCGATGTCGTCTATCCAGCCCCGGAACTTGGCCGGCCCGTCGGGGGAGTCGTACGCCACGAGGATCCGGTCGACCGTCTTGCCGGCCGCCACCGAACCGATCCGGGAGACCACGTTGTTCCACTGGTTGGTGTAGAGCGTCCTGGAGGCACCCTGACCGCGCGGCGAGAGCGGGAAGCCGTGCTCGTCCAGCGCGCCCAGGCCGCTGAGCGAGGTGCCGTCGGTGAAGACCAGGTCGACGCAGACGTTCGTGGCGTCGTAGTCGCGGTCGCCGTCGGCCATCGAGGGGAAGATCCGGTACGACAGCTGGGTGTCGCCGCCGACCTTCACGTTCACGTCGAAGACCTTGTTGTACGAGTACGCCCGGCCGTCCGCCGTGTGCCGTCCGGCGTAACGCAGGGCACGCCTTCCGGTGAAGCCCGCCCGCGCCTTGGCGGTCGGGGAGCCGCTCGGGCCCTTGTCGACGAGCGTCAGCATGTCCTGCGGGACCGGGCCGCCCCCGCCGCCGGTGGAGAACTGCACGTCGGCGAGTTGCAGGATGTCCGGGGCGCCGTTGTTCCGCGTGACCTCCAGCCGGAAGTGCCGGTACTCGGCCGGCTGGGCCAGGTCGTAGGACTTCGTCTGGAACCGCTCGGAGAAGTTCTCACCCGTCCGGGTGTCGAGGGTCTTCCAGTCCTTGCCGTCGGCGGAGCCCTGGAGGGTCCAGTCCCTCGGGTCGCGCGCGTCGAAGTCGTTGGCCGAGGTGAGCGCGTACGTCACCAGCTTGACGGGCTTGTCCAGGTCGAACTCCGCCCAGCCGGTGGGCTGGAAGGTCAGCCACTTGCTGCCGGGCTCGCCGTCGGCCAGGTTCTCCTTCACCTCACCGGCGCCCGCGTTCTCGCCGCTCGCCCGCACCTCGGTGACGTGGTCGGTCACGCTGCCCGGGATGCCGGTGCTGTAGCCGCCGTCGACTCCCGAGGCCCGCTTGCCGCCGTCCGCCGTGGTGTCGACGGCGTTCAGCCAGTCCGGCGCCGGATCACCGGACTCGAACGAGGATGCGAACTCCTGGCCGGCGACCGGAGCCCTGGCGGGCAGGGCGACCGCCGCGCCCTGCCCGCCCACCGCCATGACAAAGGCGGCCGTGAGGACGACCGCCGGACCCCATGTGTGCCGCGTTCTCCGCTGCATCTACGGATTCCCCTCCTGCGCCGGGCTGAGGACAACGTTGTCAACTTCGTGGCGCAGGAACCAGTAGGTGGTCAAGTGGCCGTTGATGTCAAGGGTGTTGAGCGTGGCATTCAGGGGCTCATGTCGCGACTTTTTCCGGCAGGTCGCCCCATGGGGTGCTCATATTTCCGGCAGGTCTCAACTCGGAAAAGACCCGCCGCGAACCATGTATTCGATCTTGATCCGCTGACGGGAAGTGGACTATACCTGTCGGCGCCCGGTAAAGAAGCACCCCCGGTATGCACGATGTACTTCCTGCACCACCCAGCTTGACCCGACAGCGGTGCCGGGAAGGATCCGGTTCACCGCCTGAGTCCTGGAGAAGGCGAGGACTTGAGCATGGGATCCACTTCCGGCGAAAACCGCGGTTCCACGGGTGTCGGCCGCCGCGACCTGATCAAGCGGTCCGCCGCGCTCGGTCTGGCGGGCGTGCCCGCGATGAGCTTCCTGTCCGCCTGTGCCAGCGGCGGGGGAGGCGGCGATTCGGACGAGGGCGACGTCAAGGGTGACGTGTCCAAGGCCAATCCCTTCGGCGCCAAGAAGGGCAGCAAGCTCGACGTCGTCGTCTTCAAGGGCGGATACGGCGACGACTACGCCAAGGCGTGGGAGGCCGACTTCGGCAAGAAGCTCGGCATCACCTCGTCCCACACCGGCACGCAGGAGATCACCGGAAAACTGCAGCCGCGCTTCAACGCCGGGAACCCGCCGGACATCGTGGACGACTCGGGCGCCCAGCAGATCAAGATCGACGTGCTCTACCGGAACGACTCGCTGCTGGACCTCTCCGAGGTCCTCGACGCGCCGTCCGTGGACGACCCGGGCAAGAAGGTCCGCGACACCCTCATCCCCGGCACCCTCGACCCGGGTGTGCAGGAGGGCAAGGTCGTGGCCCTCAACTACATCTACACCGTCTGGGGCCTGTGGTACTCCGGCAAGCTCTTCAAGGAGAAGGGCTGGGAGGCGCCCAGGACCTGGGACGACTTCCTCGCCATCTGCAAGGACGCCAAGAAGCAGGGCATCGGCGGACTCGCCCATCAGGGCAAGTACCCGTACTACATCAACGTCGCCATCATGGACCTCATCGCCAAGAAGGGCGGCATCGACGCGGTCAAGGCGATCGACAACCTCGACCCCAAGGCGTTCGCCGGCTCCGACGCGGCCGAGGCGGGCATCGAGGCGATCTACGAGGTCGTCGAGAAGGGCCTGCTGATGCCCGGCACCAACGGCCTGACCCACACCGAGTCCCAGACCCGCTGGAACCAGTACAAGGCCGCGTTCATCACCAGCGGCTCGTGGCTGGAGAACGAGCAGCTCAAGCAGACGCCGGCGGACTTCGACATGAAGTTCCTGCCGATGCCGCTGCTGTCCGGCAGCGAGATGCCGTTCGAGGCGATCCGGGCCGGCTCGGGCGAGCCGTTCATCATCCCGAGGAAGGCGGGCAACCTGCCCGGCGCCAAGGAGTTCATGCGGCGCATGCTCTCCAAGGAGTGGTCGACGCTGTTCGCCAAGGAGGCGAACTCCCTCACCATCCTCAAGGACGGGGTCGACCCGGGCGTGAAGCTGCGCCCCGGCACGCAGTCCACGGTCGAGGCGTCCAAGGCGGCCGGATCCAACACGTTCCGCTATCTGTACCCCGAGTGGTACAGCGAGATGGACACGGCGATCCAGAACGCGTCCAATGAACTCATGGCCAAGCGCATCCAGCCCAAGGAGTGGCTGAAGAGGTGTCAGGCCGCCGTGGACAAGCAGGCGAAGGACCCGGCGTCGAAGAAGAACCGGCACGAGTAGGTTCGCCTGGGCACCGCAGGGGCACATCGGCACAGGTCCGTGCCCCTGCGGTGTCGGTGCTGACCGGAATTCAGGGGCAGGTATGCGCAAAGGGCAGTACCGGTTCGTCGCGGGGTTCCTCTTCGTTCCCGTGGCGCTTTACGTGGTCTTCGTGATCTGGCCGTACATCCAGACGTTCGGCTATTCGCTGACCGACTGGAAGGGCCAGTCGCAGACCTTCGACTTCGTGGGCCTGGACAACTACCGGACCCTGTTCCAGGACGACGTCTTCCTGAAGGCCATCTGGCACAACATCCTCTTCCTGGTCTTCATCCCGGTGATCACGATCCTGCTCGCCCTCTTCTTCGCCTTCATGCTGAACGCGGGCGGGCGCGGCCGGGCCGGCGGGGTGCAGGGCGTGGCCGGCTCGAAGTTCTACAAGATCGTCTACTTCTTCCCGCAGGTGCTGTCACTCGCGATCCTCGCCGTGCTGTTCAACGCCGTCTACCGCAGTGACGGCGGCGGTCTGCTCAACGGATTCCTGATCAAGCTCGGACTGGTCGACGCGGGCAGCCCGGTGGAATGGCTCAACGAACCCGACATGGTGCTGTGGGCGCTGATGCTGGTCGTGGTCTGGCACGGCGTCGGCTTCTACCTGGTGCTGTTCTCCGCCGCCATGCAGTCCATCCCGAAGGACATATACGAGGCCGCCCTCATCGACGGCGCGGGCCGCAACCAGTCCTTCTTCCGCATCACCCTGCCCCTGCTGTGGGACACCGTGCAGACCGCCTGGGTCTACCTGGGCATCGTCGCCATGGACATGTTCGTGCTGGTCTCCTCGATGACCCAGAACATGGGCGCGTACGGCGGCGGCCCCGACCACCACAGCGACGTGATGTCGACGGTGATGATGCGCAACTTCCTCTACTACGGGAAGAGCGGCTACGCCTGCGCCATGGGCGTGATCATGCTGCTGCTCACCCTGGTCCTGTCCGTGGTCACGCTGCGCGCCACCCGCCGCGAGCGCGTCGAGTTCTGAGCGGAGTGCCGACGATGAGCGCCCTCACCAAGGAGACCACCCCCGCTCCCCCCGAGCGGCCCGTGGCCAAGATCCCCGTCAGCGCCGGCGAGCGGCGCGGCGAGGGCGTGGTCCTGAACGCGTTCTCGCACGGCTTCCTCGCCGTGTGGGCCCTGCTGATCGTGCTGCCACTGCTGTGGCTGGTGCTCAGCTCCTTCAAGTCCGACGCCCAGATCGGCGGCTCCGCGTTCGGCTGGCCGCACAACTGGTCCCTCGACGTCTTCGGCCGCGCCTGGGACAAGGGCATCGGCGACTACTTCCTGAACACCGTGATCGTCCTGGTGTTCTCGGTGCCGCTGACCATGCTCTTCGGCTCGATGGCCGCGTACGTCCTGGCCAGGTACCAGTTCTGGGGCAACCGGCTGCTGTACTACTTCTTCGTGGCCGGTGCCATGTTCCCGGTGTTCCTGGCCCTCGTCCCGCTGTTCTTCATGGTCAAGCGGCTGGACATGCTGAACACCTACCAGGGGCTGGTCCTGGTCTACGTGGCCTACTCGATGCCGTTCACGGTGTTCTTCATGCACGCCTTCTTCCGGACCCAGTCCACGGCGGTCTTCGAGGCGGCCGTCCTGGACGGCGCCTCGCACACCCGTACCTTCTTCCAGGTGATGCTGCCCATGGCGAAGCCCGGACTGGTCAGCGTCGGGATCTTCAACACTCTGGGCCAGTGGAACCAGTTCATCCTGCCCACGGTCCTCATGCAGCCGCAGAGCGGCTCCGACCCCGAGCGCTACCTGCTCACCCAGGGCCTCATCCAGCTGCAACAGCAGCAGGGCTACGCCTCCGACCTGCCCGTTCTCTTCGCGGGTGTGACCATTGCCATGATCCCGATGCTGGTCGTCTACCTGTCCTTCCAGCGCCAGGTGCAGGCGGGCCTGACCTCGGCGACGCTGAAGTAGCGCACGGGCGCGCACAGCGCCGCGCGACGGTCCGGACACACGCCGCTCCCGGCCTCGGGGGCGGCGTGCGCGCGTGTGTGCTGGCACCCGGAAACGGTTCAACCTCTTGACGTATGTGACCCCGAACGGCTCAGCTTAGAGTTCACTAGTTGGACATACACGGGGCCTCGCCGAAGCGGCCCCGCGCTCAGGAGGTCGTCGTGGAGACTCCAGGGTCGCAGTCGTCACTGCACCGGGCAAACCTGGAGCGGGTCGTCAGGGCCGTGCGCCTGGCCGGATCACTCACGCAAGCGGAGATCGCGCGGACGACCGGTCTGTCCGCGGCCACCGTCTCCAACATCGTGCGGGAGTTGAAGGACGGGGGGACCGTCGAGGTCACGCCCACGTCGGCGGGCGGGCGGCGGGCCCGCAGCGTCAGCCTGAGCGGGGACGCCGGGATAGTGATCGGCGTCGATTTCGGGCACACCCATCTGCGTGTGGCGATCGGGAACCTCGCCCATCAGGTGCTCGCCGAGGAATCCGAGCCGCTGGACGTGGACGCCTCGGCCGCGCAGGGCTTCGACCGGGCCGAGGAACTGGTCAGCCGCCTGATCGCGGCGACCGGGGTGGACCGGACCAAGGTGGCCGGCGTCGGGCTCGGCGTGCCGGGTCCGATCGACGTCGAGTCGGGGACCCTGGGGTCCACGGCGATCCTGCCCGGCTGGGGCGGCACCCGGCCCGCCGAGGAGCTGCGGGAGCGCCTCGGCGTGCCCGTGCACGTGGACAACGACGCCAACCTCGGCGCCCTCGGCGAACTGGTCTGGGGCAGCGGCAGGGGCGTGCGCGACCTGGCCTACATCAAGGTCGCGAGCGGTGTCGGCGCCGGTCTGGTGATCGACGGGAAGATCTATCGCGGCCCGGGTGGCACCGCGGGCGAAATCGGACATATTACACTCGATGAATCCGGCCCGGTCTGCCGCTGCGGAAACCGCGGCTGCCTGGAGACGTTCGCGGCGGCACGCTACGTGCTTCCGCTGCTCCAGCCCAGCCACGGCCCCGATCTGACGATGGAAGGCGTCGTGCGGATGGCCAGGGACGGAGATCCGGGCTGTCGTCGGGTGATCGCCGACGTCGGCCGCCACATCGGCAGTGGAGTGGCCAATCTCTGCAATCTGCTGAACCCGAGCAGGGTGGTCCTCGGCGGTGATCTCGCGGAGGCCGGAGAGCTGGTGCTCGGGCCGATCAGGGAGTCCGTCGGTCGCTATGCCATCCCCAGTGCGGCGCGCCAACTCTCCGTTCTCCCGGGGGCACTTGGAGGCCGCGCCGAAGTGCTCGGAGCGCTCGCCCTCGCCTTGAGCGAGATGGGCGATTCGACGCTTTTGGACGGAACGCTGTCCGTGGCGGCCCCTGCCTTCACTTAGAGAACGGATGGCACCGTTGCCATCTCGTTAAGGATTTACTTCTTGACGTCGCACGTGTGGCCGAGTTGACTTCCAGCCACCTCGGCCGCAACGACGCGGCCTCGTCAGGGAGGTTTCTGAAGTGAACGCACGTATGCGTCGTGCCGCCGTTGCCGTTGCCGCCGGTGCGATGGCCGTCTCGCTCGCCGCTTGTGGCAGCGCCAAGGAGTCGAAGGGCAGCGATGACTCTTCCTCCTCGTCGGCCAAGAAGGGCGACGACATCAAGGTCGGTCTGCTCCTGCCGGAGAACAAGACCGCTCGGTACGAGAAGTTCGACCGGCCGCTGATCGAGAAGAAGATCAAGGAGCTGACGAACGGCAAGGCCGAAGTCGAGTACAACAACGCCCGTCAGGACGCGAACCTGCAGGCCCAGCAGGTCGACACCATGATCACCAACAAGGTGGACGTCCTGATCGTGGACGCGGTGGACGCCAAGGCCATCCAGAACTCGGTCAAGAAGGCCGTGGACGCCGGCATCAAGGTCGTCGCGTACGACCGTCTGGCCGAGGGCCCGATCAGCGCCTACACCTCGTTCGACAACGAGGAGGTCGGCAAGACCCAGGGCGAGGCCCTGCTGAAGGCGCTGGGCGGCAAGGCCGGCAAGTCCTCCAAGATCGTCATGATCAACGGCTCGGTCACCGACCCGAACGCCGCCCAGTTCAAGAAGGGCGCGCACTCCGTCCTGGACGGCAAGGTCACCATCGCCAAGGAGTACGACACCAAGGAGTGGTCGCCGGACAACGCCAACTCCGAGATGGAGGCGGCGATCTCCTCGGTCGGCAAGGGCAAGATCGCGGGCGTCTACTCCGCGAACGACGGCATGGCCGGCGGTATCATCACCGCCCTGAGCGCCGCGGGCGTGAAGGTCCCGGTCACCGGCCAGGACGCCGAGCTCGCGGGTGTGCAGCGCATCGTCTCCGGTGAGCAGTACATGAGCGTCTACAAGCCGTACGCCCCCGAGGCCGAGGCCGCCGCCGAGATGGCCGTCGCCCTCGCCCAGGGCAAGTCGCTGGACTCCGTCGCCAAGGACAAGGTCTCCAGCAACTCCGCCAAGGACGTCCCGTCGGTGCTCGTCCCGGTCACCTCGCTGACCAAGGACAACATCAAGGACACGGTCATCAAGGACGGCGTCTACACCGCCGACGAGATCTGCGCCGGCAAGTACAAGTCCGCCTGCGAGAAGCTCGGTCTCAACAAGTAACGAACAAGCAGTCCCCCGTTCCCTCCCGTCCCGGGCGTTCGGCCGCGAGCGCCCTCCCGGAAGGCGACGGACTGCCCCCAGCTCCTCCGGTGCCCCGCGCACAGACAGCCCCGCAAGCTCGACGCGGGGCGCCGGACGGAACACCCCCAAACTTCTGCACAACCTCCCGCCGGGTCAGGCGGCGAAGGAGATGGTTCACGTGTCCGCTACGCCCGTGCTGGCGTTGCGCGGGGTCTCCAAGCGGTTCGGTGCCGTTCAGGCGCTCACCGACGTAGAGCTTGAGGTCCACGCCGGTGAGGTGGTCGCCCTGGTGGGCGACAACGGCGCCGGAAAGTCCACGCTGGTCAAGACGATCGCCGGCGTGCACCCCATCGATGAGGGCGCCATCGAGTGGGACGGCAAGGCCGTCTCGATCAGCCGGCCGCACGACGCCCAGGCCCTGGGCATCGCGACGGTCTACCAGGACCTCGCGCTGTGCGACAACATCGACGTCGTCGGCAACCTGTTCCTCGGCCGTGAGCTGAGGAAGTGGGGCGTCCTGGACGAGGTCGAGATGGAGCGCCGCTCCCGCGAGCTGCTCACGACGCTGTCGATCCGCATCCCCAGCGTCCGTATCCCGATCGCCTCCCTCTCCGGCGGTCAGCGCCAGACGGTGGCCATCGCCCGGTCCATGCTCGGCGACCCCAAGCTGGTCATCCTCGACGAGCCCACCGCCGCCCTCGGCGTCGAGCAGACCGCCCAGGTCCTCGACCTGGTGGAGCGACTGCGCGAGCGCGGTCACGCCGTCATCCTCATCAGCCACAACATGGCGGACGTGAAGGCGGTGGCCGACAAGGTCGCCGTCCTGCGCCTCGGCCGCAACAACGGCGTCTTCGAGGTCAAGACGACCTCGCAGGAGGAGATCATCTCCGCCATCACCGGCGCCACCGACAACGCCGTGACCCGCCGTGCGGCGCGCACGTCCAGCACGAACGGGGAGGTTTCCAAGTGAGCCTCGACAAGACCTCCGCGAACCTCGGCAAGGCGCCCTCCGGGGACGAGCACGTCGTCGAGAACCCCGAGGCCGCGGCCGCCGCGGTCACCGCGGTCGACCCGCGCCTGCTGGTGCGCGAGCAGGGCCTGCTCGGCTACTGGAGCGAGTTCAAGCGGAAGATGAAGGCCGGTGAGCTGGGCTCCCTCCCGGTGGTCCTGGGCCTCGCGATCATCTGCATCATCTTCCAGGTCCTGAACTCCGAGTTCCTCTCCGCGCAGAACATCAGCAACATCACGGTCACGATGGTCGGCACGGGCATGATCTCCGTCGGCATCGTCTTCGTGCTGCTGCTCGGCGAGATCGACCTGTCGGTCGGCTCGGTCAGCGGCGCGGCCAGCGCCCTGGCGGCCGTCCTCACGGTCAACCAGGGCTGGCCCGAGTGGGTGGCCGTGCTCGTCGCCGTCGCCGCCGGCGCGGCCATCGGCGCGCTGCACGGCTTCTTCTTCGCGGTGCTCGGCGCCCCCGCCTTCGCCGTGACCCTGGCCGGCCTGCTGTTCTGGCTGGGCTTCATGCTGAAGGTGCTGGGCGAGGACGGCACGATCAACCTCGACAGCGAGGGTCTGATCGGCAAGCTGACCACGTACACCTTCACCGACGTGGCCGCCGCCTACGGCCTGGCCGTCGTCGTGGTCGCGCTGTTCTTCGTCAGCTCGTTCCTCGGCAACCGGCGCCGGGAGGCCGCGGGCGTCCCGTCCCGGCCGCTCAGCGACACGATCCTGCGCACCGGGCTGCTCGCGGTGGTCTCCTTCGCCGCGGCGTACATGTACAACCAGTACAAGGGCCTGCCGCTGGCCACGGTGATCTTCCTCGCCTTCCTGGTCGCCACCGACTTCGTGCTGCGGCGCACCCCCTACGGCCGCAAGATCTTCGCGCTCGGCGGCAGCGTCGAGGCGTCCCGGCGTGCCGGCATCAACGTCACCGCGGTGCGGATCTCGGTGTTCGCCATCTCCGGCGGGTTCGCGGCGATCGGCGGTCTGTTCCTGGCCTCGAAGATCGCGTCGGCCAACCAGAGCGCCGGTACCGGCGACCTGCTGATGAACGCGATCGCCGCCGCGGTGATCGGCGGTACGTCGCTCTTCGGCGGACGCGGCCGCACCTGGAACGCCCTGCTGGGTGTACTGGTGATCGTCTCCATCCAGTACGGTCTCCAGCTGGAGTCCATCGCGGAGCCGGTGAAGTACATGATCACCGCCGCGGTCCTGCTCACCACGGTCGTGATCGACTCGATCACCCGCAAGACGCAGAAGACGGCGGGCCGCGCGTAACCACCCCGCGGTCGGACACAGTGCCCGGTGCCTTCCAGGCGCCGGGCACTGCCGTGTCCTACACCCGGACACCGGCCGCGAAGCCGGAACATTAGACTCGTCAAGCCCGGCGAAAGCTCGATCAGCTCTATTGCAAGGAGGCACGGGTGCCGCTGCTGACCCGCATCAGGGGACCGCGCGATCTGGACCGGCTCAGCCTGGAGCAGCTGGACCAGCTGGCAGGGGAGATCCGGACCTTCCTCGTCGACGCCGTGTCCAAGACCGGCGGCCACCTGGGCCCCAACCTGGGCGTCGTCGAGCTCACCATCGCCCTGCACCGCGTCTTCGAGTCCCCCAAGGACAAGGTCCTGTGGGACACCGGCCACCAGTCCTACGTGCACAAGCTGCTCACCGGCCGGCAGGACTTCTCGCGCCTGAAGATGAAGGGCGGCCTGTCCGGCTACCCCGCGCAGGCCGAGTCCGAGCACGACGTCATCGAGAACAGCCACGCCTCCACCGTGCTCGGCTGGGCCGACGGCATCGCCAAGGCCAACCAGCTCAAGAAGCGCGACAGCCACGTCGTCGCCGTCATCGGTGACGGGGCCCTGACCGGCGGTATGGCCTGGGAGGCGCTGAACAACATCGCCGAGGCCAAGGACCGCCCGCTGGTCATCGTCGTCAACGACAACGAGCGCTCCTACGCCCCGACCATCGGCGGCCTCGCCAACCACCTGGCGACCCTGCGCACGACCGACGGCTACGAGCGCTTCCTCGCCCGCACCAAGGAGATCCTCGACCGCACCCCGGTCGTCGGCAGGCCGCTCTACGAGACCCTGCACGGCGCCAAGAAGGGGCTGAAGGACTTCATCGCCCCGCAGGGCATGTTCGAGGACCTGGGCCTGAAGTACGTCGGCCCGATCGACGGGCACGACATCGAGGCGCTGGAGTCGGCGCTGGCCCGGGCCAAACGGTTCGGCGGGCCGGTCATCGTGCACTGCCTGACCGAGAAGGGCCGCGGCTACCAGCCCGCCCTCCAGGACGAGGCCGACCGCTTCCACGCCGTCGGCAAGATCCACCCGGACACCGGTCTGCCGATCGCCTCCTCCGGCGCCGACTGGACCTCCGTGTTCGGCGAGGAGATGGTCAGGCTCGGCGAGGAGCGCGAGGACATCGTCGCGATCACCGCGGCCATGCTCCAGCCGGTCGGCCTGGACAGGTTCGCCAAGCGGTTCCCCGACCGGGTGTACGACGTCGGCATCGCCGAGCAGCACGGCGCCGTGTCGGCGGCGGGCCTGGCCCACGCCGGTGTGCACCCGGTCTTCGCCGTGTACGCCACCTTCCTCAACCGCGCCTTCGACCAGGTCCTGATGGACGTGGCCCTGCACAAGTGCGGGGTGACGTTCGTGCTGGACCGGGCCGGTGTCACCGGCACCGACGGCGCCTCGCACAACGGCATGTGGGACATGTCCATCCTGCAGGTCGTGCCGGGCCTCAGGCTCGCCGCCCCGCGCGACGCCGACCAGGTACGGGCCCAGCTGCGCGAGGCCGTCGCCGTCGAGGACGCGCCGACCGTGGTCCGCTTCTCCAAGGGCGCCGTCGGCCCCGCCGTACCGGCCGTGGGCCGGGTCGGGGGCATGGACGTGCTGCGCGAGCCCGGCACCGACCGCCCGGACGTCCTGCTGGTCTCCGTGGGCGCCCTCGCCCCGATGTGCCTGGAGGTCGCCGGCCTGCTCGACCGGCAGGGCATCTCCACCACCGTGGTCGACCCGCGCTGGGTCAAGCCCGTGGACGAGGCCATGGCCCCGCTGGCCGAGCGCCACCGGGTGGTCGTCACCGTCGAGGACAACAGCCGCGTCGGCGGTGTCGGCTCCGCGATCGCCCAGGCCCTGCGCGACGCCGGCGTGGACGTGCCGCTGCGCGACTTCGGCATCCCGCCGCGCTTCCTCGACCACGCCTCCCGGGCCGAGGTCATGGCCGAGATCGGGCTGACCGCACCCGACATCGCCCGCCAGGTCACCGGTCTGGTCTCCAAGCTGGACGGCCGGTTCGACCGTACGGCGGCAGAGGTGGACGCCGTGGAACCCGCGCGCGACTAGCGCGAACAGCGCCTTACGGGCCGGTCCCGCCGCCTCTCCCGGTGGCGGAACCGGCCCGATTGCGTGAACCTGCCTTTGCCGGGGCACACGCGTACCCGGTCCTCTCGATCATGTTGAGCCATATCGAGGTCTCACAAGCGTGGGAGGTAGGCACGTGAGCAGCGCGCTCTTCAGGACGAAGAACGTCGAGCAGTCCATCCGGGACACGGAGGAACCCGAGCATTCGCTCAAGAAGTCCCTCTCCGCCCTCGATCTGACCGTCTTCGGCGTGGGTGTCATCATCGGCACCGGTATCTTCGTCCTCACCGGACAGGTCGCCAAGAACAACGCCGGCCCGGCGGTGTCCCTGGCCTTCGTGGCGGCCGGCGTGGTGTGCGCGCTCGCCGCTCTGTGCTACGCCGAGTTCGCCTCCACGGTCCCCGTGGCGGGTTCCGCGTACACCTTCTCGTACGCCTCCCTCGGCGAACTGCCCGCCTGGATCATCGGCTGGGACCTCGTCCTGGAGTTCGCCCTCGGTACGGCGGTGGTGGCCGTCGGCTGGTCCGGCTACATCCGCTCGCTGCTCGACAACGCGGGCTGGCACCTGCCGGCGTACCTGGCCGGCCGGGACAACGCCACCGGGTTCGGCTTCGACATCCTCGCCGCGGCGCTCGTCCTGGTGCTCACCGGCATCCTCGTGCTCGGGATGAAGCTGTCCGCCCGGATCACCTCCATCGTGGTCGCCATCAAGGTGGCCGTCGTCCTCATCGTGATCATCGCCGGCGCCTTCTTCATCCACGGCGAGAACTACAAGCCGTTCGTCCCGCACCCCGAGCCCGTACCGGCGGGCGGCAGCCTCAAGGCCCCGCTCATCCAGCTGATGTTCGGCTGGGCGCCCGCCAACTTCGGCGTGATGGGCATCTTCACCGCCGCCTCGGTGGTGTTCTTCGCGTTCATCGGCTTCGACATCGTCGCCACGGCCGCCGAGGAGACCCGCAACCCCCAGCGGGACATGCCCCGCGGCATCCTCGGCTCGCTGCTCATCTGCACGGTGCTCTACGTCGCCGTCTCCGTCGTCGTCACCGGCATGCAGAAGTACACGCGCCTGTCGGTGGAGGCCCCGCTCGCCGACGCCTTCAAGGCCGTCGGGCACCCCTGGTACGCGGGCGTGATCAGTTTCGGCGCCGCCGTCGGCCTGACGACCGTCTGCATGATCCTGCTGCTGGGCCAGACCCGGGTGTTCTTCGCGATGAGCCGCGACGGCCTGCTGCCGCGCTTCTTCTCCCGCGTCCACCCGCGCTTCAAGACCCCGCACCGGCCGACCATCCTGCTCGGCGTCATCATCGCGGTCGTGGCCGGGTTCACCAGCCTGAGCGAGCTGGCCGAACTGGTGAACATCGGCACGCTGTTCGCGTTCGTCGTCGTCGCGATCAGCGTGATCATCCTGCGCAGGACGCGCCCCGACCTGCCCCGCGCGTTCCGCACCCCCTGGGTCCCGGTGGTCCCGATCGTGTCCGTGTGCGCCACGCTGTGGCTGATGCTCAACCTGCCCGCCGAGACCTGGCTCCGCTTCGCCGTCTGGATGGTCATCGGCATCGTGGTCTACCTCCTCTACGGCCGCAAGCACAGCCTGCTCGCCCTGCGCGAGCAGGCCGCGGCGGGTGAGCTGTCCGGGCCGCCGCCCGGGGACAAGAGGTAGGCGGCCGATCGCTTCCCTCCGCCCCGTTCGCCGATCGCTCCCTTCAGCCCCGTATGTTCCGCTTCGCCGGAGGTGCGGGGCCGGATAGCGTGCTGTCCGTGCTGCCCATGCCCGCCGCCCCGCTCACCTCCGCACGGCCCGCGGCCACCCGGACGGCGTACTGGACACGGCTGCTGCCCATGCTGGCGGCCCTGGCCTGCCTCACCCGGGTACCGTCCTTCGTCCGCCCGCTGTGGAACCCGGACGAGGGCTTCCTCGCCGTCCAGGCGGGTCTCCTCGCGCAGGGCGGCCGGCTGTACGAGACGGTCGTGGACCGCAAGCCGCCCCTGGTGCCCTGGCTGTACGAGGCCGCCTTCGCGGTCTGCGGCTCCGGCTCACTGACCCCGCTCAGGGTGCTGGCGGTCCTCGCCCAGCTGCTCACCGCCGCCCTGCTGGCCTCCGTGGCCCGCCGCCGCTGGGGCGACACCGCCGGACGCACCGCCGGGATCCTGTACCTGCTGCTCTCCGTCGGGCTGAACCCCGAGGACGCGCAGGCGGCCGTCTTCGAGGTGTTCATACTGCCCGGCACGGCCGCCGCCCTGTGGTGTGCCGACCGCGGGCGCTGGGGCGGGGCCGGGGCCGCCGTCGCCGCCGCGTTCCTCGCCAAGCAGACCGGCGGTGCGGTGCTGCTGCCGGTGGCCTGGCTGCTGCACCGGCAGGCCGACGCCCCGCGCACGGCCGTACTGCGGCTGGCGGCCGGGTTCGCCGTTCCGGTGCTCGGCGCGGCCCTGCTGACCGACCCGGCCGGATTCCTGTTCTGGACGGTGACCGGCTCAGCAACGTACGCCACTCTCAGCGGGTCGGGGCTCCACGTCCTGAACCGGGCCCTGGCCAACGCGGCGCTCCTGGCCGGCGCCTCGGCGGCCCTGATCCCGCCCGTCGCACGGGCCCTGCGCGACGGGCGCGGTCCGTCGGCCGACCTGTGGCTGTGGCTGGCCTCCTCGGCCGCCGCCGTGACCCTCGGCTTCCACTTCTTCGGCCACTACTACCTCCAGCTCACCGCGCCGATCGCCCTGCTGGCCACCGCGGCGCTGCGGTTCCTGCCCCGGGAGCGGCAGGTGTCCGCCGTGCTCGCGTCGGTCTGCTGCTGCGTCCTCTTCCTCGCCTGGGGCCTGTTCGCCCCGCGTGCCGAACTCACCCACGCGCAGCGGCTCGCCGCCGCCCTCGAACGGCGCACCACGTCGGCCGACCGGGTCCTCGTCTGGGGGATGCACCCCGAGACGTACTGGCTGTCCGGCCGGACCCCCGCCACCCGTTTCCTCACCGCGGGCCTGCTCACCAACTACAGCGGCGGCCGGGACGGTCCGCGGGTCGGCGAGAAGTACGCCGTGCCGGGCGCCTGGCCGGTGTTCCGCCGGGAGATGAGCGCGCACCGCCCCGCGCTCGTCGTGGACGACTCCCGGGGCCGGCCCTACGCCCCCGACCGTGTCCCCACCCTGCGCCGCCTGCTCGCGACCGGCTACGAGGAGGTGGACCGGGTGGACGGCGCGGTGCTGTACGCCCGGGCGGAGTAGCGGTTCCGCTCACCGGCGCTCGCGGGGTGCCTCCCCCAGAGGGGGGACCCCCAGCGCCCACCCGTGCCGCCCCAGCGGCACGACTGCCCGCGACTGCGCCCAGGGGCGCGGGGAACTGCGCGGTCGACCACGACGCACCCGCGGACGAAGGCGGCCGAGCCCCCGGCGAGGGATCAGCCGAGGAGGACGCGGGGGCCGGTCACCTCCGCGCCCAGCGCGGTCACCCTGCCGCGCAGTCCACGGTCCGCGGTGACCACCAGCCGGTGACGGCCGGCGTGTTCGGCGGTCAGCTCCACGATCCGGTCGTCACCGCTCCCGGACGCCGGCTCCACCCGTACCCCCGGCACGGACTCCACCCCGCGCGCCGCGCCCTCGACGACGAGCACCATCTCCACGGGCTCGGCGTGACCGGGCAGCCCCCCGGCGGCCAGCCGGTCCCGCAGCCGTTCAGCGGCCCCCTTGCGGTCCCGCCACCAGCCGTCGGGCCGCGACCCCACGACGTTCGCGCCGTCCACGATCACCAGCAGCGGCTCGTCCATGCCGCCAAGGGTCCCATGCCCCCATGCCCCCATGCCCCCATGCCCCCACACCCCACGTCCGCCGGCCCGTGGCCCGGGGCCGGGCCACGGGCCGGCGGACGACCGGCTTAGAGTGAACCGGTGAACGGCGATTGGCTCATGCGCGGCCGAGACGGCCGGCTCAGTGTCTACCGGCTGTCGGGCGCCGCCGTCCTGTGCCGGGCGGAGAGCGGCCCCGGCGGCCCCTGGACCGCCGAGCGCAAGGTCGGCGGCGACCAGAAGCTGCACCCCGTCCTGGCGCTCGGCCAGGGCGCCGACGGCTACGCTCACCTCGTCTCCTGGCGGCCCACCGTCAAGGGCGAGGCGGGGCTCGTGCACTCCACCCACTTCCGCCCGCGTCTCGCGGCCCTGGACTGGACCCCCATCGGCCACCCGAACAAGAAGGGCGACCGCACCGGCACACCGGCCGTCGCCGTGGACGCCCAGGGCCGGGCCCACGTCTTCGTCCGCAACGCGGGCGGGGGAGTGAGCATGGTCGCGCAGAAGGAGAAGGGCGGCTGGGATCCCTGGCGGGACCTCGAGGGCACGGAGGTCCAGGACGGTCTCGCGGCGGTGACGGGGGAGTCCGGCCGCGTCGAGCTGTACGCGGCCGTCCCCGGGGGCCTGCTGCACTGGCGTCAGGAGACGCCCGGCGCCCAGCCCGTACGCCAGGAGGCCCTGCAGGCGCCGGTCCGCCCGGGCACCCTCAGCGCCCTCGCCACGTCCGCCGACGGCACGACCGTCTTCTACACCGACACCTCCGGCGACCTGTGCGCCTGGCGCCCCGGGGGCAAGCCGGTCACCCTGCTGCCCTCGGCCGGCTCCGGCCCCGTCTCGGCGGTCCGCTGCGACCTGGACGGCCACGACTGCACCCTGCTCGCCCAGCGGTCCGCGAGCGGCCGGGTCGCCTTCGCCGCCTATCCGACGGAGCTGGAGTCGGCGGGCGCCTGGTGGACCGAGTCCGGCCCGCGACTCCCGCTGGACGCACGGGTGTCCGTGGCGACGGACGAGAACGAGCGGGTGGTCGCGGCAACGTTGTCCCCGTCGACCGGCGGGCTGTTGCTGACCCGGCGGAAGGACGAGCCGGGGCTCGCGCTGGAGGCCTGGCGGCAGGTCTGACGCCGGCCACGGCGAAGGGCCCCCGCCCGGAGGCGGAGGCCCTCTTCACACCGGTACGGCGCTTACGCCGGGACCGACGCCACGCCCGGGGCCAGGAACCTCTTGCCGTTCACGCGCTCCGAGACACCCTCGCGGTCCAGGTACGGCGTGATGCCGCCCAAGTGGAAGGGCCAGCCGGCGCCCGTGATCAGGCACAGGTCGATGTCCTGGGCCTCGGCGACGACGCCCTCGTCGAGCATGAGCCCGATCTCCTGCGCCACCGCGTCGAGCACCCGCGCCCGCACCTGCTCCTCCGTCAGGACGACGTCGCCCTGCTTGAGCAGCGCGGCGACCTCCGGGTCCAGCTCCGGCTTGCCGCTGTCGTAGACGTAGAAGCCGCGCTTGCCCGCCTCGACGACCGCCTTGAGGTTGGGGGAGACCGTGAAGCGGTCCGGGAACGCGCCGTGCAGCGTCTCGGAGACGTGCAGACCGATCGCCGGGCCGACCAGCTCCAGGAGCACCAGCGGCGACATCGGCAGACCGAGCGGCTCGACGGCCTTCTCGGCGACCTCGACGGGGGTGCCCTCGTCGATGACGTTCTGGATCTCTCCCATGAAGCGGGTGAGGATGCGGTTCACGACGAACGCCGGGGCGTCCTTCACCAGAACCGCCGTCTTCTTCAGCTTCCTGGCCACCGCGAAGGCGGTCGCCAGGGAGGCGTCGTCCGTCTTCTCGCCGCGGACGATCTCCAGCAGCGGCAGGACCGCGACCGGGTTGAAGAAGTGGAAGCCGACGACCCGCTCCGGGTGCTTGAGCTTCGACGCCATCTCCGACACGGAGAGGGAGGAGGTGTTCGTCGCGAGGACGGCGTGGGCGGGGGCGACCGCCTCGACCTCCGCGAACACGTTCTGCTTGACGCCCATCTCCTCGAACACCGCTTCGATGATGAAGTCGGCGTCCGCGAAGCCCTCGGCCTTGTCCAGGACACCGGTCACCAGCGCCTTGAGGCGGTTGGCCTTGTCCTGGTTGATCCGGCCCTTGCCGAGCAGCTTGTCGATCTCGGCGTGGACGTAGCCCACACCCTTGTCGACGCGCTCCTGGTCGATGTCGGTCAGCACGACCGGCACCTCCAGGCGGCGCAGGAAGAGCAGCGCGAGCTGGCTGGCCATCAGACCGGCGCCGACGACGCCGACCTTGGTGACCGGGCGGGCCAGGTTCTTGTCCGGGGCGCCGGCGGGACGCTTGCCGCGCTTCTGGACGAGGTTGAACGCGTAGATGCCCGAGCGGAGTTCGCCGCCCATCATCAGGTCGGCGAGCGCCTGGTCCTCGGCGTCGTAACCCTGCTGCAGCTCGCCGTTCTTGGCGGCCGCGATGATGTCCAGCGCGCGGTAGGCGGCCGGAGCCGCGCCGTGCACCTTGGAGTCCGCGACGAAGCGGCCCTTGGCGACGGCCTGGTCCCAGGCCTCGCCGCGGTCGATGACCGGGCGCTCGACCTCGATGTCGCCCTTGAGGACCTGAGCGGTCCACAGCAGCGACTGCTCCAGGAAGTCGGCGCCCTCGAACAGGGCGTCCGCGATGCCCAGCTCGAAGACCTGCTTGCCCTTGAGCTGCTTGTTCTGGTTGAGGCTGTTCTCGATGATGACCGAGACGGCCTTCTCGGCGCCGATCAGGTTCGGCAGCAGCGTGCAGCCGCCCCAGCCCGGGACCAGACCGAGGAAGACCTCGGGAAGGGAGAACGCCGGGATCGCCTTGGAGACGGTCCGGTAGGTGCAGTGCAGACCGACCTCGACGCCGCCGCCCATGGCCGCGCCGTTGTAGTAGGCGAAGGTCGGCACGGCCAGCTGCGCCAGGCGCTTGAAGACCTCGTGGCCGCCCTTGCCGATGGCGACCGCGTGGTCGCGCTCCTTGAGGATCTCCACGCCCTTGAGGTCGGCGCCGACCGCGAAGATGAACGGCTTGCCGGTGATGCCGGCGCCGACGATCGCGCCCTCGGCCGCCTCCTTCTCGACCTGGTCGATGGCGGCGTCCAGGTTCGCCAGCGAGGCCGGGCCGAAGGTGGTGGGCTTGGTGTGGTCCAGGCCGTTGTCCAGCGTGATCAGCGCGAAGCGGCCGGCGCCGAACGGCAGGTCGAAGTGGCGCACGTGCGCGCTGGTGACGACCTCGTCGGGGAACAGGTCCGAAGCCTGCTTCAGAAGCTCGGTGGTGGTGCTCACTTGTCCCCCTCGAAGTGCGGGTTCTCCCAGATGACCGTCGCGCCCATGCCGAAGCCGACGCACATGGTGGTCAGGCCGTAGCGGACCTGCGGCTGCTCCTCGAACTGGCGGGCCAGCTGCGTCATCAGGCGGACACCGGAGGAGGCCAGCGGGTGGCCGAAGGCGATCGCGCCGCCGTACTGGTTGACGCGCTCGTCGTCGTCCGCGATCCCGTAGTGGTCGAGGAAGGCCAGGACCTGGATGGCGAAGGCCTCGTTGATCTCGAACAGGCCGATGTCGGAGATGGACAGGCCCGCCTTGGCGAGGGCCTTCTCCGTGGCCGGGATCGGGCCGTAGCCCATGACCTCCGGCTCCACGCCCGCGAAGGCGTAGGAGACCAGGCGCATCTTGACCGGCAGGCCGTTCTCGCGGGCGAAGTCCTCGCTGGCGATGATCGACGCGGTGGCGCCGTCGTTCAGGCCGGCCGCGTTGCCGGCGGTGACCCGGCCGTGCACGCGGAACGGGGTCTTGAGGCCCTGCAGGTTCTCCAGGGTGGTGCCCGGACGCATCGGCTCGTCGGCGGTGACGAGGCCCCAGCCGGTCTCGCCGGCCTCCGCGTTCGTCCGGCGCACCGAGATCGGCACCAGGTCCTGCTGGATCTTGCCGTTGGCGTACGCCTTGGCGGCCTTCTCCTGCGAGCGCACCGCGTACTCGTCGGCGCGCAGCTTGGTGATGTGCGGGTAGCGGTCGTGCAGGTTCTCCGCCGTCATGCCCATGAACAGCGCGGACTCGTCGACCAGCTTCTCGCTGACGAAGCGCGGGTTGGGGTCCACGCCCTCGCCCATCGGGTGGCGGCCCATGTGCTCCACGCCACCGGCGATGACGGCGTCGTACGCGCCGAACGCGATCGAGCCGGCGGTGGCGGTCACGGCGGTCAGGGCGCCGGCGCACATGCGGTCGATCGAGTAGCCGGGCACGGACTGAGGCAGGCCCGCGAGGATGCCGGCCGTGCGGCCGAGGGTCAGGCCCTGGTCGCCGATCTGCGTGGTCGCCGCGATGGCGACCTCGTCGATCTTCTGGGGGTCCAGGCCGGGGTTACGGCGCAGCAGCTCCCGGATCGCCTTGACGACCAGGTCGTCGGCGCGGGTCTCGTGGTAGATGCCCTTCGGGCCCGCCTTGCCGAACGGGGTACGGACGCCGTCGACGAAGACGACGTCCCTGACGGTACGAGGCACGATGGCTCTCCTCCAGGTACGGGACGCTGAGCGCTTGCTTAAGCCCATGCTACTTGCGAGTAATGTAGCTGCACAGCCCTGCCGCCGGGAGCGGTGAACGTCACACCGGAGGAACCGCCCACCCGGGCCCGAATCGACCGGCGCGACGGTATGGCTTGATCTTTACGCCGGGGCAGCGCTCTTCGGGCCGCCGGAACCCACTGCGGACGTCGCGGCCTCACAGCGACCGCCGGCACACGCCGGCACACGCCGGCCCCGCTCGGGCCGGCCGGGGGCCGCGGCCACCGGGCACCCGGCCTGATCCCCGGGAGGGGGGGCCCAGGGGATGTCCCTCCGCGGAGCGGAGCCGCGGCCACCGACACCCCGGGCCCGCTGACGCCCGGCTCCGCCGGGGCCGCCCACGCCCTTCCGGGCATCGCGGCCGGATGAGTGCTGGCTGCCCGCGCGTGCGGGGTGCCTCCCCCGGGGGGGTACCCCCAGCGCCCACCCGTGCCGCCCCGGCGGCACGACCGCCCGCGGCTGTGGCGGGGCGCCGGCGGGTTCTGGGCGCCGGCCCTGACGTGCCGCGACCGGCGGGTCCTCGGCGTAGGCCCCCGGCAGCGCCGCGATCGGGAGGTTCCGGGTACCCGCCGTGACCCGACAGCGCCGCGACCGGCAGGTCCTAGGCGCCCTTCCCCGACAGTGCCGCGACCAGTACCGGCGTCACCTGCTCCACCTGCCACGGACGCGCGCCGTAGCCCGCGAGCGCGGTCTCCACGGACCCGGCGTCCGCGACGGCCGGCGGCTCCCAGCACAGGCGGCGCACGGTGTCCGGTGACACCAGGTTCTCCTGGGGCATGTTCAGCCGCTCGGCCAGGGCCGAGACGCCCGCCCGGGCGGCGGACAGCCGGGCCGCGGCGGCGGGGTCCTTGTCGGCCCACGCACGGGGCGGCGGCGGGCCGGTGACGGGCTGGCCGGGCTGCGGCAGCGCGGTGTCGGGAAGCGCCTTGGCCCGGTCGACGGCCGCCTGCCACTGCTCCAGCTGCCGTCGCCCGGTCCGGTGCCCGAACCCGTTCAGCGCGGCGAGGGCGTGCACGTTGGACGGCAGGGCGAGCGCCGCCTCGACGATGGCCACGTCGCTGAGCACCTTGCCCGGCGACACGTCCCGCCGCTGGGCGATCCGGTCCCGCGTCTCCCACAGCTCCCGTACGACGGCCAGCTGCCGGCGCCGGCGCACCTTGTGCATCCCGGACGTGCGGCGCCAGGGGTCCTTGCGCGGCTCGGTGGGCGGCGCGGACGCGATCGCGTCGAACTCCTGCAGGGCCCACTCCAGCTTCCCCTGCCGGTCCAGCTCCTTCTCCAGGGCGTCCCGCAGGTCCACGAGGAGCTCGACGTCCAGCGCCGCGTAGCGCAGCCACGGCTCGGGCAGCGGCCGCGTGGACCAGTCGACGGCGGAGTGCCCCTTCTCCAGGACGTAGCCGAGGACGCCCTCGACCATGGCCCCGAGGCCGACACGGGGGAACCCGGCGAGCCGGCCGGCCAGCTCGGTGTCGAAGAGCCCGGTCGGGACCATGCCTATCTCGCGCAGGCACGGCAGGTCCTGGGTGGCCGCGTGCAGCACCCACTCGACGCCGGACAGCGCGGCGCCGAAGCCGGACAGGTCGGGGCAGGCGACGGGGTCGATCAGGGCGGTGCCTGCACCCTCGCGGCGCATCTGAACCAGATACGCGCGCTGGCCGTACCGGTAGCCGGAGGCGCGCTCGGCGTCCACGGCGACGGGGCCGGAGCCGGCGGCGAAGGCGGCGACGACCTCGGCGAGGGCGGCCGCGTCCGTGATCACGGGAGGAATGCCCTCGCGGGGTTCGAGCAACGGAGTCGGCGCCCCCAGCACAGAAGATCCGGCGTCGTCCGGAGGAGTACCTCCGGTGATGCGCAGGGAGCTGTCTGCAGCGGTGTCTTGGGCGTCGGTCACCTGTCAAGGGTATCCGTGAGTGGGCGGCGCCCGTCGCCGGAACGTTCCGGCGACGGGCACCCGGGGGTCGCAAACCAGTCAGGACGGTGAAACTTCCGGTTCAGACGAGTGAGCCGGCGGTACGTCGACGGGGGTACGGACGGGCACGCTCCCGCCAGGGGCGCGCGCGGGGGACAGGGGTCAGTGGATGATTCCGGTACGCAGGGCCACGGCCACCATGCCGGCACGGTCGCCGGTGCCCAGCTTGCGGGCGATACGGGCCAGGTGGCTCTTCACGGTGAGGGCGGACAGGCCCATCGAGACGCCGATCGCCTTGTTCGACTGGCCCTCCGCGACCAGCCGCAGCACCTCGACCTCGCGTCCGGACAGCTCCCGGTAGCCACCCGGGTGGCTCGGGGCACCCGGGGGACGGCGGTGCAGCCGGGCGGCACCGAGCGGAGCCGCACCGGGCCGGGTGGGGAGACCGATGTTGGTGCGGGTGCCGGTGACGACGTAGCCCTTGACCCCACCGGCCAGGGCGTTGCGGACCGCGCCGATGTCGTCGGCGGCGGAGAGGGCCAGGCCGTTGGGCCAGCCCGCGGCGCGGGTCTCGGACAGCAGGGTCAGGCCGGAGCCGTCGGGCAGGTGGACGTCGGCGACGCAGATGTCGCGCGGGTTGCCGATACGGGGACGGGCCTCGGCGACGGACGAGGCTTCGATGACATCGCGCACGCCGAGCGCCCACAGATGTCGGGTGACGGTCGAGCGGACCCGCGGGTCGGCCACGACCACCATGGCGGTCGGTTTGTTCGGGCGGTAGGCGACCAGGCTTGCGGGCTGCTCGAGGAGAACGGACACCAGGCCTCCTGGGTGGGGGGACGGGGCCGGCTTGTGGGGATGTAGCCGGGACGAACGGTGCTTTCAAGGTCACAGTCGTCTTCGGCAGCAAACTCGTCCGCCTTTAGAGAATGATCACGATCTAGTGAGTAACAATCCGTGCAATTCGGACACGCGATCGATCACCCGAAGATCGAGTCGGTTCGAGCGGATGCGATTCGAGTACGGAAAGTGGCCGTATCGACAAAGAGATGGTCAACAGGGCATCCATGAGGATGACACCGCCGGAACCCGCGGGTCAGGTCACCGTGACTGCGGGCCCCTGCGCTGCGGCAGCGTCACCACCGAGGCGTCGCCCGGACCGGCCGGCGGCAGCCCCCCGACCTGCGCCAGCAGGTCGCACCAGGAGGCCAGGTGGGCGGCCGTGTCCGGCACGCCGCCCATACCCTCGCGGGGTGTCCAGGAGGCCCGGATCTCGATCTGCGAGGCGGCCGGCCGCTCGGCCAGGCCGCCGAAGTAGTGCGAACTCGCGCGCGTGATCGTGCCGCTCGGCTCGCCGTAGCCCAGTCCGCGCGCCTGCAGCGCGCCGGTCAGCCACGACCAGCACACCTCCGGCAGCAGCGGATCGGCCGCCATCTCCGCCTCCAGCTCCGCGCGCACCAGCGTCACCAGCCGGAAGGTGCCCCGCCAGGCCTCGTGCCCGGCCGGGTCGTGCAGCAGTACCAGCCGCCCGTCGGCCAGCTCCTGCTCGCCGTCGACCACCACCGCCTCCAGCGCGTACGCGTGCGGGGCGAGGCGCTGCGGCGCGGGTGTCGGCTCCACCTCGACCTGCGGCCTCACCCGCGCCGTCCGCAGCGCGTCCACCGCGGACCGGAACGCGGGCGGCAGCGCACCGCCCGCCCGCCCCTGCGCGGTGTCCTCCGCGTCGTCCATTCCGTCAGCGCCGTCCGACAGTCGTCCCTGAGCCGCAGCCATGCCGGGAAGAGTAAGGGGAACCGGGCCCGCGCGCAGGCAAGGACACCCCCGAAGGGCGGGCGCACTTCCCCGCTCCGGGCCGTGCGAGACTTGCCGTCGTGAGTGCCAACGCAAGCCCTTCGGGCCAGCCGCCGACAGCGACGTACGACAGCGCCTTCCTCAAGGCGTGCAGGCGCGAAGCGGTGCCGCACACCCCCGTGTGGTTCATGCGCCAGGCCGGCCGCTCCCTGCCCGAGTACCGCAAGGTGCGCGAGGGCATCCCGATGCTCGAGTCCTGCATGCGCCCGGAGCTGGTCACCGAGATCACCCTGCAGCCGGTGCGCCGGCACGACGTGGACGCGGCGATCTACTTCAGCGACATCGTCGTCCCGCTCAAGGCCATCGGTGTCGACCTCGACATCAAGCCCGGCGTCGGCCCGGTCGTCGAGCAGCCCGTCCGGACCCGCGCCGACCTGGCCCGGCTGCGCGACCTCAGCCCCGAGGACGTCTCCTACGTCACCGAGGCGATCGGCCTGCTCACCCGTGAGCTGGGCCCGACCCCGCTGATCGGCTTCGCGGGCGCCCCCTTCACGCTCGCCAGCTACCTGGTCGAGGGCGGCCCCTCGCGCACCTACGAGAACGCCAAGGCGATGATGTACGGCGACCCCGAGCTGTGGGCCGACCTGCTCGACCGCCTCGCCGACATCACGGCCGCCTTCCTGAAGGTGCAGATCGAGGCCGGCGCGAGCGCCGTCCAGCTGTTCGACTCCTGGGCCGGCGCCCTGGCCCCGGCCGACTACCGGGGCTCGGTGATGGCCGCCTCCGCGAAGGTCTTCCGGGCGGTCGCCGGCTACGGCGTCCCGCGCATCCACTTCGGCGTCGGCACCGGTGAACTGCTGAAGCTCATGGGCGAGGCCGGCGCGGACGTCGTCGGCGTGGACTGGCGTGTCCCGCTGGACGAGGCCGCGCGCCGGGTCGGTCCCGGCAAGGCCCTCCAGGGCAACCTCGACCCGACGGTCCTGTTCACCGACAAGGAGACCGTCGAGGCCAAGGCCGGCGAGGTGCTCGACGCCGCCGCGGGCCTGGAGGGGCACGTCTTCAACCTCGGCCACGGCGTCATGCCGAACACCGACCCGGACGCGCTGACCCGGCTGGTCGACTACGTGCACACGCGCACGGCGCGCTGACTCACCACGTGTAACGGGGCCGCGCCCGCCTGCCGAACAGCAGGCCGGGCGGCTCCGGTGGGGCGGGCGTGCCGGGCTTGAGCGGCCAGGCCAGCAGCATGCCCGCGACGAACCCCACGACATGTGCCGCGTACGCCACGGTCCCGGCGCCGGAGACGCCGTGGCCGGAGGAGTACACCGCCTGCAGCACGAACCAGGAGCCCAGCACCAGCCAGGCGGGCAGCCGCAGCGGCAGGAAGACCAGGAACGGGACGAGGACCCAGACCCTCGCCCGCGGATACAGCACCAGGTAGGCGCCGAGGACCCCGGCGACGGCGCCGGAAGCGCCGATCAGCGGGTCCGAAGAGGAGTCGTTGAGCAGCGCGAAGCCGTAGCCGGCCGCGTAGCCGCAGACGACGTAGAAGAGGAAGAAGCGGATGTGGCCCATCCGGTCCTCGACGTTGTTGCCGAAGATCAGCAGGAAGAGCATGTTCCCCAGCAGGTGCAGCCAGCCGCCGTGCAGGAACATCGCGGTGAAGACCGACAGCGCCGGGGACTTGTCGTAGCCGGGCGGGGCGACGACGCAGCCCGGCCCGTGCGGGCCCACTCCCACGCCGCCCGTGGGAACCAGCCGCGGTACCTGGTGGTGTATCAGTTCTCTGGGTATCGCCGCGTAGTGGTCCATGAAGGCCTGCAGATCACACAGCCGCGCCAGATCGTTCCCCCCGGTCACGGAACCGGCGATACCGGGCGTGGTGAGGAACACGAGCACGTTGGCGGCGATGAGCGCGTACGTCACCCAGGGGGTGCGGCGCACCGGGTTCACGTCATGGACGGGGATGACCACACAGAAGTAGTGCCCGCGATGCGGCGCGTGAACCGGTGAACGCCGGCCCGCGGGTGTGCGTATCTTCCGTCAACCGACGTGAGGATCAGGCGATGAAGAACACTGCGCAGGTCTCGGCGATGCATGCGCTGCCCGACGGCGAGGCAGAGCTGTCCTTGGTGATAAGGCTTCCCTGGGAGGACGTCGCCCGGCTCGGTCAGGAGGCGGGGCGGCTCGCGTCCCAGATGCAGCGGCCCGTGACGCTGGACGAGGCGGTGAGCCACCGCCTGCGCTCGGCCCGGCCGGCCGCTTCCCATGCGAAGCCCGCGGCGGAGCAGTCGGCGTCCGTCTCCTCGGGCGCGGGGGTCACGTCGCTGCCGCGCATCAGCGGGACGGCCTAGCCGGCCGGGTGCGGGTCCCTTGCGGGGTGCGGGTCGTGTGTGGCTGGTCGCGCGGTTCCCCGCGCCCCTGGCGGGTTGCTCCCTGTGTCGGCTGAGAGGGCGTCGGCACGATCCCGAGGTCGCGGAGTGATGGTCGGTGTACTTGCCGCGCTGCCGAAGTTCAGGAGGCGCCTCGGTGCACCTTCGCCGCCGCCTTCCTCGCCGCCACCAGCACGGGGTCCCACACCGGTGAGAAGGGCGGGGCGTAGCCCAGGTCCAGGGCCGTCATCTGCTCCACCGTCATGCGCGCGGTCAGCGCGACCGCCGCGATGTCGACGCGCTTGGCCGCCCCCTCCCTGCCGACGATCTGGACGCCGAGCAGCCGGCCCGTGCGGCGCTCGGCGAGCATCTTGACCGTCATGGGGGAGGCGCCGGGGTAGTAGCCGGCACGGCTGGTGGACTCGACGGTGACCGTCTCGAACCGCAGGCCCACCCGGCGGGCGTCCTTCTCCCGCAGACCGGTACGGGCGATCTCCAGGTCGCAGACCTTGCTGACGGCCGTGCCGACCACGCCGGGGAAGGTGGCGTAGCCGCCGCCGGCGTTGGTGCCGATGACCTGGCCGTGCTTGTTGGCGTGGGTGCCGAGGGGGACGTACTGCTCCTGGCCGGAGACCAGGTTCAGCACCTCCACGCAGTCGCCGCCGGCCCAGATGTCCTCGTGCCCGCGCACCCGCATCGCCAGGTCGGTGAGCAGGCCGCCGTGGGCGCCGACGGGAAGGCCGGCCGCCCGGGCCAGGGAGGTCTCCGGGCGGACGCCGATGCCGAGGACCACCAGGTCCGCCGGGTACTCGGCGTCCTGTGTGACCACCGCGCGGACCCGGCCGTCCCCGCCCGTGAGCAGCTTGGTGACCTCAGCGTCGTTCACCATGGTGATGCCGAGGCCCTCCATGGCCCGGTGCACCATGCGGCCCATGTCCGGGTCCAGCGTCGACATGGGCTCCCGGCCGCGGTTGACGACCGTCACCTCGAAGCCGCGGTTGATCAGCGCCTCGGCCATCTCCACGCCGATGTAGCCCGCCCCCACGACCACCGCCCTGCGGCCACGCGCGCGTGCCAGCGTGTCGAGCAGGGCCTGGCCGTCGTCCAGTGTCTGCACGCCGTGCACGCCGGGGGCGTCCGCGCCGGGCAGGTCCGGACGCACCGGGCGGGCGCCGGTGGCGATGACGAGCTTGTCGTACGGCGTCCAGTACTCGTCCCCCGAGGCGGCGTCACGCGCGCGCACCCGCCGGCCGGCCACGTCGATGCCGGTGACCTCGGTGCGCAGCCGCAGGTCGATGCCGCGTGCCCGGTGCTCCTCGGGCGTACGGGCGATCAGCCGGTCGCGTTCGGGGACGTCGCCGCCCACCCAGTACGGGATGCCGCACGCCGAGAAGGACGTGAAGTGGCCCCGTTCGAAGGCCACGATCTCCAGTTCCCCGGGTCCTTTGAGCCGGCGTGCCTGTGACGCCGCGGACATGCCCGCGGCGTCGCCGCCGATGACGACCAGTCGTTCCGTCCCGCCCCGCCCAGCGCTCATGCTCATGGGAACACGCTACGGGGTGCGGGCACTTCAGCGCCGGTCCGCATTCCGGTCCGCATTCCGGTCCGCATCACGGTCCGCATCCCGGTCCGGCTCCCGCACCGCCTCCGGCGCCGGGCGGGCGGACGGCAGCGGGCCCGGCGCCGTCGTCGCCGGTGCGTGGCCGGGACGGCGCGGCAGCCGGGGCCGAACGACCCGCAGCCACAGCGCGGCCAGCAGCGCGGCGAAGGCCGCGAACGGCAGGGCGGCGCCGAGTGCGAGGACGATCCACCGCAGCATCGTGACGAACACGTGCCAGCCGCCCGCCAGTGCGTCCCCGATCCCCGGCGTTTCGTCACCGGCCGCATCCGGCGCCGGCCTCTCGGACAGCGACAGGGTGACGGTGGCCAGGCCTGTGCGGTCCTTCAGCGCCGCCTGCCTGGCCAGCAGGGCCTCCAGATCGGCCTGACGGCTGCTCAGCTCGCCCTCCAGTGTGACGACATCGCTCAGCTTGGCCGCCCGGTCCATCAGCGCGCGGATCCGTTTCACGCTGGACCGCTGCGACTTGACGCGGCTGTCCACGTCGACGACCTGGCCGGTGACGTCCACCGCCTTGGCCGTACGGTCGATCAGCCTGCCCGTCCCCTGCAGTCCGGTGAGGACCTCGTCGTACCTTTCGGTGGGCACCCGCAGTACGACCTGTGTGTCCTCGTGGCCGTCGGCGTCCCGGCCGGTGCGCTCCCTGCCGACGTAGCCGCCTGCCTCCTCGGCGGTTCTGCGGGCCGCGGCCAGCGCCTTGGGCACGTTCTCGACCTCGACGACGAGGGACGCGGTGCGGATGATCGCGCTCGGGGCGGGACCGGGTGTCCTGGGCGCGGACCTCCCCTTGTCCGTCGTGGCGCCGGCCGCGTCGGCCGCCCGCGCCTCGGACCGCCCCCCAGCGGACTTGGAGTCACCGCCCGAGTCGCCCGCGCCGTCGCATCCGGCGACGGTGAGGGACGCGGCGAGCAGGACCCCGGCCAGGACGCGGACGGGGCCGGCGGAGCGTGGCGGTCGTGTGGGACGTGCTGTGCGCATGGGCGGTACCCCCGGCGGCTGGTTCGGACGACGCTCCTACGACGGCGGAGGCCGCCGGGACGTTGGCGCGGCGCGGTTGCGAAGAGGTCACGGTCCGGCTGCGCGCCGGACGCCGGGGCCGGTAGGAACGGCGGGACCAGTGGCCCTGGCGGGAGCGCGGGCGGGGTTTGAGAGAGTGGGGGACATGAGCGCAACGGGTACGCGTACGGGGCATGTCGTCGTCATCGGAGCCGGTATCGCCGGGCTGGCCGCCGCCCACCGGCTGCTGGAGGGCGGCACGCGCGTGACCGTACTGGAGGCCGCCGGGCGGGTCGGCGGCAAGCTGCTGCCCGGTGAGATCGCGGGCGTCCGGGTCGACCTGGGCGCCGAGTCGATGCTCGCCCGTCGCCCCGAGGCCGTGACCCTCGCGCGCGCGGTGGGCCTCGCCGACCGGCTCCAGCCGCCGGCCACCGCGACCGCCTCGCTGTGGACCCGGGGCGCGCTGCGGCCCATGCCCAAGGGGCACGTGATGGGCGTGCCCGGCACCGCCGCCGCGCTCTCCGGCGTCCTGTCCGACGAGGGCCTGGCCCGCGTCGAGCGCGACGCCGCCCTGCCCCGCACCGAGGTCGGCGAGGACGTGGCCGTAGGGGAGTACGTGGCGGCCCGGCTCGGCCGCGAGGTCGTCGACCGCCTGGTCGAACCCCTGCTCGGCGGGGTCTACGCCGGCGACGCCTACCGCATCTCGCTGCGCTCGGCCGTCCCGCAGCTGTTCCGGGCGGCGCGCACGCACCGCTCCCTGACGGAGGCGGTCCGCGACATCCAGGCGAAGGCGGCGGCGGCCCCGCAGACCGGCCCGGTCTTCACGGGCGTCGAGGGCGGCGTGGGCGCACTCCCGCTCGCGGTCGCCGACGCCGTGCGGGCTCGCGGAGGCGAGATCCTCACCGGTACGCCGGCCACCGGGCTGCGCCGCGAGGCCGGCGGCGGCTGGCGGATCACGGCCGGGGACCGGGTGCTGCCGGCCGACGCCGTGATCGTCGCCGTACCGGCCCCCGCCGCGGCCGGCCTGCTGCGCGCCGAGTCACCGGAGGCCGCCGCCGAGCTGGCCGCCGTCGAGTACGCCTCGATGGCCCTGGTCACCCTCGCCTACCGGCGCGCCGGCCTGGACCTCCCGGCGGGCAGCGGCTTCCTGGTGCCGCCGGTCGACGGCCACACGATCAAGGCGTCCACCTTCGCCTCCCAGAAGTGGGGCTGGATCGCCGAGCAGGACCCCGAGGTGGTGGTGCTGCGCACGTCCGTGGGCCGCCACGGCGAGACCGCGGTCCTCCAGCGGGACGACGCCGGCCTCGTGGAGGTCTCCCGGCACGATCTGCGCGAGGCCACCGGCCTGGACGCCGAGCCCCTGGAGACCCGCGTGACCCGCTGGACCGACGGCCTGCCGCAGTACCCGGTGGGCCACCACGCGCGCGTGGCCCGGATCCGCGACCACGTCGCCAAGCTGCCGGGGCTCGCGGTGTGCGGCGCGCAGTACGACGGCGTGGGCATCCCGGCGTGCATCGCGAGCGCCCACGCGGCCGTGGACCAGCTGGCCGGTGACCTCACCGGCGTCCGGGAGCTGACCGCCCACCCGGTGCAGAGCCTGCACGGCGGAGCGGGAGAATAGGAACATGAGTGACGACGCCCCCACCACCGAGTCCGGCAGGATCCCGAACAAGGGCAAGCTGGCCAAGGACCTCAACGAGGTCATCCGCTACACCCTCTGGTCGGTCTTCAGGCTCAAGGACGTGCTGCCGGAGGACCGCGCGGGTTACGCCGACGAGGTCCAGGAGCTGTTCGACCAGCTCGCCGCCAAGGACGTGACGATCCGCGGCACCTACGACCTCTCCGGACTGCGCGCCGACGCCGACCTCATGATCTGGTGGCACGCGGAGACCAGCGACCAGCTGCAGGAGGCGTACAACCTCTTCCGCCGCACCCGGCTGGGCCGCGTCCTGGAGCCGGTCTGGTCGAACATGGCGCTGCACCGGCCGGCCGAGTTCAACCGCTCGCACATCCCGGCGTTCCTCGCCGACGAGACGCCCCGCGACTACGTGAGCGTCTACCCCTTCGTGCGCTCCTACGACTGGTACCTGCTGCCCGACGAGGACCGCCGCCGCATGCTCGCCGACCACGGCAAGATGGCCCGCGGCTACCCGGACGTGCGCGCCAACACGGTCGCCTCGTTCTCCCTCGGCGACTACGAGTGGCTCCTGGCCTTCGAGGCCGACGAGCTGTACCGCATCGTCGACCTCATGCGCCACCTGCGCGCATCCGAGGCCCGCATGCACGTCCGCGAGGAGGTGCCCTTCTTCACGGGCCGCCGCAAGGACATCGCGGATCTGGTCGCCGGCCTGGCCTGACCACGGGAGCCGGTCCGCGGTCCGACGGGGAGCGGTCGCCGGGCCGGCCCGACGGGGACGGGTCGCCGGGCCCGGCCGGTTCAGGGACGGTCGGCCTTGCCCTTCAGGGCGTCCCGCGCGGACCGCCCCGGGGCGGGACCGGCCTGGGTGTCCGGCTTTGGTTCCTGGCGCGGTGCGCAGGACGTGTGCCGCGCCGGTACCCGGCCCTGCAGCAGGTACGCCTCGAAGTGCGCGTTGACGCAGCGGTTGGGGCCGCCCGCGATGCCGTGCGTGCCCGCGTCCCGCTCGGTCACCAGCACCGACCCCGCCAGCCGCCGGTTCATCTCCACCGCGCCCGGGTACGGTGCGGCGGCGTCCCGCTCGGCCGCCAGGATGAGCACCGGCGGCAGGTCACCCGGCCCGGTGCGCACGTCCAGCGGCCGCTGCCGGGGCGCCGGCCAGTAGGCGCACGGCAGGTTCATCCACGCGTTCTCCCAGGTCTCGAACGGTGCCACCCGGGCCAGCCGGGTGTTGTCGCGGTCCCACACCTTCCAGTCCGTCGGCCAGGGCGCGTCGTTGCACTCGACGGCCGTGTAGACCGCGCCGGAGTTCTCCGCCCGCGCGGCCGTGTCCGGCATCGGGGCCGCCAGCCGGACCAGCGGCGCGGGGTCGCCGTGCAGATAGGCCGACAGGGCCGCGGCCCGGCTCGGCCAGAAGTCGTCGTAGTACGCGGCCGTCAGGAACGCGTTCTGCAGCTGGCCGGGCCCGACCTTCCCGCCCGCCGCCTTCCGGGCCAGCCGCTCCCGCGCGGCGTCGTAGGAGCGCTGCACCCCGGCGGGGGTGTCACCGAGCCCGTACACGCCGTCGTGGCGCGCGATCCAGTCGCGGACGTCCGCCCAGCGGTCCTCGAAGGCCGCCGACTGGTCGAGGTTGCTGCGGTACCAGATCCTCTCCGGGGCAGGGTTCACCGCGGCGTCGAGCACCAGGCGCCGCACGTGCGAGGGGAACATCGCCGCGTACAGCGCGCCGAAGTAACTGCCGTACGACGCCCCCACGAACGTCAGCCGGTTCTCGCCCAGCGCGGCGCGCAGGACGTCGAGGTCACGGGCGTTGTTGAGAGAGGTGTAGTGGCGCAGCCGGCCGCCCGACCGCTGGGCACAGCCGCGCGCGTACGCCTTGGCCTGGGCGATGCGCTGCCGTTTGAACGCCTCCGACGGGTGCGCCGGCGACGCGCTCGGCGCCTTGAAGTACCGCTTGGGGTCCACGCAGGACAGCGGCGCCGAACGGCCGACTCCACGCGGGGCGTAGCCGATCAGGTCGTAGGCGGCGGCGAGCCGCTGCCACTTCGGGGTCGTGCCGATCAGCGGGAAGTACATGCCCGAGGCGCCGGGGCCGCCCGGGTTGTAGACGAGGGGCCCCTGTCGCGGGACTCTCAGCTTGCTGTTGTGCGGGTCCTTCTGAGTGGCCCGGACCCGGCTGACGGTCAGCGCGATCTGCTTGCCGTCGGGATGGGCGTAGTCCAGCGGGACCCTCACCGTGCCGCACCTGAGGCGGCTCGGCGCCTGTGGCACGTCGGCGGCGGAGCACGCCCCGAACGCGACACCGGCCGCCCGGGCGCGGGCCACGGCCACCGCGGTGCCGCGCAGCTCGGCGGTGCCGGGCGCGCCGGGCCTCCCGGGACCGGCCGCGGACGTGCCGCCCGCGGGGGACGCGGCCACAGTGGCGACGAGCAGGGCTCCGGCGGCCGAGTACAGGGCGGCAGCTCTCATCGTGTGTCCCTTTCGCTGCGCGGCGGCGATGGCACGACTGCCACGGCCCGGCGACCACAGAAGGGATGTTTCGTTCGCCCGCCGGCGAAGGCAAGCACCACCCGCCGGTGTCGGCGCCAATGCCCCCTGTGCGCCCCCTGGCGCGCTCGCGTCCGGACCGGGCGCCGTCCGCCCTCGGCCTCCTCAGGGCCGGTCGCGGTGGGTGAAGGCCGCGCGCAGGTCCGGTTCGGCGATGGCGCGGACGCCGCGGAGGGCCACCTCCGTGAGGAATGCCCGCTCGTCGCCCGCCGTCCCGCCGGCGAACGCGCCGAGCAGCCGCTGCCCGGCCGGAGAGGCCCAGCGTGCGTATGGGTGGACCTCGAAGCGGGCGAGGGCCAGGCAGCTCAGCGACAGGGTGATCGGCAGCGCGAACCACAGCCCGATCAGCAGCCGCGGCGTCGCCGTCGGAACGGGCAGCAGCAGGGCGGTGACGCCCAGCGCGGCGGCGGCCAGTGCGGCGGCCCGCACCTGGCGCACGGCGGTACCCACGGCCGACGCGGCGCCGTCGGGCAGCGCGAGGCCCGCCCGCACCAGGCCGTCGGCCAGCCGGCGAACGGCCTCGGCGCCGGCCGCCCGCGCCCGCACCGGGATGATCCGGGACTGGCCCTCCGGTCCGATCGCCCCTATGACGGACCGCTCCATCTCGTCCCGCCCCCGTGGATCCACCACGGTGGCCCAGCCGGTGTGCGCGAGCAGCAGCCGCCGCTGCCGGGCCATGGCCACCAGGGTCAGCTCGGCGACCCGGTCCGGGCCGCCGGACAGGAAGGCCGCCTCGTACAGCGTCAGACCGTGCTCCCGGGCGGCCGCGTGTGCGTCCGCGCCCCCGGTGTCCGCGGTCGCCGCGTGTGCGGCGGCAAGGCACAGCCGAGTGCACGCGGTACCGGCGAACACCCAGGCCAGGAGCAGCAGAAGGACCCAGAACATGACGAGTTTCTATGCCGGGGACCCGCCGGAGGGCCATGCCCTGTTCACCATTCGGACGGAGGGTCACCGGAATGTGACGCTCCGTTTCCCGTGCGGGTCAGGGGCCGCTCGACCGCGGCGGCGCACTCGTGGTCGCGGGCGGCAGGGCGTACGTCTCGTCCGGCGAGGGGGTCACCGGGACCGCGGAGCCCGGGTCGACCACCGGCGGTGAGGGCACGGGGGTGGCCGAGGCCGCCAGTTCCCGGGACAGCGTGGCGAAGTCGACGTACCCCGTCGCCTCCAGGATCTTGATGTGGTCCAGGACGGTGGTGTTGGCGTCGTCGGCGAGGTCGCGGACGAGGGAGTTCTGGGTGCCCGCCCGGACCTGGGCCACCAGGGAGAACACCCGGCCGTGCGCCAGTCGCAGGATGCCCGCGAACCGGCGGTCGAAGTCCTGCCCCCGTGCCGCGTCCAGAGCGGCCAGCCACTGTTTCTGCTGCGCGTTGGGCTGATTGGGCAGGGGCACGCCGAGCTGGGTGGCGACGGTCCGCGCGTGCGCGTCGAGGGAGGTGTGCCCGTCGACGAGGTGCTGTCCCGCGGTGCGGACGGCCGGCGTGGTCCCCCTGCGCTCGGCCAGCTCACCGGCGGGCAGCTCCCACAGCCCCGCGAGCCGCACCTTCGTGACGAAGTCGCGGTCCTGTGCGGACAGCGGGCCGTACGGGGTGGTCACGGTCTGCGCGCTCAGCACGTTCGCGCTCACGGCGTCCTGCCGGCCGGCGTACGACCAGAGCGGGAAGAGCAGCGCCGCGGTCGTCGCCGCCAGACCGGCGATGATGAGCCCGGTGCCACTGAACACGCCTCGGCCCTTGATCGGGGGTCGCGGTCGCATGGGGCCTCCTGTACGGCACCGCGCGCCGGGGTTGCTTGGGGGGTGGGTCGGTGCGGCTTGGCATTTTACTGCGGGGGCTCAGGCCGGTACGCCGCAGTGGCCCCCGCCCGGCCGTCGCCCCCGGGCCGCCCCCCTCACGTCCTGCGCAGCAGCACCCTCCGCGCCGCCCGGGCCGCCCGCGCCGCCGGCCCGTGGGACCTCGGCGCGGGGCCGGCGCGGTCCAGCCACCACTCCCGCAGGGCGCCGCGTGCCCGCGCGTCCGCCGGCCGCCCCGCCCGCAGCAGGTGTCCGGCGAAGTCCAGGGCGTCGCGCCGGTAGCCGCCGGTCATCGGCCGTTCCCGCGCGTACTCCAGGAACGCCGGCCGGTACCACGCGCCCAGGATCACCGGCAGTTCGGGCGCCACCCTGGCCACCACGCCGGCCCGCTTCGCCGCGAGCGCCCGCGCCTGGACGCCCAGCCGCGCCCGGTCGAACCCCTCGGGCACCGGCGTGCCCGCCACCAGGCAGGAGAGCACGGCGGCCTGGGCGACCCCGAGCCGCTCACGGGCCGCCTCCGGGGCGCTCTCCCGGGTCTTCTCCGATGCCCTCTCCGGTGCCTTCTCCGCGGTCTTCCCAGAGGCCTTCTCCACGGTCTTCTCCGAGGTCTTCTCCGATGCCTCCCCCAGGGCCGTTCCCCGGGCGAGGACGCCGGCCGTGGGCCGCGCCGGCACCGCAACGGCCCCGTCCCCCGCGCCCCCGGCGGCCGTACCCCCCGTACCCGCGTCCGCCCGCGCTCGTCCCGCCCGCACCGCATCCCGGATCGCGCCCAGTTCCGCCTCCAGTTCGGCCGGTTCCGGGAAGTCCTCGTCCCGTTCCAGCAGGACGCCGGGCGGTGCCGTCCGGCAGGCGAGGTCGGTCAGCAGGGCCAGCACCGACGGCGGTACGGGGTGCGCGTGGCTGTCGTGCCAGACCCCGTCGCGCTCGTAGCCGCCGGCCACGTGGACGTAGGCGATCGCCTCCAGCGGCAGCGTGGCCAGCGCCTGGGCCGGGTCCTCGCCCCGGTTGACGTGATTGGTGTGGAGGTTGGCCACATCGATGAGCAGGCGTACGCCGGTCCGCTCGACCAGCTCGGACAGGAACTGCCCCTCGGTCAGCTCCTCACCCGGCCAGGAGAACAGCGCGGCGATGTTCTCCAGGGCCAGCGGCACCGGCAGCGACTCCTGGGCGATGCGGACGTTCTCGCACAGCACGTCCAGCGCGTCCCGGGTGCGCGGCACGGGCAGCAGGTGCCCGGCCTCCAGCGGCGGGGAGGCGGTGAGCGCGCCGCCCGCCCGGACGAACGCGATGTGCTCGGTGACCAGGGGTGCGCCCAGCGCCTCCGCCCGCTCGGCGAGCGCCGACAGCCGGCCCTCGTCGGGGCGGTCCGCGCCGCCGAGCCCCAGGGAGACACCGTGCGGGACGACCGTCACGCCGCGCTCGCGCAGCCGGAGCAGCGACTCGGGGAGGTGGCCGGGGCAGACGTTCTCCGCCACGGCCTCCACCCAGTCGATGCCGGGCATGCGCTCCACGGCGTCCGCGATCTCCGGCCGCCAGCCGATCCCCGTGCCCAGTCGCCGCATGGCGCTCCCCCCTCCTCGGCCCGTGCTCGTGTGCCGGGTGACGGGGGTATGGCCCCGGCGACCCGACCCGAACCCCCTCCGCGCCGCGTTCAGAGCAATATTTGAGGTTGGCCCGCGTGCGGCGGGGCGGCATCCGGTGCCGCGCGCCCTTCAGCGCAGCGCCGGGTGCTCCGCGACGACCGTGCAGGAGCCCGGCGCGATCTCCGTGAAGCCCGCGTCGCGCACGAGCGGCAGCCCGGCGGTGGTCAGCCGGTGCCAGTCGGCGGGCGCGGCCGTGCGCACGGAGAGCGCGAGCCCGGCGTCGCGCCAGGCCGTGCGCTCGGCGCCGGGCAGCGCCCACCAGGCCAGCTGGGCGCCGTGCCCGGCCTGGGCCATCGCCTTGCCGGCCGACATCTCCAGCTCCGGGTTCAGCCACAGCACGGGCAGCGCCGGGTCCGCCGCGGCGGGCGGCTCCGGGTCGTCCAGCTCGGTGCCCGACACCTGGAGCTTCGCCAGGTCCCGGGGCCAGCCGTCCAGCGGGACCGGCGGGAAGACCCGGACCTCGGCGGACTTGCCGGTCACCGTGATCCCGGGCAGCGCCTCGGCGCGGCGCCACTCGGCGCCCCGTGCCCTGCGGACGACCTTGCGGATCCGGGCGTCCTCCCAGTTCCGCACGGCCTCGGCCCATTCGCCCGCGCCGCGGGCCCGTTCGTCGCCGAGCAGGAGGAGCACGGCGCGGGCGGCCGTCTCCAGCGCGTCGGTGCGGGCGGGCGGCGCGCTCCGCTCGATCCGCACCACGAGGGGCAGCACGAACTGCGGGGCCTCGTCGCGAGGCGTGCGCTCGGACCGGAAGGGACTGTCACCGGGGGCTGGAACATGGCTCACGACAGCCCACCCTACGAAGCCGCCGGCGTGCCGATCAACGGGCCCGCCACCTCGCCGGGGGATTCCGGCGGCCGCGCGCAACCCGCAGGCCGCGCCGGCCGTCTTGCCGATCGACCGAAGGGGGCCGGAACGAGTCCGGCACGTCGGCGGAGGGAACGCCTGCCATGCAACCTGAGCTGCGCCTGACCGCCGTGGGCCGCCGCTACGGCATCCGCGGGCCGTGGGTGCTGCGCGGCGTCGACCTCGCCGTCGCCCCCGGCACCCTGGTGCGGGTGGAAGGAGCGAACGGCACCGGCAAGTCCACCCTGCTCCGGCTCCTCGCCCGGCTCGACGCCCCCACCGAGGGCCGTGTCACCGGCCGGCCCCGCACGGCCTACGTGCCGGAGCGGTTCCCCTCCGCCCTGCCCTTCACGGCCGTCGGCTACCTGACCCACCTCGGCACCGTCCACGGCCTGTCCCGCGCGTCCGCCGCCCGCGCCGCGGACACCTGGCTGGAGCGGTTCGGCGCGGGCGCGTACGGCGGTACGCCGATGGAGCGGCTGTCCAAGGGCAGCAGCCAGAAGGTCGCCGTCGCCCAGGCCCTCATCGGCGAGCCGGAGCTGCTGGTGCTGGACGAGGCGTGGACCGGTCTCGACGCCGGCGCACGTGACGAGCTGGAGCGGGCGGTGGCCGAACGCACCGCCGCCGGGGGCGCCGTGGTCTTCGTGGACCACGATCCGCGCCGGCTGGCCGGGGCGCCGGACGTGACCTACGCGGTGCTCGACGGCGGCCTCGAACGGTGTGCCGACGGCGTGCGTCCCGCGGCCGGCCCGCTCACCCTGGTCACCGCGCAGGGCCCGCCCGGCGGGCGGCTGCCGGCCGACGCGGCGCGGATCGTCTCCTCCGCCGAGGAGACCGCCCCCGGCACCCACCGCCTCACCGTCCGCGCCTCGCACTCCGACGTCCTGCTGCGCGCCCTGCTCACGGCCGTCCCGCCCTGGCACGTGGCGGGCGTCGAGTCCGCCGCGGCCCCGCACCCCGACCCCGGGACCCGCCCATGAACGCACTCCTGCGCTACCAGGCCGACCTGCTCCTGCGCTCCCAGCGCTGGCTGCCGCCGGTGATCCTCTACGCCGCCTTCCTGGCGGTCGGCGTGCAGAGCGGCCAGCCGGTCCTCGACTCGCTCGGCTACACGGCCGCCGCCCTGCTGCCGGTGGCCGCCTGGCTGGTGCGCGTCTGTGTCACGGCCGAGCCGCCCGCGGCCCGCGCCTGTGTCGCCGCCGCGCGCGGTCCCGTCCGGGCGCACCTCGCCTGTCTGCTGACCGCGCTGATCGCCTCGGTGCTGCTCGCCGTGACGGCGACCGCCGTCGTGACCCTGATCAGCGATCCGGCGAGCAACGGCCACCGGATCCATGTGGCCCCGCTCAGGGCCGCCGCGGCCGGGCTGCCGGCCACGCTCGCCTGCGCGCTGCTCGGCACGGCGGTCGGCGCGCTCACCAACCGGCCGCTGCTGCGCTCCACCGGCCGCGCCGTCCCCGCGATGCTGCTGGGCGCCCTGCTGTCGGTGGTGGCCACGGGCTCCCCGGCGCAAGCCGCGGTCGACGGCCTGGTCACCGGTTCGCAGACCGGCCGGGTGCCGGTACCGCTGCTGCCACTGGCCGGGGCGGCCCTGCTCACGGCAGGGGCCTTCGCGGCGGCCGCCCGGCTCACCGCCCGCCGCACCCCCTGAAGGGCGCTCGCCCCGAACGGCCGCTCACCCGGAGCAGGCGGTGCGCTGCGCCTCCTGCCACTCGCACACCGGGCAGAGCGTGATGCCCCTGTACGACTCCGGGTACTCCGTCGGCTCCCGGCACAGCACGCACTCCGCGTACGGCGGGCCGTCGGCCTCGGCCGGTCTGACCGTCGCGGCGATCGTGCAGTAGTCCTCGTCGCTCATACGTCCAGCGTAGGACGTCAGCGGTGGCCGGCGGTCTCGCCGATCAGCTGGGAGACCTTCACGAACCGGTACCCGCGGTGGCGCAGCTCCGGTACGACCGCGCGGACCACCTGCTCGGTCGTCGGGGCGGCGCTGCGGGTGCAGTGCATGACGACCACCGAGCCGGGCTTCACCCCGTCCAGCACCTGCCGGGTCACCGCGTCGGCGTCCGTGGCGAAGGCGTCACCGCTCACCACGTCCCACTGCACCGCGGTCACCCCCAGTCCGCTGAGCGCGCGCAGCGCCCGCTGGTCGTAACAGCCGCCGGGGAACCGGAAGTAGGGCAGCGGTTTCGGCACGCCCGCCTTGCGCAGCGAGGCGAAGGCCCGCTCGACGTCGGTCCGCATGCCGTCCGCCCCGACGGTCGGCAGGCCGTAGCAGTCGTCGGTGAAGGCGTAGTGGCTCCAGGAGTGGTTGGCGACCTCGAACTGCGGGTCGTGGCCGAGGCTGCGGGCCTCGACCGGGTACTGCTCGGCCCACCGGCCGGTCATGAAGATGGTGGCCGGCACCTTCAGCGCGCGCAGCGCGCCGATCAGGTCCGGATTGTCGAAGTGCTCCCCGGCGGCCGCCCGGGGCCCCTGGTCGGCGGTCATGTCGGCGTCGAAGGTCAGCGCGACGGTCTTGCCCAGGGTGCGCGGGCCGTGTTCGAAGACCGGGGTCAGACCGCTCGGCCCCGGGGCGAGCAGGGGCGGACGCGAGGAGGACGGCGAGGCGGGGACGGTGGACCTGGCCGGGCGGTCGGCGCCCGGGGCGCCCGCGGTACCGCAGGCGGCGAGGGCCGCGGCCAGGGCGCAGACGACGGTGAGACGACGAACTGATGGGATCACCGTACGAACGTAGAGCTGGATGTGCGCTTATGTGGTGATATGACTGCGGCGCGTCGTCATGGTCACCCGCGCGGCGGCCGGGCCTCCCCGCGGCCGGCCGGCTCACGCCTGCCTCAGCAACTGCTCCCGGCACGCCGCCACGTCGAAGGCGCCCTTCGGGTACCGCGGGCCGAGGGCCGTCAGGTGCTCCAGCAGCAGCCGGCTGATCGCCCAGTTGCGGTACCACTTGCGGTCCGCCGGCACCAGGTACCAGGGCGCGTGCGCGGCGGCGCAGTGCTCCAGCGCCAGCTCGTACGCCTCCTGGTAGGCGGGCCACAGGGCGCGCTCCGCGATGTCGGTCGGGTCGAACTTCCAGTGCTTGTCGGGGCGGTCCAGGCGGCGCAGCAGACGGCGCTTCTGCTCGTCGTGGGAGATGTGCAGGAAGCACTTGACGAGGGTCACGCCGTCCTCGGCCAGCTCCCGCTCGAAGTCGTTGATCAGGCCGTAGCGGCTGCCGATCTCGGCGGGCGGGGCGAGGTGGCGGACACGGGCGATGAGGACGTCCTCGTAGTGCGAGCGGTCGAAGATGCCGATCTCGCCGGGCCCGGGCAGCGCGCGGCGCACCCGCCACAGGAAGTCGTGCGCGCGTTCCTCCTCGCTGGGCGCCTTGAAGGCCTGGATGCGGCAGCCGGCGGGGTTGAACTGGCCGATGACGTGCTTGACCGTGCCGCCCTTGCCGCTGGTGTCCATGCCCTGCAGCACCAGCAGCACCCGGCGCCGGTCGCCCGCGGTGCCCGCCGCCCACAGCCGTTCCTGCAGCCCGGCCAGGCGGCCGCCCATCCGGGCGGTGTCCGTGAGAGCCGCCTGCTTGCCGTCGGCGAATCCGGGCGTGGCCCGGGCGTCGTACGCGGCCAGTTCGATCCGCTCGCCGAGCGGGAGGCGGAGCGTCTCCCGGAGATCTTCGCCGCTCTTCTTCGCCACGGGCACCCCTCTGCCGTCCGGACCGGTCCCTCGATGGTGCGCCGCGCCCGCCCGCTCGCGCCACCCACCGTCCCGGAGGACGGGCGCCCACCGTCACGGGCGGGCGCCCGCGGCCCGTCAGCCGTGCGAAGCGGTGCCGTCGCCGTTCGGCGCGGGCTGCTCCGCGAGGGCGGCGGCCCCCCGCTGCCCCGCGTCGCCGTCCGGGCCGGCCGTTCCGCCGCCCCGCTCCAGGAAGCGCAGCAGTTCCACCGGGATGGGCAGCACCAGCGTGGAGTTCTTCTCCGCGGACACCGCCATCACCGTCTGCAGCAGCCGCAGTTGGAGCGCGGCCGGGGTGTCCGACATCTGCTGGGCGGCCTCGGCGAGCTTCCTGGAGGCCTGCAGTTCGGCGTCGGCGTTGATGATCCGGGCCCGGCGCTCCCGGTCGGCCTCCGCCTGGCGGGCCATGGACCGCTTCATGGCGTCCGGCAGGGAGACGTCCTTGATCTCCACCCGGTCGACCTGGACACCCCAGCCGACGGCCGGGCTGTCGATCATCAGCTCCAGGCCCTGGTTGAGCTTCTCCCGGTTGGAGAGCAGGTCGTCCAGGTCGCTCTTGCCGATGATCGACCGCAGCGAGGTCTGGGCCATCTGCGAGACCGCGAACTTGTAGTCCTCCACCTTCACCAGCGCGCTCGCCGCGTCGACGACCCGGAAGTAGACGACCGCGTCCACGCGGACGGTGACGTTGTCGCGGGTGATGCCCTCCTGGGCCGGGATCGGCAGGGTGACGATCTGCATGTTGACCTTGTGCAGGCGGTCCACGAAGGGGATGACCAGAGTCAGGCCCGGGGCCCGGGTGTCACCCGCGAGCCGGCCGAGCCGGAACAGGACGCCTCGCTCGTACTGCTTGACCACCTTGGCGGCCATCGCGAAGTACACGAGGCCCAGGCAGCACACCACGACGACGGCGCCCAGCACTTGCTGGAGCATGATGACCTCCTCACACAGAGGCCTGTTTCGTCCCTTGCTGTAACGATATGCCTGGGCCGGGGTTTGGGCCATGGTCCTGGGGCGGCGGGTGTGCCAGGGGGTCGCGCCCCCCGCGCCCCTGGCACACCCGCACCGCCGGAGGCGCTCGTCAGGCCGCCGTGACCTCCACCGGTTCCGTGCCCGCCGCGCTGTGCCGCGCGGCCCAGTTCCGCAGGGCCGTGCGGCAGGCGTGGTCGAGGTGGTGCAGGCCGGAGAGGTCGAGGCGGACCGGGCGGTCCTGGGGGAGGGACTCCAGGATGTCGAGGATCTTCGGCAGCCGCAGGAAGGTCGCGTTGCCCGACAGGTGCGCCTCGACAGGGCCCGCGCCCTTGTCGACGACCTCCAGCCTGATGTGCGAGGCCTCCCACGCCGTCTTGACCACCGCCAGCGCCAGGCCGATCAAAACGCCCTCGAACATGCTGACCGCCACGATGGAGACGGCGGTGACGGACAGGATCAGCGCCTCTCCGCGGTTCTCGCGCCACAGCGCCGCCAGCGCCCGGACCGGCACCAGCTTGGCGCCGGAATAGATGAGGATGCCGGCGAGCGCCGGGACGGGGATGTACGCGAGCGCGCCGGGCAGCAGGGCGGCGAACAGCAGCAGCCACACGCCGTGCAGGACGCGGGAGGCCTTCGTCCGGGCGCCCGCCTGGACGTTGGCCGCGCTGCGCACGATCACCGCGGTCATCGGCAGCGCGCCCAGCAGCCCGCACACCGTGTTGCCGGCGCCCTGGGCGACGAGTTCCCGGTCGTACTCGGTGCGCGGCCCGGAGTGCAGCCGGTCCACCGCCGCCGCGCTGAACAGTGACTCGGCGGACGCGATGAGCGTGAACGCGGCGACGGTGCCGAGGGCGCCGAGGCCGGCCAGTTCACCGAAGGCGCTCAGCGGCGGCGGCTGCACCGAGCCCAGCAGGCCGTGCACCTCGACGGTGCGCACGGGCAGGTTCAGCGCGAACGCCGCGAGCATGGCGAGACCGACGGCGGCGAGCGGACCGGGCACCGTGCGCAGCCTCGCCGGGGCGTGCTTCCACAGCAGGAGCACCGCGACGGTGCCGGCGCAGATGCCGAGCGAGGCCAGGGCCTTCGTGGTGCCGAGGGCGTCCAGGGCGGCCCCGGGCAGACCGGTGATCTTCCCGAGGCCGGAGCCGGGCGCCTTCGCCGCCAGCGCCGGATACAGCTGGCCCGCGATGAGGACCAGTCCGATTCCGGCCAGCATGCCTTCCACCACGGAGACGGATATGGCGCGGAAGTAGCGGCCCAGCCGCAGCATGCCCATGGTCACCTGGAGCAGTCCGGTGACGAGCACGATCGCGCCGAGCACCGGCAGGCCGAACTCCTCGACCGCCTCGAAGACGAGCACGGTCATGCCGGCCGCCGGGCCCGACACCTGGAGGCTGCTGCCGCGCATCAGCCCGGTGACGATGCCGCCCACGATGCCGGTGACCAGGCCGAGTTCGGCCGGGACCCCGGAGGCGACGGCCACGCCCACGCACAGCGGCAGCGCGACCAGGAAGACCACCAGGGAGGCGGCGAAGTCCTGCCTGAGATGGGGGAAGCGGGATATGAGGGTGCGCTTGCTGGTCATCGGCGCGCTCACAGGGACTCGAAGGTGTCGGTCTGCGGGCGGTGCGTCCGTACGG
Source organism: Streptomyces lucensis JCM 4490 (assembly GCF_014650035.1). GTDB lineage: Bacteria > Actinomycetota > Actinomycetes > Streptomycetales > Streptomycetaceae > Streptomyces > Streptomyces lucensis. Next base: position 232,160 of record NZ_BMUE01000010.1, on the reverse strand, counting down.
CGCCGGTGTGCACCTCGTAGTACCAGGCGTGCAGCGCCAGCCGGCCCTCCGCCAGCTTCCGCCCGACGCACGGGTACGAGCGGAGCCGCAGCAGCTGGGTCAGGACATGGCTCTGGACGCCCTCGGCGACCTCCGGGTCCTCGGCCGCGCCCGCCGGGCGCGGGGTGGCGTGCGCCAGCCAGTCGCGCACGGCGGGCACGGCGGTCAGGTCGTCGCCGCGCACCAGCGCGCCGACGGCGCCGCAGTGCGAGTGACCGCAGACGACGATGTCGCGGACGCCGAGCACCTCCACGGCGTACTCGATGGTGGCGGCCTCACCGGTGGGGTGCTGTGAGGTGTGGGGCGGGACGATGTTCCCCGCGGTGCGCAGCTCGAACAGCTCGCCGGGGCGGGCGCCCGTGATCAGGGCCGGAACGACCCGGGAGTCGGAGCAGGTGATGAACAGGACCTGCGGGGACTGGCCTTCGGCGAGCTTGGCGAACTCCTCAGGGCGCTGTCCGAAGGTACGGGCGTTGTCGATGAGGGGCTGCATGTATGTGGTCCTCCTGGCGCGCCGCACCGGCGCGTCGGGTCTGAACAACGGTTGTGGGGGTGAGGGAGGAGGGCGAACGGCCCGCTCCTCAACAGCGGAAGACCTGGAGCGCTGCCGGGGCGTGGGCTCTGGGGGCAGCCGGGACCTGGTGCCGCGGGGCGCCGGCGGTGTGCGACGAGGCCGCCGCGGCCGCCCGGCCGGGTATGAGGGGGTGCTCCTGCGCCCAGCCGGAGGCCGAACCGCGCTGCCGGTCGCGCACGTGCGGTACGTGCACGGGCTCACCCGAACGGCCCGGAGCGCGGAACACCTCCGCTCGCTCACGCGCCGGCTGGGCGGCGGAGGGGGTGATTCCGGGCTCGGCCTTGGCCAGTGCCTGACCGATTGTATGTGCGGGTGCGAAGGTTCCCGTGGGAGTGAAGAGCTGCAGCGCGAGCAGCGCGACGGCGAGGAGGCCGAGCAGCGTCCGGGGCGTCGTACCGCGGAACATGCGCCCCCCTTCGCCGCGTTCGCATCTCTAGTGCACGCCAAGCCTTGGTCAATGGCTGGTCAAGAAACACGTTAACCCCGCAACGGCCTTTGCGGGGTCAACTGTGCATTACATGCGCGAGAGAGCGTGAAAAACGCGGGTGGCGTGGCGGGAACTCGCCCTTGCCCAGTGGGGCCCGGTCGCGTAACGGGCGCCGGTCAGGAGCCGACGAGGCCCTTCGCGTCGCGGGCCAGCGCGGTGAGCCGGGATATCGCGCGGAAGTACTTCTTGCGGTAGCCGCCGTTCAGCATCTCCTCGCTGAACAGCCTGTCGAACGGCAGCCCCGAGGCCAGCACCGGGACCTCGCGGTCGTAGAGCCGGTCGGCCAGCACCACCAGCCGCAGCGCCGTCGACTGGTCCGGTACCGGCCGCACGCCCGTGAGGCACACCGCCCGCAGCCCGTCGGTCAGCGCGCCGTACCGGCTCGGGTGCACCTTGGCCAGGTGCTCCAGCAGGTGCGGGAAGTCGTCCAGCGAGGCCCCCTCGGTGGCGTACGCCGCCTTGGTCACCTCCTCGTCGGTGAACGGCGCCGGCGCCTCGGGCAGACCGCGGTGACGGTAGTCCTCGCCGTCGATGCGCAGGGCGCGGAAGTGGGCCGACAGCCCCTGGATCTCGCGCAGGAAGTCGGCGGCGGCGAACCGGCCCTCGCCGAGCTTGCCGGGCAGGGTGTTGGAGGTGGCGGCGAGCGCCACGCCCGCCTCGACCAGCTTGCCGAGCAGCGTGGAGACGAGCACGGTGTCACCGGGGTCGTCCAGCTCGAACTCGTCGATGCACAGCAGACGGTGGCCGCTCAGCGTCCGCACCGTCTGCTGGAAGCCGAGCGCGCCGACCAGGTTGGTCAGCTCCACGAAGGTGCCGAACGCCTTGAGCGCGGGCTCGGCCGGGGTGGCGTGCCACAGGGAGGCGAGCAGGTGGGTCTTGCCGACGCCGTAGCCGCCGTCGAGGTAGACGCCGCGCGGGCCGGCCGGGGTCTTCGGGGCCTTCGCCCGGCCGAACCCGAGGAAGCCCCGCTTGCCGCCGCCGACGGCGTGCGCCCCGCCGAGCCCGGCGGCGAAGCCCTCCAGCACCCGCACGGCCTCGCTCTGGCTGGGCTGGTTCGGGTCCGGGAGGTAGGTGGCGAAGCGGACCGAGTCGAAGCGCGGCGGCGGCACCATCTCGGCGACCAGCCGGTCGGCGGGGACGTGCGGCTCGCGGGCGCACAGGGACACGGGGCCCGCGTCGGTCAGGGGACCGGATCCGGGGGCGGAGGTGGAGGACGACACGGTTACCCATGCTAAGCGCCGTGTCACACTGCACGACATGCGACGCCTGTTCCCTGTGACCGACGAAACAGCAGCTCCCGCCGCGGACGGGTCCCCGGGGGCCGCGGCTCCCGGAGGCGGTCGCGAGTGGAGCCTCGCCGAGCTGGCCGCCGCCTACGCCTACCCCGTGCCGGAGCCGGGCGCCCCGCGGCCGTGGCTGCGGGCCAACATGGTCTCCTCCCTCGACGGGGCCGCCCAGCACGACGGGCACTCACAGCCCATCTCCAGCGCCGCCGACATGCGGATCTTCGGCACGCTGCGCGCGCTCGCCGACGTCGTCGTGGTGGGCGCGGAGACGGTGCGGCAGGAGGGGTACCGGCCCGCGAAGGCGCGGGCCGAGTTCGCGGGCGCCCGCAAGGCCGCCGGCCAGGGCCCGGCGCCCGCGATCGCCGTCGTCACCGCCGGCCTGGAGCTGGACTTCTCCCTTCCCCTGTTCACCTCGCCCCTGGTCCCCACGCTCATCCTGACCGGCGCCGCCGCGGCCCCCGAGCGGATCGCCGCCGCCGAGAAGGCCGGCGCCCGAGTCGTGATCGCCGGCGAGGGCATGGGCGTCGAGCCCGCGCGCGCGGTGGCCGCCCTCGCGGGCCTCGGGCACACCCGGCTGCTCACCGAGGGCGGCCCCCGGCTGCTCGGCCAGCTGATCGCCGCCGAGGTGCTGGACGAGCTGTGCCTGACGGTCTCGCCCACCCTCACCGCGGGGAACGCGCAGCGGATCGCCGGAGGGCCGTCGGTCGCCGTGCCGCACCGCTTCGAGCTGGCGTCCCTGCTGGAGGAGGACGGATTCCTGTTCAGCCGCTACCGCCGTCCGTGACATTAGGGGAATGTGCCGTTCCGTCCTGGTTTCCGCAGGCAGACTTGGTCCGGCAGTACCCGTGCGATCACGGGGAAGGATGGTTTCCGCAGAGGCCCTGCCAGGGCCCACGGAGGAGAAGAGGCGTTCGGTGTTCACAAGCGTTCTGATGATCGAGAAGGCCTTGACGTCCGCCGACGTGGAGTTCGTCACGACCTTGCACGGAGAGGAACCGGTGACCTTCCACGTGCTGCTCCAGCCGCGTGGCGACCAGGCGGACCGCCTGCTGCGGGCCATCGACGACATCGCGCTCGGCGAACTCGACGAGGCGGTCCGCGAGGGCGGGACACCTGAGGGCGAGGAGGCCCGGAGCGTCGGCGAGCGGGCCCTCGACGTGTCGTTGCAGGCCCTCCGCTCGGCGGGGAGCGCGGCACAGGGCCGGCTGGTCGAGGACCATCCGCTGGACGCGCTGAAGGGCCTGGTGGCCGAGGTGTCCGCCGACGAGGTGATCGTGCTGACGGATCCCCACTACGTGGAGGAGTTCTTCCACCGGGACTGGGCCTCCCGGGCCCGGCACAAGGTGGGGGTGCCCGTGCTCAAGCTGTTCTCGCACAGCAAGGCGTGAGCGCCGTCGGGGCTGCGAAGGGCCTGCCACCCGAGCGCATAGGCTAGGGACGCTCTGGCACGTACCGTCTCTGGGGAGAAACGCATGGCACCCGGCATTCCTACCGCCATGGACCGACCGCACTTCATCGGCATCGGCGGCGCCGGCATGTCGGGGATCGCCAAGATCCTCGCCCAGCGCGGGGCGAAGGTCGCCGGCAGCGACGCCAGGGAGTCCGCGACCGCCGAGGCGCTGCGGGCGCTCGGCGTGACGGTGCACATCGGGCACGCCGCCGAGCACCTCGCCGACGACGCGAGCTGTGTCGTCGTGTCGTCGGCCATCCGCGAGGACAACCCCGAGCTCGCCCGCGCCGCCGCGCTGGGCATCCCGGTGGTCCACCGCTCCGACGCGCTCGCCGCGCTGATGACGGGGCTGCGCCCGATCGCCGTGGCCGGCACCCACGGCAAGACCACCACCACCTCCATGCTGGCGGTCTCCCTGACCGAGCTCGGACTGCGGCCGTCGTACGCCATCGGCGGCGACCTGGACGCGCCCGGCTCCAACGCGTTGCACGGCGACGGCGACGTCTTCGTCGCCGAGGCCGACGAATCGGACCGCAGCTTCCACAAGTACGCGCCCGAGGTCGCCATCGTCCTCAACGTCGAGCTGGACCACCACGCCAACTACGCCTCGATGGACGAGATCTACGAGTCCTTCGAGACCTTCGCCGGGAAGATCGTCCCCGGCGGCACCCTGGTGATCTCCGCCGACCACGACGGGGCGCGCGAGCTGACCCGGCGCCTCGCCGGGTCCGTCAGGACCGTGACCTACGGCGAGGCGGCCGACGCCGACGTGCGCGTCCTGTCGATCGTCCCGCAGGGGCTCAAGAGCCGGGTCACCGCGGTGCTGGACGGGCAGGAGCTGTCCTTCACGGTGTCCGTGCCCGGGCGGCACTACGCCCTGAACGCCGTCGCCGCGCTCGCCGCCGGCGCCGCCCTCGGCATCCCGGCCGACGGACTGGCCCCCGCGCTCGCCGCCTACACCGGCGTCAAGCGCAGGCTGCAGCTGAAGGGGGAGGCGGCGGGCGTCCAGGTGATCGACTCCTACGCCCACCACCCGACCGAGATGACCGCCGACCTGGAGGCCATGCGGGCCGCCGCCGGCGACGCGCGGATCCTCGTCGTCTTCCAGCCGCACCTGTTCTCCCGCACCCAGGAACTGGGCAAGGAGATGGGCCAGTCGCTGGCGCTCGCCGACGCCTCCGTCGTGCTCGACATCTACCCGGCCCGCGAGGACCCGGTTCCCGGCGTCACCAGCGAGCTGATCATCGAGGCCGCGCGCACGGCCGGCGCCGAGGTGACCGCCGTGCACGACAAGGCGGAGATCCCCGCGGTGATCGCGGGAATGGCCAAGCCCGGTGATCTCGTTCTCACCATGGGCGCGGGCGACGTGACCGACCTGGGCCCGAAGATCCTGGACCGCCTGTCGCAGCAGCAGTGAAGGGGCTGGAACCCATGTCGTACGAGGTCGAGAAGCCGGACGAGCAGTGGCGCGCGGAGCTGACCCCGGCGGAGTACGCCGTGCTGCGCCAGGCCGGCACCGAGCCGGCCTTCACCGGTGAGTACACGGACACCAGGACCAAGGGCGTCTACTCCTGCCGTGCCTGCGGTGCCGAACTGTTCACCTCGGGCACCAAGTTCGCGTCGCACTGCGGCTGGCCGTCCTTCTACGACCCGAAGAACACCGACGCGGTGGAGCTGATCGAGGACCGTTCCCACGGCATGGTCCGCACCGAGGTGCGCTGCGCCCGCTGCGGCTCCCACCTCGGGCACGTCTTCGAGGGCGAGGGCTACCCGACGCCGACGGACCAGCGGTACTGCATCAACTCGGTCTCCCTGCGCCTGACCCCGGACGAGGACTGACCGCACCGGGCGAGGACTGACCGCACCGGGCGACCCCGTGCCATCCCGGTGCCGTGCCGTGCCGTGCCGTGCGGTGCCGTGCCGTGCCGTGCCGTCCCGGCGCCGCGACCCTCGCCGTCTAGACTCGGCCCGCAACGGCCCGCGCGTCGACGACCGTGGCCGCAAGCGGGCGGACGTCTGCCACACCGAAGGGCTTCGGCGTTTTGATTCGGATAGATTCAGTCACGAAGCGGTACCCGGACGGCACGGTCGCGGTCGACCGGTTGTCGCTGGACATACCGGACCGCGCGATCACCGTCCTCGTCGGGCCCTCGGGCTGCGGCAAGACGACGACCCTGCGGATGATCAACCGGATGGTGGAGCCCAGCGAGGGCAGCATCCTCCTCGACGGCCGCGACATCCGGCAGCAGCCGGTCAACACCCTGCGCCGGTCGATGGGTTACGTCATCCAGAACGCCGGGCTCTTCCAGCACCGCACCATCCTCGACAACATCGCCACCGTGCCCCGCCTGCTCGGCTGGAGCAAGCAGAAGGCGCGGGACCGGGCCGCGGAGCTGATGGCACGGGTCGGTCTGGACACCTCGCTGGCCAAGCGGTACCCGTACCAGCTCTCCGGCGGCCAGCAGCAGCGCGTCGGCGTGGCCCGCGCGCTCGCCGCCGACCCGCCGGTGCTGCTGATGGACGAGCCGTTCTCCGCCGTCGACCCCGTCGTCCGCAAAGGACTCCAGGACGAACTCCTGCGCATCCAGGACGAGCTGGGCAAGACCATCGTCTTCGTCACGCACGACATCGACGAGGCCGTCAAGCTCGGCACCATGGTCGCCGTCCTGCGCACCGGGGGCCGGCTCGCCCAGTTCGCCCCGCCCGCCGAACTGCTCAGCGCGCCCGCCGACTCCTTCGTCGAGGACTTCCTCGGCGCCGACCGGGGCATCCGGCGGCTCTCCTTCTTCTCCGCCGGCTCACTGGAGCTGCAGACCGCTCCCGTCGTGTCCGTCGACGCGGACGCCGCGACCCTCGCCGCCCGTGCGGAGGCCGCGCCCTACCTCCTCGTCACCGACTCCGACGGCAGGCCGCTCGGCTGGAGCGAACCGGACGGGCTCACCGCCGGAGCCGTCGACCGGGACCGGCTCCTCGACCACGGACGGCCGTTCGCGCCCGCCACGGACTCGCTGCGCGCGGCGCTCGACGGGGCCGTGCTCTCGCCGACCGGGTGGGCCGTCGCGGTGGACGGTGAGGGCCGCGTCGTCGGCGTCGTCTCCCAGCAGGTCATCGGCGAGGCGATCCGCGCCGCGCACACCCGGGTGGCGCGGGACTCCGCCGTGAAGGCCGCGCGATGAACGGCTTCTTCGACCTCCCGAGCGACCTGCAGTACGGCTACCTCGGACTCGTCGGCCTGCACCTGCGCGAAGGCCTGATCCCGGTGCTGGCGGGCCTCCTGATCGCCCTGCCGGTGGCCCAGCTCTGCGTCCGCTTCCGCTGGGTCTACCCGCCCGTCCTCGGCCTCACCACCGTTCTCTACTCCATCCCCTCGCTGGCCTTCTTCGTCGTCCTCATCGACTACTTCGGCCAGAGCGAGACCACGGTGATGGTGCCCCTCGCGATCTACAGCCTGGTGGTGCTGGTCCCGGCGATCGTGGACGGCGTCCGCTCGGTCCCGCAGGACACCCTGGCGGCCGCGCGGGCCATGGGCTTCGGGCCCGTACGCCGCTACCTCCAGGTGCAGTTGCCCATCGCCGTCCCCGCGATCATCGCCGGCCTCCGGGTGGCCACCGTGTCCAGCCTCTCCCTGGTCAGCGTCGGCATGCTCATCGGCAACCAGGGCGCCCTCGGCAACATGCTCTACTCCGCCACCACCTACAACCGGCCGGCCCTGGCCGTGAACTCGGTGCTCACCACCGCCGTGCTGGGCGTCCTCGCCGACGCCCTGCTGGTCCTCGTCCGCCGCCTGCTCACCCCCTGGATGCCGCCGACGAAGGGTGCCGCCCGGTGAACGTCCTTCACTTCGCCCAGGCCTTCTTCAGCGACGGCTCGCACTGGCACGGTCGCGACGGCATCCCCACCCGGCTCTCCGAGCACGTCAAGTACTCCCTGGAAGCACTGCTGTTCGCCGCCGCGGTCGGCCTGCCCGTCGGCCTCGTCACCGGTCACTACGGGCGGGGCGGCAACGCCCTCGCGCTGATCGCCACCGCCGGCCGCGCGCTGCCCAGCTTCGGACTGCTGGTGCTGATGTTCATCTGGATCGGCTTCGGCATGGTGCCGGTGATGATCCCGCTGGTCGTGCTCGCCGTGCCGCCGATCCTGGTCACCACCTACGAGGCGGTCCGCTCCGTCGACCCGTCCCCGGTGGACGCCGCGCGCGGCATGGGCATGCCCGAGTCACGCGTGCTGCTCCAGGTGGAGCTGCCGGTCGCGCTCCCGCTGGTCCTCAGCGGTCTGCGCACGGCGGCCATCCAGATCGTGTCCACCGCCACCATCGCCGCCTACGTCAGCCTCGGCGGCCTCGGCCGGTACATCATCGACGGCCTCTACCAGCGCGACTACGAGAAGGTCGTGGGCGGCGCCGGCCTGGTCGCCGGGCTCGCCCTCGCCACCCTCGTGGTGTTCTGGGCCGCGGCCCGGCTCGCCGTCTCCCCGGGGGTGCGCCGCAGCGGATGAAGGCCGCCCGCCGGCCCCCTTGCCCGGCTCGCGAGGGGGCGCCTGGCGTTCCTCCACCCGCCGATCCGCCGATCCGGTGATCCGAAACACTTGACTGACCGAGAACCGGCTGGATTGGATCGACGGGTGACTTCAACGACCCACATCAGCAGGTCCATCCGGAGGAACCGAGGCGTGGCGGCGATCGCCCTCGCGGCGGCGACGGCTCTGCTGGCGGGCTGTTCCTCCAGCGACGGCAAGGCCGACAACCCGCTGTCGGACGGCGGCCAGGCGAGCGGCGACAGCGTGGTCGTCGGATCCAACAACTTCCCCGAGAGCACCCTGCTCGCCGACATCTACGGCGAGGCGCTCAAGGCCAAGGGCATCAAGGTCACGTACAAGCCGAACATCGGCAGCCGCGAGACCACCTACGGCATGATCAAGAACGGCACCATCTCGGTCCTGCCCGAGTACAACGGCGCGCTGCTGGCCTACCTCGACAAGAAGGCGGCCCCGAAGACCGCCGACGCCACCACGGCGGCCATCGAGGCGAAGCTGGACTCCGGGCTGACCCTGCTGAAGCCCGCGGCCGCGCAGTCCAAGGACTCCGTCACGCTCAGCGCGGACACCGCGAAGAAGTACGGCCTCACCGGGGATTCGTCCATCGCGGACCTCAAGGACGCCGCCGGGGACCTGGTCATCGGCGCCTCGCCGGAGTTCCAGACGCGGCAGCAGGGTCTGGTGGGCCTCAAGTCCGTCTACGGCCTGGAGTTCAAGTCCTTCAAGGCGCTGGACGCGGGCGGCCCGCTCACCCGGACCGCGCTGCAGAAGAACGCCGTGCAGGTCGCGGACATCTTCACCACCGACCCGGTCATCTCCAAGGAGAAGTTCGTCGTCCTGAAGGACCCGAAGAACCTCTTCGGCTTCGAGAACGTCCAGCCGCTCGTCCGCAAGGGCGCGCTGAACCAGAAGGGCGCCGACGCGCTCGACGCGGTCTCGGCCAAGCTGGACACCGCGACGCTGCTGGACCTGGACACCCAGGTGCAGGGGCAGAACAAGGACCCGCTGGACGTCGCCAGGGCCTGGCTGAAGTCCGCCGGCCTCGCCTGACCGCGCGGCCGCGGACGACCTGACGCGGGTGCCCCCGAACTCGGGGGCACCCACACCACGTTCGTCCCGCCGTCCGTGTGACGGGTGCCTTCACGCCGTGGTCCCCGCACCCTCCGGAGCCGCCGCCCGCGCCGCCCTCGCCTGCCTGCGGCGCTTGCGGCGGCTGACGCGCGGCTCCTGGTCCGGCAGCCAGCCGAAGGCCAGGCAGCTGCCGGTGACGCCGAGCAGGAGACCGAGGAGGAAGCCGCCGAGGTTCGAGGTGAGCCAGGTCCCCAGCGAGAGCAGGACGCCGGTGATGGAGTAGAAGAGCCGCTGGCCGGGATTGAAGAGGATCAGCAGGCCCAGCAGCAGCATGAGCGTCGGCAGCAGGTAGCCGGCCAGGCCCTGCATGCCGATGTGCATCACGACCTTCAGCGAGGCCTTCTCGGTGAGCAGGATCTCGCCGCCCCCCAGCGCGAGCAGCAGCCCGCCCCAGAAGGGCCGGCGGGCCCGCCAGCCGCGGAAGGCGCGCCTCGCTCCCTGACGTGGCCGGTCCGGCACGGCGATCAGCAGCCCGAGTCGCTGAAGCGGAGCTTGAGACCGGGCAGCTTGAACACTCCGGCGGTCGTCGCGTAGTTGGTCTGGCGCAGGTTGCCGATGCGCACGGTGTCGGCCTGCTGGCTGAAGACGCCGATCGGTCCCTTCACCCCGGCCTTGGTCAGCGTGCTCGCGTCGTTGCCGATCTCGATGTTGTCGAACGCCGCGTTGCCCGACAGTTCCGTGGAGTCCGTGGTCAGGTCGGTCGCGGTGACCTTGTCCGCCCCGCTGCCCGCGGTGATCAGCAGGTTGGTGCCGCCCAGGTCGACGCTCTGGCACAGCTTGTCGAGCGTGGCGTGCTTGATCGCGGAGGTGACGACGAGCACCTGACCGCCGGTGTCCCCGGCGTTCGGGCTGCCTTCGGCCATGTTGTCGAGCGCGCCGAACTGCTCGAACCCGGTGCCCCTGAGTTCCGTCGCGGTGACCGTGAACGGCATACCGGAGACGGCGAACTGCACGCCCAGCGCGCCCTGGGCGGTCAGGACCGCGAGGCCGGCGGCGACGAGGGTGGCGGGTACCGCCATCACCGCGGCCCGGCGCGCCCGGACCCGCCCCCGCCTCTCGCCGCCGGCCCCGGCGCTGCTCGGTGCTTCGGACGGTGAACCGCTACCCGGGTTCCCGGGGGTGTTGCCGGTGGACGAGACGTCCGGGGACGAGGCCATGTCTGCTCCCATGGGCATGAATCAATGCGGATCGGGCTTCAGTGGCGCGGTGTCCTGGCGCGGACAGCGGCTGCCGCGTACACCTCCCCGCACTCCCGGCGGCTGCAAGGGCTTTCTCGTTACGCGGCGGTAGCTTTTCAGGAAGTTACCGCCGGTTACATTGAAGGGTCAAGGGAGTTGTGGAAAAAGCGTGTGGGGTGTGCGCGACCGTGCCCGCATGCCACAACTCACGTCCGGAACCTTGACGTTGACGCGTGGTCAGGTCTACAACTTGCCCTGTTTCGCGGATCCGTGGCGCCGGATCCGTCGGGCGGAACCGGCCCCGTTCCCGGCCGTGTCACGGCAACCGCTCACACCGGCTCACAGCAACCGCTCACGGTGGCCGCACGCACCGGTTCACCGCACCCCGCACGTCGGCGCGACTCGGACGCGGTTCCCTTCCTTCCCGCGTCCGGCCGCGTCGTGCCCGGCCCGGCCGCAGGCGCTCCCGCGAGGCCCGCGGCCGGATCCCGGCCTGCCGCCGTCGCGGATCCGTCGTGCACGGAGAAGGCGCGTCGGACCCGCGGCGGCGGCCCCCATGGTCGCCACCCCCCACATCACCTCCTCCTCACCCCACTCAGGAAAGAGGCACCCGCATGCACAAGCGCGCACTTCTCGCCCTCGCCGGCGCCGCCACCGCGCTCGCCCTCGCCACGGCCGGACCCGCCTCGGCCGGCGCCGAAGCCGGCGCCGTCCTCACCACCGGCAGCGCCGGCGGCACCGCCGCCGCGGTCGGCGACACCCTCACCGCGCCCCTGGCCTCCGGCACCTCCGCGACGTTCTACTCCAGCGCGACCGGCACCAGTGGAGTCAAGTGCACGGGCTCCCAGTTCACCGCCAAGGTCACCGACAATCCGGCCGCCCCCGGCACGGCGACCGAGTCCGTCACCGCCCACACCTTCGACAGCAGCAGCTGCACCAGCAACGTCACCGGGGTCCTCGGCGTCAGCGGCATCACCGTCGACAACCTGCCCTACACGGCGACCGTCACCTCCGACGGCACCCTCACCGTCAAGCCCGCCAGTGGCAGCGTCGTCCAGACCACGGTCAAGCTGCGCACCCTGCTCGGCACCGTCACCTGCGTCTACCAGGGGGCCGGTCTGACCGGGAAGGCCGACAACGCCGACAGCAGCATCACCTTCGCGAACCAGCAGTTCACCAAGACCTCCGGCTCGTCGCTGTGCTTCGCCAACGGCTACTTCACGGCGAAGTACGCGCCGGTCACCGACGCGGGCGCCCGGGTCTACGTCAACTGAGGCATCACTGCGGTGACTTCAGCGTCGCCGTAGCCGCAAGCCCAGGGCGGCGCCCCCGGTGAGCACCAGCACCGCGGCGGCGCCGCCCGCCACGAGAAGTGCCGAGGGGCCGGACCCGCCGTCCGTCGCCCCGGCCACCGGAGTGCTGTCCCCGGCGGCGGAGGCGTGTTCCTCGCGCGGGGCCGGCGTGCCCGGGCGAGCCGGCTCCGCCTCCGCCGTCCTCGTGGCCTTCGCCGCCCCGGCGGCCTGTCCCTTCCCGGGGAAGACCACGTCGGAACACGAGTAGTAGGTGTCCGGCGTGCTGCTGTTCTGCCAGACCGTGTAGAGCACCTGACGTCCCGTCCGGTCCGCGGGCAGCGTCACGCCGATGTGGTACGCGCCGTTCCTCAGGGGCGGGTCCGCGACCTCGGCGAAGGGGCGCCGGGACAGGTCGGACCACTTCAGCGGCTTCGCCGGGTCGTAGCCGGGCCTGGTCAGGTACAGCCGGAACGTGCCGGCGTGCGCGATCGTCGAGGCGTATGTCATCGTCAGCCGGCCGCCGGGCCTCAGGCGGGTCGCCGGCCAGTCCCGCCGGGCCAGGTCGAGCCCCCGGTAGGCCGGCAGGTTCCCGCTGCACAGCCTGCCGTCCGGAATCACCTGCCGGTCACGGCCGTTCACCCCGGCCACGCGCAGGTTGTCCCACGCCGTGAACGGAGCACCGTTCGACGCGACCGCCGCCTCGCAGGCCGCCGAGCGGACGGCGCCGCCCTCGGGGGAGCAGGCGTAGACCCGGCTGACCGGGTCCGTGGGGGCCCCGTGCGCCTGGGCCGGCGCCGCCGCCGCCCACGACAGGAGCAGGAGCGGGACCGCCACTGCGGTCGCCGTGGCGCTCAGGGCGGTCGTCCGGGTCATCCGGGAACGTCTCCTCGGCAGGCGGGAAAGGGGTCTGCGGCCTCCAGTACGTCCGCCGCGTCCAGCGCGTTCAGCGCGTTCGGCGACGGGCGGGGCGTCCGTCCGTGGGGGGCGCGAAGGCACCGACCGGTTCGGCTGTTTCGCGCCTGCCCCGAGACACCGTTGAGGAGCCGGGCGTCCGCCTCGTATCGTGGCGATCATGGGTGCGGCACCCGCTGCCCGGCGGCGGTCTGGGACAGTGGGGTGACGGAGGGGGGAGGCGGTCCGGTCTTGTCCGTTCACAGGATGCGAAGGGCTCGTGCATCCGGTGCCGCCCGAAGCGCCGGCCTGCGCCCGGAACGTGCCGAACCGTGCGGTCCCGCCCTGGATCTCCGCTGCCGCCCGGTGAGTTATCGTATGCAATGGGTCAAAAACAAACCGCATGTCCCGTTCGTTGAGTCGCAAGGAAGGGTCCACGATGGCGAGGCAGTTACGTGCTGAGCAGACCCGGGCAACGATCATCACGGCTGCCGCCGACCTGTTCGACCGCCAGGGCTACGAGTCCACCAGTCTGAGCGACATCGTCGCGCACGCGCGGGTGACCAAGGGCGCCCTGTACTTCCACTTCGCGGCCAAGGAGGACCTGGCCCACGCCATCCTGGAGATCCAGGCGAAGTCCGCCAAGCAGGTCGTCGCCGACGTCGAGAGCCGGGGCTACTCCTCGCTGGAGGCCCTGATGCGCACCACCTTCGGCGTCGCCCGGCTCGCCGTGGAGGATCCGGTACCGCGCGCCGGACTCCGCCTCGCCACCGCGGACATAGCCGTACGGCCGCCGCTGAACCATCCGTTCACCGCGTGGCTGGACTACGCACACCGGAAGTTCACCGGAGCCGTCAGGGAAGCCGATGTGCACGGCGACCTCGACGTCGGCGTCGTCGCGCACTCCCTCGTCTGCTTCTTCGTCGGCACCCGGGTGGCCGGCCGCTCGCTGGAACCGGTCGGACGGCTGCCACGCCGGATGGCCGAGATGTGGCACCTGATGATCCGCGGCATGGTCCCGGTCCACCGCCGTCCCCGCTACGTCACGCTCGCCACGCAGCTGGAGCGGGAGATCCGAACCGTCTGACGCGCGCGGTACGGTGACGGGCATGCCCGACACCCCGCCCGCACCCGTGATCCGCGGCGACGAGCCCGGTTCCTTCCCGCACAGCGTGCTGGCCGAGCGGCACCCGGCGATCATCAGGCAGGTGCGGGACGCCTTCCCGTACGGCCCCGGGCAGCACCGGGCGCTGGACGAACTGCTCGCCAGCTGCACCGAGGGGACCATCGGGTCCCTCCCCGCCGACGCCCCGGACCGGGACCGCTGGCTCGCATGGGGGCTGGCCGACCACACCGGACGGTCCTGGTACGACGTGCCGTGGCTGTGGTCCGAGAGCTACTTCTACCGCCGGCTGCTGGAGGCCGTCGGCTACTTCGGCCCCGGAGCCTGGCAGGGCATCGATCCCTTCCGCCCGTTCAAGCGTGCCGAACTCGACGCCGCGCAGACCGACGGGGAACTGGCCGCCCTGGACGGCCTCGAGGACCTGACGGAGCAGGAGCGGGCGCGCGCCCTCCTGCACGGCTCGCTCTGGGGAAACCGCGCCGACCTCGGCTTCCGGCTCTCCGCCGAGGGCACCGGGACCCGGGAACCGGTTCCCGCACTGGTGGCCGACGACACCGAGACCCTGTGGTCGCTGCTGCCACCCGACGGCAGGGGCACGCTCGTCCTCGTCGCGGACAACGCGGGCCGTGAACTCGTCCCCGACCTGCTGCTGATCGCCCACCTCCTCGCCGGGGCGCGGGCCGCCCGGGCGGTGCTGCACGTGAAGCCGTACCCGTACTACGTCTCCGACGCCACCACCGCCGACGTGGTGGAGGCCCTGCGCCGGCTGTGCGCGGCCGGAGGCGCGGCCGCCGCCCACGGGCGCGTGCTCTGGTCGGCCATGGCCGACGGCCGGCTCGCCGTGCGCGCCCACCCCTTCTCCTGCGCCCCGCTGCCGTACGAGCGGATGCCCGGGGACCTGCGCGCCGAGTTCGCGGCGGCCACGGTGACCGTCGTCAAGGGCGACCTCAACTACCGGCGCCTGGTCGGCGACCGGTGGTGGCCGCCGACCACGCCGTTCCAGGAGGTGACCGGCTACTTCCCCGGTCCGGTCGCCGCACTGCGCACCCTCAAGTCCGACGTGATCACCGGCCTGTCGGCGCCGGACGAGGCCGCGCTGGAGGCGTCCGGGGACCGGCGCTGGCGCACCAGCGGCACGCACGCGCTGGTCCAGGTGCGCGCCGCCGGGTGAGCACGCGGGTGCGGAGCGGGCCATCGGCGCGGTGTTTCCCGGTCGTTCACGCGATGGTGTGATCATGTCCGGCGCGGCGGATGGCCGTTCGGGCCCACGGGTAGGGCCCGGCCATGACGCAGCCGTTCGAACTCCCGCACTTCTACCTGCCGTATCCCGCGCGGCTCAACCCCCACCTCGACGAGGCCCGTGCCCACTCGACGCGGTGGGCACGCGAGATGGGCATGCTGGAAGGTTCCGGGATCTGGGACCAGGCCGACCTGGAGGCGCACGACTACGGTCTCCTGTGCGCCTACACCCACCCCGACTGCGACGGCCCCGCGCTCTCGCTCATCACCGACTGGTACGTCTGGGTGTTCTTCTTCGACGACCACTTCCTGGACATGTACAAGCGCACCCAGGACCGCGCCGCCGGAAAGGCCCACCTGGACCGTCTGCCGCTGTTCATGCCCCTCGACCCCTCGGCCGCCGCGCCCGACCCGCTCAACCCGGTGGAGGCGGGCCTGAAGGACCTGTGGGCGCGCACCGTGCCGGCGATGTCCGCCGGCTGGCGCCGCCGCTTCGCCGTGGCCACCGAGCACCTGCTCAACGAGTCGATGTGGGAGCTGTCCAACATCAACGAGGGCCGGATCGCCAACCCGGTCGAGTACATCGAGATGCGCCGCAAGGTGGGCGGCGCCCCCTGGTCGGCGGGGCTCGTGGAGTACGCGGCCGCCGAGGTACCGGCCGCCGTCGCCGGCACCCGGCCCATGCGCGTGCTGATGGAGACGTTCTCCGACGCGGTCCACCTGCGCAACGACCTCTTCTCCTACCAGCGCGAGGTCGAGGAGGAGGGCGAGAACAGCAACGGCGTGCTGGTCCTGGAGAAGTTCTTCGGCTGCACCACCCAGGAGGCGGCCGACACCGTCAACGACATCCTCACCTCACGGCTCCACCAGTTCGAGCACACCGCGCTCACCGAGGTCCCGGCCGTGGCCCTGGAGAAGGGGCTGGGACCGGACGAGGTCGCGGCCGTCGCCGCCTACGCCAAGGGACTGCAGGACTGGCAGTCCGGCGGGCACGAGTGGCACACGCGCTCCAGCCGCTACATGAACGAGCGCGCCCGCGCCGGCTCGCCGTGGCGGGTCCCGGGCGGACCCGGCACCTCGGCCGCCGACGTCGGCGCACTCCTCGCCGCCGCCGCGCGGGAGCGCCTGCGCGCCCACTCGCACGTGCCCTACCAGAAGGTCGGCCCCGCGCTGCTGCCCGAGTTCCACATGCCGTTCCAGGTGGAGCTGAGCCCCCATCTCGACAGCGCCCGCCGCAACCTCCTCGCCTGGACACGCCAGGTCGGCATCCTCCAGGAGGGCGTCTGGGACGAGGACAAGCTCGCCGCCTACGACCTCGCGCTGTGCTCCGCCGGACTGGACCCCGACGCCACGCCCGAGGCCCTCGACCTCAGCGCCCAGTGGCTCGCGTTCGGGACCTACGGCGACGACTACTACCCGCTCGTCCACGGCCACCGCCGTGACCTGGCCGCCGCCCGGCTCACGACGGCCCGGCTGTCCGCCTGCATGCCCGTCGAGGGCGAGTCCGCCATCGTCCCCGGCAACGCCATGGAACGCTCGCTGACCGACCTGTGGGCGCGCACCACGGCCGGGATGACGGCCGACCAGCGGCGCACCCTGAAGGCGGCCGTGGACACGATGACCGAGAGCTGGGTGTGGGAGCTGTCCAACCAGCTGCAGAACCGCATCCCCGACCCGGTCGACTACCTGGAGATGCGGCGCGCCACCTTCGGCTCCGACCTCACCCTGAGCCTGTGCCGGATGGGCAACGGACCCGCGGTCCCGCCGGAGGTCTACCGCAGCGGGCCGGTGCGCTCGCTGGAGAACGCCGCCGTCGACTACGCCTGCCTCCTCAACGACATCTTCTCCTACCAGAAGGAGATCGAGTACGAGGGCGAGATCCACAACGCCGTCCTGGTGGTGCAGAACTTCTTCGGCGTGGACTACCCGACCGCGCTCGGCGTCGTCCACGACCTGACCACCCAGCGCATGCGGCAGTTCGAGCATGTGGCCGCACACGAACTACCCGTCCTTTACGACGACTTCGACCTGTCCGAGGAAGCACGGGCCGCCATGGACGGCTACGTCCTGGACCTGCAGAACTGGCTGGCGGGCATCCTGAACTGGCACCGCGGCGTCGACCGCTACAAGGCGGAGTGGCTGGGCCGCCGGGCCCACGGCTTCCTGCCGGACCGCCCCCCTGCGCCCCCCGTCCGGCTCGCCGGCTGACCCCTGCGACCCGTCGGCCGGCCTCCCCGGCGGCGCACGCGCGCGGCCGGGGAGTGGCTCCGCGCGCACTGCGCGCGCCGACCGACTGGGCCTTCACCATTTCGAACCGGCCGGGGTCCCGCCCGCGTCCCCTCCCGTCCATCCCCGCGACGGTCCACCTGCACGTACGACGCCTATGACTACCCTCCGCCACCCTCCGGCCAGTCTCACTCGTTCGTGTCTCGTCGTGGCCCGGTGGTGCGGGTAGAGCACCAGCCGGAGGCGAGCGAATCATGGAACAGAGTGTGTTGCGTCCCAAGCCCCTGCCCGGCCAGGTGCGGCGCGAGGGCGGCGCCCCCGGCGAGGTCCCCCGCCCCCACGCCGCGCCCCGGCGCGGGCGGCTGCCGTGGCGCCTGCTGCCCGGCCTGGTCACCGGCGCCGTGCTGGTGCTGACGGGAATCGGCATCGGCCTCGGCATCGTCGGGACGACGCCGGCCGGTACGGGCGGCCCGGCGGGACCGCCGCCCCCTGCCCAGCGGCCCGCGCCCCGGGCCGCCGGCGCCGCTCCGGCCCCTCCCGGCGCGACCCTGGGCGTGGAGACCGCCGACGCGGAGAAGGCCGGTGCGCTGGTCGTCGGTGTGCACGTGCCCGGACCCGGCTACACGGCCGGTCTGGTCCGCGGTGACGTCCTGCTGCGGTACGGCGGCACCCTCGTCGGCGACGCCGCCGACCTCGCCCGCGCGGTGGCCCGCACCCGCCCCGGCGGAAACGTCCTCCTCACGGTCCGTCACGCCAGCGGCGCATACCAGGAACTGACGGTCCTGCCGGCGGTGACGACCTGACCCACTGCGCCCCCCGTACCGCCGTGGCTGCCAGCATCCGTGCCGCTGGGGCTGCGGGCAGTCGTGCCGCCGGGGCGGTACGGGTGGGCGCTGGGGGCACCCCCTCCGGAGGAGGCACCCCGCACGCGCGGGCAAGCGAGTCACCGCCGACGGCCCGCACCCCACGCACACCGCCCCGGGCCACCGAATGCGCTCGCGCGCCACCGCCCGGACGGGCAAGATGCTGCCCGAGACGCCCGCGCCCGCTTCCCCACCCGCGCTCGGAGGCCAGGATGACCGGTAGCACGCCCGCGCCCTTCACCGCCGCCGACCACAGGACCCGCATGGAGCGCGCCGCGCGCTCCGCGGCCGGCGCCGGCCTCGCCGGCCTGCTCGTGGCACCGGGACCGGACATGGTCTGGCTGACCGGCTACACACCCACCGCCGTCACCGAACGGCTCACGATGCTGGTCCTGGCCCCCGGGCGCGACCCGGTCCTCGTCGTACCCACCCTGGAGGCCCCGGACGCCGAGAAGGCGGCCGGCACGGCCGCGCTGACCCTGCGTGACTGGACCGACGGCGACGACCCCTACGCCGTCACCGCCGGCCTCCTCGACGGCCACGGACGGTTCGGCATCAGCGACAACACCTGGGCGATGCACCTGCTGGGCCTCCAGCGGGCCCTGCCCGGCACCTCCTACGCCGCACTCACCGACGCCCTGCCCATGCTGCGCGCGGTCAAGGACGCGGCGGAGCTGGAGCTGCTGGCGGCCGCGGGCGCGGCCGCGGACGCGGCGTTCGAGGAGATCCGCGAGGTCCCCTTCGCCGGCCGCCGGGAGTCCGACGTCGGCCACGACCTCGCCGGCCTGCTGCGCCGTTTCGGCCACTCCCAGGTCGACTTCACCATCGTCGGCTCCGGACCCAACGGCGCCAAACCCCACCACGAGGTCGGCGACCGCGTCATCCGGCGGGGCGACATGGTCGTCCTCGACTTCGGCGGCCTGAAGGACGGCTACGGCTCCGACACCACCCGCACGGTCCACGTCGGCGAGCCCACCGAGGAGGAGCGCCGGGTCCACGACACCGTGCGCGCCGCCCAGGAGGCCGGCTGCCGGGCCGTACGGCCGGGCGTGCCCTGCCAGGAGGTCGACCGCGCCGCCCGCGCGGTGATCACCGACGCCGGCTACGGCGAGTACTTCATCCACCGCACCGGCCACGGCATCGGCGTCACCACGCACGAGCCGCCGTACATGATCGAGGGCGAGGAGCAGCCCCTCGTGCCCGGCATGTGCTTCTCCGTGGAGCCCGGCATCTATCTCCCGGGCCGGTTCGGGGTGCGCATCGAGGACATCGTCACGGTCACCGAGGACGGCGGTCGCCGCCTCAACAACACCACCCGTGAGATGGTCATAGTGGACTGAGAGGCACGGAAGAGACACCCGCGACGACACCCGGAACGGCACACGCGCGACCCATGACCCACGCACCGACACCCACCGCGGACACCGTCCGCAGACTGGTCCGCTCGCTGCTCGAGGAGGGCACCGGCGGCACCGGCGGACCCGGCCTGCGCCCCGTCGGGGAGGAGCACGAGTACACCTGGTGGGTCGGCACCCGCCATGTGCTGCGCCTCGCTCCCGACCGTGAGGCCTCCGTCCGCCGCCGCCGGGAACTGCGGCTGCGCGAGCTGGTACGCCCGCACGTGCCCGTCGCCGTCCCGGCCAGCGTCGCCCACGGCGACTGGGCGCCGGGCCTCGCCTACACCCTCGACGCCCTGGTGCCCGGCGGCACGGCCGACGAGCACGACGTCTCCGCCGTCGGCGAGGCCGACCTCGCGGGCCTGCTCACCGGTCTGCGGGCGGTGCCGGCACGCCAGGCCGAGGCGATCGGCGTGCCGCGCACCGCCCCCCGCTCCCTGGAGGCCCTGCGCCGGATGGCCGTCCACGCGGCCGAGCGGCTCGCCGCCGCCGACGAGTTCGACGCCGCCCGGCTGCTCCAGCTCACCCCGCCCGGCGCGGCGCAGCTCGCCACGCAGCCCGGCGCCGCCGTCCTGACCCACCACGGGCTGACCGGCGAGCACGTCGTGGTCAGCGCCGACGGCCGGGTTCGCGGCATCCTGGACTGGACCCGGGCGGCCCTGGGGGACCCCGCCGAGGACATCGCCGGGCTGGCCGTCGCCGTCGGCTCCCCGGCGGCCGTCCGCGCCGCCACCCTGGCCGGCTACGGCGCCCGCCCGTGCCTGCGCGGTCTGTGGCTCGCCCGCTGCGACACCGTCATCCGCCTCACCGACCGCCTCGAAGGCCGCGCGGCCGGCACCACGGCCCTGCTGCGCACCCAGCTGCGGCGGGTCTGGGAGCCGATCATGCTGGAGCGGGTGACCGACATCGAGAAGGGCGAACCGGAGCCGTAGACGCGCCGGCGGCACTCCGCGCGCCACCCCCGGCCGCGCCCGGCGGCACACCGGCGTCACCCGGCCGCCCCCGGCGGCTCAGGGCTGCACCAGTACCACGCAGGACTCGCCGGGAACCTGGAGCAGACCGTCCGGGCCCGGTGTCCCGAGCGGCTCCCAGGCGGCCAGCACCTCCACCCGGCCGGTGCCCAGCGGGATCGCCGCCGGCTCCTTGGCCAGGTTCACCGCCACCCGCACGTCCCCGCGCCGGAAGGCCAGCCAGCCGGCCTCCTCGTCGTAGGCCACCTTGGTGTCGGCGAGGTCCGGATCGGTGAGGTCGGGCTGCTCGTGGCGCAGCGCGATCAGCCGCCGGTACCAGGCCAGCACGCGCGCGTGGGGATCGCGGTCCGGTTCCGACCAGTCCAGGCAGGACCGCTCCCGGGTCGCCGGGTCCTGCGGGTCGGGTACCTCCTCCTCCGCCCACCCGTGCGCCGCGAACTCACGCCGCCTGCCCCGCCGTACCGCCTCGGCCAGTTCGGGGTCGGTGTGGTCGGTGAAGTACTGCCACGGCGTGCCCGCCGCCCACTCCTCGCCCATGAACAGCATCGGCGTGAACGGCGCGGTGAGCGTGAGCGTGGCCGCGCAGGCCAGCAGGCCGGGGGAGAGGCGGGCGGAGAGTCGGTCGCCCTGGGCGCGGTTGCCGACCTGGTCGTGGGTCTGGCTGTAGCCGAGCAGCCGGTGCCCGGCCACCCGCGCCCGGTCCAGTGGACGGCCGTGGTGCCGGCCGCGGAAGCTGGAGTACGTGCCGTCGTGGAAGTAGCCGCCGGTGAGCGTCTTGGCGAGCGAGGCGAACGGGTCACGCGCGAAGTCGGCGTAGTAGCCCTGGGACTCGCCGGTCAGGACGGCGTGCAGGGCGTGGTGGAAGTCGTCGTTCCACTGCGCGTGCAGCCCGAGGCCGTTCGCCTCGCGCGGGGTGATGAACCGCGGGTTGTTCATGTCGGACTCGGCGATCAGGAACAGCGGCCGGTCCAGTTCCCCGGCGAGGCCGTCCACGGCCGCCGACAGCTCCTCCAGGAAGTGGCACGCGCGCGTGTCGTACAGTGCGTGCACCGCGTCCAGGCGCAGTCCGTCGACGCGGTAGTCCCGCAGCCACGCCAGGGCGCTGCCGACGAGGAACGCGCGCACCTCGTCCGAGCCGGCCGCGTCCAGGTTCACCGCCGAGCCCCACGGGGTGTGGTGCGTGTCCGTGAAGTACGGCCCGAACCGCGGGAGGTGGTTGCCGGACGGCCCCAAGTGGTTGTGCACGACGTCCAGGACGACGCCGAGGTCGAGTTCGTGCGCCCGGTCGACGAAGCGTTTCAGGGCGTCGGGGCCGCCGTACGGCTCGTGCACCGCCCACAGCGACACTCCGTCGTACCCCCAGCCGTGCCGTCCCGGGAAGGGGCACAGCGGCATCAACTCCACGTGTGTGACACCCAGTTCCACCAGGTGCTCCAGGCGGGCCGCGGCCGCGTCCAGGGTGCCCTCCCGGGTGTACGTGCCCACGTGCAGCTCGTAGAGCACCGCGCCGGGCAGGCCACGCCCGGCCCACCGCGCCCGCCACGTGTACCGTCCGTGGTCCACGACCGCGCTCAGCCCGTCCGGCCCGTCCGGCTGGCGGCGCGAGCGCGGGTCGGGCAGCACCGGCCCGTCGTCCAGCGCGAACCCGTACCGGGCGCCGTGCTCCGCCTCCGCCTCCCCCGTCCACCAGCCGTCGCGTTCGGGATCGCGCGCCAACGCGCGCGTCGCGCCCTCGCACTGGAGCGTCACTCGGTCTGCCTGCGGTGCCCACACCTCGAACTGCACGGACGGTTCCCCTTCGTCTGCTCACCGTGATGTCCCGCGTCCCCATCGTGCCGTCCGCGCGGCCGATCCGCTCCCGAACACGCCCTTTCCCCGCGGGTGTCGCACGAGTACGCACACCCGGGCACCGATCCCGGGTCTTCTGGACACCCGCCGTTCACTGCCCGACAATCACCAGCGTGACGTCGTCCTTCGAGTTCTCCACGTACCCCGCGCGGCTGTCCGACGCGGAGCGCGACAAGGCGCTGCAGGTGCTGCGTGACGGCGTCGCCATGGGCCGGCTGTCCCACGACACGTTCGTGCACCGGATGGAACTGGCGCTCGCCGCCCGCCGCTCCGACGAACTCGCCGTCCTCGTCGCCGACCTGCCCCAGGAGAACCGCTTCTCCCGCGCGGTCCTCGGCACCGTCGAGGCCGTCTCCTCCTTCACCGTACGGCTGCGACGGGCCTGGCAGGCGGAGCGGCTGCCCAAGCTGCTGCTGCCGCACCCGGCGCACACGCAGCCGCTGCGGATAGGCCGGGACCCCGCGAACGGGCTGCGCCTCAACCACGAGACGGTCTCCAGGGCGCACGCGGAACTCAGCCGGCAGGGCGGCATGTGGGTGCTCAAGGACCTCGGGTCCACCAACGGCACCACCGTCAACGGCCGCCGGGTGACCGGCTCGGTCGTCGTGCGCGAGGGCGACCAGGTCGCCTTCGGCAGGGTGGGCTTCCGCCTCGCCACGCGCTGAGGCCATCCGTTCGAACAGGTGCCCGCTACGGGCGCGTGCCCGTTCCGAACGGGTGAGCCGGACTGCGGAACACCGGCGGACCTGCCGATGGAACCGGCATGACGTACATCACCAGAGCGACAGCGGCCGCCGGCGCCCTGCTGGCGGCCGGTCTCCTCGCCGCGGGCCCGGCCCGGGCGGCGACCCATGACACCCAGCCGGGCAACTGGCTCTACCTGACGGTCACCAAGGGCGACGCCCGGTCCGGTGACACGCGCGACACCCTGCTGCTGTGCGATCCGCCGCAGGGCCACGCGAAGGCGGCCGACGCGTGCACCCAACTGGCCGCCGCCGACGGCGACATCGGCCGCATCCCGGCCAGGAACGTCTTCTGCCCGATGATCTGGGCCCCGATCACCGTGCAGGCGCAGGGGCGGTGGGGCGGACGGACGGTACGGTTCGAGGAGACGTACGCCAGCCGGTGCGTCATGACCGCGCGGACCGGAGCGGTCTTCGCCCTCGACGACTGAGCCGCACGGCCGGCCCGGGTGGCGCGGGGCGCGCCACCCGGCCTCACCCCACCTGGTCCCGGGCGTGCCGCGCAGCCGCCAGCACCGTCCGGGACTGGTGCTCCACCTGGTGCTCCAGGGGCACCCAGCGGGCCCGGAAGCGCGTCGCGAAGGCGTCGCACCAGGACGCGACGAGCTGTTCCAGCCGCGGTGCCGCCACGTCGTCCGTCTCCCGCAGCACCCGGAGCAGCATCGCCGCCGCACGCAGCGGCAGCCGCCGCCCGAACGCGTCCACGCTGCCGACGTACGCCATCGTGGTACCGGCCGGAGGAGTGTGGATCCAGTCCGCGGCCAGCCCCGGGGTCAGCCCCAGCACCCACCGCGCGGCCCGCAGCAGCGGGCCGTCCGCGCCGTCCAGCCGGGGCAGCGCCTCGGCGAGCACCCGCTCCACCTCCAGCGAGTCCCGCAGCAGCCGCTGGGCCAGGCGCCGCATCGCCGCCGCCGGCGCCGGGTGCGGCGCCGGATCGCCCACCAGGTCGCTCGCCCACATCGGCACCTCCACCACGGCGGTCAGACCGCCGTGGCGGTGCACGTGGTACCAGGTGCTGTGCCGGGCGTCGTCGGGCATGCTCGGGTAGGCGACGCCCGACTCCGGACCGGGCATCACATGCACCCCGGGTCCGGAGGCCGGCCAGCCCGCCGCGTCCGACGCGCCCGTCTCCACCGGGATGTGCAGCTCCGCCGCTGACTTGCCGAACGGCTCGGCGAGGCCCGGCACGTCCTTCGTCAGCTGCACCCAGCTGCCGCCCAGATCGGTGCCGTGCAGCGTCACCTGGAGGTAGGGGCGCAGCTCGTCGATCACCGCGGTCAGTGCCCGGGTCTCGGGCGGCAGCCGGTCCGGCGGCAGCACCGACGGAGACCACTCCGGCTGCTCGGCGCCCGTCGGCCGGTAGAAGCCCAGGTGGTAGTCGAGCAGGCTGCGCGGCGCCGGTGTCGTGTGCAGGCTCGCGCCGTCCGGGTCCGCGCACAGCAGGAAGTGCCAGGACGTGTCCGCCCGCAGCTCCCGTTCCGCCAGCACGCGTTCGGCCAGCACCCGCAGGGTGGAGCCGCCGGTCGGCTCGTTGGCGTGCGCGCCCGCGACCACCAGCACGGCGCGATCGGCGTGTCCCACCGACAGCAGGTGCAGGGGCCGTCCGGCGCGAGAGCGGCCCACCTGGCGCAGGGCGCACAGTCCCGGCTCCTGTACGGCCAACGCCTCGGCGGAACCGACCAGTTCGGGAACGCTGGGGTAGCGCAGCTCCGGCAGGAGACTCACCCCCGTTGTGTTCCGCCCGGCTTCGCCCCTCAAGTCCCGCACGGGAAGGGTGAGCTGTCAAGCGTCCCGCAGGGGCCGTGACCGGCGCTCGAAGCAGTCGCCCGGCGGCTTCCCGGCCGCTGCGTTCCGTGGGACCACAGCTGATGCGGACGGCGGCCCGCGAGCGCCTGGAACACCGCTCGCGTACCCGTCAGCCCGCGGCCTCGCCGGTCCGTTCCAGCAGCGCCACCGGCAGCCGGTCGAACAGGTCTTCCACGCGCGCATCACCGGTGAACTCGCGGCCCGGGGTGAGCACGTCCGTCCAGCGGCCCGGCGGCAGCGGGAGCCGGGTGCCGTGCCAGCCGCCCGCCTGAGCCAGCCGCAGCGACAGCCGGGTGACCGCCGTGACCACGTCACCGGAGCGCGTGAACGCGAGGCAGTGCTCCGCCGCCGGGCCGTCGGCCGTCAGCGGGGCGTACGAGGCCGTCGCGCCGAAGGCGCCGGGCCGCCGGGCGCGCAACCGCAGCGCCGCCGCGGTCAGCGCGTCCTTCTCGCCGGGCTCCTCGGGCGGGAACGGCACCGGCCGCCGGTTGTCCGGGTCCACCAGGGCCCGGTACTCGCCCTCCGTGCCCTGGTACACGTCGGGCACCCCGGGCATCGTCAGATGGACCAGCGCGGTACCGAGGACGTTGGCCCGCACGTGCGGCTCCAGCGCCTTGCGGAACGCGGTCACCCGCTCACCGGGCGGCCCGCACGGCCCGGCCGCGACGAAGGCCGCCACCGCCTCCTCGTAGGGCGGCTCCTGCTCCGTCCAGCTGGTGTACATGCCCGCCTCGCGCGCGTGCTTCAGCAGCGCCCGACGGACCCGTTCCTCCTCGGCCGTGCCCAGCCCGAACACCGTCTGCCAGGCCGCCCAGGCCAGCTGTCCGTCCGGTACGCCCTCCTCCGGCCGGGTCACCTCGGCGAGCAGCCGCTCCCACCGCTCCGGGCACTGCGTGAGCACGGCCTGCGCCGCGCGGACGTCGGCGCTGCGCTTGGTGTCGTGCGTGCTGACGACGGTCCCGGTGTGCGGCCAGTCGCGCTGCACGCGCGCGCAGTACGCGTGGAAGTCCTCGGCGGACACGCCGGGCCGGCCCGGGTCGCCGCCCACCTCCGTCGCCGAAAGCAGCGGCACGTAGCGGTAGAACGCGGTGTCCTCCACGGCCTTGGCGCGCAGCGCGGACGCCGTCTGCGCGAACCGGGTGCGGAACTCCACCCGGGCGGCGTGGTCCGGCGCCGAGGGGTCCGGGTCCTCGACGAGCAGCCGCCGCACGATGCCGACGGCCGCCGCCTCCTCGGGCACCACGAACGCCAGCCGGGCCTCCTCGGCGGCCTCCTCGGTGATCACGGCGGCCGCGTCCCCGGAGGCGTAGGGCCGGTACACCCGCATCCGCACCAGCAGCTCCTCCAGGGCCGTGCGCAGCGCCCACGGCGCCCGGTCGCGCAGCGAGAGGTCCGGCGAGGAGGCGCACAGCCGGGCGGCGACCCGGGTGAGCCGGTCGGTCTCGGTGGCCAGCTCGTGCGTGAGCACCTTGTAGGCGGCCCGCCGCACGGTGGCCTCCCAGTTGCCGCCCCGGTCGGTCTGGGGCGCCGCGAACCGCCGGTAGGCGGTGAGCAGTCCGGCGGCGCCGGCCCGGTCCGTGAACAGGCCGTCGACGTGGCGCAGGGCGTCGTAGCCGGTGGTGCCCGCGACGGGCCAGGCGGCCGGGAGGCGCTCACCGTCGGCGAGGATCTTCTCCACGACCGTCCAGCGCCCGCCGGTCGCGTCGTTCAGCCGTGCCAGGTAGGCGTCGGGGTCGGCGAGTCCGTCGGGGTGGTCGACGCGCAGCCCGTCGACCACGCCCTCCGCGAGCAGCTGGAGGATCTTGGCGTGGGTGGCGTCGAACACCTCCGGATCCTCCACGCGCAGCCCGATCAGCTCCGAGACGCTGAAGAACCGCCGGTAGTTCAGCTCGGTACGGGCCAGCCGCCACCACACGGGGCGGTACCACTGGGCGTCCAGCAGCCGCGGCAGCGGGAGGTCCTCGGTCCCCGCGCGCAGCGGGAGGACGTGGTCGTGGTAGCGCAGCACGTCACCGTCGGCCACGAGGTGCTCCAGCTGCGCACCCAGGGGGCCGCCGAGCACCGGCAGCAGCACCCGCCCGTCCTGCGCCTCCCAGTCGATGTCGAACCAGCGTGCGTAGGGTGACTCGGGCCCCTCGCGCAGCACCTCCCACAGGGCGCGGTTGTGCCGCGGCGCCATGGCCATGTGGTTCGGCACGATGTCCACCACCAGGCCGAGGCCGTGCTCCCGCGCGGTCCGCGCGAGGGCGCGCAGCCCGGCCTCGCCGCCCAGCTCCTCGCGCACGCGCGCGTGGTCCACCACGTCGTAGCCGTGCCCGGAGCCCGGGACGGCTTCCAGGACGGGCGACAGGTGCAGGTGCGAGACGCCGAGCGACGCCAGGTACGGTACGGCCGCCGCCGCGGCGGCGAACGGGAACGCGGGCTGGAGCTGCAGCCGGTAGGTGGCCGTGGGCACCGCCGGTCCGGGTCGCGCAGAAGTCATGCAGAGCTACGTACCCAGCGCATGGTGTTTCGTGTCATCCGGCTCGCGCGCGGGGGGGCGCGCGGTGAAGCACATGCGCTCCCAGGCGCACGCCCCCCCCGCGCGGACTCACGCCGGCCGCTGCAGCACCGTCAGGCTGCGGTCCGGCAGCGTGAGCCGGTCGCCCGCGCCGACCTTCGCGCCGGAACCGGGCGGCACCCCCTCCGGGCGGGCCGTGTCGACCACGACCTGCCACTGTCGGCCGTGGTCCACCGGCACCAGGAAGCCGAGCGGCTCGGGGGAGGCGTTGAACATCAGCAGGAAGGAGTCGTCGGTGATCCGCTCGCCGCGCGGGCCGGGTTCGGAGATGGCGTTGCCGTTGAGGAACACCGTCAGCGCGGACGCCTGTGCCGAGTCCCAGTCCCGCTGGGTCATCTCCTCGCCCTCCGGGGTGAACCAGGCGATGTCGGACAGCTCGTCGTGCGTGCCCTCCACGAGACGGCCGTGGAAGAAGCGGCGCCGGCGGAAGACCGGGTGGTCACGCCGCAGCCACACCATCGCGCGCGTGAACTCCAGCAGCTCCCGGTCGTCCTCGGGCCACCCCACCCAGGAGATCTCGTTGTCCTGGCAGTAGGCGTTGTTGTTACCGCGCTGGCTGCGGGCGAACTCGTCCCCGTGGCTGATCATCGGCACGCCCTGGGACAGCATCAGCGTGGCGATGAAGTTACGCATCTGCCGCGCGCGCAGCTCCAGCACCCGCGGGTCGTCGGTCTCGCCCTCCGCCCCGCAGTTCCAGGACCGGTTGTGGCCCTCCCCGTCCCGGTTGTCCTCGCCGTTGGCCTCGTTGTGCTTGCCGTTGTACGAGACGAGGTCGTGCAGGGTGAAGCCGTCGTGGCAGGTGACGAAGTTGATGGAGGCGAGCGGGCGCCGCCCGTCGTCCTGGTAGAGGTCCGAGGAACCGGTCAGCCGGCCCGCGAACTCCGCGAGCGTGCGCGGCTCGCCCCGCCACAGGTCCCGGACCGTGTCGCGGTACTTGCCGTTCCACTCGGTCCACAGCGGCGGGAAGTTGCCCACCTGGTAACCGCCCTCGCCCACGTCCCACGGCTCGGCGATCAGCTTCACCTGGGAGACCACCGGGTCCTGCTGGACCAGGTCGAAGAACGACGACAGCCGGTCCACCTCGTGGAACTGCCGGGCCAGGGTCGCCGCGAGGTCGAAGCGGAAGCCGTCGACGTGCATCTCGGTCACCCAGTACCGCAGCGAGTCCATGATCAGCTGGAGCACGTGCGGGGACCGCATGAGCAGGGAGTTCCCGGTGCCCGTGGTGTCCATGTAGTAGCGCGGATCGTCCGTGAGCCGGTAGTACGAAGGGTTGTCGATGCCCTTGAAGGACAGCGTCGGACCCAGGTGGTTGCCCTCCGCCGTGTGGTTGTAGACCACGTCGAGGATGACCTCGATGCCCGCCTCGTGCAGCGCCCGGACCGCCGACTTGAACTCCAGCACCTGCTGGCCGCGGTCGCCCCAGGAGGCGTACGCGTTGTGCGGGGCGAAGAAGCCGATGGTGTTGTAGCCCCAGTAGTTGCTCAGGCCCATGTCGGCCAGCCGGTGGTCGTTCACGAACTGGTGCACCGGCATCAGCTCCAGGGCCGTCACCCCGAGCTCGGTCAGGTGCTCGATGATCGCCGGGTGGGCGAGTCCGGCGTACGTGCCCCGCAGCTCCTCCGGCAGCCCCGGGTGGCGCATGGTGAGACCCTTGACGTGAGCCTCGTAGATCACCGTGTGGTGGTAGGCGGTGCGCGGCGGCCGGTCGTCGCCCCAGTCGAAGTACGGGTTGATCACCACCGAGGTCATGGTGTGCGGCGCCGAGTCCAGGTCGTTGCGCCTCTCCGGGTCGCCGAAGTGGTAGCCGTACACCTCCTCGCCCCAGCGCACGGAGCCGCTGACCGCCTTCGCGTACGGATCGAGCAGCAGCTTCGCCGAGTTGCAGCGCAGCCCCCGCCCGGGGTCGTACGGGCCGTGCACCCGGAACCCGTACCGCTGTCCCGGCATCACGCCCGGCAGGTACGCGTGCCGCACGAACGCGTCGCTCTCGCGCAGTTCCACCGCCGTCTCCGAGCCGTCGTCGTGCAGCAGACACAGCTCTACTCGGTCCGCGGCCTCCGTGAAGACCGCGAAGTTGGTTCCGGCGCCGTCGTACGTGGCGCCGAGCGGATACGCCTCTCCAGGCCAGACCTGCATGGATACGACTCTCCCAGGTGTGCCGCCCCGCCGGGGTCGCGTTGGGTGCGAGTCTGCCCGAAAGTGAGGGAACCTCCGGCGACCCGCACCCCTCTTACCGGCCGACCAGTGCATACGGCGGACCGTGTACCCGCCGTGTGCCGAAACAGTGGGGCGAACGTACTCCCGGTGAGGTTCGGGGAGTAGGGGGAAGATGTGCGCAGGCTAGTGCACCGCCATCTGGGGAAGGTGGTGACCGGTGCGGCCCTGGCCGTGGCCGGCACCGCCGTGATGGTCGGAATCACCCTGCCGGGCACGGCAGGAGCGGACGAGACGGGAGGAGGCGGGGGCGGCGGCCGGGCCGCCCGGCAGACGGGACAGGGGCCGGACGGGGCCCCGCCGGGCGTCGTGGCACAGGCGCCCGCCACGGGGAAGAAGGGCACGGGCCGCGACCCGCTGACCGACGACGAGATGCGGCGCGCCGCCGCCCTCGCCGTCAGCAGGCAGATGCGGAGCGCCGGCGAGGACGTCGGCGGCGGCCACGGGCCGCAGCGGCTGAGCGTCGACCTCGCCGACCCGGAGACGGACGAGCTGGACGATCCGCGGGCGCCGCGCCGGGCGGACGTGAGCTTCTACGACTACGGGAACGACACCCTCGTCACCAGGACGGTCGACCTGGCGACCGGCAGGGTGGAGCGGACCGGCGTCCAGCACGGCGTGCAGCCGCCGCTGAGCCGGGCCGAGAACGCCGAGGCCGCCAGGCTGCTCATCGCCGACCCGCTGGGCGCCGGACTGAAGGCCGACTACAAGGACGCCACCGGGCACGAGCTGACCTCACCGGACCAGCTGCTGCTCAACGGCGCCGTCTACCGGGCCACCCCGGGCGGCCAGCCCGGCGTCCTCGACAAGTGCGGCGAGCACCGCTGCGTGCGGCTGTTCCCGAAGATCAGGAACGGCTCCTGGATCGACGCCCGCTGGCTGGTCGTCGACCTGAGCGCCCGCAAGGTAGCCGAACTCCAGCACCGCTGAGCCGTACTCCGTCCCGTTTCCCACCTTCCTGTGAGGGAGTCTCTTCGTCATGCGCGAGAACAGGACCGGCCGGGCACGCACGCGTGCGGCGGTCGGCCTCACCGCGGCCGCACTGGCCGTCGGCGCCACGGCCGGCACCGGACCCGCCGCCGCCCAGCCCAGGTCCGCGCCCGCAGCAGCCGCCGACTGCAGCGCCGCCTACCGGATCGAGCAGAAGCTCTCGAGCGGCACCACCTGGCGGATGTGCTGGCGCTACGACAGCAAGGCCGGCCTCGTCCTGGAGAACGTCTCCTACCAGCCCAAGGGCGAAGCGAAGCCGATCAAGGTCCTCAACAGCGCCCGTCTCGCCCAGATCGACGTCCCGTACGACGACGGCAGCGTCGAGTACGACGACCTGACCGGCTTCGGCTTCGCCCAGGGCCTGGTCAACCTGGCGCCCGGCGAGTGCCCCGGCGGCACCATCAGGACGATCCGTGTGCCCGACGCCTGGGACCCGCAGCACCCGGACGTCAACGGGCTGTGCACCACCACCCGGTCACGCGGCCACGCCTACCGGATGCAGGGCAACAGCGCCAACAAGGTCTTCCAGGCCCAGGGCAAGGACCTGCTCGTCTACACGGTCAACCAGGTCGGCTGGTACGAGTACATGACGGAGTGGCGCTTCCAGGACGACGGCACCGTCAACATGAACGTCGGCGCCACCGGCAGCCTCTCCTACCAGGACTACGACGCCGGCGACGGCCGCGGCTGGCCCATCGGCAAGGGCGCCAAGGCCTACGCCACCAGCCACAGCCACAACGTCTTCTGGCGGCTGGACTTCGGCCTCGACGGCTCCTCGAAGACCAAGGTCGAGCAGTACGACTCGGCCGTGACGGCACCCGCCCGCGGCCAGCGGGCGCCCACGGCCAGGACCACCCGCACCAAGGTCACCAAGGAACTCGCGGGCGACTACCGGACCTACCGCTGGTGGCGGGTGGTCAGCGCGACCGGCAAGAACAAGGACGGGCACGCCCGTTCGTACGAGATCGTTCCGGGCCCCACCACCAAGTACCCGGGCCGCAGCTTCACCAAGCACGACGTGTACTTCACCGAGTACAACAAGTGCGAGCAGTTCGCCAGCAACAACCCCGGCAACTGCGGCGCGAACGCGGGCAAGTCCGTCGACAAGTGGGTGGGCGGCCAGACCCTCACCCACCCCGTGGTCTGGATGAACGTGGGCTTCCACCACATCGCCCGGGACGAGGACCAGCAGCCCATGCCGATCCACTGGCAGGGCTTCGCCATCGCCCCGCGGGACGTCACGGCTATGAATCCGCTCACGCCGGACGAACTGGCGTGGCAGAACGGCCACTGGCGGCCGCGTAGTTGAAGCGAGTGAGCCGGAAACCGACCTGTCCATCCGGCTGCACCGCCGACCGCTCACGGAGTACCCTTCCTTGATCGTTGAGACGGGAAAGGCCCGGGGGAGCGGAAGGCGGTGCGCGGGTGGGCTCGGGAGGGCTGGAGCTGCCCCCTGGTGACGAGGGTCACGAAGGGAACTCCACAGAAGTCCCGCCCGGCGCGGTGTCCCTGGCCCGGCCGATGGACGCGGGGTCCATCGGGCCGGAGCTCGACTGGGACACCGACGCCTGGCGCGAGGTGCGCACCCGCGCCCAGCGGGCCGGCCGGGCCTACATCTGGCTGAACCTCGTCGAGCAGCGGCTGCGCGCGGTCGTGGCCGCGGTCCTGCGCCCCGTCTACGAACCCGTCCACGGCGACGACTGGGTGGTCGCCGCGGCGGGACCGGCCGGGCAGGAGTGGGTGCAGCGCGCGGTCGCCGTCCGCGAGGTCAGCAGGCGCAAGGGCTATCTGCTCGATCCGGCCGACGACAACGTGCTCAGCTTCCTCACGCTGCCGCAGCTGCGCGAGCTGATGGTGCAGCACTGGCCGTGCTTCGAGCCGTACTTCGACGAGCGGCGTGACCTCGAACTCGCCCTGGACGAGCTGGAGGTGACCCGCAACGTCGTCTCCCGCAACCGGGCCCTGTCCGAGGCGGTGCTGAACCAGGCCGAGCGGGCCTCGGCCCGGCTGCTCCAGACGCTCGGCACCGGCGGCGACGTGCCCTCGGCGCGCCGGCTGCCGGTCGACGCGG
Source organism: Streptomyces lucensis JCM 4490 (assembly GCF_014650035.1). GTDB lineage: Bacteria > Actinomycetota > Actinomycetes > Streptomycetales > Streptomycetaceae > Streptomyces > Streptomyces lucensis. The sequence continues at coordinate 199,245 of NZ_BMUE01000010.1, read as the reverse complement.
TCGAGGACCTGGTCGGCGACCGGTACGCCGACGTCGTCGCCGTCCACCCCGACCGGGTGCGGCTCATGCGCCAGTTCCCGGCCGAGGACATCTTCGGCGCCGCCCGCCGCCTCGACGCGATCGGCATCGGTCTCAACATGCTGGTGCAGAACTTCTCCGGACGCCGGCTGATCCGGCTCGCCGAGGCCGGCTGCCGGATACGGCTGCTCTTCCTCAACCCGGCCTCCAGCGCGGTCAAGCGCCGGGAGCGCGAACTGGGGATGAAGCGGGGCGAGCTGAGCCGGTCCGTCGAGATGAACATCCTGCACATGCGCCGGGTGCGGTCCCGGCTGCGCGACCCGGACGCCTTCGCCATCCAGGTGTACGACGAGACGCCCCGCTTCACCGCCTACCTGGTGGACGGCGACGGCGCCGACGGAGTCGCCGTGGTGCAGTCCTACCTGCGGGGTGCGCGGGGGATGGAGTCGCCGGTGCTGGTGCTGCGGAGCGGCAGCCGGCTGGTCAAGCCGGACGACGCGGGCGAAGCCGGGCTCTTCCCGACATACCGCGAGGAGTTCGAGCTGGCTTGGGCGGATTCACGCCCCGTGTCCTGAACTGTCCGCGGGGGGCGGGCGGAACGCCACCCCAGGACTGTCAGTGCCGCGTGCGATGGTGGAGGCCACTGGGGGAAAGCACCACCGAGAAGGGGGGCCGCCATGGGCTGGCACCGGGAGCTGCTGATCGGCTTCGACCTGGAGACGACCGGAACCGATCCGGGCGAGGCGCGCATCGTCACGGGCGCGGTGATCGAGGTCAGGGCCGGTGAGCCCATGGGGCGCCGGGAATGGCTGGCCGATCCGGGCGTGGAGATCCCGGCCGACGCGGTCGCGGTCCACGGCATCACCAACGAACGCGCGGCGGCCGGGGGCAGCCCGGCCGACCAGGTGGCCGACGCCATCGCGGACGTGCTGGCCTCCTACTGGCGGGCGGGGGTCCCGGTCGTCGCCTACAACGCGGTGTTCGACCTCACCCTGCTCTCCGCCGAACTGCGCCGCCACGGCCTGCCGTCGCTCGCCGACCGCCTGGGCGGCACCGCACCCGCCCCGGTCATCGACCCCTACACCATCGACCGCTGGGTCGACCGCTACCGCCGCGGCAAGCGGAACCTGGAGGCGGTCTGCACCGAGTACGGCATAGCGCTCGGCGCGGCCCACGACGCCGGTGCCGACGCCCTCGCCGCGGCCCGGCTCGCCTTCGCGATAGCCGAGCGCCACCCCAAGATCGCCGCACTGGGCGCCGCCGAGCTGCACCACCGCCAGATCGAGTGGTACGCGGCCTGGGCGGCGGACTTCCAGGCGTTCCTGCGCCGCAAGAAGGACGCGGACGCGGTGGTGGACGGGGCCTGGCCGCTGCGGGAGCCGGCCGGCGAAAGGGTCTGAGCGGGGCCGGCCGCCGCGTCAGAACGGATACCAGCGCACCGTCGCGTCTCCGTCCCGCAACGACGCCACCCGCCGCCGGAACTCGGCCAGCGCCCCGGGGCTGGACGGCGCGTGCTGCGCGACCCACGCGCAACTGGCCGTCTCCCGCGCCCCGCGCAGCACCGCACACCCCTCCCACTCCCGCACGTCCCACCCGTACGCCTCGGTGAAGGAGTCGTACGCCCGCGCCGGCAGCCCGTACCGGTCGCGGGAGAGGGCCATGACCACCAGGTCGTGCTCGCGCAGATCGGCGGAGAAGGTCTCCAGGTCGACCAGGACCGGCCCGTCCGGCCCGACGTGCACGTTGCGGGGGAGCGCGTCGCCGTGGATCGGCCCCGGCGCCAGACGCGGCGTCAGCGCGGCCGCGGCCGCCGCGAAGCCGTCCCGGCGCTCACGCAGGTACGCCGCGTCCGCCGGGTCGATCGCGTCACCGGCGAGCCGCAGCCAGCGCTCCACACCGCCCAGCAGCTCACGTGGCGGCAGCGCGAAGGAGGGGGCGGGAAGCGCGTGCACGATCCGCAGCAGCCGCGCCAGGTCCGACGGCTCGGCCGGCCGCACCGGCTCGGGCAGCCGGTGCCACACGGTCACCGGGTGCCCCTGCACCAGCCGCGGTTCCGGTTCGGCCGCCCGTACCGCCGGGACGCCCGCCCCGGCCAGCCAGCCGGCGATGTCCAGCTCGCGCCGCGCCCGCTCCAGCAGCTCCGCGTCGCGCCCCACCTTCACGACCAGGTCACCGGCGGCGAACACCGCGTTCTCACCGAGGGCGAGGAGCCGCGCGTCCGGGACCGCACCGGGCAGCACTTCCGCCGCGGCCAGTACGTCCCGTGCCCGTGCCTCGTCCATCGTGCGCGCCTCCGTGCCCTCTTCCGGTGCCTTCTCCCCGCTCCGTCGGTGGCCCTGGCGGGCGCCGGCGGGCGGGCCGTGCGCGGTCAGTCTCGCATCCGTACTGGTCGGCCGCCGTGCGCGGTGCCTTGACGGGGTATCCCGCCCCTACGACCATGAACACGCCAACCGGAGCAGGCAAAGGGGCTGATTCCGTGACAGCAGTGGCCGAAGCGCGGACACCACCGGCCGAAGCGCGGCGTCCGGCCGGCCGCCGCGTCACCGATCGCGGCACCTGGTTCCTGGTGCTGCCCGCCCTCATCCCGATCCTCGTGCTCAGCGTCGGCCCACTGCTCTACGGCATCCTGCTCGCCTTCACCGACGCCCAGTCCGGCCGGACGGCCGCCACCCGGTGGATCGGCGCCCTCAACTTCCGGGACCTGCTGCACGACACCCTCTTCTGGGAGTCGTTCCGCATCGGGCTGGTCTGGGCGGCCGGTGTGACCGTCCCGCAGTTCCTGCTGGCGCTCGGCCTGGCCCTCCTCCTCGACCAGGACCTGCGCCTGCGCCCACTGGCCCGCGCCCTCGCCATCGTGCCCTGGGCGATGCCCGAGGTGGTCGTCGGCATCATGTGGCGGCTGGTCTACAACCCGGATGCCGGCGTCCTCAACGAGACCCTGCGCGACCTCGGCCTGGGGGACGGCCGGGACTGGCTGAGCGGCCTGGCCACCGCGCTGCCCGCGGTGATCGTGGTCGGCGTCTGGGCGGGCCTGCCGCAGACCACGGTCACCCTGCTCGCCGGACTGCAGAACGTCCCGCGCGAACTCCACGAGGCGGCGGCGGTGGACGGCGCGGGCGCCTGGCGCCGCTTCCGCACGGTCACCTGGCCCGCGCTCAGACCGGTGGCCCTCGCCATCACCGCCCTCAACCTGATCTGGAACCTGAACTCCTTCGCCCTGGTCTACGTCCTCACGAACGGCGGACCCGGCGGAAAGACCCGGTTGCCGATGCTCTTCGCGTACGAGGAGGCCTTCCGCTACGGCCAGTTCGGCTACGCGGCGGCGATGGGCTGCGTGCTGGTCGCGGTGGTCTCGGTCCTGCTCGCGGTGTTCCTGGCCGGCCGGCTGCGAGGCGGTGACGACGCATGAGGACCCGCCGCGCCGCCCGTGCCGGGCAGTACGCCGCCCTGCTCGGCTACCTGCTCTTCCTGGCCTTCCCGCTGCTGTGGCTGCTGTCCACCGCGCTCAAGTCCCCGCGCGAGCTGGGCAGTCCGCACCCCACCTGGATCCCGCGCCACCCCACCCTGGCCAACGTCCGGCAGGCCTTCACCGAGCAGCCGCTGGCGCACGCCGCCCTCAACTCCCTGCTCGTGGCCCTCGCCACCGCCGTCGTCGCCGTCACCCTCGCCACCCCGATGGCGTATGTCATGGCCCGCCACCGCACCCGGCTCGCCCGGGCCGCCACGGGCTGGGTGGTGGTCAGCCAGGCGTTCCCGTTCGTCCTGGTGATCATCCCGCTGTTCCTGGTGCTGAAGAACCTGCGGCTCATCGACTCCCTGACCGGACTGGTGCTGGTGTACGTGGTGTGGGCGCTGCCGTTCGCGCTGTGGACGCTCACCGGCCACGTCCGGGCGGTGCCCGCGGAACTGGAGGAGGCTGCGGCCGTCGACGGCGCCGGCCGGCTCAGAACCCTCGTGTCGGTGACCGCGCCGCTGCTCGCGCCGGGCATCGCGGCGACGGCGCTGTTCGCGTTCGTCACCGCGTGGAACGAGTTCTTCTTCGCACTGGTGCTGCTGAAGAGCCCGGGCAGGCAGACACTGCCGGTCGTGCTCACCCACTTCATCGGCGCGGAGGGCGTGGCCGACCTCGGCCCGCTCGCCGCGGCGGCGTTCCTCGCCACACTGCCCTCGGTGGCCGTCTTCGCCCTCGTCCAGCGGCGGATCACGAGCGGACTGCTCGCCGGGGCGGTGAAGAGCTGATGCGGACCCTGGCCAAGGCACTCGTGCTGCTGCTGCTCCTCGCGGGCTGCTCCGCACCGGGTCACCGCGACGGCGGCCCGATCACCCTGCGCTTCCAGTCCCTGGCCTGGCAGCAGGAGTCCGTCGCCGCCGTCAAGGACCTGGTGAAGGAGTGGAACGCGACCCACCCGGATGTCCGGGTCGAGTACGTCCAGGGCAGCTGGGACAGCGTGCACGACCAACTGCTCACCGCCTTCGAGGGTGGCGAGGCCCCGGACGTCGTCCACGACGCCTCCGACGACCTCGCCGACTTCGCCTACGGCGGCCACCTCGCCGACCTGACCGGCCTGCTGCCCGCCCGGCTCAAGTCCGGCATCCCGCCAAGCAGCTGGCGGACGACCACCTTCGGGCACGGCGTCTACGGCGTGCCCTTCCTGCAGGAGCCCCGGGTGCTGATCGCCGACGCCGCGCGGCTGCGTGCGGCGAAGGTGCGGGTGCCGACACCCGAGCGCCCCTGGAGCTGGACGGAGTTCCGGCAGGTGGCCAAGAGGCTCAGCGGGCCCGGCAGGTACGGCGTGGCCTGGCCGCTCAAGGAGCCCGTCTCCGCCACGCTCAACCTGTCCCTGTCCGCGGGCGGCGGACTCTTTCACCGGGACGCGGACGGCAAGGTCGCCGTGCGGTTCACGGCCGCGGACGCGGTCGTCCCGCGCACCATCCACGACCAGGTCGCCGTCGACCACAGCGCCCCCGCCTCGACCCTCGGCAGCGGCGGCTCGGACACGCTGCCCGGCCTGTTCGCCGGCCGCTACGCGATGGTCCCGCTGGGCTTCTCCTACCGTCAGCAGATCGCGCAGCAGGCTCCGAAGGGCTTCCGCTGGCAGGTGCTGCCCGCCCCGGCCGGCGCGGACGGGCTGGTCCAGGGCGTCAGTCCGCAGACCCTGTCCGTCGCCGCGGCCTGCCCGCACAAGAAGGAGGCCGTCGCGTTCGTCGACTTCCTGCTGCGGCCTGAGAACATGGTCCGGCTCGCCCTCGGCGACTGGATGCTGCCCACCGGCACCGAGGCCCTCAAGGACCCCGCCCTGCACACCCGGGAGAACGGCTGGGCCACCGGCACCGCCCTGGCGGCCCGGCTCCGCCCGGCGCCCGCCCAGTCCGTCCGCGGCTACCCGGAATGGAAGGACAAGGTCGCCACCCCGGCCTTCCAGGAGTACTACAGCGGCGCCATCGGCCTGGGCGAGCTGCGCGGCCGCCTGGAGAAGGACGGCAACCTGGTGCTGGCCCGCTACCAGCGCTGACCCCGCCCGGCCTGCGGGCGCGGGCCGGCGCGCCCGCAGGCCGGCCGGACCGATGGCCCGGACGGCACGGGGCCCGCCGGTTCCCGGGGAACCGGCGGGCCCCGTGGCAGGGGGAGCGGCGTCAGACGGGCAGCCGCTCGTCCTCGCCGCGCGCGGGGGCCGCGATCGCCTCGGGCGCCTCGTCGTGGGTGAGGTCGGGCAGCCGCTCGAGCCACTTGGGCAGGTACCAGTTGCTCTCGCCGAGCAGCGCCATCACCGCCGGCAGCAGCACACCGCGGATGATCGTCGCGTCGATGAGGACGGCCGCGGCCAGGCCGACGCCCATCTGCTTCATGGACTGCATGGACAGCGTGCCGAAGATCGCGAACACGGCGACCATGATGACCGCGGCGCTGGTGACGACGCCGGCCGTCGTGACCACACCGTGCCGGATGGCGTCCTTGGTGTCCCGGCCGCGCATCCGCGCCTCACGGATCCGGGAGACCACGAACACGTGGTAGTCCATGGACAGTCCGAACAGGATCACGAAGAGGAACAGCGGCAGCCAGGTCACGATCGCGCCGACACCCTCCGCGCCCACCAGCGAGGCGCCCCAGCCGTGCTGGAAGACCGCGACGAGGATGCCGTAGGCGGCCGCCACCGACAGCAGGTTGAGCACGATCGAGGTGATCGCGACCGTCAGCGAGCGGAACGACAGCAGCATCAGCAGGAAGGCGAAGACGACCACGAACACGAAGACCGGCACGACCGAGCCCATCAGCTGGTCGTTGAAGTCGTGGTTGCCCGCGACCTGCCCGGTGACCGGCGCCTCCACGCCGTCGACCTTGCCCAGCGTGGCGGGCCGCACCTCGTCACGCAGCTTCTCCAGGCTCTTCGTCGCCTTGTCCATGTCGGAGCCGCCGACCAGCGGCACCGAGACCAGGGCCACGTTCTGCGCGTCGTGCATCTTGATGTCGATCGGGCCGCGGGAGGCGCCCGAGGCGATGGCCTGCTTCTTGAAGTCGGCCAGCGCCTGGCGCACCGCGGGGGCGTTGACGTCCTTCGCCTTGACGACGACCTGGGCCGGTTCGCTGCCGCCCGGGAAGGCGTCGTTGACGCGCTTGTACGTCTGCACGATGGACAGCGAGTCGCCGAACTCCTGGTCCAGCGTGAGCTGCTGGGTCTTCATGCCGAGCGCGGGCGCTGCGATCGCCAGCAGCGCGCCGGCCGCGACGACGACCGAGACCAGCGGCTTGGCCAGCACGCCCCGCAGCACGGCCGTCCAGAAGCGGCTGCCGCCGTCTGAGCCACCCTGCCGGCGCCGGCGCCCCAGGAACGGGATGCGGCCCTTCTCGACCCGCTCGCCGAGCAGCGACAGCAGCGCGGGCAGGACCGTCACCGAACCGACCATGGCGACCGCCACGACCATCAGCGAGGCCAGTCCCATCGCCTCGAACTCGGCGAGGCCGGTGAAGAGCATGCCCGCCATCGCCACGCACACGGTGACGCCGGAGACGATGACCGCACGGCCGCTGGTGGCGGCGGCGATCTGCAGGGCGGTGGCCGGGTCGCGCCCGGCGGCCCGCTCCTCGCGCTCGCGGCGCAGGTAGAACAGGCAGTAGTCGACGCCGACGGCCATACCGACCAGCAGCATCACGGAGTTGGCGGTGTCGCTCATCGCCTGCAGGTGGCTGACGAGGCCCATCAGGCCCATCGTCGCCATGATCGCGGTGACCGCCAGGGCCACCGGCAGCAGCGCGGCCACGAGCGCGCCGAAGGCGATCAGCAGGATGCCGAGGGCCACCGGCACGGCCGAGTATTCGGCCTTCTGGAAGTCGTCGCCGAAGGCGTCCTTGTACTGCTTCTGCATGCTGGCGCCGCCGATCTCCTCGATCCGCAGCGAGCCGTGGTCCTTCTGGACGCCGGCGACCGCGTCGAGCACCGGCTCGATCCGGTCGGCCGCCGTCTCGGCGTCACCGCGCAGGTCGAACTGGACCAGCGCGCTGCGACCGTCCCGGGAGATGGTGTGGGTGTCGTACGGCGAGGTCACGTCGGTGACCTTTCCGGTGCCGTCGACGGCCTTGACGACGTCGGCGACGGCCGCGCGGAACTCACCGCTCCGGGCGTCGACCGTGCCGCCCTTGGACTGGATCAGGACGGTCTCACCGGCCGGCTCCTCGATCCCCGCGTCGTCGATGATCTGCGCGGCGGTGTGGGTCTCTCCCTTGAGCTGGTCGCTCTCGTCCACGTCGACCCGGCCCGCCGCCGAACCCAGCCCCATCGCCAGGACGACGAACAGCACCCATATGCCGACGGCCGCCCAGCGGTGCCGGGCGCTCCAGCCGCCGGCGCGGGCGGCCAGCCCCCGCACCTTTGTGTTCCCCATGACGGGTATGCCCCCTCGTGTGCGGTGACGGCCCCCTGCCGCCACATCAGCGTTTGCTCCGCTTCGACGGTATGGGGCGGACGGCCGCGTTCCCTCCTGCTGCCCGGTGAAGTGCGGTCGCCACGGGTCACCGCTGGGGAGTAGGCGGTCCCTTACATCTATTCCCGTGTTCTCAGGGACGGCCCTCAGGGTGCGCGGTGTCCGATCCGCCGACAGAGATCCACTTTGTGATTACGAAACCTTGTTGAACAAATCACAGCTGCGTGTAGGAGTTGATCCGCACCCGCCTGATCGGCAAGAGTTTCGCGCAACCCGGCCCGCGCCGGGCACGGCCGTCGTGCCCACCCCCACGGGGCACGACGGCCGTTCTATCGTGGCCGCATGACGACCTATGCGGCGCTGCTGCGCGGTATCAACGTCGGCGGCAGCAAGAAGCTCCCCATGGCCAACCTGCGTACGCTGATGACCGGCCTGGGACTCACCGGCGTACGCACCCATCTGCAGAGCGGCCAGGCCGTGTTCACCACCGACCGGGGCGACGCGCAGTCGGCGGCGGCGGAGCTGACCCGGGCGATCGAGGAGCGCTTCGGCTTCCCCGTCGACGTGATCGTGCGCGACCACGGCTATCTGAGGGCGGTCGCCGAGGCCTGCCCCTTCCCGGCCGCGGACCTGGAGCCCAGGCAACTGCACGTCACCTACTTCTCCGCCCCCGTCGGCCCCGAGCGCTACACCCACATCGACCCGGCCGCCCACCTCCCCGAGGAGTTCCGGCTCGGCGACCGCTGCCTGTACCTGTACGCCCCGGACGGTCTCGGCCGCTCCAGGCTCGGCGAGGCGCTGGCCCGCCCGCGGACCACCAAGGGCGTGATCGCCACCACCCGGAACTGGAACACCGTGCGCAAACTGGTCGAGCTGACGGCCCCGCGGGCCTGACCCGGCACCGCCGCGGCGGGTGGGGCGGCGCGGCGGGGAAATGGACCAGGGAAAGTGGCGGTGAGTGGGCCGGGACCATGTCCCACCGGCGCACTAGCGTCGCCGGTATGACGCACCGCGACACCCGTACCGGCACCCCTCCCACCCCGATCCGGATCGACTTCGCCTTCGATCCCGCCTGCCCCTTCGCCTGGATAACCTCCCGCTGGCTGCTGGAGGTCGAGCCGCTGCGTCCGCTCGACCTCCGCTTCCACGTGATGAGCCTGTACCTGCACAACACCGGCAACGACCTCCCGGACTGGTACCGGGACCTGGTCGACCGGTCGGCCGGCCCGGTGCGCGTCGCCGTGGCCGCCGCCGAACGGCACGGGGAGAAGGTGCTGCGCGACCTCTACACCGCCCTCGGGACCCGCATCCACGACGGCGGGAACGAGGACTTCGACCTGGTGGTCGCCGAGGCGCTGGCGGAACTGGGGCTCCCCGCCGACCTCTCCGCGGCCGCCCGGGACCCCGCGTACGACGACGCGGTGCGCCGCAGCCACGCGGCCTGGACCGAGCCGGAATCGGGCGGCTACGTGGGCACACCCACCCTCCACGTCGACGGAGCGGCGTGGTTCGGACCGGTGCTGCGCGCCGTGCCGCGCGGCGCCGACGCGGCGGAACTCTTCGACGCCTTCCGGGTGCTGGCCCGGCATCCCGACCTCTTCGAGCTCAAGCGCACCCGCACCGGCCGTCTCCGCTTCGACTGAGCCGGGGCCGGTTGGCCGATAAGCGCCCCTGGGGGACGGAGATCCTCCCTCACGAGTGACACACACGCCCCGCTCGGCGCAGAACGAAGAGCCACCGCGTTCCGACGTCACAGGGGAGCGCCGGACCGCGGTGGCCCCTACCACGTAGTCGCCCCCGCGGGGCCGTACTTGCCGAACCCGGCGACAACCCGGGCGCCTCGTTCCTAAGGTCGTGTCCGCGAAGTCGCGCCTGCGACGCGACGCCCGCCCTGCGGGCGAACGACGCGACTTCGCGGACACGACCCGGGCTGGGGCGCGCCGGGCGGCCGGAGGGGGACGGGATGAGGGCTGTGTGCGCGGACCGGGGGCTCACCGGCCTCCGCACGCGCTGCCACGCGTCCTGCCCACCGCCGGCCGGGGGCCGGTCAACGGACGCGGGCCACCCGGACGGGTGGCGATTTTCGGACCTCTTGGCGAGCGCGCGGCCGCCCGGGGCCGGACGACCGCGCGGAATCACCGGCCACGGCCCGCCCCGCCACCGGCGCCGCTTCGGGGCCGAACCGGCCGCCCGTACGCGAACTGACACCATCGGTGGCGCCGGTGGTCCCGGCACCGCCCGCGCCGAAGCCGCGGCCCCGGGTCCCCGGACGACCGCCCCGGACCGCGAGACCCCCTAACGCGAGGACACCACATGAGCACGTACAACCCCGGACACGCGGGCGGACCGGCCGGCTACGACGAGCTCGGCCGGATCCGCGGCGGCGGCCACGCACCGGGCCTGGAGGCGCTGATGGACATCGCCGGCCGGCTCACCGAGACCCTGCGCACCGAGTACCCGGGGCTCGTGAGCCAGGGCGAGGTCATCGAGCGTGAGCTGGCGCTGTCCGCCGAGGACGGCCTGCCGCCCAACCGGGGCCGGATCCGCAGCGCACTGGAGCACATCGCCATCGGGGCGGCGGCCGGCACCGGCAGCCTCACCTTCACCCAGCACCTCACGCACGCCCTCGACCTGTGACCGGCCGGCGTCCGCCCGGACGCGACGGGCCCGGTCAGGCGCCGAGGGCGGCGAGGGCCGGTCGGCGGGCCGCGTCGTAGCGCTCCAGCAGCAGTCGCGCCACCTCCGGCGCCGGACCCAGCACGTCCGCCCGCACGTCCGCCCCGGCCGCGCCCCGCGCGATGCGGTCCGGCAGGAAGCCGGGGGCCAGGACGTACGGCGCGACCGCGACCCGCTCGCAACCGAGGGCGCGCAGCTCCCGCACGGCGTCCTCGGTGCGCGGAAGGGATGCGGAGGCGAACGCAGGCCGCACGGCGCACCAACCGGTGTGCCACCACTCCCGCGCGATGTCGGCGATCACTGCGATCGCCTCCGGGTCGGAGGACCCCGCCGAGGCCAGCACGACCCCGGTCGAGGACTTTTCGGCGGGCGTCAGGCCCGCCTCGTACAGGCGCCGTTCCAGCGCCGACAGCAGCAGCGGCGACGGGCCGAGCACGTCCGCCTGCCGGATCCGCAGGCGCGCGGGAGCCTCCCGCAGCACGGCCGGGATGTCGGCCTTGGCGTGGAAGGCGCGGGTCAGCAGCAGCGGCAGCGCCACCACGTCCCGCACGCCCTCGGCCGCGAGTGACTCCAGCACCCCCTGCACCGAGGGGACGTTGAAGTCCAGAAAGCCGGTCTCCACCCGCAGTCCCGGCCGCTGCGACCGCACCCGCTCGATCAGGGCGTGCACGGTCGCGGCGTGCCGCGGGTCACGGCTGCCGTGGGCGATGACGAGGAGAACAGGCCTGGTGTTCATGGGACTTCAGCTCTTCACCAGGAGACCGCGGCTGCGCAGCACCCACCGCTCCAGCGGACTGAAGATCAGCAGGTCGATGGCGATGCCGACGAACAGGATCAGGAAGATCGCCTCGAACACCATGGACATGGAGCTGGCGTTGCGGCCGTTCTCCAGCAACGCGCCCAGTCCGACGCCGAGGTCGGGGGAGGATGCGATGATCTCCGCCGCCATCAGTGAGCGCCAGGAGAAGGCCCAGCCCTGCTTCAGGCCGGCCAGGTAGCCGGGCAGCGCCGCCGGCAGGACGATGTGCCAGGCGCCCTTCAGGCCCGTCGCGCCCATCGTGCGGCCCGCCCGCAGGAACAGCGGCGGCACCTGGTCGATGCCGGAGACCAGGCCGTTGGCGATGGAGGGGACGGCGCCCAGCAGGATCACCGCGTACATCATCCTGTTGTCCAGCCCCAGCCAGATCACCGCCGGCGGCACCCACGCCACCGACGGCAGCGACTGCAGGCCGGACAGCACCGGCCCGATGGCCGCGCGCACGAACTTCACCCGGGCCACCAGCAGGCCCAGCGGCGTGCCGATGGCCAGCGCGAACAGGAAGCCGAGCAGACCGCGCGAGACGCTGGTCCATATGTAACCGAGCAGCTTGCCTTCCAGCCACGCCTGCTTGAACTCGTCGCCGACGTCGCCGGGGGAGGGCAGCTTGGTCGGGTCGTCGACGATCTTGAAGGAGATCAGCGCCTGCCAGAGCACCAGCACCACCACGACGGCGACCACCGGCGGCAGGATCTTGTCGACGAGGGTCTGCCGGAACGGCGTGCGGCCGACGACGCCGGCCTCCAGGGCGTCCAAGCCGGCCTCGACGCTCGCGGCGTCCCGCAGGACGTCCTTGGTCGTGTCAGTGCTGGCCATGTCGGCGGATCTCCCCACGCAGGACTTCAGTGATCTCCAGGGACAGTTCGGCGACCGGGGCGTCCTCGATGCGCCGCGGCTGCGGGATGTCCACCCGCCACTCGCGGGCCACCCGGCCCGGACGGGAGGACAGCAGCACGACCCGCTGGGCGAGCCGCACCGCCTCACGCACGTTGTGCGTGACGAACAGGACGGACAGCCCCGTCTCCGCCCAGATCCTGGTCAGTTCGTCGTGCAGCAGGTCGCGTGTGATCGCGTCCAGCGCCGCGAACGGCTCGTCCATCAGCAGCAGCCGGCTGTCCTGCGCGAGCGCGCGGGCCATGGCCACGCGCTGCCGCATGCCGCCGGAAAGCTCGTGCACCCGCTTGCCGTAGGAGCCCTGCAGCCGGACCAGTTCGAGCAGTTCCTCGGCCCGCCCGCGCCGCTCGCCGCGGGCGACCCCGCCCAGCTTCAGGGCGAGTTCGATGTTCTTGCCCGCGGTCAGCCACGGAAACAGGGCGTGCTCCTGGAACATCAGGGCCGGGCGCCCGTCGGTCGAGATGCTGCCGGCGGAGGGCTGGTCGAGACCCGCCACCAGGTTCAGCAGGGTCGACTTGCCGCAGCCCGAGGCCCCCAGGAGGGTGACGAACTCGCCCGGCGCGACATCAAGACTGATGTCGTCCAGGACGAGCTGCTGCCCCCCGGGCCCCGGGAAGGACTTCGAGACGTGCTCGATGCGTGCCGCCTGTTCGACGGACTCGGCCGCTTTGACGAAGGTCGTGGCCATGGTCGTCACCTCCTGGGAACTCATCGGCTACGGATCACTCGGCGCCGAGACCGGCGTCGTCGACGGCGGCCCTGCCCTCGGCCTTGAGGACCTTGTTCAGGAGGGCGAGATCGTAGATGCCGTCCAGCTTCGGGTTCTCCAGCAGGCCCGCCTTGGCCGCGTGCCGCGCCTCGCTCGCGAGGGTGGCGGCCAGCGGGTCGTCGGTGAACCGGATCGACTTCCACGCCGGGTCCAGCACGTCGGCCGGCAGCGCCTTGCCGGAGTCCGACTCCAGCCGCTCGTTCGCGGCGGCCTTCGCCTCGGCCGGGTTGGCGGCGATCCACTGGTTGGTCTCGACCGACGCCCTCAGGACGGCCTCGACCGCCTTCGGGTGCTCCTCGAGGAAGGACTGCCGCACGACGATGTTCGTGATCACGAACTTCTCGTCCGGCCACAGCGACGCCTCGTCCAGCAGCACCTTGCCGCCCTCGGCGACCAGCTTCGACGCGGTCGGCTCCGGCACCCAGGCACCGTCGACGGAACCGGACCTGAACGCGTCCGGGGTCACCTTGTTGTCGGTGCGGACGACCGAGACGTCACCCTTGCCGCTCTGCGCATCGACCTTCCAGCCCTGCTCGGCGGCCCAGTTGAGGAACGCCACGTCCTGCGTGTTGCCCAGCTGGGGCGTCGCGATCCGCTTGCCCTCGACGTCCTTCAGCGACTTGATCCGCTTCGGGTCCACGACGAGCTTCACGCCCCCCGACGCCGAACCGCCGATGATCCGCAGGCTCCTGCCGTCCGACCTGGTGTAGCCGTTGATCGCCGGGGACGGGCCGATCCAGCCGATGTCGATGGAGCCCGAGTTCAGTGCCTCGATCTCGGACGGGCCGGCGTTGAAGATCTGGTACCTGGCCCGGGTGGCGCCCAGCTCCTTCTGGAAGAAGCCCTTCTGGTTGCCGACCAGGGCGGTCGCGTGCGTGAGGTTGCCGAAGTAGCCGATCCTCACGGTGTCGAGACCGTCGGTCTTCTCGGCCCCGGCGGCGATCGCGACGGTGGTGTCGTGCTTGGCCTGAGAGCCGTAGCCGCAGGCGGCGAGGGCCAGCAGGGGGAGTGCGGCCATCACGGCGAGACCGCGGCGTAGCCGGGGATCGGGTTGGTTGGCAGGCACGGGAGGGGTTCCTCTCGTTGGCCCGGCGGTCACGGTCTCTCAGGTCGTGGCCGGGAGGTCGGCAGGTCTTCGTGCACGGCGGTGGGGGGTGCGGGCGCGCGATCGGTGCGCGGACGTCACCGCGCACATCGCCCGACTCCGCCCTGCCCGCTGCCGAGGGCGCCGCTGCCGACACGGCCGCCCTCCTTCGCGAACGTGGAGTAGACATCGCTGGTCGGGGCCATCGTCAGAAGTCCCAACCGTCGTTCTCGGTCTCGTCCTTGACCGGCTCGGGCGCCGCGAACGACTCGCCGACCATGCCCGCGGTGAGCGTGGTGCCGTCGCTCGGGTCGATCAGGATGAAGGAGCCCGTGCGGCGCGAGTCGGCGTACGAGTCGACCGGCAGCGGCTCGGCGGTGCGGACCTTCACGCGGCCGATGTCGTTGGCGACGAGCTGCCCGGGGTGCGGGTGCAGGGACAGGTCGTCGAGCGTGAGCCGGGACGGGATGTCCTTGACGATCGCCTTGACCGTGCGGGTGCCGTGCTTGAGCAGGACCCGGTGGCCCACGGTGAGCGGCGCGTCCGCGACATGGCAGACCGTCGCCTCCACGTCCTGCGTCGTGGCCGGCGCGTCCTTCGTCGGCACGATCAGGTCGCCGCGCGAGACGTCGATGTCGTCCGCCAGCAGCACCGTCACCGACTGCGTCGTCCACGCCACGTCGACCGGTTCGCCGAGCAGGTCGATGCCGGCCACCGTCGTGGTCCGCCCGGACGGCAGGACCGTGACCGCGTCGCCGACCCGGAAGGTGCCGGCCGCGATCTGGCCCGCGTAGCCCCGGTAGTCGGGGTGCTCGGCGGTCTGCGGCCGGATGACGTACTGCACGGGCAGCCGGGCGTGGCAGTGCGCCAGGTCGTGGCTGACCGGCACGGTCTCCAGGTGCTCCAGCACGGTCGGGCCGCCGTACCAGTCCATGGTGGCCGACGGCTCCACCACGTTGTCACCGGCGAGCGCCGAGATCGGGATCGCGGTGACCTCGGGGACGCCCAGCTCGGTCGCGTACGCCGTGAACTCCTCGGCGATGGCGGCGAAGACCGGCTCCTCGTAGCCGACGAGGTCCATCTTGTTGACGGCCAGGACCACGTGCGGGACGCGGAGCAGCGCGGCGATGGCCGCGTGCCGGCGGGTCTGCTCGACCACGCCGTTGCGGGCGTCGACCAGGATCACCGTCAGCTCGGCCGTGGAGGCGCCGGTGACCATGTTGCGGGTGTACTGCACGTGGCCCGGCGTGTCGGCGAGGATGAAGCGGCGGCGGGGCGTGGCGAAGTAGCGGTAGGCCACGTCGATGGTGATGCCCTGCTCGCGCTCGGCGCGCAGGCCGTCCGTGAGCAGCGCGAGGTCGGGGGCGTCCTGGCCGCGGCTGGCGGAGGCGCGTTCCACCGCCTCCAGCTGGTCGGTGAGGACCGACTTGGAGTCGTGCAGCAGCCGGCCGACGAGGGTGGACTTGCCGTCGTCGACGGAGCCGGCGGTGGCGAACCGCAGCAGAGTGGTGGCCGGGAGCGCCTCGGTCGTGGTCGTGCTCATGCTTAGAAGTACCCCTCGCGCTTGCGGTCTTCCATCGCGGCCTCGGAGAGCTTGTCGTCGGCGCGGGTCGCGCCGCGCTCGGTCAGCCGGGAGGCGGCGATCTCGGTGATCACGGCATCCAGCGTGGTCGCGTCGGAGTCGACGGCGCCCGTGCAGGACATGTCACCCACGGTGCGGTAGCGCACCCGGCGCCTGACGACGGTCTCGCCGTCCTTCGGGCCGCCCCACTCGCCGGCCGTCAGCCACATGCCGTCCCGCTTGAACACCTCGCGCTCGTGCGCGAAGTAGATCTGCGGCAGCTCGATGCCCTCGCGGGCGATGTACTGCCAGACGTCCAGCTCGGTCCAGTTGGACAGCGGGAAGACCCGGACGTGCTCGCCGGGGGCGTGCCGGCCGTTGTACAGGTTCCACAGCTCCGGGCGCTGGCGGCGCGGGTCCCACTGCGAGAACTCGTCGCGCAGGGAGAACACCCGCTCCTTGGCGCGGGCCTTCTCCTCGTCCCGCCGGCCGCCGCCGAAGACGGCGTCGAACCTCTCGCTCTGGATCTTCTCCGTGAGCGGGAGGGTCTGCAGCGGGTTGCGGGTGCCGTCGGCACGCTCCTTGAGCACACCCCGGTCGATGTAGTCCTGCACGGAGGCGACGTGAAGGCGCAGCCCGTGCGCGGCGACCACGCGGTCCCGGTACTGAAGGACCTCCGGGAAGTTGTGTCCGGTGTCCACGTGCAGCAGCGAGAAGGGCACCGCGGCCGGGGCGAAGGCCTTCAGCGCCAGGTGCAGCATGACGATGGAGTCCTTGCCACCGGAGAACAGGATCACCGGGTTCTCGAACTCCCCCGCCACCTCGCGGAAGATGTGCACCGCCTCGGACTCCAGCGCGTCCAGGTGCGAGAGCGCGTAGGGGCTGCCGGTGCCCTCCTCGACCTTGGCGACCGTGGTCATGCTGCGTCCCTTTCGTTCGCTTCTCCGCCCGCGCGGTGCGGAGGTGCGGCCATCGTCGTCGTCCGCGGCCGGGCGGCCGCGCGTGCGTCGCTCACAGCAGACTCCTCTCGCTCAGCAGTGCGTGGACGGCCGCCGCCGACTCCTGGACCGTCTGGTTCTGCGACTCGATCCGCAGGTCGGGCTTCTCCGGCTGCTCGTACGGGTCGTCGACCCCGGTGAGCCCGGTCAGCTCGCCCGCCGCCTGCTTGGCGTACAGGCCCTTCACATCCCGCTCGCTGCACACCTCGACGGGGGTCGCCACATGGATCTCCAGGTACGGGGTGGCGTTCGCCTCGTGCCGCCCCCGCACCGCGTCCCGGCTGTCCGCGTACGGCGCGATCACCGGCACGAGCGCCTTGACCCCGTTGCGGGCGAGCAGTTCGGCCACGAAGCCGATGCGCTGCACGTTGGTGTGCCGGTCCTCGCGGGAGAAGCCGAGGCCCGCCGAGATGAACTCGCGGATCTCGTCGCCGTCGAGCACCTCGACACGGTGGCCGTCGGCGCGCAGCAGACCCGCCAGCTCGTGCGCGATGGTGGTCTTGCCGGCGCTCGGCAGCCCCGTGAGCCAGACGGTGGCTCCGGTCGTCACGTGATTCTCCTGAATCTGATCGGTCGTCATCCGTGCAGTCCGCACTCGGTCTTGGCGCGGCCCGCCCAGCGGCCGGCGCGCGCGTCCTCGCCCTCCAGGACCCGGCGGGTGCACGGGGCGCAGCCGATGGAGGGGTAGCCGTCCATCAGCAACGGGTTGGTGAGCACGCCGTGTTCGGCGACGTAGGCGTCCACGTCGTCCTGGGTCCAGCGGGCGATCGGGGAGACCTTCACCTTCTGCCGCTTCTCGTCCCAGCCGACGACCGGGGTGTTCGCCCGGGTCGGGGACTCGTCGCGGCGCAGGCCCGTCGCCCAGGCCCGGTAGCCCTTCAGCCCCTCCTCCAGCGGCTGGACCTTGCGCAGCCTGCAGCAGAGGTCGGGGTCGCGGTCGTGCAGCTTCGGCCCGTACTCGGCGTCCTGCTCGGCGACCGTCTGCCGCGGTGTGAGGGTGATGACGTTGACGTCCATCACGGCCTCCACCGCGTCGCGGGTGCCGATGGTCTCCGGAAAGTGGTAGCCCGTGTCCAGGAAGACGACGTCGACTCCCCCGCGCACGCGGGAGGCGAGGTGGGCGACCACGGCGTCCTCCATGGAGGAGGTGACGCAGAACTCCGCGCCGAAGGTGTCCACCGCCCACCGCAGGATCTCCAGGGCGGAGGCGTCCTCCAGGTCGCGGCCCGCCTGCTCGGCGAGTGCCTTCAACTCCTCGGCGGAGCGCTCCTTGTGAGTCACCGTCATATCCGCTCGTCCCCTCCGTTGTCGGCTCGCTGGAGCCCCCGGGCGAGCAGCCCGAGGAACTTCAGCTGGAAAGCGCGGTTGCACGCCCCGCATTCCCAGGCGCCGTGGCCCTGCTCGCTCGGACGCAGGTCCTCGTCGCCGCAGTACGGGCAGTGGAAGGGCGCGGCACGCTCCGTCACGACAGCTCCTCCTCGGAGGCCCGCGCCGCCCAGGCGGCGAACCGCTCGCCGTCCTCGCGCCCGGCCAGGTAGCGCCCCAGCACCCGCTCGATGTAGTCGGGCAGTTCCTCCGACGTGACCTTCAGACCGCGCACCTTGCGGCCGAAGCCGGCCTCCAGGCCGAGCGCGCCGCCCAGGTGCACCTGGTAGCCCTCGACCTGCTCGCCCCGGTCGTCGAGGACCAGCTGGCCCTTGAGGCCGATGTCCGCCACCTGGATACGGGCGCAGGCGTTCGGGCAGCCGTTGAGGTTGATGGTGATCGGCTCGTCGAACTCCGGCAGGCGGCGCTCCAGTTCGTCGATCAGCTGCGCACCGCGCTGCTTGGTCTCGACGATGGCGAGCTTGCAGAACTCGATGCCGGTGCAGGCCATGGTGCCGCGCCGGAAGGAGGACGGCCGGGCGGTGAGGTCCAGCGCCTCCAGGCCGTCGACCAGCGAGTCGACCTGCCCCTCCTCGACGTCCAGAATGATCATCTTCTGCTCGACGGTGGTGCGCACCCGGCCGGAGCCGTGCGCCTCCGCGAGGTCGGCGACCTTCGTCAGCGTGGCGCCGTCGACGCGGCCGACACGCGGGGCGAACCCGACGTAGAACCGGCCGTCCTGCTGCCGGTGCACACCGATGTGGTCGCGCCACCGCTGCACCGGCTGCTCGGGCGCGGGGCCGTCGGTCAGTGCGCGCCCGAGGTACTCGTCCTCCAGCACCTGACGGAACTTCTCCGCACCCCAGTCGGCGACGAGGAACTTCAGGCGGGCGCGGTTGCGCAGCCGGCGGTAGCCGTAGTCACGGAAGATGGAGATGACGCCCTCGTAGACGTCCGGGACCTCGTCGAGCGGCACCCAGGCGCCGAGCCGCACACCGAGCTTGGGGTTGGTGGACAGACCGCCGCCGACCCACACGTCGAAGCCGGGGCCGTGCTCGGGGTGCCGCACGCCCACGAACGCGACGTCGTTGATCTCGTGCACGACGTCCAGCAGCGGCGAACCGGAGATGGCCGTCTTGAACTTGCGCGGGAGGTTGGAGTACGCCGGGTTGTTCAGGACGCGACGCTTCATCTCCTCCAGCGCGGGCGTGGCGTCGATGATCTCGTCCTCGGCGATGCCCGCCACCGGAGAACCGATCATCACGCGCGGCGTGTCGCCGCACGCGGTGACCGTGGACAGGCCCACGCCCTCCAGCCGGTTCCAGATCTCGGGCACGTCCTCGATCCGGATCCAGTGGTACTGGACGTTCTGCCGGTCGGTGATGTCCGCGGTGCCCCGCGCGAACTCCTGTGAGATCTCACCGATCACCCGCAGCTGACGGGTCGTGAGCGCGCCGCCGTCGATACGGACGCGGAGCATGAAGTAAGTGTCGTCCAGCTCCTCCGGCTCCAGGATCGCGGTCTTGCCGCCGTCGATCCCGGGACGTCGCTGGGTGTACAGCCCCCACCAGCGCATCCGGCCCCGCAGATCGCTGGGGTCGATCGAGTCGAAACCGCGCTTGGAGTAGATCGTCTCAATGCGTGTCCGCACATTGAGACCGTCGTCGTCCTTCTTGACCTGCTCGTTGCCGTTGAGCGGGGTGAAGTGACCCGCGGCCCACTGACCCTCACCGCGGTGACGACTCACCTTGCGGCGGGGCGCGGAGGCGGCAGGGTTCTGCGGGTTGGCGGCCATGTTCTACGTCCTTCGGGACAGGCGGGAAGCGTGCTCTGACCAGCGCGTACGAGCGGATGCGGGCGCGTACGGGCGCGTGCGGGCATACGTGCGCGTCGTTGCGCGGGCAGGGATCAGAAAAAGAGAGGTCTCGGCGGTGCTGCGGGCTCAGCTCGCCGGACAGATGGCGCTGGACATGCGGCCGAGGTCGACGTGCCGCCGACTCACCAAGGCAATTCCAGTTCCGGACATGGCGGAAGCCTGTCACGGCGATCTGGACACAGTCCAGCTTCGTCCATCATGCGGACACCCTTGTCCCGAAGTATGGGACAAGGGTGTCGTCGCTCACATGTGCCGCGGGGAGGCTTGTCCCGGCGGGGTCAGGCGGGGTACGCGCCGGGCCAGGGTCCGGGTGTCGGCACGTCGGGCTGCGTCCGCACCTCGGTGTCGAACAGCTTGAACCCGCGCCGCCGGTAGTTGTCCATCGCGTGCTCGCCGTCCAGGCTGCAGGTGTGCAGCCACACCCGCTTGGTCGGCGTGCGCCCGGGCCACCGCTCGGCCAGGTCCCAGGCGCGGGCCGTGCCGTACGACAGCAGGTGCCCGCCGATGCGCCGGCCCCGGAAGCCCGGGAGGAGGCCGAAGTAGACGATCTCCACCGCGCCCTCGTCCTGGGCTTCCAGCTCGACGTACCCGGCCGGCGTGCCCCGCTCGTAGGCGACCCAGGTCTCCACGCCCGGCCGGTCAAGGTGCTCCCGCCAGCGGGCGTGGCTCCAGCCGAGCCGGTCGATCCACTGGATGTCGCCGCCGACCGAGGCGTACAGGAAGCGGCTGAACTCGGGGGAGGGGACCTCGGCGCGGACGATCCGCACGTCGCCCCCGGGGGCGACGGCGGGCAGGAGGTCGGCCGGCGACGTCTGCTCCAGGGACCAGGTGGTGACGGGGATGCTGCTCATGCCGGCCAGGGAATCATCCCGGCGCCGGATCTGTCGACGGACCGGGCCACCCTGTGCGGGCCCGGCTCACCCCAGGGAACGCTCCAGCGCCGTCAGCGGCAGGGTGAAGAGCATCCGGTCCGACAGGGACCACACCTCGCCCGTCCCCCGCCCGTAGGAGAGGGACCCCGCCGCCTGCGCCCAGCAGCGGTGCGAGGCGTCCGCGCCGCAGTGGGCCGCCCGCGCGCCCTCGCGGTCCTGCCGCCACAGGCTCCCGTGTCCGTCCCGCGAGGCGGGCAGCTGTCCCAGATACCAGGACGCGCCCGCCGCGCCCGCCCGCCGGTCCGGCAGCACTCCGCGGATCCCGGCCGCCCGGGTCCGGTAGGCCTCCGCCGCGTCCACCCGGCCCGCCGGGTCAGCGGCGAGCGGCCCGCCGTGCTCGGGGGCCGTGCGGAAGGCGTACCGCCACAGGCGGGCGGGCCGGTCGCTGCCGGGAGCGGTCCACTCCGCGGCGACCAGGCCGCCGGGCCCCGTCGCGCCGTCGAGGGCGAGCGCGCCGGGACAGGGCGGCCCGGAGGGTGCGCAGCGGCCGGAGGTGAAGCGGTAGGAGCCGACCGCGGGCAGCACGTACCGGTAGCCGTCGGCCGACCAGCCCCCGGCCACCCGGCCGATCGCGGGTCCGTCGACCGTGGTGCGCTGGATGCGGTCGAGGTCGTAGACGTAGAGCGCGTCGGCGCTGCCGGCCGTGGTGGTCACCAGCAGCTTGTCCCGGTGCCAGACCATCCCGGAGATTCCGGAGTCCAGGCCCCGGTAGTCCCGGCCGCCCCGCACCGGCACCACCAGCAACGCCCAGCGGTAGGAGAGGTGGCCGAGGTCGTCGGCGTCGACGAAGGCGACCCGGGCGAGGCCGCGCTCGGCGGCGCGGCCGGTGGCGGTGCTGTGGGTCCAGCCGCTGAGGATCACCCGGTGGGTGCCCCGCACGCCGTCGGCGGCGTCGCCGGAGGTGGCCACCGAGGCGGGCCGCCAGGCGGTGGAGACCGCGTCGGACGGATCCCAGCAGTAGGCGCGGGTGGCGGCGGGGGCCACGGGCAGGGACGCGCGGTCCGTGGCGGAGCAGTCGGCTCCGGTGCCCATGGAACGGTCGGCGCTGTCGAGTACGGTGTCCACGCCGACCGGGCGGCCCATCGCGGCGGAGAGGCGGTTCAGCGTGCGGCCGGGAACCATGTGCTCCTGGAGGCGGAGCGCACCGGTGTCCGCCGGGGAGGTCAGCGGCTTGAGCGCGCCCGGGCCGGTGGCGACGTCGGCCTGGGACACGCTGATCAGGGTGGCCGCGGCGGTGAGCGCCAGCGCGGTCCCGGTCAGGAACGCCCGTACCGCCGCGCCCCGTCTGCGTCTGCGGTGTCTGCCGCGTTGCTTCATGTCTCCTCCCGGGCGGGCCAACTGCGCCTGGCGGTCCGTACGTTGACCGAGGGACAGGTGGGGAGGCCCGTAGGGGATGCTACGGCAGCAACGGGCCGTGCGGGGCCAAGACCCCGCAAATATGCTGAACGCACGCGCAGTCGGCGTGGCCGGGCGCGGTCAGGACCGCACCGGCCCCTCGTCCCGCGCGGCCGGCCGTCTGCGGGCCACCGCCGGTGCCGTCGACTGGGGGAGCAGGTCCCGGGGGTCGTGGGGGAGCAGCACCTCGACCTCCGTCTCCTCGCTCAGGCGGTAGGGCCGGTGCCGCAGGAGCTGCCCGAGGTAGCGCCTGATCCGGGACATCTCCGCGCGTACGGTCACCGTTCTGGTGGGATCGCCGAACAGGTCCTCCGCGAGGTCCGCCGCACCTCGCCCGGACGGGTTCTCGGTGAGCAGGAACAGCAACTCGGCATGCCGCGGACTCAGTTGCCGGGACCAGGAGCCCGCCGCGGACTCGACCGTCAGTGTCCTGCGCCCCGGCCGGGCGAAGTCCAGCACGACTTTGACGGCGGCGGTGGCGGGCGGTTCGCCGTCCGCCCGCAGCAACCAGCCCCCGGCCAGCGGCTCCACCGCGCACGAGCCGAGCGAGGGCAGCCACCGGTGGCCGGGTGACAGCGACTTGGGCAGCGCCACCCGCCGCACGTACGGCATCCCGGTCACCGCCGCCACCCAGCCGTCCCCGTCCACCGCCAGCGCCCGCCCCGCCAGGCGGGCCAGCACGGGCGCCGCCACCGCCCGCAGCCGCTCCAGCTGGACCAGGTGCAGTTCCCGCAGCCGCGCCTCGGCGAGCTTGGCCACCGAGTCCACCCAGGCCAGGGTCGCCGGGTGCATGGTCTCCAGCGGGCCGCTGACGTCCACGACACCGATCAGCCGGCCGTCCCTGGGGTCGGTGATGGGGGCGCCGGTGCACGTCCAGGACGTCTGCGAGCGCACGAAGTGCTCGCCGGCGAAGACCTGCACGGGTCTTCGCACGACCACCGGGGTGCCCACCCCGTTGGTGCCGACGACGTCCTCACGCCAGTCCGCGCCCAGTTCAAAACCGAGACCGTCCGCCTTGCGCAGCACCGGCCGCGACCCCTCCCGCCACAGCACGCGCCCCTCGGCGTCCGCCACGACCATGATGTGCCGGGCCACGTCCGCGACCGAAAGCAGACCCTCGCGCAGCACCGGCAGGACGTGCCGCAGCGGTGACTCCTCGCGCCGGCGCCGCACTTCGTCGGCGGGCAGCAGTCCCGATCTGAAGTCGTGCTCGGGATCGACCCCGCTGCGCAGCATCCGCCCCCAGGACTGCTCGATCACCGGCCGCGGCGGCACCCGCGCACGTCGGCCGGCGAGTGCGGCCTCACGCACCTCGCTCAGCACCCGCGCCGCCTGCGCCGCGTCCACGGCGGCCAGGCGCGCCACGTTCATCGGCGGGTTCGCCACGGGGATCCTCCCGGAAAAGGTGTCGAACGCACGTGTCAAGCCGTCCCGGGCGTCGGTTTCCGGTCCGGCTGTGCCTCTCATACTGCCGTCACGGGCAGGCCGGAGGCACATACTCCGCGCACGTGCGCCGACGAGTTGCAACCCTGTGCAACCCTGGTGGACCACGCCGCACCGGCCGAGACTTGACCCTGACGCACTGCGCGTCCGAGGGCTGCAACACGCCCGAGCGACGGGGGTGGTGCCGTGTCGGCGCAGCACCACCCCCTCCGGGGCTCCGTCAGGGCACCGGGCGCGCCCGCTCCACCACCGACGCCAGATCCAGCCCTCCCGGCAGTGTGCCGAAGGACGCTCCGTGGTCGCCGCCCAGCCGGGAGGCGCAGAAGGCGTCGGCGACCTGAGGCGGTGCGTGGCGCACCAGCAGCGAACCCTGCAGCACCAGGGCCAGCCGCTCGACCAGGCGCCTGGCCCGGCCCTCGATACCGTCCAGATCGGCGAGTTCGGTGAACAGGTCCTTCACCGCCCGGTCCAGGCGGTGGTCGGCGCCGTGCGCCCGGCCGATCTCCGTGAGGCACGCGTCCAGCGCGCCCGGTTCCCGCCGCAGCGCCCTGAGCACGTCGAGCGCCTGGACGTTCCCGGCTCCCTCCCAGACCGAGTTCAGCGGCGACTCGCGCACCAGCCGGGGCAGCCCCGAATCCTCCACGTACCCGTTGCCGCCCAGGCACTCGGCGGCCTCCACGGCCACCGGGGCGCAGCGCTTGGTGATCCAGTACTTCGCGGCCGGCACCGCCAGCCGCAGGAAGGCGCGTTCCCGCTCGCCGCCGTCGTCGTACGCGGCGGCCAGCCGCAGCGCGAGCGCGGTCGCGGCCTCCGACTCCAGCGCGAGGTCGGCGAGCACGTTGCGCATCAGCGGCTTGTCGACCAGCCGCCCGCCGAAGGCCTCGCGGTGGGTGCTGTGGTGGATCGCCTGCGCCACCGCCTGCCGCATCAGGCCCGCGGAACCGAGCGCGCAGTCCAGCCGGGTCGCGGCGACCATGCCGATGATGGTCCGCACCCCGCGCCCCTCCTCCCCGACCCGGCGCGCCCAGGTGCCGTCGAACTCGACCTCGGCGGAGGCGTTGGACCGGTTGCCCAGCTTGTCCTTCAGACGCTGGATGCGGAAGACGTTGCGGGTGCCGTCCGCCAGCACGCGGGGCACAAGGAAGCAGGTCAGCCCGTCCGGGGCCTGCGCGAGCACCAGGAAGGCGTCCGACATGGGCGCCGAGCAGAACCACTTGTGCCCGGTCAGCACGTAGGTGCCGGCCTCGGCAAGGGGCCGCGCCTCGGTGGTGTTCGCCCGTACGTCGCTGCCGCCCTGCTTCTCGGTCATGCCCATGCCGAAGAGGGCGCCGGCTTTCTGCCCGGCGGGCCGCAGCTCCCGGTCGTAGACCGTGGACGTCAGCCGCGGCTCCCACTCGGCGGCGAGCCCCGGGTCGGCGCGCAGCGCCGGGACGGCCGCGTGGGTCATCGACAGCGGGCAGCAGTTGCCCGCCTCGACCTGGGTCCAGACCAGGAACCCGGCCGCCCGCCGCACATGCCCGGCCGGGCGGCCCCAGGCGCCGGTCAGGCCCGCCGAGACGCCCTTGCCGAGCAGCCGGTGCCAGGCCGGGTGGAACTCGACCTCGTCGGTCCGGTGGCCGTAGCGGTCGTGGGTGTGCAGCCGGGGCGGGTGCTCGTTCGCCTGCACCGCCCACTCCTGCAGCTGCCCGGAGCCGGCGGAGCGGCCGAGCGCGGACAGCTCGGAGCGCACCTCGTCCGATACGTCCGGGTCGGTGTACCTCTCGACCGCCTCGACGAGGGCCCGGTCGGCCGAGAAGACGTCGTATCCGACCAGCGGGGGCGGCTGGTTCGTCACGGTGTGCGTGGAGGTGCCTGCCATGACTGCGAACCTACCCGGGACGGCGGCGGTGATGGCCCCCCGGAGCGGCACAGAGCGGAAACCCGGGGTGTCGAACGGATGACCGCCCCCGGAAGGTGAGAGGGGCCCGGCACGGCGGATACCGTTAGGACGTGCAGCCAGCAAGTGAATCCCCCGAGCCGCCCGCCGGCCGGCTCCACCGGGCCAGAGCCCTCTACCGGAACGTCTCCAAGCGCAGGACCGCCTGGCTGTTGCTCAAGGACACCGTCGATTCCTGCATGGAGTACCGCATCCTGGGCCTGGCGGCCGAAGCGGCGTTCTTCACGCTGCTGTCCGTGCCGCCGCTGCTGCTGAGCCTCATCGGGCTGCTGGGCTACGTCGACACCTGGACCGGCGCCGACACCATCCAGAGCCTGCAGGACAACCTTCTGAACGCGTCCCGCACGGTGCTGTCCGACAAGGGCGTCAGGGAGATCGCCCAGCCGATCCTGCACGACGTGATGAAGGGCGGCCGGCCCGACGTCATCTCCATAGGCTTCCTGTTCGCCCTGTGGTCGGGCTCCCGCGCGGTGAACGTCTTCATCGACACCATCACCGTCATGTACGGCCTCGACGGCGTCCGGGGCATCGTCAAGACCCGGATCATGGCCTTCCTGCTGTTCATCGTGGCCCTGCTGATCGGCTCGGTGGCGCTGCCGCTGATGGTGGCGGGACCGGACGCCGTGGTGCGGATCGTGCCCTGGTCGGAGACGGTCGTGCAGGTCCTGTACTGGCCGGTCGTGATGGTGCTGTCCATCGCCTTCCTGACGACCCTGTACCACGTCTCGGTGCCGGTGCGGTCCCCGTGGATCGAGGACGTGCCGGGTGCCCTGGTCGCCCTGGCCATGTGGGTCGTGGGCAGCTTCCTGCTGCGCATCTACCTCACCCACACCATCGAGGGCGCCACCATCTACGGCTCCCTCGCCGCCGCCGTCGCCGTCCTGCTGTGGATCGGGATGTCCGCCTTCGCCGTGCTCGTCGGCGCGGCGGTGAACGCCGCGATCGACCGGGTCTGGCCCGCCGCCGCGACGGCCGCCGCCCGCGAGGCGAACGAGCGGGTCCGCGAGGCGCAGGTCGCCGAGTACGTCGCCTGGGCCGCCGCGGCCCGCGACGCCGACCCCGACGACCCCGACATGCCGTCCGAGTTCCCCGAGCGCTGGTCCCGCTTCCTCCCCCCGGAGGACGTCACGGCCCGGCTGCGCACCCACGCGAAGAACCCGCACCACAGCCACCGGGCGGGCGGCACGGGCACCGGTGGCACGGCGGGCCCGGGGAACTGACCGTACGCCGGGACACCTGCCCGTCCTCCCGCGGACGGCCACCGCGGCCACCGTCGCCCGACCCGCGGCTCCCGCACCCGCCACGGCTCGCCTCCGGCCCATCGCGCGGGGCATGGCCCGCCCGTGGTCCACGTGCGGGACGTGGAAGGGCGGCCCCCTCCCGTGCGTGACCTCCCGGCGTAGGCTGGCGGCCGTGTACACGGAGCGGGCGTCGCGGCTGACCGGGGCGGTCGTGTGGACGAACACGCCGGCCGGTGCTGATGCCGGTGCCCGGCCCGTGCTGCCCGACGGCTGCATGGACCTGCTGTGGAGCGAGGGCCGGCTGCTGGTCGCGGGCCCGGACACCCGGCCGTACCTCCCCGGAGGACCGGCCCGGACCTGGGCGGGCGTCCGCTTCTTCCCCGGCACCGCGCCCGCCCTGCTAGGCGTACCGGCGCACGAACTGCGCGACCGCCGGGTGGAGCTGGCGGACCTGTGGCCCGCCGACCGGGTCCGGCGGCTGCGGGACAGGGTCGGGGCGGCGGCCGACGCGGCGACGGCCCTGGAGGACGTCGCCCTGGACCGCGCCGCGGCGACAGGGGCTCCCGATCCGCTGCTGCGCCGGCTGGTGGAGTGCCTGGACGAGGGCCGTGCGGTGTCCGCCACGGCCGCCGAACTCGGCGTCGGAGCGCGCCGGCTGCACCGCCGCTGCCTGGGTGCCTTCGGCTACGGGCCCAAGACCCTCGCCCGCGTCCTGCGGCTGCAGCGGGCGCTGGCGCTGGCCCGGTCGGGGGTGCCCTACGCCGAGACCGCGGCCCGCGCCGGGTACGCGGACCAGCCGCATCTGGCCCGCGAGGTGCGGGAGCTGGCGGGCCGGCCGCTCGGGGAGCTACTCGGCGGGGGCCGGTAGCGGGGCGAACAGGTCGACCCCGTTGCCGTCGGGGTCGTGCACGGTCGCGTACCGCTGGCCCCAGAAGGCGTCCCACGGCTTCAGCTCCCCGTGGTGCCCGGCGCCCACCAGTTCCTCGTACAGGGCGTCGACCGCGGCCGGCGAGTCGCACCGGAAGGCGAGCGACACCCGCCCGCCGCCGGCGGGCGGCCGCCAGCCGGGATGGAAGGAGCGAATGGTCTGTTCTGTGTCCAGCGCGAGGACCAGCCCACCGGGCAGCTCCGCCTCGACGTGCGGCTGTTCCTCGGCGCCGGCCGGGAAGACCAGGCCGAGGCGGCGGTAGAAGGCGAGGGAGGCGGCCAGATCGGAGGCCACCAGCCCGATCACGGCGAATCGTGTGGTCATGCGGCCACCGTAGGCGTGCGCCGGCCGCCGGTCTTGAACGAATCGGACACCGGTGGCGGTCCTGCACGCGCGGACGTCCGCGCGTGACGTTTCTGCGGTGAACCGGTTCGGCCACCCGGGTGAGTAAAGGTGGCGTACATGGAAGGTCACGTGAATGTCTAGGGATGCTTTCGTCTTGGTAAAGGGCGTCGAGACGCGGCGGACCCAGCCCGTCCGCGTCACCCACCCACAGAAGGAGCCGGACCTTGACCCACGGTAAGAAGCTGCGCGACCGCATCGCCGGGCCCGGGACCACACCGCTGATCGGCGTGTACGACATGTACTCGGCGTCGATCGCGGCCAAGCACTACGACGGGATGTTCGTCTCGGGCTTCGGATTCGCGGCCTCGTACTACGGACTGCCCGACATCGGATTCATCGCATGGCCCGACATGGTGGCCTTCGTCCAGCGGCTGCGCGGCGCGTTCCCGCACCACCATCTGCTGGTCGACATCGACGACGGTTACGTCGACCCGGAGGTCGCCTGCCACGTCGTCGAGGGACTGGAGCGCATCGGGGCCTCCGGTGTGATCCTGGAGGACCAGAAGCGGCCCCGCCGCTGCGGACACGCCGACGGCAAGCAGGTGCTGCCGCTGGAGGAGTACCTGGAGAAGCTGCACAGGGTCCTGGAGACACGCAGGGACCTGGTGGTCGTCGCCCGCACGGACGCCACCGACGAGCACGACATCCTGCACCGCGCCGAGCGGCTGGCCGCCACCGACGCCGACGTGGTCCTGGTCGACGGGGTGCGCAGCGTCGAGTGGATCAGGCGCATCCGCGAGGTCGTCGGCGGCAAACCGCTGCTGTTCAACCAGATCGCCGGCGGCAAGTCGCCGCGCCTGTCCCTCGGCGAGCTGTCCGACCTGGGCGTCGACGTGGCCATCTACAGCACCCCCTGCCTGTTCGCCGCGCACGAGGCGATGGACGCAGCGCTCACCGGCCTCAAGGCCGCCGACGGCCGGCTGCCGCGGGTGGACCCCGAGAGTGGGGTCGGTGTACAGGCGTCCACCAGCCTGCTGGAGCGCAACATCGCCCGTGAGCGGCTCGTCCCCGAGGGCGTGGGCGTGTGAGGGGTGCCGTTCCCCGGCTCGGGATCGCGACGGCCGCGGCCGTCGCGATCCTCGGCGCGGCCGCCGCGCCCGCGACCGCGTCCGGCGACCTGGTCACGGTGATCGACAACTCGCGGGCCGACTCGATCCTGGAGGTCGACCGGGCGGCCAACGTGCAGACCGGCAGCGGCACCGCCGGCAGCGACCACGACGGCAGTGCCGTGGACGTCGTCGAGGCCCTCGTCGGAGCCCCCGGCGACCCCGAGGAGGACTGACGGCGCCACCGCCTGCCCGGGCGCCGCGGTGCCGCGGGCGTGTTACCCCGGAATACCTCCGCGCCTCGTGGTGCTCATGTGAACAGTGCACCCGACGCGACTGCACCGACGCGACAGCGGCGAGAAGTGCACGAACGCGGCGAAGGGCTGGTGGGCGATGGCGGCAGACCGGACGGACCCCGTGGTCGGAACGCCCCACGGGGCCGTACGCGGCAGGTACGAGCGGGGCATCGCGGTCTTCCGCGGCATCCCCTACGCCGCACCGCCCTTCGGCCCCCGCCGGTTCCGCCCGCCCGAGCCGCCCGACCCCTGGGACGGGGTACGCGACGCGACCGCCTTCGGGCCGACCGCGCCGAAACCCCCGTACTCCGAGGCCTTCGCCCGGTACCTGTCCGACCCCGAGATCCCCGGCGACGAATGCCTCAACCTCAACGTATGGACGCCCCAGCCGGACCCCGGCGCCCGCCTCCCCGTCCTGGTCTGGATCCACGGCGGTGCGCTGACCAGAGGCTCCTCGGCCGTACCCGTGTATGACGGCAGCGCCTTCGCCCGGGACGGCGTCGTCTGCGTCTCGCTCAACTACCGGCTGGGGGTGGAGGGGTACGGGCTCTTCCCCGACGCGCCGCCCAACGCGGGCCTGCGCGACCAGTTCGCCGCCCTGCGCTGGGTCCACGAGGCGATCGCCGCGTTCGGCGGCGACCCCGACCGGATCACCCTGTGCGGCCAGTCGGCCGGCGCGATCAGCGCCGGCGCCCTGCTCGCCGCACCGCAGACCCGCGGCCTGATCCGGCGGGCGGTGCTGCAGAGCGGCCCGCCGGAGGCGTCGGACCGCGACAAGGTGCGGCGCGTGGTGCGGCGCATGGCCGCCCGGCTGAAGATCCCCGCCACCGCCGAGGCCTTCGCCGCCGTCGACCGCGACCTGCTGCTGCGCGCCCAGGCCGAAGCCGGCCGGCTCAGCGGCCCCGTGCTGGGCGGACCCGCGTTCGGCCTCGTCGTCGACGGCGACCTCGTGCCCCGCGACCCGCTCAGGGCGCTCCTCGACGGCGCCGCCCCGGGCGTCGAGCTGCTCACGGGCTGGACCCGGGACGAGTACCGGCTGTGGCTGGTTCCCGGCGGACTGCACGAGCGCGTCGACCGGATCGGACCCGTCGCCCTCGCCGGGGCCATGGCCCGCTGCCGCGTCGGCCCCGAGGTGCCCCGCGGTTACCGGGCCCTGCGCCCCGACGCCGGCGCCGCCGAGACCGTCGGCCAGATGGTCACCGACCACCTGCTGCGCGTCCCGCTGCACCGCCTCGCCGACGCCCGCCCCGGCAGCTCCTACCTCTACGAGTTCGCGTGGCCGTCCAACCTCCCCGGCCTCGGCGCCTGCCACGCCCTGGAGCTGGGGTTCGTCTTCGGCACCGGCGATCTGCCCGAGGCCAGGAAGCTGGCCGGCGAGAACGCCCCGCGTGCGCTGCGCGACGCGATGCACGCGGCCTGGGTCCGGTTCGCCACGACCGGGAACCCCGGCTGGCAGGCCTGGGACGACTCACACCCCGTACGCGTCTTCGACGGCGGCGTGCCGTACACCGCGTACGGCTCGCTGGACGAGGCGATGGCCCTGTGGACGACCGCGTCCCAGGTTCCGGAGCCGGCGCCGGGCGGCACCGTCCGAGCCCCGGGGGCCGAACTGGCGGCAGCCGTGCGGCGCCTGCGGCGGTCGGTCGGCGCACTGCGCCGCTGACCGCCGACGGCCCGGGGTCTACCGGTCGGGACTGCCCACGGCGGAGGCGATCGCCGAGATCGCCTCCGGGCCGACCCGGCAGCACCCTCCGATCAGCCGCGCCCCGGCCTCCCGCCACGCCGCGACCTGCCCGGCGCCGAACGCCGCACGCCCCGTCCAGGCACGCGTCCGCGCGTCCCACACCTCGCCGCTGTTGGGGTAGACCACGACCGGCTTGCCGGTGACCCGGGCCGCGATCTCCACCGCGGGCCCGGCGTCCCGCGGCGCGCAGCAGTTCACCCCCACCGCGATGACCTCGTCCGCGCCGGCCGCCGGCGCGAACGCGTCCTCGAGCGGCTGCCCGGCCCGCGTGCGCGGGCCGTCGACGGTGTACGACAGCCACACCGGCACCCCGAGCCCCCGCACCGCCCTGAGCAGCGCCGCGCCTTCGTCGGCGTCGGGCACGGTCTCCAGCGCGATCACGTCCGGCGCGGCGGCGGCCAGCACCTCCAGCCGCGGCCGGTGGAACCGCTCCAGTTCCCCGACGCCCAGCCCGTAGCGGCCCCGGTACTCGGAGCCGTCCGCGAGCATCGCCCCGTACGGCCCGGCCGAGGCCGCCACCCACAGGGGCCGTGTCACGCCGGCGTCCCCGGCCCGGCGGGCCGCCGTACGGGCGAGGCGCACGCTCAGCGCGAGCAGCCGCGCGGCTTCCTCGTGGCCGATGCCGTGCTTCGCGAAGCCCTGGAAGGTGGCCTGGTAGCTCGCGGTGATCGCCACGTCCGCGCCCGCGCGGAAGTAGGCGAGGTGGGCCTCGGCGACCGCCTCGGGGCGCTCGGCCAGCAGCCGCGCCGACCACAGCCCGCCGCCCAGGTCGTGCCCGGTTGCCTCCAACTGGTTGGACATGCCGCCGTCCAGCACGACGGCCCCGGTCGCGAGGGCTTCGGCGAGGCTGGGAGAGGTACGGCCGGTCATGCCTCGAAGCTAGCCGAAGGGCCGCGCCCACGACGCCCGGACCCCGGCCGGGCGGGCGGCAGAGCCCGGCCGGGTGCCAGGCCGTTCCTGTCCACGCCGTGGCGTAAGTCCGTTGCCGTGCTTCACGATCGTCCAGAAGAATCACCGCATGACTTCGAAGATCCGCCATGTGACGATCGACTCCGCCGACGCCTACGCCCTCGGCAGCTTCTGGTCGAAGGTGCTGGACCAGCCGCTGCACGAGGACGACCGTCCCGGTGACCCGGAGGCGCTGATCGCGGGAGCCGGGCTGCTGTTCGTCACCGTGCCGGAGGGCAAGACGGGCAAGAACCGGGTGCATTTCGACCTGCAGCCGCAGGACCGCGGGCGGGACGAGGAGGTCGAGCGGGTGATCGCCCTCGGGGCCACCCTGGTGGACGACCGGCGCAGGCCCGACGGCACCGGCTGGGCGGTCCTCACCGATCCCGAGGGCAACGAGTTCTGTGTGGAGCGCAGCGCGGCCGAGCGCGCCGGGTAGGGGACCGGCGGCGCGGACACTTCGGCCGCCGCCGAACGGACCCGTGCCTAGCGTGCTCCGTATGAGCGACACCGAACAGAGCACGCCCGCACGGGCCGTCACCGGCATGGTCGAGCACGTGCTGGACCTGGCGGCCGGCTGGACCGCCTGGGACGGCACCCCCGTCCGGGCCGACGACCGCGTCCACACCCCGCACAAGGCGATCCGCAGGGTCACCGACCATCTCATCGACCATCTGGCCGAACTGGAGGCCCGGCTGGCGGGCGAGGAGCCGCAGCCGGACCACTGGCACGCCTCCGCCGCCACCACGCCGGCGGACCTGGCCCCGTTCACCGCGGCCGACCTCGACGAGGCCCGCAGCCGCCTCACCCGGCTGGCCCGGATATGGGCCGTACGCCTGGCCGCGCTGACCGGCGAACAGCTCGACGACTCGCCCGGCGCGGGCTGGAGCTTCCGCGAACTCGCGCACCACGTGGCGGATTCCACGTACTACGCGGACGCGGTGGGAGATCTCTCGTGACCGTGTTCGCCGGTCTCCACCGTCGTCCCGGCGAGCCGCTGCTGCTCCCCAACGCCTGGGACCACGCCTCGGCGGCCCTCCTCGCCGCCCGGGGCCATCCCGCGATCGGCACGAGCAGTGCGGCCGTGGCGGCGGCCGCCGGGCTGCCCGACGGCCGGGCCGCCACCCGCGAGCACACCCTGGGCCTGGCCCGCGTACTCGGCTCGGAGCCGTATCTGCTCTCCGTGGACGTGGAAGGCGGCTTCAGCGACGACCCGGAGGAAGTCGCCGTGCTGGCGGGCCGGTTGTGGGAGTCGGGGGCCGTCGGCGTCAATCTGGAGGACGGCCTCGGACCGGCCGCCCGGCACGCCGCGAAGATCGCCGCCGTCAAGGCAGCCGTGCCCGGACTGTTCGTCAACGCCCGCACGGATACGTGCTGGTTGGGTGACGGGGACGGCCTGGACACCTCACGGCGGCTCGACGCCTACCGGCAAGCGGGCGCGGACGGCGTGTTCGTGCCCGGCCTGACCGACCCGCACCGGATCGCGGACCTCGTCGGATGGATCGGCGTCCCGCTCAACATCCTCTACTCACCCGGCGGCCCCACCGTGCCCCACCTCGCGGACCTGGGCGTCGGCCGGGTCAGCCTCGGCTCGCTGCTCTACCGGCGAGCGCTGGGCGCGGCGCTGGACGCGGTCGGCGACATCGCCGCCGGCCGGGTGCCGAGCGGTACGACGCCCTCCTACGGCGAGGCGGGTGCGGCGGCGAGGAACGTCTCGGTGAGCAGGCCGGCGAACTCCGCCGGGTGATCCAGGATGCCGAGGTGCCCGCCCGGGAACTCCAGGAAGGCGCTGCCGTGGCGGTCGGCGAGGACGCGGGCCGTGCGGTGCAGGACCTGGCCACGGGAGCCGGTGCCGGCGGCCAGGGTGAGGCGGGGCTCCAGGGCCGTCAGCACGGGGACGTGGGCCGTGAAGGGGCGCAGGACGTGGGCGAGGAAGACGCCCATCGACGTCGCCGAGGGGCCCTCGGCCGGCGGCCGTCCGGCGCCGTCCAGCGCGGCGATCAGCTCCTCGCGCCGCTCCCGGCCGTCCGGCAGGGCGGTCACGCAGGGCGCCTCGTGCGCCACCACGTGCGCGAGCCGTCCCGGGTGCCGGGCCAGCAGGTCGAGGACCGCGATCCCCCCGGAGCTGGTCCCGAACACGAACGCCCGCTCGTCCGGGGGCAGCACCGTCTCCAGCACCCGGGCGGCACCCCTGCTCCAGTCGGCCGGCCGCTGGTCCGCCACCGGCAGGCCGAGCCGGCCGTGGGCGAGGCCCAGCGGGTCGTACGTCACCACGGTGAAGCGCCGCGCCAGCCGCTCGGTCAGCGGCCCGAGCCCCATGGGGTGCCCGGCCCCGCCCGGCACGAGCAGGAGTACGGGTCCGGCGCCCGTCACGTCGTGGCAGGGGTGGTCAGTCATCGTTCCCCGTCTCCCGGGGCCAGTGGGTGAGGGCGAGGTGCAGGGCCTCGACCGCCTTGTCCCAGGAGGCCCGCACGTCACGGGCGGCGCCGAAGCCGCCGGCGGACTCCAGGGCGCAGTAGCCGTGGAAGGTGCTGCGCAGCAGGCGTACGGCGTCGGTCAGATCGGGCTCGGCCAGGCCGTAGGCGCGGAGCATGCCGTAGGTGATCTCGGCGGTGCGGCGCATGGCGGGGGAGTCGGCGATCAGGCTCTGGTCGATGCGGATCTGGGTGGCCGAGTAGCGGCCGGGGTGCTCCAGCGCGTACGACCGGTAGGCGTCCGCGAAGGCGGTCAGCGCGTCCCGGCCGGCCCGGCCGGCCACGGCCGCCGCGATCCGGTCGATCAGCTCGCCGCCCGCGTGCAGCGCCAGCCGGGTGCGCAGGTCGTTCAGGTTGCGGACGTGCGAGTACAGGCTCGCGTCCTTCACCCCGAAGCGCCGGGCCAGCGCGGAGAGCGTGACGTGCTCGAAGCCCGCCTCGTCGGCGAGTTCGGCGGCGGCCGCGACGATGCGGTCGGCGGTGAGTCCAGCACGGGCCATGGGCCACCTCCTTAGGAGTCTAGGTGAGATCCTAGAGCATCTAGGTAGTGGTGGACAGCCGCCGGCCGCCCGCGGCGTCGGTCAGGCGGAGACCTCCGAGAGGACGAACGTGAACCGCGCGGGCTCGGCCCGCAGGAAGTACCGCGGCAGCGGGCCGGGGCCGCAGGACTGGGAGCCGAGACCGTGCAGTCCGTGGTCGAGGTTGACCCACACCGTGTCTCCGGGGGCGAGGTCGGTGCGGTGGGCCGCCGCGTCCAGCTGTTCGGTGGTCCAGCGGCGGGCGGTGAGGAAGAACTCCGGGTCGCCCTCCACGCGCAGGCCGCCGATCTCGGCCCAGCGGACCCCGGCGCGGGCGCCGTTCTCCTGCGGACGCACGTACGGCGTCTGCAGCTCGTCCACGGTCGACTGCCAGCGGCCGACCTCCGACGCCGTCGCGCTGTCCGGATACGCCTCGCCGGGGCCGCCGCCGTACCATCGCACGCGGTCGGCCGAGGACAGCCCGAAGCGGATGCCGAGCCGGGGCAGCGGTACGGTCCAGTCGCCCTCCGGGGTGACGGACACGGTGAGCCCGAGACGCGGTCCGTCCGACGTCCAGCGGTACACCGTCGAGAGCCCGATCTCCCCGGCGGCGGGCGCCACCCGGGTGCGGACCGTCAGCGCGTCGTCGCCGCTCTCCACGGCGTCCAGCCGGTGCTGCACGCGGTGCAGGCCGAGCCTGCGCCACAGCCGGCCGTAGCGGGCGTCGGGCT
Organism: Streptomyces lucensis JCM 4490; assembly: GCF_014650035.1. Classification (GTDB taxonomy): domain Bacteria; phylum Actinomycetota; class Actinomycetes; order Streptomycetales; family Streptomycetaceae; genus Streptomyces; species Streptomyces lucensis. The sequence continues at coordinate 163,233 of NZ_BMUE01000010.1, read as the reverse complement.
GCGAGGCGGCGCCGTCGTCGTTGTCGGTGGTGGCCCGCCACACGTCCAGGCGCAGTCCGGTGATGTCCACCGCGCCGACTCGCCGCAGGGCGCCGGTGCGCGCGTCGAAGGAGGCCGGGCCCAGGGTGATCAGTCCCTCGCCGGGCACCGGGCCGCCGGCCGCCGCGACCGACGGCGCCGGGCGCGCCGACCGGCCGAACTGGCCCCAGGCGACGACGTGCCCCTCGGGCGCCCAGGCGGTGCCGGCGGCGAGCAGCGCCCGTACCGTCCAGAGGGCCTCGCCGGCCGGTGCCGTGGCCGGTGGCGCGGGCAGCTTCACCTCGGCCGACTCGCCCGGCTCCAGCGGGGGAACCGGCAGGAAGCCGGAATCGACCGTCTCGCCGTCCACCCGGTACGACCAGGTGAAGGCCAGCGCCGACAGGCCGGCGAAGTCGTACCCGTTCCTGACGCGGACGGTGCCGCCGGAGGCGTCGCCCTCGATCGTCACCGGCTCGATCACCTTCTTGAACTCGACGAGGCCGGGGGAGGGCCGCCGGTCCGGGAAGAGCAGTCCGTCGCAGACGAAGTTGCCGTCGTGCAGCTCCTCGCCGAAGTCGCCGCCGTAGGCGTAGCCCAGGCCGGGATGGGCGATGCCGTGGTCGATCCACTCCCAGACGAAACCGCCCTGGAGCCGGTCATGAGCTTCGAACAGCCGCTGGTAGTCGGCGAGTCCGCCGGGGCCGTTGCCCATCGCGTGCGCGTACTCGCACAGCAGGTAGGGCAGTTCACGGCGCCGGTGCGGGCCGCCGTCCAGGCCGCGGCCGACCCGCTCGACCTCGGCGTGGCCGGTGTACATCCGCGAGTAGACGTCCGTGTCACGGCAGGTGTGGTCACCCTCGTAGTGCACCAGCCGTGAGGGGTCCCGGCCGTGGATCCACTCGGCCATCGCGGTCAGGCCGCGGCCGGTGCCCGCCTCGTTGCCGAGGGACCACAGGACGACGGACGGGTGGTTCTTGTCCCGCTCGACCATGCGGGCCGCCCGGTCGAGCAGGGCGGGGGTCCAGCGGTCGTCGTCGACGGGGTTGTCCCGCCAGCCCTGCTCGGCGAAGCCGTGGGTCTCCAGGTCGCACTCGTCGATCACCCACAGGCCCAGCTCGTCGCAGAGGTCGAGGAAGGCCGGGTGCGGCGGGTAGTGGGAGGTGCGGACGGCGTTGACGTTGTGCCGCTTCATCAGCAGCACGTCCTCGCGCATGGTCGCGAGGTCGAGCGCCCGGCCCTTCTCCGGGTGCCACTCGTGCCGGTTGACGCCCTTGAAGAGGACCGCCCGTCCGTTGACCCTGATGAGCCCGTCGGCCAGTTCCACCGTGCGGAAGCCGATGCGCAGGGGAATCCGCTCGCCCTGGGTGGCCAGCACGCCGTCGTACAGCCGGGGCAGCTCCGCCGACCACGGTTCGACCGGCACGGTCACCGGCTCTCCGGTCGCGGTGTCGACGCCGAGGTCCGGGACGGTGACCCGGCCGTCCACGTCGGAGTCGACACGCAGGGTGCCCTCGCCGCTCACGTGGTCGTAGGAGGCGTGCACGAAGAAGTCGAGGGCGCAGCCGGCCGGGCGGTGCAGCAGGGTGACGTCACGGAAGACGCCGGGCAGCCACCACTGGTCCTGGTCCTCCAGGTAGGAGCCGGCCGACCACTGGTGCACCCGGACCGCCAGTACGTTGCCCCGGGCCCGCAGCAGATGGCCGACGGCGAACTCGTGCGGCAGGCGCGAGCCCTTGAACTCGCCGAGGTCCGTGCCGTTCAGCCAGACGCGGGCGCAGGACTCCACCCCGTCGAAGCGCAGCACGGCGCCGCCGCCGGACGGTCCCGGCCAGTCCGCGGGCAGGTCGAACACGCGCAGGTGGTCACCGGTCGGGTTCTCGGTCGGCACCCGGGGCGGGTCGACGGGGAACGGGTAGAGGTGGTTGGTGTAGACGGGGGAGCCGTGGCCCTGGAGGACCCAGTGGCCGGGAACCTCGACCCGGGCCCAGTCGCCGGCGTCGTACCCCACCTCGGCGAAGGAGTCGTCCTCGGCGTCCGCCGTCCGCGACAGCCGGAAAGCCCAGATGCCGTTAAGGGAGAGGGAAGCGGCGTCGGAGGAGGCGTACCAGGCGCGGGGCGGCAGCGCCCCGGATCCCGGGGAGACGTCCTCCACGTACGCGGTGACGGTGGTGGTGCGCGACGACATCGGACTCCTAGGGGGAGGACGGCAGGGGCCGTGGCGAAGGAGGTGCGGTGCGCTCGGTGGTGCCTGTCCGCCGGCCGGCGGACAGCAGCGCCCCTTCCAGCGCGAACGTGGCCGCGCCGAGGGACACCGGGTCGGTGCGGATCGGGGAGAGGACGATCTCGGTGGCGGCCGCCGGCCGGCGGTCGGCGCAGGGCGTGCCGGGCGACGGCCCGGCGGATTCCGTCGAGCAGTGGCGTGCCCAGCCGGGCGGCGACCCGGCTGCCGAGCACGACCACTTCGGGGTCGAGGAGGTTGACCAACACGCGGCTGCCCCTCCCCGGCGGGCCGGGCCGGGGCCGGCCCACGACGGGCGTCAGGCTATGGGCTGGGCGGAACCTCCGACAAGGGTGCGGAAACGGGTCGGAGGAAGCCGGACGGCGCGCGTGTCCGTTGCCCCTCCGCCGCGCCGCGGCCTAGCGTGGGAAGCGCTTGCCGCCACCGTGTCACGAGCCGGAGGTCACGTCCTTGCCCGAGCGTCCCCAGGCTCTGCTCGCCATGACGGCGCGGAACGTGCCGCACGTCTTCCCGCCGGAGCTGCTGGCCCGCCTGCGCGCGTGTGTGGACGTCGATCCCGCCCTGGTGGCGCACGACTTCACCGAGCCACGGGTGCGGGAGGTCCTGGCCCGCACCGAGGTCCTGATCACCGGCTGGGGCTGCCCCCGTCTGGACGCGGCAGCCCTCGACGCCGCACCGAGGCTGCGCGCGGTCCTGCACGCGGCCGGCTCGGTCAAGGGCCTCGCCACCGAGGAGGTGTGGCGGCGCGGCATCGTCGTCTCCTCGGCCGCCGCCGCCAACGCCCTGCCCGTGGCCGAGTACGCGCTCGCCGTCATCCTGCTCGCCGGCAAGGACGTCTTCGCCCTCCGCGACCGGCTGCGCGGCCGGCGCAGCTTCCCGTACGGCGGCGTCCTCCCCGGCATCGGCAACCACGGCCGCCGCGTCGGCGTCGTCGGCGCCTCCCGCGTCGGCCGCCGCCTGATCGAACTGCTCCGGCCGCACGACCTGACGGTCACGCTCACCGACCCCTACGTCGACGCCCCCGAGGCCGCCCGGCTCGGCGTGCCGCTGCTGGAGCTCGACGAGTTGCTGCGCACGTCCGACGTCGTCACGCTGCACGCCCCCGAGACCCCGGGGACCCGGCACCTGATCGGCGCCCGGGAACTCGCGCTGATGCCCCGCGGAGCGGTCCTCGTCAACACCGCGCGCGGCGCGCTCGTCGACCACGAGGCGCTGATCGGGCAGCTGCGGGCCGGCCGCCTCAGCGCGGTCCTGGACGTCACCGACCCCGAACCGCTGCCCGCCGGTTCCCCGCTGTACGACCTGCCCAACGCCTTCGTCACCCCGCACCTGGCCGGCTCCCAGGGCAACGAGGTGGCCCGCCTGGGCCGCACGGTGGTCGAGGAGGCCGAACGGCTCGCGGCCGGCGCCGGTCTCCGGCACGCCGTCGACCGAGCGGCGCTGGAGCGCTCGGCGTGAGAGCCGTTCCCTGATCCGGCCTCGCCCGGAGGACACCGGCCCCGTCCCCGGGCGGGGACCCGGCACGGCCGGGCGGAAGACGGGGGCATACGGTGTAAGACGTACGCCCGAGCCGGGAGGAGACATGCGGATGGGCAGTCGTACCGCGCTGGTCGAGGATCTGATGGAGCGCTTCCCGCACGTGCCACGGGAGGCCGTCTTCAAGGAGGACCTGCTCCGGGGCGGAGTCGCCTTCGACGCGTCCGCGCTCAGCGACAACGAGAGCGGAGAGGTGAAGCCGAAGTCGTACTTCATCTTCTCCTTCGACCACGGCACCCTGCCAGAGCTGGGCGAGGCCGCCCTCAGGCGCCCGCCCGAGGAGATCATCCTCACCGGCGGGCCGTACGACCTGCGCCGTACGGTCGTCTCCGTACGGGTGAACCCCGCCTCGCCGTACCGGGTCGCCGCCGACGACGAGGGGCTGCTCGGGCTCTACCTCGACGGCAGCCGCATCGCCGACGTCGGCGTGCCGCCGATGCCCGAGTACTACCGGCACACCCTCTCCAACGGGAAGTCGGTGATGGAGGTCGCCCCCACCATCCAGTGGGGCTACCTGATCTACCTGACCGTCTTCCGGGTCTGCCAGTACTTCGGCGCCAAGGAGGAGTGCCAGTACTGCGACATCAACCACAACTGGCGCCAGCACAAGGCGGCCGGCCGGCCGTACACCGGCGTCAAGGACGTGGAGGAGGTCCTGGAGGCGCTGGAGATCATCGACCGGTACGACACCCAGAAGGCCTCCACCGCCTACACCCTCACCGGCGGCGCGATCACCAAGACGGTCGCGGGCCGGGACGAGGCCGACTTCTACGGCCACTACGCCAAGGCGATCGAGGAGCGCTTCCCGGGCCGCTGGATCGGCAAGGTCGTGGCACAGGCGCTGCCGAAGCCGGACGTGCAGCGGTTCAAGGACTACGGTGTGCAGATCTACCACCCCAACTTCGAGGTGTGGGACCGCCGGCTGTTCGAGCTGTACTGCCCTGGCAAGGAGCGGTACGTCGGCCGGGACGAGTGGCACCGGCGCATCCTGGACTCCGCCGAGGTGTTCGGCGCGCGCAACGTGATCCCCAACTTCGTGGCGGGCGTGGAGATGGCCGAGCCGTTCGGCTTCACCACCGTGGACGAGGCCATCGCCTCCACCACCGAGGGCCTGCGCTTCTTCATGTCGCACGGCATCACGCCCCGCTTCACGACCTGGTGCCCCGAGCCCACCACGCCGCTCGGCAAGGCCAACCCGCAGGGCGCGCCGCTGGAGTACCACATCCGGCTGCTGGAGGCCTACCGCGCCACGATGGACGACTTCGGCCTGTCCTCGCCCCCCGGCTACGGCCCGCCCGGACCCGGCCGCGCGGTCTTCTCCGTCAGCTCCTTCATGGACAGCCTGCCCGCGGACGAACCCGCGCGGGAGGCGGCCGAGGTGTGACCGCACCGGCACGGCGGTGAGCGGAACGGCGCCGGCATCCGTACCAGAGGCCGGAGTTGTGGGCTCGTCGCGGCGCACACCCGCTCCGACACGCTCGGTGACCGGATGTGAACAGGCCGCTTGTCAGTTGTGTCGAAGGCGTGAAAGGCTCTGTGTCCTGCCGCGAGGTTCCGTACAACTCTCCTTTCCCTGTGTGGAGTTGACCTCGCTCGTGGATGCAGGAGTCCCATGCCCGACCTGCCGACCCCCCAGGACGCCGCCGAGACCGCCCTGTTCTCGGAGGGCTGGGACGCGGTGCTCTCGTACGCCGACCTGTGCACCTCCGGTTCGCTGACGGCCCATCAGCTGGCGACGGAGGCCTTCGCCCTCGGCATGCGTGAGATCCGCGCCGCCGCGGGTACGCACGTGCGCGGCGCCGGGCGCCGCGCCGCCCGGCTGCCGACCATACCCGCGCTGCTCACCGCCGTGCGCGACACCGCGGCCGCCTGGGAGGCCGACGGGCAGGGACACCGGCTCGATCCCGACCTGCGGCTGTGGCTCAACTCCGGCAACGCGTCCCGCTTCGCCGGGCCTCCGCCGCAGCGCCCGGTCGCGCTGCGCGGCCTGCGGGACATGCAGGAGGGCGACGCCTCGCTGCTGTGGCTGGCCGAGGTCGAGGCGCTGCCCCTGCCCACCGTCGCCCGCCGGCTGGGACTGGACCCGGCCGGCGTCGCCGACGAACTGGACCAGGTCCGCACGGTGTTCCGGGACCGCTGCCACCGCGCCCACCTGGACTCCCCGATGGACGTGCAGTGCCGCAGCTACGCCCGGCTGCTGGACGCGGTGACCCGTTCGCCCGTCGCCGACATCCCCGACGACCTCTCCCAGCACCTCGCGACCTGTGTGCGGTGCGCCGAGGCCGCCGCCTGTCTGCGCCTGCACGGCGGCGGACTGCCCGCCGCCCTGGCCGGCGGGGTGATCGGCTGGGGCGGCCTCGCCTACCTGGAGCGCCGCCGGCGCGCCGCCGAGGTCCGGCTGGGCGCCGGCCGCCCCGGCGCCCACGACGCCGGGACCGGCGACCCGGAGGAGGACTCCGGCCGCGGCCGGGTCCTGCGGCGCGGCCTGCTCGCGGCAGCCGTGCTGCTGTCGGCGCTCGCGCTCGGTGTGTCGCTGATGCCGTTCGGCGCGTCCGGCGGGGACGCCGCCGCCGCCCAGGACGACCGCCGGCCCGTCGCCGACCCCGCCGGCCCCGCCGTCCCCACCGCCCCCCGCGCCGCCGACACGCCGTCCCCGGCCGGGACGCGCGCCGCCAGGCCCTCCTCGACCCGGGCCGAGGCGGCGCCCGGCACCGGGAAGCCCGACCCCGAACCCCAGGGCACGTCCTCCGCCACGCACCGCCCCACCCGCCACGGGGCACCCGCCACCACCCCGGCCGCCACCCCGGCCACCACCTGCCGGGTCACCTACGACCTGGTCAGCCAGTGGTCCGACGGCTTCCAGGTCGCCGTCACCGTGACCACCGACGAGGCCCTCGAAGGCTGGCAGGTCGCCTGGCGGTACCGCGACGGCCAGCACGTGAGCCAGATGTGGGACGCCACCGTGCGGCAGGACGGCTCCCGTGTCACCGCCACCGCCGCCGACTACGACAGGTCCGTCGCCGCGCACGGCACGCTGTCCTTCGGCTTCAACGGCACCTGGCGGGACAGCAACGGCGCACCGTACGGCTTCACCCTCAACGGGGCTCCCTGCGCGGCGGACTGAGCCGGCGAAACGAAATCGCACGACACCGCGGAAAACGCGTTGACGCCGGTCCCCGCGGCCGGGCTACAGTGGGCGGGCACGCCGAGGTGGTGTGCGCCGAAGCGCGATCAGGAACGAGGAGGTGTCGACCGATGGCTGTCACTGTGCTGAGCGCTGCCCTCATCCAGGAACTCATCAAGTCCACCTCCGTGGCCACCGGCTGAACCGACCGCGCCGTACGCGCCTTGCCCGGGGCCACCCTTGTGAAGGGTCACCCTTGACTTCCACCTCCGCTGTATCCTCCGCGCTGGCTCCCTACGGCTGGGACGGCGCCTGGGCCGACGCGTTCACCCCCTACGCGGCCGAAGGGCTGCTGCCCGGCCGGGTCGTCCGGGTCGACCGCGGCCAGTGCGACGTCGTCACCGCGGGCGGGACCGTCCGCGCCGACACCGCCTTCGTCACTCCTCACGACCCGATGCGGGTCGTGTGCACCGGTGACTGGGTCGCCGTCGAACCCGGCGGCAACCCCCGCTACGTGCGCGCGTACCTGCCGCGCCGCACCGCCTTCGTCCGCTCGACCTCCTCCGAGCGGTCCGAGGGGCAGATCCTCGCCGCCAACGTCGACCACGTCGTCGTCGCCGTCTCCCTCGCCGTGGAACTCGACCTGGGCCGCGTCGAACGCTTCCTCGCACTCGCCTGGCAGTCCGGCGCCCAGCCCGTCGTCGTCCTCACCAAGGCCGACCTCGTGCCGGACCCGGTCACCCTCGCCCACCTCGTCGAGGACGTGGAGACGAGCGCGCCCGGCGTGCCCGTGCTCACCGTCAGCGCCCTTCACGGCGAGGGGCTCGACGTCCTCGTGGCGCTCGTCGGCTCCGGTACGACCGTGCTGCTCGGCCAGTCCGGCGCGGGCAAGTCGACCCTGGCCAACGCCCTGGTCGGCGAGGACGTCATGGACGTACAGGCCGCACGGGACGTCGACGGCAAGGGCCGGCACACCACGACCACCCGCAACCTGCTCGCCATGCCCTCCGGCGGCGTCCTCATCGACACCCCCGGACTGCGGGGCGTCGGTCTCTTCGACGCGGAGGGCGGCGTCGGGCAGGTCTTCGCCGAGATCGAGGCACTGGCCGAGGGGTGCCGCTTCCACGACTGCGCCCACGAGACGGAGCCGGGCTGCGCGGTGCGCTCCGCCGTGGACGCCGGCGAGCTTCCGGTACGGCGGCTGGAGAGCTACCGCAAGCTGCTGCGGGAGAACCAGTACATCGTGGCCAGGACCGACGCACGGCTCCGGGCCGAGATCAAGAAGGAGTGGAAGCGGAGGGGAGCGCAGGGCAAGGCGGCGATGGAGGCCAAGCGCGGCCGCCAGAGGTAGGGCCCTGCCCCCCGCTCGCACGACCCGGACCGCCGCCCCCGCGAGGGGCGGCGGTCACGGCGCATCCACCCCACGGGCCGACACCCGCCCCACGGGTTCATGACCGCCCGCTCCTCACGGCGTCCAGCATTCATGGGGAATCGCTGGGGATCTCACCCAGAGAAGCCATTGACGGCATCGCCTACCTTGGTGCCGGCGGACGGCTCCGACGGTCCGCATCGGGGGGTGGACCCTGCGCGCTCTCGGCGTCGCACCGGCTGCTTTCTCCGACGTCAGGTGACCACGGGCCCTCGCCGGAGGAGTTGGTTCACATGCACGGCACGGCGCGAATAGCGGTGACCTCCGAGGAACACAACGAAAGCGTCAGACGGCTCGACCCGCTGCGTCTGGACGAAGACCTCCGGCTCCTGCCGAAGATGAACGAAACCGCGGACGTATCCGCTCTGTCGCGCGTTCTCGGCGAAGCACTCCCCTCGGAGCAGAGTATCGCCGCTCTCACGGTGCCGGGATGTCTCGCCGCGATGCGCGACCTGGGCATGTACCTCGGCAGTCTCAAAAGGCACGGAGTCTCCGCCTTCGACACCGTGCCCGGCGCCGCCAGGGTGTTCGAACTGCTGGGGCGGCGTACGCACATGATTCCGCGGGACACCGTGTACCACTACACGTGCTGGAATCCGGTGGGCGAACGCGAGCGGCTCTACACCGGGCACCCGATGGAACGCGCCCTCGTCGACGCGGTGCGACGATGCGTACCTGATCTGGCGCACGCCGTCGAAGTGGGCCACTCCTTGCGGGACCTGGACCTGTGCCATCCCGCCCACGCCGAGAAGACGGCGTTGCTCGCCTCGTACATCACGGCCGCCGACCGGGCGATGGGCAGCGTACTCGGAGAAGTCACCCCCGAGTTCTTCGCCCTCGAACTCCGGCCGTATTTCGAGGAGGTCCGTCTGGCGGGCCGCACGTACCTGGGGCCGGCCGCGGCGCACATACCCCTCTTCCTCATCGACCTGCTGCTCTGGGCATCCGACCGGGGCAGCCGCGAATACCTGGACTTCTGCCACGAGGTCGCCTCCCACACGCTCCCCGACTGGCGGGAGTGGTATGCGAAATGGGTGGAGACGCCGTCCATCACCTCCCGGGTCGTCGCCGCTCTCGGCGACCGCGGTTCGCCGGCCGGGACGGCGCACGCCGAATCCAGCGCCGACGGTCTGCGCAAAGCCCTGCGGTCCCTCACCGCGTTCCGCGGAAAACATCTGGTGATGGCGCGGCGTGCCTATCACGCGGAGGTCCGGCTCTACGAACTGGGCAGCGGCGGGGGCAGCGTAGGACTCCTCGAGGAAATCCTCACCCTCACCAGAGACAACGGAGCGCTGATCGGCTCCGCCACCGGAGCGAAGAGCGGGCTATGAGAATCACCATCGTGGGTTCCGGGATAGCCGGACTGGCCGCCGCCGTCAGTCTGCACGCGGCGGGATTCGACGACGTCACGGTGTTCGAGGCCGACCCCGGCATCCGGCCCCACGGTCTCGGACTGAACATACTGCCCAACGCGGTGCGGGAGATCGCCGAACTCGGCCTGCTGGACGAGGTGCGGCGGCGGGCCGTGCCCACCCGGGAACTGGCGATGTACAACCCGTACGGCGACCTCGTGTGGCGGGAGGACCGCGGGACCTCGGCGGGCTACGCCTGGCCCCAGCTGTCGGTGTCCCGCTCCCACCTCGTCCTGGCCCTGGCCGCGGAGGTCCGGCGCCGCCTGGGCGAAGGCGCCGTCGTCACCGACGCCCGGCTGGTCGGCCTGGACCACGGATCCGGCGGGGCGTGCGGAGTCTTCGCGGACCGAAGGGGCGCCCTGCGGAGGGTGGAATCGGACGTCCTCCTCGGCGCGGACGGCATCCGCTCGGCCGTCCGAGCAGCGCTGTATCCCGACGAGGGCCCTCCTCCGACGAACGGGGTGCTCATGTACCGGGGGACCGCCTGGGGGGATGCGTTCCTGACCGGACGCTCCATGGCGGTCCTGGGCGACGACAGCCGGCGGCTCGTCCTGTACCCGATAGACAGGGACGAGGCGACGGGCAGGTCACTGATCAACTGGGTGGCGGCCTTTCCCCCGGACGACACGGACTGCACGGACGGCACGGACAGCAGGAGTGCAGTCCTGGCCCAGTTCGGCGAGTGGTCACCCCCCGGCGTCGACCTGGCGCGCCTCCTTGAGGACACGCCGGACATACGGAAGTACCCGATGACCGACCGGGACCCCCTCCCGCGGTGGACGTTCGGCAGCGTGACCCTCCTCGGCGACGCCGCCCACGCCATGTACCCCGCCGGATCCAACGGCGCCACCCAGGCCGTCGTCGACGCGCGCGTGCTCGCCCGGCATCTCGCCACCCGTCCCGACGCGGGCGAGGCGCTGCGGGCCTACGAGGACGAACGCCGGCCGCAGATGACGGAACTGCAGCGGAGCAACCGCTCCATGGGGCCGGAACGCGTGATCACCCTGGCCCATCGACGAGCCCCCCACGGGTTCGAGGACGTACGGGACGTGTTCAGCGAGGACGAACTCGCGGACATCTCCCGCGGCTACGCCGTGACCGGAAAGTTCGATCAGGACTGGGTCAACACCAGACCGTCGCTGTCCGTCGGCGAACGCCGCCGGCCGGCGGCGCGGCGCGACACCTGGAGCGAGGAATGACGGACACGACCCGGCAGGAAGACGACTCCGCGGCCGTCAAGGAGACCAGTTTCATCACCGCCGTCATCAGAGCCATGGAGAACGACCGCCCCGACCCGTACCTCAGCGATCCGCACGCCGTGCTGCTGAGCACCCCCCGTTCACGGACGATGGCGCGGGAGGCGCTGGCCGCCGGCGGCACCGTCGGCTCCGTGATCGTGCGCGGCCGTTTCGGCGACATCGCGCTCGGCCGGGCGGTCGCCGAGGGGATCGGCCAGGTGGTGTGCCTCGCGGCGGGCAGCGACACCCGCGCCTGGCGTCTCCCCCTCCCCGCCGGCACCCGCTTCTTCGAGATCGACCTGCCGGGCCAGCTGGAGGCCAAGGAGCAACTCCTCGCCCCGGTCCGGGACCGGCTCACCTGCCGCCGAGTCCGTCTCAGCGAGGACCTCCGGTCCGGCACCTGGCCCCAGCGCCTGACGGCCGCCGGCTACACGCCGGACGAACCCGCCGTCTGGATCATCGAGGGCCTGCTCCCGTACCTGCGGACCGAACACTTCACCCGGCTGCTCGACGACGTCGCGAAGATGTCGGGCCACGGATCGGTCCTGCTGATCGACGCCCCGCACGCCGACTACTTCCGGGACCCGGCCAACGAACGGTTCCTGGCGTTCATGAGAGCCCGGGGATCGGCGTTCCAGCTCGGCCTGGAGGACTTCGGCGGCTTCCTCGGCTCGCGCGGCTGGCAGGCGGAGGCGTACACCCTGCGGCAGCTGGCCGAGGGCGCGTGCGGATGGCTGCCCGCTCCGCCCGGGCGCCTCTGCCCGCCCCACGACCACCACTGGGTGGCCCGCGCCCGTCTCGCCTGACACCGGGCCGCCCCAGCTCCATGTCCGATTCCCGCTGGCCCCGCACCGGCCACACGTCCCAGACTGGAACGCGTGAGGGACGAAGACAGCAGGTACGAGGCGGTCCGCAGCCGGGACGGCCGGTTCGACGGGGCGTTCTTCTTCGCCGTCGAGACCACCGGCATCTACTGCCGGCCCAGCTGCCCGGCGACGACGCCCAGACGCCACAACGTGCGGTTCTTCGCGACGGCCGCCGCGGCGCAGGGCTCCGGCTTCCGCGCCTGCCGCCGGTGCCGCCCGGACGCCGTGCCGGGTTCGGCCGACTGGAACGTCCGCGCGGACGTCGTCGGCCGGGCCATGCGCCTGATCGCCGACGGCGTCGTGGACCGTGAGGGCGTCGCCGGACTCGCCGCCCGGCTCGGCTACAGCGCCCGCCAGGTGCAGAGGCAGCTCACCGCCGAGCTGGGCGCCGGCCCCGTGGCGCTCGCCCGGGCCCAGCGGGCGCACACCGCGCGGGTGCTGCTGCAGACCACCGGCCTGCCGGTCACCGAGATCGCGTTCGCGTCCGGGTTCGCCAGCGTGCGGCAGTTCAACGACACCGTCCGCCAGGTGTACGACTCGACGCCCACCCAGGTGCGGGCCGCCGCGCCCCGCGGCCGGGAGGTCCGCCGGGCCACCCCGGGCGCGGGCATCCCGCTGCGGCTCGCCCACCGGGGCCCGTACCTGGCCGCCGCGGTCTTCGACCGGCTCGCGCGGGAGGCGGTGCCCGGCGTCGAGGAGGTCACCGGCGCCCCCGGCACCCGCACCTACCGGCGCACCCTGCGGCTGCCGTACGGCACCGCGCTCGTCGCCGTCGCCGAGCGCACCGCGGTGCCGAAGGCGGGTGGCGGCACACGCCCGGGCGGCTGGCTGGACGCGCGGCTGCACCTGACCGACCACCGGGACCTCACCACCGCGGTGCAGCGGCTGCGCCGCCTGTTCGACCTCGACGCGGACCCGTACGCCGTCGACGAGCGGCTCGGCGCCGACCCGCGGCTCGCCCCGCTGGTCGCCGCCCGGCCGGGGCTGCGCTCGCCCGGCGCCGTCGACCCGCTGGAACCCGCCGTACGCGCACTGGCGGGACAGGCCGGGGCCGAGCGGCTGGTACGCCGGTACGGCAAGGCGCTCGACGCGCCCTGCGGCAGCCTCACCCACCTCTTCCCCGAACCGGGCGTCCTCGCCGAGGCCGAACCCGGGGGTCCGCTCGGCGCGCTCGCCGCCGCCCTTGCCGACGGCACGGTGCGGCTGGATCCGGGCGCCGACCGGGACGACGCCGAGAGGGCCCTGCTCGCCCTGCCCGGCATGGACCCGGCCACCGTGGCCACCCTCCGCGTGCGCGCCCTCGGCGATCCGGACGTGGCCCCGCCCGGCGCGGCGGTACCCGAAGCGTGGCGGCCCTGGCGGTCGTACGCCGTCCAGCACCTGTATGTGGCAGGAGAGCCGATCCGATGACGACCGTGTACTACACCCACCTCGACGCCCCCGTGGGCCGGCTGCTGCTCACCGCCGGCGCGGACGGCGCGCTCACGTCGCTGTCCGTGCCCGGGCAGAAGGGCGGGCGGACCGTCCAGGACGGCTGGCGCCCCGACCCCGGCCCGTTCCGCGCGGCCGCGGACCAGCTCGCCGCCTACTTCGCCGGCGAACTGAAGGAGTTCCGGCTGCCGCTGGACGCGGAGGGCACCGAGTTCCGGCGGCGGGTGTGGGTCGCGCTGGACGAGGTCCCGTACGGCACCACCGCCACCTACGGGGAGATCGCGGCACGTATCGGCGCCTCCCGCATGGCCGTCCGCGCCGTCGGCGGGGCGATCGGCGCCAACCCGCTGCTCATCGTGCGCCCCTGCCACCGGATCATCGGCGCGGACGGTTCGATGACCGGTTACGCAGGCGGACTCGACCGCAAGATCCAGCTGCTCACCCTGGAAGCCACCCCCGGCGCCCCCGCACACCCTTAGGGGCGCGGGGAACTGCGCGACGAGCCACGACGGGCCCGCACCCGACGACGCACAGCGCCACCCCTTTCAGGGGCGCGGGGAACTGCGCGACGAACCACGACGGGCCCGCACCCGACGACGCACAGCGCCACCCCTTTCAGGGTCGCGGGGAACTGCGCGCCGAACCACGACGGGACCCGCACCCGACAGACAACGCACCGCCCCTCTCAGGGGCGCGGGGAACTGCGCGACCAGCCACCACACACCCGCACCCGACGACGCACAGCGCCACCCCACAACCCCACCACGCCCCAAGCGGCAGCGCCCCGGTTGCGCCGAGCGGGTGGACCGCCGCCGCCGTTCCACCGGTGCGCCCCGCCCGTGTGGCACGGTCACCCCGACGGGCCACGGGGAAGGAAGGGCGCACGCATGGCCAAGGTCGGACGGGTCCTCGTGGTCCTGCTGCTGGCGGTGCCGGCCCTGCTGCCGGGCGCGGCGGGGCCGGCCGTCGCCGCCCGGGCGGTCCCGTCCTGGACCGGCAGCTGGGAGAGCGCGCCGTCGGGCACCGCGCCCGCGCTGCCCGGCGCCGCGGTCCGCAACGTGGTCCACCTCAGCGTCGGCGGCAGCGCCGTCCGCGTCCGTGTCGGCAACCGGCTCGGCACCGCGCCCCTGTACCTCGGCGCGGTCACCGTCGCCCTGCGCCGCGCGTCCGGCCCGGGCGCCGTGCCCGGCACCCTGCGCACCGTCACCTTCGGCCGCGCCCCCACGGTCACCGTCCCGCCGGGCCGGGACACCGTCTCCGACCCGGTGCCGCTGCGCGTCCCGGCCGCCGCCGATCTCCTGGTCACGGTGTACACCCCGGGCGACAGCGGGCCCGCCACCTACCACCGCACCGCCCTGCAGACCAGCTATGTGGCCCCCGCCGGCGCCGGCCGGGCCGCCGACGAGGACGGCGCCGCGTACACGAAGACCGTCAGCAGCTGGTACTACCTCACCGGCGTCGACGTCCGGGGGAACGCCGCGGGCAGCGTCGTCGCGTTCGGCGACTCCCTCACCGACGGCACCGGATCCACCCCCGACGCCAACCGCCGCTGGCCGGACCGGCTCGCCGAGCGCCTGCGCCCGTACGGCCTGGGCGTCCTCAACGCGGGCATCGGCGGCAACCGCCTGCTGCGCGACGGCGTCGGGCCCGGCGCCCTGGCCCGGCTGGACGCCGACGCCCTGGACCGGGCGGGGGTGCGCGCCCTGGTCGTCTTCGAAGGGATCAACGACATCAAGGGCATCCCGGAGGCGAGCGACGCCGCCGCGTACGCCGACGCCTACCGCACCCTCGTCGCCCGAGCCCACGCACGCGGCATCCGGGTCGTCGGCGTCACCCTCACCCCGTACCGCGGCCACCTCGCCTACACGGAAGCGGGCGAGGCGGTACGGCAAGGGGTCAACACGTTCATCCGCACCGGCGGCGCCTTCGACGCGGTCGCCGACGCCGACGCCGCCCTGCGCGACCCGGCCGATCCGGCCCACCTCCTGCTCGGCTACGACCCCGGCGACCACCTGCACTTCAACGACGCGGGCATGACGGCCGTCGCCGACACCGTCCGGCGGGCGCTGGCGGACGGCCGCGCTCTGTCGTAAGCCTGTTCACTCCGTCACCTGACGCCCCGTCCGAGGGGCCGGGTGTGCGGCTTTTTCCCGATGCCCCGTTTTTCGACGGCCCCCGCGGTGGAAAATCAGGGCATGAGCCAGCAGGGGGGAAAGCCCGCCCGTCAGGACGACGACTGGTGGGGACAGCTGTACGACGACGCCACGGCGGACACGGGCCCGACGGCCGTGCCCGATTCCCTGGACGACCGCTTCGCCTCGGCCAGGAGCACGGTGGCGGGGCGGCCGGGCGGGCAGGACGGTGCCGACGACGGGAGTGCCACCGGTGACGACGCCGGCGGCGCGGGCGACGGCGGAAGCGGCGGTGACGGGGCGAGCCCGGAACATCAGGGAACCTCGGTCCCGGCGCAACGCGCCGCGCGGGTTTCCCGCCCGGATCCGGCGGCCGGCCGGCCCGCACCCACCCCACCGCCGCCCGAATCCCCGGCACCCGGCCCGCCGCCGCAGGTAAGCGCGCCCGTTCCGCCGCCGCAGGTGAGCGCGCCCGCACCCGCGCCTCAGGCCTCGGCTCCCACCCGGCCCCCGGAGGCCGGCAACCCCCCGGCGCCCCGAGGACCGTCCGCGCAGGAACCCGCGTCCTCCGTCGACTACGTGGGCTCCGGACCGCCCACCTACGACCCTGAGCCCACCACCCTCCCCGCCGCCGACCCCGACGACCTCGGTGAGCCGGTCCCGGACACCGTGCTGGACGGCGCCCGGTACGGGGCCTGCACGCTGCGGGCGGTGTCGCTGCGCGGGGACTCGGCGCGGTACCGGGGCGAGCCGCGCCGGGACGCGCTGCTCACCGCGCGGTTCGGCAGCGGGGAGCAGGCGCTGGTCCTCGTCGCCATGGCGACCGGCGCGCGGGCGACACCGGGCGCCCACCGGGCGGCGGCCGAGGCGTGCCGGTGGATCGCGCGCGCCGTGGGCCGCAGCCAGCGGCGGCTGGCCGAGGACATCCGGGCCGGCCGGCGCGGCGACCTGAAGTCGGGCCTGCACCGGCTGACCGACCGCACGCTCGGCAGGCTGCGCGCCGGCGCCGCCGAACAGGAGCTGGACCCCGAGGAGTACACGGCGAGCCTGCGCTGCCTGCTGCTGCCCGCCGACCCCGACTGCCGGGTCCGGGTCTTCTTCGGCGTGGGCGAGGGCGGCCTGTTCCGGCTGCGGGACGACGAGTGGCAGGACATCGAGCCGCAGGCGCCGGCCGCCGGCGCCACGGGCGGGCCCGTGGTCGGCTTCGGCTCGCCCCTCGCCGAGACCCGCGAGGGCGACCGCCTCACCATGGACCTCGGCATCCCGACCCCGCCGAGCCCGTTCGAACCGGCGCCCGAGCCGCCCCGCGCACCCTTCCTCTTCCGGACCTCGCTGGCCCGCCCGGGTGATGTCCTGGTGATGTGCACAGGCGGGTTCGCCGATCCGCTGCGCGGCGAGGCGGCCCTGTGCGCCTACCTGGCCCGCCGCTGGTCCGGCGGGGCCGCGCCCGGCCTCGCCGCGTTCCTCGCCGACGCCCAGGTACGGGTGAAGGGCTACTCCGACGACCGCAGCGCGGCCGCCGTTTGGGAGGCGTAACCGCTGCCCCTGTGACTTGATGGGACGGCAGGCCGTATCCCGGGGCAGCGAAGGGGCAGACGGAACACCATGGCCAGACAGAACGTAGCCGAGCAGTTCGTCGACATCCTCGTCCGCGCCGGGGTGCGCCGGCTCTACGGCGTCGTCGGTGACAGCCTCAACCCGGTCGTGGACGCCGTGCGCCGCAACCCCGCCATCGACTGGATCCACGTCCGCCACGAGGAGAGCGCCGCCTTCGCGGCCGGGGCCGAGGCCCAGATCACCGGCAGACTGGCGGCCTGCGCCGGTTCCTGCGGCCCCGGCAACCTGCACCTCATCAACGGTCTCTACGACGCCCACCGCTCGATGGCCCCGGTGCTCGCCCTCGCCTCGCACATCCCCTCCAGCGAGATCGGCCTCGGATACTTCCAGGAGACCCACCCGGACCGGCTGTTCCAGGAGTGCAGCCACTACAGCGAGCTGATCTCCAGCCCGAAGCAGATGCCCCGGCTGCTGCAGACCGCCATCCAGCACGCGGTCGGGCAGAGCGGGGTGAGCGTGGTGTCCCTGCCCGGCGACATCGCCGCCGAGCCCGCCCCGGAGAAGGCAGCGCAGAGCGCCCTCGTCACCTCCCGGCCCACCGTCCGGCCCGGCGACGAGGAGATCGACCGGCTCGTACGGATGATCGACGCGGCCGACCGGGTCACCCTGTTCTGCGGCGCCGGCACGGCGGGAGCCCACGCCGAGGTCATGGAGTTCGCCGGGAGGATCAAGTCCCCGGTGGGGCACGCCCTGCGCGGCAAGGAGTGGATCCAGTACGACAACCCGTACGACGTCGGCATGAGCGGGCTGCTCGGCTACGGCGCCGCCTACGAGGCCACCAACGAGTGCGACCTGCTCATCCTGCTCGGCACCGACTTCCCGTACAACGCCTTCCTGCCCGACGACGTGCGGATCGCCCAGGTCGACGTACGGCCCGAGGTGCTCGGCCGGCGCTCCCGCCTCGACCTCGCGGTGTGGGGCGACGTCCGCGAGACCCTGCGCTGCCTGATCCCCCGGGTGAAGGAGAAGACCGACCGTCGCTTCCTCGACAGGATGCTGAAGAAGCACGCCGACGCCCTGGAGGGCGTGGTCAAGGCGTATACCCGGAAGGTCGAGAAGCACGTTCCCATCCATCCGGAGTACGTGGCCGCCGTCCTCGACGAGGTCGCCGACGACGACGCCGTGTTCACGGTGGACACCGGGATGTGCAACGTCTGGGCCGCCCGGTACGTCTCGCCCAACGGCCGCCGCCGCATCATCGGTTCGTTCTCGCACGGCTCGATGGCGAACGCCCTGCCCATGGCGATCGGGGCGCAGTTCACCGACCGTCGCCGGCAGGTCGTCTCCATGTCCGGTGACGGCGGGTTCTCCATGCTCATGGGCGAGTTCCTGACGCTGGTGCAGCACGACCTCCCCGTCAAGGTCGTGCTGTTCAACAACTCCTCCCTCAGCATGGTGGAGTTGGAGATGCTGGTCGCCGGCCTGCCCTCGCACGGCACGGCCAACGCCAACCCCGACTTCGCCGCGGTCGCCCGGGCCTGCGGCGCCTACGGGGTGCGGGTGGAGAAGCCCAAGCAGCTCGCCGGGGCCCTCAGGGACGCGTTCCGGCACAAGGGGCCGGCCCTGGTGGACATCGTCACCGATCCCAACGCCCTGTCCATCCCGCCGAAGATCAGCAGGGAGATGGTCACCGGGTTCGCGCTGTCCGCCTCCAAGATCGTGCTGGACGGCGGCGTCGGCCGCATGCTCCAGATGGCCCGCTCCAACCTCCGCAACGTGCCCCGCCCCTGATGCGTCCCCGCGTACCCCCCGCGCGGGCCGTGGGCGCGGGGGAGTCTTCGTCCGGGTGAGCGCTTTTCGGCCACTTTCACGGCCCGTGACGGCGCGCCGACCGCCGGTACCGGGCGCAGCTGGGCTGCCGTCACGTGGCGTCAGTGACGGCCGACTGTGGTCAGGAGCCCGAATTGCGGGGGTCCATGGGATTGTGGAGGGGGAGTGGTGCCGTTGAGCGGTGGCCGAACCGCCGGTCATCGGGCAGGCGCCATGACTGCCCGTGAGCCCGCTGGGCAAGCATCCCCCCGTGAACGTGTTCGACCAGGAGGGGCAGGGTCCGGCGGCGTGCGGGCGGGGGTCATGAAGAGGCAGGCACGAGGGGGCGGTCCCGTGGTCATCGGGGCCTCCTCGGCGACATCGGGGGAAACGACCGACACCATCAGCGAACACGCGAGCCGTCTGCGGCGCAGGCTGGGCCGGGCGGATCTGCGGGCGGTGCCCGAGGCCCGCCGCGAGTTACGCGAACTGCTGCGGCACTGGGGCAAGCCGGGCCGCTCGGAGATAGCCGAACTGCTCACCAGCGAACTGGTCACCAACGCGCTCGTCCACACCGACGACGACGCCGTCCTGACGGCCGTCGTGCGGCCGGGCGGACTGCGGGTGGAGGTGCGGGACTTCGTGGCCGGCAGGCCCGAGCCACAGGCCCCGGACACCGGTGACGGCACCCACGGACGCGGCCTGGTGCTGGTGGAGTCCCTCGCGGACGACTGGGGGGTACGGCCGCACGAGGTGGGCAAGTCGGTGTGGTTCGAACTGGGCGCCGAGGCGGCCTGAGACGCGAGCGGCGAGGGCACGGCGAGGACGGCGACGGGACGGGGCGCGACCCCGCGTGGTCGCGCCCCGTCCCGTGTGTCCGGCCCCGTGGGTCAGCCGAACTGCTGTTCCAGGTCCTTCAGTTTGCGCTCCAGGGAGTCCAGGCGCGGCAGGGCCATGGTGTCGTCCTCCGCGGTGAGGTCGACGGTCACCGGCTCAGAGCCGCTGCGGACCGGCTGCAGGGAGGGCCGGGCGCGTACGGGCAGTTGCTCCGCGGTCGATATGGCAGGCTCCGCGGTCGCGGACGCGGGCGCGCGCTCCACGGCCTGCACCTCGACCTCGACCTCCCGGCCGCCCCGGCCGATGATGCCGCGGTGGCCCCGGCTGATGGCCTTCAGCTGGGCGCGCTCCATCCGCTCCTGCTCGCGTCGGCGCTGCCGCGCCTGCTCCTTCTGCCGCTGGTCGTCGCGGACCTCCTCGACGGCCTCGTCGAGGCTGCGCACACCCTCCAGCAGCATCAGCGACCACGCCCTGTAGGTCTCACGGGGCGCACGCAGCCAGCGGACTATGCGGATCTGCGGCAGCGGGCGCGGCACCAGACCCTGCTCGCGCAGCGCGGCCCGGCGGGTCTGCTTCAGCGCCCGGTCGAACAGGACGGCCGCCGACAGCGACATGCCGGAGAAGAACTGCGGCGCGCCGGCGTGGCCCACGCCACGGGGCGCGTGCACCCAGTTGAACCAGGCCGCCGCCGCCGCGAACATCCACACGAGTATCCGGGAGCCGAGGGCCGCGTCACCGTGGCTGGCCTCGCGCACGGCGAGCACGGAGCAGAACATCGCCGCACCGTCCAGACCGAACGGCACCAGGTACTGCCAGCCGTCGGTCAGCCCCAGGTTCTGTTCGCCGAAGCCGACGAGACCGTGGAAGGACAGGGCGGCCGCAACCGCCGCACAGCAGAACAGCAGGACGTAGGAGGCGGTGCCGTAGATGGCCTCCTTGCGCCTGCGGCGCTCCTCGCTGCGCTCCCACGAGTCGTCCGCGCTCGCGCTCTCCCCGGAGCCGCGCTTGCCGCGCGCGAGCACCGCCACCGCCGCCAGCACGCCCAGGAGCAGTACGGCGCCCGGAAGCAGCCAGTTCAGCGATATGTCGGTCAGTCTCATCAGGGGGTCCCTTGCATTGGGATAGGGCGTAACGCCCGCCATAGTGGCCCACTCCCGAGGGCCCTCAGGGGGTTTCGGGGCAAGAGGCCGCCAAGGGAGCGCAAGGGGATGCCCGAGACGGCTGTCTGCTCGAACTGCCGCGTGAGGGGCGGGAGTTGAGTTCGAATAAGACTACCCGTACGGATGGTTCCTCGGAAAGTTCCTGAGACGGGTGAGGGAGTTGTGAATAACCCGTCCGAGGGCCGGTCCGTGAAGGGGCGGTCCGATGGCGGTGATCCTAGTGGACGCCGGGCCGTGCTCCCGACCTGATGATCGCTCAGGCGGCAGCCGCAGCGGGCAGTTGGGCGACCCGTGCGCCGTCGCAGGTCCGCGGGCAGGTGGCACACGTGTCCTCGGGGCGCACGGTGTAGAACATGCAGCAGCTCACCCGGTCGCGGGTGGGCAGCGGCCTCCCGTCCGGCCCCGTGAGCACCCGGAACGCGGCCGAACCGGCGTACGGCCGGGTGGCGCCGGGCAGCAGCAGTTCCAGCTCCCGGACGGCCCGCCGCTCGGCGTCCGCCCCGAGCAGCCGGGCGACGTACCACAGCCCCTCCACGACCTCGTCGGTCGCCATGCCCCACAGGGCCCGCCCGCGCCGCCGCATCCGCGGCCCGAAGGCGGCGAGCACCGGTTCCAGGTGCCCGGCCACGGCCGCCCGCACCTCGGCCCGCAGCGCCTCCTCGTCCGGCACGACGACGGCGCCCGGCAGTGTGGCCGCGGGGTCGTCCGGCAGGCAGGCGAACGGGACGGGACGGCGTACGGCCATGCGGCCGGCGGTGCGGTCGTACGAGACCTGGGTCACGGACAACCGGGGGACCCGGCGGTACAGGAACCACGGCACGGTGATCAGCAGGCAGGCGTGCCAGGCGTAGCGGTGCAGGCCGAACGTGGCGACGACGTCCGGGCGGGCCCGCCGGCCGTGGTCCCGCAGCACCTGCGCCTCGTCCCAGGCCAGGAAGGCGTCCAGCTCCGCCCCGCCCGCGGCCAGTTCGGCGGCCCCCGCCCAGCCGTCGCCCCGGGGCGCGGGGTCGGCCGGCCCCAGCTCCGTCACGGTCAGGAACGGCAGGACCGAGCCGAGGCGGTCGTAGGCGGCGGTGAGCGGCGAGGGCGCAGGGGGCATGGCGGAACGACCCGTCCTTTGCACATCCAGGGAAATCAAGGGAGGTAAGCCTTACCTTATTCGATCTTCGTGAAGTTTGAACTGCCGCCCGCTGCGCCTATGGTCTTGACGGACAAGCGACAACCCGTCGTCAATGACCCCAAGTACCGACAAGCCGCCAGGAGGACCCGTGAAGCAGGACGCGCAGGGCTCCGCCGGGGCGGGCGCGGCGCCGGGCGCGGCCCGGGTGCCGGCGCAGCAGCGTGGGTCCGACGCCCTGGACCGGGTCCGCGAGCGGGACGCCGCGCTGCCGGGCGCGCGGGGCGAGCACACGCACGCCGAGCGGCCCTACCCGCCGTCCCGGCCCGCGGTGCAGCGGCCCGCGGTGCAGCGCTCCTCGGTGCGCGGGCAGATCCTGGACGCGCTGCGCACGGCCCTGGTCGCCGGTGAGCTGAAGCCGGGCGAGGTGTACTCGGCGCCGGTGCTCGGGGAACGCTTCGGCGTCTCCGCCACGCCCGTACGGGAGGCCATGCAGCAGCTCGCCGTGGAGGGCGCCGTCGAGGTGGTGCCCAACCGGGGCTTCCGGGTGATCGAACGGGGGACCCGGGAGCTGGCCGAGCTGGCGGAGGTGCGGGCGCTGATCGAGGTGCCCGTGATGCTGCGGCTCGCCCGGACCGTGCCGGCCCAGCGGTGGGCCGAGCTGCGGCCGCTCGCGGAGGAGACGGCGCGGGCGGCCGCCTCCGGCTGTCCGGCGGCGTACGCGGAGTCCGACCGGGCCTTCCACCGGGCGCTGCTCGCCCTGTCGGGCAACGAGCAGCTGGTCCGCATCGCGGAGGACCTGCACCGGCGGTCGCAGTGGCCGCTGGTCGGCGGCCCGGTCCGGCACGGCCGTGCCGACCTGGTGGCGGACGCGGCGGAGCACACGGCGCTGCTGGACGCGTTGGCCGCCCGCGATCTGGACGTGGTGCGCGACCTGGTCGGCGATCACTTCACCGGCGCGGCCTGACCGACGCGGGGCGCGAGCCGTCGCCGGGTGCGGGTACGCGGCAGCCGGCCGTGCGGTTCCCCGCGCCCCTTGGGGTGGGGGCTGGTCTCGGCTGGGAGGGGGCGGCGCCGGCTCGAAGGGGGATGCGGAGGTGCCCTAGGGGCGCGGGGAACTGCGCGACCGGGCCCCACGCGCCCGCGGACGGTGAACGGCCTCAGGCGCCCCGGCGCTACGCCGGACCCGCACCCGCGGAGGGGTCCGGCGCTACGCCGTGGCCGCACCCGGAGCCGGCGGAGCCAGCTGGCGGGACAGCCAGGTCGGGACGCCGCCCAGCAACCGGAACAGGCGGCGAGCCTCCTCGCGCAGCCGCCCCGCCTCCGGCTCGGACTCCGTGTCGGCCAGGGAGACCAGCGCGGGCGCCGTACCCACCAGATAGCCCAGCTCCTCCCGGATCCGCAGCGATTCGGCGAAGCCGTGCCGCGCCTCGGCCAACTCGCCGTCCCGGAGCGCGAGTCCGGCCAGATGGCGCCAGGTGAACGACAGCAGCAACGGATCGGCGTGCGCGGCGGCGCCCGCGTGCGCCCGGCGGTACGCGGCGCGAGCCGCCTGCGGCGACCGGCTCAGGTTCTCGGCGAGCAGCCCCCGGCGGAAGTCCAGCAGGGCCCGCCCGGCCGCCCCCGGAGGGATCAGCGCCGCGGCCCGGCCGAGCGCGGCCCGCGCCTCGTCGGCCCGGTCGCGGACCCCGTGCAGCGTCGACGCGTAGGCGAGCTGGCCCCGCTCGCAGGCCGCCGCCCCCCGCTCCTCGTCGCCGTGCGCGAGCGCCTCCGCCGTGCGCAGCGCGTCCTCGGCCTCCTCCCAGCCCCGCTCGGTGTACAGGCACCGCTCGACGAACAGGGCCGCCCGCTGCAGCGCCGTCGCCGGGACGTCGGCCGGCAGCAGGGCCGCCGCGTCGGCCCAGCAGGCCCGCGAGCGCAACCGCCATACCGCGGTCTGGAGAGGATCGTCACCGGCGGTCGTTCCGTTACCAGACATGGCGGAATGCGCCACGTTGCCCTCCCCGAGCACGCCATCGAGCTGTTGAGTGGTGGCGGCATTCCAGCACCAATCGCGGGGCCGGGCCAAGAGGATGGGTGAAAAAATTCACAAAGTCGTGGGGCGCGGGGGTGACCGGCTTTCGCCGTCCCGCGCCCCCGCCGGCGTCAGCTCATGCGCAGTGCCAGGAAGAAGTCCAGCTTGTCCTCCAGGCGCGACAGGTCGCGTCCCGTCAACTGCTCGATACGGCCGACCCGGTAGCGCAGTGTGTTGACGTGCAGGTGGAGACGGGTGGCGCAGCGGGTCCAGGAGCCGTCGCAGTCGAGGAACGCCTCGAGCGTCGGGATCAGTTCGGCCCGGTGGCGGCGGTCGTAGTCCTTCAGCGGATCGAGCAGGCGCGCGGTGAAGGCGCGGCGGACGTCGTCCGGGACGAAGGGCAGCAGCAGGACGTGCGAGGCCAGCTCCTGGTGCCCGGCCGCGCAGACCCGGCCGGGGCGGGCCGCGGCGACCCGGCGGGCGTGCCGGGCCTCCTCCAGGGCGCCGCGAAGCCCCTCCGCCGAGTGCACGGCCGCGCTCACGCCGAGGGTGAGCCGCCCGTCGCCGTCCAGGCCCGCCGACAGCGGCTCACGCACCGACCGCAGGAGCGCGTCGGCCAGCAGCCCGGTCTCCGAGCCGTCGTGCTCGGCCGAGACCGCGGGGAGCGGGACCAGGGCGATCGCCTCGTCCCCGGTGTGCGCCACCGCGATGCGGTCGGACGGCTCCGGGCCGGTCGCCAGCGGGTCGACCAGCACCTCCTCCAGGAGCGACTGGGCGACCGGGCCGCCCTCGACCTCCTCGCCCTCCCACTCGACGCGGGCCACGACGACCTGCCAGTGCGGGGCGGCCCCGAGGCCGGGCAGCAGCACCGGCGCGGCGACCCTGAGCCGGGCCGCGATCTCGGCGGGCGCGGCGCCCGTCTGCACCAGCTCCAGCACCTCCTGGGCGAGCCGGCGCCGCACGGTACGGGCCGCGTCCCGGCGGTCCCGCTCCACGGCGATCAGCTGGGTGACGCCCTGGAGCAGGTCCAGCCGCTCCTCGGGCCAGTCGCCGGCGTCCGCCTCGACGGCCAGCAGCCAGTCCGACAGGACCGTCTCGCGCACGTCGCGGGAGGCCTGCGGGGAGCGGCCCGTGGAACGGACGGGGAAGAGCGAGTAGGTGGCGGCGCCCACCTGGACCCGGTGCGGTCCGCGCCGTGCGGTGCGGGTGGCGGCCAGGTGCTCGGCGGCGAGCCGGGTGCAGATCTCGGCGGGCAGCGCGGGGCCCGTGACCTTGGAGCCCGCTATCAGGCGGCCGGTGGGGGAGAGCACCCAGGCGTGCAGGTCCAGGTCGGAGCCGAGCAGGTCCAGGACCACGTCGGGGCCGCCGCCGGCCGGGCCGGAGGTCATCATCCGGCGGTGCCGGTCCACCACGGCCGCCAGGTCCCCGGCCCGCTCGCCGGACACCTGCCGGACCACGTGCTCGGTGATCGTCGCGAAGGCCACCGACTCGTGCACCGCGAACAGCGGCAGCCGGTGCCGGGCGCAGGCCAGCACCAGGTCGTCCGGCACGTCGCCCAGCTCGGCCTCACCGGCGGCGAGGGCCGCCACACCGGCCTGCACGAGGATCCGGACGAACGGGTCGGAGTCCGCGGCGTCCCGGCGCCAGGCCAGGCCCGTGAGCACCAGCTCACCGCCGGACAGGTAGCGGCTCGGATCGCGCAGGTCGGTGGTCATGACACCGCGTACCGAGCGGTCCAGCTCGTCCTCGCCGCCGAGCAGCCGCAGCCCCAGCGCATCGGTGTCCAGCAGTGCGCGCAGCCGCATCTCGTCGCCGCCGTTCTTTGTCTAGAAACCTACGATGAATGCCGGAGGGCGGCGGGAGAGCCGCCCGGAGAGGGCGCGCACGTGTGCGCTCCAGGGGCCTCGTGCCGTGCCCTGTGTTTCCTCGGGAAAACAGAGATGTTGCCGATGCCCCCCGTTCATACGAATCTACAAGATGCTCCCCCTGGCCAGCGAACTCCTTCATGGTTTCCGTGACTGACCCCGCCGGAGCAACGGACGGTGTACTGAGCCCACTCCGCGTAAAGAGCACATGAACGAGCCGGGCCCGCCGCACACGGATTGGCTCAATCTGTACGACCCACGAGACGAAGAAGAGAGCCGGTCATGGACTTCCTTCGCCCCGCCAGCTGGGAGGAGGCGCTCGCCGCGAAGGCCGAGCACCCCACCGCTGTGCCGATTGCGGGTGGCACCGACGTGATGGTCGAGATCAACTTCGATCACCGCCGGCCCGAGTACCTGCTCGACCTCACCCGGATCGGCGATCTCTACGAGTGGGAGACCGGCGAGGACACCGTACGGCTCGGCGCGTCCGTGCCCTACACCCGGATCATGGAACACCTCCGGGCCGAGCTGCCCGGCCTCGCGCTCGCCTCGCACACGGTCGCCTCCCCGCAGATCCGCAACCGCGGCGGCGTCGGCGGCAACCTCGGCACGGCCTCGCCCGCCGGCGACGCCCACCCCGCCCTCCTCGCGGCCGGCGCCGAGGTCGAGGCGGAGTCCGCGGCCCGCGGCACCCGCCTCATCCCGATCGACGCGTTCTACACCGGCGTCAAACGCAACGCGCTCCAGCCCGACGAGCTGATCCGCGCCGTCCACATCGAGAAGGCCGACGGCCCGCAGCAGTACTCCAAGGTCGGCACCCGCAACGCCATGGTCATCGCCGTGTGCGCCTTCGGCCTCGCCCTGCACCCCGCGACCCGCACCGTGCGCACCGGCATCGGGTCCGCGGCACCCACGCCGGTGCGGGCCAGGGCCGCGGAGGAGTTCCTGAACGCGGCCCTGGAGGAGGGCGGCTTCTGGGACAACCGAAAGATCATCACCCCTTCGGTCGCCAAGCGGTTCGCGGAGCTGTGCTCCGGCGCCTGCAACCCGATCGACGACGTCCGGGGCACCGCGAGCTACCGCCGCCACGCGGTCGGCGTGATGGCCCGCCGGACGCTCACCTGGACCTGGGAGTCGTACCGCGGCGCCCGCCGCGCCACCGAGGGAGCTGCGTGATGCGCGTCAACTTCACCGTCAACGGACGTCCGCAGGAGGCCGACGACGTATGGGAGGGCGAGTCCCTGCTGTACGTGCTGCGCGAGCGCCTCGGCCTGCCCGGCTCCAAGAACGCCTGCGAGCAGGGCGAGTGCGGCTCCTGCACCGTACGCCTGGACGGCGTGCCGGTGTGCTCCTGCCTGGTCGCGGCCGGCCAGGCCGAGGGCCGCGAGGTCGTGACCGTCGAGGGGCTGGCGGACCACGCCAGG
Source organism: Streptomyces lucensis JCM 4490 (assembly GCF_014650035.1). Classification (GTDB taxonomy): domain Bacteria; phylum Actinomycetota; class Actinomycetes; order Streptomycetales; family Streptomycetaceae; genus Streptomyces; species Streptomyces lucensis. The sequence continues at coordinate 136,025 of NZ_BMUE01000010.1, read as the reverse complement.
CAGCGCTCCCGCGGCGGTTCCCGCGGCGTCCCGCTCGACGAGGCCAAGGCCTGGCAGGCCGGCGGACCCGGCTCCCGCACCGGCGAGGAAGCGGAACTCAGCACCGTCCAGCAGGCGTTCATCGACGCCGGCGCCGTCCAGTGCGGCTTCTGCACCCCAGGACTGCTCGTCGCCGCCGACGAGATGCTGGAGCACAACCCCGACCCGAGCGACGCGGACATCCGCGAGGCCCTGTCGGGCAACCTGTGCCGCTGCACGGGCTACGAGAAGATCATGGACGCGGTCCGCCTGGCCGCCGCACGCCAGTCCGGGGAGGTCTGACATGCCGGCCAACGGCGCTCCTACGAAGATCACGCAGGGCTCGCGGAGCAGGGGCGGCATCGGCGAGTCCACGCTCCGCCCGGACGGCACCCTCAAGGTCACCGGCGAGTTCGCCTACTCGTCCGACATGTGGCACGAGGACATGCTCTGGGGCCAGATCCTGCGCTCCACCGTCGCGCACGCCGAGATCGTGTCCATCGACACCTCCGAGGCCCTCGCCCTGCCCGGCGTGTACGCGGTCATGACCTACGACGACCTGCCCACCGAGGTGCGGAACTACGGCCTGGAGATCCAGGACACCCCGGTCCTCGCCCACGGCAAGGTGCGCCACCACGGCGAGCCGGTCGCGATCGTCGCCGCCGACCACCCGGAGACCGCCCGCCGCGCCGCCGCCAAGATCAAGGTCGAGTACCGGGAACTGCCGGTCGTCACCGACGAGGCCTCCGCGACCGCCCCGGACGCGGTCCTCGTGCACGAGGACCGCGACGACCACCACGCCGGGCACGTCCCGCACCCGAACATCGTCCACCGCCAGCCGATCGTGCGCGGCGACGTGGCGAGCGCCCGCGGGCGGGCCGACGTCATCGTCGAGGGCGAGTACACCTTCGGCATGCAGGATCAGGCCTTCCTCGGCCCCGAGTCCGGCCTCGCGGTGCCCGAGGAGGACGGCGGGGTCCACCTCTACATCGCCACCCAGTGGCTCCACTCCGACCTGCGTCAGATGGCGCCCGTCCTCGGCCTGCCCGAGGACAAGGTGCGGATGACCCTGGCCGGCGTCGGCGGCGCGTTCGGCGGACGCGAGGACCTGTCCATGCAGATCCACGCCTGCCTGCTGGCGTTGCGCACCGGCAAGCCCGTGAAGATCGTCTACAACCGGTTCGAGTCCTTCTTCGGGCACGTCCACCGCCACCCGGCCAAGCTGTACTACGAGCACGGGGCCACGCGCGACGGCAAGCTGACGCACATGAAGTGCCGGATCGTCCTGGACGGCGGCGCCTACGCCTCCGCCTCCCCGGCCGTCGTCGGCAACGCCTCCTCGCTCTCCGTCGGGCCGTACGTGGTCGACGACGTCGACATCGAGGCCATCGCCCTGTACACCAACAACCCGCCCTGCGGCGCCATGCGCGGCTTCGGAGCGGTCCAGGCGTGCTTCGCCTACGAGGCGCAGATGGACAAGCTGGCCAGGGAACTCGGCATGGACCCGGTGGAGTTCCGGCAGCTGAACGCGATGGAGCAGGGCACCCTGATGCCCACCGGACAGCCGGTCGACTCCCCGGCCCCGGTCGCCGAACTCCTGCGCCGCGTCAAGGCGATGCCGCTGCCGCCGGAGCGCCAGTGGGAGTCCAGCGAGGGCGCCGACGTGCGGCAGCTGCCCGGCGGCCTGTCCAACACCACGCACGGCGAAGGCGTCGTACGCGGCGTCGGCTACGCGGTCGGCATCAAGAACGTCGGTTTCTCCGAGGGCTTCGACGACTACTCCACCGCACGCGTCCGCATGGAAGTGGTCGCCGGCGAGCCGGTGGCCACCGTGCACACCGCGATGGCGGAGGTCGGCCAGGGCGGCGTCACCGTCCACGCGCAGATCGCCCGCACCGAGCTGGGCGTCGCCCAGGTGACCATCCACCCGGCCGACACCAAGGTGGGCAGCGCCGGTTCGACCTCGGCCTCCCGGCAGACGTACGTCACCGGCGGCGCCGTGAAGAACGCCTGCGAGCTGGTCCGCGAGCAGGTCCTGGAGATCGGCCGGCGCCGGTTCGGCAGCTACCATCCCGCCTGGGCCACCGCCGAACTCCTGCTGGAGGGCGGCAAGGTGGTCACCGACGGCGGCGAGGTGCTGGCCGACCTGGTGGACGTCCTCGGCGACGAGGCCGTCGAGGTCGAACGGGAGTGGCGGCACCGGCCGACCGAGGCCTTCGACCTGCGCACCGGCCAGGGCAACGGACACGTCCAGTACTCCTTCGCCGCCCACCGCGCGGTCGTCGAGGTCGACACCGAACTCGGCCTGGTCAAGGTCGTCGAACTGGCCTGTGCCCAGGACGTCGGCAAGGCGCTCAACCCGCTCTCCGTCGTCGGCCAGATCCAGGGCGGCACGACCCAGGGCCTGGGCGTGGCGGTGATGGAGGAGATCATCGTCGACCCGAAGACCGCGAAGGTCCGCAACCCCTCCTTCACGGACTACCTGATCCCCACGATCCTCGACACGCCGACCATCCCCGTCGACGTGCTCGAACTCGCCGACGACCACGCCCCGTACGGGCTGCGCGGCATCGGCGAGGCCCCGACCCTGTCGTCGACCCCGGCCGTCCTCGCGGCGATCCGGAACGCGACGGGCCTGGAGCTCGACCGTACGCCGGTCCGCCCGGAACACCTCACGGGCACGGCGTAAGCCGCGCCGTCGCCGGGCAACGCTCGACCACGGCCACCCCGGCGCCGGTCACCAGGTACCACGTTCGTCTCGGGCCGTCCCCCGGGCCGTCCAATCCCAAATCCCGCCCGCCGCCCCACGGCGGGACGGGTGCCCCTATGAACCTTGGGAGTTGGCCCATGACCCAGCAGTCAGTGGAGCCCAGGAGCACGGCCGAGGACGCGGGTGAGGGCACCCGCGTCCCGGCCGGCAGATCCTGGCTCGACCGGTACTTCCACATCACCGGCAGAGGATCCACCGTCGCACGTGAGGTGCGCGGCGGCGTCACCACCTTCATGGCGATGGCCTACATCCTCCTGCTCAACCCCCTGATCCTGTCCGGGAAGGACGCGGCCGGGGACACCCTCGGACAGCGGGCCCTGATCACCGCGACCGCGTTCGCCGCCGCCCTCACCACGCTGCTGATGGGCCTCGTCGGCAAGGCGCCCCTCGCGCTCGCCGCCGGCCTGTCGGTCTCCGGCGTCCTGTCCTCGCAGGTCGCCCCCGACATGACCTGGCCGCAGGCCATGGGCATGTGCGTGGTGTACGGCGTCGTCATCATGCTGCTGGTCGTCACCGGCCTGCGCGAGATGATCATGAACGCGATCCCGCTCGCGCTCAAGCACGGCATCACCATGGGCATCGGCCTGTTCATCGCCCTCATCGGCTTCTACAAGTCCGGCTTCGTGCACCAGGGCAAGGCCACCCCGGTGAGCCTCGGCCCCGCCGGCGAACTCGCCGGCTGGCCGGTCCTGCTCTTCGCCGGCACCCTGCTGCTGATCTTCATGCTCCAGGCGCGGAACATCCCCGGCGCGATCCTGATCGGCATCGTCTCGGGCACGGTCGTCGCCGCCGTCCTCAACGGTCTCGGCGTGATCGACCCGAAGCAGTGGGCGGGCGGCGCGCCCGAACTGCGGGGCAGCGCGATCTCGATGCCCGACTTCTCGCTCTTCGGGCACGTGGAGTTTGGCGGCTGGGGCGAGGTCGGCGCGATGACCGTCGGCATGATCGTCTTCACCCTGGTCCTGGCCGGCTTCTTCGACGCGATGGCCACCATCATCGGCGTCGGCACCGAGGCCGGGCTCGCCGACGACAAGGGCCGGATGCCGGGCCTGTCCAAGGCGCTGTTCATCGACGGCGCGGGCGGTGCCATCGGCGGCGTGGCGGGCGGCTCCGGCCAGACCGTGTTCATCGAGTCGGCCACCGGGGTCGGTGAGGGCGCCCGCACGGGTCTGGCCTCGGTCGTCACCGGACTGTTCTTCGCCGCCTGCCTGTTCTTCACCCCGCTGACCGCGATCGTGCCGCAGGAGGTCGCCTCCGCCGCCCTGGTGGTCATCGGCGCGATGATGCTGATGAACGCCCGGCACGTCGACTGGGCCGACCGCGCCACCGCGATCCCGGTGTTCCTGACCGTCGTCCTGATGCCGTTCACGTACACCATCACCTCCGGTGTCGCCGCGGGCGTCATCTCCTGCACCGCCATCAAGACCGCCCAGGGCAGGGCCCGCGAGCTCGGCGTGTTCATGTGGGGTCTGACGGCCGTCTTCCTGGTCTACTTCGCCCTCCACCCGATCCAGGGCTGGCTGGGCGTCCACTAGCCCGCCCGGCCTTCCCCGCACCGCGACCCCGTTAGGAGACCGACAGATGCTGGACATCGCCGAGGAGCTGAACCGGTGGGTCGAGCAGGGCCGTGACTTCGCCGTCGCCACCGTGGTGGCCGTCGCCGGCAGCGCCCCCCGCCGCCCGGGCGCCGCCCTCGCGGTGGACGCCGGGGGAACGGCGATCGGCTCGGTCTCCGGCGGGTGCGTGGAGGGCGCCGTGTACGAGCTGTGCCGGCAGGCGCTGCTGGACGGGGAGACCGTCGTGGAGCGCTTCGGGTACAGCGACGAGGACGCCTTCGCCGTCGGCCTGACGTGCGGCGGCGTCATCGACGTCCTCGTCACGCCGGTCCGGGCGGACGGTCCCGCCCGGCCGGTGGTCGCGGCGGCGCTGGCCGCCGCCGCGCGCGGCGGGGCGGCGGCGCTCGCGCGGATCGCGGACGGCCCGGACGGGCTGCGGGGCCGGGCCCTCCTCGTCCGCCCCGACGGCTCCTTCGACGGCTCCTTCGCCGCCCACCCCGAACTCGACCGCACGGTCGCCGCCGAGGCCCGCGCCTTCCTGGACGCGGGCCGCACCGGCACGCTGGAGATCGGTGCGCGGGGCTCGCGCTGCGGCTCCCCGCTCACGGTCCTCGTCGAGTCCTCCGTCCCCGCGCCCCGGATGATCGTGTTCGGCGCCATCGACTTCGCCTCGGCCCTGGTCCGCGTCGGCAAGTTCCTCGGGTACCACGTCACCGTGTGCGACGCCCGTCCGGTGTTCGCCACCCGCACCCGCTTCCCGGAGGCCGACGACATCGTCGTGGAATGGCCCCACACCTACCTGGAGCGCACCGAGGTCGACGCCCGCACGGTCCTGTGCGTCCTCACCCACGACGCCAAGTTCGACGTACCGCTGCTGCGGCTCGCGCTGCGCCTGCCCGTCGCCTACGTCGGCGCGATGGGCTCCCGCCGCACCCACCTCGACCGCACCGAGCGACTGCGCGAGGTCGGCGTCACCGAGCTGGAGCTGGCCCGGCTGCGCTCCCCGATCGGCCTGGACCTCGGCGCCCGTACGCCGGAGGAGACGGCCCTGTCCATCGGCGCGGAGATCGTCGCGAACCGGCGCGGCGGCAGCGGGGTGCCCCTGACCGGGGCGCACACGCCCATCCACCACGACGGCGCCCCGCACCCGGCCGGGCGCATCGGAAGCGTGGCCTGAGGCCCCGGAAAAACGCTTGCCGGACGGTGCCACCCCCGTGTTTGCATGGGCCCATGGTGTCCACCGACCGGCTGGCCGCGTTCGCGGCGCTGTCCCTCCTGCTCATCGTCGTGCCCGGCCCCAGTGTGCTGTTCGTGATCGGCCGGGCGCTGGCCCACGGCCGCCGGGCCGCGCTGACCAGCGTCGCCGGCAACACGCTCGGCGCGTACGTCCTCGTCGTGGCCGTCGCGCTCGGTGTCGGTTCGGTCGTGGAGCGCTCGGTCCTCGTCTTCACCGCCCTGAAGCTCGCGGGCGCCGCCTACCTCGTCCACCTGGGGGTGAAGGCGTGGCGGCGGCGCGGCTCGCTGCGGGCCGCGTTCACCGGGACGGACGGTCCGGCGCACGGCGGTCTGCGCACCCTGGCGGAAGGTTTCGCGGTCGGCGTGGCCAATCCCAAGACCATCGTCTTCTTCGCCGCCGTGCTGCCCCAGTTCGTGGACCGCGGCCAGGGTCACGTGCCGGCGCAGATGCTGTTGCTGGGACTGGTGTTCAACGCCATCGCCCTGGCCTCCGACAGCGCGTGGGGGCTGGTCGCCTCCGCCGCCCGCGGCTGGTTCGCCCGCTCGCCCCGGCGGCTCGCCGCGGTCGGCGGAGTGGGCGGGCTGACGATGATCGGCCTCGGCGTGACGGTCGCGGCGACGGGCCGCACGGACTGAACGCGCGGCGGACACGGGCACGCCAGGCCCTGTCCGCCCCGCCCTGTCTGCTCGCGCGCCCGCGCTTGGTCCGGTCCCGCGTTTGGTCCGGTCCCGCGTTTGGTCCGGTCCCGCGTTTGGTCCGGGCCGCGCTGGGTCCGGGCCCGCGCTAGGTCCGGGCCCGCGCTGGGTCCGGGCCCGCGCTTGCCCCGGTCCGCGCCCGCACTTCCTCTGGGCCGGCGCTCCGCCCGGGCCGGCGCTTCGTCCGGACCCGCGCCTGGTCCGTGCTCGCGTCCGCCTCGTTCATGCCCGCCGGAGCAGCCGGTCCGCCGCGCGGCCGAACATCGCGCGAGCCGTCCGTTCCAGGACGCCGTCGAAGACGCGGGGCAGGAAGCGGACCCGCAGCTCCTCCCGCCACACCACCCGGCTGGCGCCCCCGGGCCCCGGGCGGACCTCGATCTCCGCCCAGCCGAGGACCACCCGGCCGCGCTTCTCCAGGCGGCACAGCCCGGGCTCGCCGTCGGCGGGCGGGCGCCAGACCGTCACCTCCATGATGTCGTCGAAGACCAGCGGGCCGACGCCCGAACGGGCGACGAAACGGGTGCCCTGCCGGGTCGGCCCGGGCGTGAGCACCTCGATCCGGGTCAGCGGGACCGCGCCGGCGTGGCGGGGCCACTCGGTGAGCCGGCGCCACGCCTCGCCGAGGGCGAGCGGGGCCGTACGCGTGAAGGAGAAGGTCGGCACGGCACGATCGTAGGCAATGCCCGCCGGTCACCCGCGCGTTCGCCGACCGCGTCACCCTCCTGGGCCGCGCCGCTGCGGCGGTGTCAGGGGCGGTACACCTTGCCGGGCTCGGCCTTGCCGGGCGCCAGCAGCTGGGGGACCGTCACGAAGACGTACCCGCGCTCCTTCAGCGCGTCGATGATCCCCGGAACGGCGGGCACCGTGCCGGCATAGATGTCGTGCAGCAGGATGATGCCGTCCCTGGTCGTCTGGTCGAGGACGCGTCGGGTGATGAGCGCGGAGTCGTCGGTCGTGTAGTCCTTGGCGGTCACGCTCCACAGCACCTCCGCCAGACCCAGCTCCTTGGCGATCGCGTGCACGTTCGCGTCCGTGCGGCCCTGCGGGGGGCGCATCAGCGTGGGCTTGTGACCGGTGAGTCGCTCGATCGCGTCGTTGGGGCGCTTCAGCTCCTCGCGTATCTGCGCGTCCGATATGCGGGTGAGGATCTTGTGGTCCCAGGTGTGGCTCGCGACCTCGTGGCCCTCGGCGGCCATCCGCTTGACCAGCTCCGGGTACTTCTCGATATGTCGCTTGCCGAGAAGGAAGAAAGTGGCCGGAACCTTCTTCTCCTTGAGGATGTCGAGCAGCCGTGCCGAGTTCTCGCTCGGCCCCGCGTCGAACGTGAGCGCCACGCACTTGGCCTCGCGGCAGTCGACGGTTCCCCACTGCGCCGGTGCGCCGTGCGCGGCCTCGGCACGCGCGGCGCTCGGTGCGGTCGTGTCGACCTCCGCGCAGCCGGACAGGGCGAGCGCGAGGGAGACGGCGGCCGAGGCGAGCGCGGCGGCACGGAACCCTCGGCGCCCTTCGCGCATCTTCCTGGTCGCGCGGGTCGGCGTCGGGATCTTGTCGGTCAAGAGAGGCATGCCGGGACTATACACTCAGTGTATAGGATGCGTGTTCGAATTTTTCTGCTTGGTCGACCTGGTCAACGCCGGCCACCGGTCGCCCCCCGGGGCGGTGCCTCACCGCCGTAGCACCATGGAGGGAGGGGCCCACGCAGGAGGACGACCATGCGCTTCCGGGACCGCGCCGAAGCCGGACGGGAACTCGCCGGACTGCTGAGCGCCGCGCACGCGCGCGGTGACCTCCCCGACCCCGTCGTGCTCGCCCTGCCCCGCGGTGGCATCGCCGTGGCCGAACCGGTCGCCCGGGCCCTCGGCGCCCCGCTCGACGTGCTCGTCGTCCGCAAGATCGGCGCCCCCGGCCAGGAGGAGTTCGCCGTCGGAGCACTCGCCGCGGACGACCCGCCGCTCTTCGACGAAACCACTCTCGGCGAGCTGGGCCTCACCGAGGAGTCCCTGGCCCCGGTCGTCGAGCGCGAGCGGCGGGAACTGCGCCGCCGCGAACAGCGCTACCGGGGCGACCGTCCGCCCCCCGACCTCGGCGGCCGTACGGTGATCGTGGTCGACGACGGCCTGGCCACCGGCGCCACCGCCCGCGCGGCCCTGCGCCACCTGAGGCGCCTGCGCCCCGCGCGGCTCGTCCTGGCCGTACCCGTCGGCGCCCCCGACTCCCTCGACCTGCTCGCCGCGGAGGCCGACGTCGTCCTGTGCCCGCACCGCCCGTCCGGTTTCGCCGCGGTCGGCCAGTGGTACGACGACTTCGAACAGCTCACCGACACCCAGGTGCTCGCCGCACTGCACGGTCACTGAGCCCGCCGGACGCCTGGCCGGCACTGCGACCGCCTACGTTCCCCGGGCTGACGGCCCCGGACCCGCGCCTCTTGGCCGGCGTCCGACGCGCGCCGACCTGACGCCGGACCAGCCGTGGTCAGCCGGACCACCCCGGCGGGGCCTCACGCCCCTCGCGCGCGCAGCCGCCCAGGCGCACCCGGCGAGAGGTGCCCGGCGGATGCCGCGGCCCCTGCGGACGCACCTGGCGATGCCCCCGACCTGCACCCGTGCGGCCGGGATCCGCGCAGCCGCATCCGGTCCGGCTCTGCGCGTGTGGACGCGCGGTCCTCCCGGCGGCGGCGAGCCGACCGGCGTCATTCGGCATGACGGCTCAGCAGCGCGGCCGTCGTCGCCCAGGTGCCGGGCCGGCCGCGGTCAGCCGGATGCCCCGGCGAGGGATGCGCGCTCCTCGCGCCGCCGCCCAAGGCGCACGGCGTGCTCGCCGTCTCCTGCCTCGCCCTCCTCATCCGGCCGGCGATCCCGGGCATCCCGCTCCGGCCCCGGGCACCGTCGACCACCCGGCCCCGTGTCCGCAGGGCGCTCCGCGTCCGCGAGGCGGCTCCGCCCCGGCGAGGGCCGTGGCACGGGTGCCGTCGTCCACCGCCCGGCCAGGCCCCGGCGCTTTCAGGAACGGCCCCACGCAAGTGTGAGCGCCCGACCCTGGGCCCGGCCCGCCTCGGCGGCGGGGCCGCGGGTGCCCGGGTCCAGCGGATTGCCGCCGATCGCCGCCGCCGACGCCTCGTCCGGGGCGACCACCACCACCTCCGCGCCCCCGTCGCGCAGCTCCTCGACGGCGCGTTCCAGCGGCTGCTCGCTGGGGAACGGCTCGGTGGCGCCCATCGGCACCAGCACCAGCACCCGGTCCGCACCGGCGGCGAGATCGACGTTGGCCATGGAACGCACCCCGCCGTCCACGTACCGGCGCGCGCCGATCGTCACCGGCGGCCACACACCCGGCACGGCGCAGCTCGCCGCGACGGCCTCCACCAGCGGCACGCCCGAAGTCCGGTCGAAGACACGGGGCTCGCCGCTCTCCGCGTCCACCGCGACGACCTTCAGCGCCCGCTCCGGCCACCCGTGGGACGGCAGCCGGGACTCGATCACCGCGCGGCGCCGCGACTCGGACACCGTGTCCGCCTCCAGTGCCAGCCGACCGACCGCGCGCCGCAGTTCCGGCACGGAGGCCGACGAGGCCGTGGCGGCGCCGAACTCAACGGCGAACTTCTCCATATCCATCTCGGCCATGATCTCGGCGGACTGCCGCGCGGGATCCACCTGCCGGGCGTACAGCTCCGCCAGGCTCAGCCCGCTGCCCACCTGGGCCGCCACGGTCGACCCGGCGGACGTCCCGACGAGCAGACCGGCCCCCGTCACATCCCGCCCGGCTTCGGCGAGCCCCGTCAACACCCCGGTCAGCCAGGCGATTCCGCCCACGCCGCCGCCACCCAGTACCAACGCCTCGCTCATGTCCACCCCGTTCGCTCAGTTCTTGATCCCTTCATACGGCACCGGCCGCCCGCCGGCCATTCCCCCGTGCGTAATCGCCCTCCCGGCGGGCACGGGGCGCACCGCGGACAGCAGGTGTCCGCAAGGGGCGTTAGCGTGCGGCCATGACGAAGCGCAGCGCGCACCGGAGCACGGGCGCCGGTGCCCCGGTCCTCGACACCCGTGCCCTGAACCGTGCCACCCTCGACCGGCAGCTCCTGCTGCGCCGCTCCCGGCGGTCCGTCCAGGACGCCGTGCACCATCTGCTCGGGCTCCAGGCGCAGAACGTCAAACCGCCGTACCATGCCCTCGCCGCCCGCCTCGACGGCTTCGCGCCCGAGCGGTTGTCCGTGCTCATGGCCGGCCGTGACGTCGCGCGGATCGTCACCCTGCGCTCCACCATCCACACCCACACCGCCCACGACTGCCTGACCCTGCGCCCCTTCGTGCAGCCGGCCCGCGACCGCGAACTGGGCGCTTTTCGCCGGGGGTTGAACGGCGTCGACCCGGACCGCCTCGCGGCCGTAGCCCGGGAACTGGTGGAGACCGAGCCGCGCACCATGGCCCAGTTGCGGCGGGCACTCGGCGCCCGGTGGCCGGACGCCGACCCGCGAGCCCTCGCCGTCGCCGCCCGCTGCACGCTCCCGCTCGTCCAGGTCACCCCGCGCGGTCTGTGGGGCGAGAGCGGCCAGGTCGCCCTCACCACCGCCGAGCACTGGCTGGGCCGCCCGGCCGGACCGGCCCCCGCGCCGGAGGCCGTCGTCCTGCGCTACCTCGCCGCCTTCGGCCCCGCCTCCGTGAAGGACATGCAGACCTGGGCCGGACTCACCCGCCTGCGGGACGCCTTCGAGCGGCTGCGCCCCCGGCTGGTCGCCTTCCGGGACACCGGCGGCACCGAACTCTTCGACCTGCCCGACGCCCCGCGTCCCGACCCGGACACCCCGGCGCCGCCCCGCTTCCTGCCCGAGTTCGACAACCTCCTGCTCTCCCACGCCGACCGCACCCGCGTCGTACCACCCGCCCACCGGGGCCGCAACTGGCAGGGCAACCAGGCCCACCGCGCCCTCCTGGTCGACGGCTTCCTGGCCGGCCTGTGGAAGCAGGCGCCCGACGCCCTCGTCATCGAGCCGTTCGGGAAGCTGACCGGGGCGCAGCGGGAGGAGGTCGCCGAGGAGGGCCTGCGGATGCTGCACGTCATGCACCCGGGCACGGCGTTCGACGTCCGGTTCGGTGACGTCACCGGGCGCTGACGCCCTGGCGGCCCCGTCTACAGTCGGGCGCATGGAACTCCGCCAGCTGAACTACTTCGTCGCCGTGGCCGAGGAGTTGCACTTCGGGCGTGCGGCCGAGCGGCTGCACATCGTGCAGTCGGCGGTCAGCCAGCAGATACAGCGGCTGGAACGGGAGCTGGGCGCCGAGCTGTTCGACCGTTCGCCGCGCCGGGTGCGGCTGACCGGGGCGGGGGAGCGGCTGCTGCCCGAGGCCCGGGCGGTGCTGGCGGCGGCGGAGCGGGCGCGGACGTCCGTGGCGGCGACCGCCGGGCTGCGCCTCGGCACCAGCACCGGGCTCGGGGCCCATCTGGACCGGGTGCTCGCCGCCTTCGCCGAGCGGGTGCCCGACGTGGCGGTGGAGCTGGTCTCGCTCCCGGCCGGCGAGCGGCTGGAGCGCGTCGCGGCGGGCCGGCTGGACGCCGCGTTCGTCCGCTCGGCCGAGCCGCCGCCCGGAGTGCGGGTGCTGCCGCTGTGGCCCGACCCGCTGGTGGCCGCGCTCCCGGCCGGGCACCCGCTCGCGGCCCGGGACGAGATCGACGTGGCGGAGCTGGCCGGACTGCCCCTCGCCCTCACCCCGCGCGCCACCAACCCCGCCCTGGTCGACCTGGTCGTCGGCGCCTGTCACGCGGCCGGTTTCGAGCCGGTACCGGGACCGGCCGGCGGCTCGCTGCACGACACGCTCGCCGTCATCGGCACCCGGCCCCTGTGGACGGTCGTCTACGCCTCGCACGCGCGTGTGCTGCACACGCCCCGGGTCTCCTACGTTCCCTTCCGCGCGCCGGGCCTCGCCCTCGTCACGGGCCTCGCCGTATCCGCCGCCCGGCCCGCCCGGCACCTGGAGGAACTGCTCCTGGCCTGCGGTCATCACGAAAGCTGATCGCTGCGGTCGCGGACCGGCCCTTGGTCGCCGGGACGGCAGGCGGTGGACTGGACCCATCGCGACAGCAGGCGGCGACCGCCGCCCCGTCCATGAGGAGTCAGCCATGCCGATCGTCACCGTCCAGCAGGGCCCGCGCGACACCGAACTCAAGCGGGACCTCGTCAGGCGGATCACCGACGCGTTCGTCGACGCCTACCGGGTCCCCGCCGAGACCGTGCAGGTGTGGATCCACGAGGTGCCGGCGGACAGCTGGGGCGCGGCCGGGAGGCTCACCGCCGACAGGTAGCCGCCGCGTTCCACGGGGGTGAACGTGGAGAGGGAGGCGTTGCGGGCCGCTCGTGGTGGCCCGCAACGCCCCCCTGGCAATGACCCGAGGGGTGCTCGGGAAGTCTTCCGGGCTACGAGTTGACCTGCGCGGTCACCAGGTTCGAGAAGGTGGTCAGCCGGGTGTACACACCCGGGTAACCAGCCTCCGCGCACCCCTCGCCCCAGGAAGTGATCCCTGCCAGGACGCCCCCGATGAGCAGGGGACCGCCGCTGTCGCCCTGGCAGGTGTCTACGCCGCCGGAGGTGTATCCGGCGCAAACCATGTCGGACTGCACGAAGTCCGAACCGTAGGAGGAACGGCAACTGGAGTCGGACACGACCGGCACGGTCGCGGTCCGCAGCTGGTTGGAGGAGTTGCCGCTCTCCGAGGTGGTGCCCCAGCCGAGGATACGGGCCGTGGTGCCGGCCGCGTACACGCTCGTCTGGGCGGAGGAGACGTACTTCGCCGTGGTGTACGGCATCGACGTCGACAGGGTCAGCACGGCCACGTCCTCGCCGTTCGTGGCGTCCGTGTAGTCCGGGTTGATCCAGATCTTGCTGACCTTGGCGACCGTGCCGTTGGTGCCGTTCAGGTAGGTCCGGCCGCCGACCACGCGGACGCTTCCCGTGGTCTCGCCCACCATGCAGTGCGCCGCCGTCACGACCTTCCTGGGCGCCACCAGGGTGCCGCCGCAGAACTGGTTCTGGGACGCGTCCGTGATCTGCATCATGAACGGGTACGCGGTCGTCGTGGTGGTCGTCCCGCCGACGATGGGCTGCGGTGCGGCGTTCGCCGTGGGGGAGGCGAGCAGCGCGGTCGCCGCGGCGGCGGTGGTGGCCATCAGGGTCGCGGCGGTCTTTCTGGCACGTCTGGGCCCGAACATGAGTCTCCTCAGTGGGGGTTGCACCGGTGGGGGATCGCGCGGGTGGGGATGTGCACGGGGGTCGCGGGACCGACCCCCGTGTGCCCGGGCGAGCGGCACGCCCCTTACGCTAGGACCCGGCACCCTCGGCTCCCAATGAGGGAACCCCCTAGGGGGTTGGGTGAGGGAAAACCCTCGGTCCGGATCAGTTAACAAGATCGCACCTCAGGGCGCGCGGCGACCTGCCGCCAATCGGACGATGTCGACGCGGGATCGGATCCCCAGCTTGCGGTAGACCCGGGTCAGGGTCGCCTCCACCGTCTTCACGCTGATGAACAGCCGGGCGGCGATCTCCCGGTTGGTCGCGCCCTCCATGACGAGCGCCGCGACCTGACGCTCCATCGCGGCGAGGACGTCCAGCGCCTCCAGGGTGTCCCGCACGGCCGGCGCGGGATCCGTCTGCGGAGCCCGCAGCGCCTCGTCCACCTGGCGCAGCCACGGCAGCGCCCGGCAGCGGCGGAACAGCCGGACGGCCTCGTCGTACGCCGTCGTCCGCTGGAGCGGGTCCTGGGCGTAGCGGGCGCGCAGCCGGGCCAGCGCGAACGCCGCCCGCGCCTCCTCCAGGCCGTTGCCCAGCTTGCCGAGCCGGTCCTGAGCGGACGTCAGCTGGGCGACGGCGGCCTCATGGTCCCCGCGGGCCGCCCGGACCAGGGCCTCCGCCCGGTCCAGCACCGCGATGACACTCTCCCGGCCCAGCCTCAGGGCGTGTTCGCGGGCCCCGTCGATGACCTGCTGCGCCTCGCCCGGCTCCCCGGCCAGCACCAGCGCCTCCGCCAGGTCGCCGTGCCAGCGGCCACGTGCCGGGTCGGTGATGCCGAGCCCCAGCTCCAGTTCCCGCACCCGGCCGAACGCCTCCACGGCGGCCCGGGCGTCCCCGGCGACGAAGTGGGCGTAGCCCAGGGCGGCCACGGCGCGGGAGAGGTACATCTGGTCGCCGTCCTCCTCGGCGTGCCCGATCGCCTCGCGGGCGAGCGTCAGCGCCCGCTCGGTGTCCCCGCCCGAGGCCTCGGCTATCGAGGCCAGCGTCGCGGACGCGCTCTCGCCGATGCCGGTGTCGCGGGCGAGCAGCAGGCTCTCCCGGGACAGCTCCAGGGCCCGCCCGCAGTGCCCGGCGCGCAGTTCGGTCTCGGCGAACATGCGCAGGAAGTGCACCTCGCTCTCGACCATGCCGCGCCGCCGCACCTCGCGCAGCAGCGCGGTGATGGTGGTGCGGGCCTCGGCCAGCTGGTCGCTCATCAGCAGCCAGCGGTAGCGGGCGTAGCCGACGCCGTTGTGGTGGCAGGCGACGTAGGGGTCCTGCGGCTCCTCCAGCGCCCGTCTGGTGGTGGCGGCGGCGTCCGGGTGGCCCATCAGGGTCTCGCTGGAGGCCTGGAAGGCGCGCGCCATCAGCTCGGTGCGCCGGTCGGCGGCGCGGGCGGCCAGGGCCGCGGCGCGCGCGGCCTCCGCGCGGGACTCGGCGAAGTCGCCCTCGACCAGCAGGGCGCGCCAGGCGAGCATGTACCGAACCAGCGCGAGCAGTCGCGGGTCGTCACCGGCGTCGGCCAGCGCCTGCGGGAAGACGGCGTCCACGTCGCCGAGCGCCTGCCCGGCCGACTCGATGACCACCATCCACGCCCGCACCCGCTCGGCGGGCACCACCGCCCGGGTCAGCACGTCGCGGGCGATGTCCCGGGCGAGGTCCGTCTCGCCGGCCGTGATGGCGTCCTCGGCGGCCCGCAACCGACGCTCGGCCTCGCCCGGCTCGCCGTCGGCCGGGGTGTGCCGGGCGGCCAGCAGCCCGAGCGAGGCGGCCATCGACGGCGCCCCCCGGTCCCGGGCCAGCGCGGCGGCCTCGGCCAGCCGGGCGGCCACGTCCGGGTCGGTGCCGGTGGTGGCCAGCGCCAGGTGCCGGGCCCGTTCGATGGGGTCCGAGGCCGCGGTCGACAGCGCCGCGTGCACCGTCCGCCGCTCCTGCGCGGGCGCCTCCGCGTACAGCGCGGCGGATATCAGCGGGTGCGCGAACCGCACCGCCGGACCCTCGGCCTCGGTGGCCAGCAGCCCGAGTTCCGCGGCCTGGGCGCACTCGGCCTCGGCGTTCTCCCGGCCGGCCGCGTCCAGCAGTGCCAGGGTGGGGCGGGCGCCGGCGCTGGCCACCAGCAGGGTGCGGCGGGCCTCCACCGACAGCATGTCCAGGCGGCTGAGCACCAGGGCGCGCAGCGAGGTGGGCACCGGCAGCGGCTCACCCGGGCGGGGCGGGGCCGGGGTCTCGGCCAGGGCGCGGCCCAGCTCCAGGGCGAACAGCGGGTTGCCGCCGCTGGTGCGGTGCACCTCGCGCACCGTGGAGCGGGGCAGGCCGTGGTAGCCGCGGTGGTCCAGGAGCGTGCTCAGCTCGGCGCGGGAGAGGGGGCCCAGCCGTACCGAGAGGGTGCCCGGCGGGCAGGCGCGCAGGTGGCGGTCGTAGTCCTCGTCCTCGGTGCGCACCGCGCACAGCATCTGCACCGGGGTGTCGCCGAGGCGGCGGGCGGCGAAGCCGAGCAGTTCGGCGCTGGCCGGGTCCAGCCACTGCAGGTCGTCGGCGACGATCAGGACCGGGCCCCGCTCGGCGAGCGCCCGCAGCGCGGAGAGCACCGCGAGGCGCAGGGCGAGGCCGTCGCGCTGGAGGCTGGACTCGCCGCGGCCGGTGAGCGCCGACTCCAGCGCGGTGCGCTGGGCCGCGGGCAGCCGCGGACAGACCTCGTCGAGCACCAGCCCGAGGAGGTCGGCGAGGGCCAGGAACGGCAGGTGCGATTCGGACTCGGTGGCCGAGCAGCGCAACACGGTCCGCGCTCTCGCGCCGTATTCCTCGGCCAATGCCCGCAGGACCGTGGATTTCCCTATTCCGGCTGGGCCGTGGAGCAGCAGGCTGCCGCCGGAGGCGAGCTGGTCGCGGGCGCTGTTGAACAGATCCTCGCGGCCGATGACCAGGTCCGGGTGGCATCGAACCGACTCCTGGAAGTCCCGTCGCACGGTCAGCGCTCCCCTCCTGTGTCGTGTCCGGGCCAAATTCTAGGCAACGATCCTTGAAATTCGGACGGAAGCCGTGGTGAGGGAAATAACAAACGGTCAAGGACTGTGAAAATTCATGGCGACGCCACGTGAATGGGCAGGTTTCCTTACCGGCGTCCCCGCCCCGCCCGTTGCTACGGCAGCAGCCCCGCCCTGCGGGCCGCCGTCACCGCCTCCCCTCGGGTGTGTGCGCCCAGTTTGCGCATCGCGGAGCGCAGGTAGCCCTTGACCGTCTCCGGACGCAGCCCCAGCCGCTCGGCCACGGTCGCGTTGGTGGCACCCGCCGCCACCCAGGAGAGCACGTCCAGCTCACGCGGCGCCAGGCTCCCGCCGCCGGCCGGCCGCGGCGCCGTCAGCAACCCGCACGCGGCCAGCAGCTCGGCCCGCAGCCCGGGGTCCGCGATCCGCGGCGCCAGCGCCCGCAACGCCGCGTGCGCCTCGCGCACCTGCTCCCAGCCGGCCCCCCGGTCGCCACCGGCGGGCTCCGGCCCGGCCTGGGGCAGCAGCCCGCGCGCCTCGTCCCGCACCACCAGCGCCTGCTCCACGTCCCGGGCCACCGCCAGGGCCGCGCCCAGGGTGCGGTCGCCCAGCGGCTGGGCCGAGCGCAGCGCGCCGTACAGCACCCCGCGCACCCGCCGCCGCACCACGACCGGCACCGCGAGCACCGAGCGGATGCCCTCGGCGGCCACCGGCGCGTCGTACTCGTGGCTGATCTGCCGGGAGCTGGAGTACTCCGTCACCGCGCACGGCCGGGCGAGCGCCACCGCCTTGCCGCCCAGCCCGTTGCCGGAGGTCACCGTGAGCGAGCGCAGGGCCGCCGTGGTGGTGCCGCTCAGTTCGCTGATGCGCACCTGCGGCCGCCCGGGCTCGACCAGCCCGCCGAAGGCGACCGGGAGCCCGGTCGCACGCCGCAGCCGGGCCAGCGCGCCGCCGATCTCCGCCGCTCCCGCCGCGTCTGACGTCACCTGTTCGCCCCTTCGGCCGCTCACACCCCCGTTCGGGGGTAGTGAGACCTGCATCACGGATTAGACGATGCCAGAGAGCCGCCCGGCAATGGTCCGGTACTGAGGAGGACACCAATGACGACGGCGACGGAGCTGTTCCGCGGGGCCCGGGACTTCCTGCTGGAGCACCGCGAGGACTGGGCCACCGCCTACGGCGGGTTCACCTGGCCGCGGCCCGAGCACTTCAACTGGGCGCTGGACTGGTTCGACGTGATCGCCGAGGGCAACGACCGGACCGCCCTGCACATCGTCGAGGAGGACGGCACCGAGACCCGGCTGTCCTTCGCCGAGCTGTCCGAACGCTCCAACCGCGTCGCCCGGTGGCTGCGCGAGCGGGGGGTCGCCGCCGAGGACCGCGTCCTGGTCATGCTCGGCAACCAGGCGGAGCTGTGGGAGACCGCGCTGGCCGCGATGAAGCTGCGCGCGGTCGTCATCCCGGCCACCCCGCTGCTCGGCCCCGCCGACCTGTGCGACCGCGTCGACCGGGGCCGGGTGAAGCACGTGATCGCGCGCGCCGGGGACACCGCCAAGTTCGACGGCGTGCCCGGCGCCTACACCCGGATCAGCGTCGGCGGCCTGCCGGAGGAGGGCTGGGAACCGTACGAGGACGCGTACGCCGCCCCCGCCGAGTTCCTGCCCGACGGCCCCACCCTGGCCGACGACCCGCTGATGCTCTACTTCACCTCGGGCACCACCGCCCGACCCAAGCTGGTCGAGCACACCCACACCTCGTACCCGATCGGGCACCTGGCCACCATGTACTGGATCGGCCTGCGTCCGGGCGACGTGCACCTGAACATCTCCTCGCCCGGCTGGGCCAAGCACGCCTGGTCCAACCTGTTCGCCCCGTGGAACGCCGAGGCGACCGTCTTCATCTTCAACTACACCCGCTTCGACGCGGCCCGCCTGATGGCCGAGATGGACCGGGCCGGCGTCACCACTTTCTGCGCCCCGCCGACCGTGTGGCGCATGCTCATCCAGGCCGACCTCGGCCAGCTGCGCATCCCGCCCCGCGAGGTCGTCGCCGCAGGGGAGCCGCTCAACCCGGAGGTGATCGAGCAGGTCCGGCGGGCCTGGGGAGTGACCGTCCGGGACGGGTTCGGGCAGACCGAGACGGCCGTCCAGGTCTCCAACAGCCCCGGCCAGGTCCTGAAGACCGGCTCCATGGGCCGCCCCAGCCCCGGCTACCGCGTCGAGCTGCTCGACCCGGTCTCGGGCGCGCCCGGGGTCACCGAGGGCGAGGTCGCCCTCGACCTCTCCGAGCGGCCGGTCGGCCTGATGACCGGCTACCACGGCGACCCCGACCGCACGGCCGAGGCCATGGCGGGCGGCTACTACCGCACCGGCGACATCGCCGCGCGCGACGAGGACGGCTACCTGACCTACGTCGGACGCGCCGACGACGTCTTCAAGGCCTCCGACTACAAGATCAGCCCCTTCGAGCTGGAGAGCGCGCTGCTGGAGCACGAGGCGGTCGCCGAGGCGGCCGTCGTCCCGGCCCCGGACGAGCTGCGGCTCGCCGTGCCCAAGGCATATGTCGTCCTCGCCGAGGGCTTCGAGCCCGGCCCCGGCACCGCCAAGGTCATCTTCGAGCACTCGCGCCAGGTGCTCGCCCCGTACAAGCGCATCCGCCGGCTGGAGTTCGGCACGCTGCCCAAGACGGTCTCCGGCAAGATCCGCCGGATCGAGCTGCGCGAGGCCACGGCGGCCGGCGCCCAGGACGAGTACCGCGAGGAGGACTTCCGGTGACATCGGAACCGTCGTACACCCACGGCACGGGCGGCACCGCCCTGCTCGGCGACACCATCGGCGCCAACCTCGACCGGGCGGTGGCCGCCTGGCCGGACCGCGAGGCCCTGGTCGACGTGCCCTCCGGACGGCGCTGGACCTACGCCGAGTTCGCCGCCGACGTCGAACGGCTGGCCCGCGCGCTGCTCGCGAGCGGGGTGGCCAAGGGCGACCGGGTCGGCATCTGGGCGGTCAACTGCGCCGAGTGGGTCCTGGTGCAGTACGCCACCGCACGCGCCGGCGCCGTCATGGTCAACATCAACCCGGCGTACCGCACGCACGAGGTCGAGTACGTCCTCAACCAGGCGGGGATCTCCCTGCTGTTCGCCTCCCTCGGCCACAGGACCAGCGACTACCGGGCGATGGTCGAGGAAGTGCGCGGCAGATGCCCGCGGCTGGAACGGACCGTCTACATCGGGGACCCGAGCTGGGAGGCCTTCGCCGCGCGCGGTTCAGAGGTGCCGCGTGACGAACTGCGGGCGCGGGAGGCTTCGTTGTCCTGCGACGACCCCATCAACATCCAGTACACCTCGGGCACGACCGGATTCCCGAAGGGCGCCACCCTCTCCCACCACAACATCCTCAACAACGGCTACTTCGTGGGCGAGCTGGTCTCCTACACGGAACAGGACCGGATCTGCATCCCGGTGCCCTTCTACCACTGCTTCGGCATGGTGATGGGAAACCTGGCCGCCACCTCGCACGGCGCGTGCATGGTGATCCCGGCCCCGTCCTTCGAGCCGAAGGCCACCCTGGAGGCGGTGCAGCGCGAACGCTGCACGTCCCTGTACGGCGTCCCGACGATGTTCATCGCCGAGCTGAACCTCCCGGACTTCGCCTCCTACGACCTCGCCACCCTGCGCACCGGCATCATGGCCGGCTCGCCCTGCCCGGTGGAGGTGATGAAGCGGGTGGTCGCCGAGATGCACATGGAGGAGGTCTCCATCTGCTACGGCATGACGGAGACGTCACCGGTGTCGCTGCAGACGCGGATCGACGACGACCTGGAGCACCGCACGGGCACCGTGGGCCGGGTCCTGCCGCACCTGGAGACCAAGGTCGTCGACCCGGCCACCGGGGTCACGCAACCGCGGGGTGCGGCGGGCGAGTTGTGCACCCGGGGCTACAGCGTGATGCTCGGCTACTGGAACGAGCCGGACAAGACGGCCGAGGCCGTCGACGCGGGCCGCTGGATGCACACCGGCGACCTGGCGGTGATGCGCGAGGACGGCTACGTCGAGATCGTCGGCCGCATCAAGGACATGATCATCCGGGGCGGCGAGAACATCTACCCGCGCGAGATCGAGGAGTTCCTCTACGCCCATCCCAAGATCAGGGACGTCCAGGTCGTCGGAGTGCCGCACGAGACGTACGGCGAGGAGGTCCTCGCCTGTGTCATCCCGCTCGACGCGGCCGACCCCCTCACCCTGGAGGACCTGCGCGCCTTCTGCCGGGACCGGCTCGCGCACTACAAGATCCCCAGCAGGCTGCAGATCCTCGACGCCTTCCCGATGACGGTGTCCGGGAAGGTGCGCAAGGTCGAACTGCGGGATAAGTACCAGGTGTGAAAGGGCGGTAACCGAGCATCTGCTTCCTGTTCGCCGGCGGGTCCCGGGCGGACGAGCGCGCAGTCGGCGGCGCGCTCGGCCCGGGACGCGCCGGCGTTCCCGCTCCCCGGGGGCCTTCAGTCCCCGTCCGGCGCCCCGGGCCCCTGCCGTGACGCCCGCTCGGCGGTCAGTGCGGCCGCCGCGTCGTTCGCCGGCCGCGTGACGCCCGGCGGGCCCAGGGCGAACAGCGGTATCCGCAGCGCGGCGGCGCGGTCGAGGGCCTCGGCCGTATAGCCGGCGCGGGAGAAGTACACGCATTCCGCGGCCTGGGTCATCGCCGTCAGCCACAGGCACTCCACGTCCCGCTGCCCGGCCGGCCGTGGCGTGGCGTCGACCTGGGCGAGCAGCCCGTGGGCGGCCAGCCCGACGCCGCCGGACGGCCGCCGGCCGGCCCGGCGGACGTCCCGGTGGCCGAGCCCGAGCAGACAGAGCACGGCGGCGCCGACGGCGTCGCGGGCGGTGGGCGGGAGCGGGCGGCGGACGGCGAAGGTGTCCGCCCCTGGCGCGTCCGGGGGCGACGCCCGGGGCATGCCCGCCAGGGGGATGAGCAGCACCGAGCCGCACGGGCAGCCCAGTTCCGGGCGGGGCCACTGGTTGCGGCGCCCGCAGGCGGCGCACGGCACGGTCACCCACTCGTCGTCCCAGGCCCGGTGCGCCGCCACGGCCGGTTCGGAGGCCGGATCCACCCGGGGGGCGCCGGGGGCGCCGCACGCGCACGGGTACACCGGCGCGGTGTAGACGTGCGCGCGCCGACAGGCCGGACAGCGCACCGGCACGCTCTCGGGCATGGTCCCTCCAAGGCGTCGCGCCGGGACGGTCGTTGCCCGGACGGCGCCTCCCATCGTGCCCTTCCGGCACCCCGGTCGTCCGGCCCTTGGGGGACGCGGCCGCCCTTGACGGCGTTCACCCACCGCCCTACATTGCTTCCACGTAGCAGAAGTAATATTTCACAATGCGGAAGTAAAAGCTGGAGACCGTGCTCACCGCGGGGCGCGACGGGAGTACGCATCCGACAGCCGAGGCAGGAGTACTCGATGGCTCGTATGACCGCTGCCCGCGCGGCAGTTGAGATCCTCAGACGCGAGGGCGTCACCGACGCCTTCGGCGTGCCGGGCGCGGCGATCAACCCGTTCTACAAGGCGCTGAAGGAGGGCGGCGGCATTCACCACACCCTCGCCCGCCACGTCGAGGGCGCCTCCCACATGGCCGAGGGCTACACCCGCGCCAGGCCGGGGAACATCGGCGTCTGCATCGGCACCTCCGGCCCGGCCGGCACCGACATGATCACCGGTCTGTACTCCGCCACCGGTGACTCCGTCCCGATCCTGTGCATCACCGGTCAGGCGCCGACCGGCGTGATCCACAAGGAGGACTTCCAGGCCGTCGACATCGCCTCGATCGCGAGGCCGGTCACCAAGATGGCCGTCACCGTCCTGGAGGCCGCGCAGGTCCCCGGCGTCTTCCAGCAGGCCTTCCACCTGATGCGTTCCGGGCGGCCGGGTCCGGTCCTGATCGACCTGCCGATCGACGTCCAGCTCACCGAGATCGAGTTCGACCCGGAGACCTACGAGCCGCTTCCCGTCTACAAGCCGGCCGCCACCCGCGCCCAGATCGAGAAGGCGATCTCCTTCCTGCTCGCCGCCGAACGCCCGCTGATCGTCGCCGGCGGCGGCGTCATCGGCGCCGACGCCTGCGACCTGCTGGTGGAGTTCGCCGAGCTGACACGGACCCCGGTCGTCCCGACCCTGATGGGCTGGGGCGCCCTGCCCGACGACCACGAGCTGAACGCCGGCATGGTCGGCGTCCAGACCTCGCACCGCTACGGCAACGCCACCTTCCTGGAGTCCGACTTCGTCCTCGGCATCGGCAACCGCTGGGCCAACCGCCACACCGGCTACCGGCTGGACGTGTACCGGGGGGACCGGAAGTTCGTCCACGTCGACATCGAGCCCACCCAGATCGGCAGGATCTTCCCGCCGGACTACGGTGTCGTCTCCGACGCCAGGGCCGCGCTGGAGCTGTTCACCGAGGTGGCGAGGGAGCTGAAGGCCGCGGGCAGGCTGCCCGACCGCACCGGCTGGGTCGCCTCCGTCCAGGAGCGCAGGGCCACCCTGCTGCGCCGCACGCACTTCGACGACGTGCCGATGAAGCCGCAGCGCGTGTACGAGGAGATGAACAAGGCCTTCGGTCCCGAGACCCGGTACGTCACCACCATCGGCCTGTCCCAGATCGCCGGCGCGCAGATGCTCCACGTGTACCGGCCGCGCCACTGGATCAACTGCGGCCAGGCGGGCCCCCTCGGCTGGACGGTCCCGGCCGCGATCGGTGTCGCCAGGGCCGACCCGGGCTCCCCGGTCGTCGCGCTCTCCGGCGACTACGACTTCCAGTTCCTGATCGAGGAGCTGGCGGTCGCCGCCCAGCACCGGATCCCCTACGTCCACGTCCTGGTGAACAACGCCTACCTCGGCCTGATCCGCCAGGCGCAGCTCGGTCTCGACATCGACTTCCAGGTCAACCTGGAGTTCGAGAACGTCAACTCGCCCGAGATCGGCGTCTACGGCGTCGACCACGTCAAGGTCGCCGAGGGGCTGGGCTGCAAGGCCATCCGGGTCACCGGGCCGGACCAGCTGGGCACCGCCTTCCAGCAGGCCAGGAAGCTGGCCGCCGAGCACCGGGTGCCGGTCGTCGTCGAGGCGATCCTCGAACGGATCACGAACATCTCGATGAGCCGCACCATGGACATCAGCGACGTCCACGAGTTCGAGGACCTCGCCACCGAGCCCGGCCACGCGCCGACGTCGGTCAGGCCGCTGAAGGTCTGACCCACCGGGCGTGCGAGGGCGGCCCGCTCCGGGAGGGGACGGGCCGCCCCTTCGGCCCGCCCGCGAGCGACGGCGTTCAGCCGTACCCGCCGCCCCCGCCGCATCCGCCGCCGTGGTCGTGGCCGCCGTACCCGCCGCTGTGGTCATGGCCGTGGCCGTACCCGCCGTGGCCGTGGCCGCCGTGCGTTCCGCCGGCGGTGTCCCCGTCGCCGTCCCAGCCGGTCATGCCCTCGTCGCCCATGACGCCGCGCGGGAGGCCGCTGCCCCTGCCGAACGGGAAGAGGCCCTCGTCCGCGAGCGCGCCGCGGCCGGTGAGCCCGCAGTCGCGGGCGAAACCCGGCACCAGGGCGGTCAGGGCCCGCTCGCCGTACAGCGCGACGGCGAGCAGCACCTCCTCCTCGGGCAGGCCGTCCGGGCCGCCGGGCAGCGGATGGCCCGCGCGAAGGGCCGCCAGCAGACGGCCGGCGGCCAGGGTGCGGCGGGGCGGCAGCGACCGCAGCAGTCCGGCTGCCCGCAGTTCGGCGCGCATCCTCGCCAGCGCCCGTTGTACCACCGCCCGGCCGGGCAACTCCCGCGGCCCCGCAGGCCGGTACAGTCCGGTGCGCACCGCCTTCTCCAGCGGATGGCGGAAGGGTCCGGCGGTGCCCGTCCCGGTCCGCCGCAGAACGCCCGGCCGGCCGGCGCCGACCGCGCCGCTCAGGTGCAGCCCCAGTACGGCGACGGTCACGGCGGCGCGGTCGCCGCCCCGCAGCAGGGCGATCGCGCACGGCTCCGGCGGAAGTGATGTCGTACGGCCCATGGGAGACCCCCCGTACGGGGTCCGCCGCCCCCGTGCCGGCGGACCCCGTGTGCAGTCACTGTGCCCGCCGCCGACGGCCGCCGAAGCCTCCTTGCCGGTGTTCAGAGGTTCATTTGAGCTTTCGCCGGGCCGGATACGGCCGCTGACGTACCCGGCGTCTCACAGCTCGTGCTCCGACAGGCCCGGCCAGTCGTCCGGCCCGCCGCCCTGCCACTCGATGAGATCACTCTCCTCCACCTCGATCCGGTCCAGGTCGGCCAGCCGGAGGATCTCCACGACGTCGTCCAGGTGGGAGGCGAGACCCAGGGTCACGTCCCCCTCGGTGACGCGCCGCGAGCCGTCCAGGGCCGGGGAGTGGACCACGATGTGCGGGTGCCGCGTCTGATTGCCCATGGCTTCAGCGTCCTGCGGATGGGGCGGACCCGCACGCCGGGCGCCGGGCACGGCCGAAGCGCCCTCCCGCCGGGGGGCGCTTCCGGTGTCGCGTGATGGCCGCCCGACGGCGCGAGGCCGGGCGCGACAGGTCGTTCGCGCCGCCGGACGGGGCAGGTGGCCCTCCTCGTGGTGAGGGGGTGGGCGGGACCGCGGAGGATGCGACGGAGCCGGAGGCCTTCCCTCTGGCCGGGAAGGGCACGCCGTTCCTTCACCACCGCACTGGCTCGCACTCCGCCGCGGTCCCGCCCGGCCCGCACCGTCCGCCCGACTCGGGGCCCCTCATCCGGGCCGTCGGGCGTCCTGCGCGGACCGCGTACGGACGCCGTGACCTCCGTCGGGCTCCGTACGCCGCTTGTGTGTCGCCGGGTCTCAGTCCTCGCGCAGGGCGCGGACCGCATCCTCCACGCGCCTGCCGTACTCCGGGTCGGCGGCGTGGAAGTGGGCCAGGTTCCGCTCGATCACGTCGTCGCGGGTGACCCTCGCGAGCCCCCCGGCGATGTTCGCGACCAGACGGGACCTCTCCTCCCGGGACATCAGCCGGTACAGCTCGCCCGCCTGGAAGAAGTCGTCGTCCTTGGTGTGCTGGGGCGCCTCGTGGGTGCCGGTGTGCCCTGACACCGGCAGCGGGGCCGACAGCGGGCGGCCGGTCTCGACGGGGCCGTCGTAGGAGTTCGGCTCGTAGTTCTTGGCGTGGCGGCCCTGGGCGTTGGACGCCATGAGGCCGTCGCGGCCGTAGTTGCGGGCGCCGCCCGGGACCGCCTTCGGGGCGTTCACGGCGAGCTGCGTGTGGTTGATCCCCAGGCGGTACCGGTGGGCGTCCGCGTAGGCGAACAGGCGGCCCTGGAGCATCTTGTCCGGCGAGGGGCCGATGCCCGGCACGAAGTTGTTCGGGGAGAACGCGGCCTGCTCGACGTCGGCGAAGACGTTGTCCGGGTTGCGGTCCAGGACCAGCCGGCCCACGCGGGTGAGCGGGTGGTCCCGGTGCGGCCAGACCTTGGTCACGTCGAACGGGTCGAACCGGTAGTCCGCCGCCTCGGCCGCCGGCATGAGCTGGACGTACAGCGTCCAGGACGGGTGCACGCCCCGTTCGATGGCCTGCAGCAGGTCCGTCTGGTGGGAGCCGGTGTCCCGGCCCGCGAGCTCCGCGGCCTGCTCGCTGCTCAGACAGCGGACGCCCTGGTTGGTGCGGAAGTGGTACTTGACGAAGAAGGCCTCGCCGTCGGCGTTCGTCCACTGGTAGGTGTGCGAGCCGTAGCCGTTCATGTGGCGGTAGGACGCCGGGATGCCGCGGTCGCCCATGAGCCAGGTCACCTGGTGCGTCGCCTCGGGGGAGTGCGACCAGAAGTCCCAGACGTTGTCCGGCTCCTGACGGCCCGTGAACGGGTCCCGCTTCTGCGAGTGGATGAAGTCGGGGAACTTGACCGGGTCCTTGATGAAGAACACCGGGGTGTTGTTGCCGACGAGGTCGTAGTTGCCCTCCTCGGTGTAGAACTTCACCGCGAAGCCGCGCGGGTCGCGGACGGCGTCGGCGCCGCCGAGCGAGTCGGCGACCGTGGAGAACCGTACGAAGACCTCGGTGCGCCTGCCGATCTCGCCGAGGAAGGCGGCGTGGGTGTAGCCGGTGACGTCGTCCGTCACCTCGAAGTGGCCGTACGCGCCGGAACCACGGGCGTGCACGACGCGCTCCGGGATCCGCTCGCGGTTGAAGCGCGCGAGCTTCTCCAGGAGGTGCTGGTCCTGGAGCAGGAGCGGGCCGCCCGCGCCTGCGCAGGCGGAGTTCTGGTTGTCGGCGACCGGGGCGCCGGACTCGGTAGTCAGCACGCGCTTCGACATCGTGGACCTTCCGTACGGGTGTCAGCGGAAACCTGTTTCCGCTTCGTGGAGCCTAGGAGTGCGGTGAACGGAGCGTCAACAGTTTGTTGAACTGGATCCCGGGCCGCGGCGCCGCCTGGGCGCGACAGGACAGGTGTCGGCGGCGCCGCGGCCCGGAAGCGGGGGTGCCGTCAGGCCGGGGAGCCGGACAGGCGCTCCACGGTCCGCAGCAGGGCCGAGTGGTCCAGGCCGCCGTCGCCCTGGGCGCGCAGCGACGCGACCAGTTGGGCGACCACCGCACCGACCGGCAGGGCGGCGCCGACGTTGCGGGCGGCGTCGGTGACGATGCCCATGTCCTTGTGGTGCAGGTCGATGCGGAAGCCCGGCCGGAAGTCGCGGCCGAGGAAGTTGTCCTTCTTGCGGGCCAGCACCGTGGAGCCCGCGAGGCCGCCGCCCAGCACGTCCAGTGCGGCCGCCAGGTCCACGCCGGACTTCTCCAGGAAGACCACGGCCTCGGCACAGGCCTGGATGTTCACCGCGACGATCAGCTGGTTGGCCGCCTTCACCGTCTGTCCGGAGCCGTGCGGGCCGCACAGCACGATCGTCCTGCCCAGCGCCTCGAAGACCGGCCTGGCCCGGTCGAAGTCGGCCTGCTCGCCGCCGACCATGATCGACAGAACGGCCTCCACCGCGCCGGCCTCGCCGCCGGACACCGGGGCGTCCAGTACCCGGATGCCCTTGTCCGCGGCGGCTCTCGCGAGGTCGACGGAGGTCTGCGGGGTGATCGAGGACATGTCGATCAGCAGGGCGCCGGGCCTGGCGTTCTCCAGGATGCCGCCGGGGCCGTAGGCGACGGCCTCGACCTGCGGGGAGGCGGGCACCATCGTGACGATCACGTCGGCGTCGCGCACGGCCTCGGCGATCGAGCCGGCCGGGGTGCCGCCGGCGGCGGCCAGGCGGTCCAGCTTGTCCTGCTCCAGGGTGTGACCGGTGACGTCGTAGCCCGCCTTGAGCAGGTTCTCGGACATGGGCGAGCCCATGATGCCGAGGCCTATCCAGGCGATCTTGGGAAGATTGCTCATCGGGGATGCCTCTCTGACTGTTTCGCCTGATTCCGCGCTTCCGGGTGGCCGCGGCGCCTCAGCGGGCGGCACGCGCCCCGGCCGGCAGCCACTCGAAGGCCTCCGCGCTCGGCGAGGCCCCCGGCTTGTACTCGAGGCCGACCCAGCCGTCGTAGCCCGCTCCGCTCAGTCGGTCCAGCAGGTCTTCGAGGGGCAGTGAGCCGGTGCCGGGCGCGCCGCGGCCCGGGTTGTCGGCGATCTGCACGTGGCCCGTCCTCGTGGCGTACCGCTCGATCACCGACGGCAGGTCCTCGCCGTTCATGGACAGGTGGTAGAGGTCCATGAGGAACCTGGCGTTGCCGAGTCCCGTCGCCTCGTTCACCTTGTCGGCGACCGCGACCGCGGCCGGCGCGGACTGGAGCGGGTACAGCGGCGACTCGGGTCCGTTCAGCGCCTCGACCAGCAGGACCGCGCCGATCCGGTCGGCGGCCCGGGCCGCGAGGGCGAGGTTCTCCAGGGCGAGCGCGTCCTGCTCGGCCGGGTCCGTGCCCTCGACGCGGTTGCCGTACAGGGCGTTGAGCGCCGTGCAGCCGAGGGCGCCGGCGAAGCCGGCGGCCACGTCGACGTTGGCGCGGAACCGCTCCGACTCCTCGCCCGGGACCGACAGGGCGCCGCGGTCCGGGCCCGGCAGCCGTCCGGCGTAGAAGTTCAGGCCCGTCAGGCGGACGCCCGCGTCCTCGATCGCCCTTCCCAGCGCGTCCGGCTCGGACTGCCGGGGGGTGGGGGATTCGGCCCAGGGCCACCACAGCTCGACCGCGGTGAAGCCCGCCGCGGCGGCCGCCGCGGGGCGCTCCAGGAGCGGGAGTTCCGTGAAGAGCATCGACAGGTTGACGGTGAAGCGCTGGTCCGCGAATCCCACTGGGCGGCGCCCCCTTTCTCAATATTCCATGATGTGGAAGTTTGTTTCTGTCCAACGGAAGACTGCCCGTGGGTGTCGCGGCTTGTCAAGGGGGCCCGTGCGCCGGTCCGCGGCCGGACCTGCCCAGGGGGCTCCGGTGCGGGTTAGGTTGAGCCCGTGCGATTGAGAGTGGAGTTCACGACCGAGCCCTTCGACCTCGACGAGGCGCCCGCGCACGCCGTGGTGGCCCGCGAGGTCATCCAGGCGGCCCAGCTCGACGCCGTGGACGTCGGCCCGTTCGGCAACACGGCCGAGGGGGGTGCGGACAGCGTGCTGACGGCCGTCGACGCCCTGCTGCGCCAGTCCCTCCAGGCCGGCGCCACCCGCATCTCGCTGCAGGTCAACGTGGTCGCGGAGGGCGGGAGGTGACCGGCGTCGGGGGCGAGTCCTTCATCGCGGCCGTGAAGCCGCTGGTCGACGCCATGGGCGGGGAACTGCTCCCGCCCGACGAGGCCGGCCCCGACGACGTCGTGCTCGCCTGGGAGGGCGCCGACGCGGTCGCCGTGCGCCTGCCGCAGCTCGCCGACTCCCTCGACCACATCCTGGCCGCCATGGAGCGCAGGAAGGGCATGCCCCTCGCCGACCTGGACCGCAAGGCGAAGCAGGAGGTGGTGCGGGCGCTGGAGGCGCGGGGCGCCTTCTCCGTCCGGCACGGCGTGGAGACCGTGGCGAGCGCGCTCGGCGTGAGCCGCTTCACGGTCTACAACTACCTCAACCGCGACAAGGAGAGCTGAGGGCCTCCGGGAGGTAACCCGGAATTTTCAACAAAGTGTTGACGCGGCGTTTCCGGGGGCGTTAGCTGTCGGCAGCCCGTTCAGCACGACGGCCGCACACCGGCCACGGAGGCTCCCGTGACGTCGACTCCCACGCCCCCGGGCCTGACCCGGTTCAACGACCTCGAGGAACGCGCCGCCTTCACCGCCCTCCACGAGGCGTGCGCCTCCACCGCATGGGCCCGGCGGCTCCTCGCCGCCCGCCCCTACGCCACCGCCGAGGAGCTGTACGCCGCCAGTGACGCCGCCATGGCCGAGCTGACCACCGCGGACCTCGAGGAGGCGATGGCCGGGCACCCGCCGATCGGGCGCCCCAGACCCGGCGACCCGGCCTCCGCACGCGAACAGCGCGGCATGGCCGGCGCCTCCGCGGAACTCAGGGCCGAGATGCTCGACCTGAACCTGGCCTACCAGGAGCGGTTCGGTCACGTGTTCCTGATCTGCGCCACCGGGAAGAGTGCCGAGCAGATGCGCGACGCGGTCAGGGCACGGATCGGCAACCCGCCCGAGCGCGAGCGGGAGATCGTCCGCATCGAGCTGGGCAGGATCAACCGCATCCGACTGGCCCGACTCGTCGAAGAGGACGCCTGACACCATGAGCACCAGCACCACGGCCTCCGTGTCCACACACATCCTGGACACCTCCGCCGGCCGCCCCGCCGGGGGCGTCGCCGTCCGCCTCTCGGTCCGCGGCGGCCGCGACGCGGACTGGCGGCCACTCGGCGGCTCCGCGACCGACGCCGACGGCCGGTGCAAGGACCTGCCGGCACCGCCGGAGGGGACCACCCACGTACGGCTCGACTTCGCCGTCGAGGCGTACTTCTCGCAGTCCGAGAAGAAGCAAGCCGATGCGCAGCAGGACGCCCCCGCGAACCGGGACAGCGGACCCGGTGTGTTCTTCCCGGAGGTGGCGGTCACGTTCGCCGTCGTACCGGGCGAGCACTATCACGTGCCGCTGCTGCTCAACCCGTTCGGCTACTCCGTTTACCGAGGGAGCTAGCGAAGCATGCCCACGATCCTGGGACAGAACCAGTACGGCAAGGCCGAGAACCGAGTCGTAAAGATCACGCGGGACGGCGCCACCCACCACATCAAGGACCTCAACGTCTCCGTCGCGCTGAGCGGCGACATGGACGAGGTCCACTACTCCGGCTCCAACGCCAACGTCCTGCCGACCGACACCACCAAGAACACGGTGTTCGCCTTCGCCAAGGAGCACGGCATCGAGTCGGCCGAGCAGTTCGGCATCCACCTCGCCCGCCACTTCGTCACCTCGCAGGAGCCGATCCACCGCGCCCGGATCCGCATCGAGGAGTACGCCTGGGAGCGGATCGAGACCTCCGACGCCAACTCGCGGTTCATCGGCGCCGACGAGGTCAAGCACTCCTTCGTGCGCAAGGGCCAGGAGACCCGGCTCACCCAGATCACCTACGACGGCGCGTCGTGGGAGGTCGTCTCGGGCCTGAAGGACCTCACGGTGATGAACTCGACCAACTCCGAGTTCTGGGGCTACGTCAAGGACCGGTACACCACCCTGAAGGAGGCGCACGACCGCATCCTGGCCACCTCGGTCTCCGCCCGCTGGCGCTTCGGCTGGTCCGACGACGAGCAGAAGGCGCCGAACTGGGAGAAGTCCTACGAGCAGGTCAGGAAGCACATGCTGCAGGCCTTCGCCGAGACGTACTCCCTCTCGCTCCAGCAGACGCTGTACCAGATGGGCGCGCGCATCATCAACAACCGCGGCGAGGTGGACGAGGTCCGCTTCTCGCTGCCTAACAAGCACCATTTCCTGGTGGACCTGGAGCCGTTCGGGCTGAAGAACGACAACGAGGTCTACTTCGCCGCCGACCGGCCCTACGGCCTCATCGAGGCCACCGTCCTGCGGGACGGCTGTGAGGCGCGCATCCCGGTGGATCTCACCAATCTGTAGCCACACCCCTCTCGGCACCCGTGACCGGGGAACACATGTCCCCGGTCACGGCACTCAAAGCTCCCAGGGTCCTGCCGTGCCCACCCACTTCAGTCCGCTGAGCGAAAAGGACGAATCATGGCAGCAGCCCAGCGCATCGTCATCGAGAACTGTTCGATCGCGACCGTCGACGCCGACGACACCGAGTACGCCTCCGGGCACCTGGTCCTCGCCGGCAACCGCATCGAGGCGGTCGGCGCGGGCAGGGCCCCCGAGGGCCTGGAGAACGTCGTACGCCGCATCGACGCCACCGGACACCTCGCCACCCCGGGCCTGGTCAACACCCACCACCACTTCTACCAGTGGATCACCCGGGGCCTGGCCACGGACCACAACCTCTTCGACTGGCTCGTCGCGCTGTACCCGGTCTGGGCGCGCATCGACGAGCCGATGGTGCACGCTGCGGCGCAGGGGTCCCTCGCCATGATGGCCCGGGGCGGCGTCACCACAGCCATGGACCACCACTACGTCTTCCCGCGCGGCTGCGGCGACCTGTCCGGCGCGATCATCCGGGCCGCCGTCGGGATGGGCGTCCGCTTCACGCTGGCCCGCGGGTCGATGGACCGCGGCGAGAAGGACGGCGGCCTGCCGCCGGACTTCGCCGTCGAGACACTGGAGGACGCGCTCGCCGCGACCGAGGAGACCGTCGGCGAGCACCACGACGCCTCCCCCGACTCCATGACCCAGGTGGCCGTCGCCCCCTGCTCGCCGTTCTCCGTCTCCACCGAACTGATGCGCCAGGGCGCCGAGCTCGCCCGCCGGCTCGGCGTGCGCCTGCACACGCACGGCTCGGAGACAGTGGAGGAGGAGAAGTTCTGCCACGAGCTGTTCGGCATGGGCCCGACCGACTACTTCGAGTCCACCGGCTGGCTCGGCGAGGACGTGTGGATGGCGCACTGCGTCCACATGAACGACTCCGACATCACCGCCTTCGCCCGCACCGGGACCGGCGTCGCCCACTGCCCCTCGTCCAACGCCCGGCTCGCCGCCGGCATCGCCCGCGTCCCCGACATGCTGAGGGCGGGCGTCCCGGTCGGCCTCGGCGTCGACGGCACCGCCTCCAACGAGTCCGGCGAACTCCACACCGAACTGCGCAACGCGCTGCTGATCAACCGCCTCGGCGCCCACCGCGAGGCCGCCCTCACCGCCCGCCAGGCGCTGCGGCTCGGCACCCACGGCGGCGCCCGGGTCCTCGGCCGGGCGGACCAGCTCGGCTCACTCGAACCCGGCAAGCTCGCCGACCTGGTGCTGTGGAGGATGGACACGCTCGCCCACGCCTCCATCGCCGACCCGGTGACCGCGCTGGTCCTCGGCGCCGCGGCCCCGGTGACCGCCTCCTTCGTGGACGGCCGGCAGATCGTCGAGAACGGCCGGCTGCTCACCGCCGACGAGGACGCCATCGCCCGCGCCACCCGCGAGGAGGCCCGGCGCCTCACCCGGATCGCCGCCCAGGGCTGATCCGGCTCCCGGACTCCGGCCGGGAGGGACGGCTCCCGGCCGGGACCGTGGATCCGAGCGGGATCCACGGCAGGCCGTCGCCGGGACGCGCGCCGACGCGCGCGCCCCGGCGACGGCCACCGCCTCACCGCTCCCCGCTCAGCGCCACCCCCCGTCACGGTCCCGCACGACCACAAGCACCACCTCCAAGAAACCCACGTCGTCGGTGACGTGTTACCCGACCGGAGGACCCGCCGTGGCCGCCCATCCTGTTGACGAGAAACTCCCCGCCCTCAAAATGGCGACCAGCGGCCTGCAGCACGTGGCCGCCATGTACGCCGGAGTCGTCGCCCCACCCCTGATCGTCGGCGCCGCCGTGGGCCTGTCCACGACCGACCTGACGTTCCTCACCGGCGCCTGCCTGTTCACCGCGGGCCTCGCCACGTTCCTGCAGACCCTGGGCATCTGGAAGATCGGTGCCCGGCTGCCCTTCGTCAACGGCGTCACCTTCGCCGGTGTCGCCCCGATGACGGCGATCGTCGCCTCCAGCCACGACAAGTCCGACGCCCTGCCGGTCATCTTCGGCGCCGTCATCGTCGCCGGCCTGCTCGGCTTCCTCGCCGCCCCCTTCTTCAGCAGGGCCGTCCGGTTCTTCCCGCCGGTCGTCACCGGCTCCGTCATCACCCTGATCGGCGTGTCCCTGCTCCCGGTCGCCTTCGGCTGGGCCCAGGGCCCCGACCCGAAGGCCGGCGACTACGGTTCGGCGGCCCATCTCACCCTGGCCGCCGTCACCCTGGTCCTCGTCCTGCTGCTGCGCCGCTTCACCCGCGGCTTCGTCAAGCAGATCGCCGTCCTGCTCGGCCTGATCGCCGGCACGCTCGTCGCGATACCCTTCGGCGCCACCGACTTCGGCCCCGTCGCGGACGCCGACGTGGTGGGCTTCCCCACCCCGTTCCACTTCGGCGCGCCCCAGTTCCAGCTCGCGGCCGTCCTCTCGCTGTGCGTGGTGATGGTGGTCTCGATGACCGAGTCGACCGCCGACATGCTGGCGCTCGGCGAGATCGTCGAACGCCCCGCCGACGAGCGGACCATCGCCGCCGGCCTGCGCGCCGACACCCTCGGCTCGGCGCTCAGCCCCCTGTTCAACGGGTTCATGTGCAGCGCCTTCGCCCAGAACATCGGCCTGGTGGCGATGACCAGGATCCGCAGCCGGTACGTGGTCGCCACCGGTGGCGGCTTCCTGGTGCTCATGGGCCTGTGCCCGATGGCCGCGTCCCTCATCGCGGTCGTGCCCCGTCCGGTCCTCGGCGGCGCCGGCGTCGTCCTGTTCGGCTCGGTCGCCGCCAGTGGCATCCAGACCCTGGTGCGGGCGGGCCTGGACAGGGACAACAACGTCCTGATCGTGGCCGTCTCCCTCGCCGTCGGCATCGTCCCGATCACCGAGCCGGACTTCTACCACGCGTTCCCGGAGACCGCGAGGATCGTCCTGGACTCGGGCATCTCCACGGGCTGCCTGACGGCAGTGCTCCTCAACCTTCTCTTCAACCACATCGGCAAGGGCCGCGAGGCCCACGACGTGACCCACCCGATGGAGGCGGGGGAGGAGATCGCCGTCGCCCACTGAACCGCGGGCGGGGGCACGGCGCACGAGGCCCCCGTGTCCCCGCCCGCCGTGACGCGCCCGCCGTCGCGCGGGCAGGATCCGGCCCGTTCCGCGCACGGACTCAGACCCGCCGGCCCGCCCGGCAGGGCGTGCTCGCCGGCAGCCGGCCGGTGAAGTACGAGCGGGGCGGTACGCCCATCAGGGCGCGGAAGTCGGACGTCATGTGCGCCTGGTCGTAGTAGCCGGTGGCCGCGGCGACCTCGGACCAGCGGGTGCCCGGGGCCCTGGTGAGCACCGTGCGGACCCGGTGGATACGGGCGTAGTGCTTCGGGGAGACACCGACGCCCTCGGTGAACAGGGTGCGCAACAGACGCTCACTGACCGCGAGTTCGCGGGCGACATCCCGCACCTGGGCCGGCGTCCGGTCGCCGCGCACCGACAGCGCGTCGACCCCCGCCCGCAGCAGCGCCGTCCGTGACGGGTCCACGGCGGCCGACAGCAGCTCCGGCAGCGCCCCGGAGAGGTACGGCACGGCCTCCTCCGGGGCCAGCCACCGCAGCCCGGCGGCCAGCCGCCGGGGCGTTCCGCCCGGCAGCGCCTCCAACGGCACTGCCCTGCCGACCAGTTCGGCGGCCGGGACACCCAGCAACGGCCGGACCGTCCCGGGCGTCAGCCGCAGCTCCACACAGGCGATGTGGGCCTTTCCCTCGTGGTACGACGCACGCACCCGCGGCCCGACGGCCAGCACGTCCCGGTGCCCGTCGGCCGCCACCCGCAGCACCACCTTGGTGGCCGCGTCGGGAAGGTGCACGAAGGCTTCGCCGGCCGGTTCGGGTACGGACAAGGTGCGCACCCCGGCGATCCAGGGGCGCAGCACCTCGGGCGTGGACAGGGCCTGCTCGGCGGTCGCGTTCGGCACCCCTCCACGGTAAGGGCGTCACACCTCCGCCGGGGCCGGCGAAGCGTGCCGGAATCTCCAAGAACCGGCCGTCCCGCCCGGGTCACCGTGGACCCCATGATTCTGGTGACGGGTGCCACGGGCACCACAGGCAGTGAACTCGTACGACAGCTCGCGGAGCGCGGCGAAAGGGTGCGCGCCCTGACCCGCGACCCGGCGAAGGCCCAGGTGCCGCCCGGGGTGGAGGTGGTGCGCGGGGACTACACCGATCCCGGATCGCTCGCGGACGCGACGCGGGGCGTGACGGCCGCGTTCCTCGCCGGCCCGCCGGGACCGTCCGCCGGGCACGACCTGGCACTGGTGGCGGCGGCGCGCACGGCGGGAGTGCGCCGGCTGGTGAAGCTCTCCGCCCTCGGTACCGGCGATCCCCGGGTCGGCCCGTTCGGATCGTGGCACGTGGACGGTGAGCGGGCCGTGCGGGACAGCGGGACCCAGTGGACGGTGCTGAGGCCTTCCACGTTCGCCTCCAACACGCTCAGCTGGGCCCGGGAACTGGGGGCGGACGAGCCGGTGCCCAACCCGACCGGTGACGGCGCGTCCGGGGTGGTCGACCCGCGCGACGTGGCCGCGGTGGCGGTGCGGGCCCTGACCGACGGCCGCCACGCCGGGCGGACGTACACCCTGACCGGGCCCGAGGCGGTCAGCGTTCCGGAGCAGGCCGCCGCGCTCGCCTCGGTCCTGGGCCGCCCGGTCACCACACGCGACCTCTCACCGGAGGAGACCCGGGCGTTCCTCCGCGACGTCTGGGGCTTCGACGAGCCGCGCACCGAGGGCGTCCTGACCAGCACCACGTTCGTCCGCCGGGGCGGCAACGCGGTGGTCACCCGGGCCGTACCCGACGTGCTGGGCCGGCCGGCGCGGACGTACCGGGAGTGGGCCGAGGACCACCGGACCGCCTTCCCGCGCGCCTAGGGGGTGTCTCGGCCGTGTCCGGCGTCGCGCCTGCGCGCCGGACACGGTCTAGAGGCCGAACAGGGAGACGTCCGTGGTCAGTTCCCTGAACACCTCGCGCGGGTCCGCGACCAGCTTGCGCGCGTCGAGGTCCATCAGGCCGCCCACCGCGCTGATCTCGGCCGCGAGGACGCCGTCGGTCCGGCGTATCTCCTGGCGGATCCGGAAGGTCTTCCCACCGCTCCACTCGAACTCGCACGTCACGTCGACCTCGTCGCCGGCGAGCAGCTCGCGCAGGAAGCGGATCGTCGTCTCCAGCGCCACCGGGCCCACGCCCCGGGCCCGCAGCCGGGCCTGGCTCAGCCCGGACTCCTGGAGCAGCGACCAGCGGGCGTGCTCGGCGTAGTTGAGGTACACGGCCTGGTTCACATGTCCCTGCACGTCGGTCTCGTAGCCGCGGACGGTCACACGGACGGAATACGGTCGGGTCACTGCTCGCCCTTCCTGGGTGACGGATCTCTGCCGGACCGATCCTGGCACGCCGCTCGCACCGGTCACGCCCGGCGCGGCGAGGCCAGCACGTAACGCGCCCTGGTCCGCGGCTCGGTGTACTCGCCCGCCTGCCAGCCGGCCCGCTCCAGGGTGGCCGCGCAGGCCGCCAGGGTCCGCGGGTCGGGCGCGTACACGGCGACCGCCTCCGGCTGCGGGGTCGCCCGTACCCGGTAGCCGTCCGCGCCCCCGCCCGCCGGGCGGTGTCCCGCCGCCTCCAGGGCCAGGGCGGCGGCCCGCACCAGATGCGTGCGCTCCCAGCCGCACGGCAGGTCCACGGCCCCGTCCGCACGGGTCATCCGGCGCAGCTCCAGCAGCCCCTGCCAGGCGCTCCGCACCTCGCGCAGCCGCTCCGGCCCCGCCGGCGGGGTCTCCTCCTCGCCGCCGACGCGGGCGGCGAACACCCCGGTGGACGGCGCGGGCTCCGCCGCCGGCGGCTGCGGCGGCGCCTCGCGTATCCGGTGCCCGGCCGGGGTGAGGAAGTGGTCGTGCGGGGGCCGGGGGTGCCGGAAGGCGAGCCCCCGCCTCACCAGCGCGGCGAGCTGGGCGTCCGTGCCGCGCAGCCGCCCGGTGACCGGATCGGCGCCCTCGATCACGCGCCGCTGGGCGGCGGTGGGTGTTGGTGTCACGACCCGCTCCCTCTGGTGCCGTCCCCGCACGGACCGCCCGGCGGACGGCCCATTCGCAGAGTACGGGGCGGGTCTGACACCGGCGGCAGGCGAGGGCGGGCGGGACGGACCGTGGGGCAAGCGGGGCCGGCGCCGGCGGGAGCCGAGCGGCGCGGCGGGACCGGCGACGATGGCCGGGCGCGGCCGGCGGCGGTGGGGCGAAGCCGGCGCGGGGGCCGGGCCGACGGCGGCGGCGGGGACGGCGCCGGAACCGGGCGGGGCGGGCCGTGCAGCCGGAGCGCTCCCGCTCCGGTCAGTCCGCCGGGCGGATGTTCCACCCGGCCACCACCGGGCGCCCGTGCTCCGTGCCGAGGCGGCAGACGGTGCCCGTCGCCAGCTGGAACAGGGCCCCCTGCTCCGGCGGGAGTCCCAGCCGGCGAGCGGTGAGGACGCGCAGGAAGTGACCGTGGGCGACCAGGACGACGGCCCCCTCGGTGTTGGCTAGGGCGGCGTCGGCCTTGGCCAGCATCCGGTCGGCGCGCTCCCCGACCTGCTCCGCGGTCTCGCCCGGATGGTCCGGCGGCCCGGGCGCGACCCCGTCCGTGAACAGGAACCAGCCGGGCCGGGTCCGCTGGATCTCCACGGTGGTCACGCCCTCGTACCCGCCGTAGTCCCACTCGCGCAGGTCCGAGTCGACCCGTGCGTACGGGACGCCGATGAGCCGGGCGGTCTCCCGGGCCCGGTGCAGCGGGCTGACGAACGCCGCCCCTACGCGGTGCGAGCAGATCAGCGGCTTCAGCCGGCGCGCCTCCTCGCGCCCGTGCCCGGTGAGGGGCACGTCGGTCGAGCCGGTGTGCCGTCCGGACCGCGACCACTCGGTCTCACCGTGCCGGACCAGAAACAGGTCACCCACGTCAGCGCCTTTCCCGCTCGTTGGTCAGCACCGTGTCACAGAGCGGCGGCGGCCCGCAGGACGGACTGCGCCAGACGGCCGTTCTCCACGGCCGCGCCCACCCCGGACGGGAAGGCGAACCGGCGCTGGGCGTACGCGTACGCGATCCCGTGCTCGGGGTCGGCGAAGCCGAGGGAACCGGTCGCGCCGCTGTGTCCCAGGGTGCCCGCGCCGAGGAAGGGGTAGAGGCCGGGCAGGTACTCGAAGCCGAGCGCGAAGTGGTCGGCGTTCCCCGTGACCAGGTCGGGGCCGGGCGTGCGCAGCCCGCCGAACAGCCGGGCGGTCTCGGCGGTGAGCAGCGGCGGCCTGCCGCCCACCGGGCCGAGGACGGCCGCGTACAGCCCGGCGATCCCGCGCGCGTTGCCCACCCCGCCCGAGGACGCCGGTCCGAGGGCCCGGACCCGTGGGTGGTTGCCGAAGGCCACCAGGTCGACCGGCTGCGGCCCGTGCGCGTTGAGGGCGATCTCCTGGAGCGCGTCCGGGTCCGCCGTCCGCTCCTTCAGCGGCACGGCCTCCTCGCCCGTCGGCTCCAGCGGCTGGACCTCGACCCAGCGCGACTCCGCGCCCGCGGGCAGGCCCAGGTAGTAGTCGAGCCCGTACGGCGCCCGTACGCGCTCCTCGTACACCTCCTGGAGGGTGCGGCCGGTCACCCGGCGCACCACCTCGCCGGTGAGGGCGCCGATGACGAAGGCGTGGTAGCCGTACGCCGTCCCCGGCTCCCACAGCGGCGTGCGCCGTGCCAGCCGCGCCGCGATGGTCCGGTCGTCCGCCAGCTCCTCGACGGTGAAGGCCCGTTCGGCGTCCCCGACGAGCCCGGCCCGGTGCTCCAGCAGCTGCCGCACCGTCAGCCGGTCCTTGCCGTTCACCCCGAACTCGGGCCAGTACGAGGCCACCTCGCGGTCGAGGTCGAGCGAACCGTCCTGCACCAGCAGGGCGACGACCAGGTGCGCGGCGCCCTTGGCGATGGAGTACTGGCTCGTCAGGGTGTCCCCGTCGATCCGGTCTCCGCCCCACAGGTCGACCACCCGGCGCCCGTGCCGGTACACCACCAGCTGCGCGCCCGGGTCGGCACGCTTCCGGGCGAGCATCGACGCGAACTTCTCGCGCACGCCCTCGAACCCGTCGGCCACCGTTCCGTGTACGCCGATCGTCATGCCCGTCCCCCTGCCCGGTGATCGCCTGCCGCGTACGGTCCTGCGGGCGATCTTCGCACAGGGGAGCGGAGCCGGGGCGCTACTGGCGGTACCCGCCCAGGAACCGTCCGATCCGGCCGATCGCGGCCTCCAGGTCGTCCGCGTGCGGCAGGGTGAGGATGCGGAAGTGGTCGGGGGAGGGCCAGTTGAAGCCCGTGCCCTGGACGACCTGGATCTTCTCCCGCAGCAGCAGGTCGAGGACGAACCTCTCGTCGTCGTGGATGGCGTGGACCTTGGGATCGATGCGCGGGAAGGCGTACAGCGCGCCCTTGGGCTTCACGCAGGACACGCCGGGGATCTCGTTGAGCTTCTCCCAGGCGACGTTCCGCTGCTCGTGCAGCCGCCCGCCGGGCGCGGTGAGTTCCCCGATGGACTGCCGGCCGCCCAGCGCGGCCTGGATGGCGTACTGGGCGGGCGCGTTGGCGCACAGGCGCATGGAGGCCAGCATGGTCAGGCCCTCCAGGTAGTCCCTGGCGTGCTGCCTGGGGCCCGTGACGGCCAGCCAGCCGGAGCGGAACCCCGCCACCCGGTACGTCTTCGACAGGCCGCAGAAGGTGAGGACCACCAGGTCGGGAGCGAGCGCGGCGGCCGAGTGGTGGACCGCGTCGTCGTAAAGGATCTGGTCGTAGATCTCGTCGGCGAAGACCATCAGGCCGTGCCGGCGGGCGAGGTCCAGGATGCCCTCGACCACCTCCTTCGGGTACACCGCGCCCGTCGGGTTGTTCGGGTTGATGATGACGACGGCCTTCGTCCGGTCCGTGATCTTCGAGGCCATGTCGGCCAGATCCGGGTTCCAGTCGGCCTGCTCGTCGCACAGGTAGTGGACCGCCTTGCCGCCGGCCAGCGTGGTCACGGCGGTCCACAGGGGGAAGTCCGGTGCGGGGATGAGGATCTCGTCGCCGTCCTCGACCAGGGCCTGGACGGCCATGGAGACCAGCTCGGAGACACCGTTGCCCAGGAAGACGTCGTCCACGCCGACGTCGATGCCCAGGTTCTGGTAGCGCTGGGCGACCGCTCGGCGGGCGGACAGGACGCCGCGCGAGTCCGTGTAGCCGTGGGCCTGCGGCAGCATCCGGATCATGTCCTGGAGGATCTCCGCCGGCGCCTCGAAGCCGAAGGCCGCGGGGTTGCCGGTGTTCAGGCGCAGCACGCTGTGCCCCGCCTCCTCCAGCGCGTTGGCGTGCTCGATCACCGGGCCGCGGATCTCGTAACAGACCTCGCTGAGCTTGTTCGACTGCCGGAACTCCATGCGCCCCTCCAGGAACTCGTGTTGCTTGGTTTTACCAAGTGTGAGCTTGGAAAGTCCAACAACATGT
Source organism: Streptomyces lucensis JCM 4490 (assembly GCF_014650035.1). Lineage (GTDB taxonomy): Bacteria > Actinomycetota > Actinomycetes > Streptomycetales > Streptomycetaceae > Streptomyces > Streptomyces lucensis. The sequence continues at coordinate 94,950 of NZ_BMUE01000010.1, read as the reverse complement.
CTAGACTGCGTCGCATGCCACCTCGCCGAAGCTACGACCAGTACTGCTCCGCAGCCCGCGCCCTCGACCTCGTCGGCGACCGCTGGACCCTGCTGATCGTCCGGGAACTGCTCGCCGGCCCGCGTCGTTACACGGACCTGCACGCGGATCTGCCCGGCGTGAGCACGGACGTACTCGCCTCCCGGCTGAAGGACATGGAACGCGACGGGCTGGCCACGCGCCGCCGGCTGCCCCCGCCCGGCGCCGCCTACGTGTACGAACTCACCGACCGCGGGCGCCGGCTGCTGCCCGTGCTGCAGGCGCTGGGCGCCTGGGGCGAGGCCGAGCTCGGTGAGCGGCGGCCGACCGACGCGGTGCGCGCGCACTGGTTCGCCCTCCCCCTGCTGCGCGCCCTGCGCGGCGAGGGACTGGTCGAAGTGGCGCTGGACGAGGGCGACTTCCACCTGCGCGTCGGCACCGGCGAGGGACCCGTGTACGGCGACGGCCCCGTGCCCGGCGAGCCGGACGCCCGGCTCGTCCTGGACGCGGGGACCTGCGAGGCCGTGGCCCGCGGGGACGTGACCCTCGCGGACGCCGTCCGCTCCGGCCGCGTCACCGTGACCGGTGACGGCATCCTGGCCAAGACCCTGCGGGAGGCCTGACGAAAGGACGAAGGCCCGCCCAGCGGGCGGGCCTTCGCGGGAAGCTCGCGAACCGTACGGCTCACGCGCCCGGCGGCACCCGGGACGGCCGTCCCGAACCCCGCGTCAGGGCGTACCCGCCGATGCCGGCGAGCGCGGCCAGCACGCCGCCGATCGCGGTCCACACCCAGCGGTCGGACCACCAGCCGGAGGACCAGCCGTCGTCCGAGCCGAAGCTGGACAGCACCGCCGGCTTCGAACCGTCCTTCCGCTCCTCGGTCTTGACGGCGACACCCGGGACCAGCGGCTTGCCCAGCGAGCCGTCCACCGCCGCCGCGCCGCCGATGTCCTTGGAGTCGGCCCGCACCTCGGCGCTCACCGGCTGGCCGAGGTCGGAGGCGCCGAGGTCCACCACGGTAAGCCGGACGTAGTAGGTGCCGGGCAGCGGGTCGTTGGCCCACGGCTCCGACCAGCCGCGCACCGTGCGCAGCACACAGGCCAGCTCGACCGACGGGACGCCCTGGCCCGCGGTGCGGGTCTGGGCGCCGTACTGGCAGGCCTGGCGGCGCCGCAGCCCGTCGTACACGTCGAGCTGCCAGGTCTGCGAGCCGTGCGTGCCGGGGAGCTTCACCGTCGCCTTGACGGTGGGCCGCTGTCCGACGTCGGCCGGGAACGACCAGTACAGGTAGTCGCCGGTGGAGCCGGACGCGGTGGCCTGCTGCCCCTGCTCGATCTCCGTCGCCGTACGGAACGAGGTGCCCGCCCGGGTGGGTGCCCTGTCGTCACCCGAGGCGCTCGGGGAGGGCGAGGAGTCGGCGGCGGCCGGCCCGGCGGCCAGGCCCAGCGCCAGCAGCGCGGCGCCCAGAACTCGTGTGATCCGCATCAGTTCGTCCTCCAGACCGCGACCCGCCAGCGCGACAGCCAGCCCCACAGTAGACCGGCCACGAAACCGATCAGCACGAGCGCGCCCAGCAGCCACCAGCCGCGCCCGAGACCGAAGGAGGCCACGTCGTGGTGGCCGGACGGCCCGTCCACGACGTCCACGGTCAGCTCCAGCGGCAGACCGGGCCTGGTCTTCACCCCCGCGGCCGCCGAGAACGAGTTGGTGACCTGCAGACACACGGTCTCCGCGGTCGCGTCGTCGTCGTCGCTGTCCGGCTTCGGATAGCGCAGACCGGTGGACACGGCGTCCGTGCGGCCGGTGCCCGCGGCCTCACCGCGCACGATCTCCCGGCCGTGCACGGTCACCGCCCGCAGCAGCACGCCGTAGTGGGGGCCCACCGTCCGGTCGTCCGCCACGCTCACCGCCGCGCGCAGCTCCTGCCCGGGGCCGACCTCCACCTTGTACCAGCGCTCCTGGCCGAACTCCTCGCGGTCGGTGTAGAGCCCGGACTTGAGCGCCGGCGCCTTCTCGCACCGGTCCGCGCCCTCGGTCGCCACCGGCGTCACCACGGGATCGGCGGCCCGGTCGACCAACTGCCCTACCCGGTCGCTCAGTTCCTCCTTGTGCTGCACGGAGGTGTAGGTGCCGCCGGTCGCGTCCGCGATGCAGCTGAGCTGGTCGCGGGTCTTGGCGTCCGGTACCAGGCCCAGGGTGTCGATGGTCAGCCCGATGCCCTTGGCGGCTATCTCCCGGGCCACCACGCACGGGTCGAGCGGCTGGCAGGTGTCCTCGCCGTCGCTGATCAGGACGATACGGCGGGTGCCGGCACCGCCGTTCAGGTCGTCGGCCGCCTTCAGCAGCGCGGGCCCGATCGGCGTCCAGCCGGTCGGCGCCAGCGTGGCCACCGCCGTCTTGGCGTCGGTCCGGTTCAGCGGGCCCACCGGGTAGAGCCGCTCGGTGTCCTTGCAGCCCTCCTTGCGGTCGTCGCCGCGGTAGTTCGCGCCCAGGGTGCGGATGCCGAGCTGCACCTCTTCCGGGGTCGCGTCGAGCACCTCGTTGAACGCCTGCTTCGCCGCGGCCATCCGGGTGCCGCCGTCGATGTCCCGGGTGCGCATGGAACCGCTGACGTCCAGGACGAGTTCGACCTTGGGAGCGGCCTGCCCGGTCTCGTCGGCGACCGCTCCGGCGGGGAACGCGAGCCCGGCCGTCAGGGCGGCGAGGAGAGCGCAGACTCCCGCCGCCAGCCGTTGTCTTCTGATCATCGGCGGATCCTATTGATCAGACCGGTCGTACTCCAAAACGAGCGGGTTGGGCAGCGCGGCCCACAGGTCGCCCGGGGTGCCGGGGGACAGCCGCATCAGGCTCAGCGCCTTGGCGGGCAGGGGGTCCTCGCACAGAGCCCGCAGATCGGGGGTGTCCGGCAGGCCGGTTACGGCGGCGGCCAGGGCGGCGCCGAGCGCCGGTCGCGAGCCGGCCGTGCCGGCCAGGGCGCCCGCCACCAGCGATCCGAACAGCTTGCGCCGCAGGACCGTCTCGTCGTCGGTGACCAGACGGCCCGTCAGGGCGGGCGGGGCGATGCCGTGGCGGGCCAGCCGGGCCGGGCTGATCCGGATGTCGGCCAGATCCCGGTAGACCAGCCGCCGGGGCGTGCCGTCGGCCGACAGGACCACCAGGAGGTTCTGGCCGTGGGCCTCCAGGGCCACGCCCAGGTCGAGCAGGCCCAGGCCCACCGTGAGCGCGAGCCGGGCGAACGCGGCGAGCCAGGAGGGGGAGTCCGGCAGGGCGGTGGTGGCGAGGGCGGCCACCGGCAGGACGCGCTCACCCGCCCGCGCGTACACCTCGGGCGACTCGCGCAGCAGCGCGGCCAGGTCGGGGGAGCGGGCCGTGACCGCGCCCAGCGTGCGGGTGACGTGCAGCAGCCCGCCGGTGCGGGCCGCCAGGTCCGCGGCGAGCGAGGACAGCGGCGCGGCGGCCCGCACCGAGTACTCGGAGATGTCCCGCACCGAGGAGGTCAGCCGGGTGCTCAGCGCGGTCTTCACGTGCGCACCACCGGGCAGCGCGAGCGTGCGCAGGGACATCAGAGGATGGGCCGGCCGCCACGGGACGCACGGCCGTCCGGCCAGGACATGGGCCGCCTGCCAGGGGTGCACCGGCACCAGCAGCTCTCCGCCGCCGCGGAGTTCGTCCGGCCACTCACCGCTCACCAGGCACTCGTCCGCCGGGACCGCCACCGTCCCCAGCTCCACCACCGGCCGGTGCTCCGGACCGTACGCCAGCTGCTCCGCCACCGAGAAGCCGGGTCGAGAACGGCAGTTGGGGTGGAAGGGATGCCCGTCGACCACCCGCTGCTCCCACTCCCAGTCCCGGGCCGGCCACTCCTTCGAGTGATCCGCACCGGCCCGCGACAGGGCCAACGAGGCCACGCTGCCCGCCAGTTCGGCGGCGAAGGCGGACGCGTGCGGCACCCCGAGAGCCGCCGTCAGCCGGGCCGGATCGGCGTACCGCTCCCGGCCCAGGCGGACGCCGGTGACGCAGGCGCTCGTGGCGTACGGGTCCGCATGCGGGCCGTGCAGCGTCCGCCCGTCCCAGAGCCGCAGGGTGAGGCCGTACGCCCCGTGCGACCTGCCCGTGACCCACGGCAGCGGCTCGTGGGCGAGGGCCCGCCACAGCCGGGTCAGCACGGCGGCACGGGCGCCCGGCAGCTCCGCCGTGAACCGGGGCAGCAGCGCGGGCCGGACGGCGGCCAGCTCCTCGGCCGCCTCGGCCTCGGCGGTGGGGGGTCGGTGCACGGTCGGCTCCTCGGGTACGCACGGCACGGGGCACGATTGTCGGGTACGGCAGACATACTGGGCACGACCGGCTCCCGGACGACGTGCGGGACGTACGGCGCGTCGCACGCACGTGCGGCACGCCGAGCCCGGCCCGTCCGGAGCGTCGCCCCCTGGACGACAGACGAATGGATCGCGTGGACCTCTCACCCCCCACCGGCGCCGCCGGCCGCCGCGCCGACGCCTGCGCGGCCGCGCCGCTGCTCAACTGCCTGCTGCGCGAGGTGGCAGAGCCCCTCCCGGACGCCGGGCGCCGGCGCGTGCACCGGCTGCCCAGCGGGCGGCTGCTGCGCGTGCGCCCCGGGCGGCGCCCGGCGGACCCCGAGGTCCACCGGGCCGGGGCCTGGCACGCGGTCGGGCACACCGAACTGGTCAAGCTGGTCGCCGAGGAACTGCGCCGGCACACCGGGCTGCCGGGCGGTGACCTGCCCGCCGAGATGACCGACAGCAGGGACGCCGTCGCCGCCCTGCTCGCCGCCCGCGAACGGGCGACGGCGCCCACGGACCCGTACCTGCGTTCCGAGCAGTCCCTGCTCATCGGCCACCCCTACCACCCGGCGCCCAAGGCGCGCGGCGGCGGCCCGGCCGCCTCGTGGCTGCCGTACGCCCCCGAGGCCCACGCCCGCTTCCCGCTCGTGCTGCTCGCGGTCCGCGAGGACCAGGTGGCCGAGGAGGGCGACACCCGTGCCCTGGACGCCCTCGGCACCCCGCCGCCCGGCTACCGGCTGCTGCCCGCGCACCCCTGGCAGCTCGGCCTCGTCGCCCGCGACCTCGCTCCGGCCTTCGCCGACGGCCGCCTGCTCCGCCTCGGCGGGAGCGACTTCGACGTCTGGCCGACCGCGGCGGTCCGCACGGTGTACGAGCCCCGGCGCGACCTCTTCCTGAAGTTCAGCCTCGACGTGCGCATCACCAACGACATCCGCCGGCTGTGGCGCCATGACCTGGCCGGACTGAGCCGCACCGACACCGCCGCCCGCCAGGCCTTCGCGGCCATGGGACCGCCCGCGGCCTGGCTGAGCGACCGCGGCTACCGCACGGCCGCCTTCGCCTTCGAGGAGCTGGCCGTCCTGGTCCGGGACGGCCTGCGCGGCCATCTGCTGCCGGGCGCCACCCCGCTGCTCGCCGCGGCTCTCGCCGAGGGCTTCGACGGCAGCCCGCTGGCGGCCGCGGCCGACCCGGAGCACTGGTGGGAGGCCTATCTGCGGCAGGTCGTCCCGCCCGCCCTGACCGCCTTCGGCGAGCACGGAGTCGTCCTGGAGGCCCACCTGCAGAACACCCTCGTCGCCGTGGACGCGGCCGGCACGCCCGTACAGGCGCTGTTCCGGGACGCCGAGGGCGCCAAGGTGCTGCCGGACGTCCCGCGGGCCGCCGGATGGGAGCGGCTGGTGTACTGCCTGGTCGTCAACCACCTCGGCGAGATCGCCGCCGCCCTCGCCGAGCACCGTCCCGGCTTCGACCCGTGGCCCGCCGCCCGCCGTGAACTGGCCCGGCACGACCTGCCCGAGATCCCCGCCCTGCTCACCGCGCCCACCCTGCCGGGCAAGACCAACCTGCTGCTGCGCTGGACCGGCGCGGACGGCGCCGCCGCCCGCTACCTGCCCCTGCCGAACCCGCTGGCCGGTGCCGGGGGCGTCCAGTAGGCGGCCCGGGACCGCGACCGGGCCGCGCGTTGCGGCGTGCCGAACCCCGGCCCGGCTATGCCGGGGGCGTGTCGGAGAGGCTGACGCATTTGTGTCCGTTGGCGGGCAGGCGTTCGGCGAGGGAGGTCAGGCTGATGAGGGCGGTGTCGGGGGCGGCCCTGGTCTTGTCGATGCGGACCTCCAGGGCGGGATCGCGGCCGTAGGTGACGAGGGTCTGGTGGGTGGCGTCGCCCGTGTGCTGCCGCCAGACCCAGTCGACTTCTCCGATGGTGGAGCAGGGGTCGGGGGTCGCCACGGCCGCGTCCAGGCCGCAGCGGGCTGTGAGGGCGCCGCCGCCCCAGACGGCGGTGCCCGGGGTGGCGGCGGGGTCGCGCCGCAGGCCGCCGATGCGGTCGGGGAAGCGGGCGGCGAGCCGGGCGCAAGGGCGCGACGCGGCGTGCGGGGGCTCGGGGAGCCACTGCCCGGCGGGGACCGCCTGGAGGTACTGGAGGGCGACGGCGGTGACGCTTCCCACGGCGAGGGTGAGCAGGAGCGGCCGGTTGATGGTCATGCGGTGATCGTACGGCTCGGGGCATGTGCCCCAACGGGCGCTGTGCGCCGCCGCGTTGCCCACCGGCTCCGCCCGCAGGCGGCCGGGTGCCGGCCGTGCCGTGCGGAAGCCTTCGAGGCCCAGCTGTCACGCTTGGTTACTATGCACACTCAATGCCGGAGGCCGGTAACAAGGGCCGCACGGCCGTCGACGGACTCGCCGGGGACCGGCCGGAACTCCCCGGAAGCCACCCGGGGCCGGCCGGACGTCTCCCCGGACAGCAGCGCCCTGGAGGTGACCGTGGAAGGCAAGGTCGAGGAGCGGTGGCCGCGAGAATGCTGAGAGAGGTCACCGCAACCCGCTACGTCGAACCCCTCCACTCCGGAGGCTCCGTGCCCGGCGTCGTCGAGGCCGACGACCTCGGCACCTACGTCGTGAAGTTCACCGGCTCGGCGCAGGGGCACAAGGCGCTGGTCGCCGAGGTGATCGTCGGCGAACTCGCCCGGGCGCTCGGGCTGCGCTTCCCCGAACTGGTCCTCGTCCGCTTCGATCCGGCGATCGCCGCCGGCGAGCCCCACCAGGAGGTCCGGGAGCTGCACGGCGCCAGCGCGGGCGTCAACCTCGGCATGGACCACCTGCCGGGCGCCGTCGACCTCACCCCGGAGGTCGCCGGGTCCTTCGACGTGGACCCGCTGGAGGCGGGCCGGATCGTCTGGCTGGACGCGCTGACCGTCAACGTGGACCGTACGGTGCACAGCTCCAACCTGATGGTGTGGCCCACTCTCGGCACCGTGCCGCCGCGCCTGTGGCTCATCGACCACGGCGCCGCCCTCGTCTTCCACCACCGCTGGGACACCACCACCCCGGGCAAGCGGTACGACTTCCGGCACCACGCCCTCGGTCGTTACGGCCCCGACGTCCGCGCCGCCGACGCGGAACTCGCGCCCCGGGTGACCGAGGAGCTGCTGCGCGGGATCGTCGCCGAGGTGCCGGACGCCTGGCTGGCCGAGGACGCGGGCTTCGCGACCCCCGGCGACGTCCGGGCCGCCTACGTCGACTACCTGCTGCAGCGGCTGCGGCTGTCGGCCGGCTGGCTGCCCACCGACTTCCCGAGCCGGGCGGAACTGGCGGACGAGGAGGCCGCCCGCGCCGCGAGGACCCGGCAGGGCCGCCCGGACTGGCTCAAGCACGTCCCCGACCTGCACGGCAGGCCGGGGGTGGAGACGGACGGGGCGGTGCACCTGGGATGAGCGCCCGGCGCCGGGGACGGCCCCGGGGCCGGGTGAGCGGTCAGCCCCTCAGCCGCTCGTAGGCCGGCAGGGTGAGGAAGTCGGCGTAGTCCTCGTCGAGGGAGACCTGGAGCAGCAGGTCGTGCGCCTGCTGCCAGTGGCCGGCCGCGAAGGCCTCCTCGCCGATCTCCGCGCGGATGCCGGCGAGTTCCGCGGCGGCCACCTCGCGGGCCAGTTCCGGCGTGGCCTTCTCGCCGTTCTCGAACTCGACGCCCGCGTTGATCCACTGCCAGATCTGCGAGCGGGAGATCTCGGCGGTGGCCGCGTCCTCCATCAGGTTGAAGATGGCGACCGCGCCGAGTCCGCGCAGCCAGGCCTCGATGTAGCGGATGCCGACCTGGACGGCGCCCACGAGACCGGCGTACGTCGGCTTCGCGTCCAGCGAGTCGACCGCGATCAGGTCGGCGGCCTCGACACGGACGTCCTCGCGCAGCCGGTCCTTCTGGTTCGGCTTGTCGCCGAGGACGTCGTCGAAGGACTTCATGGCGATCGGCACCAGGTCGGGGTGGGCGACCCAGGAGCCGTCGAAGCCGTCGTTCGCCTCGCGGTCCTTGTCCGCCTTCACCTTCTCGAAGGCGACCCTGTTGACCTCCTCGTCGCGCCGGGACGGGATGAACGCCGCCATGCCGCCGATCGCGTGCGCGCCGCGCTTGTGGCAGGTGCGGACGAGGAGTTCGGTGTACGCCCGCATGAACGGGGCGGTCATCGTGACCGCGTTGCGGTCCGGCAGGACGAACCGGGGGCCGCCGTCACGGAAGTTCTTCACGATGGAGAACAGGTAGTCCCAGCGGCCGGCGTTCAGCCCGGAGGCGTGGTCGCGCAGTTCGTAGAGGATCTCCTCCATCTCGTAGGCGGCCGTGATCGTCTCGATCAGCACGGTGGCCCGGACGGTGCCCCGCGGGATGCCGACGTAGTCCTGCGCGAAGACGAACACGTCGTTCCACAGCCGTGCTTCGAGGTGCGACTCGGTCTTCGGCAGGTAGAAGTACGGGCCCTTGCCGAGGTCGAGCAGCCGCTGGGCGTTGTGGAAGAAGTACAGGCCGAAGTCGACGAAGGCGCCCGGGACCTGGCGGCCGCCGGCGTCGACGAGGTGCCGCTCGTCCAGGTGCCAGCCGCGCGGGCGCATGACGACGGTCGCCAGCTCCTCGTCGGGGCGCAGGGCGTACGACTTGCCGGTGCGCTCGTCGGTGAAGTCGATCCGCCGGGTGTACGCGTCGATCAGGTTCACCTGGCCGAGGACGACGTTCTCCCAGGTGGGTGCGGAGGCGTCCTCGAAGTCGGCGAGCCAGACCCGCGCGCCCGAGTTGAGCGCGTTGACGGTCATCTTGCGGTCGGTCGGGCCGGTGATCTCGACGCGCCGGTCGTTCAGCGCGGCCGGGGCCGGGGCGACCCGCCACGACTCGTCCGCGCGGACCGCCGCGGTCTCGGGGAGGAAGTCGAGCGTGGACGTGCGGGCGATCTCGGCGCGGCGCTCGGCCCGGCGGGCGAGGAGTTCGTCGCGGCGCGGGGTGAACCGCCGGTGCAGCTCCGCCACGAAGGCGAGCGCCGCGTCGGTGAGGACCTCTTCCTGCCGGGGCAGGGGCTCGGCGTCGACGATGGCCAGCGGGGACGGCGCTGGTGCGGACATGAGCTGTCACTTCCTTCAGCGGTGGCACCGGGTGCCAAGGGGCACGGACAGGACGGTGAGCGCCCACTGTGCGGCAAAGGCGCTTCTGATCAGTGGATAGTAGTTTCCTCATCGTGGAACTTCAATGATTTGTTGATGTCGAGATTCTCCGGACGGAGTCGGAACGGCCCCCGGTGCCACCGTGTTCACTCGAGGCGGTTCAGGTCGGCCTCGGTGTCGATGTCGTGCGGATCGGCCACGTCCGCGCACTCCACGAGCCTGATCGCCGCCGCGTGGTCCCTCAGGTACGCGCGCGCCCCCTGGTCGCCGGTCGCGGTCGCGGCGATGCCCGCCCAGTGGGCCGCGCCGAACAGGACCGGATGCCCGCGGGTGCCTTCGTAGGCGGCCGACACCAGCGAGTTCACGCCCTCGTAGGCGGCGAGCACCCGGGCGGCCGCCGCCGGGCCGATGCCGGGCTGGTCCACCAGGCTCACCAGGGCGGCGCGCGCCCCGGTGCCGGCGAGGGATTCCAGCCCCGCGCGCAGGGACGATCCCATCCCCCCGCCCCAGTCCGGGTTGTCCACGAGCACGCATCCGCCCAGCTCGGCGCGGCGCCTCACCTCGTCCGCCCCGGCGCCCAGGACGACGTGGACGCGCCGGCACCCGGCCGCCCGCAGCACCCCGGCCGCGTGCTCGACCAGCGGCCGTCCCCGGTGTTGCAGCAGCGCCTTGGGGCGTCCGCCGAGCCGTCTGCCACCGCCGGCGGCGAGCAGCAGCCCGGCGACATCACCCCGATGATCCTGGTGGTCCGTCATGAGTCCTGCATACCCGACGGCGGAGCACGCGTGCGCCTCCCCGGCGCCCGTGTCCGTTGGGCTGAATTTCGGTCCGCGCTGTGGCGCTCGGACACCGGGTGGCGTTTACTGACCCGCGCACGACGGCGCGTCAGGGGGAGGGCTGTGTTGCGGAGTCTGGGGCAGAGGCCGGTGACCGGCAGTGACGAGGACCCTAGAGCGGTGGAACTGCGGACGGCCGTTTCCCGGCTGCGCCGTCAGCTCGCCGCGATCCCGGCGGACTTCCCCGACCGCTCCATAGCCGAGGACGAGCTGGCGGCCCTGGCCGCGATGGCCGCCGGCGGTTCACCGCAGATCCCTCTCCTGCGCCGCTCCCTGTTACTGATCGCGGGTGCGATCGGCTCGGTCAGCGCGCTGACCCGCGCTCTGACGGAGGTCCGGGAGGCGGTGGACCTGTTCGGGCGGCCGCCGGGAAGATGAGCCCCACGGCCGGCTACGACACCCTCGGCGTCGGCCGCCGGCTGCCCGTGGCCGACCTCTGAGCGGCCGGTCGCCCGGCTCAGGCCCCCGAACTCGCCAGTGCCTCGGAGAGTTCCGCGGCGATGCCCCGCAGTACCGGCACGATCTTTTCGGTGGCGGCCTCGGTGACCCGCCCGGCCGGCCCGGAGATGGAGATGGCGGCCGCCGTGGGGGCGTCGGGCACGGGCACCGCCAGGCAGCGGACGCCGATCTCCTGCTCGTTGTCGTCCACGGCATAACCGAGCCGGCGCACCTCCTCCAGCGCCGCCAGGAAGCCCTCCGGCGTGGTGATGGTCTTCTCCGTCGCGGCCGGCATGCCGGTGCGGGAGAGCAGGGCGCGGACCTCGGCGTCGGGGACGCCGGCCAGCAGGGCCTTGCCCACGCCCGTGGAGTGCGGCAGCACCCTCCGCCCCACCTCGGTGAACATGCGCATGGAGTGCTTCGAGGGCACCTGCGCCACGTACACGATCTCGTCGCCGTCCAGCAGCGCCATGTTGGCGGTCTCGCCGGTCTCCTCCACCAGCCGGGCCAGGTACGGCCGCGCCCAGGTGCCGAGCAGCCGGGACGCCGACTCGCCGAGCCGGATCAGCCGGGGGCCGAGCGCGTACCGCCGGTTCGGCTGCTGGCGGACGTATCCGCAGGCGACCAGCGTGCGCATCAGCCGGTGGATGGTCGGCAGGGGCAGCCCGCTGGTGGCGGACAGCTCGCTCAGGCCGACCTCGCCCCCCGCGTCGGCCATCCGCTCCAGCAGATCGAAGGCACGCTCCAGGGACTGGACTCCGCCGCCGTTGGAGGACCTGGCGGAGTCGGTGGTGCTGGCGCTGGACGTCGGCACGGCGCGTTCCTTTCGGGACTGGCAGAGGGCTGCAGCCTACCCGGCGGCCGGTTGACTCCCCGCTTGTACGTAGCTACGTTCTGCTCATCGGAATTCTAATTCCGTGTTGTGGAAACGTCCAGGGGGAGCGCGCGCGGGCCGTCACCCGGCGTGTGCCTCTTGACGGTGCCAAGGCGGAAGTGAAGACTCCTTCAACAGAACGTTGAAATAGAAGAGCGGTACGGCGGAAGAGGGGTTCGGGTGTCCGACGCTGAACTGGTGCTGCGCTCGACGCGCGTCGTCACTCCGGAAGGGACGCGGGCCGCCGCGGTCGCCGTGTCCGCCGGCAGGATCGCGGCCGTACTGCCGCACGACGCCGAGGTCCCCGCGGCGGCACGCCTGGAGGACCTCGGGGACCACGTCCTGCTGCCGGGCCTCGTCGACACCCACGTGCACGTGAACGACCCGGGCCGCACGGAGTGGGAGGGCTTCTGGACCGCGACGCGCGCCGCGGTGGCCGGGGGCGTCACGACCCTCGTCGACATGCCCCTGAACTCCCTCCCCCCGACCACGACCGTCGAGCACCTGAGGGTGAAGCGGGCGGTCGCCGCCGACAAGGCGCATGTCGACGTCGGCTTCTGGGGCGGCGCCCTGCCCGGCAACGTCAAGGACCTGCGCCCGCTGCACGACGCCGGCGTCTTCGGCTTCAAGGCCTTCCTGTCCCCGTCCGGCGTCGACGAGTTCCCGCACCTCGACCAGGAGCGGCTGGCCGCGTCCCTGGCGGAGATCGCCGGGTTCGGCGGGCTGCTGATCGTGCACGCCGAGGACCCGCACCACCTGGCCGCCGCCCCGCAGCACGGCGGCCCCAGGTACGCCGACTTCCTCGCCTCCCGCCCGCGCGGCGCCGAGGACACGGCCATCGCCGGCCTCATCGCCCAGGCCCGGCGGCTGGACGCGCGCGTGCACGTGCTGCACCTGTCGTCCGGCGACGCGCTCCCGCTGATCCGCGCCGCGCGCGCGGAGGGCGTGCGGATCACCGTGGAGACCTGTCCGCACTACCTCACCCTGACCGCCGAGGAGGTTCCGGACGGCGCCAGCGAGTTCAAGTGCTGCCCGCCCATCCGTGAGGCCGCCAACCAGGACCTGCTCTGGGAGGCGCTCGCCGACGGCACCATCGACTGCGTGGTCACCGACCACTCGCCCTCCACCGCCGACCTGAAGACCGACGACTTCGCCACCGCCTGGGGCGGCATCTCCGGCCTCCAGCTCAGCCTCTCCGCCGTGTGGACCGAGGCCCGCCGGCGCGGCCACGGCCTGGAGGACGTCGTGCGCTGGATGTCCGCCCGGACGGCGGCCCTGGTCGGGCTCGGCGCCGCCAAGGGCGCCATCGCGCCCGGCCGCGACGCCGACTTCGCCGTCCTCGCCCCCGACGAGACCTTCACCGTCGACCCGGCCGGCCTCCAGCACCGCAACCGGGTCACCGCGTACGCCGGCCGGACCCTGTACGGCGTCGTGAAGTCCACCTGGCTGCGCGGAGAGCGCATCGTCGAGAACGGTGTGTTCACCGCACCGAAGGGCTTGCTGCTCAGCCGCCCCCACTGAGCCCCCCCGCACCGCATCAGCCGCCTCCCGAAAGGAACCCTGATCACCGTGACGGCGTTGCATCGATCTTCTCTGGCTCGCTTCACCGGCGACGCGAACCCCTACGCGGGCGGCGACCCGTACGCGGACTACCGCACCGCCGACTTCCCCTTCACCCGGTACGCCGACCTCGCCGACCGGCGGCTCGGCGCCGGTGTCGTCGCCGCCAACGACGAGTTCTTCGCCCAGCGGGAGAACCTGCTGGTGCCCGGGCGCGCCGAGTTCGACCCCGAGCACTTCGGGCACAAGGGCAAGATCATGGACGGCTGGGAGACCCGCCGCCGGCGCGGCGCCTCGGCCGCGCACCCCTGGCCCACCGCCGACGACCACGACTGGGCGCTGATCCGCCTCGGCGCGCCCGGCGTGATCCGCGGGATCGTCGTCGACACCGCCCACTTCCGCGGCAATCATCCGCAGGCGGTCTCGGTCGAGGGCGCCTGCGTACCCGGCGCCCCCTCCCCGGAGGAACTGCTGGGCGACGACGTGAAGTGGACCACCCTCGTCCCGCGCACCCCCGTCGGCGGCCACGCGGCGAACGGCTTCGAGGTGGGCGTCGAGCAGCGCTTCACCCACCTGCGTCTCAACCAGCACCCCGACGGCGGCATCGCCCGCCTGCGCGTGCACGGCGAGGTCGTCCCGGACCCGGAGTGGCTCCAGGCGCTCGGGACCTTCGACGTGGCCGCCCTGGAGAACGGCGGCCGGGTCGAGGACGCCTCCGACCTCTTCTACTCACCGGCCGCCAACACCATCCAGCCGGGCCGCTCCCGCCGGATGGACGACGGATGGGAGACCCGCCGCCGCCGCGACCAGGGCAACGACTGGATCCGCTACCGGCTCGCGGCCCGGTCCCGGATCCGCGCCGTCGGGATCGACACCGCCTGCCTGAAGGGCAACAGCGCCGGCTGGGCCTCGGTCTCCGTCAGGGACGGGGAGGACGGCGACTGGACGGAGATCCTGCCGCGCACCCGCCTGCAGCCCGACACCGACCACCGCTTCGTGCTGCCGCGGGCGGTCGTGGGCACGCACGCGCGCGTGGACATCTTCCCCGACGGCGGCATCTCCCGGCTGCGCCTGTTCGGCTCCCTGACGGAGGACGGCGCCGCCCGGCTGGCCGCCCGCCACCAGGAGCTCGGCGGCTGATCCCCCGCGCGCGTGGCGCGGCCCGGCCGGACGGCGCCGGGCGCCCCGCGTGTCACCCTCATGGACGCCCTTTCCGTACACCCGGAACCTTTCGCTCCACCTGTCGCGTTCAAGTCCTCGTGACCCTTAAGCAAGAGATCGTCGGCAACGCCATGCAGATGGCGGTCGTCAACCTGCACCCCGGCCAGACCGTCTACTGCGAGGCCGGGAAGTTCCTGTTCAAGACGACGAACGTGACCATGGAGACACGGCTCTCCGGCCCGTCGGACAACGGCGGACGCCAGCAGAACGGCCCGGGCGGCGGCATGGGCGGCATGCTGCGTCAGGCCATGGGCACCGCCATGCAGGTCGGCCAGCGGATGCTCGCGGGAGAGTCGCTGGCCTTCCAGTACTTCACCGCCCGCGGCGGCGAGGGCACGGTCGGCTTCGCGGGCGTCCTCCCGGGCGAGATGCGCGCCCTGGAGCTGGACGGCACGCGTGCGTGGTTCGCCGAGAAGGACGCCTTCGTGGCCGCCGAGTCCACGGTCGACTTCGGCATCGCCTTCCAGGGCGGCCGCACGGGCACGAGCGGCGGCGAGGGCTTCGTCCTGGAGAAGTTCACCGGGCGCGGCACGGTGATCATCGCCGGCGCGGGCAACTTCATCGACCTGAACCCGGCCGACTTCGGCGGCCGGATCGAGGTCGACACCGGCTGCGTGGTCGCCTTCGAGGAGGGCATCCAGTACGGCGTCCAGCGCGTCGGCGGCCTCGACCGGCAGGGGATCATGAACGCCGTGTTCGGCGGCGAGGGCCTGTCCCTGGCCACCCTGGAGGGCGACGGCCGGGTGATCCTGCAGTCCCTCACCATCGAGAGCCTCGCAGGCGCCCTGAAGAAGGCGCAGGGCGGCGACAAGCAGGGCCCGACCGGCGGACTGTTCTCCACCCACGCCGGCTGAACCGATGAGTTGCGGGCGGGTGCGGGGTCTGAGCTGATGACAGCGGATCCCGTACCCGGAAGAAGGCACCCGCCATGGGCAAGCTCGTCTCCACCGTCTTCGTCACCCTCGACGGCGTCCACCAGGCACCCGGCGGCCCCCAGGAGGACCCCAGCGGCGGCTTCGACCAGGGCGGCTGGAGCTTCCCGTTCGGCGACGACGACTTCGGCCGGTTCGTCACCGAGGTCCTCGACGGCGCCGGCGCCTTCCTGCTCGGCCGCCGCACCTACGAGATCTTCGCCTCCTACTGGCCGCGGATGACCGACCCGGCCGACCCGATCGCGTCCAGGCTCAACACCCTCCCCAAGTACGTCGTCTCCTCCACCCTCCAGGCACCGCAGTGGTCCGGCACCACCGTCGTCTCCGGCGACCTCGCCAAGGAGGTCACCGCTCTCAAGGAGCGCACGGACGGCGAACTCCAGATCCACGGCAGCGGCGCCCTGGTGCGCTCCCTGCTGGACCTGCGCCTCGTCGACACCCTGCACCTGCTGACCTTCCCGGTCGTCCTCGGCGCCGGCCGCCGGCTGTTCGCCGAGGGCGCGGTCCCCACCCGTTTCACGCACCGGGCCGGGCGGGTCACGGGCTCCGGCGTCTCCCTGCAGACGTACGACCTGGCGGGCCGCCCCGAGTACGGGTCCTACTGAGGCCCGGACGGAGGTTCGGTCCCACCTTCCGGGACGAGCCTGGCCGAAGATCGTTCCCGCCGGTACCGTGATCGTGTCGTACGCGGGCCGCCGGTGTCTCCGCACCCGCTCCGGAGACCGGGGGAGCCGCACCCATGTCGTCGATCGCCGTACCGGGCGCGCTCGTGCCGCGCCGGGCCTGGCACACCGACCTGCCCGTCCTGCTCGTCGCGGTGTGCTGGGGCGCCAGCTACCTCGCGGCGAAGGACGTCACCACCGCCCGCACGGTGCTCGCCGTCCTGGTGCTGCGGTTCGCGCTCGCCCTCCCCGCCCTCGCCACGGCCGGACGGCGCGCCCTGCGGGCACTGACCGCCGCCCAGTGGCGGGGCGCGGCCCTGCTGGGGCTCATCCTCAGCGGGATCTTCCTGCTGGAGACGTACGGGGTCGTCCACACCTCGGCGACGAACGCGGGCCTGATCATCAGCCTCACGATGGTCTTCACCCCGCTCGCCGAGGCCGCCGTCACCCGCACCCGGCCCACGGTCCCCTTCCTCGGCGCGGCGGCCCTGTCGGTGTTCGGCGTCGTGCTGCTCACCCAGGGCGGCGGCATCACCCGGCCCTCGGCCGGCGACCTGCTGATGCTGCTCGCCGCGCTCGCCCGTACGGTGCACGTCCTCGCCATGGCGCGCGTCAGGGCCCTGCGGGGCGCCGACGCGCTGCCGCTCACCACGGTCCAGCTCGGCACCTGCGTCGCCGTCTTCGCCCTGCTGGCGGCCGCCGGCGGCGGCCCGGCGCCCTGGACGGTCGCGGCGGACCTCGGCGCGCGGGAGTGGGGAGGACTGCTGTTCCTGTCCGCGCTGTGCACGGTGTTCGCCTTCTTCGTGCAGATGTGGGCCGTGCGCCGCACCTCGCCCTCCCGGGTAGGCCTGCTGCTCGGCACCGAGCCGCTGTGGGCCGCCGCGGCCGGTGTCGTGCTGGGCGGGGACCGGCTCGGGACGGTGAGCGTCGCGGGCGGTGTCATGGTGCTCGCGGGAACCGTGTGGGGACGCCGCGTCGCAGGTTGACTTCCTGAGAACTCATGGGACTTGTTGTGAACGTCTTCAGCTTGTCGTTGACATGTCAACGTCTACGCGCGTCATCATGAGCGCATGAGATTCCCCCCACGGATACACCGGACCGGCGCCGCGGCCGCGCTCCTGTCCGCCCTCCTCGTCGGCGGCACGGTCTCCGCCACCACGGCGGACGCGGCAGCCGCGTCGGCCGGCAGCGTCTGCTACGGCGCCCTGCCGTCCCAGGCCCACGACACCCTGCACCTGATCGACCAGGGCGGCCCCTTCCCGTACTCGCAGGACGGAATCGTCTTCCAGAACCGCGAGGACGTCCTGCCCGGGCAGTCGACCGGCTACTACCACGAGTACACCGTGAAGACCCCCGGCTCCTCCACCCGCGGCGCCCGGCGCATCGTGACCGGTGAGAAGAACCAGGAGGACTACTACACCGCCGACCACTACGCCACGTTCGATCGCGTCGACTTCGGCTGCTGACCGGCCGGAGCGGACGGGACGGTGCTCAGCCGGACCCACGGCTCCCCGCGGCGGCGAACAGCGCGAACGCGAGCACCACGAGCGCGGCGCTCGCGTAGACCTCGTAGCCGTCGAGGAACCCGAGCCGCTGCACGAGCCCCACGTGCCAGTGCGTGAACTCGTGCACCAGCCCCATCGCGCCCTGCACGAGGGCGACGAATCCGAGAAATTCCAGTAACTCCTTCACGGCACGACTCTCGCCCCCCGGCCTCCTCCCACGCATCGGCCGCGGGGCGGGAGCCGTCCGGCCATCCGGCCGCGTTCCTCGGGCGCCGCCCCACCGAAAGTCCACAGCCGCGCGACTTTGGTCGGTGATCCGGTGCGCGGCGGGGCCACGAGGGCCGCGCGTGCGTACATTGGCCGACCGTGAGCATCGACGAACCGGCCTGGGCGCCGCAGGGGTTCACGGGGCGCCGGTGGCTGTTCCCGTCCGCGCTGGTCCACGAACTCGACCCGGACGCCCGCGCCTTCGGACGACGGCCACGGCGCACGGCGCGCGACTGGGTCGTCGACTTCTCCTGCTTCCTGCTGGCCGTCGTCCTCGGACTGGCGGCCGCGGCGTCCCTGGGCGACGAACCCGGCCTGCCGTTCTCCCTCGCCGTCCTCGACCAGGTGCTGGGCGTACTCGCCGTGGCCGCCCTCTGGCTGCGGCGCCGGTGGCCGGTCGCGCTCGCCGCCGCGATGGTGCCCGTCGGCCTGCTGTCCAACACCGCCGGCGGCGCGGGGCTGATCGTGCTGTTCACGCTCGCGGTGCACCGGCCCTTCCGGTACGTGGCCTGGATCGGCGGCGTCGACCTCGCGCTGCTCCCGCTCTTCTACTGGCTGCGCCCAGACCCCGAACTGCCCTTCGCCGGAGTCGTCGCCTTCACCGCCCTGCTCACCGTGTCGGTCACCGGCTGGGGCATGTTCGTCCGCTCCAAACGCATGCTGATGCTGAGCCTCAGGGACCGGGCCCACCGGGCGGAGACCGAGGCACGCCTGCGGGCCGAGCAGGCCCAGCGCCTCGCCCGCGAGGCCATCGCCCGCGAGATGCACGACGTCCTCGCCCACCGGCTCACCCTGCTCAGCGTGCACGCGGGCGCCCTGGAGTTCCGGCCGGACGCCCCCAGCGAGGAGGTCGCCCGGGCCGCCGGGGTCATCCGGGAGAGCGCCCACGAGGCCCTGCAGGACCTGCGGGAGATCATCGGCGTGCTGCGGGCCGGCGAGGCCGACGACGCGGCCGGCGGCCGGCCCCAGCCCACGCTGGCCGCGCTCGGCGCCCTCGTCGCCCAGTGCCGCGAGGCGGGCATGAAGGTCGCCCTCGACCACCGCGTCGCCGACCCCGCCGACGTCCCCGCCTCCGTGGGCCGCACCGCCTACCGCATAGCCCAGGAGGCCCTGACCAACGCCCGCAAGCACGCACCGGGCACCGAGGCCACCGTCCGCCTCGCCGGCACCCGGGGCGACGGCCTGACGATCACCGTCACCAATCCGGCGCCGCCCTCCGAGGTGCCACCGGTCCCGGGCTCGGGCCAGGGCCTGATCGGCCTGTCCGAGCGCGCGACACTGGCCGGCGGGCGACTGGAGCACGGGACCACCGGGGACGGGGGGTTCCGCGTGCGGGCATGGCTGCCGTGGGGGCAGACCTGAGGGCCGCGCCCCAGCCCCGCACCCGCCGCCGGGCCGCGCCGCCCCAGGAGCGGCGGCCGGCGAAAACCACCCGGGCGGCACCGCCCGCCCATGATTACGTAGGGCCATGACTGCGACGCCGATCAGACTCCTCCTCGTCGACGACGACCCCCTCGTACGGGCCGGGCTCGCCCTGATGATGGGCGGGGCCCAGGACATCGAGATCGTCGGCGAGGCGGCCGACGGCGCGCAGGCCGAGGAACTCGTGCGGCGCACCCGGCCGGACGTCGTCCTGATGGACATCCGGATGCCGTCGGTGGACGGGCTCACCGCCACCCAGCGGCTCCGCGCCCGCCCCGGCGCCCCGCAGATCGTGGTGCTCACCACCTTCCACGCCGACGACCAGGTGCTGCACGCCCTGCGCGCGGGCGCCGCCGGATTCGTCCTCAAGGACACCCCGCCCGCCGAGATAGTCGACGCCGTGCGCCGGGTCGCGGCCGGCGACCCGGTCCTCTCGCCCGCCGTCACCCGGCAGTTGATGCGGCACGCGGCCGGCAGCGCCGCCGACGCGCGCCAGGCACGCGCGCGTGAACGCCTCGCCGCGCTCAACGACCGCGAGCGCGAGGTCGCCGTCGCCGTCGGCCGCGGACTCGCCAACGCCCGCATCGCCACGGAACTCTTCATGAGCGTGGCCACCGTCAAGACCCACGTCTCCCGCGTCCTCGCCAAGCTCGGCCTCGACAACCGCGTCCAGATCGCCCTGCTCGCCTACGACGCGGGACTGCTGGAAGACGCGGAGGAGTGACCGCCGGACCCGCTGACGCGCTCCGCGCGGCCCTCAGGCGCGCGGCGGCCGGTCCTGGTCCGCGATCTCCGTCAGGGCCACCGGCCGGCGCTCCCGGCGGGACAGCTCGCAGGCCTCCGCGATCCGCAGCGCCCGGAGCGCCTCCCGGCCGTCGCAGGGGTTGGGCCGGTCGCCGCGCACCACCTCGACGAAGGCGGCCAGCTCGGCCTCGTAGGAGGGTGCGAAGCGCTCCAGGAAACCGTTCCACGGCTTGTCCGCGGGCGGTGGCCCGCTCGGCTCGGTGGACGCGACCGGCGTACGGTCGTCCAGGCCCACCACCACGGTGTCCCGCTCCCCGGCCAGTTCCATGCGGACGTCGTAGCCCGCGCCGTTCAGCCGGGTCGCCGTGGCCGTGGCCAGGGTGCCGTCGTCCAGCGTGAGCAGCGCCGCGCCCGTGCCGACGTCACCGGCCTCGCGGAACATCGCGGGACCGGCGTCGGAGCCGGTGGCGTAGACGTCGGCCACCTCGCGGCCCGTCACCCAGCGCAGCACGTCGAAGTCGTGGATCAGCGTGTCGCGGAACAGCCCTCCGGACAGCGGCAGCCACTCGGCCGGGGGAGGAGACTGGTCGCAGGTCATGGCCCGTACGGTGTGCAGCCGGCCGAGCCGCCCCGAGCGCACCGCCTCCCGGGCGCCGGCGTAGCCCGCGTCGAACCGCCGCTGGAAGCCCATCTGCAGCACCGTCCCGGCCGCGTCCACCTCCGCGAGCGCCTGCAGCGTGCCCGGCAGGTCCAGGGCGATCGGCTTCTCGCAGAATACCGGCAGGCCCGAGCGGGCCGCCCGGCCGATCAGCTCGGCGTGGGCCGCCGTCGCCGCGGTGATCACCACCGCGTCCACGCCCCACCTGAACACCTCGTCCACTCCCGGGGCCGCCGTCTCGCCCAGCCGGTGCGCCAGCTCCTGCGCCCGCGCCGGATCCGCGTCCGTCAGGATCAGCGATCCCACCTCGCGGTGGCGGCTGAGCGTCCTCGCGTGAAGGGTGCCGATGCGGCCCGTACCGATGACCCCGATGCGCATGGAGACAAAGTGAGGGCCGACCCCCCACCCTGTCAATGTGCATGTCCTGACAATCGAACTACACGACTTTCCGTCAACCGTGCACGGGACTACGCTCGGGCCCGTGCCCAAACCAGATGTGGACCCGACCGTGTCGCTCGACCTGCGCGTGGACCGCGGCTCCCCGGTGCCGTTGTACTTCCAGCTCTCCCAGCAGCTGGAGTCCGCCATCGGGAACGGCGCACTCACCCCGGGCAGCCTGCTGGGCAACGAGATCGAGCTGGCCGCGCGGCTCGGCCTGTCCCGGCCGACCGTCCGCCAGGCCATCCAGTCGCTCGTCGACAAGGGCCTCCTCGTCCGCCGCCGGGGCGTCGGCACCCAGGTCGTGCACAGCCAGGTCAAGCGCCCGCTGGAGCTGAGCAGCCTCTACGACGACCTGGAGGCGGCCGGCCAGCGTCCCGCGACCAAGGTCCTCGTCAACACCGTCGTCCCGGCCGACGCCACGGTCGCCGGCGCGCTCGGCGTCGCCGAGGGCAGTGACGTCCACCGCGTCGAGCGGCTGCGGCTCGCGCACGGCGAGCCGATGGCCTACCTGATCAATCACCTGCCGCCGGGGCTGCTCGACCTGGCCACCGACCAGCTGCAGGCCACCGGCCTGTACCGGCTGATGCGCTCGGCGGGGATCACCCTGCACAGCGCCCGCCAGTCCATCGGCGCCCGCGGCGCGACGGCCGCCGAGGCCGAGCGGCTCACCGAGCACGAGGGCGCCCCGCTGCTCACCATGCGGCGCACCACCTACGACGACACCGGCCGCGCCGTCGAGTTCGGTGACCACACCTACCGTCCGACGCGCTACTCCTTCGAGTTCCAGCTGCTCGTGCGGTCCTGACGGCCCTCCGTGTTCGTCGCGATGTCCGGACAATGTGACCGGTGACTCCTGCCCCGGTCCCGTCACGGGTGTACCCCGTGTTCGATACTGAGGTGTTCGGGGCAGGCGCGGGCGCCGCCGGTACACGCCGGCGGCGCCCGCGCCCGCCCCTCGCGCACGTCGGAGCAAGAGCACGCAAGAAGGGCACGGCCTCGTGGCACGGTTTCGGACCTGGGTAGGCATGGCGCTGGCGGGGGCACTGTCCGTGTCCCTGGCGGCCTGCAGCAGCACCGGCGGCAAACGGGCCGAGGACGCCCGCAAGGCCGCCGCCGCCCAGGGCAGGGCGGCGGTGAACACCCCCCGCTGGACCATCGCGATGATCACCCACTCGGGAGACGGCGACACGTTCTGGGACATCGTCCAGAGCGGCGCCGAGCAGGCCGCCCGCAAGGACAACATCAACTTCCTGTACTCGCACGACGACGAGGCCCAGCAGCAGGCGCAGCTCGTGGACGCGGCCGTGGACAAGAAGGTCGACGGCATCATCGTGACCCTCGCCAAGCCGGACGCCCTGAAGGCCGCCGTGGCCCGCGCCGAGAAGGCCGGCATCCCGGTGATCACGGTGAACTCCGGCTCCGAGGAGTCCCGGGCCTTCGGCGCCCTCACCCACATCGGGCAGGACGAGTCCGTCGCCGGCGAGGCCGTGGGCGACGAGCTCAACAAGCGCGGCAGGAAGAAGGCCCTGTGCGTCCTGCACGAGCAGGGCAACGTCGGCCACGAGCAGCGCTGCGACGGCGTCGCCAAGACCTTCCACGGCACGCTGCGCAAGCTCTACGTCAACGGCACGAACATGCCCGACGTGCAGTCCGCGATCGAGGCCAAGCTGCAGGCCGACTCGTCCCTCGACGCCGTCGTCACCCTCGGCGCCCCCTATGCCGACACCGCCGTGAAGGCGCGCGACGACGCGGGCAGCAAGGCCGAGATCGACACCTTCGACCTCAACGCCAAGGTCGCGGCCTCGCTGAAGAACGGCACCCTCGGCTTCGCCGTGGACCAGCAGCCGTACCTCCAGGGCTACCAGGCCGTCGACCTGCTGTGGCTGTACAAGTACAACGGCGACGTCCTCGGCGGCGGCCGCCCGGTGCTGACCGGCCCGCAGATCGTCACCAAGGACCAGGCGTCCGCGCTGGCGGAGTTCACCGAGCGGGGCACCCGGTGAACGCCGCCCTCGAACCGGCCGTCGACGAGAGGATCGCGCGGACCTCGCCGCTGCGGAAACTGCTCGCCCGTCCCGAACTGGGCTCGGTCGTCGGCGCGCTCGCCGTCCTCGTCTTCTTCGCCTTCGCCGCCGACGGCTTCCTGCGCGCCGCCAGCCTCAGCACGGTGCTGTACGCCTCCTCCACCATCGGGATCATGGCCGTACCGGTGGCCCTGCTGATGATCGGCGGCGAGTTCGACCTGTCGGCGGGCGTCCTCGTGACGTCCTCGGCGCTGGTCTCCTCGATGTTCAGCTACCAGATGACCGCGAACACCTGGGTCGGCGTGGGCGTCTCGCTCCTCGTCACCCTGGCCGTCGGCGCGTTCAACGGCTTCGTGCTCACCCGCACCAAGCTGCCCAGCTTCATCGTCACCCTGGGCACCTTCCTGATGCTGACCGGCATGAACCTCGGCTTCACCAAGCTGATCGACGACACGGTCTCCACCAAGAGCATCGCCGACATGGAGGGGTTCCCGAGCGCCCGCGCCGTCTTCGCCTCGACCCTCACCTTCGGCGGCGTCGACCTCAAGGTCACCGTCCTGTGGTGGCTGGGCCTGGTCGCCCTCGGCTCCTGGATCCTGCTGCGTACCCGCGCGGGCAACTGGATCTTCGCCGTCGGCGGCAACGCGGACGCGGCCCGCGCGGTCGGCGTCCCGGTCGCCCGGACCAAGATCGCCCTCTACATGGGCGTCGCCCTCGGTGCCTGGATCTCCGGCCAGCACCTGCTCTTCTCCTTCGACGCCGTCCAGTCCGGCGAGGGCGTCGGCAACGAGCTGATCTACATCATCGCGGCCGTCATCGGCGGCTGCCTCATCACCGGCGGCTACGGCAGCGCCGTCGGCTCGGCCGTCGGCGCGCTCCTGTTCGGCATGACCAGCAAGGGCATCGTCTTCGCCGAGTGGAACCCGGACTGGTTCAAGTTCTTCCTCGGAGCGATGCTGCTCCTCGCGACCCTGCTCAACGCCTGGGTCCGCAAGCGCGCGGAGGCCAGCAAGTGACTTCTCTCGTCGAGCTGACCGACGTCAGCAAGCACTACGGCACGGTCCGCGCCCTCGAGGGCGTGAGTCTGGAGGTCCACCCGGGCGAGATCACCTGCGTCCTCGGCGACAACGGCGCGGGCAAGTCCACCCTGATCAAGATCGTCGCGGGCCTGCACCGGCACGACGGCGGCACCCTGCGCGTCGAGGGCGAGGAGACCACCCTCTCCTCCCCGCGCGAGGCCCTGGACCGCGGCATCGCGACCGTCTACCAGGACCTCGCCGTGGTTCCCCTCATGCCGGTCTGGCGCAACTTCTTCCTCGGCTCCGAGCCCCGCAGGGGCGTGGGCCCCTTCAAGCGCCTCGACATCGACCTCATGCGCCGCACCACCCGCGAGGCCCTGCTCCGCCTGGGCATCGACCTCCGGGACGTCGACCAGCCCATCGGCACCCTCTCGGGCGGCGAACGCCAGTGCGTGGCCATCGCCCGCGCGGTCCACTTCGGCGCCAAGGTCCTGATCCTCGACGAGCCGACGGCGGCACTGGGCGTGAAGCAGTCCGGCATGGTGCTGAAGTATGTGGCGGCAGCACGCGACGAGGGCCTGGGCGTCGTACTGATCACCCACAACCCGCACCACGCGTACCTGGTGGGCGACAGGTTCGTCCTGCTGCGGCGGGGCACGATGGTGGGCAATCACACAAAGGACGACATCACCCTGGACGAGCTGACCGGGCAGATGGCGGGAGGGTCCGACCTGGACGCCCTGCGCCATGAGCTGCAGCGGAGTTGAGGAGCGCGTCCGGCACCGATCCGGACGCTCCCCTCTCCGCGGACCTGTACGGCACCCGCCCCCACGGTGAGGCAGAATCGGTCAACGATGAGCACCTACCGCGACCTCACGGCCCCCATCGGCTCCCGCCGGGCCCCCGTCCTGCGAACGGTCGGTACCAGGGAACGCCGCTCCCACCTGACCGCACCCCGGGTGCCGACGGTCGGCATCGACATCGGCGGCACCAAGGTCATGGCGGGCGTCGTGGACGCCGACGGCAACATCCTGGAGAAGCTCCGCACGGAGACCCCGGACAAGTCCAAGAGCCCCAAGGTCGTCGAGGACACCATCGTCGAACTGGTCCTGGACCTCTCCGACCGGCACGACGTGCACGCGGTCGGCATCGGCGCGGCAGGCTGGGTCGACGCCGACCGCAACCGCGTCCTGTTCGCCCCCCACCTGTCCTGGCGCAACGAGCCGCTGCGGGACCGCATCGCCGACCGTCTCGCGGTGCCCGTGCTGGTGGACAACGACGCCAACACCGCGGCCTGGGCCGAGTGGCGCTTCGGCGCCGGCCGCGGCGAGGACCACCTCGTCATGATCACCCTCGGTACCGGCATCGGCGGCGCCATCCTGGAGGACGGCCAGGTCAAGCGCGGCAAGTACGGCGTCGCCGGGGAGTTCGGCCACATGCAGGTCGTCCCCGGCGGGCACCGCTGCCCGTGCGGAAACCGGGGCTGCTGGGAGCAGTACAGCTCCGGCAACGCGCTCGTCCGCGAGGCCAGGGAGCTGGCCGCGGCCGACTCCCCGGTGGCGTACGGGATCATCGAGCACGTCAAGGGCAGCATCGGCGACATCACCGGCCCGCTGATCACCGAGCTGGCCCGCGAGGGCGACGCCATGTGCGTGGAGCTGCTCCAGGACATCGGCCAGTGGCTCGGCGTCGGCATCGCCAACCTCGCGGCCGCCCTCGACCCGTCCTGCTTCGTCGTCGGTGGCGGCGTCTCGGCCGCCGACGACCTGCTCATCGGCCCTGCCCGGGACGCCTTCAAGCGCCACCTCACCGGCCGCGGCTACCGCCCCGAGGCCCGCATCACCCGCGCCCAGCTCGGCCCCGAGGCCGGCATGGTCGGCGCCGCCGACCTGGCCCGGCTGGTCGCCCGCCGGTTCCGCCGCGCCAACCGGCGCCGGGTCGAGCGGCACGAGCGCTACGCGCGGTACACGCAGGCCCGCCGGGACCAGGACACCGCATGACCGCGTCGCTGCCCCGCCAGGCCGCACCGCCGGACGAGCCGCGCCGGCCCGCGGAGAACCCGCGCCACAGGATCGAGCGCCGGGCGATCACCCTGCTGATCATCGGCCTGCTCATCGGCGTCCCGGCCGGCTACCTGGTGATCTCCGCGAACCAGAGCCGCAGCAGCGGCAAGGACAAGGAGGCCAAGTACTCCGCGACCGGCCTCACCCCCGGCTGGCCGTCCAAGGTGCAGCGCCGCCTCTACCAGGTGATCGTCCCGCACCCCGCCGACCCGATCGCCTACTACGAGACGAACAACTGGAAGACCAGCCGCCTCTACGTGCAGTTCCGCACCAACCAGGCCGGCCTGGACACCTTCCTCGGGGCGATGGGCGTACGCCGGGACCAACTGGAGAAGGGCGACGTCACCATCGGCGCCCGCGACCGGAAGGTCTCCGGCTGGCGGTTCACCGGCCCCGGCCCCTGGTCGGGGCTCACCCACGAGCAGAAGAACCCGGCACCCACCCAGGACGTGGTCGTGAACACGTCCGACCCGGAGTACCCGATGGTCTACGTCGTCTCCCGCACGGTGCCGTAGGCCGCGTCCGCGCATCGCGCAGCTCGCCCGCGGGGCGGGCGGCGCCGGCGCAGGCGTGACCGCGCGGACACGCCCCGGGCAGGAGCGGGGCAGCGGCGGCCCCGGAGCCGGTTGTCAGACCCCGCCCGTAGAGTCGAAGACGTTCGATGCGGCGCGCGGACGGGAGGTGGCGGGACACATGAGCGGCGGCACGGCCACGGTGGCCGGGCGCACGGGGCACCCCGGGCCGGCCGGGGACCCGGTACCGGCGCGCCTGGCCTCCGTCTACCTGCCCGCGCCGCTCCCGCGCGAGGGCCGCATCGCCTTCTGGGACCCCGACGGCGGGACACCGCCGGCCGACGGCGGCACCGCCGGGCTGACCGTCGTGCGGCGCCACGGCGCCGGCGTGCGCCGCAGGCAGGTGCCCGCGCTCACCCTGCCGCTCACCGAGGCCCTGCCGCTGCTGGTAAGGGCCCGGCGCGACCCGGCCGCCCACCCCGCCACGGCCTGCTGGGGCGCCGCCGCCCTGCACGCCCTGCGCCTGGTCGCCCGCGGCCGCCTGCTGCCGGGACTGACCCCGAGCGGCCACGACGCCTGGCGGGCCGGTCCGCTGGAACCCGACGACATCGCCCACCTGCGCGCGATCGCCGCGGCCCTGCCGCCGGAAGGCCACGCCGTCCCGCTCCCCGGCCCCGGCCCGCTGCGGCTGCCCGAGCCGGAGGCGCTGGTCCGCTCCTTCCTGGACGCGGTCGCCGACACCCTGCCGCGCACCCCCGCGGCGCCGTACGCCTCCGGCCGGCCCTTCGCCGCCCGCGAGCCCCAGACCCTTCCCCGTGCCCACGAGTGGGCTGCCGAGGTCGCCGCCGGGATGGACGCGGGCGTGCGGATCTCCCTCCGCCTCGACCTGTCCCCCCACGACGTCTTCGACGCCGGCGCGGCCGAGGGCGCCCGCGCCGCGGGAGCCGCGATCGTGCAGGTGCACAGCCTCGCCGACCCCACCCTGGTGGCCGACGCGGCGGCCCTGTGGGCGGGCGACGCCGAGGCCGCCCTCGGTCCCCGCGCGCGCGTGGACGCGGCCCTCGCCGTGCGGCGCGCGGCGCGCGTGTGGCCGCCCCTGGACCGGCTGACCGAACAGGACGTGCCCGACGTCCTCGCCCTGTCCGAGGCGGAACTGAGCGACCTGCTCGGCGTGGCGGCGACCCGCCTCGCCGCCGCCGGGGTCGCCGTGCACTGGCCCCGGGACCTCGCCCGCGACCTGACCGCCGCCGCCGTGGTCCGCCCCGCGCCCGGCTCGGCGACCGACGGCACCGGGTTCTTCGAGAGCGAGGACCTGCTCCGGTTCCGCTGGCAGCTGGCGCTCGGCGGCGAACCGCTCAGCGAGGCCGAGATGGACGCGCTCGCAGAGGCGCACCGGCCGGTCGTACGGCTCCGGGACCGCTGGGTGCTCGTCGACCCCGCCCTCGTCCGCAAGGCCCGCAAACGCGAGCTGGGCCTGCTCGATCCGGTCGACGCGCTGTCCGTCGCGCTCACCGGCACCGCCGAGGTCGACGGCGAGACCGTGGACGCGGTCCCCGTCGGCGCCCTGGCCGCCCTGCGCGACCGGCTCACGGCCGGCCTGCGCCCCGCGGACCCGCCCGCCGGCCTCGACGCCACCCTCCGCGACTACCAGCTGCGCGGCCTCGCCTGGCTGGAGCTGATGACCTCCCTCGGCCTCGGCGGCTGCCTCGCCGACGACATGGGCCTCGGCAAGACCGTCACCCTCATCGCCCTGCACCTGAAACGGGCCCGCACCGAGCCGACCCTCGTCGTCTGCCCCGCCTCCCTCCTCGGCAACTGGCAGCGGGAGATCAACCGGTTCGCGCCCGGCGTCCCGGTCCGCCGCTTCCACGGCCCGGAGCGCACCCTGGACGGCCTGGAGGGCGGCTTCGTCCTCACCACCTACGGCACCATGCGCTCCGCCGCGGCCCACCTCGCCGGGCAGCCCTGGGGCATGGTCGTCGCCGACGAGGCGCAGCACGTGAAGAACCCCTACTCGGCCACCGCCAAGGCGCTGCGCACGATCCCGGCCCCCGCGCGCGTGGCGCTCACCGGCACCCCGGTGGAGAACAACCTCTCCGAGCTGTGGGCCCTGCTCGACTGGACCACCCCAGGGCTCCTCGGCCCCCTGAAGTCCTTCCGCGCCCGGCACGCACGGGCGGTGGAGAACGGCGAGGACGCGGAGGCGGTCGAGCGCCTGGCCCGGCTCGTCCGCCCCTTCCTGCTGCGCCGCAGGAAGTCCGACCCGGGCATCGTCCCCGAACTGCCGCCCAAGACCGAGACGGACCACCCGGTGCCGCTCACCCGGGAACAGGCCGCGCTGTACGAGGCGGTGGTCCGCGAGTCGATGCTCGCCATCGGGACCGCGGACGGCATCGCCCGCCGCGGCCTGGTGCTGAAGCTGCTCGGCGCCCTCAAGCAGATCTGCGACCACCCGGCGCTGTACCTCAAGGAGGAGGCGGACGCCGGCCGTCCGGCCCAGCGCTCCGGCAAACTCGCCCTCCTGGACGAACTGCTGGACACCCTGCTCGCCGAGGACGGCTCGGCGCTCGTCTTCACCCAGTACGTCGGCATGGCCCGCCTCATCACCGCCCACCTCGCCGCCCGCGCGATCCCCGTGGACCTCCTGCACGGCGGCACACCCGTCCCGGAGCGCGAGCGCATGGTCGACCGCTTCCAGGACGGCGCTACCCCGGTCCTCGTCCTGTCCCTGAAGGCGGCCGGCACCGGCCTCAACCTCACCCGCGCGGGCCACGTCGTCCACTTCGACCGGTGGTGGAACCCGGCCGTCGAGGAACAGGCCACCGACCGCGCCTACCGCATCGGCCAGACCCAGCCCGTGCAGGTCCACCGCCTGGTCACCGAGGGCACGGTCGAGGACCGGATCGCCGAGATGCTGACCGCCAAGCGTGCCCTGGCCGACGCGATCCTCGGCTCGGGCGAGACGGCCCTCACCGAACTGACGGACCGCGAACTGTCCGACCTGGTCTCCCTGCGGAGGACCCCATGACGCCGCCGGAACACCCCCGTCCGGCCGACGCGGCCCGCCACGCCCTGCGGGCGGCGCGGGAGGAGGCGCGGGCCGAGGGGGACGGCGCGGGTCCGGCCGCCGAGCAGCGGGTCGAGGCGGGAGCCACGCCTGATGCCCCGCGGGAGGCGCCGGAGGAGACGTGGGCCGAGGGGGAGGACGTGGGTCCGGCGACGCCGGGGCGGGCTGAGGCGGGCGCGGCCCGCGACGCCCTGCGGGTGGCGCGGGAGCGGCTGCGGGCCGGGCGGGACGGCGCGGACCAGCCGGCGCACGGCACGGCGGAGACCGAAGGGGGGGAGACGGCGGTACGCGCGGACCGGGGCGCGGGGGAGGACGGCGATTTCCTGGAGGCGCCGGTGTCCCGGGGGCCCGCCGGGGCCGGCACCGCACCCGGTGGCGGCATCGCGCCGAGGGCCGCGGAGCGCTCCGGCGGCACCGGTCCGAGACCCGGCGACGTGGCGCGGGCGGCGCTCAGAGCCGCCGCGGCCGGGCGCCGGGATGACGGCGAGGAGCCGTCGGCCGGCGCGTCCGCGCCGTCGGCATGCACCGCCGACTCGGCCCCCGGCGAGGCCGCCGCACCGGAACCCACCGCCCCCGGCGGCGCGGGCGGGCGTCCCGGTGACGCCGCCCGGGAAGCGCTCCGAGCGGCCCGGCGTGAGGCGCTGCGCGCCGAGGAGGCGGAGCCCCGGCGGCACAAGCGTGCGCCGGAGCGTACCGGCCACTCCTCACCGCGCGCCTCCGCCGGCTCCACCCGGGCCAGGGCCGCCCAGGACATGCGGCACTACTTGGCGAACGCCTTCCGCATGCCTGAGCCGGACGGGCCGGACGACGGCACCCCCGCGCCCTCCGACCCGAGCCCCACCGTCTCCACGCC
The DNA here is from genome assembly GCF_014650035.1 of Streptomyces lucensis JCM 4490. Taxonomy (GTDB): domain Bacteria; phylum Actinomycetota; class Actinomycetes; order Streptomycetales; family Streptomycetaceae; genus Streptomyces; species Streptomyces lucensis. The sequence goes on along the minus strand of NZ_BMUE01000010.1, from coordinate 64,397 downwards.
CCCCGACCCGGGCCCCACCGCCTCCGCACCCGTCGCACCCCCGCACGTGCCCCCCACCATGGCCACCCCCCACCGCGACACCGAACTGCGCCGCACCTTCCCGGCGTTCCCGGTGCGGGAGGCCGCCGGTGCGGACGTGCCGTTCGCCGGGACCTGGTGGGGCAACGCCTGGGTCGAGGCGCTCGAGGAAGGCGCGCTGGACCCCAAGCGGCTGGCCCGCGGCCGCGGTTACGCGGATCAGGGGAACGTGGACGCCATCACCGTCACACCGGGACTCGTGCTGGCCTACGTACGCGGCAGCCGGCCGCGGCCGTACCGCGTGCAGGTGCGGCTGCGCACGCTGACGGACGACGACTGGGCCCGCTTCCTGGACACGGCCGCCGACCGGCCCGGCCACATCGCCGCGCTGCTCGACAAGGAACTGCCCCAGTCCCTGGCCGACTGCGGTGTCCCCCTGCTGCCCGGTCCCGGCGACCTCGCCCCCCACTGCAGCTGCCCCGACTCCGGCCACCCCTGCAAGCACGCGGCCGCCCTCTGCTACCAGACGGCACGCCTGCTCGACGCCGACCCGTTCGTCCTGCTCCTGCTGCGCGGCCGGGGCGAGAAGGACCTGCTTGACGCGCTCTCCCGCCGCAGCGCCGCCCGCGCCGCCCGGGAACAGCAGCCGCGGACGCTGCCCGGCGTGCGCGCCGCGGAAGCCCTCGCCCCGCGGGAACTCCCGTCGCTTCCACCGCCGTTGCCCGTACCCCCACACCCCGAGCAGCCGCCGGCGTACCCCGGGGCGCCCGACGGCCCGGACGCGTTCGCGCTGGACCAGCTGGCCACCGACGCCGCCGCCCGCGCACACGCGCTGCTCGGCACCGGGCGTGACCCGGTCGGCGAGCTGACCCTGTGGCAGGACGCCGTGCGGCTGGCCGCCGCCCGTCCCGGGTCCGGCCTGACCGCGGCCACGCGCAAGCTGTACTCCACGCTCGCCGCGGCCGCCGGCCGCACCCCCGCCGACCTCGCGCGGGCCGTCGCCGCCTGGCGGCAGGGCGGCCTGGAGGGGCTGGCCGTGCTGGAGGAGCCCTGGGACCCGCCCGCCGGCCGTTTCGACCGGGCCCGCCCGCTGCTGCTCGCCGCCGACCTCCCGGCGTTCCGCCCCTGGCGCAACCGCCTCACCCACCCCCGCGGCCACGTCCAGCTCCGCCTCGGCCACGACGGCCTCTGGTACGCCTACGAGTCGGAGCCCGGACAGGAGGACTGGTGGCCCCGCGGGACGCCGGACCTCGACCCGGTGGGCGCGCTGACCGGTCTCGGCCACGCCGACGACCTCTGAGCGACCGGAACCGCCGGTCAGGGCAGCGGCACCCCCCGCGCCGCGACCCACAGGGCGTACCACTCCTCATGGGTGAGGTCCGGCGCCCGGCGCACCGCGTCGGCGCAGGCACTGATGCGGTCGGGGCGGGTGGTGCCGACGACCGGGGCGATGCCCGCCGGATGGCGGCGCAGCCACCAGAGCAGGATGGTCTCCGGCGTGGTCCCCTTGCGCCGCGCGAGTTCCGCGACGAGCCGGTTGACCGGGGCCTCGCCCCCGCCGGTGAAGCGGCCCCGGGCGAGGGCTCCCCAGGCCTGCAGCCGGATGCCCTCGGCCGCGCAGAACTCCAGCGTGCCGGGCGTGAAGCCGTTCTCCGCGGCTGACGGCGTGTTGACCAGGACGCCCGCCTCCACCCAGTCCCGCCGGGCCAGGCTCATCTCCAGCTGGTCGACGACGAGCGGCACGTCCAGGTGGGACTGGAGGTGCGCGATCTGCGCGCCACTCATGTTGGACACGCCGAACTGCCGGACCAGGCCCTGGGAGCGCAGTGAGGTGAGTGCCCCGGCGATGTCCTCGGGGTCGGCGAGGGGGTCGGGCCGGTGCAGGAGAAGGACGTCCAGGACGTCCGTGCGCAGCCGGACGAGGCTCTCCTCGACCCGCCGCACGATGCTCGCGCCCCGCAGGTCGTAGTGTCCGGGCAGGTCGTCGCCGGGCAGCCGGATGCCGCACTTGGTCTGCAGGACGATGCGTTCGCGCAGTCCGGGAGCCCGGGCCAGGATCTCGCCGAAGACGGCCTCGGACTTGCCGTGCCGGTAGATGTCGGCGTGGTCGAACGCCGTGATCCCGGCGGCCAGGGCCGCCTCGACCGCGGCCTGGGCGTGCTGGACGTCCGCGGCCGTGTACGGCCGGGTGTCCCAGCCGCCGCCGAGTCCCATGCAGCCGTACAGCAGTGTGTGTGCGCGTATGTCGGTGTGTGCCGCCATGGCGGTGTGCTCCGTGATGGGTGCGGGGGTGGGGGGGAGGATCAGGCGCGCAGGGCGTCGGCGAGCATCTCGGCGGCGGCCAGGACCGGCAGCTGGGTGTTGGCGGCCGGTACCGTCGGCAGGACGGACGCGTCGGCGATCCGCAGGTTCTCGACCCCGTGGACCGCGCCCTGTCCGTCGACCACCGCTCGCGGGTCGCCGGCGGGGCCCATGGCACAGGTGCCCACGGGATGCCAGTAGGTGCCCACCCGGCCGCGCAGCTCGGCGTCGGACAGCGCGTGCGGCGGTGCGCCGTCCGCCGGGGCCGCCAGTGCTCTCATGGCCCCGGCCAGGGCCTGCGCCTTCTCCAGCCCCGACCGGAGCACCGCGACGTCACGGCCGTCCGGGTCGGTCAGGAACGCGGGGTCGATCTCCGGCGGCTCCAGGGGATCCGCGGAGCGAAGCCGGACGTGCCCGCGCGAGAGCGGCTTCATCAGGAAGGCGGAGATGCCGGCCTCGTACTCGCCGGGCGGCAGGCTGCCGAACAGCGGTGGGCCGGCGGTGGGGAGGAGGTGCAGGTCCCACGCGCCGTCCGGGCAGTACTCGCTGGCCGCGCGCACCAGCATCCGGCTGACGTACAGCTTCCCGTCCGCCTCCTTGGCCGCCAGCGCCGCGTTCAGCCCGGCCGTGGGGGACAGGGGCATGAAGACACCCGGCTGGTCGGACAGATTGGCGCCGACGCCCGGCAGCTCCACCTCGCAGTGGATGCCGTTCTCCTTGAGGTCGCCCGCGGGTCCGACGCCACTGCGCAGGAGCACGGCCGGTGAGCCGAAGGTGCCGGACGCCAGGACGTAGGTGCCGGCCGTCAGGGTCGTGCGTTCCCCGTCCAGGACGACGCGCGCGCCGTGCACCCGGCCGGCGCGCACGTCCAGCCGGTCCACCAGGGCGCCGCCGAGGATCGTCAGGTTCGGCCGGGACCGGGTCGCCGGGTCCAGGTAGGCGAAGGCGGCGTTGAAGCGCAGCCCGTCCACCGCGTTGATCAGTGGCCGGCCGTATCCCGGCAGGCCACAGGCGCCCATGTCCACCTCCTGGTGGCCGAGTTCCCGGGCCGCCACGAGGGCGGCCGAGGCCCAGGCGGACAGTTCGTCGTCCGGTGGGGTGCGCAGGCCCATGCGCTCCACGGCCTTCAGCCGGTACGGCTCCAGCGCCGCGGCCGACCACCGGTCGCCTCCCGCGCGCGTCCACTCGGCGTGGTCGGCGTGCGAACCCCAGGTGTTCCAGGCGCCGTTGATGCACGAGGAGCCGCCGAGGACCCGGGCCCGGATGCGGTAGAACGCGGTGTGCCGTTCCCACACGTCGTCCCGCGGCAGGGCACGCGCGTTGAGCACCTTCCGCGGCCAGTCCTGCTGCCGGGGCCCGTAGTCGGGGCCCGCCTCCACGAGGCACACCGACCGGCCGGGGTCCTCGCTGAGGCGGGCCGCCAGTACGCAGCCGGCGACTCCGCCGCCGAGCACGACGACGTCGTAGCCGGACGGGAGGGCTGGGTTGGTCATGGTCGCTCCGTTGGGGTGTCGTCGCCGGGCACGGCGGGCGGGAAGGAGGAGTGGCGGGCCGGGCGGGGCGTGGCTCTCACGGGGTCCGCACGCCGGCCTCGGGCACGGACACGGGCGTGAGGCCGGGTTCCGGCAGGGACCGCGGTCCGGCTTCGGACCGGGGAGTCGGCACATCGGGTCGGGACGGGGAAGTGCGCACACCGGGTTCGGACAGGGACGTGTGCACGCCGAGTTCGGACAGCAGCAGACGCCGTTCGATGTCCGGGGCCGTTCCCGGATCCGCCGCCGCCCGCCAGCGCCGCACGGCCGTGCGGAGCGCGCCGGTGTCCGCGTGCCGCAGCGATGCCACGAACCGCTCCAGTCCGACGCCGCCGCGCGCCTCCTCGGGCGTGGGCACGGGACCGGACGCGGGCGCCCCCGGGGCCGGCACCGAGTCGCCGGTCAGCGCCGGGGCCAGCTCCGGCGCGAACAGCCCGGCCAGTTCCGCGCGGCGCTCCGGTCCGGACAGCACGCCCAGCAGCTTGACGGCCAGGGGCTCCTCGTCGTGGCCGCGCGGTGCGCCGAACGAGGCGATGTCCGCGGCGGGCAGCGTGCTGAAGGAGGCCAGCAGGGCGAGTGCGGACGCGGCGCGGTGGCCGCGCAGCACTCGTCCGGCGCGGGCGCACCAGCGGCCCAGCCGTTCCCGCGCGGCGTTGTCCGGCGCGCCGCCGGGCAGCAGCGTGAGCAGGACCCGCCAGCAGTCCAGATGGACGTCGAGGAGGTCCTCGGCGAGCTCCGGGGCGCCTTCGGCGCCGCCCGCGCCGTGGGCTGCCAGGGCGGGGAGGATCTCGGCGTACAGCAGCCGCACGATCCGGTGCGGGCTGCGCTGGATCCGCCAGCAGTCCTCGTGTGCGTGGTCCGCGAGCAGCTCCTCCACCGCGACGGGCCGCACCGCCAGACCGGTGCGCACGCCCACGCCGTCCGCCCCGTCGTCCGCCCCGAAACGGTACAGCTCGTCGAGGTGTTCACCCGGCCGCAGCGGCGCGGACACCCGCTCCACCTCCGCCAGCACCGCGTCGCTCCGCTCCAGCAGCGCCGCGCGCCGCTCGGGCGGCAGCGCGGCCGCGTACGGTTTGAGCCGGTCCAGCTCCCGCGAGAACGCCTGGAGCAGGAACGGCGTGGTGAACCGGTGGCTCATCGGCAGCCCCAGATAGGGGAAGACCGCGCAGGAGCGGCAGCCGGGGCGGGTTCCCACCTCCTCCTCGCGCACCCGGATCAGCTCCGGGTCCCGCACCAGTTCCCGGTACGGCCGCGACCAGTCGAGCGAGGTGTCCCACTCGTGGTAGCACGGCAGCATGACCCGGCCGTCGGGACCGACGGTGAGGATCCGGGAGGCCGCCCCGCACGCGGTCACGGTGGCCGGATCGAGCGTGCGCAGATGGTGCAGGAAGGCCAGGTTCACCACGGTGTGCGGCGCGTACCGCTGCTCCGCGACCCGCCGCAGCAGCACCGACGACGGAACCCGCGGCGGCGCTTCGGCCGCCGGGGACGCGGCCCCGCGCCCGTTGACCGCGGCCAGCTTGAGCGTGCGGACCGAGCCGGGCGGGCGGACCTCGCCCTGGGCCGCGAAGTAGCTGAACATCGGCGCCAGATAGACGTCCACCCCGTGCCGCTGCGCGTAGCCGACCACGTCCTGGAGCTCCGCGAGGTTCTGGTCGGTGACCACGCAGATCAGCTTGAGGTTGCCGGCCCCGTCGGCCCGGAGCTTCTCCACCAGGGCGAGGGTCCGGTCGAGGGTGTCGGTGCCCCGGATGCGGTGGTAGCGCTCGGCGCTGAGCGTGTCCAGCGAGATGTTCAGCGTGTCGACGAGCGGGACGACGTCGGCCGCCTGCGGGGCGAACCGGATCGCGTTGGTGGTGAGTTCGACCGTCATGCCCAGGTCGTGGGCGTGCCGTACGGCGGTGGACAGCTCACGGTGCAGGGACGGTTCGCCGCCGGTGATGTCCAGGTAGGTGACCCCCAGTTCCGCGAGTTCGTCCAGGCAGCGGCGCAGTCCGTCGGCCGTCAGTTCCCGGTGTCCGTCGAAGACGGGGTCCTGCCAGACGTTGCAGTAGCCGCAGCGGGAGTTGCAGCGGAAGGTGAGATACAGCCGGGCGTGCCGGAAACGGGTGGGTGTGGTGGGCACGGTGCTCCTCGTGCGGGTGCGTGCGGGGGCGTGTTCAGACGGCCGGGGTGCCGCCGAAGGCGGGCGCCAGCAGGCGCGCTCCCTCGCGCACCCCCCGTACGGCGATCCCCCCGGTGGCGGGAAGGTCCGGCAGCACCTCGCTGGCGAGGCAGGCGTTCACCGGACGGGAGGCGTAGCGCGTGCGGGCGCGCGGGACCGGGATCACCAGGCCCGCCGGTGCTCCCAGCGCCCGGGCGATGACGCCGGCCCACTCGGCGCGCGTGACGCGGTCGGGGCCGCCCAGGTGCAGCACCGGGGGCAGCGGGTGCCCTGCGCGCAGGACCGCCGCCGTCACCTCCGCCACGTCGTCCACCAGGACCGGTGTCGTCCAGTGGTCGTCGGGCGCCTCGACCGGCTCGCCCCGCCGCAGCCGGTGGGCGCAGGCGGCGAAGAAGTTGAGCCACTTGCCCGCGTCGGCCGGCTCGTGGCCGTAGACGAGGCTGACGCGCAGCGCGACGGCCCGGGGCGCCTTCGCCAGCAGCGCCTCCTCGGCCGCCAGCTTCGCCCGGCCGTAGGCGTTCGCCGGGGCTACGGGGGTGCTCTCGGTGTGGTGTGCCGAGTCGCCGCCGAAGACGTTGTCGGTGGAGATCATGACGATCCGCGCGTCCGGCGCCAGCGAGGCGAAGGTGTCCGACACGGCGACGTGCGCGGCCCTGGCCTCGTCCGGATGGTCCTCGCACCAGGTGACGTCGGACGGCCCGTGCACCAGCACGGCGCGCCCGGGACGCAGCCGGTCGAGCAGCCGCCCGCAGGCCCCGGCGTCGGTGGCGTCCAGGGCGTCCCAGCGGGCCCCGTACGCCTCGGGCGGCAGGGCGGGCGGGCGGCGCGACACCAGTGTCACCGCCTCCCCCGCCGACGCCAGCCGCCGGGCTATCCCCGCGCCGACCAGTCCGCTGCCCACGACGAGGGTGCTCTCACCGGTCACGACGCCCCCTGGGAGAAGGGCACCGGCGCGCGCTCCGCCAGCAGCCGGCCGACGCCGATCAGCCCGTGGTCGTCGTCGGCGACACCGAGGGACACCATGGCGTCGACGTCGCCGGGAACGAGGCCGAAGCAGCCCAGCCGCACCAGCTCGGCGACCAGCAGGCGCCGGTACGGTTCGCCGACCGCCAGGGCGAAGCCGCCCATCAGGATGTAGCGGCAGACCCCGATCGACGTGAACACACCGGTGATCGCCTGGGCGAGCGGGGTCAGGGTCCCGCGCAGCACCTCCGTCGCGAAGGGGTCGCCCGCGCGGACCGCCTCGGCGACGGCCCGGTTGTCGATCCGCTCCACCCGGCCTTCGCACAGCGCGGCGATCCGGGAGCCGCGGAAGGCGGCGGCGTCGGCGAGCGCGGCCCGGCGGGTCGCGGCCAGCACGCCGCGCCCGGAGGCGACGGCGCCTAGGTGCCCCCGGGCCCCGCAGTCGCACAGCGGCGCGTCGGGAGAGGGGTCGCAGACCCAGTGGCCCAGCTCGCCGCCGTGGCCGTCGGGGTCGACGAGGACCTCGCCGCCGCGGAACACCTTGTTGCCGATGCCGGAGCTGACGGTCAGCAGGCAGAAGTCCCCGGGCTCGGTGGCGGCGTACCGCCAGGCCGCCGCCGTCAGGTCGTTCACCACGACGGCCGGCGCGCCGGTCCGCTCGGTGAGCAGGTCGCCGAGCGGCAGCGGGTCCCCGCGCAGCCCCCAGACGGTGGGGGCGGCGAGCACGAGGCCCGCGGCCGAGATCGGTCCGGCGAACGCCACGCCCAGCGCCCGCGGCGGCCGCCCGCCGGTGTGCGCGCCGGCCTCGCGCACGATCTGGTCCACCACCCGCCGCTGCAGCGCGGGCACCGGTGTGCCCGGGTGGCGGTGCATGCCGTCGACCGGCATCCGGCGCACCGCGGACAGGGCGCCCGTCGCCGGGTCGTAGGTGCCGACCCGCAGCGTGGTGCCGCCCACGTCGAGCACGGTGTACACGTCGTCAGCCGGCACGCCGCTCACCCGGTTCCTCCTCCTCGAAGACGAGCAGCCACAGGTCCCGCTCACCGTCGTTGAGCAGACCGTGCTCCCCGTGGGGGTCGTTGACGACGACGTCGCCGGTGTCCACCCGGAACTCCTCGCCGTCCCGGTACATCAGGCCGCCGCCGTCGAGCACCACGTAGGTCTCGCGGTCCGCGCCGTGCCGGTGCCGTCCGATCGACGTGCCCGGCGGCAGGACGGCCAGGTCGATGAAGGCGGCGCCCGGGGAGCCGGGCCGGCGGGCGAAGACGCGGTGGGCGAGGATCGTGCCGAGACCGCCGTGGTCCCGCTCCTTGCCGGCCAGCAGGTCCCGCAGGTTCACCACGGCCTCAGGCATCGCGCCGCTCCCCGTCCGCGGCAAGCGCCTCCAGCGCGGCCACCAGGACCTCCCCGGGCAGGTCCTCCAGCTCCTCGACGAAGGCCGCCTTGCCGATGCCCGTCGGCACGACGAGGTGCAGCTTGCGGCCCCGGCGCTGCCAGGACGCCCGCAGGGCCTGCGTCATCAGGCCCGGGGTGCAGGTGAGGGGATCGAACACCGGCAGCCCGATCCGGCGCAGCAGCCTCACGACGCGCTCGCAGGTCTCGTCGTCGGCGAGCCCCAGCAGGCGCGCCACGTGCGCGGACAGCGCCATGTCGACGGCGACCGCCTCACCGTGCTCCAGCCGGTGGCCGCCCGCCGTCTCGACGACGGGGCTGAAGGTGTGGCCGAAGTCGACGAGCCGGGCCAGGTCGTGCTCCTGGAGGTTGGGGCAGAGCTCCTCCATCATCAGACGCATCGACGTGCGCAGGACGTAGGTCTCCAGGTCGCCGTGCGAGTGGTCCGGGTCGCCGTCGCCGAGGCGCCGGAAGACGTCCGGGTGCCGTTCCAGGGTCCGGAACAGGCCGTCGTCCAGGATCACGGCCATCTTCACGATCTCGGCGAGCCCGCAGCGGATCTCCCGGTGCGGCAGCGTGGCGAGGAAGGCGGGGTCGTTCAGGGAGGCGTGCGCCGGGTGGTAGGCGCCGAACATGTTCTTCGTCTGCAGGGCGTTGACGCCGGTCTTCACCCCCACGCCCACGTCCACCTGGCCCACCAGGGTGGTGTTGACCTTGATGTAGCGGATGCCCCGGGCGTAGATGGACGCGGCGAAGCCCACGACGTCGGCGACGATGCCGCCGCCGACCGCGAGCATCAGCCCGTGCCGGTCCAGCCCGTCGGCCTTGGCGAGGGCGCAGACGTGCTCCGCCGCCGCCAGCGTCTTGTGGTGCTCGCCGGTCCGGATCACGTGCAGGGTCCACTGGCCGCGCCGGGCGTGGGCGTCCAGGTAGGCGCGCAGCCGGTCGCCGTAGAGCCGGTCGACGGCCGGGCTGACGAAGGCCACGACCCGGCGGCCCTCCAGGTGGCGGGCGAGCAGGGTGTTGCGGGGGTCGAGCACCGCTGTGGTGAGGTCGACCCGGTACCGGGTGCCGTCCGGTGCGCTCAGGTCGAACCCGCCGGGGTCCTCGCGGACCCCCGCCGGCGGATGATCGACCCGATCAAGAACCTGGCCTGACATCTCTCTCCTCAAGTGTTCTCACCTTGCCGCCGGAGGTCCTCGAACACCCGGGCCAGAGCGGCCACGAGGGGCCGGCCGGGAAGGTCCTCCAGCGGTACGGGACGGCCCCGGCCGTCGCTGACGGGCAGCCGCCAGTTGGGGTGCACGGTGGACGTGCCGGGTATGTTCTGCGGTCTGCGGTCGCCGGTCGCGTCGGGCAGCCAGACGCCGAGCAGACGGGCCGGGGTGCGGCACAGGAAGCGGTGCAGCGCGACCACGTCACCGTCCGGGTCGGGCAGCAGCCCGAGCCGCTCCAGCTCGGCCAGCCAGCCGTCGCGCTCGGCGGCGGCCTCGGCCTTCTCCTCCTCCTCCGGGCGGGTCAGCAGGCCCAGCCGCGCGCGCAGTTCCACGTGCTCGCCGCTCAGCCAGGCGGCGGTCGCGGGCAGATCGTGGGTGGTGAGCGTGGCCAGGCAGTCCCGCCGCCATTGCTCGGGCGGCAGCGGTCCGAGGCGGCCCTCGGACCCGCCGAGGTACTCGAAGCGCTGCACGGACGTGCCGAGGACGCCGCACTCGTCGAGCGAGGTGCGGACCGCCGCCTCGACGGTGCCCAGGTCCTCGCCGATCACGGCGGCCCCGGCGCGGTGGGCCTCCAGCGTCAGCACGCCGAGCATCGCCTCGCCGTCGTAGCGGACGTAGGTGCCCTCGGACGGCGGCCGGCCCTCCGGCACCCACCACAGCCGGAACAGGCCCATCACATGGTCGATCCGCAGGGCGCCCGCGTGCCGGAGCCCGGCCCGCAGCAGCCCGGCCAGCGGCCGGTAGCCGGAGGCGGCGAGCGCGTCGGGGCGCCAGGGCGGCTGGCCCCAGTCCTGGCCGTGCGGGTTGAAGTCGTCCGGCGGCGCGCCCACGCTCATCCCCGCGGCCAGGCAGTCCCGCAGCGCCCAGGTGTCGGCGCCCTGCGGGGCGACCCCGACCGCGAGGTCGTGGATCAGGCCGATGCGCATGCCGGCGTCCGTGGCCGCCGCCTGCGCGGCGGCCAGCTGCTCGTCGGTGACCCAGGCCAGCCAGCGGTGGAAGGCGACCTCGGCGGCCAGCTCCTCGCGGGCGCGGGCCACGTCCGGCGAGCGCGGGTCGCGCAGCCCGGCCGGCCAGGAGTGCCAGGCCCCGCCGTGCACGCCGGCCAGCGCGCACCAGGTGGCGAAGTCCGTCAGGTCCTGCCCCTCACGGGCGGTGAACTCCGCGAACGCGGCCGCCCGTCCGGGTGGCAGGGGCACCTGGTGCACCGCCCGCAGCGCCTCGTGCTTGAGCCTGCGCACCGTCTCCCGGTCGATGAGCAGGCCGCCGCGCAGCACGCCCTCGTTCAGGGCCCGCGCGCGGGCGGCGCACCGGTCGGCGGTGCGCCGTGCCTCACCGGCCAGGCGGGCGTACTCCGGGATCGCCTCCACCCTGACGTGCATCGGGTCGGGGTAGCGGCGCGAACTGGGCCGGTACGGCGACGGATCGGGCAGCGGCCCGGGTTCGACGGCGTGCAGCGGGCCGAGCTGCACGAAGTCCGCCCCGAGGGCGCGGCCCGACCATGACGCCAGTTCCGCGAGGTCTCCGAGGTCGCCCATGCCCCAGGAACGGCGCGAGAGCACCGAGTACAGCTGGACGAGGAAGCCCCAGTGCCGTCCGGCCGGTACGGGCAGCCGTTGCGGTACGGCGAACAGCGGCGCGGACTCCGTGCGCCCCGGCACGGTGACGTGCACGGTGTGCCGGCCGGCCGGGAGGGGGCCGGACAGGGGTGCCGTTCCGCCCTCCTCCAGCTCCACCTCCGCCGTGCCGCCGGTGGGCAGGGCGAGCCGCGGGGCGGTGCCGCCGCGCGCCACGACGCAGTCCGGCAGCAGCCGGGCCGCCGTGCGCTCGCGGTGGGCCGCCAGCGCGGCACGGGCCGCGGCGCCGGTGGCCGCGTCCACCCCGCACGCGGCGAGTACGGCCACCAGGGTGCCGGGGGACACCTCGACCCGATGTCCCCGGTCGGTGGTGTAGGCGGTGGATATCCCGTGGGCCCGCGCCAGTTGCCGCAGGAGACCGGTCGTGTCGGTCATGCGGTCCGCTCCGGCGTGCCGAAGAGGCGTTCCAGGACGACGGCGACGCCGTCCTCGTCGTTCCCGGGCGCGACCTCGTCGGCCATCGCCCGCAGCGCCGGGTGGGCGTTGCCCACGGCGACGCCGTGCCCGGCCCAGGCGAGCAGCGGGATGTCGTTGGGCATGTCACCGAACGCGACGGTCTCGGCCGCCTCGAACCCGAGGAGCCGTGCCGCCCGTTCCACCCCGGCCGCCTTGGTGGTGCCCGCGGGCAGCACCTCGACCATGCCCTGCACCGAGTGCACCACGGTGACCTCGTCACCAAACAACTCCCGTGCCACCGACTCCACTTCGTCCTCCGGCACGCTCGTGTGGTGCAGCACCAGCTTGTCGATGGGGTCCGTCCACAGCAGCCGCCGGTCGGTCGTGACGTCCCAGCCGTGCCGGACCCGCTCGCCGAACCGGGGAGTGACCTTGAAACGGCTCTCGGGTGGCGCCGTCACGACGCCCAGCTCCAGCGGCCCCAGCGCGGCCTCCACGCGTTCGACCACGTGCCGCGCGAGATCCACGTCGAGGGAGGCCGAGCTGAGCAGCCGGTCGGCGTCGGCGTCGTAGAGCTGGGCGCCCTGCCCGCACACCGCCAGTCCGCGGTAGCCGAGCGCGGCCAGGTACTGCTTGCAGGCGGTGGCGGGCCGGCCGGTGACCACGAGGTGGTGGGCTCCCGCCCCGGCCGCCGCGGCCAGGGCCCGCAGGGTGCGGTCGGAGACGGTCTGGTCGCTGCGCAGGAGCGTGCCGTCGAGGTCGGTCGCCACCAGCCGGTACGGTGGGCGGCCCGCCGGGGCGTCGAACGGCACGGTGTCCCAGGTGACGCGCCCCGAGGCCAGGGTCACCATGACCAGCAGATGGTGCCCGATGGGCGGCCCGTCCAGGACGCCGCGGAAGACGCCCTCTCCGGCCGGCGCCAGCGGCGCCAGGACGACTCCGCTGCCCGTGGGCACGGCCTCGTCCGAGGCGATGGCCTCCGCGCGGGACTCCAGCCGCGTCGGCGGGGCCCCGGTGCCCGGCACCGCCACCTCCACGTGCCGCGCCGCCGGGTGCCGGTACTCGACCAGCCAGCGGCCCGCCGGTTCCCGGCGCACCGTGCACCGTTCGCGCACCCGCGCCGCCCAGTCCTCCCGGCCGGCCGCGCGCGCCGTCCCGGCGCACCGCACGAAGTCGGCTCGCCCGTAGGCGGCTTCGAAGAGCCGGCCGTACGCCTCCTCGTCGAGCGGTGCGCACCGCCCGTAGGCCGCCGCGTCGCCCAGGGCCGCGGCGGACTCCGCGACCAGCCGGCGGTGCCGGACCCAGGCGGGGGCCGGCAGGGCGTCGAACCAGCCGTACCGGATCGCGTCCTCGGCGGGGAACGGCCGGGACCGGCCGCTCAGCAGGCCGGCGAAGGCCGCCAGCCGCCGGTCCGCGCTGCGTTCCCAGGTGAACCGGCGCGCCGTGGCACGTGAGTTGGCCGACAACCGGGCGTACTCGTCGGGGGCCGTGCGCCACAGCGCCGCGGCCTCGCGTATCCGCTCGGTGAGCGCGCGGGTGAGGTCCGGGTCGTCGTCCCGGAAGGAGCCCGGCAGCGACAGACCGGTGGCCCGCGGGTCGTCCGGGGGGAGGGCGTGCCCGAAGTGCGCCGTGACGCTCTGCGCGGTCGCGATCGGCACCGCGCCGCACGCCATCGCCTCCGCCTGGGCGATGAGGAACCCGTCCAGCTCGAACTTCGAGGGGAAGACGCAGAAGTCGGCACACGCGGCCTGCTCGAACAGGGTGTCCTCGTCGGCCAGCCGCCAGTCCAGGTGGATCCGCCCGGGATGCCGGTCGGCGACGTTCTGGAAGTACGCGTTGCCCACGGGCGCCGGCTGCCCGCCGCCCCCACTGGTGGCGAAGCGGAGGACGAAGACCGCCTCCGTACCGCTGTCCAGCACCTCCTCGACCGCGCGTATCAGCTCCAGCTGGCCCTTGTGGTGCACCGCGTAGCGGGCGGCGTGGTAGAAGACCGGCAGGGCGGGGTCGAGGCCCAGGGAGCGCAGGACCGCCTCGCGGTCGACGGCCCCCGGATCGCGGGCCAGCCAGCCGTCGGATATCCCGCAGCCCCCCATGAGCAGCTTGTGCGCCTGCTCGCGCAGCATGCGGGACACCGGCAGGGTGCGGAACAGCGCCTCGAACGGGGTGTCGCGGAACGTGCTGCAGTAGTCCCGCTGACCGGGCGAGACGAAGTCGACGAGATCGGCGTGCGCCAGGATCAGCGGCAGGCAGGCGACGTGGTCCGGGCCGTGTTCGACGTGCATCCTGGTGCCCGCCAGGGCCCGGGCCATGGTCGCCTCCGGACTGTCCTCGGCGGGCAGCGGCTCCTCCAGCGCGTCCAGGTCCGACCGCACGCCGAACAACTCCAGCACACGCTCCACCTGCGGGCGGTACACGCCCTGGGTGACGGGCGCGTTCGCCGCGACCGTGCTGACCGTCCGCACGGACGGGTCGCCCGCGAACACGGGTGGCAGCAGGTAGTGGTAGTACGGTTCGAAGCCGTGGACCACGGCCTCCTCGCCGCCGAGGTACCGCTGGACGAACCGCGCCCCGGCGACCTGGAACACCAGCGGCTTGAAGTACGCCAGGTCGCGGCCCTCGGCGCCGGGCGGGGGGTACAGGCGGTCGGGCAGCAGGTCGAGGAAGGCGTCGGAGAGGAAGTAGACGTCCACGCCGTCGATCCGCAGCCGGTGGGCCCGGGTGGTCAGCTCCAGACCGATCTCGGCCGGGTGGTCCGGCCACACCTTGGGGTCGAGCACCAGCGGGACGCGGTGCTCGTCGGCGTAGGGCAGTTCCTCTACCGGGTGGTCGCGCCGCAGGGTGCCTAGGAGCCCGTGCGCGGGAGTGACCAGCGAGACGCGGTGCCCGCGCGCCGCGTACTCGCGCGACAGGTTCCACACCAGCGGTGACAGCCCGCCGCGCATCAGGCGGTTGTCGAACCCGCCGCACTCGAAGGCGAAGTGGATGACGTGCATGCGCCCGCCCCTCACCGGCTCACCGCGGCGCGCGCACTGGCCGCGCGCAGCCCCGGCAGGTCGATGAACTCGGTGTGGGTGCCCACACTGCCGCACACGAACGCCCCCGCCACCGAGCCGGCCAGCACGCACTCCTGCAGTGGGCGCCCCTCGAACCAGGAGTGGAGGAACGCGGTGACGAACGCGTCACCGGCGCCGTTGCTGTCCACCACCGGACGCTCGGGGCGTACGGCGGGGAAGTGGCGGACTCGGTCGTCGCCGCGCTCCAGCACGTGGCAGCCGTCGGCGCCGTCGGTGGCCACCACGAACCGGGCCCGGCCCTCGTCGACGACGGACCGCAGCACCTGGTGCAGCCGGCCGTGGATCGCCGCCGCGCTGAGGAAGACGTAGTCGGAGTTGAGGGCGTAGTGCCGGTGGTGCGGGTTGTGCCCGTCCCAGTCGTGCAGGTCGGTGGAGCTGGTGACGCCGAGGCGGTGGACGTCCTCGTACATGTCCTGGTTGTGGCCGATGATCGACAGGTGGACGTGGGCCGCGCGCCGCAGGAAGGGCAGGTAGAAGTCGCGGGGCAGCCGGAGGTCGGCCGGGTGGCGGCCGTCGTAGAAGGAGAAGCGGCGGCCCTGGGGGTCGACCAGGTTCGCCGAGCGCGGGGTGCCGTGCGGCGAGACGAGGTGGCTGAAGTCGAGGCCGTGGCCGGCGTAGTGCTCCAGCACCATGCGGCCCTGCGGGTCGTCGCCGAGGAAGTCGATGAACTTGGTGCGCAGGCCGAGTTCGTGCCATCCGAGGGCCACACCGTTGCCGGTGTGCCCGACGTAGTCCCGCAGCGGCTCCACGAACACCGAGTCGCCCGGCGGCACGCGCAGCTCGTCCACGCGCACGATGGTGTCCACGCCGACCCCGCCGACCACCAGGACGTCGTAGTCGCTCGGGCGCTGTTCACCGCTGTGGGTCTCGGGCAGGGTCATGCGTTCGCTCCTTCGGCAACGTGCTGAATGCGTCCGTCCTCCAGGACGACCGCCCCGTCGATGTCGGCGTCGGGCGGTATCACCGCGCCGGGCAGCACCACGCTGCGCCGCACCCGCGCGCCCGCGCCGACGCGGACTCCCGGGAAGAGCACGCTGTCCGCCACGAGCCCGTCGTTGACGAGGTCCGACGGGATCACCGACGCGCGTACCCCGGGGGCGTCGGCGACCCAGCGCCGCCCGACCGCCGGCCGCACCGTCCGCGGCATGCGCGCCACGGGCAGCGGCGCCCGCGGCCCCGAGGCGAGGGCCAGGTGGGCCCGGTGGTACCGCTCGACGGTGCCGATGTCCTCCCAGTGGCCGCGCACCTCGTGGCCGCGGATGTGCTCCCCGGCCGCGAGCATCGCGGGAATGACGTCCCGGCTGATGTCGTGCTGCCAGCCGGTGCCGTCCAGCTCGGTCAGGTACCGGCGCAGCACGGCGGCGTCGAAGACGCAGAAGGCCGCGAAGACCAGGTCGGAGGTGGGCTCCTCGGGCTTCTCCGTGAACTCGGCGAGCCGGCCGCCGCCGTCGAAGCGGACCATGCCGAACAGGTGCACCCAGCGCCGCTCGATGCGCTGGTAGGCGACGGTCAGCGCCGCGCCCGAGGCCCGGTGCTCCGCCACCAGCGGACCGTAGTCGTACCGGTAGACGTGGTCGGCGTGCAGGACGAGGACGTCCTCGGTGCCCTCGGTGAAGACGTGTTCGGCCTTGCGGATCAGGGCGTCCGCGGTGCCGCGCTCCAGCGGCCAGGTGCGCCGGGGAAGCCGGTGCGGCAGTCCCTGTCCGCGGTAGGCGGCGTCGTAGGGGCCGAAGTGCACCCGGAAGTCCGGCCCGGTGTTCCACACCCGCCGCAGGTCGTCCATCAGCAGCCGTTCCTCGTACTGGGAGAGCAGCAGCACCTCCGGCAGGCCCGAGGCACGGGCGTTGGCCAGGCTGAAGTCGATGAGCCGGCAGGTGCCGCCGTAGGGGACCAGCGGCTTCGGCCGCGCCGTGCCGAGCGGGCCCATCCGGCGTCCCTCGCCGCCCGCGAGCAGCACCGCGCGCACGCCACGCAGATCAGCCATGACGCACCTCGTCCCAGGTCACCCGGCCGGAGGACAGGGTGAGCAGCAACAGGCCATCGGCGTGGGGCGCCTCGCCCACGAAGGTCCCCGGACCGGTGCGTTCCAGGGTGCGTACGTCCGGCAGGGCCCTGGCCGAGCCTCGCCGGGCCTCGACGACTTCCACCCGTTCGGCGTGCGGCAGCCGGTACTCCAGCCGGCCGTCGGGCAGGACGCGCGAACGCCGCCGCAGCCGGGCGGTCTCCTCCTCGGGTACCGCCCCGGGCAGGCGGCCGAGGACCCGCTCGCATGCGGCGAAGTCGGCCCGCCGCCACGCGGCACGGAACATGCGCAGGGCCGCGTCCGCGTCGAACGGGGCACGGCGCTCGTAGGCCTCGATGTCACCGTGCTCGACCGCCGCGGCGGTGGTGCCCCGGTCGTCGTCGAGCAGGTCGAACCATCCGTGGCGGAGCGCCAGTTCGGTCGCGGGAGCCGCGGCCCGGCCCTCCCACAGGCGGGTGAACGCCGCCAGGTGCAGGTCGGCGCAGTGGTCCCAGGTGAAGGCCCGGGCGACGGCCGCGGCGCGCCCGGACAGCTCGCGGTAGCGGCCGGGATCGTCCGTCCACAGCGCCGCGGCCTGCCGGATGCGGTCCGCGAGCGCGGCGGTGAGCAGCTCGTCGTCCTCGGCGAAGGACCGGTTCACGGCGTAACCGGTGGCCGTCTCCGGGCCGTCGGCGTGCCGGAAGTGCTCCATGCCGCGCTGGTCCGTGGCGATCGGTACCGCGCCCACGGCCATGGCCTCGCCCTGGGCGATCAGGAAGGTGTCCATCTCGAACTTGGAGGGGAACAGGGCGAAGTCGCAGGCGGCGGCGCAGGCGAAGACACGTTCCTCCGGCACGCGTTCCCACTCGAAGTGCAGCCGGGCCGGGTGGCGCGCGGCGACCTCGTGGAAGAACGGGTCGTCGATGCCGTTGCCGGAGATGCACCGGATGACGAAGTTGGCCTTCAGTCCCTCGCCCAGCACCCGGTCCACGGCCCGCATCAGCTCGACCTGGCCCTTGTGGTGGACGGCGTAGCGGGCGTTGTGGAAGAACGTCGGCAGCGCGGGGTCGAGGCCGAGGCCGCCGAGCACCTCCGCCCGGTCCACCCCGGCGGGGTCCCAGGACAGCCACCGGTCGGAGATGGCGCAGCCGCCGACGAACATCTTGTGCGCGTTGCGGCGTACCGTGGCGGCGATCGGGAGCCGCTGGAAGAGCAGCTCGAACGGCGTGTCCCGGAAGCCCGCGTAGAAGTCGAGCTGACCGGGCGACAGGAAGTCGATCAGGTCGGCGTGCTCGGCGGTCAGTTCGTACACCGCCACGTGGTCCGGCGGGTAGGTGTAGTGCAGGTGCGTGAGCTGCTGGTACTGCACGACGGCCGCGGGCACGTCGGGCTCGGGGTCCGGGCCGGGGAGCCCGACGTCCACGCCGAGCAGTTCGAAGAGGCGCTCGACCTCGGGCGCGTACACCTTCTTGGCGATCGGCATGTTGCTCTGCACGTTGCTGACGACCAGCTTCTCCGGGTCCCCGCGCAGGGCCGCGGGCAGCAGGTAGTGGTAGTACGGCTCGTGTGCGTGGACGACGGCCTTCTCGCCGGCGAACCAGGTGCGCAGGAACCGCACGCTGTCCACCTGGAACACCAGCGGCTTGAAGAAGACCAGGTCCCGGCCCTTGGCGGAGTACGGCGGGTAGAAGGTGTCCGGCAGGCGGTCCAGGTAGTCGTTGGAGAGGAAGTACAGGTCCACGCCCTCCAGGCGGATGCGGTGGGCGGTGGTGCGCAGCGCCAGGTCCGCCTGCGCGCCGAAGCCCTGCCAGACCCGGGGGTCGAGCACCACGGGCAGCGTGTAGGCGTCCTCGTAGGGCAGGTCCTCCACCTCGTAGCGCCGGCGCAGGTCGTCCAGCCTGCCGTGGGCGGGCGTGACGATGGAGACGCGGTGGCCGCGGGCGGCGAAGGTCCTGGACAGGTTCCACAGGTACACGGAGGTGCCGCCCTGCAGGAACGTGTGGTCGAAGCCGCAGCACTCGAAGTAGGTCTCGATGATGTGCATCCGGGGCGCGTTCACGACGGTCATGTCCTCGCGGGGGTCGTCGGGGCGGGGGCGGCCAGCGCCAGCGCGTGGCGCAGGTCGATCGCGGCGTGGTAGGGGCGGGCGTGGTCGTGGTTGTAGCCCAGTTCGTGCAGGAGCCGGCGCAGGTACAGCAGCCGCCGCAGCGGGTTGTCCGAGGCGGGTCCGAGCAGCAGGTGCAGGACGCGTTCGCGCCAGGTGTCCGCGGTGCGGAAGACGTGTCCCAGCACCGACCGGGCGGCGGGCGGCAGGCCGGGGGCGCCGTCCAGGGAGCCGTTCATGGTCCGCGTCGAGTCGACGCCGAGCCGGCGGGCGCTCTCGAAGGCCGCCTCGTCGGCCGCGAAGTACTCCAGCGCGCGCTGGACGGCGACGAGGTCCTGCAGGGGCGACTGTGCCGCGTAGCCGGGGCCGTCGCAGGGGAGGGCGGGCGTGGACAGGTCGATGACGCTCATCCGCCAGGTGCCGTCGTCGCCTTCGGCGCACAGCAGGTGCGACAGGTGCAGGTCGCCGTGGCAGGGACCGCCCGTGGCAGCCGTCGGACGGCCGGCGAACTCGCGTTCCAGGTCGGCGATTTCCGCTTCGAGGGCGGCGAAGGCCGCGTCCCGCGCGGGCCGCGGGTGCGGGGTGTCCGCACCGGCGAGTTCGGCCAGTCGCGCCGAGGCCCGGCCCAGGGCGTCGGCCACGGGGTAGCCGGTGGCGGGGCCGCCCAGCCGGGCCGACAGATCACGGTGGAAGCCGCTCAGGAATCGGCCGGCGGCCCGCAACCTGCCCTCCAGCGGCCGCAGATGTGAGCACACGAGCTGTTCCGGAGCGGTGCCGCCGGAGAGCAGCGGCCACAGCGAGCGCAGGTTCTCGCGCAGCGGCGCGTCGATGCCGTGCCCCGGGGCATGGCGGTAGAGGACGCCGAGCGGGTGCCGGGTCCCGCGCACGGGATCCGTGTACGTGTAGTCGCCGGCCCACTCGGGCGTGTGCCCGGTGCCGCTCATGAGCCGCAGCACCTCCGGCTCGTGGACCGTCTGGTCCAGCAGCCGGTACGTCTTGTGCAGGTGCGGGGTGCCGTCTATCTCCACCAGGGACAGGGCGTTGGAGGACCAGCCCTTGTCGAAGGGCAGCCACCGCACCTCGCCGGCCGGCGCCGAGGGTGCCCGGCGGAACTCCACGTGCCCCCCGCGTGTGGTGCGCAGCCGTGCGCCGGTGAGCACACGGCGCACGGCCGCGAGTCCCGAGGGCCCGTCGTCGCCCGCCCCGGTCAGGGCTCCCGAGGCGTCGCGGTGCGCGGGGACGGCGATCCGCCCGCCCGAGGCGGGACCCCCGACGGCGGCCACGACCAGCAGCAGTTCGCCGGGGCCCAGCTCGACGTGGTCGACCGTCTCGTAGCGGTGGGCGGCGCGGAGATCGCGCGGCATCCAGGACGCGGCGCGCAGCAGCGGTTCGAGGTGTTCGTCACGGATCACGTGCGGCTCAGCTCCCGGTCATTTCGTAGGCGTTGACGCCGCGCCGCCACACGGCCAGGGCGAGGGCGAGGGCACCGGCCGTCACCACGGGCAGCCAGAGCACCAGATCCGTGGCCCCGGTCAGCAGGTAGACGCACGGGACGTACGAGGTGAAGGCGAAGGGCAGTACCCAGGTCAGCAGGGCGCGCAGCGAGGGGTGGTAGATGTCCAGCGGATAGGCGGCGAACTCGGACACCTGGTTCGCCGCGTACATCGACGGCAGGCTGGTCACGGTCCAGAAGGACAGCGAGGCGAACAGCAGCTTCACCGCGGTGTGGACCAGGGCGCCGCACAGCACCAGGAAGGGGGCCGCGGCCCACTGCAGCGGGGTGAGGTGGAGGCCGAGGGCGCTGCCGGACCAGCCCACCAGGACCCCGCCGACCGCCAGCTCGCCGAGCCCGTCCGGGTGGAAGAAGCGCTCCGACAGCAGCGAGAACAGCGGGTTCACGGGGCGGATCAGATAGCGGTAGAACTCGCCGCGCTGGACCAGTTTGCGGCCCAGCTCCCACAGCTGGTCGGTGAACAGGTGGTCCAGGCCGCGCGGCAGCAGGGAGAAGCCGAGCAGGAACAGCACCTCGTGGTAGTTCCAGCCGCCCACCACGGGGACCTGGCGGAAGACCAGTCCCACCACCGCCGTCTGCAGGCCCACCCGCACCAGGAAGGCACCCGCCCCGAGGGCGAAGTCCACGCGGTACGCGCTCAGCCGGTGCAGTCCGACGCCGCCGAGGAAGAAGGCCAGCCGCACATGGCGCCACACGGTGCGGGTCATCCGCCCAGCACCTCCAGACGGCTCAGCGAGGCCCGCCACAGGACGGCGCTCAGCAGCGTGAGAGCGGCCACCCAGCCGATCTGCCGGGCCAGCACGTCGGCCGCGCCGGCCGCCCCGTCGTAGCGGCCCAGCAGCAGGGTGAGCGGACCGTCGACCATGCCCCGGAAGGGCAGCGCGGACGCGAGCGCCGCGAGGGGCGCCGGCATCAGGTCGAGGGGCACGAGCTGACCGGCGAAGAAGGCGACCACGCTCTGCTTCACCATCCGCACCCCCCAGGTGTTGGTGGTGACGAACCCCAGCATCCCGGTCAGCAGGTTCACGAGGAACGCGAGCAGGACGGACAGCGCGGTGGCCGCCAGGAACAGCAGGACGTCCCCGGGCCGTGGCACGGTGAGCGGCACGACCAGGGCGAACAGCCCCAGGACGGGCAGGCCGACCAGGACGGCGTTGGCCGCGACGACCGGCAGGCAGGAGAAGAACCGCACCACCGGGTAGCTGACGGGCCGCACCAGCATGACGGCGACGTCACCGCGGTAGACGTCGGCCGCGACCTCGTCGTCCACCCGGTTGGCGTGCAGGATCTGCAGCACCTGCGCCATCAGCAGATAGGTGGTGATGCCCTCGGTGGTGAAGCCGCCCGGACCGCCGCCGGGCGGGGCGCCGGCGTACACGGCCCGCCACAGGAAGACGGTGACCGCCGCGCCGGCCGCGGCCGTGATCCCGGTCGTCAGGAACACCGAGCGGTACTGCAGCAGGGACTGCAGCCCGCCGGTGGCGAAGGGCAGGTAGTGCCGGGCGCGCGCGGACCGGCGGCCGTCGTGCCCCCGCGCGGTGGTGCCGCTCATGCCGCACCCTCCTGGCGCGGGCCGGGAACCTCCGCCGGGACCGGTTCGCGCCGCCCGCCGCCGTAGATCCGCCGCAGGACGTCCTCCAGGTCGGGCTCGGGCGCGTAACAGTCCGCCAGATCGAAGTGTTCGAGCAGGAAGGCGAGCACCTGCCGGGAGGTGAACGCGTCGACCGGGTAGTCGACCCTGATCCGGCCGTCCTCGGCTGACGCGGCGCTGACGCCGGGCAGGCCCCGCTCGATCCGGGCACAGGCGCTCTCGGGGCCGGGCCCGCCCCGGTGGTCGAACAGGACCGAGCGGCGGTCGGCGGTGCGCAGCAGGTCCCGGATGCTGCCCTGGTGCACCACCCGGCCCCGGTCGACGACCAGGGCGCTGTCGCAGATCGCGGCGATGTCCGTGATGTCGTGGCTGGTGAGCACGACGGTCGTGCCCAGCTCCTGGTGGACGCGGTTGACCAGGTGCCGGACCGCGTCCTTGAGCACCATGTCGAGGCCGATGGTCGGCTCGTCCCAGAAGACGACCGCCGGATCGTGCAGCAGGCTCGCCGCGATCTCGGCCCGCATGCGCTGCCCCAGGCTCAGCTGGCGCACGGGCGTCGTGCCGAGGGCGTCGATGTCCAGCAGGTCCCGGTACAGGGCGAGATTGCGCCGGTACACGGCGTCGGGGATGTCGTAGACGCGGCGCAGGATGCGGAAGGAGTCCGGCACGGACAGGTCCCACCACAGCTGGCTGCGCTGGCCGAAGACGACCCCGATGCGGCGCGCGTTGGCCTGCCGGTGCCGGTAGGGCTCGATGCCGCGGACCAGGCAGCGCCCGCTGGTGGGCGTCATGATGCCGGTGAGCATCTTGATCGTGGTGGACTTGCCCGCCCCGTTGGCGCCGATGTACGCCGTCTTCGAGCCGGCCGGGATGGTGAAGGACACGCCGTCGACCGCGCGGACGATCCGGTGCCGCCGGGTGAAGAGGGTGGACAGGCTGCCGGCCAGGCCGGGCCTGCGCTCGGCGAGCCGGAACTCCTTGACCAGGTTCTCCGCGACGATCACGACAGCACCCGTTCCAGGGCCTGTTCCAGCAGCTTCACACCCTCGTCGAGCAGCGGCTCGTCGACGGTGAACGGCGGGGCCAGCCGCAGGATGTGCCCGCCGAGCGCCACGCGCAGACCCAGGTCGAGGGCGGTGGCGTACACGGCCCGGGCGAGGTGCGGGGCGGGGGTGCGGCTGTGCCGGTCCGTGACGAACTCCAGGCCGTACAGCAGGCCCAGGCCGCGCACGTCGCCCACGTTCGGGAAGCGGGCGGGGAGCGCGGACAGCCGCTCGTGCAGCAGTTCCCCGAGGACGCGCACCCGCTCGACGAGCCGGTCGCGCTCGACGACCTCCAGCGTGGCCCGGGCCGCCGCTACGCCGAGGGGGTTGCCCGCGTACGTGGAGGCGTACGCACCCGCTCCCGAGGCCGCCGGATGGTGCAGCAGGTCCGCCCGTCCCGCCAGGACGGCGAACGGGAACCCGCTGGCCAGGCCCTTCGACATGGTCACCAGGTCGGGTTCGACGCCGAACTGCTCGCTCGCCAGGAACGTCCCCGTGCGGCCGCCGCCGGTCAGCACCTCGTCGGCGACGAGGAGCACGCCGTTGGCGCGGCACGCGTCGGCGATCTGCTCCCAGTAGCCCGGCGGCGGGACGACGACGCCGGCGGCGCCGAGGACGGGCTCGAAGACCAGCGCCGACACGTTCGGCTTGTCGGCGATGTGCCGGCGCACGAGCGAGGCGCAGCGCAGCCCGCACGAGGGGTGGGTGAGGCCCAGCGGGCAGCGGTAGCAGTACGCCGAGTAGCCGAGGACGGAGTTGCCGGCGAAGGACTGGTGGCCGACGTCCCAGTGGACGAGCATCCGCGCGCCCATCGTCTTGCCGTGGAAGCCGCCCCGCAGGGCGCCGATCCGGTTGCGGCCCGGCTCTGCGGTCGCCTGCACCACCCGCAGGGCCGCCTCGACGACCTCCGCCCCGGTGGAGAACAGGGCGTAGGTGTCGAGCCGTTCGGGCAGCAGCCTGGCCAGCAGTTCCAGCAGCGCGGCACGGTCCGGCGTCGCCGAGTCGTGCACGTTCCACAGCCGCCGCGCCTGCGCGGTCAGGGCCTGGACGACCTCGGGATGCCCGTGCCCCAGGGACTGGGTCAGGGTGCCCGCGGCGAAGTCCAGGTACTGGTTGCCGTCGAGGTCCGTGAGCACCGGCCCCCGTCCCTCGGCGAACACCCGGCGGCCGACGGCGGCTTCCTCCGAAGCGCCCGGTGCCAGATGTCCGGCCTCCCGCTCCAGCCTCTCCAGCTGGTGCCGACCTGTCACTGCTGCCCCCAACCCTCTGTGCGAACTGCCGTGCAGTGCTGCGTCGTTGGGCGACGCCGATGGCGAGTCAAACATCAATCACGCGCCGTCTGCAAGGAGTTGCTGAAAGTTTCAGAATGTCTTGCGGATCGTGGGCGCCCTCTGGTTGATTGGGGATCAGCTCCACCGGTGACACCGCGACTTCCGCGACTTCCGTCCGAGGAGAGACCCGTGAGACCACAGACCCGGCCGCCTGTGCGACCCCGGCGGCTGACGTGAAGGCCCTGGTCCTGGCGGGGGGCACCGGCAGCAGGCTGCGGCCGTTCACCCACACAGGCGCCAAGCAGCTCCTGCCCCTCGCCAACAGACCGGTGGTGCACTACGCCCTGCAGGCGATAGCCGACGCCGGCATCGAGGAGGTGGGCATGGTGGTCGGCGCCCACGGCGACGCCATCCGGCACGCGGTGGGGGACGGGTCCGCCTTCGGGCTGCGCATCGCCTACCTCCGCCAGCCCGAGCCCCGGGGCCTCGCCCACGCGGTGCTGATCGCCCGGGACTTCCTGAAGGACGACGACTTCCTGCTGTACCTCGGGGACAACTACCTGGAGGACGGCGTGCGGGCGTTCGTCCGGCGGGCGGCCGCGGACGGGGACGCCGCCCGGCTGCTGGTCACCCCGGTGCCCGACCCCACCGCCTTCGGCGTCGCCGAGGTCGGCGGCGACGGCCTGGTGCGGCGGCTGGAGGAGAAGCCGGAGCGGCCCCGCAGCGACCTCGCCCTGGTCGGCGTGTACGCCTTCACCCCCGCGGTGCACGAGGCGGTGCGCGCCATCGGCCCCTCAGGCCGGGGCGAGCTGGAGATCACCCACGCGGTGCAGTGGATGATCGACCGGGGTCTCGCCGTGCGCGCGGAGACGACCACCCGGCCCTGGCGCGACACCGGCAGCGTCGACGACCTGCTGGAGGCGAACCGGCACGTCCTGGACCGGACGCAGGGGCAGGTCGACGGCAAGGTCGATCCGCACAGCGTCCTGGTGGGCAGGGTCCGCATCGCCGAGGGCGCCGTGGTGACGGGATCGCGCATCGTCGGGCCCGTGGTGGTCGGGGCGGGCGCGGTCATCAGCAACTCCAGCGTCGGCCCGTACACCGCCATCGCCGAGGACTGCCGGATCGAGGACAGCGCGATCGAGTTCTCGGTGCTCCTGCGCGGCGCGAGCGTGGAGGGCGCACCCCGTATCGAGCGGTCGCTGATCGGCCGCGAAGCGGTCGTGGCCGCCGCGCCCCGCCCTCCCCAGGCCCACCGTCTCGTCATCGGCGACCACAGCAAGGTGCAGCTCACCTCATGACTTCCCGCATCCTCGTCACCGGCGGAGCCGGTTTCATCGGTTCCGCGTACGTCCGCGCGCTGTTCGGTCCCTCCGGGCCGCCCGGCGTCGCGGTGACCGTGCTCGACAAGCTCACCTACGCGGGCAGCCTCACCCGCCTCGACCCGGTGCGCGACCGTCCCGGCCTGACCTTCGTGCGGGGGGACGTCTGCGACACCGCCACCGTGCGGCGGCTGGCGGCCGGCCACGACGAGATCGTCCACTTCGCGGCGGAGTCGCACGTGGACCGCTCCATCGACGACGGGTCCGCCTTCACGCTCACCAACGTGGTGGGCACCCAGACCCTGCTGGACGCGGCTCTGCGGTACGGGGTGCGCACCTTCGTGCACATCTCCACCGACGAGGTGTACGGCTCCCTCCCACTGGGCGCCGCACGGGAGGAGGACCAGCTCAGGCCCAGCTCGCCGTACGCCGCCTCGAAGGCCGCGGCCGATCTGATCGCGCTCGCCCACCACCGCACCCACGGCCTGGACGTCCGGGTGACCCGCTGCTCCAACAACTTCGGCCCCTATCAGCATCCGGAGAAGGCGATCCCGCGTTTCGTGGCCGCCCTGCTGACCGGCGGGAGCCTGCCGCTGTACGGGGACGGGCAGCAGGTCCGGGACTGGCTGCACGTCGACGACCACGTGCGGGCGGTAGAGCTGGTGCGCACCGCGGGCCGGCCGGGGGAGACGTACAACATCGGCGGCGGCACCTCGCTGACCAACCTGGACCTCGCGCACCGCCTGCTCGGCTGGTGCGACGCCGGCCCCGAGCGCATCACGCACGTCGGCGACCGCAAGGGCCACGACCGCCGCTACGCGGCGGACCACGGCAAGATCACCGCCGAGCTGGGCTACCGGCCGCGGACCGACTTCGCGTCCGCGCTGGCGGCCACCGTGGACTGGTACCGCACCCACCGGTCGTGGTGGGAGCCGTTGCTCGCCTCCCTCTGAACGACGGCGGGAGTCACGGCGGGAGCCGTGCGGACACTCCGGCTCGCGGCCGGGCGCGTTGGGGACGCAGCGGCTGCGAACCCCGCGGCCACGGGCCGGAGTTCGTAGAAGGTAACACCGCTGAAACCCTTGCGAAAGGGTTTGCGTCCACCGGGAATCAACTGTTGCTTGATGAACTGCCTTTTCTGCGTGAGGGGTTGACCAGCGGTAACCCGCGCCGTACGGTCTCGACCGCAAATTCTTGCAGCAACAACCATCGAACGGCTTCCTGGCACGGCGCGTTGTCCATCGAGGCTGTCCTCCGGTATCACCCCACTCCCGAACTGGAGACACCATGGCCAGAAAGACCGTGGCCGCTGCACTCGCCCTCGTGGCGGGAGCCGCTGTGGCCGTCACGGCACCGACGCCGGCGCAGGCGAGCGCGCCCGGCGGCAAGGACGTCACCGCGGTGATGTTCGAATGGAACTTCAAGTCCGTCGCCAAGGCGTGCACGGACGAGCTAGGCCCCGACGGATACGGCTACGTTCAGGTCTCCCCGCCGAACGAGCACATCCAGGGCAGCAGTTGGTGGACGTCCTATCAGCCGGTCGGCTACAAGATCGGCACGAAGTTCGGCAACCGGTCGGACTTCAAGAGCATGGTCGACACCTGTCACGCGGCGGGCGTCAAGGTGGTCGTCGACACCGTCATCAACCACATGGCGAACGCCTCCGGCACGGGCAGCGCCGGGTCGACCTTCAGCAAGTACGACTACCCCGGCACCTACTCGGCCGCCGACCTGGACGACTGCAAGACCAGCATCAGCAACTACGCGGACCGCTGGAACGTCCAGCACTGCGAGATGGGAGGACTGCCCGACCTCGACACCGGCGAGGAGTACGTCCGCAAGACCATCGCCGGGTACCTGAACGACCTGCTCTCCCTCGGCGCGGACGGCTTCCGCATCGACGCGGCCAAGCACATCGCCGAGGACGACCTCGCCAACATCAAGTCCCGCCTCACCAACCCGGGCGTCTACTGGAAGCAGGAGACGATCGGTGCCTCCGGCGAGGCGGTCCAGCCCCCGGAGTACTACAACACCGGAGACGTGCAGGAGTTCCACTACGCCTCCGACCTCAAGCGTGTCTTCAACAACGAGAAGCTCGCGGAGCTGAAGAACTTCGGCGAGGCGTGGGGCTACGTCTCCAGTGACAAGGCCTCCGTCTTCGTCACCAACCACGACACCGAGCGGAACGGCGGCAGCCTCACCTACAAGGACGGCGCCAACTACACGCTCGCCCACGTCTTCATGCTGGCCTGGCCCTACGGCTCGCCCGACGTGCACTCCGGCTACGAGTTCAGCGACACCAACGCCGGCGGGCCGAACAACGGTCAGGTGAACGCCTGTTACACCGAAGGCTGGAAGTGCCAGCACGCCTGGCGCGAGATCGCGAGCATGGTCAAGTTCCGCAACGCGGCCGCCGGTACAGCGGTGACCAACTGGTGGGACAACGGCGGCAACCAGATCGCCTTCGGCCGCGGTGACAAGGCGTACGTCGCCATCAACCACGAGGGGTCGTCGCTGACCCGCACCTTCCAGACCTCCCTGCCCGCCGGCGGCTACTGCGACGTGCAGAGCGGCAAGGGCGTCACGGTGAACTCCTCCGGCCAGTTCACCGCCACACTCGGCGCCAACTCGGCCCTCGCGCTGCACGTCGGCGCCAAGGACTGCACCAGCACCGACCCCGACCCCGACCCGGCGACCGGAGCGTCGTTCGGCGTCAACGCCACCACCCAGTGGGGGCAGAACATCTACGTCGTCGGCGACAACTCCGCCCTCGGCGCCTGGAACACCGCCAACGCCCTGAAGCTGGACCCGGCGAGCTACCCCGTGTGGAAGCTCGACGTGTCCCTGCCCGCGGGCACGTCCTTCCAGTACAAGTACATCCGCAAGGACGCGGCCGGCAACGTCACCTGGGAGAGCGGCTCCAACCGGACCGCCACCGTCCCGGCCGGCGGTGTCGTGACCCTGAACGACACCTGGCGCGGCTGACCGCCACCGCGGGCAGCCGACCGACGTTCCGTGGAACGGACCGCCCGGCCGTCGCCTCGCGCGCGCCGGGCGGTCCCGCGCCCTCCCCCCGGGGGGGCGATCGCCCTTGTCCGCACCGAGATCCCACAGAAAGGCGTCACGTGGTCGGCAGAAACCGCCGCAACGCACCGGCCCTGGCCACAGCCCTGCTCGTCACGGCCCTGTCACCGCTGGCGCCCCCGGCATCGGCCGCCGGGCCGGCGCCCGCGCCGCCGGACGCCCTGCTCGCGCGGGAGCCGGACCGCCCGTCCGCCAGCACGGAGCAGTTCTACTTGGCGCTGCCCGACCGGTTCGCCAACGGCTCCCCGGCGAACGACCGCGGCGGCCTGGCCGGCGACCGCACGGCCACCGGGTACGACCCCACGGACAAGGACTTCTTCCAGGGCGGCGACCTCAAGGGGATCACGGACCGCCTGGACTACATCAAGGGGCTCGGCACCACCGCCATCTGGCTCGCGCCGGTGTTCCGGAACAAACCCGTGACGGTCCGCGACGGCAGGGCGACCGCCAACTACCACGGGTACGCCGTCACCGACTTCACCAGCGTGGACCCCCACTTCGGCACGCAGGCCGAGCTGTCGGAGCTCATCGACAAGGCCCACGCCAAGGGCATGAAGGTCTTCTTCGACGTCATCACCAACCACACCGCCGACACCGTCGACTACGCCGAGAAACGCTACGGCTACCGCAGCAAGGGCGCCTACCCGTACCTGGACACCCAGGGCCGCCCCTTCGACGACAGCACCGGCATGCGGGAGACGGACGCGGCCGGGGCGCCGTACACCCCCCGGGTCTCCACCGACCCGGAGGACCGCAAGGTCCCGGACTGGCTCAACGACCCGGCCATGTACCACAACCGGGGCAACTCCACCTTCGCCGGCGAGAGCGCCCTGTACGGCGACTTCCTCGGCATGGACGACCTGTGGACCGAACGCCCCGAAGTCGTCCGGGGAATGGAGGAGATCTACCAGAAGTGGGTCGGCGACTTCGGCGTGGACGGCTTCCGGGTCGACACCGCCAAGAACGTCGACATGGCCTTCTGGACCCAGTGGGCCACCGCCCTGGACCGGTACGCCGCACGCCACGGCCGCGAGGACTTCTTCCTGTTCGCCGAGGCGTTCTCCGCGGACGCGTCCATCACGGCTCCGTACGTCACCCAGGGCCGGCTCGACTCGACGCTGGACTTCCCCCTCCAGGCCGCCGTCCGCAACTTCGCCTCGCGCGGCGGTCCCGCCGGCGACCTCGCCCACGTCTTCGCACAGGACTACCGCTACAGCACGGACCGGACGAACGCCTACAGCCAGGTCACCTTCCTCGGCAGCCACGACATGGGCCGCATCGGCGCCTTCGTCGCCCAGGACCACCCCGGCGCGGACGACGCCGAACTGCTGCGGCGCGACCGACTGGCCCACGAGCTGATGTTCCTCTCCCGGGGCAACCCCGTGATCTACTCCGGCGACGAGCAGGGCTTCACCGGTGCCGGCGGGGACGTCGACGCCCGCCAGACGATGTTCGCCTCCAAGGTCCCCGACTACCTGGACGACGACGAGATCGGCACCACCCGCACGGCGGCCTCCGACGCCTACGACACGGACCACCCCCTGTACCGGGCCATCGCCGGCCTCTCGCGGCTCACCCGGCAGAACCCGGCGCTGCGCGACGGCGTCCAGACCGAACGCCTCTCCCAGGACTCCGTGTACGCCTTCTCCCGCACCGACGTCCACCAGGGGCGCGACTACCTGGTGGCGTTCAACAACGCGGCCGGGGACCGGACCGTCACCCTGCCCGCCGGGCAGACCCGGACGCCCTACCAGGCGCTGTACGGCACCAAGGGCACGGTGCACAGCGACGCCGAGGGCGACGTCACCCTGACCGTCCCGGGCCTGTCGGCGGTCGTGTACCGGGCGGACCGCCCGCTCGGCACACCGGCGGACACCCCCTCGCTGAGCCTGCACGCCCCGGCGGCGGGCGCCACCGGAACCGTGGAGATCTCCGCCGACGTCAGCGGCGGCGCCTACGACCGGGTCGTCTTCGCCGCACAGACCGGCGACGGCGCCTGGCAGACCCTCGGCACCGCGGACCACGCCCCCTACCGGATCACCCAGAACATCGCCGCGGACGTCCCGGCCGGCACGCCCCTGAGGTACAAGGCGGTCGTCGTCGACAGCGCCGGCCGGACCGCGAGCGACCTCGCCGCCACCACGGCGGGCCGGGCACCGGTGGCCACGAAACCGACGGCGGCGCGCCACTGGGCCGTCGTGCACTACCGGCGGGCCGACGGCGACTACACCGGTCTGCGGCTGCGGACGGCCGACGGCCGGACCGCCGCCTTCGACGGCCGGGACGCCTACGGAGCCTTCGCCTGGTTCGCCCCGTCGGGGGGCGCCGCCGAGATCCCGTTCACCGTGGAGAAGGACGGCGCCGCCGACGGCCCCGAACGCACCCTGGACTTCGCCGCCGCGCCGGAGGTGTGGACCGCACAGGGCGGCACCACCGTGACGGCGACCCGGCCCGCGGACGCCTACCCGGCGCCGGATCCGGCGAAGGCGGTCATCCACTACCACCGCCCCGACGGCGACTACGACGGCTGGGGCCTGCACGCCTGGACCGGAGCGGCCCACCCGCCGGAGTGGAACGACCCCATCCGCCCGGTACGCCGGGACTCCTTCGGCCTGGTCTTCGAGGTTGCGCTGTCCGACCACGCGGACTCGCTCAGCTACATCCTGCACAAGAAGGAGGAGAAGGACGTCCCCGTGGACGAGGCCCTGGACTTCTCCCTCTACGGCCACGAGGTGTGGCGCGTGGCCGGCGACCCCGCCTACCTCACCCCGTCCCTCGGCGGCGCGTTCGGCCTCGACCTCACCACCTCGGCCGCGACCTGGCTGGACGACACCACCGTGGTGTGGCGGGGGACCGGCGCCGGAGTCGCCAGCCAGCAGCTCGTCTACGCCCCGGACGGCGGCATCACCCTGCGCGACGGGTCCCTGTCGGACGAGGGCCGCTGGCTGCGCCTGAACCCCGCGCGGCTGACGGACGCCCAGCGGGCCGCCCACCCGGAGCTCGCGGACCACCAGGCCTTCACCGTCGACCCGCGCGACCGCGGCCGGATCGCCGAGGCCAGGGCGAGCCGCCAGGTGATCGCCACCCAGCGCGGGCAGGACGGGGCCCTGCTCGGCGCGACCACCGTCGACCTGCCCGCGCACTGACCCCGAGTGCCCTGCCGGAAGGGCCACTTCCGGCAGGGCGCCGAGAGCGAGAGGAAAGAGCCGCACCGTGACCCCAT
Source organism: Streptomyces lucensis JCM 4490 (assembly GCF_014650035.1). Taxonomy (GTDB): domain Bacteria; phylum Actinomycetota; class Actinomycetes; order Streptomycetales; family Streptomycetaceae; genus Streptomyces; species Streptomyces lucensis. The sequence goes on along the minus strand of NZ_BMUE01000010.1, from coordinate 32,553 downwards.
CACCCACCGCCGGCGGCAACCCGGCCGCACCACCCGCCGGCCGCCGTCACCGCGGCGGCCAGGGCACCCTGACCCGTGCCGCCACCGCGGCGGCCGCCACCGCACTCCTGGCCACCGCGCTGAGCGCCGCCCCGCCCGCGAGCGCGGCGGCGCGGGTGCCCGCGCCGCCGTCGGACGCCCGGCTGGCCGCGGTGGCCTCCCGGCACGACCTGACCCGTGAGCAGTTCTACTTCCTGCTGCCCGACCGGTTCGCCGACGGCTCCGCCGCCAACGACCGGGGCGGACTGTCCGGCGACCGCACGGCCACCGGGTACGACCCCACGGACAAGGGCTTCTACCAGGGCGGTGACCTCAAGGGCCTGATCAGCAAGCTGGACTACATCAAGGGCCTCGGCACCACCGGGATCTGGCTCGCCCCGATATTCATGAACAAGCCGGTGCAGGGCAACGGCGAGAGCGCCGGCTACCACGGCTACTGGATCACCGACTTCACCCGGGTCGACCCGCACTTCGGCACCAACGCCGACCTCGCGGAACTCATCCGCAAGGCACACGCCAAGCACATGAAGGTCTTCTTCGACGTCATCACCAACCACACGGCCGACACGGTCACCTACGCCGAGAACACCTTCGGCTACCGCGGCAAGGGCGCCTACCCCTACCTGGACACCGAGGGCCGCCCCTTCGACGACGCCAAGGGCATGCACAAGGTCGACGAACGCGGCTTCCCCTACACGCCGAAGGTCGGGCCGGCCGAACGGGACGCCAAGGTCCCGGCATGGCTGAACGACCCGACCGTGTACCACAACCGCGGTGACTCCACCTTCGTCGGCGAGAGCACGCTCTACGGCGACCACACCGGCCTCGACGACCTGTGGACCGAGCGCCCCGAGGTCGTGCACGGCATGGAGCGGATCTACGAGAAGTGGGTCGAGGACTTCCGTGTCGACGGCTTCCGCGTCGACACCGTCCGCAACGTCGACATGCCCTTCTGGACCCAGTGGGCGACGGCGCTCGACGCGTACGCCGCGAAGAAGGGCCGGAAGGACTTCTTCATCTTCGGCGAGACGCTGTCCTCCGACGCGTCCGTCACCTCGCCGTACGTGCGGCAGGGCCGCCTCGACGCCACGCTCGACTTCCCGCTGCAGGACGCGATCCGCCAGTACGCCTCCCAGGGCAGGGACGCCGGCCGGCTCGCCGGCGTCTTCGCGCAGGACTACCGCTACACCACCGGCAAGGCGAACGCCTACGAGCAGGTGACCTTCCTCGGCAACCACGACATGGGCCGCATAGGCGGCTTCCTGCTCAAGGACAACCCGAAGGCCGACGACGCCGGACTCCTGCGGCGGGACCGCTTCGCCCACGAACTGATGTTCCTGTCGCGCGGCAACCCCGTGATCTACTCCGGCGACGAACAGGGCTTCACCGGAGCCGGCGGCGACAAGGACGCCCGCCAGACGATGTTCGCCTCCAAGGTCCCCGACTACCTGGACGACGACGAGATCGGCACCGGCCGCACGGCCGCCTCCGACGCCTACGATCCCACCCACCCCCTGTACCGGGCCGTCGCCGGCCTGTCACGGCTCACCCGGGAGAACCCGGCGCTGCGCGACGGCGTGCAGACCGAGCGGTACGCCAAGGACTCCGTCTACGCGTTCTCGCGCACGGACGCCCGCCGGGGCGACGACTACCTGGTGGCCTTCAACAACGCCTCCGCGCCGCGGACCGTGCGCATCCCCACGGGGTCGGCGCACGCCGCCTACCGGGGCCTGTACGGCAGCGGTGCCACGGTGTCCAGCGGCGCCGGCGCCGAGGTGACCGTCACCGTGCCGGCGCTGTCGGCCGTGGTCTGGAAGGCGGCGAAGCGGCTCGGCACCCCGGCGACCCGGCCCTCGGTCACACTCACGGCACCGGCCCCGGGCGCGACCGGCGACGTCGAGGTCTCCGCGGACGTCAGCGGCGGCGGCCTGAACCGCGTCGTGTTCGCCGCCCAGACCGGAGACGGCCCCTGGCGGACCCTCGGCACCGCCGACCACGCCCCCTACAAGGTCGTCCAGCACCTGCCCGGCACGCTGAAGCAGGGCACCCCGGTGCGCTACAAGGCCGTCGCGGTCGACCGGGCCGGCCGCACCGCGAGCGCCCTCGCCGCGACGTCCACGGGCCGGCCACCGGTGGAACAGCCGCCGAGCGCCGTGCACCGCGACTACGCCGTCGTGCACTACCTGCGCGCGGACGGCGACTACACCGGCTGGCGCCTCGAATCCTCCGGCCGGACGGCCGAGTTCACCGGACGCGACGCCTACGGCGCCTTCGCCTGGGTCAAGCCGGAGGACGGCGCGCGGAGCGTGACCTACAAGGTCGCCCGCGACGGCGCGGCGGACGGCCCGGAACGCACCGTAGAGCTGGCCAGGACGGGGGAGGTCTGGATCCGGCAGGGCGACGACGGCCAATCGGACACGGCACCGCAGGGCGCGTACCCGGCACCCGACGCCACCAAGGCCGTGATCCACTACCACCGGGCCGACGGCGACTACGACGGCTGGGGCCTGCACACCTGGACCGGCGCGAAGAACCCCACCGAGTGGTCGGCTCCCCTGACCCCGGTGCGGCGGGACGCCTTCGGAGTCACCTTCGAGGTGCCGCTCGCCGACGGCGCGACCTCGCTCAGCTACATCATCCACAAGGGTGACGAGAAGGACATCGCCGCCGACCGTTCCCTGGACTTCGGCACCTACGGCAAGGAGGCGTGGCTGATCGGCGGCGACACCGGGTACCTCCTGCCCACCATGTCCGGCGCGCCCGACCTGGACCTCGGCACGGCCAAGGCACGCTGGATCGACGCGGACACGGTCGTGTGGAACGTGAAGGCCACCGACTCCACCAGCCAGCAGCTCGTGTACGCCCCTGAGGGCGGTATCACCATCGAGGACGGCGCGCTGTCCGACGAGGGGTACTGGCTGCGGCTGATCCCGGCGCAGCTGACGGACGCCCAGGAGGCGGCGCACCCCGAGCTGGCGGGCCGGCCCGCGTTCACGGTCGACCCCCGCGACCGCGACCGGATCCCGGCCGCCCAGCGGGGCCAGCTCCTCGCCACCCAACGGGCCGCGAACGGCGCGCTGCTCGCCGCCACCGCCGTCCGCACCTCCTGACCGCCACCGTGCGGGCGCGCCCGCTCCGCCCCGCGGACACCGCCGGGGCGGAGCGGGCGCTTCCCGGTCGGTCCTGATTACGTCGAGGCCCGCCGCGCTGCGCCAGTGAGCCGAGGTGGTCGTCGCCACCCCCGGACGCCTGCACGACCTTATCGAGCCGGGGCCGGCATCGAGCCGACCGTCACCAAGGTGCGCTCGGGCGAGGCGGAGCTGAGCCGGATCACCGGCGCCAAGACTCCCTCCGGGATCCCGCTCGACGGCGGGCCCGCCGTCGCCCGACCCAAGAACACCAATGCTCCCTTCCGCGGCCTCGGCACCAGCAAGGGCACCTCCCGCGGCGCCGGCGGCAAGCCCCGAAAGCCTGAGAGCCGTTGCCCCGGCGGCGAATCTCCTGGCCACGGGATCGGCGACCCTCGGCCCGGGCCAAAGCTGTCATGTGCGCCTCACCTGCGAAGTCAACGCCTCTGGCCGCGAGGGGGATACCCGCCGAAACGGAGCAGGATGATGTCGCCGACGCCTCGCACTGCGCCCAGCATGACAAGCTGTGCTTGCCCACCCCCCCCCGAACCCAGGAGATCACCGTGACCGCAGAGCCCGTATCTACGGAAGGTTCGGAGACGGCTGCCCCGGAGACGTCCCCTCTGGAGCCGGACAGCGACGGCAACTACGACCTCAAGCGCAAGTTCCGCGAAGCCCTGGCGCGCAAGCGCGGTGCGGAGGCGGACGCCGCTGATGTTGCCGCCAACTCCGATGCGTCGAAGGCGCGTTCGGCGCATGGCCCGGCTGCGAGCCAGCGGTCGTTCAGGCGCAAGAGCGGCGGCTGAGTCGATGAGTCCCGCGATCTGACCGCTTCCCCGGCACTCGCGCTATCCACTCGGGCGTCCCGTGCGGTGGCCCGCGACGCGCGCATGTCCGTGCGCGCGTTGCGGGCGGGGTGTAGCCGGGGGACTCGGGTGGGGGAATGGCCCAGATGCGGTTGGCTCGGTTCGGTGGCGCCGCCGAACCGGCGTTCCGGGATGAGGGCACTGCCTTGTCCGAGGTACGCGGCGGGTGCGCGCCTTGCGTGCCCCTGTACCGCTGTGAAAAACGACTGCGGCTGTCGTCAGTTCCTCGCCGTCCGGGCCCGTTCCCGCTGGTGAAGGTCGTCGAGGGTCAGGTGCTGATCCGTCAGCCGCCGTTTCCTCGTGCTCACGGCGTTGCCGCCTCAGGATGCTGCTGTTTCCACCGAGCTGATCGACGGTCTGGTCCTTGATGGTCTTCGATATGGCCACTGCCATGCGTGCGCCGGAGACGGGCCGTGACCCTTGCCGGAGCCACCCTGATCTCCACGCCCGCCCGCACCATCCTTTTGAGGGCGTAGCCCCTACGCCGGGCGCGCCCGCAAAGCTTCCCGAAACGTTGCGCTCCGGCTGGGTCAAAATCTGTGCCCGCGAGCTGAGGTTTCAGCGGGACAGGCAGACAGATTCTCTACCGCCTTAAGGGGGGTGGGATTCTTCGCCGTACACAGGCCGCTTCGGCGTGCTACTGTCGATCTCAGTTGCAGTTGTGGTTCCCAAAACTTCACGTGCCCTCCGGCCGGCGCCTGTGCCACTGGACGCACTTTTGTTATCCGGTTCTTTTTCCGGGCGGGGTGATCATCGCAGCGACACAGGGTCCGCGCAGTGCGGATCCCGATGCACTGCCCCAAAGGAGAAATGGCATGGCTGCTGGTACCGTGAAGTGGTTCAACGCGGAAAAGGGCTTCGGCTTCATCGAGCAGGACGGTGGCGGCGCTGATGTGTTCGCCCACTACTCGAACATTGCCGCCCAGGGCTTCCGTGAGCTGCTGGAGGGCCAGAAGGTGACCTTCGACATCGCGCAGGGCCAGAAGGGCCCGACGGCCGAGAACATCGTTCTCGCCTGAGGCTGACTGTCGCGTAGTTGTAGCTGGGGCCCGCGTCCTTCGGGGTGCGGGCCCCAGCTACTCGCATTTTCCGCAGTGGTTTCGCCTGTGGACGACAACCAGGAAACCCGTAGGCTCACGGCATACGGGGCACCCTCCAGGGGTGCACGCATACCTTCATAGCTTCATCGCGGCGGACGCCCGAACATTGCGTCCGCTTCGCGCCACTCATTCAAGCTCCTGTGCCGCACGGATTTTTCGTCGGGCAGATTCGCTTTCGCATTCCACCGGTCCATTCTTGCAATTCTCTGTGCTGCTGATCGCTGCGGGAATTCCTTGATATGTGCCGTATCGAGGAAGGTTCCGCATGAACCGCACACGCACGAACGACCGCTTCACCCGCACCCGTAACGGCAGTGCCGAATCCGGAAGGGGCGGCAGCCGATTCGGTTCGTCGGCGAGGAGCCGCTCCGGCGGGCCGGGCCGTTCGGGTGGTTACGGCCGCCGGCCCGCCGGGGTTCAGGGGGAGTTCGCGCTGCCCAGGACGATCACTCCCGCACTCCCCGCCGTGGAGGGCTTCGCCGATCTCGACATGCCCGGGGCGCTGCTGGGCGCGCTCAGCTCGCAAGGCGTGACCGTACCCTTCCCGATCCAGGCCGCGACCCTGCCGAATTCCCTCGCCGGCCGGGACGTACTGGGCCGTGGCCGCACCGGCTCCGGCAAGACCCTCGCCTTCGGGCTGGCGCTGCTGGCCCGTACGGCCGGTCAGCGCGCCGAGGCGAGGCAGCCGCTGGGGCTGATCCTCGTACCCACGCGTGAGCTGGCGCAGCAGGTCACCGACGCGCTCGCCCCGTACGCCCGCTCCGTGAGGCTGCGGCTGGCCACGGTGGTGGGCGGAATGCCGATCGGCCGGCAGGCGAGCGCGCTGCGCGCCGGCGCCGAGGTCGTCGTCGCCACGCCGGGACGCCTCAAAGACCTCATCGACCGTGGCGACTGCCGACTGAACCAGATCTCAATCACCGTCCTAGACGAGGCCGACCAGATGGCCGACATGGGCTTCATGCCGCAGGTCACCGCCCTCCTCGACCAGGTCCGCCCCGAAGGCCAGCGCATGCTGTTCTCCGCCACTCTCGACCGCAACGTCGACCTGCTCGTGCGCCGCTACCTCAGCGACCCCGTCGTGCACTCCGTCGACCCCTCGGCCGGCGCGGTCACGACGATGGAGCACCACGTGCTCCATGTTCACGGCGCCGACAAGCACACGGCAACCACCCAGATCGCCGCACGCGACGGCCGCGTGATCATGTTCCTCGACACCAAGCACGCCGTCGACGGCCTCACCGAACACCTCCTGAACAGCGGGGTCCGGGCCGCCGCCCTGCACGGCGGGAAGTCACAGCCACAGCGCACCCGCACGCTGGCACAGTTCAAGACCGGACACGTCAACGTGCTGGTAGCGACCAACGTCGCGGCGCGCGGCATCCACGTCGACAACCTCGACCTCGTCGTCAACGTCGACCCGCCGACCGACCACAAGGACTACCTCCACCGCGGCGGCCGCACCGCCCGCGCAGGAGAGTCCGGCAGCGTCGTCACCCTGGTCACCCCCAACCAGCGCCGCGGCATGACCCGCCTCATGGCAGCGGCCGGCATCGTCCCGCAGACCACCCAGGTCCGCGTCGGCGAAGAGGCCCTGCACCGCATCACCGGCGCCCAGGCCCCCTCCGGCATCCCGGTCGTCATCACCGCACCGGTGGTCGAACGCCCCAAGAAGCGCGGCGCCACCTCACGCGGTCGGCGCCGCCCCGTCTCGGCGGCCCGCCGCGCGCCCGTACGGCAGTCCACCGCCAGTGCGGCGACATAGAACCTTGGTGTCAGGAAGCCCGCCCAACTTCGCAGGAGGCACCCTTTGACGCTGGACCAGACGCAGTTCCGCTCGACACGTACCAACGCGGTGCAGACGGCGGCCGATCCCGCGGACGCGGCCGGACCGCAGGTCTGGGAGGACATGACCGTGGAGGTGGCACTGTCCGTGATGGTCGCCGCCCGTACAGGTCAGCTGGCCGTCTGCGACGAGGACGGTATGTGCACCGGCCTGGTCACCCGGGACCGGCTCACGGCCGTTCGTGACGGCTCCGGATACACGGACCGGATCCGCCTGCGTGACATCGCCGACGTCATCGGGCCCTTCGCCCCGCCGCCGGCCACGAGGGCCGAAGCCGAGCGTGCGATGCGCTGCCCCCGGCCCGGGGCCCCGCCCGTGGTCGACGGACACGGCAACGCTCTGGGCGTCCTCGCCCTCTCTCGCTGAACCGCCGTCACCCTACCCGGCCCCGTCTTCCCTTCTCCCTGGAGGCATCATGCGCTGTGTCATCGCCCGCTTCCCGTTCGACCTGACCAAGAGCGGCGTGGTGGAATCGATGAAGGGCGTCACACCTGAGCTGGTCAGCGGTGAGTTCGTCATCATCGGACGACGCCACTACCCCGCCAAGCAGGTCGGCCAGGTCGTCACCCGCCAGGACCGGCGTGATTTCAGCACCGGCGAAGTCCTCAGGGCCATGACCCAACTCGGCTTCACCTGCCGCACCCGCCCTACCGCCGCATCTGCGCTCGTGGCCGACCCGTACGGGCCCCGAACAGAGCAGTGAGGCCCCACCGGCGTGGGCGAATTCCGGGGGCGTAGCAACACTGCGGTGAGTTGATCAAGCGGCGAGCAGTTTAGACAGACGCTCGGCTGGGGTCTCCCAGTCGAGCGTTTTGCGTGGGCGGCTGTTGGGTTCGGTGGCGGCGGCGTCCAGGTCCTCGCGGGATGGCGGGACAAGTCGGTGCCCTTGGGGAAGTACTGCCGCAGCAGGCCGTGGGGGTTCTCGGTAGAGCCGCGCTGCCAGGGGCTGGCCGGGGCGCAGAAGTGGACCGGGATGTCCGTGGTGATGGTGAAGGCGCGGTGGGAGGCCATCTCGATGCCCTGATCCCAGGTCAGGGGCCGCATCAGGTGAGGCGGCAGGTCTGGGCGGTCTCGGTGAGCGCGTTGCGGACAGCGGCGGCGCCGTGCTGCTGCAGCGAGCCTTCCGTCGTCGTTCATGGAAGCGGGCCAGCCGGCCTCCGCGCACACCGGCTGCGAATCACTCACGGGACAAGATCACCCCATGGCCCGTTTGACGCGCCTACCTCGGCGGCCCAGGGGCGGCGGCAGCCCTCAACTCAGGGCCATGATCAGTCTCAGCGCCAACGGCAGTACCGATGTGAAGGCCGGTCTCCATGGCGGTCATGCGCTGTCACCCCACCTGGATCGGTTTTGTGCCTCAAGGCTCAGCATGTGGTCGCCGAGCCGGCAAGCAACCCGGGACAGCACTCTTCCGAGTGTCTTTGCGGAAGAACTCCAGACACTAACCATGGAGAAAACCTGTCGTGACGACAGTAGACATTGGCCCGTCGCAGGGTTACTGTCTTTGTCGTACCCAGGAAGTCGAAGTGGGCGCGGCAGACATGAACTGCCATGCCGGCAGGTCAAGCAGGACACGGCCCAGGAGGGTCGTGAGCAGTACCCGCGATATCCAGCAGTACCACCGAGTAACCGAAGGTAAGGAGCGAGACGCCATCAGGATCGCCCGGGCGAGGAAGCAGTCCGCCCGGGTACCGCAGGCCCCGGATTGGAAGGTGGTCCCCGGTCACGCATCCGCGATCCCCGCAGTCCCGCCCTCCCAGGCGGATCCTGCGGACATACAGGGCCGGCGCAGTTCGCCGGTAGATGGTGTTGAAAGCTCGGGGTCCGGGTGCCAGTACGGCGCCCGGGCCCCCCGACGCGTCCCCCGGAAGAAGAGGTCTATGCCCCCTGGCAGTTCCCGCGCCGTCACCCCTCTCGATGACGACGACTACCCCGCCTACACCATGGGCCGGGCCGCCGACATGCTCGGCACCACCCCCGCCTTCCTGCGCGCCCTCGGCGAACACCGCCTGATCACACCTTTGCGCTCCGAAGGCGGCCACCGCCGCTACTCCCGCTACCAGCTGCGCATCGCTGCCCGTGCCCGCGAACTCGTCGACCAGGGCACCCCCATCGAAGCTGCCTGCCGCATCATCGTCCTCGAAGACCAACTCGAAGAAGCGCAGCGCATCAACGAGCAAACGCGCACACAAGGCCCAGAGCCGCAGCAGAAGACCTCGGCCTGACCGGACGCCGGCACGAAGACACGGACGACGCTCACGGCCCGCCACCGCCTGGACCCCCCCTCGGTCCCTGAAACGAGCGCCCCCGACTGCCACGGGGGCAAGGACCCCGGCAATCACCACGCCGGGGTCCTTCTCTGTCCGAAACGGTTCCGCCAGTCCCGGCCGGAGTTCTGCCGGCGCGCCGGTTGCCCATCGGTGGCCTGCCAGGCCCAGTGAGGCACACGCCTGCCGTGTCGACGTCCGTGCCGTCCCGCGCGCCTGGCACGACGCCTCTCATGCAGCCGCTGCCGGCTCCCTACCCCGCCGACCTCATTCCCGACGCGACGGGGCATGCCGGCCTCGGCAGAAACCTGGCGCCGCTCGCCTGCGCGATGCCTACCGCATCCTGACCAGCCGCCTTCAGGAATCCAAGATCCTCTCGTGGCGGCTTTCGAGCGCACCCTGGCTGGACCCCGCCTTGACCCCTCCCTGTCCGGCCGCCGGCGTCATCGGATCGTCCCCGGACATCCGTTGTGGTGCCCCGACCCTGTCGGGAGGAGGTAATGGATCACCGTTGCCAGTCTCCGGGTACCGTCAGGGTATGAGTCATCCGCACCCCGAACTGAAAGCCGCCCCGCCCCTTCCCGAAGGAGGGCTGCGGGTCATCGCCCTGGGGGGCCTGGGTGAGATCGGCCGCAACATGACCGTCTTCGAGCACGCGGGCAAGCTGCTCGTCGTCGACTGCGGCGTGCTGTTCCCCGAGGAGACCCAGCCCGGCGTGGACGTGATCCTGCCGGACTTCACCTCGATCCGGGACCGGCTGGACGACATCGTGGCCGTGGTCCTCACCCACGGCCACGAGGACCACATCGGCGGCGTGCCGTACCTGCTGCGCGAGCGGTCCGACATTCCCCTCGTCGGCTCCAAGCTGACGCTGGCGTTCCTGGAGGCCAAGCTCAAGGAACACGGGATCCGGCCGCGCACGGTGCGGGTGCGGGAGGGCGACCGGCGTGCCTTCGGGCCCTTCGACTGCGAGTTCGTGGCGGTCAACCACTCCATCCCCGACAGCCTCGCGGTCGCGATCCGCACCCGGGCCGGGATGGTGCTGCACACCGGTGACTTCAAGATGGACCAGTTCCCTCTCGACGACCGCATCACCGATCTGCGCGCCTTCGCCCGCCTCGGCGAGGAGGGCGTGGACCTGTTCCTCACCGACTCCACCAACGCCGAGGTACCCGGCTTCACCACGTCCGAGCGCGAGCTGAATCCGGCGATCGAGCAGGTGATGCGCACCGCGCCGCGCCGGGTCATCGTCTCCAGCTTCGCCAGCCACGTGCACCGCATCCAGCAGGTCCTGGACGCCGCACACCAGCACGGCCGCAAGGTCGCCTTCGTCGGCCGGTCGATGGTCCGCAACATGGGCATCGCCCGTGACCTGGGCTATCTGAAGGTCCCCTCCGGTCTGGTCGTGAGCACGAAGGAGCTGGAGAAGCTCCCGGACCACAAGATCACGCTGGTGTGCACCGGCTCCCAGGGCGAACCGATGGCCGCGCTGTCACGGATGGCCAACCGCGACCACCTGATCCGCATCGGCAAGGGCGACACCGTCCTGCTCGCCAGCTCCCTCATCCCCGGCAACGAGAACGCCATCTACCGGGTGATCAACGGACTCACCCGGTGGGGCGCCCACGTGGTCCACAAGGGCAACGCCAAGGTGCACGTCTCCGGGCATGCCAGCGCGGGCGAGCTCGTCTACTGCTACAACATCGTCAAACCCCGCAACGTCATGCCCGTGCACGGCGAATGGCGCCACCTGCGGGCCAACGCCGACCTCGCCATCCGTACCGGTGTCGACCCCGACCGGGTCGTCATCGCGGAGGACGGCGTCGTCGTCGACCTCGTCGACGGGCGCGCGTCCATCACCGGCAAGGTCCCCGCCGGCAACGTCTACGTGGACGGCATGGAGGTCGGCGGCGCCACCGAGGCGTCCCTCAAGGACCGCCTCACCCTCGCCGCCGAAGGCGTGGTCACCGTGGTGGCGATCGTCGACGCGGACACCGGCGCCCTCGCCGAGGCCCCCGACTTCCTGGCCCGCGGTTTCGTGCACGACGACGCCACCTTCGAGCCGGTCGTCCCCGTCATCGAGAAGACCCTGGCCGCCGCGGCCGAGGAAGGCGTCGGGGACGCGCGCCAACTCGAACAGCTCATCGCCCGCGCCGTGGCGAACTGGGCGTTCCGCACCTACCGCCGCAAGCCCCTCATCATCCCCGTCATCATCGACGCCTGAGCCACACCCGGGCAGGCGTCCGGGGGCGGACGCCGATGTGCACGAGGTGTGACCCGGCGACGAGTCGGTCCTGATGTCCAGCCTCATCACCGGCCCACCGGGTCGCCCCGGGCGGCCCGGTGGCGAGCGCTGCGCCGGGCATCCCGCAGCACCCCCGGCAGCTGACCTGCCGCCCGAGCAGCAACATGACGGCCATGGGCATCAGAAACGCGGACAGCCCGGTGCAAAAGTGCGTCAGACATGACGCTCATGTGACGCTGCGGCCGCCTCACCGCCCGCGCCCAAGGCGGGAAAACCCCATGCGACCTGCGCAGATTCTCCTCCCGTCCACACACCTTGTGACGTGTTTCCGATGACGCATCACGTGAGGTGCGTGGAGATTCTGGAGCCTGCGGACAAGGGCGCCTGACATCGGGTTCGTGAGCCAGGCGCTTGTAACAGTCAGGCGGCGACGAGCTCCCGCTCACGGTCCGGCGTCTTGACCTCGGGCTTCTTGTTCGGCAGCGAGAGCCGGAAGACCTTGCGCCACGCGGAGAACACCTGTTTGGGCAGCGGGCCGGTGACGTACTCCAGCTCGTACTTCTCGAACAGCGCGCGCACCTTCACCGCGACCTCGGCGTACCGGTTGCTCGGCAGGTCCGGGAACAGGTGGTGCTCGATCTGGTGCGACAGGTTGCCGGTCATGAAGTGCATGGCCCTGCTGCCGCTGATGTTCGCCGAGCCCATCATCTGACGCAGGTACCACTGGCCGCGCGTCTCGCCCTCGATCGACCGGCGCTCGAAGACCTGTACGCCCTCGGGGAAGTGCCCGCACATGATCACCGAGTGGGACCAGAGGTTGCGGACCAGGTTCGCGGTGAACGTGGCGGCGAGCGTGGTGAGGAACGACGGGCCCGATAGCAGCGGGTGGATCACGTAGTCCTTGAGCACCTGCTTGCGGATCTTGCGGCCCACGGCCTTGGCCCGCGCGCGGAACTCCGGGTTCTTGCGGCGGCGTCTGTGCAGGTTCTCGCCGAGCTCCAGGTCGTACGCTGCGATGCCGTACTCGAAGAAGCAGGCGTTGATGAAGTTCCACAGCGGCTGGCCGAGGTGGAACGGGTGCCACTCCTGGTCCTCGTCGACGCGCATGATGCCGTAGCCGAGGTCGTTGTCCTTGCCGATCACGTTGGTGTACGTGTGGTGCAGCTCGTTGTGCGAGTGCTTCCACTGGTCGGCCGGCGAGACGTGATCCCACTCCCAGGTGGTGGAGTGGATCTTCGGGTCCCGCATCCAGTCCCACTGGCCGTGCAGGACGTTGTGGCCGATCTCCATGTTGTCCATGATCTTCGCCACGGACAGACCGGCGGTGCCGAGCAGCCACGCGGGCGGGAAGACCGAGAACAGCAGCACGCCCCTGCTCACCAGCTCGAGCTTGCGCTGCGCCGAGATGACCCTACGGATGTAGGCGGCGTCCTTCTCGCCGCGTCCGGCGATCACCTCGTCGCGGATCGCGTCCAGCTCGTGGCCGAGCTCCTCGATCTGCTCCGCCGTCAGGTGGGCGGTGGGGTCGATGGCGGTCAAAGGGCTCCTACCGTTCGATGTCGCAAGGGCCCGCCGCGGCGGACACACAGGTCTGGATGAGGACGCCCGGCTCGGCCTCGGTGATCTCGCCGGTGCGCAGGTCGCGGACGGCGCCCGCCTTGAGCGGCGTGACGCAGCCGAAGCAGATGCCCATGCGGCACCCGGACGGCATGAGCACGCCGGCCTCCTCGCCGACGTCCAGCAACGGCGTGGCGCCGTCCGCGGCGACGGTCTTGCCGGTGGCGCGGAACGTGACCTCGCCGCCGCCGCATCCGTCGGCGGCGACGACGATGCCGGGGCGGAAGCGTTCGGTGTGCAGGCGCTCTTGGACGCCGTGCTCGCTCCAGTGCTCTTCGGCGGCGTCGAGCAGGCCCGCGGGCCCGCAAGCCCAGGTCTCGCGCTCGGCCCAGTCGGGCACGAGTTCGTCGAGACGGGCGATGTCGAGCATGCCGTCTGTGTCGGTGTGCACCTCGACGAGCCGCATCTTCTTGTCCGCGACCAGATCGTGCAGTTCGTCGCGGAAGATCACGTCCTGCGGCCGCGGCGCGCAGTGGACCATGACGACGTCGTCGAACTCGATGTCGCGCAGCATGCCCATCACGGGCGTGATGCCGCTGCCGGCCGTCAGGTAGAGCACCTTGGCGGGCTTGGCCTGCGGCAGCACGAAGTCACCGGTCGCCTGGTCGAGCTGGATCAACGTGCCCGGTCTCGCCCTGCGGACCAGGTGGTTGCTGACCTTGCCGTCCGGGATCGCCTTCACGGTGATCGTGACGCGGCCGTCCTGGCGGTGCGTCGGCGAGGTGATGGAGTAGGCACGCCACAGGCGCACCCCGTCGACGTCGACCCCGATCCGCACGTACTGACCGGCTGTGTGGCCTCGCCAGCCCCGCCCCGGCCTGATCACGACAGTCGCGGCGTCATCCGTCTCGGGGTGCACGGCCTCGATGCGCCCACGCAGGTCAGCGCCCGCACGCAGTGGGCTGACCAGGTCGAGGTAGTCCGACGGCAGCAGCGGCGTCGTGACCATCTCCAGCACTTTCCACGCCCGGCTGCGGAGGGCTGCACTTGTCATGCCTCCAGCTTGCTGCGTCTCAGGGCGTAAAGTCCTGACCGTAGGACGTGAATCTGGTGGGTGGAATTGTTCGCAGGGAATAAAAACGTGAGTCGTGTAACCCAGAGGGCCAGCGAACTGGCCCTGGATGAGACGACGGTCACCGCACTTCGGGCCGCGCTGAAGACCACCGCCGACGAGGTCGTCCAGGCGATCATCGACGAGGTCCCTCCCTACGCCAACGCCCTTTCGGGCAGCATGGGCGGCACCATCCGCCGAGCCGTTCGCACCGCCCTGGGGCACTACCTGGACCTCGCGAGCGGGAACGCCACGGGTGGCGGCGGCGGTGACGCGGCCTACGAGCTGGGCCGCGGCGAGGTGCGCGACGGCCGTTCGATGGACGCCCTGCTCAGCGCCTACCGCGTCGGCGCCCGCGTGGCCTGGCGATGCCTGGCAGCGGGCGCCGTGTCCGCAGGTCTGCCCGCCGCCGAGGTCGCCAAGTTCGCCGAACTGACCTTCGCCTACATCGACGAGCTCTCAGCCGCGAGCGCCGCGGGCCACGCCGACGAACTGGCCGCCCGGGGCAGGGCCCATGAGCGCCACCTGGAACACCTGGCCCGCGACCTCCTCGCCGGCGCGAGCCCGGACGTGCTGCTGGCCTCTGCTCAACGGGCCGGATGGCAGCCTCCGGTTACGCTGACGGCGGTCCTGCTGCCCGCCGCCCAGGCCCGGCCTGCCTACCGCGCGCTCGACCCGAGCACCCTCGTCCTCGACGATCTGCCGGATGCCACCGGTGTGCTGCTCGTCCCCGATTCCGACCGATCACATCTCTTGCGGCAGCTGACCGACCGCACCGCCGTGGCCGGCCCGGCCCGGCCATGGACTCGTGCGTCCGCCTCGTACGCACGAGCCGTACGCGCGCGCTCCCTCTCCTCTGATATCCGCGACACCGAGGACCACCTGCCCGAGCTGGTGCTGAGCGCCGACGCGGACGCGTTCGCAGACCTGCGTGTCCGAGCCCTCGCACCGTTGCGCACCTTGCCTGTTGCGACCGCACGGCGGCTGGAGGAGACGTTGCGGGCGTGGCTGCTGCACCAGGGCCGGCGGGACGAGGTGGCGGCGGCGTTGTTCGTCCATCCCCAGACAGTCCGGTACCGGATGTCGCAGCTGCGGGAGCTGTTTCCGGATCTCGCATCGCCACACCGGGTCCTTGAACTGACGCTGGCGGTCGGTCTTCGGGCCAGTTGACGCGTACTTCGACCGTCCACGAACTCCCGGCGGATCCCGGCATCGTGCTCGGTGTCCACCAGGACGTCCTTGCAGCCGGGACGGTTCGGGTGAGCGACGCGATCGAGCTGACGTGGCTGCAAGCGGGACAGACGGAGAACGGTAGGTGGGTGCTGTCCTGCGGCGGGGTCTGACTCCTGAGATGCCTGACCGGAGTGTCCTGCTCACACTGTGTCGACCAGCGGCCGGGGGCGGTGCGTCGCTGGTCTCGGGCCGACTGGGCGTGTCTCGATAGGGGCCTGCCGGAAAGGCGTCATCACGACTACCTGCTGGCCCAGGGCGTGGCCGTTACCGATGTGAACCGGTTCGACCGGGCCGACCGCCGTCGTCGCGGCAAGTCGGAACCTCTCAAGCGCTACGCGGCCCGGGAGGTCTTCCACCTGGTCAGACCTGTGCAGCCGCAACCCACGTCGTAGGGGCAGTCGTGAGACGTGAGAGGGTCTGGGGCGTGAGTGAGACACCACCGAACACCCTGCAATACCGCTTTGACGGGCCAGAAGACGCCCCGGTCCTGATCCTGGGTCCCTCACTGGGTACCACATGGCACAGGTTGTAGAGACCGTCTAGGGGCGTCTACGCCAGTCCAGTGCGGGCATGAATATGCAGGTCAGGGCCTCCTGGTCCGGTAGGGGCCGCCCAGTCGGGGATGGCCGTGTGATACACGGGTGATACGGCGAGGCCCCACCGAGGTCCGTCCCTGGCGGGAGCGCTGCGTCCGTGAGACGGCGAACGCCGCACCGTTGAGGAACGCGTCAACCACCGCAACGGCTACCGCCCACGCGAGTGGGACACGAGGGCCGGCACCGTCGAACTCGCCGTCCCCAAGCTGAGGCAGGGCAGCTACTTCCCGCACTGGCTGCTGGAGTGACGCCGGCGGGCCGAGCAGGCCCTCATCTCGGTGGTCGCCACCGCCTACCTGCTCGGCGTCTCCACCCGCAGAGTCGAGAAGCTCGCCGAGTCCCTCGGCGTGACCCAACTGTCGAAGTCCCAGGTCAGCGCGATGGCCAAGCACCTAGCCGAGCAGGTCACCGCGTTCCGCAACCGGCCCCTCGACACCGGCCCGTATGCGTTTGTCTGGGTGGATGCGCTGACCCAGAAGGTCCGCGAGGGCGGCCGCATCATCAACGTCCACGCGCTGATCGCGGTCGGCGTCAACGCCGACGGGCACCGCGAGATCCTCGGCATCGACGTCGCCACCGCCGAGGACGGCGCCGGCTGGCTCGCCTTCCTGCGCTCCCTGACCGCCCGCGGCCTGTCCGGCGTCCAGCTGGTCATCTCCGACGCCCACACCGGCCTGGTGAACGCGATCGGCGCGGTCCTGCCCGGCGCTTCCTAGCAGCGATGCCGCACGCATTACGCCCGGAATTTGCTGAGTCAGGTGCCGAAGTCTGCCCAGCCGTGGGTGGCCACGCTGCTGCGGACGGTCTTCAACAGCCCGATGCCGACGCCGTCCAGGCCCAGATGCGACATGTGCTGGACGCGCTGGATGCCAAATTCCCCAAAGAAGCAGCTTACTTGGACGCCGCCCAGCACGACCTGCTGGCTTTCACCACGTTCCCGCGCGAGATCTGGCGGCAGATCTGGTCGAACAACCAGCAGGAGCGGCTGAACAAGGCCGCCGCCGCACGGACGTGGTCGGGATCTTCCCCGACCGCACCGCCCTCATCCGGCTCGTCGGCGCGGTGCTGGCCGAACAGAACGACGAGTGGACCGAGGGCCGCCGCTACATGGGACTCGACCTACTCGCCAAGGCCCGACTCCACCCGATCGAGTCAGAAACCGACGACACCGTCCTCCCGACCGAACCAAAGAGATCACCGCGTGGCCGTCAATACACCACTCCAGCGGACGTGACCCGAAGGTGACCGACGATGCCACAGCCTTCCCTAAAGAGCACGGAACTCTCGGTTGAGCCGCGAAGAATACATACGCACAAGCTGTGCTTCTGGAGCGCCACCGCTGCATGATGATCGATCAATGAAGTCACAGTACCTTGCGTTTGCTGTCATGAAGCAGGGATTCCGGCCTCCTCTGGTGACATTTGATCGCCTTCGACTGCTGTCTAGAGGACGGAGGCTCGCCGTTCGGCTGGCCTAGGGGTCAAATGAGTTGCTGACCTGGGAAGACCATGCTTCAGTCACCCTCTGATTTCGCTTACACAAGTGGGCCCGAGACGCACGACGCACCCTGTGTGTGAACATGATGATGGTTGACACGCCGTTGACGCACTAAGCAGGATGACTGCGCACGCAGAGGCTGAGGCAGAACCCGAGTATGCGCCCCTGTATCGGCCTGACGCCCCCGCCGGTGTTTACGGTGAAGGGCGCCCCAGCAGATCCGGCTCGTGCTGGAACCCCCCACCCTCGTCAGCCATGAAACAGGATGAATAGATACAGCATATCTTTACCAGGCTTTGAGTCCGTTGCTCAGATACAGGCGTCGCGCTTGACGTCGCTGGACCTTGCCGCTCGTAGTCCGAGGAAGGGTTCCACGTCGGAGCAAGACGACATCCGAAAGACCGATCGCGTGGGCTTCGCTGACTTTGACCCGTATTGCGCGCACGACTGCTTCCTTGACTGCATCTCCGTCTTCCAGGGCGCGCCATGTCGTTTCCGCCACCGCCACCACCGTCGCCTCGTCGCCTCCTGTCACGGTGAAGACGGCTGCCATGTCTTCTCGCAGTGCGTCATGGCTGTCGGTCACGGTGAGTTCGACGTCCTGAGGATGAATATTGCGTCCGTCCACGAAGACCAGGTCGTCCGCCCGCCCGGTCACATACAGTTCACCGTCCTGCAGAAAACCGATGTCGCCCGAGCGCAGCCAGTCGGCGCCCTCACCGCCGGCGATACGCGACCGGAATGTACGTTCGGTACGCTCCGCATCTCGCCAGTAGCCGAGCCCGACATTGGGGCCCGATATCCAGATCTCGCCCGTCCGGCCGTCCGGGCGGACGGCACCAGTGTCACGGTCGACAATTCGTACGTCGATGTCACCGGGCGGTGGACCGTTGGACACCAGAACGCGCTCTGGTGCTCCCTCCGTCGCAGGGGTGACAAGCCCTTCGTTCTCCAGGCGGCCTGCGTCGATGCTAAGGCTTCTGTATCCGTCCCTTTCGCGTTTTCCGCTGACGTAGACATTGGCCTCGGCCAGCCCGTAGGACGGCATGAAGGCCGACGGGTGGAACCCGCTCACCTGGAAGGCATCGGCGAACCTGTTCAGGGTGCGCGCCCGAACCGGCTCGGCTCCGATGACGACGACTTGCAGCCGGCTCAGGTCAATAGTCTTTCGTTGCTCCGGGGACATGCGATCCACGCACAGTTCGAAGGCGAAATTGGGCGCTCCGGTGAGCTGGGCGCCATAAGTGGAAACGGCCTCCAGCCAGCGCATCGGGCGCATGAGAAACGTCAACGGGGCCATGACGACGCAGTGACCGCCGAGCAGGAGAGGGAGGAGGAGTCCGGCGATGCCCATGTCATGGAAGGGGGGGAGCCACGTGACGGCGACGAGTCGGCTGTCGGCCTCGGAAGTCCACTGGTCCCTGCCCAGGCTCGAAGTCAGGCTCGTGAGGTTCGCGGTCATGTTGCCGTGCGTCAGCATCACCCCCTTCGGCGAACTGGTCGAACCGGACGTGTACTGAAGCAGGGCGATGTCCTCCGGGCTGACTCGGCGAGCAGGCGAGTCGGCCGGGATTCCTGGGCGGGGGGCCGTGACGTCAATGCGCGGAATGGACAAATCCGGCCCGTTGTCATTTGCTCGGACCGCTCCGGCGTATGTGGACGTCGTCAGCAGGACGGAAGGCTCGGCATCATCGGTGATCGCCTTGAGCCGGGTGAGCTGACCGTCGACGCCGAACGGCGAGTCCGCGTACGGCACGGGGACGGCCGCTACTCCGGCGTGGAAGCAGGCCAGGAGGGCAGTGACGAATTCCAGGCCGGGCGGAAGGAACAGGAGCGCCCGATCGCCGGGTCCGGTCATGCGCTGTAGCTGGGACGACAGAGCGCGAACACGCTCCTCGAGAACGCCGTACGTCACGTCCTTTGCCGAATTCTGACCGGCGAGCATGGTGTACGCGACCTCGTCGGCGTGCAGAGCAGCATGCAGTCGGAGAACGTCTGCCCACGTGACGTCGTCAGAGAAGCGGGTCGACGCTTCATTCATTGTCTGAACCTCCTGAAGCACACAGTTGGGTCGCCCTCGGGTTTCGGAAACCTTACAAGGAGCTGCAATGGCGGTGTCTGGAAAGTCTGGTGCACATAGGGCGGGAACTCGCAAGGGTTCTGCGGAGTCGGGAGCAGGGCAACTTGGGTGTATTTCACGATTTGAGCTGGACGCACTGGCCGGCCGAACCGGCCTTCGGCTCCCTGAGGATCTGTCACTCGACTCGTGGTGCGAGCTCGGCGGTAGGATCCTGACTGTCTCGGACTCGTCCGCCTGGTGGATCGGGGACTGGCTCGTGTTCGGCCAGGAGCAGTATGCGAACCGCTACCGGCAGGCCATGAAGCAAACCTCGCTCGATTATCAGACGCTCCGTAATTATGCTTGGATAGCGCGAAAATTCAAGCCCTCGCGCCGCCGTGAAGAACTTACCTTCCAGCATCATGTGGAGGTGGCTGCTCTTCCATGGGAAGACCAGGATCACTGGCTTGATTTCGCTGTTCGTTTCAAATGGTCTCGCAACGAGCTGAGGAGGCAGATCAAGGCGAGTGAGTCCTCCGAGGTGGAGGAGGTCGATGTCCGCGAAGTCCAGGTGCACCTGCGGATGGACGAGGTCCGGGTGAGGAGGTGGCAGGACACGGCCGACCAGAGCAATCGGTCCCTGGAGGATTGGATGGCACATGTCCTTGATAATGCCGTCCAGGATGCATTGAAAGAGTAAGGCTGGAAATCGGTATTCGCGGATTCGGTCTCCGGTGTGGATGGACTAATATTGGAGCAGTGGCAATCTGTCAGTCGAAAGGGCGGATCTCTGGGTGTCGCGGTGCCTGCCGTCTCGCCGGCGAGACAAGAGTCGGCGATGGGTCGGAGAAATGCGCCGAAGGAAACTTGGTGACTCCTACGGAAGGTAGCGAGGCATGCGCAGTCGGCATCAGGGAGCCGAAAACATCGGAATGGGTAATTCCGATTCTTCTCTTCGCGTTAACGCAGAACGTGTGCTCCGCAGGATCGACGAGTTGGCGCGGATAGGCGCGACCCCGGAAGGCGGTGTCACCCGGCTCGGCTTCAGCGCTACCGACAGGGATGCGCAGCGTTACCTGGCTGACGAGGCACGCCGGTCAGGACTCGTCGTGAATGTCGATCCCGCAGGCAATGTACTGATGCGGCGGGCTCACGGGCCGTCCACCGGCCGCAGCGTGCTCTTCGGCTCGCACTTGGACACCGTACAGGACGGCGGTCGGCTGGACGGGGCGTACGGCGTGGTCGGCGCGCTGGAGGTGCTGGAGAGGCTCGACGAGGCCGGCGTCGAGACCGCTCTGACGCCCGTGGCGGTCGCGTTCAGCAACGAGGAGGGCGCGTTGTTCCAGCAGCCCTTCTGGGGGTCACTGTCGCTGACCGGCAGGATCGACGACTTGCCGCGGGACCCAAGGGACTTGAACGGCCTGTCGCTGCGTGAGCCTCTGCGGCTGGCAGGGGGAGATCTGGACGCCCTGGAGACCGCAGCCTGGCCGCAGGGATCGATCGCGGCCTACCTGGAGCTGCACATCGAGCAGGGGCCCGTGCTGGAGCGGACCGGCTTTCCCATCGGGGTGGTCGACTCGATCGTGGGTCGTACCGTCATCGACGTCGACATCACCGGCCAGGCCGGCCATGCCGGTACCACTCCGATGCCAGGACGCCGGGATGCCCTCGTCGCCGCCGGTCACATCGTTCAGGCAACAGAACGCCTCGCCGCGGAGCGGCAACTGTGCAGAGTCGCGACCGTCGGTCGGTTGTCCTTGCAGCCAGGTTCGACGAACGTCATCCCCGGCGCCGTGTCGTTGACCGCTGAGCTGAGGGACGGAAGTCGGTCGCGACTCGTCACGGCGGAGCGGGAATTCTTGGACGAGGTCGCCCTGATAGGGAAGCAGACGGGCTGCGAGGTCACC
Organism: Streptomyces lucensis JCM 4490; assembly: GCF_014650035.1. Taxonomy (GTDB): domain Bacteria; phylum Actinomycetota; class Actinomycetes; order Streptomycetales; family Streptomycetaceae; genus Streptomyces; species Streptomyces lucensis. The sequence continues at coordinate 11,105 of NZ_BMUE01000010.1, read as the reverse complement.
GCGAATCCCTCCCTGCGCATCGACCCCGAGTGCGCTGATCCGCGCATTCGTGACATCGTCGCGACGGCGGCCTCTCGGCTGGGGCTCACGCACACCACCACGCCCAGCGGAGCCGGGCACGACGCGCAAGTGATGGCGAGTGCGGCACCGTTCGGCATGATCTTCGTGCCCAGCCAGAACGGACTGAGCCACGTTCCGCAGGAGTACACGGCACCCGAGGACCTGGTCAACGGGGCCGACGTGCTGCTGAACTCCGTGCTCGCCCTCACCCGGGGCAGTGCCGCATAACCTGCTCCGGCCGGCCGGCCGGCCGGCCCGACCGTGCGGGCGGTCGGGCTGGCGGACGGCCAGGAGCCGGCGCGCTCGTGCGTCTGTGCGCGTTCCGGATGTCCGAGAACGGTCAGCCGGCGGAAGCGGCCGACTCCTCGGCCCGCAACCCGGGGAGACACAGCAACGTGGTGACCATGAGGATTGTCCCGCCCACCAGATACGGCGCGTGGAGGCCGTAGTGGGTCGCCAACGTCCCACCGAGTCCCGCGCCGACCGGCATGGCGAGGAGCCCCACCGTCCGGTAGCTGCTCGTGACCCGTCCCAGAAGTTCCGGCGGCACACTGGCCTGTCGCAGCGACACGGCGGCGACGTTCCACACGCCGCCGCCGAAGCCGACCAGCGCGAAGGCGCACACTGCGGCCGGCAGGTTGGAGGTGATGCCGGCGGACGTGTACGCGCATGCCTGGACGAGTGTTGATCCGGCGAGGACCGTCCTGAGGCTGGTCGTCCTGCGTAACTGCTCCGCCAAGGCGGAGCCCAGTACGCCGAACACGGCCAGGACGGCAAGGAGTAGCCCGTACCCGAAGCCGTTCATGCGCAGTACCTTCAGGGTGTAGAGGACCAGTACGGCCTCGGCTGCGGCGAGGGCTGCGTTGCTGACCATGACCAAGGTGCACATGGTGCGCAGGAGGCGGTGGCGGGCCAGCCAGCGCAGCCCGGTGGCGATGTCCCGCCGGATGGTCGTCCTCGGGGGCTCGGTGCGTACCGTGAATTTGCCGTGCAGCGCGAACACCAAGAGTGCGGCGGTGACGAACGTCAAGGCGTCCGCCGTGAACGGCGATGCCGGTGACCATGCGAAGAGGGCGGCGCCCAGAGGGGCGCCCACCAGGGTCGACATCACCGTCTGGGCGGAGAAGAGCCATGCGTTGGCACGCTCCAGCACGGCCTTTTCCGCCACCATGGGCACCAAGGCGGACGCGGCGTTGTCGAAGAACGTCTCCGCGACTCCAAGCGCGAAGGAGAGCGCCGCCAGAGCCGCGACATGGGGGTCGGCGAACTGGACCAGTACTGCAAATCCGGCGACGAACACGCCTCGTGCCGAGTCGACCGTCCACATCAGGCGCCGTCTGTCGACTCGGTCCGCGACGGCGCCGCCGACGAGTCCGAAGAGGGGCCATGGGAGGTAGCCCGCGGCGAAGACGAGGGAAACGGCCTGCGGGTCCTTGGTCAACGTCGCCGCAACGAGCGGGAAGGCGACATAGCGGATCCCGTCCCCGAGCGTGGAGATGGTGGACGCCCACCACACCAGCCAGAATGACTTTGTGAGCCGCGGCCGGTCGGCTGGCGAAGACGGCTTCTCCGATTCCCTCGCCGGGGAGTTGTCCCTGCTGCCTTCTGGTGCCTCGTTCATCTACGCGCATCTCCAGTTCGGACGTTCTCAGCGGGAAGTACCGCTGATTCCTGCGACTTTTGCAGGAGGCGGGAGACAGCGTGAACGTGAGGCTCACGCATCAGCGAGAAGTGGCCACCCGGCAAGGTGTGCCGCTCGAAGCGGCCCCGGCTTGCCCGCTGCCAGAGCTGGGCGGACCGCTCCCGCAGACCGGATTCCTCGTCGGCGGCCTGGATCAGGGTGACCGGGCCGTCGTACGAACCGAGCCGGTACTCCTGAGCTGCGCTCACATGGGCGCGCAGCAGGGTCAGTTGCTGCAGCAGCGCCTTTTTCTCCTGCTCCGTCAGCAGGACGCCGCTCGTCTCCGCCTGCCGGAACAGCGCATCGATCCCGGCGTCGACGGGCTTTTCGCGCAGCTCGTTGAGACCGGACACGACCGGGCGCCCCGCCAGTCGGTCCAGCTCCTCGGCGACGCCTGTGACGATCCCGAAGGTGTCGTACGCGGGAAGACATTCCGCCGGGTAGCTCTCCACAAGCGTGACCGCTGCCATGTCCTCACCGAGCGTCGACAGGCGAGCGGCGACCTCGAAGGCGACGAGCCCGCCCATCGACCAGCCGAGGACGTGGAACGGCCCGCGCGGCAGGACCCTGCGTATCTCGTCGAGACAGGTCGCGGCAAGCCGTTCGACGCTCGGCTCCTGCACGCCGTCGACCGCAGGGTGCTGCAGACCGTACACGGCGAAGCCTCCCGACAGTGTCCTCACGAGGTCACGGAATCCGGTGACATCGCCTCCCGCAGGAGGGATGCAGAACAGCGCGGGACCGCCCCCGCGGCGAAGAGCCACCAGCGAGTTCCTGGGCCGGCTGGCCGGCGAGTTCCCGTCGAGGCCCGTCCCGGCCGGCGTGTTCCGCACCACGCCGGCGAGATGCCGTGGCGTGGCGCCCTCGGAGGCGTCGTCGTGCGCGGCGTCGAACAATACCGATACGGGCAGCTCCAGGTGGAACAACGCGCCGACTCGCGCGATCAGTTGGACCGCCAGAAGGGAATGGCCACCGAGGTGGAAGAAGTCGTCATCGACACCGACGGGACCGACCCCCAGCAACTCCTCGTAAATCCCCACCACAGCGGCTTCCACCGCATCGCACGGCTCCGCCGCACCCTGCCGCGGCTCCTGCTGCCGGGCGGGCCCGACTTCTTCGCGCCCCGTCCGGTCGCCGCGGCGCAAGCGGGCACCGGGGTCGGCGAGCACCTGGCGGAGGACGGCGCCGTAGCGCTCGGCGACGGTCCGCAGGTCCACGCTCGCGAACCGCCCGGGGGTTCGAACGACGATGCCCGCCGTGGTGGGACCCAGTAGGCATTCCAGCTTTACGTCGTACCGCACGGACTCCGCCGTGTCCTCGACGACGCGCCAGGTCGTCGCTCCGGTCTCGTGGACCGGCCCGCGTTTGCACTCGAAGGCCGCGGTCCACCGCGGCGGGTCCGACCTCGCATAGGAATCGACGAGGCAGTCTTCGACCTCCTCCACGGCGGACAGCTCCTGGCCGACACCGGAAACGACCTGTTCGAAGGTGTCGGCTCCCTGGGCCCGGGCACGCACTCCGACCCACCTGACGAGATGACCCAGGCAGTCTTCGAGTTCATCGTAGGCGCGCCCTGGGAAGGCAGTGGCGACCGTGGTCGAGCCCGAGCCGGTGAGCTCCCACAGCAGTAAGTGCCACGCGGCCAGGAACACGGCCTCGGGACGGACGCCGCACCGATCGGCCAACGAGGCGGCTGCTGCCACCACCGCCCGGTCCAGGGGCAGGGCGGGCAAAGACCCGGCCACCGTGTCGTCGCCGTCGCCGGGATCGCCCGGCAGCCCCGGTCGAGCCGGCACCGGCTGTGTCGTGCGAGCCCGTCGTTCCCAGAGGGCATCCGCGTCGGCCACCGCCTCCAGCTCCTCGTCGGCCAGCTCACGTTGCCACTGCACGAACTGGCCGAGCTGCAAGACTTCCGGCTGGGGTTGGGCCTCGTAGGCGTGAACTAGATCTCTCAGAAGTACCTCGAAGGCACGGCTGTCGGCGGTGAGCAGGCTCGTGGTCACGACGATCGCGTGCCGCCCGGGGGCCAGCACACAGTGCGTACCCCACCATGCCGACCGGCCGGCACCCGGCCCCGTCCGCGACGCCCCGTCGCGTGCGCGGCGAGCGACCTCCTCCACGGCCGGACGCTGCCGGTCGGCGGAGAGATGCGACAGATCCTCCGTTTCCCAGAGCAACGACGGCTGTCGCTGCACCACCGCCGTCGGCGACGCCTGGGACGGCGGCTGGTCGTAGTGGGTGCGCAGCGCCCCGTGGCGCAGTGTCACCGATTCCGCGGCGGCTCGCAGCCGTGTCCCGTCCAGCGGGCCGTCGACCTCGAACACCGCCTGGGCGTACGCCTGGGCCCCATCCTGAATGAGCCGCCACACATGTGCCTGCTGGGCCGACAGCGGATGGCTCTCGATAAAATCCGTCACGAGACGTTCCCTTCTCGAAGGCTACCGGTCGGAGCGCTTCAGGCGGCGCAGCTTCGCCGCCCGGTCCGTGCCGCTCCACCCCGGCCGTGCGCCGACCGGGCTGCTCACGGGTTCCGCGGCTGCCGCGGAACCCGTCGCAAGGCCGGCCAGCGCTTCCATCACCGCGAGATAGTCGTCCCGCAGGGCGCGTACGGTGGACTCGTCGAACAGCTCGGCGTCGCACTCCAGGACTCCGCTCAGAGTGCCGTCCGATTCCTCGCGCATCTGCAGGGACACGTCCGAACGAGCTGTTCCCAGATCGAAGTCGTAGGGCGTCACCGTCAGTCCCGGCAGCGCCTCGTACACGGCCGGTGTGTTGTCGAGCGCCACCTTGACCTGGAACAAGGGGTTCTGGTTCCGGCTGCGTCGCGGATTGAGTGCCCGTACCAGCTGTTCGAAGGGGAAGTCCTGGTGGGCGTAGGCGTCGAGAGCGGTCGTACGCACCCGGCGCAGCACCTCCTCCCAGTCGGCGGCACCGCCCAGGTCCACACGCAGCACCAGCTGGTTGACGAAGAAGCCGATGAGCCGCTCGGTGGCCATGTCCGATCGCCCGGCCACATCGGTGCCCACGACCAGGTCGGTCTCTCCGGTGCGCCGGTGCAGCATGACGAACGCGGCCGCCAGCAGGCCCATGTAGAGCGTCGCGTCATGCCGAAGGCACCAGGCCCGGACGGCCATGGCCACATCCGCCGGGATGTCGAGCGGGACGCTGTACCCGCTGTGCACGGGGTTGACCGGGCGCGGGTGATCCATCGGAAGACCCGGAAGGACGAGGATGCCGTCGAGCTGCGCCGTCCAGTACTTCTGGAGGGAGTCGAAGTACCCCGCGTCCGCCAGCCGGCGCTGCCAGACGGCGTAGTCGGCGTACTGGACCTCCGGCTCGGGCAGGAGCGGGCGGGAGGCGGACCGGGTGTCCGTGTGTGCCGCGTAGAGCCGTGCCATCTCGGACAGGAGGATGCCGCTCGACCAGCCGTCGAAGGCGATGTGGTGCCCGGTCAGCAACAGCACGTGCTCGTCCTCCGACAGCCGCAGCAGACGGCACCGCAGCGCTGGCTGCTCGGACAGGACGAACGGCTGCCCGTACTCCTGCAGCGCGACCCGACGGGCCTCCGCCTCGGCCACGGACGCAGGCAGAGCGGACAGGTCGCACAGGGGGAGCTCCAGCTCCTGAGGGGGCAGGACCGACTGGTAGGGCCTGCCGTCGTGCATGACCAGCACGGTGCGCAGGACCTCGTGGCGTCGCACGACTTCGGTCAGGGCGCTGCGCAGCGAAGCCGGGCGGAGAGTGCCGCTGAGCCGCAGATAGACGGGGATGTTGTAGTGGGTGCTGTCCGGCTCCATCTGCTGCAGGAACCACAGGCGTTCCTGTGCGAAGGACGCAGGCGGCAAGGATGTCCGCTCGGCTCTGCCGAGCGGCTGCGGCTGCGGTGTGGTGCCATCCGCGCGCAGCCGGTCCAGCTCCGCCGCCATCGCCGACAGGCTCGGCTTCTCGAAGGGCAGCCGCGTGGACACATCCACGTCGAACAGTTTCCGTACGCGGAAGACCAGCTGGAAGGTCAGCAGCGAGTGTCCGCCCAGGGCGAAGAAGTCGTCCTCCGGCCCGGAGACCTGTCTGCCCAGCAACTCCTCCCACAGTCGGGCGAGAGTTCGCTGGGTGTCCGTGAGCAGACCGGCGGCCGGGGCGTGACCGTCCCCGCCTTCACGCTGCCTGCGGAACACGCGCCACAGTTGCCGCAGAGCCGCGGTGTCCGCCTTGCCGTTCGAGGTGAGAGGCATCCTGCGGACGGGCACCAGATGCGAGGGGACCATGGATGCAGGCAGCCGTTCCCGCAGGGCCTCCATGACCTCGGGCAGGAGAGCGGTGCAAGACGCCCGCCACAGCGGGTCGTTGGCATAACGCCTCGCGTGGGGCAGCTTTGACGGCAGGGCCGTGGTGTGGGCCGCTGGCACGGGCCGTGTCCTGACCGAGTCCTTCCGGCGCAGCACGACGTCGAAGGCCCCGCTCTCGCCACCACGGGCCCAACTGATCTCGACGGTGTAGGGCAAGCGCTCGGCCAGTTGCCAGAACGCCTCGGGCTCCCAGCCGGGGCCCGCCTCCCGGACCGCCCGGGCCACGAGATCCTCGACGGGCTTGTCCACCGCGGCCTCGTCGAGAAGCGTGCGCAACGCCAGGTCCTGCTGCAACCGGACGTTGGGCACGGCGGGCACCCCGACGACGGCCGGCCGGTCACGCCTCAGCAGCTCCTCCAGGCGGGCCGGGTCGTGGAGTCCGGAGTCCGGCGGGAGCCAGTCGGGTTCATCCGTGGACTCACCTGCGACGGTGAGGATCACGTCGTAGCGGTAGCAGCTCAGTTCGTTCCGGTACCCCCCACGCTTGGGCAGCACCCGTACCGAGCTGATCTGCGGGAGCCACTCCTGGAGTGCAGGGAACAGCCGCGGTGCCAGGCACAGCTCGTCCTCGTCTGCCAGCGCCGAACCGGCTCGGGCGCGCACCTCCCCGGCCCGCGCACCCGCCGTCGCCCGGTGTGCGGCGATGGAGGTGTGGAACAGCGGGAGCAGGTCGGCGTTGCGCACGTCGCCCAGGAAGACGTGTCCGCCCGCCGACACGGCACTCAGCGCCCGGTCGAGTACCCGCAGCAGATACTCGACCGAAGGAAAGTACTGCAGGACGGAGTTGACGACGACCGTGTCGAACACCCCGTCATCGGGTACCTCGTGAGCTGCGGCGGACACCAGCTCCACACGGTCCGGCGCCAGCCCCTCCGGTGGAGCGGCGAGCAGGCCGGCACGGAGATGGTCCACGACCGTGGAGGACAGATCGGCGCCGCGGTAGAAGTCGCAGTGGGGAGCCACCCGGGTGAGGATCAGGCCAGTGCCGCAACCGATCTCCAGCACCCGGCGGGGTGCGAGGGCGAGGATCCGGGAGACGGTGTCGTCGAGCCACGCCTGCATCTCCTGCTCTTCGATCGGCCGGCCGGTGTAGCTGCTCGTCCAGCCCGCCAGGTCGTCGGCGCCGCCGTCGTCCCCGTAGGTGGTGTTGTAGAGCATGCGCCACTGACCGACACGGTCGGCCTCCATCTCGTCGCCGGCCTTCGCCGTCCGCTCGGCGTCCTCGTCGACCTCCAGGAACGCAACGAGCTGCTCGTCCTCGGCGACGACGACGCTGCGCCGCACGGTCGGCACCATGTCGAGTGCCGCCTCGACCTCACCCGGTTCGATCCGATGGCCTCTGATCTTGACCTGCTGATCGGCGCGGCCCAGGTAGAACAGGAGCCCGTCTTCGCCCCGTCGGGCGAGGTCACCGGTGCGGTAGAGCCGCGCGCCGGGCCGGACGGAGAAGGGGTCGGGGACGAAGCGCTCGGCCGTCCGGTCACCCCGGCCGAGATAGCCGTACGAGACACCGGAACCGCCTATGTACAGCTCCCCCACGGCGCCGTCCGGGACCGGCCGCATCCGGTCGTCCAGTACATGGGCGCTGGTGTTGGGTATTGGCGTGCCGATGGACACCGGTCCCGTCCGCGTGCTCCTCGACGTCGCGTCGAAGGCGGTGCATCCCACAGCCGTCTCGGTCGGCCCGTACTCGTTGACGAGCCGGATCCCGCTGTCGCGCCAGCGGTCCAGCTGCTCCTCCGCCAAGGCCTCCCCGCCTATGACGAGGACGTCCGTCCAGGTGTGGCGCTCCCGGTCGATGCCGTGCCCTTCCAGGAGCCGCAGGTGTGAGGGGGTGAGCTTGACCAGCGAGCAGGTGCGTTCGCGGGCCGCGTACACGGGCGGCGTCCCGTCCTCGGCAGGCGCGTCGAAGAGCAGCTTCTGGCCGCGCAGCAGGGGTGCGAAAAGACTGGTCACGGTGAGATCGAAGCTCAGCGAGGAGTGTACGGGGACGCCGTCTCCGGAGCCGACCGCATAGGTGTCCGCGGCCCACTGGAGGTAGTTGACCACCTGGCGGTGGGCCATCATCACGCCCTTGGGGCCACCGGTGGACCCGGACGTGTACATGATGTACATCAGGTCGTCACCTGTCAGCGCTGGCAGGGCCGGCACGCCGGTGGGCGGGTCCGTCCACTCCTGCGCATCGAGTGACGTGACGCTCAACGCCGTCGTGTCGAGACCGGTCCGCAGAGCCGGGTCCGTGACGAGGTACCGAGCCCCGCTGTCCCGCAGCATGTACTCCAGGCGGGCCCGTGGGTAGTCCGGGTCGAGCGGCACATAGGCGGCTCCCGCTCTGAGGACCCCGAGCAGCGCGGTGACGCAGTCGGGGGAGCGGTCGAGCAGCACCGCGACCGGGGAACCACGCCGCACGCCCAGGGAGCGCAGGTGGTGCGCGAACGCTTCTGTGGCACGGTCGAGTTCACGGTAGGTGATGCACTCTCCGCCCGGTCCGCGGACGGCGACGGCCTCGGGAGTGCGCTCGGCCTGCTCCTGGAACAGACTGTGCACACACTCGGGCCCCGCGTAGGCCTTCCGTGGCCCGTGAGCCGCCTCGGTCATGGCGCGGCTCTGCTCGGGTGACAGGAGCAGCAGTTCGCCGAGCCGCCGCTGTGGGTCCTGGAGGGCCGCCCGCAGCAGACACTGGAAGGAGTCGGCGATGCCGGACACCGTGGAGCGGTCCAGGAGGTCGGCCGCGAAGATGAGCCGGCACTCAAGGCCGGCCGGGACCTCGGAGACGACGAGGTCCAGGTCGAAGCGGGCTCCCTCGTTGTCGAGTTCCAGCGGTGTGACCGTGGCGCCGGCAGCGCTGCCGAGCGGCTCCGGCTGGTTGTGGAAGGCGAGATTGACCTGGAAGATCGGGTTCCGCCCGAGCTCCCGGTCGGGATGCAGTCGCCTGGCCAGGATGTCGAGCGGAACGTCCTGGTGCTCGTAGGCGTCGAGGCAGGTCGTGCGCGTCTCGTCGAGGAACTCCAGGAAGGTGATCCCGCTCCGTGGCCTGCCGCGCAGGGCGACCGAGTTGACGAAGAAGCCGATGAGGTCGTGGAACTCCTTGTACCGACGATTGGCCACAGGCGTGCCTACGAGGATGTCGTCCTGACCGCAGTACCGGGCGAGCACCACCTGGAACGCCGCGAGCAGAACCATGAAAGGGGTGGCTCTGGTATGTGCCGACAGCTCCTCCACCGCCTGCCGCACGGCCGTGGGGAGGAGGAACTGACGGACCTCGCCGCGGCGGGTGCCGGCCGCCGTCCGGCGACGGTCCACAGGCAGGTTCAGAACTTCGGGGGCGTCGGCCAACTGGGTCGCCCAGTAATCGATCTGCTGCTCTGCCTCGTCGCTGTGCAGCCAGTCCTGTTGCCAGTGGGCGTAGTCGGCGTACTGCAGCGGCAGAGGTGGCAGTGGGCCGACCCGGTCGTCCAAGCAGGCGCCGTAGAGATGGTCGAACTCCCGGGAGAGCACGTTGAAGGACCAGCCGTCGACGACCGCGTGGTGGAACGTCAGCACGACGAGCGCCTGGTCCTCCGCGAGCCGCACCAGACGGAAGCGCACGAGGGGCCCGGCTGCCAGGTCGAAGGGGTCACCTTGTTCGGCCCGGACCAGACGATCGCTCTCCGCGGTGCGTTCGCCGGGCGAGAGCCCGGTCAGGTCGATCACGGGCAGTGGCCGGAACCGGAAAGGCGTCACCTGTTGCACCGCCTCCCCGTCCACGACCGGCAGACGGGTGCGTAGCACATCGTGACGGGCCAGGATGCCGTTCAACGCCTCCTCGATGGCACCGGTGTCGACCCGGCCCGTGAGGAGGAACTGGGCAGGGCTGTTGTAGGCCGGGCTCTCCGGGTCCAGCCCGTGCAGGAAGACCATGCGACGCTGCGTGAAGGAGGCAGGGGCCTCCGCCTCGCCGTCCCGGTCACGGTGCGGCGCGAGAACGGCGGTGGACATTCCGCGTTCCCACAGACGCCGCCACAACTTCGCTCGCTTGGCGGGGGGCAGCGCGGCAACCTGCCGGGCAAGTCGCTCCGCGTCCTGTCCGGCGCGCGGCTCGCGGCTCATTCCGTGGCTCCCGACGCCGCGGCTGCCGACGTCCCGTCAGGTACGGAGAAGCCGAGGACGCCGAGACAGAACCTCCGCCAGGAAGCCGTAACCTGCCCCAGGATCACACTCTCCTCGGTGAGGACGGGTGTGCGCACCACGGTCAGATCGTCCCGGACGTAGACGATGTCGTCCGCGCCGAGCCTCTCCTGGCTGCCGTCGGCGAGCGTGCTCCATTCCGGGAAGGCACGGAGCTCGCCCAGACGATATGCCTTGCAGTAGGGCCTCACGCGCGCTCTCCGTCCGCCTCGCCACCACGCTCCATCTGCTTGCGCAGACTCAGGGGGCGCATGTCCGTCCACACTTTCCTGATGTGTTCCAGGCACTCGTCCTTGGCGCCGGCCTTGTCTGTCGCCCGCCAGCCACGAGGCGTTTCCTTGTCCTGCGGCCAGATGGAGTACTGCTCCTCGTGGTTGACGACGACGACGTAGGTGAATGCGTCCTTCTCGTCGGTGAACACAGCTACTGGGCCTCTCATTCGTTCGGCGCGGCGGACGGATTCGACGGCTTGCCGGAAGGGGGCTGCGGCCCGTCGGAAAGGTCTTCGGCCCTGTCGCCCATGAGTTGCTCCAACTCATCCACGAGGGCGCTGATCTCATCGTGTTCCTCGGTGTCGGCCGGGTCGCCGATGCGCTCTTCCAAGTCGGCCGCGAGGTCGGCGATGGTGGTGGTTTCGAAGAGGCGGCGTACCGGGACACTCACACCGAATCGTCCCCTGATTTCGGCGATGACCGTGGTCGCGAGGAGCGAGTGCCCCCCGAGGAGGAAGAAGTCGTCAAGCACCCCGATCCGCGGCTGTTCGAGGACCTTCTCCCAGATCTCGGCGAGCTCTGCCTCGACTTCTGTGCGCGGGGGGATGTGGGGTGTGTGGGTGGTGGTGGGGTCGTGGG
>NZ_BMUE01000009.1 GCF_014650035.1 Streptomyces lucensis JCM 4490 | reverse complement strand
AGTCGGCCTGGAAGAGCTGGCCGTAGGCGTTGATGATGGTCGGCGGCAGCGTCAGGAACCCGATGGCCACGAACCAGTGGGCGGCACCCACGATGCCCCACCGGTTCATACGGGTGTGGCCCAGGAACTCCCGGACCAGGGTCACGCTGCGCTGGTAGGGATTGTCGGTCCGGGTTCCGGCGGGGACGGGCTGGCCCAGCCTGAAGTACCGGACGAACTGGCCGATGGCACGGGCGAGCAGCGCAACGCCGACCACGGTCAGGACCAGCGACACGACGATCGCGGCGAGTTGCATTGGGGCTCCTGAGGCGGCCTCGAAATTACTAAGCGGTAACTTATGCAGTCCGTCTGAGACTACCCTTATCTTCCGTCGGGATGTAGGTGAGCGCGGGGTGATCTGGGTCGCTGAGGGGGCCCTCAGTCGGACACCCGCCCGCCGTCACCCGAATGGCCATCAGATGGTGTGACAGAACAATGGATCGTGTTATTCGTCCATAATCGTCGCATTCGCGCCTACCTTGGAGCCGTGCTCTACGGGATCGCCGCGGCCACCACCGCCCTTCTCCTCGCCGCCGTGCTCACGGCCATGTCCAGGATGCCCGCGCTGCGGGCGGGCATCCTGGACCGGCGGTGCCGGCGGCCCCTGCCGGTGCTCGGCGGGCTCGCCGTCGTGGCCGTCACCTGTCTGGTCGCCTGGGCGGGGGAGTGGACGGGGGTCGCGCGGCTCGGGGACGGCGTCGCGAGGCTGCTGGTCGCCGCCACCGTCGTCGCGGCACTCGGCCTGGTCGCGGACGTGTGGCGGCTGCGCGCCCGTGTGCTCGTCGCCGGTACCGCCGTGGCGGCGGCCTGCGTGGTGCCCTACGACGAGACGGGCGTGCCGGGCGGGATGCTGGCCGTGGGCTGGATCGTGTTCGCCTCCCTCACCTTCCGGGGGCTCGACCACGCCGACGGGCTGGCCGGGACCGTCGGTGTGATCACGGCGTTCGGTGCGGGGGCCTGCGCCGCCGCCGAGGTGATGGACGGGCTCGCCGTCCTGCTGAGCGTGTTCGCCGCCGCCCTCACCGGATTCCTGATGCACAACTGGCACCCCGCGCGGGTCGGGCTCGGGGCGTGCGGGTCGCTGTTCACCGGGTTCCTGCTGTCGTCCGCCGTCGTCTTCACGCGCGCGGGCTACGCGATCGGGCCGAGCGCGGCGGTGGTGTTCTGCCTCGGCGCGGTAGCCGCCGCCGACGCCGTCCTCGTGGTCCTGGCCCGGCTGGTGGCCCGGCATCCGCTGCTCAGGCGGCGGCCGGACCACCTCGCGCACCGGCTGCGGCGGCTGGGGATGACCCCGCAGGGGTCGGTCGTGCTGCTGGGCGCCGGTTCGTTCTCGTCGGTGCTCGTCGGGGTACTCGTGCACACCGGATGGACCGGTGGGCAAGCGGTGCTGTGGGTGGCGGGGGCGACCCTGCTGGCCGTACTCGTACTCCTTCGCATCCCTGTCCAGCCACCCCGGCGCACGGAATCAACGCAGGTCACGGGGCACTTGCGTGTAAGGAGCGGATAAGAGTTGAGCCTGGTTGGCTCAGGTCCGTTGACCCATCGCGTCTCCTCGTGCACACTTGAGCCTGTTCCACTCAAGTCAGCTGGAGGAATCAACCATGGCACGTGCGGTCGGCATCGACCTGGGCACGACTAACTCCGTCGTCAGCGTTCTGGAGGGCGGCGAGCCCACCGTCATCACCAACGCCGAGGGTGCCAGGACCACGCCGTCCGTCGTCGCCTTCGCCAAGAACGGTGAGGTGCTCGTCGGCGAGGTCGCCAAGCGCCAGGCGGTCACGAACGTGGACCGGACCATCCGCTCGGTGAAGCGCCACATGGGCACCGACTGGAAGATCCAGCTGGACGGGAAGGACTTCAACCCCCAGCAGATCTCCGCGTTCATCCTGCAGAAGCTGAAGCGGGACGCCGAGGCCTACCTGGGCGAGAAGGTGACCGACGCGGTCATCACCGTCCCGGCGTACTTCAACGACTCCGAGCGCCAGGCGACGAAGGAGGCCGGCGAGATCGCCGGTCTGAACGTCCTGCGCATCGTCAACGAGCCCACCGCGGCCGCGCTCGCGTACGGCCTCGACAAGGACGAGCAGATCATCCTGGTCTTCGACCTCGGTGGCGGCACGTTCGACGTCTCGCTCCTGGAGATCGGCGACGGCGTCGTCGAGGTGAAGGCCACCAACGGCGACAACCACCTCGGTGGTGACGACTGGGACCAGCGCGTCGTCGACTACCTGGTCAAGCAGTTCCAGTCCGGCCACGGCGTGGACCTGAGCAAGGACAAGATGGCCCTCCAGCGCCTCCGTGAGGCCGCTGAGAAGGCGAAGATCGAGCTGTCCTCCTCCACCGAGACCTCGATCAACCTGCCCTACATCACGGCCTCCGCCGAGGGCCCGCTGCACCTGGACGAGAAGCTCACCCGCGCCCAGTTCCAGCAGCTGACCGCGGACCTGCTGGAGCGCTGCAAGACGCCGTTCCACAACGTCATCAAGGACGCCGGCATCTCCCTCAGCGAGATCGACCACGTCGTCCTCGTCGGCGGCTCCACCCGCATGCCCGCCGTCGCCGAGCTCGTCAAGGAGCTGACCGGCGGCAAGGAGGCCAACAAGGGCGTGAACCCGGACGAGGTCGTCGCCATCGGCGCCTCGCTCCAGGCCGGTGTCCTCAAGGGCGAGGTCAAGGACGTCCTGCTCCTCGACGTCACCCCGCTGTCCCTCGGTATCGAGACCAAGGGCGGCATCATGACCAAGCTGATCGAGCGCAACACCACGATCCCGACCAAGCGCTCGGAGATCTTCACCACGGCCGAGGACAACCAGCCGTCCGTGCAGATCCAGGTCTACCAGGGCGAGCGCGAGATCGCGGCCTACAACAAGAAGCTCGGCATGTTCGAGCTGACCGGTCTGCCGCCGGCGCCGCGCGGCGTCCCGCAGATCGAGGTCTCCTTCGACATCGACGCCAACGGCATCATGCACGTCACGGCGAAGGACCTCGGCACCGGCAAGGAGCAGAAGATGACCGTCACCGGCGGCTCCTCGCTCCCGAAGGACGAGGTCGACCGCATGCGCGAGGAGGCCGAGCGCTACGCGGAGGAGGACCACAAGCGCCGCGAGGCCGCCGAGACCCGCAACCAGGGCGAGCAGCTGGTCTACCAGACCGAGAAGTTCCTCAAGGACAACGAGGACAAGGTCCCCGGCGAGATCAAGACCGAGGTCGAGACCGCGGTCGGCGAGCTGAAGGAAGCCCTCAAGGGCGAGGACACCGCCGAGATCCGCACCGCCACCGAGAAGGTCGCGGCCGTCTCCCAGAAGCTGGGCCAGGCCATGTACGCCGACGCCCAGGCGGCCCAGGCCGCGGGCGGCCCGGCCGCCGACGGCGGCAAGGCCGATGACGATGTCGTCGACGCCGAGATCGTGGACGACGAGCGCAAGGACGGTGCCGCGTGACGGAGGAGACCCCGGGCTTCGAGGAGAAGCCCGACGTCCCTTCCGGCGCCACCAACGACGACGCCGAGCCGAAGGCCGCCGCCGAGGAGGCGGCGGCCCCGGCCGGGGACGTGAACGCAGACGCGGGCCTCGTGGCCCAGCTGGACCAGGTGCGCACGGCGCTCGGCGAGCGCACGGCGGACCTCCAGCGGCTCCAGGCCGAGTACCAGAACTACCGCCGCCGGGTCGAGCGCGACCGGATCGCGGTCAAGGAGATCGCCATCGCGAACCTCCTGACCGAGCTCCTGCCCGTGCTCGACGACATCGGCCGCGCGCGGGAACACGGCGAGCTGGTCGGCGGCTTCAAGTCCGTCGCCGAGTCGCTGGAGACCGTCGCGGCCAAGATGGGCCTGCAGCAGTTCGGCAAGGAGGGCGAGCCCTTCGACCCGACGATCCACGAGGCCCTGATGCACTCCTACGCGCCGGACGTCACCGAGACGACCTGCGTGGCGATCCTGCAGCCCGGGTACCGCATCGGCGAGCGCACCATCCGCCCCGCGCGGGTGGCCGTCGCCGAGCCGCAGCCCGGCGCCCAGACCGTCAAGGCGGAGGAGGCCGAGGAGAGCGCGGCGGCCGACGACAAGGAGAACGGTGGCCCGGAGGAGGGCTGACGTAATCACCGGGGACAGGAAGGAGGGACGTCGGGGATGAGCACCAAGGACTTCATCGAGAAGGACTACTACAAGGTCCTCGGCGTCCCCAAGGACGCCACCGAGGCCGAGATCAAGAAGGCGTACCGGAAGCTCGCCCGCGAGTTCCACCCGGACGCCAACAAGGGCAACGCCAGGGCCGAGGAGCGCTTCAAGGAGATCTCCGAGGCGAACGACGTCCTCGGCGATCCCAAGAAGCGCAAGGAGTACGACGAGGCGCGCGCCCTGTTCGGCAACGGCGGCTTCCGCCCGGGGCCGGGCGCCGGCGGCGGCAGCTTCAACTTCGACCTGGGCGACCTCTTCGGGGGCAACGCGCAGAGCGGAGGCGGCTTCGGCGGCGGTGGCGGTCTGGGTGACGTCTTCGGGGGCCTGTTCAACCGCGGCGGCACGGGTACGACCCGTACCCAGCCCCGGCGCGGCCAGGACGTGGACACCGAGGTCACGCTGAGCTTCACGGAGGCCATCGAGGGCGCCACGGTGCCGCTCAGGATGTCCTCCCAGGCGCCCTGCAAGGCCTGTTCGGGCACCGGCGACAAGAACGGCACCCCGCGGGTGTGCCCGACCTGCGTCGGCACCGGGCAGGTCGCCCGGGGCTCGGGCGGCGGGTTCTCCCTCACCGACCCCTGCCCCGACTGCAAGGGCCGCGGCCTGATCGCCGAGCACCCCTGTCTGGAGTGCAAGGGCAGCGGGCGCGCCAAGTCGTCCCGCACGATGCAGGTCCGCATCCCGGCCGGCGTGACCGACGGGCAGCGCATCCGGCTGCGCGGCAAGGGCGCGCCCGGCGAGCGGGGCGGACCGGCGGGCGACCTGTACGTGGTCGTGCACGTCGGCGAGCACCCGGTGTTCGGGCGCAAGGGCGACAACCTCACCGTCACCGTCCCGGTCACGTTCGCCGAGGCGGCTCTCGGCGGCGAGGTGCGGGTGCCCACCCTGGGCGGCCCGGCCGTCACCCTGAAACTGCCGCCCGGCACGCCGAACGGCCGTACGATGCGGGCGCGGGGCAAGGGCGCGGTCCGCTCGGACGGCACCCGCGGCGATCTGCTGGTCACCGTCGAGGTGAGTGTCCCGAAGGACCTGTCGGGGAAGGCTCGTGACGCGCTGGAGGCGTATCGCGAGGCGACCGCGGGCGAGGACCCGCGGGCGGAGCTGTTCGAGGCCGCGAAGGGAGCTTGAGGGTGATGGACGGCCGTCGACGTAACCCGTATGAACTGACCGAGGAGACCCCGGTCTACGTCATCTCGGTGGCGGCCCAGCTCTCCGGACTCCACCCGCAGACGCTGCGCCAGTACGACCGGCTGGGCCTGGTCTCCCCCGACCGCACCGCCGGCCGGGGCCGCCGCTACTCGGCCCGCGACATCGAACTGCTCCGCCAGGTGCAGCAGTTGTCGCAGGACGAGGGCATCAACCTGGCCGGCATCAAGCGGATCATCGAACTGGAGAACCAGGTCGCCGCCCTGCAGTCCCGTGTCGTGGAGATGCAGGCGGCCCTGGACGGCGCGGCGGCCGCGATGCAGCAGCGCGAGGCCGCCGTCCACGCCTCCTACCGCCGCGACCTGGTCCCGTACCAGGAGGTCCAGCAGACCAGCGCGCTGGTCGTGTGGCGGCCCAAGAGGCAGCAGGCCGACTGAGGCACCGGTTCTCGAGGTGCAGGCGGAAGGGGCCCGGATTTCCGGGCCCCTTCCCGTGTGCGCGCCGACGGCTGCGAGTGCTCCCGCGGTGCCCGCGCGGCTGGCCGGGTTTGTTCGCTCCTGCGGTCGAATCGGCCGGCGTCGGTTGTGCCGTTCTTTGCCTTCTCATGAACTCCCCTTGGATGGAGGGTCCGTAAAGAGCGTTTGGAGACGATTCCGCGCCGCCTTCACGGTGAGAGCTGAGCGTGGCGTTGCGGACTCGTTAAGTGATTCGCCTTGACGCCGGGTGTGCACTCCGCGTTGTCTTTTCAGACACCTGGGTCGTATAGCAGCACCCACGTCCGGAACGCACCTGAAGTGAGCCCCCGAATGCGTCGTATCGCCATATCCGTGGCAGCAACCACGATGACCCTCTCGCTCGCCGGCTGCGGCGTGCTGGACGCCACGGGGGACGGTGCGAGTGCCAGCCCGACCAAGGGCGACGACATCACCGTGGGCCTGCTGCTTCCGGAGAAGGCCAACAGCCGCTACGACAAGTTCGACTACCCCATCATCCGGGACAAGGTGGCCGAACTCACCAAGAAGCACGGCAAGGTCGAGTACCTCAACGCCGACGCCGACGCCTCCCGGCAGGCCGGGCAGCTGCAGAAGCTGATCGACGACAAGGTCGACGTCATCCTGCTGGACGCGGTCGACTCGCACGCCGTCGCCGGCGCCGTGAAGAAGGCCAAGGACGCGGGCATTCCGGTCATCGCCTACGACCGGCTCGCCGAGGGCCCGATCGACGCCTACGTCTCCTTCGACAACGAGCTGGTCGGCGAGGTGCAGGCCCGCTCCCTGCTGGAGGTCCTCGGGTCGAAGGTCGACACCTCCGACAAGGTCGTCATGATCAACGGCTCGCCGACCGACCCGAACGCCAAGCAGTTCAAGCAGGGCGCGCTGTCCGAGCTGAGCGGCAAGGTGACGATCGCGGAGTCCTACGACACCAAGGGCTGGAAGCCGGAGGTCGCCGAGGCCGAGATGACCGAGGCGATCGGCAAGATCGGCAAGGGCAACATCGCCGCCGTCTACGCCGCCAACGACGGCATGGCGGCCGGCGTCATCAAGGCCCTCAAGACGGCCGGCGTCACCGAGCTGCCCCCGATCACCGGCCAGGACGCCGAACTGGACGCCGTCCAGCGGGTGGTGGCCGGCGAGCAGTACATGAGCGTCTACAAGTCCTACCCGGACGAGGCCGAGGCCGCCGCGCAGATGGCCGTCACCAAGATCCAGGGCAAGGACATCCAGTTCGACGCCCTCGCCCAGGACAAGGTCGACAGCCCCACCGACAAGGACATCCCGTCCCGGCTGGTCCAGGTGAGCCCGCTGACCAGGACCAGCATCAAGGACACGGTCATCGCGGACGGCATCTACAAGGTCGACGACATCTGCACCTCGAAGTACAAGGCCGCCTGCGCGGCGATCGGCCTGAAGTAACACCGCCCGGCGGCACCCGCCGCGGGCACCGGCTCCCACGGCCGCGGGCCGTACGACACGGCGTCGTACGGCCCGCGGCCGTGAGGCCGTGGGGTCGTGGGCAGACCCCCGGCGGCCCTCCCTGCGCATCGCACCACCCCCGTGGGTGCGATACAGCGGCCCCGGCGGAGGCGGGGGGCGCCCGGGCCGGGGCCGCTACCGGGTGCTGGGTGACACCCGGGGGAAGCGGGAACAACGATGCCCCTGTGATGGCCGGACCACCACCATCATCTTGTTGCAATGCGAGGGGCGGAGCCTGGCGGATACGCGGGCATAACGGCACTTTCCGGCAGCCCCCTCGGGGTGAGCCGTGTTGCGGACCCGGTCGGCGCCGCGCATAGTTGCGCTGCGGAAGTGGCAGCACATCGGGGGTGGAATGGGCGATGGCCGGGCACGGGGCGGAGGAGCATCCTCACGGTGCCGACCGGCTGTGCGAGGCCGGGGACCGTGTGTATTCCCGGGCCGTACGCCGGGGTCGGGTGCCGCGCACGGACGCCGAACGGGTGCCCTGCCTGCTGGAACTGGGCCTGCTGCACCCGGATCCCGACGACATGGAACGGCTGGTGCCGACCTCCCCGCAGGAGGTCATGACCAGGCTGCTGCGCGGGGTCTACGACGAGGTCAGCGAGAGCCAGCGGCGGGTGGGCTCGGCGGTGGCCGCGTTCGAGTGGTACGCGGGCCTGGGCCGGCAGCTGAACGCGCTGGCGGCGCCGGCGGAGGGCAGCGCCATCCGGGTCCTGGACGGGCTCTCCCGCATCCAGGCCGCGATGGACGAGGCGACCGAGGCGTGCACGACCGAGGTGCTCACCGTGCAGCCGGGCGGCATCCGGCGGGAGGCCGAGCTGTCCGAGGGGCTGCACCGGGCGCTGGCGCTGCGCGGCCGGGGCGTGCGCATGCGCGACCTGTACACGCATGTGGCCCGGCACGGGCAGGGTCTGCTCAACTACCTGGAGCTGATGGGTGACACGGTCGAGGCCCGCACCCTGGACGAGGTGATCGACCGCCTCATCCTCTTCGACCGCACGGTCGCCTTCATCCCCGCCAACACCGACCGCACCATGGCCCTGGAACTACGCCACCCGGCGCTCGTGGAGTACCTGGTGACGGTCTTCGAACGGCTGTGGCGGCTGGCGATCCCGCTCACCGCGCCGTTGCCCGACACCGGCATCGAGGGCATCTCGCACCGCGAGCAGTCCATCGCCGCCCTGCTCGCCGAGGGCCATCAGGACGCGGTGATCGCCGAGCGGCTCGGCATCAGCGTGCGCACCTGCCGTGCTCACATCGCCCGCCTGTCGGAGACGCTGGGCGCGGCCAGCCGCACCCAGCTCGGCGTCCGCATCGCCCAGGTGGGTCTGAACGGCCAACGGCCCGCACGCCCGGCAGCCGCGCTCACCGTTCCGGGCCAAGAAGCCCCGACCGTCCGATGAGGTGGCCGAGCTGGGCGCGGCTCGTGCTGCCGAGGACGGTGGCGAGCTTGGCGATGTGCAGGCGGGCCGTGCGCACGTTCATGCCGAGCCGCTCCGCGATGACCGCGTCGGTGTGTCCCTCCACGAGCAGGGCGGCGATGGCACGCTGACGCGGTGTGACCCCACCGACCGAGGGCCGCTGGACGGCCTGCGGGTACAGGGGCGTGGCCAGCCGCCACAGCCGGTCGAAGGCGGTGACGAAGAAGCCGAGCAGGGCCGGGTGACGTACCTCCAGGGCGAGCCGCCGGTCGTCGCCGGCCGGGATGAACGCCGCCGTCCGGTCGACGATGATCTGCCGGTCCGGCAGTTCGTCCAGACCGCGGATCGCGAAGTCCCCCCGCAGCCGCTCGAGACTGCCGTACACGGACGGCAGGTGGCGCAGGGTGTGCTGGTAGAGCGCGCGGAGCCGGACGCCGCGGTCGAGCAGGGCCTGGTCACGCGCGGAGGCGGCCGCGTACGCGGCCTCGCCGCGCGGACCGGTGAGCCCGGCGTGCGGCTGGACGCAGAGCACCTCCTCGGCCGCCTCCGCGAGGGCCTCGCCGATCGCGTGGTTGATGGACTCGGTGCCGCTGAGGAGGCGCAGGGTCGGGGCGTCGGCGGGGGCGCCGTGCGGGGTGCCGGCGTGCAGGAGGGGCTCGAACAGCTCCAGCAGCCGGTCCTCACGGCGGCGTTCGGCGTCGACGCGGGCGCGGGAGGAGCGCAGGAAGCGGTTGAGCGCGGCGGCGGGGGCCACGGGCTCCAGGCGGCCGAGGTCGTCGACGGCCGGGTGCAGCAGGCCGAGGCCGGTCAGGCACGGCGCCTCGGCGGTCTCGGCGGCGGGCAGGTACCCGTCGCGCAGGGCGCGTTGGTAGAGCCTCTTGCCGGCGGCGCACAGTTCCTCCGCGCCGTGCTCGCGGTGGCTCACCCGGCCGCCTCCCCCCGCCGGTCGAGGATCCCCGACCGCCCTATGAGGTAGCCCAGCTGGGTGCGGCCGGTGCTGCCGAGGGTGGTGGCGAGCCTGGCGATGTGGACGCGGGCCGTGCGGACGTTCATGCCCAGCCGCTCGGCGATGACGGCGTCGGTGTGGCCCTCGACGAGCAGTGCGGCGATGGCCCGCTGGCGCGGCGTCACGCCGTCCACGGTGGGCCGCTGGACGGCCCGCGGGTACATGGGGGTGGCCAGGCGCCACAGCTGGTCGAACGTCGTCACGAAGTACGTGACCAGCGCCGGGTGCCGGGCCTCCAGGGCGAGGGTGGCGTCGGCGTTGGCGGGGAGGTAGGCGACGGTGCGGTCGACGACGATCAGCCGGTCGGTGACCTCGTCCAGGCTGCGCGCCTGGGTGTCGCCGCGCAGTTGCTCGTAGTACCCGGCGATGGCCGGCAGGTGGCGCAGGGTGTGCTGGTAGAGCGTGCGGATCCGGCCACCGCGGTCCAGCAGCTCCTGGTCGCGCCGCAGGGCGATGCGCTGCGAGCGGTGTCCGCGCGGGGTGTTCAGCTCGTGGTGGGGCTGCACGCACAGGACCTCGTGGCGGGCCGTTTCCATGGCCTCCGTTATGGCCTCGTTGATGTGCGCGGACCCGCTGAGCAGCCGCAGCGTCGGGGTGTCCGCGGCGTCCTCGGTGCGCCGGCCGTCGCTGCGGATGAGCGGTTCGAACACGTCCGCCAGCAGGGCCTCGCGCCGGCGTTCGGCGGCGATCCGGTCGGCCGTCGAGCGCAGCAACCGGTGCAGCGCCACGGCCGGCGGAACCGGCTCCAGGCGCCGGGCGTCCTCCGCGGCGGGCCGCAGCAGCCCGAGGGCCGCCAGGCAGGGCGCGCCGACGGCGTCACCGGCGCTCACCCGCCCCGCGCGCAGCGCGCGTTCGTACAGCTCCTGCCCCGCCTCGCACAGGTCGTCGGCCCCGTGCTCGGGGTGCGCTGCCCCCATGTCCACTCGCCTGCCTCCCCACCGTCGGCGGACGGGTCCTCCGGCCGCCGGACCGGACGGCCGGGCCGGGCGCGGCTCCGGCTCGCCTCCGCCGCTCGGGCCGTCGGCTCGACTCTCCAGGTACCTCACCCGTGCGTGGCCGGGCGCGCGTTCCCGCGGTGCTCGTCGCCCGGCCCTGGTCTCACAGGTCCCGGTCCAGCATGCCGGACTGTGCGATGAGGTAGCCGAGCTGGGCGCGGCTGCCGCTGCCGAGGGCCTGGGCGAGCTTGGCGATGTGGGCGCGGCAGGTGCGCACGTTCATGCCGAGGCGGCGGGCGATGGCCTCGTCGACGTGGCCCTCGACGAGGAGCTTGGCGATGGAGTGCTGGATGTCGGTGATGCCGTCGGGCGCCGTCTCGTAGGGCGCTCCGGCGGACAGCGGCACCGCCCGGTCCCACATGAACTCGAACACCTTGATCAGGTAGCGGACCAGCCCGGGGTGGCGCAGTTCCAGGGCCACCTGGCGGTCGTCCCTGGTCGGGATGAACGCCACGGTCTCGTCGCAGATGATGAGCCGGTCCACCAGTTCGTCGATGGTGCGGTACTCCACCTTGCCGTTGGTGAACTGGTCGACGTAGGCCAGCCGGTCGGGGCTGTAGCGGGCCGTGTGCTGGTACAGGGTCCTGATCCGCACCCCGCGCTCGATCAGCGGCTTGTCCCGCTCGAGTCCCTCGATGAGCCGCTGTTCGGGACGGCGCCGGCCGCTCGGCTGCACGGTGAGCATCTCGGTGCGGCACTGGGCCGTGGCCAGGTCCAGCGCCGTGTTGATCCGGTCGAGCCCCTCCAGGACCGTGATCGAGT
The DNA here is from genome assembly GCF_014650035.1 of Streptomyces lucensis JCM 4490. Classification (GTDB taxonomy): domain Bacteria; phylum Actinomycetota; class Actinomycetes; order Streptomycetales; family Streptomycetaceae; genus Streptomyces; species Streptomyces lucensis. The sequence continues at coordinate 285,246 of NZ_BMUE01000009.1, read as the reverse complement.
GGGTCGGCGCGCTCTCCTGGGTGCTCAGGGACATGAATGGCTCGAAGGCGTCGGCCAGGGCGACGGACTGCCGCCGCCGCTCGGTGATCTCCTGCTCAAGGGGGTGAAGACGCTGCGCGAGGGCCAGGGTCGGGGGAACCGGGCGCAGCCAGCCCGCGTCGTCCGGATCGGGGTGAAGGAGGGCGAACTCCATCAGACAAGGGGCGGTCTCGACATCCGCTCGGGCGATGCGGCCGGTGCGCAGCGCCGTCGCGTAGAGACGATTCCCTTCCTCACACAAGTCGGTAACCGTATGGGGATGTGCCGCCTTAGTCCCGTTTGTTCCCAAATCTCCACCCCCCAGGGTCCTGAACATGCAGGAACATGATGCACCGATCGTGTGGTCATGACGTGCCCATATGAGCCATCGTCTTACTCGACGGGGGAAGAGGGGACCTTCAAGTGAGGACGAAGCCGACTATGCGTAAGAGAATGCTTCGCTCGGTGCTTGTCGCCGCCTTCTCCGCCGTTGCGGCCTTCGGGATGTTGGCCGGCCTCTCCGGCGCGCAGGGGGACGGTCACACGTCGAGTGGTGCTCGGGCAACGGGGACGGTCGCTGTCGGCGTCGAGACTCCGGTCAGCATGGATGACAGCGTCTGGGACTGACTATGACTACTCCACCCGACGACCGATCCTTCCGCCGTGAGATGGCCACCGCCTACCGCTCCGGCTGGCACTTCATCGACCTCGTCACCGCCATCCCCCACAGCGGTGACTCACTGATGGTGACCGTGTTCGGCGAGCCGGTCGTCGTCACCCGGGACGACGACGGCGACGTGCGGGCGTTCCGGTGCCTGCGCAAGCCGCGCGGCGCGCCCCGGCCGGTGCGCTGTGCCATCCGGTACGGAATGATCTTCGTGAACCTGGACCAGCGGGACCACCGGCTGTCCGAGCCGGCGGACCCCGAACTCAGTACCGTCTCGGCCACCCCCCGCAGTGCCTGACGCGATTCCCCCGTCGTAAAAGATCGCTCAGGCGCTTCCCCCCGCAGCGGCGTCACCGTGACCTGAACACGGTGACGCCGCTGCAGTTTTGCGGGGACATCTCCAGGTATGGGCGTACAGCCACGCTGGCCGAAAACCATCGGTCCTCAGCCCCGCCCGAGCGCCCGCTCCAGCTCGATCTCGATGACCACGCGCGAGGGGTTCGGCGACGGGATCCGGCCGTAGCGCTCGGCGTAGCGCCGCTCGGCCTCCGCGACGCGCTCCCGCTCGGTGCGGACGTACGCGCGCCCCTCCAGGGTGGCCCAGCGCCTGCCGTCCACCTGGCACACGGCGACCCGCGCGCCCCCGGAGCCGGCCGCGCGCACATGGGAGACCTTCGCGCTCGCCCCGTTCGTGATGATCCGCGCCAGCCGGGCCCCGGGGTCGTACGTCACCCCCACGGGCACCACGTGCGGACTGCCGTCGGGCCGGATCGTCGTCAGCGTGCACAGATGCCGCTCCCGCCAGAAGGCGAGGTAGGCCTCGCCCGGGGAACCCGGATCCACGGAGTATGTCGCCATGCCCCGAAACCTAACCGGAGACACGTGCACGCCCAGCCTTGAGTGGAATAGACTCAACTTTGTGTACGCTGGTTAAGTCAGCACCGGGACGCCGAGGAGGAGAACGGACACGTGGACGCCGAGCTGACCAACAGGAGCCGGGACGCGATCAACGCCGCGAGCAGTCGCGCCGTGACCGACGGGCACCCGGACCTCACCCCCGCCCACCTGCTGCTGGCTCTGCTGCAGGGGCAGGAGAACGAGAACATCACCGACCTGCTCGCCGCCGTCGAGGCCGACCAGGCCGCCGTACGCGCCGGTGCGGAGAAGATCCTCGCCGGGCTGCCCAGTGTGACCGGCTCCACCGTCGCGCCCCCGCAGCCGAACCGCGAACTGCTGGCCGCCATCGCCGACGCGACCGAGCGGGCCAAGGCGCTCGGCGACGAGTACCTGTCCACCGAGCACCTGCTCGTCGGCATCGCCGCGAAGGGCGGCGCGGCGGGTGAGGTGCTCAAGGCGCAGGGCGCCGACGCCAGGAAGCTGCAGGAGGCCTTCCGGAAGGCCAGGGGAGGACGCCGCGTGACCACCGCCGACCCGGAGGGCCAGTACAAGGCCCTGGAGAAGTTCGGCACCGACTTCACCGCCGCCGCCCGCGAGGGCCGGCTGGACCCGGTCATCGGCCGGGACCAGGAGATCCGGCGGGTCGTGCAGGTGCTGAGCCGCCGCACCAAGAACAATCCCGTCCTCATCGGCGAGCCGGGCGTCGGCAAGACCGCCGTCGTCGAGGGGCTCGCCCAGCGGATCGTCAAGGGGGACGTGCCCGAGTCGCTGAAGGACAAGCGGCTCGTCGCGCTCGACCTCGGTGCGATGGTGGCCGGCGCCAAGTACCGCGGCGAGTTCGAGGAGCGGCTGAAGGCCGTGCTCGCCGAGATCAAGGACTCCGACGGGCAGATCATCACCTTCATCGACGAACTGCACACCGTCGTCGGCGCCGGCGCCGGCGGGGACTCCGCCATGGACGCGGGCAACATGCTCAAGCCCATGCTGGCCCGCGGCGAGCTGCGCATGGTCGGCGCCACGACCCTGGACGAGTACCGGGAGCGGATCGAGAAGGACCCCGCCCTGGAGCGCCGCTTCCAGCAGGTGCTGGTCGCCGAGCCGTCGGTGGAGGACACGATCGCGATCCTGCGCGGTCTGAAGGGCCGTTACGAGGCCCACCACAAGGTCCAGATCGCCGACAGCGCGCTGGTGGCCGCCGCCACCCTGTCCGACCGGTACATCACCTCCCGCTTCCTGCCCGACAAGGCCATCGACCTGGTGGACGAGGCCGCCTCCCGCCTCCGCATGGAGATCGACTCGTCCCCCGTGGAGATCGACGAACTCCAGCGTGCCGTGGACCGGCTGAAGATGGAGGAGCTGGCGATCGCCAAGGAGACCGACCCGGCCTCCCGCGAACGCCTGGAGAAGCTGCGCCGCGACCTCGCCGACAAGGAGGAGGAGCTGCGGGGCCTGACCGCCCGCTGGGAGAAGGAGAAGCAGTCCCTGAACCGGGTCGGTGAGCTGAAGGAGAGGCTGGACGACCTGCGCGGCCAGGCCGAACGCGCGCAGCGCGACGGCGACTTCGACACCGCCGCCAAGCTGCTCTACGGCGAGATCCCGCAGCTGGAGAAGGAGCTGGAGGCCGCCTCCGAGGCCGAGGAGGAGGTCGCCCGGGACACCATGGTCAAGGAGGAGGTCGGCTCCGACGACATCGCCGACGTCGTCGCCGCCTGGACCGGCATCCCCGCCGGGCGCCTGCTGGAGGGCGAGACGCAGAAGCTGCTGCGGATGGAGGACGAGCTGGGCAAGCGGCTCATCGGCCAGTCCGAGGCCGTGCGCGCGGTCAGCGACGCCGTGCGGCGCTCGCGGGCCGGGATCGCCGACCCCGACCGCCCCACCGGATCCTTCCTCTTCCTCGGCCCGACCGGTGTCGGCAAGACCGAACTGGCCAAGGCGCTCGCCGACTTCCTCTTCGACGACGAGCGGGCCATGGTCCGCATCGACATGTCGGAGTACAGCGAGAAGCACAGCGTGGCCCGGCTGGTCGGCGCGCCCCCCGGGTACGTCGGCTACGAGGAGGGCGGCCAGCTCACCGAGGCGGTGCGCCGCCGCCCGTACAGCGTGGTGCTGCTGGACGAGGTGGAGAAGGCCCACCCCGAGGTCTTCGACATCCTGCTCCAGGTCCTGGACGACGGCCGCCTGACGGACGGTCAGGGACGCACCGTCGACTTCCGCAACACCATCCTGGTGCTCACCTCCAACCTGGGCAGCCAGTACCTGGTCGACCCGGTGCTCGGGGAGCAGGAGAAGAAGGAACAGGTGCTGGAGATGGTCCGGGCCTCCTTCAAGCCGGAGTTCCTCAACCGCCTGGACGACCTGGTCGTCTTCTCCGCGCTGACCAAGCCCGAACTGGAGCGGATCGCCGGGCTGCAGATCGACCGGCTGGCCAAGCGGCTCGCCGAGCGCCGGCTCACGCTGGACATCACCCCCGGTGCGCTGGCCTGGCTCGCGGAGGAGGGCATGGACCCGGCCTACGGCGCCCGCCCGCTGCGCCGCCTCGTCCAGACCGCCATCGGCGACCGCCTCGCCAAGGAGATCCTCTCCGGCGAGATCAAGGACGGCGACACGATCCGCGTCGACCGCTTCGGCGAGGGGCTGATCGTGGGGCCGGCGACGGGCAAGACGCTGTGACCCTCACGAGGTGAACGCCGAGAACACCACGAGGGCCGTGTCCCGGCCCTCGCAGGTGATGTCGACGTCGACAGTGAACGCGCCGAAGCCGGGGTCCGTCCTGCCCGGCACGCGCCCCGCGTAGTTCCAGTCCTCCTCGCGCAGGCCCAGGTCGAGGCAGAGGTCGACGGAGTGCGGGTGACAGGACCGGGTCCCGGGGTCCGGCGCGTCCGGATAGGTGGCCCTCAGCCAGTCGCGCACGTCCTCGCGGGGCATACGGAAGCGGGCCACGTAGTCGGTGTCCATCCAGGACCGCACCGTGCAGCTCGTGTCGCGCGCCCCCTTCGGCAGCCTCGCCCCGCCGAAGGACAGCGCCTCGGCGCACGGCACCTCACCGGACTCCCCGCCGAGCGGGGCGTCCGGGCGGAGCCAGGCCACCACCATGACGACCAGGCCGGTGAGCAGCGCCACCGGCAGCGCCAGCACCGCCGCGACAGGCCCCCACCTGGTCCGTCCCCGCGCCGCCATGCCGGCTCCCGTCGCCCGCCCGCCTCACCCGACCAGCCGGATCATGTCAGCCCATGGCTGACAGGTCACGTCAGGGCTTGCCACCCCCCTCCCCGCATGGGGGAGGATGGCGGGATCCGCATGAAGGGAAAAACACGGTGAGCATCGACCCGTCCTCGATTCCGAACTTCGGGGGCCAGCCCGACCCGCAGCCCCAGGGACCGGCGGGCCCCGTCCTCCCGGATCAGGACCTCGTGAAGCAGCTCCTCGACCAGATGGAGCTGAAGTACGTCGTCGACGAGGAGGGCGACCTCGCGGCTCCGTGGGAGCAGTTCCGCACGTACTTCATGTTCCGCGGGGAGGCCGAGCAGGCGGTCTTCTCGGTGCGGACCTTCTACGACCGTCCGCACCAGATCGACGAGAAGCCCCAGCTTCTGGAGTCCGTCGACGACTGGAACCGCCGCACCCTGTGGCCCAAGGTGTACACGCACACCCACGACGACGGCACCGTCCGCCTGATCGGCGAGGCCCAGATGCTGATCGGCACGGGCGTCGACATCAACCACTTCGTCTCCTCCACGGTCAGCTGGGTGCGGGCCGCGATCGAGTTCGACAAGTGGCTCGTCGAGCAGCTCGGCCTGGAGCAGGAGGTCGACGAGGCCGAGAAGCCCGAGGAGCCCGGGGACGACGGGGAGTAACCCCGCCGCCCGTCACAGGGGCGCGTGCCCGAACACGACCAGGTACGCGCCGTAGACATAGCTGAGCCCGGCCAGGGCCGCGACCACCACGGTCGCGTGCCAGGGCCGGGCTCTCGCCGTCCGTACCAGCGCCCGGGCGAGCGGCAGCAGCAGCGGGAACGCCGGCAGCAGGAACCGCGGCCTGGAGGCGAAGAAGCCCGACCCGCCGAGGGCGATCAGCAGCAGCACCCCGCTGTACGCCAGCAGCGGCAGCGGGGCGCGCTCGACGAGCAGCAGCGCGAACAGCAGCACGGCGACGGCCGCGATGATCAGCGCCATCGCGAAGACGAACCGGTTGCCGTGCAGCAGCGAGCGGCGCACCACTTCCAGCGAACCCCGCCCGAAGTCGAACCGCGACCCCCAGCGCCGCTGCACCTCGAAGTAGCCGCCCAGCGGGTTACCCGTGCGCCGGCCGACCCACAGGACGTACGCCGTCCAGCCCAGCGGGGCGAGCGCCGCGCCCGTCCACAGCCTGTGGGAAACCCTGCCGCGCCGCCGCCACACCTCGCAGCCCGCGGCGGCCAGCACGGCGGCGGCCACCGCGAACCCGTTCGGCCGGGCGAGTCCCGCGCACGCGGCCAGCACGCCCGCCCACCGCCAGTGCCCGGTCAGCACCGCGTGCAGGGACCAGGCCGCGAACGCCGTCAGCAGCGGCTCGGTGTACGCCATCGACAGCACCACCGAGTGCGGCAGCAGACCCCACAGCAGCACCAGCGCGATACCGACCGCCCGCCCGTGCAGCCGGGTGCCGACCGCGTGGATGCCGGCGGCGGCCACGGCGGCGGCCGTCCACGACACCAGCAGCCCGGCGCCGACGCCGCCGAGCGGGGTCAGCGCGGTCACCGCACGCACCAGCCCCGGGTACAGCGGGAAGAACGCCAGGTCGCTGACGACCGTGGAGCGCAGGTGCAGGGAGTGGCCGTAGCCGTGCGCGGCGATGCCGAGGTACCACTTCGAGTCCCAGGACCGGCCGAGCAGCATCAGGGGGTGCCGGCCGGCGGCCGCGCCGACGAGGGCGAGCACGGCGGCGCCGGTGAGCCGCGCGCCCAGGAAGAGGCCCACGGCGACGGCGCCCGCGCTGCCGGGCGACGGCCCGGTGCGCTCCCCGGGGGCCGGTTGGGGTGTGACGACGGGCGGGGCGAGGACGGTGCTGGCGTGAGTCACCACCGCACCCTGCAGGGGCCCGGGCGCCGACGCGAGCAGCAGACGGCCGAGTACGCCACCGGTTCACCTGTGTCGAGTACAGGCACCGGGCCACTTGGTCGCATCCGGGACCGTGCCGCGCCGGCCCTACGCGGGGCTCACATGGCCCGGAGCCGTTGTGCCGCCTCCCGCAGCACCTCCTCGCGCTTGCAGAAGGCGAACCGCACGAACGGGGCCCCGGCCTCGCGGTCGTCGTAGAAGACGGCGTTGGGGACGGCGACCACGCCGGCGCGCTCCGGCAGGGCGCGGCAGAACGCGAAGCCGTCCTTCTCGCCGAGGGGGCGGATGTCGGTGGTGACGAAGTAGGTGCCGGCCGGCCGGAACACCTCGAAGCCCGCCTCCGCCAGTCCCGCCGCGAGGATGTCCCGGCGGGCCAGCATGGACCGGCGGAAGTCCTCGAAGTAGGAGTCGGGCAGGGCCAGCGCCTCGGCGACCGCGTACTGGAAGGGGCCCGAGGAGACGTACGTCAGGAACTGCTTCACCGAGCGGACGGCGCGCACGAGTTCGGGCGCGGCCGTCACCCAGCCGACCTTCCAGCCGGTGAAGGAGAAGGTCTTGCCGGCCGAACCGATGGTCACCGTGCGCTCGCGCATCCCGGGGAACGTGGCGAGCGGCACGTGCTCGGCGCCGTCGAACACCAGGTGCTCGTACACCTCGTCCGTCACCACCAGCAGGTCCCGCTCCACCGCCAGCTCGGCGATCGCGGCCAGTTCGGCGCGCGTGAGGACCGTGCCGGTCGGGTTGTGCGGGGTGTTGACGAGCAGCAGCCGGGTGCGGCCGGTGACCGCCGCGCGCAGTTCGTCCAGGTCCAGACGGAAGCCGCCGTCGTGCGGGCGGAGCGTGACCGGCACCCGCGTGCCGCCCGCCATGGCGATGCTCGCGGCGTAGGAGTCGTAGTACGGCTCCAGGGCGACGACCTCGTCCCCGGGCTCCAGCAGCGCCAGCAGCGAGGCCGCGATGGCCTCCGTCGCGCCCGCCGTGACCAGTACCTCGGTGTCGGGGTCGTACGACAGTCCGTAGTGGCGCAGCTGGTGCCCGGCGATCGCGGTGCGCAGCTCGGGGACGCCCGGACCGGGCGGGTACTGGTTGCCCCGCCCGTCCCGCAGCGCCCGTACGGCCGCCTCCCGGACCTCCTCGGGACCGTCGGTGTCCGGGAAGCCCTGGCCCAGGTTGATCGCCCCGGTGGCCACCGCGAGGGCGGACATCTCGGCGAAGATCGTCGTCCCGAACTCGGCGAGGCGGCGGTTGAGGAAGGGGCGCGCGGAGGAGGTCATGCCGGTCATCCTGCGCCCAAGCTCTGGAGTTCCTCAACTCTGCTTTGAGCCCGGAGGCGGCCGGGCATCCCCCGGTCACCGCGCGAGGCGCGGCAACAGGCGAGGCGCCCACGGGGGGCCGCTTCGGGGGAACGGAAGGAGGGGGGCGCCATGGAGATCGGCATCATCCTGGCGGTGGCCGCGGTCGTGGTCGTCGCGGCGGCGGCGGGCCGGGCCCGCCGCAACCGGCGCACCAAGGTGTCGCTCGGCAAGGGCGGCCGGGGCCGGTCGTACCGCTCGTCGTCTTCGTCTTCGTCATCGTCGTACGACGGCGGAAGCAGCTGGTGGGCCTGGGGCGGCGCGGCCGACTCCGGCTCGTCCTCGGGGGGACACGGGAGTCACGGCGGGCACGGGGGTCACCACTCCTGCGGCGGCGGCTCCTCGTGCGGGGGCAGCTCTTCCTGCGGCGGGGGATCGTCCTGCGGCGGCGGCTCCTCGTGCGGTGGAGGGGGCGGATGCGGGGGAGGCAGCTGACACGGGGCAGCTGAGCTTCCTCCCGCGAACCGTCCCGTGCCGGACGGGACTCGCGGGATCAGGGGGAACCGCATCCGGGCCGCACCGAGCGCCCGCCGGACGAAGCGACCGGCGGGCGCTCACCCGTTCCACTGCCGCTCCCCGGTGTACGCCAGGGTTGAACAGTTGAGCTGTGGAGCCCCCCGAGGGATGGAAACCGCATGAAGTTGGGTAAAAGCGCTGTGAAGGCGCCACAGTTCATGATTCCCTCTGAATCGCCAACGCAGCCCCCAGGACGTCCCGCAGACTCCCCCCGGCCGGGCCGGCTGGGCTGACATGGCCGATCTCCCCTCCTGTCGCGTGTTAGCGGAGCCGATCCATGCTCACGACCCTGAACACCTCCTACACCGATACGCGCGCGGCCGACCTCGCCTGGGCGCTGGGGCGTGAGCCGCTGCCCGCGCTGGCCACGCTCGACCTCGAACTCGCGGGATCCAAACTCCAGTTGCGACTGCTCGGCGCGTCCCACCAGGTGCTCCTGGAGGAGGAGCGCGGCCTCTGCTCGGAGACGGTCGCCTGCATCCCCGGTTCCAGCACGCCCCTCCCGCTCGGCGTCGCCAAGCGGGTCGACGACTGGGAGTACGAGTTCGCCGCCCGCGTCGAGGTGCTCACGCCCGGCTCGTTCGCGGGACGCGCCCAGGAGCTGCTGGCCCTCGTCTCCGACCATCCGCACGGCCTCGCCGGCGTGTTCCCCGGCAGCCCGCACGCGTTCACCGCCCTGCTCGCCCAGCGGCACGAGGGCCAGGTGCACTGGCGCACCTGGCACGCCTACCCGCAGGACGGGCAGTTGGTGGCGACGCGCACGCGGGTCGGGCCGCGGAGGAGAGCCGGGCGGCCGGACGACCGTACCGGGGAAGGCGGTTGGCCGCCGGACGAACCCGTGAGGGCGTGAACGGCCGCATAAACCCGTAATGCGTCAACTGCCCTCACTTCCACACGTGTGGGTGACGAAGCGTCCCGAGTGCGTGACGTAACGTCACAGAGTGATCGATTCGCACGCTCCCGCGCCCCCGGTCGCCCCGCCTTCCCGGACCGGCCCGCCCTCCTCGACCGGCCCGGTCCCGCTGCCCGTCCGGCCCGGCCCGGGACGGTTCCTGGTGCTGGTGTGCGGCTTCGTCTGCGCGGCCTGCGGACTGGTGTACGAGCTCGAACTCGTCACGTTCGCCTCGTACATGATCGGCGACTCGGTCACCCAGGCCTCCATCGTGCTGTCCGTGATGGTGTTCGCGATGGGCATCGGCTCCCTCGCCGCCAAACGGCTGCGCCGCCACGCGGCCGCCGCCTTCGGCGCGGTCGAGTCGGCCCTCGCCCTGGTCGGCGGGTGCAGCGCGATGGCGCTGTACGCCGTCTTCGCCTGGACCGGCGGCTGGGGCGGGTGGTGGGCCGAGGGCCCGCGCTGCCTGCTCGTGGCCTTCTCCCTCGCCATCGGCCTGCTCATCGGCGCCGAGGTCCCCCTGCTGATGGAGCTGATCCAGCGCATCCGCCGGCAGGACGCGGGCGGCGCGGTGGCCGACCTGTTCGCCGCGGACTACGTCGGCGCCCTGGTCGGCGGCCTGGCCTTCCCCTTCCTGCTGCTCCCCTTCTTCGGCCAGCTGACCGGCGCCCTGCTCACCGGCACGGTCAACGTCGTCGCGGGCGGCGCCCTCGTCCTCGGCCTCTTCCGCCGCGACCTGAGCCGCCGGGCCCGCTGGACCCTGCCGCTCGCCGCCCTCACCGTCCTCGGCGTCCTCGGCTCCGCCGCCGCCCTCGCCGGCGACTTCGAACGAGCCGCCCGGCACGCCGTCTACGGCGCGGACGTCCGGGTGGCCGTCCGGACCGGCGCCCAGGAGGTCGTCCTGACCGGCGGCACCGGCGGCCGGCCACTCCGGCTCTACCTCGACGGCCGCCCCCGCCCCGCCGGCCGCGACGCACGCCGCTACCACGAGGCCCTGGTCCACCCGGCCCTGTCCGGCCACCCCGGGACGCGCGTGCTGATCCTCGGCGGCGGCGACGGCCTGGCCCTGCGCGAGGTGCTGCGCCACCACGGGGTGCGCCGCGTCGACGTCGTCGAACCCGACCCCGGCCTGATCCGCCTGGCCCGCCACGACCCCGGCCTGGCCGCCGCGAACGGCCACGCCTACTCCGACCCGCGCGTCCACGTCACCTCAGCGGACGCCTTCGGACGGCTGCGCGACGCCCCCGCGGCCGCGTACGACGCCGTCGTCGCCGACCTGCCCGATCCGGGCATCACCGCCGGCACCAAGCTGTACTCGCAGGAGTTCTACGGTCTGGCCCGGCGCGCCCTGGCCCCGCACGGCCGCCTGGTGGTGCACGCGGGCCCGGTCACCACCCGCCCCCGCGCCTTCTGGACGGTCGCCGCGACCCTGCGCGCGGCCGGCCTCGCCCCCACCCCCTACCGGGTCCTCAGCCACGACTCCGGCTCCGGTGCGGGCCCCGACCGCTCGCCCGGCGCGTCCGGGGCCCCGCACGACTGGGGCTTCCTACTGGCGGCCCCCGGCCGCACCCCACCGCCCCTGCGCCTGGACGGCGACCGGCTGAGCACCCTGGACCAGACCGGGCTGACGGCGGACGGACGGGCGGCACGGCGCACCCGGTGGCCCGGTCTGCCCGCCTCGACGCTGGTGCGTCCGCGGTACTGAGCAGCGCCGGGCGGCGGTGGCCGGCCCGGCCGACTCACCGGTTCCGCGGAGGGTACGTTCCCGCCACTCCTGGGTAGGCTCAGCGGACATGGAGCACCAGGTCTTCGTCGCGGTTCCCGCCGAGCGGCTCAGGGCGGCACTGGCCGACCCCGCTCGTGTCGCCCGGGCGGTACCCGGCCTGCAGCAGGACGCCGGTGCCGAGCCCGTCGCCGGGCGGCTGAAGGTGCGCGTCGGCGGACACTCCGTCACCTACCGGGGAGCGGTACGGGTGGTGGCCCGCGAGGACGGCACGTACGCGATCGAGGGCGACGCCGCCGAGGCCCGCGGCACCGGCTCGGTCAAGCTCGCCCTGACCCTGCGCCTGTCCGACGCCGGCGGCGGTTCCACCGTCACGGTCGGGGGCACGGCGCACGCCGACGGCCGGATCACGGAACTCCCGGCGGAGGCGGTGACCTCGGCGGCGACGAGGCTGCTGGACCGCTTCGTGGAGGGCCTGGCGGAGCAGGAGCGGGAACCCGGGCAGGAGCAGGAGCCGGGGCAGGAGCAGGAGCCGGGGCAGGAGCAGGAACTCGGCCATGAACAGGAGCCTGGGCAGGGACAGGAGCAGCAGCGGGGGCCGGAGTCCGCGACCGGCCGGCCCTCCTCCGTCTTCGACACCGAGGTGCCCCCGCCCGCCCTGGACGCCGAGGCCGACGAGGACGGGATCGGCGCGGCCGACGGGCTCGTCGAGGACTTCGCCGGCACCGGCGAGCCCCCCGCCGAGGCCGCGCACGCCCGCCGCACGATGATCGGCCGCAGCGCCGAGGAGGTCGACCACGCCCCGCCACGCGGCCGCTACGCCCCCGTACCGGCCCCCCAGACCGTGGGCGGGAACCCGGCCCTGCGCTGGGCGGCCCCCGCGGCGGCCCTGGCACTGGCCTCGGCGGTCGTCGTGACCCGCGCCCTGCGCAGGCGCCGCTGACCGGCCGACGGCGCCCTCTTGATCGCCCCAGTAGGGTCATGGCGTGAGTAACGAAGAGATCACGCTGACCGCGGGCGACGCGGAGGTGAGCGTGCTGCCGGGCAACGGCGGCCGCATCGGTGGGCTGCGGATCGGCGGCGTCGAGCTGCTGCGGCAGGGCGAGCGCTACGGGTGCTTCCCGATGGTGCCCTGGTGCGGCCGGATCCGGGAGGGCCGCTTCCTGGACGGCGCCACCGTCCGCCAGATGCCGGTCAACTCCCCGCCGCACGCCATCCACGGCACCGCCCGCGACGGCGCCTGGCGCACCGCCCGGGTCTCCGGCGACGAGGCCGTGATCACCTACGACCTGGCCGACCCCTGGCCGCACCGGGGCCGGGTCACCCAGGTCGTCACGCTGGCCGAGGACAGCCTGACGCTGACGATGTCCGTCGAGGCGTACGACGACTCCTTCCCGGCGCAGATCGGCTGGCACCCCTGGTTCCACCGGAACCTCGGCGGCGAGGACGTCCGGCTGGACTTCAAGCCCGCCTGGCAGGAGGAGCGCGGCGCCGACCACCTGCCCACCGGCAACCGCGTCGACCCCGGGGCCGGCCCCTGGGACGACTGCTTCGGCATGCCCGGCGGCGTCGACGTCACCCTCACCTGGCCGGGACAGCTCCAGCTGAAGGTGGCCAGCCGGGAGGAGTGGGTGGTCGTCTACGACGAGCAGGCCGAGGCCGTGTGCGTGGAGCCGCAGACCGGCCCGCCCAACGGCCTGAACACCCTCCCGCGCCTGGTCACCCCGCTGGAGCCGCTGGAGGCGACGACCACCTGGAGCTGGCGGCGCATCTAAGCTGGGGGCATGACGGATGTACGCGGCGCGCTGCTGCAGCAGATCAAGGACAAGGCCGTGGTGCACGGCAAGGTGACCCTTTCCTCCGGTCTGGAGGCCGACTACTACGTCGACCTGCGCCGCATCACCCTCGACGGCGAGGCCGCCCCGCTGGTCGGCCAGGTGCTCCTGGACCTCACCGCCGACCTGGAGTTCGACGCGGTGGGCGGGCTCACCATGGGCGCCGACCCGGTCGCGGCCGCCATGCTGCACGCCGCCGCCGCGCGCGGGAGGAAGCTCGACGCGTTCGTCGTCCGCAAGGCCGCCAAGGCGCACGGACTGCAGCGCCGGGTGGAGGGGCCGGACATCGCGGGCCGCCGCGTGCTCGTCGTAGAGGACACCTCCACCACCGGCGGCTCCCCGCTGACCGCCGTGGAGGCCGTGCGCGAGGCCGGCGCCGAGGTGGTGGCCGTCGCGACCATCGTCGACCGGGCGACCGGGGCCGCGGAGAAGATCGAGGCCGGCGCGGGCGTTCCGTACCGGTTCGCCTTCTCGAAGGATGAACTGGGTCTGGACTGACACGCGGGATTGACCTGGACTTGACCGACGCATGGACCACGGGTCCATGTCTGGAAAGATGGGGACGACGATGACGTCACCCCCAAGGTCTAGGTCAGGGCCGTAGCAGAACCTCAACCGCACACTCAAGGAGCGGACCATGCCCATCGCAACCCCCGAGGTCTACAACGAGATGCTCGACCGGGCGAAGGCAGGCAAGTTCGCCTACCCGGCCATCAACGTCACCTCGAGCCAGACCCTGCACGCCGCCCTGCGCGGCTTCGCGGAGGCCGAGAGCGACGGCATCGTGCAGATCTCCACGGGTGGCGCCGAGTTCCTGGGCGGCCAGTACAGCAAGGACATGGTGACCGGCGCGGTCGCGCTCGCCGAGTACGCGCACATCGTCGCCGAGAAGTACCCGGTCAACATCGCGCTGCACACCGACCACTGCCCGAAGGACAAGCTCGACGGCTACGTACGTCCGCTGCTCGCGCTGTCCGAGGAGCGCGTGAAGGCCGGCCGGCACCCGCTGTTCCAGTCGCACATGTGGGACGGCTCCGCCGAGACCCTCGCCGACAACCTGGAGATCGCCCAGGAGCTGCTGGAGCAGGCCCGCCGGGCGAACATCATCCTGGAGGTCGAGATCACCCCGACCGGTGGCGAGGAGGACGGCGTCTCCCACGAGATCAACGACTCCCTCTACACCACCGTCGATGACGCGATCCGCACCGCCGAGGCCCTGGGCCTGGGCGAGAAGGGCCGCTACCTGCTGGCCGCCTCCTTCGGCAACGTGCACGGCGTCTACAAGCCGGGCAACGTCGTGCTCCGCCCCGAGCTGCTGAAGGAGCTGGCCGACGGCGTGTCCGCCAAGTTCGGCAAGAGCGCCCCGTTCGACTTCGTCTTCCACGGCGGCTCCGGCTCCACCGAGCAGGAGATCCTGACAGCGCTGGAGAACGGCGTCGTGAAGATGAACATCGACACGGACACCCAGTACGCCTTCACCCGTCCGGTCGCCGACCACATGTTCAAGAACTACGACGGCGTCCTGAAGGTCGACGGCGAGGTCGGCGACAAGAAGACCTACGACCCGCGCACCTGGGGCAAGCTGGCCGAGGCGGGCATGGCCCAGCGCGTCACGCTGGCCACGCAGCACCTGCGCTCGGCGGGCAACAAGATCAAGTAAGCGGTACCTCCCAGCGGGCCCGGCGGCTGTCCACGGCGCCGGGCCCGCTGTATACCTGGGGACGTGCCCGACGTCCGGCTGGCCTCGCCCCGGGGCAAGTGGATCCTGCTGACCACCGTCCTCGGCTCCAGCATGGCCATGCTGGACTCCACCGTCGTCAACGTGGCGCTCCCGCGCATCGGCAGCGACCTCGACGCGAGCCTCGCCGCGTTGCAGTGGACGGTCAACGCGTACCTGGTCACGCTGGCCGGGCTGATCCTGCTGGGCGGGTCGCTCGGCGACCGCTACGGCCGCCGCAGGATCTTCGTGCTGGGGGTGGTGTGGTTCGCGGCGGCCTCGCTGCTGTGCGGGCTGGCGCCCGGCCCGGGCGTGCTGATCGTCGCGCGCGCCCTGCAGGGCGTCGGAGGGGCGCTGCTGACCCCCGGCTCGCTGTCGCTCATCCAGGCCTCCTTCCACCCCGACGACCGCAGCCGGGCCGTCGGCCTGTGGTCCGGCTTCGGCGGGGTCGGGGCGGCCGTCGGCCCCTTCCTGGGCGGCTGGCTGGTGGCCGGCCCCGGCTGGCGCTGGGTGTTCCTGCTGAACCTCCCACTCGCCCTGCTGTGCGTCCCGGTGGCGCTGCGGCACGTCCCGGAGTCCGCCGACCCGGGCGCCCGCGGCCGCTTCGACGTGCTCGGCGCGGCGCTCGGCGCCCTCGCCCTCGCGCTGCTGACCTACGCGCTCATCGAGGCCCCGGGCGGCTCCCCGGCGGTGGTGGTGACCGCGGTGGCGGGGCTGGCCGCCGCGGTGGCCTTCGGGTACGTCGAGAAGCACCGGCCGGACCCGATGCTCCCGCCGGACATCTTCGCCTCGCGCCAGTTCACGGCGGTCAACCTGGTCACGCTGTGCGTGTACGCGGCCTTCGGCGGCTTCTTCTTCCTCACCGCGCTGCAGTTGCAGGTGGTGGCGGGCTACTCGCCGCCGGCCGCCGGCGCGGCCCTGCTGCCCACCACCGCCCTGATGCTGCTGTTCTCCGCCCGCTCGGGCGCGCTGGCCGACCGCACGGGCCCCCGGCTCCCGCTCACCGTCGGCCCGTTGCTGTGCGCGGTCGCGATGCTGCTGATGCTCCGGGTGGGCCCGGACGCGGACTACCTCACGGACGTCCTGCCCGCGCTGCTGGTGATGGGCACCGGCATGGTCACCCTGGTCGCCCCGCTGACGGCCACGGTGCTCGCCTCCGTCGACACCGCCCGGGCGGGCCTGGCCAGCGGCATCAACAACGCGGCGGCCCGGGCGGCGGGGCTGGTGGCCGTGGCCGCGCTGCCGCTGCTGACGGGGATGGGCCCGGAGGCGTACCGGTCGCCGACGGCGTTCGACGCGGCGTTCTCGCGGGCGATGCCGATCTGTGCGGGGGCGCTGCTGCTGGGCTCGGCGTTGGCGTTCGGGCTGGTCCGCCGGCTGCCTCCGGGGTGCCGGCGCCCGGAGTGCCGGACCCACGGCAACGTGACGGCACCGCCGCTGGAGGCCGACCGCCGTGCCTCGCCCCGGCCGCGTGGGGGCCGGTCACGCAGTTCCCCGCGCCCCTGAGGGGTTGCCGTGCTGTCGGTCCCGGAGGGAGCCGTCGCTGCGGGCAGTCGTGCCGCTGGGGCGGCACGGGTGGGCGCAGCGGCGCCCTGTCAGCGCCGGCGAGCGACCCCACCCCCGGCCCGCACCGGCGCGGCCACCTGTCAGCGCTTCAGCTCGTCGTACGCCTCGGCGCTGCTGTCCTTCAGGAACTGCCAGCAACGCTCCGTCTCATCCTTCTCGTCGATCTCGCCGGCTGCACGAGCGAGGGCGGCGAGGCAGCGCAGGAACCCGCGATTGGCCCGGTGGTCCCAGGGGACGGGCCCGTGGCCCTTCCAGCCGGCCCGACGCAGTGCGTCCAGACCGCGGTGATAGCCGGTGCGCGCGTACGCGTACGACTCGACCACTCGCCCCGCCTCGAAGGCGTCGTCGGCGAGCATGGCCCAGGCGAGGGAGAACGTCGGGTACTTCGCCGCCACCTCGGCCGGAGGCTGGGACTCCTCGCCCAGAAGGCGGTATGCCTCTTCGTTCTCCGGGAGGTACGTCGGCTCCGGGCCGCCGAGCAGGTTCTTGTGAGTCGTCATGGATGCAGTCTGCCACTCACGCAAGGGCCGGGCGGATCGACGGAGTCACCTGGGACACATGGATGTCGTCGGTGGCTGTCGGCCACAGCCGCGCCCGCGGAGAACAATATCTGTGCCCGTGAAATGAGATATAGGTGCGGGGTACGGCGAGTATTCCTCGACCGCCCGGCGGAGCGAAATCATCGACCGCGCAAAGCCGATCGCACCGTGCTACTGTCGATATCGGTTGCAGGTGAGGTTGCCAGAAGGTTTTTCCGACGGCTGATCATCACGGCGACACCGGAATGCGCGCAGGGCGTATTCCGGACACCGCCTCCGAAGGAGAAACAAAATGGCTACTGGCACCGTGAAGTGGTTCAACGCGGAAAAGGGCTTCGGCTTCATCGAGCAGGACGGCGGCGGCCCCGACGTCTTCGCGCACTACTCGAACATCCAGTCCCAGGGCTTCCGGGAGCTGCTGGAAGGCCAGAAGGTGTCGTTCGACATCGCGCAGGGCCAGAAGGGCCCGACGGCCGAGAACATCGTTCCCGCCTGACGCGCCGGCACTGACGCGTACTTCGCAGCTGGGGCCGCACCTTGGGGTGCGGCCCCAGCTCGCTTTATTCCCAGGGCGATACGGCCCTGTTTTTGGCGTTCTCGCGATTCTCTGCCCTGCTCGTTCTGCAGCGAAAATTCCTTGGTACGTGCCCGCGTCGAGTCGCATCGAGGAAGGTTCCGCATGAACCGCACGCGCACCCATCGCACATAAGGCCGCTCCGGGGCACCCCGGTCCGCTCGGGCGACGCGGAGCCGAGCCGCATCACAGGCGCCCGGACGCCTTCCGGGGCCCCTGTGGTCATCACCGCGCCCGTCCCGGAACGCATCCACCGCGCGCCTTCGCCGTCCCGGGGCCGTCGAGGCCGCGTCGGCCAGGGCGGACCCCACCGGCGCGAGGGTGCGACCCAGGGCACAGCGGCGGCCCTGGAACGACTCGGCTGCCTGGGCCGGTCAGTCCCCGGAGCCCCCTTGGCCCGCCCTCGCACGCTGATCCGTCTCACCGGTCGAAGTGGATGAGATCTCCCACGGTCCATGCGCTGACGTCCTTGATCGCGACTCGGTACATGCCGCCCGTCTCAGGGATCCCGAGGCTGCCCTGCAGGATCCGGGCGAGATGAAAGTGCAGATGCGTGGGCGCCTCGCCGCGGCCGGGCCGGTTCCCTCGCGGACCGCGGGAGAAGACGTCCGAGAACGGGCCGAGACGGTCCGAGTCCTTCAGGACCTCCGCCACCCGCTCCCTCCACACGGCCTCGGGAGCCAGCCGGCCGGTGATGACGGCACCGCCGACGACCACGGTCAGCGACATCTGATTGCTTCGCTCGGACTCCACCGCGGCGGAGATGGCGACGAGCAGCTCATCAGGGTTCGACATGACAGCAGAGCTTATGCGGTCCGCCCGTTCCAGGAACCGCCCCCGGGACTGAAGCGGCCGCGTGCTCGGCGGGAGGCGGCTTCGGTCAGCCCCGGGGGGTCGGCACGGCAGCCTCCCTCCTCCACCGGAAGGGTGAAATCTACTTTTGCACGAGTAGATTTTCGTTCCTTACGTGGGTATGCTTCTTCCCGTAGACATGGTCGATCGAGACCCGCCAGACACGAACTGGCGGGTGGCTGAATACGAAGTACGCAGGTCAGTGCGGCTCTCGAGCCTCGAAGCCAATGCGTTCCCGAGAACGGTGACGAAGCTGAGAGCCGCACTGGGCGGCTCGTACGTGGAGGAGCTGCCGGCAGCAGTACCGGTTCATCCAGTGGTCGGACGAGAGGAACGGAGGAGCAGACGCCATCAGGATCGCCCGGCCCGAGAAGCGCTCGGTCCGGGTACCGCAAGACCCCGGATTGGATGGTGGTCCACGGTCACGCAGCTGCGATCCCCCGCTCCGCCCTCCGGGCCGGGTAGCGGAAACAGAAGGTCGGCACAGCAGTAGAGCCGACGGATGGTGTTGAATTTCCTTCGGGGCCCTGGTGCCGTACGGCACCAGGGCCCCTCGACGCGTTGCACAGCGAGGTGACATGACATCGGACAACCCCCTCAATGATCGTCTGGACGACGACGACTACCCCGCGTACACCATGGGCCGGGCAGCCGAGATGCTCGGCACCACCCCGGCCTTCCTCCGGGCCATCGGTGAGGCTCGGCTGATCACTCCGCTCCGCTCGGAGGGGGGACACCGCCGGTACTCCCGCTACCAACTGCGGATCGCGGCCCGCGCCCGCGAACTCGTCGACAAGGGGACTCCGATCGAGGCTGCGTGCCGCATCGTCATCCTCGAGGACCAGCTCGAGGAAGCGCAGCGCATCAACGCCGAGCATCGCCGTGCCGCCAGCGGGTCGACGGGCGGCTCCGGCTCCGGCTGATGCAGGCGGGGCTTGCCGTGACCGGAGTGATTGCGGAGGATGCGGGGTGGGGACCGGGGCCCCCGTGCCGGCATCGGCAGGGGCGGACCGCTACCCGGAGTAACACAGGAGACAGCGATGTCCCACAAGGCTCACCCCCCTTCCGAGGCCGCTGAGCCCGAGACCCCGCATCTCGACCCGAACCTCGACTTCGCCGGTACGACGCCGTACGAGGACTACGTCAAGGCGGACGTGCTCACCCACCTCCAGCACACCCTCTCCGACGACCCCGGTGAGATGGTCTTCCTGGTGACCACCCAGGTGATGGAGCTGTGGTTCACCGTCATCGTGCACGAGTGGGAGACCGCGGCGGACGCCGTCCGCCGGGACGACGTCCCGACCGCCGTCGCCGCGCTGAAGCGATCCGTACGGGAACTGGAGGCGCTCAACGCCTCCTGGAAGCCGCTCGGCCAGCTCACCCCGGCGCAGTTCAACTCCTACCGCAGCGCCCTCGGCGAGGGCTCCGGCTTCCAGTCGGCCATGTACCGGCGCCTGGAGTTCCTGCTCGGCGAGAAGTCCGCGTCGATGCTCGTACCGCACCGCGGCGCCCCGCGCGCCCACGCGGAACTGGAGAAGGCGCTGCACGAGCCGAGCCTGTACGACGAGGTCGTACGGCTCCTCGCGCGCCGCGGCCACGCGATCCCCGAATCCGTCCTGAACCGCGACGTCTCCCAGCGCCACGACCACTCGGACGCCGTCGAGGCGGCCTGGACGGCCGTGTACTCCGGTGACCAGGACGACGAACTGGCCCGCCTCGGCGAGGCGCTGACCGACGTGGCGGAACTGGTGTGGCGCTGGCGCAACGACCACCTGGTCGCCACCCGCCGCGCGATGGGCGCCAAGACCGGCACCGGTGGCTCCGCGGGCGTGGCCTGGCTGGAGAAGCGTGCCCGCAAGAACGTGTTCCCGGAGCTGTGGACGGCGAGGTCCCATGTCTGAACTGGCGCTGCTGGCGGAGAAGCTGGACGCGGCGGACGAACTGGCCCCACTCCGTTCCCGTTTCGTCCTCGACGACGTGGTCTACCTGGACGGCAACTCCCTGGGCGCGCTGCCCGCGCAGGTGCCGGAGCGGGTGGCGGACGTCGTGCGCAGGCAGTGGGGCGAGCTGCGCATCCGGTCCTGGGAGGAGAGCGGCTGGTGGACCGCGCCCGAGCGGATCGGCGACCGGATCGCCCCGCTGGTGGGTGCCGCGCCCGGCCAGATCGTCGTGGGCGACTCCACGAGCGTGAACGTCTTCAAGGCGCTGGTGGCGGCGGTCCGCATGGCCGGCGACAGCCGTGACGAACTCCTCGTGGACGCAACGACGTTCCCCACGGACGGCTACATCGCCGAGTCCGCGGCCCGCCTGACGGGCCGCACCCTGCGCGCGGTGACCCCGTCGGAGATCCCGTCGGCGCTGTCCGGCCGCACGGCCGCGGTCCTGCTCAACCACGTCGACTACCGCACCGGCCGGCTGCACGACCTGCCGGCGCTCACGGCCGCGGTCCACGCCTGCGGCGCCCTCGCGGTCTGGGACCTGTGCCACAGCGCGGGCGCGCTGCCGGTGGGCCTGGACGAGCACGGGGTGGACCTGGCGGTCGGCTGCACCTACAAGTACCTGAACGGCGGGCCGGGTTCACCGGCGTACCTCTACGTCCGCGGCGAGCTGCAGCCCCGCTTCGACTCCCCGCTGCCCGGCTGGAACTCGCACGCCGACCCGTTCGGCATGAGCGCGTCCTACGCCCCGGCCCCGGGTGCGCTGCGCGGCCGGGTCGGCACGCCGGACATCCTCTCCATGCTGGCCCTGGAAGCGGCCCTGGAGGTCTGGGAGGGCGTCTCCGTCGCCGCCGTGCGGGCCAAGTCCCTCGCTCTGACGGACTTCTTCCTGCGTTGTGTGTCGGCGTACACCGAGCCCGGCCGGGTCGTGTCCGTGACCCCGGAACCGCACGGTGAGCGGGGCAGCCAGATCGCCCTGCGCTGCCCCGACGCGGGCGAGGTGATGAAGCGCCTGATCGACCGGGGCGTGGTCGGCGACTTCCGCCACCCCGACATCCTCCGCTTCGGCTTCACCCCGCTGTACGTGAGCTTCGCGGAGACGGAGCGGGCGGCACGGGTGCTGGGGGAGGTGCTGGCCTAGGAGTACCGAGCGGGGTGCCTCCCCCTCTGGGGGAGGCACCCCGCGAGCGCGGGCAGGTGGAACCACTTCCCCACCCGCCGCACCGCACGTCACCGGCCTGATAGCGTCCGCCGGAATCCGTTCCGTCGCTGAGAGGTTGGAGCATGCCGGACGACGCCGCAGCAGCCCGCGCCGCCGCCGAGGAGGAGTCGGCCTTCTCGCACCCGCCGGTCGACCCGGACGTCACCGCCGCCTACGGCGACCACCCCGACCAGGTGATCGACCTCTACGCGCCCCGCGCCGGCACCCCGTCCGCGCCCCTGGTCGTCGTCCTGCACGGGGGAGCCTGGCGCGCCCGCTACGACCGCCGCCACATCACCCCCTTCGCGGACTACCTGGCCCGCAGGGGTTTCGCCGTGGCCAACGTCGAGTACAGACGCGGCGGCACCCCCACCGAGCAGGCGCGGCCCACGCAGCCGACGGGGCCCGCGCAGCCGGCCGAACCGGCCCCGCCCGCCGGACGCTGGCCCGACACCTTCGACGACGTGGCCGCCGCCCTGGACGCCCTTCCCGCACTGGTCCGCGAAGCGCTTCCGCAGGCCGACCCCCGCCGTACGGTCCTCACCGGACACTCGGCGGGCGGCCACCTCGCGCTGTGGGCCGCAGCCCGCCACGTCCTGCCCGCCGGCGCCCCCTGGCGCGCCGACCGCCCCGCCGCCCTGCGCGGCGTCGTCGCCCTCGCCCCGATCGCGGACTTCGAGGCGGCGGAGAAGCTCGGCGTCTGTGGCAACGCGGCACTGCAACTGCTGGGCGGACCCGACCATTTCGCCGAGCGCCGGCCGTACGCCGATCCCGTCCTCCTCCTCCCGACCGGCATCGCGACCACCCTCGTCCAGGGCCGCGACGACCAGGTGGTGCCGCAGGCGGTGGCCGAGTCGTACGCGGACGCGGCGGCGCGGGCGGGCGAGACGGCGGGACTGACCCTGCTGGCGGACGTCGGCCACTTCCCGCTGATCGACCCGGCGGCCGACGCCTGCGCGGTGGTGGCGGAGGAGATCGCCCAGCTGGCGTGGTGACCCGGTCATACCCGTAGTACCTGAGAGCTACGGCGCAGGACAGCTCCCTGGCGGGACGCCGACGACGGCCCCGGGTTCCTAACTTCCTTGTCGGACGAGCCCGATGGCCGGGCGTCCTGAGAGGAAGCCAGCGATGGGGCACGCGCCGCCGCAGACCACGGACCCGCAGCCGCCGACGGCGCTCACCCCCCACCACCACGAGGACCACCCGCAGCCGACGGCGCGGCCCGGCCGGGCGGGGCGGGCGGGCACGCACCGGCTCCACGCCTGGCGCCGGGCCCTGCTCGCGACCCTCCTCACCGCCGCCATCGTCGCCCCGCTCTCCGGTGCCGCCCGCCCCGGGATCCCCGCACCGGCGCCCGCCGTCCTCGGCCCCCTCACCCCGGCGAAGCTGCCGACCGCGTACGCGGCGAACCGGGCCAACGCCGACGAGGCGGCCCGCATGGCCGCCGCCCACGGCGACACGCGCCGCGCCGCCGCGGACCGCGCCCTGGCCGCCCCCTCCCGGCACCTGCTCACCTTCGACGGCCGTGGCACCGGCCTGGCCACGGAGGTCCTCGGCGACCTGGCCCGGGCCGACCGCGTGGCGGTGCTCGTCCCCGGCTCCGACACCTCCCTGGACACCTACGCCCGCTTCCACCGGGCGTCCGCGGCCCTGTACGGGGATCTCACGCACCGCGCCCCCGCCGGCACCCGCGTCGCGGTGGTCGCCTGGCTCGGCTACCGGACCCCGGGCACGGTCAGCACCACGGTGGCGACCACCGGCCGCGCCGACCGGGCGGCCCCCCGGCTGCGCGCGCTCGTCGGGCGGTTGCGCGACCTCACGCCGGCCCGGGCGCGCATCGCCCTGCTCTGCCACTCCTACGGCTCGGTCGTCTGCGGCCGTTCCGCCCACGCCCTGGACGTCGACGACATCGCCCTCGTCGGCAGCCCCGGCACCGGCGCGCACACCGCCGCCGGCCTGCGCGCGAACGCCCGGATCTGGGCGGCTCGCGGCGGCGGCGACTGGGTGGCCCACGTCCCGCACGTCCGCGCCGACCTCCTGTTCACCACCGTCGGCTTCGGCACCGACCCGGTCTCCCGCGGCTTCGGCGCCCGCGTCTTCGACGCGGCCGGCGCCGGCCACAGCGGCTACTTCCTCCCGGGCTCGGTCTCCCTCGCCAACCTGGCCCGCATCACCCTCGGCGAGACATCCGAGGTGACCCGTGCCTGAGCAGACCCCGAGCGCCGGCCGCCGCGCGCTGCACGCGATACGCCGGGGCGCCCACCGCGTGGACGCCGCCACCCCCGCGTCCCGGGACCGCGCGGTCGACGCCCTGCGCGCCTTCGCGATCCTCGGTGTCGTCCTCGGCCACTGGCTGGTCACGGCCCTGGTCGCCGAGGACGGCGCGCTGCACACGGCGAGCCCGTTGCAGCACATGCCCTGGCTGGCCCCGGTCTCCTGGGTCTTCCAGACCCTGGCCGTGTTCTTCCTGGTCGGCGGCCGGGTGGCGGCCCGCGGCCTCGCCTCGGCCCGGGCGCGGGGGATGTCGTACGGCGCGTGGCTGCGCGTCCGCCTGGCCCGCCTGCTGCGTCCGGTCGTCGCCCTCCTCCTGCTGTGGACGGTGGCGGCGGCCGCCCTGCTGCTGACCGGCACCGCGTTCGGCACGCTCCACACGCTGGTCAAACTGGCCCTGTCCCCGCTGTGGTTCCTGCTGGTCTACGCGGCGCTGACGGCGGCCACCCCGCTGGTCGCCCGCCTCAACCCCTTGTGGCCGCTGGCCGTCGTCCTGCACGTGGACGTCCTCCGGTTCGGCCTGCACGCCGGCCCGGCCTGGCTGGGCTGGCTGAACCTGGCGGCGGGCTGGCTGGTGCCGTACACCCTGGGCGCCGCATGGAGCCGCGGCGAGCTGGAGACCCGCCGTGCGGCCTGGTCCCTGCTCCTCGGCGGTACGGCTGTCACGGCCGCCCTCGTGCTGTGGGCGGGCTACCCGGCCTCCATGGTCGGCGTCCCGGGCGCCGCGGTGTCCAACCTCAACCCGCCCACCCTGGCGGCCGTGACCTTCGGCCTGGCCCAGTGCGGTCTGGCCCTCCTGCTGCGCGACCGGCTGCGCGGGGCGATGCGCCGCCCGCTGCTCTGGGCGGCCGTGGTGCTGGTCAACCTCTCCGCGATGACGATCTTCCTGTGGCACCAGACGGCCCTGATGGCCACGACGGCCACCGCGCTCCTGGCCGGCCGCCTGCCCGGCCTGCACACGCTCCCCGACGGCCCTGCCTGGGCGGCGGCCCGCCTCGCCTGGCTCCCGGTGTTCACCCTGGTCCTGGCCCTGTGCTGGACCACGTTCCGCTCCTGGGAACAGGGCACGCGCCGCCGGCGCCGCGGTACCGGCCGGCGCCACTCGCGGGTGGTCCGGGTGCACCGCGCCGCGGACGGGGAGGGGACGCGGGCCGTCCCGTCCGTCCGGGGCCTGACGGACAGGACCTAGGGTGGAGCACGTGACGGAAACGGGGGGCCGCCGGACGCCCGCGCTGCTCGCGGGCCGGGCCCGGCGCTGGCTGCGGGTGCTGCGCGACGACCTGTGCACCGTCAGGGCGGACCCGCTGCCCGCCTCCGTGTGGCTGCGCTGGCTGCCGCACGGTCTGCTGTGGCTGGCCGCGTTCGGGGTGTCCCTCGGCGGCGTGGCGCAGCTGAAGGACGGCGGGCACCTGGCCTCCGGGGCGGCCTTCCCGATCGGACTGGCGCAGGGCGCCGCGATCGGCCTCGCGCTGTGGCGGCCCGTGCTGGGCTGGTGGCTGTCCATGGCGGGAACCGTGGTGGGCGCCGTCGCGGTCCACGGCCACCTGACCGACGTGCGGGGGGAGACGTTCCCCTGGCCCTGGACCGGGGCCGGAGTCGTCGCGCACCTGCTCGTCCTGCTGCTGCTCGCGCTGCGCGTGCGCACCCGGGTGTCGGTCGAGGCGCTGGCCCTGACCGCGCTGGCCACCTACCTCCTGGAGGGGGTGTGGGGCGGGGGGACCCACACCCCCACCGGGGTCGTCGCGGTGGTGCTGTCCGCGGTCGTCGTGGTGCTCGGAGCCGCCCTGCGCGGCCGCCGTGAGGCACGCGCCGAACTCGTCGAGCAGACCACCCTCACCTCCGAGGAGCGGGCCCGGCGCACCCTGCTGGAGGAGCGCAGCCGTATCGCGCGCGAGCTGCACGACGTGGTCGCGCACCACATGTCGGTCATCTCCATCCAGGCGCAGGTCGCCCCGCACCTCGTCGAGCACCCCCCTCCCGAGCTGGTCGAGAACCTGACGGGCATCCGGCACAACGCGCTGGAGGCGCTCACCGAGCTGCGCCGGGTGCTCGGCGTGCTGCGCTCGGAGAACCCCGAGGACCCCTACGGCCTCGGGGACCCCGGCACCGGAGCGGCCCCGGACGCTCCCCAGCCCACGCTCGACCGGCTCGACGCGCTGATCGAGAACACCCGGGCGGCGGGGCTGGACGTGACCATCGGGGTCAAGGGCAGGGCGCGGCCCTACGCTCCGGGAGCGGAGCTGTCGGCGTACCGGATCGTGCAGGAGGCGCTGAGCAACGCCCTGCGGCACGCGCCGGGCTCGCGGGTGCGGGTGGAGGTCGCGCACCTCCCGGGCGGCCTGCGCCTTGCGGTGACCAACTCCCGGCCCCTGCAACCCGTTCCGCCCTCTCCGGGCGCCGGGCACGGGCTGCTCGGCATGCGGGAGCGCGCGACGATGCTCGGCGGCACCGTCACCGCCGCCGGCACCCCGGACGGCGGCTTCACGGTCTCGGCCTTCCTCCCCGGGGACGGCGCCCGTCCCGCGCACATCCCCCTGCCCGAACCGCCCACGACAGGAGAACGAACCCGATGACGAGCGGTGTCCCGACCATCCGCGTACTCATAGCCGACGACCAGCAGATGGTGCGGCAGGGCTTCACGGTGCTGCTCGACACCAAGCCCGACATACACGTGGTCGGACAGGCGGTGGACGGCCGGGACGCCATCGCCAGGGTCGCCG
Organism: Streptomyces lucensis JCM 4490; assembly: GCF_014650035.1. Classification (GTDB taxonomy): domain Bacteria; phylum Actinomycetota; class Actinomycetes; order Streptomycetales; family Streptomycetaceae; genus Streptomyces; species Streptomyces lucensis. The sequence continues at coordinate 258,873 of NZ_BMUE01000009.1, read as the reverse complement.
AACTGGTCCCGGACGTGGTCCTGATGGACATCCGCATGCCCGAACTCGGCGGCATCGAGGCGACCCGCAGGATCACCGCCGAACACCCGGGCATCAGGGTCCTGGTGCTGACCACCTTCGACCTCGACGAGTACGTGTACGAGGCGCTGCGCGCCGGGGCCGCCGGGTTCCTGCTCAAGGACGCCTCCGCCGACCAGCTCGCGGAGGCGGTCCGGGTGGTGGCCGCCGGGGACGCGCTGCTCGCCCCGGGCGTCACCCGTCGCCTCATCGCCGAGTTCTCCCGTCTGGACGGCTCCCCCCGGGCCCCGCTCAAGCAGCGCGTCGGCGACCTCACGGAGCGGGAGACGGAGGTACTGGCGCTGATCGCGCGGGGCCTGTCGAACGCGGAGATCGCCGAACGGCTGGTGGTGGCCGAGCAGACCGTGAAGACACACGTGAGCCGCATGCTGGTGAAGCTGGGGCTGCGGGACCGCACCCAGGCGGCGGTCTTCGCCTACGAGTCGGGCCTGGTCCGCCCGGGCGGACGCTGAACCCCACCGGTGCGGGAGCGCGCAGAACGTCCGAGAGCACCGGTGCGGGACCGCGCACGACGTCCGAGACCATCGGTGCGGGACCGCGCAGGACACGCGTCCACCGCCGCGGGGCCGCGCTGGACGTCCGGGACCTCCGGCGTGGGACCGCACGGCACGCCGGGGCGACCGGCGCCGGACGCCGTAGTACCTGAGGCGGACCCCCGCAGACCCTTCTCGGAGGGGACGACCGCGGCCCCGCCGGGCCCTACCGTTTGGCACGTGACCGAGACGACGTACACGCAGACGACACCGCCGGGCGCGGCCGGCAGGCCGCGCAGCCCCGAGTTCCGGCTGGTCGCGGACGCCCTGCGCGGGCTGCGGCAGGACCTGTTCCGGGGCGCCTTCGCCTACCGCCCGCTGCCCCGCGCGGCCGTCGACGGGCCGGTCGGCCGCCATCTGCGCGGCCGGGCCGCACAGTACGCGGCCTGGGCCCCGCACATGACGGTGGCCGCCGTCGGCGGGGTGGCGGCGCTCGTCGCCCTGGGGCAGAACGCGGCGGGTCCGGCGGCCCTGCTGTGCGCGCTGCTGGCCCTGGTCCCGGTGCTGCTGACCCTGGTCCGTCCGGTCGGGGCGTTCTGGATGTCGCTCGTGGCGGCCACGGCCACGGCCGCGATCGGTACCGACTGGGGCAGCTGGCCCTGGGCGCCGAGCAGTTTCGTCGCGCACCTGCTGGTCCTCACGGTGGTGGCGATACGCACCCGGCCCCGCACCGCGGCCTGGATGTGGGTGCTGACCGGGCTGCACGGCCTCTGGGCGGAGGCCTTCTTCGGCTGGGGGGGTGACGGCACGGACGTGACCCCGATGCTGATCGTCTCCGCGCTCGTCCTGCTCGCCGTCACCGTCCGGCACACCCGCCGCGAGGCCCGGCAGGAGGTGACCGCCCAGCAGACGGTGACCGAGCACGAGCGCTCGCGGCGCACGCTGCTGGAGGAGCGCACCACCATCGCCCGCGAGCTGCACGACGTGGTCGCGCACCACATGTCGGTGGTCGCCATCCAGGCGGAGGCCGCGCCCTACCGGGTGCAGGACCCGCCGCCGGAGCTGGAGAAGGCCTTCGCCACCATCCGGGAGAACGCGGTCGCGGCCCTGACCGAGCTGCGCCGGGTCCTGGGCGTCGTCCGCGCGGAGGACTACGAGGCCCCGGACGCCCCGCAGCCCACCCTCGCGGACCTGGACGGGCTGCTCGCCAACGTGCGGGAGGCCGGCCTGGAGGTGGACAAGACGGTGACCGGCGCGGTGCGCGAACTGCCTCCGGGGGTGGAGCTGTCGGCGTACCGGATCGTGCAGGAGGCGCTGAGCAACGCCCTGCGGCACGCGCCGGGCGCGGCCGCCCGGGTGGAGATCGCGTACGTCCTCGGCGGCCTCGGCCTGCGCGTCGTCAACGGCGCCCCGCCCGCCCCGAACCTGACGAAGCCGTCGCCGGGAGCCGGGCACGGCATCACCGGCATGCGGGAGCGGGTCTCCATGCTGAACGGTGAGATGACGGCGGACCCCACGGACGAGGGCGGCTACGAGGTGACGGTGTTCCTGCCGGTCGCCGCCGTGAGCGAAGGTGGCGCATGACGATCCGGGTACTGATCGCCGACGACCAGATGATGGTGCGCGAGGGCTTCTCGGTCCTGCTGAACGCGATGCCCGACATCGAGGTCGTCGGCGAGGCCGTCAACGGCCGGGAGGCGGTGGACCGGGTCCGTGAACTGGCCCCGGACGTCGTCCTGATGGACATCCGCATGCCCGAGCTGAACGGCATCGAGGCGACCCGGGAGATCGTCGCGGCGGACGGTTCGGCGAAGGTGCTGGTCCTGACGACGTTCGACCTGGACGAGTACGTCTACCAGGCGCTGCGGGCGGGTGCCTCCGGCTTCCTGCTCAAGGACGCCTCGGCCCGCCAGCTCGCCGACGGGGTGCGGGTGGTGGCGTCCGGGGAGGCCCTGCTCGCCCCCTCGGTCACCAGGCGGCTGATCACGGAGTTCTCCCGCCTGTCGGACACCCCGCGGCTGGTCCCGGGCGCGCAGGCGGCGTACGGGGAGCTGACGGAGCGGGAGACGGAGGTGCTGGTCCTGATCGCGCAGGGCCTGTCGAACGCGGAGATCGCCGGGCGGCTGGTGGTGGCGGAGTCGACGATCAAGACCCATGTGAGCCGCGTCCTGGTCAAACTGGGCCTCAGGGACCGCACGCAGGCGGCGGTGTTCGCGTACGAGGCGAGGCTGGTGACCCCGGGCTGATGGATCTCGTACTCGACCCGCCCCGCGGGGTCGCGCCGCTGCGGCTGGGGATGACGCTCGACGAGGCGGTGGCGGCGGTGTCCGGCTGGGGGGAGCCCAGGGTGCTCAGGCGGCCGGGCCGGAACTCGGCGAAGGTCTCCGCGTCGCTGGACGGGGTGGGGGTGCAGGCCCTGCTGGAGGGCGGCCCGGCCGTCACGGCCGTCGAACTGTGGTGGCCCGGCGAGGGCCGGGAGTCCGCTACCCGGGTCCTGCTCCACGGGGACGACGTGTTCCGCACCCCGGCCGTGGAGCTGTTCCGCCGCGCCGCCCTGCGGGGCCGGCCGGTCGACACCTCCCGGCCCGAACACCCGGTGATCCCCGGTGTGTCGCTGGGATTCACCCGCCAGACGTCCCAGGAGGTGCCCCGCGACGCCGGGGGCCTGCCCGTGTACGTCACGTCCGTCCACGTCGGCGGCAGGGACTACTACGACCACCTCCGCGCGGACCGGGGCTGAAGGACGGCCGCCCCTGGCCGGACGCCGGGCCGACGCGCTAGCGTCCCCGCATGGCAGGCCCCACCGACCTCGCTTTCGACCCCTGGGACCCCGCGTTCCTCGCGGACCCCTACCCGGCCTACGCCGAGCTGCGGGCGCGCGGCCGGGTGATCCGGTACGAGCCGACCGACCAGTGGCTGGTCCCGCACCACGCGGACGTCTCCGCGCTGCTGCGCGACCGCCGGCTGGGCCGCACCTACCGGCACCGGTTCACGCACGAGGAGTTCGGCCGCGCGGCGCCCCCGCCGGAGCACGAGCCGTTCCACACCCTCAACGACCACGGCATGCTCGACCTGGAGCCGCCGGACCACACCCGCATCCGGCGCCTGGTGTCGAAGGCGTTCACCCCGCGCACGGTGGAGCGGCTGCGGCCGTACGTGCACGGCCTGGCGGGCGACCTGGTGGCGCGGCTGGTCGAGGCGGGCGGCGGCGACCTGCTCACGGACGTCGCGGAACCGCTGCCGGTCGCGGTGATCGCCGAGATGCTGGGCATCCCGGAGGCGGACCGGGGGCAACTGCGCCCGTGGTCGGCGGACATCTGCGGGATGTACGAGCTGAACCCCGGCGAGGAGACGGCGGCGAGGGCGGTGCGCGCCTCGGCCGACTTCTCCGGCTACCTGCGGGAGCTGATCGCCGCCCGCCGCGACGAGCCCGGCGACGACCTGATCTCCGGTCTGATCGCGGCCCACGACGAGGGGGACCACCTGACGGAACAGGAGATGATCTCCACGGCGGTGCTGCTCCTCAACGCCGGTCACGAGGCCACGGTCAACGCCACGGTGAACGGCTGGTGGGCCCTGTTCCGCAACCCCGGCCGGCTGGCGGACCTGCGCGCCGACCACTCCCTGGTGCCGTCCGCGACCGAGGAGCTGATGCGCTACGACACCCCGCTGCAGCTCTTCGAGCGCTGGGTGCTGGACGACATCGAGATCGACGGCACGACGATCCCCCGGGGCTCGGAGATCGCCATGCTGTTCGGCTCCGCCAACCACGACCCGGCGGTCTTCCCCGACCCGGACCGCCTCGACCTCACCCGGCGGGACAACCCGCACATCTCCTTCAGCGCGGGCATCCACTACTGCATCGGCGCCCCCCTGGCCCGCATGGAGCTGGCCGCCTCGATGACGGCCCTGCTGGAGCGGGCACCCACCCTCACCCTGGCGGAGGAGCCGCGCCGCAAGCCGAACTTCGTGATCCGGGGGCTGGAAGGGCTGAGCGTGGTGGTGGGGTGATCACCCGTTCGGATGATCATCGAGTGATTCCGGCCGGTGGCCACCCGCCGCCCGCCAAGCTGGTGCCGGCCTGCGAAGGGGGGCACCATGACGGTTATGGCAGAGCGCGCGTCATCTCAGTTGTCGGTCGGCATGTTCGAGCGGATCGCCGAGTTCGCCGAACGGGAGGACGACACCGTCAGGTTCGAGTTCATCGACGGACGGATCGGGCTCAGGAAAGTGACGAACGGCAACCACGGCGCCATCACGATGTGGCTGATCCGGCAATGCATGCGTGCTCGCCCCGAGCTCGACCTCAACCCGTTGCAGGGACTGAAGGTGGAGTCCTACCGAAAGGGCCGGGCCCGCCCGGATGGAGTGCTCGCTCCTGTCGATCACTTCGTCGGGCAGGGCGACTGGGCAGAACCCCGAGGTGTGCTGATGACGGTCGAGATCACCTCGTACGACTCGGACACGCACAGCCGTGACCGGGTGGAGAAACCTCGCGCCTACGCTGAAGTGGGCATTCCCGTCTACTTGCTCATCGACCGTGACCATCAGTCGATCGTCGTGCACAGCGACCCCGATCCGGAGGACGGCTACCGGGACATCCACGTCGTGAAGTTCGGCGGCGGGGTCACTCTGCCCGCACCCGTCGGCATCGAACTCGACACCGAGGAACTCAAGCAGTACGTCGACTGAGGCCTCAGCCCGCCAGGTCCCGTCGCCGCAGACCCGCCAGCCCCGCGGCGACCAGCGCCACGGCCAGCCCGGTGAGGGTCAGCACCGGCCCCCACTCCATCTTCCCGCCCGGCAGCTTCGGGAGGTGGCCGAAGGGGGAGAGGCCGAGGACGAAGCGCGGCGCGTCCAGCGCCGGGCCGACCCAGCCGATCAGCAGGACCGCCACCGCGACGCCCCAGGCGGCGGGGGCCAGCCGGGGCGCCACGGCGTACAGGAGCAGTGCCACGCCGCCGATCACCCACACCGCGGGGAGCTGCACCAGGCAGGCGCCCAGGACCGGTACGACCTCCTTGCCGTAGCCGACGGCGAAGCCCAGGCCCGCCAGGAGCATGATCAGCACCGAGCCGCCGAAGGCGATCGTCAGGTGGCTCGCGGCCCAGCGCAGGCGGCCCACCGCGCACGCCAGCACCGGTTCGGCGCGGCCCGACGTCTCCTCGCCGTGCAGCCGCAGCACCGAGGCCACGACGTACAGGGCCGCGATCAGTCCGAGCATGCCGGTCATCGACGCGAGGAACGCGTCCGTGAGGCCGTGGTGCCCGCCCATCCGCTCGAAGATCCGCCGTGCCCCCTCGTTGTCGCCGACCAGGTCGGCCGCGCCGTCCGTGAGGCCGCCGTATACGACCCCGGCGAGGAGGAAGCCGGCCGACCAGCCGAGCACGCCGCCCCGCTGGAGTCGCCAGGCCAGTGCGCCCGCCGTGCCGAGGCGGCCGGCGGGCGGTCCGGGCCGGCCGGGCAGGAGACCCATGCCGAGGTCCCGGCGCCCGGCGAGGGCGTAGGCCACCGCGCCCTGTACGGCCGCCGCCACCGCGAACAGCCCGAGCACCCACCAGCGTTCGTCCGCGAAGGGCCGCAGGTTCTCCAGCCAGCCCAGCGGGGACAGCCAGGTCAGCGCCGACGAGCCGTCGCCGGTCGCCGAGTCGCCCGCCGCGCGCAGCACGAACGCGGCCCCGAGGACGGCCGCCGTCAGACCCCGGGCGAGACGGGCGCTCCGGGTCAGCTGGGCGACGACCGCCGCCATCGTGGCGAAGACCATGCCGACGCCCGCGAGACCGATGCCGAAGGCCAGGGCGCCGCCGACGCCCTGCCCGGCCAGACCGGCCGCGACCAGCAGCGCCAGTGCCGCGTCGGCGACGGCCGCCGCCAGCAGCGCCGCCGTGAGCGGGGCCCGGCGGCCCACCGCCCCGGACGCCACCAGCTCCAGCCGGCCGCTCTCCTCCTCGTCCCGGGTGTGCCGCACGACGATCAGCAGGCTCGCCGCGGCCGCGAGCGCGGCGGCGTACACCCCGGCGCGCCAGGCGGTCAGCGCGCCGACCGAGGTGTCGAAGACCGGGCCGATCAGCGCCCGGAACGCGGCGTTGGTCGCCAACTGGTCGACCAGGGCCGTGCGTTCGGCGGTGGTGCCGTACAGGTTGCGCAGGGTGCCCGGCATCGAGAGGACCATGAGGGCGTTCACCGCGACCCAGACCGGGGTCGTCACCCGGTCGCGTCGCAGGGCGAGGCGCAACAGGGCCGCCGTGCCCGCCAGTCGGCGGGAGTACCGGGGCGTTCGTGCCGCGAGCGTGCTCATCGCGCCACCCCGTTCCGCTCCGCCCGCTCTTCCCGGTAGTGCCGCAGGAACAGTTCCTCCAGCGTGGGCGGGGTCGAGGTCAGGGACCGTACGCCCGGCTCGCTCAGTGAGCGCAGCACCCCGTCCAGCTTGTCGGTCTCCACCTGGAGGCGGACCCGGCGGCCCCGCACGTCGAGGTCGTGCACGCCGGGCAGCCGGGACAACCCGTCCGGTGGCCCGGCGAGTTCGGCGCTCACGCTGGTGAGGGTCAGATGGCGCAGGTCGGCCAGCGAGCCGCTCTCCACCGTGCGGCCCTTGCGGATGATGCTCACCCGGTCGCACAGCCGCTCCACCTCGCTGAGGATGTGGGAGGAGAGCAGCACGGTACGGCCCCGGTCACGTTCCTCCTCGACGCAGGTCCGGAAGACCTCCTCCATCAGCGGGTCGAGGCCGGAGGTCGGCTCGTCCAGGAGCAGCAGGTCCACGTCGGAGGCGAGGGCGGCGACGAGGGCCACCTTCTGCCGGTTGCCCTTGGAGTACGCGTGGCCCTTCTTGGTGGGATCCAGTTCGAAGCGGTCGATCAGCTCGGCGCGCCGCCGCCCGTCGAGCCCTCCGCGCAGGCGGCCGTAGAGGTCGATGACCTCGCCGCCGGAGAGGTTGCGCCACAGGGTCACGTCGCCGGGCACGTAGGCGATGCGCCGGTGCACCTCGACGGCGTCCCGCCACGGGTCGCGGCCCAGCACCCGCGCGGTGCCCGCGTCGGCGCGCAGCAGCCCGAGCAGGACGCGGACGGCGGTCGACTTGCCGGCGCCGTTGGGCCCCAGGAAGCCGTGCACCTCGCCGGTCTCGACGTCCAGGTCGAGGCCGGCGAGCGCCCGGGTGCGGCCGAAGGACTTGTGGAGGCCGGAGACGGTGATGGCTCGCGTCATGGTTCGCAACGTACGCTTCTTTCACAAAGTTGTGAAGTTAAGGAACCGTATAAACTACGCGTGGGTGCGATGGTGGTGGGCGGCGGTTTTCCGATCAGGGGAGATGATCCGGGGATGACGGAGCGGGCGGGTAGGGCCGATCGGTCCGAGGGGGCGGACCCGAAGGTCTCCGGAACCGTGGAACGGGACCCCGAGGCGGTGTCGCGGTTCGTGGAGCACTTCGCGGCCCAGCTCGTCGAGGCGGGCGTGCCCCGCATGCCGGCCCGGGTCTTCGCCGCGCTGCTCGCCTCCGACTCCGGCACCCTGACCTCGGCCGAACTGGGCGAGCGGCTGCGCATCAGCCCCGCGGCCGTCTCGGGCGCGGTGCGCTACCTGGCGCAGGTCCACATGGTCTCGCGGGAGCGTGAACCGGGCTCGCGCCGGGAGCGGTACCGGGTGCACGGCGACCAGTGGTACGAGGCGCTGACCAGCCGCGAGGCCGTCATCAAACGCTGGGAGCACGCCCTGCGCGAGGGGGTGGACAGCCTCGGCGCCGCCACCCCGGCGGGCCGCCGGCTGGCCGAGACACTGGCCTTCTTCGAGTTCGTCGACACCGAGATCGCCGCGCTCATGACCAGGTGGCGGGCACGGCGCGAGGACCTCTTCGGATCCGGGTGACCGGCGGGCGCGCGGCGCGGCCCGCCACCGCTCAGCCGGGCAGCGGCAGGGTCAGTCCCCAGGCGCCTTCCCGTACCGTCCACTCCCGTCTGCGCACCGGCCCCGACACCACCGCGTCCGCCCGGTAGCGGAAGTCCGCGCCCGTGACCGTCACCCGGCGCCCTTCGGCCAGCAGCGGGGTCGCCTCCGCGCCGGGGCCCGACAGCGGACGTACCTCGACCGTGGCCGCCCCGCGGCCACCCGGTGCCACCGTCACCGCCTCCACCGGCTGGTCCAGGTCCACGACCGTCTCCCCGTCGACCTCCACCCGCAGCCGGGAGGGACCGGGCGCCGGCACCGTGGTGAGCCGGGTGGGACGCGGGGCGAGCGTGCGGACCAGGGAGCGGTAGCGCGTCCGCAGCCAGGGGCGCCCCGTGGGGACGCCCACCGGTTCCACGGCAGCCGCCCGCGCCGGCGCCGGCGGAATGCCCAGCGCGCTCAGCACCACCCCGTCGCTGTCGTCGACCAGCAGGTCCAGCCGCCGCTCCGCCCCCTCCAGCACGGCCCGGGCCGCCGCCACCGGGCCGGCCGGCACGCCGAGGGACTCCGCCAGGGCCGTCACTCCGACCGGCACCACCGACAGCGCACAGCCGGCCAGCTCCCGCTGGCGGTGCAGCAGGGTGACCGCACGGACCAGGGCCCGGTCGTCGCCGACCACGACCGGGCGCCTGGACCCCCGTCGGCCGAGTGCCCGGGCGAATTCCTCCGGCCCCTGGGGCAGGCAGACCTTGGCCGTCGCACCCGCGCTGAGCACGTCTTTCGCGATCCGCACGGACTCTCCGTCCCTCTGCCGGGCCGCCGGATCGATGATCACCAGCAGCTGATCGGACGTCGCGAAGGTCGCCACCTCGGTCCTGCCTCGCTTCCTCGGGTAGCATCTTTGTGCAAGAGCCCCTTGCGCTATTGCGCCAGGGGCTTCGTCTATTCCGGGGCATCCGGTCCGACGGTTGTGCGACCAACGGCGGTCGCAGTGGTACGCGGCGGTGAACCTTACGCCCACGCCCCCGACCTTGGACATGCCCCGCCCGGAAGGGGTGTACGCGCGTGCCCGCACTTGTGCTGCTCGGTGCTCAGTGGGGTGACGAAGGCAAGGGGAAGGCGACCGACCTGCTCGGTGGCTCGGTGGACTATGTAGTGCGCTACCAGGGCGGCAACAACGCCGGCCACACGGTCGTCGTGGGCGACCAGAAGTATGCGCTCCACCTCCTCCCTTCCGGAATCCTCTCGCCCGGCTGTACGCCGGTCATCGGTAACGGTGTCGTCGTCGACCCGTCGGTCCTGCTCTCCGAGCTGAGCGGTCTGAACGAGCGTGGCGTCGACACGTCCAAGCTCCTGCTCAGCGGTAACGCGCACATCATCACGCCGTACAACGTGACCGTCGACAAGGTGACGGAACGCTTCCTCGGCAAGCGCAAGATCGGCACGACCGGCCGCGGCATCGGACCGACGTACTCCGACAAGATCAACCGCGTCGGCATCCGGGTCCAGGACCTGTACGACGAGTCGATCCTCACCCAGAAGGTCGAGGCGGCCCTCGACGCCAAGAACCAGATCCTCACCAAGCTCTACAACCGCCGCGCGATCGCCGCGGGCCAGGTGGTCGAGGAGCTGCTGGGCTACGCCGAGCAGCTGAAGCCGTACGTCACCGACACCGTCCTGGTCATCAACCAGGCGCTGGAGGACGACAAGGTGGTCCTCTTCGAGGGCGGCCAGGGCACGCTGCTCGACATCGACCACGGCACGTACCCCTTCGTCACCTCCTCCAACCCGACCGCGGGCGGCGCCTGCACGGGCGCCGGAGTCGGCCCGACGAAGATCAGCCGCGTGATCGGCATCCTCAAGGCCTACACCACCCGCGTCGGCGCCGGCCCGTTCCCGACGGAGCTGTTCGACGAGGACGGCGAGGCGCTGCGCCGCATCGGCGGCGAGCGCGGCGTGACGACCGGCCGCGACCGGCGCTGCGGCTGGTTCGACGCGGTCATCGCCCGCTACGCGACCCGCGTCAACGGCCTGACCGACTTCTTCCTCACCAAGCTGGACGTCCTCACCGGCTGGGAGCAGATCCCGGTCTGCGTGGCGTACGAGATCGACGGCAAGCGCGTCGAGGAGCTGCCGTACTCGCAGTCGGACTTCCACCACGCGAAGCCGGTCTACGAGACCCTGCCGGGCTGGTCGGAGGACATCACCAAGGCCAAGTCCTTCTCCGACCTCCCCAAGAACGCCCAGAACTACGTCAAGGCGCTGGAGGAGATGTCCGGCGCCCCGATCTCCGCGATCGGCGTGGGCCCGGGCCGGGACGAGACGATCGAGATCAACTCGTTCCTGTAGGAATCCCTCCCGCGAGGTCTGACCGGGCGGCCGGCACGGTGATCGTGACCGGCCGCCCGAGACGGCGCGGAAGCGGCGGCCTCAGAAGGCCTGCACATACACGCGGGACCGCCCCTCGCCCTCGGCGTGCACGTACATCTCGATCCACTGAACACGCCCACGCCCGTGCTTCACCACGCACGGGGGGCAGACGCCGACCCAGCGCGTTTTCCTGAGCCGATCAGGCGGGGTGAGACCCAGGTGTCTCCACAAAGCGTTTCCCGCACTGGTGGTGGGGGCGACGTGACTTGGCTCGAGGGGATCAGGGGAGTGCAGGTCCCCCGCCAGTCGCTCTGCGGCACGCTCACTGGTGACGAAGGACAGCAGGTAGTTGTCCTCCTGCGGATTGACCGCCACCGCCCCCTTCACCTCCGTCGCGTCGGCCGGGACGTCGATCCTCATGAACGCGGCCACCTCCGGCGCTCCCGCCTCCTCGTCCCAGTTCGATCCGAGAGTGGGCTCGGTACGGCTCACCGTGACATCCCCGCCCGGCACCGAGCACCCTGAGAGCAGCAGAGCCGAACAGAGCACACCCGACACCACGCCGATCCACCTGGTCACCGGTTCGGGGTTCCGGTGGTCAGCTGAAGACGATCATTGAGCCCTGGGCCAGGGAGCGGGTCGCCGCCGCGTGCAGGCCCAGCCAGACGTGCCGTTCGCGGGCGAAGGGGCTGGGATCGTACGGCGCCGGGACGGCCGGCTCCTCCAGCTCGGTCGGGGCCGCGGGCGGTTCGGGGGCCGCCGGGGGGTTGGCCGGGTCGATGCCGATGGTCGGGGCGACGTACTGCAGCTCCCGCAGGAGCGTCTGGGCGGAGCCCAGGGGGCCGCCGCCCGCCAGCAGGTCGTCGTTGGAGAGCGGGTGCGCGAAGTCCACGGGGACGTACGCGCCCGCGTGGTCGTAGTGCCAGACCAGGTGGGACTGCTGGGCCGTGGACTCGAACATCTCCAGCAACTGCTCGTAGTCGCCGCCCAGTTCGTCCACCGGGGTCACCGGCAGGCCGCAGACCTGGAGCAGGTAGGCCCGGCGCAGGAAGTGCAGCGCGTCGTAGTCGAAGCCGGCCACCGGGGCGACGTCGCCGGACAGGCCCGGCATGTACTGGTACACCGGCACCGGTGGGAGCCCGGCCTCGGCCAGCGCCTTGTTGTATTGCGCGAGTTCGTCGGCGAACGGGTTGTCCGGGGTGTGGCACAACACGTCGACGAGCGGTACCAGCCACAGGTCACAGGCCAAAGGACGACTCCTCGCATCGGCAGGCGCACGGTCACGCACGGCAGCAGGTGGTCAGGGAAGGGTAGTCGCTGCGGCCCCCGGTGGCTCCCCCGCGGGACCGTACCGGTCACTTACCCGCCGGTCAGGCGTTCCAGCAGCGCCAGCGAGTGGGAGTTGGCGGCGGCGACGATCCGGCGGGCGGTCTCGGTCTCGCGGCGGGCCAGCGCGTCGACCAGCTCCGTGTGCCCGGCCCACAGCCGGCCGCGCAGGTCGGGGAGGCGCAGCAGGTGCTGCACCGCGCAGACCCAGGACTGCACGCGCAGCCGGTCCAGGAACGCGGTCAGGTAGGGGTTGCCGAACAGGTTGCTCAGCTCCCGCCAGAACCGCAGGTCGTAGCCGATCAGGATGGTGAGGTCACCGGCCGCCGCGGCGCGCTGGGCCTCCTCGCCCCGGCGGCGCACCGTGGTCAGGGCCGCGGCCGTGCGCGGGTCCTCCGGCGGGGTGCCGAAGGCGGGGTGGCCGGAGGCGAGGACCTGGAACATGCCGTCGGTGACCAGACTGCGGGCCTCGATCATGTCCCGGTAGTCGGCGACGGAGTACTCCGGCACCCTGAAGCCCCGGTGCTGGTCGGCCTCCAGGATGCCCTGCGCGGACAGGTCGACCAGCGCCTCGCGCACCGGGGTGGCCGAGACGCCGTACTGGTCGGCGATCTCCTTGACGGTGAACGCCCTGCCCGGTCGCAGCCGCCCGGCCAGCACCTCGTCACGGAGCGCGTCCGCGATCTGCTGGCGCAGGGTGCTGCGCGTCACGCCGCCGGTGCCGGGCATGGTCGGACTCTCTCCTCACGCGTGGGTGACGTACTCGCTGTCCGGGAGTCCTGCGGCTGTCCGCGGCTCCCACGACTCCTACGGGCACGTCACCTTACGCGTTCGAACCTTTCCGGCGGCAGGCGCGATGCGGTTACACCGTGTACTCGTCGGCCACGGTCAGCGCGGCGTCCAGGGCCGCCAGGCCCTCCTTCAGCTCGGCCTCGGAGGCGTTGCACGGCGGCACGACGTGGGTGCGGTTCATGTTCGCGAAGGGCCACAGGCCGTGCCGCTTGGCGGCGGCGGCGAAGGCGGCCATGGGGGCGTTCGCCTCGCCGGCCGCGTTGTACGGCACCAGCGGCTCGCGGGTCTCGCGGTCGCGCACGAGTTCCAGCGCCCAGAACATGCCGACACCGCGCACCTCGCCGACGCTCGGGTGCCGCTCGGCCAGCGCGGCCAGGCCGGGCCCGACGACCGTCTCGCCGAGCCGCCTGGCGTTCTCGACCACGCCCTCCTCCGCCATCACGTTGATCGTGGCGACGGCGGCGGCACAGGCCAGCGGGTGCCCGGAGTAGGTGAGGCCGCCGGGGTAGGGCCGCTTGCCGAAGGTCTCGGCGATCTTGCCGGAGATCGCGACACCGCCCAGCGGGACGTAACCGGAGTTCACGCCCTTGGCGAAGGTCATCAGGTCGGGCACGACGCCGAACAGGTCGGCCGCGAACCACTCGCCGGTCCGGCCGAACCCGGCCATGACCTCGTCCAGGACGAAGACGATGCCGTACTTGTCGCACAGCTCGCGCACGCCGGCCAGGTAGCCCGGCGGCGGGACCATGATCCCGGCCGTGCCGGGGATGGTCTCCAGGATGATCGCGGCTATCGTGCCCGGGCCCTCGAAGGCGATCGTCGTCTCAAGGTGCTCCAGCGCCCGCGCGGTCTCCTGCTCCTCGGTCTCGGCGTAGAAGCGCGAGCGGTACGGGAACGGCGCCCAGAAGTGGACGACCCCGGCGCTGCCGCTGTCGGAGGCCCAGCGGCGCGGGTCGCCGGTGAGGTTCACGGCCTGCTGGGTGCCGCCGTGGTAGGAGCGGTAGGCGGAGAGCACCTTCGGGCGCCCCGTGTGCAGCCGGGCCATGCGCACGGCGTGCTCGACGGCGTCCGCGCCGCCGTTGGTGAAGAAGATCTTGTCCAGGTCGCCGGGGGTCCGCTCGGCGATCAGCCGGGCCGCCTCCGAGCGCGCCTCGACGGCGAAGGCCGGCGCGAACGTCGTCATCGTCGCGGCCTGCTCCTGGATCGCCGCGACGACCTTGGGGTGCTGGTAGCCGATGTTGGTGAAGACGAGCCCGCTGGTGAAGTCCAGGTACCGCGTGCCGTCGTAGTCCCAGAAGTACGACCCCTCGGCGCCGGCCACGGGGAGCGGGTCGATGAGGTCCTGTGCTGACCAGGAGTGGAAGACGTGCGCGCGGTCCGCTGCCTTCACGGCGGCGCCGGTGCCGGAGCTGGGCTGAGGGGTCATGCCCGCGAGCGTAGGTGCCCGCGGTGCGCGGGCGACATCGGCGTCCTGTTCCGTGCGCGGGGGGATTTAGCGACAGGTTGTCGACGGCCGCCCTGTTACGCAACCGTAGACGGCGACCGGCGCCCGTTGTCGTGTCCCCGCACTATTCTCGATCTGTTGCGTTTTATGGGGGGAAGGCGGCGCGGGGTGGAGAAGCTGGGGGCGGGGGATCCGCCGCGGATCGGGAGCTACCGACTGCTGGCGCGGCTGGGCGCCGGAGGCATGGGCCACGTGTACCTGGCCCGGTCGGAGCGGGGACGTACCGTCGCCGTGAAACTGGTCCGCGAGGAACTCGCCGAGCAGGAGGAGTTCCGGGCGCGGTTCCGGCAGGAGGTGCGGGCCGCACGGCGGGTCGGCGGGTACTGGACCGCGCCCGTGCTGGACGCGGACACCGAGGCGGCCGTGCCGTGGGTGGCGACCGGGTACGTCGCCGGGCCGAGCCTGCAGCAGGTGGTGGGCCACGACCACGGGGCCCTGCCCGAGCGGTCGGTGCGGATCCTGGCGGCGGGGCTCGCCCACGCGCTGAAGGACATCCACGCGGCGGGCATCGTGCACCGCGACCTCAAGCCGTCCAACGTGCTGGTCACCATCGACGGGCCCCGGGTCATCGACTTCGGCATCGCCCGTGCGCTGGAGGCCACCTCGGCGGGCGGCGAGGGGCTCACCCGGACCGGATCGCTGGTCGGCTCGCCCGGGTTCATGGCACCCGAGCAGGTGCGGGGCGACCGGATCACGCCGGCGTGCGACGTGTTCTGCCTCGGGTCCGTGCTCGCGTACGCGGCGACCGGCGTGCTGCCCTTCGGGACCAGCACCACCGGTGTGCACGCGCTGATGTTCCGCATCGCCCAGGAGGAGCCGGACCTGGAGGGGGTGCCGGAGGGGATCGCCGACCTGGTGCGGGACTGCCTGCGCAAGGACCCGGGGGCCCGGCCGTCGCTGGACGCGATCCTGGAGCGGACGGGGGCGGAGGACACGGTCGCCGGGGGGCGGTCCCGGGATCCGTGGCTGCCGGGGTCGCTGGTGGCGCAGCTGGGGCGGCACGCGGTGCGGTTGCTGGAGACGGAGGACCCCGACGCGTCCGGCTCCGCCGGTTCGGGGGCGTCTTCCGGTTCCGGTTCGTCTTCGGGCGCCGGTGCGTCTGCCGGTGCGGGTGCGTCGCGGGATGCCCGGCCTTCGGCCGGGTCCGGGTTCCCACCCGCACCACCCGTGCGGGAAGCGTCGTCGGGTGCGGGTGGCCCTGGTGGGGCGCAAGCGCCGTCGGCGGGTGCGGATGGTGCCGGTGCGGGGCCGGCGGCTTCCCCGGGTGCCGCCGGAGGGCCGGGTGCGGGTGCTTATGCCGGTGGCGGGGCTGGGTCGCCCGAGCACGCCGCCGTTTCCGACGGTCCGCCCGCGGGCGTGAACCATCTGCCGACCCTCGTGGCCGGACAGACCCCGCCGCCCGGCCCGCCGCCGGTCGCCCCCGGGTTCGGGGCCCCGCAGCAGCATCCCCAGCCCTCCCCCCGCCCCTACGGCTACCCGCAACAGCCGGTTGCCGGGGCCTGGGGCGCGCCGCAGCCGTCTTACAACCCCTACGCCGGCGGACTCGGCCCCACCCCGCCGTACGGGCCGCCGGTCGGCCTGGGACCGGAGCCGGAGCGGCGCAACGGACGGTCCACCGCGCTGCTCGTCACGATCGCGCTGATCGTGGCGCTGGGCGCGGGCGGCACGGTGTACGCGCTGATGAAGAACGGCGGCGGCACCGACGACAAGGGCGACGGCACCGTCAGCCCCGCGCCGACGGCCAGCACCGCACCGGCGACCGGGGGGAACACCGGCGCGCCCGGCCCGGCCACCACGACACCGTCCGCCTCCGCCTCCGAGGACGGGGCGGTCCCGGACGCCTACCTGGGCACCTGGCAGACCACGATCGACAACGCCAACGGCGCCAACAGCCGTGAACTGACCATCCGGCAGGGCGAGGTGGGCGACACGGTGCTGACGCTGGTCGCGGACGGCCCCACCGCGGGCGGTGGCACGTACCACTGCGTCTTCGAGGCCACGCTCGCCGCCCGGCCCGGCGGCGACGGGCCGCTGGAGATCGGCCCCTCCACCGTCACCAGCGGACAGCCCGCCTCCTCCTGCACCCCGGGCGAGGCCACCGAGGTCACCCTCCTGCCGGACGGAAGACTCAAGCGGGCCAAGCAGAGCGGCGGCGAGAGCCTGACGTACAGCAGGCAGTGAGCGCGGCCGCCCCGCCCAGGGCCTGTCCGGGGCGGGGCGACCACGCCGGAAGCGCGGGCCCGCACGCTCTGCTCCCACTGCCCTGGAGGTGCGCCGGCGCCCGCAGCGGCGTCCGTCGCCGGATGCCCGTTCCTCCGCGCCCGGGCGCATTCGCGCGGGGGATCGCCATCGCGTCGGCGCCCTCGTCCGTCGGCAGTCGGACACACCGTGACCCGCGTTCGCCCGTGCGGACAGGCATCGTCGGCTCATCCGCCGCCGGTTCGCCGGACGGGCAT
The DNA here is from genome assembly GCF_014650035.1 of Streptomyces lucensis JCM 4490. Taxonomy (GTDB): domain Bacteria; phylum Actinomycetota; class Actinomycetes; order Streptomycetales; family Streptomycetaceae; genus Streptomyces; species Streptomyces lucensis. The sequence goes on along the minus strand of NZ_BMUE01000009.1, from coordinate 241,993 downwards.
CGTCGCCCGGCCCCTCGCGGGTTCGCCGGACAGGCATCGCCCGCCCGCCCCTCACCGGCCCGCCCCTCGCCGGTTCGCCGGGCAGGCCTCAGCGGGGCTCCGGTGGTCGTTGGCGGGGCATGTTCGGGCGGGTGCCGTTCGCCGGCGGGAGGGGGAAACGGCCCCCCGGCGCGCCGGGTTCCTGGCGGGGCACCGACGTCACCGCCGTCTGGATGCCGAGCGGCGCCGACCCGGTACGGAACTCCACCATCCAGTCGGTCGTCTCGGTGCGCACCAGCTCCGTGACGTCCTCCGAGAAGCGCCGCAGTACGCCCAGGCACCGCTCGGCCGCCTCGCTCGCCGTGCCCTCCGCGGGACCCAGCACCTCCCGCACGCTCTCCGACGCCCAGTCGAACTGCAGCGCCTGCAGCCGCCGCTGCACCGCCTGCGCGGTGGCCACGTCGCGCATCCACCCGGACGTGATCCCGAAGAACCGGTCGACGCCGACGCAGGCGACCCCGAGGAGTAACGCCAGACAGCCCCAGGGCGCCAGCCCGCCGGTCACGCCGGCCAGGTCCAGCAGCGGCAGCGCGGCGCCGGCCACCGCGCCCGCCGCCGCGCCGGTCCGCAGCGCCCGGGCCCCGCGCCGCTTCCACATCCGGTCCCGCAGGTACCAGTCCGCCGTCTCCAGCGCCCTGCGCTCCACCCACCGGTACAGCTCGTCGAGCCGCTCGGCGGGCTCGCCCCAGTCCCCGAGCGGAAAGGCCCGCCCGGTCAGATCGCCCGGCCGCAGCCCTGCCGCGCCCTCGTCCCGCCCGTCCTGAGGCGGACCCTCGGGCTGCATCTCCGGCTGACCCACCCGGCACTCCCTACTGATCACGACCGGTCACGTTCCGTGACATTCCAGACGACGCGCGGCCCCCTTCCTACCGCCCAACGGGTGGCGGAGAGGGAGCTTTCCCCGCTTTTCCGCTCGGATGAGGGTCTTGATCAGGTATAGGACGGCCACCCCTGTCACCCGAAAGAGTGGCGGGGCGATGGCCCCGTGGACCACGTAGGCTCGTGCACAGCGGAGAAGCACCGCACGGAGCGAGCGTGCGGAAGACGACGGTGAAGACGGCGAGGAGCTGATCGTGATCCCCGGTGGTGGCCAGCCCAACATGCAGCAGCTGCTCCAGCAGGCCCAGAAGATGCAGCAGGACCTCCAGCGGGCGCAGGAGGAACTGGCGAACACGGAGGTCGACGGGCAGGCGGGCGGCGGTCTCGTCCGGGCCACCGTCACCGGCTCCGGCGAGCTGCGCGCCCTGAGGATCGACCCGAAGGCGGTCGACCCGGAGGCCGCATCCCCTGAAGAGACGGCCGAGACCCTCGCCGACCTGATCGTGGCGGCCGTGCAGGCGGCCAACGAGAACGCGCAGACGCTGCAGCAGCAGAAGCTGGGCCCGCTGGCCCAGGGCCTGGGCGGCGGCAGCGGCATCCCGGGTCTGCCGTTCTGACCCCCGGGGCTCCCGGAGCCGCCGCGGCACCCTGACGCGCGGGCCGTTCCGGTGTTCGACACCGGTGCGTCACCCCCACCGCCTTCCAAGGAGGGGCGGCAGCCAACTACCGTACGTACCGAAAGGTCTCCAGGAAAGGCAGTCCGTTGTACGAAGGCGTGGTCCAGGACCTCATCGACGAGCTGGGGCGGCTGCCCGGCGTCGGTCCCAAGAGCGCGCAGCGGATCGCCTTCCACATCCTGCAGGCGGAGCCCACGGACGTGAAGCGGCTCGCGCAGGCGCTCCTGGAAGTGAAGGCGAAGGTCCGCTTCTGCGCCACCTGCGGCAACGTGGCGCAGGAGGAGCTGTGCAACATCTGCCGCGACAGCCGCCGCGACCCGTCGGTGATCTGCGTGGTCGAGGAGCCCAAGGACGTCGTCGCCATCGAGCGCACCCGTGAGTTCCGCGGCCGCTACCACGTCCTCGGCGGGGCGATCAGCCCGATCGAGGGCGTCGGCCCCGACGACCTGCGGATACGGGAACTCCTGGCGAGACTCGCCGACGGGACGGTCACGGAGCTGATCCTGGCCACGGACCCCAATCTCGAGGGCGAGGCGACGGCGACGTACCTCGCCCGCATGATCAAGCCCATGGGCCTGAAGGTCACCCGCCTGGCCAGCGGCCTCCCGGTGGGTGGCGACCTGGAATACGCGGACGAGGTCACCCTCGGCCGCGCCTTCGAGGGGAGACGACTCCTAGATGTCTGACGCCACGCTGCACGACACGACGCAGAACCCGGACGACTTCGTGGTCCAGATCGCGGACCAGGTGGAGAGCTTCCTGGTGGCCGTCACCGAGGTGGCGAAGGGCGACGAGCCCGAGTCGGCGGTCCCCTTCCTCCTCCTGGAGGTCTCCCAGCTCCTGCTGGCGGGCGGCCGGCTGGGCGCCCATGAGGACATCGTCCCCGATGAGCGCTACGAGCCCGACCCGGGCCCGGAGCCGGACGTGGACGGGCTGCGCGAGAACTTCGCCCGCCTGCTGGACCCGGTGGACGTCTACTCGGAGGTCTTCGACCCGTACGAGCCCCGCAAGGCCCCCGTGCCGGCCCGCATCTCCGACGACCTCGCCGACATCATCACCGACCTCCGCCACGGCATGGCCCACTACCGCTCGGGCCGCACCACGGAGGCCCTGTGGTGGTGGCAGTTCTCCTACTTCTCCAACTGGGGCCCCACCGCCTCCGCGGTCCTGCGGGCCCTGCAGTCGGTCCTCATCCACGTCCGCCTCAACCAGCCCCTGGAAGAGCTCGACGGCCTCGACACCGACCAGGCCACCATGGGCGACGAGACCCTGGAGTTCGAGGCGGGCCGCGTGATGGCGCGGGAGATCGGCGGCCCCCTGGGCGTGCGGCCGGGGAAGTAGCGCCCACGCCGGCGGTGTGAGCCGGGGCACGTTCCGCGTGGCCCGGCCCTTGCTGGGCAGGTTCCCGAACCGAGCGGGTGAGATTCCCCGACGGGATCTCCGTACCGAAGGGCAGTGCGGCAGCCGGCCGCGATGTCTCACCATGCGGGAGCAGGGTGGTCGGATTCGGACGCTCGATAGACTGAGCCGACACAAACGAACCGAGCGAGGAGCGCACGTGGGCCTTGTCGTGCAGAAGTACGGAGGCTCCTCCGTAGCCGATGCCGAGGGCATCAAGCGCGTCGCCAAGCGGATCGTGGAAGCGAAGAAGAACGGCAACCAGGTTGTCGTCGTCGTTTCCGCGATGGGCGACACGACGGACGAGCTGATCGATCTCGCCGAGCGGGTTTCTCCGATGCCTGCCGGGCGCGAATTCGACATGCTGCTGACCGCCGGAGAGCGTATCTCCATGGCACTGCTGGCCATGGCGATCAAAAACCTGGGCCACGAGGCCCAGTCCTTCACCGGCAGCCAGGCCGGCGTCATCACCGACTCGGTCCACAACAAAGCCCGGATCATCGACGTCACGCCGGGCCGCATCCGGGAGTCCCTGGACAGGGGCAACATCGCCATCGTCGCCGGGTTCCAGGGCGTCAGCCAGGACAAGAAGGACATCACCACGCTCGGGCGCGGCGGTTCCGACACCACGGCCGTGGCGCTCGCCGCCGCCCTCGACGCCGAGGTCTGCGAGATCTACACCGACGTGGACGGCGTGTTCACCGCCGACCCGCGCGTGGTGAAGAAGGCGAAGAAGATCGACTGGATCTCCTTCGAGGACATGCTGGAGCTCGCGGCCTCCGGCTCCAAGGTGCTCCTCCACCGCTGTGTGGAGTACGCCCGCCGCTACAACATCCCGATCCACGTCCGGTCCAGCTTCAGCGGGCTGCAGGGCACGTGGGTCAGCAGTGAGCCGATTGGGGACCAGAAGGTGGAGCAGGCCATCATCTCCGGTGTCGCGCACGACACCTCCGAGGCCAAGATCACGGTCGTCGGCGTGCCGGACAAGCCGGGTGAGGCCGCCGCGATCTTCCGTGCCATCGCCGATGCCGAGATCAACATCGACATGGTCGTGCAGAACGTGTCCGCCGCCTCCACGGGCCTGACGGACATCTCCTTCACCCTGCCCAAGACCGAGGGCCGCAAGGCGATCGACGCGCTGGAGAAGAGCCGCTCCGGCATCGGCTTCGACTCGCTGCGCTACGACGACCAGATCGGCAAGATCTCCCTGGTCGGCGCCGGTATGAAGACCAACCCGGGGGTCACCGCCTCCTTCTTCGAGGCGCTGAGCGACGCGGGCGTGAACATCGAGCTGATCTCGACCTCCGAGATCCGCATCTCGGTCGTCACGCGCAAGGACGACGTGCCGGAGGCCGTGCGCGCCGTGCACACCGCCTTCGGACTCGACTCCGACACCGACGAGGCCGTCGTCTACGGAGGCACGGGCCGGTAATGGCACCGACCGGCAAGCCGACGCTCGCGGTCGTGGGCGCGACCGGGGCCGTCGGCGCGGTCATGCTCCAGATCCTGTCCCAGCGCGCGGACATCTGGGGCAAGATCCGCCTGATCGCCTCCCCCCGCTCGGCCGGCCGCAAGCTGGCCGTGCGCGGGGAGGACGTCGAGGTGGTGGCCCTGAGCGAGGACGCCTTCGCCGGGGTCGACGTCGCGATGTTCGACGTGCCGGACGAGGTGGCCGCCGAGTGGGCACCGATCGCCGCCGGGCGCGGCGCGGTCGTCGTCGACAACTCCGGCGCCTTCCGGATGGACCCGGACGTGCCGCTCGTGGTGCCCGAGGTCAACGCGCACGCGGTACGGACCCGCCCCCGCGGGATCGTCGCCAACCCCAACTGCACGACCCTGACGATGATCGTCGCCCTGGGCGCGCTGCACGCCGAGTTCGGGCTGCGCGAGCTGGTGGTCTCGTCGTACCAGGCGGTGAGCGGGGCCGGCCGGGCCGGGGTGGAGACGCTCAGGTCCCAGCTGTCCCTGGTGGCCGGCACGGAACTGGGCACCAAGCCGGGAGACGTACGGCGGGCCGTCGGCGACGACACCGGGCCGTTCCCCGAGCCGGTCGTCCTGAACGTCGTCCCGTGGGCCGGATCGCTCCGGGAGGACGGCTGGTCGTCGGAGGAGATGAAGGTGCGGGACGAGTCCCGCAAGATCCTCGGACTGCCCGCCCTGCCGGTCGCCGTCACCTGTGTCCGGGTGCCGGTGATCACCACGCACTCGCTCACCGTCCACGCCCGCTTCCAGGGCGAGGTGACGGTCGACGGCGCCCGCGAGATCCTCGCCACGGCGCCCGGAGTGGTGCTGTGCGACGACCCGGCCGCCGGGGAGTTCCCGACGCCCGCCGACGTCGTGGGCACCGACCCCACCTGGGTCGGCAGGGTACGGCGCGCGCTGGACGATCCGACCGCGCTGGAGCTCTTCGTGTGCGGGGACAACCTGCGCAAGGGAGCCGCGCTGAACACGGCGCAGATCGCGGAGCTGATCGCGGCGGAGCTGGCCTGAGGGCGGCGCAACCTTCCCCGGGGCGCGCCCGGCGCCGCAAAGACGCCGGGTGCAAGCGCGTACCTTCGTAGGATCTCCGTAAGAAATGTGGTCAGAAGCATGGTCCGGACCACTTGAACCGGGCCGTGCGGCGACAGAGGATTTTCCTTTCCGCCGGGTGCAACCGCGCACCCGGCGGCGAGCGTCTTTGCGGTCACCTTCGCGAGACCTGGGGACGTGACGATCCTGGCGTGGGGACGCCGTGATCGGGGCGTGGGGACGCCCGTTCAAATGGGACATAGCGGAAGAGCGGGGCGGATGACGGCTCTTGAGGCACCGTCGGTGGTCGCACATGTGACGCCCGGCACGTACAACCCTGACGGGGGGAAGCGTGTCCAACTGGCGTGGCAGAGGTACTCGAACTCAGTGCGGCCCGGAGCGGTACGGCGCTGCGACCGCCCCGCACGGCGCTCCGGCCCCGGACGCCCGGCGGCATGCCGGTGATCGCCCCCATGCCCGCAGCGCGGCCGACCCGCATACCCAGTCAGCGTGACGGTTCCGACGACACCGCGGCCGCCACGGCTCCCGCGGCCGTCGGCACGACAGTCGACCACCTCACCGAGACCTACCGGGCCCACTACCGCTCGCTGCTGGGTCTCGCGGCGCTCCTCCTCGACGACACCGCCTCCTGCGAGGACGTCGTCCAGGAGGCGTTCATCCGGGTCCACTCGGCCCGCCAGCGCGTCCGCGACCCCGATAAGACCCTCGCCTACCTCCGGCAGACGGTCGTCAACCTCTCCCGGTCCACGCTGCGCCGCCGCATACTCGGCCTGAAACTGCTCTCCAAGCCGATGCCGGACATGGCGAGCGCCGAGGAGGGCGCCTACGACCAGCTGGAGCGGCGCGACCTCATCAAGGCCATGAAGGGGCTGCAGCGCCGCCAGCGCGAGGTCCTCGTGCTGCGCTACTTCGCGGACATGACCGAGGCCCAGGTCGCCGAGACCCTCGGGATATCCCTGGGCTCGGTCAAGGCGTACGGCTCGCGGGGCATCGCCGCGCTGCGGGTGGCCATGGAGGAACCGGCATGAGCGGGCGCGCCGACGACGGCGCCCGGGGGGCCGGGTCCTCCCGCGAACGCCACGAGCCCCACGCCCGGCAGGAACCGACGAAGCACGAACAAGAGCACAACCATGCGCACGCTGGGAACGCAACTGTGAACCACGGCCCCGACGAAAAGGGCCCCGAGGGGCTCATCCCGGACATCTCCGGCTCCGGCTCCGACGAGCCGGACCTGCGCCGGCTGCTGCACTCCGCGGTCGACGACCTGCAGCCGCGCGCCGGCACGCTCGAACACCTGCGCAGGGCCGTCCCCGCCCGGCGGGCCCGCAAGCGGCAGGCCGTCGTCGGCATGGCCGCCGCGGCCCTGTTCATCGGCACCGCGATCCCCGCCCTCGTCCACGTCTCCAACGCGAGCGGCTCCGACCCCAACACCGCCATGGCCGGGCAGTCCTCCCAGGCCCAGGGCGGCACTGGCCAGGGCAAGGACAAGAACGGCACCCCGGGCGGCAAGCACGGGGGCGACAGCACCAGCGTCAAGCCCGGCAAGGAGACCGGCAAGCCCGAGGACAAGGGGGAGCACGGCTCGGCCTCCGGCGGTGCGAGCGCCGGCGCCGACCCGTCCGCCACCCTTTCCACGAACGCCCCGGTGTGCACGGCGGCCCAGCTGGGCTCCGCCACCGCGACGGCCGACGCGCCCGACTCCGCGGGCATCGTCTACGGCACCTTCCGCGTCACCAACATCTCCGGCGCCGCCTGCACCGTCGGCGGCGCGGGCTCCGTCTCCCCGACGGCCCAGGGCGCGGCCGACCAGTCCAAGGTCGGTGCCGCCCGGCACGCGGCCGGGGACGCGGCGACGAGCCTGCCCGACCCCTCCCAGGAGGTCGCCGCACTGGTCCTGAAGCCGGGCGCGGCCTACGAGGAGAGGTTCGCCTTCGTGCCCTCGGAGACCTGCCCCACCACCGGCGGCGGCAGCACCGGTTCGGACACCGGCGGCCCCTCCCCGGACCCGACGCCCACCGGCGAGACCGGGTCCGCCGGCGGCACGACCGACACCGGCAGCACCTCCTCCGGGCCGTCCGCCCAGCTGGTCGCCGAGGACGGCGGCACGGCCGACGGCAGCATCCTGATCACCCACACCGCCCAGGCCGGGTCCCCGTCGGCGTCGGCGGTCGTCCCCCACGCCTGCGCGGGCACGGTGTACTACACCGGAGTGCTGGCGGGGGCGTAGGGTCTGGCGCCCTGATCAGGACGGATCAGGCGCGGGCGGGCCTGACAGGCGCGGTCCCGGCGAAGGACCCGGGCGCGGCCGCGCACCCCGCCCCCGGAGGGCGTCGCTCAGCCGCTCGCCACCGGCGTCCGTCCCGGTTCCTGCGGGACCAGGCCCAGCGCGGCGTCCCGCTGGAACTCCACCTCCCGCCGCAGCAGCCGGAACCACATGAACACCACGAAGCCCGCGAACACGAACCACTCCCCGGTGTAGCCGAGGTTCTGGAACGCCTTCAGATCCAGCCCGGTCCCGTTCGGCGCGACCGCGGGCACGGCCGTCATCCCGGAATCGGCCCGGTCGAGGGTGACCCAGGCGTCGTAGAGCCGGTACGGCACCAGGTTGACCAGCGACGCCGCGCTGATCGCGCCCGTCTGCCCCGCGGGCAGCCCGCCGCCGGCGCCGACCCCGTTGTCCCCCGGCGTCTCGGACGCCTGCAGCGCGCCGGTGACGGTGACCTCACCGGCCGGCGGCGCGGGCGCCTTCGCCGCGTCCGCCGTGCCCGGCAGCCAGCCCCGCACCACGGGCAGGGCCTTGCCGGAACCGGTGCGCAGCAGGGTGAGGACGTAGAAACCGCGCTTGCCGTCCAGCTCCCGCCCGGGCACCAGGAGCTGCTCGCCGTACCGGCCGCTCGCGGTGACCCGCCGCCCCGAGGTGCTCTTGTCGACGGGCAGCATCCGCTCCAGCGGCCGCGCGGCGTCGTCCCGGCCGTAGGCGGCCTGCTCGGACGCGGCGCGGTGGTCCTGCACCCGCCCCTCGAACCGGCTCAGCTGCCAGGACCCCATGAAGACGCAGAACGGGACGGCGAGCAGCACGAAGACGTTGATGCCCCACCAGCGGGGAGTCAGCAGAAACCGGTACACGCCCTCCACGGTACGGCTCCCGCGCCGCGCCACCGCCCGCGGGTCCGGGTCGGGCGGAGCCGGTCCGGGGAGGGTCCGTGCGTCCACGGTCGCGAAGTTGTCCACAGGCTGCGCACACCCGCCACCCAATTGTCGGCGCGGCCAGGCAATATGGGCGCATGACTGGGGCGATGAGTGAGAGCAGGACGCCGGGCACACCGGACATGCCGGACTGGGAGAGGCGCTTCAGGGCGCCGCGGGTGTCGCTGCCCGACTGGGCGGAGGACGCGCCGGACCGCTCCCTGTTCGTGTCGAACGCGACGGGCACGTACGAGCTGTACGCCTGGGACCGCACGACGGGCGAGCAGCGGCAGGCGACGGACCGGCCCAACGGCACGACGGACGGTGTGCTCTCCCCGGACGGCGCCTGGATCTGGTGGTTCGACGACAAGGACGGCGACGAGTTCGGCATCTGGCGCCGCCAGCCCTTCGAGGGCGGGGAGAACGCGCCGGCCGTCCCGGGCCTCGCCCCGTCCTACCCGGCCGGTCTGGCCCTGTCCCGCGACGGCCGCACGGCGGTCGTCGGCCGCTCCACGGACGAGGACGGCACGACCGTCCACCTCGCGCGCGAGGGCGAGGAGCCGGTCGAGATCTACCGGCACCGCGAGTCCGCGGGCGTCGGCGACCTCTCCCACGACGGCTCGCTGATCGCCATCGAGCACACCGAGCACGGTGACGCCATGCACGCGGCACTGCGCGTGCTGCGCCCCGACGGCTCGGCGGTCGCCGAACTGGACGACACCGAGGGCGGCACCGAGGAGCTGGGCCTGGAGGTGCTGGGCTTCGCACCCGTCGACGGCGACACCCGGCTGCTCATCGGCCATCAGCGCCGGGGCCGCTGGGAACCGCTGGTGTGGGACGTGGCCACGGGCACGGAGACGGACCTGGTCCTCGACCTGCCCGGCGACGTGAGCGCCGAGTGGTGTCCGGACGGCTCGGCCCTCCTCATCGTGCACAGCTTCGAGGCCCGCAGCGAGCTGCTGCGCTACGACCTCGCGGCGCGCGAGGCGACCCGCATCCCCACCCCGCCCGGCACGGTCTCCGGGGCGACGGCCCGCCCCGACGGCAGCGTCGAGTACCTGTGGTCCTCGGCCGCCGAGCCGCCGGCGGTGCGCTCGACGTCCGGCCGCGTCGTCCTGGACCCGCCCGGCATGGCGTGCCCGCCGTCGGTGGCGGTCCAGGACGTGTGGGTGGAGGGCCCGGGCGGCCGCATCCACGCCCTGGTCCAGAAGCCGGCCGGTGCCACGGGCCCGCTGCCCACGGTCTTCGACCTGCACGGCGGCCCGACCTGGCACGACAGCGACTCCTTCGCGGCCGGCCCGGCCGCCTGGGTCGACCACGGGTACGCGGTGATCCGCGTCAACTACCGGGGCTCCACCGGCTACGGCCGCGCCTGGACGGACGCCCTCAAGCACCGGGTCGGGCTGATCGAGCTGGAGGACGTGGCCGCGGTGCGCGAGTGGGCGGTCTCCTCCGGCCTCGCCGACCCCGGGCGCCTGGTGCTCACCGGCGCCTCCTGGGGCGGCTACCTCACCCTGCTCGGCCTCGGCACCCAGCCCGGGGCCTGGTCGGTGGGCATCGCGGTGGTGCCGGTCGCGGACTACGTGACCGCGTACCACGACGAGATGGAGGCCCTCAAGGCCATGGACCGCACCCTGCTGGGCGGCACCCCCGAGGAGGTCCCCGAGCGCTTCGAGGCGTCCTCCCCGCTGACCTACGTCGACCGGGTCCAGGCCCCGGTCTACATCTCGGCGGGCGTCAACGACCCCCGCTGCCCGATCCGCCAGATCGACAACTACGTCAAGCGACTGGAGAGCCGGGGCGCGATCCATGAGGTCTACCGCTACGACGCCGGGCACGGCTCACTGGTGGTGGACGAGCGGATCAAGCAGCTGAGACTGGAGATGGAGTTCGCGGCGAAGCACCTGGCCGGCTAGGCATTCTCGGGGAGCGTCCGCCGTGCCTCCGGGGGGCTTCGCCTCCCGGAGGGCTCACCGCAGCTCCGCGAGCCCGCGCCGCGTGGCGGCGACGACGACCCGGTCCCCCTTCGACAGCACGTGTCCGGGGGACGTGTCCGTCCGTCCCGACAGCGCCAGCACCCGCCAGGACCCGGCCCGGAAGGCCTCCCCGACGGTCCGGCCCTCCAGCTGCGGGTGCCCGTCCACGTCGACGGCGGCGAACAGCAGCACCCTGCGCTCCACGGCGATCGCCCCCAGCACCTGCCGGCCGAGCATCGCCCCGGCGAACGCCGGCGCGGCCAGGTGCGTGACGCTGCGGCTGCGGGTCAGCGCCTGCGGGTACGCGGCCCGCAGCGTCCGGTACACGGCGGTGGCGAAGTCGTCGTCGTAGAGCCGCAGCACCACCCGCAGGTCGGGCCGCACGCTGCGGGCGGCGAGGACGGCCTCCAGGTTGGTGGTGTCGGCGCTGGTCACCGCGAGCAGGGCGTACGCCCGGTGGATCTTCGCCGATTCCAGCACGCCCTCCTGCGTGACGTCCCCGAGGACCACCGGCACCCGCAGCCGGCGCGCGGTCGCGAGGCCGCGCGCCTCCGGGTCGGACTCCACGCACACCACGGGGACACCCAGTTCCCGCAGCCGGGCCAGCACGCGCGTGCCGATCTTGCCGAGCCCGAGCAGTACCACGTGCCCGCCCAGACCGCGCGGCGGTTTGCGCAGCGCGGAGGCGGTCCGGAAGGTGCCCAGCGCCTCCAGGACGGCCGCCAGCAGAACCGGCAGCAGTAGCAACCCGACCAGACCGGAGAGGAGTTGCAGGATCTGCCGGCCGAGGGACTGCCCGATGGCCGGGTCGTCGATCGCGAACATGTCCAGCAGCGTGAGGTAGAAGGCCCGCAGCGGGTGGATGTCCGTCACCAGCGACAGGGCCACGGCGAGCGCCACCACACAGCCCACCATGCCCGCCAGGGACCACAGCAGCCGCCGCGAGAACAGCGAGGCGAGCGGCGGCACGGCCCGCACCGCGAGGCCGGGCACGGCCGACTCCGCCCCGCCGGCCGACGTCATCCGCTCCAGCACCATGGCCGCCCGCCCGCGGGCCCGCAGCACCTCCTGGTCGTCCGGCAGCAGCCGCGGTTCGTGCTCCCCGTTGCCGTCGGCGCCGCCCCCGGCGGGTTCGGCGCCGGACCCGGAGAGCAGCGCCAGGGTGCACAGCCCGGTACCGGCGACCGTCCCGTCCGCGGCCGGCAGCCGCTCCACGGCCCGCAGCAGCAGTCCCTCGGTCTGGACGACCTTGCCGGTCCCGGCGACGGCGGTGGCGGCCAGCACGGGGGCGGCGGTGTCCGCGTCGGACAGCACGGTCGTGGACGCGTCCTGGCCGCCGCCCTCGCCGCCTTCGCCGTCCCCGCCCGTCAGCACGGCCGCCTGGTCGAGGAGTTCCTCGATGTGCTGGCCCAGCCGCCGGTTGTACAGCCGCAGGACGAGCCGCAGCCGGGGGTTGATCCGACGGGCGGTCAGCGCGGCCCGGATGTTGGTCTCGTCGTCGTCGTACACGAGGGCCAGTGCGGCCGCCCGCTCCACCCCCGCCTCGGCGAGGACCGCCTCGGTGAGTTCGGCGGCCTCCAGCACCCGTCCGCCGTCGCCGCCCGGCACGGGCGTCGTGCCGGGAGCGGCCGGCCCGCCACCGCGGCCGACCGCCGCGCTGACCATCCGGTCCAGCAGCGCCGACGCGGCCCGGGGACGCCCGACCACGGGAGGCCTGGCCGTCCGCTCGTTGGGCGGCACCACCAGGGTGACCCGCTCGCCGTGGACCCCGCGCAACTCGGCGGCCAGCCGGTGCGCGAGCCCGTCGTCACCGCACACCACCATGTGCGCCGGCGGGGACCCCGGCCCCCCTTGATACGGAACGCTCGCCACGAGGAGGAAGACTGTTGCAGCGAGAAGGGCGGTTCCAGCGGCGGGCTGAACGCCCGGACAACACCGCCCGTACCGGTGGGGAGGGAAACAACACAGCCGAGAGGTGTCCGCCCGTGGCCATCACCGAAGACGCCCCGCCCGGCGCCGACGCCCGCGACCCGGCGCGTCCCTCCGGCCGGCAGCCCGGGGTGGAAGGACGGCGGCTCAGTTCCCCGCTGGTGCTGACCCTGATCCTGGTCCTGGCGGTGCTCGCCCAGTCCCCGATCCGCGGGGCCCTCGGCAGTCCGCTGATGCAGAGCTGGATGACGGTGTTCGTCGCCGTGACCGTCCAGGCGCTGCCCTTCCTGGTCCTCGGCGTGCTGCTGTCGGCGGCGATCGCGGTGTTCGTCCCGCCCTCCTTCTTCGCGCGCGCCCTCCCGCGCCACCCGGCCCTGGCCGTCCCCGTCGCCGGGGTCGCGGGCGCGGTGCTGCCGGGCTGCGAGTGCGCGTCGGTGCCGGTGGCGGGGGCTCTGGTCCGCAGGGGCGTGACCCCCGCCGCCGCCCTCGCCTTCCTGCTGTCCGCGCCCGCGATCAACCCGATCGTGCTGACCGCGACCGCCGTCGCCTTCCCCCGGAACCCGGAGATGGTCCTCGCCCGGTTCCTGGCGAGCCTGCTGGTGGCCTGCGCGATGGGCTGGCTGTGGCAGCGCCTGGGCCGTACCGACTGGCTGCGCCCATCCGCCCACGGCGCGCACGAGGGGGCCACCAAGGGGGAGACCTTCTGGAACTCGGTCCGGCACGACACCGTGCACGCGGGCGGCTTCCTGGTGCTCGGCGCGATGGCGGCGGCCACGCTGAAGGCGGCGACCCCGGCGACCTGGCTGCGCACGGCGGCCGGCAACCCCCTGTTCTCCGTCCTCGCCCTCGCCGCGCTGGCCGTACTGCTGTCGATCTGCTCGGAGGCGGACGCGTTCGTCGCGGCCTCCCTCACCCAGTTCTCCCCGACGGCCAAGCTGGTGTTCCTGGTGGTGGGCCCGATGATCGACCTCAAGCTCTTCGCCATGCAGGCCGGCACCTTCGGCCGTGCCTTCGCGTTCCGCTTCGCCCCCACCACCTTCGCGCTGGCCGTGACCGGCGCCGTACTGACCGGGACGGTGCTGCTGTGAACCGCCAGAGCCAGACGGCCGTCCTCTTCCTCCTCGGCGCCACCCTGCTGCACGCCGGCACCACCGGCCTCTACCTGCGGTACGTCAAGGCCGGCCTGCGCCCGCTGCTGCTGGCCGCCGGAGCGGCCCTGATCGCCACGGCCCTGGCGACGGCCTGGTACGAACGCAGACGGCACCGCAAGACGGCGGCCGGCAGGAGCCCCGCGGGCCACGGCACCGAAGTGGACCACGCCCACCCTTCCCACCCCGAACCCCGCGTCTCCTGGCTCCTGCTGCTCCCCCTCCTCGCCCTCATCCTGGTCGCCCCGCCGGCCCTCGGCTCCTACAGCGCCCTGCGCTCGGGCACGGCCCTGCAGAAGCCGTACGGCTACGGGAGGATGCCCGCCGCCGACCCGGCGCCGCTCTCCGTGGTCGACTACGCCTCCCGCGCCGCCTACGGCCACGGCCGTTCGCTGCACGGCCGTACCGTCCGCGTCACCGGCTTCCTCGCCCTGGACCGCTCGGGCACGCCCTACCTGGTGCGCATGGCCCTCAACTGCTGCGCGGCGGACGCCCAGCCGGTGAAGATCGCCCTGACCGGCGAGCTGCCCCCGGTGCTGCGCCCGGACGCCTGGCTGGAGGTCACCGGCACCTACACCCCCCGGCTGACCCGCGACCCGGTCAACAACGGCCCCGTCCCGTACCTGAAGGTCGCCTCCGCGAGGCCGGTACCGGTCCCGCACGACCCGTACGACGAGACCTGGAACAACTGAGGGCGCTCGGGCGACCGGCGTCAGCCCTGCGCCCGTCCGGGCTGCGCCCGTCCTGCCTGCGCACGTCCCGCCTCCGCGGCGTCCAGGTCGAACCGCTCCAGGTCGCGGAGCCAGGCGTGCGCGTTGCCGTCGGACGGGGCCCGCCAGTCGCCGCGCGGCGAGAGGGAACCGCCGGCCGACACCTTCGGCCCGTTGGGCATGGCCGACCGCTTGAACTGCGAGAACGCGAAGAACCGGCGGCAGAACACCTCCAGCCAGTGCCGGATCTCCGCCAGGCGGTACGCACCCCGCTTCGCCTCGGGGAAGCCGGGCGGCCAGGCGCCGGCCTCCGGGTCGTGCCAGGCGTGCCAGGCCAGGAAGGCGATCTTCGAGGGCCGGAAGCCGTACCGGAGCACCTGGAAGAGAGTGAAGTCGTGCAGCGCGTACGGGCCGATCTTCGACTCGGTGGACTGCATCTCCTCGCCCGGCACCAGTTCCGGGCTGATCTCCGTGTCCAGGATCGCGGCCAGGATCCCGCCGGTCTCCGCGTCGAACTGCTCGCTGCTGATGACCCAGCGGATCAGGTGCTGGATCAGCGTCTTCGGCACGCCGGAGTTGACGTTGTAGTGGCTCATCTGGTCGCCGACGCCGTACGTGGACCAGCCGAGCGCCAGCTCGGACAGGTCGCCGGTGCCGAGCACGATGCCGCCGCGCTGGTTGGCCAGCCGGAACAGGTAGTCGGTGCGCAGACCGGCCTGCACGTTCTCGAAGGTGACGTCGTACACCGGCTCCCCGGCGGCGAACGGGTGGCCGATCTCCTTCAGCATCAGCCGCGCCGTCGGCGTGATGTCCAGCTCGGCCGCGGTGACGCCGAGCGCGCGCATCAGCTTGTGGGCGTTGTCCTTGGTGTGGTCGCTGGTGGCGAAGCCGGGCAGGGTGAAGGCGAGGATGTCGCTGCGCGGCCGGCCCGCGCGGTCCATCGCCCGGGCGGCGACGATCAGCGCGTGCGTGGAGTCGAGGCCGCCGGACACGCCGATGACGACCTTCGGGCCGCCGATCGCCGCGAGCCGCTGCTGCAGCCCGGCGACCTGGATGTTGTACGCCTCGTAGCAGTCGAGGGCGAGCCGCTCGGGGTCGGTGGGCACGAACGGGAAGCGCTCGACGCGCCGGCGCAGTCCGAGGTCGGTGACCGGAGGCTCGAGGTCGAAGGACACCGTGCGGAAGTCCCCGGTCCGCGCGGCGTGGGTACGGCGGTTCTCGCCGAACGTGCCCATCCGCTGCCGCTCCTGCCGCAGCAGGTCGAGGTCGACGTCGGCCACCGCGTAACTCTCGTCGAGCGGGAAGCGCTCGGTCTCGGCCAGCAGCACGCCGTTCTCGTAGATGAGGGTCTGGCCGTCCCAGGACAGGTCGGTGGTCGACTCGCCGAGACCGGCCGCCGCGTAGACGTACGCGGCCAGGCAGCGCGAGGACGCCGACCGGCACAGCAGCCGCCGGTCCTCGGCGCGGCCGACGGTGATGGGGCTGCCGGAGAGGTTCACGAGCACGGTGGCGCCGGCCAGGGCCGCCTCGGCGCTGGGCGGCACCGGGACCCACATGTCCTCGCACACCTCGGCGTGCACGACGAGTCCGGGCACGTCCGCGGCCTCGAACAGCAGATCCACCCCGAACGGCACGTCGGCGCCGCCGACCCGGATGCTCCCGCCCCGCTCGTCGTCACCGCCCGCGATCTGCCGGCGCTCGTAGAACTCCCGGTAGTTCGGCGGGTACGACTTCGGCACGACACCGAGCACGCGGCCGCGGTGCACGAGCACGGCGCAGTTGTAGATCCGGCCGCGGTGGCGCAGCGGGGCGCCGACGACCAGCACCGGCAGCAGCTCGGCGGACCCGGCGACCAGGTCGGCGAGGGCGGCCTCGACGTCGTCGAGCAGGGCGTCCTGCAGCAGCAGGTCGTCGACGGCGTACCCGGTGAGCCCCAGCTCCGGGAAGACGGCGACGGCGACACCCTCCTGCGAACACCGCCGCCCGTGCCGCAGGACCGCCTCGGCGTTGGCACGCGGATCGGCGATGACGGTGTGACCCGTGCACGCGGCGACACGCGCGAACCCGTGCTGATAGACCGACCAGAAGTTCGACGGGGCTTCCTTCATGACTCCCACCATGTGGCTGCGCGACTGCACGGACCTGGGAGAAGCGGGGCTCCTCCCGGTAGGAAGCCTAGATCTTCGGGGGGTGGGGGTGTCGGGGGGCGGGTCCCACCGCGGTGCGGACGGCGCACGGCCCGGTGCGGCGGGACAAGCACGAGCGAGTTTCGCCCGAAAAGGACGCGCTGTGCGTGGGAGTTCTGGGGAGGAGAGGGCTACGTGGAACAGTGCCGCAGGGTATGGGACAGATTTTCTCGGAAGATCCTAGTCTGCGGGCTGTCCTCACCCAGAATTCGCTCACTGTCGGCCAGGTTTCGCTCCATCAGAGGGATGGCCCGTTTCATATCGCCTACCTTGAGATAAGCGCAGGCGAGGTTGTTCCGGGAGGTCAGGGTGTCGGGGTGGTCATTACCCAGTACCCGCACGCTCTCGGCGAGGTTCTGCTGCAGTAGGGGGATCGCCCGTTTCAGGTTGCCTGCCGTCTGGTAGGCGCCCGCGAGGTTGTTGCGGGAGGTCAGGGTGTCGGGGTGGTCTTCGCCCAGTACGCGTATACGGGCGGCGAGGGTCTGCGCGTGCTGGGGGATGGCTCGTTCCAGGTCTCCTGCCGTCTGGTAGGCGCCCGCGAGGTTGTTGCGGGAGGTCAGGGTGTCGGGGTGGTCTTCGCCCAGTACACGTACACGGGCGGCGAGGGTCTGCGCGTGCTGGGGGATGGCTCGTTCCAGGTCTCCTGCCTGCTGGTAGGCGAGGGCGAGGTTGTTGCGGGAGATCAGGGCGTGGGGGTGGTCTTCGCCCAGTACACGTACACGGGCGGCGAGGGTCTGCGCGTGCAGGGAGATGGCTCGTTCCAGGTCTCCTGCCTGCTGGTAGGCGTAGGCGAGGCTGTTGCGGGAGGTCAGAGTGCTGGGATGGTCTTCGCCCAGTACGCGTATACGGGCGGCGAGGTTCTGCTGCAGCAGCGGGATGGCCCGGCCCGTATCCCCCATCGCTCGGTAGGCGTTGGCGACGTTGTTGCGGGCGATCAGTGTCAGCTGGTGGTCGCTGCTCAAGTGGGCGGTATATGCGTCGACAAGTAGTCCGTAGTCGTGTGCGGCGCTGGCGGGTTGTCCGCTCTCGTAGCCGTAGCGAGCCACGCTCTCCAGCAGCACGAAGCTTTCACCTATGTCGAGTTCCTCGACCAGGGCGCGGGCGTGAGGCATGACGTCGGCCACATCAAGCCTGCCAGGGATGTAGACGGACTGCATGAGGCGGATCGTGGCCTTCAGGGCTGCTCGGCGAAGAATGGGCCTGAGGGCCGCCGCATCGGGTTGCAGGGTCAGCGTGCGGCTCACCAGCGCGTGCACGAACCAGCTCGGTGGCTCGGTTCCGGTCTGACGGATGAGTGAGCGTCTTTGGGAGGCCGACAGCGCCCGCCGGTCCGCGCGCCGCGCCGACCGTTCGTCCCCAGGGCTTAGCGCGGAGCTGATACCCGACAGCAGGCGCTCCGGTAGCGGCGCAGGAGCGAGCAGTGCGGCCACCCGCAGCAAGGTCAAGGCGTGGTCGTCGAGGTGCTGCAGGCTGCGTTTGAAAGTGGCGGCGATGTCCCTGGTGTGGTCGGTGGGCACCTGCATGAACAGGTCGTCGACCAGCTCCTGGAAGGCGTCGCCGTCCTTGGTGTCGGCGAGCTGGTCGAGGAGTTCGGCGTACGTCAGACCGGGCTGGTCGGCGAGGCAGCCGCGGGCCAGGTCGACGGCCAGGGCGTGCGAGCCCAGGCGCTGGACCAGCGTCCGCGCGGCCGTCTCCTCGTCCGGCCCAGCGGGTGCGCGGGCGGTGGTGAGGAGGTGGTACGCCTCGTCGGCTTGCAGCACGTCCACGTCGACGACCGGTAACTGGTAGCCGCGCCAGCGCGAGGTCAGAACCGTCCGGCCCAGCGGATGCGGCGCGGCGAGCTCCCGCACCAGCTCGGCCGGGAGCTGACCGGGAACGTCGTCGACGATCCACAGACAGGGCTGGCCGACTTCCTCAAGGCGGCGGCGCGCGGCTTCCCGGACCTGCACCGGCTCAAGCGCGTTGGTGTCGAGGGCCAGCGCCGCCGCGACCTGCTGGTAGAACTGCGCGCGCACATCCACCTGCACCCCCTCGGAACCGTCCGCCTCCGGGGCGTGGCTCGCGGCCGAGGTGAACCAGTAGATGCCGCCGGGGTAGTAGGAGGCGAAGCGCCGGGCGTACTGCTCGACCAGGAGCGTCTTTCCCACTCCGCCCAGCCCGATGACGACGGCCTGGCCGGCCGAGGCCCCGTCCTGAGTGGCGGGGTACTCGAAGGCGTGCAGCGCGTGATGCAGCTGCCAGAACTCGTCCACCCGCCCGATGAACCGCTCGGACCCCACATGCTCCACCGGCCGCCACACCGGCCGCCGAGCCTCGATGGCATCCCCCAGACACCCGGGGGACTTCGCCGCACGCTCCACGACCCGCTCCACCAGCCGCGTCACGGACTCCGGCTCACCAGCGGTGCAGTACCGGGCGTCCCGCAACTGCACGGGCTGGACGTGATCCGGCGTGGGGTCCGGATTGACGACCAGGATGCGCTCGCTCGCCTGCCCCAGCGCGGTGGCCGCGCGGAACGCGGTCAGCAGCTCCCACTGGCAGGCCGGCCGGGTGGGATAGACGGCGGAGTAGTAGGCCACGAACAACCGTGCCCCCGCGAGCGCCGACCGGATCGTGTCGGTGATGCCCTCGAACTCGTCGATGCCGGACTCGTCGAGGAAGACGCTCAATCCAGCGGCCCGCAACGCCTCCACCAACGGAAGCACAGCGGCCCGATCCGCCCTGGGGTAACTGAAGAACACCTCATCCGCCCCGGCGTCGGCCGAAGCGCGAACACTGCTGCTGTCCGCGAGTCGCATGGAGCCCCCCTGCTCACCGCACACCGCTCATACAAGACGCGATGCGGCACAACCAGGCTATCCAGCCCGCGCTCACACCACACCGACAACGTACGACCGGCTCAGCCGGCCGCACGCCACCCTCCCCGGACGGCGTGGTCCCGGCAGTCCCGGCAGCGCCCCGGTTCCTGTGCGCGGAACGCGCGCTCGCAGCCGTCGCAGGTCTGGAAGGGCAGCACCGCCGGGCGGTCCGTGTGCCCGGTGAGCGCACGTGGGAGTGGAGGCGGTGCGGGCAGGGGCGTCTCGCGGAGCCGGAAGGCGAGGATGCCCGCCGGGCGGGTCAGGAAGCGGTCGGGGAGCCGTGCGGTCAGCAGCGCGGTGATCTGGGCGGGCGCGACGCCGGCCGTGAGCCACTCGCCGACGGCCGGGGCCAGCCGTAGGGCCTCCCGTTCGGACAGGATCAGACGTGGATCGACGCGGCGGAGCGAGGCGAGGACGGCGACTGCCTGGGGATCGGCGTCGGAGAGCCCGGCCGGTTCCGGTTCGTTCGGCTGGTCCGGAGGCGCGGTGGAGGCGGGCGTGATCGTCTCGACTGCGGGCGGCTTCCGGGGCCGGGGCGGCTCCGGCGGGCCGTCCGGGTCCGTTCCGTCGCCCCAGGGAACGTCGTAGAAGAACGTCCGGGTACGGATCTGCCCCGACGGCAACCGCTCCCGGCGGCGTTCCAGGTAGCCGGCGGCCTCCAGTTCCCGCAGTGCTCGCGAGATGAGGATCTCGCCCTCGCTGAAGTGCTCGCACAGGGCGGTGATGCTCACGGAGGAACCGTCGGGGAGGGAGGAGATGTACGCCGCGACGCCCACTGTGACCGCGCTGCCGCGCCGCTGGGCGAGGGCGTTGGAGATCACCGTGAAGTCGGCGGCGAGCCGGGTGCGGATGTGGATCACGCCGGTGGTCGGAGTTCCGGCGGCGGCGCGCAGGCGCGCGTTAGACTGAAGGTCAGCCATCGGGAAGGCGTTCGCTTCCTGATCGGTCAGGCCCTCGATCGGGATTGCCGTCCCGGCCGGGGGCCGAACTTGTCTGTGGTTGTTGCCGTGAACGTAACCGTCCGTATCCCGCCCCCGCAAGCTGGTCACTCGGACGGGTGAACTGGGCCTCCTGGCGGGGAGGGTGGGCGGGCGGGAAGTTCTTTCCCCCGGTTCTTCAAGGAGATCAGCGGCCGGCCGGACCCTCGCGAACGAGGCTCCGGCGGAACGGAATTACGCACCACGGCCGGGGCCTGGCCGACGCGGAGGCGGTGGCTTACCGCCCGGTCTTCAACTCGCCTATGAAGGCGGTCCAGGAGGCGGCTCGGAAGCACAGCGCCGGACCGTGCGGGACCTTGCTGTCACGGACGGGGACGACGGCTGCCCGGAATCCGCCGGCGACCTCCACGCAGTTGCCGCCCTCCTGATTGCTGTAGCTGCTCCTGCGCCACACGACGGCGTTCAGATCGGGACGGGACATTCGCTCCACGGTTGTATCCCTCCATCGCGGACCGGATCATGTCGAGCGACATGAGCGGGGGCAGGGCGTTCGCCCGCAGCCGATCGTAGGTCACTGTGTAGCGCCTGACTTCGGCTGGATCCTCGATGAGTTGGCCGTAATGCGCGCCCTCTGTGTAGGCGACTTCGGAGCCGTCCGGCAGTGTCAGCACCGTCAGTGAACCGCCCATTGCGTCGTGCTCGCCCTGGTCGAACGGCAGCACCTGAACCGTGATGTTGTGTCCCGCTGCCACAGAGAGCAACAGCTCCAACTGTGCGTGCATCACGTCGTGTCCACCGACAGGGCGCCTGAGCACCGCCTCGTCGAGCACTACCCACAACTCCGGCCGGGCGGTCGAACTGAGCCGTTCCTGCCGCGTCATGCGGGCTGCAAGCCGCTCTTCCAACTGCTCGTCACCGCTTAGTGTCAGGCCGACGCTCAGAACGGCTCTCGCGTACTCCCTGGTCTGCAGCAGTCCTGGCACTACGTGTGCCGCGTACTCGTGCATGGCCACGGCCCGCTCGGAGTGCGCGATGAATGCCCGCGACCAGTCCGGAAACGCCTCCCGGTACACGTACGGCCACAGCTCCACCAGCAGGTTGTCCGCCCCCAGCACCGCGTCCAGCGCACGCGCCAGCTCCAGCGTCGGTTTCGCCCCGGACGCCCGCTCGATCTGGGTGATCCGCGTGCTCACCACGTGTGTCCTGGCGCCCAGTTCGGCCTGGGTCAGCCCCGCCGCCGTACGCAGCCGGCGAACCCGTGCGCCGAACAGCGCGGCCATCGACGTGCTGGGGTCAATTCCGTTGGCCAAGGCGTCACTTCCGTTCCTTACGAGGTGAAAGGTAAGGCTGTGTCCTCTTCCGAGCGTAGGGCGGCCGGACGACGCTTGAGTACGGAACGTGACGACTCGCGTACAGCGCGGGTCGTGCGCAAGGCTCGACTCGCAAGGACGGACACGCCGTGCTGACAGGAACGACCACCTCGGCCGAGGACCCGCGACCCGTGCCCGTGCTCGCCGCACAGTTCGCCTCGACTCCCCGGGGCGCGAGCCTCGCCCGGCGTTCGGCCGTGCGGCGCATGGGGGAGTGGGGGTATCCGCCGGAGTCGGACACGTCGTGCGCGGTCGCCCTCGTCGTCGGCGAACTCGCGGCGAACGCCGTGCGGCACGGCCGGGTCGCGGGACACGACTTCCGGCTCCGCCTCGACCTCGACGAGACGCGTCGCCTGGTCCGGATCGAGGTCGCCGACGCCGCCGCCGCGAAACGGCCACCCGCGGCCCCGCCCTCGTCACACCCCGAGGGCGAGTCGGGCCGTGGCCTGCTCCTGGTGGACGTGCTGGCCTCGCGCTGGGGCTCGGCACCCCGGCATCCCCTGGGCAAGACGGTGTGGGCGGAGGTGCCGGCCGACGCGCCGCCGGGCTCGTAGCGGGCCGGCGGGCGGGGACGCGGACCAGTGGGGCCTTCCCCGCGAAATGCCCGATCGGTGCGTGTCCGCTTAGCCTGAGAACGTGAAGCGCGTAGTCGTCGATCACTTCGGCGGGCCCGAGGTGCTGAGGGTCGTGGAGGAGCCGGTTCCCCGGCCGGGCCCGGGCGAGGTGCGCGTCCGGGTGTTGGCCGCCGGGGTGTCGTTCACCGATGCCTTGCTGCGCGCGGGTACCTACCTCGGAGTGCCGGAGCCGCCGTTCACACCGGGTTACGAACTCGTCGGCGTCGTGGAGGAACCCGGCCCGGGCTGCTCGCGGCTGCGGAAGGGCGACCGCGTCGCCGCGCTCACGGTGTGGGGCGCCTACGCCGAGCACGTCTGCCTGCTGGAGGCGGATGCCGTCGAGGTGCCCGACGACCTCGATCCGGCGGAGGTCGTCGGTCTCGTCCTCACCTATGTGACCGCCTACCAGCTGCTCCACCGCATGGCGCAGGTGAAGGGCGGGGAACGGGTGCTCGTGCACGGCGCGGCGGGCAGGGTGGGCACGGCGGTCCTCGAACTCGGGGCGCTGGCCGGCCTGCGCCTCTACGGGACCGCGTCGGCGCGCGACACCGCCGCGGTCGAGCGGCACGGCGCCGTCGCGATCGACTACCGCGACGAGGATTTCGTGACCAGGCTGCGCGCCCTCCCGGGCGGGGGCGTCGACGTGGTCCTCGACGGCCTCGGCGGCGCCCTCTCGCTGCGCTCGTTCCGTGCGTTGATTCCAGGCGGAAGGCTCGTCGTGTTCGGCCACTACGCCATGCTGGAGCACGGGCGCGGCAGCTGGCGGGGCTGGGCCGAGTGGTACGGCGCGACGGCGGCCGTCGCCCTGTGGGGCCTGCTGTCGCCCCGTCGGCGGGTGCTCGCCTACCGCATCCAGAAGCTGCGCGACCGCCGGCAGGTGCTTCCCGTCGGCCGCCGGCCCCCTGCCTGCCCGGTCGGGGGAGGTCCCCGCTACCGGGAGTGGTTCCAGCAGGACCTCCGCACGCTGCTCGAACTGCTGCGTCGCGGCGCGATCCATCCGGTCGTGGCGGAGCGCGTGCCGCTGTCCGACGCCCGTCGCGCTCACGACCTGCTGGCGGAGTCGGCGTCCAAGGGCAAGCTCGTGCTGGTGCCGTGACGGCCGGGCCCGGGTGACCGGCGGCCCGCCTCAGGGGCCCGGCGGGATCCCCGTCCGATCAGGGCCGTCCAGCAACTGCCTGATCTCAGGCCCGTACCACTCGCGGGTCTCGGCCCATAACTGCTGCAACATGGGACTCGTGCCGTAGAGGTCCCGGAAGAACGCCTCCCAGGCGGTGACGTAACCCCCGGGGATCGTTCCTCCCTGCAACAGCGCCGTGTCCATGAAGTCGAGCAGCATCGCCGCCATGATGCGGACGCGGGCCTTGCCCCTGCCCCGACGGGGCGGCGGCTTCCCGTCGTAGAAGTAGGCCCGCAGCCTCGGCTCCCGCAGGAACATCCGGTTGATCTCGAAGAACTGCTGAGTGATGTTCTGGTAGATCGCGGCGTCCGCCGCTTTGGCCGCGTGAACGGACTGGCGGGCCGTCGCGCGCCACTGGAGCGCGGCGAAGAAGACGGCCGACGGGACCAGGACGGCGGAGAAGGCCACTGCCACGGCGGAGACCCATTCCGCCTTCATCGCGGCACCCGGTGAGTGCTGCCGCTGACCGTAAGACGCATGGACCCCCCAGTCCTCGCCGCGCACCGCCTCGTACTGGCCTCACCGAGGCGGAACCACGCTAGAGCGTGAGTGTGTCCGATGGGTCGGCGATGGGACAGCCTCTTCGGCCGCCGGACTCGAAGTCCCCGTCGGGGCGGTTCAGTTGCCGGCGTCCTCGGCGAGGGTGTGGGCGACCAGAGCGTTGGCGTGACCGTGACCCAGGCCGTGTTCGGTCTTCAGCCAGGTGACGAGTTCCATGTGCTTGGTCAGGGGTGAGGAGCGGATGAGGTCCTTCCATTCCGTGATCGGGCGGCCGTACTTCTTCTCGATCGAGGGGAAGTAGCTGGCAGGGCCTTTCGGCGTGGTGGTCATGCCGGGTTCCGTCCTTCGGTCGGTGCGTGCTCCGGGGGTGCGGGGGACTGGTCAGCGGACGACGTCGAAGACGTTCTTCTGCAGGCCGTTGGCGTACGCCTCGTGTTCGACGAGCCTCAGCTTCTGCGCGTCCTTGTCGGTGGTGCTGAACAGGCGCTTGCCGGCTCCGAGGAGGAGCGGGAAGACGAGGAGGTGGTAGCGGTCGATCAGGCCGGCGTCCGAGAGGGCCTGGTTGAGGGAGGCGCTGCCGTGGACGATGATCGGGCCGCCCTCGGTCTCCTTGAGCGCGGCGACGTCGTCGAGCGAGCGCAGGATCGTGGTCTCGCCCCAGTTCGTCACCAGGTCGTCGTCGGTGAGGGTGGTGGAGACGACGTACTTCGGCATCACCTTGTAACCGGCGAAGTCCGCCATGTCCGGCCACACCGGGCTGAACGCCTCGTAGCTGGTCCGGCCCATGAGCATGGCGGTGGCCTCCTCCTGCTCGCGGCCCTTGATCTCGAACGCCTCGGGCAGGAAGTCGATGTTCTTGAAGGTCCAGCCGGAGTTGCGGTAGCCGGGCTCGCCGCCCGGGGAGTCCACGACGCCGTCGAGGGAGATGAAAGCGGTGCTGATCAGGGGACGCATCTTCGAATTCCTCCGGTATGTCGTGTCTGGGTACAAGAAGCTTTAGCCGGTGCGCGCTTCGATCACACGCGCTGCCGAGGCGTACCCGCCGTGGTCTCTGGTTCTGACTGCCGGCCACGGCGAAACTCATCGGTCTCCGCCCGCCCGCCGGGGGAGGGGCCTCAGTGGGCGGTCCGGCCGGCCCGTTCGTGACGGAGGAGGACCACCTGGGAGTCGAAGGTCCGGGTCTCGGTCAGGGTGAGGTCGAACCGCTGCTGGGGGGCGGTGAAGACGCGGCGGCCGCCGCCGAGGACGACGGGGTGCACGAAGATCTGGTACTCGTCGATCAGCTGGTGCTGGGTCAGGAAGCCGGCCAGCGTGGCTCCGCCGAACAGCAGCAGGTGCGCGCCGCTGTCCTTGAGGGCGGTGAGCCGCTCGACCACGTCGGTGCCGATGACGCGGGTGTTCCAGTCGGCCTCGGTCAGCGTGGAGGAGACGACGACCTTGGACGCCTCGCGCCACAGGGGCGCGAACGCGAGGTCGTGCTCGTGGGTGGAGAACTCCTCGGCGCGGGGCCAGAAGCCGGACATCATGTCCCACACCTTGCGGCCGTACAGGAAGATGTCGGCGCTTCCGGTGAGGGCCTGCGAGTGGGCGGACAGCTCGCTGTCCATCCGGGGCCAGTCGAACTCGCCGTTCGGTCCTTCGATGAAGCCGTCCAGCGACTGGTGCACGAAGTGCGTGATCTTGCCCATGAGAAGCGGAATCCCCCTGGTGGAAGTACGTCCGGGCGGTCGGCGACCACCCCTTGTGTACGATGTCCACATTCGAGGGGCGTGGCGATCCACGTCCCCCGGACGAGCAAGCATGAGCCTAGACGACTAAGTGGATGCTGTCCACATTGGAGGCGGTAGCCGTGGCGTCAACCGGCAACGGCAAGTCGAAGCGGGACACCTACCGCCACGGCGACCTCCGCAACGCACTGATCGAAGCCGGTCTCGAACTCGCCCGCCAGGGCGGTCCCGAGGCAGTCGTGCTGCGCGCGGCCACCCGGCAGGCCGGGGTCGTCCCGAACGCCGCCTACCGGCACTTCGCCGACCGGGGCGCCCTGCTGCACGCCGTCTCCCAGGCCGCCATGGCCCACGTCGCCCACACCATGGAGGCCGAACAGGCCGCCCTGCCGCCCGCCGAGGATCCGGCGGCCGGCGCCCGCGCCCGCTTCCGGGCCGTCGGCACCGGCTACCTCCGCTTCGCCCAGGAGGAGCCCGGCCTGTTCCGGACGGCCTTCCACGTCCCCGGCGACATGACCCACGCCGCCGCCGACACCGCCGCGGGCCCCGGCGGCAAGACCCCCTTCGAACTGCTAGGCACCGCCCTCGACGGCCTCGTGGAGAACGGCCTGCTGCCCGAGGACCGCCGCCCCGGCGCCGAGTTCCTCGCCTGGTCCGCCGTCCACGGACTCGCCGTCCTCCTCATCGACGGCCCCCTGCGCGGCCTCCACCCCACCCAGGCCCACGACGCCGGCCAGCACGTCATCGACATGATCGAACGCGGCATCTGACCCGCCCGCCAAGCCCGAAGGGAACGTCTCGACATCCCTGACCCGTCAGACACGCCCTGACCTGCCCGGCCGCGCCATCGTCCCGACGGCGCGTGCCCCGACAGCTGTCGCGCGGGAGCGCGGGGCGGCCTCACTACGATGGCCGCACCGCGGGCACGCGGCGGTGCCCGGCAGTGCGGTCTTCGTCAGAGGTCGAACTCGTGCGGCGGCAGGTCGAGGGCGTAGCACGCCTCGCGGACCACGGCCTGCTCGTCCTTGTCGAA
Organism: Streptomyces lucensis JCM 4490; assembly: GCF_014650035.1. Lineage (GTDB taxonomy): Bacteria > Actinomycetota > Actinomycetes > Streptomycetales > Streptomycetaceae > Streptomyces > Streptomyces lucensis. Next base: position 215,181 of record NZ_BMUE01000009.1, on the reverse strand, counting down.
GTCGCCGTCGGCGCCGCCGATGACGATGCCGATCTGGATGACGGCACGCGCCTCGGCGGGCTTCTTCTTCGCCTTGGCGACCTCCTGCAGCACGCTGACCTTGCCGAAGGCGAAGTCGACGGTCAGCTTGTTCAGGTTCTCCTCGAACCGGCGGCGCAGGTCATCGGCGTCGAAGTTCTGCAGCACCTCGTTGGTGGCGATGAGCTGGGCGACGCGCTGCCGCTCGGACGGGTCGACGGTGCCGTCGGCGGCGGCGACCAGCGCGCACATCGCCATGCTCGCGTCGCGGAAGGCGCCGCTCTTGAGGTCGTTCTTCTTCGCCACGAGCTGGGTCTGCATCTGCGATGCGGATTCCCGGATGCGGTCCCACAGGGCCATGAGAACTCCATACGTCAGGTCGAGGGCCCGGACCGCCCCGACGGCGGCCGACCGGCCGATCACTTATGCAGCACCGTAGAAACTAGCGAGGGGCCGGATAAGTTCCGCACGTTCCCCGGACGTTCACCGGCGAGGCGGCGGACCGGCGAGGCGGCGGACCGGCGAGGCGGCGGACCGGCGGGGCGGCGCCTCGCTGGGGCGCGCCGGGGGACTGCCGCATATGGCAGCCGCCGATCCCGGAGTTTCACCCGGGCGGCCGCGGGTCACCCGGCTGCTCCCGGCCGCCGTGCGGCGGAGCCGGCTGGCGAAGGGTCCACTCATGGGACATGAGGAGACGGGACGCGAAGGGACAGCCGGCTCGGCGGTGGTCACCGGAGCGTCGTCGGGAATCGGCACCGAGTACGCCACCCGGCTGGCCCGGCGCGGCTGGGACCTGGTGCTGGTCGCGCGGCGCGCCGAACGGCTCGGCGCCCTGGCGGAACGACTGCGGGCGGAGACCGGCGCCGCGGTGGAGCCGGTGGTGGCCGACCTCGCCGAGGCCCCGGACCTGGCCCGGGTCGCGGAGCGGGTCGCCGCCGAGGACGTGACGCTGCTGGTGAACAACGCCGGGATCAACGGGTACGGCCCCTTCACCGAGGTCGATCCCGCCCTGCTCTCCAAGGTGATCGACGTGAACGTCGTGGCGCCTACGGTGCTGACCCGTGCGGCCGTCCCCCACATGGCGGAGCGCGGCCGCGGCGCGGTCGTCAACGTCGCCTCACTGCTGGCGTTCGCGGGCGCCCAGCCTCCCGGCCCCCTACCCCACCGGGCCGTCTACGGGGGCACCAAGGGGTACATGGTGACGTTCACCAGGACCCTCGCCGCGGAACTGGCCGGCACACCGGTGCGCGTCCAGGTCGTCTGCCCGGGCCTCACCGCCACCGAGTTCCATCTCGGCACGGGCGAGGCCCCCGTGCCCGGGGAGGCACGGGTCCACGACGAGGGCGGGATGCCTGCCGCCGACGTGGTCACGGCCTCCCTGGCCGCCCTGGAGACCGGGGAGGTGGTGTGCGTGCCCGGCCTGTCCGAGCCGGAGGCCGTGGCCCGGCTGGCGGACGCGGAACTCGCCGTGCGCGGCGGCTCGGCCGCCACGCTGGCCCCGCGTTACCGCGCCCACGAGGAGAGCCGGGGACGGGTCACCGGCCGTTGAGGTACCTGCCGTACGCGAGCGCGCTCGACGGGGAGGGCAGCCCCAGCTTGGCGGGCGTGAAGGCGGATGAGCCGTTGACGCCCGCCCGGGGCAGCAGCCACACGCCGCCCGAGCCGGCGTTCTCGCCGGGGGAGCCGACCGCGAGGTCCGCCCTGCCGTCGTGGTTGTAGTCGCCGGTGGCGACGGCGGCGCCGAAGGCGTCACCGGCCTCCGCGACGCCGGGCACGCGCGGGGTGTTCTGCTGGTACCCGACGGAGTGGCCCTCGCCCCACGCGTCGACGAGGCCGGTCGGGCCGCCGAACAGCAGGGTCGCGGCGCCCGCGCCCTCGCGGGCGCCGATCGCCTCGCCGGGGGCGCCGGCGATCAGGTCGTCGCGGCCGTCCTTGTCGACGTCGGCGACGGCGAGGGAGGCGCCGAAGTGGTCACCGTCCTCCGCGATGCCCGCGACGCCGACGGTGTCCTGGTTGAGGGTCTGCCGGCGGGATCCGAAGCTGCCGGGCGTGGCGCTGCCGTAGTGGACGTGGATGCCGCCGCCCTTGGCCGTCTCCTCGGGGCCGCACGGGTCGTCGATGTTCTCGTCGGCGATCTCACGGCACTCGCCGAGGGCCAGGTCGTCGTGGCCGTCGCCGTCGAAGTCGCCCGCGGCGAGGGCGGAGACGCCGGCATTGTCGGTGTTCCAGGTGTTGACCATGGCCTGCTCGGCCGCGTCCCACGCCCACAGGCGCACGTGCGACTGGGTGAAGGGGGTCTTCGACCAGTACCCGACCGCGAGGTCCGCCTTGCCGTCCCCGGTGAAGTCGCCGGTGGCGAGGACGGGGGCGCGGCCGCCCATGGGGGCGGTGACGACGGTGGCGACCATGCTGTCCTCGCCCTGGGCTACCCGGGCGACGACCTTGTCCCTGCCGCCGATCACGATCTCCTTGTTGCCGTCGCCGGTCAGGTCGGCCGCGGCGACCGACAGCCCGTACGCCGCCGACGGTGAGCGGCCGTCGAGGACGACGGACCCCGAGCCGGGGGCGTCCTTGCCGCCGCCCACCGCGAGGACCATGCCCACGTCCTTGCCGAGGCCGGAGATGTCCTCGCCCGGGGCGCCGACGAGGAGTTCCGCGCTGCCGTCGCCGTTCAGGTCCACCAGCGCCACGGAGGCGCCGAAGCGGTCGCCCGCCTCGGGGGTGCCGGGCACCTCGGGCGTGGACTGGCTGATGCGGATGCTGCCGCGGGTGCCGATCCCCTTCGGGCCGCCCCAGACGATGTTGACGTACCCGGCCTTCGCCTTCCCGCCGACCGCCCCGTCGGGCACGCCGACGGCGAGGTCCGCGTATCCGTCGCCGTTGAAGTCACCGACGGTCGGCGCGGGAACGGCGGCCGAGGCCGGCAGGGCCGGCCCGACGGTGGCCGCGGCGACGATGCCGGCTGCTGTGGCGTACATCCGTATCCGTGTGCGCACGGCGGCTCCAAGATGTTCGAGGTGTCCGGGGTCCGGAGTTCACCTGTGGGACGCCCGGAGGCCGCGGAGGGTTGTGCCGGCGCCGAGATCGCGCGCACCGACGCGTCGATCACCGTCTGGTGCGCGGATCTGCGGGCCGTGGGGGGGGAGGAGGAGCGGGCTGACCCGGCGCCGTGCGGCAGCCGACGGACCGCCCGCCCGGGGCAGGCGGCCCGTCGGTGCCCGGAGCGTTCGGGGATCAGTCCGGCAGGCGGTCCAGCAGCCAGGTGCACAGCTCCTCGGTGGCGACGGTGTGCCCGGTGTTGGCCGAGGAGCAGATGAAGTCGTCGACGTCGCTCTCGTCAGGGTTGAGGTCGTCGATGTCGGCGTAGAGGTCCTTCTGCTGGTCGAGGTCGCGGATGGAGACCGCGCTGACCGAGGGGACGAAGCAGACGTGCTCATGGCGCAGGTCGACCTCGGCGCCCAGCTTCTTCAGCGTGTCGGCGAGGATCCCGTACGACCGCAGGGTGCCGCCCGGAGCGCCGTCGATCTCGGGGAAGCCGCTGGTGGTGATGGTCTTCTCGGCCTTGGGGAAGCGCCGCTTGAGCTCGGCGACGACGACGTCACGGCCCTGGGCCTGGGTGGAGAACGTGGTGCCGGGGTAGATCCGCTGGACGCCGAGGGCGGTGTCGCCGGACTCGATCTCCAGTCCCGTGCCGTCGCCGCGGCCGTTGGCGAGGGCCAGGACGCGGGGAACGCGCGGCCACTGACCGACCTGCGCCAGCTTCTCGAGGAACTCCCTGCGCTCGGGGGCGACGCCGATCTCGCCGGTCTCGGGGTCGTAGTGGCGCCAGAGCATCTGCCGGGCCGCGGGGCTGTTCATCTGGCGGGCGAACTTGTTGGCGACCGGGATGAAGTGCGCGAACGCCTGGATCCCGACGGGGACGACGCCGCCGCGGTGCGGGCTGTCGTAGGAGAAGTACATCCGCGCGCGGTGGTCCATGCGCTGCGTCTCCATCTGGGCGAGCGCGTAGCGGGTGATCAGCCCGCCCATGCTGAAGCCGCCCACCGTCAGCGCCGCGTCGCCCAGCTGCTGGGCGTTCGCCCGCATGATGGCGGCCACCGCGGCCTGGGCGTTGTCCAGGACGGAGGCGGAGCGCTCCTCGAAGCCGAGCAGGATCACGTCCCGGCCCCGTCGGCGCAGCTCGCTGATCAGCGGGTAGCCGCCGTCGGCTCCGTTCAGGCCCTGGTACAGCCAGTCCAGGTCGCTGCGGCCGAGGTTGAAACCGTCGGCCATGATGACCGGTCGTGTGATGCCCTGTGGGTGGCCCTCGCCGTAGTAGACGTGGGCGAAGCCGTTCGGCAGCGGCCACTGCTCGTCGGCCTCCGGGACCTCTACGGTGGCCTTCGGCGCGGTGGAGACCCGGGCGCCGAGGGTGAACTCACCGGCCTGCTGCTCGGCCGTCTCTTCCGACTGTGGGGACATGGGTGCGCTCCTCATGTACGTGGGGGGACGCGAGGGACGCCGCCGGCACGGGTGTGTCACCGACTGCCGACGGCGGGGGACACCGAGATGATCACCGGAGCCGGAAGCTTTCATCGCAGGACAGGGGCGGTTTCACCCTTTCGGTGACGGGGGTGGCCGCTCGCGTCCGGCGAGATATCGCACCGCGGGTTGTGTCTGGGCTGTGCTCGGGGGGCCGCCTGGATCGGGTGACCGGGCGAGGATGTCAGTGGCGCGATGTTCACTGAGCATCATGGAGACCTCGGAGTTCGCCGCCGCGATCCGGAAGACGACCGACTCGTCCCTCGCGGGCGGATCGCCGGTCGTTCTCGATGCGCCGGAGGGCACGGTGCTGAAGGAACTGCTCGCCGAAGTGGGCCGGTGGGCGGGCGCGCCCCGCAATCTCGCCATGGGCGGTTTCACCGACCCGTCACTCACCGAGCGCACCGGACTGCCGCTCGTCGAGCCGTTCGGGGACGAGCTGCAGGAGATGCGGGGCTGGCCCTGCGAGTCCCACTGGATCGGCTGCGGCACCGTCGGGACCCCGCACGGGGAACGCGTGGTCGCGGTGATCGCGCATCGTGAGGAACCCGCGGTCACCGGGTTCCCCGAGGGTTCCTCGTGGGCCGAGAGGCTGTGCGTCCTCACCGGCTGGGAACCGGTGCCGCGGCCGGCCGTCGACTGGCGAGCCGCAGAGGCCGAGTTGGGCACACCGCTGCCGAGGGACTACAAGGAGATCGTCGACCTCTTCGGCACGGGTACCTTCGACGACTACGTCGACCTCCTCGTCCCAGGGGCCCGGGGCATGGACATCGTGGTCTGGGCCGGCCTGGGCGGCGACGGCACCGACCTGTACGAGCCCTACGCCGCCTACCCGGCGCCGGGGGGCCTGCTGCGGTGGGGATCCTCGGAGCAGGAGCTCGACTTCGTCTGGCAGACCGGGGCGGCCGATCCGGACGACTGGCCCGTCCTCTGCGGGGAGTACGGCGACTGGCGGCGATTCGACTGCGGTCTGGGCGAGTTCCTCGTCCGCATGCTCACGGACGTGCGGTACGGATTCCCCACGAGCCACCAGCGAACGCACTACTTCGAGAGCTACGACCTGTGATCCGCCGGGACGTGGCCCGGCCGCCCGCTCCTCGCACCGGGCCGGACCGGTGAACAGGCCCTTGAGGCGGGCCGGACCCGTGAACAGGCCCGTGAGGCGGGCCGGACCCGTGAACAGGCCCGTGAGGCGGGCCGGACCCGTGAACAGGCCCGTGAGCCTGGCCGGACCGGTGAACACGCCCGTGAGGCGGGCCGGACCGACGTGACCCGCCCTCGCCTCAGATCCGCCCGCCGGTGAGACGGGTGATCGGACCGAGCGTACGGCGCCCCGCACGACGGCCCGCCAGGTAGGACGTCGCGCTCACCGCCGACAGGCCCGCGCCCACACCGGCGGCGACGAGCTTTCGCTGGGCGATCACCGTCCACGCCGTCTTGGCGAGGGTCACGGCCTGTCCCGAGGCGGTGACGACGGCCTGCCGGCCCGCTTGGACACGCTCGACCGCGCTGTGCACGACCGCGCTGCCCTTCGCACCCGCGCGCTCCGCCGTGTCCGCGGCCGCCGACGCCGCGGCGCCGGACTTCTCGGCCGCCTTGTCCGCGGCCTGCGACGCGGGCGCGGTCGCCTTCGCCGTGGCCCGCCGGGCCTTGGTGGACGCACTCCGCTTGGAAGCGGAACTCTGACTCGTGCCGCTGCTCGATTGACTCATGGAACTTCGCGTTGCCGCTCAAGTCGACGACAAACACGCGCCGTCGGGCCGCTCCGCGCCGTGACGGGACCGGACAGCCCTCCCCGAATCGGCAAGGCCCCCCGACCTGCCGCCGACGCCGGCACACGGCGACCACGCCCATCTCCGGCGTACAACCATCGGGCGTCCGTACCAGTCCAAGGCCGAGAAGGGCGACGACTGGGGAGCCGCTGCCGCCACCGCGGACCTCGACCGTGACGGCTACGCGGACCTGGTCGTCTCCTCGCCGGGCGAGGACGCCGGAGGCGTTTCCCGCCGCGGCGGGCTGACCGTCGTCTGGGGCGGCGCCAAGGGCCTCGGTTCCGGCACCGTCCTCAACTCCCCCGTCGCCCCGGAGTACCCGGGCCAGGGCGACTCGTTCGGGGTCGACGTCGCGACCGGCGACTTCGACGGCGACGGAGACCAGGACATCACCGCGATCAGCAGCAGCCAGACCGGCGTCGTCCTGCTGAAGGGCCCCTTCACCCGCACCGGCGGCCACGGCGGCTGGCAGTCGCTCGGCAGCGGCCACGGCTACCTGGACGCTTCGCAGCTGGTGGCCGGCCGGGTCACCGCCGACGCCGCCACGGACCTGTACATCCTCGGTCGCGACCTCACCGACAGCGACGTGGACCTGCGGGCCTACTTCCACCGCGGCGGCAGCGGCTTCGCCGACGTCGCCGGCCGGCTGCGGGTGCCCGACGACGGCGGGCACCAGATCGGCGGCGGCCCGATCACCGCCATCGGCGACTTCGACAAGGACGGCGACGGCGACCTCGCCATCGGCCGCGGCTACGAGCGGCCGGACGGGGAACGGGGCTACGTCACAGTCCAGTACGGCGGCGCCACACGGCGCGCTAGCCGCTCAGTTCACGCAGAACACGGCGGGTGTACCCGGCTCCTCGGAGAACGAGGACTACTTCGGTGCCGCGGTCGTCGGTCGTGCGGCTTCCGGCGGGGCGGCGCGACCGTGGAACCATCCCGACCGTACCGACGTACAGGTATGGGGGTGCCTGGGCGCCTGGCTTGTCTGGGGCGCCGTCCGGAGGGGGACATGACCGCACAGGGCGACGGACGGATGCGAGTACGGACCGACATGGACGCAATCCACGATGACCGATGACGTAGCGGAGTTCGCGTCACTGCTGAGTCGCCTGAAGGAGCGCACGGGCCGCAGCTATGCGGCGCTGGCCCGCCGCATGGACGTGAACGCCTCCACGCTGCACCGCTACTGCGGCGGAGAGACGGTCCCTTCGGACTTCACCGCGATCGAGCGGTTCGCCGCACTCTGCGCAGCCTCCCCCGAGGAACGCGTGGAGTTGCACCGCCGGTGGATCCTGGCAGTAGCGGCACGGCGCCGAGCACGCCGATCCGATACCCGGCGGCCACCGGCGCCCCACGACACCACGAGTACCGCGAGCACTGCGGCACCGGCCGCATCCGCGAGCCACCGCGGCCCGGCCGGCGAGACACCCGAGCCCCCCACCCCGCCGGCCGACGGACACCCGGAGCCGACCTCGCCGCCGGACGAACGGCCCCACTCCGCACGGCCGCACTCCGGAGGGCCCCACTCCGGAGGGCCCCACTCCGGACGTCCCCGACGACGCCCCGTGCGATCGATGGCACTGGCGGCCGCGCTCGCCGTCACGCTCGCCGGCCTCATCACATCCGCTGCCGGACCCTCCTCCGGCGGCGGTGTACCGTCGGCCGCTGCCCGCACCACGCCGATGCCCTCCGCCCAGGCCGCGCACGGCGGAGGCGACCCGCGACCCACGGCCGGGCCTCCTTCCGGCGAAGGTGAGCCGTCGGCCACTGCGCACACGACACCCAAACCCTCGGCGCCGGCCACGCACAGCGGCGGCAGCCCGCGGGAGCACCGAGCGGACGCCGGCACGGTCCCACCGCCGGCCCCGCTCAGCTGGACGGCCAACTCCCACATCTGGCGGCACGATTGCGACCATGACTACGTCATAGCCAAGCCCCCGCGGCAGGTCCCGCCGCCGCCGACCCCGCAGGACGCCGAGGCGTGGGCCGTGTCCCAGCGGGCGGTGCACGGGCGCAGCACCGATCTGCGGATCTCGGTGCAGGGACGCGGCTCCGCCGCCGTCGTCCTGGAGGCACTGCACGTACGCGTGGTCAACCGCGCCACCCCCGCCGCCGACCGGGGCATCGCCTACTCCATGTACGAAGGCTGTGGCGCGGCCCTCATCCCCCGCCACTTCTCCGTGAACCTCGACGCCCGACGGCCCCTGGCGCGCTCGATGCCCGGCAACGAACCGGACCGGCCGACCCCCGCGATCGACTTCCCCTACCGGGTGTCCCTGCGGGAGCCGGAGGTCCTGCTGGTCTCCGCGCGCACCGGGACCTGCACCTGCGACTGGTACCTCGACCTCGACTGGGCCTCCGAGGGCCGGACCGGCACGGTGCGCATCGACGACCACGGCCGCCCGTTCCGCACCACCACCACCAAGGGACTGCCGCGCTACTGGTACCGCAACCCAAGCGGTTGGATCCCCATGACCACCGCCTACGACGAGGCGGAGACGGGCGACTGAGGAAGCGACGGCCGCACAGGCCGCCCGAAGGACCGGTCGGCCGCTGGGAAGCGGCCCGGAGCGGAGCTGCCCGGAACGGGGTTGGTCACTTCGACATGATGAAGTCCAGGGCGAAGCCGGGGGCGGTCGTCCAGTAGGTGACGAGCTGACCGTCGTCCGCGTACAGCGTGTCGACGGGCATGGGGACATCGATCGGCTTGCCCGCGCTGCTGCCGGGCTTACGGCCCTGGAGACCGAGGGTGATGCTCTTCGCCTCGTACTCGTCCCTGGCGCCGCCGGCGACGAGCAGGGCGGCGTACGCCTCCTCACCCGGAGCGAGGGTGACGGGCACGCCCGGGTTCGGGTCGCTCTCCTTGATCACGGGCACCGTGGTCCGGGCGTCGGCACCGAGCCGCACACGCGGGTAGCGGTAGAGGTTGCACGCCTTGTCGCCGGCGTTCTGGACGGTGATGAGGAGGTGCCTGGCGTCCCTGCTGTCCGCGGGCTCCTTCGTGGCGGACACCCCGAGGACTTCCTGGGAGCAGGCGGCGACGGTGCCCTTGGCGCCGCTGCCACCCGAGCGGTGCGTCACCGAACCGGCGGCGGAGGCCTGAGCCGACACACCACACCCGAGGGCCAGGACGAGACCCGCGGCCACGGCCGCACGACGGCCCACGGTGAAGGACTTCACGTTCATATGCGTGTTCCTTTTCTGATCACTATGAGGTCGCACGTCCCCGTGGCTCGGCACGGTGACCCCGGCACGGATGACCCGGGGCGCTGTGCCCCTGCCGGGCGGTCGGCCACTTCAGCCGGTGCGACGACCACAGCGTCGGACGCCCGGCAGGCCTGGGACAACAGCCGCCCCCGCCCTGCAACGACGGGACGATCCCACCCCTGACGACCTGCGGAAACAGGAGATCCTGGGATACCTGTCCGGGACGGGGCACCGGCCGGACACCCGCCACACCCAACGCCGCCCGCACCGGCGCGCCCACCGCCTCGTCGGCCGACGCCGGCGCCCCGCACGAACCCCGCCCGAGGCACCCTCGGCCGGCGCGAACCGTCGTTGCGTTTGGCCCCCGTCCGGCACTCCGTAGGAGTCCTGTGTTGCTCCTGTGACGTATGCGCCCGCAACACCGCTGTACCTACTGAGCAGCCGTTAGGACAGCCTCGCTGCCGTGGAGTCCACGGCAGCCCTGGAAAGGATGCAAGAGTGGCACCTCAGGCAGTACGTCACCGGCGTTCGGCAAAACGCCGCCTCATCGGCGCAGGCGCCGTGGCGGCCGTGGCCGGAATCGCGCTCACCGCGACGCTCGCTGTGAACGCCGACGCCGCGTGGACGTCCACGTGGAATGTCACCGCGTCCGGCTGGTCCGGCCAGGACGACCCCCAGGTCTCCATCGACCGCTCCGGCGACGCGCTCCTCGCCTGGGCGGCCATGGACAATGCGAACAGCTCCTACTTCCGTGTACAGACCCGGGTGAAGTATGCAAACGGCACCCTGGGTGCGACCCGCACCCTGTCCCCGGACGGCCGCGCCATCAGCTGGGTGCAGGCCGATTCCGATGACACCGGCGACTCGTCGGTGGTGTGGCAGCAGGACAGCACCGTCGTCGGCCGCCGGGTCGCGTCCTCCGGCAGCCTCGTCGGCTCGCTGCAGATGCTTTCCACCCCTGGGTCGCCCGCAACCACGCCCTCGGTCGCCGTGACGCCCGGCGGTAGCTCGATGGTGGCGTGGACGGAGATCCGCGACGGCAGCTGGTACGCGGTGGCTCGTCGGCTGAAGCTCGACGGGACGCTCGGCGCGGTGCACACACTCGGCTCGGGCTCGGCGGAGCCGCCGGCCATCGGTGTGGACCGCAACGGCCAGTTCGTCGTCGCCTGGGTGCGCGGCTCCGACGTGGTGGCCAAGCGGATGACCGCAACCTCGATCTCTGCGGCGAAGGTGCTCACCACGCCGATCGCGGCGTACGGCGGCTTCGGCATGGTTCGGGTCGGCGTGGACCGGGACGGTGACGCGGTGATCAGCTACCGCTCCGGCGGCGGCGACCGCTCGCAGGTCTGGGCCTCGCGCTGGAGCCACACCGGCACGCTGTCAAAACCGCTGCGTATCTCGACATCCACGGAGAACGTGGACGTCCATCACACCCTCGGGACGGATCTGGACGGCGACTCGGTGGTCGTGTGGGTACGCAACAACGCCGGCAAGCGTGAGCTGTACGGCCGCAAACTCTCCGCCGGCGGCACCCTCGGTGCCATCACGTCGCTGGGCGCCGGCGACCGCCCCGACCTCGCCCTGGACGACGACGGCGACGGCATGCTGGTGTCGCAGACCACCACGGCCATCTCCACGCCGCCGTACAGCGTCACGAAGGCCACCGCCCGGCTGATCAGCCGCTCCGGCACCTTCGGCAGCGCGAAGACGCTCACGACGGACGGCCGCGTGCCACAGGTCGCAGCGCGTCCGACGGCCGTGTTCACGGCCACGTGGCAGCAAGAGTCGTACCCGTACACGATCAAGGCGATCACAGGCCCTTGATCTGCCCTGGTCGCAGACCGGTGGCCGCCCGGGTCAGAGTGCTCCCAGCCACATGGACCACGTGCTCAAGCTGCGACGCGCCAAGAAATGATCACTGCGGCTGATGCCGGATCCGGATGCCGAACGCCCCGAAGCATGATCGCTCCGGGGCGTTCCCGCGGCTTTCGCAGCTCGGCTGGTTGTCCGCCACCGAGTAGGTGGGGCCGCTCCCTGGGATCAGCAGCTTCGGCCGGTTGTCACCTGGGGCGGAAGCCAAGCCATGGACGTGATCTCTGCCCAGCGTCGTGAGGCGACCGCCTGCGAGGCCTGATCGGAATCCGTTGGCCCCCGGTTCGGCCCCGAAGCACGCCAGAGGGCCTGGTGCAACTTGCACACCAGGCCCTCTGACCAGCGTCGGGGTGGCGGGATTTGAACCCACGACCTCTTCGTCCCGAAGCAACTTACCCAGGCGTTCGACCTTGGGCTGGTGTGTCTCTCACCTGCTGCGATGGTCCTCAGGTGTGCGCGGTCGTCCGTCGCTGCCCATCGGCGTTGTCACGCAGTCAGACACTCACCGTTCCCTATGGCGGTTCGAAGGATTTGAGTAGTGGCACCGGCCGCCCAGAGATGGCCCAGGGTCGGCTGGCACCAACGCCGGTCGCACCAGGCCTTCCCGTGCTACTCGTCGGTCGGGCGCACGAATTCCAGGGTCCACGTCTGCTGGAACTCCGGCTTAGGTGGGGTGAGTTCGATTTGCGCGCCGCGGTGGCTAGCGGACCAGGCGAGGCCCTTCTCCGAGAGGATCTTGACGCCGCCGAGAACCGGCTCGAAGGTGAACCTCGCCCGCTCGCTGCTGGGGACGCTGTTGACCCAGAGTTTGTCCTCGGCGATCACCAGCCCCGCGATCTCGTGGGCGGCGAGGCGAATCATGTAGGGCGCTCCCGGCTCGGGCTCGACGGGCTCGATGACCCACTCCTGTTCGATCGGGAGGGGATTGAGGCGGTCGGTGATGACGGGGGCGCCGTACTTCACGGCGTACTCGGTGGCAGTCACCAAGGAGCTCGGGCCAACGATGTGGGCGTGAAGCTTGTAGACGCCAGGTTTCAGTGGGATCGGAGGCATGGGCAGGATTCCCTCTCTCACGCTGGGCTGTGAATCAGTGACTTACTGCCACCAATGCAGTCCCAACGTCACCATGCATCCAGCGCCGATGCACGAGGGGGTACGCCATGCTGGGTACGGGCTGCCCAGGAAGAGGCGCCCGACCGTGGGTGATCGCCCCCGTAGACGTCAAAGGCCCCGGACCGTGGGCGGATTCCAGGGGCCTTTGCCCTGGTGCCCCCTGCAGGATTCGAACCTGCGACACCCGCTTTAGGCGTTCGAGTGGACGCCCCGGGAGCTCCGGCACAGCTTCGTGTCCCTGCTGTCCGACCGCGGCGTCCCGCTGGAGTGACCTCCCGGCTCGTCGGACACTCCGGGACGGCCGTGACCGAGGAGGTCTACCGGAAGCAGATCCGACCCGTGATCCGGACCGGCACCGTGGTCATGGACGGGATCTTCGGCGCTGATCCGCAACGGTCGTAGACACGCGGGAACCGGTAGTCACGCAGATAGACACGCAGACGAAACAGGTGAGGCACCTACTCAATTGAGTAGGTGCCTCACCTGGTACTTCTCTGTCGGGGTGGCGGGATTTGAACCCACGACCTCTTCGTCCCGAATGAGGTTCGGTTGGTGAGGCTGCCAGCTTCGATGATGTTTCCGCAGGTCAGATGGGTGGGCTTGGTTGGTGTGGCGTGGCCTGGAAGGGGCTCGGGGAGCGGGTTGGCTCCCAGATGGCTCCCAGCCGCAGTAGCTGAGGCTGCCTGTCCCGCCGTATTGGCCTGGCGCCGGATCTGGTGTGCGCGACGCTCTTCCAGGGGGCTCAGATCACCGTCGAAGGAGCGTGCTTGCTCAGGTAACTCTTGAAGGTCTTCCTGATCTCCGCCTGGAGATAGCCTGCCTGCGGTGAGTGGGGTACCACGTCGGGCTCGAAGCCTCTCTTTCGGGCATCGAGGTACCGCACGATGCTCGACGATCTGGTGTTGGCGACGAAGAGTTCGTTCTGGGTGCGGATGTCGGCGCGCAGTCCCTCGAAGTTCCGCGCAAGGCCGATGCCGAGGTTGGAGACGTAGTACTTGCACTCGACGATGAGGACGCTCTGACTGCCCCGTGGTGCGATGCCCTGCGCTCGGCTCAGAGCGGCTTCCTCGGCTGGTAGCACCAGCACGTCGCACTCATGCAGGACGCCCGACGAGCCGGTCACGTAGACGCCGAGGTGGACTTCAAGGGCGGGAGCGCCGTCGAACTCGATCACGGCGTGGGTGAAGGGCTGGCTGTTGCTGTACAGGTGACCAGGCCCGGTACGGAAGACGAGGTTGCTGGCCTTCGCCCCGTAGACGTCTTCGTAGGTGACAGTGGCGCCATGCCGACTCGCGGTCGCGACGATCAGGGAGAAGATGAAGCCCTCGTAGACGTCGGACGGCTTCGAAGCGGAGTCGTACGACACCGTCCCCGCAGCCAGCAGGCTCTTGATCTCGTTGACCAGGTGATCGACCGTGCTCAACTGGCTACCTCCCTCGTCACTTCGGCCAGTAGTTGACTGACGCGTGTACGTTGCTCAGTTGGGACCCGATCTCCCCGGAACTCAGTTCGGCTGCGGCGCGATCGAGTGCTTTCGTCCGGCTCGAATACGACACCCTCAACCATGCTCCGGCTGCCGGCGTCGCCCTCGGGCTCGGACCGGAGCGTCTTCAGCACCTCCAGTTCCATTTCAGGCAGGTCGACGAGTACGCGCTTTACCGCATCGAGGAGGAGCTGCACACGTTCTTCGTCTGTCATGGCTCGCGTGGCGATGACCAGTGTCCCTCCCTTGCGGGAGGACTCGTACTCTCCGAGGCCAAGCATGCTGCGGTCCACGACCTCGTATCGAGCCGCTGCCGCCGCCGGACTCGTGGCAGGGGAGTCATCGCCGCGGCGCTGCTGGCGTCGGCGGAGGATCTTCTCCTCAGGTACTCCTGCGGCGATTGCCGCGTCGACATCGTCGAGCACCCAACTCAGGGTGGTGTCTTGCAGCGCTTCGCGGAGCTGCTGTTCCAAACGGCGCAGTTCGAACGGATTCATGTCCCCCTCGCATCAGTAGCCTTCGTCTGACGTAGCCGATCGCTTCACGGTCTTCCCCGAGCTGTGTTAGAAGGAACCGCAGTCAGCCGTCGAGCAGACTCCGGAGCACCTCAACCGAAAGGCGGGCTTCCGGGACGGCAGCTCCACCGTCGAATCGGACACCCTCGCCCACCAGGACATCCGCGGGTGCGTCCGTGCGGGACGGATCGGTCCACTGGAATCCTGCGCTGACGCGACCGGACGCAGTGAGGACCCGCCACGCGTTGGGGCACTGGTCGCAGGTGGCCAGGTGGGTGCCGACGGGAACGGCGTGGCTGCCGATGACGGATGCCACGTCACCGTAGGTCGTCCATCGCCCGGACGGGATGGCACTCAGCAGGGTGTGGAGAATCGTCCAGTCCTTGCGGGCGCCACTGAGCTGCTTGGCCAGGTCCGCGAGGCTTGACCCTGCCAACGCCGCCCATTCATCGGGATCGACCGTGTTCGGGACGTCGGTGGTGTCGACGTCCCACCAGGTCGTCCCCTGTATCCCGTCAGGTGTCCGGCCGGTCACGCTCTTGAAGATGTGGTTGGCGAGTCCGGTCGGCGTGTACGGCATGCCGTCTGCACCCCAGGTCAGGGGTTTGGCGGTGTTGTTGTTCCAGACGGCCGTTGCGCGTTCATCATCTTCGCCCACCCAGGCAACGATGGCCTCACGGATGGATTGGGGAGCGCCGTGCCTCGGCGTCAACCGCAGTCTTGTCCCGTCCGGCAACAGGCCAGCGGCGACGAGAACGTGAGCGGCGTTGCGGGCCCGGGAGCGCTCTTCCAGTTTTTTGGCGGCGGCCTTGGCCTCGACCCGGGCAGGAGCGAGGGTGAACTCCTCCACTTCCGGTGTCGGATAGACCTTGGTGAAGCCGACGACGAGGTGGCCTTCCACCTTCCACAGACCTACCTGGACGAGGTCGATGTCAAGGTTCATCTCCGACAGCCACACCACGGTGTGAGTCACCTGCTTGGGGAAGTCAGCAGCGATGATCACCTGCCGGGGGCGCTGGAGCAGTTCCGGACTCCAGTCCCCGTCCACATGGTCGAGGAGACGCTGCCTGCACGCGTCGAATTCGACTGCCTGACCCCTGCCGGTCAGGAAGTCGCGGTGTGCCTGTGCCAAGGTGTCGAGGTCGAACCGGGACACGAGGGCAGCGTAGGTGATCGCCTGGAGATGTACATCCCGGTCGGCCGTTCCCCGCTTCAGCTCGACAACCACGAGACGGCCGGTGGCGTCCAGCCCGAGGACGTCCAGTCGGTCCCGTGCCGGCACACCGTCAGTGTCGGCCCACCGGTCGAACTCGGCGGTGATCACGAGTACCGAATCGCCCAAGACCTGAGGGTTGTCGATCACCCATTCCTGTAGGTGTTGCCGTTCGAGGAGCCCCTCTGCGGCTAGCCCTGTTGGTGAGATTGGTGTTGCCGACCGGCCCGCAACGGCGAAGAGATGATCCATAAGCTCCCCCTCATGCGCCCAGCAATGTCAGATCGGGCGCCCAGAGCCTATGCGCAGGTGAGCCACTTGGGCAGTCGGTTTCTTGGGATTGGACGAGGTCCGGTTGTTCTCATGCGGCCTGGATGCTTTTCGAAGGCCGGCTCCCAAGCGGCTCCACGGACAGGTGCGGTGACTTGAGTAACTGCCGCGCGTCCCGAAGCCTTCCTACGTCCGACCGGAGAGGTCGTCCACCAGAAGGTCGAGGGTGACCTCCTCATGGAGTGCGAGCCCGAGAGCGGTCATCGCAGGGGCGAGACCCGGGTCCCAGGCGGCGCTGACGGGCTGGCCGTCGAGCGGCAGCTGCGGGATTCCCTCGGCTTGGCTGCGAGCGGCCAGATGCTCGTAGTCCTCGGCGCCCATGCGCCATGGCTGGGCTTCGTAACGGAGGATGATCCGGTTCGCGAGAGCGATGCCCGGCCAGTCAAAGTCGCCGTGGTACGCGAAGCGGCAGCCGGTGGCGGCGAGGGCATCGAGGAGGGTGATGACCACCGTGGCGGCGCTGCCGGAGGTACACACCACGGGCCGGACGCAACCAGCGTCCGCAGCAGCCTCCACCACGCGCGGATTCTCACAGATGTGGATCACTATCCCGGCAGGCAGTTGCGGCTGCAGGTCGTGCAGATCGCGCGGCGTGAGGTGAGCTTCGGCGTGATGGTCGGCCCGCTGCCTCAGGGCCTGCTCCCGCCAGCCCTCACCGACGGGCCGCAGCCCGTACGTCAGCACTGTGCTGGAGACCTCGTCCGGTGTGACAGACACCAACCGCCAAAGTGCGCGCCGGCCGGCCGCGTCGCCGGGAAACTCGGTGCCGTGGGCGAGAGCGATGCCTCGTTGGACGAGGCGTGCGAGCCAGGTGCCGTCGTCCAGGCCGTGTGCGGACCCGGTCGCCAGGGCGGCGAGTTCTCCTCGGCCTCGGGCGCCACCCCGTTCCGGGCCGAGCAGTACGGTGAGGACCTGCACTGCCTGCTGAAGCGTGCGTACCGCTGTTTCGGGTGTGACTCCTCTCGGTACGCCGGTGCGGCGCAGCAGGTCGTACCACTGCCCGGTCCAGTCCTGTCCGGCGAGCGGAGAGGCGTCCAGCGCCGAGGCGAGCGACGACCAGACCTGCTCGCGCCGTGCCGCGATACCCGCGCGGACGGCACGGCGGTCGGTGAGCGGAGGGCCGAGTTCCTCCAAGACGTCCCTGAGCCCGAGTCCGGCCGCCGAGGCGCGCAGCCGCGTGTCGAGCGCATCGAGGCGCACAGTCACGTCAGCACGTGTGACAGGTTTGCCCAGCAGGAGCGCCAGGTCGTTGCGTTCCTGGGTGCTCACCGAGGTCAGCCGGAGGGAACCGGTGGCCTGCACGCCATTGCTTTCCAGGCGCTTGCGTACCACTTCCCAGAGCCTGGTCAGCCCGGGACCGGCCAGCCAGTCCCGTGTCGCCGCGGGCAGCTTGCTCATACGGACACCAGACGCCGGTGCCGACCGTTCCAGGTGTAGTGCAGGGTGGCCACCCCGCGCACATGGGGATCGCGGAGGCACTCGTAGATGTGCAGGGACGGCACCTCCGGCCAGTTGCCCATGAGTCGTTCACTGGTGAGGACGAAGTCGAGATCGAGATCGACGAGGATCCGCCCCAGCCTCCCGTGGGTGGGTTCGTCGACCTTGGCGAAGGCGTCGTCGAGCAGGATCAGCCGCGGAGCGTCGGGTGCCGACTCGGCGAGGCTGGTGAAGTGGGCGGCGGCTGCGGCGAAGAGCACGAGGTAGGAGAGCACTCGCTGCTCGCCCTGGCTGAGCCCGGTGCGGCCGGTCAGTTTCCGCCGCCGTCCCGGAGCGGCGTCCTCGACCACGAAAGTGTGGAAGCGGAACCAGTCGCGGTAGTCGAGGGCGGTCCGCAGGTGGGCAGCGTAACCGGCTGACGGATCGGCCCGTCGCGCATCCTCGATCCGGCGTTGCAGCACCTCGCGGAGCTGCTCGGTCTGCTCACGCGTGCGCAGGCTCGACGGACTGCGCAGCAGCTCGACAGCCGCCCGCACGTCCGCGTCGACGTCCTCGTCCAGCTTCCACAGCAGTTCCACGCCGAGACCGTGGGAGGTGCGTACGGTCCGCAAGGTGTTATTGAGAGCCGCCACCAGGTGCGCCGCGGTGATGACCTGGGCCGAGAGATGGTCGCCGAGCTCGCCGGTCAGGAACCGCTGGAACACCTCACGTTCGCGCTCGGTGAGCCGTCCCCGGGCCTCTGCCGCCTGGACAGCGATCCGCTCGCCCACGGCCGCGACGTCGTGGGAACCGTGGTCGTCGATCAGGCGGCACACCTTGATCCCGTCGCGTTCCTCCAGTTGCGCGTCGTAGCCGCCGGCCAGCTGGTCGCGCAGTTCGGTGTGCCGGTTGAGCAGGGTGCTGTCCGACACGTCGCCTTTCGGACGGGCGAGGGACTGCTGTATCGCGTCGGCCAGTGCCTGTAGCGCGCGCAGACGGCTGCGGACGTCCGAGCCGGGATCGTCCACCACGTTCTCGGGCAGTGCGGACCGGTCCAGCCCGGCGCCGCGCACCACCTCCGGCCGGCCGAGTGCGCCGCGAAGGGCGCCGCCGGTTGCGATGACCGCCGTCTCCTGGGCGGCCAGGTCCTCGCGCAGGCGCTTCTCCTCTTCTTCCGCGCGCACGCGCCGGTCGTGCAGATCGTTCCGGATACGTTGTGCTGCCGGGAGGGCCTCGGCGGCGTGCGCGATGCGCTGTCTGGCTTCCTGCTCGCGGGTGAGGATCTCTTCTGCGGTCGCCCCGATGGCCTCCTCGCGGGCACGCAGGTCCTGTTGCGCGGTACGCAGCCCGGTGAGGCGAAGCCGGTAGTTCTCCTCCGCAGCCAGGCGTTCTGCACGGGCGCGTTCGTACTGCTCGGCATCGGCGTGATGGGTGCCGAGCCGCTCGCCCGTGCTGCCGATCGCTCGGCGAAGATGCCCGATGCCGGTGAGAAGGGCAGCCAGCGCGGTGCGTACGCGTTCCAGCTCGGCGGGGTCGCTGGGCAGGTCGTGGGCGGTGGCGGTGGCGTCTGCCTCGGCGCGTGCGGTTACGGCGAGAGCGCGGGCTTCCTCGGCCAGCCGTGCCGCGCGGGTCGCCTTGGTGGTCAGGTCACGCAGTGTCCTCTCGTCCGACTCGGCTCTGCTCCAAGCATCGGCGAGACCGCGTGCCCGGGGGAAGTCCTGCTCCGCGAGTCTGAGGGCCCGACGCCGGGCGTCGGCCTCGGTGAGTTCGTGACGGGCGTCGGCCAGCCGCTGCTCCGTCTGCGTGAGCCGCTGTTCCAGCTCCGCGAGGATGCGCCGCCGGGTCTCGGCGCGTACAGCGGCTCCCACGTACTCGGCGTCACTCTTGTGGTGCCGGCCGCTGAGGATGCCCAGACGCCAGCTTCCGTCGTAGTACACGGCGTCATGAGCGGTCGTTTCCTCGGCCGGTGCGAGCGCGATGGCGGTCAGCAGGTGTTCCACCTGGGCGGACGTGACTCCACACCCCGGTTGCGGCGCTGGGCGCAAGGCCGAAGCGAGGGTCGGCCCATCCGGCAGCGCGGGGCCGGGACGCAGCAGAGTGTCACGGGTGCCGGGATCGACAAGAGCACCGTCCGCGCCGACCCACGCGTCCAGGATTCCGCTGGCCTCAAGCGCTGCTTCCAGACCGGTCCGACGCGCGGGGCTCAGATCATCCGTGAAGTCCACCAGCCGGTAGAACGGCGCTCCGGTGCCCGGTGTCCTTTCGGCGACGCGGTGGTGGGGGACCGGCGGTTCGGGATCTGTACGTTGCTCCCAGTCACGCTTCTGACTCGCCAGGCGGCCGACTTCCTCATCGAGTCGGCCTACGGTGAGTGCGAGGGCGTCGCGGCGTCTGGTGAGTTCCTCGCTGTACGGCTCCAGTGCGGCATGGGCGGCCTGCCACGCCTGGCTGTCGGTGTCGGGCGGGAGCGTGCGGTCCACGAACGGGGCGTCGGGGGAGCTGTCGTAGGCGACCGTGGTGTGGACGGCATCCAGCGGCGGGCAGTCGGACCCGACGGCGGCCCGCGTGCGGGTGACCCACTCGGCGACCCGGCGGGCATAGGCACCGCTCTCCTCGGCGACCTTCTCGCGGCCGACGTCGAGACGGCCAGCGGCCTCTTCCGCCTCGCCCTCCAGCCGTTCCCGCTCGGTGTCGGCCTGCTCCGCCCGGTTTCGGGCCTTCTCGGCCTGCGCGGTGAGGCGCGTCACCTCCTGGACCATCCGGGTCCGGTTCTTCACGACCGTCTCGGCGTCGTCCAGCTGCCCTTGCCAGGACAGCAGTCCGTCCTGCACCACCGTCGTGTCCAGGCGGACGGCCGACCGGTGCTGCACGGTGTGCCTCTCCCCGTCCGGAGCGGTCAGCTCGGTCTCGCCGGCCTGGGAGCGGACCGTGCGGGGCAGAGCGACCGCCTCGCCGAGATGGCCGGGGGAAAGCCCGGCCTTCTCCGCCTGCGTCAGCAGCTCCCGGTGTTCGGTGCCCAGTTCGGCGAGCCGGCTTCCGAGGTGTTCGACACCGCCGGCCAGCCGCTCGGCCGCACCCTCCTCCGCGCCGTGTGCGTTGCTGAGGGCGGTGAAGGCGGCCACGGCAGCGGTGTACAGCGCCTCGACCGTGCTGCGGCGTTCCGACAGTTCGCGCAGGCTGCGGTAGGCGTGGCTGGCGTGCAGGGCGGCGAGGTCGGTCCGGGCGGCTTCTTCCTCTTCGCACAGGGTTTCCAGCCGGGCTTCCGACTCCTCCTCCTGCGCCTTCAGCTCGCTGGTCCGCTGTGCGGAGTCTCCGGCCGCCCGGCGTCGTTGGGCAAGGACGCCCAATTCCCGGCTCACCGCCTGCGCGGAGGTGCGCAGGACTCCCATCAGGTATGTGCGGTAATCGGTGAGGAACGTGCGCAGCGCCGTATCCGTGCGCTCCAGGCGGCCGAGCTCGTCGCGTACGGCGTCGAGATCGTGGAGGTTGCGCGCGACCTTCTCGACGACGTCCTCGTCGAGGCCCGGCAGGGTCTCGCTCAGCAGGGAGGCCAGTCCACCGTGCTCGATCCGGTCCCCGACCGTGGGCCGCCGCAGCCGGTGGAGGAGCTGGGTGAGGTTGCGGTAACGGGTCGCGTCGGTGATGCCGAACAGTTCCCGGGCCACCCGCGAGCGGTGGACGACCGCGCGGTCGGTGACGTTGTCGGCACCGACGATCTCCTTGAGCCGGTCGACCGGCAGGGGCCTTCCGCCCTCGACCAGGGTCAGGTCCTTACCGACGCGCAGCGGGGTGACGAAGAACGTGGGCAGCGCCTTCTGCGTCGACCTTGAGGCGCGGATGGCGGCGCCGAGGGTGAGGTGGCGATGGTCGCCGCCCTCGGTCGCGCCCCGGAATTCCACCCACAGGTAGCCGAGACGGTTGGTCTGCTCGAACCCGTCCAGCATCAGCCACGCGAGCGTGGTCCGGCCGGTGCCCGTCGCGTCCAGTGCCCGTGAGTCACCGTCCAGCAGGTACGGGAGCAGCATTTCCAGGGCCTTGGACTTGCCCGCGCCGTTCTTGCCGCGCAGCAGCAGCCGTCCGTCGCCGAAGGCGAACTCCTGCTCGTCGTACTGCCAGACGTTCTGGATGCCTGCGCGGTGCAGCCGGAAGCGGGTGCCGGCGGTCGTGGCGGGGCCGGAACGCGGCAGCGGGACGAGGCCACGCGCATCGGTGGTCACAGCGGCAACTCCTCCTGAACGTCAGTGCTCTTGCCGACTGCGGTGGCCGGGCGCACGGTCACGTGGGTGGCGTAACGTGCCGCCGCGGCCAGCAGCACCCAGCCGTCACCGCCCGGACGTGCCCCGCGGACATCGGTCACGGTGCGCCCCTCCGGCGCCTCTTCGACGTATCCCTCCGGCAGTCCCTCCCCCTCGGCGCGCAGCCGCCGGGTCCGGGCCAGCAACCGCATGCGGGCCAAAAGGTCCAGCACGGCCTCGCGCAGGGCGGGTATTTCCTCCAGGTAGCCACGCTGCCAGTTGCTGCGCTGTCCGTATTCGGCGACCAGTCCGGCCAGCAGCTCGTCCACCAGGCCGTCCGGGACGGCTACGCCGATGACGAGCGTCCCTCCGGTCGCCGGGTGTCCGGGCTCCTGCGGCCGAAGCCGCTCCACGAGCCGTTCCACCAGCAACAGCGCGGCCTGGGCGACCGTCCCCGTGCCCGGCAGGTGCAGATCCGTCAGTTCGTCCTCGGGATCCGCCAGCGCCACCCCCTCGGCGCGGATCTCCATCTCCAGGCCCAGAAGTTCGGAGAACGCCTGCGCTTCGCGGCGCTGCCGGGTGCGCAACCAGTCGCGCTCGGCGTCGGTCAGCTCGTCGAGGTAGACGACGGGTGTCTCGACGAGCATCCGGCGCACATAAGTGCGAGGTCCGCCGAATCCGGGGTCTGCTGCCCGCCGGACCAGGTCGGCGCCGTCATGGGCCTGGGCGAGCGGGCCGGCGACGACGACGCGGGCCAGCTCGCGGTCCACTGTGATCAGGGCCTCTCCACCCGCATCCTGTGCGAGGGCGGCCACATGCCCCTCGGTCTCGATGAGGACGCCCCACTCGACCAGCAAGCGCAGAGCCGCTACCAGGGTCCGTTTCCCCGCCGCCCTGCCTGTCTCCTCCAGCTCGATCTCCGCGTCGGCCGCGGCTGCCCTGATGTCGGCCGCCAGCTGCGACAGCAGCAGTTGTTCGGGTGCGGTCACCAGCACGGACAGGGCCAGTGCGAGGCAGGCGTACGTGTGTGGGGTGAACGGGGTGCCGGTGGAGCGCTCCAGCCGGTGGCCCGCGCCTGCTCCCAGCCCCGTCTTGAACAGCCGGGCGTAGGAGCTGTCGACCAGCAGGCGGTAGCCGAGAACCTGCTGGAACCGTTTGCCCAGCCAGTCCGCATGCCTGCGGATCAGTGGGAAGAGGTCGGCGTGCGGGCCGTCCGCGGTGACCAGCGGATGGGCGAGCAGCAGTCGGGCGGCGCTGCGGCGCTCGGCGGCCAGGGCGACGTCGTGTGTCGAAGGGAGGGTCATGACACGTTCACCTCCGCGTCGCTGTCGGTAGCGCCGGGGGAGGTACGGCCGACGTCCAGTTCAAGGTCTTCCAGCAGCAGGTCGCCGTCGGCCGAGTGCAGGACGCACCGGGCGCCCGCCGTGCGTCGCACGGTGAGCCGGATGCCCAGCTCGGCGTCCTCGCTGTGCGCCTGGTCGAGATCGAATTCGGTCGCGCCCTCCCCGTCCGTGTCGGCGCGATGCCTCAGCTGCGCGTTCCCGAGTGCGGTGGCCAGCAGCTCCAGGAGCAGACCGAGCGCTGCAGAGGTGAGACGCACCTCGGCGAACCGGCCTGAGGCACTGCGCAGTTCGTCCGCCGCCGCTGCCCTGGCCGCGGCTCGCTCACGGGCTGCCTCCCGCAGCCGCTGCTTCTGCGCGGAGTGGTCCTCCACCGTGGCGGTACGGCCCCGCTGGGCGCGGCTGCCCCTTTCCCGCAGCGCCACCGGCACTTCAACCACCGGCCCGGTCCACCAGCTCGTGTAGGCGGGCACCACCTCGTCGGGGGCCGGGGGTATGCCCAGATGACGGGCGCCGTACAGCCCGAAGGCGGCGACGGCGATGTCGTGCGCATCCTGCGGCGCCGCTTCCTCGAACCACCGGGCCAGCCGTAGCAGATCCTTGCGCCGGGACATCTCCCCGGTGGCAGACCGCAGCATCCGCTTGGCGTTGGCGAGTAGCGACTGCAACGCGCGCAGGGTGGCGTCCCGCAGTTGATCGACCTGGCTGCCCTGCCCGTCGGTGTCGCTGAACCAGCCGCGCAGGCCCTCCCAGTCCGCGAACTCGCGCCCCCGGCTGCGCTGCACCCGTGTCTCCAGGCGGCCGTCGCTCTGCGGTGACAGGCCGGTGAGCCCCTGTGCGTGGGCGTCCAGCCGGGCGAGCAGATCCGGGATGTGCGGCCACAGCTTTTCCAGTGCCGCCGAGATCCGGGGCGCGCGGAACGCCACGTCTTCAGTGATCGCCTCGACGTAGTCGAGGAGCAGCTCCTTGAAGCCCTGGTACTCGGTGCTGTCCAGGTCGTACCGGGCCAGAACCTGGCCAAGGTAGGCGTAGAAGTCCCGGATGGAATCCGCGAACTCGGTGAACTGCACGAACAGCGTGCTGACCCGCTCCAGCCCGTCCTGCGGTTCGATGCCGCCGGGCGCGGTCACGTGCCCGACCAGCTCCCTGAGCCCGCGCTCGACCAGGGCGAGCAGCTCGTTGCTCACCTCCCGGGCGGCGTCCGCCTCGGCCAGGACGCCATCGGCGTCCCGCTGGATGCGCTCGCCCAACTTCGACAGCTGATAGCGGGTACGGGACCGCTGGTACTCGCTGATGCTGGACGCCTTGACCGTGTGGCTGCTGCGCAGCAGGTTGCCCCACTTCACCAGCTGTTCGAGCCGGACGGTGAGGGTGTCGGCGTCGAGCCCGGCGGCAGGGCCCCCGGCCTGGCGCAGCTTCGCCAGGATGTCCGGGACGGCCAGGTCCGCCAGCAGGGTCCCGCAGAAGACCCGCATGATCGCCAGGTGCTCCAGCCGCTCGGGGGCGCTGAGGTAGGTGTAGGCGTCCAGCCGGCGGCGCGCTTCGTACTGGACAGCCTGCGTTGCGGCGTTTTGCGCTGCGCCGGGCGCGGGTGCCTCCATGCCTGCGAGATTACGCGGCGCATCCGGCCGCCGCCGGTGTGTGGCCGAAAATGCCACGGACACCGTCAGGCAACGGCTCTGCTCCCGCTCACGAACCGGATTCGGCTACTCCCGTCGGCGATCGGCCATGTCAGGCACTGTGGGTCGCAGTCTGGGGCTGGGGGGAGGCCCCTGGTGCTGAGCTGGCCGGGCCGGTCTCCAGGGTTGGGGAAGTCAGACGCATCTTGCGCTGATCACTCAGCCTTGGGCGCCCTCAACCATGTCTCGAAGTCGCTCACATACTCGCCCATGGCCCCGAGAGACATCGGCGACGACTCGTACTGCGCTGAGAGGTTGACCTCGTACAGCTTGTAGGCGGGCTCAGTCTCACGTGCCGCGGCCCACGCAGCCGACAGCGCTCGGACAGCGCGCTCGCGGTCGCCGGCTTCCACTGCCTCGACGAGGTCGGGCCACAGCGTGTCACCGATGTAGTCGACGAGTTCCTCGATATGGGCAGCCGCCCGGCGGGCACGGTCCTTGATCGCTTCCCGCTCAGCATCGGCGCGATGCTCGGCCCGGTGGGACTCTCGTTCGTTCGGATCCTCCCAGGTGTCGTCGCCCCAGATCTCTTCCCAGCGCTGATCCGCTCGTGCCAGGACGGCCTTGAACTCGCGGTCCAGATCATCCTGCGTGAGGCGGGGATACTCACCGGCGTCACTGTTCTCGAACGCCGACAGCGGCAGAGTGAGATCAGGAACGGCTTCGTCGTCGCGCAGTGTGGTGAGCAGGCAGACGGTATCGATCGCGGGAAGGACCTCCGCCGGGTTCACCAGTCCTCGCAGGGATGCGGCGGACTGTTCAACGGCCATGTAGTCGTACTCGGCGATCTGGTTGTCGAGATCGCCGTGGAGATCGAGGATGGCGCCGCCGATCGTCTCGATCTCCTCCATGCGTGCCGCGATCTCCATGTCAAAGCGCTCGACGATCTTCCGCAGCTCGCGGACGTCCTCGACCTGCTCTTCAAGCCGCGCCACCGCGTTGGCCAACTCACCCATTACGTGCCCCCTGTCTCGGCAGTCACCGCGTATCCCCGGGAGGCACCCTAATGACGAGGGCGGTCATGCCCTCGTCATTTGGTCATGTGGTCAGGTGCCTCCTCGGCTCTGGCGCATGATTCTCTTTCCACGGGGTGGTCCTGTGGGCTGTGTGTTATCGATAACCCGGCTTATCAAGAACACAGCGCATGCGGACTGGCAACCGTCGTATCGTTCTGTGGCATCGGGCGAGGTGCAACGAGCTTCGGCGCGCCAAGGGGACCGACCTGACGACTGGGACAGCCGCGCTTACTGGAGCGGGAAGGGGGGAGTGCTCCTGATGACCACTGGTCCGCTCAACGTGAGCCTAGGCACTCACGAACCTCTGCTGGTGTCCCTGTCCGATATCGCCGCTTTCGCTCGCGTGAAGCGCCCCGTGGTCTCCACCTGGCGTCGCCGACACCCGGATTTCCCCGCCGCCGTGTCCGAGGACTCAGGACGGCCGCTGTTCGACGGCGCCGAGGTGGCCGAGTGGTTGATCGAGTCTGGGTTGGGCAACGCCGCGGCGGCGGAGCTCCGCTCTGAGGTGGCTCTGTTCGGCATCATGGCGCTGCGAGAGCGGTTCACGCCATGGCAGCTGGTCGAGACGCTGGGAAGTCTGCTGTGCCTGCGCCGGCTCGACGGCAGGCCGCTGACCGACGCCGCGATCGAACCGCAGGGCGGCACGGAAGCGGACGACGCTCTTTGGTCCGCTCTGCTGCGCCGCGCCGAGCGGATCGATGTGGAGGATGACTTCGTCCTCCGGGAGCTGCGCGCCCTGGATGCCACCGCGGCCCCGCTCGCGCGCCTCGCCGAGGACCTTGTCGAGGCCGCCTACGACGAGCGGGGCGCATATGAGTGGCTGCTTGCAGCCCGCTCCCGGCTCGGTCTGGACTCCCTCGCCGCCGACGCAGTAGCCCCCGAACTGCGCCGCCTGATCAGCCAGCTCACCGACCTTCGCCTCCGGCTGGAGCAAGGCGAATCTCTCACCGTCGCCGACCCACATGCGCGCGCCGGCGATCTGCTCGCTGCGCTCCTTGACGACACGGAGGACCGCGAGCACATCACCATCCTTGCCGCTGACCCTGACGCACGGCTGGCCCGCATCACTCGCCGCCGCCTTCTTCTCGCCGGGGTCGGCGAACTTGACCTCGACGTCCAAACTGGCCCGGATCTGGAGGAACGTCTCGCAGACCCGGATCTCGTTATCACCCAGCTCCCCTACCGACCCGGTGAAAACCGCTCCGTGATCGCCGCCCTGGCAGAGGTCGAGCAAGTCGCCGACCTCCTCCGCCCTGGCTGCACCGCCGTTGTCCTGGGACCGGCCGACGCGCTTGTGGACGAGCTCAAGGACACAGGGGCGTCCCAGCTCCGCTCGGCCCTCCTGCGCGGCAACGTCATCGAGTCCGTCATTGCGCTCCCTGGCGGCGTCCTGCCCTTCCGCCCCGGCTACCGTCCCGCCCTGTGGACGCTCACCCGCGGCCCCGTCCCCGAGGCAGAGGGCAAGGTCTTACTGGCCGACATCAGCTCCGAGCAGCTCACGGCAGGTGTGCGCACGCGACTCGCCGAGGACGTCCTCCTCTGGCGGGCAGAGGGTTTCCGGGAACTCGGCGGCCACGATCCGGCCTACGGCCGTGCGGTTCCCGTCGCTGCCCTGGAGCGAACCTTCGGCGGTCCGCTGACTCCGCCGGCGCCGCCCGCTGCCGCGATCTGGTCCGACAAAGTCAAGGAGCGCCCGGCCTTGATCGCCGAGGCCGAAGCGCGCCTGGAGCGTGCGACGGCCGACATCCGCACGTACGAGAACGAGCGGGGCCCCTACCGGGGCGGCGTACTGCGTCGCGTGGGGCTACTGCCCCGGCGCACCACCCTCGGCAAGTTGATCGCCGAACGCAGGGTAACCCGGCTACCCGGCCACCGCATCGATGATCGGCACCTCACTGGCAAGGCTGATGGTCACCACGCCATACTCGGCCCTGAGGAGATCGTCGGTGAGCGGCCCGTCGGCGTGCGTCGCATCGACCGGCTGGTTCTGGCCAGCGAGTATGACCGAGTGGCACTCACCGAGCCGGGCGACGTGGTCTACACCCTTACACCTCGCCTCGGTCTGTACGTCGACCATGACGGCTTCTCGGTGGTCGCCTTCCCGGCACGCATCCTCCGCGTCGAGCTCGAGGCCGCCCGGCCGCTGACCCCGCGCGTCCTGGCTGCTCTGCTGGGCGCGGCCCGGGGCACCGCCCGCAGCCCCGGCGCGGTACGCCCCGCTCGTCGGATCGAGGACTACCAGCTCCCTGACCTCGACCCGGCCGAGGTAGTGACCTTTGATGCTTTGCTGGCCGAGACCGAACACCGAGAACGCCTGCTGCGTGCACAGGCCGATGCTCTCGCCGAGGCCCGCAGCCTGACGATGGCCGGCCTGGCGGACGGCACGCTAACCCTCGCCGATCCGACGGCACTACCCGCCACCGTCCATAGCCCATTCACCGACCGGAACCGGAAGTAGGAACGATGCCTCCGCGCAAGCGAGCCGCGAAAGCCGCCGGACAGGGCGAACTGCCCGGCGTCTCCAGCACCAAGGAGATCCAGGACATCCTGTGGAAGGCCGCGGACAAGCTCCGTGGCTCCATGGATGCCGCGCAGTACAAGGAATTTGTGCTTGGCCTGGTTTTCCTGAAGTACGTCTCGGACGCCTTCGCCGAGCGCCGCGAGGAACTGGCGGCCGACCCGGAGCTGGCCCAGATCCCCGAGCATCGCCGTGCGGCCTTCCTCGAGGAGAAGGATGAGTACACCCGCAAGGACGTCTTCTGGGTACCTCCGACCGCCCGTTGGGACTACATCTCGGAGAATGCGGCCAGCGCGGAGGGCGGCGTCGGCAAGCTCCTCGACGCGGCCATGGACGAGGTGATGAAGGCCAACAAGGCCCTCACCGGCGTCCTTCCGAAGATCTTCAACCGCGACAACGTCGACCAGAAGCGCCTGAAGGAACTCGTCGACCTCATCAGCGACGCACGCTTCACCGGCCACGGTGACCGTCCGGCGCAGGACGTGCTGGGCGAGACGTACGAGTACTTCCTGGAGAAGTTCGCCCGTGCCGAGGGCAAGCGGGCCGGTGAGTTCTACACCCCGGCAAGTGTCGTCCGGCTGATCGTCGAGGTGCTGGAGCCGTACGAGGGGCGGGTGTACGACCCGGCGTGCGGCTCGGGTGGCATGTTCGTTCAGAGCGGCAAGTTCGTCGCGAAGCGGCGCGGCAAGGACCACACGCACGACATCGCGGTGTACGGCCAGGAGGCTAACGAGCGCACCTGGCGCCTGGCGAAGATGAACCTCGCCATCCACGGCATGGACCCCAAGGGCGTCGGCGACCGCTGGGCGGACACGTTCGCGGACGACAAGCTGCCGGATCTGAAGGCCGACTTCGTGATGGCCAACCCGCCGTTCAACATGTCGGACTGGGCCAGGAAGACGGACGACCGCCGCTGGAAGTACGGGGTCCCGCCCCAGTCGAACGCCAACTACGCCTGGCTACAGCACATCGTCTCCAAGCTGGGCGACCGGGGCAGCGCAGGCGTGGTCCTGTCCAACGGCTCGATGTCGTCGAAGCAGTCAGGCGAGGGCGAGATCCGCGCGGCGATGGTTGAGGCGGACCTGGTCTCCTGCATGATCGCGCTGCCGGGCAATCTGTTCCGGACAACGGCGATCCCGGCGTGCCTGTGGTTCCTGACGAAGGACAAGTCCCCGCAGGGCGCGAAGGCAATGGAAGACCGACGGAGCCGGGTGCTGTTCATCGACGCCCGCGCGATGGGCACGATGGTCGACCGCACGGAGCGGATCCTCACGGAGGAGGACCTGGAGAAGATCTCTGACACGTACCACGCGTGGCGGGGCACGAAGTCGGCGAAGGACAAAGGTCTTACGTACGAGGACGTCCCGGGGTACTGCTACAGCGCGACGATCGAGGAGATTGAGAAGCATGACTATGTGCTGACTCCGGGGCGGTACGTGGGTGCGGCGGAGGCCGAGGAGGACCCGGACGCGGAGCCGGTGGGGGAGCGGATCGCCCGGCTGACGAAGGAACTGTTCGAGCAGCTGGACGAGTCGGCTCGGCTGGATGCAGTGGTGCGGGAGCAGTTGAGGAGGATCGATGGCTGAGTGGCCCGTTCGTGAGCTTGGTGATCTTTGTACGCGAGTCACTGTTGGACACGTCGGCTCGATGGCATCGCGCTACGTATCCGAGGGTATCCCCTTTTTGCGGTCGCAGAATGTCAAGCGGGGTCGTCTTGACCTTGCTGGTCTCAAGTATATCGATGATAATTTCCATCGAGAGCTAGCCAAATCTCAGTTGAATGCTGGTGACTTGGTTATCGTGCGCACTGGAGAGCCAGGAGTTGCTGCAGTAGTTCCAGACGGCATTGGACCGTTGAACTGCTCAGACCTTGTCATTGCCAGGCCGGCACCTGGAGTGGATGTTCGCTTTATGTGCTATGCCATCAATGAAACTGCTGAGGAGTTCGTCCGGGCTCATACGGTCGGAGCCGTGCAGCAGCATTTCAACGTTGCGTCGGCAAAGAAGCTGGCTCTAAAGGTGCCATCTCTGCCGGAGCAGCAGGCTATTGCCGCAGCCCTCGGGGCGCTGGATGACAAGATCGCGGCCAATGAGCATATTACGGCCATTGCCGACTCTCTCAGGTCGGCCTGCTATCTGGGTGCGCATGCAGAGGCTCCCAGCGAGTTTCGCCAAGAGGCGCTTTCCGATGCGGCAGAATTCATCAATGGGCGTCCGTTCACTAAAGATGCAACCGGTACGGGACGCATGGTTGTCAGGATTGCTGAGCTTAATTCTGGCCCGGGGGTCTCCACGGTCTACAACGACATTGAGGTTTCTGAGAAGCACCTCGCCCGCCCTGGCGATGTTCTTTTCGCTTGGTCGGGATCCCTCACCGTGGCGCGATGGTTCCGCCCTGAAGCGATTGTGAATCAGCACATCTTCAAGGTAGTACCGAAAGGTGATCGCCCGATGTGGCTTGTTGCGGAGCTTCTCAGGATGAAGCTCGACGAGTTCCGTGCGATTGCCGCCGACAAGGCAACCACCATGGGGCACATCCAGCGTCGTCACCTTGATGAGCCGGTTCTAACTCCGAGCGCCGCGATGACGCAGAAGCTCGACGCTCAAATCGGCCCCCTCTGGAATAGGGCGCTTTCCGCAGAGCAGGAGTCGCTCAAACTAGCTGATCTCCGCGACACTCTCCTCCCCCAACTGATGTCAGGCAAGCTCCGTGTCCGCGACGCCGAGAAGATCGTGGAGGACGCCGTATGACCACCGAAGGCGGTAGCGGGCACACCCCCGCCCACCTCGACGCCAAGATGACCGAGTCCACCTGGGAGCACCTCGCCCTCGACGAACTCGTTGAGCTTGCCTGGGAGAAGAAGGCCGGCAAGGATCTCGCCCCCGGCACCGGCCACCGCCGTGACTGGGACGACCTGATCCTGCACGACGAGCTCCAGGCGGCCATCGAGAAGCTCAACCCTGAGCTGACCTCCACCGCCGTCCACGAAGCCCTTCGCATTGCCACCGACCCTGCCTCCCGCGAGGCATACCCGGAGAATCGGCAGGCGCACAAGTACCTCACTGACGGCATCCGGCTGACCTACACAGATGAGTTCGGTGCCGAGCAGACCCCGACCGTCCGCCTCATCGACTTCACGGACCCTGACGCGAACAGCTACCTCGCCGTCAACCAGGTCACTGTCCGGGAAACCGATGGCAGCCACCGTCGCTTCGACATCGTCCTCTACGTCAACGGCCTGCCCCTCGCCGTCATCGAGTTGAAGAGCGCCTCTGACGAGAACGCGACGCTCAAGTCCGCCCACGCGCAACTCCAGACCTACGTGTCGGATTTCCCGATCGCCTTCCGCTACAACGTGCTCTGTCTCGTCTCGGACGGCATAACCGCCAAGTACGGCACAATCTTCACACCGTACGAGCACTTCGCACCCTGGAATGTCGACCACGAGGGCAAGCCCGTCGACACCAACGAGCCCGGCTACGACGGCCTCGACGCCCTGAACCTGGCCCTACACGGCCTGTTCACCCAGGACCGTTTCCTCTCCCTCACCCGCAACTTCGTCAACTTTCCGCCGCCCAAGCCCGGCGAGCCTCTCTCAGGCAAGCGCATCGCGAAGCCGCACCAGTACTTTGCGGTCAACAAGGCGGTGGACGCGGTCGTCGAGGCGTCACAGTCGACCGGTCAGGCCGGCGTCGTCTGGCACACGCAGGGCGCAGGTAAGTCGGAGGAGATGGTGGAGACGGCCGCGCTCGTCTCCCGCCACCCCGCTCTGAACAATCCCACCATCGTCGTCATCACTGATCGCAATGATCTTGACGACCAGCTCTACGACACCTTCCAGGACAGCAGGACCCTTCTCGGGCAGGAGCCCACCCAGGTCAACTCGCGCGAAGATCTGCGCACCGAACTGAAGAGCCGCACCGTCGGCGGAATCGTCTTCACCACCCTCCAGAAGTTCGGCCTGAGCAAGGAGGAGAAGGCCGCCGGCAAGTCGCACCCGCTCCTTTCCGAGCGCCGCAACATCCTGGTGATCGTCGACGAGGCGCACCGCTCGCACTACGACAGTCTCGACGGCTACGCCCGCCACCTGCGCGACGCCCTCCCGTACGCCACCTTGCTCGCCTTCACCGGCACGCCGATCTCAAAGGCCGAGGCCGACACCCGTGCAGTCTTCGGCGACTACATCGACATCTACGACCTGAAACGCGCCGTCGACGACGGCGCCACGGTCCGCGTGTTCCACGAGCCGCGCGTCATTGAGGTCGACCTACCGAAGGACGTGGACCCGGGCAAGATCGACGAGCAGGCCAACACCCTTACTGAGGGTATGGACGACGCTGAGCGGCGCCGCGCGATTAAGTTCGCCACGGCGATGAACACCGTCTACGGCGCCCCCGACCGGATAGCGAAACTCGCCGATGACCTGATCGCCCACTGGGAGGAGCGCCGAGAACTGGTCAAGCCGGACCTCGGCGGTCCCGGCAAGGCGATGGTTGTTTGCATGACGCGGGACATCTGCGTGGCGCTCTTCGACGCGCTGGCCGAGCGGCGGCCGGGCTGGGTCGGTAAGGAAGCCGACGAGGGCGTCATGAAGATCGTCTTCCACAGCGACCCCTCCGACGAGAAGCACCTGCGCAAGCACGCCCTGCGGCCGTCCCAGCAGAAGGTCGTACAGGCCCGCGCCAAGGACCCGGACGACGAGCTGGAACTGCTCATCGTCCACTCGATGCTGCTCACCGGCTATGACGCGCCGCCGATCCACACCCTGTACATGGACCGCCCCATGCAGGGCGCGAACCTGATGCAGGCCCTGGCCCGCGTCAACCGCCGCTTCCGGGGCAAGCAGGACGGCCTTCTGGTCGGTTACGCGCCCCTTACCGACAATCTCACCAAGGCCCTGCGCGAATACTCGGACCAGGACCGCAAGGACCAGACGCTCGGTGCGGACATCGAGCGGGCCATCACCGAGGTCAAGAACGAACTGTCAACTATCAAGGGACTTCTGGTCGGGTGCCATTGGAGGGAGTGGCTGGCCGACACGGGGCGACCAGACCCCCGTAGGCGCGCACTGCGCCTGACCGCTGACTTCCTGCGCGACCCGAAAAACCCGGGCAACCAAGTCGAGCCCGGCGCCAGGCCGCTCTCCGTCCGCTTCAAGGACAGCGCCGCCCGCCTCGACCGCTTCTACCGCGTCTGCGCGATGAGCCGAGAGATCGCGGAGCGCTGCGAGGACCTGGACGACTGGCGTCGCGACATCGCCTTCTTCAGCGAGGTTCGGGCTTGGATGATCAAGCTCGACGCCGCTCAGCGCGAGGCGAGCGGGCAACCGCTCAGCGCCGAGGTCCAGCGCTACCTCCAGGCCCTGGCGGCCTCGGTCGTTGATGCCGACGAGATCACCGATCTGTACGCGGAGGCCGGCATCGGCCGGCTGGACATCACTCGCCTAAACGAGGCGCAGCTCCGCAAGCTGGAGGACTCGGAGACCCCGCACTTGGTTACCGAGGCACTACGCCGCATGATCCAGCAGAAGATGCGCGAGGTTACGAAGCACAACGTCGTCCGGAACGAGAGTTTCTCCAAGCGCCTCGACGACCTGATGAAGCGGTACATGCTCCAGCAGCTCACCAGTGCCCAGGTGATTGCCGAACTGGCCGCCCTGGCCAGGGAAGTGTCGGCGGAGGCCCGCCGCGGCGAACAGTTCGATCCGCCGCTCACCCACGCGGAGCTGGCCTTCTACGACGCGGTCGCCCACCGTGACATGGCCGAGCTGATGGAGGGAGGCCAGGAAACGCTCGCCAAGATCGCCCGAGCCTTGGTGAGTGATATCCGGAAGAACCTCTCCGTCGACTGGCTCTCCCGCGAGCCTGTCCGGGCGAAGCTGCGCACGCGCATCCGCCGGGTGCTGGCGATGTTCGACTACCCGCCGGAGGAGGAGCGCGAGGCGGTCGACCTGGTCCTCAAGCAGATGGAGATCGTGGCAGCCCTGTGGGCGCCTGCCGCGAAGTAGGCCGGAACGTGGGCGGCGGGCGGACCGAGTCCGGGCCGCCCGCCCGCGCCCGCCACGGCCAGGCGTGCTGGATCCGGTCGCGTCGGTGATGTTCTGACCCGGCGTCGAGGATCGGAGACTCGTCGTCCAGTCGGCAAGGCTGTATGGGTCGACGTGCCGGTTCGCCATCAACTCCTCTGGCAAGTACGCAACTTGCGATAACCCTGGTTATCGCCGAATCAATGGAGTACGGCACTCCTCCGTCCCTAACGTCTGTTCCATCGCACCGGGCTCGCGAATCGCCGGAGGCTCATCCCCTCTCGCTCACCGCTCCTGCCCGGCCGACTTCCCACCGGAACGGACCAGGAGAGGGCGGAGAGCGCCATGACGGAAAACCTCAAGCACCACGAGCCCCCGGAGCCCGTCGAGCAGACCGGACAGGCCCCCGGCAGCGGCGGCCCCTCGACGCTCTCCCAGCTGACCGGCCGCCTCGAAGCGTCCACCGTCGCCGAGGGAGTCAAGGCGATGCTCCGCGAGGCGCTGGGCGGGCCGGGAACTGGCGCGGGCGCGTCAGCCGGCCCGCACCCGGATCAGCGGGTGTTCCTCGAATGCATCAGCGTCAGGGGCTTTCGCGGCATCGGCCGCAAGGCCCGTCTGCCGCTGACCGCGAAGCCGGGTGTCACCCTCGTGGTGGGGCGTAACGGTTCGGGGAAGTCCAGCTTCGCAGAGGGCGTCGAGACGGCGTTCACCGGCCGGACAGCCCGTCTCGACAAGCAGCGCGGCGAGGTGTGGCGCCGACACTGGCGCAACCTGCACGACGGGACCGAGCCGAAGGTGGAGGTCCGCCTCTCCACCGCGGGCGACGCCAAGCCGTCCACGCTGACGTGCACCTGGCCGGGCGGCGATGTCACGGCTCCCGAGGTTGAGTTCAAGCGGCCGGGTCAGGGGCGGCGGCCCTTCAGTGAGGCCGGCTGGGAGCGGGCGCTGCACAACTACCGGCCCTTCCTGTCGTACTCCGATCTCGACAAGGTCATCAGCGGCAGGCCCAGCGAACTGTACGACTCGGTAGCCACCATCCTCGGACTCGGCGAGCTGGCAGCCGCGGACGAGCGGCTCCAGGCCGTCGAGAAGGAGCTCAACTCGGCGGTGAAGGCGGTCGAGGCGGAGCTGCCCGCCCTCGTCGAGGCGCTCTCCGCGCTGGACGACCCACGGGCGGCACGCGCGCTCGCGGCCGTCAGTGCGTCTGGGGCTCCCGATTTTGGGGTGTTGGACGCCCTCGTGACCGGACTGCCCGACGCGGACGACGAGCGTCTGCGGGAGCTTCGCGCGACCGTCGAGCTGTCGGGTCCCGACCTCGGCGCGATCGGCGCGGCCGTGGACCGGCTCCGCGAGGCCGTCGCCGTATTGGACGACGTACGCGCCTCGGGTGTCGAAGACGCCCACCAGCGTGCTGAACTGCTGTCCAAGGCTCTGGACCACAGCCGGCGACACGCGGACGAGGCCGCCTGCCCCGTGTGCGGATCCGACCGGCCGCTCGACGAGGCATGGGCTGAGGGGGCTGCCGAGCAGGTGGCGGCCCTGCGGCGCGAGGCCGCCGCCGCGCAGGAAGCCCGCACCGAGCTGCGGGAGGCGATGGACGCCGTCCGTTTCCTCGTCACGCAGGTCCCGGCCTGGCTGCCCGCTCCGCTGGTCGTTCCGTGGGAGGAGTGGGCGGCCTGCCAGGCGATCGACGACGCCGAGCGGCTCGCCGCCCGTGCTGAGACCGCCGCGCTCGTCCTCGCCGATGCCTGCACCGCCCTGCGCGAGGAGGCCGCCCGGGAGCTGGAGAAGCTCGATGAGGAGTGGCGGCGCTGCGTCACCCGCCTCGCCGCCTGGCTCGTACGGGCCCGGACCGCGCATGTGGGCAAGCCCCGGCTGCGCCAGGTCAAGGCGGCCCGCAAGTGGCTCAAGGAGGCGTGTGCCGAGCTGCGCGGGGAGCGGCTGCGGCCCTTCGAAGAACACTCGCAGGGTATCTGGGAGGAACTGCGCCAGCAGAGCAACGTGGACCTGCGTTCCGTGCGCCTGACCGGCAGTGACAAAGCCGCCGTGCGCAAGCTGGTGATGGACGTGTCCGTGGACGGTACGGAGGCCGCCGCGCTGGGCGTGATGAGCCAGGGCGAGCTGCACTCCCTCGCGCTCTCGCTCTTCTTGCCGCGTGCCGCCGCACCGGACAGCCCCTTTGGGTTCGTTGTCATCGATGACCCCGTACAGTCCATGGACCCTGCTAAGGTCCACGGCCTCGCGAAGGTCCTGCATGACCTCGGCGAGACTCGCCAGGTCATCGTCTTCACCCACGACACTCGGCTCCAGCGGGCCTTCACTAACCAGGAACTCCCGGTGACGGTTCTGGAGGTGGAGCGAGAGGAGCGCTCGACGGTGACCGTGCGCCGGGTGACCGACCCGGTCGGCCAAGCGCTGAGCGACGCACACGCCCTCGCCCGTACGCCGGACCTGCCGCCGCCCGCGCTGACCCACGTACTGCCCGGCCTCTGCCGCACCGTTCTGGAACGCGCCTTCTCCGAGGCGGCCTGGCTGCGGCTGCACCGCGCCGGACTGACCGAGCACGAGGCGGAGAAGACCGTTATGGCTGCCGTCAGGCTGAAGGACATCGCTGCCCTGGGACTCTTCGGGGACCCGTCGAGGACGGCGAGCGACGTCTACCGCGAGCTGCGCAGACGCTGTGGTCCCGCGGCGGTGGACCTCGTCCGGCGGTGCCAGGAGGGTGCCCACCCGTCCGGCACCCTGATGCCGGAGCCCTTGCGGTTCGTGAGGGACATCGAGGCTGTTGCCCAGACCGTGCGCAAGCTGGAGGTGGCCGACCAGTGAACCCGACGATTCGTGAGTTGCTGGACACTGCCGACCGTCTCGTTGCGGGCGACGCCGATCCTGTCTCCGGTGGGCTCCACGTTGCCGAGGCCGGAGCAACCGTGTCCGACCCACCCACCGTCCTTACCGCCACTGCGGCGAGCCGATGCCGCGGTGCGGCCTTCGCTCTCCGCGCCGCGCTGGAGAGCGCGGTCGCCGCCTGCCTCACCGCGCACGGCGCGCCCCGTGCGATTCGAGAAGGCAGCATGCGTGCCGCGTTCCTCTGGCTTCGCGGGTACGCCGAAGCCGGGACCGCCCGCCGGGCCAAGGCCGCCTGGAGCCAGCTCTGCCTCGGCTGCCACTACCACCAGTACGAGATCGGCCCCACGGAGGACCAGGTTCGCGCCTGGCGCGGCGAAGTCGCGGCGCTGGTCTCACTGATGGGTTGCTGACTACGAGCCGACCGAGCCACCAGCCGGTTCGGCAACAGGGCAGCCTCTGATCCACTCGGCACAAGGGGCCGCTGCCAGGAGGGGGGAAGCACGTGAGAACGAAACCACCAGGGCGGTTATCGCCGACCTGCACAAGGAGAGGCACCATGGCAACCCGTACGTCCAAGCGAACGCTGTACCGCCTCAGGGGCGTCGCTCCCACCGTCGACTCGATGTTCGACTCCCTGGACCCGAACCAGCTGGAGAGGGTCCGCGCGGATATCGGCTTCCCCGAGAACCTTGGTGCACCGGCGGTCCTGGTCACCGGCAGCTTCGAGCAGCCCGTCGCGAGCTGGTGCGACGAGATCTTCCTCACGACGGGTATCGAGGTGTCACGACCGGTCAATCGCTCAGCCGGACTGCTGATGCTCGCCGTCGACGGCGAGGTCTACGCCATCGGCTACGACCAGGGCTTCCGTCTGGTCCCCGACCGGCTGAAGGACCACCGCTTCGGGCTTGGCTTCGCGTCCCGTCGGGTGGACCCCGGGAGGATCCGGGACCTGGTTGCCCACACCCCGGGGGGAGGGCGTACCGACATCACCCTGATCCCGGGTGGCGCCTCCGTGTGGAGCCTGGGCATCGTCGAGCACGCCCAGATCGTGCGCCGCCTCGGCGGCCACCTGGACGACATTCCGCTCACCATCTCCCGTGACAACCCGGCGAGAATCTCCAGCGTCGAGGGCGGTGCCGGCCTGCGTCTGCGGCTCGGTGTGGAGGGCGGCGACCTCATCGCCGACATCCGTGCGATCGCCCGTATGCTGCGTGAGGAGAGGCCGAGCCCGGAGCTGGAGTTCGTCGAGCACGTCGTACCCGTCGACGATCCGAGTCTCCTTACCTCCCTGGAGGCCGCCCTTGACGACCTCTTGGGGCGGGAGCCCGACGGGAGTATCAGCGCTGCGGTCCCCGCCGATCACTGGGACGACTACACGGCCTCGCGAGCGTTCAGAGCGAGGATCAACAGCGACACAGCCGGCCGATCGACCGACGACTTTAACCTCGATTACGTCCTCAGCCGGGCCCGTGTCCAGAGACCGGGTAGCCGCGTAGCCGCCCTCCGGGAAGGAACCGTGACCCTCTACCGGCACAGTCGCGCCGACCGCGCCGACGAAATCTGGGCGTCCGGGGCGCTTCGGTGGATCGAGGCGGAAGTATCTCTCGGCTCTCGCCGCTTCTTCCTGATGGACGAGCACTGGTACGAGATCGACCAGGGGTACCTGCAGACAATCCGCACGCACGTCGAGAGGCTGATTACCAGCTCCCCATCTGTGGACCTGCCCCCGTGGGTCCTCGGAGAAACGGAGCGCTCTTACAACGAGTCCGTGCCGGACCAGCGGCCCGGGTACGTCTGCTTCGACCGCAACAACGTCCAGACCGCGCTGCACCGCGGGAACGGCGTGGAGATCTGTGACCTGCTGAGCCCGGACAACGTCCTGGTCATGGTTAAGCGTGCCAAGGGC
The DNA here is from genome assembly GCF_014650035.1 of Streptomyces lucensis JCM 4490. Classification (GTDB taxonomy): domain Bacteria; phylum Actinomycetota; class Actinomycetes; order Streptomycetales; family Streptomycetaceae; genus Streptomyces; species Streptomyces lucensis. The sequence goes on along the minus strand of NZ_BMUE01000009.1, from coordinate 176,151 downwards.
TCCGACGCACTGAGCCATCTCTTCAGTCAGGCACTTGTCGCGGTCCAGACGCTGCGGAACTCCCCGGAGGCGAGAGAACGGTTCGCCGAGAAGGTGGCCGCGGTCCGAAAGGGGCGCGGCCTGCCGGAGAACTACCGGCATACGAAGGTCGTCTTTGCGATCCTGCTGAAGGATGGCACGGAACTCACCGCGAACACCCTCTTTCCGTTCTCGCAAGTCACCCTGGTACAGACGGCGAGGACACTCGAAACGTGGGGTGTTCGGGTAGAGGTCATCGGCATCACCTCCGCTCCAGCGGTTTCCACCTCGGCTGGGCACCGGCGGCTGGCGGCGTAGCCGCCGCGACCGTGCTCCGGGCGCTCATGCTCTCCGGCGGAGCCATCCCGGATCTTGCCCTCACACGAGCGACCTTCGCACCGCGTCGACCAGAGATGCCGCGCGGACGTCGTCCGTACCCCCCATGATGTTGTTCATCACGTACCCAAAGGCAACACCGTGCTCCGGATCGGCGAAGGCGAGCGACCCTCCTCGGCCAGTGTGGCCGAAGGCGTCTGGCCCCGTCATCGGGTTGCTCTCGGTTGGCAGCATGTACCCGGCGCTGAAGCGGCTGGGGATCAGCATGACCTGGTCCTTCCCGCGGGCCTGCTCCTCGGTCGCTGACGCCAGGGCGTCCGGGGAGAGTAGGCGCACGCCGTCCACCTCGCCGATCAGCGCGGCGTACATGCGGGCAAGAGCGCGTGCGGTGCCGATGCCGTTGGAGGCCGGGAGCTCCGCGGCCTGCACCTCCGGTGAGTCGAAGTCGATCTCGGGCGGGTCGGTGACGGCGTATGCCCTGTTGCTGAATGAGTTCGGGTCCCGCCAAGCGGCGACCTGCTCGCGGAGTTCCTCGGGGACCGACTCGGTGGGCAGGGTGGTGAGGTCGACGTTCGGCCGTTGGTACACCATGCGGCTGACTCGGTTGCGTTCGCTGGCGGGCAGGCCGATGAAAAAGTCCAATCCCAGTGGGGCCGCGATCTCGTCGGCGAAGAAGCGGCCCGGTGAGCGGCCGGACACCCGTCGGATCACCTCGCCGACCAGCCAGCCCCAGGTCCGGCCGTGGTATCCGTGCGCTGTGCCCGGAGTCCAGAGGGGGCGTTGAGCGGCCAGTGCCGCCGCCATCGGGTGCCAGGCCAGCGCCTCCTTCAACGGCACCGGCTGATCCAACGCGACCAGGCCGGCCTGGTGGGACAGGAGCCAGCGCACAGGGATGTCAGCCTTGCCGTTCGCGGCGAACTCCGGCCAGTACTTCGCGACGGGCGCGTCCAAGTCGAGCGCTCCGCGCTGGACCAGCATGTGCGCCATGGTCGCCGTCGCGCCTTTGGTCGCCGAGTAGACCAGCTGCAGCGTGTCCCGCGTCCAAGGACCACCGGTTTCGGCGTCGGCCACGCCACCCCACAGGTCCACCACCGGCCAGCCGTTCCGGTACACGCACACCGCCGCGCCGAGGTCCCCGTGCCGGGTGAAGTTCTCCATGAACGCCGCCCGCACCGGCTCGAACCCTGATGCCACCTCACCGTAGATCGTCGTCATATCGGCCATCCTGGCAGTCTTGCAGCCCTCTTCACCGAGACGGGCTCACCCTGGTGGTGAGACGGTCGACGTCAAACGGCGACGGACAGTTCCTGCAGGCGCTCCCGGAACTCGCACACGGAGGGGACGGACTTGTGCGGCTCCAGCCGTGTGGAGAACTCCTTGAGGCGGTTCAGGGCCCGAATGGAGCTGACGCTGTCCTCCAGGAGTTCGGCGCCGTAGTTCGCGGCGTCCAACGCACCCTCCAGGTCGCCGCCGGCGAGCCGCGCCTCAGCGAGACGGCTTGACCGTACGGCCTTGTCCCGGGGGGCGGCTCTCGTCACGGAAGTCTCCAGGGAACTGGTTGCGCGTTCCACCTGCCCCGAGCGCAACAGGACCTTTCCCTCGGTCGACCGCAGTTGTGCCTCGCCGAACCAGTCGAGCCAGTCGGGGTTGTCGTCCGTCACCTGGCGCTCCCACAGGGAGGTGGCACGGTTGAGGGCCGTTCCTGCCTCGCGGTGGTCGCCGTCGCGTGAGAGGGCCTCTGCCTTGTGCAGGTAGAGGAAGGACTGGGTGCAGGGCGACAGAGAGCGTGGCGCGTTGTCAATGGCGGTCGAGATGAGGTCCACACGCTCGGCGGTGCGCCCGGCCTCGGAGACGTGCACGCCCATCTCGGCGAGGATGAACGCGCCGAAGGCGTCGTCGCCGGCGGTGCGGGCGCTGCGCAGGGCACCGACGTAATAGCGCTGGCCTGCGGATCGTAGGCCAGCGTCGTAGGCCATCCATCCGGTCAGGTGCGACACGCGGGCCGCCAGCGCGTAGAGCCGGATCCTGACTTTGTCGGAGTAGCGGCCACCGTCGAGGAGACCGGTGACCAGAGCCAGGTCGCCACGCGCCTGTTCCAGCAGTCGAGCGCCGCCAAGCTGGTCGTCGAGCGTGCGGAGGGTGCTGATGCGCTGCTCGATCGTCGAGACCATCGTGTCCGTGACCCGGTCGCCGTTGAGCGCCGCGGCCATGGCGGAGGGCGCGTCCACCCAGCTCGCCGCGAGACCGGTCAGGGCGGCTCCTGTGATGGTGAGGAAGCCTCTGCGGTCCATCCGTCCACTCCCCACCAGATCGGACAATGCCTCGACGGTACCGGCCTCTGTCCACGGAGCGGTGAGTCCGGTCACCTCCCAGACAGGGAGCCAGCGGGGCCATCCCTCCGCACGCGCCTGCTCGTACGGGACGCCCAGCAGGTCGGCGAGGACGCGCTGGGCGTCCGCGTCCGGCTCCTGACCCTGTGCCCACTTCCATACAGTCGTCCGGTTGGTCGCGAGCGGGATCCCGAGCTTCCTCCCGTGGTCTTGCATGAGCCGGGCGAACTCGGCCTTGCCCCATCCACGCGTCTGGAGGAGGAAGGTCAGGGGGTGGACTGCTAACGGCTCGGTAGGCACGTCATCACTCCTGTCGTCCGCTCAAGACGTAGGTGGAAGGCTACTTCGCGTGTCCGAGTACGGGGAGGGCGTCCCCAGGAGAAACCCCCTAGAAACGTTCCGGTGTGCCGGGGCACCGCCGTTGACTGAGTATCAGCCGCCCGCGAGCGAGTTCAGTTGAACGCTCGCGGAGCGGCTCCTCAGATCGGCGGCTCCAATCCTGTGCCCCCCCGTCGGGGATGGAGCCGCTCTCCAGTTCTTCGGAGGCGTCCGACATGCCCACGCTCGTCCATCGGTTCGTCCTCGCGGGTATCGAATCCGAGGTGCCCCCGGCTCGGCGCGAGATCGTCGACAAGGTACGCGCATGGGGTGTGCCGCTGGACGAGGAGACTGCCGACGCCATCCGACTCGTCGCATCGGAACTCATCACCAACGCCGTGGTCCACGGGGCGGGGCCGGTCACCGTCACCCTGTTCAACCGGCCCGGTCGCTTGGTGATTGATGTCCTGGACGGCGATCCGTCGGTTCCGCGGACACGGGGTGCCCAACCGGACGACGAGAACGGGCGCGGCTTGGCGTTGGTCCGACTGCTCTCGGCGCGCTGTGCCTGGGAGCCCGTCGGCGCCGGTAAGCGGGTATGGGCCGAGATGGCGCTGCCTATGGCGGTGGAGACGAGCACGGCTGCCGCTGGACCGCGTGGCTTATTCGCGATGTGGGCCAAGCACCGGGATGGGGCCGAGCCCAAGTCGCTGACAATGGGGGTCGCCTGATGGGGAGGCACGCAGTACGAGCGGCTCTGTCTCCAGAGCGCGATGTGGTCTTCCGCCCCACCCGCCGCGACATCGACCCCGTCACCGGCGAGCCGACGGCCTATGCGCTGTGGGACAGGCATGAGTGGCAGACGCATGGCGAGTGCTGGCTGTGGTGTGGCCGTGACGACGTCGAGGTGACGTGGATCGGGCCCGTCCGGTCGAGCGGCATGCACGCGGCTCTCTTCGCGTGCCGGGCGTGCCTATACGAACTGGACCAGCGCGTCCTGGAGGCCAACATGCGTCAGGACGCGGCCGTTCTGCCGATGAGCGGTCAGTCCATGCGGACGTAGGCGCAGAGCTGCGGCTCACGGGGCCGCCCAATGACCGCCGCCTCACGGAAATCCATCTCTCCCACGGCCGTGAGGCGGCCCTGACCTTCCGCCGGAGTCCCGGCGGGAGACCCAAGAGGAAGGAGCACGAGGTGGAAGAGCGCACGGCACCGCCTCCGGCCCGTAGCGGCCTGCTGATGGCGGTCGAGGAGCTGACCGCCGTCCACGACCGGTACGACAGCCTCCGGTCCGACAACGCCGGAAGCTCCGGCGACGCGCCGTGGCCGGGCGGCGACGGCAACCTGCACGACAGCGAGTAGGCACGCGCGCACCAAGCGGCTGGGGCCGGCACGTCTGGCCGTGCCGGCCCCAGCCGTGTCCACATCAGGCGACCACACCCTTGGAAGGACAGCGATGGAACATCGGTTGATCAACGCGATCGAGACAGCACTCGGGTGGAGCGGGGCCGAGGAGCTGGGCAAGGGTTTCGCGCGGGGCGGTCTGGAGGACCCCGCGCTCCTCTCCCGCCTCCTGACCCCCAACCGGCTGCTCGACATCGCCATGCGCAGGAGCCTGAACCGCCCGCAGTTCCGGTGCTTCCAGAAGGGTGTGGAGGTGCACCCGGCTGTCTACTACACAGACAGCGTCAGCCCCCGGGGCCAGAGCATCCCTATGGTCAACATGCGAAGCCTCGGAAACCTCCTGCGAGAAGGCGCGACGCTCATCCTCGACCAGGCCAACGTCTTCGACCCGACGATGGAGGTCGCGTGCCGGGCGTTGCAGTGGTGGTCCCATGAGCGTGTGCAGGTCAACGCGTACCTGACGACGAACGACGCCGCTGGCTTCCCCCTGCACTGGGACGACCACGACGTCGTGATCGTGCAGCTGGCTGGCGAGAAGGAATGGGAGGTGCGCGCGGCTTCCCGCAAGGTCCCCATGTACCGGGACTCCGACCCCAACACCATCCCGAGCGACGAGATCATCTGGTCCGGAGTGATGCGGACTGGTGACGTCATGCACATCCCCCGAGGCCATTGGCACCAGGCGACCAGGACCGGCAGCGGCTCGGGGAAGAGCCTCCACGTCACGTTCGGCATCACCAAGCGCACCGGCGCAAGCTGGCTCGCCTGGCTAGCCGACTGGAGCCGGGAGCACGAGATCTTCAGGCACGATCTGGACCGCTGGCACGTTCCCGACAGCGCGGCTCTGGCCGAGGCCGCCACGGCACTGCTCGGCGAGCGCTCCCCGGCCGACTATCTGGCCGCGTACGAGCAGGAGACGACCCTGCCCAGGCATGTGCCGTTCCTCGACATCCTCGGGCCGCTCGACGCCGTCGTGTGCACCACCCACTTCCATCCCGGGATCCGGGAGAGCGGGGAGACCGTCGATGTCCTGGCCTCGGGGAAGAGGCTGACCCTCGCGGCCAAGGCCCTGCCGGCGCTGCGTCTGCTGTTGAGCGGCAGGCCGGTCGTGCTGGAACAGGCCGCGGCCGTCGCAGGGGCCGAAGTGGTGGAGGTCGCCGAGATCCTGGTGAAGGAGGAGCTGTGCGCGGTCCTGACCCCCGAGTTGTCCTCGGGCTACACCGGTCTCGTCACGAACGCCGGCTCCTGACCGGGGCGCTGGACCTGGGCGTCACCGCGCTCGACACCAGCACCAACTACCTTGGCTTCCGCTCGCACCAGGTCCTGGCTCGGACAGCCGGTGACCTGCTGCCGAAGTTCACGGTCTCCACGAAGGTCGGCTACTTCCCGGGGTCCGACGGGGCGGAGCACTCCCTGGATCCCACGCGGCTGTTTTCGGCCGTGGAGGAGGCGGCCAAGAACCTGGGGCGGGAGCCGGACCTGGTGTTCCTGCACAACCCGGAACACTCGCTCCGGAAAGCTGTCCCGCACGACAAGGATCTGCTTGCAGCGGCGTGCACCGCCCTGGATGACGCCAAAGCTAAGGGGCTGTGCGGCGCCTGGGGGGTCGCGTCGTGGGATCCGTCACCGGTGCTGAGCGTGGTCGACCTGACCGTGCCGAGGCCATCGGTTCTCATGGTGCGCGCCGGCTTGCTGGTCGGCACCAGAACGCTGGCCGCGGCGGACAACCTCATCGATGCGTGGAATCTGGGTTGTGGCGAGGTCTGGGGGATGAGCCCCTTTGGGGGCAGCACCAGTGCCTCGGTGTGGGCCAGGTTGGACCCGCGCCTTTTCCTCCGGGACGGCCGTCGGCTCTCCCGCGTCCAGGCAGCATTCAGAGTCGCCTACCATCTCCCGCGGGTCGGCTCCATCGCCGTGGGAACCGACGAGCCGACCCACTTGGGGGAACTCGTCGGAGCTCTGGCAGGCCAGGTGGAGGAGCGGACCGTCCAGGAGTATCGGAAGCTCCTCCGCGACCGCTCGCCTCATCACTCTGCTTGAAGTTCCTCGATGACTTGCTCGGCCGTGCGCTGTGCAGGCTCCAACCGAGGATCCTCAGGGTGCGCGTATGGCCCAAGGATCTTCGAGCAGACGAACAGCGTCATCAGCTTGCCGTCCCGGCTCTCGAAGTCCCGCCGACGCTCCTGCCGTACACGATCGGCCAGAGACGGGACGGCAAGCGAGCTCGCCCACAGTGAGGCTGAGTCCAGTCCCTGTGGGGCGTTCCCCCAGTCCTCCCAGTCGAAGAGGCTGAACACCGGCGCCGTGACGTTGGCCCAGTTCAGGTCGGCGTGGGCGGGGACCCAACGCTGGACGGTCGTATCGAAATCGCCGGGAAAGACAGCCCGAATGGCCTCGGTGACTGACGTCTGGTTGATGGTCTCGGTGTCGGGTGTGGCGACTCGCCTTGTCTGGTGCGCTGCGAGCGCGTCCAGAGAGGCGTTCAACCTGTCCCACCACTCGTCCGAAAGTTCCGGGGCCTCACTCAGAATGGCGTTTCCGACTGGAGCGGCGGGCAGAAGGTCAGTTTCGTCGGCCCGCCACATCACCTGTTCGTTCGTGTCCCGCCAGACCATGCATCCCCGCCATGCCGGCTGGGCGACGCCGTCCAAGCGGGCGGCGCACTCCGCGCCGTTCCATCCTTGATCGCTGATCTTGTCAAGCAGGCGTCGCTCGATGCGGACCCAGGTCTCGCGGTCGGTCCGTGCTCCCACAGACCGACGCTTGCGTACCACCGTTTCCGGTAGGAAACGCACCTGCAGAGACTGGGCCACGCGATCCAAAACCTCGTCAACTGGCCGCACGCGTAGGTCAACAGTCTGACTCGTGGAGACCGAGAGCGTCATACAGGCGACCGTAGCAGCGGGGCAGCGCGAGGTAGTCAAACACGAGAAACCAACCGCTACGTTCGGTTACACCCAGTACCTCAGGGGAGGAGATCACATGAGCCTGTTCGCTGGAACCGCCAGCTACTACCGTCAGTTCCGCCCTGGTATCCCGGAAGACGTCGCCGAGACCCTGGACCAGGCTGCTCCGCACCGGTCCCGCGGCCAGCGTCGCCTGCTGGACATCGGCACCGGCACCGGACTGGTGGCTGAGGCGCTGCTCGGCCACTTCGACGACATCATCGCCATCGACAGCGACGCCGACATGCTGGCTACGGCCGAGTCGGCGCTGCGTCCGAAGCTGCCCGAAGGGACGCGCCTGCCGCTCGTCGAGAGCACCGCCGAGGATTTCGTGCCGCCTGCCGGCTGGAAGGCCGACCTGGTCACGATCTGCCGCGCGTTCCACTGGCTCGACCAGACCGCCGTCCTGGCCCCACTGGACGACCAGGTTGCACCCGACGGTGTCGTGGCCATCCTCGGGGACAGCAGCTTCTGGACCGCGACCAACCCCTGGAAGGAGGCAGTGCGGGATGTCATCAAGACGTTCCTCGGCGAGGAACGGCGTGCCGGTTCCGGCACCTTTCAGCACCACAGCCGCCCGTACAGCGAGATCATGGAGGAGTCGCCCTTCGGCCGGGTCGAGGAGGCGCGGATTCCCGTGCACCGCACCTGGACCGCTGAGAGCATCCTCGGCTACCTCTACTCCACCTCTTTCGCCGCACCCCACCTTTTCGGCGATCGACTGCCGCAATTTGAGATCGCGGTCAAGGAGCGGCTCGCGGACTTCAGCGAGGGCGACACCTTTCCGGAGGAGAACGAGTTTCTGATCCGCTTCGGGCGGCGGAGCGGGAGGTGAGTGCGACGGCACGAGAGGTGTTTTGGGACAGGGGCAATCACGGACTTGCGCAACATGCCCTGTCGAAGTTACCCGGTGCATAGGGTCGGCCTCGTGACCGCAGGGAAGCACGTTGTCGTTGTCGGGGCTGGGTTGGCTGGGCTCACCACGGCCGTCGTTCTCGCCGAGGCCGGGGCTTCGGTGCACGTGATCGCCGAACAGGTGCCTGGTGTCACGTCGCTGGCGGCCGGGGCGATGTGGGGGCCTTACCTGGTCGAGCCGAAGGACAAGGTCGAACAGTGGGGACAACGGTCCCTCAAGATCTTCCGGGAGCTGGCCCAGGACCCGGCGACGGGCGTCCGGCTCACCAGTGGCATCGAGGCATCCCGCACGGCCGAAGCCGCGCCGGAGTGGGCCACCACTTTGCCGGGTTTCCGACCGTGCGAGCGGGCCGAACTTCCGGCCGGGTTCACGGCGGGTTACCGGTTCACCGTGCCACTGATCGACATGCCCACCCACCTCGACTACCTCCTGCGCCGGCTCCGCGATGCCGGGGTGTGGTCGAGCAGCGACGGCTGACCTCGCTCTCGGACGCCGGTCCCGCTTCGGCGATCATCAACTGCGCGGGCCTTGGCGCAAGCAACCTGGTTCCGGACCCTGACCTCCGGCCCATCCGCGGCCAGCACGTCGTCGCTACCAACCCGGGGCTGACCGAGTTCTTCTCCGAGGACACCGGCCTCTCCCCGGACCTCCTGTGCTTCTACCCCCACGGCGACACCGTCGTCCTGGGCGGCACAGCGATCGACGGCGAGGGCGATCTGGCCTCCGACGACAAGGGGGCTGTCGGCATCCTCGCCCGCTGCGCCGAGGTCGAGCCCCGACTCGCCCAGACCCGTGTGCTGGAGCACCGGATCGGCGCTCGACCGACCCGCGCCACGGTCCGTGTGGAGGAAGAGGTGCGGGAGGACGGCACCGTGGTCGTGCACAACTACGGGCACGGCGGTGCTGGCGTCACGCTGTCGTGGGGGTGCGCCGAGGAGACTCGGGCGTTGCTCTCCGTCAAGTGATCTGCATCTGGAGGAACAGCCGTTGCGACGTCCGCAGCGTGGGATCGTTCAGGGATCTCCAGCACGTTCGTAGCCGACCCACAATCGGCCGCCGGCCTGCCCGAGCACCTCGTCCACGACGGCCACGAGGTGCTCGACCCTCCCGCTCAGCACCTCCTGCAGGCCGTGGTGGAGGCGTGTGCTGAGCCCTGGCGCGGTCGTCTCAAGACGGCGTGCCAGCCACTTCCCACCGCCACTCCACGACCCGCCAACGGCCAGCGCCAGCTCACCGGTGCGTCGGACCAGTTCGGTCGCGATGAACAGGCACTCGCTCTGGTCGTTGCTTCCTGCGAGGTCGTCCAGGAGGTCCGTGATCGCGTAGCGGCGGTCGTCGATCTCTTCCGTCGACACCGGGGGTAGTCCTGCGGCGGTCAGTTTCCGGGCCTGTGCGGCGAGGCGCGCTCCGAAGCAGCGGTGACCGGCGCTTCCGTAGTTCCCGTTCGACGTAGGCGTGCCATGTCGCCTCGGTGTGCACGAACATCTCCACCGGCCACTCGGCGTAATGGAGGCTGGTCCGGTACGGGGCTGGGGCTCCGTGGAGCAGGACGACGATGTCGAGGTCCGACGTGGCCGTTCGGCGGCCCGTCACGATGCTGCCGCCCAGGAACGCGGCGCGTGCTTCGGGGTGCCGTTCGTCTACGACGGCGCGTGCGGCCTCGATCGCGTCCATGCGGCAACTATCAGCACTGGCCCCACCGCGCGCACGCCGTTTTTCGCAGTTGGACAGCGAGGTCTCGCGCTCTGCGTATCAGTTCGCCGGGGGCAGACAGCAAAGATCCACGAATGACTGGCCAGCGCCGCAAGGGCATGTGAACCTAGACGACCTTCTTGTAAAAAGACCAGGTCAAAGAGGTGATTGCCCGTGACTGCGGCGCCCCAGGGGCCCGGATTCTCCACCACCGTCGAGGCCCTGCGGCTGCGTGAGTGGCTGCTCGGCCCGGCTCAGGCCACGCTCGTGATGGATCAGTTCTCCGCCGACGACTTCCACCTCGTCGTGGACGACCGCGCGGACGTACACGTCAACTCGAAGGACGGGCGCTTCTACCTTGGATGGTTCCCGCTCGGGCGCCCTGGCACCGACGGCGAGGGGTGGAAAATCGCCGTAACCGGAACGGCCAAGGTGCGCGGCTACCAGATTTCCTTCGACACCGAGACGCCGGCGGAAGTCGTCGCCGCCGCAGTGACTCGTGTACTGGAGACTTCCCAGCAGCTGTGACAGTAGAGGCCCGACTCGGACGGCCCGCCGCCTACCTGGCGCAGGGGAGACGTGGGGACACGGGATTGGTCCAACCCGTCACCCAGAACGCCGCACAGCCAGCCTGGCACGCCCATCCAGCTTCGCGTACCAGCTGGCAGCACAAAGACTCCCAAGCCCTTGGAGGCATACCTGCACCCCGACTTCCCGTTCGGCCCACCCAGCCCGACGAACGTCCCGTCCGCGTACTGGGTCGGTCCCCGGCACCTGGCTGGTGACGACGGACGCCTGTACGACTCCGTCGCCGAAACACTCGGCAGATTGGGTTGGACCAGCCTGACGATCGTCCGCGGGCGCCAGGAGCCGGAAGAGGCGCCGGACGACCGTCAGGTCCTGCGCAGCACCGTTTTGCACATCAGCCCAGACTCCCTGCGGTGGGCGCAGTGGGTCCTGCCGGACGAGCCGTTCCACTTGGGGAACCTGCCGATCGCCTGGCAGGTGTCCGCTCGTACGGACATGAGCAGCCCGCTCGCCCAGTGGTCGGCCTACTTCACCCCCGATGTCCCGGGGGAGGTCCTCGCCGGCTTCCTTGCCGCGCTCGACGCCCGCGATCAGCCTGCCCTGTCGCTCGGTGGTCCCGAGCTGGTCCTCGACGCGGTTACGGCGCGCGGTTGGCTGCTTGACGTCGACCAGCCCGGCACGGGCGCGGTGGATCCGACGTTCGCCTCCCACGTCCGCCTCGGTGAGGTGCCGCCCCTCATCCAGGATGGCGACCCACTGGCACTGTTGGCTGAGGCTGACGAGGCGGTCCTGGCCGGGTGGCAGGCGTGGGCCGAACCGGTGTTCGGCGCTGGCTACCTGTGGGCCGCGTCGTTCAGCAGCAGCGTGCCGCACGACCTCGTCGCCGCCTTCGCCGACTCCCTCAGCTCCAGCGCACCGGTCCTGCGCCGGGTGCTGCCGGAGAGCACACGCGACCGGCTCCTGCGCGCTCCAGCCAGCTAAGGGCCATCCAACGCCTGGAAGCCGGACCTCCCCTGGGGGAGGCCCGGCTTCGTGCTGCCTGCCTTGGTCGGCGTCTGCGTGACATCACAGTCCGCGGTTACAGGGAGCGGTCCGTCCCCACGCCCGGTGTTTCGTTCAGCGCGACGAGTCCTACCGGTTATCGCTTGGAACGCACACGCCTCTGTGTCAGATGCCGACTCGGTCTTGGGAGCCACTCACCAGCGCGTTGGGGAAGCGCCGGCGCGGGGCCCAGGCTCAGAGGGCGTACGGGGCGAAGGGACGGACTGGTTCGACGATGAGCCCGAGGAGGTGATCGAGCTCGGCTCGCTCCTCCTCGTTCATGAGCTCGACGGCGTTGCCAAGCTTCTTCTCGGCGAGCCGCTCCATGAACGGGGCCAGGAAGCGCTCCAGAGCATCCGGAGCTTCGTCCACCGTGCGCCGGTACTCACGGTATCGCTTGAACTGCTCCTGTATCTCTTCGAACTCGACGCGGGTGGCACTGAGGACCAGGGCCCGTTCCTCCTTGCTGAACGGGCGCCCGTCGAGGTGGTTCCACGTGTTGGTCTCGCGCTTGCGCTTGATGTCCGCGTCGCAGAGCAGGACGACGATCTCGGGCCGGGCTTGGGTTGTGGGCGTACAGGTGCTCCTCACAGGAGTGGGGTGGGTGGAGGCATAAATGATCCGGAGAATCGGCGTTTTGCCCAACCGCCGATCGTCGGCTATATTCCGCCGGCTTTTCGCTGGTCAGCGCCGACGGCTGGGGTCGTTCAGGCCGCCCTGCTTCGGCAGCGCGCGGGGCGCCGCCGACCCTTGGCGTCGGCTACCTCGCGCGGGTGTGTCGTGAGGGCGCTCGGGCAGGGCAGGCAGGTGGGCGCTGCGGCGCAGCCGCCAGACGAGGACATCGCTGATCGAGGTCGCGGTGTCGAGCTCGCGCCGCCGGGCAGCGTCAGCCAGCAGAGCCGTCGGGTCATGGCCGGCTCTGCGGGCGTCGTCGAGGGTGGCGGCCAGGGCGGGCCAGCCAGGTTCGGTCTGGATCCGTGCGGCCAGGTCCGGCAGCACCTCGTGCAGGAGGTCGGCTTGCCGCTGCCGGGCACGCAGGGCCAGGCGTTGGCCTCGCTGGCGGAGGACGGCCATGGGCTCACCTGCGGCGGCTTGGTAGGCGGCGCGCAGGTGTTCGGCTGCTTGCCGGGCTGCTGCGGCCTGCTGGCTGTGGTGCTTCTTCGCGTGCCAGTTCGCCGCGGCGATGGCGAGGAAGAAGGCCATGTCGATGAGCATGGCGGTGGTGGCGCCGTCTTCGCCGCGGCCCAGGGCGGGTCCGCTGTGGACGAGGTCGCGGGCGGCCTGGCGCAGGGCGCGGTCGTGCCCGCGTACAACCTTCACGTGGGAGCGGCTGGCCCGCTCGAACACGAAGGCCGCCTCGCGGAGTTCAGCGCGGGTGTGGGCGGCGGAGGTCTTGGCCAGCGCGTCCAGGACCTCACCCGCCGCAGCGATCTGGGCCGCTGCCGTGCCGTCGTCACCGTGGTCGATGATCAGAAGGGCCTGCCAGGTAGCGGCGGCGGCCCGGCGCCGTGCGAACGCGGGACCTGTCACGTCCGGCAGAGCGGGCTGCTCCGGCCCGGAGCCGTCCGCCGAAGTGGGCTCCGCGGGAAGGGCCCAGCGTTCGCGGATGCGGGGCAGGGACAGATCGGGTGCGAGTTTCGAACCGGAGTAGAAGACCGGCTCCCCGTCCTTGTTGCGGTCATCGGGCAGCGCGACCTTGTAGCCGAGCAGATCACCGGAGGGCGCGACGCGTTTGCGGATCAGCAGACCGGCGGCGGCCAGGCGGTCGAAGAACTCCTCCGTGGAGGCCGTGCCAGCAACGGCGCGGCGCACGGTCTCCCGCAGCTCCTCCCGCGCGGTGCGCTCGCGGCCTTCCCGTTGGGCTTTGTGGTGTTCGGCGCTGGTGGGCCGCCGGGCGGCGGTGCCGTCGCCGGTGTGGAGGCGGCGGAGCCCGTAGTCGATCTCGATCTTGCGGGCCTCGGCCTGGGAGCGTTTGCCGTCCTGGCGGAGGCGGGCCTGGCGGCCGTCCTCGCGGACGATGGTGGCGATGATGTGGATGTGGTCGTCGGCGTGCCGGACGGCCGCCCAGCGGCAGGCGGCGTCGTCGCCGTCGGGGGCGATACCGGTGGCGGCGACCATCCTGCGGGCTATCTCGCCCCACTGCTCGTCCGACAGGATCGGGTCTTCGGGGGCAGCGCGTACCGACAGGTGCCACACGTGCTCGGCGGGCCGCCGGCTCTCGGGCAGGGCCATGACCGGCTGGTCGAGCAGCCGCTGGAGATCACCGTACGTGGCGCCGGGGTCTCGGCCGGGATCGGGGGCAAGGCCGTCCCAGGCTGCCACCAGGTGCGGGTCGACGTGCTCCTCATGCGTGCCGGGTCCGTACAGGTAGTGGAGCAGGCCGATGGTGCGCGTGCCCCTGGCGTGGACGCGTGGGATCACGCAGCCATCCTGTGGTCCAGGTGCTGCTGGGTGAAGGCGTCGACGCGCTTGGCGGCGCGCTGGACAGCGGCGAGGACCGCCTCGGCCTGCGGGGCGTCGGCTCCGGAGTTCAGTGCTTTGGCCACCTGGTTGAGGTTGTTGCCGATCTGCCCGAGGTGTCGCCGCAGCGCGAACAGCTCCTGCAGCATCTCTTTCTCGCCCGCGATGTCCGCGGCGGTGCGGTCGAGGTCGCGGGCAGCGTTGAGAGCCGAGCGGGCAAGGAACCCGGCCACGCTCATGTGGCACACGGCGGCTGCCCGGAGGAGGAGTTGGTACTCGTCGTCGTTCATGCGGCAGCTGGGCTGGTGCATACGCTTCTTCTCATCACGCAGACGTTCACGTTGTTGCACACGGGGCTTCGACGGGGCAGCGTGAGCGCAGTCGGTGCTGTGGCAGGGACGCGGTTCTTCCCATTCAGGATGCGATCCGCCCTCGGTCGCATCCTGACGGGTCGGCGCCTCCCGGTGCCGATCCGCTCCCGCCGCTGCCGACGCGGGAGAGGCAGGAGCATTGCTCCCGACGGGAGCAATGCTCCTGCACCAACTTGCTCCGTCTGGGGCAGGATTGGACGGCAGGCATTCTTCGGGGGCCATGGGGTCTTCGTGGTGCGGGGTCTGCATGGGGCCTTTCAGGTCGGGGTGTGGTCGGGAGTGCTGGTGCTGCGGGGATCAGCGGGGTGGATGGCCGGCTGCGGCTTTGAGCTGGGCCTTGAACTCGCGGACGACTCGTCCGACGCCGTCGCTGGAGACGGTGTAGCCGGCGGCGCGCAGGGCGTCCTCGACCCGGTTGCGTCCGACGCTGCCGGTCTCCTCGTGGATGCGGCGAGCGTGCTTGAGGATGTCCTCGTCGGAGGCACGGGCTTTGCCAGCGTCGCGTTTCTTCCGGGCAGCCGGTTTCCGCTCGCACCTGCCCGAAGGGCTGCCCGAGGTCTTGCCCGTGAGCGCCCGGCTGTCTTCAGTTTCTGCCCGTGCGGGCGGCCCGGGCTCCGGGCGGGCAGGCTGCGGGCGGGCAGCCGGAGGGACCTCGTCGTCACCCGGATCTGACGGGTGTGGGCGGGCAGTTTCCTCTGCCCGGGGCAGTTGTGCGGTGCGGCCGGCGCGCGGGCTGCTGTGCCCGGATTCCCGGGCGGGGTTGGAGGCCGGGACCTCCCATCGCGGCGGCAGCGTGATGGAAGCGAGGCCGAGGGCCTGCTTGCGGGTGGCGAGCTTGCGCAGCAGCAGCTCGTCCTGGAGCGGATGCCCGTCCACGCCGGCCCGCTCCAGAGCCTCGTGCAGGCGTTCCGCCAGGCGTCGTTGCCGCCGCTTACCGCGCCGGCGGTCGGTCATCGACTCGGCGCGCAGGATCAGGGCGACAGCTTCGCTCAGCGCGCGGTCGCGGATGAGGCGGGCGGCATCGGCGTCCTGGTCGGCGATGCCGAGCCGAGCCAGGAGGCGTTCGCGTGCCTGGCGGACGAGGACGGCGGCCAGGCCGCGTGAGGCCGCGTCGGGGGCGCGGTGGCGCAGCTCGATGCCCATGGCCAGGTGCCACAGCATCGCGGCCATGACCGGGCCGACGAAGGCTCGCACGGTGCCGCCGACCGGCCCGGATTCGGCGTAGGCGGGCAGAGCCTGGACTGCGGTGATGACCCAGGTGAGGGTGCCGGGCAGGCCAGGTGCCTGCCTCGGGCCGTTGAGGTTCTGCCGGGCCATCAGGGCGGTGGCAAACAAGGCCAGCTCGGCGGCGGCGAACATCGCGACGCGCTCGGCGGTGCCGCCCATGTCGAGGTAGTCGGCGGCGAACCGCCAGCTGGTGTCCGCGCTGTACGCGGTGCAGCCGAGGGCGGCCACGGCCGCGACCGGCACCGCGGCGGTTCCATGCCAGCGGTGGGTGTGATGCCGCCGGCGGCGCTGCTGGCGGATCAGCCATCCGGCGAGCAGGCCGAGCACCACGGGCGGGATGAGGAGCGCCACGGTCATCACCGGGGAGGTGGCCCAGTCAGGGAGAAGCGGCATGCCGCTGATCCGTATGGCGAGGGGGACGGGGCTGAGAGGAAGCAGGAGGAGGCTCCAAGGCGTCGAGGATTGAGGGCGAAGGGCGATTCGACGGAGCGCTGAGCAACCGCCTACGCGAGTGGCTGGCGCGGGCAGGGCTGATGTGAGCGCAGGTGATGCGGCGGGGTCGGCCAGGAGAGGGCGCTGAGGCGGCCAGTCAGGCGGCGGGCGCTGTGCGGCGTCGTCGGTCGGGGCCGTCGAGGATGACGCGCTCCGTCATCTCGGCGAGGCGGGAGGCGACGCGGTCACCGAGGGTGACGCGCAGCTGCTCCATCGGAAGGTTGGTGGTGATGAGGGTTGGGAGCATGTGCTCGTACCGGTGGTTGATGAGCCGGTAGGTCAGCTCCTCGGTCCATTCGCTGGTCTTGGCCGCGCCGAGGTCGTCCAGGAACAGCAGCGGGCAGCGCACCAGGGTCTGCAGCTCCCGTTCGCCGTCGTGGCCGGCGCGGGGGCGCAGGCGCGCGTGGAAGTCGGCGGTGGTGGTCGCTTCCCAGCGCAGACGGACCCCTCGGGCGAGCAGGGTGCGGATGGCGCCGTACGCCTGGTACGACTTGCCCGTGCCCGTGGGGCCGGCGATCAGCAGCGACGGGCCCTCAGCGATGCCCGGCCCACCGGGGCCGGGGCGTCCGGCGCGCGCGATCTCGTCGGCCCAGGCGGTGACCTTCGGGTGGTCGGCCAGGGCGCGGCGGTAGCGGGCGGGGATCCTGGCGTCGGCGAGTTCCAGCGCGGTGACGGGCTCGGCGCGCCCGTCCTCGACGGCAGCGGTGGCGAGGTCGATGCCGCGACTGGCAAGGATGCCGTTGAGCCGGTCGGCGAGCGGGCCGACCCGGTGGGGCTCGCGGGTCAGGGTGGCGGTCAGAGGTCACCTCCGTAGGCGGCTTCGACATCGGCGGGGTTTGTCCACGCCCTGTGGACAACCGGCGTGGCGGGGGCCGCGTTCATGGCCTCGTGCACGAGGCTCGGCAGAGTGCTGGGGTGCAGGCCCTTGGCGCGGTGCCGTTCCAGGCCGGCCCGGATGTGGGCGGGGGCGATGCCCTCGCCGAGCAGCTTGCGCACCTCGCGAGCGAGATGGCCCAGGACGTCCTTGGGCGGACGGTGTGTACAAGCGGCGGCGTACTCGGCGATGAGCTCGTTGGCCGAGACGGCGTGGGGTGCGGGGGCGCTCGCGCCCCCCGAAGGGGTATTTCCTAGATCCATGATCCTAGGTCCTAGATCCGGACGCTGAGGCGTCACCGCTCCCTCACTGAGCCCTCCCCGCTGCCTCACGGAGAGCTCACTGAAATCGCTCTGACCTGCTGTTTCGCCATCGGTGACCGGATTCACCGCAGACTCGCGTATTCGCCCGGAGTCCTCACGGAGGGCTCCGTGAGGCTGCGGTGCGGGCTCCGTGATGCCGACTCCCGCAGCCGGCGCATCAACGCCGGGCGCGGTGCGAGCCTGCGTGTCGTGGTGCGGGCAGGCGGGAAGACGGCTCGCGCTGGGGCGGTTGATCTTCTGATGCTGCCGCCAGGTGACGATGTGCAGGTAGCGCTTGTCGCCCGGGCCCTTGTAGCGGCATATCAGCCCGGCGTCGGCAAGCTGGGCGAGGTCCTGCTCGACAGCGCCAGGCGTGTGTTCCGGGCGCAGGACCCACAGCTGCCCGGCGATGATCGCGGCGTGGTCGCGGTGGCGCCCCTGGTCGTCAGCCTGAGTGAGCAGGCCGAAGAAGGTGCGCTCGGCGGTCAGGGAGACGGCTGCCAGGGACTCGGAGACGAAGGCTTCCGGCTTGATGGTGCGGATTCGTGCCAAGAGGGGCGGTCCTCACTCGGTGGCCGGTGGGCTGGGCGCCCACGGTTCACCGTCGGTCGGGGGCGGAGACGGGTGTGAAGAGCGGGGATGTCCGGCCGTTGACGCGGGAGCGTTGATGGCCGCTCGCGCTTTCCGGGGTGTCGTCAACATAGCCACACCCACGGCGCGCAAGTCCAGCCCTATCCGGCGCAATCTCTCACGGCAGAAATGCCGCTGGAAATCGAGACGGAGAGGGCGGTGCGAAAACGGTAGGGCACGATTGGCGGTTGACCAAATAGTTGCCCTGCATCCCGAGCCATAAGGATCACATCGGCAAGCCGTTGACGTCCTGCGAGCGACGAAGCTACAACACAACACCCCACGTCAGAGAGGCTCTCTGGTGTCGGGGCCCGTTCGGGGATCCGGCCTTGCGCAGCACCCCGACCGCCTCGCTCACCGATTGAGCGCGGCGTAACATAGCCGACGATCACCGGTTAACCAAACCGGCGAATGCACGCTACAACTGGAGCCATGGCAGCACGATCTTTGGAAATCGGGCCCGCAGGAATGCTGGCGGCTCGCACCATCGAAATCCTCCGCACGGAACGCGGCCTTGGGCAGCGCCAACTCGCCGCGCGGTGTACCGCTTTGGGCCGTCCTATGTCCAACACGATGCTGTCCCGCATCGAACTCGCCAAGCGGCGATGCGATATCGACGACCTCGTCGCCATCGCCGAAGCCCTGCAGGTATCACCCGTCGCCCTCCTCCAGCGCCCGGGCGCCACCTGAGCCG
This sequence comes from Streptomyces lucensis JCM 4490, assembly GCF_014650035.1. Lineage (GTDB taxonomy): Bacteria > Actinomycetota > Actinomycetes > Streptomycetales > Streptomycetaceae > Streptomyces > Streptomyces lucensis. Next base: position 157,573 of record NZ_BMUE01000009.1, on the reverse strand, counting down.
CCCACGCATCCCTCCCGCCTCGCGACCAGGAGCCGCCCCCTTGCACCGACCCACGCCCGCGCCCGTCCCCCACAGGCCGTCCGACGCCCCTCCACCCCGCCTCTACCGCCCCGAGGAGATCGCCGACACCCTCGGCTGCTCGGCCTGGTGGGTCAAGGACCGAGCGCGACGGCGCCTGATACCGCACACCCGGGTCGGCCGCGCCTACCGCTTCACCGCCGAGCACCTCGCCGAGATCATCCGTCTCTACGAGGAGCGGCCGGCACAGCCTGCGCAGACAGCCGCCCGGGCGACCGAGCCGCTCTCCGAGCCCGGTACGCAGACCGGCTCGACGCAACGTCGCCGCCCTGTCGTTGCGCCGGCGACCCACCTGCGGGCCCGCCCGCCGCGTCGACAGCAGCAGTACGGCACTGTCGCGTGACCCGATCCAATCTGCCGTAGACGAAGACAAGGAAGAGGGGGACAGCGGGACTTGGGTTTCGCGGAGAAGCGCGGAAACTACTGGCGCGGCCGGTACAAGGTCGCGCCTGGCAAGCACAACACGGTCGTGGACGAGAACGGCAAGGCGATCAGGTTCGCCACCAAAGGCGAGGCCCAACGGGCAGCGGCCGAGGCCGAGAACAAGTACCGTCGCGGCGACTGGCGCGACCCGGCCCTCGGCCAGGAGACCTTCGGCGAGTACGCGAACCGCTGGTACGAGGCCCAGGACCTGGCCGCCTCCACCATGCAGAACTACAAGCGCCACATTGAGGAGCACCTGCTCCCCGACTTTGAGGACAAGGCGCTCGCCGGCATCCTGCGCACGGACGTCGACCTGTGGGAGAAGAAGGAGAAGGCCCTTTACGCGGCCTCCAGCGTCAAGACCTGGCGCTCAACGCTCCACCTGATCTTCGAGGACGCGATCGACGAGGGCCTCATCACGTCCAACCCAGCCGCTAGGCGACGCGGACGCGGCAAACGCGCTGGCCGCTCCCGAGACCGTGGCCCGGAGAAGGTGGTCACCGACGCGCTCGGCATCCTGCTGACCGCCGAGCGCGCCGCCCTGCTCTCCGGCCGCGACGATGAGTTCGTCGCCGTGGTCCTCAAGGGGTACACCGCCATGCGCTGGGGCGAGATCGTCGGCCTGGAGACCGCGTTCGTCCGTCCTGGAGCCGTCCGGGTCGAGTGGCAGCTGTACGAACTCGACACAGGGGAGTTGGTGCGCTGCCCGCCGAAGGACGACAGCTACCGCACCATCGACCGATGGACTGGCTGTCCGCGCTGGTCGCCGACCACATCGCCCGCACGAAGCCCAAGCCATGCCCCTGCCACGGCAAGACCTACGTCTTCCAAGGGCAGGGCGCGGCCCGCACAGGCGGCCACCAGGGCGCGAAGCTCGTCGACGTCGCCCGTCGTGCCGGCGTCTCGACCGGCACGGTGTCCAACGCGCTCAACCACCCCGAACGCGTCACCGAGGCCACGCGAGCGAAGGTCGAGCAGGCCATCGCGGACCTCCGGTTCGTGCGGGGCGGTGTCGTGCCAGAGCATGCCGCCCACTGGCGTAGGAACGGTTTCGCGACCTGGCTGTTCACGCCGGCGGTCTCCGGCTGGTACCCGAAGAAGGCACCACAGGAGCCCCGGCCGGTGCCCCTACTCGGCGAGCCGTGGCCCGGTGTCCCGGCACGGGGACGGGGTGCCAGCGATCGGGCCGACGCCTGCTGGCTCCCGATAGCCAAGGGACTCACGCCCCACGGCCTTCGCCACACCCACCGGACGATGATGGAGGACCTGGGCACCGAGAAGGTACTCATGGACGAACGCATGGGCCACATCGACGGCTCGGTCTCAGCGCGCTATGCCCACGTCACCCCAGGCATGCGCAAGCGCCTCATGCTGGGGCTGACCGAGCAGTGGGAGACGGCACTTGACGCCCGCCTCGCGATGAGCCCCAAGTCACCGGTACGCATCCTCGATGGACTTCTGCGAGCGCGCCGGGAGCGCTTCAGTAGCACAGGACGAGCGGTTTCAAGGGGTATACCGGCATGCGCAGGAGTGAGGACAGATGTGTGAGGAGCCACCGGGCCTGACTGGGTTCAGGTGGGGTCAGAGGAGGACCGCAGCGTCGCAGTGCCGTCGTTTGTGACGGCGGCGGTCTCCCGGCGGCGCAGGCCATAGAACCAGTTGGGTACGGGTGGCCCGTCGCGGCGCAAGAGGTAGGTGGCGTCCTGGAGACGCCGACATTCCTGGACGGGAACATCTCCGGGCCTGTCCTGGTGCTCGTCCCATACGTCGTGGATATCGTCTTCGACTTGTCGGCGCTTAGTGGACTGCTGCCAATGGCTTTGCGCGAGTTCGATGGTGTCGAGGAGCGCAGGGGTGCTTGGGAGGAACAGCGCCACGAGGAAGGTGAGCAGCGTCATGTCGCGTACGAGGGCGAAGATGACGATCGAGAGGGCCCACGCACTGCCGCTGATCGCAAGAAAGGTACCGTAAGCATGGTGGTCTCGGCGGCTCCAGACGGCGCTCTGACGCTGGCACAGGAGGACATCGCCCGGCCAGGGGGTGTCTCCCAGTTCAATGCTGTACCAGTCAAGATAGGGCCCGCGGTTACGGATGTGGCGGGCGGCTGAAGAGACGTCGTCCGGTACTGGTGGGCGCCCCGCGACTGCTTGGTTCCACGGCAGGTGGAAGAGCTTGGTGTCGTACAACTCCTGGATGTCCAAAGCGCTTTGGGTGGCGTTCCGCTCAAGCCCTGACAGTACGGTTCTGCCCAGAACCAGCCAGACAGCAGCGACCGCTCCGCGGGTGCCCGTGCTTCCGGGGAGGAAGACCGCGAACAAGGGCGCAGTCAGGGCCAGAAGGACGTTTCCCCAGGTCTTGACGCGACGCCATCGCAGTGCCGTCTTGTACAGGTGGGAGTAAGCCAGCAGCCTGTTTAGGTGCTCGGGTTGGTCCTGGCGCTCCTTGATCCGACCGGAGGCACCGGGCGGTACTGGCCACTGCTGCCCCTGGGTCATGACTTGACGAAGAGAGGGCCGAAGAGTTCCTGCCACTTCGCCAGTGCCTCGCCGGTGCGGCCCGAGCGCTCCAACCGGATCGCCTCGGTGCACACGGCTTCCGCCGCGCGTAGGGCACGCTGGGCGGCTTCAAGCTTGCCGGGCTCGCCGTCGAACATGTCGGAGACGTCCGGGCCGAGGCGTGCCGGGTCCGGCCACCGCTGAGTAATGGCGCTGATGGCCGTGGTGAAGAACTGGCGCAGTTCCAGGGGATACGGCCCCACCCAGGCACCTGTGAGGAGCTTCAAGGCCATGACTTCGATGAGGAAGGACGCCTCGATGGGATGATCGTGGTTGCGGTTCCACGTCTTGACCATCTTGACAACGGGCTTCCATCGCTCGGAGAAAGCCTTGTTCGCCTCGGTCGTGAGTTCCGCGTGCACCTTGGGGTTGGTGGGGATCCACTCGGCGAGTACGTCGTCGGGGATCAGGTAGTGGGCGTCTTCGGCAAAGCCTGGCACGACGTCGAAAGAGACCACATCGCCAGTGAGGTCGTCGACGAGCTTCACTCCGAAGTCGACGCGTACGGCGCGCCGGTCGCAGCACACGCGATCCTCACCGTAGATAGGGGCCAGGACCTTGCGTACGGCCTCAAGAACCTCGTGGGGATGCAGGTCGAGGTAAGCCGTGTCCTCAAGGACGACCATGATGTCGACGTCCGCCAACGGCTTGGTCTTGGTGTTGCGCCGGTAGGCACCGGTGAGGAAGGTGTCTTCGACATCGAGAGCGGTCTCAAGTTCCCTGCGGATGCTCTGCTGTCGGTGGCTGGCCTTCTGGGACTCCGTCTCGGTGATCTCCAGATTCCGGCGGAACTTCTCGAAGGCTACGGGGATGCTCATCATGATGCCGTCCGGGTGTAGTAGGAGAGTCCGGCGCCCAGACTTCCGCCGCCGATGGCAGTGCCGACATCGTTACGGGCGAATCCGTTGGTGGACCGCAGGTTGGTCGTGGACCACCCGGGGACGTCCGGGCGTCCTGCGCTGGTGGTGGCGATGAAGCGGTAGTCACACTGCGAGGGGAAACTGCCTGCCTTGCGCACTGTGTAGTGGACGGTCTCGGGATCCAGCCACAAGTCACCGTCGCCGTTGGGGTAGTACCCGTAGTCGATGGTGAAGTCGAACCGCCCGACGAGATCGTCCCCGTACCCCAGGCGAGGGTCGTAGATCTCCATGACGAGGGCTCGCAGGTGCTGGGACTCGAGCCAAGCGGCGATACCGGCCTCCAGGACGGTCCACTGACCGGTCAACCTAGCTGGGTCGAGGCCGCTCGATTTGACGATCTTGCGAAGGCTGTTGATGAGGCCGGTGGCCACGTGTGTGGCCGCGTAGGCATGCGTGTTGACGCGGACGGCGGTGCTCATGGCGCCTCCAGCTCGGCGGCATTGATCACGATCCGAACCCCGTGCGCCTGGCCGCTCGCGGTGTCGTCGACGTCGTCGTCCAAAGACCGGACCGTGATGTGCGAGTGTCCAGTCAGGGCCGCGCGCAGTTCGTCGAGGTCATCCGCAGCGCAGGGCAGCGACAGCGTCCAACCCGGCTGGTCCAGAGGGCGGGACATCAACGGGGTTTCGTCCTCGGCGGCGTCGAAAGCATCGGCACCGTGGACCGTACGGATCCGGATGCGTGGCCCTGTCACGGGCAGCACCACGATCGGGGCACTGCTTGTGTATTCCTCGGCGATGATCACAGCACTAGGACCGCCGGCCGACAGCAGCGTGGGTCGGGCCGGGCTCCCCTCTGGCGCGAGAAGATCGACGATGGCTTGCCAGGTTTGGGACGAAGTGCGGTACGGCACGGACGCGATGCGACGGGCAGTGACGCTCATGAGGTCTCCCGAGCATGGCCGATGGCGTCCAGGAGGTCCTGAGCGGTGACGCGGTTCGGGTCGCCTTGTGCCTCCGGATTGCGGGAGCACGCGGCGGCGACTGCCTTACGGAGTCGCCGACCGTCGAGTCCCTCGGCGTGATCGGCCGCCACGTCGAGGGAGTCGGCCGTCAACAGGGAACGAGCACCGGGAAAGGCGGCGACGATCGCCGTGACGGTGTGCTCCAGGATCCAGCGGCGGGCTGTCCGGTCGGGGAGCGGAACACGGATGACGGTGTCCGCGCGGGAGGTCAGGGCCGGGTCGATCGCGTCGGGAAAGTTGCTCGTGGCGAGGACGAAGACGTGGGGGTGCCGACGCGCGAGGCGATCGAGTCCGACCAGGGCCGCGTCTACCGCACGGTGTACGTCCACCGGGTTGGCGTCCATGGACAGGGCTGCGCGGTCGGTCAGCAGGGTCTCGACCTCATCGACGAGCACAACGAGAGGGCCGACGCTCGCCGTTTCGTCGAGAACAGTGCCGAAGAGATTTTCCACGCTGCGCTGGCTTCGGCCCAGCGAGGCACTGGCCAGGGCATGAGGGTCCACCTCGACGAACACCCAGGGGGGATCAGAAGGAAGACCTCGGGTGATCTTGTCGGCGAGTCCGCGGGCGACGGTGGTCTTGCCCACGCCCGGCTCGCCGGTGAGGAGGGTGATGCCGTGCAGGGGTACGGCATCGAAGGGGACGGCCTGACGGAGCTGGATGCCGGCCACAGCGCCGCGGAGCATCCGGTCCTTCATGTCAGTGGGCAGTGCGATGCTCGCCCATGCCTCTTGAAACTCCGTGTCAGGGAGGAGCCGGGCGTCCGCCACTCCAGGAAGCGAGGCGTCAGGGAGGGCGCGGTGGCCGATAGAGAGAAGTGCGGTGTCGCTCATCAGGCGGTCCTTTCCGGATCCACGACCAAGACGAACAGAAGTGCACAGCGGTACTGGAGATCCGGAATACAGCTAGGGGGACCAGCAGTGACTCAGACTGTACGGCATGTACCGAACGAGGTACAACCAGGTTCTGGGGCGCATAGTGGAGGGGTGGAGTGATCGGCCCCAGGTGATCGTCTTAGAGTCGCCACGCTACGGTGCGCTGGAAGGGATCCAGCGGAGGGAGGTGGCCGGGATGGACGAGCCCATCGATATCGACGCACTGCAGACGCTCGTGCAGCAACATCGTGCACATCTGGGTTTGAGCCTGCGCGCGGCGGCGGAACAAGCCGATGTGCCGTTCAACACTCTCGCCAGGGTCGAGAAGGGGCACCTGCCCGACCTCGCTAACTTCACCAGGATCGTCGACTGGCTGGGACTACCGCCTGAGCGTTTCTTCCAACCGACGCGGCTTCGCACGGAGAGCACGCCGGACGTCATCGCCTATCACCTGTCGCGTGACCCCAACCTGACCGAGGCCGCCGCCGAGAAGATCGCTGGGCTGGTAAAGGAGCTCTACGGGAGCCTGGCTGTGCGTGAGACCGAGGTGAAGGTGCACCTGAGGGCGGCGTCGACCTTCACCCCTCAGGCCAGCCGTATGCTCACAGATCTGCTCAGCGCCATGCAGACCAAGCTGATGGCCTCCGGAGCGGGCGAATCCGCTCGGGAAGGTGGCTAGAGTGCGACGAGGATTCAAGTCGGAAGCGGAACGGCTTGCGGAGCGGGTGCGCGCCCAGATCGGTTTGCGCCCCGACGTGCCCCCAGACATCTTCCAACTCGCCGATCATCTGCGTGTCGAGGTTATTGATGCGCAGGAACTGGTCGGTATGGACAGCCTGCAGGAGCTGGAGCTGCTGCAGCCTGGGGCCTTTTCCGCCGCCACCTTTCATCTGCCGGGTGGTCGCACTGTCGCTGTCTACAACCCCTGCAATGAGCCCGCACGTACGAAGAGCGACATCGCTCACGAGCTGGCCCATGTGCTGCTCGGCCACGAGGTACGGGAAGTGCAACAGATCGGCGGGCATGCATTTTTTACGTGCAACCCGGAGCAGGAAGAGGAGGCGAACTGGCTGGCCGGCTGCCTGCTCTTGCCCCGTCAGCTTTTGCTCCGGCATGCGTATGCGGGAACCGATGCTCAGGCACTTGCGGCCGCTGCCGGGGTCAGCGTGCCTATGGCGCGTTTCCGCTTGAACACCAGCGGTGTCCTGCTCCAGGCGCGGCGTAGCCGAGCAGCCCGGGGCCGGTGAAACGGACTTGGCGAAGTCGGCCTGTTCGGCTTCCTAAAGGGGGCGGGCTCCGGCTGTCGCGCCGACAGCAGTACGTACAACTGCGAGGAGCTGATGCGGCAGTACACCGCACGTTCGGCTGTTCCGCTTGAGGTAGCTTCCCGCGGTTCGGAGCCCAAATGCCTCACCGGCCGCGACGACCTCTCCACGCCTGCGGCACGTCCGGCTGTGGGGCCTCAGGCGCGGTGATGATGCGGCGTACGGTCCACCGCCTCTCGTGACCACCCTCTTCGACGCACTCAAGCGTCACCTCAAGCTCGAACGGTGAAGGGCCCTCGTGCTCCATCTGGGCGATGAGGTCGATCCGCTTCCCCGGCGCCACGGCGGTGAACCGCTTCTCGCGTCCTTCCGACTCATAGCTGCCCGTGTCTGGCGCCAAGTGGCGGACGTCAGGTCCGTCGATGCGCAGGGTGAGGCTGGACAGAGGCGGCGCCTGCTCCACCGTGATGGTCGCGGTGACGAAGCGCTCCCCGATGCTGCCCCAGACCCACTGCGCGTCGCTCACTTGGAAGACCGGAGTGGCTGCTTCGTCCCGGGCCTGCCGAGCATCGTTGAGGGCCTCCTGCGCGACACGCGACTGCTCGCGCGCGGACCAGCCCTGCCAGACCGCGACGGCGGCTGCTCCCACAGCGATCCCGGCGCCGACCCATGAACTCAGGTCTCCGACTCCCACTCGTGTCCCCTCCCCGTGCCATGCCACTCTGAGGCGAGCTCCCAAGCTCCGGTCTACCCATAAGCGCGGGAGCCGCCCGGGAGCCAGACCCCGAACTCGGCTCCCAAATGGCTCCCAAAATGGCCCTCAAAACCACTCAGGGGCCCGACCCGCTAAGCGGATCAGGCCCCTGACCTGGTACTACGGCGTCGGGGTGGCGGGATTTGAACCCACGACCTCTTCGTCCCGAACGAAGCGCGCTGCCAAGCTGCGCTACACCCCGATGTCACTGCTTCTCGCGGCGACGACGTTTACTTTAGCCCACCGGTGGCTGTAGGCGAAATCCGGTTTGGACGCGGTGGCGGACCGGGTCGGGCGGGTGTGGTCGAGGGCCACCAGGAGGACGCCCGAGGCGTAGGCCGCGAGGGCCGGGAGGAGGACGTTGGCGAGGCACGGGTGGGCCCGTGACCTCGCCATGCCGCGGGGAGACGCTGTCGCCGCCTCCCCTGCGCCCCGCGGACTCTACTGCCTCTCCACCAGCGTCAGCAGCGTCGCCTCCGGCGGGCAGGCGAAGCGGACCGGGGTGTAGCGGTTGGTGCCGCAGCCCGCCGAGACGTGCAGGAACGACGTACGGCCCTCCGCCGTGTGCCGGGACAGGCCCTTCACCCGGTCCGTGTCCAGGTCGCAGTTGGTGACCAGGGCGCCGTAGAAGGGGATGCACAGCTGGCCGCCGTGCGTGTGGCCGGCCAGGATCAGGGGGTAGCGGTCGGCGGTGAAGGCGTCGAGGACGCGCAGGTAGGGGGCGTGGACCACGCCCATCGAGAAGTCGTACGTCCCGGACGGGCCGCCCGCCACCTGCGCGTACCGGTCGCGCTTGATGTGGGGGTCGTCCAGGCCGGTCAGCTCGATCGACACGCCCTCGACCTTCAGGACGCCCCGCGTGTTCGTCAGGTTCAGCCAGCCGGCCTCGTCGAAGCCGTCCCGGATGTCCTCCCAGGGGTTGCGGGGCACTCCCACGACCGGCGCGTTGCCGTTCAGGCCGTGGCGGCCGCTCACCTTCTCCAGCAGGTAGCGGGCGGGGTTGCGCAGTCTGGGGCCGTAGTAGTCGTTGGAGCCGAAGACGTACGCACCCGGGAACTCCATCAGCGGGCCGAGCGCGTCCATCACCTCCGGCACGCCCCCGGTGTCCGAGAGGTTGTCGCCCGTGTTGATCACGAAGTCCGGGCGCAGTCCGGCCAGTGACTGCAGCCAGCGCTGCTTCTTGCGCTGGCCGCTCACCATGTGGATGTCGGAGACCTGGAGCACGCGCAGCGGGCGCATGCCCGGCGGCAGGACCGGGACCGTCACTCGCCGTAGGCGGAAGGAGCGGGCTTCGAAGCCCGCCGAATACGCCAGCCCGGCGGCACCTGCCGCCATGATTCCCAGGGGTACTCCGTATCGCGCGCGCATATGACCATCGTGTCAGAACGCGACGGCGCGACGAGACGGCCGCCCCCTTAATCAGGGGCGTTCGGGGTGACGCACCTGCGACAATCGTCCCCATGACCACCACGCTCAAGTCGAAGCTGCAGGACGACCTCAACGCCGCGATCAAGGAGCGCGACGAGCTCCGCTCCTCGACGCTGCGGCTGACGCTCACCGCGATCACCAAGGAGGAGGTCGCGGGCACGGAGAAGCGTGAGCTCTCCGACGACGAGGTCCTCAAGGTGATCACCCGCGAGGCGAAGAAGCGCCGCGAGGCCGCGGACGCGTTCGCGCAGGGCGGCCGCGCCGAGCAGGCCGAGCGGGAGAAGGCGGAGGGCGAGGTGCTCGCCACCTACCTGCCCAAGCAGCTGTCCGACGACGAGCTGAACGTGATCGTCGCCGAGGCCGTGGAAGAGGCGAAGGCGGCTGGTGCCGAGGGGCCGCGGGCCATGGGCGCCGTCATGAAGATCGTGAACCCGAAGGTGGCCGGCCTGGCCGAGGGCGGCCGCGTCGCCGCCGCGGTCAAGAAGCTCCTCCAGGGCCAGGGCTGAGCGCGACGCGCCCCCGGCTCTTCACGGCTGAGGGGCGCCCACCACGCGGCGGCGGGGCCGCACCCTTCTTGTCAGGGTGCGGCCCCGCCGCAGTACTCGCGTCGCTCTCGTCCGGTGCCAGGGCCCGCGAGCCCGGCGTGATCCGAACGAGAGGCCCTAACCCCGCCGGCCCCCGTTGCCGTTCCCGTTGATGCCCCCGTTGCCCTGCCCCTGGATGAAGTTGTCGGGGAAGGAGAAGGTCGGCGTCGGGAGGGGGCCGCCGATGGTGCCGCCGGTCGTGTCCCCCGTCGCGCCGCCGTCAGCCGTGCCCCCGTCGGTCAGGCCGCCGATCAGTCCGCCGATCTCCTGGCCCGTCGTGTCCCCGTTGCCGTCGTCCGTCCCCCCTGGTCCTTTTCCCTTACCACCCCCCTTGTTGTCGTCGGGGATGTCGACCAGCTGGAATCCCGGCGCGTCCTTGCCCGCCAGGGCGCCGGCCATGGCGTCCCGCCAGATCGGGCCCGGGACCTTCCCACCGAAGACCAGGTCGTTGTACCGGCCGCCGATGGTGATGCCGGTCATCTGCACGTTCTGCTTGGCGCTGCCGACCCACACCGCGCCGGACATGTTGGGCGTGTAGCCGACGAACCAGGCGTTCTTGCGCTCGTCCGTCGTGCCCGTCTTGCCCGCGCTCTCGCGGTCGGTGAGACCCGCCTCCTGGCCGGTACCGGAGTCGACCACGCCGCGCAGCAGCGTGTTGACCGTGTCGGCGGTCTTCTCGCTCATCGCGCGCGAGCACGTCGACTTCGGCACCTCGAGCGACTTCTGCTCGTCGCCGATCTTCTGGACGACCGACTCGATGGCGACCGGGGTGCAGTACATCCCGCGCGAGGCGAAGGAGGCGTAGGCGCTGGCCATGGTCAGCGGTGAGAGGCCGATCGAGCCGAGGGCGATCGACGGCGTCTCGGGGAGCTTCGAGCCGTCGCCCTGCACCACGTGCAGCGCGTCGGTCATCTTCGCCACCGGGCACAGGCCGATGTCGGAGATCAGCTGCACGAAGTAGGTGTTGACGGACTTCGCCATCGCCTCCTTCATGCGGTACGGGCCCTTCTCGGACTCGTTCTCGTTCTCGACGGTCTCGCCCTTGGTGTTCACGTAAGGGTTGCTGCTGCACCGCTGGACCGGGCTCGGGTAGTTCATCTTGTACGGCGCCGAGTACTCCTGCGTCGCCGGCTTGCCGCCCTCGATCGCGGCCGCGGCCACGAACGGCTTGAACGTCGAACCCGTCGGGAAGCCGTAGTTGGAGCCGCCCATGTCCTTGTTGACGGAGAAGTTGTACTCCGTCTCGTCCTTGCCCGAGCCGAACGGCTTCGACTGGCCCATCGCCAGGATCTTGCCGGTGCCGGGTTCGACCAGGGTGGCGGCTGCGGCGACCCGGTCGGACTTGTACACGTGCTCCTTCAGCGAGGCCTGCACGGACTCCTGGGCCTGCGGGTCCAGCGTCGTGCGGATGGTCAGGCCGCCGTGGTTCCAGAGCCTGGCGCGCTCCTCACGGGTCTTCCCGAAGGCCGGGTCGTTCAGCATGACGTGCTCGACGTACTTGCAGAAGAACGCGCCGCCCTTGGTGGCAGTGATGCAGCCGTTCTTCGGACGGCTGATGTGCAGGCCGAGCGGCTTGTCCTTGGCCCGGTCGGCCTCCGCCTGGGACACGTCGCCGACCTCGGCCATGCGCTGCAGCACGGTGTTGCGCCGCTTGCGGGCCTCGGCCTCGTCGTTCACCGGGTCGTAGCGGCTCGGGGACTGCACGATGCCGGCCAGCAGCGCCGACTCCTGCAGGTTCAGGTCCTTCGCGTGCTTGGAGAAGTAGCGCTGGGCGGCGGCCTCGACGCCGTAGGCCTGCTCGCCGAAGAAGGTGATGTTCAGGTAGTTCTCGAGGATCTTCTTCTTGCCGAGCTTCTCCTCGATCTGGATCGCGTACTTCAGCTCGCGGATCTTGCGTCCGATGGTCTGCTGGGTGGCCTGGGCGACCTTCGTCGGGTCGTCGCCGGCCTCCTCGATGAAGTAGTTCTTCACCAGCTGCTGGGTGAGCGTGGAGGCGCCCTGGGCGACCCCGCCCTCCTGTGCGTTCTTGTTCAGGGCGCGCAGCACACCCTTGAGGTCGATCGCCCCGTGCTTGTAGAAGCGCGAGTCCTCGATCGCGACGATCGCCTTCTGCATGTACGGCGACATGTCCTTGAGCTCCACCACCGTGCGGTCACGGGAGTAGTCGGTCGCGATCAGGCGCCCCTGGTTGTCCAGGATCGTCGTGCGCTGACTGAGCTGGGGACTCTTGAGGTTGGCCGGGATCTCGTCGAAGGTCTTGACCGAGCCCTTGGCCGCGAGGCCCAGCGCGCCGGCCGCGGGCAGCGCGATGCCCGCCATCACGGCTCCGGCGAGCACACTGACACCGAGGAACTTGGCGGCCTGCTGCGTCGTCGACAGGCCACCGCCCGAGCGCTTCTTTGGCATGGGGGCAGCCTAATCCGTACTTATGAGCGTTCCGAGGGACCGGCTCCCCGTCGGGATGTTCGGGTGCGGGATCGTGATGTACGGCGGACGGCGCAGGCCCGCGCCGTGCCGTGCCGGGGCACGGCAGAGGAGGAGACCTACGTTCTCATTTCCCGGACACGCGCGCAGGCCTTGGCCTAAGCTGCTCACAACTGTCACAGCAGCGCGGCCACGTATCAATACGTCCGGAGACCCCGAATCGTTCCGGTCGTGCCCCGGATTTTTGAGGGGGGCGTGTCCGAATCCGTCAGGTGTGTCACCTGGCGCCCGGTGTGACGCACCACAGCCGTCCTGCATTGCCGGGATGGTCGCATATGTCGTCAGCTCACTCCCGCGGGTGATCTGCCGCTTACCCATAGTCCGTTCGGGCCATTCAAGATTGGGCCCGAAGGGGGTGTTGCGCTGTCCCCGCCTTCCGTAACGTCCTCAACTGGCGGCGGTGAATATGCCGCTGCCGCCGTGGGGGAGCCTCGATTCGGGAGAGGACGGCGCCGGTATGGGCTGGGTAACCGACTGGAGTGCGCAGGCCGCCTGCCGCACTACTGATCCGGATGAACTGTTCGTTCAGGGAGCAGCGCAGAACAGAGCCAAGGCGGTGTGCACCGGATGTCCGGTACGCACCGAGTGCCTGGCCGACGCGCTGGACAACCGCGTCGAATTCGGCGTGTGGGGAGGCATGACGGAGCGGGAGCGTCGCGCCCTGTTGCGTCGCCGGCCCACCGTGACGTCCTGGCGCAGGCTCCTGGAGACCGCACGCTCGGAGTACGAGCGGGGCGCCGGGATCGTGCCTCTCGACAACGACGAGGTGTACGAGAACTACGCCGCGGTGAGCTGAGCCTGGAGTATCACCGCGCGGGCATACCTCCATGGCACACCCCCATGGCACATCCCCGGTGCGTGTGCGACGTGCTCATGGCGCGCACGTCTTCTCGCAGCCACCGCAGCGGGGCGCTACGACGCGTCTGTCCGTTCCGCCGTGCCCGTCGCGCCCGCCGCGCCCGTCATGTCCGTCGCGCCCGCCGCCAGCCGGGCGCCGATGTCCCGCAGGCCCGCGAGGTCATGGACGTCGCCGGGCAGCGCGGGTACGTCTACCACCGCCACCTCGGGGTGGCGGGCGGTGAACCGGTCACGCGTGCGCTGCTCGCGCGAGAGCAGCTGCATGCGCTCGGCGTGCAGTCTCAGCAGGCCTGCGGCGAGCCGGTCGACGGTGTGCTCCGGATGGGTGGGGGAGCCATCTTCGGAAACAGGGTCACCGGCCGCGCCCTCGGATGCGGCAGTTCGTGAACTGCCTTCTGTGTCGGGAGAGTTACGAAGTCCAGCTTTCCCGTCCCCCTGATCCACAATGCGGGGGTCCTCAAGATTTTCCGCGGCGGCGAGGGCACGCTCGGCCGACAGGCGGCCCGCGCCGCTGCCGTGGACCCGGTTCAGCACGAGACCCACCAGCGGCATCCTCTCGGCGGCCAGGCGCTCCACGAAGTACGCGGCCTCGCGCAGCGCGTCCCGCTCCGGCGCCGCCACCACCAGGAACGCCGTACCGGGCGCCTGGAGCAGCTTGTACGTGGCGTCCGCACGCGTACGGAAACCGCCGAAGGTGGTGTCCATCGCGGCCACGAAGGTCTGCACGTCCTTCAGCAGCTGACCGCCCAGCAGCTTGCCCAGCGTGCCGGTCATCATCGACATGCCGACGTTGAGGAAGGCCATCCCGGCCCGGCCGCCCAGCTTGGCGGGCGCGGTGAGCAGGCGGATCAGCCGGCCGTCCAGGAACGAGCCGAGCCGCTTGGGGGCGTCCAGGAAGTCCAGCGCCGACCGGGACGGCGGCGTGTCGACCACGATCAGGTCCCACTCGTCCTTCGCCCGCAGCTGGCCCAGCTTCTCCATCGCCATGTACTCCTGCGTGCCCGCGAAGCCCGCCGAAAGCGACTGGTAGAAGGGGTTCGCCAGGATCGTGGCCGCCCGCTCGGGGTCCGCGTGCGCCTCCACGACCTCGTCGAAGGTGCGCTTCATGTCGAGCATCATGGCGTGCAGTTCGCCGCCCGTCCGGCCCTCTCCGGCACCCTCCGCCGCGTCGCCGCGCGCCGCCCCCGCCGCCTGGTCCTCGATGCCCTTCACCCGGCGCGGCACGTTGTCCAGGGAGTCGATGCCCATCGACTGGGCCAGCCGCCTGGCCGGGTCGATGGTCAGGACGACGACCTTGCGGCCCCGCTCGGCGGCCCGCAGCCCGAGGGCCGCGGCCGTCGTCGTCTTGCCGACTCCGCCCGAGCCGCAGCACACCACGATCCGGGTCCCGGGGTCGTCCAGCAGCCGGTCGACGTCGAGCCGGCGCGCGGGGGAGAGACGACGGGCAGTGTCCTGTGGATCGGCCGGGTCCGGGCTCATGACAACCCCTGCTTCCGCAGCTCGGTGGCGAGTTCGTACAGGCCCGCGAGGTCCATGCCCTCGGCGAGCAACGGCAGCTCGTGCAGCGGCAGGCCCAGCTCGCCGAGGACCGCCCGCTGCTCCTGCTCCAGCGCGTGCCGCTCGGCGTACTCGGCCGCCTGCTCCAGCAGCGGGCCGACCAGCTTCTCCGCGTTCCCGCCGCGCCGGGCCCCGCCGAGCCCCGCGGTCGCGAGGGACCGTGCGACGGAAGAACGCTCCACGGTCCGTACGAGTTCCAGGTCGTCCGCGTCCAGCACCTGCGGCCGGACCATGTTCACGACGACCCGGCCCACCGGCAGCCGGGCCGCTCGGAGTTCGGCGATGCCGTCCGCGGTCTCCTGGACGGGCATCTCCTCCAGCAGCGTCACCAGGTGCACCGCCGTCTGCGGCGACTTGAGCACCCCCATCACCGCCTGGGCCTGATTGTGTATCGGGCCGATCTTCGCCAGGCCCGCCACCTCGTCGTTGACGTTCAGGAAGCGGGTGATGCGGCCGGTCGGCGGGGCGTCCATGACGACGTAGTCGTACACGAACCGTCCCGACTTCTCCTTGCGGCGGGCCGCCTCGCACGCCTTGCCGGTCAGCAGGACGTCGCGGATGCCGGGCGCGATGGTGGTGGCGAAGTCTATGGCGCCGAGCTTCTTCAGCGCTCTGCCCGCACCGCCCAGTTTGTAGAACATCTGGAGGTAGTCCAGAAGGGCGAGTTCGGGGTCGATGGCGAGGGCGAACACCTCCCCGCCGCCGGGCGCCACCGCGATCTTCCGCTCCTCGTACGGCAACGCCTCCGTCTCGAAGAGCTGTGCGATGCCCTGCCGGCCCTCGACCTCTACGAGAAGCGTCCGCTTCCCCTCGGTCGCGAGGGCCAGCGCGAGGGCGGCGGCGACCGTCGTCTTTCCGGTCCCGCCCTTGCCGCTGACGACCTGGAGCCTGCTCACGCCTTCGAGACTAACCAGTCCGGCCGAGACTCACGCGGGAGGCTGTGGATAACGGTGGTCACACTCGGGCGTGCGTTCGGCGGACGAGGGCCCTCGTGGTCGGCCGTCCGGCCCCGCGGACACAGCGGCTACAGTCGCCCTCATGACCAAGAAGTGGGAATACGCGACCGTGCCGCTGCTCGTCCACGCCACGAAGCAGATCCTGGACACCTGGGGCGAGGACGGCTGGGAGCTCGTCCAGGTCGTGCCCGGGCCCAACCCGGAGCAGCTCGTCGCCTACCTGAAGCGGGAGAAGCTGGCATGAGCGCGGTCGAGGCCAAGCTGGCCGAACTGGGCCTGACCCTGCCGGAGGTCGTACCGCCGCTGGCCTCGTACCAGCCGGCCGTGCGATCCGGCGCGTACGTCTACACCGCCGGCCAGCTGCCGATGGTGCAGGGCAAGCTGCCGATCACCGGCAAGGTGGGCGCCGAGGTCACGCCCGAGGAGGCCAAGGACCTGGCCCGCACCTGCGCGCTGAACGCGCTGGCCGCCGTGAAGTCCGTCACCGGCGACCTGGACCGCATCGCGCGCGTGGTGAAGGTCGTCGGCTTCGTCGCCTCGGCCAGCGACTTCACCGGGCAGCCCGGCGTCGTCAACGGTGCCAGCGAACTGCTCGGCGAGGTCCTCGGCGACAAGGGCGTGCACGCCCGCAGCGCGGTCGGTGTCGCGGTCCTGCCGCTGGACGCGCCCGTCGAGATCGAGATCCAGGTCGAGCTGGTCCCGTGACCACCGCCCCGTAACCCCGCTGACCTCGGGCACCTCTCGAACATTCGCCCTATACGGGATAGCCTCCGGCCATGGCGAACGGTCAGTGGTACCCCCCGGAGTGGCCCGACCGTATCCGCGCGCTGGCGGACGGCACCCTCACCCCGGTGACCCCCAGGCGCGCGGCCACGGTGCTGCTGCTGAAGGACACCCCGGACGGCCCGGTCGTCCACATGCTGCGCAGACGCGCCTCCATGGCCTTCGCCGGGGGCGCGTACGCGTATCCCGGCGGCGGTGTCGACCCCCGCGACGACGACCGTCAGGTCCGCTGGGCGGGCCCCACGCGCGCGTGGTGGGCCGAACGGCTGGGCGTCGACGAGAGCGGCGCCCAGGCCATCGTCTGCGCGGCCGTACGGGAGACGTACGAGGAGGCGGGCGTGCTGCTCGCCGGACCCGACGCCGACTCGGTCGTCGGTGACACCACCGGCGAGGACTGGGAGGCCGACCGGGCCGCCCTGGTCGCCCGCGAGCTGTCGTTCGCCGAGTTCCTGGACCGGCGCGGCCTGGTGCTGCGCTCCGACCTGCTGGGCGCCTGGACCCGCTGGATCACCCCGGAGTTCGAGTCCCGCCGCTACGACACCTGGTTCTTCGTGGCGACCCTCCCCGAGGGGCAGCGCACCCGCAACGCCTCCACGGAGGCCGACCGCACGGTGTGGATCCGCCCCGAGGAGGCCGCCGCCGGCTACGACAGGGGCGAGCTGCTGATGATGCCGCCCACCATCGCCACGCTGCGCCAGCTGCTCCCGCACGGCACCGCCGCCCAGGCGCTGGCGGCGGCTCCCGCACGCGACATGACACCGGTGCTGGCGACCGCCCGCCTCGAGGACGGCGAGATCGTCCTGTCCTGGCCGGGCCACGACGAGTTCACCAAGCGCGTCACGAAGTCCGGTCCGGCCGGGGCGCCAGGCGCGGGTCCGGCTGACGAGGCGGCCGCGGGCACGGCCGGAGCGACGCCCGCCGGCACCGGCGCCCCGACGGCCGGCACCGGCGCCCCGACGGCCGGGACCGGCGCCCCGACGGCCGGGACCGCCGCTCCGACGGCCGGCGCTGGAGGCCCCGCATGACCGACGCAGCGGCCCTGCCGGGCCAGCCCCGCGGCGGGGTCCTCTCCGGGCCGGCCACCGAACGGGCCGTCAACGTCCTCGCGCCCAACGCCTCCGCGATGACCCTGGACGGCACCAACACCTGGATCGTCGCCGAGCCCGACTCCGACCTGGCCGTCGTGATCGACCCGGGCCCACTGGACGACGGCCACCTGGGCAACGTCATGGACACGGCCGAGCGGGCCGGCAAACGCGTCGCCCTGACCCTGCTCACCCACGGCCACCCGGACCACGCCGAGGGCGCCGCCCGTTTCGCCGAGCTGACCGGCACGCGCGTGCGTGCCCTCGACCCGGCGCTGCGGCTCGGCGAGGAGGGCCTGGCCGCCGGCGACGTGATCGCCCTAGGCGGCCTGGAGCTGAGGGTCGTACCGACCCCCGGGCACACCGCGGACTCGCTGTGCTTCCACCTCCCGGCCGACCGGGCGGTGCTCACCGGCGACACCGTCCTCGGGCGCGGTACGACGGTCGTGGCGCACCCCGACGGCCGTCTCGGGGACTACCTGGACTCCCTGCGGCGGCTGAGGTCCCTCACGGTGGACGACGGCGTACACACCGTCCTGCCGGGCCACGGGCCGGTCCTGGAGGACGCCCAGGGCGCCGTCGAGTTCTACCTGGCCCACCGCGCCCACCGGCTCGCCCAGGTGGAGACGGCGGTCGAGGACGGCTACCGCACCCCCGCCGAGGTCGTCGCCCACGTGTACGCCGACGTGGACCGCTCGCTGTGGCCGGCCGCGGAACTGTCGGTACGGGCCCAGATGGAGTACCTGAGCGAGCACGGGCTGATCTAGCGCCTGGCGCCGCGTCTCGCCGCGCTGTCCGGGCGAGTGGGCCCGGCCGCCCACTCCCGGGCGGGGCCCGCGCACCGACAGCCCGTCCGGCGTTTGAGGACGAGGCCGTACAGGACGAAAGCGGGGGGCTGGGGGTGCGGCCGCCGCCCGGGAGTGGGCGGCAGTCCCGAGGACGGCGACCCACGACAAGGGGGCCCCGCCCAGGAAGCGGGACCCCCGATGCCGTACGGCCGAGACCGGCGTCAGCGCGACCGCTTGGCCAGGCGCTCCACGTCCAGCAGGATCACGGCCCGCGCCTCCAGGCGGAGCCAGCCGCGCTGGGCGAAGTCCGCGAGCGCCTTGTTCACGGTCTCCCGGGAGGCGCCGACCAGCTGGGCCAGCTCCTCCTGGGTGAGGTCGTGGACGACGTGGATGCCTTCCTCGGACTGCACGCCGAAGCGGCGGGAGAGGTCCAGAAGGGCGCGTGCCACGCGGCCGGGGACGTCGGAGAAGACCAGGTCGGACATGGCGTCGTTGGTCTTGCGCAGCCGGCGTGCGACGGCGCGCAGCAGGGCGCCGGCGACCTCGGGGCGGGCGTTGAGCCAGGGCTGGAGGTCGCCGTGGCCGAGACCGAGCAGCTTGACCTCGGTCAGCGCGGTGGCGGTCGCCGTGCGCGGGCCCGGGTCGAACAGCGACAGCTCGCCGATCAGCTCGCTGGGGCCCACGACGGCGAGCATGTTCTCGCGGCCGTCGGGCGAGGTGCGGTGCAGCTTGACCTTGCCCTCGGTGACGACGTACAGGCGGTCGCCGGGGTCGCCCTCGTGGAACAGGGAGTCGCCGCGTGCCAGGGTCACCTCACTCATGGAGGCGCGAAGCTCCGCGGCCTGCTCGTCGTCGAGAGCCGCGAAGAGCGGGTTGCGCCGCAGAACGTCGTCCACGAGTTCTCTCCTTGTCGACCTGCTCAGGGGATCTTGCTCCCCCGTGTGCCAGGGGACCGTGTTCCCCATTTTGCCGGACGGTCCAAACAGTGTGATCTGTCACAAGGATGCCGCACAGGTGTCCCGGGGTAAGCGGCAGGGGTCCAATCGGGGGCCGATCCTCCGGGTCCGGGGCGGATGCGGGTGCCGGGCTTTAGGCTGGCCGGGTGTCCAAAACGCCGGTGAGAGCACAGGCCAAGGGGGCTGCGCGGGTGGTTGTACGTCGCGATTCCGCTGTGGGCGAACAAGACCCCGGCGGTAGTAATAAAACAGGCAAAACGGATGAAAAGGCCGCTCCTGTCAAGAAGCCTACGCTCGCCGAGAGGGCCGCGTACGCCGCGGAGGCGGTCGCCGCCAGAAAGCCCGCGTCCGCCAGGAAGCCCGCGCCGGCGAAGAAGGCCGCGTCGGCCAAGAAGGCCGCGCCCACGAAGAGGGCCGCGCCGGCCAAGAAGGCTGCCGCCGGTGAAGCCGTACCGGCCGAGACGGCCGTCTCCGCCGACAGGGCCGTCTCCGCCAAGAAGGCCGTACCGGTGAAGAAGGCCCTGGCCGCCGCGAAGCCGGTCACGGCCAAGAAGGCCGCAACCGTGAGGAAGACCGCCCCGAAGCCTCCGGCGGGCGAGTCCCGCACCGCCCTGGTCCGCCGCGCCCGCCGGATCAACCGCGAGCTCGCCGAGGTGTACCCGTACGCCCACCCCGAGCTGGACTTCGCGGGCCCCTTCCAGCTGCTGGTCGCCACCGTGCTGTCCGCCCAGACCACCGACCTGCGCGTCAACCAGACGACCCCGGCCCTCTTCGCCAAGTACCCCACCCCCGAGGACCTCGCGGCCGCGAATCCCGAGGAGGTCGAGGAGATCCTGCGCCCCTGCGGCTTCTTCCGGGCCAAGACCAGGTCGGTGATAGGGCTCTCCAAGGCCCTCGCCGAGGACTTCGGCGGCGAGGTGCCCGGCAGGCTGGAGGACCTCGTCAAACTGCCCGGCGTCGGCCGCAAGACCGCCTTCGTCGTGCTCGGCAACGCCTTCGGCCGGCCGGGAATCACCGTGGACACGCACTTCCAGCGGCTGGTGCGGCGCTGGCGGTGGACCGAGGAGACCGACCCCGACAAGATCGAGGCGGCCGTCGGCGCCCTGTTCCCCAAGAGCGACTGGACCGACCTCTCCCACCACGTGATCTGGCACGGCCGCCGCATCTGCCACGCCCGCAAGCCCGCCTGCGGCGCCTGCCCCATCGCCCCGCTCTGCCCGGCGTACGGCGAGGGGGAGACCGACGCGGACAAGGCGAAGAAGCTGCTGAAGTACGAGAAGGGCGGCTTCCCCGGCCAGCGGCTCAACCCCCCGCAGGCGTACCTCGACGCGGGCGGCAGGCCGGCGCCCCCACTGGGGGCCGCGTGACGGAACGATGCAGGAGGCCCCGGGCGTTGGACAGGCGAGGCGACGGGGGTGGCGATGACCAGGGCCAGTGAGACGCGGGGCGGTGCGGTGACGCTCAGCACGGAAGGGCTGCCGGACTGGCTGGCGCCCGTCGCACGGGCCGCCGAGACGGTCGAGCCGCTCCAGCTCAGCCGCTTTCTGCCGCCGGAGAACGGCTCGGGACGGCAGTCCGCGGTGCTGATCCTCTTCGGCGAGGGCGAGCGCGGCCCCGAGCTGCTCCTGATGGAGCGCGCCGGCTCCCTGCGCTCCCACGCCGGGCAGCCGTCCTTCCCGGGCGGCGCCCTCGATCCCGAGGACGGCGATCCGCGCGGCGACGGACCGCTGCGGGCCGCGCTGCGCGAGGCCGAGGAGGAGACCGGCCTCGACCCGTCCGGCGTCCAGCTCTTCGGTGTCCTGCCCGCCCTCTACATCCCGGTCAGCCGCTTCGTCGTCACGCCCGTGCTCGGCTGGTGGCGCGAGCCCAGTCCGGTCGGCGTCGTCGACCCGAACGAGACCGCCCGGGTCTTCACCGTCCCCGTGGCGGATCTCACGGACCCCGCCAACCGCGCCACCACCGTCCACCCCAGCGGCCACCGAGGTCCGGCGTTCCTGGTCGAATCGGCTCTGGTCTGGGGTTTCACGGCCGGAGTGATCGACCGGTTGCTGCACTACGCGGGCTGGGAGCGCCCCTGGGACCGGGGGAAGCAGGTCCCGCTCGACTGGCGCTCATGACAGGGTGAACCCGTGCTGTGTTTCCCCGGGGGCGCCAGGTCCCTCTGCCACGGCGTGGCGGGCCGGGTCCCCGGCCGGGCTGTGGGGACCGGAGTGAGTAGGCGAGGCCTGAAGCGGTGAACGTGCTGGACATCCTGTTGCTGGTCGCGGCCGTGTGGTTCGCGGTCGTCGGCTACCGCCAGGGCTTCGTCGTCGGCATCCTGTCGGTGATCGGGTTCCTCGGCGGCGGACTCGTCGCCGTGTACACGCTGCCCGTCGTCTGGGACGCCGCGACCGACCGGGCGGACGTCGGCACCACGGCGTCCGTCATCGCCGTGGTCGTCGTCATCGTCTGCGCCTCCGTCGGCCAGGCACTCACCACCCACCTCGGCAACAAACTCCGCCGTCACATCACATGGTCGCCGGCCCGCGCCCTGGACGCCACCGGCGGCGCGCTGGTCAACGTCGTGGCGATGCTCCTGGTCGCCTGGCTGATCGGCTCCGCCCTCGCCGGTACGACGCTGCCGACGCTCGGCAAGGAGGTGCGCGGCTCCAAGGTGCTCCTCGGGGTCTCCAGAGCACTTCCCGCGCAGGCCGACACCTGGTTCGCCGACTTCTCCTCCGTCCTGGCGCAGAACGGCTTCCCGCAGGTCTTCAGCCCGTTCGCCAACGAGCCGATCAAGGACGTCCGGCCGCCCGACCCGGCCCTGGCGAGCAGCCCGGTGGCCGGGCGGGCCCAGCGCTCCATCGTCAAGGTCACCGGCACCGCCCAGAGTTGCGGCAAGGTCCTTGAGGGCACCGGCTTCGTCTTCGCCGACCGCCGGGTCATGACCAACGCGCACGTCGTCGGCGGGGTCGACGAGCCGACCGTGCAGATCGGCGGCGAGGGCCGCAAGTACGACGCGAAGGTCGTCCTGTACGACTGGAAGCGCGACATCGCCGTCCTGGACGTACCCGACCTGAGGGCGAAGGCCCTGAGGTTCACCGGCCGGGACGCGGCCGGCGGTGACGGCGCGATCGTCGCGGGCTTCCCGGAGAACGGCTCGTACGACGTGCGTGCCGCGCGCGTACGCGGGCGCATCACGGCCAACGGCCCCGACATCTACCACCGCGGCACGGTCCGCCGTGACGTCTACTCGCTGTACACGACCGTCCGCCAGGGCAACTCCGGCGGACCCCTGCTCACCCCTGACGGCAAGGTGTACGGCGTGGTCTTCGCCAAGTCCCTCGACGACGCCGACACCGGCTACGCCCTGACGGCGGACGAGATCCAGCACGACATCGCCCGGGGACGAACGGCGAACGAGCAGGTGGGGACCGACAGCTGCGCCCTTTGAACCCGCGGCAGGCCCTGTGAACCCGCGGCGGGGCCCCGTGAACCCCCGGCGGGGCCCCGTGAACCCGCGGCGGGGTCAGCCGCGGCCGTCAGCCGCGCGGGTGACGCAGACGCACCGAGACCCAGCGGGCCCGGCGGCGCAGGATGCGCGGGATCCCCACCCGCAGCTCCGCTTCCGCGAGTTGCGGGGTGCCTCGTTGAGGCGTGCTCAGACCCGTGGCCGAGCGGCGGTTGCGGGGTGCGTCACTGTAGTCGTGCGTCCAGCCCATACCCGGACGTGTGCCCCCGCCCGAAGGTCGATAACCGCCTGGGCGCCCCCCAATTGGCCTATGCGGAAGGCATGTGGCCGTTCGGGGGACAAGTGTTCAGCAAATCGGACACTCAACGCATCGAAACCGTCACCGTGCGATCACCGGTCGGGCTCGGGGTCCTTCAGCCAGCTGATCAGCTCGGAGGAGAACACCGCCGGGTCCTCCTCGTGCGGGAAGTGCCCCAGACCGTCGAACAGACGCCAGCGGTAGGGAGCTTCGACGTACTCGCCGGAACCGGCCGCGCTGCGCGTACGGGTCACCGGGTCCAGCGAGCCGTGCAGATGCAGCGTGGGCACCCGCACCGGCCGCTTCATCCGGCGGTAGAACTGGACGCCGTCCGGCCGGGCCAGCGAGCGCACCAGCCAGCGGTACGGCTCGATGGAGCAGTGCGCCGTGGACGGGATGCACATGGCCCGCTGGTACGTCTCCACGGTCTCGTCCTCCCGCAGCCGCGGCCCGGACCAGTCCCGGATCAGACGGCCCACCAGAGCGCCGCCGTCCGCGACGAGTTGACGCTCCGGCAGCCATGGCCGCTGGAAGCCCCAGATGTAGGAGCTGGCGGCCGTCTGCCGGGCGTCCCGCAGCATCGCCGCGCGCCAGCGCCGCGGGTGCGGCATCGAGACCACGACGAGGCGGCGCACGAGCTTGGGCCGCATCGCGGCCGCCGTCCACGCCAGATAGCCGCCCAGGTCGTGGCCGACCAGCGCGGCGTCCGGCTCGCCGAGCGAGCGGATCACGCCGGTGACGTCGAGGGCGAGGTTGGCCGGGTCGTACCCGCGGGGGGTGCGGTCGCTGCCGCCGACGCCCCGCAGGTCCATCGCCACCGCCCGGTAGCCGGCGTCCGCGAGCGCGGCCAGCTGGTGCCGCCAGGTCCACCAGAACTGCGGGAAGCCGTGCAGGAGCAGCACCAGGGGGCCGTCGCCGACTTCGGCGATGTGGAAGCGGGCGCCGTTGGCGGCGACGTCCCGGTGCGTCACCTTCCGGCCGTCGGGCAGATCGATCCGTACGGCCGAGGGGGCGGGTTCGGTCATGAGGACGAGCGTGCCACAGCTTCGATGGCCGCGGGGGTCCGGTCCTCGGGCAGCTCCGGCCGGGGGTGCGGCTTGGCGTTCTGCAGGACGCCGGCCGTCTCCTTCATCGAGGCGGCGACCTTCTGCGGGCCCTTGCTCTTCTTGGCCTTCTTCGCGAACAGAACGCCGATCAGGGCGAGACCGCCGGCGATCAGCACGTTCGCCGCGAAGGACAGCAGGAAGCAGACGCCCAGGTTCCAGTGGCTCCAGGTGCGGATGCCGTAGGCGAGGGCGAAGTTGAGCATCGGCAGCGAGAAGACCAGGACCGCGCCCGCCATCGAGAAGGCGCCGCCGCTCACCGCGCCGCGCTTCACGTCCTGCTTGAGCTGGGCCTTGGCCAGCGCGATCTCGTCGTGCACCAGCGCCGACAATTCGGTCGTCGCCGAGGCGAACAGCTGGCCGATGCTGCGTTCGGCGCCGACCGGGCTGCCGTCGGGTGCGCTCATCGCGTTCTCCCTCTGAGGTCTCTTCTGGCGTCTTGATTTGTACTGTCTCGTCAGATCATGCCGGACGGCCGCCCTCCTCGCCTGCCCCGCCCGGCACTTCCGCAAGCCCGTGGCGCGCCGCGGCGGCCCGCTCCGCGGCGATCCGCCGGTGCTCGGCCGCCTTGCGTTCCAGGATCTCGGCCATGCGCAGGTGGTACGCCGGGTCGTCCTGCTCGTAGACGTCCGGGATGCCGTCGAGGTCGTCGTCGCGCTCCTCTTCCTCCCACAGTCTGCGGTACTCGGCGTTGCGGATCTTCAGCAGTGCCGTCGCGCACACGGCCGCGATCAGTGATCCGGTGAGCACCGCCGCCTTCACCTCGTCGGTGAGGACCGGGTCGCCGCCGAAGGCCAGTTCGCCGATGAGCAGCGAGACCGTGAAGCCGATCCCGCCGAGGGCGGCCACCGCGAAGACGTCCCCCCAGGCGAGGCCGTCGCCGAGCGAGGCCCGGGTGAAGCGGACGGTCAGCCAGGTGCCACCGAAGATGCCGAGGGCCTTGCCGACGAACAGGCCGAGCACGACGCCGAGCGTCTCCGGCTTGGTGAACACGTCCCCGAGCGCCCCGCCCGAGACCGACACCCCGGCGCTGAACAGCGCGAACAGCGGGACGGCCAGCCCGGCCGACAAGGGCCGCACGAGGTGCTCGACACGTTCGCCGGGCGAGCGCTCCTGGTCCTCGGCCGGGGTGCAGCGCAGCATCAGGCCCATCGCCACGCCGGCGATGGTGGCGTGGACGCCGCTGTTGTACATCAGCGCCCAGATCGCCACGGCCAGCGGCACGTACACGTACCAGCCGCGAACGCCCCTGCGCAGCAGCAGCCAGAAGACCACCAGGCCGCCGACGGCCCCGCCGAGCGCGGCGAAGTCCAGCCGGTCGGTGAAGAAGACGGCGATGATCAGGATCGCGAAGAGGTCGTCGACGACCGCCAGGGTCAGCAGGAAGGCCCGCAGGGAGCTGGGCAGCGCGGTGCCGATCACTGCGAGGACGGCGAGCGCGAAGGCGATGTCGGTGGCGGTGGGCACCGCCCAGCCCTGCGTGGAGCCGTGCCCGGCCAGGGCGGTCACGGTGTAGACGAGCGCGGGTACGGCCATGCCGCACAGCGCGGCCACCACGGGCAGCACGGCCGCCTTGGGGTCCCGCAGGTCCCCGGCGACCAGCTCGCGTTTGAGCTCGATGCCGGCCACGAAGAAGAACACCGCGAGGAGGCCGTCGGCGGCCCAGTGGGCGACGGAGAGGTGCAGACCGAGCGCGCCGGGACCGAAGTGCAGATCGCTGACCGTCTCGTAGCTGTGGCGCAGGGCGGGGACGTTCGCCCAGACCAGCGCCGCCACGGCGGCCAGGAGCAGCAGGACACCGCCGACGGTCTCGGTGCGCAGCGCGTCCGTGACGAAGGTCCGCTCGGGCAGCGACATGCGTCCGAGGACCTTGCGGGGGGATTTCGGGGTGCGGGTCGCGGTCACGGCGGGACCTCCGGTGGGTGGGCAGGACGGCTCACATGCCGACCAGACTTCCCGGCGCACCTGTGCTTCTCTTCGCGTCTTGACGCTTTTGTTTACTTTACCTAACGGCACTGGCGACCGGAACCGGTGAGCCTCACGTTAGACGCGCAAGGGGGCACCCGGCGCGTCGTCGCCGGGTGCCCCCTTGCGGTGGCTCACCGCACCGGTCAGTCCTCGCTCGGCGTCGCCGGGAGCTTGGTCTGGATGAGGTCCATGACCGTGGAATCCGTCAGCGTGGTGACGTCGCCGAGCTGGCGGTTCTCGGCCACGTCCCGCAGCAGGCGGCGCATGATCTTCCCGGAGCGGGTCTTCGGCAGCTCCGCCACCGGCAGGATCCGCTTGGGCTTGGCGATCGGGCCGAGCGTGGCGCCCACGTGGTCGCGCAGCTCGCCGACGAGTGCCTCGTTCTCCGATGCCGTGCCGCGCAGGATCACGAAGGCGACGATCGCCTGGCCCGTGGTCTCGTCGGCGGCGCCCACGACGGCCGCCTCGGCGACCGACGGGTGCGAGACCAGCGCCGACTCCACCTCGGTGGTGGAGATGTTGTGCCCGGACACGAGCATGACGTCGTCCACCCGGCCCAGCAGCCAGATGTCCCCGTCGTCGTCCTTCTTCGCGCCGTCACCGGCGAAGTACTTGCCCTCGAAGCGGGACCAGTAGGTGTCGATGAACCGCTGGTCGTCGCCCCAGATGGTGCGCAGCATGGACGGCCACGGCTCGGTCAGCACCAGGTAGCCGCCACCGCCGTCGGGCACCTCGCTCGCCTCGTCGTCCACGACCGTCGCGCTGATGCCGGGCAGCGGGCGCTGCGCCGAGCCGGGCTTGGCCTCGGTGACGCCCGGCAGCGGCGAGATCATCATGGCGCCGGTCTCGGTCTGCCACCAGGTGTCCACGACGGGTGTGGAGTCGGCGCCGATGTGCCGCCGGTACCAGATCCACGCCTCGGGGTTGATGGGCTCGCCGACCGAGCCCAGGACCCGGAGGCTGCCGAGGTCGAACTTGGCGGGGATGTCGTCGCCCCACTTCATGAACGTGCGGATGGCGGTCGGCGCCGTGTAGAGGATCGTGACCTTGTACTTCTGCACGATCTCCCAGAACCGGCCCTGGTGCGGGGTGTCCGGCGTGCCCTCGTACATGACCTGGGTCGCGCCGTTGGCCAGCGGCCCGTAGACGATGTAGGAGTGCCCGGTGACCCAGCCGACGTCGGCCGTGCACCAGTACACGTCCGTCTCCGGCTTGAGGTCGAAGACCGCCCAGTGGGTGTACGCCGTCTGCGTGAGGTAGCCGCCGGAGGTGTGCAGGATGCCCTTCGGCTTCCCGGTCGTCCCCGAGGTGTAGAGGATGAAGAGCGGGTGCTCCGCCTCGAACGCCTCCGGGGTGTGCTCGGCCGACTGGCGTCCGACCAGGTCGTGCCACCAGACGTCGCGCTCGCCGCTCCAGGCCACGTCCTGCCCGGTGCGGCGCACCACCAGCACGTGCTCGACGTTGTCGACCTTGGTGATCGCCTCGTCCACGGCCGGCTTGAGAGCGGACGGCTTGCCGCGCCGGTAACCGCCGTCGGCGGTGATGACGACCTTGGCGTCCGCGTCCTTGATGCGGGTCGCGAGCGCGTCCGCCGAGAAGCCGCCGAAGACGACCGAGTGCGCGGCGCCGATCCGGGCGGAGGCGAGCATCGCGATCGCGGTCTCCGGGATCATCGGCATGTAGATGGCGACCCGGTCGCCCTTGCGGACACCCAGTTCCAGCAGGGCGTTGGCGGCGCGGGAGACCTCGTCCTTCAGCTCCGTGTAGGTGATCGAGCGGCTGTCGCCGGGCTCGCCCTCGAAGTGGATGGCGACGCGGTCCCCGTGCCCGGCCTCCACGTGCCGGTCCACGCAGTTGTACGCGACGTTCAGCTCGCCGTCCTTGAACCACTTGGCGAACGGCGGGTTCGACCAGTCCAGCGTCTCGGTCGGTTCCTTGGCCCAGGTCAGCCGGCGGGCCTGCTCGGCCCAGAAGCCGAGCCTGTCAGCCTTGGCCTGTTCGTACGCCTCCGCGGTGACGTTGGCGTGCGCGGCCAGGTCGGCGGGGGGCGCGAACCTGCGTTCTTCCTTGAGCAGGTTGGCCAGGCTTTCGTTGCTCACGACATCTCCCTTTCCAAGGGTGTCCGTTGTGTCCCAGGCCACAGCTCATCAGACGCGGGGGGCGATGACAAGGGCCGACCCCAAAATTGGTGTAGACCTGTCGTGGGGGTGGTCGGTCAGTGGCCGGTCACGCCGGGCTGCGGGCCTCCTCTCCTGCGGTGACGCCCGCGGCCAGGCCTTTCGCGCCTTCCGCAGGGGCCCCGTGCGAGCGGCCCCTGGTGACGTCTGCGACGACGCCCTCCGCGGCGACGCCCTCCGCGACGTCCTGGAACAGGCTCTCTCCTTCCGCTTCCGTGAGCAGATACGCCTGCGCCTCGCCGACGTGGAAGTACATGCCGTGCAGCTCCAGGAGTCCCTCGGCCAGCGCCCGGGCGACCGGGGCGTGCGCCCGCAGGTGGTCCAGCTGCTGGACCACGTGGGTCAGGCACAACTGCTCCGCCGCGTCCGCGCATTCCCGCCCGGCCAGCCGGGGCCGGGCGTGGCGCTCACCGGCCATCCGGTCGAGGCTCGGCTGCCCGTGTCGCAGCCACCGGCGCAGCGGGGTGCCGCCGCCGGCGCCCTCCGTGGCCAGCAGGGCCTGGATCGCCCCGCACCCGGAGTGCCCGCACACCGTGATCGAGCGCACCCCGAGCACGTCCACCGCGTACTCGATGGCGGCGGCGACCGAGTCGTCACCGTGTTCCTCGCCCGGTGGCGGCACCAGGTTGCCGACGTTGCGGACGACGAACAGGTCGCCCGGACCACTGGAGGTGATCATCGACGTGACGAGCCGGGAGTCGGCGCAGGTGAGGAAGAGCTGTGAGGGCCGCTGGCCCTCCCGGGCGAGCCGCGCCAGTTCCTTTCGCACCAGCGGCGCCGTGTTCCGCTGGAACGTGCTGATGCCGCGGGCCAGTTCGTGCGCCGCTTCCTGCCCTGCCGGGGCGGTGGGAGCTCCCGCGAAGCAGGACTGGTGGTTGCGCCACGGTGTCCAGGGCCGGCACCGGCACTCGGCGGCCGCGGCCGGCCCGGCGGTCCGGATTCCATCGCGCCGGCCCGACAGCTCTGCCGTGCCGCCCCGCGCGGTGTGGGAGCTGCGCCAGTCCTGCAGTGACTCATAGGCCGCGTGGTCCATGAACGACCCGTCCAACTGCACGACCGCGTGGGCGCCTTGGGGTACGAGGTGCAGGGCTCTGCTCAGCCGGGGCACCGCGAGGAACGTCAGCTGGCCGCGAACGTGCAGGTGGTGGACTCCTTCCCTCTCGTGATGCGTGATGCGGGTGCGGGCGAGGCGGTGCAGGGCGACGGCGACCGCCGCGGTGACCCCGAGGAGCACGCCCTCCAGGACGTTGAGGAGCACCACACCGAGCGTGGTCACGACGTAGACCGGCACTTCGCGGTGGCGTGTCACCGTGCGGATGTGGTGCAGGGACACCATCTGGATGCCGACGGCCATCACCAGGGCTGCGAGGGAGGCGAGCGGGATCCCCTCCAGGACCGGGACCATCAGCAGCGCGGCGACCACTACGAGAACGCCGTGCAGCATCGTGGAGTTCCGGCTCACGGCGCCCGATCTCACATTGGCGGTACTGCGCACCGCCACCCCGGCGACCGGCAGTCCGCCGAGTGCCCCGGAGACGATGTTGGCGGCGCCCTGGCCCAGTAGCTCCCGGTCAAGGTCCGAGCGGCCGGCATGGGGCTGCGGTCCGGGCCGGGCCGCGACCAGCTTGTCGACGGCCACCGCGCCGAGCAGCGACTGCACGCTGCACACCAGGGTCGTCGTGAGCACGGCTGCCGCGATGCCGAGCGCCGGGCCCTCGGGCAGGCCGGCCAGCGCGTGGCTGCTCCAGGAAGGCAGGTCGACCCGGGGGAGGGTCAGCCCGGTGAGGGCGGCCACCGAGGTGGCGCCGGCGACGGCGACGAGTGCGGCCGGTACCTTGCGCAGGCTCCGGCCGGCGCGGCCGGGCAGGCGCGGCCAGGCCAGCAGCAGTGCCAGGGTCAGCGCACTCGTGATCACGGCAGCCGGGTGCAGATGGGCCAACTGGGCGGGCAGTGCGCGCACATTGGCGAGGACGGAGCTGTCCGGGCTGCCGCCGAGGACGATGTGCAACTGGGCCACGGCGATGGTGATGCCGATGCCGGCGAGCATGCCGTGCACCACGGCCGGGCTGACGGCGAGCGCTCCGCGGGCCACCCGCAGGCAGCCGAGCCCGAGCTGGGCGAGACCGGCGAGGACGGTGATGCCGCAAGTGGTCCGCCAGCCGTAACGGTGGATCAGGTCGGCGGTGACGACGGTGAGTCCGGCCGCGGGGCCGCTGACCTGCAGCGGGCAGCCGCCCAGTCGGCCCGCGACGATCCCGCCGACCGCGGCGGCGACGAGTCCGGCCTGCAGCGGTGCGCCGGTGGCCAGGGCGATGCCGAGGGAGAGCGGCAGGGCGATCAGGAAGACCGCGACGGCCGCGGACACGTCGGCGCCGTCGACGAGGCGCCGACGGCGGCGGCCCGGTGGGGGGCTGTGCGGCGGGTGGGGGTGCTGGGCGTGAGGTGGTGCGCAGGCTGAGGGCATGGTCCCGTCTCCTCCGGGGCGGCGCGGTCGCGGTCTGAGTGGGGCCCGCGTCGATGGCGGGGTCGGTCGCGGCCGTGAGTCACGGCGTACAGCGGCGGGATGAGGTGACGCTTGGTAAATGAACCGTAATGCAGAGTAAAGACAATGCATAGCTTTCCGAGGCAAACGGCACAGAGGATCACACCCTCGGGTGAACCAAATGCATTTGATCGGTTTGTCGTACTAATTCCCTCCCGGTCCCGTGCGACCTTGGCGGCGCCGTCGGCGTAAGCCCGGCACATCACCAGCAAAGGCCCTCGTCAGCGCGTGTCCGAGAGAAGGAAGAAGGTGGGCGGAACATGGCCGCCACCCAGAGGATCGCCGTCGGTGCCGTGGTCACCGCGGCCTGTGCCGCGTCGCTCGCCGGCTGTGCGACCGGCTCCAGTGGCTCGAAGGAAGGGGTCTCCGGCCCGCAGCAGGGAGCACCGGCGCCGGGGAGCGTGGTCCGGCTGATCGGCGACGGCTCCACCGCGTACACCGGCTCGCAGCCGCACCTGCCGAGTCCCGAGCGGCTCAAGCCGGGTGAGAAGCCCCCGCAGTTCGTCGTGTTCTCCTGGGACGGCGCGGGCGAGGACAGTCAGAAGCTGTTCTCGCACTTCCGCAAGGTCTCCAAGGAGAACCACGCCACCATGACGTACTTCCTCAGCGGCGTGTACCTGCTGCCCGAGGAGAAGCGCGACCTGTACAAGCCGCCGCAGCACTCGCCTGGCAGCTCCGACATCGGATTCAACGACGAGCGGGGCATCGCCGACACCCTGAGGCAGGTCCGGCTGGCCTGGCTGGAGGGCAACGAGATCGGCACCCACTTCAACGGCCACTTCTGCGGGCCTGACGGCGGCGTCGGCACCTGGTCGGTGGAGGAGTGGAAGAGCGAGATCGCCCAGGCCAAGCAGTTCGTGAAGAACTGGAAGACCAACACCGGCATGAAGCGGTCCTCGCCGCTGCCCTTCGACTACGACAAGGAGCTGATCGGCGGCCGCACCCCCTGCCTGGAAGGGCAGAAGAACTTCCGCAAGGCCGCCCGCCAGCTGGGCCTGCGCTACGACTCCAGCGGTGTCGACGACCAGGTCTGGCCCGAGAAGAAGGACGGGCTGTGGGACCTGTCGATGCAGCTGGTGCCCTTCCCCGGCCACACCTACGAACAGCTGACCATGGACTACAACTTCATGGTCAACCAGTCGGGCACGCAGACCCAGGGCGACCCCGACATGTTCGACTACTGGGGCGACCAGATGCGCGACGGCCTGATCAAGGGCTTCTACCGGGCCTACGACGGCAACCGCGCGCCCTTGGTCATCGGCAACCACTTCGAGTCCTGGAACGGCGGCACCTACATGCGCGCCATTGACGAGGTGGTGCGGGAGGTGTGCAACAAGCCCGAGGTGCGCTGCGTCTCGTTCCGTCAGCTGGCCGACTGGCTGGACGCCCAGAACCCGGAGACCCTGCGCAGGCTGCGCACCCTGGAGGTGGGTGAGGCGCCCCGGCAGGGCTGGGCGTCCTTCCTCTCCGGCCGCCCGGCCCCGGCGCCCAAGGGCGTGCCCGGGGCGCCGGCCGTCAAGCAGTAGGCGTCAGGCGGGAGCCGCCAGCCCCTCGCCGAGGACGAATCCGGGGTCGACCTGCGCCGCCAGGTCGGCCCCGGTGCGCTCGTTGCCCCACGCCTCGGCGTTCTTCAGGTGGAAGTGCACCATCTGACGGGTGTACCGGTCCCAGTCGCGCTGTGCGTACGTGGCGTCCGCGGTGGCCCGGAGGGTCTGCAGGGCGCGGGAGCAGCCCTCCTCGAGGAGCTCGAACCGCGGCGGGCGGCCCTTCTCCATGGCGCGCACCCAGTCCGAGCGCCCGACCGTCACCAGCAGGTCGTCCCCGACCTCCGCGCGCAGGAAGTCGATGTCGTCCTGCTCCTGGACCTTGTTGCCGACGACCTTGAGGGCGACGTCGAAGTCGCGGGCGTAGTCCTTGTACTGGCGGTAGACGGACACCCCCTTGCGGGTCGGCTCGGCGACGAGGAACGTGACGTCGAAGCGGGTGAACATGCCGGAGGCGAAGGAGTCCGAACCCGCCGTCATGTCGACCACGACGTACTCGTCGGGGCCGTCGACGAGGTGGTTCAGGAACAGCTCCACCGCTCCGGTCTTGGAGTGGTAGCAGGCGACCCCCAGGTCGGCGTCGCTGAAGGGGCCGGTGACCATCAGACGGACGGCGCCGCCGTCGAGTTCCACCGGACGCGCGCAGGCGTCGTAGACCGGGTTGGGCTCCCGCACCTGGACCAGCCGCGAGCCCTCACCGGGCGGGGTGGTCTTGATCATCGTCGCGGCGGATGGGATGCGCGGATTGTGCCCCCGCAGATAGTCCTTGATCAGTGGCAGCCGTTCACCCATCGCGGGCAGTGCGGCCGCCTCCGCCTCGTCGAGGCCGAGCGCCGGGCCCAGGTGCTGGTTGATGTCGGCGTCGATGGCGAGCACCGGCGCTCCGGCGGCCACGAGGTGACGGACGAAGAGGGAGGAGAGCGTGGTCTTTCCGCTGCCGCCCTTCCCGACGAAAGCAATTTTCATGTTCACGAAGAGTAGTCGACTTGTAGCTGTGCGTACCTTGGCGAAGTGAAGAAGACCACTCCTTCGTGGGGTCGGCCGATGGGGTGCGTAGTGTCGTACTCATGAGTACGACAGGCGCGACCGCCGATCCGCTCGCGGCCCTGGGCGCACTGCCCGGTGTGGCCGAGTCCGTGGAGTCCGTGCGCAAGGCCGTGGACCGGGTCTACGGGCACCGGATCATGCGGCGCCGCAGTAATGCGATCACCTCCGAGGCGGCTCTGCGCGGTGCCCGGGGCTCGGCTGCGCTGTCCGGCGCGGACTGGGCGCTGGAGGAGGTGCGCAGGCGTACCGACTTCAGCGCCGACACCGAGGCGCGCGTGGTGGGCGCGGCCCTTCGGCTGTCGGCCGAGGCCGGGCAGCTGCTGTCCATCTGGCGGCAGTCGCCCCTGCGGGTGCTGGCCCGGCTGCATCTGGTGGCCGCGGCGGGCCAGGACGAGCGGGTCGGGAGGCCGCGCCAGGCCGGCGAGCCGGTGGACGAGCCGCTGGTCGAGCTGCCGCTGCCGGACGCCCAGGAGGTGTCCGGCCGCCTGGAGGGGCTGGCCGACCTCATCGTCGCCGGAACGTCCGCACCCGCGCTGGTGACGGCCGCCGTGGTGCACGGCGAGCTGCTCGCGCTGCGCCCGTTCGTGTCCCACAACGGGCTCGTCGCGCGCGCGGCGGAGCGGATCGTGCTGATCGGCAGCGGCCTGGACCCGAAGTCGGTCTGCCCGGCCGAGGTCGGCCACGCGGAACAGGGCCGCGCCTCCTACCTGGCCGCGCTGGACGGATACGTCTCCGGCACGCCCGAGGGCGTGGCCGCCTGGGTCGCCCACTGCGGCAGGGCTGTCGAGCTGGGTGTGCGCGAGTCGACGGCGGTGTGCGAGGCGCTGCAGCGCGGCGCGGCCTGAGAAGAACGCCCCGGACACGGGTTGCGGCGGTACGAGAAGTCGTACCGCCGCTGGCATGCACGCCCGGTTACCAAGCGTCCTCGATATTCGCCCATCAGGTCGGGGTGCTTTGCCCGTCACCTGGTGCGGCTGGCCCGTAATCGACGGGTCGACGTCGCGTGGGTGCCCGGTGTACATGCGGGGTCCGTGGGCCAAGTGCGTAGTGTCAGGTGATCCTCTCGGATGTCCTTTGGTCTCGCGGGCCTGACTTCTTTGTACCGCGAGCCGCGAGGAAGTGGAAGCCCTGCCCGCACTTCTTTGCCTTGAGGTGCGAACAGGGACGAAAAGGACCTCTTCAGGCGGTGCTGCGGCGCTTGCTGGCGTACCAGACGAGTCCTGCGGTGGCGGCGGCGGCTCCGATCGCCGCCGCCGCGACCAGGGCGGGGCGCGGCGGGACGGAGAGCGTGGGCAGCCGCTTCTTCAGCCGGACGGGGCGGCGGAACTCCAGTACCGGCCATCCGCGCGCGGCCGCCTCGCGGCGCAGGGCGCGGTCCGGGTTCACCGCGTGGGGGTGGCCGACCGCCTGGAGCATCGGCAGGTCGGTCGCGGAGTCGCTGTAGGCGTAGCAGCGGTCGAGGTCGTAGCCCTCGGAGGCGGCCAGTTCCCGGATGGCCTCGGCCTTGGTCGGGCCGTAGGCGTAGTACTCCACCTCCCCGGTGAAGCAGCCGTCCTCGCCGACGACCATGCGGGTGGCCACCACCCGGTCCGCGCCCAGCAGCTCCCCGACCGGTTCGACCACCTCGGCGCCGGAGGTGGACACGATGACCACGTCCCGCCCGGCTGTGTGGTGCTCCTCGATGAGGGAGGCGGCCTCGTCGTAGATGATCGGGTCGATCAGGTCGTGCAGGGTCTCGGCGACGATCTCCCTGACCTGCTGGACGTTCCAGCCGCGGCACAGGTCGGACAGATACTCGCGCATGCGCTCCATCTGGTCGTGGTCGAGGCCGCCGGCCAGGAAGACGAACTGGGCGTATGCGGTACGCAGCGCGGCCCTGCGGTTGATCAGCCCGCCTTGGTAGAAGGACTTGCTGAAGGTGAGCGTGCTCGACTTCGCAATGACCGTCTTGTCCAGGTCAAAGAAGGCCGCGGCGCGGGGCAAGGAGTGGTTTTCCACATCCCTGAGCATAGGGGCCCACCATTCGGCGTAAGGTGTGGCGTGTGGGTTTGCCTGAGAAGGCTCTCGGGTACACCATGGAAGTCACGGATCGTTCGCGACCGTGCTAACCCGGCCCGACTCCTCCCCCCCCGAGTCGGCCGTGGGGACGACCCCCGCTCTCCCCCCCGGCGGGGGTCGTCGCATGTCCGGGTACGTTTTCCCACCTCCCCTCTCTGTTTCAAGGCCCCTGCGGCCGGCGCTGTGACCGCTCCGGGCGCCGCTTTGCCATGCTCATGATTCATTACTCGCCGTAATCGCCGGATTGCTCTGTGAATGCCGCACAACGGCCGGTGCGGGGGCCGCCGGCAGGTCACCGGTACGGGTGACGGCGATATTCACAGCTTCGGAGTTGTCCACGGTTTTCGACCAAGATCCACACGATTTCGGAGATCGCGGCACCGTGATTCCAGCGCGCTCGGCACGGCGAGTTCATGGCCGGTTCTGATTGCCGCGGCGCCTATGGCCGGTTCCTTTCGGCCGCTCATATGGAGGCCGCTCGCCGGTTCTTCACATCCACGGGAATCGCACGACCGCCATGGCCGCGCGCCCATGCAGCGAAGGGGGAACACACGTGACCGGAACCGTCACCCACGACCCGCCGCCCACGGCGGAAGGCCGGCCCGGACGGCCGCTCATCGTCACCGAGGACGCCGGTCTCCTGGACGATCTGCTGCGTCTGTGCGCGGCAGCCGGCGCCACGCCCGAAGTCCGCCACGGCGTACCGGAGCACGGCGACGGCTGGGAGGACGCCCCGCTCGTCCTCGTCGGCGACGACGCCGCCCGCCGCGTCCGCGGGGCCGCGCGCCGCCGCGGAGTGGTGCTGGTCGGCCGCGACCAGGACGACCCGGGAGTGTGGAAACGAGCCGTGCGGATCGGCGCCGACCACGTCCTCATGCTGCCCGACGGTGAGCAGTGGCTGGTCGACCGCATCGCCGACGTGGCCGAGGGCGTCGGCCGCCCCGCCCTGACCGTCGGGGTGATCGGCGGCCGGGGCGGAGCCGGCGCGTCCACGCTCGCCTGCGCACTCGCCGTCACCTCGGCACGCGAGGGACTGCGCACCCTCCTCGTGGACGCCGATCCGCTCGGCGGCGGACTCGACGTGCTCCTGGGCGGCGAGAGCGCCGACGGACTGCGCTGGCCCGCCTTCGCCGCATCCCGCGGCCGGGTCGGCGGCGGCGCCCTGGAGGAGTCGCTGCCCGAGCTGCACGCCCTGCGGGTGCTCAGCTGGGACCGCGGCGACTGCGTCGCCGTCCCGCCCCCGGCCGTGCGCGCGGTCCTCGCCGCCGCCCGCCGACGCGGCGGCACCGTCGTGGTCGACCTGCCCCGCCGTCTGGACGACGGGGTCGCCGAGGCCCTCGCCCAGCTCGACTTGGCTCTGCTCGTCGTCCCCGCCGAACTGCGGGCGGTCGCCGCCGCGGGCCGGGTCGCGTCCGCCCTCGGGATGGTCGTGCGCGACGTGCGGGTCGCGGTGCGCGGCCCCTACGCGCCGGGCCTGGACGACCAGGCGGTGGCCCGGCTGCTCGACCTGCCCCTGGCCGGCGAGCTGCCCGTCGAACCGGCACTGCTGCGCCCCCGGACAGGCGCCAAACCCCCGGGCGCCGGCGCGCACAGTCCCCTCGCCCGCTTCTGCGCGGACTTCTGGGAGCGAGCGCTCGTCGAGGCCGGAGGCACCCGATGACGTTCCCCGGACTCGACCGGGCCGACTGCGCGGCCCTGCTCGACGGCGTACGGCGCCGGCTGGCCGAGAGCGGTGCCGAACCAACACCCGCGCGCGTGGCCCAGGCGCTGCGCGAACAGGGCCGGGTGCTCGGCGACGCCGAGGTCCTCGGCGCGGCACGGCACCTGAGGTCGGAACTCGTCGGCACCGGCCCGCTGGAGCCGCTGCTCGCCGACGCGGACGTCACCGACGTCCTGGTGTCCGCGCCGGATCGCGTGTGGGTGGACCGTGGTGGCGGCCTGGAACTGACACCGGTGACCTTCCCGGACGCGGCAGCCGTACGACGCCTCGCGCAGCGGCTCGCCGCCGTGGCCGGACGCCGGCTGGACGACGCCCGGCCCTGGGCGGACGCCCGGCTGCCCGACGGAACACGGCTGCACGCGGTGCTGCCCCCGGTCGCCGTCGGCTGCACCTGCCTTTCCCTGCGGGTCGTACGGCCCCGGGCGTTCACACTGCGGGAACTGGTGGAGGCGGGCACCGTGCCGCCCGGCGGCGACCGGATCCTGCGGGCACTGCTGGACGCCCGGCTGTCCTTCCTCGTCAGCGGAGGCACCGGAACCGGGAAGACGACCCTGCTCAGCGCACTGCTGGGCCTGACCGGGCCGGACGAGCGGATCGTGCTCGCCGAGGACTCGGCCGAGCTCAGACCGGATCACCCCCACGTGGTGCGGCTGGAGACCCGGCCCGCCAACCAGGAGGGTGCCGGCCTGGTCACGCTGGAGGACCTCGTCCGGCAGGCGCTGCGGATGCGGCCCGACCGGCTGGTCGTCGGCGAGGTGCGCGGACCCGAGGTCGTGCATCTGCTCGCGGCACTCAACACGGGCCATGAAGGCGGTTCGTGCACGATCCACGCCAATGCCGCCGCGGACGTACCGGCGCGCCTGGAGGCGCTCGCCACGGCCGCCGGGCTGGACCGAGCCGCCCTGCACAGCCAGCTGGCGGCCGCCCTCTCCGTTGTGCTGCACCTCGTACGGGACCGCTCCGGACGGCGCCGGATCGCCGAAGTGCACGTGCTGGAGCGGGATACCACCGGGCTGGTGCGGACGGTGCCGGCGCTGCGCTGGGGCGACCGCGCCTTCACACGGGAGCGCGGGTGGGAGCGGCTGGAGCGGCTGCTCGACGGCTCCGCGGCACGAACGGGTCCGGGGCCGGCAGCGCGAACAGGTTCGGAGGACGAGTGAGTGAGGCGATGGAAGTGACGGAAGCGATCCGCGGGGCATCGTCCACGGGGGCCGCGCTGGTCTGCCTGGGCGCGCTGGTCTGGCTGCTCGGCGGACGGCACCACGGGATGCGACGGGCGCGGCTGCTGCTCGCGGACGGGGGAACGGTGGCCACCGGGCCACCCTCCTGGGACAGGACCCTCGGGACACTGCGCCGCCTGCGCGGCCGGTTCGGTGCCGAATGGTGGGCGCTCGCGGCAGGAGCGCTGCTCGCGCTGCTGGGCACCTCGGTGATTCCGGTCGTCGCGGGGGCGGCCGGGGTTCCGGCGCTGCGCCGGGTGCGGCTGGCCCGGCAGGCCGGACTCATCAGGGACCGGCGGGCCGACGCGGTGATCACCCTGTGCGGGGCACTCGCCGGCGAGGTGCGCGCGGGACGCCAGCCCGGCGAGGCGCTGCCGCGGGCCGCGCGGGACTCGGGCGGTCTGGGCGACGCACAGGCGGCCGTGGTCGCGGCCGCCCGGTTCGGCGGCGACGTGCCCGGCGCGCTCGCCGCGGCGGCCCGGCGACCGGGCGCCGAGGGCCTGCTCGGGCTGGCCGCGTGCTGGCGGGTGGCCGTGGACCAGGGCGCGGGCCTGGCGGCCGGCCTGGACCGGCTGGACGCGGCCCTGCGAGCCGAACGAGCCCAGCGCTCCGACCTGCGCGCCCAGATGTCGGGCGCCCGCGCCACCGCGGTGCTGCTCGCCGCCCTCCCCGTCCTCGGCCTGCTCCTCGGCACGGCCATGGGCGCCGACCCGTTGCACGTCCTCCTGCACACCGGTGCCGGACTCGGCTGCCTGGTCGCCGGAGCGGTGTTCGAGACGGCCGGGATGTGGTGGGCGGTGCGGATCGTGCGGGGAGCGGAGGCGGTATGAGCGCGGAGTTCGTCCACAGGCTGGGGATGCCCGGGGGGACGGCGCTGGCTCTCGGCTGGGTCGTGTGGCGGTTGGACACGGTCCGGCGACGGCGGCAGGCGCGGCACCGGGTGGCCGAACTGCTGGGACACGAGATGCCCGTCAGAACGTCCTTCGAGGTGCCGGACACCGTACGGCGGCTGATGCTGCCGGCCGGCGCGGCCTGTGGCGCCTGGATGCTGGCCGGCGGAGCGGGAGGTGTCCTGCTGGGGCTCGGTACCGGCGCGGTGCTGTGGCGGTGGCGGGACCGTCAGGCGGCCGCCGGCCGTGCGGAGACGGTCGACACGGCGGAAGCCGCGCGTCGGCTTCCGCTCGCCGCCGATCTGCTGGCCGCCTGCATCACGGCCGGCGCCGGCCCGGTCGTCGCCGCCCAGGCGGTGGGGGAGGCCCTCGGCGGACCGGTCGGAGAAGCGCTGGCGCGGGGTGCGGCCGAGGTGCGGCTCGGAGGTGAACCGGCGGTCGCCTGGCGGCGGCTGGCCGCGCTGCCCGGGGCGGCGGTCCTGGCACGGCTGCTGGAGCGGGCCGGCGAGTCCGGACTGCCCGCGGCCGGCCCGGTCGCCCGTATCGCCGCTGACGCGCGGGCGGAGTGGGCCCGAACCGCGACCACGCGGGCGCGCCGTGCAGCCGTCCTGATCTCCGCGCCCGTCGGCCTGTGCTTCCTGCCCGCGTTCATCGCGACCGGTGTGCTGCCCGTCGTGATCGGGCTGGCGGGCGGGGTCGTCGGAGGGAGGTGAGGCGCACGGGAGCGGCCGGATGCAGTGCGCGAAGCGCGGAGAACGAGGAAACGAACTGGATCTCACGGGAGTCGAGATGAACAGGAAGACCAGGAAAGCGGTCGGGAAAGCGGTGGCGGGGCTGCGGGGAACGTACCGCCGGTGCCGCCAGGACGCCGGCATGGTGACGTCCGAGTACGCGATGGGAATCATCGCGGCCGTCGGGTTCGCGCTGCTGCTCTACGAGGTCGTCACCAGCGGCCAGGTCAAGGCGGAACTGCAGGGCATCGTGAAGAAGGCGCTCAGTGCGCGGATGTGAACGGGCGGGGGACCGCGGTTTCGTGACCGCTGAGGCGGCCGTGGTGCTGTCCGTGCTGGTGGCGTTCACCATGGCACTGGTCTGGGGGCTGCTGGCGGTGGCCGCGCAGATCCAGTGCGTGGACGCGGCCCGCGCGGGCGCCCGCGCCGCCGCCCGTCAGGACCGAGCCGACGCGGTGGTCATGGTGGCCCGCGACGCGGCGCCTCGCGGGGCGCGCGTGACGGTGCGGCGCGAGGACGACAAGGTCCGGGTGACGGTGGTCGCCAGACCGCCGGTGCTCAGCGGGTTGCCGTTCGAGGTGCACGAGGAGGCGGTCGCCCTGGCGGAGGAGACGGTGGGGACGGTAGGGACGGCGAAGGGGGAGGCACCGTGAGAGCCGTGCAAGGGGACCACGGCTCCGGGCACCCGGAACGGCGGCGCTCGGTGCGGCGGCCCTTCGAGCGGGATGTCTCCGAGCGGGGCGCCTTCGAGCGGGGCGTCTCCCATCGGGAGCGGCTGTACGACCGGCAGCACGCGGACCGGCAGCACGTTGACTGGCAGTACGCGGACCGGCAGCACGTTGACTGGCAGCGCTCCGACCGGCAGCACGCGGACCGGCAGCACGTTGACTGGCAGCGCTCCGACCGGCAGCACGCGGACCGGCAGCACGCCGACCGGCAGCGCCCCGAGCGGCGGCCTTCCGGGGGCGGGGCCTCCGGCCAGGGGCACACCGACGGGGTGTCCTCCAACCGGGTGTCCTCCGATCGAAGGTTTCCCCACCGCGAGACCCGCGATCGCGGGTCGGGTGGCCGGGTGTCCGCCGATCAGGGGTCCGCCACCGTCTGGAGCTTGGGGGCGATTGCCGTGCTGTGCGTGGTGTTCGGTGCCGTGCTCGCTCTCGGGCAGGCCGTCGTCGTCCGGCACCGTGCGGCCGGCGGTGCTGACCTGGCGGCGCTCGCGGCGGCGGACCACTGGGCCGAGGGCAGCGCCGCGGCCTGCGCCCGGGCCGAGCGGCTGGCGGCGGCCCAGCGGGTACGGCTGGTGCGCTGCGCCGTCACGGGCCAGATCTCCGAGGTGACGGCGGCCTCGGGAAAGGGGCCGTTCGCGGCGGAGGCGAGGGCCAGAGCGGGCCCGGCGGGGCCGGTGCCATCCGAGCCGCCGGCGGCACCGGGAGCGCTGCGGAACCCGGTTGCCGGGCGGCATGCGGAGCCGTCCAGTCCTCCCTGAGCCCCCCTACGGCCCCCCGGCCCTTCCACGGGCGCCTAGCCGTCCGAAGCCCTCTTCGCGACCTCATTCGCGACCTCATTGCCGGCCCCGTTCGCCGGCACCTCCTCCGGTGCCCCCCGCAGCAGCACCGTGAGGAGTCGTACCGCCCCCCTCTTGTGCAGTGGGTCGTTGCCGTTGCCGCACTTGGGGGACTGGATGCAGGACGGGCAGCCCGCCTCACACTCGCAGGACGCGATGGCTTCGCGGGTGGCGGCGAGCCAGGCACGGGCGGTGTGGAAGGCGCGCTCGGCGAAGCCCGCGCCGCCGGGGTGGCCGTCGTAGACGAAGACGGTCGGCAGGAGCGTGTCGGGGTGGAGGGGGATCGAGACGCCGCCGATGTCCCAGCGGTCGCAGGTCGCGAAGAGGGGAAGCATGCCGATCGAGGCGTGTTCGGCGGCGTGCAGGGAGCCACCGAGGATCTCCGGGGGGATCCGGGCCTCGTCCAACTGGTCCTCGGTGACCGTCCACCACACCGCGCGCGTGCGCAACGTGCGGGGTGGGAGGTCGAGTTTCGTCTCGCCCAGCACTTCACCCGTGATCAGGCGCCTGCGGAGGAAGGAGACCACCTGGTTGGTGACCTCGACGGAGCCGTAGCACAGGCGGCCGTCGCCCCACGGGATCTCCGTGTCCGTCTCCAGGA
Source organism: Streptomyces lucensis JCM 4490 (assembly GCF_014650035.1). Taxonomy (GTDB): domain Bacteria; phylum Actinomycetota; class Actinomycetes; order Streptomycetales; family Streptomycetaceae; genus Streptomyces; species Streptomyces lucensis. The sequence goes on along the minus strand of NZ_BMUE01000009.1, from coordinate 115,346 downwards.
CGGAGATCGCGGTGGTGTCCCGGGCGACCGTCGAGTACGGCGGGTCGGCCTGCTCCACCAGGGCGACCGAGTCCTCCAGGTCCAGGGAGCGCACCAGGTAGGTACGGCCCTGGTGCAGGTGGACGGCGCCCTCGTGGACCGCGGAGTGCGCGGCTCCCGCGTCCACCGTGCCCAGCAGGCGCCCGGTGCCCTCCTCCACGACCTGCACCGGACGGCCGCCGGCGCCGCGGATGTCGGTCAGGTCGGCGGCCCGCTCGCGGCGAGTCCAGTGCCAGGCCTTCGTGCGCCGGCGCAACAGCTTCGCGGCCTCCAACTGCGGGAGCACGTCCGCGCATGCGGGACCGAAGAGGTCCAGGTCCTCCTCGGTCAGCGGGAGTTCCTCGGCGGCCGCGCACAGGTGTGGGGCGAGGACGTAGGGGTTGTCGGGGTCGAGAACCGTCGACTCCACGGGGCGGTCGAACAGCGCTTCGGGGTGGTGGACGAGAAAGGTGTCCAGCGGGTCGTCCCGGGCCACCAGGACCGCCAGGGCGCCCTGCCCGGAGCGGCCCGCGCGGCCCGCCTGCTGCCACAGGGACGCGCGCGTGCCCGGGTAACCGGCGATCACCACGGCGTCCAGGCCGGAGACGTCCACGCCCAGCTCCAGGGCCGTCGTGGCGGCGAGGCCGAGGAGTTCGCCGGAGTGCAGTGCGCGTTCCAGGGCGCGGCGCTCCTCGGGGAGGTAGCCGCCGCGGTAGGCCGCGACACGCCGGACGAGGGAGCGGTCGACCTCGGCCAGTTTCTCCTGGGCGATCACCGAGATCAGCTCGGCGCCGCGCCGGGACCGCACGAAGGCGACGGAGCGCACCCCCTGCACGGTGAGGTCGGTCAGCAGGTCGGCGGTCTCGGCGGTGGCGGAGCGCCGCACGGGTGCGCCTCGCTCGCCGTGCAGCTCGGTGAGCGGGGGCTCCCAGAGGGCGAAGACGAGTTCCCCGCGTGGGGAGGCGTCGTCGGCGACCTCGGTCACCGGCAGTCCGGTCAGCCTGCGGGCGGCGACGGCGGGCTCGGCCGCGGTCGCCGAAGCCAGCAGGAAGACGGGCGAGGAGCCGTAACGGGCACACAGCCGGCGCAGCCGGCGCAGCACCTGGGCGACGTGCGAGCCGAAGACGCCCCGGTAGGTGTGGCACTCGTCGACGACGACGTACCGGAGCGCTTTGAGGAAGGAGGACCAGCGCGGGTGGGCGGGGAGGATCCCGCGGTGCAGCATGTCGGGGTTGGTGAGGACGTAGTTGCCGTACTGGCGGATCCACTCGCGTTCCTCGAACGCGGTGTCGCCGTCGTACACGGCTGGGCGTACGGCGTTCCCCAAAGCGTGTGAAAGTTCCTTCACCGACCGGCACTGGTCCGCGGCGAGCGCCTTGGTGGGCGCCAGGTACAGGGCGGTGGCGCCACGGCCGTTGGGTGCCTTGGAGCCGGTCAGGAGGTCGGACAGGACGGGTACGAGGTAGGCGAGGGACTTGCCGGACGCGGTGCCGGTGGCGACGACCACGGAGTCGCCGTCGAGGGCGTGCTCGGCGACCAGCGCCTGGTGTGCCCACGGGTGCTCGATTCCGCACGCCTGAACGGCTGCGACCACTTCCGGGTGAATCCGGTGAGGCCAGACGGCATGGCGACCCGCACGCGGGGGCAAGTGCTCCGTATGAGTGATGCGCGCAGCCCGGCTCGGCCCGGAGGCGAGCCGGGCCAGGACCGTGCCCGGAGACGGGCGGGACGCCGGGTCGGCCGGGGGTTCATCGGATCGGTGATTCTTGGCCATCGGCACCGAGTGTGTCACCGGCGTGACGGACAATGGAGCCAAGGCGTCGTGCACGCCTGCCGGTAAGTGATTGAATGCCATGGCGGCTGGCGATGCGTCCGGGGCCCCAAGCTGGGATGCCCGAGGGGCGACCGCTCGATAGCAAGGTGCTGGAGGATCCGTGGACCTGTCCCTGTCGACCCGTACCGTCGGCGATCGTACGGTCGTCGAGGTCGGTGGCGAAATCGATGTATACACCGCGCCCAAGCTGCGCGAGCAGCTGGTCGAGCTGGTGAACGACGGCAATTTCCACCTCGTCGTCGACATGGAGGGCGTGGACTTCCTCGACTCCACCGGTCTCGGCGTGCTGGTCGGCGGCCTGAAGCGAGTGCGTGCCCACGAGGGCTCACTGCGCCTGGTCTGCAACCAGGAGCGCATTCTCAAGATTTTCCGGATCACCGGCCTCACCAAGGTGTTCCCGATTCACACCTCGGTCGAGGAAGCGGTGGCGGCCACCGACTGATTCAGGACCGGTCGCCGGCATCCGGGCTCCCGCAGGGGCCCGGACGTCGGCCGGTCCCGTCCTGGGCCGATGAGGACAAGGCGGCCCGGGGCACAGAAGTACACGAGGGGTCCGGAGTCTTCGCGGCCCCGCCCCGACCGCACGCCCGTAGTAGTCAGGGGGATGCATGGCCACCGTCGAACTCCGCTTCAGCGCGCTGCCCGAGCACGTCCGCACCGCCCGGTTGGTGGCGGCAGCGGTGGCACGCAGGGCCGGAGTGGACGAGGCGGTGCTGGACGAGGTCCGGCTCGCCGTGGGAGAGGCCTGCTCCCGTGCCGTCGGCCTGCATCGCAACCACGACATCACCGCACCGGTGAAGGTGGCGCTGATCGAGGATGAGAAACAGTTCTCCATCGAGGTCGGCGACGAGGCCCCGCACGCGATCGCGGGCGACACGCCCGGCGCCGCGCCGGACGGCGACGCGGACGCCGAGGAGGACGAGATGGGGCTCGCGGTCATCAGCGGCCTCGTCGACGACGTGGAGGTCAGCACGGGGCGGAACGGCGGCCTGATCCGGATGACCTGGCCGACCTCACCGCCGGCCGTCGCACTCGCCTGACGCCTCCCCCCGGGCGCTGACGCCGGACGCCTGGCGCCTGATCCGGGCGCTGACGCCGGACGCACAGTGCAACCCAGAGGGCCCTGCTGAGCAGGGCCCTTCTCGTATTTCCCGACATCTCGCGAGCACCTCACGAGCGCTCCGCCAGCACTCCACCGGCGTCAATCGGAATTCGTGAAGAAATTCACGATCAATAGCCCGATAATTCGATCAAGCGTCAATGCGGCCGTCAATGCTTTTAGGGCGTTACCGCTTTCGGGTTCCCTGATCCCGCCTCGATCATTTGCTGAAGAGCACAAGAAGGCCAATTCCGCTTGCCGTCCCCTGTTTAGATCACTCGGGGGTACCTACAATCCGTCCACATCTTGAGCTCAGCCCAAGCGTCAAGGAGGACGAATGGCGGGGCTTTCTACCCCTCATCAGTTGGGTCACCCCACGAACCTCGCAGCTGCGGTACTGACCGACGACAACCGGATCCTCGTGGCCGTCATCGCGGCGGTCGCCCTGGCCGCACTGGTGGTCGCCGGGATCCTGGTGCGTCAGGTGCTGGCCGCGGGCGAGGGCACCGACAGCATGAAGCGGATCGCCGAGGCGGTCCAGGAAGGCGCCAAGGCGTATCTCGCCCGGCAGCTGCGCACGCTCGGCGCATTCGCCGTGGTCGTCTTCTTCCTGCTCCTGCTGCTGCCCGCGGACGACTGGAATCAGCGTGCCGGCCGCTCGGTGTTCTTCCTGATCGGAGCCGCTTTCTCGGCGGCCACCGGTTATATCGGCATGTGGCTCGCCGTGCGCAGCAATGTGCGCGTCGCCGCCGCGGCCCGGGAAGCCACCCCGGCCGAAGGCGAACCGCAAAAGGATCTCACCACCGTCTCGCACACCGCGATGAAGATCGCATTTCGCACGGGCGGCGTCGTCGGCATGTTCACGGTGGGGCTCGGCCTGCTGGGCGCCTCCTGTGTGGTGCTGGTGTACGCGGCCGACGCGCCGAAGGTGCTGGAGGGCTTCGGCCTCGGCGCCGCCCTGATCGCGATGTTCATGCGAGTGGGCGGCGGCATCTTCACCAAGGCCGCCGACGTCGGCGCCGACCTGGTCGGCAAGGTCGAACAGGGCATTCCGGAGGACGACCCGCGCAATGCCGCGACCATCGCCGACAACGTGGGCGACAACGTCGGCGACTGCGCGGGCATGGCGGCCGACCTGTTCGAGTCGTACGCCGTCACCCTGGTGGCCGCGCTCATCCTCGGCAAGGCCGCCTTCGGCGACTCCGGACTGGCCTTCCCGCTGCTGGTGCCGGCCATCGGTGTGCTCACCGCGATGATCGGCATCTTCGCGGTCGCGCCGCGGCGCGCCGACCGCAGCGGCATGACCGCGATCAACCGCGGCTTCTTCATCTCCGCGGTGATCTCCCTGGTGCTGGTCGCGGTCGCGGTCTTCGTCTACCTGCCCTCGAACTACGCGGACCTGGACGGCGTCACCGACGCGGCGATCAAGGCCAAGGACGGCGACCCCCGGCTCCTCGCGCTGGTCGCGGTGGCCATCGGCATCCTGCTCGCCGCCGTCATCCAGCAGCTGACCGGCTACTTCACCGAGACCAACCGCCGTCCGGTCAGGGACATCGGCAAGACGTCCCTCACGGGCCCGGCCACCGTCATCCTGTCCGGCATCTCGCTGGGCCTGGAGTCGGCCGTGTACACCGCCCTGCTGATCGGGCTCAGCGTGTACGGCGCGTTCCTGCTCGGCGGCACGTCGATCATGCTGGCGCTGTTCGCGGTGGCGCTGGCCGGCACCGGCCTGCTCACCACGGTCGGCGTGATCGTCGCCATGGACACCTTCGGGCCGGTCTCCGACAACGCCCAGGGCATCGCCGAGATGTCCGGTGACGTCGAGGGCGCGGGCGCGCAGGTGCTCACCAACCTGGACGCGGTCGGCAACACGACCAAGGCCATCACCAAGGGCATCGCGATCGCCACCGCCGTACTCGCCGCGTCGGCGCTGTTCGGGTCGTACCGCGACGCGATCACCACCAACGCGCGGGACGTCGGGGCGAAGCTCAGCGGGCCGGGATCGCCGCTCAGCCTGTCACTGGACATCTCCCAGCCCAACAACCTCGTCGGGCTCGTCGCGGGCGCCGCGGTCGTCTTCCTCTTCTCCGGACTGGCCATCAACGCCGTCTCCCGGTCGGCGGGTTCCGTGGTGTTCGAGGTGCGGCGGCAGTTCCGGGAGAAGCCCGGGATCATGGACTACACGGAGAAGCCCGAGTACGGCAAGGTCGTCGACATCTGCACCAGGGACGCCCTGCGCGAGCTGGCCACACCGGGTCTGCTCGCCGTCATGGCGCCGATCTTCATCGGGTTCACCCTCGGAGTCGGCGCGCTCGGCGCCTACCTCGCGGGCGCGATCGGCGCGGGCACGCTGATGGCGGTGTTCCTCGCCAACTCCGGCGGTGCCTGGGACAACGCCAAGAAGCTGGTGGAGGACGGCCATCACGGCGGCAAGGGCAGCGAGGCCCACGCCGCCACGGTGATCGGCGACACGGTCGGTGACCCCTTCAAGGACACGGCCGGGCCGGCGATCAACCCGCTGCTGAAGGTCATGAACCTGGTGTCCCTGCTCATCGCGCCCGCGGTGATCAAGTTCTCGTACGGCGACGACAAGAACGTCGGCGTGCGGATCGGTATCGCGGTGCTCGCGCTCCTTGTGATCACCGTCGCCGTGTACATCTCCAAGCGGCGCGGGATCGCCGTCGGCGAGGACGACTCCGCCGAGCGGGTCGCCAACTCGCCGGACGCGGCGGTCGTTTCGTAGGCCTCCGTCGAGAAGGCCTGTTCACCGGCGGGCGGGTGGCGCGTGCTGACGCGCCGCCCGCCCGCTTTTCGCTGTGGTCAGTCGCGCCGTGAGCCATGCGTGAGCCGTGCGGCGGGCCATGTCATGGATCATGCCGTGAGCCTTCTCTCCAGGGTGCGAAGAGTCACAAAAGATGACGGATGGCCCTTCCGGTAAGGGGAGAGAGACGGTCCGCCGTGTAGATTCCGGGGGCCGAGAGCCATGGAAGGGACCGATCCGGTGAACAAGAAGCTCGCGGCCGCACTGTCCGGCGGTGCGGTACTGGTGGTGGCGCTGTCGGGATGCACCAGCAGCAACGAAGACAAGGGCCCCGACCCCAAGCTGGTCGCCTGGGCCAAGAAGGTGTGCGACGCCATACCCGCGCAGGACGGGAAGATCAGGTCGGCCAACGCCTCGATCGCGTCCATCGCCACGAACAGCAACCTCCCGCCGAAGAGCGCCCAGAAGACCTACGCGCAGGCCTTCCAGGACCTGGCCGACGGCTACAAGGCGCTGGCCGACGCCCTCGGTGACGCCGGGGCTCCCCCCGGCATCGACGACGGCGCCAAGCGCCAGCGCGACGCCGCCAAGAACCTCGACGGCCTGTCCGCGTCGTACGTCGCCCTGAAGAAGAAGGTCGACGGTCTCGACACCAAGGACCAGGGCAAGTTCGCCAAGGGCCTGAAGGACATCGCCGCCACCCAGGCCGAGGAGGTCGGCAAGCAGAGCGACAGCGGCACGGAAGCGCTGAAGCGGCTGGAGAAGGACGACGTCAAGGCGGCGATGGCCGAGCAGCCCAGCTGCAAGGCGGCCGCGGCGTCCGCCACGTCGTCCCCGGCGCCGCAGGGGACGGCCGGCTGACGTCGGCGCACGGGCCGCGCGAGTCGGCCCCGTGCGGCCGCCCCGGGCCACAATGGGGGCGTGACTGACTCCGGACTCGCCTCCCTGCCCGCTGCCGACCGGCCCGAGACCGCCGCGCGGCTGCGGGACGCGCTCCTGGCCGCCTCCTTCACCGCCGACGGGCTGCTCGATCTGCTCGGCGCCCCCGCGTACGCGGCGCTGGCCCGCAGCGAGACCGTGCCCGCCCTGCGGGCGACCCGTGGCGACACGCCGCTGGAGACGCTCGTGCGGCTGTTCCTGCTCCAGCAACCGGTGCCGCACGCGCGCGTGGCGGCCGTGCTGCCGGCCGACGCGGCCCTGGAGGCCGGCTGGCTCACGCGCGTGGGCGGCGACGAGGTGGCCGCGACCGTGGACGTACGGCCCTACGGCGGTCCCGGTGGCGAGGACTGGTTCATCGTCTCCGACCTGGGCTGCGCGGTCGGCGGCGCGGGCGGCATCGGACAGCGCGACGAGGGCGTGGTCCTGGGCGTCGGCGGCGCCTCCACGACGCTGGCCGGCATCACCGTCCGCACGCCCGTGGACTCCGCCCTCGATCTCGGTACCGGCTCCGGCATCCAGGCGCTGCACGCCGCCCAGCACGCCACACGCGTGACCGCGACCGACGTCAACCCGCGCGCCCTGCACATCACCGCGCTCACGCTCGCCCTCTCCGGCGCGCCCACCGCGGACCTGCGCGAGGGCTCGCTGTTCCAGCCGGTCGCGGACGACGAGACGTTCGACCTCATCGTCTCCAACCCGCCCTTCGTGATCTCCCCGGGCGCCCGGCTGACGTACCGGGACGGTGGCATGGGCGGGGACGATCTGTGCCGCTCGCTCGTTCAGCGGGCGGGAGAACGGCTGAACGAGGGCGGGTTCGCGCAGTTCCTCGCCAACTGGCAGCACGTCGCGGGGGAGGACTGGCAGGACAGACTCAGGTCGTGGGTGCCGCGCGGGTGCGATGCCTGGATCGTGCAGCGCGAGGTGCAGGACGTCACGCAGTACGCGGAGCTGTGGCTGAGGGACGCCGGGGACCACCGCGGGGACGCGGCGGACTACCAGGCGCGCTACGACGCCTGGCTCGACGAGTTCGAGGCGCGCAAGGTCAAGGCGGTCGGCTTCGGCTGGATCACCCTGCGCCGGACCGGGTCCGCCGAACCCGTCGTCACCGTGGAGGAGTGGGCGCACCCGGTCGAGCAGCCCCTGGGCGACACGATCCGGGCGCACTTCGAGCGCCTCGACTACCTGCGCGCGCACGACGACGCGGCGCTGCTGGACAGCCACTTCCGGCTCACCGCCGAGGTGGTCCAGGAGCAGGTCGGGCTGCCCGGCGCCGAGGACCCGGAGCACGTGGTGCTCCGCCAGCACCGCGGTATGCGCCGGGCCACCAAGGTGGACACGGTCGGCGCCGGATTCGCGGGCGTGTGCGACGGCACGTTGAGCGCGGGCCGGATCCTGGACGCCATCGCCCAGCTCATGGGCGAGGATCCGGTGGTGCTTCGCGACCGGACCCCGGCCCAGATCCGGCTGCTGGTGGAGCAGGGCTACCTGGAGCCGGCGCGCTGAGACCGGGCGCACCGGCTGGTCCGGCTGCCGTACCCCGGGTACCGGAGCGGTCGTAGACGTCCTCCGGAGGCCGGAGCGGTCCGCCCGGATCATCGTCGTACGCCGGCGGCAGGGGGCGGGGCGCGGCGGCGGTCGCGGGCGGGGCGCGCCGCCGGCGGGAAAACGGCCGGAAAAATACGGGTGCGAAACGCGCCGCAGGTCGTGATCCCGGTCCGGTCGGGCCCTGTGTCCGGCGGCGCGTCAACCTTCCGTTCATCCCGTCGCCGCCCGCCGGCCGTCCGCGCGTGCCACCCTCCCGGCGCTGGGCAGAGCCGGACGGGACGGAAGGGCGGGCGGGGGATGGAGAGCGTCCCGATGATCTTCGCGAGTGTGGTGTTCGCCCTGTTCGGGGGCGCTCTGCTCGCCTGGACCGGCGTCCGCGTGCGGCGCCGTGAGCCGGTGGCCCATGGTGTGAACCGCGTCGCTTCGGCCACCGTCGCGAGTGCGGCCGGCACGGTCGCCCTGGCACTGGGCGCGTACTGCCTGAGCCGCCTCTGACGTCGGCGGGGGCGGCCGGCCGAGGTGCCGCCAGGGTAAGAGGAGCGTCACGCTCCGGACATGGGCCGCGGGACCGCCGGACAGTCCGGGCGGCAGGAATGGCGGTAGTCGGGTTACCGTTCGAGTGGCCGTTGTGGGCTTTTCCCGTTTGACACGGGAGCGGGATGTACCGTCACACTCCGCAGCGTCACACGAGCCAGAAGCACGCCGCGACCCCGGGACGAAGGCCTGGGGAGGCTGAAGCGTCGACCGGAGAGAAGAGCCAAGTTGTCCCCGACCAGCGAGACCGCACAGGGCGGCCGCCGACTCGTCATCGTCGAGTCGCCTGCCAAGGCGAAGACGATCAAGGGCTACCTGGGCCCCGGCTACGTAGTCGAAGCGAGCGTCGGGCACATCCGTGACCTTCCCAACGGCGCCGCAGAGGTGCCCGAGAAGTACACCGGCGAGGTCCGCCGCCTCGGTGTGGACGTCGAGCACGACTTCCAGCCGATCTACGTGGTCAATGCCGACAAGAAGGCGCAGGTCAAGAAGCTCAAGGATCTGCTGAAGGATTCCGACGAGCTCTTCCTCGCCACCGATGAGGACCGGGAGGGCGAGGCGATCGCCTGGCACCTCCAGGAGGTCCTCAAGCCGAAGATCCCCGTCAAGCGGATGGTCTTCCACGAGATCACCAAGGACGCGATCCGCGAGGCCGTCGCGAACCCGCGCCAGCTCAACCAGAAGCTGGTCGACGCCCAGGAGACCCGCCGCATCCTCGACCGCCTCTACGGCTACGAGGTCTCGCCGGTCCTGTGGAAGAAGGTCATGCCGCGCCTGTCGGCCGGCCGTGTCCAGTCCGTCGCGACGCGTCTCGTCGTCGAGCGGGAACGCGAGCGCATCGCCTTCCGCTCCGCCGAGTACTGGGACCTGACGGGCACCTTCGCGACCGGCCGCGCGGGAGACCCGTCGGACCCGTCGTCGCTGGTCGCCCGCCTGCAGACCGTCGACGGCAGGCGGGTCGCGCAGGGTCGCGACTTCGACTCCCTGGGACAGCTCAAGGGCGCGAACACCCTTCACCTCGACGAGGCGAACGCCCGCGCCCTCGCCGCCGCGCTGGAGGACACCCGCTTCTCCGTGCGCTCGGTCGAGTCCAAGCCGTACCGCCGCTCGCCGTATGCCCCGTTCCGTACGACGACGCTGCAGCAGGAGGCCAGCCGCAAGCTCGGCTTCGGCGCGAAGGCGACGATGCAGATCGCACAGAAGCTGTACGAGAACGGCTACATCACGTACATGCGTACGGACTCCACGACGCTGAGCGAAACCGCCATCTCGGCCGCTCGCGCCCAGGTCACGCAGCTGTACGGCGCCGACTACCTGCCGCCGCAGCCGCGTACCTACGCCGCCAAGGTCAAGAACGCCCAGGAGGCGCACGAGGCGATCCGCCCCTCGGGTGATCGTTTCCGCACGCCGGCGGAGACCGGCCTGACCGGCGACCAGTTCCGGCTGTACGAGCTGATCTGGAAGCGGACCGTCGCCTCGCAGATGAAGGACGCGACCGGCAACAGCGTGACCGTGAAGATCGGCGGCACCGCCGCCGACGGCCGGGACGTCGAGTTCAGCGCCTCCGGCAAGACGATCACCTTCCACGGCTTCCTGAAGGCGTACGTCGAGGGTGCCGACGACCCGAACGCCGAGCTGGACGACCGCGAGCGCCGCCTGCCGCAGGTGGGCGAGGGCGACGCGCTGTCCGCCGAGCAGATCACGGTCGACGGCCACGCCACCAAGCCCCCGGCCCGCTACACCGAGGCCTCCCTGGTCAAGGAGCTGGAGGAGCGCGAGATCGGCCGCCCGTCGACGTACGCGTCGATCATCGGCACGATCCTGGACCGCGGCTACGTCTTCAAGAAGGGCACGGCACTCGTCCCGTCCTTCCTGTCCTTCGCCGTGGTCAACCTCCTGGAGAAGCACTTCGGGCGTCTCGTCGACTACGACTTCACCGCGAGGATGGAGGACGACCTCGACCGGATCGCCGCCGGCGAGGCGCAGGCCGTGCCGTGGCTGAAGCGCTTCTACTTCGGCGAGACGGTGCCGGACAGCGGCTTCGCCGCGGGCGCCCCGGGTGGTGCGGCCGACGCCGGCAACGGCGACGGCGACCACCTCGGCGGCCTCAAGGAGCTGGTGACCGACCTGGGCGCGATCGACGCGCGCGAGGTGTCGTCGTTCCCGGTGGGCAACGACATCGTGCTCCGCGTCGGCCGCTACGGCCCCTACATCGAGCGCGGCGAGAAGGACACCGAGCAGCACCAGCGCGCCGACATCCCGGACGACCTCGCGCCGGACGAGCTGACCGTCGAGCTGGCCGAGGAACTGCTGGCCAAGCCGAGCGGCGACTTCGAGCTGGGCGCCGACCCCGTGACCGGCCACCAGATCGTCGCCAAGGACGGCCGCTACGGCCCGTACGTCACGGAGATCCTCCCCGAGGGCACCCCGAAGACGGGCAAGAACGCGGTCAAGCCGCGCACGGCCTCGCTGTTCAAGTCCATGTCGCTCGACACGGTGACCCTCGACGACGCGCTGAAGCTGATGTCGCTGCCGCGGACCGTCGGCACCGACGCCGACGGCGTGGAGATCACCGCGCAGAACGGCCGCTACGGCCCGTACCTGAAGAAGGGCACGGACTCGCGCTCGTTGCAGTCCGAGGACCAGATCTTCACGATCACGCTGGAAGAGGCGCAGGCGATCTACGCCCAGCCCAAGCAGCGGGGGCGCGCCGCCGCCAAGCCGCCGCTGAAGGAGCTGGGCGATGACCCGGTCTCCGGCAAGCCGGTGGTGGTGAAGGACGGCCGCTTCGGCCCGTACGTCACCGACGGCGAGACCAACGCCACCCTGCGCTCCGGCGACAGTGTGGAGTCGATCACCCCGGAGCGCGGCTTCGAGCTGCTCGCCGAGAAGCGCGCGAAGGGGCCCGCCAAGAAGACCGCGAAGAAGGCGGCGGCCAAGAAGACCGCCCCGGCGAAGAAGACCGCGGCCAAGAAGACGGCGGCGAAGAAGACGACCGCCGCGAAGAAGACGGCCACGAAGAAGGCCACCGCCGCGAAGAGCACCGCGAAGAAGGCGACGGCTTCCCGGTCGACGGCCTCCGGCACGGAGGACTGAGCCTCATGCGGTCCGGCACGGAGGACTGAGCCTCATGCGGTCCGGCACGGAGGACTGAGCCTCATGCGGTCCGGCACGGAGGACTGAGCCCCTCGCGCCTTCGCGGAGCGAACGCCCCGGCATCACTTCGATGTCGGGGCGTGCTCATGCCAGGAGAGGCGAGGTGTGGTGTCCGCGGCTGCGGATAGGCTGAACGCATGACGCGAGCCGAGCAGCCAACGGCCCCCACCACAGCACCGGACGACGCACTGGTCGCGGACTCCCGCGAACGCGCCGTCCGTTCCCTGCTGCGCCGACCGCAGCTGCGGCGCCTGTGGAGCGCGCAGCTGGTGAGCGGAGTGGGCGACACCCTCGCCCTCCTGGTCCTGGTCGTCCTCGCCCTCCAGGCGGCGATCGTCGAAGGCACCTTCGGCGGCGGCTACCGGGGCGTGGCGTTCGCAGTGGCGACGGTCTTCGCCGCCCGCGTCCTCGCCACCCTGCTCTTCGGTGCGGTCCTCCTCGGCCCGGTGACCGCGCTCACCGGCCAGGACGGCCCGCTCGACCGTCGCTGGACGATGGTCGGCGCCGACGGCCTGCGCGCCGCGCTGCTGATCGTCGCGCCCCTGTGGATCGACTGGACCCCGGACAACGCGCTCGCCTTCCTGCTGGTCACCGCCTTCGTCACCGGTGTCGCCGAGCGGCTGTGGACGGTGTGCCGGGAGAGCGCGGCCCCGGCCCTGCTGCCCGCACCGCCGCTGGAGGGCGCCACCGTACGGCCGCTGCCGGACCACCTGGACGCCCTGCGCCGTCTCGCGCTGCGCACCAGCTTCCTGGTGGTCCCGCTCGCCGCCGCCGTGCTCGTCGTCGCATCCCTGCTGAACAACCTGCTCGGCACCGTCGTGGCCTGGTTCGACCAGCACCAGGCGGCGCTCGGGGCGTACGTGGCGGCGGGCCTGTTCGCCGGTTCCCTGTCCGTGCTGACCGCCCTGGAGCTGCCCGCCACGCGCACCCCGCGCCCGCGCTCGCCGCTGGAGGGCCTGCGCCGCCCGCGCACCGGCACCGGCGTCGACAAGGGCCGTACGGGTGCCGTTCCGCTGCTCGTCACGGCCTGCGCCGCTGTGGCCGGGGCCATCTCCGCCGCGGTCGGGGTGTGCGTGCTGCACGCCAAGGACCTGGGCGGCGGCCCGGTCCTGTACGGCCTGCTGGTGCTCGGCCTGACCGGCGGCGTCGCCGTCGGCATCCGTACGGCCCCGGCCCTGCTGCCCTCGCTCTCGCGGCGCAGGCTGCTGGCCCTCGCGATCGCCTTCACCGGCGTCGCGCTGCTGGCCGCCGGGCTCGTCCCGGACGTCACCACGGTCCTGCTGATCGTCACGCTGGCGGGCATCGGCGCGGGCGTGGCCGCCAACACCGGGCACGCCCTGCTCGACCAGGAGACGGAGGAGTACCGCCGGGCCCGTACCACCGAACACCTGCACGCGGTCGTACGCGTCTTCACGGCGCTCGGCGTGCTGATCGCCCCCCTGGTCGCGGCGCTGATCGGCCCGCACCGGCTGGAGAACGGCAGGTTCGTCTTCGCGCACGGCGGCGCGGCCTTCACGCTGATGCTGGTCGGGGCGCTGCTGCTGCCGGTGGCGGCGCTGGTGCTGGCCAAGGTCGACGACCGGTCCGGGGTGCCGCTGCGCCACGACCTCAGGGACGCGCTGCTCGGCGGCGACGACCCGGTGCAGGCACCGGCGGCGAACGGCTTCTTCATCGCCCTGGAAGGCGGTGACGGCGCGGGCAAGTCCACCCAGGCCGAGGCCCTCGCCGAGTGGATCCGCGCCAAGGGCCACGAGGTCGTGCTCACCCGCGAGCCGGGGGCCACCCCGGTCGGCAAGCGGCTGCGCTCCATCCTGCTCGACGTGTCCTCGGCGGGCCTCTCGCACCGCGCGGAGGCGCTGCTGTACGCGGCCGACCGCGCCGAGCACGTGGACACCGTCGTACGCCCCGCCCTGGAGCGCGGCGCGGTGGTGATCTCCGACCGCTACACCGACTCGTCCGTGGCCTACCAGGGCGCCGGCCGGGACCTGTCCCCGACCGAGATCGCCCGCATCAACCGCTGGGCTACGAACGGGCTCGTCCCGCACCTGACCGTCCTGCTGGACGTCTCGCCGGAGGCCGCCCGCGAGCGGTTCACCGAGGCGCCGGACCGGCTGGAGTCGGAGCCGGCCGAGTTCCACGCGCGCGTGCGGGCCGGTTTCCTCACGCTGGCCGCCTCCGACCCCGGCCGTTATCTCGTCGTGGACGCGGCCCAGGAGCCCGAGGCCGTCACCACCGTGATCCGGCACCGGCTGGACACCGTCCTGCCGCTGTCCGAGGCCGAGATCAAGGCCCAGGAGGAAGCGCGCAGGAAGGCCGAGGAGGAGGCCCGCCGCAAGGCCGAGGAAGAGGCCGCCCGCAAGGCCGAGGAGGAGCGCCTGGAGCGTGAGCGCCAGGAGCAGCTGGCCCGGCTGCGCGCCGAGGAGGAGGAGCGCAAGCGCCGCGAGCTGGAGGAGGCGCAGCGCCGCGAGGCCGAACGGCAGGCGGAGGAGGCCCGGCTGCGGGCGGAGGAAGCGGCCCGGCGTGCCGAGGAGGAGCGGCAGCGGCTGCTCGCGGAGGAGAAGGCCCGCGCCGAGGAGGAGGCCCGTCGCAGGGCAGAGGAGGAGCGGCGGCGCCGGCAGGCCGAGGAGGAGGCCCGGCTGCGCGCCGAGGAAGAGGCCCGGCAGGCCGCGCTGCGCGCCGAGGAGGAGGCGCGGCGCGTCGAGAAGCAGCGCAAGGCCGAGGAGGCGTTGCTGCGTGCCGAGCGGGCGCGACGGCAGGCGGCCGAGGCCGCCGCGGCCGCCGACGCGGTGGCCCGCAGGCCCAGCGCGCCGCTGCCGCCCGTACCCGGTGTGACCCCGGACGCGGCGACGGTCGCTACGCCGGTGGTCTCCCCGCAGCCGCGCGGCGCCGAGGAAACGGTGCCCACGCCGGTCTTCCCGCCCGGCGCGGGTGAGGCCGGTGCCCGTGACGGGGACGGGCCGGCGCCGGGCACGGACGAGACGGCGGTGCTGCGTCCCGTGCGCGAGGAGCGCGGCGGCTCCGCCGAGGGCGCGCGGGGTTCCCACTCCGACGCCGAGGTGACCACCGAGCTGCCGCAGCCGCCCGTCGCCGCGGGTGCGGCGGACGAGACCGCGGTCCTTCCACCGGTGTCCGCCGAGCGGGCCGAGGAGACCGCGGTACTGCCGCCGGTGCCCGCGGGCGCGGCGGACGAGACGGCCGTCCTGCCGCCCGTGCGGGACGAAGGCCCGGCGGGCCGGGTGCCGTCCGGCTACTTCCGGGACGAGCGGCCCGCCGCGGGTGCGGACGGGTCCGCGGACCGTACGCGCGAGATGCCGCAGATCGGCGCGGACGGCACGCCCCGCCGGCCGCGCCCCGACTGGGCCGAGGAGACTCCGCTGGACGACCTGCCGTCGCTGGCGGACGAGCTGCTGGGCTCGTATGACGGAGCGGCGTACGACGAAGCCGACGAGGACCAGGGCCGCCGGGGCCGGGGGCGGGGCCGCCGCGGCTGAGGCCGCCTCCCCCGCGAGCGCGCGGTGTCAGTGCTCACCCGCACAATGGAGTGCGGAACGCGGAGTGTGACGGAAGGGCGGCGTGACCCATGACCGTGTGGGACGACCTCGTCGGGCAGGACAAGGTGAGCGCGGTGCTCGGTGCGGCCGCGCGGGACGCCGACGCCCTCGTCACCGCCGCCGCGGCCGGCCAGCCGCTGCCCGAGGCGTCGAAGATGACGCACGCGTGGCTGTTCACCGGCCCGCCCGGAGCGGGCCGGAACCAGACGGCCCGGGCCTTCGCTGCGGCCCTGCAGTGCGTGAGCCCCGACCGCGCTCTCGGCGGAACCCCCGGCTGCGGTTTCTGCGACGGCTGCCACACCGCCCTGCTCGGCACCCACGCGGACGTCAACACCGTCGCCGCCGTCGGCTCCGAGATCCTGGTCAAGGACATGCGGGACACGGTCCGCAAGTCGTACACCGCCCCGGCGACCGGCCGCTGGCAGATCATCCTCGTCGAGGACGCCGAGCGGCTGAACGAGAAGTCGGCCAACGCGGTCCTCAAGGCCGTCGAGGAGCCCGCCCCGCGCACCGTCTGGCTGCTGTGCGCCCCCTCCGTCGAGGACGTCCTGCCGACCATCCGCTCCCGCTGCCGCCACCTGAACCTGCGCACGCCCTCCGTGGAGGCGGTCGCCGACACGCTCGTGCGCCGCGACGGCATCGAACCGGACGTCGCCGCGGCGGCCGCCCGCGCCACCCAGGGACACGTCGACCGTGCCCGCCGGCTCGCCACCGACCCGGCCGCCCGTGAACGCCGGGCCGCAGTGCTCAAGCTGCCGCTGCGGCTGGACGAGGTCGGCGCCTGCCTCAGGGCGGCCCAGGAGCTGGTCGACGCGGCCGCCGAGGACGCGAAGCAGCTCGCCGAGGAGATGGACGGCAAGGAGGCCGAGGAACTGAAGGCGGCGCTCGGCGCCGCTCAGGGCGGCCGGCTGCCGCGCGGTACGGCGGGCGTGATGAAGGATCTGGAGGACATGCAGAAGCGCCGCAGAACCAGGACGCAGCGCGACAGCCTCGACGTCGCCCTCGGCGATCTCACCGCCTTCTACCGGGACGTCCTGGCCCTGCAGCTCGGCTCCCGGGTGGCCATCGCAAACGCCGACGCCGGGGACGCCCTGGAGCGGCTGGCCCGGGGCAGCGGCCCGGAGGCCACGCTCCGCCGCATCGAGGCGATCGCCGCGTGCCGGGAGGCACTGGACCGCAACGTGGCCCCGCTGCTGGCCGTGGAGGCGATGACCATGGCCCTGCGAGCGGGATGACGAGCCAGGGGTCCGACCGGGGGGGGCGAGAGCCGACAGGGGGCGAGAGGAGTGAACGGCGCGCTCCGCGTTGACGGCGCGGATCACCCGTAAGAGCCACGGTCGACGCGCTCCGCGTTCGGACGGCCGCACAGCGTTAGGCTCGCACGATGGACAACTGGCCATCCCTTCGCCGCCCACGGAACCGGACCGGGAGCACCCGTCGGAACGAGACGGGCCGGCGTGCCCCCCTCCTCGCGGCAGCCGCCCTGCTCGTGTCCGCGTGCACCGCCGGGAGTCCGACCGCCTCGGCCGGCGGGACGGTGGAGGCGGCCCTGGCCGCGCTGCCGCGTGCGACGCCCTCGGCGCTGGCGCCGTACTACTCGCAGCACCTGCGCTGGCACAGCTGCGGTGCCCCCGGTTTCCAGTGCGCGACGATCAGGGCCCCGCTGGACTACGCCGCGCCGGGTGCGGGTGACGTCCGGCTCGCCGTCGCCCGCAAGAAGGCCACCGGCAAGGGCCGGCCGCTCGGTTCGCTGCTGGTCAACCCGGGCGGCCCGGGCGGCTCGGCGATCGGATACCTCCAGCAGTACGCGGGCGTCGGCTACCCGGCCGCAGTCCGCGCCCGGTACGACATGGTCGCCGTCGACCCGCGGGGCGTCGCCCGCAGCGAGCCCGTGGAGTGCCTCGACGGCCGCCGGATGGACGCGTACACCCAGACGGACCTGACGCCCGACACCCGCAAGGAGGAGGACGCGCTGGTAGCGGCGGACAAGAGGTTCGCGGAGAGCTGCGGAGCGCACTCGGCGCGGCTGCTGCGGCACGTCTCCACCGTCGAGGCGGCACGGGATATGGACATCGTGCGGGCGGCGCTCGGCGACCGGAAGCTGAACTACGTGGGCGCGTCGTACGGCACGTTCCTCGGGGCGACGTACGCCGGTCTGTTCCCGGAGCGGGCCGGCCGGCTGGTCCTGGACGGCGCGATGGACCCCGCCCTCGACGCGCGCCGCCTGAACCTCGACCAGACGGCGGGCTTCGAGACGGCGTTCCAGGCGTTCGCGAAGGACTGCGTACGGCACTCCGACTGCCCGCTCGGCGGCAGGCGCACGACGCCCGCGCAGGTCGGCGACCACCTCAAGGCGTTCTTCCGCAGGCTGGACGCCCATCCCGTCCCGGCGGGCGACAAGGACGGCCGCCGGCTCGGCGAGTCGCTGGCCACCATGGGCGTCATCGCGGCGATGTACGACGAGAGCACGTGGCAGGAGCTGCGCGAGGCGCTGACCTCGGCGATGAGGGAGAACGACGGCGCCCGCCTGCTCGCGCTTGCCGACAGCTACTACGAACGAGACGCGAGCGGCAGCTACAGCAATCTGATGATGGCGAACGCCGCCGTGAACTGCCTGGACCTGCCGCCGGCCTTCACCGGCCCCGAGCAGGTCGAGAAGGCGCTCCCCGCGTTCGAGAAGGCGTCCCCGGTCTTCGGCGCGGGCCTGGCCTGGGCCTCGCTGAACTGCACCTACTGGCCGGTGCGGGCCACGGGCGAACCCCACCGCATCGAGGCGCGGGGCGCGGAACCGATCGTGGTGGTCGGCACCACCCGGGACCCGGCCACCCCGTACCGCTGGGCGCGTTCCCTGGCCGGCCAGCTCGTCTCGGCCCGCCTGCTGACGTACGCCGGCGACGGCCACACCGCCTACGGCCGCGGCAGCGCCTGCATCGACACCGCGATCAACACCTACCTGCTCCACGGCACCCCGCCGGCCGCGGGAAAGCGCTGCTCGTAACCCCTCGCCCCCACCCCGGAGCCCTCCCCTCCGGGGCGGGTACGAAGCACCCCCGGAAACTGTGTAGACTTACCGACGTTGCTGATCGCACCATGGTGCGGACAGCGCGCCGCTTTAGCTCAGATGGCCAGAGCAACGCACTCGTAATGCGTAGGTCTCGGGTTCGAAT
The DNA here is from genome assembly GCF_014650035.1 of Streptomyces lucensis JCM 4490. Classification (GTDB taxonomy): domain Bacteria; phylum Actinomycetota; class Actinomycetes; order Streptomycetales; family Streptomycetaceae; genus Streptomyces; species Streptomyces lucensis. Next base: position 96,742 of record NZ_BMUE01000009.1, on the reverse strand, counting down.
CCCGAAAGCGGCTCTTTCTAAGCCCAGCCCAGACACTGTCTGAGCTGGGCTTTTTCGTTCAGCGGATAGGGCGGCGGCGCAGGGAGCGTGCCGCACGGGTGTCGGTGGTCTCATTTCTGGTCTCAGTGGGGCCCGGCGCCGGGGCCGACGGAGTTGACTGCGGCGGTACGAAGAACTCGCCCATCCGCCGCATGGCGTCCTTGGACAGGTGGGACCGGCCCTTGACGTACCGCCGGGTCTGACTGATCTGCGTGTGCCGCAGGATTTCCATGATCGTGGGCATGTCGACGCCCAGCTCGTTAAGGATCGTGCCGGCGGTGTGGCGGCTTCCGTCGTACAGGCGGCGGTCATCGATCCCGGCCTCCCTGAGCAGTTCCTTGAACTCCTCGTAGTCGGCGCGCGGATCCAGTGGCCGGCCGTCCGGACGAGAGAACACGACATCGTGCTCCTGCCACAGTTCCCCGGCGGCCTCCCGTGCCGCTTGCTGCTGGGCCCTGTGGTCGTGCAGGAAGGGAACGAAGACGGGCGGGATCGGTACGGCGTTCCGGCTCTTTTTGTTCTTGGGCCGGGTGAAGGGGAGCCCGCCCTCCTTGCGCCCGGGCATGCGCTCGCGTGCTTCGTGCATGTCTTGGCGCACGGCTTAGGACAGCCACGCTTGTAGCCCTTGTGTGCGGTGCAGTGCGGCGGGTACGGCTCAAAGCGGTGCAGACGCATCCCGCAGGCGGGCGGTCGTAGTAGCGGGAGCAGCCGCAGGCGCTGTTTCCCAGGCGTCCACCAGCGGCGCCGGAGCCAATGAAGGCCGCAGGTCACCACAAGTGAATGGGGCCCGCTGTAAAGCTGCCGCAGCGTCATGGCGCCGGTGTCCAATTGCTAGTACCCAGGTCAGTGCGCATGGCTTCCAACAGGCGCTGCTGGCAGGTCCGGAACCTCTCGCGTCGAGCCTCGCAACCCTGTGTGTCCCAGCGGCTCCCGGATGCGACCTCGTTCCGGTAGTCGAGCAAGGCAGCGAGGGCGGTTCGCGTCGCTTCTCGTACGAGATGACTTGCCATCAGCTCCATTTGGTAGCGGCGGGCGTAGACGTCATGCTCACGGACCGCCATGGCTGCCATGTTCCTGCGAGCGGAAGCGCTCCGCGGCCATTGGCTCGCGGCGAAGATCTGCTCTCTTGCGCCGAACAGGGCAGTTAGGAACGCCGCGTAGACAACCTCTTGGCGATCTCTAACACGCGCCTGTTCCTCGCGGCGCCAGCGTCCGCGGTCTGTGAGGTAGGTAGCGGCGACGGCGACCAGGCCGCCGATCACAGCGCTCACTGGTGCAGTCCAGTCGATGCGCCAAGTTTCCGTGTCGGCCTGGCACATGCGGTAGGGGACGTCAGCCTGTGGTGGTTGACCGGCAGTGCTCGCAGCGGGATGCGGTGGGTTGCTGACACCCCATTGGGGCAGGCGTGGGGCAGAGATCCAACCGTGCGGCGAACAGCAGCTAGGAGAATGTCTCCTGCGCGTTCCGTAATGCTGGGCGTGCTGGATGGGGTCGTCTCTGGGCAGTCCGGGCGCGGCTGGGCGGTCTCGAAGGTTCACCCCAGTCCCAGTAGTCCAACTCCACCTGGAAACCGGCATCGACCAACTGCCACGCCGCCCACTCCGCCCAGGCCCGATCCGCCCCCGCATGACTGACGAACCACGCCCCGTCATGCACTTCAACGCCGCCCATCCCCATCCCCCGAGACCAGCCACCGCACTGAACCTCCGAGCCTAGAACCCCCCACCCCCACCCGACCCGCGTTCACCCACACCCACCCACACAGCCATCAAACAGGCCAGCCTCGGGACCGCACCGACCACCGCTGAACGCTCTACTAAGGAGAACCGTGGGTGGCCCGCAAGGGCCCTGAGGTCTCAGTTGCAGTCTCAGTTGGCGCTGAATGCGGGACGGTTCGCTCTCGTCCATGGTCGTCCGGGAAGTTAGCTGACCAGGTGCTCAACTCTCCTAGCTGACACGCGTGGACGCCTCCCGACCAAGATCGGACAACTCGTAATTCGGGGATCTTCGGTGCGCTGCACATCACTGCCCGATGCCAGGGCCCTCTCGCCCTTCATCCAACTGCTCCAAGAACCTCATGGTGATCAGGGTGTCGGGGTGGTCTTTGCCCAGCACCTGCTGCTGCCGGGTCAGGGTGTCCTCGCCTAGGGTGCGGGCCTCCTGCGTGTGCCCTAGTTCCGCCAGCCGGGTGGCCAGGAGGTACGCGGTGATCAGGGTGTCGGGGTGGTCTTTGCCCAGCACCTGCTGCTGCCGGGTCAGGGTGTCCTCCTCCAGGGTGCGGGCCTCCTCTGTTCGTCCCAGTTCCGCCAGCCGGATGGCCAGGTTGGAGGCGGTGATCAGGGTGTCGGGGTGGTCTTTGCCCAGCACCTGCTGCTGCCGGGTCAGGGTGTCCTCCTCCAGGGTGCGGGCCTCCTCTGTTCGCCCCAGATCCGCCAGCCGGACGGCCACGTTGGAGGCGGTGATCAGGGTGTAGGGGTGATCTTCGCTCAGCGCCTGCCGCTGCCGAGTCAGGGTGTCCTCGTCCAGGATGCGGGCCTCCTCGATTTGCCCCAACTCCGCGAGCCGGTTGGCCAGGTTGGAGGCGCTGCGCAGGGTGTCGGGGTGGTCGTCGCCCAGAACGCGGCGGCGGCGCTGGAGGGTGTCCTCGTCCAAGGCGCGGGCCTCCTCTGTTCGCCCCAGTTCCGCCAGCCGAGCGGCCAGGTTGGAGGCGGTGATCAGGGTGTCGGGGTGGTCTTTGCCCAGCACCTGCTGCTGCCGGGTCAGGGTGTCCTCCTCCAGGATGCGGGCCTCCTCTGTTCGCCTCAGCGCTGCCAGCCGGATGGCCAGGTTGGAGGCGCTGTTCAGGGTGTCGGGGTGGTCGTCGCCCAGGAGGCGGCGGTGGCGCTGGAGGGTGTCCTCGTCCAGGGCGCGGGCACTGGCGTGGTCCTGGGTGTCGTCGTGGGCGCGGGCGAGGTATTGGGCGGTCGAGAGGGTGTCTTCGTGGTCCGGGCCGAGTTGCCGTAACCAAGTGTCGTACAGCTGCTGGAGGCGGTCTCGGGCGGTGCGGGCCTGGCCGCGGTCCAGCAGGTACCAGCAGGCGTTGCGGACCACATCCCGTCCCGCCTCGCTGGTGATGAGCGATGGGTCCACCGCGAGGAGGTGGGGAAGCAGCGCACGCCAGCCGGGCCACGTCGAGGGCTGTCCGGTGTCCCCGGGAGTAGCCGCGGTCAGGAGGGCTTCGGCGTCCCGGCCCGCCTGCTGACGCTGGCCGGGAGTGAGTTGGTCGCGCAGCACGGTCTGGGTGAGCCGGTGGAGCTGGATGGTGCCGTCCTGGACCCTCGCCAGGCTGTGCCGGGTGATGGCACGCAGCGCTGCACTGCCGGACAGGCGGGTGGCCAGGGCCTTGGCCAGGGGTGTGGAGGCGGTGTCGGGGAGGTGGCCGGCGCAGGTGGTGACGGGGAAGGGTTCGGGAGCCAGTACGGTCAGAGCGGAGAGCAGGGTGGCTGCGCCGAGGTGATCGGCTTGCAGGCGGGTGGCGGTGAGACGGACCTGCGCAGCCAGGGAGACGGGATAGCTGATGGGGCGGCCCTCTGCAAGAACCTTAGCCGTGCTCCGGGCCAGTTCGGCGGTCAGGTCGGCAGCGGATAGGCCGTAGGTAAGTAGGGCGGCGGCCTGAGCGAGGGCGAGCGGGAGGTCATCGAGAGTCCGGGCAAGGTCGTCGGCGTCGGTGTCGTCCAGGGCTGCGCCGTGGGCGTGGAGCAGGGCGATGGATTCGGCACGGGTGAAGACGTCGACATTCAGCGGGCTGGCGTGGGTTCGCCAGTGCGGGTTGCGGGAGGTGATGAGCACATGGCCGCCACCGCCCGGCAAATAGGGAAGCAGGGCGGCGGGGTCTTCGATGTTGTCGAAGACCAGCAGCCAGCGAGAGCGGGTGCGCAGCTCACCCAACAGCGCGTCCACGACGTCGGCGGAGGGTGCGCCGGCAGGCGCGGCGCCAATACGGGTGGCGAGCTGAGCCAGCTGATCAGGAATGAGGGCGGGGTCCTCGGCGGCGATCCACCAGGCCAGTTCGTACTCGCCGGCGAAGCGGTGCGCGTATTCGACGGCGAGCTGGGTCTTACCGACCCCGCCCCGTCCGTGCAGGGCCTGGACGGCCACGCGACTGCTGGCCGCCAAGGTCTCACGCAACTGGACGAGGAGGGTGTCGCGGCCGGTGAAGGAGGCGTTGCGGGCGGGCAGGTTCCACACTCGCGGCAGCGATCCGGGCAGGCGTGGCCCGCTTCCACCCAGCTGCCGCAACGCCCCGGGAAAGACCGGGGCAGCGGTCGGCCGACGCGGGCCGCTGACCGCGTCCAGCAGCACCCGGCGCGCGGCTTCCTCACTCAAATCGAACAGTTCCGGGGCATGCAGGGGGCGCAGGATCGCGGGCGAGACGACCTCGGCCACACAAACGGGAGTGATCTTCTTCTTCATCGCCACCATCGCGGTCCACTCCGGCGTGGTGAACCGCTCCGGCTCGAAGTAGGCCGGGGAGAACAACGCCAGGAACCGCCCCGCTTCCAAAGCGGCGTTCATCTTCAGGACGAAGTTGTCACCCGCACCCCAGTCCCAGTAGTCCAACTCCACCTGGAAACCGGCATCGACCAACTGCCACGCCGCCCACTCCGCCCAGGCCCGATCCGCCCCCGCATGACTGACGAACCACGCCCCGCCGGACACCCCAACTTCGCCCATCCCCATCCCCCGAGACCAGCCACCGCACTGAACCTCCGAGCCTAGAACCCCCCACCCCCACCCGGCCCGCGTTCACCCACACAAGCCCGGAAACCGGCAAGATTCGGGACCACACCGACCACGGATGACGACGGCAGGGGTTTGTGTCGTTCGCGGCTCCACTCGTCTTGTGGCTCTGCTGGCAGGGCCACACGGCGAGGTGGTGCCTGACGGGAGTGCCGGCGGGCGGCCCAGTCTCAGTTGCGGTCTCAGTTGCCGCTCGTTCCAGGGGTGTCCGCCAACGTCCATCGGGGTTGGGAAGCGCCTCCGACCAGGGGCGAACGTCGATTCGCGGACGCCGATGGACGCTCACGGAGCAAGATCGGACAACTCGTAATGCGTAGGTCTCGGGTTCGAATCCCGAAAGCGGCTCCATCCGAACCCCGGGCCGGGCGTCAGCTGGCCTGGGGTTTTGTTGTTCACCCCATACGGCGGCGACGCTGGGAACGGGCCGCGCCGCGTGGCGTCCTCGAACAGGTGGGACCGGCCCTTGACGGACCGCCGGGTCGCGCTGCCGCACCGGCGGGTACGTGGGATGACGGCTCGGGCGGCGCCACTGTCCGCGGATAGGGTGTCCGCGCATGTCGCACGACGGCCGGGGGGCCGGAGCCTCCGTGCGATGCGGGAGGGGCGCTCATGAGGATCAGGATTGTCGGGGCGGGCTGCGTCGCCCTGGCGCTGGCTGCATGTCTGGGATGTGGGAGCAGGGCGACACAAGAGCAAGCCTCGTCCGGAGACCTGCAGGGCCGGTGGTGGACGTGGGCGTCGACGGAGCCTGAACCGACGAACCCGGTCGCTGATCAGGACGGGAGCGCATGCGAGCGGAACCAGCCGCGAGACGTGTGGTTCCTGGCCGGCACTTTCGGCACCCGGGTCCAGCGGGCGTGCAGCATCCCCGAGGGGAGGCCCCTTGCCTTCCCCCTCGTGAACATGATCGGTTCGACGGCGGACTGCGCGGCCTTCATGGAAACAGCCGGGGGATCCGCCGTCCTGGACGGCACGGAAGTCGACTCGGACGCCCACCAAGCGGAGACGATCGAGATCCGAAGCGCTGCCGGCAACCCGGTCACGGGCACGCGGGGGCACTTCACCGCTACCGGATGCGGACTGTGGGTCCAGCTGCCCGGTTTGGAGGCGGGGGAGCACACCCTGACGATTCGCGGCCAGTCGGACGACTTCTCGGTCGGCGTCGACTACACGCTGACGGTGGAGGCAGCGTAGGTCTCGGGCTCGAATCCCGGAAGCGGCTCTCTGCGAGGACCAGGTCAGAAGTAGCTGGCCTGGGTTTTCTCATGCCGGTCCGGGGCGGTGCCGTGATCGTTCGCCGGGTGCTGGGCCGGGGGCCGGGAGCGCAGGCGGCGGAGCATGCGGGCGTCCTCGAAGCCGACCTCGCGGGCCGCGGACTCCACGGTCGCGCCGTGGCCGAGGAGGTGCTCGGCGCGTTCGAGGCGCAGGGCCTGCTGGTAGCGCAGGGGAGTGAGGCCGCCGGTGGCCCGGGTGAACTGGCGGGTGAGCGTGCGGGCGCTGACGCCGGCGTGCGCTGCCAGGCGGGCGAGGGGCAGGGGCTCGGCGTAGCGGGCTTCGATCAGGTCCTGGACCCGGTGGACCGTGTCGTCCACGTGGGAGCGGTGGCGGAGCATCACGCTGGCCTGGGCTTCGTTGCCGTTGCGGCGGGCGTAGATCACCATCTCCCTCGCCACCCGGGCGGCGAGGGACGGGCCGTGGCGTGCGGCCAGCAGGTGAAGGGCCAGGTCGATGCCGCTGGCGATGCCCGCGGACGTGACCACCCGGTCGTCGGTGGTGAACAGCACGTCGCGGACCACGGTCGCCCGGGGATGGCGGGCGGCCAGCTCGTCCTGGAGCTGGTGGTGCGTGGTGCAGCGGCGGCCGTCGAGCAGGCCGGCCTGGCCCAGGGCCTCCGCCCCGGCGCAGACGCTGGCGACCGTGCCGCCCGCGGCGTGGTGCGCGCGCAGCCGGTCGGCGGTGGCCGGGCTCAGCCTGACGCCGCCGCGCAGGGCGGGCGCCCGCCACCCCGGGACGACGACCAGGTCGTCGCGGCCCAGAGCGGGCCAGTCGGTCCGGGCGGCGAGCGGAAGACCCTGGGCGCTGCGCACCTGCTCCCGCTCGGCGACGTAGTCGAGGGTGTACGACGGCCCGAAGGCCGCCGCCGTGGAGAAGACCTGGGCAGGACCGGCCAGGTCGAGCAGGTGGACCTCGGGCAGCAGGACGAAGACGACGCGGGTCATGCCTCCGATGCTGCCAGCTCGGCCACGGTGGCGATCCGGGCGAAGCGGTCCCGCAGCACGGCCTTCGTGCGCTCGATGATCGCCTCGGCCCCGAGGTCGCCGATCGGGTCGGTCGTGGTCGCGTCCGCCACGAAGACGACTTCGTATCCGAGGTCGCTGCCGACCCGGGCGGTGGTCTCGACGCACTGCTCGGTACGGATGCCGCACACCCACAGTTCGCCGATGCCGGCCTCGGTCAGCCGCTGCTGGAGGTTGGTGGTGGTGAACGCGTTGTGCGAGGTCTTGTGCACCACCGGCTCCCCCGGCAGCGGCTGCTCCAGCTCCTCCAGCAGCCGCACGTGCCCCAGGGCGGGGTCGAAGACGCCCCCGCTGCCGGGCTCGGTGTGCAGCACCCAGATCACCTGGTCACCGTTGTCCCGTGCCAGGCGCACCAGCCGGTTCACCGGCTCGGCGATGTGCGGATTGGCGATCCGGTCCCACAGGGGCCGGGCACGGAACGACTCCTGGACATCTATGACGATCAGTGCTCGCTTCATGTCCCCCATTCTGACCAGCGGTTCCGCCGTCCGACAGGCATGAACGGGGCCGTAGCCGGAACGATCCGGTCAGCTGGTTCGGTGGTCGCCCGGGCGATCCGCCGACGTCCGGGAGTGCGGAAGTGACCGCCGGGCATGTTGCTCCTCGGGGCTCCGACGGCCCGCAACGATCCGTCCTCATGGTCCAACGGGAGACACGGTGATCCTCGACGGCATACCGGCGGCGCCCGGTCGTGGCATCGCACCCGACGCGGCGGCCCGCAAGCAGCGGCTGCGCCGCCGCCTGGAGCGGCTGATCGGCGTGGCCGCTACCGAGGGCAACGAGCTGGTCCCGCTGCGCAACGGCGACGAGATCTTCCCCGCGATGCTCGGGGCCATCCGCTCGGCCCGGTACACGATCGACATGATGACGTTCGTGTACTGGCGGGGTCAGATCGCCCGGGACTTCGCCCACGCCCTCGCGGACCGCGCGCGGGCGGGGGTGCGGGTCCGGCTGCTGCTGGACGGGTTCGGCGCCAAGGAGATCGAGCGGGGGCTGCTGGACGTCATGGACGCCGCGGGTGTGCAGGTGGCCTGGTTCCGCAAGCCCGTCTGGCTGTCGCCGTTCAAGCAGAACCACCGCTGCCACCGCAAGGCCCTCGTCGTCGACGAGCACACCGCGTTCACGGGCGGCGTCGGCATCGCGGAGGAATGGTGCGGCGACGCCCGCAGGCCCGAGGAGTGGCGCGACACCCACGTCCAGGTCCGCGGGCCCGCCGTGGACGGCATAGCCGCCGCGTTCGCCCAGAACTGGGCCGAGTGCCACGACGAACTCTTCGACGACCGCGACCGTTTCACCGAGCACGCGCAGGCCGGTTCGTCGGTCGTCCAGGTCGTGCGCGGCTCGGCCAGCATCGGCTGGCAGGACATGCAGACCCTCATCCGGGTCATGCTCACCTCCGCCGAGGAGCGCTTCCGCCTCGCCACCGCCTACTTCGCCCCCGACGACTACTTCATCGACCTGCTGTGCCGCACCGCCCGGCGAGGGGTGCGCGTGGAGATCCTGCTCCCCGGTCCGCACACCGACCAGCGGGCCTGCCAGCTCGCGGGCCAGCAGCACTACACGCGGCTGCTGGAGGCGGGCGTGCACATCCGCCAGTACCAGCCCACCATGATGCACGCCAAGATCATCACCGTGGACTCGGTCGCCGCCCTGATCGGCTCCACCAACTTCAACCGCCGCTCCATGGACCACGACGAAGAGGTCATGCTCGCCGTCCTGGACGAGGACTTCACCGGCGCCCTCGACCGCGACTACGACGCGGACCTCGAACGCAGCGTGGACATCGACCTCGCCCGCTGGAGACGGCGGGCGCTGTTCCAGCGCGTCAAGGAAGCCGCCGTCACCCCCATCCGGCGGTTCCTGTAGGCGCCGAGCACGGGGAACCGGAACACGGGATGGGGCCGCACGAACCGCGTCAGCGCGGCGGCACGCAGTGTCTCAGCAGCTCGGAGACCGACGCGTCGACGAGCCGGTAGCGCACCACCCGGCCCTCCTTCTCGCCCTCGACGACGCCCGCCGTGCGCAGCAGGCGCAGCGCCTGGGAGACCGCCGTGTCCCGCATCCCGGTGGCCACGGCGAGGTCGGAGACGGCGATGGGTCCGGCCTCGTGGAGGGCCAGCAGCAGTGACAGGCGCCCGGGGTCGGAGAGCAGGGAGAAGCGGTCCGCCCAGGCGCGTACCCGCTCGGGTTCGCCTACGGCGGCGATGGCGTCACACACCCGGTGGCCGTCGATGGTGCGCTGCCCGGCACGTTCCGCGGGAACGAGATGCATGGCCCCATCATCGCAGCCGGCACCCGCGGGCTCCATACCTGTTCAGCTGTGCAGCCTTGCAACCTTGCAGCCGAGGGTCGCGCCTTCTAGGGTGGACGGGCCGTGGTGTTCGGGAAGACCGGTGAAAGCCCTCGAAGGGTTCAGTCCGGAGCGGCCCTCGCCACTGTGATCGGGAAGTTCCCGCCCCCTGAACGCCACTGGCCGCACGGCCGGGAAGGCAGGGGCGGGCGCGTCGACCCGTCAGCCAGGAGACCGGCCACGGCATCACGAAGCTGATCCACGAGGTGCTGGAGCGTGACCGTATGACCGTGTCCGAAGGCGTGCCCGAGACCGCCGCCGCGCCGCCCTTCCGCTGGCGCCGCGAGGACACCGTACGGACCGCCGGTCTCCTGGCCGTGATCGTCGCCCTGCACGTGGTCGCGTTCGGGATCCTCTTCCTGCTGGTGATACCGCGTCACTACGAGGTCGGCACCAAGGCGTTCGGCATCGGCCTCGGGGTCACGGCGTACACGCTCGGCATGCGGCACGCCTTCGACGCGGACCACATAGCGGCGATCGACAACACGACCCGCAAGCTGATGGCCGACGGGCAGCGGCCGGTGTCGGTGGGCTTCTGGTTCGCGCTGGGGCACTCCAGCGTGGTGGTCGTCATGGCCGCGCTGGTCGCCGGCGGCGCGAAGCTCGCCGGCACCCTGATGGACGACGGCTCCCGCACCCACCAGGTCCTGGGCACCGTCGGCACCACGGTCTCCGGCAGCTTCCTGTACCTCATCGCCGCCCTCAACCTCGTCGCGCTCTTCGGCATCCTGCGCGTCTTCAGGGCGATGCGCGCCGGCCGTTTCGACGAGGCGGAGCTGGAGGCCCACCTCGACTCGCGCGGCTTCATGAACCGTGTCCTCGGCCGGCTCACCAGGTCCGTCCGCCGGCCCGGCCAGATGTTCCCCCTCGGATTCCTCTTCGGCATCGGCTTCGACACCACGACGGAGGTCCTGCTCCTCGCCCTGGCCGGCAACGGCGCCGCCGCCGGGCTGCCGTGGTACGCGGTGCTGTGCCTGCCGCTGCTGTTCGCGGCCGGCATGAGCCTGTTCGACACCCTCGACGGCACGTTCATGAACTTCGCCTACCAGTGGGCCTTCTCCAACCCGGTGCGGAAGGTGTTCTACAACCTCACCATCACCGGACTGTCCATCGCCGTCGCGTTCTTCGTCGGCACGATCGAGCTGGTCGGCGTCCTGCACGACAAGCTCGGCCTGCACGACGGGGTCACCGACCGGATCGCGGCCCTGGACCTGGACAACGTCGGTTACGTGATCGTCGGCCTGTTCGTGGTCGTCTGGGCCGTGGCCGTGGGGTACTGGCGCCTCGCCAGGGTCGAGGAGCGCTGGACCGCCCGCGCCGCGGACACCGGATGAGGAAGGCGCGGACCTCGGCGGGCCAGTCACCGGCCTCGGCCAGCATCACCATGCGCAGCGCGTGCCCGCCGCCGAGGAACCCGGTGACCCGTCCGCCGCGCAGGGGATCGGACTTCCCGACCCGGGGCACGCTGCACGACGACGTCCACGTCGCCGTACTCCCGCAGCCGCGCGAGGGCGACGTTCCGGCCGCCCGGGCAGCCCAGGTTCTCGTCGACGTCGACGGTGGTGACCTTGCCGGGCCGTGGGAGGACAGACGTCGAAAGGATGGCGGGACGAAGTGCCGGAAGGTGCGAAGTCGGGAGGGGTTCCCGGAAGGGGGAGGCGTTGAAGGCGGGACGGGACCCCGGCGAGGGAGGTGCCGAAGGAGGCGGGACAGAGCCCCGGTCGTTCACCTCCGCCGACCGGGGCCCCTCTGTGCCCCCGGATCTGGCCTGCGGCGACACTCCCCCGAGTTACGCGACATGCGCGCGCGCCGTCGAGCCAGATCCGATGGAATGATCAGATCAGGATCCGCCAACGAATCGCTAACATGTGGCCAACGGTTCGACGGCGGACCGTGGACCGGTTGGCCGGAAGTCGCCCGGCGGTCACGGGAACAGGCCGCCGCGCGGGCGGGTTCCCGGTCCGGACCGGCAAGCAGAAGGTGGCGGGAAACCGTTGTGTGCAGGGCGGGAATCCGCCAGAGAACGGCGGGTGGACACTCACCGCGGAGCGGGTTCGGCAAGGGAAGGCAGTGGTAGCGGCGTGAAGCAGCGGTACGAGCTGCGGTTCGGACTGCTGGGGCCGCCGGTCCTCTACGATCGACCGCCGTACGGTATTTCGTACGAATCCGGGGGCGACGTTCCCGCGAAGACCTCCGCCGGCACATCCGACGACACCTCCGACGACGGGGTGCACGCCATCGGCAGCCCCAAGGTGCGTGCCCTGCTCGCCGCCCTTCTGCTGGAGCACGGCCGGATCGTGTCGGTGGACTCGCTGAAGGACGCCCTGTGGGGCGGAGCGCCGCCCGTCTCCGCGCAGGCCTCACTGCACAACCATGTCACCCGGCTGCGCCGGCTCCTCGACGACCCCGAGCGGCTCAGGACCGTGCCGCCGGGCTACGCCCTCCGCGTCGACCAGGGCGAGCTGGACGTGCACGTGTTCGACGAGCGGGTGGCCGAGGCGCGCGCCGCGCACGCCCGCGGGGACTGGCCGGACGTCGTACGGGCCTGTACGGCCGCGCTCTCGCTGTGGCGCGGCACGCCGCTCGGCGGGCTCCCGGCCGACTTCGGCGGCTACGCCCTCGTGCAACGGCTGGAGGAGGCGAGGCTGTTCGCGCTGGAGTGGCGATACGACGCCGAACTCGCCCTCGGTGGAGCCCGGGTGGCCGCGCTCGTGCCCGAACTGACGGCCCTTGTCGCCGAGTTCCCGCTGCGGGAGGCCTTCCACCGCCAGCTCATGCTCGCCCTGCACCGCACCGGCCGCCAGGCCGAGGCCCTGGCCGTCCACCGCGACCTGCGCGTCCGCCTGGTCGAGGAACTCGGCATCGAGCCCGGACCCGCGGTCCGGGAAGCGCATGTCGAGGTGCTGCGGGGGAGCGGCGAGGGGCGGCAGCAGGAGGAGGAGACGCACCGCGACCAGCGGCGAGCCGCCGGGGACGAGGCGCCACGACGGCCCGGCGCCGGCGGGCACGGGGACGCCGCCGGTGCGACGGCACCCTCCGCGTCCCCGGAGGACGGCGGGCCGGCTCCGCGGTGGGCCCCGCGCCCTGCCCAGCTCCCCGCTCCTCCGGCCCACTTCACCGGCCGCGCCGACGCACGCCGGGAGCTGCGCGGCGTGCTGACCGAACCGCCCGCACCGGCCCCCGCCGTCGCCGTCATCAGCGGCATGGCGGGTGTCGGCAAGAGCGCGCTGGCCCTGCACGCCGCCCACGAACTGCGGGACCGGTTCCCCGACGGCCAGCTCTACGTCGACCTGCACGGCGCCACCCCCTGCATGGCCCCGCTCACCGCCGCGCAGGCACTGACCGCGCTGCTGCGGGACCTCGGCACCGACGCCCGCAGCATCCCCGAACACCCGGACGCCGCCGCCGCGTTGCTGCGCTCGCTGCTGGCCCCGGCCCGCGTCCTGCTGGTGCTGGACGACGCCGCCAGCGCGGCGCAGGTACGTCCCCTGCTCCCGGCCGGACCCGGCTGCGCGGTGATCGTCACCAGCCGCTCACCGCTGACCGCCCTTGACGGCGCCCGGCGCTTTCCGCTCGACCCGCTGACGAGCGAGGACAGCGCGGCCCTGCTGCGCGCCGTGAGCGGCCGCGAGGGGCTGGACGCCGACCACGCCCTGGTCGAGCTGACCGGCAGGCTCCCGCTCGCCCTGCGCGTCGTCGCCGCCCGGCTGGCGGCCCGCCGCGCGCTCACCCCGGAGGTGCTGGCCGGGCAACTGGCCGACACCGGGAGCCGGCTGCACCACCTGGAGTACGACGACCTGAGCGTCCGGCGCTCCCTGGCCGTCGCCCACGACGCGCTCGCCGCCGCCGACCGCCAGGCCGACCGGGACGCGGCCCTCGCCCTGCGCCGGATCGGCGCGCTCGACCTGCCGACCTACGGGTCCATGCTCATCGCCCGCCTCAGCGGCATCGACGAGCACCGGGCCGAGGCGGCCCTGGACCGCCTGGTCGACGTGGCCCTGCTGGAGGAGACGGCGTACGGCCGGTACGCCCCCCACGACCTGGTCCGCGACTTCGCCCGCGAACTGGCCGAGCGCGCCCCGGGCCCCGCCGCGGGCGAGGACCCCGGCGGCGCCGCCACGGACCGCGGCCAGGCCGCTTCCGCCGCCGGCGTCCCGGAGCTGATCGCCCTGCGCTGGTACGCCGCCGTCGCCGAGCGCGTGATGCTGGCGGTCGTCGAGCCGGGGCTCGACCAGGAGGACCGGCGCCGGCCCACCTCCGCGCAGCCCGCGGAGCACGCCGAGGAGGTGGTGGCCCTGCCGGTCTTCGAGTCCGCCGAGCAGGCCTTCGCGTGGGGCGACATGGAGCTGGAGAACGTCGTCGCCCTGGTGGCCCGGAACGCCGGCACGGACGACATGCGCCGGTCCGCCCATCTCTCGGTGCTCGTACGGCTGCTCTTCCCGTACGCGCAGCGCGGCGGACGGGTCGCCGAGATGGAGGTCCTGGGGCAGGCCGGGCTGCTGGCGGCGCGCCGGCTCGGCGACGCGGCGGCCGAGGCGTACGCGCTCGGCGACCTGGCGGGCCTGCACTTCCTGACCGGCCGGCACAACCACGCGCTGGCCCTGTCCGACCAGGCCCTGGAGATCTGGCGGCGGCTGGACAGGGTGTCCCGGATCCGGCGCTGCCTGAACAACCGCGGGCTGCTGCTGGAAGGGCTGGGCCGGTACGAGGAGTCGGGGGAGGCGCTGCGGCAGAGCCTCGGGTATTCGCGGCAGCTGAACGACCCCTACGGCGAGGCCGTCACCCACAGCCATCTCGGCAACCTGTACGAGCACACCGACCCGCGCGCCGCCATCGAGCAGCACCGGCGTTCGCTGGCGATCGGGGACGCGATCGGCGCCGTCATCGTGCAGCACTCGGCGCACTGCAACATCGGCTACGCCCAGCTCACCCTCGGCGAACCGGCCGCCGCCGCCCGGCACTTCGAGGAGAGCCTGCGGATCCTGGGCGACCACGGCGACTGGCACGGCGAGGCCCAGACCCGGCTCGGTCTGGTCCGCGCGCTGCGGGCCCTCGGGGAGCGGGAGCGAGCGACCGGGGAGTGCGTGGAGCTGCTGCGCCGGGCGGACGCCCGCGCCGACCGGTACATGGGCGGCCTCGCCCGGCACCAGCACGGGCTGCTGCTGCGCGAACAGGGCCGGCCGGCGCAGGCGTACGACACCTGGCGCGCGGCCCTCGCGGCGCTGGACGGCACGGACGCGCAGGTGGTGATGGAGGAGCTGCGGGCCCTCCTGGACAGCTAGTGCTGTGACCGGAAAGGTTCACCGGCTCGCGACGCCCGGCACGGCACCTCGCCGCGTTGTCGCATCACCCGAGTACATCCAGTGCGCGCATGATGCTCCGCCTTGCGACGCTCCCCCACTGCCCGAAAGGCGTGGGAGGTACCCCCAGCACCGGACGCCGCGAGCTTCCCGGCAAACCTTCCCGGCCACAGCACTAGCCGGGCGCCCCCGGCTCACTTGGCGTCGGCGTAGCACTCGACCACGGCCGTCGTGAACGGGAACCGCACCGGAGTGTCGCCGAAGGTCAGCCGTCCGGCGAGGCCGGCGCAGTCGCGGATGGCCTGGACTACGGTGTCGGCCTCCTCGGCGGGACAGTGCACGATCACCTCGTCGTGCTGGAAGAAGACCAGCTCGGCCCTGAGCCCCGCGCAGGCCTGGCGCAGCGCGGCGAGCAGCAGCAGGGCCCAGTCGGCGGCGCTGCCCTGGACGACGAAGTTCCGCGCGAAACGGCCCCGCGCGCGGGAGTCGGTGGAGGCGTAGCCGGGGACCCAGCCCTGGCCGTCGGCCTGCGTGCCGGTGTCGTCCTCGCCGAGGGGGATGCCCGCCTCCTCCGTGGCGTCCTCTGCGGCGCCGGCGGCCGGCGGACAGGTCCGGCCCAGCCAGGTGCGCACCAGGCGCCCCTCCTCACCGGCTCGCGCCGCCTCGTCGACGTAGGCCACCGCCTTGGGGAAGCGGCGGCGCAGTGCCGCGAGGTTCTTCAGGCCGTCGCCGGAGGTCTGGCCGTAGACCGCGCCGAGCACGGCGAGCTTGGCCTGGTCGCGGTCGCCGGAGAAGGCCCGGTCGGAGACGGCCTGGTACAGGTCGCTCGCCCGGCCGGCCACCTCCATCAGGCCGGGATCGCGGGAGATGGCGGCCAGTACGCGGGGCTCCATCTGGTCGGCGTCGGCCACCACCAGCCGCCAGCCGGGGTCGGCGACGACGGCCCGCCGGATCACCTTGGGGATCTGCAGGGCGCCCCCGCCGTTGGTCACCCAGCGGCCGGTGACCGTACCGCCGGCGAGGAACTCGGGCCGGAAGCGGCCGTCGCGCACCCAGTCCTGCAGCCAGGACCAGCCGTGCGCCACCCAGATGCGGTACAGCTTCTTGTACTCGAGCAGCGGCGCGACGGCCGGGTGGTCGACGGACCGGAGCTCCCAGCGGCGGGTCGACCGCACCTTGATGCCGGCCTGCGCGAAGGCCTTGACGACGTCGGCGGGCAGGTCCGGGCGCACCCGGCGGCCGAAGGCGGCGGACACCTCGTCGGCCAGCTCGGCGAGGCGGCGCGGCTCGCCCCCGCCCGCGTACCGCTCGCCGAGCAGGTCGTGCAGCAGCTCGCGGTGGACCCCCGAGCTCCAGGGCAGGCCCGCGCGGTTCATCTCGGCGGCCACCAGCATGCCGGCGGACTCGGCGGCGGTCAGCAGCCGCATGCGGTCCGGGTGCGCGGTCAGCCGGTGCCGTCGCTGCTGGTCGGCGTAGACCTCGAGGAGGTCGCCGAGCGGCACATGGGCGCCGGCCGGTTCGAACAGCGGGGACTGGGCGCCCGGCGCGGCCGGGCGCTGCGGCGGGTCGGGCGGTACGGGGCCGCCGCGGAGGCGGGCCAGGGCGGCGGCGGCCGAGCGCGGCTCGCCGTACCGGCCCTCGTGGCCCAGCAGGAGTGTCTCGGCGTCCTCGATGTCGTAGCACCGCTCCACTCGCACCCCCGTGGCGAGCAGACGCGGATAGACATCGGGGGTCGACCGCCACACCCAGCGCGTCACCTCCGGGCGGCTCCGCACCGCCCCGGCGAGATCGCTCTCCCGCCGCACCGGCCCGGCGGGCAGCCCGTCCGGGCCGAGGGGGGCGACGTCCACGCCACCGTCCTCGGCCGGTGCGAGTGCCCACCGGTCGGTCATGACTGCGAGTGTGGCAGGGGGGTCTGACAATGCGCCCGACCTGCGGATTCACTCTCCGGTGGGCTCGGTGGGGGCCGTCGCCGACTCCGCGGCCGCCGCCGCTTCGCGCTTCTGCTCCAGCAGCAGGGCCAGCACCCTGCCGACGTACTCCTCGGTCGCCGCCTTGGTGATGCCGAGGCCGCTGAGGACGCCCTGGCCGTTCTCGTGCTCCAGCAGGGCCAGCAGGACGTGCTCGGTGCCGATGTAGTTGTGACCGAGCCTGAGGGCCTCGCGGAAGGTGAGCTCCAGGACCTTCTTCGCCTCGGTCCCGTAGGGGATCAGGTCGGGGACGTCGTCGGCCGCGGGCGGGAGCGCGGCGGTGGCGGCCTGCCGGACGGTGTCCAGGACGGTGCCCTGCGCGGTGATCGCCTTCGCCGCCAGTCCCTCCGGCTCGGCCAGCAGCCCGAGGACCAGGTGTTCTGGCCGGCCCTCGGGGTTGCGGGCGGCCACCGCCTCGCTGTGCGCGGCCATGACCACGTTGCGCGCGCGGGGTGTGTAGCGGCTGAAGCCCTGGCTGAGGTCGAGGTCGGCGGACTCCTTCGGCACGAACCGCTTCTGGGCCGCCTGCCGGGTGACGCCCATGCTCCTGCCGATGTCGGTCCAGGAAGCGCCCGACCGGCGGGCCTGGTCCACGAAGTGGCCGATCAGGTGGTCGGCCACGTCTCCGAGGTGGTCGGCCGCGATGACCGCGTCCTGGAGCTGGTCGAGCGGTTCGGTGTGAACCTTCTTGATCGCCTCGATGAGGTCGTCGAGGCGCACGGATGCCGTGATGTTCCCGTTGGTCGCCATGTGTCAACCGTAGGTTGCGCCCTCCCTACTGTCAACCATCGGTTGACAATAGGGAGGGCGCAGCGAGCCCGGGCCCCTGCGGAAGGCTCGTTGTCCACAGCCTGTGGACACCCTTCGCGAGCTGTCAGCGGGTCGTGGCACGATCGACGGCGTGACCAGCACCGCCAGTACCGTCGAGCGGGCCTTCGGGGCCGCCCTCTACGACGACACCGACACCGGCCTCGACACGGGCGCCTCCCTGCTCGCCGCCGACGCCGCGGCGGACGCCGAACTCGCACGGCGCGGGGAGGATTTCATCGCGACGGCGTGGCGGCGCGGCTGGCAGCCGGCGGACGTCGTACGGCTGGTGCGGCGCGAGCTGGACGAGGCGCACGCGTGCCTGGCCGCGGCGCTGATCCGGGCGCAGGCCGGACGGGACCGCGCGCGCGGGCGCCGCTGGGCCGCCCAGCTGGAGGCGCTGCCCCAGGGGGCCGCGCGCGGCGCCGACCGGTTCACGCACGCCACCACCGTCCTGGAGCTGTACCGCCTGCTGCTGCGCCTGCCGGCCCTGGAGCCGCTGGAGGACGAGCCGGGCCGCGCGCCCGCTCCCGCCGCCTCCCGCATGCTCACCCGCATCCGCGCGCTGCTCGCCAAGGCCGAGGCGACCGGCTATCCCGAGGAGGCGGAGGCGCTCAGCGCCAAGGCGCAGGAGCTGATGGCGCGGCACAGCGTCGACGAGGCGCTGCTCGCCGCGCGGGCGCCCGCACCGGACGCCCCCGGCGCCTGCCGGATCGGGATCGAGCCGCCGTACGAACACGCCAAGGCGGTGCTGCTGGACGCCGTGGCGGGCGCCAACCACTGCCGCGCGGTGTGGAACGAAGCGCTCGGCTTCTCCACGGTCGTCGGCTTCGAGGCGGACCTGGAGGCGGTCGAGCTGCTCCACACCTCGCTGCTGGTGCAGGCGACGCACGCGATGACCAGGGCGGAAGCGGCCCAGAGAGCCGGCGGGCGGAAGCGGACCAAGACCTTCCGCCAGTCGTTCCTTGCGGCCTACGCCCACCGCGTGGGCGACCGGCTCGCCACCGCCGCCGGCACCCAGGCCACCGAGGACCTGCTGCCGGTGCTGGCCACCCGGGCCATAGCCGTGACCGGCCGCCTGGAGCGCATGTTCCCGCAGACCACCACCACCCGGCTGCGCGGCGTGACCGACGCGGCGGGGTGGGCGGAGGGCGCGGCGGCGGCCGACCGGGCCCAGGTCGAGAACCGGCACCGGCTGCCCTGAGGCCGCTCCGCCTCAGTCCCCGACCTGCTGGAAGGCGCTGACGGCGGCGTCGGGTCCGGTGCCCTTGAGGGCGACGGGGCCGTACGACCACGGGAAGCTGCGGATGTCGTCCGAGCCGGGCAGGCCGACCTTCACCGTCTTCGCCGCCAGGCTCCCCTTGTCGCCCTCCTTGCCGCGCACGTAGCTGATGGTGAAGGACGCCGAGTCGCCCTTGGCGAGCCTCAGCTTCTGGGCCTTGGCGCCGTGGAGCACGGGCACCTTGTGCGCGCCGCCGCCGTCGTTCATCACGACGCCCGGGAAGTGGTCCAGCGTGCACGGGGCGCTCTGGTTGGTGATGCTGACGGGCACCTCGCCGGTGTCGCCGGCGGCCGGGGCCACGCTCGCCGACCCGATCTGCACCGATACACCGCCGATCTCACAGGCCGAGCTGTTCTTGCCGGTGCTCTTGCCCCCGCCGCCGCCGCAGGCGGCGAGGAGCAGGGTGGCGGCGAGGGCGGTGACGGTGAGCGGAAGAGCGCGCATGAGCTGGTCCCCATCGAGGTCGTGACGGTGCCCCTGCATCATGGCGCGTGCGCGGCGGCCGTGCCCGCGCGGCCCTCCCGGTTCACCGCTTCCGGTGTACCCGTCGTGAGTCCGGCGGCCGCCGGGACGTCACCGCTTCAGCTGTGTGGGCAGTCCCGACGGGACCCTGCCGCCCTCCGCCTTGGTGTACGTCTCCTGGCCGAGCTTGCCCGTCCAGGTCACCTTCAGGGCCTTGGCGCCGACCGAGTCGACCATGCCGGTGGTCCGGTCCTTGCCGCCGCCGGTGCAGGTCAGGTGGATCATCCTCATGCCGGCCTCGGTGCCCGCCGTGCCGCTGCACACGGTTCCGCCGGTCGCGAAGAGCCCGGCTTCCTTCCCGTTGACGACCAGGGCCACGATCTTGCCGTCCGCGGTGGTGACCCAGCTGCCCTGGAGGCCGGCGGAGGCGCCGGTCACCGCCGGGGACGCCGTGGCCGAGGCCGTGTCCTCGCTCCGGGGGGACGGGGAGCCGTCCTCGGAGTCGTCGCCGCCGCACGCGGTCAGCGTCAGCGCGCCCGCCAGTACCGCGACCAGGGCCGCGCTCCGCACTCTCGCCGTCGCAGAAGTCACCGGAAAGCTCCCAAGCTGTAGCGGCCGGCCGTCCTCGGCCGGAGGGCCCGCAGCAAGCTACCAGCAGTTACCGAGCGGACTCCTGAATGCTGGAACAGAAAGCGCACGCTACGCGTCTCAGAAAGGGACATGCCCTGCCCACTCCGGGGCAGGAGCCGGACAGCTCGGGTAAAGCGCACGTCAAAGCTGTAACCGCAGGAGCACCCCGCGTGCACGTGCATCTGCTCATGCATATGCAGGTGAACAGGGTTATGATCCGGGTCAGTTGACCACAGCATCCATGGCCACACAGCCAGTGCACGACCGGGGAGCGACCTGTGGACCGCGACGTTGACGGCGTTTACGGGGGGTTTGACGTGTACAACGGCATGGCTGCCACACAGCTGGACGGTGTGGCGTGGCAGAAGAGCAGGCACAGCAATTCGCAGGGATCCTGCGTGGAGTTCGCCCGGCTGCCGGGCGGCGAGGTCGCCGTACGCAATTCGCGCTTCCCGGACGGCCCCGCGCTCGTCTACACCCGCGCGGAGATCGAGGCCATGCTCCTCGGCGTCAAGGACGGCGAGTTCGACCATCTGATAGCGAGCTGATCGCCCCTCGCACGCCGGGCCCGGTGGCAACGATGTCGGCCCGGCCGGGCGCGCGCCCTGGGCGGGCCCGGCCGCCGCGGTGCGTCAGCCGGCCTGCTTGAGCCGGAACAGCGCCCAGACGACCTTGCCGTCGAGGGCGCCCGCGAGCGGGTGCCAGCCCCAGCTGTCGGCGAAGGAGTCGACCAGGAACAGCCCGCGGCCCGACTCGGCCGAGAAGTCGTCCGAGTCGCCCGGCACCGGCGTCTCGTGGCTCGGGTCGCGTACCGCGCACACCAGCCGCTCGGTCCAGCGCATCAGATGCAGTCGCACGGGCGGACAGCGGTCGTCGCAGCGGCCCTGGTCGGCCGGGAGGGCGTGACGCAGGGCATTGGTGACGAGTTCGGACACGACCAGGCATATGTCGTCGAAGCGGTCGCCCGCGTCCCAGCGGTCGAGGGTGCGGCGGGTGAAGTGCCGGGCCTCGCGCACCGCTTCGTAACGGGCGGGCAGGGCACAGGAGGCTGCGTCGGACACGGCTGCGGGGTCCAGCGGCGGAAGGCCCTGCCGTAACGGCTTGAGCATGGTCGATCCATTCGTCCCCATGCGAGGCACTCCCGGGAATTCGCGGTCATAGCGATGCAGCGGTGGTGCGGCACCATGGTTTCGGAAGCGCAGAGCAGATGCAAGGGCAGATGCACGTGCACGCGACCGAAATGGGCATGCCCGTACCGCTTCTTGGCCATTTTTTCTGCCATCTTCACAGAGCTCCCGTCCGGAACCCCCGCCCGGTCCTGTTCGTGAGCAGGCGGAAACGGCCGACGTCTTTCCGTTTCCGTAACCGTACGAGTACTGCTCGAAGTGTTTTAGTGGCAGACTGCGGCCCCTGAAGACGGTTGGGGAGGCTGGCGAAGTGAGCGCGCAAGAGCCCGGATCGGTGGTGCGGCGGATGCTGCTCGGCTCGCAACTCAGGCGACTGCGTGAGGCACGGGGGATCACGCGTGAGGCGGCGGGGTACTCGATCCGTGCGTCCGAGTCGAAGATCAGCCGGATGGAACTGGGCCGGGTCAGCTTCAAGACCAGGGACGTCGAGGACCTGCTGACGCTGTACGGCATCACGGACGAGGCCGAGCGCGAGTCGCTGCTCTCCCTCGCCCGGGAGGCCAACGTCGCGGGCTGGTGGCACAGCTACAGCGACGTCCTGCCCAGCTGGTTCCCCACCTACGTGGGCCTGGAGGGCGCCGCCTCCCTGATCCGCGCCTACGAGGTGCAGTTCGTGCACGGCCTGCTGCAGACCGAGGAGTACGCCCGCGCGGTGGTCCGGCGCGGCATGAAGGGCGCGAGCGCCGCCGACGTGGAGCGGCGGGTCGCGCTGCGCCTGGAACGGCAGAAGTGCCTGCTCTCCGAGAACGCCCCCGAGTTCCACATCGTCCTGGACGAGGCCGCACTGCGCCGGCCCTACGGCGACCGCGAGGTCATGCGCGGGCAGCTCCAGCACCTGATCGACCTCTCCGGGCGCCCCAACGTGCGGCTGCAGATAATGCCGTTCAGCTTCGGCGGGCACTCCGGCGAGAGCGGCGCCTTCACGCTCCTCAGCTTCCCCGACGCCGACCTGTCCGACGTGGTCTACCTGGAGCAGCTGACCAGCGCCCTCTACCTGGACAAGCGCGAGGACGTCGCCCAGTACGAGCAGGCCCTGAAGGAGCTGCAGCAGGACAGCCCGGGCCCGGACGAGAGCCGCGACCTGCTCCGGGGGCTGCTTCAGCTGTCTTGAGCGGACACCCTCAACTCACTTGTGACACAAGTACGATGACACGCGATCAGATACGGCGTAGCTCAGGTGTCAGCTAGCGATTGAGGGATCACATGTCGTCCTACTTCACCGACCTGGCCCAGCAGTACATCGACGGCGAGTGGCGTCCGGGCACCGGCTCCTGGGACGTGATCGACTTCAACCCGTACGACGACGAGAAGCTGGCCTCGATCACGGTGGCCACCGTCGACGAGGTGGACGAGGCCTACCGGGCCGCCGCCCGTGCCCAGAAGCAGTGGGCCGAGACCAACCCCTACAGCCGGCGCGCGGTCTTCGAGCGGGCCCTGAGGCTGATAGAGGACCGCGAGCAGGAGATAGCCGACCTCATCATCGCGGAACTGGGTGGCACCCGCGTGAAGGCCGGCTTCGAACTGCACCTCGCCAAGGAGTTCCTGCGCGAGTCGATCCACCTCGCGCTGCGCCCCGAGGGCCGGATCCTGCCCTCCCCGGCCGACGGCAAGGAGAACCGCGTCTACCGGGTGCCGGTGGGGGTGGTGGGCGTGATCAGCCCCTTCAACTTCCCCTTCCTGCTGTCGCTGAAGTCGGTCGCCCCGGCCCTCGCGCTCGGCAACGCCGTCGTCCTCAAGCCGCACCAGAACACCCCGATCGCCGGCGGCACCCTGCTCGCGAAGATCTTCGAGGACGCCGGGCTGCCCGGCGGCCTGCTGAACGTCGTCGTCACCGACATCGCCGAGATCGGCGACGCGTTCATCGAGCACCCGGTCCCCAAGGTCATCTCCTTCACCGGTTCCGACAAGATCGGCCGGCACGTCGCCACCGTCTGCGCCAAGCACTTCAAGCGCGCGGTGCTCGAACTGGGCGGCAACAGCGCCCTGGTGGTGCTGGACGACGCCGACCTCGACTACGCGGTGGACGCGGCGGTCTTCAGCCGGTTCGTGCACCAGGGCCAGGTCTGCATGGCCGCCAACCGGGTCCTCGTGGACCGCTCGGTCGCCGACGAGTTCACCGAGAAGTTCGTCGCCAAGGTCAGGACGCTCAAGGTCGGCGACCCGCGCGACCCGGGGACCGTCATCGGCCCGGTGATCAACTCCGCGCAGGCCAACGCGCTCGCGGGCACCGTCGAGCAGGCGCTCGCCGAGGGCGCCACGGCCCTCGTGCGCGGCGCCACGACCAACAACCTGGTCGAGCCCAGCGTGCTCACCGGCGTCCCCGCCGACTCCGATCTGCTCCAGCAGGAGGTCTTCGGCCCGGTCGTCTTCCTCATCCCGTTCGACGGCGAGGAGGAGGCGGTCCGCATCGTCAACGACACCCCCTACGGCCTCAGCGGCGCCGTCCACACGGGTGACGTCGAGCGGGGCGTGGCCTTCGCCAAGCAGATCGACACGGGCATGTTCCACGTGAACGACGGCACCGTCCACGACGAGCCGCTCGTGCCCTTCGGCGGCGAGAAGCACTCCGGTATCGGACGGCTGAACGGCGACACCACGCTGGAGGCCTTCACCACCGTCAAGTGGATCTCGGTCCAGCACGGCCGCAGCGGCTTCCCGTTCTGATTCCTCCTCGCGTGGCGGGCCCTTGCGGACAGAAACTGACCGCAAGGGCCCGTAGCGTCGTCTGTGCCAGGCAAGGGAACCCAGTGAGAGGCGGACGGTCATGGTCACGCACGTGGCGGCGGAAGCGCGGGGCGACGAGCGCGGGGCGCTGCTCGCGTTCCTGGAGGAGCAGCGCGGCGGCATCCGCCGGGCGCTGCTGGGGCTGACGGAGGAGCAGGCCCGTTCCCGCCCGACCGCCGGCGAGCTGTCGCTGGGCGGCCTGCTCAAGCACGTCGCCGAGGTCGAGCAGAGCTGGCTGGCCCGGGCCCGGCAGGAGCCGCCGGCCGTCCACCGCGACGAGTCGAACTGGCACGAGTGCTTCCGGCTCACCGACGAGGAGACGGTCGCCGGGCAGCTGGCGTACTGGGAGCAGGTCGCCGCCGAGACGGAGAAGTTCATCCGTTCCGCGCCCAGCCTGGACGACACCTTCCCGCTGCCGCCCGACCCCTGGTTCCCGCCGGAGGGCCGGGTCTCCCTGCGCTGGCTGTGCCTGCACCTGATCCGCGAGACCGCCCGGCACGCCGGTCACGCCGACATCCTCCGCGAGTCCCTGGACGGGAAGACGGCCTTCGAACTGGTGGCCCTGGAGCAGCGGGGCTGAGCCGCGGCGATAACCTGGACGGCATGTCAGCGACCCGTCTCCTCGTGCTGGGCGAGGTCGGCCGGCACGGGTGTGGGTCCACACGGCCGACTCCGAGGCCGAGTGGACCCGCGGCCTCGTCCAGCGCCTCGAGAACGGCGCCTGCACCTTCGCCGGCGAGGGCGAGCCGTTCAGCGGCATCCTGGTCGAGGGCGAGCCGAACCCGTACGCGACGCGGGAGCGGCACCCGGAGGACGACCTCTGAACCGGCCGCGCCGGCGAGGCCGCGGGGCCAGGCCGGTGGCCATGACAGCGTCGGTGACGGAGAACCGTCAGTGATGGAAGCTGGTGGCCGTCTCCCGGTCCTTCGTCAGGGGATGCGGCTGCCGGCGCAGTTCCGGCAGCAGGCGGCCCAGGTCGTCGACGAAGAGGTCGGCCAGGTCGTGGGAGAAGCCGTTGCGGCACACGACCCGCAACACGGCCAGGTCCTCGCGGTTCGGCGGGAAGGTGTACGCGGGCACCAGCCAGCCGCTCTCGCGCAGCCGCCGGGAGACGTCGAAGACGTCGTAGGGCAGGTCGCCGTCCGTGGTGAACGCGAAGACCGGCAGCTCGTCCCCGCGGGTGAGCAGCCGGAAGTCGCCGAGCGCCTCGATCTTGTCCGCGAGTGAGCGGGCCACGTCCCGCGTGGTCTGCTGCACCGCCCGGTAGCCCTCGCGGCCCAGCCGCAGGAACGTGTAGTACTGCGCCACGACCTGGGCGCCGGGGCGGGAGAAGTTCAGGGCGAACGTCGGCATGTCGCCGCCCAGGTAGTTCACACGGAAGACCAGCTCCTCCGGCAGCGCCTCCTTGTCCCGCCACAGGGCCCAGCCGACGCCGGGGTAGACCAGGCCGTACTTGTGCCCGGACGTGTTGACCGACGCCACGCGCGGCAGCCGGAAGTCCCACACCAGGTCCTCGTCCAGGAAGGGCGCGATCATCGCCCCGGAGGCGCCGTCCACATGCACCGGGACGTCCAGCCCCGTGCGTTCCTGGAGGGCGTCCAGGGCCGCGCACAGGTCCGCGACAGGCTCGTACGACCCGTCGAAGGTGGAACCGAGGACGGCGACGACCCCGATGGTGTTCTCGTCGCACAGCTCGGCCGCCGCCTGCGGGTCCAGGTGGTACCGGTCGCCCTCCATGGGGACCAGCCGGGCCTCCACCTCCCAGAAGTTGCAGAACTTCTCCCAGCAGACCTGGACGTTGACGCCCATGACCAGGTTGGGCCGCGCCCCCGGGTACCGGTCGGCGTTGCGCTGCGCCCAGCGCCGCTTGAGCGCCATCCCGGCCAGCATGCACGCCTCGCTGGACCCGGTCGTCGAACAGCCCACCGCGGCCGACGGGTCCGGGGCGTTCCACAGGTCGGCGAGCATCGCCACGCAGCGCCGCTCCAGCTCGGCCGTGCGCGGGTACTCGTCCTTGTCGATCATGTTCTTGTCCCGGCACTCGCCCATCAGCACCCCGGCCTGCGGCTCCATCCAGGTGGTGACGAAAGTGGCCAGGTTCAGCCGCGAGTTGCCGTCCAGCATCAGCTCGTCGTGCACCAGCTGGTACGCCGTCGACGGCGGCAGCGGGGTGTCCGGCAGCCGGTGCGTGGGCGGGGCCTCGGTCATGCCGCCGACCGGGTTGGCCTCCCCGTAGAAGGGGTTGACCGACATCAGGCGTTCCTGGTGCTTACCGGGACCTTTGTGCAGAGCCATGGATGTGCCTCCAGAGGGGGATGGGATCAGCGGACCGAGCTGCCGTCCTCGCGCAGCTGCATCTGCGGCCGCCCGGTCACCAGCAGCCACGCGGGCAGCGAGGCGATGCACAGCAGGGCGATGATGGCCGGGGAGGCCACCAGGACGGCGGCCGTGAACAGGCTCACCCAGCCCTGCCGGGTGATCGCCAGGAGCATGCCCAGCACGCTCGTCGCCACGCCCAGTGCGGTGGGCACGGCCGGCACGAGGGCGTGCGCGCACAGGCCCAGCGCGGTGCCGACGAAGACGGCGGGGAAGATGCGGCCGCCGCGGAAGCCGCAGGAGGCCGCGACCAGCAGCGCGGCCAGCTTCACCACGGCCATCACGGCGAACTGCCCCGCCGACCAGCCGGTGGGGTCGTGTGCCAGCTCGGCCGTCTCCGCCAGGCCCTTGAAGAGCGTCAGATGACCGCCGACGGCCGCCAGGGCGCCCAGCACCAGCCCGCCGGCCGGGAGCATCAGCATCGGGTGCCGCAGCCGCTGGAAGGCCGCGTGCACGTAGGGGAAGGCCCGCACGGCGCACATGCCGAGCAGCGCGGCCACCGGGGCGATCACCAGGGCCGCGAGCAGGTCCGTCCAGCGCGGGTGGCCGAGGGCGGGCAGGCCCAGGTCGAAGGCGGGGCGGAACAGCAGCGTGGTGGTCATGGCCCCGACCGCCGCCGCGGTCAGCGGTGCGAACAGCTTGTCCCACAGCAGCCCCGGGGCCGGTCGCCCGGCCAGCGCCTCGGAGATGACCAGCGCCGCCGCCACCGGCGTGCCGAACAGCGCGCCGATCGTCGCCGCCTCCGCCAGCAGCGGCCACAGGGCGCCCGGCGCCCGGGGCAGCAGGCGCCCGCCGAGCCAGACCGCCAGGCCGACGTTCACGGCGATGATCGGGTTCTCCGGGCCCAGGCTCGGGCCGCCCGCCAGCATCAGCCCGGTCGCCAGCAGCAGACCCGGCAGCACCACGGGCGGCAGGACCGGGGCGTCCAGGCCGGTGGTGGCCGGATCGGGCCCGGCGTGCCCCGGCACCTTCCAGACCACCAGTCCGACGGCGAGGCCGGTCGCCACGAGCACGACGAACATCCACAGCACCGAGTAGCGGCCCACGCCCAGCGCTTCCGGCAACGGCCCCCACAGCACGTGCTGCAATTGCTCCGCCGTCGCGCTCAGCCCGATGTAGACGAGGCTCGCGGCCACGCCCACGGCGACGGCGGGGAGGATCAGGGGCAGCAGGGCCCGGGCCGGGCTCGCCGGCCGGGTCGAGCGAGCCTGCTGCTCGGTGTCCTGGCGCACGGGCTCACCATAAGCGGACAGAACGCGCGGAACATCCGGAAAGGATCCGGAGCGCGACCGGCTTGCACCTCACGTGGCGTGAGGCGTCAGCGTGGAGGCCGTACCGACGACAAGGAGCGGAAAGTGAGCTACTCCGTGGGACGGGTCGCGGGGTTCGCCGGGGTCACGGTGCGCACCCTGCACCACTACGACGAGATCGGCCTGCTGGTGCCCGGCGAGCGCACCCACGCCGGACACCGGCGCTACGGCGACGCCGACCTCGACCGGCTCCAGCGGATCCTGTTCTACCGGGAGCTCGGCTTCCCGCTCGAGGAGGTCGCGGCCCTGCTCGACGACCCGGACGCGGACCCGCGCGCCCACCTGCGCCGCCAGCACGAACTGCTGACCGCCCGGATCGAGAAGCTGCAGAGGATGGCCGCGGCCGTGGAGCACGCCATGGAGGCACGCAAGATGGGCATCAACCTCACCCCGGAGGAGCGCTTCGAGGTGTTCGGGGACAAGGACCCCTTCAACGAGGAGTACGCCGAGGAGGCGGAGCAGCGCTGGGGCGACACCGAGGCCTGGGCCGAGTCCCGGCGCCGCGCCGCGAGCTACACCAAGGAGGACTGGCAGCGGATCAAGGACGAGGTCGACGACTGGCAGGAGCGGTACACCGCCCTCATGGCCGCGGGGGAGGAGCCGTCCGGCGAGCCGGCCATGGACATGGCGGAGGAACACCGGCAGCACATGAACAGGTGGTTCTTCGAGGTCCCCTACGAGATGCACCGGTGCTTCGGGGAGATGTACGTCTCCGACGAGCGCTTCAGGGCGTACTACGACGCCATGCGGCCGGGCCTGGCCGAGCACCTGCGCGACGCCATCCTCGCGAACGCCGACCGGCACCCGGCGTGAGCCCGCGGCCCGGGAGGCCTACTCCCGGGCCAGCACCACGGCCGTGCCGTAGGCGCACACCTCCGTGCCGACGTCCGCCGCCTCGGTCACGTCGAAGCGGAACATCAGCACCCCGTTGGCCCCACGCGCGCGTGCCTGCTCCACCAGCCGTTCCATGGCCTGGTTGCGGGTCTGCACGAGCGTCTTGGTGAGCCCTTTCAGCTCGCCGCCGATCATCGACTTGAGTCCGGCGCCGATCTGGCTGCCGAGGTGCCGGGAGCGCACGGTGAGCCCGAAGACCTCGCCGAGCACCTGCTGCACCCGGTAGCCGGGCACGTCGTTCGTCGTCACGACCAGTACGTCCGGCTGGGGCCCCTGGCCGCCGCCGTAGTCATCGAGTCCCATGGGTCACAGCTTTCTCCCGGCGCACCCGCGGCGCATCCCGGAGGCGCCGGTGGAACCCGGGGCGGTCGCATCACGTTGATAGCTTTGTGCGGCCCCCCCCGTAGCCGCCTTCACCCCTCAGGAGCCCGGACCCGTGACGACACTCGCCCTCGGCCCGAGCTGGCTGGACCCCGAACACCTGCTGAACACCTACAGCATCTGGGGCCTGCTGCTCGTCGTCTTCGCCGAGTCCGGCCTGCTCATCGGCTTCTTCCTGCCGGGTGACTCGCTGCTGTTCACCTGCGGTCTGCTGATCACCACGGACGCGCTGGACTTCCCGCTCTGGGCCGCGATCGCCCTCATCTGCCTCGCCGCGATCCTGGGCGACCAGGCGGGCTACATGTTCGGCAAGAAGGTCGGACCGTCCCTGTTCAACCGCCCGGACTCGAAGCTGTTCAAGCAGGAGAACGTCACCAAGGCGCACGAGTTCTTCGAGAAGTACGGCGCGAAGTCCCTGGTCCTGGCCCGCTTCGTGCCCATCGTGCGCACGTTCACGCCGATCGTCGCGGGCGTCAGCGGCATGCGGTACCGCTCGTTCCTGACCTTCAACGTCATCGGTGGCGTGCTGTGGGGCGCGGGCGTCACCCTGCTCGGTTCCTGGCTCGGCAAGCACGCCCTGGTCAGGGACAACATCGAGGCGATGCTCATCCTGATCGTCCTCGTGTCGGTGGTCCCGATCGTGATCGAGTACCTCCGTGCGCGCGGCAAGAGCAGGAAGGCCCAGCCGGCCGAGCCGCAGGCGCCGCAGCGGCCCGAGGCGCTCCAGCGGCCCCAGGCACCCCAGTACCGGCAGCAGCCGGTCATGGACGACGCGACGACCCGCCTGCGCCGCATCGAGCCGGAGGAGCCCTACCAGCAGTCCTATCAGCAGCCCCATGGCCGGCAGCCCCATGTCGGGCAGTCCCAGCAGGAGCAGCAGCACTGGAACCAGGGCGGTCACGACGACCCGTACTACGACCAGCGGCAGTACCCCCAGCAGCAGTCCCCGCAGGATCAGTACTCCCAGCAGCAGTACGGCCGGGATCAGTACTCCCAGCAGCAGTACGACCAGCAGCAGCACGACCAGCAGCAGTACGGCCAGGAGCAGTACGGCCAGGAGCAGTACGACCAGCAGCAGTACGACCAGGAGCAGTACGGGCAGCAGCAGTACGACCAGGAGCAGTACCCCTACGACCACCGTCGGCAGTAGCGCCATGGGCGCCGGGAGGGGGGTCCGCGGCTAGAAGCCCCTGGTCCGCTTCGCGGCCCTCCGCTTGCCGGCGGAGCCGACCCGGAGGGTGATGCGGGAGATCTCCGACCCCAGGTTGACGCCGATCGCGATCGCCATGGCCAGCGAGGCCGCCTTGGCGAGCGACACCAGCCCCTTGTCCACCTCGTTCTGCGCCATGTTCAGCAGCCCGAAGTAGGTCGCCGAACCGGGCAGCAGCGGCCCGATCGCGGCGGTCGTGTACGGCAGGGCCGACGCGAACCGGAACCGCGACAGCAGCTGCCCGAACAGGCCCACGAGGCCCGCCGCCACGGCCGTGGACGCCACCGGCGAGATACCTCCGGTGTAGTGCATCGCCCCGTACACCGACCACGCGACGCCCCCGTTGAGCGTCACCCACAGCACGGTGGACCGCTCCTGCTGGAGCAGCACCGCGAAGGTCAGCGACAGCACCATGGACGCCGCGATCTGGATCAGCGGCCGGTCGGAGATGCCCAGCGTGGCGTCCGGGTTCAGCTCGCCGCCCACCTTCACGCCGAAGTACAGGACGACCAGCACCCCGGCGACGATGCCGACGAAGAAGTACATGACCTCCAGCAGGCGGGCCGAGGCGGTGATGTAGAACCCGGTCAGGCCGTCCTGCACGCCCGCCACCAGCGCCCGCCCGGGCAGCAGGGCGAACAGCCCACCGGTGACCACGGCGGACGCCTTCACGTCCACGTGGGCCAGCGCGAACGCCACCCCGATCGCCGCCGGCGGCATCGCGGCCACCGTGAACTGGTAGAACTCCGGCAGCCCGCGCCCCGCGCACCACCAGGCCAGCCGGTCGCCCAGCATCGCGCCCACCGCCGCCGCGACGAACACGATCGGGTCACCGCCGACCAGCACCGAGGCCGCGCCGGCCAGCAGCCCGCTCGCCAGGGTGAGCGCCCAGCCCGGATAGGGGTGCCGGTTGCGGCGGATCTCCGCCAGGCGCCGGTACGCCTCCTCCAGGGAGACATGGGCCTCCGGGTCGGTCAGATCGTCCACCAGCCGGAACACGGCCGCCAAGCGCGTGTAGTCGGTGCCCCGCCGCCGTACCGTCCGCGACGCCGTCACCGGGTCCTCCACCAGCGACGGCTGGTGCGAGATCGACAGCAGCGTGAAGGTCACGTTCGGTTCGCAGCGGTCCAGGCCGTAGGACCGGCACACCGCGAACATCGCGGCCTCGACGTCCTCAGCGCCCTCGCCGCCCGCCAGCAGCAGCTCCCCGATACGCAGGGTCAGGTCCAGCACGCGCGGGACGGCCGGGCCGCCCTCCTCGACGCGCTGCACCGGCTCCGGCGCGGGCCGCTCGGCCACCGGCATGCGCAGCATCGTG
The DNA here is from genome assembly GCF_014650035.1 of Streptomyces lucensis JCM 4490. Lineage (GTDB taxonomy): Bacteria > Actinomycetota > Actinomycetes > Streptomycetales > Streptomycetaceae > Streptomyces > Streptomyces lucensis. The sequence goes on along the minus strand of NZ_BMUE01000009.1, from coordinate 65,426 downwards.
CGCATCCGGTCCTGCCACGGCGCGTCCTTGACCAGACTGACCAGCGGCACCCCGGTGGCGGGCGTGAACGCGGCCGGTGCCTGCTTCGCGTGGTACGTGCTCGGCGTGCTGAACGCCGACCCCTCCGTCTCCGGGCCCGCCGGCTGCGGCACCTCCAGCCCCTTCGGCACCGCGAACTCGGAGGTCGTCTCCGGCTCGTCGGGCGCCTTGAGAACGTCGAGACCGCTGGGGATGGCGAACTCGGACGTGATCTCCGGGTCGTACCGCGCCTCGTCCGACCGGGCCTTGCGGTCGTCCGCCTCCGTCACCTCGCACCGCTCCCTGAACGACACATTCCGTAGGCCTCAGTATGCGCACACCACGCAGACGGGCCGCGTCACCCCTCACAGGGTGCCGCGGCCCGCGAATGGCAAACCGGCCGGTCAGTGGCCGCCCTGCTCCTCGAAGCGCTTGTACGACCGCTCGATCTCCGCCTCGGCGTCCGTGCGGCCCACCCAGTTGGCGCCCTCGACCGACTTGCCGGGCTCCAGGTCCTTGTACACCTCGAAGAAGTGCTGGATCTCCAGGCGGTCGAACTCGGACACGTGGTGGATGTCGCGCAGGTGCTCCACGCGCGGGTCGGTGGCCGGAACGCACAGCAGCTTGTCGTCGCCGCCCGCCTCGTCCGTCATCCGGAACATGCCGATCGCACGGCACTTGATCAGGCAGCCCGGGAAGGTCGGCTCGTCAAGAATGACCAGCGCGTCCAGCGGGTCGCCGTCCTCGCCGAGGGTGTTCTCGACGAAGCCGTAGTCGGTCGGGTAGGCGGTCGAGGTGAAGAGGCGACGGTCCAGGCGGATCCGACCGGTCTCGTGGTCCACCTCGTACTTGTTGCGCGAACCCTTCGGGATCTCGATCGTGACGTCGAACTCCACCGGTGGCTCCTCCATGATCAGCACATAGTTCTGGTGATTAAGTGTCCCTCACGCAGGTGTGTGATCGCGAAAGGGGCTGGTGGTCGTGCCAGAGCTGAGGCCTTGGCGAGCCGCGAGACCGCAGGTGGTGCGGATCGCGAACGCCGTACGACCGCGTCTGGCGCGGGCCGTGACGGCGGCGGGACCGCGGATCGCGCGTCTGGCGAAGGCCGTACGACCCCGGTCGTCGCACCTCCCCCGTCCGCGGACCGTCAGGACCTGGCAGTACACCGCGGGCGCCGCAACCGCGGGCCTGGCACTGGCCGCCGGTGTGGTGACCGTGGCAGGACCCTGGGACGCCAACGGTCAGCGTACGGCCGAGGGGGACCGGGCCGCCGCCCTGGAGCGATCAGGTGGCGCAGATCACGGCCGCCCCGGCACGGAGGCCGGGGCCCGGCCCGCGCCGAGCGCCCCTCCCGTGCTGACCGGCCTGGGCGGCGTCACGAGCGCCGTCGGCCCCCGCAAGGGCGCCGGGGGCGGGCAGGCCCTCCCGGACGTCCTGGCGCCGTTCCTCGACGCCTCCGCGCTGGGCGACGGCCACGCCGCCGCCGTCGTCGACCTGACGACCGGCGAGCGCCTCTACGGCACCGGCGCCGGCCAGGCCCTCACCCCCGCCTCCACCACCAAGATCGCCACCGCCGTCGCCGCCCTGTCCGCCCTCGGCGCCGACCACCGCCTCACCACCCGCGCCGCCCTGGAACCCGACACCGGAGAGGTCGTCCTCGTCGGCGGCGGCGACCCCACGCTCACCGCCCGCAAGGGCGCCGACGGCTGGGCGAGCCTGCGCACCCTCGCCGCCGGCACCGTGAAGGCCCTCCGCGCGCGTGACGTCCACGAGGTCACGCTCTCCTACGACACGACGCTCTACGCCGGCACCGCACAGCACCCCATCGGCGTCAACGAGAACATCGCCCCCGTCACCGCCCTGACCGCCGACGAGGGCCGCACCGACGGCTCGGCCAAGGGCCCGGCGGTCCGTGTCGACGACCCGGCACGGGACGCCGCCGCGAAGTTCGCGGCCCTCCTGGAGGACGCGGGCGTCAAGACCACGGCCCCCGGCCCCTCCAAGGCCACCACCCGCGCCGAGACCCTCGCCACCGTCTCCTCGCCCCCGCTGTCCGCCCTGGTCGAGCGCATGCTGACCAACAGCGACAACGACATCGCCGAGGCCCTGGCCCGCCAGACCGCACTCGCGAGCGGCGAACCCGCGACCTTCGAGGGCGGCGCCAGGGCCATCGCCACGCAACTGAGGAAACTCGGCCTGCCGCTGTCCGGCGCCTCCTTCCACGACGGCAGCGGCCTCGACCGCGACGACAGGCTGACGGCCGACCTCCTCACCGCCCTCCTGGTCAAAGCCGCCGACCCCGGCCACCCCGGCCTGCGCCCCGTCCTCACCGGCCTGCCCGTGGCCGGCTTCACCGGCACCCTGACCGACCGCTACACCGACGGCGCGGCCGGCGTCGTCCGGGCCAAGACCGGCACCCTGACCGGCGTGAACACCCTGGCGGGCACCGTCGTCGACACCGACGGCCACCTCCTGGCCTTCGCCTTCCTGGCCTCCGGCACGACGGACGCCCAGCAGGCCCAGTCGACCCTGGACGACGCGGCGACGGCACTGGCGGCCTGCGGCTGCGACTAGGGCCTCTCGTTCGGGCCTTCTGCGGTCACGGGCGACGAGGAGGGCGGACGGGTGGGGGAGGGGGCGGCCCAGGGTGCCGGGTGGCCGCCCGACCCGCCCGACCCGTCCGGCCCCCGCCGGTCCCGCACGGTCTGCCCCAAGCGGAGACGCTCACGTACGGTTGACAGCATGACTGGCTTCGGTGGCACCGCATCTCCCGGGATGGTCGACTGGAACCTCGCGGTGGCGACCGCGACACGGCTCGTACGGCCGGGCCCCGACGTCAGCCGCGACGAGGCCCGGGCCGTCGTCGCGGAACTGCGCCGGCACGCCAAAGCCTCGGAGGAACACGTCCGGGGCTTCACTCGTATGGGCACCGACGAGACCCACGACACCCCCGTCCTCGTCGTCGACCGCCCTGGCTGGGTGCGCGCCAACGTCGCCGGGTTCCGCGAGATCCTCAAGCCGCTCCTGGAGAAGATGCAGGAACGGCGCGGGGGCAACCCGGGCAGCGCCGTCCTCGGCACCGTCGGCGGCAAGGTCACCGGCGTCGAACTCGGGATGCTCCTGTCGTTCCTGTCCTCCCGCGTCCTCGGCCAGTACGAGACCTTCGCCCCGGCCGCCCGCGACCTGCCGGCCGGCGAGAACGGCGGCGGACGCCTCCTCCTCGTCGCCCCCAACATCGTCCACGTCGAGCGCGAACTCGACGTCGAGCCGCACGACTTCCGGCTCTGGGTGTGCCTGCACGAGGAGACCCACCGCACCCAGTTCTCCGCCGTGCCCTGGCTCCGCGACCACCTCGAGGGCGAAATCCAGTCGTTCTTGGCGGAGACCGACGTCGACCCGATGACGTTCCTGGAGCGCATCCGCGACGCCGCCCAGTCCCTCGCCGGCGGCCGCCCCGAGGGCGAGGAGGAGGACGGCGGCCGCTCCTTCGTGGAACTGGTGCAGACCCCCGCCCAGCGCGAGATCCTCGGCCGCCTCACCGCCGTGATGTCCCTGCTGGAGGGGCACGCCGACTACGTCATGGACGGCGTCGGACCCAGCGTCGTCCCCACCGTCTCCGAGATCCGCGAGAAGTTCCAGCAGCGCCGCGCCAAGGGCGCCTCCCGCCTCGACCAGGCCCTGCGCAGGCTGCTGGGCCTGGACGCCAAGCTCAGGCAGTACCGCGACGGCGAACGCTTCGTGCGGGCGGTCGTCGGCGAGACCGGCATCGAGGGCTTCAACCGCGTGTGGACCTCCCCCAACACCCTGCCCACCAAGGCGGAGATCGCCAAACCGGCGGACTGGGTCGCGCGGGTGCACCGCAGGCCCGAGTCGTGAGCCTTGCCGGCAGGGCGTGAAAGGAATCCGGCCGACGGCAGGCGAACGCCCCTCCAATCACCCGTCCGAGGGACCGTGAGCCACGCGTAGGCGTGCAATGCTCGGGGAACGGCCCGCTTCTGTCACCATCTACACACTCAGAGTGACCGAACTCGGGCTCACCCCCGAACCTTCATGAAGGGAACCGGACATGGGTCCCCATCCTGCGGTCGCGGCGATACGCCTGGCGGTCCGCCGCGTCCTGAACGACATCCTCGACGAACACAGGCCCTCCGGCGCCGAGCCGGACGAGAACCGCACGGCCGAGCGGCTCCCCTCCCCGCTCGTCCTCGTCGCGTGCTCCGGCGGCGCCGACTCCATGGCGCTCGCCTCCGCCCTCGCCTTCGAAGCCCCCAGACTCGGCGTCCGCGCCGGCGGCATCACCGTCGACCACGGCCTCCAGCCCGGCTCCGGCCTCCGCGCCGACGAGGTCGTGCTGCGCCTGCGGGAACTCGGCCTCGAACCGGCCGAGGCCGTCGCCGTGACCGTCGGCCGCGAGGGAGGCCCCGAGGCCGCCGCCCGCGACGCCCGCTACGCCGCCCTCGACGCCGCCGCCGAACGCCACGGCGCCGCGGCGGTCCTGCTCGGCCACACCCGCGACGACCAGGCCGAGACCGTCCTGCTGGGCCTCGCCCGCGGCTCCGGCATCCGCTCCCTGTCCGGAATGGCCGCGGTCTCGGGGGCCGGCGGCCGCTACCGGCGCCCGTTCCTGCGCATCGACCGGCAGACCGCCCGCAAGGCGTGCATGGTCCAGTCGCTGCCCGTCTGGGACGACCCGCACAACGCCGACCCCGCCTACACCCGTTCCCGGCTCCGGCACGAGGGCCTGCCCGCCCTGGAGAAAGCTCTCGGCAAGGGCGTCGTCGAGGCGCTCGCCCGCACCGCCCAGCTCTCCCGCGACGACGCCGACGCCCTCGACACCTGGGCCGGCCAGGCCGAGGCCTCCGTGCGCGACGACACCGGACTGCTGGAGTGCGCGAAGCTCAACGCCCTGCCGCCGGCCGTGCGCCGCCGGATCCTGCGCAGGGCCGCCATCGAGGCCGGCGCCCCGGCCGGTTCCCTGTTCGCCCGGCACATCGAGGAAGTCGACCGCCTGATCACCGGCTGGCGCGGCCAGGGAGCCATCAATCTCCCGGGCAGGGTCGTCGCCCAGCGGCAGGGTGGCAGACTGGTGATTCGGCAGGGCTGAATCCCGGCCTCCGAAAGGACACCTCCGGCGGCCGGACCGGGCTGCCGGAGGCCGTAAGTGCGGGACGACCGAAAGTGATGCGGGTGGACGCGAAAGACATGGGTGCCGACCTCCAGCAGGTGCTCATCACCAAGGAAGAGATCGACGCGAAGCTGGCCGAGCTGGCCGCGAAGATCGACGCGGAGTACGCGGGCAAGGACCTCCTCATCGTCGGTGTGCTCAAGGGTGCCGTGATGGTCATGGCCGACCTCGCCCGTGCACTGTCCACCGCCGTCACCATGGACTGGATGGCCGTGTCCTCCTACGGCGCGGGCACCCAGTCCTCCGGTGTCGTCCGCATCCTCAAGGACCTCGACACCGACATCAAGGGCCGGCACGTCCTGATCGTCGAGGACATCATCGACTCCGGCCTGACCCTGTCCTGGCTGATCAACAACCTCGGCTCCCGCGAGCCCGCCTCCCTGAAGGTGTGCACCCTGCTGCGCAAGCCGGACGCCGCCAAGGTCGCCATCGACGTGGAGTGGGTCGGCTTCGACATCCCGAACGAGTTCGTCGTCGGCTACGGACTCGACTACGCCGAGAAGTACCGCAACCTGCCGTTCGTCGGTACGCTCGCGCCCCACGTCTACGGCGGCTGAGCCAGTCGGCCCAAGCCGGGCCGGACGATCGGGAACCCCGGCGGGTCCCCTGCCGTTGAAGCTTGCAGAGACGGGTTTCCCAGCCGTCGAAACGACTTCGTGCGGCTTCGGGCAACGATGCTGGGGTACCGTCAGAAGAACTGTCTTATCAAACTCACTATGGCAGGAGGGACGGGGCGGCACCGCTCCGTATGGATGGACGTGAAGCGATACTTCCGTGGGCCGGTCATGTGGATCGTGCTGGCCGTCCTTGCCGTGGTCGTGTTGATGCAGGTCGTCGGCTCGTCCGGCGGCTACAAGACGGTGGACACCGGCCAGGTCGTGGCAGCGATCAACGACAACAAGGTCGAGTCGGCCAAGCTCACCACCGGTGACGAGCAGAGCATCAAGGTCACGCTCAAGGACGGCGTCAAGGTCGAGGGCAGCTCGAAGATCCAGGCGAGCTACATCGGCGACCAGGGCGTCACCCTTGCCGGCACCCTGCAGACCAAGTACCAGGACAAGCAGATCCCGGACGGCTACACGGTCTCGCCGTCCAAGCAGAACCCGTTCCTCGGCGTGCTGCTCTCCCTGCTGCCGTTCGTCCTGATCGTGGTCGTCTTCCTGTTCCTGATGAATCAGATGCAGGGCGGCGGCTCCCGGGTCATGAACTTCGGCAAGTCCAAGGCCAAGCTCATCACCAAGGACACCCCCAAGACGACCTTCTCCGACGTCGCCGGCTGTGACGAGGCCGTCGAGGAGCTCCAGGAGATCAAGGAGTTCCTCCAGGAGCCCGCCAAGTTCCAGGCCGTCGGCGCCAAGATCCCCAAGGGCGTGCTGCTCTACGGCCGCCCCGGTACCGGCAAGACGCTCCTCGCGCGCGCCGTCGCCGGCGAGGCGGGCGTCCCCTTCTACTCGATCTCCGGCTCCGACTTCGTCGAGATGTTCGTCGGCGTCGGCGCCTCCCGGGTCCGCGACCTCTTCGAGCAGGCCAAGGCGAACGCCCCGGCGATCGTCTTCGTCGACGAGATCGACGCGGTGGGCCGCCACCGCGGCGCCGGCCTCGGCGGCGGACACGACGAGCGCGAGCAGACGCTGAACCAGCTGCTCGTCGAGATGGACGGCTTCGACGTCAAGGGCGGCGTCATCCTCATCGCCGCCACCAACCGTCCCGACATCCTCGACCCGGCCCTGCTGCGCCCCGGCCGCTTCGACCGCCAGATCGCCGTCGACCCGCCGGACCTGCAGGGCCGCATGGAGATCCTCAAGGTCCACCAGAAGGGCAAGCCGGTCGCGTCCGACGTCGACCTGGCCGCCGTCGCCCGCCGCACCCCCGGCATGACCGGTGCCGACCTGGCGAACGTCCTCAACGAGGCGGCCCTGCTGACCGCCCGCGGCGACCAGAAGCTGATCGACAACCGGGCACTGGACGAGGCGATCGACCGCGTGGTCGCGGGCCCGCAGAAGCGGACCCGGATCATGTCGGACAAGGAGAAGAAGATCACCGCGTACCACGAGGGCGGCCACGCCCTGGTAGCGGCGGCTTCCCCGAACTCCGACCCGGTCCACAAGATCACGATCCTGTCCCGCGGCCGCGCCCTCGGCTACACGATGGTCCTGCCGGACGAGGACAAGTACTCGACCACGCGCAACGAGATGCTCGACCAGCTCGCCTACATGCTGGGCGGCCGCGCGGCCGAGGAACTGGTCTTCCACGACCCGACCACAGGTGCCGCCAACGACATCGAGAAGGCCACCAACCTGGCCCGCGCGATGGTCACGCAGTACGGCATGACCGAGCGGCTCGGCGCGATCAAGTTCGGCGGCGACAACAGCGAGCCCTTCCTCGGCCGTGAGATGGCTCACCAGCGCGACTACTCCGAGGAGGTCGCCGCGCTGGTCGACGAGGAGGTCAAGAAGCTCATCGAGACGGCGCACAACGAGGCCTGGGAGATCCTGGTCGAGAACCGCGACGTCCTCGACCAGCTCGTCCTGCAGCTGCTGGAGAAGGAGACGCTGGGCAAGGAGGAGATCGCCGAGGTCTTCGCCCCGATCGTCAAGCGCCCGCCCCGGCCCGCCTGGACCGGCTCCTCCCGCCGCACCCCGTCCACCCGCCCGCCGGTGCTCTCCCCCAAGGAGCTGGCACTGACCAACGGTGCGAACGGCGCGACGGCCGCGATCAGCACGGTCAAGTCCACGGCGTCCGGCTCCGCCCCCGTGACGGACCAGACCCCCGAGGACCGGCCCGAGAGCTGACCGTTCCGGCCGACAGGGCCGGAATGAACGCCGCGCCCCCCAGGTTCTAGCCTGGGGGGCGCGGCATTTCCGTATGCCCGCGGGCAAGACGTACAGGAACGAGGCATCAGATGACCGACCCCGTGACGCTGGCCGGTGACGGCTTCATCGGCGAGTTCGACGAGAAGCGCGCCGAGAACGCCGTACGCGAACTGCTGATCGCGGTGGGCGAGGACCCGGACCGCGAGGGTCTCAGGGACACGCCGGGGCGGGTGGCCCGGGCGTACCGGGAACTGCTGGCGGGGCTGTGGCAGGAGCCCGAAGACGTCCTCACGACCACGTTCGACCTCGGGCACGACGAGATGGTCCTGGTGAAGGACATCGAGATCGTGAGCCTCTGCGAGCATCATCTGCTGCCGTTCCACGGCGTGGCGCACATCGGCTACATCCCGGCCGAGACGGGCAAGATCACGGGCCTGTCGAAGCTGGCGCGGCTGGTCGAGGTGTTCGCCCGCCGTCCGCAGGTGCAGGAACGACTCACCACCCAGATCGCGGACTCCCTCATGCGGATCCTGGAGGCGCGGGGAGCCATCGTCGTCATCGAGGCCGAGCACATGTGCATGTCGGTCCGCGGCATCCGCAAGCCGGGCGCCAAGACCACCACGTCGGCCGTGCGCGGCCAGCTGCGGGACGCCACCACCCGCGCCGAGGCGATGAGCCTGATACTCGCGCGCTGATCCCGCCGGGCCGCGCCTGGCCGCACTGGGCCGGGCCTGGCGGCGCGGCCGGGCGGTCAGGCCACCGGTTCCGCGCCCGGGTGGTTCTGGTCCTCGTCCTCGGGGAGTTTGCAGACCCGCTCCAGGAACATGGCCGCCGCTATCACCGCCAGGCCCGCGAGGACCGAGAAGCCGGCGTAGATGGCCTGGTCGCGGCGCGCGGGCATGTCGAGCAGTTCCAGCAGGAAGGTGCCCGTTCCGCCGTACATGCCGGCGACGAGGGCGGCGACCAGGGCACTGGCCTGGCCGAAGACGACCGCGCGGGCGGCCATCAGGGGGTCGACGCCCTTCGCGCCCGGCCGGCGCTCGCGCTGCGCCTTGAGGCGGGCGCGCAGGGAGATCGCCGTGGCGAGCAGCACCACCGCGATCAGGGCGAGGACGACGGGTGCGGCCAGGGGGACGCTGGGGAGTGTCCCGATCGAGTTCCAGAGGCGGGCGCCCGCCCAGGACAGGACGCCGGCCACGACGAACACGCCGGCCAGCACCCTGATGCGCAGCTCTCTCACGGTGTCCCTTCAGTTCCCCCGGACCATCACCGGATCGTGGTCGTCTCGACCTTAACGATTACTCGGGCAGCCGGAGTTCCAGGTCCGCGCGTGCCTCGACGCCCTCCCGGGTGACGGCCGCGAGGAGATCGGCCACGGTGCCGCGGCCGGGCAGCTGGGCCTCCGGGTCCACGTCGTGCCAGGGGGCGAGCACGAAGGCGCGTTCGTGGGCGCGTGGGTGGGGCAGGGTGAGGTGCGGATCGTCGGAGGTGACGCCCGCGTAGGCCACGATGTCGACGTCCAGGGTGCGCGGCCCCCAGCGCTCGTCGCGGACGCGGTGGAAGGCCTCCTCGACGGCGTGCGCCCGCTCCAGCAGGGAGGACGGGGGCAGGGTGGTCTTCAGCAGGACGACCGCGTTGAAGTACGAGGGCTGACTGCCGGGCTCGACGCCCCAGGGCTCGGTCTCGTAGACGGGGGAGACGGCCTTGACGCGGACGCCGGGGGTGTCCTCCAGGGCGTCGACGGCACCCTGGAGGGTCTCCAGGCGGTTGCCGAGGTTGGCGCCGATGGAGATGACGGCCCACTTGGGGTTGCTCAGCGTGGTGTCGGCGGCGTCGACCTGCTCGAGGACCGAGGCGGGCACCGGCTGGACGGTCGGGTCGCTGTGACCCTGGGTGAAAGGTCGGGTCATACTCGGCTCCGGGTGATGGTGACGGTCACGTCGTCGAAGGGCACGGTGATCGGCGCGTCCGGCTTGTGGACGCAGACCTCGACCTCGTGGACCCCTTCGTGCTTCAGGCAGGTCTGGGCGATCCGCTCGGCGAGTGTCTCGATGAGGTTGACCGGCTCGCCCTCGACAACGGCCACGACCTCCTCGGCCACGATGCCGTAGTGCACGGTTCTCGCCAGGTCGTCGTCGGCCGCGGCCGGCCGGGTGTCCAGGCCGAGCACGAGGTCGACGATGAAGGTCTGGCCCTCCTCGCGCTCCTTGGGGAACACACCGTGGTGCCCGCGGGCCTTGAGGCCGCGCAGCGCGACACGATCCACGCGAATCACTCCTGCAATCGTCGGGAACGACCGGTCGGCACCGCGTGCGGGCGGTACACCGGCCTCAGTCGAATCTACCTGCGGGCACCGACAGGGCCGGGCCGCGGGGGCCGTGGGCCCGGCCGCGATCCGGAGGGTTCACTCCGCGTTTCCCCAGGGGAGCCCGGGGGCGTCACGGGGTGGTAGCCGCTCATACCCGGCGGTAGGTGATTCCAACCACTTCGTTGACCCGGTCAGGCGAGGGGCTCGTCGTCCGGGTTCACGCCGTTCACCCCGCCGTTGTCGTCGTCGCCGTCGTCGTCGGTCTCCGCCAGGACGGGGGAGGCGTGGTGCGACCAGAGCTTCCAGCCGGTGGGCGTGCGCCGGAAGACGTTGGTTGCGACGACGAGCTGGCCGACCAGCGGACCCAGATCCGAGCCGTCGGCGGGGGCGGGGCCGCCGCTGAGGATGTTCTCGGTGCAGGTGACCAGCGCGGTGTCGCCGGTGACGGAGACGTGCACGTCGGTGAGGAAGAACTGGATGTAGTCGGTGTTGGCCATGATCAGGGCGTACGACCTGAGGACCTCGCCGCGGCCGGTGAGCACGGGCCAGCCGGGGTGGACGCAGGAGATCACCCCGGTGTCCGCCGGATCGTGGTACTCCTCGTCCACGCCCAGGTCGGAGGGGCTGAGCCAGAGCGTGGAGACCTCCTCGAAGTCGCCGCGCTCGAGTGCCTCGTAGAAGGCGGTGTTGGCGGCCTCAACCTGCTCGACGTCGGTGTGGGGGGCGCTCACCGGGTTCCTTCCGCCCCGCGCTCGTCCGGCGTGGCCGGCGCGGCCGTGCGCGCCCCTTCCACGGCCCGGGCGACCCGTACCGCGTCCGCGGTGGCGCGTACCTCGTGGACGCGCACCGCCCACGCGCCGGCGTGGGCCGCGAGCGCGGAGACGGCGGCGGTGGCGGCGTCGCGCTCCCTGGCCGGTGGGGGCGATCCCTCCGGCCCGGCCAGGACCCGGCCGAGGAAGCGCTTGCGGGACGCGGCGACCAGCAGGGGGTGGCCGAGGGCGCGCAGGCGGTCGAGGTGGGCGAGGAGGGTGAGGTCGTCACCGGCCTCCTTGGAGAACCCGAGACCGGGGTCGACGACGATGCGGTCCGCGGCGACGCCGCCGTCGAGGACGGCGTCCACGCGCGCGCGCAGTTCGTCCGTGACCTCGGCGACGACGTCCTCGTAGACGCCCTTGACGTTCCCGCCCTGGAGGAAGCCGCGCCAGTGCATGACGACGAACGGGGCGCCGGCGTCGGCGACGACCGGGATCATGGCGGGGTCGGCGAGGCCGCCGCTGACGTCGTTGACGAGGACGGCGCCGGCCGCGAGGGACTGCTCGGCGACGGAGGCGCGCATGGTGTCGACGGAGACGACCACACCCTCGGAGGCGAGCCCCCGGACCACGGGGATGACGCGCCGCAGTTCCTCGGACTCGTCCACACGGGTGGCGCCGGGGCGGGTGGACTCGCCGCCGACGTCGACGAGGTCCGCGCCCTCGGCGACGAGGCCGAGGCCGTGTTTGACGGCGGCGGTGGTGTCGAACCAGCGGCCGCCGTCGGAGAAGGAGTCGGGGGTCACGTTCACGACCCCCATGACGGCGCACCGGTCCCATGCCGGAAGGCCCGTCACCCGGCCGCGCCCGCTGAGGTTGTTCATACGTTCAGCGTAGGCCCAGGAGGGCGCCGGGATCGCGCGGCGGCCCGGGCGGAAGCCCCGGGCCGGAGAGGGTGGGTCTTCCGCCCGGGCCGGTCCTGGGGGCCGCGGGCCGCGCTGGGCGCGGGGTCCGGCTCTTTCCACGCCGGGCCGCTCGGACGTCTCGTTCGGCCCTCGTCAGGCCGCTCGGACGTCCCGTTCGGCCACGGCGTGCGCGCACGGGCGCTCGGCGGCCGCCCGGCGCCGGCGCAGGAAGCGCGGGATCGGCAGGGCCAGGTCGACGAAGCCCTCCGCCTGCATGGCGGCGAAGCCGATGCGGGGCAGGTCGGCGGAGGCCCGGTAGACCACGAAGCGGGGTTCCCAGCGCGGCTGGAACTTGGCGTTGAACTTGTACAGCGACTCGATCTGGAACCAGCGCGAGAGGAACACCAGCAGTCCGCGCCAGGCGCGCAGCACCGGACCGGCGCCGATCTTCTCGCCGCGTGCCAGGGCGGAGCGGAACATCGCGAAGTTGAGCGAGATCCGGGTGATGCCGAACCTGGGGGCGGCCTGCAGGGCGGCGACGATCAGCAGTTCGTTCATGCCGGGGTCGGCGCTGCGGTCGCGGCGCATCAGGTCCAGCGAGGCGCCGTCCGCGCCCCAGGGCACGAAGTGCAGGATCGCCTTCAGGTCGCCGTACTCGCCGGGCTCGTCGTCCTGCTTGTGGGCGGTGGCGATCAGGCAGTCGGCGTCGGCGGGGTCACCGATGCGGCCGAGGGCCATGGAGAAGCCGCGCTCGGTGTCGGTGCCGCGCCAGTCCTCCGCCGCCCGGCGGATGCGCCACAGTTCGGGCTCGCCGAGATCACGGATGCGCCGTACCCGGGTTTCGTAGCCGGCCCGCTCGATGCGCTTGACCATCTGTCGGACGTTGCGCATCGCGCGTCCGGCGAGCGAGAAATCCGCGACGTCCACCACCGCCTCGTCGCCGAGTTCCAGGGCGTCCAGGCCGGTCTCGCGGGTCCACACCTCGCCGCCGGTCTCGGAGCAGCCCATGACGGCGGGGGTCCAGGAGTGGGCCTTGGCCTCGTCCATGAAGCGTTCGATGGCGCCGGGCCAGGCCTCGACGTCGCCGATGGGGTCGCCGCTGGCCAGCATCACGCCGGAGACGACGCGGTAGGTGACCGCGGCCTTGCCGCTGGGGGAGAAGACGACGGCCTTGTCGCGGCGCAGCGCGAAGTGGCCGAGGGAGTCGCGGGCGCCGTGCCTGGCGAGCAGGGCGCGCAGCCTGGACTCGTCCTCCTCGGTGAGGCGGGCGGCGGGGTGTTCGGGACGGAAGGCCAGGTAGATGGTGGTGACGGCGGTGATCCAGCCGAGGGCGCCCAGGGAGAAGGCGACGGTCCAGGAGGTGTTGCCCTGGTAGTCGACCGGGCCCTCGAAGCCGAACAGTCCGTAGACGACGTGCGTCAGCCGGTCGGCGAGGCTCGGGTCGCCGACGGTCCGGTTGGGGTGGACGTTGACGATGACGAGTCCCAGGCCGAGGGAACCGGCGCTCATCAGGACGAAGTTGGCGAGCGCGCGCCAGCGGCTGCGCGGGTCGGGCAGTGCGGCGAACTCGGTCCGGTGACGCAGCAGCGGTATGAGGAGCGCGACCGCGATGAGCACGCCGAGGACGGAGTGCCGGTAGGCGAACTGCGCCGCGGCGCCGGCCGGCAGGAGTACGACGGCGGCGCGCCACGCCCGGCGCTTGCGGCGCTTGAGTCCGTGCGCCAGCAGCAGCAACAGCACGCCGGCGCTGAGCGAGAGTGCCGCGGCGAAGGGCCCGAAGGAGCCGGGCAGCACCTCGGCGATGGCGTGCATGCGGCTGTGGCGGAAGCGCGGGAACACGCCCGCGGCGATGTCGAGGAGGCCCACGACGGCTGCCGCCCTGCCGACCAGGGCGGGGACGGCCTCGGGGCGCGGGCCGCGCAGGATGCGCCGCGCCCGGCTTGATCGACCCGGAACCTCGCCCGACATTTCCCCATCTATCCTGACAGACATCGCATCCCGTAGTTCTGCGAGAGACCTTGAACCCGGGCCCGGTCGGGCATCCGGCGACATTGCGCCCTCTAGGACGGTGTCTCGGGGAAAGAGGTTCACTCCCCATCGGAAAGTCGGGTCAAAGGCAAAGGAAAGCCCCGGGCAAGCCCTTGCGAAGAAGTGTGGGCGCGGTACGGGCGGAAAGCGCAGGCAGGTAACAGCCCATGGGTCTCACGAGCAACAACATGCTGGTGCTGGCGATGGCGGTCGCCGCCGTGCTGTTCGTCGGCACGGTGTGGCTGTGGCCGCGTCTGGCACGGCAGAACTGGCGCACCGTCAGTGGACGGGTCGGCCTGCTGCTGGCCACCCAGGTGGCGCTCTTCGCGTGCGTCGGGCTCGCCACCAACCAGGCCTTCGGCTTCTACGCCAGCTGGGCGGACCTGTTCGGACAGGAGACCGAGCAGGGGATAGTGGTCGACCACTCGGCCAACGGCAGTTCGGGCGGCCCACTGCAGGTGGTCTCCTCGTTCGGCGTGCCGGGTGCGCCCGACGCGCCGCCGGAGACGGGCGGGCGGGTGCAGAAGGTCGACATAGTGGGCCGTACGACCCGCCTCGTCGCTCCGGCGTACGTCTACCTGCCGCCGGAGTACTTCCAGCCCCGGTACCGCACGCGTACGTTCCCGGTGGCCGTCGTGCTGACCGGGTACCCGGGCACGGCGGAGTCGCTGGTGGACAAGCTGAACTACCCGCGTACGGCACAGCAGCTGGCCAAGGACGGGCGGATGCAGCCGATGATCCTGGTGATGCTGCGGCCGACCGTGGCTCCGCCGAGGGACACCGAGTGCGTGGACGTCCCCGGCGGCCCGCAGGCGGAGACGTTCTTCGCCAAGGACCTGCCGGAGGCCGTGCTCGCGCACTACCGGGTCGGCAAGCGCCCGGGCAGCTGGGGTGTCATCGGCGACTCCACGGGCGGCTACTGCGCGCTCAAGTTCGCCATGCACCACCCCGACGTGTACGCGGCCGGCGCGGGCCTGTCGCCGTACTACAAGGCGCTGCTCGACCCCACGACCGGTGACCTCTTCCACGGTGACAGGAACCTGCAGAACCATGCCGACCTGTGGTGGTTCGTCAAGCACCGGCCGGCCCCCGACACCTCGCTGCTCGTCACCAGCAGCAAGGTCGGCGAACACAACTACAAGTCCACCCTGAACTTCATACAGGGTGTGCAGGCCACGAACCTGACCCGGATCTCGTCGATCATCCTCCCCAGCGGCGGGCACAACTTCAACACCTGGCGGCGCGAGATCCCACCGGCGCTGCAGTGGCTCAGCGGGCGTCTCACCGACCGCTGAGCCGTCCCGCCCTGACGCCCCGTGAAGGCCCGCGACGCCGCGGTGTTTTTGCGGGGCGGGTTTTTGCGGGGCGGGGGTCCGCGAATCGCCTACGCGCGGTAAGTTTCTGGCCATGCCACGTGGACGCCACCGCCATTCCCCGCCTCTGCACCGGCTGCTGCCCCCTTCGGTGATCGCCGGTGTCTCCGCCGTCTGCGCGCTGGGTCCCTGGGTGTTCTCCGAGGCCACGGTGTTGCGTGCCCTGGCCGGCGCCGCCGCGGCGACCGCGGCCGCCGGCGCGGTCGTGATGCGCCGCTGGGACACCCAGGCGGGCAAGCAGGTCGCGGACCTCACCCGCGCGCGTGCCAGCGACGAGTGGCGGTACGAGGAACGGGTCGCCGAGCTGGAGACCGATCTGGAGGAGTCCCGCGAACTGCGGGTGAAGCTGGAGCAGCGGCTGCGTGCCAAGCGGACGGAGCTGGCCGGCCTGCGCAACGAGCACGCGGCCCTGCTGCGCCGCTACGCCACCGCGGAGACCCAGCGCGCGAGTGCCCTGGAGGGGCGGCGCCTGCTGGAGATCGAGGCCGCCGTGCCCGCGCTGCCGCCCGCGCGGAGCGCCGAGCGGGAGGCGATCGAGGCGGCCCCCGCCGGTGCCCCGGCCGCCGCGGGCGCCGAAGCCCCGGAGGACGCCGGGACTTCCGAGGGCTCCTCGGGCCCGGGGAGCGCCGAGGACACCCCGAAGGCCTGTGCCGTGTTCTCCCCCGAGGGGTCCCGGCTGTACCTGCGGGCCCTGACGGCCCTCGCCCGGTTCGGACAGGACCCCGCGACCGGGACCGCCACCGACGACGCCGCCACCACCGCCTCCGGCGACGCCGGGACCACCTCCGGCGACGCCGGGGCCGCCCGGCCCGAGGCGGCGGACCGGCCGGACGCCCCCGACGGGGAGACGGCGGAACCCGGCGCCGTCGCCAAAGGAGAAGGCGCCGCGGACGGCGTGAAGAACGGGTCCGACGCTCCCGCCCGAGGAGAGGGCGGTGTGCCGACCGCCCGGAAGGGCGAGGACGAGGCCGTTTCGGGGGACGAGGAGCGGGTGCGGACCGCCGCCGCCGACGAGCACGCGCGCGGGACCGCCACGACGGTGCCCGCCGAGCCCGCCAAGACCGCGGGACAGCCGCCCGCCGGGCACTTCACGGTGCCCACCGCGGTGGCCGTCGTCCCGGCGGCGCCCGCGCGGCGCCCGGTGGTCGAGGGCGGTTTCGACTTCTTCGGCACCCAGAAGAGCGCACCCGCGGCCGCGCTGGACTCCGTGCAGAACGAGGACCTCGCCGACGTCGTCGGCCAGGAGGCCCTCGCCGTGCACAAGGCCGAGCGGGAGGCCGCGTTCAAGCCCGCCGACGAGCGGTCCCGCGGGATCGGCCAGGTCATCGACCTGACCGCGCACGACGAGACCGAGCAGATCGACGTCCAGGGGCTGCGCAGCGCGGCCTCCTGAACCTACGCGCAGCGGTACCCGCCACGCACCGGGCCCGGCCTTCCCGAGCAGGGAGCCGGGCCTTCGTGCGTCAGCCGGTCATCCAGCGGTCCGGGCGGGCGTTGCGGCGGCCGGTACGGGAGCGCTCCGCCTGCTCGCGCAGCAGCCGTGCGGCCTCCCCCGCGTCCCGCAGCCGGGCCGTGACGGTCTTGCCGGCCCCGGTGTCCACGTGCACGTCGGCGAGCCCGTTGCGGCGCTCCCAGGGCCCCTGGGTGAGCCGTACGCTCTGCACCTTGGCGTGCGGAACCAGGGAGAGCCTGCGGCACAGCAGGCCGCCGCGGGTGACGAACACCGCGCCGGTGACCGCGAGGAGGTGTCCGCGCCACCACATCGGCACGCACCACCGGGCCCGCCGTGGCGGCCGCGACAGCTCGTGCGGCACCGTCACGCCGGGCAGCACGCGCGCGACGACCGACTCGGCGAGCGAGCGCGGGGCGACCGGGATCAGCACCGAGTTCTCGGACCCGGCCACGTCGAGCTCCACCCGGACCCAGTCCAGCCGCCGCCACAGCAGCGGTTCCACGATCCGCACGGTCTGCACCCGGCCGGGCGGCACCGTCTCGTGCGCACGGTCGAGCAGCCCGTGGTCGATGCGCAGCCCGTCCGGGGACTCGCTCACCGACCAGTCGAACTCGGAGACGAACCGTCCCGCGCTGCTCGCACCGGCCCCGCCGAGCAGCGGCACGGCGGTCGCGAGGACCGTCCACAGGCTGTGGGTGGTGAGCCACAGCACGGTCGGCACGACGATCGCGGCGGCCAGCGATCCCCAGGTGGCGCCCGTCAGTGCCAGGGCGCGGGCCAGCTCGCGCGGGGGCACGCGCACCAGCTCGCGCGCCGGCGCCTCGCCCACTTCGCGCGCCGTCTCGGGCGCGAAACCGGCGGCGCGCGCGAGCAGCTCCGCGCGCAGGGCACGTGCCTCCCGCTCGCCCAGGAAGGCCAGCTCGTCCTTGTCGTCGGCGCCGACGACGTCGATCCGCAGCTTCGCGACACCCGCCACGCGCGCGAGGAGCGGACGGGAGACGTCCACGGCCTGGACGCGCTCCAGCCGGATGTGCGCCGTGCGCCGGAACAGCAGCCCGGTGCGGATGCGCAGTTCGGTGTCGGTGACCGCGAAGTGCGTGAACCACCAGGACAGGAAGCCGTAGAGGCCGGCCACCGGCACCACCACCGAGAGGCCCAGCAGGAGCATCGTGGTGGTCAGCCGGGCCAGCTGCTCCTGGGCCCCGTTCGGGTCGTGCACCGCCCAGCCGGCCAGCACGGCGACCGGCGCCCACGCCCGGCGGAAGGGCGTGACCGGGTGCAGCCGGCGCTCGGTGACGGGCGGGCGCTCCGGTATGTCCCCGCCGGGGCCCGGGGAGGTCACAGGCCCGCCGATCGGGCCTCGCCCAGCTCGGTGAGCCGGTCGCGCAGCCGCTCCGCCTCGGCCGGGTCCAGGCCGGGGATCGTCGCGTCGGTCGCCGCGGCCGCCGTGTGCAGCTGCACGGTGGCCAGCCCGAAGCGCCGCTCCACGGGCCCGGAGGTCACCTCCACCAGCTGCATCCGCCCGTACGGCACCACCGTCTCCTCGCGCCAGAGCACCCCACGGCTGATCAGCAGGTCGTCGGCGCGCTCGGCGTACCGCCACGAGCGCCAGTTGCGTTCCAGCAGCCGCCAGCCCCACGCGGCGAGGGCGGGCGGCAGCAGCGCGAGGGCCGCCCACGCGGGCCCCGCCAGCAGGCCCAGCAGCAGCCCCGCGGCGACCGCGAGCACCCCTGTCCACACCAGCACCAGCAGGCGGCGCACGCGCAGCAGGGCCGGCTGCACCCCCCGCCACACCGGCTCGTCCGCCGGTGTCCCCGTCTCTTCCCGGCTCCCCGTTTCCATGGGACCAGCGTACGTAGGGGAAACTGGGGCCATGACTCCTACGACGGAGACCACGGTCGGGATCGGCGGCGCCGCGGAGAGCACCGACATGGTGCTCAACATCGGGCCCCAGCACCCGTCCACGCACGGCGTGCTGCGGCTCAGGCTCGTGCTGGACGGGGAGCGCATCGTGCACGCGGAGCCGGTGATCGGCTACATGCACCGCGGAGCCGAGAAGCTGTTCGAGGCGCGCGACTACCGGCAGATCATCATGCTCGCCAACCGCCACGACTGGCTGTCGGCCTTCTCGAACGAGCTGGGCGTGGTCCTGGCCGTGGAGCGGATGCTCGGCATGGAGGTCCCCGAGCGGGCGGTGTGGACGCGCACGCTGCTCGCCGAGCTGAACCGGGTGCTGAACCACCTGATGTTCCTCGGCTCGTACCCGCTGGAGCTGGGCGGGATCACGCCGGTTTTCTACGCGTTCCGGGAGCGCGAGGTGCTCCAGAACGTCATGGAGGAGGTCTCCGGCGGGCGCATGCACTACATGTTCAACCGCGTCGGCGGCCTCAAGGAGGACCTGCCGGCCGGCTGGGCAGCACGCGCGCGTGCCGCGGTCGCCGACGTGCGCTCCCGCATGGACGTCTTCGACGACCTGGTGCTCGGCAACGAGATCTTCCGGGGGCGCACGCGCGGGGTCGGAGCGCTCTCGCCCGAGGCCGTGCACGCCTACGGGGTGAGCGGGCCCATCGCCCGCGCCTCGGGCGTCGACCTCGACCTGCGCCGCGACGAGCCGTACCTGGCGTACGGCGACCTCCAGGACACCCTCAAGGTGGTCACCCGCGCCGAGGGCGACTGCCTCGCCCGCTTCGAGATCCTGCTGGAGCAGACCCACAACGCGCTGTACCTCGCGGACGCCTGCCTCGACCGGCTCGCGGAGCTGGCGCCGGGCCCGATCAACCAGCGGCTGCCGAAGGTGCTGAAGGCACCCGAGGGACACACGTACGCCTGGACCGAGAACCCGCTCGGCATCAACGGCTACTACCTGGTCAGCAAGGGTGAGAAGACCCCGTACCGGCTGAAGCTGCGCTCGGCGTCGTACAACAACATCCAGGCCCTGACCGAGCTGCTGCCGGGGACGCTGGTGGCGGACATGGTGGCGATCCTGGGCTCGATGTTCTTCGTGGTCGGGGACATCGACAAGTAGGCGGGCGTCAGGCGCCGGACCCGGCGAGCGGGTCGGGGATCCCGGCCGGCTGGACCAGCCAGCCGAAGTCGCCGAGGCCGCCCGGGGCGGTGAGTTCGGCCGCCTCCCCGGCACCGGCGAGGGCGCGCACGTAGGCGGCGGGGTCCGTGGAGGCCAGCGCGAGCGGCGGGCGTGCGCCGGTGATGTCCAGGGCGCGCAGAGCGGCGCGCTGGGTGAGCAGGCGCGCGGCGGGCAGCGTGCGCGCCGCCGGGCCGCCGGGCGTGGCCGGCGGGCTCGCGGGCGCGTGGGCCGCGGCCGCGCACGCGTCCAGGGCCACGTGGGCCGTGATGTCGCAGGAGCCGTCCGGGACGGGAGCCGTCTCACGGCCTTCCCGGAAGCCGGTGAGCGTCCCGAACGGGGGGCGTGCGCCCACGGCGTGCGCGTAGTCCACGGCCACGGCGAGGCCGCGCACCACCCGCTCGACGGCGGACGCCCAGGCCCGGTCCCGGGGCAGCCCGATCTCCGCCCGCAGCCCCTCCTCGGCCGGCAGCGGCCACCAGCGCGCCAGCCAGTCCGCGTCCTCGCCCGACACCGGCTCCCCGAGCCGCTCGGAGCCGTCCGGGGCGACGAGCACCAGCCGGGGCACGCCCGAGGCGTCCACCTCGACGACGTCCACGGGCACGTTGTCCAGCCACTCGTTGGCGAACAGCAGTCCGGTGACCGCCTCCGGGGGCTCGTCCAGCCAGCTGATCCGCCCGTCCAGGCCGGCGGGGCGGCCGGCGATCTCGACGGCGTGCACCCGCGCGCGAGCGGCCACCTCCGGAGGCAGGACGGCGAGCACCCCGGCGGCCAGCTCGCCCCGCCCGGCCCCCATGTCAACGAAGTCGAGGGCCTCAGGCCGCCCCAGCGCCTCGTCGACCCGGCACAGCAGCCGGGCCACGGCCCCCGCGAACAGCGCCGAGGCGTGCACAGAGGTACGGAAGTGGCCGGCCGGACCCTCGGGCCGCCGGTAGAAGCCGCCGGGCCCGTACAGGGCCGCTGCGGCCGCCGTGCGCCAGCCGCACCGGCCGCGCTCGCCGCTCGGACTCCCGGCCGTCGTCCCATCCGTCACCGCACCAGACTAGGCGCACAGGTGATCACCTCCTCCACCTTGGGGAGTACGTGCGCCGGGCGCGGATCGGCCCTCCGGTTGACCCCTGCACACATCCGGTTTCCCTACGCTGGGTTACGTGCAGCGCCTCTACGACTTCCTCCGCCGCCACCCGACCTGGGTCGACACCTTCTGGGCCGTCGTCCTGCTCGGGCTGTCCGCGCTGAGCGTGGTCAGTCTCCGAGGGGTGCGCGGTCACCACGGGAGCCTCGCCGCCGGAATGGCCGTGTCCACCGTCCTGTGCGTCGTCGTCGCGCTGCGCCGCCGCTTCCCGGAGGCGATGCTGCTGCTCGCCCTCGCGACCGGCCTGGTCCAGCTGGTCCTGGACGTCGAGTCGACCGTCGCCGACTTCGCGATGCTGGTGATCACCTGCACGGTCGCGGCGGTCGGCGCGCACTGGGCCTCCCGGCTCGCCCTCGCCGTCAGCCTGTGCGCGGCCGTCGTTGCGCAGATCCGCTGGCCGGCCGAGCACACCGGCTTCCTCGGGCAGGCGGCGATAGCCGCCTTCCAGACGGTGCCCTTCGCCCTCGCCTGGGTGCTCGGCGACTCCATGCGCACCCGGCGCGCCTACTTCGCGCAGCTGGAGGAGCGCGCCGCCCGTCTGGAGAAGGAGCGCGAGGCGCAGGCCAAGGTCGCGGTCGCCGCCGAGCGCGCCCGCATCGCGCGCGAGCTGCACGACGTCGTCGCGCACAACGTGTCGGTGATGGTCGTGCAGGCCGACGGCGCCGCCTACGTCCTCGACGCCGCCCCCGACCAGGCCAGGAAGGCCCTGGAGACGATCTCCTCCACCGGCCGCCAGGCCCTCGCCGAGATGCGCCGCCTGCTGGGCGTGCTGCGCACCGGCGAGCACCAGGAGAGCGGGGAGTACGTCCCGCAGCCCGACGTCGAGCAGATCGACGAGCTCGTCGAGCAGTGCCGCACCTCGGGTCTCCCCGTCGACTTCAAGGTCGAGGGCACCCCGCGCCCGCTGCCCAGCGGCGTGGAGCTGACCGCGTACCGGATCGTGCAGGAGGCGCTCACCAACACGCGCAAGCACGGCGGCCCGAACACGGGTGCGAGCGTCCGGCTGGTCTACTTCGACGACGGACTCGGCCTGCTCGTCGAGGACGACGGCAAGGGGGCGCCGCACGAGCTGTACGAGGAGGGCGGCGCCGACGGGCAGGGGCACGGCCTGATCGGCATGCGCGAGCGGGTCGGCATGGTCGGCGGCACGCTGGACGCCGGACCGCGCCCGGGCGGAGGATTCCGCATCAGCGCGCTCCTGCCGCTCAAACCGGCGCACTGACGTCCGTACGTGCCCGGTGGGGCGCCCGTCACGCCCCGGTCGTGACACGCTTCGGACCGCACCCCTGATCGTCCGCCCCGACCGCCCCCCTTGTCCGCCCGCCCCGAACGAAAGAGACCCGATGCCGATCCGCGTGATGCTCGTCGACGACCAGATGCTGCTGCGCACCGGGTTCCGGATGGTGCTCGCCGCCCAGCCGGACATGGAGGTCGTCGCGGAGGCGGGCGACGGCGTCGAGGCCCTCCAGGTGCTGCGGTCCACCGCGGTCGACGTCGTCCTGATGGACGTCCGCATGCCGAAGCTGGACGGCGTGGAGACGACCCGGCGGATCTGCTCCGGGCCGAACCCGCCGAAGGTGCTGATACTGACCACGTTCGACCTGGACGAGTACGCCTTCTCCGGGCTCAAGGCGGGCGCCTCGGGCTTCATGCTCAAGGACGTGCCGCCGGGCGACCTGCTGGCCGCCATCCGCGCCGTGCACAGCGGTGACGCGGTGGTGGCGCCCTCCACCACCCGGCGCCTGCTCGACCGCTTCGCGCCGATGCTGCCCTCCGCCGGCAAGGAGCCCCAGCACAAGGAGCTCCAGCGGCTCACCGACCGGGAGCGCGAGGTGATGGTGCTGGTCGCGCAGGGCCTGTCGAACGGCGAGATCGCGGCCCGGCTGGTGCTGAGCGAGGCGACGGTGAAGACCCACGTGGGCCGCATCCTGACGAAGCTCGGCCTGCGCGACCGGGTGCAGGTGGTGGTGCTGGCCTACGAGACGGGCCTGGTGCGGGCGGGCGGCCACGGCTGACGGCTCCCGCACCGGGAGCGCCCGGCGCGCACCGGGCCCCGGCCGACCGCCGGGCCCCGTCCGGCTACGCCTGATCCGGCAGCCGGTCCACGAATTCCCGCACGGCCGCGCGGACGTCGTCGGGCGTCCATTCCAGGCCGTCGGCACGGACGGCGACCTCCGTGCACGCGATGCCGGGCGCCGCGTCGTGCCAGGGGTTCGCGAAGAGCATCACCGCCGTCTCCTCGGCCTGGCGCACGGCGGCCTCGGCCACCGCGTCGGCCCCGTACGGCAGCCAGACCTGGAACTCGTGCGTGTGCGGCACCTCGGGGTGGACACGCGCCCAGGGCACCCCGGCCGCGGCGAATCCCTCGCGCAGCGCGGCCGCGACCACGCGCGCGTGCCGCACGTACTCGGGCAGCCGGGGCAGCTCGCGGTCCAGCCCGACGAGCGCGGACAGCGCGGTCGGGAACTGCTGGAAGATCTGGCCGCCGTACCGGTGCCGCCAGGTCCGCGCCTCCTCGATCAGCGTCTTCGGACCGGCGAGCGCGGCGCCGCCGAAGCCGTCGAGGGACTTGTAGAACGACACGTAGACGGTGTCGGCGAGGGCCGCGATCGCGTCCAGCGGACGTCCGAAGTGTTCGGTGCACTCCCACAGCCGCGCGCCGTCGATGTGCACCACCGCGTCGCGCTCCCGCGCCGCCTCGACGACCTCGGTCAGCTCCTCCCAGGTGGGCAGCACGAAGCCGGCGTCCCGGAGCGGCAGTTCCAGCATCAGGGCCCCGAAGGGCTCCTCGAAGTCGCGTATCTCGGCTGCCGTGGGGTGCCGATGCCCGCCGCCCACACCGACCGGGCGCAGGCCGCTGACCTGGCTGAAGGCCTGCCGTTCGTGCACCGCCGGGTGGGCGAGCGGGTGCAGCGCCACCGTCGGGTTGCCGGTGCGGGCCGCCCAGCAGCGCAGGGCCACCTGCTGGGCCATCGTGCCCGTGGGGAAGAACGCGGCGGCCTCGGTGCCGAGCAGCGCGGCGACCCGGTCCTCAAGGGCGGCCACGACCCGGTTGCCGTAGATGTCGGCCGGTTCGTCCAGGTCGTACGCCTCGGCCGCCGCCTCCGGCAGCCGGGCGAGGCGCTCGCGGAGCGTGCCGCCCCAGCTCGCGCGCGACAGAGTGCGCCGCACCTGCCGCTGGGCGGCCGCGCGCCGCTCCCGCAGCCCCTCCTGCCGTGTGCGTCGCCCGTCCTGCCCGGTGCCCTGCTCAGCCATGTCCGTCATGCCGCGGATCATGCCGTGCCGGACCGGTCCGGGGCACCGGGATTTCCGCCCGGCGGAGCCGCCCGGACGGCGTGGCGTAACCCACAGCCTGTGGACGGCCGGCCGCCGCCGGACCGGATAGCGTTAACATGACGAGAAATCGTCCGGTACCCAGAGCGGACTGGAACGGGAAGGCCTCCGTCGCGTGAGTACAGTCCACCAGCCAGACCTCAAGGACCGCCCCGCGCGGCTCGCCGTCGGCGTCGTCGGCGCCGGCCGGGTGGGCCCCGCGCTGGCCGCGTCCCTCCAACTCGCCGGGCACCGCCCGGTGGCCGTCTCCGGAGTCTCCGACGCCTCCCGCAGGCGGGCCGGTGCGATGCTCCCGGGCGTGCCGCTGGTGTCCCCCGCCGAGGTCCTCCAGCGCGCCGACCTGGTGCTGCTCACCGTCCCCGACGACGCCCTGCCCGGCCTGGTCGCAGGGCTCGCCGAGACCGGCGCGGTACGGCCGGGACAGCTGCTCGTGCACACCTCCGGCCGGTACGGCACCAGGGTCCTCGATCCCGCCCTGCGCGCGGGCGCCCTGCCGCTGGCGCTGCACCCGGCGATGACCTTCACCGGCACCCCGGTGGACGTGCAGCGCCTCGCGGGCTGCTCCTTCGGCGTCACCGCGCCCGGGGAGCTGCGCCTGGCCGCCGAGGCCCTGGTCGTCGAGATGGGCGGCGAGCCGGAGTGGATCAGCGAGGAGAACCGCCCGCTCTACCACGCGGCCCTCGCGCTCGGTGCCAACCACCTGGTCACCCTGGTCGCCCAGTCGATGGAGCTGCTGCGCACGGCCGGCGTGACGGCGCCCGACCGGATGCTCGGCCCGCTGCTCGGCGCCGCACTCGACAACGCCCTGCGCTCCGGCGACGCCGCCCTCACCGGGCCCGTCGCGCGCGGGGACGCCGGAACGGTCGCCGCGCACGTCACCGAGTTGCGCAGGCACGCCCCGCAGACCGTGGCCAGCTACCTGGCGATGGCCCGCGCGACCGCCGACCGGGCGCTCGCGCACGGGCTGCTGAAGCCCGAACTGGCCGAGGACCTGCTCGGGGTACTCGCCGACGGGGACGACGGCCCGAGCGGCACCGACGGCATCGACGGCACCGAGGGGAACGACCGATGAGCACCGCCCTGCTGAGCACCGCCGAGGAGCTGCACGCGCGCGTGCGCCACGGCCGCCGGGCCGTCGTGATGACCATGGGCGCCCTGCACGAGGGGCACGCGACCCTGATCCGGGCCGCGCGTGAGATCGCCGGCCCGGACGGCGAGGTCGTCGTCACGGTCTTCGTCAACCCGCTGCAGTTCGGCGCGGGCGAGGACCTGGACCGCTACCCGCGCACCCTCGAAGCCGACCTGAAGCTCGCCGGGCAGGCGGGCGCGGACGCCGTGTTCGCCCCTGCCGTCGACGAGGTCTACCCGGGCGGCGAACCCCAGGTGCGCGTCTCCGCGGGCCCCATGGGCGAGCGGCTGGAGGGCGCCTCGCGGCCCGGCCACTTCGACGGGATGCTCACCGTCGTCGCCAAGCTGCTGCACCTCACCCGGCCCGACGTGGCCCTGTACGGACAGAAGGACGCCCAGCAGCTGGCCCTCATCCGGCGCATGGTGCGGGACCTGAACTTCGGCGTCGAGATCACCGGCGTACCGACCGTGCGAGAGGAGGACGGGCTCGCCCTGTCCAGCCGCAACCGCTACCTCTCGCCCGACGAGCGCCGTACCGCCCTCGCGCTGTCCCGGGCGCTGTTCGCCGGACGCGACCGGCACGCCGCGCAGGAGGCGCTGCGCGCGCGGGCGCGGGAAGTGCCCTCCACGAAGGCGCGTGCCGAGGCCCTGAGCGCCATAGGGGAGTCCCGCGCGGCGGCCGACGCCCACGCGGTGGCCACGGCCGCGCCCGGCGGTCAGGCGGCCGTACGGGCCGCCGCCCGCCAGGTCCTGGACGAGGCCGCCCGCTTCGACCCGCCGCTGCGGCTGGACTACCTCGCACTGGTGGACCCCGCGGACTTCAGCGAGATCGGCGACGGCTTCACCGGCGAAGCCGTCCTCGCCGTCGCCGCCCGGGTCGGCACGACCCGGCTGATCGACAACGTCCCCCTCACCTTCGGATCCCTCGGAGCCGCCTCGTGACCAGCACAGGCATACGACTGCACGCCCCCGCCCCCGGGTGGCACATCACGGCGGACGTGGTCGTCGTCGGCTCCGGGGTGGCCGGCCTGACCGCGGCCCTGCGCTGCGAGGCCGCCGGGCTCACGACGGTCGTGGTCACCAAGGCCCGCCTGGACGACGGCTCGACCCGCTGGGCGCAGGGCGGCATCGCCGCGGCCCTCGGCGAGGGCGACACCCCCGAGCAGCACCTGGCGGACACCCTGGTGGCGGGCGCGGGCCTGTGCGACGAGGAGGCCGTACGGATCCTCGTCACCGAGGGTCCCGACGCCGTGCGGCGGCTCATCGACACCGGCGCCCACTTCGACGAGTCCTCGGAGGGAGAGCTGGAACTCACCCGCGAGGGCGGCCACCACCGGCGCCGGATCGCGCACGCGGGCGGCGACGCGACCGGCGCCGAGATCTCCCGCGCACTCGTCGAGGCCGTACGCGCCCGTGGTCTGCGCACCGTCGAGAACGCGCTCGTGCTGGACCTGCTCACCGACGCCGAGGGCCGCACCGCCGGCGTCACCCTGCACGTCATGGGGGAGGGCCAGCACGACGGCGTGGGCGCCGTGCACGCCCCCGCCGTGGTCCTCGCGACCGGCGGCATGGGCCAGGTGTTCTCCGCGACCACCAACCCGTCCGTGTCGACCGGCGACGGCGTGGCGCTGGCGCTGCGCGCGGGCGCGGAGGTCAGCGACCTGGAGTTCGTGCAGTTCCATCCGACCGTGCTGTTCCTCGGCGCGGACGCGGAGGGGCAGCAGCCGCTGGTCTCGGAGGCGGTGCGCGGCGAGGGCGCCCACCTCGTCGACGCCGACGGCGTGCGGTTCATGACCGGGCAGCACGAGCTGGCCGAGCTGGCGCCCCGGGACATCGTCGCCAAGGGCATCATGCGGCGGATGCAGGAGCGGGACGCCGAGCACATGTTCCTCGACGCCCGGCACTTCGGCGCCGAGATGTGGGAGCACCGCTTCCCGACCATCCTGGCCGCCTGCCGCGCCAACGGCATCGACCCGGTCACCGAGCCCATCCCGATCGCCCCGGCCGCCCACTACGCCTCCGGGGGCGTCCGCACCGACGCGCGGGGCCGGACGACCGTCCCCGGGCTGTACGCGTGCGGGGAGGTCGCCTGCACCGGCGTGCACGGCGCCAACCGGCTCGCCTCCAACTCCCTCCTCGAGGGTCTGGTCTACGCCGAGCGCATCGCCGCCGACATCGCCTCGGCCCGCGAGGAGGACGGCCTCCACGCGCGCGTGCCCGCACCGGTCCCGGATCCCGGGCGGCCCGCCCACCCGCTGCTCGCCGCCGAGTCGCGGTTCGCCATCCAGCGGATCATGTCCGAGGGCGCGGGCGTGCTGCGCTCCGAGGAGTCCCTCGCCAAGGCAGCGGACCAGCTCCAGCGACTGCACGGCGAGGCCCGCGACGCGCTCGACGAGAACGGCAAGACCTCCGAGCCCGGCGTCGACACCTGGGAGGCCACCAACCTCCTGTGCGTGGCCCGGGCCCTGGTGGCCGCCGCCCGGCTGCGCGAGGAGACCCGCGGCTGCCACTGGCGCGAGGACCACGCCGAACGCGACGACAGCGGCTGGCGCCGCCACATCGTCGTACGGCTCGGTCCGGACCGGTCGCTGGCCGTGCACACCACCGAGACCGCAGACTTCCCCCCTGTCCGGCAGAACCCGCGCCCCCAGGAGCAGTGACAGACGTGAGCACCGACGACCTTCCCCTCGCCCCGACCGGCGGCTGCGGTGACGGCTGCGCCTGCGGCGCGGAGGGCGACGAGGAGTACCTGGAGTGCGGGCTCGACCCCGCGCTCGCCGAGCTGCTGGCCGCCGCGGGACTCGACCCACTGGAGGTCGAGGACATCGCCAACGTCGCCATCCAGGAGGACCTGGACGGCGGCGTGGACGTGACGACCGTCTCGACCATCCCCGAGGACGCGGTGGCGACCGCCGACTTCACCGCGCGCGAGGCGGGCGTCGTGGCCGGCCTCAGGGTCGCCGAGGCCGTGCTCTCCGTGGTCTGCACGGACGAGTTCGAGGTCGAGCGGCACGTCGAGGACGGTGACCGGATCGAGGCCGGGCAGAAGCTGCTGTCGGTCACCACGCGCACGCGTGACCTGCTGACCGCCGAGCGCAGCGCCCTGAACATCCTGTGCCGGCTGTCCGGCATCGCGACCGCCACGCGCGCGTGGGCGGACGCGCTGGAGGGCACCAAGGCGCGCGTGCGCGACACCCGCAAGACGACGCCGGGCCTGCGCTCGCTGGAGAAGTTCGCCGTGCGCTGCGGCGGCGGCGTCAACCACCGCATGTCGCTGTCCGACGCGGCCCTCGTGAAGGACAACCACGTGGTCGCCGCCGGCGGCGTAGCCCAGGCCTTCAAGGCCGTACGGGAGTCCTTCCCGGAGGTGCCGATCGAGGTCGAGGTCGACACCCTGCACCAGCTGCGCGAGGTGGTGGACGCGGGCGCCGACCTCATCCTGCTGGACAACTTCACGCCCGGCGAGTGCGAGGAGGCCGTCGGCATCGTCGCCGGCCGGGCACTGCTGGAGGCGTCGGGCCGGCTCACCCTCGCCAACGCGCGCGCGTACGCCGCGACCGGCGTGGACTTCCTGGCCGTCGGCGCGCTCACCCACTCCTCGCCGATCCTGGACATCGGCCTGGACCTGCGCGAGGCGGAGTAACGGCCATGCTGCTCACGATCGACGTCGGCAACACGCACACCGTCCTCGGCCTGTTCGACGGTGAGGACATCGTCGAGCACTGGCGCATCTCCACGGACGCGCGCCGCACGGCGGACGAGCTGGCGGTGCTCCTGCAGGGCCTGATGGGCATGCACCCGCTGCTCGGCGAGGAGCTGGGCGACGGCATCGACGGCATAGCGATCTGCGCGACCGTCCCCTCGGTCCTGCACGAGCTGCGCGAGGTCACCCGACGCTACTACGGCGACGTACCCGCCGTGCTGGTGGAGCCGGGCGTGAAGACGGGCGTCCCGATCCTCACCGACAACCCCAAGGAGGTCGGCGCCGACCGGATCATCAACGCGGTCGCCGCCGTCGAGCTGTACGGCGGTCCGGCGATCGTCGTCGACTTCGGTACGGCGACGACGTTCGACGCGGTCTCCGCGCGAGGGGAGTACGTCGGCGGCGTCATCGCGCCCGGCATCGAGATCTCCGTGGAGGCGCTCGGCGTCAAGGGCGCCCAGCTGCGCAAGATCGAGGTGGCCCGGCCGCGCAGCGTGATCGGCAAGAACACCGTCGAGGCCATGCAGGCGGGCATCGTGTACGGCTTCGCCGGGCAGGTCGACGGCGTCGTCAGCCGGATGGCGCGGGAACTGGCCGACGATCCGGACGACGTCACGGTGATCGCCACGGGCGGGCTCGCGCCGATGGTGCTGGGGGAGTCCTCGGTGATCGACGAGCACCAGCCGTGGCTGACGCTGATCGGCCTGCGGATGGTGTACGAGCGGAACGTCGCCCGCCTGTGAGGTGACCGGCGCCCCGGCCGGGTGGTGGCCCCGGCCGGGGGAAGCGCGGGAGCGACACGCGACCGCACGACATCCGTTTCCGTCGCTTTTGTCCGATTAGCGATAGCGTCACCGCATGCCCACGCCCTACGGATCCCGCGGCGGCATGGCGTTCGGTGTGGAGGAGCTGCGTGTGCTCCGCCGCGCCCTCGCCCTCGCCCTTCACCCCGGCCGAGCGTCCGCCGAGGACGTCCAGGACTGCCTGCGCCTCGCCGAGTCGCTCGACGAGGCGATGACCGAGAGCGCAAGGCTGCGCGCCTTCCTGGTGGCCGACCTCGGGCGCTATCGGGCCGCGCTGCCGGGGACCGCCACCGGCTACTTCGCCCTCCTGGAGGAGGCGCTGGGCGCCGGGCACCGGCCGACACCGGACGACCTCGCCGCCCTCCGGGCGCTGCGCGGCAACCGCGTGGCGGCGGCCCTGCTGGACCGCTGCCAGCTACTGGCCGAGCAGGACGTGAGGGCCCGGTTCGCGCAGGGCGGGCGCAAGGTGCCCGCACCCGCCGTGCCGCCCGCCCGCACCCGCCTGCTGGCACTGGCGGGCGGCGCGGGGCGGTCGGCGGCCCACCAGGCCGGTGAGCCGCGGAAACCCGCGCAGAAGCCGCCTGCGCCCCCCACGCCGGCACCCCCGGAACGCCCCGCGGCGGAGCCGCCCGC
Source organism: Streptomyces lucensis JCM 4490 (assembly GCF_014650035.1). Classification (GTDB taxonomy): domain Bacteria; phylum Actinomycetota; class Actinomycetes; order Streptomycetales; family Streptomycetaceae; genus Streptomyces; species Streptomyces lucensis. The sequence continues at coordinate 34,774 of NZ_BMUE01000009.1, read as the reverse complement.
GCCGAAGCGGCCGGTACCGACGCCGGGAGAGGTGTTCCCCCGCCGTAAGCCGGCGCCTCCGGCGGATCCGCCCGACAGCTCCCGCCTGGCCGCCGGCTGAATCCCCGCCCCCGGCTCGGCCGCCGGCCGCCGCCCTGGCCTCCCGGCCTGGTCGATGGCCGCCGCGCCGGCCCCCCGGCGGGGTCGTCGGCTGCCGGCCGGACGGGCTCTGGCAGCCGACCGCCGCCCGGTCTGGTCGTCGGCTGCCTCCCGGCCCCCGCCCTGCCCGCCGGCCGAAACACCGGCCCCCGCCCTGGTCGCCGGCCGAAACACCGGCCCCGCCCTGGTCGCCGATCGAAATGCCGGCCCCCGTTCCCCGCTCGGCTGCGCCGTCCGGCCTCCCACTCCCCGCCCTCAGGGCACCTGTCCGGGCGCCCGGGCGGGTTGGACGGGAGTGCCCCGGGGCCTTGGGGCGGAGGTGCGTGGCTACTCTGGTGGCATGGACTACGTCGCCGCGCTCGTGCCCCCGGTCGTCATGGCCGCCTTCTTCATCGGTGTGGTCAGGGTGATCGTCAAGACTCAGGGCGGGGCCGCCAAGGCCAAGGAGGACGCGGCCGTGGACGCCGCTCTCGCGCGCGCCGAGGGCGCCCACCAGGCTTCCGCCGGCGGCGGCCAGATCTGAGCTCACGGCGCCCCGCAGGGCGCACCACGGCGGTGTCCAGGGGCCGCCACGCGACACGCGGCGCCGACGACCGCGCGCCGGTCCGCCCGCACGGCTTCGCGCGCCCACCCCTCCCGCCGTCCTCGCCCTTTTTGCACGTATTCGTCGGATTGGTGCGTCCGGCACGCCATTGCCGGGATCTCCCACTATTGTTCTGAGTTGTGCCTCGCCCATTGGGAGAACTCGAAGACGCGGTCATGACGCGGGTGTGGAAGTGGAACCGCCCGGTGACCGTTCGGGAAGTCCTGGAAGACCTGCAGCAGGAACGCTCCATCGCGTACACCACCGTGATGACGGTTTTGGACAATCTCCATCAGAAGGGCTGGGTGCGCCGCGAGGCGGAAGGGCGGGCCTATCGATATGAGGCCGTCTCCACGCGGGCCGCGTACGCCGCCGCCCTCATGAACGACGCCTGGTCCCAGAGCGACAACCCGGCCGCCGCTCTCGTCGCCTTCTTCGGGATGATGAGCGAGGAACAGCGCCAGGCGCTCAGGGACGCCGTACGCATCGTCCAGGGACCCGAGGAAACACGGGAACCCGCCGAAGCCCGGCAAGAGGAGATCCCCGCCCCGACGGAGGAGAACCCCGGCTCGGCGGAGGACGGCGACGGGCGATAGCGTCCGCTCATGTCAGCGCAGCGTCCCGAAGTCCCCGCAAAAGCCGTCACCGTCCGGCGGGCCCGGACCGGCGATGTCCCGGCCGTGCGCCGCCTCCTAGACGACTACACCCGTGACCGCATCCTGCTCGACAAAGCCACGGTCACGCTTTACGAGGACATCCAGGAGTTCTGGGTCGCGGAACGCGACGACAACGCCGAGGTGGTCGGCTGCGGTGCGCTGCACGTCATGTGGGAGGACCTCGCGGAAGTCCGCACCCTGGCCGTGAAGCCCGGACTCAAGGGCGCCGGCGTCGGCCACCGGCTGCTGGAGAAGTTGCTGCAGACCGCACGCTGGCTCGGCGTTCGCCGGGTTTTCTGCCTGACCTTCGAAGTCGACTTCTTCGGGAAGCACGGCTTCGTCGAGATCGGCGAGACGCCGGTCGACACCGATGTGTACGCGGAGCTGTTGCGTTCCTATGACGAGGGCGTCGCGGAGTTCCTCGGTCTCGAACGAGTGAAACCGAACACCCTGGGCAACAGCCGGATGCTTCTGCATCTGTGATCGTCATTGCCGGTGCCTCTATGTCCGAAACGCGCACGTTTCCGGGCGGAGCCGGTCCGCCGGGTCTCTCCCAGGGGTTTGTGTTTTTCCGGCAAAAGCGGTTTGCTTTCCGACGTACTGCAGTACTGCATATAACAGGGGCGGCGAAACGGCGGACGCCGCAGACCCCCTCACCCCGAACGTTATCGATGAAAGGAAATCCGGTGGCACAGAAGGTTCAGGTCCTTCTTGTCGACGACCTCGACGGCGGCGAGGCGGACGAGACCGTGACGTTCGCGCTGGACGGGAAGACGTACGAGATCGATCTCACGACTGCCAATGCGGACAAGCTGCGCGGCCTTCTCGACCCTTATGTGAAGGGCGGTCGCCGTACCGGAGGCCGTGCCTCTGGGGGGCGTGGAAAGGCGCGTGCCGCTTCCGGTGGCAACCAGGACACCGCGGCGATCCGCGCCTGGGCGAAGGAGAACGGCTACGACGTCAACGACCGCGGTCGCGTTCCGGCGTCCATCCGCGAGGCCTACGAGAAGGCCAACGGCTGATTTCGCAGCCGGAGCCGGTGGCACCGAACCGCCACCGTGTCCAGCAGCCGCACGAGATCGGGGGCGCTCCCCTCGCGTCCCACGGCCGGCAGGGCCGGCAGCGAGGCATCGGCCTCGCACCCCGGCCCGGGGGGCCGCAGCCACACGGCGGCCCCCTGCACGGAACCCGGACCCTCCCCGAAGCCGCCGGCCACGGCCGGCGCCATGGGAGCCTCCATGGAGCCACCCACCCCGAGGACCTCGAGGTCGAGGGCGACGGCGCTCCATTCCAGCCAGTCCAGCACCCCCGGCAGCTCCTCCGCACTGCCCGCGGCCACCAGCAGCCGCATCCGGTCGCCCCGCAAGGCCACCGGAGAGCCCGGCGCGAGATGCCGGAGCGCACCCGCGCCCGCCTCGGCCGGCACGTCCAGGACGTCGAACCGCACCCCCGTCAGCAGGCGCAGCGGCCGTCCGGGCGCCGTCGCCCAGCCCAGATCGTTCTCGTACCAGCACCTGACCCGGGCGGCCGGGTCGGCCGCGGGAACGCAGGGCGGTTCCGCATCCGGACCGGGGGGCCGACGGGGATGGGGTAACGAGAGGTTCCTACGGACGGAGCCAGCCATGACAAGTGCAACCTCCGAAGTGACCCGCGGGTTACGCTGGGCTCCCGGTCGAACGCACAGAGTGCGGAAAAGGGGGCGCGAGGGGCGCGGGGGAGGCGCAAGGTTGTTCGCCCATAGCGGAGTGCACAGGGGCGCGCGGCATGGAGTGTCAGTCCCGGCGGGTAAGACATGCCTAGTGGGAGGGGGCGACACGCAGCGCGGGACGTCTCACGTTCGCCATCGGCGTACTGGCGACTGGGGTAACTGTCTGGCCTGCGGGAACATCGTCTCGCACCATCGGGTTGGAGCAGATGTCGGCGTCAGGGGTCAGGAGGCCATCGACGGTGTCGGCAGTTGGAATGAGCGGTCCCCGCTTGCGGGACTAAGCTGCGGAAGGACAGGGAGGGGAAGTTCCCCCCACTGCCTGACCGCTCTGAGGAGCGATTAACGATGTTCGAGAGGTTCACCGACCGCGCGCGGCGGGTTGTCGTCCTGGCTCAGGAAGAAGCCCGGATGCTCAACCACAACTACATCGGCACCGAGCACATCCTCCTGGGTCTCATCCACGAGGGCGAAGGTGTCGCCGCTAAGGCCCTGGAGAGCCTCGGCATTTCGCTTGAGGCGGTCCGCCAGCAGGTGGAGGAGATCATCGGCCAGGGCCAGCAGGCCCCGTCCGGGCACATCCCCTTCACCCCCCGTGCCAAGAAGGTCCTGGAGCTGTCGCTCCGCGAGGCCCTTCAGCTGGGCCACAACTACATCGGCACGGAGCACATCCTGCTCGGCCTGATCCGCGAGGGCGAGGGCGTCGCCGCCCAGGTCCTCGTGAAGCTGGGCGCAGACCTGAACCGGGTGCGGCAGCAGGTCATCCAGCTGCTCTCCGGCTACCAGGGCAAGGAGACCGCCACCGCGGGCGGCCCGGCCGAGGGCACGCCCTCGACCTCTCTCGTCCTGGACCAGTTCGGCCGGAACCTCACCCAGGCCGCCCGTGAGTCCAAGCTCGACCCGGTCATCGGGCGCGAGAAGGAGATCGAGCGGGTCATGCAGGTGCTGTCCCGCCGCACCAAGAACAACCCGGTGCTGATCGGTGAGCCCGGCGTCGGCAAGACCGCCGTCGTCGAGGGCCTCGCCCAGGCCATCGTCAAGGGCGAGGTGCCCGAGACCCTCAAGGACAAGCACCTCTACACCCTCGACCTGGGCGCCCTGGTCGCCGGCTCCCGCTACCGCGGTGACTTCGAGGAGCGCCTGAAGAAGGTGCTCAAGGAGATCCGCACCCGCGGCGACATCATCCTGTTCATCGACGAGCTGCACACGCTGGTCGGTGCGGGTGCCGCCGAGGGCGCCATCGACGCGGCCTCCATCCTGAAGCCGATGCTGGCCCGCGGTGAGCTGCAGACCATCGGTGCGACCACCCTGGACGAGTACCGCAAGCACCTGGAGAAGGACGCCGCCCTGGAGCGCCGCTTCCAGCCCATCCAGGTCGCCGAGCCGTCCCTGCCGCACACGATCGAGATCCTCAAGGGTCTGCGTGACCGTTACGAGGCGCACCACCGCGTCTCCATCACGGACGAGGCCCTGGTCCAGGCCGCCACCCTGGCCGACCGCTACATCTCCGACCGCTTCCTGCCCGACAAGGCGATCGACCTGATCGACGAGGCCGGTTCCCGGATGCGCATCCGCCGGATGACCGCTCCGCCGGACCTGCGCGAGTTCGACGAGAAGATCGCCGGCGTCCGCCGGGACAAGGAGTCCGCGATCGACTCGCAGGACTTCGAGAAGGCCGCCTCCCTGCGCGACAAGGAGAAGCAGCTCCTGGCCGCCAAGGCCAAGCGGGAGAAGGAGTGGAAGGCCGGCGACATGGACGTCGTCGCCGAGGTCGACGGCGAGCTGATCGCCGAGGTCCTCGCCACGGCCACCGGCATCCCGGTCTTCAAGCTGACCGAGGAGGAGTCCAGCCGCCTGCTCCGCATGGAGGACGAACTCCACAAGCGGGTCATCGGCCAGGTCGACGCCGTCAAGGCGCTGTCGAAGGCGATCCGCCGTACGCGCGCCGGCCTGAAGGACCCGAAGCGTCCGGGTGGTTCGTTCATCTTCGCCGGCCCGTCCGGTGTCGGTAAGACCGAACTGTCCAAGGCGCTCGCCGAGTTCCTCTTCGGTGACGAGGACGCCCTGATCTCCCTCGACATGTCGGAGTTCAGCGAGAAGCACACCGTGTCGCGTCTCTTCGGTTCGCCCCCCGGCTACGTCGGGTACGAAGAGGGCGGCCAGCTGACCGAGAAGGTCCGCCGCAAGCCGTTCTCCGTCGTCCTGTTCGACGAGGTCGAGAAGGCCCACCCGGACATCTTCAACTCGCTGCTGCAGATCCTGGAGGACGGTCGCCTGACCGACTCCCAGGGCCGGGTCGTGGACTTCAAGAACACGGTCATCATCATGACGACCAACCTCGGCACCCGGGACATCTCCAAGGGCTTCAACCTCGGCTTCGCGGCCGCGGGCGACACGAAGACCAACTACGAGCGCATGAAGAACAAGGTCCAGGACGAGCTCAAGCAGCACTTCCGGCCCGAGTTCCTCAACCGCGTCGACGACGTGGTCGTCTTCCCGCAGCTGACGCAGCAGGACATCCTGCGGATCGTCGACCTGATGATCAGCAAGGTGGACGAGCGCCTGAAGGACCGGGACATGGGCATCGAGCTCTCCCAGTCCGCCAAGGAGCTGCTGTCCAAGAAGGGCTACGACCCGGTGCTGGGTGCCCGGCCGCTGCGCCGCACGATCCAGCGCGAGGTCGAGGACACGCTCTCGGAGAAGATCCTCTTCGGCGAGCTGCGCCCCGGTCACATCGTGGTCGTGGACACCGAGGGCGAGGGTGAGTCGCAGACCTTCACCTTCCGCGGTGAGGAGAAGTCCGCGCTGCCGGACGTCCCGCCGATCGAGCAGGCGGCCGGCGGTGCCGGACCGAACCTGAGCAAGGACGCGTAAGCGTCGGGGCGATCCCACGAGAGGGGCCGGTGCCTTCGGGCACCGGCCCCTCTCGCGTGCCTGGGCAGCGGCCTACGACAACTGGCCGTCGTAGTCGGGCAGTTTGAACGTCTTCTCGGCGTGGCCGCCCGAGAGGTCGGTGGCGCTGTTGCCGATGTTCGCGATGATCTTGTAGCCCTGGTTCTCGATGCCGACGCGCTGGGCGGTCTTGTAGGCGGCGACGTCCTTGAAGAGGTCGACCAGGCCACGGACGTACAGGCCTGACACCTCGTAGCCGTCGTGCTCGAGGTTGTACTCGGTAGGCCAGTAGACGATGCCCGGGCGGGCGGTCACGAAGAACAGCTTGACGCCGTGCTCCTGGGCGTAGCGGGCGACGTTCAGGACGGGCTTGTTGGCCGGCTGCGGGTAGCTGAAGCCGAAGTCGGTCTCCAGCGTGGTGTTGTCGATGTCGAAGACGATCGCCTGCTTCTCGCCCGGTCCGGCGGCGGCGATGCGGGCCTTCAGGTAGGGCAGGGCCTGGTCCATCACCGTCTGGCAGTCGTGCTGCCAGGTGGCGTAGTCGACCTTCGCGGAGGAGCTGCTCGTGGTCGCGGCCTCGGCCGGGGCGGCCAGTGCGGCCAGGGAGGCCACGGAGACGGTGGTAACGGCCATACGGCGCGCCCAGGGGCGTCGGGTCATCGGTGGGGGGTCCTCTCACGTCGGTACGCGTGCGTGCCTGAATGTCAGGGGCATGATCTGAGGTGAGGGTGGCGCGAGGGGAACCGTAGGGTTACCGACGGGTAGTCGCATAGGGGTCTGCGTCACATTTCTTCGGAACGGTGAGGGCGCGGGTCACTTTTCCGGAGGCTTTTCGAGGCCTGGGTCACATATGCCCGGACAAGCCCGAAGAGGCCTGGGTCACAAAACCCCTGCGCCGCGAATGGCCTGGGTCACACAAGTCGGCCGCAAAGCGAGAGGCCTGGGTCACATTGCGAGGCCGGGGCGGTGACATGGGGCACAGGCGAAATGTCCGGTACTACAGTGATTAGTGCAGGGATAAACGCGACAAAGTACGCATATACCGGAAGTCGCTCATGAAACGGCCAGCTCAGGGCGCCAGGGCTCTGTGGTCTATATGTCAAGAAGTGGGTGATTTCCCGGACTTCTACTAGGAAGTGCCGTAGAACACCCCCTTTGTGGCGGGTTGGGGTGTCGGGTTACCAATGAATGGCCGCCGCGGTGAATGTCTGTGCGCCGAGCGGTCCATTTGTTCCCGACTCCCACGAGGTCCACATGTTCCAGCGCGTCACGTCCCGTTCTTCCCGTACGTCCTCGCTCCGCAACCGTGTGACCGTCATGGCCGCCGGAGTCGGCGCCGCGGCCGTGCTGGGTACCGGGGTCGCGAGCGCCGCCGCGCCGTCCGCCACTTCCTGGGTCGACCCGGTGAAGAAGTACACGCTCTCCGCCAGCTTCATGCAGGCCGGCAGCCACTGGGTCGCCAAGCACAGCGGCCAGGACTTCGCCGTGCCGACCGGCACCGACGTCAACGCCGCGCACGGCGGCACCGTCGTCAAGGCCGGCCCCAACGGCGCCGGTGACGGCCCCGCGTACGGCAACGCCGTCGTCATCAAGCACGACAACGGCACCTACTCGCAGTACGCGCACCTGTCCCGGATCGACGTCAAGATCGGCCAGGTCGTCAAGACCGGCCAGCACATCGCCCTGTCGGGCAGCACCGGCAACTCGACCGGTCCGCACCTGCACTTCGAGATCCGTACGACCCCGAACTACGGCTCCGCCGTCGACCCGGTCGCCTTCCTGCACGCCAAGGGCGTGAAGGTCTGATCCACGGGGTCGTGATCCCCGCGTGACCGCCCAGGGCCTGTCCTTCCGGACAGGCCCTACCTGTTTCCCCGGGCGTGCTCGTGCGCCTGTTCGATCAGGCCCAGGGCGACCTCGAGAACGGCCTCGCGCTTCTTCACCGGGTCGCCTTCCAGGTCCTGCATGACGAACATCCCGGCGTGCAGCGTGAACATCGCGCTGACGGAGCGCACCTGGTCCACCAGGTCCGCCGCGGGATCTATGAGGATGTCGCGCAGTCCGCGCATCCGGTCCTTGAAGGAGTCGCCGATGCGCAGCTCCCGGACCGTCGCCTGGTTCTCCTGCATGAAGCGGAAGAGTGGTTCGGCGCCGGCGAGCGCCTCGCTGTAGCGCCGGACGAGCTCCTGCTTGGTCTCCAGGGTGGGCGGCTGCTGCCGGCCCCACTCGATCAGGTCCTCGATCGGCTTCGTCAGGTCCTCGAAGAGGCTGACGATGATCTCTTCCTTGGTCTTGAAGTGGTAGTACAGGGCCGCCTTGGTGACGTCGAGACGCTCGGCGATCTCGCGCAGCGAGGTCTTTTCGTACCCCTGCTCCGCGAAGAGTTCGAGCGCCACGTCCTGGATGCGCTGGCGGGTGTTGCCGCGGCGCTGTTGCTTGGTGCCGTCCATGGTGCCGCCCATCCTCGTACTCCTCGCGCTCCCACGGAAACTTACTTGACGCCCGGCTAGTAGCGGGTTACCTTCCCAGTGTAGTGAACTAGCCGGGCGGCAAGTAAGTGCCAGCCGCAGGGGGAGTGAGAAAACGATGGCGGACACAGTCGGCGGCGTCACCGAGGGCAAACAGCCCAAGAGCGTGCGCGTCGTCCTGCTCGCACTCATGATCGCGATGATGCTCGCGATGCTGGACAACATGATCGTCGGTACGGCGATGCCGACGATCGTGGGCGAGCTGGGCGGCCTGGAGCACCTGTCCTGGGTGGTCACCGGGTACACCCTGGCCACCGCGGCCTCGACCCCCATCTGGGGCAAGGTCGGCGACATGTTCGGGCGCAAGGGCGCCTTCCTCAGCTCGATCGTGATCTTTCTGATCGGCTCGGCGCTGAGCGGCATGGCCCAGGACATGGGCCAGCTGATCGCCTTCCGCGCCGTGCAGGGTCTGGGCGCCGGCGGTCTGATGGTCGGCGTCATGGCCATCATCGGCGACCTCATACCGCCGCGTGAGCGGGGCAAGTACCAGGGCATGATGGCCGCCGTCATGGCGCTGGCGATGATCGGCGGTCCGCTGGTCGGCGGCACCATCACCGACAACTGGGGCTGGCGCTGGGCCTTCTACATCAACCTGCCGCTCGGCGCGGTCGCGCTCGCGCTGGTCACCGCCGTGCTGCACCTGCCGAAGAAGCGGGCCAAGGCGGGCATCGACTACCTCGGCGTGCTGCTGCTGACCGTCGGCATCACCTCCATCGTCCTGGTCACCACCTGGGGCGGCACCGAGTACGCCTGGACGTCCGCGCGGATCATGGAGCTGATCGGCATCGGCGTGGCCGCGCTGGTCGGGTTCGTGTTCTGGCAGACCAAGGCCGCCGATCCGGTCGTGCCGCTGCACATCTTCCGCAGCCGCAACTTCACCCTGATGTCCCTGATCGGCTTCATCACCGGCTTCGTGATGTTCGGCGCCACGCTCTTCCTGCCGCTGTACCAGCAGGCGGTTCAGGGCGCCTCCGCGACCAACTCCGGTCTGCTGCTGCTGCCGATGCTCGGCGCGATGCTCGTGACCTCGATGGTCGCCGGCCGGGTCACGACCAACAGCGGCCGCTACAAGGCGTTCCCGATCGCCGGTGGCGCGCTGATGATCGTCGGCCTGTACCTGCTGTCGCTGATGGACACGGACACCACCCGGCTGACCTCCGGCATCTACATGGCCGTGGTCGGCGCGGGCATGGGCTGCCTGATGCAGATCACCATGCTGGTGGCGCAGAACAGCGTCGAGATGAAGGACATGGGTGTGGCGTCCTCGTCCACCACCCTGTTCCGGACGCTCGGCTCCTCCTTCGGTGTGGCCATCATGGGCGCGCTGTTCAACCACCGGGTCCAGGACGTGATGGCCGAGCGGGCCGGCGCGCTGGGCAAGAACATCACGGAGAAGTCGGCGCAACTGGACGCGAAGAGCCTGGAGAAGCTGCCAGCGGCGGCGCGGGAGGCGTACCAGCACGCGGTGTCCTCCGGTACCCACTCGGCGTTCCTGCTGGGTGCGGCGGTCGCCGTGCCGGTGCTGATCATGGCGTTGTTCGTCAAGGAGGTGCCGCTGCGCAGCGGGCCGCAGAAGCCGGCGTCCCCGCAGGACGGCGACGACGTGGCACCGGTGCAGGTGATCGAGGCGGTCTGAGTCCCGCCCGCCAGAAGCGAAGGAAGACCCCCGGTCGGTGTCCGCCCCCGGGGGTCTTCCCCATTCAGCCTGTCCCGCGCCGGCTTCCGGGTCCGTCCAGTGGCTGTCCTCCCGGTCCGCCCCGTGGCCGCCCCCGGCCGGTTCGCGGCCGGCCGGGCGGGCGCCGGGCCTGCGCGGGTCAGCGTCCGTTCCCCTGCCGCGGCAGCGTCGGGTAGCTCCCGGTGCTGGTCGGCGCGTGCTCCGGCAGCCACAGCACGGCCACCGCGCCCTCCGCCGGGACGCCGACGGGGGTTCCGGCGGGCTGCACGTTGCGGAACGTGAGCCGGGCGCCCAGGACCCGGGCCTGGCCGGCCGCGATGGTCAGCCCCAGCCCGTGCCCCTGACCGGCGCGGTCCTTACTCCCGGTGCGGAAGCGGCTCGGCCCCTCGGCGAGCAGTTCCGCCGGGAAGCCGGGCCCGTGGTCGCGCACACGGATGACCCGGCCCTCGACGGTCACCTCGATCGGTGGCCGGCCGTGCCGGGCCGCGTTGGCCAGCAGGTTGAACAGGACCCGCTCCAGGCGCCGGGGGTCGGTGGTGACCTCCGACTCGTGGACCACCCGCACGGTGATGTCCGGGTCCTTCGCGGCGACCCGGCGGGCGACGAACTCGCCCAGCATGATGTCCTGCAGCTCGGCCCGCTCCGAGGCCCCGTCGAGACGGGCCACCTCCAGCACGTCCTCGACGAGGGTGCGCATGGCCTTGGCCCGGTCCAGCACGAGTTCGGTCGGGCGGCCGGGCGGCAGGAGCTCGGCGGCCGTCAGCAGACCCGTCACCGGGGTGCGCAGCTCGTGCGCGATGTCGGCGGTGACCCGCCGCTCGGCCTCCAGCCGCTGCTTCAGCGCGTCCGCCATGGCGTCCACCGCGAGCGCGAGATCGTCGGTCTCGTCCCGTACGACCCCGCCGATGGCCTCCCGCACCCGGACCTCGGTCTCGCCCTTGGCGACCCGGCCCGCGGCGGCGGCCGCCTTGCGCAGCCGCCGGGACAGCTGCCCGCCGATCAGCACGCCGAGCGCGCTGCTGCCGAGCACGACCGCGACGGAGCCGATGACCAGCGCCTGGTCGAGGTCCTTCATCACGTCGGTGGAACGATCCGGCATGTTGCTGTGCAGGGACAGCACGTGCCCGTCCTTCGCCGGCACGGCCGCCCAGATGTCAGGTCCTTCGCCGTGGTCGCTGACGTCGCTCGCCCTGCGGCCCTGTTCGACCTTCTCGCGCAGCGTGGCCGGCAGCTCGGGGTCGTCGACCTTGATGTTGGGGAAGTTCGGCCGCCGGTTCAGCTCGTAGTTGCGCTGCGCTATCTGGACGCGCTGGTTGGCCAGGTCGCGTGCGTTGTCGAGCATCGAGACCCGGGCCGCGTTGTGCACGACCAGGCTCAGCACGATCGCCACCAGCCCGGAAACCGCCGCGATCGCCGCGCTGAGCTTCCATCTGAGCCCGGTGTGCAGGCCCGCGCGCTCCATGCGCCGGACCGGGTACCGGAGGATCCCCCGCATGCCGTCGCCCCGTTCAGGCCTTGAGCTTGTAACCGAAGCCGCGGACCGTCTCGATCCGGTCCTGGCCGATCTTCTGCCGCAGCCGCTGCACGTGCACGTCGACGACCCGGGTGTCCCCGCCCCAGCCGTAGTCCCACACCCGTTCCAGCAGCTTGTCACGGGAGAGCACGGTGCCCGGCGCGGAGGAGAACTCCAGCAGCAGCCGCATCTCGGTCGGGGTGAGCGCGACCGGCTGCCCGGCCCGGCGCACCTCCATGCCCTCGGTGTCGATCTCCAGGTCCCCGAAGGCCAGCACCCCGCCGGTCACCGCGTCCGCGGCGGCCTCGGCCTGCGCGCTGCCGCCCGCGTGTCCGAAGCGCCGCAGCACCGCCCGGATCCGCGCGACCAGCACGGCGCCGTCGAACGGCTTGGTCACGTAGTCGTCGGCGCCCGCCTCCAGGCCGAGGACGACGTCGATGGAGTCGGCACGGGCCGACAGCATGATCACCGGCACCGTCGACTCGTCCCGGATGCGGCGGCACAGGCTGACCCCGTCCAGACCGGGGACCATGACGTCCAGCAGGGCGATGTCGGGACGGTCCGCCCGGAACGCCTCCAGGCCCGACAGCCCGTCGGGCATGGCCGTGACCGCGAAGCCGTCCCGCTCCAGCGCGAGCTGGGTGGCCTCGCGGATGACGTCGTCGTCCTCGACGAACAGGACATGGGTCTGGTCTGCCATCCCGGTGCTCTCAGTCCTCGTTGTGTAGGTGTGCGGTGGGGGGAGGGGAGGGGTCAGCCGTCCGGCACGGGCGTCGCGTCGCCGCCGCTTCTGCTGTAGTACGTGTCGTGCCTGTTCCACTCGGTGAACCGGCCCGCCTTCCACCTGTACGTGATCACAGTCTCCCGGGACGGGTTGAACACCTGATCGTCCGTGTCGTACACCTGCTTGGTCACCGTCAGGTCGGTACCGTCGATCTCCGAGAAGACCGGAGAGTCCTCCGCCTTGAACACGTTCTCGTACGTGCCCCCGACGTCCCGGTACACGTACGTGCCGACGCCCACCCAGTCACTGCAGGCCGACACGTTGATCAGGACGTCGCTGACGGATCCGCCGGTCAGATCGCCGTAGGTGACCTCGATCGGGTAGTCGTCGCCGCTGCACGGCTTCAGCTCCCGCTTCACGGTCGAGGAGACCGTCGGGTCCTTCTTGATCAGCGAGACCGCGTCGACCTGCCGATTGCCGGTCGTCGGGCTCGGGCTGGGCGAGGCGATGGCGCCCGCCCCCGCAGACGCGTGGGCCGGGCCCTCGTCCCGGGCCCCCGTCCCGCCCGTGCCGCACGCGGCGACGAAAAGGGCGATGGCGGCGAACGCGACCCCCACCGCGATCACCGCCTGCGTGCTCCCTCGGATCCCCTCGGACCCGGCCTCTGTCAGGCCGCGCAACGCTCCCGCTCCTCACGCTCCAGCGCGCGTGCGTCCAGATCGCGGACCTCCAGCTCCTCACGGAGCCGGGCGAGCGCCCGGTGCAGCGTGCTCTTGACCGTACCGGCCGACATGCCGAGGGCGGCGGCCGTCTCCTCTGTGGACATCTGCTCCCAGTGTCGCAGCACCACGACACTGCGCTGCTTCGGAGCGAGGACTTTCATGATGTCCATCAGCAGGGCCCGGTCGGCGTGCTGCTCGGTGGAGTCCTCCACACAGGCGTCCGGCAGCTGCTCGGTCGGAACCTCCTCCAGCTTGCGCGCCCGCCACCACTCGGTACGGGTGTTGATCATGACGCGGCGCAGGTAGGCGTCGGCGAGCCGCTTGTCGGCGATGCCCTCCCAGCGGCCGTACGTCCGCACGAGCGCGGTCTGCAGCAGGTCCTGGGCGTCGACGGGGTCCGGGACCAGCCGGCGGGCGCTGCGCAGCAGCGCGTCCTGCCGGGTGCGCACGTACTCCTCGAACCCGAGCACCTCACCCTGCGTCATGATCAACCGCCTCCGCTCCCCGTTGCCCCGGTGCACTCCCGGAGTCCTGCTGTCCCTTGCCCCGTGGTCTGCCGGGCACGGGGAAGAAACTACGGAGCGGTTGTCACGGGGCTGTGCGGACCAGCCTGCGGCCATCAATCGGCTGTCCGTCGGTTGTGTAACGGAAGTAGGAACGGGGTAAAGGGACTTGCCTCTATGTCCCTTTTCGTGGCGGATTGCCGAGCCGTAGGGCCTGCAACGGACCTCCGGTGACTGTGACTTGGCTGTACGTCAGCCCAGCGGCAGCCGGTACAGACCGCCCGCCAGCGGCTCCACCAGGCCGTCGGTGACGAGCCCGTCGAGCGCGCGGGCGCGCTGCACCGGCTCGTGCCACACCCGGTCCAGCACCGTCTGCGGGACCGGCGCGTGCGCCTCCCGCAGCACGGCGAGCAGCTTGCCGCGCACCTGCCGGTCGGTCCCGGCGTACGTCTGCCCGCGGCGCGGCGGACCCGCGTGCTCCGGCTTGCCCGCGAGCCGCCAGGCGCACTGCGCGGCGATCGGGCACCGCGCGCAGTCCTCGTTCTTCGCCGTGCACACCAGCGCGCCCAGCTCCATGGAGGCGGCGGCCCAGCGGGCGGCGGTGCGCTCCTCCTCCGGCAGCAGCTCGCGGGCCAGGCGCCGCTCGGCGGCCGTGGTCGCGTTCGGCGGGTACTGCACCCCGGTCACCGCCCGGGCGAGGACCCGGCGCACATTGGTGTCCAGCACCGGGTGCCGCTGCCCGTACGCGAACGAGGCCACGGCGGCGGCCGTGTACTCGCCGATCCCGGGCAGCGCGAGGAGCTGGGCGTGGTCCGTCGGCACGTCCCCGCCGTGCCGTTCCGTTATGGCGGCCGCGGCGCCGTGCAGCCGCAGGGCCCGGCGCGGGTAGCCGAGCCGGCCCCAGGCGCGCACCGCCTCGCCCGGAGCCTCCTTCGCGAGGTCGGCGGGGCGCGGCCAGCGGGCGAGCCACTGCTCGTAGACGGGCAGCACCCGGCTGACCGGGGTCTGCTGGAGCATGAACTCGCTGACCATCACACCCCACGGGCCCGCCTCCGGGCGGCGCCAGGGGAGGTCGCGGGCGTGGGCGTCGAACCAGGCGATCACGGGGGCGTGGAGCTTCTCAGTCATGGCGTTCCGATCCTGCCACGGGTCGGGGGGCCTCGTGCGTGACGGCGAGGTCACCTAGCGTGGCGACCGGCGAAGAGGCGTGCCGCTCACGGCAGTTACCGGAATGATGATCCGGAAAAGTTGTCGTTCGCGCGGCGGGTGACGCGAGCAAGCGTCACGATCTCTCGTACAGTTTGCGCCGTGGGATCTCTGCGCAATCCGGTCGGGCCGCTTCCCTCCTCCATCTACTGGCGTCGGAGGGCCGTACTGCTGTCCGTGCTCGCCCTGTTGGCGCTGGTGGTCACGTGGATCGTCACCGCCGGCGGCGGGGGCGGCAGACAGAACGCCGACGGGTCCAACGGCAAGAACCCCACGCACACCATCACGCCGGGGCCGACCCCGTCCGGGTCGGCGATCAGCCAGCACCCCGGCGGGCGCGACGAGTCGGGCGGCCAGGACACCGGCGGAAGCGGTTCCGCGGCCGGCGGCGACGGCAAGGGCTCGGACGGCGGCTCCACCGGGTCCGGTGGTTCGGGCGACGGCTCCGGTCCGGACTCCGGTGGTGGCGGCGTCGTCGGCAGCGGCGACGTCGGCATCGGCGACACGGTCCCCGCGTCCTCCGGCCTGCCCGAGTGCACGCCGGGCGCGGTGACGCTGAGCCTGCG
Organism: Streptomyces lucensis JCM 4490; assembly: GCF_014650035.1. Taxonomy (GTDB): domain Bacteria; phylum Actinomycetota; class Actinomycetes; order Streptomycetales; family Streptomycetaceae; genus Streptomyces; species Streptomyces lucensis. The sequence continues at coordinate 19,363 of NZ_BMUE01000009.1, read as the reverse complement.
CAGCAGGCACAACTCCTACTCGCCGGACCAGACGCCGACGTTCGAACTCACCGCGAAGAACACGTCGTCCACTGCCTGCAAGGTCGATCTGGGGCCCAAGAACGCGGTGTTGACGGTCACCCCGGCGGACGGCGACGACGCGTACTGGTCGTCGTCCGACTGCCCCAAGGGGGCGGGCAGCCTGGTGTTCGGGGTGGGCGCGGGCAAGAGCATCACGTACACGGTGACGTGGGACCGCAAGCCGAGTGCCGCCCAGTGCGCCACGCCCTCCAAGGGGGCGGCGAAGACGGGCACGTACCTGCTGGAGGCGAAGGCCCCCGGCTTCGGCAAGCTCCGCGCGTCGTTCGTGCTGGCGGCGGACTGAGTTCCGCCCTCCCACGGGGCGCGGTGCGCCGCGCGACGGGCCATGACGGACCCGCGGCCGTCCCACGGTCATCCGGGCCGGACGGCCCGCGGCCGGCGCGGTGTCAGACGTACCGCTCGAGGATCGAGGACTCCGCCAGCCGCGACAGGCCCTCGCGCACGCTCCTCGCCCGGGCCTCGCCGACCCCGTCCACCGTCTGCAGGTCGTCCACGCTCGCGGCTAGCAGCTTCTGCAGGCCGCCGAAGTGCTCCACCAGGCGGTCGATGATCGCGCCCGGCAGCCGCGGCACCTTCGCCAGCAGCCGGAAGCCCCGCGGGGACACCGCCGAGTCCAGGGTCTCGGGGGAACCGGTGTAGCCCAGCGCACGCGCCACCGTGCCCAGTTCCAGCAGCTCCGCGTGGCTCAGGGCGTCCAGCTCGGACAGCGCCTCGTCGACCGTGCGCGAGCGCTTGGCCGTCGGCTCGGGGACGTAGTCCCGGACGACCAGCTCGCGGTCGGGCTCGACACCGGCGATCAGCTCCTCCAGCTGGAGGGCGAGCAGCCGGCCGTCCGTGCCCAGTTCGACCACGTACTCGGCGATCTCGGTGGCGATGCGCCGGACCATCTCCAGTCGCTGGGCGACCGCCGACACGTCCCGGACCGTGACCAGGTCCTCGATCTCCAGCGCCGACAGCGTGCCCGCGACCTCGTCGAGGCGGAGCTTGTACCGCTCCAGGGTGGCCAGCGCCTGGTTCGCACGGGAGAGGATCGCCGCCGAGTCCTCCAGGACGCGGCGCTGGCCGTCCACGTACAGGGCGATCAGGCGCATCGACTGGGAGACCGAGACCACCGGGAAGCCGACCTGCTTGGAGACCCGGTCGGCGGTCCGGTGCCGGGTACCGGTCTCCTCGGTGGGGATGGTCGGGTCCGGGACCAGCTGGACGCCCGCGCGCAGGATCTTCGACAGGTCCGAGGACAGCACGATGCCGCCGTCCAGCTTGCACAGCTCCCGCAGCCGCGTCGCGGCGAACTCGACGTCCAGGACGAAGCCGCCCGTGCACATCGCCTCGACCGTCTTGTCCGAGCCGAGGACGATGAGCCCGCCGGTGTTGCCGCGCAGGACCCGCTCCAGGCCGTCACGCAGGGGCGTGCCGGGAGCCACGGCGCTCAGCGAGGCGCGCATCAGGCGATCGGAGCCGGCGCTCCCACCGGACTTTCCGGGAGCTGCTGCCCGGTCGTTGGCTGCCACTGCACTCCTCCGGTCGCAGGTTCTGTGGCGCTCCCGCGTCCGTGCTCTGTTCGCACGGACGGGCGAGACCAGGGCAAAGTCTACCGGCGGTCCTCGGCCTCCCGTGGGGCCTCTCGGCGACGGGAGCGCGGCAGCACCCGCAGCGCGTCCCCCATGTCGGCGACTTCCAGGACCTTCATGCCGGCCGGCACCTTGCCGGGGTCGGTCGGCACCAGCGCGTGCGTGAAGCCCAGCCGGTGCGCCTCGGCGAGCCTGCGCTGCACGCCCGTGACCCGTCTCACCTCGCCCGCCAGACCCACCTCGCCGATGGCCACCAGGTTCTTCGGCAGCGGGGTGTCACTGGCGGCGGAGGCGAGCGCGAGGGCGACGGCGAGGTCGGCGGCCGGCTCCGACAGCTTCACCCCGCCGACCGTCGCGGAGTAGATGTCCCGCTTGCCGAGCGCGCTGATCCGGCCGCGCTGCTCCAGCACCGCCAGCATCATCGACACCCGGGAGGTCTCCAGGCCCGAGGTGGTCCGGCGCGGGGAGGGGATCTGCGAGTCGACGGTCAGCGCCTGCACCTCGGCCACCAGCGGGCGGCGGCCCTCCAGGGTGACGGTCAGGCAGGTGCCCGGGACCGGCTCGGCACGCCGGGTGAGGAAGAGGCCGCTGGGGTCGGCGAGGCCCGTGATGCCCTCGTCGTGCAGCTCGAAGCAGCCGACCTCGTCCGTGGCGCCGTAGCGGTTCTTCACGCCACGCACCAGGCGCAGGCGGGCGTGCCGGTCGCCCTCGAAGTGCAGGACCACGTCCACCAGGTGCTCGAGGAGGCGCGGCCCGGCGATGGCGCCGTCCTTCGTGACGTGGCCCACCAGCAGTGTGGACATGCCGCGCTCCTTGGAGGCGCGGATGAGGGCGCCCGCGACCTCCCGGACCTGGGCCATTCCGCCGGGCGCCCCCTCGATCTCGGGGGACGCCACCGTCTGCACCGAGTCGAGGATCAGCAGGGACGGCTTGACCTCGTCCAAGTGACCGAGCACCGCGGACAGGTCGGTCTCGGCGGCCAGGTAGAGGTGATCGTCGAGGGCGCCGATGCGGTCGGCGCGCAGCCGCACCTGGCTCGCCGACTCCTCACCGGTGACGTAGAGGGTGCGGTGCTCGGAGCTCGCCGACTTGGCGGCCACGTCCAGCAGGAGGGTGGACTTGCCGACGCCGGGCTCGCCGGCGAGCAGCACCACGGCGCCCGGCACGAGGCCGCCGCCGAGCACCCGGTCCAGCTCCGGCACACCGCTCGAGCGGGCGGTGGCCTGCCGCCCGTCGACCTGGCCGATGGGCAGCGCGGAGCTGGTCACGCGGCCCGGCGCCGTCGTACGCACGGCGGGCGCGCCGTACTCCTCGACCGTGCCCCAGGCCTGGCACTCGGGACAGCGGCCGAGCCACTTGGCCGTCTGCCAGCCGCACTCGGTGCAGCGGTAGGACGGGCGGTCCTTGGTGGTCTTGGTACGGGCAGCCATACGGAAACCGTAGCCGGGCGCACTGACAACGGGGCCGGGGGCCGTGCGCGGCCGGCCCGGAACCGGCCACCGCCCCCACCGGTCACGCTTCGGAACGAAGCGTTCCTGGCCCGTACGAGGGATCGTTTCACCCGTTATGACGGATCGTTTCACCCATACGGATTAAATGTGCTCAAGGTTCCGGAACGGGCACTCCGCCGCCGCCTACGGTCGCACGGGTGATGAGCAGCAGTCCGGAGACGACGACCCGCACCACCGGCGCCCACCGGGCGCACCGCGAGGCGCGGGACCGTGCCGCCGCGCGCGCCGTCGCCCGGCGGCCGCCGGCGAGCTACGAGCCCTACGTGGACGGTCTGTTCACCTACTGCCTGTCGGTGCTGTGCGACCACGACGCGGCCACCGCCGCCCTCGGCGACGTCCTCGCCCTGGCGGAGCGGCGCGGGCACCGCGTTCCGGAGACCGGCGACCGCAGGGCCTGGCTGTACGCGCTGACCCGCTGGGCGTGCCTGCGCAAGCTCGCCGAGGCCAAGCAGAAACGTCAGGCCACCCACGCGGCGGGCCGTACGGCGGCCGGGACGGCGACCCCCGACACCTCCGTCGCCCCGGAGGTCCAGGAACAGCGGCGCCGCGAACTCGCGCTGCTGGCCTGGCCGGAGGCGGCCGGCACCAGCCCCGAGCAGCGCGAGGCCCTCGAACTCGCCGTCCGCCACCGCCTCGCCCCGCACGAGGTCGCCGCCGTCCTCGGCATGGAGCCCGCCACCGCGCGCGAGCTGCTCGCCACGGCCGCCTGCGAGGTCGAGCGCACCCGCGCCGCCCTCGCCGTCGTGGAGACCGGGGGCTGCCCGAGCGTCGCCCACCTCACCGGGGACAGCCGGCTGGTCCTGAGCACCACGCTGCGCCGCGAGCTGGTCCGGCACGTCGACGACTGCCCGCGCTGCCGCCGCACCGCCGAGCGCGCCGCCCCCGGCCGCTGGCCCGGTGCCACGGTCACCCCGGCCGAGCTGCCCGTCCTGGAGGCCCCCCGGACGGTCCTCCACGCGGCGCTCGCGCACCATCCACGCGCGCGGGGCGCGGCCGTGCCCCGCTTCGACCGGCGCGGCTTCCCGATGGACCCCAAGGACCGCGCCGCCCGCCGGGACCGGCTGCGCGCGCGTGCCGTCACCACGACCGTCGTCGCCACGGTCGTCGCGGCGCCCGTGCTCGCCCTGTGGGCCGCCTACCGGGGCGCTTCGACGGGGGAGGACGACGGCCGCTCGGCCACCGCGCGCGAGGCACAGGGCCCCGACGCCCTCGGCGGCGACACGGCGGGCGGCTACGAGAACGCGGGCAACGCCCGCCTGAAACCCGGCATCCGCCCCGGCAAGAACGGCAGGCCGGACGTCTCGGTCGAGGTCGTGAGCGTCAACGGCACCGGTGAGAAGGGCGCCGCACAGCTCGCGGTCAGCGCGTCCGGCGACGGCGACACCACTTCGATCACCCTCACCGCCTCCGGTGACTCCCCGGTCCGCTGGTCCGCGTCCACCTCGGCGGGCTGGCTCTACCTCAGCCGGTCCGCCGGAACCCTCCGCCCCGGCGAAACGGCGACGATCAAGGTGTACGTCGACCATCTGCGCGAGCCCTCCGGTCACTGGCGCGCACAGGTGGCGCTCTCCCCGGCCGGCTCGGTGGTCACCATCGACGGCTACGGCACCGCACCGAGCCGCCCCACACCCCGCCCGTCGGCCCCCGCCCCCGACCCGACCCCGTCCGGCACGCCCCCCACCACCCCGCCCGCCAGCCAGTCACCCCCCGCACCGGACCCCTCCTCCCCCTCCCCCGACCCGACCCCGACCGACTCCACGCCACCGTCCCCGTCCACACCGGACGACCCCACACCGGACCCGTCCACTTCCCAGCGGTGACCGTTCCGGAAGGGGGACGGAAAGACAGGCGAGGACGGACCGGGCTGCCGGATGGGGTACCGGAGCTTCGGCGGGAGCGGAGCGAGAGCCGCCACCGGACACTGGCCCGCAGCGGCTCCGGCGGGGCTCATGGGAGGCGGAGGCGGCTGCCGGGCGGTGGTTGGCCGTGGTTCCGGCGGGGCTCATGGGTAGCGGAGGCGGCTGCCGGGCGGGGGATCACCGCACCCCCGTCGGGTTGGGGGGAAACGTGGGAGCGCGTTGGGCGGGGGATCACCGCAGCTCCGTCGGGCCCGTGGGAAACGTGGGAGCGCGTGGGCGGGGTGAGTCCGCCAGGCCGTGCGGCCGGGGCCGCGGGGGCGAACCCGCGGGGTGGCCTCTCAGCCGACCGAGACGGGTGGGCGGGTGGGAAGAGAACGGGCCCGCTGGACCCACGGCGCCGGACCGGCCAGGTCGAACGCCCCGCCGGCCCTACGGCGCCGGCGGCGGATCCGCGGGGTCCGCCGGATGCGGAGCGACCAGCGGCAGCCGCGACGCCAGTCGCTGCTCGCACAGCTCGACCAGACGGTCGTAGCCGGCCTTGCCCATCAGCTCGGTCAGCTCGGCCCGGTAGGAGACGTACACCGGCTCCCCCGCCCCGTGCGCAGAGGTCGCCGACGTGCACCACCAGTGCAGGTCGTGGCCGCCCGGACCCCAGCCCCGCCGGTCGTACTCACCGATGGACACCTGCAGCACGCGCGTGTCGTCGGGCCGGTCGATCCAGTCGTACGTCCGCCGGATCGGCAGCTGCCAGCACACGTCGGGCTTGGTCTCCAGCGGCTCCCGGCCCTCCCGCAGCGCGAGGATGTGCAGCGAGCAGCCCGCGCCGCCCGCGAACCCGGGCCGGTTCTGGAAGATGCAGGACCCCTGGAAGGGCCGCGTCTGCCGGGACCCCTCCTCGTCCTCGGAGACCCAGCCGTCGCGCGTGCCCTCGGCGTGGTGCTGCCAGATCTCCGGGGTGAGCCGTGCCACGTGCCCGGCGACCCGCTTCTCGTCGTCCTCGTCGGAGAAGTGGGCGCCCAGCGAGCAGCACCCGTCGTCCGCGCGGCCCGCCTGGATGCCCTGGCAGCCGCTGCCGAAGATGCAGTTCCAGCGAGAGGTCAGCCATGTCAGATCACAGCGGAAGACCTGCTCCTCGTCCGCGGGATCAGGGAACTCCACCCAGGCGCGGGCGAAGTCGAGCCCCTTCTCGTCGCTCACCTTCGACCGCTTGGGGGATTTGGCGCTCTTGCGAACCTTGTCCGCCTTTTCGGTTTTCCCGGAGTTCGCCTGCTTCGTCTTTGGCACCCATCCAGGGTAAGTGGCCGGAGCCCGATCCGGGGACCGGGAAGGGACGTTCTGGCAGTAGCGTTCCGTACATGAGACTCGGTGTCCTGGACGTGGGATCGAACACGGTGCATCTGCTGGTGGTGGACGCGCATCCCGGTGCGTGCCCGCTGCCCGCGCATTCGCACAAGGTCGAACTCCGGCTCGCCCAACTGCTCGACGACAGCGGCGCCATCGGCGACGACGGCATCGAGAAGCTGATCGCCGTCGTGCGGGACGCGCTCCAGGCGGCCGAGGACAAGGGCGTGGAGGACCTGCTGCCGTTCGCGACCTCGGCGGTGCGGGACGCCGTCAACGCCGACGACGTCCTCGCGCGCGTGGAGGCCGAGACCGGCGTACGGCTCCAGGTGGTCACCGGCGAGGAGGAGGCCCGGCTCACCTTCCTCGCGGTCCGCCGGTGGTTCGGCTGGTCCGCCGGGAAGCTGCTGGTTCTGGACATCGGCGGCGGATCCCTGGAGATCGCCTTCGGCATGGACGAGGAGCCGGACGCCGCCGTCTCCCTCCCGCTCGGCGCGGGCCGCCTCACCGCCGCCTGGCTGCCCGGGGACCCGCCGGACCCGGAGGACGTCCGGGCACTGCGCCGCCACGCCCGTGCGGAGATCGCCCGCACGGTCGGCGAGTTCAGCCGCTTCGGCACCCCCGACCACGTGGTCGCCACCTCCAAGACCTTCAAGCAGCTCGCCCGCATCGCCGGCGCCGCCCGCAGCGCCGAGGGCCTGTACGTCCAGCGCGAGCTCAAGCGCGAGTCCCTGGAGGCCTGGGTCCCGCGCCTGGCCGGCATGACCACGGAGCAGCGCGCCGAGCTCTCCGGGGTGTCCGACGGCCGGGCCGGCCAGCTGCTGGCCGGCGCCCTGGTGGCCGAGGGGGCGATGGACCTGTTCGGCGTGGAGAGCCTGGAGATATGCCCCTGGGCACTGCGCGAGGGCGTGATCCTGCGCCACCTCGACCACATGGACTCCGACTAGGCCCCAGAGGGTGTCTCGCGCCCGCCGTGAGACGCGCGGTGCCCGGGCACCCGGCCGGCGGCCCCGGCACCTGCCGCACCGCACCCGAACCGCGCACGACGCACCCCCGCGCCCGTGCCCGGTACCCGCCCCGGCCGCCCATGGCGAAGGTCACAACGGCCAACGGACACCCGTCGCCCGGGCCACCCCACCCCGTAAGGTGACGGAGTGGCTGAACCAAGGGACGTGCGCGTGGCGCTGTCGACCGCCTCCGTGTATCCGGAGTCGACGGCGACGGCCTTCGAGATCGCCGCGCGCCTCGGCTACGACGGCGTCGAGCTGATGGTGTGGACCGACCCGGTGAGCCAGGACGTCGACGCGCTGCGCCGCCTGTCGGACTACCACGGCGTCCCGATCCTGGCCGTCCACGCCCCCTGCCTGCTGATCACCCAGCGCGTCTGGTCCACCGACCCGTGGGTCAAGCTCCAGCGGGCCCAGGCGGCCGCCGAACGGCTGGGCGCCTCGACCGTCGTCGTCCACCCGCCGTTCCGCTGGCAGCGGCAGTACGGCCGGGACTTCGTCGACGGCATCTGGCGGATGGCGAACGAGACGGACGTGCGGTTCGCCGTCGAGAACATGTACCCGTGGCGCTACCGCGACCGCGAGATGCTCGCCTACGCCCCCGACTGGGACGTCACCCAGCACGACTACCGGCACTTCACGATCGACCTCAGCCACACGGCGACGGCCCGCACCGACGCCCTGGACATGATCGACCGCATGGGCGACCGCCTCGGCCACGTCCACCTCGCCGACGGCCGGGGCTCCGCCAAGGACGAGCACCTCGTGCCCGGCCGCGGCACCCAGCCCTGCGCCGAGGTGCTGGAGCGCCTCGCGCTCACCGGCTTCGACGGCCACGTCGTGATCGAGGTCAACACCCGGCGGGCGATGTCCAGCGCCGAGCGCGAGGCGGATCTCGCCGAGGCCCTGGAGTTCACCCGCAAGCACCTGGCCTCGGCCGCACGGGTACGGGGACGATGAGCGAGCCCACGGCGCGGCGGCGGGGCCGCCCCCCGCGCACCGAGTCCGCCGGCACCCGCGACCGCATCCTCGCCGCGGCCCGCGAGGAGTTCTCCGAGCGCGGGTACGAGAAGACGTCCGTACGCGGGATCGCCAAGGCCGCCGGCGTGGACTCCGCGCTCGTCCACCACTACTTCGGCACCAAGGAGCAGGTCTTCGAGGCGGCTGTCGAGGTCGCCTTCGCACCCGCGCTGAACGCCCCGAACACGCTGGCCGAGGGCCCGCTGGACGGGGTGGGGGAGCGGCTGACCCGCTTCGTCTTCGGCGTCTGGGAGAACCCCACGACCCGTACGCCCCTCCTGGCGATCCTGCGGTCCGCCGTGAACAACGAGACCGCCGCGGCGGTCTTCCGCCGCCTGGTCGCCGCCCAGCTGCTGCGCCGCATCGCCGCCCAGCTGGACCTTCCGGACGCGGAACTGCGCGCCGAGCTGGCGGCCGCCCAGGTGGTGGGCACGGCGATGATGCGCTACGTGATCAAGCTGGAGCCCCTGGCGTCCGTGGACCTGGAGCTGATCATCGCGCGTGTCGCGCCGGTCGTCCAGGGGCATCTGACGCGCCCCTGAACGGGACGGTCCGTGGAACACGCGTCCCGCATTCCGGACAACCATGTCCAGTCCTTGGAGCGGCGGCGTACGCTCGTAACGAGTCAGAACTCTCTGGCAGAAGGTCTTCGAAGGAGCGAGCGACGATGCCCGAGCTGAGGTCCCGCACAGTCACCCACGGCCGCAACATGGCGGGCGCCCGCGCCCTGATGCGCGCCTCCGGTGTACCGGGCGCGGACATCGGCCGGAAGCCGGTCATCGCCGTCGCGAACTCCTTCACCGAGTTCGTGCCGGGCCACACCCACCTCCAGCCGGTCGGCCGGATCGTCAGCGAGGCGATCACGGAGGCGGGCGGCATCCCGCGCGAGTTCAACACCATCGCCGTGGACGACGGCATCGCGATGGGCCACGGCGGCATGCTCTACTCGCTGCCCTCCCGCGAGCTGATCGCGGACTCCGTGGAGTACATGGTCGAGGCGCACTGCGCCGACGCCCTGGTGTGCATCTCCAACTGCGACAAGATCACCCCGGGCATGCTGATGGCCGCCCTGCGCCTGAACATCCCGGCCGTCTTCGTCTCCGGCGGTCCGATGGAGTCCGGCCGCGCCACGCTGGTCGACGGCACGGTCCGCACGCTCGACCTGGTCGACGCGATCTCCGACGCCGTCAACGACAAGATCTCCGACGAGGACATCCTCCGCATCGAGGAGAACGCCTGCCCGACCTGCGGCAGCTGTTCCGGCATGTTCACCGCCAACTCGATGAACTGCCTGACCGAGGCCATCGGCCTCTCCCTCCCCGGCAACGGCTCGGTCCTCGCCACCCACACCGCCCGCAGGCAGCTGTACGTCGACGCGGCCCGCACGGTCATGGACGTCACCCGCCGCTACTACGAGCAGGACGACGACACGGTCCTGCCGCGGGGCATCGCCACCATCCAGGCCTTCGAGAACGCCATGGCCCTGGACATCGCGATGGGCGGCTCCACCAACACGATCCTGCACCTGCTCGCCGCCGCCCAGGAGGCCGGCGTCCCCTTCGGCCTGGAGCAGATCGACGCCGTCTCCCGCCGCGTGCCCTGCCTCGCCAAGGTCGCGCCCAACGTCGCGAAGGACCGCACGTACTACATGGAGGACGTGCACCGCGCCGGCGGCATCCCCGCCCTGCTCGGCGAGCTGCACCGCGCGGGCCTGCTCAACGAGGACGTGCACGCGGTGCACAGCCCGTCCCTGGCGGACTGGCTGAAGACCTGGGACGTGCGCGGCGGCTCCCCGTCCCCCGAGGCCGTCGAACTGTGGCACGCGGCCCCCGGCTGCAAGCGCTCCGCGGAGGCCTTCTCCCAGTCCGAGCGCTGGGAGGCCCTGGACGACGACGGCGAGAACGGCTGCATCCGCTCCGCCGAGCACGCCTACTCCAAGGACGGCGGCCTCGCGGTCCTCAAGGGCAACCTGGCGGTCGACGGCTGCGTGGTGAAGACCGCCGGCGTCGACGAGTCGATCTGGACCTTCGAGGGCCCGGCCGTGGTCTGCGAGTCCCAGGAGGAGGCCGTCCAGCGGATCCTCACCCAGGAGGTCAAGGAGGGCGACGTCGTCGTCATCCGCTACGAGGGCCCCAAGGGCGGCCCGGGCATGCAGGAGATGCTGTACCCGACCTCGTACCTGAAGGGCCGCGGCCTCGGCAAGTCCTGCGCCCTGATCACCGACGGCCGCTTCTCCGGCGGCACGTCCGGCCTCTCCATCGGCCACGCCTCCCCGGAGGCGGCCTCCGGCGGCACCATCGCCCTGGTGCGGGACGGCGACCGCATCCGCATCGACATCCCGAACCGCACGATCGAGCTGCTGGTGGACGAGGCCGAGCTGGCCCGCCGCGACCAGGAACTCGACGGCGCGTACGCCCCGAAGGACCGCGACCGCAAGGTCTCCGCCGCCCTGCGCGCCTACGCGGCGATGGCGACCAGCGCGGACAAGGGCGCGGTGCGCGACGTCGGCAAGCTCGGCTGATCCGCCGCAGCGAAGGGGCCGCCTCCACCGGGAGGCGGCCCCTTCGCCGTCTCACCAGTGCGACGGCTCGCGCCCGTCCACGGCGAACACGGTGCCGTCGGGGGCGGTGGCGTAGAGCCGGCGGCCGGCCATGACCGGCGCGGGCGGCGCCCCCACCACCCCGGCCGGGCGGCCGCCGAGGCGGGCCCGGGTCTGCCCGACCAGCTTCCCCTTGCCCGCGTCCGCGGCGAGGAGCCGTCCGTCGGCCGAGCTGAAGTACACCCGCGTCCCGTCGGTGACCGGCGCGGAGCCCCGGCTCACACTGGTCTCCAGGCGCCACACCTGCCTGCCGGCGTCCATGTCCACCGCCACCAGGGAGCCCCCCGCGCCCAGCAGGTGGACGCGCTGCCCGCGCACCGTGGCCTGCGCGTCGTCGACCGCCACCGGGAGCCTCACCCGGCGGGTCTCCTTCGTCGCCGGCACGTAGCGGACGACCTCTTCGGCGGCCCCGTAGACGCTGTCGACGGAAAGGAAGAACAGCGCACCGTCCCCGGCGCCGAACAGGCGCAACGTTCCGCCCAGCCGGACGTCCCAGCGGGTCCGCCCGGTGCGCGGGTCCACCGCGGCCACCCGGGTGCCCGACCCGTCGCCGGACGTCCAGGTGGCGTAGGCCGCCCGGTCACCCGGGAACGACTGGAAGGCGGGGGCGCCCCGGCCGGGGAAGGAGCGGTGCCACTCGGTGCGGCCGGTCGCCGCGTCCACCCCGCTGACCGTCCCGTCCGCCCCCGTGAGCAGGGCCGTCCCGCCCGCGTACCGGACCGTCGTGCCCGCGGGCAGCCGCCGGTTCCAGACCTCGCGGCCCGAGCCGGGGTCGAGAGCCGTCAGCCGGGACCCGCCGCCGGTGCCGGGGTGGACGAGACCGGCCGACACGACCGGCGCGCTCGTGGCCGGCGCGGAGACGGAGTGGCGCCACAGCACGGTGCCGTCCGTCGGGGACATGGCGAACACCAGGCCCGGCTCGGCACAGAACAGTTTCTCCGCCCCGTACGAGCAGCGCGGCACCCCGCCGCCCTTGGCGGCCGGTTCCGCCGTCCAGGGATCGAACGCGGCCGGCACCGTCCGCGGACTCTCCTCCCGCGCCGCGTCCCGGCCGCCGAGCAGCTGGACCGAGGCCACGGCGCCGAGCACGGCCAGGCACAGCACCGAGGCACCCACGGCCGCCAGCCGCCGCCCCCGGCGCTTCACGGGCCGCCGTTCGGGCTGTGCGGCACCGGCCTCCGGCTCCCGTTCCTCCTGGCTCGTGCGCTGGGCCGGTATGAACGCCTGGGTGTCGTAGGAGGCGGCCACCGACCTCAGCTCGCGCATCAACTCGTCGGGCGTCGGCCGCTCTTCGGGCTCCTTGGCCAGGCAGCGCAGCACCAGCGGCGCCAGGCTCTCCGGCACCCCGGTCAGGTCCGGCTCGTCGTGCACCACCTGGTACGCGACGACATAGGGGCTGTCGGAGTCGAACGGCCCCCGCCCCGTGGCCGCGTGCACCAGCACCGACCCGAGGGCGAAGATGTCCGCCGCCGGCCCCACCTCCCGCGGCCGCCGGAACTGCTCGGGCGCCATGAACGGCGGCGTGCCGATCAACTTGCCGGTCTCGGTGCGCAGTTCGCTGTCCTTGGGCCGGGAGATGCCGAAGTCGATGACCTTCGGCCCGTCCTCGGCGAGCAGTACGTTGCTCGGCTTGAGGTCCCGGTGCACCACCCCCACCCGGTGGATGTCGCGCAGCGCCTCGGCCAGCCCGGCCATCAGCCGCCGCAACCGGGCGGGCTCCATGGGACCGTTCCGCTTCACCTGGTCGGAGAGCGTCGGTCCGGGAATGAACAGCGTGGCCATCCACGGCCGTTCCGCCTCCGGATCGGCGTCCACGACGGGCGCGGTGAAGGCGCCGCTCACCCTGCGGGCGGCGGCCACCTCCTGCCGGAACCGGCCCCGGAACTCGGGATCCCTGGCGAACTCCGCGTGTACGACCTTCACCGCGAGCTTCAGCCCCGAGGTGCTGCGGGCCAGGTGGACGACCCCCATGCCGCCGGACCCCAGACGGGACTCCAGACGGTAGTGACCGGCGTACTCCGGAAGTTCCGCTTCCGCATCCGTTCCGGTGCTGCGCTGTGGCGCCATGGACCGCCCCCCGTGCTCATCGTCGGCGCGCGACGCACGGAGCCTAGTCGATGACTCGTACGAGACGGAGGCGGCTTGCTAGCGTCTGCGTGCGAGTCGGGCACCGGTTCTTGGCCGCCCGTCTCCACTGGATCGAAGGAGCCCCGTGACGGTCACGGGGCAACGGGGGAGGCTCACTCATGTCTGTCGAGCACGTCGAAGAAGCCGGCGGGACCGGAACGCAGGAGTCCGCCGCGGCGGCCGTCACCACGGAGGCCCTGCGCTACTACTCGGTCGCCCCGGGCGTCCGCCTGAACGTCCGCAGCGGCCCCGGCACGGGGTACGCCCTCGTCCGTGTCCTGGCTGAGGGCGCCAAGGTCCACATCTACTGCCAGACGCCGGGCACCACGGTGACGGGCCCGTACGGCACCTCGAACATCTGGGACAACATCAGCAACGGCGAGTACGTCTCCGACGCCTACGTCCACACGGGCGCCGACGGCTACGTCGCCTCCCGCTGCATCCTCTGACGTCCGGCCCGCGCCCCACCCCAGCAGGGAGCCCGCGCCCGTCCGGAGCCATAATCGTCCCGTGAGCGACGAGACCGGCACCCCGGACACCCCGGCGGGCTCCCCGGGCGGCGGCCCCCGCCCCGAGCCCCTGCGCTTCTTCGGCACCTCCTGGGTGAACCACGACAACGGCTACGCGGCCCGCCGCGCCGGCGTCGCCGCAGGCTCCCTCGCCGCGGCCGCCGCCTCCTGCCTGGTCCTGCGCTTCGCCTACGAGGGCATCCGGATCGCCGACACCGGCTCCTTCGTGACCGTGCTGGTCATCGCCATGTTCGCGATCTGCAGCGCGCTCGCCTTCCGCAACACCTGGGAGGGCTTCGGCAAGCGGCACGACCCGCAGCGCCAGGCCTCCCTGCGCGGCCTGCTCGCCATCGGCTTCGTCGGCTCCCTCCTCGCCTACTTCTTCCGCTCCCTCACCGAGGCCCCGGGCGAGAGGCTGCACCGCGAGGAGTACGGGAAGGCCCGCGAGGACCACGAACGCCGCACCACCCGCCGCACGGGCAACCCGTCGAAGAGGAAGCGGCGCCGGTAGGCCGTGTCCGCGAAGCCGCGTCGTTCGCCCGCAGGACGGGCGTCGCGGCGCAGGCGCGACTTTGCGGACACGGCCGAGGCCCGTCCGGCAGGCCCTGGCGGCCACGGACACGGCACCCGCCGGCCACGGACACGGCACCCGCCGGCCACAACTCGCTGTCGCCGCGTACCGTTCCCCGGCCACCATGGCCGCATGACCACCACCCGGCCGCCCGCTGACCCGCAGCCCGCGCACGCCCTGCGCGCCCGCTCCTTCGACTCCGCCGCGGCCCAGTACGCCGCGAACCGCCCCGCCTACCCGCCCGCCCTCTTCGACGCCGTCGAGGAGGCGGCCGGCCGTCCGCTGTCCGGCGCCCGGGTCGTGGACGTCGGAGCCGGCACCGGCATCGCCACCGCCCTCCTGCACGCCCGGGGCGCCGATGTCCTCGCCGTGGAGCCCGGCGACGGCATGGCGGCCGAGTTCCGCCGCCGCCTGCCGCACATCCCGCTCGTCCGGGGCAGCGGCGACGCGCTCCCGGTCGCCGACGCCCGCGCCGACTTCCTCACCTATGCCCAGGCCTGGCACTGGACCGACCCGGCCCGCTCGGTGCCGGAGGCGCTGCGGGTGCTGCGGCCGGGCGGTGCGCTGGCGCTGTGGTGGAACACCGACGCCCTCGACGTCGACTGGATCGCCGAGGCCGCCGACCGCACCGGCCGCTTCCTCGGTGTGGACATCGCCGCCGAGAAGCGCAAGGCCGGTGAGCGCACGGACCGGGCCGACCCCAGCGGACGCCTGGACTTCACCCGCCGGCAGGTCCGCTGGAGCCGCCGCGTCCCGGTCGACACCCACCTCGCCAACATCGGCAGCCACTCCGCCTTCCTGGTCACCTCCGAGGAACGCAGGACCGCCTTCCTGGAGGAGGAGCGCACCCACGTGCTGAAGGTCTTCCCCGACGGCGTCGTCGAGGAGACGTACGACGTGCTCCTGCTCGTCGCCACCAAACCCTGACCCCGGCTCCCCGCCGGTGAGCGGCGGTCGGGCGGCGTCCCGGCCGCCGCTTCGGCATGCCCGGCCCCTTGACGTCGCCCATGCCCGGACACATTATTCATCACATGATGAATTCCGAGTCCGACCCACCGGTCCCCGGCCCCGCGGCCCCCGCCGTCCATGCCGTCCATGCCGTCCACGCCGAGGCCCTCACCGTCGTCCGCGGCCCCCGCACGGTCCTGCACGACCTCCGCTTCACCGTCCCCCGCGGCCAGATCACCGGCCTGCTCGGCCCCTCGGGCTGCGGGAAGTCGACGCTCATGCGCTCCGTGGTCGGCACCCAGGCCAAGGTCACCGGCACCCTGAACGTCCTCGGTCACCCGGCCGGCCACCCGGTCCTGCGCAGCCGCGTCGGCTACGTCACCCAGGCACCCTCCGTGTACGACGACCTGACCGTCCGCCAGAACCTCGACTACTTCGCCGCGATCCTCGACCCGGGACGCGCCGCCGCCCGGCGCCGGAGCGACCACGTCGCCCAGGCCATCGCCGACGTCGGCCTGACCAGCCACGCCGGCGCCCTCGCGGGCAATCTCTCCGGCGGCCAGCGCAGCCGCGTCTCCCTGGCCGTCGCCCTCCTGGGCGCTCCCGAACTCCTCGTCCTGGACGAACCGACCGTCGGCCTCGACCCCGTCCTGCGGCGCGACCTGTGGAACCTCTTCCACGACCTCGCCGCCACCCGCGGCACCACCCTCCTCGTCTCCTCCCACGTCATGGACGAGGCCGAGCGCTGCCACCGCCTCCTCCTCATGCGCGAGGGCGGGATCCTCGCCGACGACACCCCCGAAGCCCTGCGCGCACGCACCGGCACCGACACGGTCGAGGCCGCCTTCCTGCACCTCGTGGACCAGGCCGCCACGGCGGACCGCACCAAGGAGACCACCCGATGAGCACGACCACCCCCGCGCCCGGCCCCGCGCCCACCGGCACCTTCAGCGCCGCCCGCACCACCGCGACCGCCGCCCGGGTCCTGCGCCAGCTCCGCCACGACCCGCGCACCATCGCCCTGATGCTCCTCGTCCCGTGCCTGATGCTGGTCCTGCTGCGCTACGTCTTCGACGCCAGCCCCCGCACCTTCGACAACATCGGCGCATCCCTGCTCGGCGTCTTCCCGCTGATCACGATGTTCCTGGTCACCTCCATCGCCACCCTGCGCGAACGCACCTCCGGCACCCTGGAACGCCTCCTCGCCATGCCCCTCGGCAAAGCCGACCTCATCGCCGGCTACGCCCTCGCCTTCGGCGCCCTCGCCGTCGTCCAGTCGGTCCTCGCCACCGGCCTCGCACTGTGGCCGCTCGGCCTCGACGTCACCGGCTCCCCCTGGCTGCTCCTCCTCGTCGCCCTGCTCGACGCCCTGCTCGGCACGGCCCTCGGCCTGTTCGTCTCCGCGTTCGCCGCGTCGGAGTTCCAGGCCGTCCAGTTCATGCCCGCGGTGATCTTTCCCCAGCTCCTGCTCTGCGGCCTGTTCACCCCCCGCTCCGACATGCACCCCGTCCTGACGGCCGTCTCCGACGTCCTGCCCATGTCGTACGCCGTGGACGGCATGGACGAGGTGCTCCTCCACACCGACATGACCGCCACCTTCGTCCGCGACGTCGCGATCGTGGCCGGCTGCGCGCTGCTGGTCCTGGGGCTCGGCGCGGCGACCCTCAGGCGCCGCACCGAATAGGCACCCCCACACCCGGCCGCCGCCGTGTCCCGTCTGCCGGACAGCGACCCCCCGCCCCGCGGGGCCGGTGCGAGGATGAGCGCATGAGCCAGAAAGTCGCAGTCCTCGGCACCGGCAAGATCGGCGAAGCCCTGCTCAGCGGAATGATCCGGGCCGGCTGGGCACCCGCCGACCTCCTGGTCACCGCCCGCCGCGCCGAACGAGCCGAAGAGCTCCGCACCCGCTACGGAGTGACCCCGGTCGGCAACACCGAGGCCGCCAAGACCGCCGACACCCTGATCCTCACGGTCAAGCCGCAGGACATGGGCGCCCTCCTGGACGAGCTGGCCCCCCAGGTGCCCGCCGACCGCCTGGTCATCAGCGGAGCCGCCGGCATCCCCACCTCCTTCTTCGAGGAACGCCTGGCCGCGGGAACCCCGGTCGTCCGCGTCATGACCAACACCCCCGCCCTCGTCGACGAGGCCATGTCGGTCATCTCCCCCGGCAGCCACGCCACCGAGCGGCACCTCGCCCACGCCGAGGAGATCTTCGGCGCCGTCGGCAAGACCCTCCGCGTGCCCGAGGGCCAGCAGGACGCCTGCACCGCACTGTCCGGCTCCGGCCCGGCGTACTTCTTCTACCTGGTCGAGGCCATGACCGACGCCGGCATCCTGCTCGGTCTGCCCCGCGACAAGGCCCACGACCTCATCGTCCAGTCCGCGATCGGCGCCGCCGTGATGCTCCGCGACAGCGGCGAGCACCCCGTCAAGCTCCGGGAGAACGTCACCTCCCCGGCCGGTACGACGATCAACGCCATCCGCGAACTGGAGAACCACGGCGTACGGGCCGCCCTCATCGCCGCCCTCGAAGCCGCCCGCGACCGCAGCCGCGAACTGGCCTCCGGCAAGAAGGACTGAGGCGGGCCCACGGACCTCGCGGACCCGTCCCGGCACCGGGAGCGGCCGACGCCGCCCCGGTACCGGGCCTTCTAGCGGCCGGCCGCGACCGGCGCCGCCTCGGACACCGGCGGCAGCAGCCCGATCGCCCGGTAAGCGGCGTCGACGGTCGGCCGGGCCATCGCCCGTGCCCTCTCCGCACCGTCCCGCAGCACCCCGTCCACATGAGAGGGATCCGCGCACAGCTCACGGTGCCTTTCCTGCACGGGCCGGAGGACCTCGACCACCGCCTCCGCCGTGTCCTTCTTCAGGGCGCCGTACGACTGGTAGGCGCCGGCCAGGGCCGCCGGCTCGCCGCCCGTGCACGCCGCGAGGATGTCCAGCAGGTTCGCCACGCCCGGCCGTGTCTCCCGGTCGTACACGACCTCCCGCCCGCTGTCCGTCACCGCCCGCATGACCTTCTTGCGCACCACGTCGGGCTCGTCGAGCAGATAGACGATCCCGGGGCCCGAGTCCTCGGACTTCCCCATCTTCGACGTCGGGTCCTGCAGGTTCATCACCCGCGCCGCGACCTCCGGACCGGTCGCCTTCGGCACCACGAACGTGTGCCCGTACCGCTGGTTGAACCGGACCGCCAGGTCCCGCGCCAGTTCCACGTGCTGCACCTGGTCGTCCCCGACCGGCACCTCGTCCGTGCCGAAGGCCAGGATGTCCGCCGCCATCAGCACCGGATACGTCAGCAGCGACAGCCGCACGCTGCCGCCGCGCTCCCGTTCCCGCGCGGACTTCTCCTTGTACTGGATCATCCGCCGCATCTCACCGTCGGTCGCCACGCACTCCAGCAGGTACGACAGCCTCGTGTGCTCGTCGACGTGGCTCTGCAGGTACACGGTGCACACCTCCGGGTCGAGCCCGGCCGCCAGCAGCAGCGTCGCCCCCTGCCGGCTGAGCCTGCGCACCCGCGCCGGATCGTGGTCGACGGTCAGCGCGTGCAGGTCCACGATGCAGAACAACGAGTCGGCCCGGTACTGGTCCACATCGGCCCAGCGCCGCATGGCCCCCAGGTAGTTCCCCAGGGTCACGTGCCCGGTCGGCTTGATCCCGCTGAAGACCCGTGTCATCTCCACTCCACCTCCTGATCGGGACCGCCGCTCCTGCGGCCGGCCCCCGGAGTCCGGAGGAGATACGAGAACGGCCGCCGAAGCGGCGGCCGTTGAGTGCATACGTGAGTACGGCCGCCGTCAGGCGGCCCACCAGAGCTGGGTGCACGTACGCGTGTTCACGTGCTCCAGGGTAGCCCTCAGGGGGGCACTCGGGGCGTGAGTTGACACGCCCCGGGACGATCCGTAGTGTTCTCCGGGTTGTCCGACGTGAGCGCCGACTCCGGTCGGTCCCCGGACAGCCATTCCGCAAGTCCCACCAACGATCGACGCTCCGGTGTCGGCTGTTTCGGCGTGCGCATTTGCGAAATGAGGAATCCACGTTCGAAAGGACGCGGGCCCCGATTAGCTTCGGGGGCCGGGAATCCGCTAAAGTCTCACTCGTCGGAACGGCCCAGCGGCCGGGAAGACAAACCCCCCTGACTGGGAGTCAGACGCCGAGAGGATCTGATAGAGTCGGAACCGCCGGAAAGGGAAACGCGAAAGCGGGAACCTGGAAA
>NZ_BMUE01000008.1 GCF_014650035.1 Streptomyces lucensis JCM 4490 | reverse complement strand
TGGGCGGTGCATGTGCCGCGGCGGTTGCAGGAGGCGCGGGTGCAGTTGGCGCGGGCGACGGAGGAGTTGCGCAGCCGGCTGGGGCGGACGCCGACGACGGGGGAGTTGTCGGAGTTGATGTGTCTGTCGGAGGACGAGGTGGTGGAGGCGCGGTTGGCGGCCAATGGCTACAACTCGTCTTCGTTGGACGCGGCGATCGGTGGGAGTGAGGAGGGGGAGAGTGCGCTGCAGGATTTCATCGGGTGTGAGGATGCGGCGCTGGAGTTGGTGGAGGACTTCCATGCGCTGGCGCCGATGATCGCGGAGCTGGAGGAGCGGGATCGGGTGATCCTGCACCTGCGGTTCGTGGAGGAGTTGACGCAGGCGCAGATCGGTGAGCGGCTGGGTGTTTCGCAGATGCATGTGTCGCGTCTGCTGTCGCGCACGCTCAAGCGGTTGCGGGAAGGGCTGCTGACCACCCGCTGACCCCCGCCGCCCAAGGGACGGAATCGGTGGGAATGAAGGTCACGCGCCCGGGCACAAGCAGTCGGGTGAACGTTTCGACAACGGCTCGTACGACGTCCGTGCCCCGGCTCCGCGGCAGCTGGGCGCCGGACGCCGCGCCGATCCGGACCACCGTCGCGCTGGACGGGAACGCCGGCTGCATCGCCGAGGCGCGACGCCGCGCGGCGGGCTTCCTCACCCGTGCGCGGGACGGGCACGGCCTGCCGGTGTCGGCCCGGGCGCTGGACCTGACCCAGCTGGTGGTCAGCGAGCTGGTGACCAACGCCTGCAAGTACGCCCCTGGCCCGGTCCTGGTGGACATGCTGATCACCGGCGGACTGGTCGAGCTGTCGGTGTCGGACGGGGATCCGGCGCTGCCGGTCGCCCGGGCCGCGGAACCCGGCCGGGTCGGACAGCACGGCCTGGAGATCGTCATGGCCGTCGTCCGCGAGTTCGAGGCGCGGCGCACCCCCCTGGGCAAGCGGATCACCGTCCGCGTATCCCTCGACGACGACGATTCCGGCGCTGCCGGCTCGCTGCGGCCGGGCGGAACGCCTTGACGGGGCGCCGCCCGTCTGCCCGCCCCCGCCGGCTGGACGGCTACCCTCTGCCGCCGCCGGGCCGGTCGAACAGCTGGACGTCACGACACCCTGAAAGGGGACTGATCATCCGGGACGGCGACGGTGCGACGGCCGCGCGCCGGCGAACCGCTGCTGAACGGGGGGACCGTCCGCGCACCGGCACCCCCGCCCGTGGGCGGTGGCTTGCGTTCGCAGGACCGATGCGGGACTGTTGTCGGACGGCATCATTCGCCAAGATCAGGAAGGTGGTGGGGCGCGCACCCTGCGTGCCCCTTCTCGTGTGCGCTTCTAGCGGCTCCTCTGCAAGCCCGCGCAACGCCGCTGACAAGGTCGGTGCGACGTGGGGCGAGGCCCCTTGTCCCGTGCTGGTCGTAGACCCTCACGGGGATCTGGTGCGGATCAACCGGGCCGCCCGGACGCTGCTGCCGGGAGCCGGTCACGGGGACAGCCTCCACGACGTGGTCCCGTCCTGGTTGTCCGACGCCCATCAGCGCCTCGTGCGGAGGCAGGGCGACGCCTCATCCGTCGCGCCACCGAGCGGCGCCATCGACGAGCGCCTCTTCGAAGCCCACGCCTCGGCGTCGGCCGACGGGGACGTGGTCTGGTGGCTGGTCGACGACACCGGCCGGCACCTCGCCGAACAGGCACTGCACACCGCCCAGGAGCGGACGGACATCCTGGCCCAGGTGTCCAGCGCCCTGCTGTCGACCCTGAACGCGGACCGCTGCATGGAGATGGCCGCGGCCATGGCCGCCGAACACATGGCCGAGGCCGCGGTGGTCCTCTCCCCGCCGCACGGCCGGCGCCACACCCTGACCTACGCCGTGCGCGGCGGACCCGCCACCCGGGTGAACCGGCAGATCGATCCGCGCGGCGTCCCCGGCCTCAGCGAGGCGCTGCAGGGCTTCCCGCCCGTTCCCGCCCGCTGGATCAACCCCGACGACATACCGGACTGGCTGCTCCCGGACGGCTTCTCGGCCGCCGGCTCGGTCATCGTGACCCCGCTGCCCGGCCACGGCGTACCGGCCGGAGCGCTGGTGCTGCTGCGCTCCAGCACCGACAAGGGCTTCTCCGAAGGGGAGGAGATCTTCGCCCGCCTGTTCGCGGCGCGGGCCGGAGCGGCCCTGTCCGCGGCGCGGCTGTACACGGAGCAGGCGGCCATCACGGCCACACTGATGCGGGAACTGCTCCCGCCGGTGCTGCGCCGCACCCACGGCGTGGAGTACGCGGCGGGCTACCGGCCCGCCAAGGACAACGAGCGGGTCGGGGGGGACTTCTACGACTTCCACCCCGCGGCCGAGCCCACCCAGGAGACGCTCGTCGTGCTCGGCGACGTCGCGGGCAAGGGCCTCGAGGCCGCCGTGCTGACCGGCAAGATCCGCAACACCCTGCACGCGCTGCTGCCCCTGGCCGCGGACCACCAGGAGGTACTGGACCTCCTCAACGGAGCGCTGCTCAGCTCCCATCACACCCGCTTCGCCACCCTGGTGCTGGCCTCCGTGAGCCGCCGCGCCGGACGCGTGCGCCTGCGGCTGACCAGCGCCGGGCATCTGCCGCCCCTCGTCGTCCGCTCCGGCGGCGAGGTCGAACAGGTCCCCACCCACGGCACGCTGATCGGCGCGCTCCCGGTGGTGACGGCGCGCACGGTCGAGACGACGCTCGCGCCCGGGGACACGTGCCTGCTGTACACCGACGGCATCACCGAGGCCCGCGGGGGCCCGCTCGGCGACGAGTTCTTCGGCGAACCGCGGCTGCGGCGCGCGCTGGCCGAATGCGCGGGGCTGCCCGCGGAGGCGGTTGTGGAGCGCGTGCAGATGCTCGCCTCCCAGTGGGTGGGAGCGGGGCACCACGACGACATGGCCACGCTCGCCGTCGGCGCCCCCAGGACCGGCCCGCTCACGGTGGTGGGCGGCACCGCCCGGCATCCCCTCCCCAGGAGCGGCCGGTGACCCACCCCGCCACGACGGCCGAGGTCCGCGAGCGGCTGTGGGAGGCCGTCGCCGCCGGTGACGAGTACGACGCGGTGCGCACCGTCCGCGCCGCGCTCGCCGACGGCACCGACGAGGAGAGCCTGCTCCTGGACGTCATCGCGCCCGTCCAGCACAAGGTCGGCGAGGAGTGGGCCGCCGACCGCTTCACCGTTGCCCAGGAACACGCCGCCACCGCCATCAACGAGCGCGTCGTCGCCGCCCTCGCGCACCACCGGCACTGGGACACCGGACAACGGGGGCGGGTGACGGTCGCCTGCGTGGACGGCGAGTGGCACGCCTTCCCCGCCCGGCTCGTGGCCGAGGTGCTGCGCCTGCGGGGCTGGCGGGTCGACTACCTCGGCGCGCAGACCCCCACCCCGCACCTGATCGCCCACCTGCATCACACGGACCCGCAGGCCGTCCTGCTGTCCAGCTCCCTGCCCACCCACCTGCCGAGAGCGCACAGCGCCATCACCGCCTGCCAGGCCGTCGGCGTACCGGTCCTGGCCGGCGGCCCCGCCTTCGGCCCCGGCGGCAGATACGCCCGCGCGCTGGGAGCCGACCTCTGGGCAGCCGACGCCCGCGAGGCCGCCGCGGCACTGGAGGCCGGACTCGCCCGGCCCGCCCCGTCGGCCGTGCGGCAGGTGGTCGACGACCTCCCGCACCTGGCCGACCAGGAGTACACGATGACCGTCCACTCCCGTGGACGACTGGTCAAACAGACCCTCACGGATCTGGAGGACCGCTTCCCCGCGATGCGCGGCTACAGCGACATCCAGCGGGAGCGGACCGCGGAGGACATCGCCCACATCGTCGACTTCCTGGCCACCGCGCTGTACGTCGACGACGCCGAGGTCTTCACCGCGTTCCTCACCTGGACCGCCGGCATACTGCAGGCGCGCCGGGTCCCGGCACGCTCACTCCTCGCCGGACTGGACGCCCTGATGGAACAGGCGCGTGATTTCCCCCGCACCCTCGGTCTGCTCCAGGACGGGGCTTCGGCGGTGCGCTCCCATCCCGTCCCCCGACCCGACACCCGCGTATGATCGAACATCCGCCCGCAGAATTCGGCCTCACCGTGGTGAGCGAGCCCATGACGTTGACGTTCCACGTCACGGGCGAGCTGGACTACGACACCAGCGGCGACCTGGTGCACTGCGTCGTCGAGCACATCGACCGCCATCCGGGGCCCCGTGAGGTGCGGCTGGACTTCCGCGCCCTGACCTGGATCGACTCCTCGGGGCTCTCCGCCCTGCTCATGATCCACCGGCGGGCGGGCGCCGCGGGCGCCGAACTGCGCCTGGACAACCGCCCCGGTTTCCTGGACGACCGGCTCCGCCTCACCAATGTGCTGGAGCACCTCATCGGGTGCGCGCAGCCACTCGACGCCGGCACGCCCGAGGCCGACGGCGACGCCACCAGGGCCGGCGTCACCTGAGTCCCCGCCGCCGTGCGTTCACCGCGCTTGCGGTCGTGAAGGATGGAATCCTGCGCACGGGGCAGACGGACGCGCGGGACTGCGGGTCGCGCCGGCTCAGCCGAGCCACCTGGCCGACGCGACCGTGACGGGGGAGAACGGAGCCGACATGAGTGAGAGGGCCGGCGTGGGGGCGGGCGGCGACGCGCGGCGCACCGCGGGTACGCGCGAGGTGTTCGCCGACGGCGGCCGGACCGGCGCCGACCTCGCCGCCGTCGACTGGGCGGCGACCCCACTGGGCCCGCCGGACCGGTGGCCGCAGAGCCTGCGCACGGCCGTCAGCATCATGCTCTCGTCACGGTTCCCCATGTGGATGGCGTGGGGACCCGACCTGACGTTCTTCTGCAACGCCGCCTACCGGCGCGACACCCTGGGCCTCAAGTACCCCTGGGCGCTGGGCCGGCCCGCGCGTGAGGTGTGGGCGGAGATCTGGCCCGACATCGGCCCGCGCATCGAACGGGTTCTGGGCACCGGCGAGGCCACCTGGGACGACGCCCTCCTGCTCTTCCTGGAACGTTCCGGCTATCCCGAGGAGACGTACCACACCTTCTCCTACAGTCCGCTGCGCGACGACGACGCGCAGGTCGTCGGCATGCTCTGCGTGGTCAGCGAGGACACCGACCGGGTCGTGGGCGAGCGGCGGATGGCGACACTGCGCGACCTCGGCTCCGACCCCACCGTCGTGCGCACCGAGGAGGAGACGCTCGCCTTCGCCTGCCGGCAACTGGCGCGCAACGCGCGTGACCTGCCCTTCACCCTGACCTACCTCTTCGCACCGGAGGAAGGCGCCCGGCTGGCCGGGAGCACGGGCCTGCCCCCCGGGCACCCCGCCGCCCCGGCCGTGCTGCCGGAAGGCGCGACCGGCCTGCTGTGGCCCGCGGCCGCCGCGGGAAGCGGTGAGTCCGTGTGCGTGCCGCTGACGGACGACCGTTTCGGAACCCTGCCCGCGGGCGACTGGCCGGAGCCGCCCACGGAGGCCCTCGTGGTGCCGCTGCAGCAGCAGGGCGGCGAACCGTACGGGTTCCTGGTGGCGGCCCTGAACCGCTACCGTCCCCTCGACGACGCGTACCGGGGCTTCATCGGCCTGACGGCCACGCACCTGGCCTCCGGAATCGGCAGTGCGCGCAGCTACCGCGCACAGCAGCGGCGCGCGGAGGAACTGGCCGAACTCGACCGGGCCAAGACCACCTTCTTCTCCAACATCAGCCACGAGTTCCGCACTCCGCTCACCCTCATGACCGGCCCCGCCCAGGAGCTGCTGACCCGGCTGGCGGACGCGGAACCCTCGGTGCGGCAGGACCTGGAGGCCATACACCGCAACGGGCTGAGGCTGGGCAAGCTGGTCAACACGCTGCTCGACTTCTCCCGCATCGAGGCCGGCCGGATGCAGGCCCGGTACGAGCCGGTCGACCTGGCCGCCGTCACCGCCGAGCTGGCCAGTGTCTTCCGCTCCGCCGTCGATCGGGCCGGACTGGCCTTCCACGTGGACTGCGCTCCTCTGCCCCAGCCGGTCCACATCGACCGCGGCATGTGGGAGAAGGTGGTCCTCAACCTGCTCAGCAACGCCCTGAAGTTCACCTTCGACGGCACCGTCACGGTGACCGTGCGCGAACGGGACGACGCGGCCGAGGTGCTCGTCGCGGACACCGGCACGGGAGTACCGGCCGCCGAGATGCCACGGCTGTTCGAGCGGTTCCACCGCATCAGCGGCAGCCGGGCCCGGTCGAACGAGGGCAGCGGCATCGGTCTCGCCCTCGTCAGGGAACTGGTGCTGCTGCACGGCGGCACCATCACCGCGGACAGCGAGGAAGGCAAGGGCACCTGCTTCACCGTCCGGCTGCCCTTCGGCACCGCGCACCTTCCCGCCGACGCGGTCGTCGCGGCCGGACCCCACGTGCCCGCCGTGACGGCAGCCCCTTACGTACTGGAAGCCCTGCGCTGGCTGCCGGAGAACGACACCGCGGCGCAGCAGGCGGGCGTCGGCACCGCGCCGGCGGCGCCCCCCGCACCGCAGACCGCCGGAAAGCCGGCCCACGTGCTGATCGCCGACGACAACACGGACATGCGCGAGTACCTCACGCGCCTGCTGACCCAGGCCGGCTACCGGGTGTCCGCCGTCGCCGACGGGGACCAGGCCCTGCGGGCCGTACGCGGCGCGCCGCCCGACCTGATCGTCAGCGACGTCATGATGCCCCGCGTCGACGGACTGTCGCTGCTGAACGCCCTGCGTACCGATTCCCGCACGGCGTCGCTCCCCGTGCTGCTCCTGTCCGCCAGAGCCGGTCAGGAAGCGGCCATCGAAGGCCTGCGGGCCGGAGCCGACGACTATCTCGTCAAGCCGTTCGCCGCCGCCGAGCTGCTGGCACGGGTGCGCGCCAACGTGGAGCTGGCCCGGCTGCGCGGACACCACGTGCGGTGGCGCACCGCGCTCGTGGACTCCCTGCAGGAAGCCTTCTTCGTCTGCGACGGGAACGGCGCCGTCATCGAGATCAACGCGGCCTTCTCCGACATCCTCGGCTACGGTCCCGAAGGGCTGCCGTACCG
Organism: Streptomyces lucensis JCM 4490; assembly: GCF_014650035.1. Lineage (GTDB taxonomy): Bacteria > Actinomycetota > Actinomycetes > Streptomycetales > Streptomycetaceae > Streptomyces > Streptomyces lucensis. The sequence continues at coordinate 388,724 of NZ_BMUE01000008.1, read as the reverse complement.
CCCCGTCCACCCCTGGTGGCCCGACGCGGCAGCGGATCCGGACGGACACCGCGCGGTCGCGGACGCCCTCACCGCCGTCCTGCGGGAGCGGCACGGCATCCGTACGGTGCCCGTCGTCCACCGGGACGGGCGCCGCCGCTGGATCGCGGTGAGCTTCACGCGCACCCAGGACCCCGACACCGGGCGCCGCGTGATCGTGGGCACCTTCCGTGACGTCACGACCGAGCACTACGCCGTCCAGCGGGAAAGCGCGCTGGCCGCCCTCGGCACCCGTCTGTCCCGGGTGACCAGCCTGACCGACACCCTCGCCGCGGCCCTCGACCAGCTCAGGGAGCTGTGGCGCGCCGACAGCGTCATGGCGGTGGTCCTCGGCTCCGGCGACCGGCCCTCCGTCACCGCCACGACCCCGGCCGACTGGCAGGAGCTGCCCGAGCCGCGCCGGCGCGCGATCACCGAGCTGCACCGGCGCCCCCTGCTCACCTCGGCGTCCGACGCCACCGGGGGAGGGATCCTGCTGGAGCACCCCGAAGGCCCGATGGCGCTGTGGGTGGAGACGGGCCGTCACCGGCCCTTCGGCGACGAGGACCAGCTGCTGCTCGCCGTGCTGGCCGGACAGCTCGCCCAGGCCCTGGCCCGGGCCCACCAGTTCGACCAGCAACGCGTCACGGCGCTGGCCCTGCAGCGTGCCATCCTCGGCCCGTCGGAACTCCCCGGCGGATTCGCCGTCCGCTACGAACCCGCCACACCGCCGCTGGAGGTCGGCGGCGACTGGTACGACACCATCGCGCTGCCCGACGGCAGGATCGGCATCGTCGTCGGCGACTGCGTCGGCCGCGGGCTCGAGGCCGCCGCCGTGATGGGCCAGCTCCGCAGCGCCTGCCGGGCCCTGTTCCTGCAGGACACCGGCCCCGGCCGCACCCTGGCCGCCCTGGACCACTTCGCCACCGGTGTCGCCGCCGCCGTGTGCACGACCGTCTTCTGCGGTGTCCTCGACCCGGGCTCCGGTGTTCTGACCTACGCGAGCGCCGGTCACCCGCCGGGCATCCTCGCCGGTCCCGACGGCGCCACGAAGCTGCTGGAAGAGGGCCGCTCGCTGCCCCTCGGCGTGCGGCCCGGACGCGTGCGGCCGGAGGCGACCACCGTCCTGCCGGTCCGCTCGACCCTCCTGCTCTACACCGACGGACTCGTCGAGCGCAGGCGGCAGGCCCTGAGCACGGGGATCCGCCGGGCCTGCGACGCCCTCGTGGCCGGCGGCGACGTCCCCCTGCAGGAACTCGCCGCTCACGTCACGGACCGGCTCGCGCCGCAGGACGGCTTCGAGGACGACGTGGCCCTGCTGCTGTACCGGTACCCGGCCCCGCTCACCCTGTCCTTCCCCGCCCGGCCGGGGCAGCTGGCGCCGGTCCGCCATGCCCTGCGCACCTGGCTGGAGAACGCCGGTCTGGCGCCGAAGGCCGCGATGGACGTCCTGATGGCGGCGGGGGAGGCGTGCGCCAACGCGGTCGAGCACGGCCACCGTGACGCCCCAGGCGCCTCCATCGGTCTGCGGGCCGAGGCCTCCGCGCACCGGGTCCGCCTCACCGTCGCCGACAGCGGGCGGTGGAAGGAGCCCCAGCCCGAGGCCAACCCGCTGCGCGGCCGGGGAATCAGCCTCATGCGCAAGCTGATGGACCACGTGACCATCGAGCCGGCCCCGGCCGGAACCACTGTCGACATGCACACGAGGATCCGCTGATGCCCACTGCGCTCACCATCACTCCGCAGAGACGGCGCGACGGCACCGTGCTCCTTACCGTCGCGGGCGAGATCGATCTCAGCAACAGCGCGGAGCTGGCCCGGACACTGGACCGGTTCTCCGGCGGCGTCGTGATCGATCTGACCGCCGTCGACTACCTGGACAGCGCCGGTCTCAACGTCCTGTTCGCCCACGCCGAGCGCCTGGAGCTGATCGCACCGCCGCTGCTCCAGCCGATCCTGACCGTCTCCGGACTGGCGGACCTGAGCACCGTGCACGCCCCGCCCGGGGACGGCCCGGCGGCCTGACATCGCTCACGCACCGGCAATGCGTACTAACGTATGAATTGTCACGCTTGCCAAGAGCAACTCTGGGAACTCGGGGCTCATGGACCGCCTGTCAATGTCAGGGGAGTGATGTCGTGACAGCGCGCCTCGGGGCCGAGGAAGAGTTCCATGTCGTGGACGTGGAGAGCGGGCATCTCGTACCACGGGCCCACGAACTGCTCGGCCGTACGGACAGACCCGGTTTCACCGGTGAACTGCAGCAGTCGGTGGTGGAGAGCAACAGCGGTGTGCACGACACCCTCGACGGGCTGTGGAAGGACCTCGCCTCGTCCCGGCGCCGCCTCGACACGGCGGCGACCGCCCTCGGCCTCGCGGTCGTGGCCGCCGGGACCGTACCCCTGGCCGATGTCGCCTCCCAGCACGTCACCGCCGATCCCCGCTACCGGCGCATGGCCGACGACTACCGCCGGCTCTCCGACGAACAACTCATCTGCAGCGCCCAGATCCATGTCGACGTACCCGACCGGGACACCGCCGTCCGCGCGATGTGCCTGGTCTCGCCCTGGCTTCCGCCGCTGCTGGCCCTCTCGGCCAGCTCGCCGTTCTGGCTGGGCTCCGACACCGGCTACGCCAGCTGGCGATCCATGCTGTGGCAGCGGTGGCCGACCGCGGGGCCGGCCGGCTGCCACCGGGACGCCGCCGACTACGACAGGTCGCTCGCGGAACTGATCCGCTCGGGCGTCATCAGCGACGCCGGCATGATCTACCACGACATACGCCCCTCGGCCCACCAGAGCACCCTGGAGCTGCGGATCTGCGACGCCTGCCCCCGGGTGGAGACCGTGGCGCTGGTCGCCGGGCTGTTCCGCGCCCTGGTGCACCAGGCCCGAGAGCGCCTGGAACGTGCGGACGGACCCCTGTGCGACGGCCGTCACGACTGGCTGAGGGCCGCCACCTGGCGGGCCGCCCGCTCCGGCCTGGAGGGACACCTGGTCGACCCGGTGACGCGCCGCGCGGCGCCGGCGCCGGCCGTGCTGACCGGCATGCTGGCGAGGCTGCGCCCCGCGCTCGAGGCGACCGGCGACTGGGAGAGCGTGCACGCCCTGCTGGAGGAGGCACTGGCCGTCGGTACGGCGGCGCACCGGCTGCGCCGGGCCACCCGCACCGACGACCTCCTCGCCGGCGTCGACCTGATGGCGGCCGAGACCCGCGGTGAACGCAGGACGCCCCGCCCGGCGGCCCGCTCCCGGCGCCCGGCCGCCCGGCCGGACACCCTCGGCGCCCATCCGCACGCCGACAGGTCCGCCGCCGCGACACCGAGCTCATGATGTGCCCATCCGACCGGCGGTCCCATGACGGGTCCCGCCTCGCGCCCCGGACGACCGCCGGTCAACGCCCGATCGAGGAAAGCCACTTCCCCATGCTCACCAAGCAGGATCCCCTGACACCCGGCCATCCGCTCCCGGAACACCGCGCGTGCGGGACGGGGCCGCCGCCCGGACGACGCGGCCGCCGCGCGCGCCGCACGACGGGCCAGGCGATCCGGGGAAGGGGAAGCAGCTGATGTGCGGACTGAGCGGAGAGATACGGTTCGACGCCGAGCGGCCGGACGTCGCGGCGGTGGAACGGATGACCGACCGGCTGGCACCGCGCGGACCCGACGGCCGGGGCGTGTGGTCGCAGGGACCGGTGGCCCTGGGACACCGCCGCCTGAAGATAATCGACCTGTCGGAGACCGGCGCCCAGCCCATGGCCGACCCCCGTGCGGGGATCGTCGGCGTCTTCAACGGCTGCGTCTACAACTACCGGGAGCTGCGCGCGGAACTCCGCGCGCTCGGCCACGAGTTCTTCTCCGGTTCCGACACCGAGGTGGTGCTGCGGGCCTACCAGCAGTGGGGCGTCGACTGCGTCCGGCACTTCCTCGGCATGTTCGCCTTCGCCATCGTGGAACTCCACAGCGGACGCGTGGTGCTGGCCCGTGACCGGCTCGGCATCAAACCGCTCTACCTGGCGCAGACGCCCGACCGGCTGCGCTTCGCCTCCTCGCTGCCGGCCCTCCTGGCCGCCGGCGACGTGGACACCTCCCTGGACCCGGTGGCCCTGCACCAGTACTTCAGCTGGCACGCCACCGTGGCGGCACCCCACACCGTCCTGAACGGCGTGCGCAAGCTGCCTCCGGCCACCGTGCGCGTCGTCGAACGGGACGGCACCCACCGCGACCACCGCTACTGGCAGCCCCCGTACACGCGCCGCCCGGAACACGCCGGGATGAGCGCGCAGGACTGGACGGACGCGGTGCTGGACGCGCTGCGCACCGCCGTACGCCGCCGGATGGTGGCCGACGTCCCGGTGGGCGTGCTGCTGTCCGGCGGTCTGGACTCCAGCCTCATCGTCGCCCTGCTCGCCGACGAGGGACAGCACGACCTGGCGACCTTCAGCGTCGGATTCGAGTCCGAAGGGGGCGAGGAGGGGGACGAGTTCGTCTACTCCGACCTCGTCGCCCGCCACTTCGACACCCACCACCACCAGCTCATGGTGCCGTCCGACCGGGTGTCGGGGGCACTGGAGTCGGCGGTGCGCGCCATGAGCGAACCCATGATGAGCCATGACGTGGTGGCCTTCCACCTGCTGTCCGAGCAGGTCGCCAAGGAGGTGAAGGTCGTCCAGAGCGGCCAGGGCGCCGACGAGGTGTTCGCGGGATACCACTGGTACCCGGCCATGGCCGGCGTGCCCCGGCAGCGGGCCGCCCAGGCGTACGCCGACACCTACTTCGACCGCTCCCACGCCGAGCTGGCCCGCATCCTCGAGCCGCCTCACCTGCCGGAGCGGGACACCTCCACCGAGTTCGTCCGCGCCCACATGGCGGCCGACGGGGCGGAGACGGCCCTGGACGCCGACCTCCGCCTGGACACGCACGTGATGATGGTCGACGATCCCGTCAAACGCGTGGACAACATGACGATGGACTGGGGCCTGGAGGCCCGGGTGCCCTTCCTGGACCACGAGCTGGTCGAGCTGGCCGCGGCCTGTCCGCCCGAGCTCAAGCTCGCCGACGGCGGGAAGGGCGTCCTCAAGGCCGCCGGGCGCAAGGTCCTCCCGCGCAAGGTCGTCGACCGGCCCAAGGGTTACTTCCCGGTCCCCGCGATCAAGCACATGGCAGGACCGGTGCTGCAGCGGGTCCGCGAGGCGCTCACCGCCCCGGAGGCCCGGAAACGCGGCGTCTTCCGCCAGGAGTACGTCGCAGAACTGCTCGCGGCGCCCAACGCGCACCACACCCGGCGAGGAGCGAACGCACTGTGGCAGGTAGCGCTGCTGGAGACATGGCTGCAGACGCACGGCATCCACTGACCCCGACGGTCCGGGGCGAGGAGGGGACGGGGACCGCGCCCGCCGCCGCACCCGCCCCGGACACGCGACCCCCCGGCCACGAGTGGCCCCAGGCCGCCGCCCGGCCGCGCGGCCGGGCGCGGCCGGAGCCGGCCGGGGGACCGCCGGCACCGCATCCGCCGCCGGAAACAGCCGGGGGAGCCACGGCCCCGGCGGCCCAGTCGGCGCCGGAGCCGGTGGCCCTGCCGGACTCGGCCGCCCCGCACGACGTGCCGCAGCGGCTCGTCGCCCACGGCTGCTGGTACCCCTCGACGGACCCCGACGGCCGGTACGTCGCCTTCATCTGCGACCGCACCGGAGTACCGCAACTGTGGGCCGGACCCGTGGACGGGGACCAGCCGCACCTGCTGGACGCCGACCCCGACCCGGTGACCGAGGTGTCCTGGTCTCCCGACGGCCGCTGGATCGCGTACACCACCGCACCCGGCGGCGGTGAACTCACCCGTGTCCTGTGCGTGCGCCCCGACGGCACCTCGCGCCGTCTGCTGGCCGGCGGCGAGCCCGGCGTCTCCGCGCACCTGGGCTGCTGGTCACCCGACAGCTCGGCCGTCGCGGTCACCATGACGGAGCCCGCGCCCGCCGGCCTCGCGCGCACGGGCCCCGACCGGCCGGCCGCCACGACGGAGCCGCCGGTGCCGGCCCACTCCGGCGGCTGGACGGAGCGCGACGGCCGCGCGGTCCTGCTGGGCGCCGCGCCGCTCGCGTCCGTGCCCCACCAGGAGCCGCAGCGGACGGTGCTCCACGGCGGCCTCGGAGCACCCCCGGACGAACAGGAGCACAGGACCCTCGCGGCCTACCTGGTCGACCCAGAAGGCGGAGCCGCACCGGTGCTGGTCGCGAGCGAGGGCGGGGCGCCGACCCTGCGGGTGTGCGCACTGAGCCGGGACCGCTCGCTCGCCCTGGTGCGCCGGGGACCGCGAGGCCGCCGCGAGGCACTCGTCGTACGCCTGCGGGACGGCACGGTCACCGGCTCCGTCCGCGTCGCGGACGGCGACCCGTGGATCGGCGGCTTCGCGCCGGACGGCCGCACCCTGTGGCTGCGCAGCGACGCCGGGCGCGAGTTCGCGGCACTGGTCGCGGTCAGGCTCGGCCCGCGGGGGCAGTGGCTGGGTCACCGGGCCGTCGCGGCCCGTCCCGGCTGCGATCTGGAACTGCTGGCCCTGGGCAGGGATGGGCGCAGCGCCGTGCTGTCGTGGAACGCGCGGGGTGTCAGCGAGCTGGAGATCGTCCCCCTCGATCCGGCCGCACCGGCCGTGCGGGGCACGGGCCCGCACGAGCCGTCCGCCGCGACGGGCCCGGCCGTCGAACTGCCGCACGAGGTGATCACGCGGCTGGTGCCCACCCCGTCCGCCGACGGCCCCGTGCTGGCGCTGTCGGGCTCCCGGCGCCGGCCGGGAGTGTGGTGGCTGCACCAGGGCGCGGCGCTGCGCACCCCCTGGTCCTCGCGCGACGAGGACGCCGTCCCGCCCGGCCGCCCACCCGTGCGGCCGGTGCCCCTGCGCCCCGTCGCCCGGGACGGGCTGCCCCTGGGCGGCTGGTACTACCGGGCGCCGGGCCGCTCCGCGCAGGAGCCGGCCCCTTGCGTCCTGCACCTGCACGGCGGCCCCGAGGAGCAGGAACGCCCGATGCTGGATCCGCTCTACCACGAACTGCTCGGCCGGGGACTGGACGTCTTCGCCCCCGATGTACGCGGCTCCTCCGGATACGGCCGCTCCTTCGTCGACGCGGACCTCGGCGAGGGCCGCTTCGCCGCGCTCGACGACGTCGCCGACTGCGCGGCCCACGTGGTGGTGGCGGGGCTGGCCGACCCGCGGCGCCTCGCGGTGATGGGGCGTTCGTACGGCGGCTATCTGACGATGGCCTCTCTCGTGTGGCATCCGGAACTCTTCCGCGTCGGTGTCGCGGTGTGCGGGATGTCGGACCTCAACACCTTCTTCGCCGGCACCGAGCCCTGGCTCGCCGAGTCGGCCGCGCACAAGTACGGGCACCCCGAACGTGACCGCGACCTGCTGCGGGCCCTGTCTCCGATGAGCCGTGTCGACGCCCTGCGCGCCCCCGTGCTGGCCGTGCACGGCGAGCACGACACCAACGTGCCCGTCCGGGAGTCGGAGCAGTTCGTCAGGGCGGCGAGGGAGCGGGGGCTGGAGGCCGAACTCCTCCTGCTGCACGAGGAGGGCCACGAGTTCCGCCGCGCGGACAACCGCCGCCTCTTCCGCCGCTCGGCCGCCGACTGGATCCAGCGGCATGTGGCGGTCTGACGCGTGAGGCCGGTATCCGGGCGACCGGAGCCGGATGGCACCATGGTGGTCATGGACGTTCAGCGCCGCAACAACATCACGGTCACCGGTCCGGCCGACGCCCCCGCGGTGGTGCTCGCGCACGGGTTCGGATGTGACCAGAACATGTGGCGCCTCATCGTGCCGGCGCTGGCCGCGCGCCACCGCGTCGTGCTGTTCGACTACGTCGGCTCCGGCGGCTCGGACCTGTCGGCCTGGTCCGAGGAGCGGTACTCCTCGCTGGACGGCTACGCCCAGGACGTGGCCGACGTCTGCGAGGCGCTGGACCTCGAGGACGCGGTGTTCGTGGGGCACTCGGTCAGCGCCATGGTCGGGGTGCTGGCCGCGCGGATCGTGCCGGAGAGCATCGGCGCGCTGGTGATGGTCGCCCCCTCGCCCTGCTACATCGACGACGAGGGCTACCGCGGCGGCTTCGCCGCGGAGGACATCGACGAGCTGCTGGCCTCCCTGGAGTCCAACTACCTGGGCTGGTCCTCCGCCATGGCGCCGGTGATCATGGGCAACCCGGACCGGCCCGAGCTGGGACAGGAGCTCACCAACAGCTTCTGCGCCACCGACCCCGACATCGCCCGCGTCTTCGCCCGCACCACCTTCCTGACCGACAGCCGGGGCGACCTGGAGTCCGTGACCGTGCCGACCCTGGTCCTGGAGTGCGCCCAGGACGTCATCGCCCCGCGCGAGGTCGGCGCCTACGTGCACGCCGCGATCCCCTCCTCCCGCCTGGTCACCCTCGACGCCATCGGCCACTGCCCCCAGCTGAGCGCTCCGGAGGCCACCGCCCGGGCGATCCTGGACTTCCTGGACACCCGGCCGTGATGTGCCGCACGGGCGACTCGCCCGACCCGGCCGGTGCCGGAGGCCGCGCGCGCACGGCGGCCGCCTTCAGCGCGCTGCTGGAGGACAGCGCCGAGGAACTGTACGAATCGGCGCCCTGCGGGTATCTGTCCACGCTGATGGACGGCACCATCGCCAAGATCAACCGCACGTTGCTCGACTGGCTCGGCCTGGAGCGCGAGGACGTCGTCGGAAGCATGCGCTTCACCGACCTGCTGACCGTCGGCGGCAAGCTCTACCACGAGACGCACTTCGCTCCGCTGCTGCGGATGCAGGGCGAGCTGCGGGGCATCGCCCTGGAGATCAGGAAGGCCGGGGGCGGCCGGCTGCCGGTGCTGGTCTCCTCCGTGGTCAAGTACGGCACCGAGGGCCAGCCGCTGCTGATCCGCACCACGGTCTTCGACGCCTCCGACCGGCGCGCCTACGAGGAGGAGCTGCTCCGCCGCCGTCAGGACGCCGAACGAGCCCGCGCCGAGGCCGAGCGGGCGCGCGCGGAGGCGGAGGAGGCCCACCGGCAGGCGGAGGCCGACCGGCTGCGGCTCGCCGACGCGCTCGCGGTCCTGCAGCAGTCGCTGCTCCCGGAGATCCTGCCCGTCGTGCCCGGCGTGGAGACCGCGGTCCACTACCACACGGCCTCTCCCGACCAGCTCGGCGGCGACTTCTACGACGTGTTCCCCGTCGACGGCACGAGGTGGGCCTTCTTCCTCGGCGACGTGTGCGGCAAGGGCCCCCAGGCGGCCGCCCTCACCTCGCTGACCCGCTACACCCTGCGCGCCGCGGCCCACCACAATCCGGTGCCGGCCGCCGCGCTGACCACGTTGAACACCGTCCTGCACGACCGGTACACCGCCGGCGGCGACCCCCGGTACTGCACGTGTGTCTTCGGCATCCTCGAACCCGGTGCCGACGGAAGCGCGGCCGTGCACCTCGCCTCCGGCGGCCACCCCCCTGCCATCGTCCTGAGGGCCGACGGCAGGGCCGAACTGCTGCCCACTCCCGGCGGACTGCTGGTCGGCATCCTGCCCGACGCGCCGTTCGTCACCGCCACGGCCACGCTGGCGCCCGGCGATACGATTCTGCTCTACACCGACGGGCTGACCGAGGCCCGCACCGGTCCCACCCGTGACCACCTCTACGGCGAGGACGCGCTGCTCGCCTTCGCAGCCGATCAGGCGCCCGCGGCACCCGGAGAGGTGATCGAAGCGCTCACCGACCTGCTGCGGGGCTTCGGCGACGGCCTGGACGACGACACCGCCCTGCTGGCCCTCGGCGTCCCCGCCACCCCGTCTCCCACCGGCCCGGCAACGAATCACTCACGATGACTCCGCTGAACATCACACACCGCGACGCCGCCACCGGCCCCGTTCTGCACGTGGCCGGCGAACTCGACTACGACCAGGCCGCCGCCCTGCGCCGTCAGGTCGAGGACGTCGGCCTCGGGCCGGGACAGTGCCTGACCCTCGATCTGGCCGGCCTGGAGTTCTGCGACTCCACCGGCATCACGGTGCTGCTGGCCGCCTGGCAGCACGCGCGGTCCGCCGGCGCCGACATCGTGCTGGCCGCCGTCCCGTCCAGTCTGCGGCGCGTCTTCACCATCGTCGGCCTCGACCAGGTCTTCAACCTCGAGGCCGGCACCGACGCGTCCGGTGCCTGACGCGGACGGGCCACGCCGGCACGGCCCCCGGCGGCCCGTCCGAAGGGCCTGTCCGACGATTCCCGCCCGCCCCGCGGTGCCCGGCCCCAGGGCCTCTCTTCCGGATCTTGCCGGCGTCGCGGGGTCCGGCACGCACACCTGCGGCGTTGTCGTCACTCGCCGACGCTCCGCGTCGACTCCCTCCTCCGCCTTGCAGCCGCACGCACCAGACCCCGCTCGGGTCGGTCGGAAGTCGCCGTCGACCGGAGCCGGCCTGATCCGAAAGAGAGACCCTAAACGGCCATCGCCTCCTGCAGCCATCGGGTGACGCGGTAGGGGAGCCACCAGACCAGGTCGTCCGCCCGCAGGACGAGGTGCTCGGCGGTCAGCTCCGCCAGGATGTCGGCGGCGATGTCCGAGTGGCGGGCGCCCCGGTCGAGCCGGGCGACGGCTTCCGGGTAGCGGGGGTCGTCGGCGGTGAAGCGGCGCAGGTCGCCCCAGCGCCGGTCGCGGATCTGCAGGAAGCCAGGACCCTGGCGCCACACCAGCTTGCAGAGGTAGTGGCGGGTCCGCCAGGCGTGCAGTGCGGTACCGGCGTCGGCGGGACCCGTGACCGTATGGGGCGGCTGCAGGTGGGACAGCACCTTCCAGGTCTGTTCGGCCCTCCCCGGCGGCAGGCGCAGGTCCCAGTCGACCTGGACCGCCCGTGCGGTCAGGTCGCGGACCAGGCACAGTCTGTCGATCGCGGCCCGGGCCGCGCCCGGCCCGGGCGTGACGAGGTCCACCGGGCTGTCGAGTTCGGCCCGGCGCGCGCCCATGGCCCACAGCCGTTCGGCGGCGCCGGGGTCCGCGGCGAGCGGAACGCGGCCCAGGGACATGCCCGGCAGCGACCGGGCCTGGGCGTCGTGGTCGCGCCAGGCCAGGACGGCCGGGGACGGTGTACTGGAGGACATGGCGGCTCCTCTGGGCTGACCGGGACGTGGGCGGTGTCGGGGGAGAGGACGGGGCGGCGGCCGCGGGCCTCAGGGCAGGGCGGGAGCCGGGGCGGGCCGGGCCGTCGTGGCGTGCCCCTCGGCCGGTGCCGGCGCGGGGCGGGCGTGCAGGTGGCTCATGTAGTCGAGGCGCAGCAGGTCCTGGTTGACGGAGGCGGGCGCGATGTGGACGTACTGGCCGGCGTCGGTGAAGGTCACGCCCAGCGCCGACCATTCGTCCAGGAGTTCCCGCACCTGCCGCGCGGTGCGGTCGGCGAACGCGGGGTCGGCGGTGGCCTTGCGGTGCAGCGCGGCGGGGGAGTGCGGCTGGTCGAGGAGCCGGAAGACGGCGACGCCGAACGGGTCCGTCAGGCGCTTCGTCCGCCACTGGAACGAGTGCCGCCGGCTGACCAGGACGATCTCGTCACCGAGGTCGGTGTGGGTGAGCCGGGCGTCGGTGTGGTGCTTCTTCCACGCGGCGATGGCGTCGTTCAGCCGGGTCACCGTGTCCTCGCCGATGCCGCGTTCGGGCGCCTGGAAGACGTAGGCCAGGTCGTGCAGCTCCTCCTCCGGCAGGTCGTAGGTGAACAGGTAGTGCTCCTCCGGGCGCAGGCCGGTGAAACCCAGCTCGGGCCGGTCGAAGTAGGGGCTGAAACGTTCGATGGCGATCCGCGCCGACAGGTCGACCGGCGGGTTCAGGTGCTCCAGCGCGGGCAGCTGGCCGATCACGGGGTCGTAGTCGGCGTCCGTCTCACCCGGGAAGCCGTGCAGGTAGTTCCAGGAGACCGACAGCCCCGTCTCGGCCGCGTCCCGCAGCATCCGCACGTTCTGGCAGCCGCTGACCCCCTTGTCCATGAGGTCGAGCACCCTGCTGTTGAGGCTCTCGATGCCGGGCTGGACGTAGATGAGGCCGGCGTCGGCGAGGACCTGCAGCTGCGGTCGGCGCATGTTCGCCTTGATCTCGATGTGCATGCGCAGGTCGTAGCCGCTGTCGATGATCCTCGGCAGCACGGTGGACAGGTACCGCATGTCGAGGATGTTGTCGACCACGTACATGTCCAGGACCCGGTGGCGCTCGGCCAGGTCCATGATCTCCCGGTAGAAGGTGTCGGGGCTCTTGCTGCGGAACTCCATGAACGAGCCGTTCAGACCGCAGAACGTGCAGTGGTGCTTCTCGCCCCACCAGCAGCCGCGGGCGCCCTCGACCACCAGCTTGGGCTCCACCCAGTTGCGGGCCACGGACGCGGCCAGACGCTCGAAGTAGCCGCTGTAGTCCGGAGGGAGGATGGCGGCGGGGGGCAGGGGGCCGGCGGGCATCGGGTTGGCGACGGACGTGCCGTCGCTGCGGTGGCACAGCCCGGGTATCCCGGCCGCCGCGCCGGTCGCCGATCCGTCGCGCAGCGCCTCCAGCAGCCGCGGGAAGGCGTCCTCGCCCTCACCGCGCACCACGAAGTCGACGAAGGGGAAGTTGCGGTGCACGGCCGCGCCCTGTTCCGCGTCGCAGTTGGCGCCGCCCATGACCGTCACGACCTGCGGGGCGAGCCGCTTGATGTGCCGGGCCACCGCCAGCGCGGCCGTGTTCTGCTGGAAGGTGGACGTCAGCCCCACGACGTCGGGGGCGAGGTCGGCCACCCGCTGCGCGATCTCCTCCACGAACTCCGGAACGACCGCGTGCAGCCGGCGGGTCATCCGCATCCGTGAGGAGCGCAGCCTGCCGGTCATCACCTCGGTGAACTCGGCTTCCTTCCAGGCGGGATCGTCGTAGAGGGCGCTGGAGAACACCCAGTCGCCGCAGCCGAGGAAGTAGGAGGACAGCGCGTAGTACTCGTAGTCCTCGGCGGAGAACTCGGTGCGCCGGGTGATCCAGTCGGTGAACTCGAGGTTGGCGTGCAGCACTTCACAGGTCGCGCCCGGGACACGTTCGTCGACGCTGCGTTTGAGGATGCCCAGGGCCAGGGAGGGCAGGTCGATGGGCGACCACGGCATGTTGAGCAGGAGAACGCGCACGGACGGCTCCTTGGATGAGAGCGCGGGCGGAGGGCGGGGAGGGACGGCGAGCCCGGCCGGCCCGCGAGGAGGCGGGCCGGCCGGGCGGTGCGTCACTCCTCGGTCTCGTCGCCCTCGTCGGCGTTGCGGAACGGAACGGTGATGGTGATGCCGATGCCCGGCTTCCGGTTCTCCTCGTCGCCCGCGAGCGGGTCGTTGTGGATGATGTCCTTCTGCACGGTGCTTCTCCTTCTTTAGGTGGTGGGAGTGCTGTGCGCACCCGGTCCCGCTGTGGTCTCAGCGGGGCCGGGGTCCTCCCGCCGGTCGGGGAGGACGTCCAGGGGCGCGGGGGGCCGGGTCGGGCAGCCGCGCGCGCAGGAAGGACAGGGCCCGGCGCAGGACGGCGACGTGCGCCGCGCCGTCGTACCCGTCGTGACCGGTGTCGAGCCACATGGCCTCGTGCGCCACGCCCGCGGCCGTCAGCGCGTCGAGGTAGGTACGGATCTGTCCGGGCGGGCATTTGGTGTCGCGGGTCGCGCCCACGACGAGCAGCGGATCCGTCACGCAGGCCGCGTAGGTGAGCGGGGAGCTGCCGGTGTAGCGCTCGGGCACGTCGTCCGGGGTGCCGCCGAACATCCGGATGTCCAGGGCCCGCAGCGCCGGTGTGGTCGCCCGGTGCGCGGCCGCCCAGTCCGCCACCGGTTTCACCGCCACACCGGCCTGCCACAGCCCGGGCCGGCGGCCGAGGGCGAGCAGCACCAGATAGGCGCCCCAGGACACCCCCCACAGCGCGGTGGCGTCGCCGGCGACCAGTCCGCTGGAGACGAGGTCGGCGCGGACCGCGGCCAGGTCATCCACCTGCGTGTGCCCCACCCCGGCGGGAGAGGCGCGCCGCCAGCGGGGTCCGTACCCGGTGGAGCCCCGGTAGTTGACGCGGACGACCGCGTAGCCCGACGCGACCAGCGAGTGCACCGTGCCGTCGTAGGCGTCCCGGTCGTGGTCGGCCGGCCCGCCGTGGACCAGGAAGACTGCGGGCGGCGGAGCGGTGCCGGCCGGCTCGGGCAGGCTCAGCAGGGTGTGCACACGCCCCCATGGCGTGTCCGTCCAGCGGTCGGTGTGCCGGCCGGGAACGACCACGGCGGGGGCGGCGGGCGGCAGGGCCACGCCGTCCGTGGCGCACAGGACCGGTGAGCGGGCGGTGCCGGTCCACAGGTAGTCGACCGCTCCCAGGGCTCTGGGCGCGGCGTCCAGCAGGGTGCCGGCGGGCGTGGGCACGAGGGCGCGGCGCCGGGAGCCGAGGTCGACGCGGTGCAGCAGGGAGCGGCCGTGGCGGTCCTGGCGCACCAGCACCTCCCGGCTGTCCGGGTACCAGCGGGCGGTGATCTCCGTGTCGAACGCGCACCAGCGATGGGTGCGCAGCCCGCGCCCCCGGGTCCAGGTGGCCAGGGCGTACCGGTCGCCGAGATCGCGCACCAGGAGCAGCTCGCCGTGCCCGGCCACGGCGGTGAAGCCCTGGCACCACAGCCCGGCTCCGGCTCGGCCGGGGCCGGGCAGGGTGGCGACGGTCCGGCCGTCGCGCGCGACGACCGAGACGGCCGCCTCCTCGCCGGCCGCCGCGGCGAGGGCGATCAGTTCGCCGTCCGCGCTGATGCCGCCCAGCCGGTACGACCGGGGCATCCGCAGCACCGCGTCGGGGGCGCGGCCGCGCCGGCCGACCGTCACCACGGTCCGCTCGCCCCGGGCGACCGCCGTGGCGACCGTCCCGTCCGCGCTCACGCCCAGCCCGCGCGGCGGGCCGGCCGGTGCGCCGGGCAGGCCCGGCAGCCGCGGGCCGCCGTCGAAGTGCCGGAACCACCAGCGGCCCTCTCCCGCCGCGTCCTCGTCGAACCACCACACGTACCCGTCGGCGTCCATCGCCCGGTGGACGGTGCCCCCCGTGCTGTCGGTCACCTGCTGGACCCGGCGGGTGACGGCGTCCCACGTGAACACCTCGCAGCGGCCGTCGGCGTCCCCGGTGAAGACCATGCGGTGCCGGTCGGCCGGGCACACGTCCGGCAGGGTGGCCACGAAGACCTGGTACGCGTCGGTCATGGCCGGCCCCCTGGAGCGGACCCGCCCGCAGGGGCGCCGGCCGCCCGCCCGTCCCCCGGCGCGGGCGGGCGCAGCACGGCGGCCCCGCAACGCTGGGTGTGCACGGCCAGCACGGCCAGCACGGCGCCACAGGCGAGCGCCGCGGCCCTGCCCCCGCCCCAGTGCACCAGTGCGGCCGCGCACGCCGGTGCCAGGGCCGCGGCCATGGTGGCGCCGGCGGCCAGTACGGCTCCTGCCCGCGACTGCAGCTCCGGGGGTGCGGCGAGGACGGCCGCGGCGCCGAGCACCACCGTGACGACGGGCAGTACCGCGCACAGCGCGGAGAAGCTCAGCGCCCACAGCCACGGCCCCCCGGCCACCGACAGGGCGGCGCACGGCACCAGGAGCAGCCAGGTGGCCGCGACCAGCGACCGGCGCGCCCCCAGGCGCCGCACCACGCGCGCCGCCACCAGCGAACCGGCCAGTCCGGCGGCTCCGGAGGCCGCGAGCACGCCGCCGGTGACGGCGCCGCCCGAGCCGTCGCCGAGCACGAACACGGCGGTGTAGAAGAGCAGGGCGAGCACGCCGCTCGCCACCGACGACCACAGCAGCACCAGACGCAGCGCGGGGGAGCGGACCACCACCACCAGACCGGCCCGCAACTCGCCCGTGAACACCCGCCGGGGCGCGTCGCCGGTGCCGCCGGACGGCCGCCGCGCTCCGGCGGCCGGCCGGGCGGACACGGCCGGCCCGTCGAGCCGGCCGCGCAGGGCCCGTGCCCCCAGCGCCGCCACCGCGTAGGTGACCGCGTCCACGGCGAACGGCAGGAAGCGGCTCACGCCGAACAGAACACCGCCCAGCGCCGGCCCGGCCACCAGCGCCGCCTGATCGCCCGCCTGAAGGCCGGCCACCGCCCGCGGCATGTCGTCCGCGGCCGCCAGCCGGGACAGCGAGCCGCGCGCCGCGGCCTCGTACGCCGTGGCGCACAGTCGCTCGGTGAGGGCCAGGCCCAGCAGGGCCCACAGCGGCGGGTGCCCGAGGCAGGCGACGGCCAGTGCGGCCATGGCCAGCGCCGCCACTACCGCCGACGCGGTCATGACGGCGCGCCGGTGTCCCCGGTCGGCCGGCACGGCGACCAGCGGCCCCAGCAGCACGCCGGCGACGGCGGCGGCGCTGGCGAACACGCCGGCGGTTCCCGGGCCGTTGCCCAGGTCCAGCAGCAGGAGCGGGAACACCAGACCGGACGCCTGACTGCCGAGCCCGTCGACGGCGTTGACGAACCACAGCACGGCTGTGTCGCGGCGGCTTCCCGCGCCGGCCGCCGGCTCCCGCATGTGGGGGACGGCCACGGGCGAGGGCGGCTCGCCGTCGGCGCGCCGCGGTAAACCGGACACGTCGATGCCCCCCACCTCCCTGAGTGCCCGGCAGCCACCGCCGGGGGCGTCCGGCGGGGTGCCTGCGAAAGCCGATGGCGTCCCGAGAAGTCGACCGCCATGTGTGAGAAATGTGTGCGACGTGCGAAAGCGGGCTGGAGCCTAATCACCCAGGCGCCGGGGGAACAAGGGCCCTGAACATTCCTCGAGTTCCCGTGACGCCCGGAAGATGGCCGACACACGACTGGCCGTCGGGCACGCCCCGTCACCGCAGGACGGCGCCCCGGCAGCCCGGGCGGGCGCCGCCGCGGACGGACGCGGCGCCTTCGCGATAGCGCACCCCGTACGCCTCCGGGGACCGCGGTGCGGACCCCGCGACGGCGGCTCGTACGGGTGATGCCCGCACGCCCGTACGGGACCGGCGGATCGCCGAGGACCCCGCGACGGGGCCGCACCCGGGCGTTGCGTGTGAAACCCGAGGTTCCGCACGCGCGCAGGCGCGGCCTCGTGCGGACCCGGCCGCCACGCCGCCGGTCAGGCCGGCGACGCGCCCGGTGGAGGCCGTGGAGCCTGTTTCACTTTGGCCGACAACAGGCCCGGCCGAAGCGTCGAGTACGGCCCGCGGCGGCCGCCGAGGGAGCGGCCCGGCCGTCGCGCCTCAGCGTCCCAGCAGCAGTCCCGTCCCCCGCACCTCGGCGTGGATGCCGTCCTCGCCCACCGTCACACGCTGCAGGCGCAGGGCGCCCGCGGGAGGCTTCGGCAGTCGGAAGGAGAAGGAGAAACGGTCGGCGATCCGCGGCCGGGTGAGCTTGGTCAGCTCGTCGAGGAAGGACAGGTCCAGCCCCAGCCGCTTCAGCACGGCCGGGTGGGCGAGTGCCGTGTCCACGAGGTTCACGCGGGTCAGGGCGTGCACCAGACGCGGTGCTCCGGTGAGCCTGTGCAGCGCGTCCTCGTCGCGCAGGGCCGTGCGCACCACACTGTCCGGGAGGCCCAGGCGGCGCACGATCTCCGGCACGCCGAGCAGGGCCTTGACCTTCCGCGCCTCCCGGCCGAGCCGGCGCGCCGAGGCGCGGGTCAGGTGCAGGCCCTCGGCGGGCCCGGTCCCGGGCCGGTACGTCGCGAGGTCGCCGACGTCCAGCCGCATGCCGTCCACGGAGGTGGCGATGCCGCGCTCCCCGTCCCGCCGGATGCGCACGTCGGCCCGTACGCGCACGTCCCGTCCCGCGACGCGCAGCGAGCCGAGGGCCCGGATCCCTCCCGGGCCGTGCGGGGTGAAGGCGACCTGCGAGGCGCCGAGTTCGCGGTTCATGTCGGCGAAGGACAGCAGGACCCGCCCGCGCACCTGGTGGACGAGCGCGCCGCGCACCGCGGTGGGCCCGTCGCCGTCGATGCGGATGTCGTGTGCGGTGGCGCTGACCCGGGTGAGGGTGACCCGGTGGGCCGGGACGTCCGGCACGGTGACCCGGACCGAGTCCAGGCGCCGTGCGGCCAGCTGGGTCAGGAACGGGAACCCGCCGATCCGCACCTCGGGGGCGGCCGCGAGGTGCAGTTGGTCCTTGAGCCGTTCGGACGCCTCGCGTTCGGCGTAGAGCAGCGCCCAGCGGTCGGCGAGGGCCGCGAGGCAGGTGAGGGCGAGCGACCAGGCCAGGACCCTGACCACGACGGGCAGGCCGGTGGCGCGGTTGCGGCGGCGGCCGCCGCGCCTGTGGTTCGGCGGTGCCCAGGGCTCCTCGGCGTCGTCGTCCCGCACGGCCGGCGTGCTGTCCCCGGCGGTCAAGTCGTCCAGTGGGCCGTCGGCCAGGGCCGCCAGTTCGTCGTACGGGTTGCGTGGGGAGGGAACCCGTTCGGCGGGAGGTCCGTCGGACGGAGAGGGATGATGCGTCTGTATGTGGGGGGTACGCATCGGCAGATTTGATCATATGGTCCCACCCGGCTCGCAAGTCCCGCCCGAGGCAGGGTGCGAATCGAGCCACTGTGTGACTGGAACCCGTCGCCTCGGACCGGTCAGGAGTGCCGGGCGTGCACCGGGCTGTTGGCCACCTCGTCCGGGCACTTCCGGTGCGGCCGCCGCTTCTCGCGGTCGCGTCGCCAGTCGAACGCCGCGAGGGCCAGGGACGCCAGCATGCCCGCGAGCGCGGACGCCAGCGCGACGCCGAGCGCGCCCCGGAAGTCGCTGCTCCTGCCCAGCACCACGTAGAACAGGCCGGGCAGAGCGGCGGTCCCCACCGCCGCGCCGAGCCGCTGGCCCGTCTGCAGGGCGCCGCCCGCCGCTCCCGCCATGCGTACGGGCACGTCCCGCAGGGTCATGGTGATGTTGGGCGAGACCACGAAGCCACTGCCGACGCCGCCGAGGAGCAGGACCGGGGCGGTGAGCCAGACGGCGGTGTCCAGGGGCGCGAAGCGGAGCAGCAGAGCCGTACCGCCGAGGCCTGCGATCACCCCCGCCAGGCCGCACACGGTGAGCACCCGCCCGAACCGGTCGACCAGCCGGCCCGCGACCACGGCCGCGCACGCCGAGCCCAGGGCGAACGGCGTCACGGCGAGGCCGGAACGGAGCGGGGAGTAGCCGAGGCCGCGCTGGTAGAAGAGGGCGAACACCAGCCAGACGCCGCTGAAGCCGATGAAGTACAGCGTGCCGACGCCGGCTCCGACGGCGTAACCGCGCACGGTGGTGAACAGGCGCGGGTCGAGCAGCGGCTGGATGCCGCGGGCGACGAGGCGACGTTGCCACCGCACGAAGACGGCGAGCAGGGCGACACCGGCGGGGAACAGCCACCACAGGTGCCCGATGCCACCGGAGTCCGCCTGGACGAGCGGGTACATGAGCGCCAGGACCCCGAGACCGAGGAGCAGGACGCCGGGCACGTCCACGTGCCCCCGGCCGGACTGCCGGGTGCGGGGCAGCAGGCGGCGGCCGAGGAGAACGGCGAGGATGCCGATGGGGACGTTGACGTAGAAGATCCACCGCCAGCCCTGCTCGCCGGAGGCCAGGGCGAGGATGGCGCCACCGGTGACGGGGCCGACGGCCGAGGAGATGCCGACGGTCGCCCCGAAGAACCCGAAGGCGCGCCCGCGCTCGGCACCCCGGAACATCTGCTGGATCAGCGCGGAGTTCTGGGGCGCCATGAAACCGGCCGCCAGACCCTGGGCGAGCCGGGCCGGCACCAGCAGCGTGATGTCGGGGGCCGCCCCGCAGGCAGCGCTGAAGACCACGAAGGCACCGAGCGCCAGCAGGAAGATGCGGCGCCGGTCCAGAGCGTCGCCGAGGCGTCCGGCGGTGACGAGGGCGAGGGCGAAGGCGAGGGCGTACCCCGACACCACCCACTGCACCTCGGCGGGCGAGGCGTGCAGGTCGCGCTGGATCGTGGGCAGGGCGACGGCCACGATCGTGACGTCCAGCAGGCTCATGAAGCCGGCCACCAGCGTGACCCACAGGGCACGCCAACGACGGGGGTCCGGCTCGGGCCGGGTCTCCCCGGCACCCGGGCCCGGACCGCCTGTCGCCGACGCCGACGTCGTCACTCGGGCTCCTCTCACCGGTGCGGCACCCGAGTGAACCAAGTTCCCCCGGCGGGGTGTGGGCACACGCCGCGGCCCGCGTCCGAAACCCCCCGGGGTGGCTCAGGCACTGCCGCTCACCAGGCATCCCGGCATTTCCGTCACGCCGAGTAGCGACTCGGGCGCCGGGTGAAGGCACCCGTTTGAGCCGGCGATAACTGCGCAGGTGTTGTTCCTGGTGATACGAACGGCGAAAGGAAATCCGTCATGGCGGCGACCGACAACGACGACTCGGTGGACCTCGCCGCGGTCAGCCGCCACAGGGTGCTGTTCCGCGCCGTCGAGAGGCGGCGCAACCCCAAGCTGCGGCGCGGCGACATCACCGTGACCGATGAGGCCGCCGTGAAACGGGCCACCAAGGCCGCCGCCCTCGGCAACGCCATGGAGTGGTACGACTTCGGCATCTACAGCTATCTCGCCGCCACCCTCGGCAAGGTCTTCTTCCCCTCGGGCAACGACACCGCCCAGCTGCTCAGCTCCTTCGCGACCTTCGCCGTGGCGTTCCTGGTGCGTCCCGTCGGCGGAATGGTCCTCGGGCCGCTCGGCGACAGGATCGGCCGCAAGCGCATCCTCTCCCTCACCATGATCATGATGGCGGTGGGGACCTTCGCCATCGGGCTCATCCCCTCGCACGCCGCCATCGGCCTCTGGGCCCCGGCCCTGCTGATCCTCTTCCGGCTGGTACAGGGCTTCTCGACCGGCGGTGAGTACGGAGGCGCCTCGACGTTCATCGCGGAGTACGCGCCGGACAAGCGGCGCGGCTTCTTCGGAAGCTTCCTGGAGTTCGGCACGCTCGCCGGATACGTGGGAGCATCCGGCCTCGTCGTCATCCTCACCAGCGTCCTCGGCGAGGACCAGATGCTGCAGTGGGGCTGGCGGGTCCCCTTCCTGGTCGCGGCGCCGCTCGGCTTCATCGGCCTCTACCTGCGGCTGAAGCTGGACGAGACGCCGGCCTTCCAGAAGCTGGAGGGCGGCCAGGCCGGGGCGGGCGAGGCCGCCGACGCCGTGGAGGCCTCGGCCACCGGCGACCTCGGCAAGATCTTCACCCGGTACTGGCGGCCGCTGCTGCTGTGCCTCGCGCTCGTCGCGGCGTACAACATCACCGACTACATGCTGCTGTCGTACATGCCGACGTACCTGTCCGACGAACTGGGCTACGGGACCAACCGCGGCCTGCTGATCCTGCTTCTGGTGATGGTCCTCCAGATGTGCGTCCTCAGCCGGGTCGGCCGGCTCTCGGACCGCTTCGGACGCAAACCGCTCCTGATGACCGGCATGCTCGGCTTCCTCCTCCTCTCCGTGCCCGCCTTCCTCCTCATCCGGCAGGGCGACGTCGTCCTCATCACCGCGGGCCTGCTGCTGATGGGACTGTCCCTGGTGGCGATGCTCGGCACCATGTCGGCGGCGCTCCCGGCGATCTTCCCCACCCAGGTCCGCTACGGTTCGCTCTCGGTCGCCTACAACCTCTCCACGTCGGTCTTCGGCGGCACGACGCCCCTGGTGATCACCGCCCTGATCAGCGCCTTCGGCACCAACCTCATGCCCGCCTACTACGCCACGGCCGCCGCGGCGGTCGGCGTCGTCGCGGTCCTGTGCATGAAGGAGACCGCCAACGAGCCGCTGGCCGGCTCCCCGCCGTCCGTCGAGACGGAGCAGGAGGCCGCCGAACTCGTCCGCGCCCAGTCCCCGTTGCCGAAGTTCTGATCCCGGTCGACGCGGAACTGTCCGCGAGAGCCCTTCCGGGTGAACCTGTGCCGGTCCCCGGCCTGGGCCCAGCAGCCTCAGGCTCGTCCGTCAAGTACCTGGCGGCATGTCATGTCCACCGTGATCATCGCCACGATCGAGAATATTACTGAGCGGTTCGGCAGGTCCTTACGTAGGCTGACGATCGACCAAGTACTCCTGCTTACAGGGGAATTCATGCAGAAGAGGTTCACGGGGAAACGCAAGCTCGCGGTCGTCGGAGCGCTGACCGCCGTCGCCATCGCAGTGCCCGCGGCGGGCGCGATCGCGGCGGAGATCAACGGCAGCAGGCTTCCGTTCTCGATCGCCACCGGCGGCAGCGACGAGGACGGTGACCGCTGGAAGGGACCGGGCAGCGGTCACGCCAAGGCCTGCGGTGACGTTCCGGTCAACGACACGCGGACGTTCAGCGCTTACATCTACCAGGACAAGAGGCTCCGCCCCGACCCGCAGATCGCCAGCACGTCCCGCAGCTACAGGCAGGCCTACGGCTGCGGTTCGTACAAGGGCACCAGCACGAGTGGCAAGTACTACACCAAGGTCAGCTGGGCCGGTATACCGGGCAGCCGGGCCTATGGTTACGTGAACGCCCAGAACTGACTCAGGAATCACGTGACCACTCATCACAGCGCCGCCGCGACCGGCTCCCAGCCGGTCGCGGCGGTCGCGGGCGTCAGCGTGCGGTACGGTCCGACGACCGCTCTGGACGACGTCTCCCTCGAATTCCCTCCCGGCGTCACCGGTCTTCTCGGGCCCAACGGGGCCGGGAAGAGCACCCTGTTGTCGCTGTTGAGCACCGCCCGCAGGCCGAGGACCGGAAGTGTCACCCTGCTGGGGGAGGACGCGTCGGGACGGGCGCGCGTGCAGCGTCTCAGGCGGCGGATCGGGGTGCTCCCGCAGTCCTTCGGATTCTATCCGCGCTTCACCGTACTGGAGTTCACCGAGTACGCCGCATGGCTGCGCAAGGTGCCTGCCGCTCAGCGGCGCGAACGGGCCGTCGAGGCGCTGAGCCTGGTGCAGATGGAGAAGTACACCGGCCGCAGGATGGGCGCCCTGTCCGGCGGCATGCTGCGCCGCGTCGGCATCGCCCAGGCCATGGTCAACGAGCCGTCCCTGGTCCTCCTCGACGAGCCGACGGTCGGTCTGGATCCCGCCCAGCGGGTCGGCTTCCGGAGCCTGATCAAGGATCTGGGCGACCGGTGCGCGGTCGTGATGAGCACACACCTGGCCGAGGACGTGGCGCACGTGTGCGACCGGGTCGCCGTCCTGCTGGAAGGCACGGTCCGCTTCACGGGAACGGTCGCCGAGCTGTGCGCCCTGCCCGGTGGGGGAGCGTCCTCCGGGGACGCCGGTTCTTCCGGTCCGGTGGCCCCTCAGATCGACGGGAGGGCCGTGGAAGCCGGATACCTGCATCTGGCCGGACCGGAGGCGGTGGCGACGTGATGCGCATCCTGCTGACCGAGATGCGGCGGGGCGAGGCGAAGTGGGCCGCGGCCCTCATGGGCGGCGCCGGCGTCTACTACTTCAACGCGGAGAGCCCCGGCGACAGCGACTGGATCGGCTGGTGGACGCAGACCAGCCTTCAGGTCCAGCTCTTCTCCGTGATCGTCATGGGCTCGGTGATGAGCGCCGCGGCCGCCTGGGGAGCGGGCCGGGCCTTCCGTCACCGCACGCGGGCCTGGGCCGACACGGCTGCCCGGAACGGATGGTCGCAGGCGCTCCTGCTGTGGCTCGCGGCCTGGCTCTGGGCCCTGATCGCGTACGCCGTGTTCATCGCCGTCGCGTTCTCGCGCACCGCGGCGGTCAGTGACGTCAGCGAGCCGGCCTGGACGCCGCTGCTGCTGGGCGCGAGCATGATGGGCCTGGAGATCGCCGCCGGCGTCGCCATCGGCTCGGCGCTGCCGTCGCGTGTGGTCGCACCGTTCGCCGGAATCCTGTGGTACGGCCTGTTCGTGTTCGTCGCATTCGTTCCGGACACTCCTCTCGACAAGCTGTTCCCCGCGATCGACGAGTTCTGGAGCTCGGAGTTCGAGCCGAACAGGACCCGCATGCTGATCGCCGTCGCCTGGTGCCTGGCCCTCGGCCTCGTGCTGACCGCTCTGCCCGCCCTGCGGCGCCGCGCGGCGCTCGCGCCCCGGCCCCTGACCCTGTCCGTGCTCACCCTGGTGGCGCTGGTCGCGGGCGGCACACTCGTGGCGTTCCGCACGCCGGTGCCCGACTCGTACTGGGCCGTGCGCAAGGGGCAGCCCGCACACCCGCTCTGCGCGGCCAGCGGCAGGACCAATGTGTGCCTCTGGCCCGAGGACCGCCACCTCCTGCCGGAGGCCCGCGCCGCGGTGAGGACCGTCGACTCGGGGCTCGGCCCCCTGACCGGCTTCAACCGCGAGTTCTACGCCAGCGGCCTCGACCGCCCGGCGGCCGGCACCGCCGAACTGCCCGTGATGTCACCCGCCGAAAGCCGGACCGAACTGACCGACGCCATGTTCTCGGCTGCCCTGCCGCAGCCCGCGGCGCCGGACTGCCGACCGCACCTGCTGAAGGAGATCGGGGGCTACCCCGACACCTTCCTCTTCGAAGCCGCGGTCCGCACCCGCGTCGGCGCACCCGGCGAGTACTACGGTGAGAGCTTCGGCCGGGCACTCGACCGGATCACGAGCGCACCCCGCGCGCGGCAGGACGCCTGGATCGAAGGGGCGGCCAGGAACATTCGCGCCTGCAGGCCCGTGCCCGGACTTCCCGGGTGAACCCCGTGTCGCCCGAGCCGAACGCGCCGGCCGGCCGCCTCCGGAGCCGTCGCGTGAGCCTGGCGGGCAGTCCCCGGCACGGCGCCGTGGCCGCCTTCGTACGCTGCCGCGGTCTGCCCCGGGCCGCCGGTGCCGCGCTGCTGGTCGCCCTGGTGGCCACCGCCTT
This sequence comes from Streptomyces lucensis JCM 4490, assembly GCF_014650035.1. GTDB lineage: Bacteria > Actinomycetota > Actinomycetes > Streptomycetales > Streptomycetaceae > Streptomyces > Streptomyces lucensis. Next base: position 363,940 of record NZ_BMUE01000008.1, on the reverse strand, counting down.
CGCGGGACAGCGTGTGGCGGTGCCCCAGTTCAGGTACCTGGTGGACTTCAGCGTGCCGGTCGCCGAAGTCGTGCCGCTCGCCCACGCGGTCATCCTGGCCACCACGCTGTTCTCGCCCATGGCCGACCTCGAGGAGACCTCGGCCCAGCCGATGCGGCGCCACCAGGGGACCTACCTGGTGACGCTGCTCGTCCTGGCCCTGGGCCTGAGCGCACTGCCGCTGCTCGCCGGTGCGACGGGGGAGGTGTGCACGTCCGCCGCCCGCAACGTCGTCGGCTACCTCGGGCTCGCCATGATCAGCGCCCGCCTCTTCGGCAGCGGGCTGGCCTGGCTGCTGCCGCTCGGCATGTTCGGGCCCACCCTGTTCCTGGGCGTGAGCAGCGCCAACACTCCCGAGCCCTGGGCCTGGTCGCTGCATACGGCAGCCAGCGTCCCGGCAGCGGTCCAGGCCGCTGCGCTCTGGACGACCGGTGCGTGCGCGGCCGCGACGGGCCGGCCCCGGCAGACGGAGCGGGCCGAGCACACCTGACCGGTACGCACGGCCGGGCCCTCGCTCACGGCTCGATACCCACTCGGTCCCACAGGCTCGGCCCCGAGCCGTCGCGCCATGCCTCCAGCTCCTGACCGCTGACACACACGATCCCGCACTGATCCGCGTACTCCAGCGCGGGTGCGGTGAAGTCGCTGGTGGTGACGACCACCGCGACGTCGGCGCCGTGAACGGTGAAGCAGGTCCCCCCGAAGCGCTGCAGGTCCTGGGAGCCGACCTTGTTGCCGTCACCGTACTGCTTGCACTGGATGACCACTCGCCGCCCCTGTGAGGTGACGGCGGTGACGTCCGCCCCCAGGTCACCAGGCCCTCCCACCGTTTCCACCGCACGACAGCCGTCCCGGGTGCACAGCTCGGCCACGGCCTGCTCGAAGCCGTCGGGGTCGAGTGCGGCGTAGTCGGTCACGAGGGCGAGGGCGGTGGTCTCCTCCCCGGCGCCCGGAGCCGGCGGCACGGTGGCGACCGGCGTCGACTCCGGTGCCGTCATCTCGGCGGGCGGGCCTCCTGGTGCGGCGGCCCCGGCGGGGAAGACGGCCGCCTCGCCGGCGCGGAGGCTGTCGGCAGCCGTCTCGGCCCCCGCCTCCAGCGCCCGGGCGGCCCGGCGCGCGCAGCGCGCCGCGGAGAAACGGCGCCACCTGTCCCGGAACATCAGTGCGGACGCGCCGCCCAGCAGCGCCAGCGCCACGGCCCACAGCGGGCGGTGTTCGACGATGCCCGCCGCCGTGCGGGCCAGGAACGACACGACGCACAGGCTGATCGCGAGCAGGAGGAAGAACAGAGCGGTCGTGCGCAGATCGAAGCGGCGGCCGCGGTTCACACGTCGGACACGGCGCACGGGTATGGTCATGCCGGCTTCCTCCTGGACAGTGACGACGAAGATCACTCGTTACCACTGCCCCGAGATCGCCGAATGCTGTCGGTGCCCCTACCGGTCATGTACGCGACTGCCACGCTTGGGCGGCGGGTGCGCCGCATCGGTCGTCACCGGACCTGCTCACTTTCACGGCGCCGGGGAACACGGAGATGTGCACACGACGACCCACGGCGCACACGGACCGTGGCGAGGCAGACAGCCCGATCTGGAGGCGAGGACATGGCGGGGCCGGAGTCCACGAAGAGCGACCACGAGCAGTCCCGGACAGCACCGCGAACCAGCCTGGAGCTGGAGGCGGTGGGTGCCGGAGCGTACATCGTGGACGAAGAGGGCCGCATCGTCGCCGTCAACAGCCGCGCCGAGCACCTCCTGGCCCGGTCCGCCGAGGATCTCGTGGGCCAGGACGCCCATGAGCTGCTGCACCGCGGACCCCAGGGTCAGCCCCTAACCGCGACGCAGTGCGGCATGCGGCAGGCCTTCCACGCCGGACGTCCGGCCCAGTCCGCAGAGGACTATTTCGCCCGGGGAGACGACTCCCTCCTGCCCGTCTCATGGATGATCACCCCGTACCAGGTGCGCGACCACGAGTCCGGCACGCTCGTGATCTTCCACTCCGCCGGACAGGCCAGGGCCGCCGGGCCGCGCCAGGAGCATGCCGCCGAGACGCTGACCGACTTCGAACGACTGGCCCTGCTGGCCGAGACGACCACTCAGCTGACCTCCACCCTGGACGTGGACGAGGCGCTGCGCCGGCTCGTCGGCCTGGTGGTGCCGCGGCTGGCGGACTGGGCCGTGATCGACCTGATCACCGAGCGGGACGAGGTATGGCGTACCGCGGTGGTCCAGGCCGACGGGGACGGTCTCGTGTACCACGAGGACCTCCAGGGGCCGATGCCACCCGTACCGGAGAGCAGCCCCATGCCGCTGTCCCGGGCCCTGCGCGGTGTCGCGTCCACCCTGGCCGGCCCCGAGACCTACCAGCAGGCCCCGGATTCCGGCATCGCGGTCGAGCAACGCCGTCTGTTCGAGGCCACGGGCATCCGTTCAGCGGCCATCGCCCCGATCCGCAGCACCCGTGCCGTCCTCGGGGCCCTCACCCTGGGACGCGCCACCAAGCCGGGGAACTTCACCGTCGCCGACCTTCCCCTGTTCGAGGACATCGCCCGCCGCGCCGGCCTGGCGCTGGACAACGCCCGTCTCTACCAGCGTCAGCGCGCGGTCGCCGAGACCATGCAGAACCACCTCCTGCCCCAGATGCCGCGCGTGCCGGGCCTGGAGATGACGGTCCGGTACCTGCCCGCCCCCGACGCCTCGCAGGTCGGCGGCGACTGGTACGACGCCTTCACGCTGTCCGACAGCGCCACGGCCCTGGCCGTCGGGGACGTCGTGGGCCACGATCTGGAGGCCGCCGCCGGGATGGCCCAGCTGCGCAACATGCTCCGTGCGTACGCCTGGTCGGAGCGAGAGCCCTGCAGCCGGATCGTGGAACGTCTCGACGAGGCGATCATGCCCATCACCGACGTCGCCATGGCCACCCTGATATTCGCCAGGATCCTTCACTGCGACGGTCACTGGCAGCTGTCCTGGACCAACGCCGGCCACCTCCCCCCGCTGCTCGTCAGCCGCGACGGCCTCGCCCAGTACCTCACCGACGGGCACGGTCTGCTGCTGGGCACCGGAGTGAACGCCTCCCGCCCGGACGCCACCGCGCTGCTGCCGCCCGGCTGCACCCTCGTGCTCTACACCGACGGCCTGGTCGAAGCACCCGGCCACACCCTCGACGAGGGCCTGAACAGACTGCGCCAGCACGCCGCCGCCCTCGCCCACCGCCCTCTGGAGTCCTTCACCGACCAGCTGCTGCGGCGCGTTCACCCACCCGGCCACGACGACGTCGCCCTCCTGGTGCTGCGCACACCGCACACCGGCGGGCACCAGCCCGGCCTCGCCGCGGAGTGACCGCCCCGCCGGTTTCCGCGCCGCGCCGACGCCCGGAGCGCGTCCGCGCTCTCCACTCCCCGGTGTCGTGGAGCGACTTGGATGGCGGGTCCCTCTCAGCCGAGGGCGCGACGGGCTCGCGTGAACGAATCCACGCGGCCTCGTGCCACGTCGCCGCCCTCGGCGTCACACCTCGCCGTTCCCGCCGGACCGGGCGTCGGCGGGCGGCTGGAAGCAGGCGGTGACGTCCTTGCCGCGCGGGCAGCGGTGGGCCTTCCAGTCGTCCGCCAGGGCGTCGACCAGGACCATCCCGCGTCCTCCGAGGGCGTCGTCTCCGGCCTGGCGTTGCTCGGGCAGCCGGGACGAGGCGTCATGGACGGTCACGTGCAGGCACTCCTGATCCCAGGTGAGGATGAGCTGTGCCGTGCTGCGGGCGTGGACGTGGGCGTTGGTGACCAGCTCGGAAACGGCCAGCACCACCGAGTCCACCAGATCCGGTGCCGTCCGTGCCCAGCCGAGCGTCGCCAGGTGCGCCCGCGTCCAGTCCCTCGCCACCTTCACGCCGCTGCTGACCGGCAGCGAACGCGCCCATCCGACAGCTCTCATCGACGAGTCCTGCGTCACTGTCGCTCCTTCGGCTCGACCACGGTGCTCGTCCCGTCTGCCCCGGTATCGGCGTCCTCAACCCGGGCGGGCCACCGGAACGGTCACCTCACAGTCCCTTGGACGCGTAGTCGTAGCGGTCGTTGTAGCGGACGTACGCCTTGCCTCCCTCGAAGGGCTCGAAGGGGTCGGGCTGGTGCGCCTTGGCGTCCTTGAGGAAGTAGTTGCCGAGTTCGCATCCCCCGCGTGCGCGGAAGGAGGACACCTTGTTCTTCCAGTAGTCGGTGAACTTGAACTTCTTGCAGTGCGCCTTGGTGGTGCTCCACTGGGCCATGGCACCCCGGAAGTTGCTGTGTTCCCAGACGCAGTACCAGCCGGCCCGGCACGATGCCCTGGTCGCGGACATCAGCACACGGACCTGCCCGTTCTCGTAGGAGATCTCGTTGCTGCTGAGCTTCTTGCCGTGGGGGACCGCGGCCATGTAGGCGTCGGCCTGTGAGGATCCGGAGGCCGCCTGGGCCGGCAGCGCGGCGAACCCACCCGCGATCAACGTACCTGCACTGAGGGCGACAGCGGCCTTCTGCCGAGTCTTCATCGGGTCGTCTCCTCTCGTTTGCGAGCTGAGGCTTCAGCACACGCACGAAGCTACGCGCGGCGATCCCGGCGGACATCCGGCACAGGTTGATTTCGGGATCACCCCGACGCGGTAGCCGGCGGCGGACTACGTCCGGGTGTCTACGGCGCCGGTTTACCCAGCCGGACTCCCGGCACCGGCGCACGCCGGCGGTGCGTGCGCCGAACGGGGCGGCACGCCTACCCCCCGGCCGGACACCGGTAGACGGTGGACTGCCGGGCCTGGAAGCCGAGACGCTCGTACAGCCGGTTCGCCGCCGCACGATCCGGCCGGGAGGTGAGGTCAACCGTTCGGGCGCCCGCCTCCCGGGCGATCCGCAGGGCCTCCCGGATGAGGAGACCGGCGACGCCACGTCCTCGCGCCGCGCCGTCGACGACCACGTCTTCGACGCGCGCCCGCAGGCCGGACGGCAACGGCAGCAACACCAGGGTCAGGGTGCCGACGATCGTGTCGGGCATCCGCGCGACGAGTACGGTGCTGGTGTCACACGACACCAGCCGGCCGACCGCCGCTTCGTCCAGAGGCCTGGCGGTCGCGGACAACTGCGGAAGCAGCCGCTCGAAGGCGTCGACGAGTTCCCCACTCGCCTCCTGGACGATCTCCACCCGGATATCCATGCCAGGACCCTATCGGCCGGGGCGCTGCCGCTGCCGGAAGCGCGTCTGCCGGCGTCCTCCGGGCCGTGCCTCCCCGAGGCCGCGCCGCAGAGGTGGGCAGCCGACGGCACTCCTCCCAACGGGCTTTTCTCGTACGGTAGTTGACGCAGTCAACGCCTACTGCTTCACTGCATCAGTGGCTGATCCACTGGTCCACTGAACCACTCGTACTCTGACCTGTCGGCGCCGCACCCCACGAAGGTGCGGCGCCGGCCAACGCAGAAGGAGCATGGTGAGCAGACCCTCGAAACGGCGCGGTGCCCTGATCGGCATGATGCTGTGCGTCGTCGCCGGCACCGCCCAGCCGGCGATCGCCTCGACGGCGGCGCACCCGAGTCAACGGACACCGGTGTCCCGTCCCTCCCCGGTCCAGGCGACGGAGCAGGGGGTCGCGCGCTCACTGGCCTCCTCGTTGCGGGATCCGCGGTGGAGGGAACGGGTCCGCACGGCCGCGCTCGGCGCGGCACGAGACGTGGACCTGCAGAACCTGGCCGCCACGGCAGGGAACCCGGCGGGGAAGGAACTGGGCACCTCGGTCGCCGCCGCGAACCGGCGCATCCTGACCCTCAAGGGACTGCCCGCGAGCACCGGGCCGCTGCTGCGCGTGCGCCTTGCCGCGCCGGCCATGCGGCCGCGCCTGAGCACCGGTGTCACCCCATGGGTCGCCGTCGCGGCAGCCGACGACGACGCCAAGACCCTCACGGCATACGACGCCCGGGGCCACGTCCACGCCGTGAACACCTCCCGGACACCCGAGCGCCCCCTCTACATCCTGGACGTCGACGTCTCCAAGGCCCATCGGGCGGGGTTGGCGGTGGTGCGCGAGGCACTCGCCGGCAAGGGGCTCGCCGCACCCGGGAACGGGTCGGCGAACACCTCCGCAGCGGGCGGCTGGTGGGCCACCAAGGTCACCGCCGTGGAGGTGAAGGACGACGAGGAGCCCTGGTTCAAGGGCGCGGCCGAGATGTTCTCGCTGGTGACCGGTTTCGGACCGGACGGCAAGGCGCGCGTCGACTCCGTCGACATGCCGTACCTGGGCTACGACGGCACCATCTACCACCCGAACCAGATACTGGTCAACTGGTCGAACTACAAGTACGACCTGGCCGACGTCGTCATGATGGAGGACGACGACGGCACCAACTACAAGGCGCTTGCCCAGGCGCTCACCACGGCCCTGCTCACCGTGACCGATCAGGGGGCCTACATCCCCCTGGTGAACGCGGTCCTGAGCGCGATGCCCGACTCCTGGTTCACCGACGACCCCGACTACGTGGAATCCTGGTACACCCTGTCCAGGAACTCCACGGGCCGGATCGACGGTGCCTCGGGCAACGGCTGGATGACCGTCGAACCGTACTTCGTCCAGCAGTTCTGACCGCCCCGACGGCCGTGCCGGGGGCCGTCACCACGGCCGTCGGCGGCGGCAACTATGCTCCCGCGCATGAGCGATGCGGGCGACGGCAGCAGCGGCAGACGGGTTGTCGACGGGCGGTTCGAGCTGCGGAAACGGCTCGGCGGTGGCGGCATGGGCATGGTCTGGACGGCCCAGGACCTCGTCCTGCACCGGAGCGTGGCCGTCAAGGAGGTGCGGCCACCCGATCCGGACCTCGCCGAGTACGACCCGGAAGCCGCCCTCATGCTGCGGGAACGGGTCCTGCGGGAGGCGCGCGCCCTGGCCCGGGTCGAGCACCCCAACGTGGTGACGATCCACCACATCGTGGACGGCGGCCCGGGGACCTACCCCTGGATCGTCATGGAACTGGTCACCGGCGGTTCCCTGGCCGACCGTCTCGCCCGCGGCCCCATGGATCCCGGGGAGGCGGCGCTGCTCGGACGCGAAGTGCTGGCCGCGCTGCGCGCGGCGCACGAGGCGGGCATCCAGCACCGTGACGTGAAACCGGCCAACGTCCTGCTGCGCCCGGACGGCCGTCCGGTGCTCACCGACTTCGGCATCGCGGCGATCCGCGAGGCGACCACCCTCACGGCCACCGGGTCGGTCATCGGCACCCCCGACTACATGGCCCCGGAACGCGTCGCCGGTCACGAGGGAGGGCCCGCCTCGGACCTGTGGTCGCTGGCGATGATGCTCTACACCGCCGTGGAGGGCCGTCACCCCCTGCGCAGGGGCACCACACTGGCGACGCTCGCGGCCGTCCTCAGCGAGCAGGTGCCCCCACCGGTCCGGGCCGGTGCGCTCGGCGACGTCCTGGTCCGGGTTCTCGTCCGCGAGCCCTCGGCACGGCCCGGTGCCCGGGAACTGGACCGGATGCTGGAGGCCGCGGCCCACGACTCCCGCACACCCACCTCCTACCCCCTGCAGCCCCCGCCCGCCGTACCGGCACCGCCGGCCACGGCGAGCACGGCGGCACCCGGCTTCGGGCCGCCGCCCGGAATGCGCCCCGGGCCGTACGACGCCCGCCCCGCACACACGGTGCCGTCGAAGCCGGCGGACACCCGTCCCTCCTCCACGACCGTGCCCGTGCGCCGCGGCCGCCGCGGGCGCTGGGCGCCGGCCGGCCTGCCCGCCGTGGTGGTGGCGCTCGCCGGCACGCTCGTGTGGACGCTCTGGCCCGATGGCAGCACCCGGGCCTCCGGTGCGTCGGGGTCCCCGGCCTCCACAGGTCCGGCGGCCAGGACACCGTCGGGGGCCGGACCGGCCTCCTCCGCGTCACCCGAGAGGACTGCGGGGGCCGGCACGAAGGACCTGCTGACTCCGGCCGGTATCCGCACCGCCGTCCAGGCGTTCGAGAAGGAGACCGGCCGAAGCCGTTTCGGGAGCCTCACGGTGTACCCGCAGTACATCGACGCCGAGCTGATGGTGAAGGGCAGTGACACCAAGTACGACACGTACACCTACCGTGCCGGTGAGGGCGTGAGGAAGGGCATCATCAGCTCCACGCTGCCCGGCAACCAGACACCCGTCACCCTGGACGGGTTCGACTGGGACGCGGTGCCCGCGCTGCTGCGCGAGAGCGTCAGGAAGCTCAAGGTCGACCACGTCACCTCCCGCTACCTGCTGCTGAACACGCCGGACAAGATCTTCGGCACGCCCGCGGGGATGTCCGTGTACCTCAGCGACAAGTACGGCGAGGGCGGCTATGTGCAAGCGGATCCCAAGGGCAGGGTGCTGAAGGTCGTGGCCAGCGGCTCCTGAGACAGGACCCTTCGCGCGGACGTCCCGCCTTACGAAACGGTGACCCGGCGGGCGTGTGCCGTGCGCTCGCCGCGGCCACGCGCGATGGTGGTGCGGCTCGGCGCCGGTCATGCGGGCGTCGCCGCGGTACAGGGAAGCGGCTGCCGCGAGTGGGCGCCCCGGGCCGATCCCGGGGCGCTCGGCCGTGTTCCGCGTACCCGTCAGCGCGTCCCCGCACCGGAACCCCGCGCCGGAACGCCGCTCTGACCATGCCTCAACCTCTCGCACACGGACGGGAGTCCGGCGGCGAACTCGTGCCGAGGGCATTGACTCACCGGACTCCCACTGGTTGAGTGGCTCATCCACTGAGCCACTGGAGGACGGCGTGGAGTCCCTGCCCCGCGAAACCCTCGTAGACGCCCTGGAGAGCCGGCTGCGTGAGGACATCCTCACCGGGCGCCATCCGGCGGGCGGCTATCTGCCGCCCGAGCGCACGCTCGCCGACGGCTACGGAGTCACCCGCACCACCCTGAAGCACGCGTTCGGGCGTCTGATGCAGGCCGGACTCCTGGAGACCCGGCACGGCGTCGGCACCCGCGTGCGCGACTACCTGCGCCTGGGCGGCGCCGACCTGCTGCCGATGCTCGTACGGCACAGCCCCGACTGGCTCGGGGAGGTGTTCGAAGTGCGTCGTAGCATCGGAGCCCTGATCGCCGAACGCGCGGCGGGCCGGGCGAGTGAACGGCAGCGCACCGAACTGGCCGCCCTGCTGGCGGCCGTGGGGGAGGCGGCGGACGCGGACGCCGTACAGCTGGCGGACGTCGAGGTCCACCGGGCCCTGGCGCGCGCCACCGGGAACCGCGTCTACGTCCTGCTCACCAACACCCTCTTCAACGCCTACCTTCCCGTGCGCGCCGCACTGAGGGCACCGTTCACGGACGCCGGGGTGGCCCGGGGGCGCCTGGAGCCCGTGGTCGCCGCGGTGCGGTCCGGCGACGAGGCCGGCGCCCGGCGAGCGGCCGAGCAGTACCTGACCGTCACCGAGCGGATCATGCTGGAGGGCCTCGCGTGAGCGCGGCCACGACCTCACGCACCGGCACCGACGGACACCCGGCCGGGCGCGGCACCGTCTTCAGCGAGACGATGCTCGGCACGCTGCGGCTCGACGACGAGCACCGGGTCCGCCGCGTCCGCCTGGACCTCACGGTGTCGGCGGACCGGGTCATGCGGCTGTGGGGCACGACCGAGGCACGGGCCGAAGGCCGGGTACGGATCAGCGGCTGGTCCGACGACGCGGGCGCGCGGGGAGAGCTGGAGATCTCGCCCCTCGCCCGGCGCCGCATCCGCTACCGCGTCGAGTTCACCGCCGACGGCCGCCGCCTCACCCTCGACGGCTGGAAGTCCGTCTCCGCGCGCAGGCCCGTGGCCTCGATGACCGTGCTGCCGTACACCCTCCACGAGGACGGCACGCCGATCGGCACCGGTACTCTCCGCTTTCCGCTCGGCACACAACTCCTGCCGTTCCTGGCCAGTTTCCGCTTCCCGCGGTCGCGGCGGCCGGGCGCGTTCGTCAGGCCCCGCTGGCGCGGTGAGCCCGGCCGCACAGAGGTCTGGTACACCACCGTCACCGACCCGGACACCGGCAGCGGACTGTGGCTGCACCACGAACTGACCGCGCCCGCCGACGGTTCGCAGCCGTACGCGCACGGCTGGGCCGCTGTGTTCCCCGAGGACGGCCCCGTGCGGCACGCCCGGTTCGGCCCCGCCCGGTGGTCTCGCGCGGAGAGCGGCTTCAGAGCCGGCGAGGTCACCGTCCGGCCCGGGCGCCTGTCCGGATCGGCGGACGAAGGCGCCCTGCACTGGGACATCGCCGAACGCCCCGGCGGCGCGCCGCTGTTCACCTTCCCCCGCTGGTGCTGGCGCCACCCGCTGCTGCCCGCCGCGCACATGCTCCCGGCCGCGCGGTCCCGGTACGACGGGACCTTCACGCACGACGGCAGGACGCTGACGCTCTCCGGGGCCCCGGGCGCGTCGGCCCGCATCTACGGCCACGGCAACGCCCGCCGCTGGGCCTGGCTGCACGCCGACCTCGGCGGCGGGGACGTGCTGGAGATCGTCGCCGCCGTCTCCACGCGTCCGGGACTGCGCGGGCTGCCTCCCGCGGTCTTCCTCCGGCTGCGCCGCCACGGCCGCGACTGGCCCCGCCGCCCCGAGCGTGCGGCAGCCGGCTGGGCCGGAGCGGGGCGCTTCCGGGCCGACACCACCCTGCCCACGTGGACGGTCACCGGCCGCACCGCCCTGCGCCGCATCCGGGTGGAGGTCACCCAGCCCCCCGACCGCACCCTCGCGCTGGACTACACCGACCCCGACGGCGGGCACGCCACCTGCCGCAACAGCGAGCGCGCCGACGCGCACGTCCTGCTGGAGAGGTGGTGGCTCGGCGGCTGGCGCACCGAGGCCGAGTGGACCCTGGACGGCACGGCGCACGCGGAGGTGGGCACGCGATGAGTCACACCGGCCTCGTGGCCGCCCTCATCGCCGACGACGGCACGACCGACTGGCCCCGCCGGGTCCCCGACCGCCTCGAGACGGTCCTGTCCGCGATGCCGGCCGCCGCCCGGGCGGGCTTCCTGGCCGCGGCAGGCGCGGTGGACGCCTACGCCCTGGCCCGTACGGGGCGGACCCTGGCCCGGCTCACCGCGCTCGAACGGCAGTCCGTGCTGGCCGGACTGGCCGCACGACCGGCGCTCCTGCCGCTGCTGGACCTCCTCAAGGTGCCCGTCCTGCTGTCGGCCGGTACCGAGCGCATGCTCGACGGCGGACCACCGGCGGGCACCCTCACGCGCGCGGATCCCCCGCTCGACCTGACGCCCGCGTCCGCCTGGCCGTCCCGCTCCACCGCCGACGCCGTCGTCATCGGCTCGGGAGCGGGCGGGGCCGTGGCCGCGCGGACCCTGGCCAGGGCGGGACTCGACGTCGTCGTTCTCGAAGAGGGGAGCCACCACTCCACCGAGTCGTTCGGCCGGCGCGCGCCCCTGGACCGGTTCACCGAGCTGTACCGGGACGGCGGAGCGACCTTCACCATCGGCAGTCCGCCGCTGCTGCTGCCGGTGGGCCGCGCCGTCGGCGGCACCACCCTCGTCAACTCCGGCACCTGCTACCGCACCCCTGACCACGTCCTGTCCCGGTGGAGCAAGGACTTCGGATGGACGCCGGCCGACGACTTCGGCCGTCACCTGAACGAGGCCGAACGCACCCTGCGGGTGGCCACCCAGCCCCTCGACGTCCTGGGTGCGAACGGCCGCGTCGCACTCGCCGGCGCCCGCGCACTCGGCTGGCGGGCCGCGCCGCTGCGACGCAACGCGCCCGGCTGCCGGGGCTCCTGCCAGTGCGTGGTCGGCTGCCCGACCGGCGCCAAACAGAGCGTCCAGCTTTCCGTGCTGCCCGACGCCTGCGCCGCCGGGGCCCGCATCGTCACCGAAGCGCGGGTGGAGCGCATCCTCGTCGACCCGGACCGCCCCGGAGGCCCTCGCGCGGCAGGGGTGCGCGTCAGGCGGGAGCGGGACGGCGGATTCGACATCCTCGCGCCCCTGGTCGTCGTCGCGGCGGGTGCCCTGCAGACCCCGCAGCTCCTGCGCCGCTCGGGACTGGGCGGACACCCCCGCCTCGGGCACAACCTCAGCGTCCACCCCGCCACGAGCGTCGCGGGGCGCTTCGCCGAACCCGTCACGGCCTGGCAGGGCGTGCTGCAGAGCGTCGGCGTGGAGGAGCACCACGACGCGGGCATCCTCATCGAGGCCACCGCCACCCCACCCGGCATGGGCTCCTTCGTCCTGCCCGGAGCGGGCGGCGAGCTGCGCCGCGAACTGGAGGACGCCGGCCGGCTCGCCACGCTCGGGGCGATGATCGCCGACAGGCCCGGCGGCCGCGTCCTGGGCCGCCACGGCACCGCGGTCCGCTACCACCTGGACCGCCGCGACGCCGGCCGTCTCCTGCGGGCCGTCCTCGCCATGGGCGAGCTGCTGTTCGCCGCGGGCGCCGAGGAGGTGCTCACCGGTATTCCGCGCACGCCCCGCGTACGGAGCCTCACCGAGCTGCGCGACGTGGTGGCCGGCACCGGTGCGCGCCGGCTCCACCTGTCGGCGTACCACCCCACCGGCACGGCCGCCGCGGGCGCGAGCCCGCAGCGCTTCCCGGCCGATCCGCAGGGCCGGCTCCGCGGTGTGCACGGCGTGCTGATCGCCGACGCGTCGGTGCTCCCCAGCTGCCCGCAGGTCAACCCCCAGCTGACCGTCATGGCGGCGGCCATGGCGATCACAGAGAATCAAACGAAGGCCATTATGTCCCGATAAGATACCTTTGTGATCAGCACCGGACGGCTTCGCCGTCACCGCACTGCGTACGGTGGCCGACGCGAGACGGTACCGCTGTCCCCGATGATCCTCGCGGTCGTCATCACCTGCCTGGCATTCGCCACCCCGAGGGAGATCGCCTTCAGCCGCCTGCTGCCCGCCGCGCCCGCCCTGGCCGCCGCGATGTGGCCCGTGGTCCCGACGATCCTGCTGGGCGTGTTCTGCCTGCTCGCCATGGTCAGCCTCAGCCTCTTCTACACCGACCTGGGCACGCCCTACACGGCCGCCGCGATCGTCGTCGTCACCCTGGTGGCCGCCTACACGAGCCGTCTGCGGCTCCACCGGGAGGAGATGCTCCTCCAGGTCCGGCTCGTCGCCGACGCGGCGCAGAAGGTGCTGCTGCGCCCGCTTCCGTGCCGCATCCAGGACGTCGACATCGAGTCGCTGTACCTGGCAGCCCAGGAGCAGGCCCGGATCGGGGGCGACTTCTACGAGGTCGCCGACACCCCCTACGGGGTCCGGCTGCTCATCGGCGACGTGCGGGGCAAGGGGCTGTCGGCGGTCGGGGCGGCCGCGGCGGTGATCAACTGTTTCCGGGAGAACGCCTACGACCAGCCCGACCTGAAGAGCGTCATCCACCGCCTGGAGACCAGCATCCGCCGCTACAGCGTCTCGAGCCTCGACCCGGACCGGCCGGAGCATTTCGCCACCGCGCTGATCGCGGAGATCCCGCCCGGCGGCGGACAGGTCAGGATCCTCAACTGCGGACACCCACCGCCGATGCTGATCCAGGACGGGAGGATCCGGGTCCTGGAGCCCACCGCCGCCTCGCCGCCCCTCAACCTCGCGTCACTCCTCGGGGACGACTACTGCGTCGACACCGTCTCCTTCGCCCCGGGCGACCAGATACTGCTCTACACCGACGGGGTGACGGAGACCCGGGACCGCACCGGCACGTTCTTCCCGCTGCCGGACTGGATGCGGCGGACCGGTCCCGCGCCTCCCCGCGAACTGCTGGACCGCCTCCACCGGGACCTGCTCCACTACAGCGGCGGACGGCTCGACGACGACATCGCGGCCGTCGCGGTGCGCCGCAGGCACACCGGCATGCACGGCATCACCCGGTGACCGTGGCTTCCTCGTACTGGCCGAGGAAACGGAAGCGGCCGCCCGCCGTCCGGTAGAGGTACAGCGCCCGCATGGTGTACCCGGTGCTGGACGAGGTGTAGCGCAGCCGTTTGGTGATCCCCCGGTAGTCGGTCTCGCGCAGCCGTCCCGCGATCGCCCCCCGCTCGGCACGTGACGCGCCCAGCGCCGCCATCGCGCCGGCCACGAACAGTGTCGCGTCGTAGGCCTCCGCGGAGTACCAGGGCGGAGCGGCACCGAAGCGCTCCCGGTAGGCGGCGACGAAGGGCTTCGCGGCCGTCACACGGGCCGGGTCGAGGAAGGCGGCGGCGAAGACCCACCCGTCGGCGGCGTCGCCGGCCGAGGCGAGGAAGCGCGGGTCGAGGGCGCGCTGGGTGGCCAGCCGGGCCCCGGAGAAGCCGGCGGCGCGCAGCGCGCGCGCCAGCTCCGCCGCGCGTGCGCACCCGCCGGCGAACACCACCGCGTCGGCCTCCGCGGCGGTCACCGACTCGGCGAGAGCGCGGAAGTCGCCGGCCCCGTCCGCCCCGGCGGCGAGGGTGCGCCGGATCGTGGTGCGCCGTGCGGACCGGAGGCCGTCGGCGACGCCGGCGCAGACCTCCCAGCTGAAGTCGCCCTCGGCCGCGTCGTCGATCAGCACTGTCCTGCGTGTCCGGACGGTGCGGACGAGGTAGGCGACCAGCGGTTCCGGCAGGTTGCGGTCGGGGGGACGGGTGGCCGCGTACGCCCGGTACTCGCGGGCTGACGCCCCGTCGAGCCCGACCGACACGCTGACCATGGGGAGCAGCGCTCGCGTGTACTGCTGGAGGACGGCCTCGGCGCACGCGTCGGTGGTCGGCCCGATCACGGCGCGGACCCGGGCGTCGGCGGCGAGCTGCCGCGCGATCCGCCGCGCCCGGGCCGGGCTGCCCCCGTCGTCGTGCACCTCGAGGGCGAGGCTCAAGCCACGGTCGGCACGGGCGTTGAAGTGGTCGACGGCCAGCCGGACGCCGTTCTCCTGCGCCCGCCCGGCCGGCTTGTCGCCCCCGGTCAGGTCCGCCTGCAGGGCGAGCACCAGTCGCGGAAGCGGTGTGCCGCCGCCTGGCGCCGAGGCGTGGCCGGAGCGGCCCGCCGTCAGCCGCACCGCCGTGGCCCCCGCCGCCACCACCCCGGCGACCGTGCCCAGCACCAGGAGGCGGCGCCGCGTGGCTCCCCTCGGCGGATCTTCCCAGCCGGGCACCGTGTCGACGCCCGCGGGTGTGCCGGACACCTCGGTCGCGTCGACCGCCGGCAGGGCGAGGACGGCGGCCGAACGGCGCGCGATCAGCCCGGTGAGCGACTCGGGCAACCAGCCACCGGCGCCGCCCCCGCCGTCCAGAGCCGTCTGTATCCCGGTCACGGTGGGGCGCGCGCCGGGCTCCTTCGCCAGGCAGTCCCGCAGCAGCGACAGCAGTGACGCCGGTACGCCGTCCAGATCCGGTTCGTCGTGGACCGTACGCACCAGCACCTCGGCCGCGGAGTCCCGGCCGAAGGGGCGTACGCCCGCCGCGGCGAACGCCAGCAGACAGCCGAGGGAGAAGACGTCGCTGGCCGGCCCGATCTCCCTGCCCCGCCCCTGGGCCTGCTCGGGGGAGAGGAATCCGGGGGAGCCGACCACCATCCCGCTGGCGGTCAGCGCGGTGTCCTCCGGCATCCGCGCGATACCGAAGTCGATCATCCGGGGCCCGTCGACCGCGAGCAGCACATTGCCGGGCTTGACGTCCCGGTGCACCAGACCGGCCCCGTGCACGGCGCCCAGCGCCTGCGCGAGCCGGGCGCCCAGGAACCGCACCGAGGCGCCCGGCAGCGGACCGTACGCCTCGACCGCCTCCGCCAGTGAGGGGCCGGGCACGAAAGCCGTGGCGAGCCACGGCGACTCCGCCTCCGGGTCCGCGTCGAGCAGCGGCACCACCCAGGGGCTCCGGACCCGGCCGGCCGTCTCCACCTCACGGCGGAAACGGGCCCGGAAGCCCGGGTCGCCCGCGTGCGCGGCGCGGATGACCTTCACCGCGACCAGCGAACCCCCCGCGGACCGGGCCAGGTACACCACACCCATGCCCCCCGTGCCGAGCCGGCGCACCAGCCGGTAGCGCGCGATCCGGGCCGGGTCGGCACCGCGCAGCGGCTCCATCAGCGGCCCCTCAGGCGGACGCCTGGAAGGGCGCCACGCCCTGGTACGCGAACCGGCCGCCGACGACCTTCCACAGATAGACCCCCGTGCCGTCGACGGCCAGGCGCCCGGTGGCCTTGTCGAACGCGAAGTTCCTGGTGATCCCCCGGTACGTCGCCGAGCGCAGCGCCGCAGTCAGGTTCCGGCGGGTGACGTGCCCGGCGGTCAGCGCGGCGAGACTCCGCACGGCCAGCCGCGCGACGTCGTACGCCTCGACGGCGTACCGCTCCGGCTCGGTGTCGAACCGCTTGCGGTAGGCGGCCGCGAACGCCTTGGCCTCGGGCGCGACGGACGCGTCCATGACGGGGGCGACGACCACCCAGCCGTCGGCCGCGTCCCCGGCGGCCGACAGGAACCGGGCGTCGAGCACTCCCTGGGCGCCGGCCCGGGCTCCGGGGAAGCCGCGGCCGCTCAGTTCACGGGCGAGCAGCGCGGCCCGGTCGTGGTAGCCGGCGAAGACCACCGAGTCCGCGCCGCCGTCGAGCAGGGCGTCGAGGGTCGGCCCGAAGTCGGTGCGCAACGCGCTGACCACCTTCGGCACGGCAGGCCGTCCGTCCTTCCGCAGGATCGTGGTCAGGGTACTGCTGAGCTCCCAGGCGTACGCGTCCGCCGCGCGGTCGTCGACGATCCCGACCGTGCGGGACTTCGCCGTGCCACGCAGGTACGCGTTGAGATAGAACGGCAGGATCGTGTCCGTCACGCGGGCTTGGAGGAGGGAACGGCTGCCCGTCACGGTCAGCGCGGTGGCGCCGGGCGACACCGCGATGAGAGGCAGCGACGCGGCGTCGTACGTGGCGAGCGCGGCCAGGGCGGTGGCATCCGTGGTCGGACCGATCACGGCCAGCACGGAGGGGTCGGCGACCAGCCGCCGCGCCGCGCCGGGCGCCCTGGCCGGATCGCCGCCGTCGTCCTCGGCCCTCACCGCGAGGGTGAAGGGCCTGCCCCTGCGGGAGTTGAACTCCTCGACCGCGAGCCGCAGGCCCCGCTCCTGGGCCCGTCCGGTCGCCCGCTGATCGCCGCTCAGGTCGGCGTGCAGGCCGATCGTGTGCACGGTCGCGGTGGCCTTCCCGCCGGTGGCGGAGCCGTTCCTCCTCCCGTCACCGGAGAGCGCGGCCCAGGCGATCAGCCCGCCTGCGGCTGAGACGGCCACCGCGCCGCCGGTCAGGAGGAGGAAGCCGCGCCTGCCGGCGGCCCGGTCCGACGGCGCTCCGGCCGCGTCGTCCGCGACCGTGGTGCCGCCGGACACGGAGTCGATCTCCGTGTCGTCTGCGGCGGGCAACGCGAGCCCGTGGGCCGACCGTTCGGCGATCAGCCTGGTCAACGGCTCGGGCAACCAAGCCTCTTCACCGGGCCCCTGTTCCCCGGGTTCCGCAGGACGCACCGCCCGCAGAACCTCCCTCGGGTCGGGAGGTGCGGTGGCCGCCAGAGCCTGCGACACCGCCTCGGCAGTGGGCCGCAGCCGCGGATCCTTCTCCAGACAGCCGCCCACCACCTCGGCGAGTGCCTGCGGGACGCCCTGGAGATCCGCGGCGTCGTGCACCGTGCGGTACAGCAGAGCGGCCGGCGAGCCGGTACCGAACGGGAGCCGGCCGGTGGCCGCATGGGCCAGCAAACAGCCCAGCGAGAAGATGTCACCGGCCGGCCCGGGCTCCCCTTGGCCCCGGGCCTGTTCCGGTGCCAGGAAGCCCGGGGTGCCGACCACGACACCGGTCGAGGTGAGCGCGGTGTCCCGGGGGTCCCGCGCCACACCGAAGTCGATCAGCCGGGGGCCGTCGACCGCCAGCAGCACGTTGCCCGGCTTGACGTCCCGGTGCACGAGACCGGCGCCGTGCAGGTCCCGCAGCGCCTCGGCGAGCCGTGCCCCCAGCACACGCAGGCTCCGCACGGGCAGCGCACCGTGCTCCGCGACGGCCTCACCGAGCGAGGGTCCGGGCACGAACTCCGCGGCCAGCCAGGGCTGCGGCGCGTCCGGGTCCGCGTCGACGAGGGACGCCACCCACGGGCTCGTCACCCGGCGCGCCGTCTCCGCCTCCCGCCGGAAACGTTCCCGGAAGTCGCCGTCCTCGGCGTGTTCCGCCTGGATCACCTTCAGCGCGACCAGTGCGCCGCCCGCCGAGCGGGCCAGGTACACCACACCCATGCCGCCCGCGCCGAGGCGACCGAGCAGCCGATGACCCGCCAGCCGCGACGGGTCCGAACCGAGCAACGGCTCCATCACTTCTCCTTCAGCCGCTGCTTGACGCGCGCCAGCATCCGGCCGAGGGCGGTGCTTCCCAGCTCTTGCAGGTCCTGCGCGGCGTTTCCCCTGGCGCCGGTCACGGAGACGGCCACCACGACCGTCCCCAGCCGGGCGACCATCCACTGGTACGGCTGCGCGGCGCCGCCCCGCTCGACGTAATGACCGGTCTCCAGCACGGAGTCGTCGGCGTACTGCTGCTCGCGGGCGCCGAACGGGGTGCCGAGGGAGCTGAGGCCCGTGATCCGCGCGTCGTCCCGTGGCCGCTGTTCCGGGCAGCGCAGCGCTTCCTCCAGGGTGGTGCTGAGCTGTTCGTCGGCGCCGACGGCGGAGGAGTGCACGGTGGCCGCGGCCGTCACCCTGACCGCGCCCTCGCCCCTGTCCTTGCCGTCGCCCGCGGGCCGCAGGCTGTAGCGCGACAGACTGGCGAGAACACCGCGGGGAGCCTTACGCCGTTCCCAGCGGCAGCCGTCGTCCAGCACGGCCCAAGTGCCCGGGGCGCTCGCGGCCGGGTCCTGGGCCACGTAACCCCGCCCCCAGTCGTCCGGCGCGAACACCACCGAGTCGACGAGGCGCTGCCCGTCCTCGGAGGTCCTGGGCACGAGGGAGGCGTCGGGGGTGAAGACGGGAGCGGGCGGGGAGCCGCCCGGCTGGTGTCCCGCTGAACCCGGCGGCGCGGTGCGCGCGGGCGCCCCGTTCCGCCGCGCGGACCCGCCGTCCGCTCCCGGCGCCGAACAGCCGGCCATCAGACCCCCCGCCACCAGGACGGCCACCCAACTCGTCCGCACACCCCCGGTGTTGCCTCTCACACAGTCCCCTCTGCACCGCTCGATCCGTTCGACTGACCGAACATAGACGGCGGCAGGAGAAGCGGCCTCAGTGAAAACACGTAACCGGCTACGTGTCGCACACCGGGCACGGTTCAGGAACCGGTGCCCAGTCCGACACGGTTCAAGAGGCCGGCGAGAGCCGCACGGGACGGCACGGACGCCTTGCGGTAGACCGAGGACAGGTGGGTCTCGACGGTGCGCCGGCTGAGGTGGAGCCGGGCGGCGATGTCCTGGTTGCTCAGCCCCCGTGCCACCAGCTCCGCCACTTCCAGCTCACGGGCGGTCAGCTCGGCGAGCTGCGCCGGAACCGCAGGCGTGGGCCCCGCCGCCATCACCTGGGGGCGGATCAGCTCGGCCAGGTCCACCAGCAGGCGGGCGCCCCCGGCCACGGCGAGCCGGTGGGCCCGCTGCCACATCGCCGCGGCGCGCGCCCCCTGCCCGGTGCGCTGCACGAGCGGCGCCGCCCGCAGCAGGGAGTACGCCTCCCACAGCGTCTGGCCGCAGCGGGCGTACTCCTGCGCCGCGGCGTCCAGGAGCCGCACGGCCCTGCCGGTGTCGCCCTCGTGCTCGGCCAGCGTCGCCTCGGCGCGCAGGGCGGCCGCGCGCTGACCGCCGAGGCCGAGCCGGTCGGCCTCACGCGTCGCCTGCGCGACCCAGCGGCCGGCCGCCGCGGTGTCACCGGCGGCGAGCGCCGCCGCCGCGAGGGTGTCGAGCTGGCCCGGACGGATCGACGGCTGCAGCAGGGGCAGTCCAGGGCCGCCGCCCGCCGTGGTGATGGCCTCCTGGGCACCGTGGGGGTCGCCGCTCACGAAGGTCGCGTGCCCGAGCATGCACCAGGCCAGCGACGACCACCAACCCCGGCTCCGGCCCGCCGCGGCGGTGGCCTCGGTGCCGGCGGACAGGGCGCTGCCGTCCCCCAGCGGGCGGGCCAGCAGCAGTGCCAGCGTCTTGATGGCCAGAACGAACCCGAGGAGGTCGTCACTGCCCGCGGCCCGGGCGATGGACTCCGCCTCCTCGGCCGCCTCCAGCGCGGACGGCAGACGGCAGGTGGTGACGTGGAGGAAGGCCTTGCATGCCAGCAGATGCGGCAACACGTGGAGCTGCCCGCCCCGGCGGGCTATGCCGAGCCCTCGCACGATGTGCCGCTCGGCGTCACCGTAGCGCTCCAGCACGGTTTCCGCCCACGCCAGCCAGACCAGCGCCTCGCACAGGTCCGCGAGACCCGGGTCGGTCAGCGCGTCCGCCAGGGCTCCGGCGGCGTCGGCGAAACGGGTGGCCGCCTCGGTCTCGCCCTCGTAGGCCTCGCCCAGGGCGGCCAGGGCCAGCGCCGCCGCCTCAGCGGCGGCGTCGTCGTCGGCCCGTGCGACGGCCACGGCCCGCGCGACGTCGTCGCGGGCCTTCGGATAGGACGCGGTCAGCAGGGCGGCCATGCCGAGGGCCAGCCGCAGCGAGACCGACTGGGCGGGGGACGGGCCGGGATCCCGCGCGAGCTCCCGGCGCAGCAGGGCGGCGGCCTCGGGGGAGTGGCCGAGGTGCCGCTCCATCACGGCGCACTGGGCGACGGCTCGCGTACGCAGATCGGGGTGGCTCTTGCCGGACGTCTCGATCAGCGCGTGCAGCAGGTCCCGGCTCTCCCGGAGATTCCCGCTGACGCCCAGGGCGCGGGCGCGCTCCAGGACCAGTTCACCGCGTCGCGTGACACGGTCGGGGGTGTCCGGCATATGGGTGAGCACGACGTCCAGCAGATGGGCCGCCGTGCCCGGCGCCGTCGACGCGAAGCGCGCGGCGGCCTCGACGAGCACCTCGGCGGCGTGCGGGTCCCAGCCGGTCAGCGACCGTGCGACATGGTGGGCCCGCTCGGTGGCGGGAGCGCCGGCGCGGGCCAGTTCCCGCGCCGCCGCGCGGTGGATCCCGGCACGCCGGCCGGGGGCGGTCGACTCGTGGAGCAGGGCCCGCACCAGGGGATGACGCAACCCCCAACGGCCCCCCGGCCCCGCGCGCAGCAGATCCCGCTCCGCCAGGACGCCGGTGAGGTCCTCCACGGCTCGCGAGGACAGCCCGGTCGCCGCGGCCAGCATCGAGGCGGTGGCGTGATCACCGAGTGCCGCCACCGCCTCGACGACGTGCCGCTGCGGCCCGGTGAGCGTGGCCAACTCGTCGAGCAGCAGCGCCGCGAGGCCGCCGGGCAGACCGGCTGTGTCCAGGGCGTCGGAGTGGAGGCCGGCGGTGAGGCCGCGCGGCGGCGGCCCCGTGCGGTACGCGTGCACCAGGGCGAGCAGGTACAGGGGGTTGCCCCCGCTGGCGGCGTGCAGCTGCCTGGCCCGCTCCTCGGGAACGGAGGGGCCCAGCGCGAGGACGGAGTCCCGCTCGGAAAGCGGCTGCAGGTCGAACTGCAGCACGGCCCCACCGTCGGCGCCGCGCATCAGCGCCGCGGCCAGTGACGTGGGCGTCTGCCGCACCCGCCGGGCCAGCACGAGCAGGACGCGCCCCCGCGCGGGGTGCCGGATCAGGTGGTCCACGAGCTCACGCGACGCGGGATCGGCCCAGTGCAGGTCGTCCAGGGCGAGCACCAGGCCACGCTCGCCCAGTTCCGTCAGACACGAGGCGACCGTCGCGTGAAGCCCGAAGCGCACGGAGGCACTCGCGGTGAGGCCGTCGCCCGGCGCCTCCCGGATGCCCGAAAGCATCGAGCGCACCTCGGTGAAGGCCGGCCCCACGGCCGTCCCGGCGGCGTCCGCGTCGGCGAACGCGTCGGTGAACAGATGGAGGGGCACATGCTGTTCGTACTGGGCGGCCCGGCCACGCAGCACGGTGAACCCGGCCCGGCGGGCCCTCGCGCACACCTCGTCGAGCAACCTGCTCTTGCCGATACCCGGTTCACCGGCGATGTCGACGACCTGGGGCGCTCCCGACCGCCCCAGACCTGCGAGCAGGTCGTCCAGCCGCGTGAGTTCCGACGATCTGCCAACCAGTCCCGCCACGCCCTCGTCCCCCCGGTGACCCGCTCGTCCACGTCGGTGTTCGCTTCCCCGCAGCTCACCCTAAGGGGCGGGGAAGCCGGCGACGTCCATGCGCACGGCACCGTCCGTGCCCGCCGTACTCATCCGGTCTCGTCGCGGAGGTACTCGGTGAGGGCCTTGCCCGGCCGGAACGCCGCCGCGCCGTCGTCGGTGGCGTGGAAGCTGCCGAAGCTGCCCAGGGCGACCGTCTGCTGGGCTTTGAGCGCCTCGGCGATCGTCCCGGGATGCTCCACCGTGCCGAAGAGCGCGTCGAGGACCTGGTCGACGTCCTCAGCGGCGAATTGCCGGCCGTCCGAGTACTGGG
Organism: Streptomyces lucensis JCM 4490; assembly: GCF_014650035.1. Classification (GTDB taxonomy): domain Bacteria; phylum Actinomycetota; class Actinomycetes; order Streptomycetales; family Streptomycetaceae; genus Streptomyces; species Streptomyces lucensis. Next base: position 341,479 of record NZ_BMUE01000008.1, on the reverse strand, counting down.
CGGTGCGGCGAGCGGTCACTTCGGTCAGTCGCGCTTTGTCCATGGTCACATTTCCCGGTCGCATCGGCGTGGCGGTTCAGCTGCTCCCACCATCGAGGCAGACCACGCCGACCGCATCCGGACGGCCGTCTGGATGCCCGCTCCGGCCCGCGGGGCCGGGCGCCCCTGCCCGGCCGCCGTTCCCGGCGGTGTCGGGGTGCCGCTCCCCCCATCCGAGCGGCACCCCGCCGCCGAGGCCGTCGGTGGTGCACCGAGTGGGGGAACCCGGAGCAGTGACGACAGCGGCGGCCTTACCGGCGGCAGGGCGGTACTCCTGGCCGGGAACTCCGGTGGGCATCATGTGCGTGATGGGAATGCCTCACCTGCCTTGGATAGTGCTGTGCCGCACAACGGCTGTCAACTATCGTTTCGGTAAATGAACGATCGTTGAAAGACCATGCCCCGGGCGGCGTCCGCTACTTCAGCGGTATGCCCGCGTCGCGCATGCGCTGACGTTCCTCCTCCGTGAACGTCGGTCCGCTCGGCCGGGGACGCAGCGGGCCGATCACCGCGGCGAGGAGCACGTCCGGTCGTACCAGGCCGGCCGGTGGCGCCTTGAGGGTCAGGACGTCGGTGAGAGCGGTGGCGACCCGGAAGTTGCCCGTCGCGGTATGCGACAGCCGGCCTACGTAGCGGTGCAGGAGCCGGTCGGCGACGGTGGGCCGGTGCCCCTGGGTGGCGGGGTAGCGGATGTCCTGCCCGACGGCGAGCGACCACGCGACGTCCACGGGGCGGGCGATGGCCCGCTGGGCCCGCCGGGCCAGGCCCTGGGACAGTCCCGAATCGGCCGTCAGCCGCCGCAGTGCCAGCGCCCCTTGGGCCGCCACCGACATGCCGTGACCGTAGACGGGGTTGAACGCGGCCACGGAGTCTCCGAGGGCGATCAGCCCCTCGGGCCAGACTCTGAGGCGTTCGTAGTGGTGGCGCTGGTTGACCGTGGTGTGCGTGACGGTGACGTCGGTGAGGGGTTCGGCGTGGGCCAGCAGATCGGCCACGACGGGGTGGCGCAGGCCGCGCGCGTAGGCGGCGAAGTCCGCGGGGTCGCGGGTGGGGTGCATGCCCGGCGGGCCGGAGAGACTGACGTGCCAGCGGTTCCCCTCGATGGGGACGATGCCGCCGGCCGCACCCGGCCGCCGGGGGTCGGGCGGCACGTTGACCACGGGCCAGTCGCGCGTGCAGACCGGTGCCCGGTAGATCCTGCTCGCGTAGGCCAGGCCGGAATCGATGCGGCTCTCGGCCGGCCCGTCGACGCCCAGTTCGGTCAGCCACCGCGGCGTGCGCGTCGACCGGCCCGAGGCGTCGATCACGAGGCGGGCGGCCAGCTCGGATTCCGTGCCGTCGGGGGTCCGGAGGCGGACGCCGGTGACCCGGTCAGCGCCGCCGAGCAGGCCGGTGACCCTGGTCCGTGAGCGGAAGGCGATCCGCGGGTCCTCGCCGATGCGCGACCGGAGGACGGAGTCGATCAGATCGCGGCTCGCGGCGATCAGGTACTGGGTGCTGTTCTGCCAGCGGCGGTACCAGCCCTCGGGGGAGTAGTAGACCATGTTCGTCGTCATGGGGACCCGGTTGGCTCCGGCGGCCAGCAGCCGATCGGCCGTGCCGGGCAGCAGCGCCTCGATCGCGTCCATGCCGCCCGAGAGCAACGGGTGGATGTGCGCGGCCTGCGGGACGCCGGCGCGTGGCTCGGGCCCGGACGGCAGCTCGTGCGCTTCGACGATCTCCACGCTCTCGACGCTGTCCCTGACGGCGGCCGCGGCGAGCATCCCCGCGAGGCTCCCCCCGATGACGACGGCACGGGTGGGTGCCCGATGAGGTTCGGTCATGACGGCTGCTTTCTCTGCGGGGCACCGGGGTGCTCACGAAGGCTCGACAGTACGGGCGAGGACAGGGCCCGTGACAAGGGAACCAGGGCACCGGGACGCCAAGGCCCGGCCGCGGGGGTCCCCGCAAAGCCGTCGCCCGGTCGGTGCCGTCGTCTGCAGGCGGCCACGACCATCGCCGCTTCCGCTGCCGCTTCCGCGTCCGCCTCTTCGTGGCCGTGGTCGAGTGCGGCACGACGTACCTGCTCGTGCACCGCGGTGTCGTAGTACGGAACCAGCGCGAGAAGAGCGTCGTAGATGCTGGTCTTCCGGCGGGTCAGCCGCACCGCCGGCGAGGACCACCAGGGCAGTGAGGTACGTGTCGCGCCCGGAGTGGGCACGTGTTTCAGCTCGCGCCACAGCGGGCCGAGTTCTCGCAGCTGTGTCACGGACCGCACCGATCGGGCCACCCTGGACCCGGCGAGAGGAAGCCCGAAGCCGCAGACGACGAGCGCGGCGGACGGGGCAGCGGCTTGCGGAGCCACCTGGTCGACGAGGAAGGACCACCGGTGGCCTGTCCAACGGCCGTACACAGCCACTAGTTTGATGACGTCGTAGCACACGTGGAGCGCGTAGCCCGCGGCCAGGATGCGCAGGCCGGCGCGGAGCAGCCCGGTGACTTCCCTCGACCATCGCCAGCACAGGACGCTCGTCGCCATGGTGCCCACGCCCTGGGCGACGAGGTAGGTCAGGATCATCTCCCGGATGAAGGGAGTGCCGGCGTAGTACCAGTCGAAGAGGGTCAGTTGCTCCACGGGGGCGTGCCCCACCCAGAAGAGGACGTTGATCGCGATGATGGCGAGGCTGTAGGCGGCGATGCACACCCGGGAGGCGCGACGCGTCCGATCAGGCGGTGCCGGGCGCCAGTTGATGATCAGCAGGAGGCTGGCCCCACCGAAGAAGGCCAGTGCCGAGTAGGCGAAAGGGGCCGCGAAGTTGGGTACTCCGGTGACTCGGTTGATCGTCGCGATCGAATCCGGCGCCGCGAAGAAGAAGACCAGCCCGCCGTCGAAGAGCAGCAGCACCACGGCACTCAGCAGCATGTCGCGACCGCGCCGCACGAGCGCGGGGACCTTCACCAGACAGATGAGCAGCAGTGCGGCACCGCAGGTGTAGAAGGCCGTGTTGTCGGGTCCATGGCTCATGGTGGAGAGGAGATCTCCTCGGGGCGGGAAGGGGACAGGGCGGCGGTGACCGGGTCACGGCCTGCGGAAGCGGTGCACCATGGAAACGCGGATACGGTCGGCCAGGAGTTCGGGGTCCGCGAGGGAGCGTGCTTCGGCCAGAGCCTCCTTCATCCCCGTCGCGAATCTGTACCCGAAGAACTCGGCCTCCTCCTCGTGGCGGACCACGTCGGGGTCGTCGGCCCGCAGGGCGACGTGCAGCCCGGTGTCCGTCTGTTCCACGGACGGCGGTCCGGCGGGGTCCGCGTCGCAGATGGACGCCACCACGGTGCGCAGGGCGCCCGGCATCTGCCCTTCCCCGGCGCGTGAGGCGGCTGGACCGTGTCCGGTGAGGGAACCGCAGTGCCCTTCGAACATGTGCCATACCTCATGCCCGATGATGACCAGCTGATGGTCGAGGTCGGTGTTCTCCTCGTAGGCGATCACATCGTGGGAGGCGCGGTCGATCCACAGCCCGCTGGCGATCTCCGGCGGGAATGCCACGGCGTGCAGCCGTACGGGTCGGCCCCGCACCTGTTCGACGGCCCTGCCGACGGCCGCGACGACGTCCTCGTCACCGTCCGGGGCGACGACGGCGGCGAACAGGCGAGCGCTCAGCCTCCGCATCGCCCTCGACCCGGCCCTCACCGGACACCGTCGCTTGCCCCGGCCGCAGCCGACTCCCCGGCCGGCGACCGATGCCTTCCGGCTGACCGGGCACTGGACCATCGCATGTTCATCGGTCTTCGTCGTCGAGTTTCAGCAGGGCCTGCAGTGTCGCGGTGAGCACGTTCCAGCGTTCCGGTGGCAGATCCCGCGCCTGACGTAGCGCGATGCCCCGGACGTCGTCGTATCCCGTCAGCGCCAGGGTCCGCAGATCACCTGAGCCGCCCGGCTCGTCCGCGTCCGGCTGCAGCGCGGCGAGGACGGGCACAAGCGCCCGGTCCAGGGCCTCGGAGGCCGGGGCGGTGAAGAACGCCTCGCCTCCCTCGACTCCGAAGAAGCCCACCAGGCCGTGCAGCAGCTCCACGCTCGGGACCTTCTCGCCGGAACACACCTTCCGTGCCCAGAGCGTGGAGACGCCCAGACTCCGGGAGATGCTGCCGGCGAGGTCCGACATGCGCCTGCCGGAACGCCTCAGATGCGCGTCCGCAAGGGTTTTGACGCGCGCGCGGACCCGGTCGTTGACCGTGTCCTCGGGTGGTTCACCGCCCTGCAGCAGTGTGCGGACGGTGTCCTCGGGCAGGGCGGTCCTGGCTGCCAGCTCAGCGGGGTCGAGCAGGTGTGAGCGTGCGATGCCCTGCTCCTGTATCAGTACCTCAAGGCGTGCGAGCGTCACTGACAGATGCGGGACGGGGACCACCGGGTGCACTCCGAGGACTCGCGGCTGATCGGATTGAGCGTGTGCATGGCACGCTACCGGCAGCCAGGCCCGGGAGCAACGATCGTTTACCGCCTGATTCCCGATCGGTGCGGCACCACGCCTCGGCACCGACCGCTCCCGAAGGCGCGCAACGATCGTTCGCCAGCTGAAAACCATCGTTGACAGTGGATCGCGGGCCATAGCACGATGCTGACGACGGAGCCCGTGCTGACGGATGGTCAACTACCCGCCGGCACCGCGTGATCTCCAGCGATTCCTTTGCGGTTCAACCACCTGGCAGGAGGCTCGCAGATGCGCGCGCCGCAGAACGGGCGTCACCTCACCGACGACCATTTCACCAAAGAGGACGTGGCCGAATTCCACCGTCTGATGGGCGAACTCCTCAGCACGTGCAGGGCGATCGGCGAACAGTACGCACCCGAGGGAGCGTGGGCCCCGTCCACGCCCGGTCTCCTGGAGCAGTTCGGCGAATCCATGCAAGTGATCGCGGACATCTCCCGGCCGGTCAACAAGACGCGTGCCGGCCTGCGCAGGATCGCCGGCAGAGCGCGGCAGCGCCTGTACGAGGACGGCACCGGCCGCGCCGGCCTTTCCCGGTGACTTCCCCGGCGGGGCGTCCGCCACGCCCGGCTGGGTGTCAGAGCATGAGCAGCAGCCGCGTGTTCGGTACGAGCTTGCGGTTGACACTGGTGCTCTGCACGAAGATGGTGAAGTCGTCGTTGTGGTCGGGCTTGACCCGGACCTCCACGTCCGGCAGGCCGAGCAGGGCCCGGGCCTCGGGCCCGGTGTACACGCGGTCCGTCTTCTTCTCCAGCACCGCGATCTGCTTCCGCGACTGGATCTTCTCCGACTTGCTCAGCTGGTAGAACGCGCCCCCGGTACGGTAGGTGTGCCCGGATTCGACCACCCAGTCCCGGATCGCCGTATCACGGGCCACCGGTATCAGCCGGTAGTCCGAGGGGTCGACCGGAGTGAGGCCGGCCGCCTTGATGGTGTCCTGGTTGACCACCTCCGCGCCCGTGGAGAACACGGCGCGCGATCCCCGGATGCCCTTGCTGCGGCCGACCATGAACTTCTCGGTGGCCTGCTGGATGACCTGTCCGGCCTCCTCCAGGCCGTGTGTGCTCGTGGCGTCCCAGATGGCGATGTTGTCCTTCGGGAAGCCGCACTGCATGGCCTCGCGCCTGCCCATCTGGTCCGGCACGAGGACGGCCAGCGTCCAGTTGTCCCGCTGGGTCGCGATCATTGCGGCCACGGCGTCCACCAGTTCACGCGGATCCCTGGTGGATACGTCCGGGCAGCGGTGGCTCGCGTTCTCCTGTCCGTCCGTGAGCACGAACGTCAGAAAGCTGTGGTCGCCGTACAGCTGGGCCGTCTGCGCCAGCTCCTGCTGCGACTTCAGCGCGGCGGCCAGCAGAGCCGTCATCCCGCCGACCCGGTACAGCTGCTTCAGCGACGGCATCCGCAGCACGTCCTTGTCGTAGATGACGCACTCCACCTTGTCCGCGAAGACGTACACCGTGACGCGGGTCTCCTGGTCCAGCTCCCTCGACCGGCGCGCGAGATAGGCGATCTGCTGGTCGGCGACCTCGACGACCTTGCGGCTCAGGTGCGACATGGACGAACTGGCGTCCAGCACGAGCGCGACGTGGTTGATGTAGTTCTGGTTACCGGACATGACGGCTCCCCCTCTTCCCGACTTGGTGCTTCCAGCCTCTCACCCACCACTGACAATCGATCTTGGCTGACCGCGCGGCCGTGCACCCTGCTCGTGCCGGGCGGCGGTGCGGTGCCCGGGCCCGCCCGGACACCGTCCTGGCACGATGGCGGCATGGAACACGTACTCGGTATCGGCGGATACTTCATGCGGTCCGCGGACCCGGCGGCCCTGAGCGCCTGGTACCGCGATTGCCTGGGCCTGGACACCGACGAGAACGGCCTGTGGCGTCAGGCAGGCGGGCCGACGGTGTTCGCCACGTTCGAGTCCGGGACCGACTACTTCGGGTCCCGCACCCAGCAGACCATGCTCAACTTCCGGGTCCGCGACCTGGAGGCCATGCTCGCGCAGCTGCGCGCCAAGGGAGCGGACGTGGCCGGGGAGACGCAGGACGTCGACGGTGTGGGCCGCTTCGGCTGGGTCAGCGATCCGGAGGGCAATCGGGTCGAGCTGTGGCAGCCCGCCTGACCGCGTGGGCACCGGACGTGCCGGCGCTCGTCCTTCCGGGCGGGCCGGAGGGACGAGCCGGCCGCCCGGCTACCGCCGGTCGATGACCGTGCGCAACTTCCCGCTGATGGCCGTGCGTTCGAAGCACTCCCTGGGCATGGTCTCCACCGACAGGGCCAGCAGGCCCTCGGCCTCGGCCGAGGCCAGCTCCGGGACCCCCGCGGTGAGCGCCTCGTGCGCTGCGGCGGCGTCGCCCGCGTACTGCTCGTCGAGCCGGACCGTCAGCCGTTCCCGGCCGGGACCGGGGGTGACCAGCAACTGCGCTTCGCCGTGGTAGGCGAGCCGTTCCTGAACGGCGCGCAGGACGCTCCGGTAGTTGACGAAGTACGTGCCGACGCGCACCACATCGCCGTGGCGGCCGAGCAGCTCCAGACGCGGTACGTGGCTGCCGCACGCGCACCGGCCCTCCACGGCGCGTCCCAGGTCACCGATCTCGTAGCGGTCCAGTCGCTGCCCGGACCGGGCCCGGGAGGTGAAGACCAGCCTTCCCGGCTCGCCCGGCGCCACCGGCCGGTCCTCCTGCGGGTCGAGTATCTCCAGGGTGTGCAGGTCGGTCAGCACATGGTGGACCGAACCCTCGCAGGCCGTGCACTGATAGCCCAGCGGTCCCAGGTCGGTGCTGCCGTACGCGGCTGACCGGATGGTCGCGACCCCGAACTCCTCCCGGAGCAACCGGCGTTGCTCGGTGGAGAAGTGCTCGCCCCCGTAGAACACCTTCCGGATGCCGCCGTGGGCGCGCAGCCGGTCCCCCTCCGCGTGGAAGAGCTGCCAGAGGTAGGACGGCATGCCGAAGACGGTGTCTACCCGGTGGGTGACCAGGGCCTCGGCGACCACGGCGTGGTCAGGGCCCGCGGCCATGGGGATCTGGGTGGCGTTGAGCCGTTCCAGGATGGAGAAGAAGCTGATGAAGCTGCCGTACATCCCCCCGCAGTAGAAAAGGTTGGCCGCCCGGTCGCGGGCCGGGTCGAAGCCGGCGGCGAGCAGTCCGTCCGCCGCCGCGCGCATCTGGTCGTCGTAGTCGTCGCAGGTGAACACCGACAGAGCCGGTGCGCCGGTGGAGCCACCGCTGCGGAAGTAGAGGTGCGCATGGCGTGCGTCCAGCGTGGCGAGTGCGCGCTGCACGCCCTCCTTGCCGAGCAGGGGCGCCTCTGGGGCCGGGGGCAGCGCCGGGGGCGCCACCAGGTCGTCGAGGCAGGCGACGTCATGGAAGTCGGCGTGCGGTGCGCGGACGCCGACGCGTCGGCTGTAGCGCTGCAACGCGTACACGCCGTCATGTGCTTCGCCGTCGTAACCGTCCAGCATGGAGCCGACCGGGGTGACGCGGGTGACGCCCGCGGCGAACAGGGCGCGGGACAGCTCGGCCACATCGGCGCGTCCGCCGCCGACCGCGGCGGTCTGGAGGTAGCGGCGCATCGGCCGCAGCGTCGCGGTGATCGCCGTCCGGGGCAGCGGCTTCACCCAGACGCTCCGGTGCAGTGGGGAGGCGTCGAGCGCGGGACGGGTGTCGGCGAGCACGCGCCAGGTTCCGTCCTCGGCGGCGAACACTCGGGTGAGGCCGAGGTGCTGTTCCAGGCGTGCGAGCTGCTGCACGGTGGTGATCTCGGCCTGCTCGGCGGTGCCGGGCAGCGGGGCGGAACGGGCGCCGGACACCTTCGACAGCCGCTCGGCGAACCGTCCGGCGAAGGCGAAGAGTTCTCCGGTGTCCTCGGTGTCCAGATAGACGACCTGAGGGCTGGAGCAGGCCTGCTGCTCGAAGCGGCAGACGTCCTCGGCGAGGGCGTCGAGCCGCGCGTCGTCGGCCGCCGCCCGGGACGTCAGGTAGGCGAAGGAGATCCGGTGGCCCCACTCGACCACGCGGCAGCCGGGCGGCGCCAGTTCGCCCACCGCGCGCACGGCGTCCTCGCCACCCCACACGGCGATCGCGTCGGCCTGCCCGCACAGCGCCCGGAGCCAGTCCCGGCGCGCGGACGCGAAACGCAGCGCGACCACGCGTTCGGCGACGAGACCGCTGGGGTCGGCCGCCCCCAGCGCGGCGAGCAGCTCGCCGGCGAGCGCGGTGTCCGCGCCGGAGGTCTTGAGTACGTTGAGGTTTCCGGCCAGCAGGCCCTCGACGACGCTGAGCGGTGCCACGGCGGCGGCGTTCGAGGGAGCGATGTGCACCAGCAGGCCCACCGGCGCCCACGCCTCGTACACCGTCTCTCGGGCGTCCGGACGGGTCAGGCGCTCCGGGCGGGGCCCGCCCAGCTCCCGGCGCAGCTTGCGCTCCAGCGACTGCCGGGTGAGGGCGGCCGCCAGCTCCGCCAGGACGGGCGCGGCCTCGCCGTCGGGCAGGAGTCCGGCCAGGCGGCCGTACAGGGATGACGCGGGATCGGCCAGATGCCCGGCCAGGGCCGCACAGGCACCGAGGACCACCTCGGTGGGCAGCGGACGGGCCAGGACACGCCCGGCCTGCTCGGACAGCCCCGCGAGCCGCCGGCCGGCCTCGGCGTCGTCGACCCACTCGCCCTGCCAGAGGTGGAGTACGGAAGAAGTCACGACATTCCCTTCAGCAGTTCGGCGGCGGCGACCGCGCAACTGCGGTTGCGGCTCACTCCGGCACGGCCGTGCACGGTGAACCAGTCGGTGGACGACGGGCAGGGGCACTCCTCGCCCGGGTGCAGCGAGGCCAGGTCGCCCATCACGACGCTGTGCGCGGGCACGGAGGTGATGTACGGGCTGACCAGGTGCAGGAAGCCCGGCTCCGCGTACGGCAGCGGGCGCAGCGTCCCGGTGTCGCGGACCGCGGCCCGCGACCAGACCGGCACGTGCAGCCGGTGGTTCGCGCATTCGACGTAGGGCACGCAGTGCTCGACGGAGCCGAAGGTGTCGCGGATGCGGTCGCCCGGGATGCCGAGGCGTTCGGTGACCCCGGCGTAGAACGCCTCCTTGCCGATCTGCCGGTCGGCATGACCCTTCCAGCCGCCGCCGAGGATCACCAGCGATCCCGCCGGCAGCCGCAGCGGCTCCAGCCCCATCGCCCGCATCCGCTCCAGGGTGAAGTACAGGAAGGCCGGGAAGCCGAGGATGCGGACGGGTACGTCGTCCTCCGCGTACCGCCGCAGCGCCGCGATGCAGCCGTGCACGTCGAACTCGTGACCGCTGCCGGTGTGCCGCAGCGCGTGCGTGGTGTGCCGGGCCGGGGCGAAGTCGCACAGGTAGTTGTCGGTGAAGGACGTGCCCAGCTTCAGCGAAGGCGCCGGCTCATAGCTGTACAGCAGGTAGTTGACGGGCTGGGAGGGGGTGATCCAGCCGTAGTGGTCGAAGATCCGGGCCACCATGCGCTGCGCCGCGCGGATGGTCCACTCGTCGAAGAACATCTGGGACTTCTGGCCGGTGGTGCCCGAGGAGGTCAGGTGCAGGAACACCTCGTCGCGAGGGACGGAGAGCACCTCGTGACGCTTGAAGAAGGCCGCGGGCAGCAGCGGGGTGCGGATCCCGGCGCCGGTGGTGGGTGCCGGGTCCTCGGGCGGATCCCCCAGCAGGGCGGCGAAGAAGGAGGAGCGGCCGGCGTGCCAGGCGTTGGTCTCGGCCATGGCGGCGGCGAAAAGTTCGTCGGCGGCGGCGCCGGACGCGTACGGCTCCGGCACGTCGCACAGCCGCTGCACGTGGCCGAGCGCCGCGGGGTCGGGGACCTCGACGGGAGCGAGATGGGGGTTCATCGGGACACCTCGTGAAGCGGCAGGTAGGTGGTGGTCCAGGCGCTCAGGTAGGCGCCGAGGTACGGCTGGAGCAGCGGGCTGACCGCCGTCGCGCGGAAGTCGATCTGGCGGCTGGTGCGGGAGAGCACCACGTAGTCGTGGAGACGGTCGCCGATGCGGCGCATGGCCGGGTAGACGGCGCTGGGCACGAAGCCGGAGGCGAGGAAGACGCCCAGGGCCTCGGTGTCGGCGAGCGGCAGCAGCGTCTCGGCGTAGTCCGCGCCGGCCCGGGTGACCGTGGACATCAGCGTCTCCAGCGCTCCGTTCACCGCGGCCGGACGCGGATGGACGGCGACGAGGGCGCAGCTGCCGGCGGCCCGGTCCAGGTCGGCGTAGGCCTCGAAGCCGCCGTCGGCGGCCACCAGCAGCGCGTTGGGCGCGTGCAGCGGGAAGAAGCGGTCGCCCGCGTCGGGGAAGTGTTCCAGGAAGCGGCGGCGTACGAACGCCGGAGCGGTGATCAGCTCGATCGGCCCGGCGCCGGGCGTCGCCGGCAGCGTGGTGCGGGAGGGCACGCGGCCGGTGCCGGTGTAGTCGATGCCGACGCCCGCACCGGCGGCGGACAGCAGCGGCGTCAGTCGTTCGGGGGCGTGCGGCACGGGAGCGCGGCGGGCCAGTACGCCGTCGGCGTACCGGGCGAACAGCGCCAGGGTCTCGCATCCCTCGACCTCGACGGCGTTCGGCAGCAGGCCCAGCGGCCGGAAGCCGTTGCGCACGACGACGTGCTGCGGGCCCTCGGTGACGACCCGGACTGTGGCGTACACCGAGTCGAGGCGGCCGGCCGCGAAGGCCTCGCCGCATACCGCGCCGGTCAGCCGGGAGGCCAGCCCGCCGCCGCGGTGGCCGGGGTGCACCGCAAGCCCCAGGAGCTTGCCGATGCGACTGCCCGGATCGGTCTGCACGACCGCGGAGCCGACCAGGGCGCCGCCGGGCGTGCGGGCGGTGAGCCAGTGGGCGGTGCCGCCGGTGATGAGCCGGCGCATGACGGCCGGATCGCTGCCCAGCGGCACGGGGTAGCCGTGCCCGTACACCTCGAAGTACAACTGCCGCAGGTGGGCGATGTCCTGGACCTCGGCGGGGGAGAGAACGACGCTCACGACGTCTCTCCCGCCGTCGCGAGGGCCGGTACGGCCCCGGCGGGCGCCTGCGTGCCTTCGGTGTTCCCCCGCCCGCAGAGCCACCACAGCGCCAGCGCCACCGGCGCCAGGCCGGCACCCTGCACCAGGCAGAGGGTACGGGCCGTCAGGTGGTCGCCGAGGGCGCCGAAGGCGAGCGAGGACAGGGGGAAGGTGGCACCGAGCAACCCCTGCATCACCGCGAAGAACCCCGGCTTGTCGTCCGCGGGGACCACGCGCTGGAACAGCGCCACGAACCGGACCCCGATGGTGCCGACGCACCAGCCGACGACGAGCAGCGCACCGAGCGCGGCGGCGCGGTCGGCGACCAGGCCCGGCAGCGCGAGGGCCGCCGCCGTCCCGGCCAGGCACACGCTGCCGACGGCGACCGGGCCTCCCGGCACCCGTGCACCGGTGAAGGACCCGACGAGCGTGCCCGCGCCGAGCGCTGCCTCCAGCAGGGCGACGGTGGAACCGGTCGAGCCGAGTACGCCCCGTGTGTACAGCGGCATCACGACGTAGACCGCGGTGGTGAACACGTTGGCGGCGGCGAAGCAGAGCAGCACCCGCCGGATGAACGGCAGCCGGGCCAGGATCCGGCGCAGCGTCCGCCGCTCCGGAACCGGGCCGTGCGCGGATTCCTGCGCCGCGGCGGCTCCCGGGAAGCGGACCGACACGATCAGCAGGGCGGCGAGCAGATAGGCGGCCGCACAGCCGGTGACCACCCCGGCCAGGCCGCCCGAGTCGACCACGAGCGGGCCGAGCAGCCCTCCGCCGAGTCCGGCCACCGACTGGGTGGACAGCTCGAAGCCGGTGGCCGCCTCGATGTCGGCGTCCCGGACCAGCTCGGGCACCGATGTCGTCAGGCACGGGTCGAAGACCGCCTGACAGGCGGCCAGCGTCAGCCCCACCGCGTAGACCGCGGTCATGGGCAGCGCCCCGGCCCGCGCCGGCACGGCGGCGGCAGCGGCCACCAGGCCCGCCGCCCCCGCCGCGCAGGCCAGCACCGTCCGGTGCGCCCGGCCCGCGACGATCCGGGCGACCACGGGGGCGAGTGCGACCGCCGGCACCGTGCTGACCATGAGGAACAGCCCGGAGCCGAAGCCGCGGTGACCGTCGCCGCCCGTGAAGCCCACGAGCCACCAGACCGCGCCGACCTGGAACATGCGGCTCGCCACCTGGGTCAGGAGCTGGCCGGCCCAGACCCGGCCGAAGGCGGGATTGCGCAGGACGAGGGGCCGGCGGCCGGCACCCCACGGGGGAGCGCTCATGAGAGGGGCCGTTCGTCGACGACCCGGACGAGCTTGCCGGAACGGGAGTTGACGGTCAGGTCGCGGTGGTGGGCCCACTCGACCACGAGCGGGTTCACGTGCCCCGCGGCCACGGCGCTGCCGTACAGCGGCCGCTGCGCGAGGACCGCGGCGGTCACCGCCTGCGCCAACGCCGGTCGCGCACCGTTCGGTTCGCCGGTGGCCAGGCGCAGGACCAGCCCGTCCCGGCCGTCCTCGCGGCGCACGACGAGCTGCAGTCCGGTCACCTCACGGGTCGTGTCGGCGGCCGTGACGATGTCGTGGACGTCCTGGGTGTGCAGGGTCACCGGGCCGACCCGCACTCCCTCCTCGGCGCGGCCGAGGATGCGGAAGACAGAGGCGTCCCGGTCCACCCACTCGGCCCGGTCGCCGGCCGGGTAGCGCAGGACGGGCATCAGGCGCCTGCGGAGGTCGGTGACGACGAGCCGGCCCGGCACCCCGTCCCGCTCCACGGGGTGCCCGTTCTCGTCGTCGACGATCTCGACCACCGTGTGGGGGATGAAGGCCCGGTGGATCCGCGGGTCGTCGCCGGGCACGGCCTCGCCCAGCAGCCCCGCGTCCACGCTCGCATACCCCAGCGAACGAGCCTCCGCGTTCGGGAAAGTGGCCGTGAGCAGCGGAAGTTGGTCACCGAAGAGACACTCGCCGCCGAAGAGCACCAGCTCCACGGCCGGCAGCGTCCGGCCGGCCAGGGCGAGGCGCTCGGCGAGCGCGCACAGCGTGGTCGGCGTACCGGCGACGGCCTGGACCCGGAACTCCTCCAGGGTGGCCGCGGTGGACTCCCAGGGGGCGGCGCCGCCGATGGGCAGGCGCACGTTGGCCACGGGAGCGCGGTGCAGGGAGTCGAGGACGAAACTGAAACTGGCGTAGAGGTCGCCGGCGTAGAACAGGTCGGCCACCCGGTGTCCCGGCCGGAGGCCGGCGTTGACGATTCCGGCGCCGAACGCGGCCGTGAACTCCCGCCATTCGTCACGGGTGTAGTAGGAGAACTTCGGCGCCCCCGTGGTGCCACCGCTGCGGAACACGACGGCCTCCTCCAGCGGAGCGGTCAGCAACGTGTTGTCCCGCGGAGAGTTGGCCCTCCAGAATTCCGTCTGGGGGATCACCGGTAGATCGGTGAGGTGTGCCACATCAGCGGGAAGGTGAGCGTAGAGCTCCCGGTAGAAGGGTGAATTGTGGCGTGCGAAACGTATGAGTTCCGCCAATGGTTGAACGGGCATCAATTCCTGCTCGAAGGCGTGAACCGTCGACGGAGAAAGCCGACGGCGATACGACGGGACGGGCGGCTCCGGGAAGAAGGGGCCCGTTTGTCGTTGAGAAATGAATCAATGGTGCGCCCGTGTGAACGGGGCGCCCGGACCAGAAGGATATCTCAGGATCCGGGACGGACTTGCGCCTCAACTGGCCGAATCCCTCACGTGATTTCGAAGTGCGCGGGGATGAAATCGGGCTGCTTCCGGTTCCGCCGGAGAAGGAGACGGCTGTCACATGCACGGACCGCCCGGGATCGATTGCCGGTCCTGGGTCCAGGCCCGATCGACCGCACCCCCTGCGACCGGCGGACGGGCCGCGGTCGAGGGGGTGTGGGATGCGCGCGCCTGCCGGCGGGGCGCGTCAGAAGCTCAGGAGGCTGCTCCGCTCGACCGCGTTGGCCATTTCGCAGGAGTTCGCAAAGGTGTGTTTCCAGGAGGTGCGCGTGCCCTGCCAGACGCCGTCGACCGTGACGGTGACGGGGGACCAGACCTGCGTGCAGGCCCGGCCGGACGTCGTGGACAGCAGGGTGTCGAGCCGGCCGTCGGCGGCGCGCAGCTCCGCGCAGGCCGCGGCGGGGGAGGGGTGGGTGCCGGTGGCGCCGGGCGCACAGCTCAGCGTGACGGCGCGCGCTGCGGTGTCGGTCGAGCCTCCGGGGTAGGACACGGTCAGGACCAGCGCCGAGGGTGCGTAGAGGCTGGCCGGCGCCGCGGTGGCGGTGGCCGAGGCCGCGGCGAGGGTCGCGCCGACCACGCTGACGGCGGCCGCGGCGGTACAGGCGAAGCGCAGGTTCGTGCGCATGGAAGCTCCTTGATGAGGGTTGGGGGCCTTGTGGGCCGGGAGCAGCTTCGCCTGAGCAACGGGGCAGGGCCAGTCGGCGGAACGTGTTTGAGACGTGCTCGAATCGTGTGCGCGCTGTGAACGACTTAACGGCAGGTCAGCAATGGAGTCGACCCTGTGCAGATCTTCATTCAGTGAATCCAGGTGTGAATCTGACTAGTCTTGGGAGGGCAAAGGACCAGGTCGCCCCAGTCACCACGCGGCGCAGAATGGCCGGAAGTCAAGGCGCGTGGTCACGGTCCGGCGACGCCGTGCGGCTCAGACGCTCCTCAGCAGGCCGTGGTCCCGAACGGCCGCCAGGGACAGGGTCTTGTAGCCCACCTCCTCGAACAGCACGACGACGCGGTCGTCCTCGGTGCGCATCACCGTGCCCGCGCCCCACTCGGCGTGGCGCACCCTGGCGTTCGGTTCGTACGGCGCGTGATGCCCGGTCCCGGCCTCCCTGTGCCCGGTTCCCGCGCGCCGGTCACGGTCCCGCTCGCACCCGTCGCACCGTCCGCACGGCTCTTCGGGCTGGTCACCGAAGTAGCCCAGCAGGTATGCGCGCCGGCAGCACTGCGTCTCGGCGTAGCCCCGCATCATCTCGATCCGTGACCGGTCCATCCGCCGTCGCCGCTCGAACACCTCGGACGCCCCGTCGGCGGCCTCGTCCGGTGTGTGGCCGGGAACGGCCCGGACCGCCCGGCGTCTCCCCTCGGTGGTCACCGCCCCCGCCTCCTCGAGCAGGTTCATCAGATCGGTGGCCTTCTGGCGCGACAGCCCGCAGTGCCGTGCGACCTCGCTACGGCTCAGCGCGCCGTCCTGGCTCAGCAGCGTGGTCATCATCCCGCGCAGCCCGTCGCCGTCCAGCGTCCGGGCGGTGAGGAACTTCTGCAGCCCGAGGTCCTCGGGCCGGTAGAACAGCACGGCCCGGGCGGGCTCGCCGTCCCGGCCCGCGCGCCCGATCTCCTGGTAGTAGGAGTCCAGCGACTCGGGGACGGACGCGTGGGCGACGAACCGCACATCGGGTTTGTCGATGCCCATCCCGAACGCCGAGGTGGCCACGACCACGCGGGGCGCCCCGGCCATGAACCCGTCCTGGATCCGGCGCCGGTCCGCCGCCTTCAGCCCCGCGTGGTACGCCTGCGCGTCGACGCCGTCCTGCCGGAGCCGCGCCGCGTAGCTCTCGGCGTCCTTGCGGGTCGCCGTGTAGAGGATGCCCGGGGCGCCTGCCCCCGCCGTCCAGCGGGCGACGGCGTCGCGTTTGGCGGCGTCGTCGGTGAAGGTGTGCACCGCCAGATGGATGTTGGGCCGGTCGGTTCCGGCCGTCACGACCTGGGTGTCGTGCATGCGCAGGTGATCGACGATGTCCGTCCGGACCGGGGCGGCGGCCGTCGCCGTCAGTGCGAGGACCGGTGGGCGGCCCAGCCGTTCGGCGGCCTCGCCCAGGTTCAGGTAGTCGGGGCGGAAGTCGTGTCCCCAGGCGGAGACGCAGTGGGCCTCGTCCACGACGAACAGCGAGGGCTTCAGCGCGCGCAGCCGCTTCAGCACCGTGTCCTTGGCCAGTTGCTCCGGTGACAGGAACAAGTACTCGGCCTCGCCTTCCCGGACCGCCCGCCAGCTCCTGTCGACGACCGAATCCGGTTGCGCCGAGTTCACGGCCACGGCATCGGGTGCGGCACTCTCCCTCAGTCCGGCGACCTGGTCGCGCTGCAGTGCGATCAACGGCGACACCACGACGGCCGGGCCGCCCAGCAGGACGGTCGGCACCTGGTAGATCGCCGACTTGCCGGACCCGGTGGGCATGACGACCAGCACGTCACGCCCCTCCAGCAGGGCCCCCATCGCCTCCGTCTGCTCGGGCGCCAGATGCTCCCACCCGAACCGCTCCCGGGCGATACGGCTCAGCTCCGCGATCCGGTCCTGCGTGTGCGCGGCCTTCGCCGGTGAACCGCTGCGCATGTCCCCGGGCGCTCTTCAGCCGCTCTGTCCGCGGGCCGTGTCCCCTGCCCTGCCCGCGTCCTGACAGCTCTCCGTCCCCCGCTCGGGATCCCGCAGGCGTACCTCCAGGTATCCGTCGGTGATGCGCGTGTCGAAGGCGGGCTGGGGGGCGGTGGCGGGACCGCGCACGTTCCAGCCGTCCGAGAGGCGGAAGACGCTGCCGTGCCAGGGGCACTGCACGCATCCGTCGGCGACGGCGCCTTCGGAGAGGGGGCCCGCGAGGTGGCTGCACCGGTCGGCCAGTGCGTGGAACGTCCCGTCGGGTTCGAGGACGACCAGCACCGGCACGTCGTCCACCATGCGTCGCACCGCCCGGCCGGCGGGGAACTCGAGCACGGCGCCGACCCGGTGCCAGCCCTCCGTGACGACGTGCTCGACCTCCTCCGCGTGGTTGGCCCCGGCCGCCTGCCGGTAGGCCATGTGGCCCCCCAGCAGACCACCGGTCCCGGCCGCCGTCAGCCCGAGAAAGGCGAACGTTCGGCCCGCGCCCCTGGCACCCTTGGCCCGGCAGACGAGCGAGGCGCTGTAGAGGGCGACGGCCGCCGTGTTGGCCAGCGCGTGCACGAGGCCGACGCGCTGCTGCGTGCGGTGCAGCTCCGCCCAGTCGACGGCGCCGGTCAGGGCCGCCGGGGCGGCGGCTGCCACGCCGAGGCCGATCAGCAGGCCGGCTCCGCGGGAGCGGCCGGGGCAGAGGTCGAGCACCGCGGCCGACAGCCAGCTGCCGACCGGTACCTGCACCATCAGGGGATGCACGGGGTGCCCCAGCCACCTGCCGTGCATCAGGTCCCGGCCGTCCCGCAGCGGCAGGGCCCGCACGCCCCGGGCCACCGCGTCGATCACCGGATCGGCCCGGGTCTGCCGTTCCAGGCTGTCCAGCATCCGCAGCATCCGGTTCGGCCGTTCCCGGCGACATGGCTTTGTGCTCATGGGCCGCCGGGTCCCCACCTGGCAAGTCGGCAAACGAGGCACGACGGGGGACTCCCGGTGGGGCGGGCGGACAGCGGCGGTCCCGCGCCCCGTCCGGACGCGGCGCGCCTCACCTCGCGGCCACCGGCGACTGAACCGGAGTCCGCACCCCGGTCATGACGAACCCGCTGCGCGGTCGGGTGGGCATGCGTCCCAGCGGAATGCTCAGATCCTGCTCCGGCACCGTGTACTCCAGCCGCGCGAGCCGCGCTGCCAGGGCTTCCAGCAGCCCGATGGTCAGGCCCTCGCCGGGACACCGGTGGCCGGTCCGGGGGTCGGCGCCGCCCTGCGGAACGAGCTCGTCACGCCCGGCCGGGCGGTCGAGGAACCGCTCGGGCCGGAAGGCGTACGGATCACCCCACAGCTCCTCGTCGTGGTTCTGTCCGTACACGTCCAGAAGCACCGTGCCGCCGGCGGGAATCCGCTCGCCCCGCCAGGACAGGTCGCGCGCCGCACGGCCGCCGAGGAAGGGCGCGAACGGATAGAAGCGGCGCACCTCCTGGACGAACGCCGCCGTGTAGGCGGAGTCACCCGCCCTCAGCCGGTCCCCGCTCTCCGGCCACCGGTGCAACGCGTGCGCCGTGAAGACGGCGAACCAGCTCACGGCCACCGTCGGACGGATGACGTTCAGCAGCTCGACGGCGGCCGTCCCGTCGTCGAGCAGACCGCCGTCGGCGTCCCGGTGGCGGGTCACCCGGTCGAGCACGGAGTCCGCGCGGGCGTCGCGTCGACCGGAGCGGACGTCCTCCACCAGCCGGAGCAGCCGGTCCTCCTGCCGGCCCCGGGCCCGCCGGGCACGCCAGTGACGCGGGCCCAGGGTGGCGAAGCCGTCCACCATCGCCACCAGATCGCGGGCCGTGGACCGGACCTCGTCGCGGTCCAGCGGGATTCCCGCCCACGCGCACACGCCGCGGGTGAGGATCACGCTCACCTCGTCGAACAGCACGACCTGCTCACGCGCCGTCCACGCGGGAACCTCCTCCGCCCACACCCGCGTGACGTGTGCGACCAGGCCGGCGACCAGGTCGGGATGGAGCAGCGGGAGAAAGAACTCCTTGCGCGCGCGGTGGGCCTCGCCGTCGAGGGTGTGGACCGGGCCGTGGCCGAAGAGCGTGCCGAGCACGGGTTCCGGGATCGCTCCATGGCGGCGCACGTTGCGTTCGTCGTAGAAGAACCGCACCGCCTCCGGGCCGCGCACGGCCAGCGTGGGCCGGCCCATGAGCCGGGTGCGCATCACGTGGTCCGGGCGCCGGCGCATGCGGTCGGGCAGCCAGGCGTATCCCTCGGTCAGCAGGGTCAGCGAGCCGTCGGTGAGCGGGCGACTGTGTGCGTTCATGCCGACCGAGTGCCCATGCCGGCCGCGTGGACGCCCGGAGGCGTGAAACCGGCCGACGGGAGGGCAACCTTGTGGGCCGCTGGTGAGTCCTCTGATCGATCACACCGTGATCGGACTCACGAGGAGACCAACATCAACGCCATACGCAAGACCCTGACCGCCACCGCCGTCGTCGGTGCAGTCCTCGCGGGCTCCGCCGCCTGCGGAACGGTGGAACAGCTCTCCGCCGGCAAGAAGCTCGACCGCGCCTTCGAGGAGCTCGGCAAGAAGAAGAGGCTCTCCTTCGAGCTCGACCTGGACACGGACGTCGCGTCCCTGAAGGCGCTGGACGCCAAGTCCGACCCCGAGCCCGGCGACGAAATGCCTGATGAGGCGGCCGAGTTGATGAGCGGGGCGAAGATCACTCTGACCGTGCAGTCCAAGAAGCCGATCAGCGAGTCCGGTGAGAAGGACTTCGTCGGCATGGCCATGAAGATAAGCAGCCCGGACGGCAACCTCGCCGAGTACCGGGTGATCGGCGACTACGCCTACCTCCGTGCCGACATGGACACCATCGGCAAGGCGACGGGCAGCCCCGTACCGGATGCCGCGGACCTGCCCCCGGAGGCCGGGGCGATCAAGGACATCCTCGGCGGCAAATGGGTCAAGTTCGACACCAAGGAGATGGACAGGGCCGCAGCCGGCGGGCAGAGCGACCGGAAGGGCCCCGCGCCCCGCCCCTCCCTGGACACCAGGACGCAGAAGAAGCTCGTGACGGCCCTCCGCAAGGTCGTCGCCCGTGAGGTGCGCTTCAAGACGGCCGGCGGCGGCGACGGCACCGAGCACATCACCGCTACGGCCCCGTTCCGCACGCTGATCACCGAGCTGTTCGGCGAGATCCGTCCGCTGGCGAAGGACCTGCCGCCGGGCATGGACCTGCCGACCGACAAGGACCTGAAGGACGCGCCCGACACCAAGGTGACGGCGGACTTCACACTCAAGAACGGTGAGCTGACCGAGGTGGACGTGGACCTCGCCAAGCTGGCCGAGAGCGCCAAGGTCAAGAAGCTGGGCCTGACGCTGCGGATGGGCGACGGCACCAGGCCCACCGCCCCGGCGGGGGCCGAGGAGCTGGACATGGACGAACTCATGAAGGGCTTCCTCCCCGGCGCGGCGATGAGCGACGCCGACTTCGCCGCCAGCGACCTCGCCGACCAGGACTTCCCGCAGTCCTGACCGCACCGGCCATGTCCGGAGCGGGCGCCGCGTCCGCACGGTGGGCAACCGTGCGGACGGGCCCGGGCGGTAGGGACCGTCGGCTTCGGGCGGTGCCGGCGGACCGACCAGCCATCAGGGGGACGGGGTCTCTCCCGCCGGGGGAGCGGCATCGTAGACGAGGAGACCGTCATCACGGAGGCGCGCGCCCGGTGTCGGCGTGTGCGCCGTGAGGCGTCCGTCGTGCATCAGGTGGAGGACGAGGGCACCGCGGGCCAGCACGGCGAAGTCGGCGATCAGACGCCGGTGGCACCGCCACCACACGGCCTCGCTGCACATCACCGCGGTGCGGCTCCGGCCCGTTTCCTGCAACAGCGCATCCATCGCGGAGACGAACTCCGGGCTGCGGGTGTGCGCTGCGTAGCCGCGGAACGACTCGTTGCGCCAGACGGTGTCGGGCGAGTCCGGTGAGGGCTTGCGCCATCCGCCCAGCCGCCGCTCCCACCGGTAGGCGATGTGTTCGGCGGGCATCCACTCGGCCAGCCGCTGCCGTGACAGGTCCGGGTCCCGGCGGCTCCCGGGCGCGGTTCTGACGTCCACGACCGCGGTGACACCGGCTTCCCGGAGGAGACCGGCCAGCGTCGTCCGGTCCGCCGTACTGTGGCCGAACGTGATCAGCTCTCGATGGGCGAGCATGGAACGAAGGTAACCGCTTCCCAGGCATGAAATGCGACGGCGGAAGCATCCGAAGGGGCATGGAGTGCGTGATCTACCAGGAGCAGACCGGTGAGTGCGAGCGGATCGACTGCGGCGAGGCGGACCCGGGATGCCAGGTCACCCTGGACCGTCTGGCGGACTTGAAGCCGGACGAGTTCGCCTGGATCCGCCTGGACGAACCCCGGCAGGAGGAGTTGCGGCGGCTGGCCGAGTACCTGAAGCTGCACCCCCTGGCCGTCGAGGACGCGGTGCAGGCGCACCAGCGGCCCAAGCAGGAACGCTACGGCGACGTGCTCGCGGTCGCGGTGAAGACGCTGTGGTTCGTCGAACGGACCGCGGACGTGGAGACCGGCGAAGTGATGATCTTCCTGGGCCCGTCCTTCGCGTTGACCGTACGGCACGGCGCGAACGATCCCACTGCGGAGGCGGCACGCCGGCTCGCGGATCAGCCGGACATGGCACGGCTCGGGCCTGTCGGCGTCCTGCACGCGGTCACCGACGTCGTCGTCGACGCCTACGCCGAGGCCGCCGCCCAGGTACGCACGGACCTGACGGAGCTGGAGCGCTGCGTCTTCTCCCCCGCCCGCGACGACCTGACCGAGCGGATCTACTCGCTCAAACGCGAGGTGGTCGAGTTCCGCGACGCCGTCGGACCGCTGGTCCCGGTCATGCAACCCTTCACCACGGGGCGGGACGACTGGCCGCGGCACGTCGTGCCGTACTTCCGTGACGTGGCCGACCACCTCACCCGCACCGACACCGAAGTCCGGGCGATGGACGACCTGCTCGCCTCCGTGCTGGACGCCCATCTGGCGAAGGTGGGCACGTGGCAGAACGACGACATGCGCCGCATCAGCGCCTGGGCGGCCATCTTCGCCATCCCCACCATGGTCGCCGGGCTCTACGGTATGAACTTCTCCCACATGCCCGAACTGGACTGGCGCTACGGCTACCCGTGCGCGCTCGCTGTGATGGCCCTCGGTTCGGGACTGCTGTACCGGGCCTTCCGCCGCAACGGCTGGCTGTGACAGCCGCCGGCTCCCGCTGGAGGGCCTGCCCGGCGGACCGGACCGGCGGGGCCGCAGCCGCCGCGGACCGACGGCGTCCGCACCGTCCTGCGGGGATCGCGCGGGGCCGCTCGCGGTCAGCGGTCAGCTGTCGGGTTCCTCCTCCTCCCCGACCGCGTCGCCGATGGCGATGCGCAGGTCGTGCATGCCCTGCATGACGTCGATGAGGGCTTCCTCCGCCCCGCTCAGGGCCTGCCGGGTGCCCTCCACGTCATCGCGGTCGGCGTGCAGCTGGGCGCTGAGGGTGTACATCGCGGTCATCGCGGCGGCGAAGGACGCCTCCCGGCCCGGCGGCGGCTCATCCGCCTCGGACTCCGAAACCTGCAGCGCGGTGCGTTGCAGCCTGTTCGTCAGCACGTTCACCGCGATGCCCGGATCAGGGCCGAGCTGATCGGCCCAGCCGAGCATGGTCTCCAGGACGTCCTCCAGCTCCTCCTCGCCCGTCAGGCGAGTCGCGACGGTGATCTCCAGCTCCACCTTGGCCAGCAGGCTGCCGAGCAGGCGCAGGCGGTCCGCCTCCCGCGCTCCCTCGGGCCCCGCCTGCGGACCCGCCGCCGGTTCGGCCTCCAGGGCGACCAGTGCCGCATGGATCTGTTCAGCGCTCGCCGGGCGCTCGCTTCTCGTACTCACATCCCTAAGCTTCGCCCTAACGAGGGGCGATCGCCCGTCCACACACCGTCGCGAGCCGGCCGGAGTGAACAAACACGGCGCAGCGGTGTATCAGGGATGGGGTCCGGAGCGGGAGTCAGCGGCCCCCGGGCGTGCTCAGCCGGTGGTCTCGGCACGACGCAGCAGGGAAGGCGCGCCGGCGGACTGGGCACCCTCCTCGCCGAGCGAGAGGGTGTCCCCGTCCGTGAGCTTCACGACGTACACATGCCCCTTCTCACACGTGAGGAGGGTGGCGGCACGGTCAGTGGGGTGGCTGGTGACCGCCTCGAAGGTAGCCGTGGTTCCACGTACCCCGCGCAGTTCGAGGGCTTCGGTGCAGCCGACCTCCCGCCCGGTACCGGCCTCCGTGACGTTGCTGACCTGCTTTCCGGCGAGTTCCCCGACGGCGGCCGGGTGCAGGGTCAGGGTGACTTCGAAGGCGGTGGTGCGGGGCGCCAGCCGCCCGTCGGCCCGCGGATTGCCGGGGCCCCTGCCGGCCCACACACCCGCCCACTTCACGGGGAGCGTGGCGGCGGCCGGTGAAGAGGACGCCGGTGAAGAGGACGCCGGGGAACGCCCGCCGCCCTCGGCGCCCGTTCCCGCTCCGCCTCCCTCGCGGTCGCTGCCGAACGGGTGCAGCAGCGCGATCACCAGCGCGACGACGGGCACGACCGCGACCGCTGTCCACAAGATGCGCGGCTCGCGTGCACTGGACGGCGCCGAGTCCGTTCCGCCGCCCGGCGGGTCGTCGGGGGCGGTCGTGCTCGCGCCCAGGGGCGGGGGAGGGCCGAACGCGCCGGAAGGCCGGTGAGCCGAGGGTGGGGGGACAGGGCCGGCCGTGGGCGGCGGGCCGGCAATGTCCGTGAGCGCCGCCGGCGCCGCCGGTACCGGGAGTGCCGCGACCAGGCGCGAGACGTCCGCCTGGCGGGCGGCGAGTTCGTGGCCGAGGCCGGCCGGCAGGGCCCGGGACCAGTCCGGGGCGGGGCGCCGCGTCAGCAGCTCGGTGAGCTCCTTGCCGGTGGGCCGCTGCTCGCGCTCCTTGGCCAGGCAGCGCGTCACGACGGTCAGCAGCTCCGGTGGTACGCCCTCGACGTGGGGCTGCTCGTGCACGATGCGGTACAGCAGCGAGGCCGCCGAGACGTCTTCGCCGGGGTGCTGGAACGGACTGCGTCCTGCCGCGGCGAACACGACGACGCAGGCGAACGAGAAGACGTCACCGGCTTCGGTGACGACACCGTGGGAGATCTGCTCGGGGGCCAGGTAGCCCGGCGAGCCGATGACCCCGCCACTGTGGGTGAGCCGTGAGTCGTCGGCCGCGCGGGCGATGCCGAAGTCGATGAGCATGGGACGCTCGCGGCCCAGGAGGATGTTGGACGGCTTGACGTCACGGTGCGCCAGTGAGCAGGCGTGGACAGCGGCCAGGGCGGCGGCCAGTTCGCCCGCCAGTGCACGGACCATGGGCGGCGGCAGTGGTCCGTGCACGGTGACCCACTCGGCCAACGAGGGCGCGGCGACGTACTCCGTCGCCAGCCACTGGGGGCGATGGCCGGGCGGACTGTGGTCGACGACGGACACGGTGAACGGCGAGCGGACGCGGTCGCTGTTCCGTATCTCGCGGGTGAACCGCGGCTCGAAGTCCGGTGCCGCCGCCAAGTCCGCGCGCACGGTCTTCAGCGCGAGCGGCCGCCCGGCCGGTGTCCGTGACAGATAGACCTGGCCCATGCCCCCCGCGCCGAGGCGGGCCAGGAGCGGGTACCCCCCGACCGCGACCGGGTCCGTTGCCTGCAGTGGTTCCACGTGCCCCCCCCAATCTCCCCGCCGCGCCTCCGGCACGATGACGCTGCGCGGACCCGACGGGCGGCCAGCAGAATACGCGGGCGCCCCGCCGGCAGGCATGCGCCCCCGCCTCGCGGGCTGCCGTCTGACGGCGCGGCAGCCGTCCCCTCGCGGGGCCCGCCGCTGCTGCGCCCGCACCGTGCCGGCCGGTCACCGGCACGAGGACGGGGGCCGTCCACCGGTGCGGGTCACATGCCCGCGGACCGGCGGGCGCGCAACTTGCCGAAGAGCCGCTGGGCCTGGGCACGGCGACGGGGATCGGCCGCGGTGCGGCGTACCTGTTCGATCGTGCGCCGGCCCTGCGGACTCTTCGCGAACTGCTTCAGTCGCTGGAGAACTTCCGACATGTCACTCCTTCTGCCAGGGGGTCCCCTGCTCTCGCCGGGGCCCCGTGAGGTTCGACCACCCGGTGACCGGCGGTCGGTCCGTCATCGAGCCGACTGGGCGGAGCCGGCGCGCACATCGCCTCCCCGGGCCCTGAGGGTTGCGCCGGCTTCGGTCAGCACGCGGTGCACGAAGCCGTACGACCGGCCGTGAGCTTCGGCTATGGAGCGGATGGAACGCCCCTCGCTGTACTCCCTGGTGAACGTCCGGGCCAGCTCCTTGCGCGCGCTGCCTGTTATCCACTTGCCCTTGTGCACTGAGATCTCCTCTCGCGGTGTCGAGGCCTGATCAACGGGTTCCCGCAGCGCCGTTCCCCATACGACCTGTCCGGGCGGTTGCCGGGCACCGCGGGAACCGCCCGCTCCCGGTGGCCGTCTTGTGCGCTGACTGTGTACGGAGCGGGAGCAGGGGGACGTCATGACGCGGAGCATGCGGAAGGCCGGTCTCATGGTGGTGGCCATGGCGACAGCGCTCGGAGTCTCCGCCTGCGGCGGGCAATCCGGTGCGGCGGGCGAAGACGGCGACGGAAAGGCGTCCGCACACGGGAAGGAGGCGTCCGCGGCGTCTTCCGGGACCGCGGCGTCGTCCGGTGCGGCGCCGGTGACCTCCGGCGGCCTGGAGAAGCTGTCCGGGATCGCGCGGACCGCGGCTTCGCCCACCACCCGGCACGTGCCGTGGAACCTGGACATCCTGGACCAGCGGTCGCGGCCGCTGAACGGGAAGCTCACCACCACCGCCACGGGCAAGGGCGTTCACGTCTACGTGATCGACACCGGAATGGACGTCGCCCACAAGGAGTTCGGCGGACGCGCCCACCTCGGCGCCGACTTCGTGGGCCCGAAGGACTCCGGCGACTGTTTCAGCGAGGCGGGGACCGGCCACGGCACGTTCGTCGCGGGCATCATCGGCGGGGCGAAGTACGGAGTGGCGCCCAAGGCGGACCTCGTACGGGTCCAGGGCATCCTGTGCGACAGCGAGGGCGGCGGCTCCCCGTCGGCGGCCGAGGCGGCCCTGGTGAAGTCGGTCAAGTGGGTCACCGCGCACGCGCAGAAGCCCGCGGTGGTGAACATGTCGCTCAACCTCGACCATCGGTCGGCGGCCCTGGAGTCCGCGGTGAAGAAGATGGTCGACGCGGGAATCCCGACGGTGGTCTCGGCCGGCAACTTCCACGACGACGCCTGCAAGCACTCTCCGGCGGGCGTTCCCGGCACGATCGTCGTGGCGGCTTCCACCTCCGACGACCGGGTGTGGAGCGACGGCGGCTCCTACGGATCGGACTACGGGCGGTGCGTGGACCTGTACGCCCCCGGCCAGAAGGTGACCGCCGCCCTAGCCGGCGGCGGCACGACCACGGAGGACGACGGTGCGACGTCCTGGGCCGCACCGCACGCGACCGGCGTCATCGCGCTGTACCTCTCGGCACACCCCCACGCCACGGCCCACGAGGTCCACGTCTGGCTCGACCGCACGGCCACCCGCGGCGTCGTGCGCGGCGTCCGCTCCGACACCCCCAACCGGCTCCTCAACACCGGCGGCCTCTGATCCGCCCCGCCCGCTTCCCTCGCCCCGGGAGACCGGTGACCGTGCCCATCCGTACCTCGGACTCGGCCGCGGTCATTCCTCAGGGGCCCAGAGGTCCTCGCTCGTGCACACTCGGGCGCCCATGTTCTGCTTCATCATCCGCAGCGCCGCACGAGCGAGGTCCTCGTGGATGTGCGCGACGGCGTCCTGGGGGACGATCACCTCGAAGTGCCGGATGTGCGCGTCGAGGGCGGAGTACAGCACGCACTGCTCGGTCACCTGGCCGGCGAGCACGAGCTGGTCGACACCCTGCTCCTGCAACAGGTAGTGCAGCGGAGTCTCGAAGAAGATCGAGTGGCGGGCCTTGAGTACGAAGAGTGAGTCCTCGTCGGGCATCAGGGGCTCGACAAGACGTGCGTGAGGGGTGGCCAGAGCCCGTTCCAGCAGCTCGCCGTGGTGCGAACGCCACTCACCGAAGTTGTCGTTGACGTAGATGACCGGGATGCCGTGACGCCGTGCGCGGCGCAGCAGACCGGCCAGGACCGGTACGACCGGTGCTGCTGAGCGGATCAGCTGATCGGCGTCCTTGTGGTCGTACGTGTTGATCATGTCGATGACGATCAGCGCGGTCTTGCTCATACGGTCAGAGTTCCACGGATGGGCGATGCGGCAACCGGTGAGGGCCGGGTACGACGGCGACGGCTCCCGTCCTGTGTGCGCAGGAGGGAGCCGTCGTCCGGGTGCGTGCGGCGTCAGCGGGTCATGCGTGACGGTGGGAGTGCCGGTTGCCGGTGACGACGCGGTAGAGGGCGAGCAGGATGAGGGAGCCGACGATCGCCGCGATCCAGGTGGAGAGTTCGAAGAACCCGTCGACGGAGTCGACGCCGAAGATCACCTTGCCGAGCCAGCCGCCGAGCAGACCCCCGGCCACGCCGATGAGCATGGTGATGATGATGCCGCCGGGGTCCTTGCCCGGCATGATGGCCTTGGCGATGGCGCCGGCGAGCAGGCCGATGATGATCCAAGCGAGGATGCCCATGATGCGTCTCCCTCTCGTCGTATAAAGACTGTGTTAGCTCCTCGTCTGCACCGTCTGCGCTCGTACAAACGTCTCCTGTTCATCACGGTGGCGTTACTTCCGGAAACAGGGGGTGCCGTGCCGGGCGCCGGACACGCACCGAGGCGGCCCCCGGCGGCGCCGACGGCAGTCCTAGGTTCCGCCGTCCGGAGCGGACGCCCGGGCCGTGCGGTGGAAGGCCGCCCGGTAGGCGCTCGGGGAGTGGCCGGTGTGGCGCGCGAAGAGAGCGGCGAAGGTGCCGGGGTCGCGGTAGCCGACGGCCGCGGCGACGGCGGCGACCGTGCGGTCGGTGGTCTCCAGGAGGTGACGTGCGCGGCGGACCCGGGAGGCCTGCAGATGAGCCAGTGGGCTGCGTCCGGTCTCTTCCGCGAAGCGGCGCAGCAGCGTGCGGCTGCTGACCCGGAAGGCGTTCGCGAGCGTGGCGAGGTCGTACCGCTCCGCGAGGTTCTGGTCGAGTCGCCGCATGACCCGCTGGGAGAACTCCCGGCCGGGCTGCGGGAGGAGCCGCGGGTCGACGTACGGCGTCTGGGAGGTCCGCACGTCGTCGACGAGCGCCAGCCGTGCGGTGGTGCGCGCCACCCGGCCGCCGTTGTGCCGGCGGATCAGGTCCAGCGCGAAGTCGTACATGGCGCTGAACGCCGCCGTGGTCGTCACGCCCGTGTCGGTGACGACCAGGTGCTCGGGCCGCACGTCGGCGCCGGGGAAGCGCCTCGCCAGTTCGCCGGCGTACAGCCAGGACGTGGTGGCCCGGCGCCGGTCGAGGAGGCCGGCCCCGCCGAGCAGGAACGCGCCGACGCACAGCGAGACGACGGCGGTTCCCGCTGCCGCCTGCGCGCGGATCGCCGCGGTCTCGGGGGCGAGCCCGGCGAGCCGCACGTCGAGGTCCGTGTCCAAGGGCAGTTCGAAGCCGGGGACCACCAGGACGTCGACCTCACGCAAGGGACGCACGTCCAGGCTCGCGCCGCCCGAGGCGGTGACCCGGCGGCGGGGCGAGACGACCGACACCCGGTAGCCGGGCGCCTCCGGCCCGGCGACATGCCCGGCCATCGTCAACAGGTCCGGGACGCCGAACACTTCGGAGGCGAAGCAGCCGGGATAGGCCAGCACCCCGACCCGCAGCGCCCCCGGCCCGTCGCCAGGACCTGTTTCGTCCTGTGCCTGCCATGCCTGCCGTGCCTGCCGTGCCGCCTCCGCCATCGCCCGTGCGCCCCCTGCCCCGGTCCCGGATCGCCCACCGCGCACCGGTCGCCGCCGGGCGTGTGGCGAGATTACCCCTGGCACCGGCGATCCCGCCCCTCACCCGGTGGCCGGTCCCGGGACCAGGCTGACCCCATGAGCGACGACGATCCGATCACCGACTTCACCCGCCGGAGCGTGGCCGTGGAGGGGGTGGAGAAGACGGTGTACGTGGCCGGGGCCGGGCCCGCGGTCGTGGTGCTGCCCGAGATGCCGGGCATCAGCCCCGACGTCCTGCGGCTCGCACGCTGGGTGCGGGACGCCGGCTTCACCGTCCACGTGCCCTCCCTGTTCGGGACGGACGGTGTCTTCCCCACGGTGGCCGGCGGCCGGGAGGTCGTCCGCCGCGCCTGTGTCAGCGCGGAGTTCCGCGCCTTCGCCGGTGGTGGCACCAGTCCGGTGACGGCCTGGCTGCGCGGCCTGGCGCGCCAGGCCCACACCGCGTGCGGTGGGCCGGGAGTGGGTGCGATCGGCCTGTGCTTCACGGGCAACTTCGCCCTCGCCATGGCCCTGGAGCCCGCGGTGATCGCCCCGGTGGTCAACCACCCGTCGCTGCCGCTCGACGACCCCGGCGGGCTGGAACTCGACGCGGCGGACGCGCGCGCGGTACGCGAACGGCTCCACGGTGACGGACTCACCGTCCTCGCCTACCGCTTCGAGGGAGACCGCTGGTGCACGGGGCAGCGCTTCGCCGCCTACCGCGCGCTGCTCGGCGACGCCTTCGACGGGCGTGTCCTCCCGGACAGCGCCGCCAACCCGGCCCCGCCGCCCTTCTTCGCCGAGCTGGTCGGAACCCCGCACAGCGTCGTCACCGCCCATCTCGTCGACGAGGCCGGTCACCCCACGGTCCGGGCCCGCGACGAGATCCTCGCCTTCCTCACCGACCGCCTGCATCCGCAGAGGGACCGATCGCTGCCCGGCACCTAGTTCCTGCCGCCGCGTGGAAGGCGATGGCAGCCGCAGCCCGGGGGCGCATGGGCGCGCGCACCGTGCCTTCACCACTCCGGGCGCGCACTAGCCCGGCTTGACGCGGACGCTCGTTGACCGCCCGTGGTCATGCACGCGGACCACGGGCGCTTCGACGGGCCACGCCACCGGACCGGCGCGGCACCGGAGGACCGGCGGAGGCCGGAGCGGCGAAGTGCCGGCCGCTCACAGCACCCGCCGTCGGCGCCCCAGCCACGTCTGCGCGACGACGACCACCGCCAGGAAGGCGCCGCTGACCACCTGTTGGTAGGCCGAGTCCAGGGAACCGATCTGGTTGATGACGTTCTGAATGACCTTCAGCAGCGCCACGCCGACGAGCGAGCCGCTGATGAACCCGAACCCGCCGGTCAGCAGCGTGCCGCCGATGACGACCGCCGAGATCGCCTCCAGCTCCATGCCGGAGCCGAGGATCGTCACCCCCGACAGTAGCCACGCCGCGTTCAGCGCGCCCGCGAGGCCCGCGCACAGCGCGGACAGCGTGTAGACGGCCACCTTGGTACGGGCCACGGGTGCTCCCATCAGCGCCGCCGCGTCCTCGTTGCCGCCGACGGCGTACACGTACTGCCCGAAGCGCGTGCGCCGGAGCACCACCGCGCCCAGCACGAACAGCACCAGGGTGATCCACACCGGCACGCCGACGCCGAGCAGCGAGTCCTGCCCCAGGCCGGCGAAGAACGTGTCCTTGTCCACGAGATAGGTCCGTGAACCCTCGTCCGTCAGCGCCAGCAGGACACCGCGAGCACCGAGCATGGCGGCCAGGGTCACGATGAACGGGGCCAGGCCCGAGCGCGCGATCAGCAGCCCGTTGAGCAGGCCGACGAGCCCGCACACCGCGAGCGGCAGCAGCAGCGCCACCGCGGTGCCGTACTGCGAACCCCAGGCCGCGAGCACCCCGCCGAGCGCGAACAGCGAGCCGACCGACAGGTCGATGCCGCCGGTGACGACGACGAACGTCATGCCGAGCGCGACGACGGCCAGGAACGCCGACGACAGCGCCATGTTCTTGAGGTTGTCACCGGTCAGGAAGGTGTCGAAGCCGAGCGAGGCGACGATCACCGCGATCACCAGGGTGACCAGCGCGCCGTGTTGCTGGGCGAGCGCGCTCAGCCGCTCCGAACGGCTCGCGCCCGGCGGTTCGTCGCCGGCCCGGGCGGCGGGGGTCTCTGTCCGCATGGTGGCTTCCCCGGTGTCCGTGGTCATCGCTTCCCCCGTTCGCGTGCCGCGTAGACGGCGGCGACGATCACCACGGCCTGCGCGATCTGCGTCCACGACGGGGGCAGGTCGTGCTTGACGAGCGTGGTGGTGAGCAGCTGGATCAGTACGGCGCCCGCGACCGTGCCGCCGATGCGGACCCGGCCGCCGCTGAGCGGCGTGCCGCCGACCACGACCGCGGTGATGGCGGACAGTTCCATCAGGGTGCCCAGCGAGGTGGGGTCGCTCGCGGTGAGCCGGGCGGTCGCCAGCACTCCCGCGATCGCGGCCAGTGCGCCGGAGCAGACGTACACCACCACGAGGACCCGGCGCACGGGCAGTCCGGCGAGGCGGGCCGCCGGCCGGCTGTCGCCGATGGCCAGCAACTGCCGGCCGAACGTCGAGCGCCGCACGACGAATGCCACCAGCAGTGCCAGCGCGGCCGCGATCAGTGCCAGGTGGGGGACGCCCAGCACGTCCCCCGAGCCGAGGGCCGCGAGACCTGGGTCGTGGACGTCCTTGAGCTGGGGAAGCAGCACCAGGGCGAGACCCCGGGCGGCGACCATCGAAGCGAGCGTGGCGACGATGGGCTGGACGCCGACGAAGGCGACCAGCGCCCCGCTCGCCAGGCCGGCCACGACGCCGCCGGCCACCGCGATCAGCGTGGCGGTCCAGGGTCCGTAACCGAGGTACAGCGACAGCAGCGACGTGGACAGCGCCATCACCGAGCCCACCGACAGGTCGACGCCCTCGGTGCCGATGGCGAGCGCCATGCCGAGGGCCACGATCAGCACGGGTGCGACCTGGACCGCCTGGGTGCGGAAGTTCTCCGCGGAGGCGAAATGCGGGGTGAAGACGAAGTTGAACAGCAGCAGGGCCAGCACCCCGCCGTAGACGCCGTAGTCCTGCAGCAGGCGCAGCGCCCGGTCCCGGTCCACCGCGCCTGGGGCGAGGCTCAGTTCAGTCATCGTGCCCTCCGGCCGGTACGGCGGCGATCGCGCGCATCAGCTCGTCCTCGGTGACGGCGTCGCCGGTCAGCTCGCGCACCACCGCGCCGTCCTTGAGGACGACCACACGGTCACTGCCCTCGATCAGTTCCTCGGTGTCGGACGAGATCAGCAGCACCGCCAGGCCGTCGTCGGCGAGTTCGTCGACGAGTGCCTGCACCTCGGCCTTGGCGCCCACGTCGATGCCCCGGGTCGGCTCGTCCAGCAGCAGTACCTTGGGGTGCAGGGCCAGCCAGCGGGCGAGCAGCACCTTCTGCTGGTTCCCGCCGGACAGTTCACCCACCTTCTGGTGCGGGCCGGCGGCCTTGATGCGCAGCCGCTTCATGAAGGTGTCGACGATCCGGTCGACACGGGCGTCGTCGACCAGGCCGAACCGGGACAGCCCCGGCAGCGCGGCGAGCGCGATGTTCTCCCGCACCGACAGACCCGGCACGATGCCCTCGGTCTTGCGGTCCTCGGGGAGCAGGCTGATGCCGGCCCGGATCGCCGCCGCGGTGGAACCGGCGCGCACCGGCTCACCGGCCACCACGACCCGGCCGCCGTCGACGGGCACGGCGCCCGCGATGGCCTTGGCCGTCTCGCTGCGTCCCGAGCCGAGCAGCCCGCCCAGACCGACCACCTCGCCCGGACGCAGGGACACCGAGACCCCGTCCAGCTGATGGCGGATGCGCAACCCCTCGGCCTCGAGCACCGGTCGGGCAGCGGTGTCGCGGGAGCCGGTGAACTTGGTGAGCCCCTCCTCGCGCACCTCGCCGATCTCCCGCCCGAGCATCAGAGCCACCAGCCGCAGCCGGTCCAGCTCGGCGAGCCGGCCGGTGTGCACGACCCGGCCGTCCCGCAGCACGGTGACCGCGTCGCAGATCTCGTACAGCTCGTCCATGCGATGACTGACGTAGATCACCGCGATGCCCCGCTCCCGCAGGGTGCGGATCACCCCGAACAGCGTGCGCACCTCGCGGGGTTCCAGCGAGGAGGTGGGCTCGTCCATGATCACGACGCGGGCGTCGACCGCCACGGCACGCGCCAGCGCGACCATCTGCTGCGCGCCGACGCCCAGTTCGCGCAGCGGGCGGCGGACGTCGACCCGGATGCCCATCGCGCGCAGGGTGTCCTCCGCCGCCCGGTGCATACGGCGGAAGTCGATCAGCCCCAGCCGGCCGCGCGGTTCGCGGCCGAGGAACAGATTGCGGGCCACACTCATCAGCGGGACGAGGTTGACCTCCTGGTAGATGGTGGAGATGCCCGCCTGCTGCGCCTGCAGCGGGGTGGCGAAGCGAACCTGGGAGCCGTCACAGGACAGCTCGCCTGCGTCGGGCTGGTACACGCCGGTGAGCACTTTGATCAGGGTCGACTTGCCCGCGCCGTTCTCGCCGACCAGGGCGTGCACCTCCCCGGCGCGGGCGGTGAAGTCCACTTCGGACAGCGCCCGGACGCCGGGGAAGGTCTTGCACAGTCCGGTGACGGTGAGCATCTCAGTAGGCCTTGCCCAGGTCGGACTCGGCGTTGTCCTTGGTGTAGGAGCTGTCCTGGATGACGATGTCCTGGGCCACCTTCTCGCCCCGGGCGAAGCTGTCCAGCGTCTGGAAGGCCAGCGGACCGAAGCGCGGGTTGGACTCGATCACGCCGGAGATCCAGCCGTCCACGATCCCCTGCACGGCGTTGCGCGTGCCGTCGATGGTCACGATCTTCACGGCGCCGGGCTTTTTGCCCGCGCTCTTGAGGGCGTTGACCGCGCCGAGGCCCATCTCGTCGTTCTCGGCGTAGATGCCCTTGATCCCGGGCCTGGACTGGATCAGGTTCTCGGTGACCGACTGGCCCTTCTCCCGGGAGAATTCGGTGGTCTGGCGGAACACGATCTTCAGGCCCGGGGCCTTCTCCTTGATGCGGTCCTCGAAGCCCTTGGTGCGTTCTGTGGTGACGTTGTTGCCGGCCGCGCCGAGCAGGACGGCGATCTCGCCCTTGCCGCCGGTCGCCCCGATCATCCGGTCGGCCGCCCGCCTGCCCTGCTCGACGAAGTCGGAGCCGATGAAGCTCACATAGTCCTTGCAGGCCGCGGCGTTGATCTTGCGGTCCACCGTGACGATCGGAATGTGCTTGGCGGACGCCGCGCGCAGCACCGGCTCCCAGCCGTCCGAGTTGAGCGGCGCGATCACCAGCAGGTCGGCGCCCTTGGCGATGAGGTCCTGGACGTCGCTGATCTGCTTGGAGAACTGCGACTGGGCGTTGGCGGTCAGCAGCTTGACGCCCCGCTGCTGCGCCTCGGCCTTGATGGAGGCGGTCTCCGCGATACGGAAGGGGTTGGCTTCCTTCTCGGACTGGGAGAACCCGACGGTGGCGGACTTCAGGTCCCGCTTCTCGCCGCCGTAGGCGTCGATGGCGCAGGAAGGTCCCGTACCGCCGCTCGGCGAGGCGACGACCTGGCCTGCGTCCTTGCCCTGCGAGGCGCCCCTGTCGCCGCCGGAGTCGTCCTCCGACTTGGCGCATCCGGTCATCAGGGCCAGGCTCGTGGCGAGGCCGGCGGCGAGGAGGGTCCGCGCACAGGCGCGACGCAGTGGTGCTGTGGGCTTCATGGGAGTCCCCAAACGGCGTGGCCCCGGTGCGCCGGTGGCGCTCACGGGGGTAGGACGGCTCTTGCGGTCAACTCGGCGTGCACGTCGTTCAGGGGAGGTTTTTACATCGTTGGAAGGACGCTGTAAACCCTCCCGCCCGAAATCCCGGCGGGGCGTCCGGGACCCCGCGTCACCGCCGCCCGAGCGTGCTCTCCCGTTCCACCAGCCGGAACTCGGCGGTGAGTTCGCGTCCGCCGGGCTCTCCGCGCCCCGACAGACTGCGCAGCAGCGAGCCCACCGCCATCCGGGCGATGGCCTGCTTGTCCGGTGCGATCGTGGTCAGCGACACCGCGCCGAAACGCCCCTCGGCGATGTCGTCGAAGCCCACGACGGCGACGTCCCACGGCACCCGCAGTCCGCGCTCGTGCAGCACCCGCATCGCACCGACCGCGATGAGGTCGTTCAGCGCGAACACCGCGTCGGGCCGCACGCCCGAGTCCAGCAGCTGGGCCATGGCCCGGGCGCCGTCGTCCCGGTCCCAGCCGCCCACCGGCACCACCAGGCCGTCCGGCGCCGGCACCCCGGCCGCCGCCAGCTCCTCCCGCCAGCCCACGAGTCGCAGGTGGGCCGGGCGGTTGGCGGAGTCCGTGCGGGCGCCCAGGTAGGCGATCCGGGTACGGCCCCGGCCCAGCAGGTGGCGTACCGCGGCGCGGGCGGCGGCCACGTTGTCGATGGCGATGTGGTCGTGCGGGGCGTCGTACTCGCGCTCGCCGAGCAGCACCAGCGGCACGTCGTCGGGCCGCCCGCGCAGGTCCTCGGCCTCCAGCTCCAGCGGGCTCAGGATGAGCCCGTCGATCACCCGGGCCCGGAATCCCTGGCTGACCAGCACCTCTTGTTCGCGTCTGCCGCGGGTGTGGTCCAGCAGCACGGTGAACTCGTGTTCCGCCGCCGCGTCGATCACCGCGCTCGCCAGCTCGGCGAAGTACGGGTTGCCCAGTTCCGGCACGGCCAGCGCGATGATCCCCGTGCGGCCCTTGCGCAGGTGCCGCGCGGTCAGGTTAGGCCGGTAGCCGAGCTCGTCGATGGCCTCCTGCACCCGGGCGCGCATCGCCGGTGTGACGTGGGGATAGTTGTTCACGACGTTGGACACGGTCTTGATCGAGACGCCGGCCCGCTCGGCCACGTCCTTCAGGCTGACCCGCAAGGGGATCTCCTCGGCATCGATGGGAGCTCCGGAGGGCGGAGCCTTGTCATGACCCTGGACAGCGGACGGGAGCCGTGCTCTCATGCCAACTGCCACGCTTCCAACGTTGTACAGACTGAAGCACCGAGCCGCCACCCTTCCTCAGCCATAGGGAGATCCGTGCGCATCAGATCCTTCGGACATCGCCTGTCACTCCTCCTGGCCGCCACCCTGGGCCTGGCCGGACTGACCGCGGCGCCCAGCGCCACCGCGGCCGACGACCCCGTCGAGGTCCACGGCCTCAAGGGCGAGTACTACACCCAGTCCGCCCCCGGAGCCTTCGACTTCGACCGGCTCAAGGCCACCGGATTCGACCCGAAGCTCGACTTCGACTCGCTGGAGTCCCGCCTGAACTCGGCCACCGGCCGGTCGGACGACGTCAGCGTCCGCTGGACCGGCCGGATCGTGCCCGAGAAGACCGGCGCCACCACCTTCTCGATCACCGGCGACAACGGTTTCCGCCTCTGGGTCGACGGCAAGCTGGTCATCGACCACTGGGTGGACGACTGGGACCGCGAACAGACCGGCACCCCGGTCGAGTTGACCGGGGGCAAGGCATACGACATCAAGGTCGAGTACTTCGAGCACTACGGGGGCTCCAACCTCCACCTGCGCTGGACGCCGCCGGGCGGCACCAAGACCGCCGTACCCCGGTCGGCGTTCCTGCTGCCCGAGGGGTACGCGTACAACGGTGCCATCGCCACCACCGTCCTGAAGGACGGCCGCACCCTGCGGCTGGACTTCGCCCAGACCCTGGCCGAGCCCCCCACCGGGCTCACCGGCCACCTCGACGCCGTCATCGGCGGCGCGACCTGGCCGCTGGGCGCCGCCCGGCTGGATTCCACCGACCACAAGTCCCTGCTGGTCGCCCTGAAGGAACCCGTCGTCGGCAACAAGTCCGGCACCGCCCCCGGCCTGGCGGACGTCCGCTACGACGGCGAGGGCGGTCTCACCGGCAAGGACGGCAACGTTGTCAGCGCGTTCTGGAGCAGCGGCGCCAACCACTCCACCCATGAACTGCGCACCAGGTGGGCCGACGACGTCACCCCGGCCGACGCCCACCGCGAGTACCCCAGACCCCAGCTGACCCGCGACGCCTGGCGAAACCTCAACGGCAGCTGGCAGTTCGCCGCGGCCAAGGAGGGCGAACAGCCGCCGGTGGGCCGCACCCTCGGTGAGCGCATCCTCGTCCCCTACCCCGTCGAGTCCCAGCTCTCGGGCATCGAACGGCACGAGGACCGCATGTGGTACCGCCGTACCTTCACGGTCCCGGCCGGCTGGAAGGTCGGCGACCACAAGCGGCTCCAGCTGAACTTCGGCGCCGTCGACTGGCAGGCCGAGGTCTACGTCAACGGCACCAGGGTCGCCGAACACAAGGGCGGCTACGACAAGTTCGGCGCCGACATCACCGACGCCCTCAAGCCCGGCCGTACCCAGGAGCTGATCGTCGGCGTCTACGACCCGACGGACGCGGCCGGCGGCGAGAACCCGCCGCTGGGCAAGCAGCGCCTGGACCCGAGCGGCATCTGGTACACGCCGTCCTCCGGCATCTGGCAGACCGTGTGGCTGGAACCCGTCGCCGCCGACCACGTCGACCAGCTGAAGCTGACCCCGCACGTCGACACCGGCACGCTCACCGTCGAGCCGCGGGGCGTACGCGACGGCGTACCGGTCACCGCGACCGCGTACGAAGGCAAACGCCGGGTGGCCACGGTCACCGGCACCACCGGCGGCCCCCTCACCCTGAGGATTGCGAAGGCCCGTCTGTGGTCGCCGGACGATCCGTTCCTCTACGACCTCGAGGTGAAGGTCGGCGACGACCGCGTGGGCAGCTACTTCGGGATGCGCTCCATCGCCGTGGAGAAGGTCGACGGCGTGCCGCGCACCGTCCTCAACGGCAAGCCGGTGTTCATGATGGCCACACTCGACCAGGGCTTCTGGCCCGACGGACTGCACACCGCGCCCAGCGACGAGGCCCTGGCCCACGACCTCACGATGCACAAGCGGATGGGATTCAACTCCGTCCGCAAGCACATCAAGGTCGAGCCCGACCGCTGGTTCTACTGGGCCGACCGGCTCGGCCTGCTGGTGTGGCAGGACATGCCGGCGATGACAGCCGGGGTGAACCCGTCGACCGCCGCCCGCGCCGAGTACGAGCGGGAGATGAAACAGATGATCGACGAGCACGTCAGCAGCCCGTCGATCGTCATGTGGGTGGTCTTCAACGAGGGCTGGGGCCAGTACGACATCGGCCGCGTCGCCTCCCAGGCCAAGGCCTGGGACCCCACCCGTCTGGTGAACAACATGTCCGGCCTCAACCTGGGCGCGGACGGCGGGGCGGGCGACGTCATGGACGAGCACGGCTATCCGAGCCCGGCCCTGCCACCGCGTCCGGACGGACGACGCGCCCTGGTGGCGGGTGAGTACGGCGGTCTCGGCCTCGCGGTGCCCGGCCACGCCTGGTCGGTGCAGCAGTCCTACGTGGACGTCGACCCCAGCACCTACACCGACGACTACCTGAAGAAGCTCGGCGAGGTGCACGAGCTGGCCTGCGAGGGCGGCAACGGTGCCGTGTACACCCAGATATCGGACGTCGAGGGCGAGCTCAACGGCCTGATGACGTACGACCGCAAGGTGACCAAGCCCGACGTGCGGCGTCTGAAGGCGGCTCAGGAGGCTTTGATCGACGACGCGTCACGGGCGGAGGTGGCGGGCTGCACCTGACCTTCGGGAGGCAGTACCGGCCACCGCCTCCCCGCGAACCGCCGGACCACTGCCCTCGGGCGCTGCCGTGACCGGCCCCGGCCCGGTCCCCCCACCGCACGGACGGCGGGCGGACCGGGCCGGGTCCGTAGCCCACGTGCGGCGTCCACGCCGCGCTGGGCCGGGGCCGCACCCTGCCGATGGGGGAGTGGAGGGCGCCGAAAGGCGTGGGAGGTACCCCCACCACCAGACCCCGCTCCCTGATCCGGCCTGGCCGCATCCCACGCGGCGACGGCCCGCGACAGCGCCGCGCCGCCGCCGAACGAAAGACCCTAGCCCCACGCCTGGTGACACAGGCCGGCGATGTCGGGGTCGGCCACCCCATCGGCGCTGTGGCACAGCCGGCGCATCTGCTGGGGGTAGGGCTGGGGCGGTCGGACGGGGAGCGCGGGTACGGCACGATGCCGTGTCCCGGGGTGCGAGTCCTTGTGCGGGTGTGCCCGCCGCTGGGGGCCGGGGCGCGACGGCGGGGCCGGACGCGGCCGGGGGCCTGCTGCCTGGGGCTGCCGTGCCGTGGCCGGAGTCCGGCGCCGGTGTGTGTGTCCGGCCTTCGCCGTGCGCTCCGGCCGGTCGGGCCCGGTTCGTACGAGCGCGGAGTGCGCCGAGGGCGGTGCCGTCGGCGCCGAAGCCGTCGGCAGCGGCCCATCCGGCGCGAGTGGACCCCGCACGCCCGGGGGGCGGCCGTCGGCAGTCGGGGAGCCGGGCGTCACGTCGGTGCAGCCGGTGACGCCCAGCAGCGCAAGGAAGAGCAGGATCATGGGGCGAGGAGGCACTGGCCCACTGTGCTGCACCGCGGCCGGCCGTATGCGGCACCACACGGCTCGTCACCGCAACGGGGGACGCGAGGGAAGGCGGGGTTGCCGTCGGACGGCGCCGGAGAGGTCCCGGCCGGCGGCCGGTGCCCGCGCACACCGTCCAGGCGCGCAGACTGAAGCGCGGGTCCTCGCGGCGGCGGCACACCGTCCAGGCGCGCGGACCGGTGCATCGCGGTGGCCCGAGACGGACGGCTGCCATGGCCACTCCGGGCAGCGCCGCGCGGCGCAGCACTGCACTGGGCCCTGTCGTCGAACTCCCGCCTGCCCCGCGGCGCCATGCACGCACTCTCGCCGTACCGGGACCAAGCCCAAGTACATCCGGTACGAGGGCCAGGACCCGGCACGTCGAGAGCACGCACATGACGCCGCGAGGCCCGCCCTCCGGGCGGACGCCGGGAGTTCGACGACAGGGCCTAGAGTGCTCGCTGCGCCGAGTTCGAGGGAGATCATGAAGACCGCCGCCGAGTCATCGAAAAGCACAAAGATGCCCGCGCCGTTACGGACCGCGGCCTTCCGGCGGTTCGTCTCGGCCAACCTCATCTCGGCGACGGGATCCGCGATGGCCCCGCTCGCGCTGGCCTACTCCGTCATCGAGCAGGGCGGCGGAGCCGGTTCCCTCGGCCTCGTCCTGGCCACGAACACCGTCCCCACGATCGTGTTCCTGCTCATGGGCGGCGTCCTCGCGGACCGC
This sequence comes from Streptomyces lucensis JCM 4490, assembly GCF_014650035.1. Classification (GTDB taxonomy): domain Bacteria; phylum Actinomycetota; class Actinomycetes; order Streptomycetales; family Streptomycetaceae; genus Streptomyces; species Streptomyces lucensis. Next base: position 301,351 of record NZ_BMUE01000008.1, on the reverse strand, counting down.
CTGTCGCGGAGCCGGATCCTCTTCCTCGGGAACATGCTGGCGGCGGCCGCACAGGGCGCGCTGGCGGTCACCGTGGCCACGGGACACGCGACGACGGTGTCGATCGCGGTGTGCGGCCTCGTCTCGGGAACGGCGGCGTCGTTCATCGTTCCGGCCACGCAGGGTGCCGTCGCGCAGATGGTTCCCGAGGAACACCTTCAGCGGGCCAACGCGTTGCTCAGGCTTCCGAGCAACGCGGTCAAGGTACTGGGCCCGGTCGTCGGCGGACTCGTCGTCGCCGCGAGTGGCGCCGCGTGGGCGCTGGCCTGGGACGCGTCCACGTTCGCCGTCGCGGCCGTCCTGCTCCTCGGTCTGCATCTGGAGGCTTCGCCCGCCACGAGCGGCGGTGTCCTGGCCGATCTGCGGGCAGGCTGGACGGGCTTCTGGTCCCGTACCTGGCTGTGGACCTACACGGCCGCCGGCACAATCCTCGTCGCGGCATGGCTGGCGGGCTTCCAGCTGCTCGGTCCCGTTGTGGCCGCGCGGCACTACGCCGGGGCGCGCGACTGGGGACTGGTCCAGGCGGCCTTCTCCTCCGGCCTGCTCGCCGGAACCCTCGTATGCCTGCGCTGGAAGCCGTACCGGCTGCTCACGGTCGCGGTCGCCGCGAGCGGTGCTCTCGCGCTCCCGCTGGCAGCCATGGCCCGCAGCATGCCGCTGCCGCTCGTCCTGATGACCGCCGTTCTGGCGGGGATCGGACTCGACGTCGCGATCGTCGCCTGGACCACCGCCTTCCAACTCCACGTGCCCAAGGCGGAACAGGGCTGCATGAGCGCGTTCAACGGTGTCGGGGAACGCCTCGCGATCCCCCTCGGCTATCTCGTCACCGCCCTCGCGACCCACTCGTGGAACAGCCGGGGAGTGCTGCTGGCATGCGCCGCGATGATCGCCGCGGCGGCCGTCCTCAACCTCTGCGTCCCGGAGGTACACCGCATCAACCGCTTCACGCGAGACGATCGGTCGAAGGCGGCGAGTGATCACCGTGAGGTGGAGCAGGTGTAGCGGCCGAAGCCCGTGCGCCGGCACGGAACGCGGCGTGAGCCCCTATGCTGCCGGAGTGATCAAACCGATCGAGCTCGTCATATTCGACTGCGACGGCGTGCTGGTCGACAGCGAACGCATCGCCGCCCGTGTCCAGGTCACCCTCGGCGCGGAGCTGGGATGGCCACTCACCGAGGGTGAGGTGGTCGACCGGTTCATCGGCCGCTCGCATGCCGCCATCCGCGAACAGGTCGCCGCCCGGCTCGGCGAGGAGATCGCAGCTGTCTGGTCGGAGCGGTTCGAGCGGCTCCACCGTGAGGCCGTGGACACCGACCTGGCCCCGGTCGCGGGCCTGCCGGAGGCACTCGACGCCATCACTTGGGCGACCTGCGTGGCCTCCAGCGGCTCCCACGAGAAGATGCGGCACACCCTCGGCCGCACCGGCCTGTACGACCGCTTCGCAGGACGCATCTACAGCGCCACCGAAGTCGCCCGCGGCAAGCCCGCCCCGGACCTGTTCCTGCACGCCGCCCGGCAGATGGGAGCCGATCCGGCGGCCTGCGTGGTGGTCGAGGACAGCCGGCCCGGAGTCCAGGCCGCCCGCGCGGCCGGCATGCGCGCCTTCGGCTACGCAGGCGGACTGACCCCGGCCGATCGGCTGCGGGGCCCCGGCGTCACCGTCTTCCACGACATGCGCGAACTGCCCGTCCTCATCACCGGGGCGCAACCGTCTCCCACCTTCTGAGTTCGTCCACCGGCGGGCGAGGGGACCGGTCCGCTCCTGGGCGGCCGGCGCGCCCCGAAGCCGTGGGCGAGCGGGAGATCCACGAGACCGGTCGCACGGGTCGGTGTGGGATCACGTGAGCGAGGGCACAGGGAACTGCGCGGCGTCCCGCCGAGGCGCGGTGACCCGCCCGAAGGTGTGGGAGGGCACATGGACGTGCTGGCCCGGGTGGACCGATATCAGCGACGGCACCGGTGGGCGGGCATGCCGCTCGCGGTGGTGTACAAGTTCTTCGACGACCAGGCCACCTATCTGGCCGCGCTGCTGACGTACTACGGCTTCGTCTCCCTGTTCCCGCTGCTGCTCTTCCTGGTGGCCATCCTGAGCGGTGCCCTGCACGGCAATGCGCAACTGCAGCACTCGGTGCTCCACTCCGCGTTGGGCGAGTTCCCCGTGATCGGCGACCAGCTCGGACAGAACATCCACTCGTTCCACGGCAGCGGCGTCGCCGTCACAGTGGGCGTGATCGGCAGCGTCTACGGCGCCCTCGGGGTCGCCCAGGCCGTCCAGCACGCACTGAACAAGATCTTCGCCGTGCCGCGGCACGCACGCCCCGACCCCCTGCGCTCACGGGCCAGGGGCCTGGTCTTCCTGCTCCTGCTCGCGGCCGGCCTCGGTATGACCACGGCGTTGTCCGCCGCGGAATCCGCTGCGGACGTCTTCGGCGAGAGCCTGGCAGTCGGCGTACGGGTCGCCCTCGGCGTCGCGGGACTCGCGGTCAACGCCGCGCTCCTGCTGCTGAGCTACCGGCTCATGACCCGGCGCCCACTTCCGTTCCGCTCGATGTACGGCCCCGTGCTGGGAGCCGCCTGCGCCTGGCAGGTACTGCAGTGGGGCGGCTCCTACTACGTAGGACACGTGCTGCGAGGCGCCACGGCGACCTACGGGATGTTCGGCATCGTGCTCGGCCTGCTCGCCTGGGTCTACCTCGCGGCGCTGGTGTACCTCGCCACGGCGGAGATCATCGCTGTGCGCTGCCTGCGGCTGTGGCCGCGCAGCCTGCTCACGCCGTTCACCGATCGCGTCCACCTCGCCACGGGCGACCTGCGGGCCTACCGCTCGTACGCGACCGCCGAGTCCTTCAAGGGCTTCGAGAAGATCTCCGTCCGCTTCGGCAAGCCCCCGCCGCCGGCCGTCGGTCACAAGGGACCGCCCTGACGCCTGCCACGGCATCGGCGACCTCACCACCTCCGCTCCTGGAAGGCCTCGTCCGCATCGGCAGGCCCGCGGCCGACGGAAGGCAGCGGTTGCGTGAACCGGGCGACCGGAAAGCGTTTCCCGTTTCGCTACCCACCACTTCCGGTTACTTGGTGGTGCATGGGTGACTACAGCGAAAGCATCACCGTGAACGTGCCCTCCGACCGGCTCTTCGCCTATCTCTCCGACGTGCGGCACCTTCCCCGCTACATGCCACGGCTGACCTCGGCGCGCCCGCACGGCGGCGACCAGGTGACCGTCACCGCGCACATCGATCCTCCTGACGCTCCGGAGCAGGACGTGACCAGCGAGGCCTGGCTGCGCGTCGTGGAGGACGGCAAGGGCCTGGAATGGGGCGCGCCCGGGGCGCACGACTATCGCGGCAGGCTGCATGTCGACGACACGGGGGAAGCCGGCGCCTGCCGCCTGACGGTCGAGCTGCACACCGAGCACACGGAGGGCGAGCAGGTCGACCACGGCCTTCAGGAGGCCCTGAGCGGTATCAAGCAGTCGGTCGAAGGCGCTGAGGCCTGACCGCGCGACCGCCCGGCGCCGACCCCGCACCCCACCGTACGGCGGGAGGGCGCGGAGCCGCGGGCGGCAGGTCCCGGGGAAGCCCGGTCACCTCAGGCGGCCAGGACCCGGGCCGCGCGTGCGGCCGCGCGGCGGTCCGCACGCATCTGATCCAGGAGTGCGTCGGCGGCGGCGAGGGCCTCGTTCACCGACCCGGTTCCCGTCATGGCGCACAGCCGGGCGGAGGTGTCCTCCAGTTCCCGGCTCGAGTGGCCGGTGGGCTGCAGGTCGTGACGGAAGCGGGCCTCGGCGAAACGGGCCAGTACCGCGCGCAGTTCCTTCTCCGCCGGCAGCAACATGGCGACAACCTCTCTCGTGGAGCGGCCCGCTCATGCGGGGCCCGCGACAACGGCCGAGCGCCCGCCCGTAGGGGGCACCAGTTCAACGGAGCAGACACGTGCCCCGGGGCATCGTGTGCCCCGGCCGGGTCACCGTATGCACCGTTCCTGCGACGCTCCGCAGACGAGGGCTCCGGTGTGAGAGGTGACGAGCCCCATAGGACCCATGTCACGTCCTAACGGCGATCGTAGGGCCGCACCGCCTCAAGCAGGCACATAAGCGACAGAATGACCGATTTGAGGCTTTCCTTCTATCTCGGGTAGTACGTCACATCCTTGCGTGGCGTCCGGCGGGTCGCTAACCATGTTGGTCGTTGCCACAAGCCGCCGGCCGGCCGGGCGTTGATCGCCCGACGCGCCTGCTGTGCCGCGCAACAGCAGGGCTCGCCCCGACGCCCTGAAGGCCGCGACCGGACAATCCGGCCGGCGCCCCGAAGACGTCCCACAGGAGAGTCCCTTACTCATGACCGCCATCACCACCCCCCGCCGCCTCGCCCGCCTTCGCGCCCTCGCTCTGACCGGCCTCGCCACGACCGGCGCCGCGGCCGCCGCCCTCACGCTGGTGCCGGCTCCGGCGCACGCCGCCGAGGCGCCGCAGAGTGCGCACAGCGTCGCGGCCCCCTCGCGTGGTGGCGACTCGGGTGCCGCCGGCAGCGCGGGCAACCTCGACGGCTGGATCAAGCAGTCGCTGACGATCATGAAGAAGAAGGGCATCCCCGGCAGCTACGAAGGCCTGCGCCGCAACATCATGCGCGAGTCCGGCGGCAACCCCAACGCCCAGAACAACTGGGACGTCAACGCGCAGAAGGGGACGCCGTCCAAGGGCCTGCTGCAGGTGATCGACCCCACCTTCAACGCCTACCACGTCGACGGGACCGCCAAGAGCGTCACCGCCCCGGTGGCGAACATCACCGCGGCCGCCAACTACGCCGCGCACCGCTACGGCTCCATCGACAACGTCAACTCCGCCTACTGAGCCACCATCCGGACGACCCGCTGCCTCGGCGCAGCGGTGTGATGACGACGCGCGCCCCGCAGCCGGCCCTTGCCGGCGCGGCGCGTCTCACGTTCGCGGCACGGATCCCGCGAGCGTTCCCTCCCGGCCGTCTCACCGCCCCGGACCGAGCTCCGAGTGCAGCATCTCCACCAACTCGACGGCCTCGGGCCCGCGCGAGTCCCCGGGTACCTCGTAGTACCCGCCCAGGGTGGCGATCACGTCCCGGCTCGAGCGGTCGTACGCGTGCCCGCGGTCTTCCCGCTCCTTGGACGTCCGGGGGTCGGGGATCTGCCACCACCACACCGTGTCCCGGATCTCGTCCTTCGACAACGGCCCTTCCAGGATGATGTGTCTGCCCTGGACCTTGCCCGTGATCCTGGCTGAGTTCGGCTCGGTGGCCATGTGCCCTGTCTCCTTTCGCCGGTCACGTCACCGGCTACCCGCCGAACCGGCTTCGCAGCACAACTCGCGCCATCCGAAACCGGCCAGGCGCCGACGCCCCGTCCGCCGGTCAGCCGCACGGGGGCGCGTACGCCACGTACGGCAGGCGGGCCGACCACTGGGCCCGGGTGACGCGGGGACCGGCGTGCGCGCAGGCGTCGTCGATGACGCGGGCCGGATTCGTGCCGGCCAGCCGGAGGGTGCCGTCGAACCCACCGGAGGCCAGCACAGTGCCGTCGGGACTGAAGGCGACCGAGCCGACCGCCGTGATGTGCCCGGTCAGCGTGGTCAGCGCGGTCGGGTGCGCAGGTCGGCCCACGCCCCAGACCCGCACCGTGCGGTCATCGCTCGCACTGGCGAGAGTGCGCCCGTCGGGGCTGAACACCACCGAGCCGACGACATCGGTGTGGCCGGAGAGACCGACGAGCAGGGTGGGGTGCCCGGGGTCGGTGACGTTCCACAGCCGTACCGGTGTGCGCCCGCCGCCGGCCGTGGCGAGCGTACGGCCGTCCGGGCTGAACGTGACGGAGAAGGCCCCGGTGTCATGGGCGTCCAGGGTGGCCAGCGGCTCGGGCCGGCGTGGGTGCGTGATGTCGGTCAGCCTCAGGGCGCCGTCCTCACCGACGCTGGCGAGTGTGCGGCCGTTCGGGCTGAACGCCACCGAGCGGACGGTGTCCCGGTGTCCCGTCACCCGCGTGAGGAGCACCGGAGCGGAGGGGCGGGCGACGTCCCAGAGTCTCACGCTGCCGTCGCCGCCGGCGGTGGCGAGTCCACGGCCGTCGGGGCTGTATGCGAGGGACCGCAGGCCTCCTTCCCGCCCGGCGGTGAACGAGACGAGCAAGGAGGGGCGGGAGGGGATCGCCGTGTCCCACACCCGCACGCTGCCGTCGGCGGACCCGGAGGCCAGCATGCGGCCGTCAGGGCGGTAGACCACGGCCCGGACGTCGTCCCCGTGACCGCGGAGGGTGGCCGTCGCGACGGGGCGGCCGGTGCCGTGCACCCGCCACAGCCGAGCGGTGTGGTCGCCGCTCGCGGTCGCCATCTGACGGCCGTCGGGGCGGTAGGCGACGGCGAGGACCTCTTTGCCGTGCGCCCGGACGCTTGTCATCAGGGTGCTCAGCAGAGCGTCGCGCGTCTTGGCGGTCCGCGCCAGCCGATAGGCCGTCAGGCCCATCTGGACCGCCAGCCCGGGATCGGTGTTGACGAGTTCCGTCGCTGTGTCGGCGAGGTTCTGGGCGACCGCGTCGTTGCGCTGCCGGGTGACTTCGTCCTCGGCCCGCCGGGCGTCGACGGTGGCGATGGCCGCCACCACGACCAGCACGGCCAGCAGCGCCACGAGATGTCGCAGGCGCCGGGCGCGCCGCCGGGCGGAGTTCCTGGCGGCGGCCTCGGCTGCCGTGCCGGCGTCGACGAAGGCCGACTCCACCGGTGCCAGGACGACGCGGCGGCTGGTGACGAGGTCGCGGGCGGAAGCGAGCCGGGCGCCGCGGTAGAGGGCGCCGGGGTCCCTTCCGAGGCTTTCCCAGGCACGGGCGGCGTCGCTGAGCTGGCGGTGGGTCCGCAGCCGCTCGCGGTCGTCGGTCAGCCAGCCCCGCAGCCGGGGCCAGGCCCGGATGAGCGCCTCGTGAGTGAGCTCGACCCGTCCGTCGTCGAGGGTGAGCAGGCGCAGCGCCGTCGCCTTCGCCAGCACGGTCGCGGTGTCGGCGTCCTGGCCGAACTCCGTGCGGGAGACCGGCCGCTTGGTGTCCTCGGTGCCCTCGCCGAGAGCGACGAGATGCACGAACATCTGCTGGGCCAGCCGCTGTTGGTGGTCGGTGAGTGAGGAGTGGAGCCGTTCCGCGGACTGGGCGAGTGCTCCCTCGAAGCCGCCGGCCGCGTGGAAGCCGTCCAGGGTCAGGGCTGCGCCACGTCTCCTGCGCCAGGTCTCCAGCAGCGCGTGGGACAGCAGGGGAAGGATCCCGACCTGCCCGTGTGCGTGGGCGACCAGGGTGGCCTGGAGGGCGCCCTCCACCGTCAGCCCGCTGCGCCGGGCGGGTTCGACGACGGCGCGCCGCAGTTCGGCGGCACTCATCGGCCCGACGACGACCTGTGCGTCGCGCAGGATGGCGACGAGAGGGACGTGACGGGTGCAGTGGGCGTAGAAGTCGGCGCGCACGCCGAGGACGACCCGGCATCCGGAGCCGGGCCGCTCCGCTTCTTCGACGAGGGCGGCGATGAAGCGGGCCCGTTCGTCGGAGTCGGTGCAGACCGTGAACACCTCCTCGAACTGGTCCACGACGAGGACCAGTTCCGCCGATCCGGATTCCGGCCGTGCGGCGAGCGCGTTCTTGAGACGTTCCCCCGGACGCGGTCCGGGGGTGAGTAACCGCACCGGGCGGCGTGGTTCGTCGCGGTTCAGGCGCGGCAGCAGTCCGGCGCGCAGGAGGGAGGACTTACCGGCCCCCGAAGCACCGACGAGGGCCACGGCCCGATTCCGGGACAGCGTGGTGAGGATGTCCTCGACGAGACGCTCGCGGCCGAAGAACAGGTCGGCGTCCTCGGTCCGGAAGGCCGCCAGTCCCACGTAGGGCCCCCGGAGCGGGCCGGCCGGCGACTTCGGGCAGGGCTCCTCACGCGGGTCCCCGGCCTGCGCCCGCGAGGCGCCGGCGGAGGGCAGGGCGCGCAGTTCGAGGGCGACGGCATGCCATCGCCGCTCCCACTCCTGCGGGTCACCGCCGCAGGCCCGCACGTACGACAGGGTGACGTCCAGGCTGGGCAGCCGCCGCCCGGAGGCGGCGCCGGAGAGGGTGGCCACCGAGTAGTGGGCGCGGTGCGCCAGATCCCGGTAAGGCGGGGATCCGGCCTCGTGACGTAAGCGGCGCAGGGCCGCCGCGAACCGCAGCAGCGGTCCGTCGTCCCCTTCCAGCGGACGCTCCTTGCGGGCCATGTCCCCCCTGTTCCCGCCCGGGCCTCGCCCGCTCAGGCTCCCCGTACGGACGGTTTTCCACCTTCGTGTTGATTGTTCAGCAATTGTTTGTTCACTGCAACCAGCCCGACGGCTAACAACGGACAACCGCTAGACCTGGGTTCGCAAGCACCACGACTGCGAGAGGGAGCGGAGCGTTCGCGCCGATGAAGTCTCACCGTGCAACGACCACCACCGGCATCGCGGCCATCGGCCTGGCCGCGGCCGTGCTGCTGAGCGGATGCGGAGCGGCCCCGGACGGACGGCCCTCCGGCCGGCATCCGGCGGCTTCGTCCCGCGAGCCGAGCCCGGCGGAGTCCCGGACGCTGGCACGGGCGGAGCAGGTCCTGATCAGCCGGTGCATGGACGCGCGGGGCTTCCGGTACGAGGTCACGGACGTCGTCGGCGCCTCCGGCGACGGCGCCCGTTCCTTCCCGTACGCGGTCGACGACGTCGCGTGGGCCCGCGCCCATGGATACGGCGGCCGGGAGGAGCGCTCCAGGGCGAGGGCCCTCGAAGTCGACCCCAACCAGCGCTACTTCCACAGGCTGTCGCCGTCCGCGCGGGTGGCCGCCCGCACCGCGCTGACGGGGGCGTCACCTGTGGGGCTCTCGGTCAAGGCGCCCACCGGCGTGACGATCACCGCTTCCGACGAGGGCTGCATCGCTGATGCCGAACGCACCCTGTACGGCGATCTCGAGGGCTGGTTCCGCGTCAAGGTCGTCACCATGAACCTGCGTCCCGTCCGCGAGACGCGCGTGCACCGGGACCGGCGGTACACGGACGCGGTGGGCCGGTGGGCCGCGTGCATGCGGAAGGCGGGCCGGCCGTACACGAGCCCCGACGAGTCCCGGCAGGCGGCGGCCCGTTTCGGCGAGAGCCTGCCGGCGCCCGAGGCGGACGCGGCCGGGACCGCGCTCGCCGTCGTCGAAGCGACCTGCGCGACCAGCACGCCGCTGGCGCGGGTCTCCCACGCTCTGGACCACTCCTACGGCGAACGACTCCGCGAGCAGTACCGGGAGGAGCTCGCCGAGAGGTGGAGGTTCCAGAACGCCGCGCTGCCGATGGCGCGGCGCCTCGTACCACCTTCTCCATCGGCATCACCGGGTAAGACCGAGCCCTCAGGAGGGTCTCATGCGTAAGTTCCGCACCATGCTGCTGGCCGGCGCGTTCGTCCTGCCGCTCCTGTCCGTTCCCGCCACCGTGGCCACGGCGAGCGCCGCGACCGCCGGCACCTCCGCCCTGGCCGCCGACGGAAACTACTGGGTGTGGGAGGACACCAACCAGGGCGGCCACCGCTGCGGGTGGGCCTACAACGACGCCGACTGGCGTACGTGCGGCTCGGGTGGCGGCTTCGACATGAACGACCGCGCCTCGTCCTGGTGGAACAACGGCTACGCGGGCTCGCTGGGAGACGTCCGCGTGTACGAGGACATCAACTACGGTGGCGCCTCGACCTGCGCTCCCAACGGGGGCCGCGGCAACATCCCGTGGGAGTGGAACGACCGCATCTCCTCCCACAAGTGGGTCACCGGCTGCGGCTACTGACCGGCCACCGGCCGTCCTGCCTCCCGGGCGTCCTGCCCGGGAGGCCCGACTCCGCACCGCACGTGGGGTGGGCGCCGCAGGAGACGTGATCTCGAAGCTCGGCGTGGCCGGCCCCCGACTCCGCCGTATCCGCCAGGAAGCAAGGCGAGGCGGTCACCGGCATGGCGTCTTCGCATTTCATCTAGGTAGACTGACCTACCTAGAAAAGAGGGAGGGCGTGCGATGGGTGAGACCGCAACGGCGGCAGGGCGCCCCGGCAGGCGACGGGGGGCCGCGCGCGAAAGGCTGCTCGCCGCCGCGGCGCGCCGCTTCTACGCGGACGGCGTGGGGGCGACGGGGATCGACACGATCACCGCCGAGGCGAACGTGGCGAAGATGAGCCTGTACAACAACTTCTCCTCCAAGGCCGACCTGGTGATGGCCTACCTCGATGCGCGGCACGCGGAGTGGCTGAGCCTGTACCGTCGGCGGCTGGAGGAGGCCGAGGGCGGTCGTGGCGGCGTGCTGGCCGTCTTCGACGCGTATGCCGATCACGCGGCGTTCGCCTACGAGAACGGCTTCCGGGGCTGCGGCCTGCTCAACGCAGCCGCCGAACTGCCCGCCGGTCACGCGGGCCGGGCCGTGGTGCGCCGGCACAAGGAGGAGGTCGAGGATCTGCTCGCCGGGCATCTCGACGAGCTTCTGCCCGGGCGGCCCGGGCAGGCGCGCGCGGTGGCGGAGCACCTGTCGTTCCTGCTGGAAGGCGCGGTGGCACGCGCGGGCCTGGAGGGCGCTGGTACACGGCTGGAGCACGCCCGGTCGATGGCGGCCGATCTCCTGGACCGGCTGTGACGCGGCCCGCCGGGCACGTGGCCGGTTCCATGAGGGCCGGAGCGGCGTGCGTGCTGATGGCGTCCGTGCTGTGGGGCACCACCGGCACTGCCGCGACCTTCGCGCCGGCAGTGGGGCCGCTTGCGATCGGGGCTGTCGCGATGGGCCTGGGGGGACTGCTCCAGGCGATCGTCGCCGCCCCCCGGATCCGCCGCGAGGCTCCTCGGCTGCGCGTGCACAAGGGGGTGGTGCTGCTCGGAGCGCTGTCGGTGGGGGCCTATCCCCTGGCGTTCTACTCCTCCATGCACCTGGCCGGCGTCGCCGCGGGCACCGTGGTTTCCATCGGCTCGGCCCCGCCGGCCTCGGCCCTGATCGAGCGCGTCGTCGACGGGCGCCGTCTGACGCGCCGCTGGTCGACCGGTGCCGCCGCGGGCCTGTCCGGGACGGTCCTGCTGTGCACGGCCGAGGCCGCCGGCGCGCACTCCGCCTCCGGCGCCCGCACCACGGGTGGGACTGTGCTCGGCGTGGGGCTCGGCCTGGTCGCCGGGCTCACCTACGCCCTGTACTCCTGGGCGGCCCACCGCCTGATCAACCGGGGTGTCACCTCCGGCGCGGCCATGGGCGCCGTCTTCGGGACCGGCGGGCTGCTGCTGATGCCGCCCTTGCTGGTCACCGGCGCCCCGCTCCTCGCCTCCTGGTCCAACGCGGCCGTCGGCACCTACATGGCCCTGGTGCCCATGTTCACCGGGTACCTCCTGTTCGGCTGGGGTCTGGCGCACGTCCCGGCGAGCACCGCGACCACCCTCTCCCTTCTGGAACCGGCCGTGGCCGCCGTGCTGGCCGTACTCGTCGTCGGCGAACGCCTGCCACTGCTGGGGTGGGTCGGCCTCGCCCTGGTCGTCGGCTGCCTCGCCGTGCTCACCGTGCCGACCCGCGCCACGGCGAGGCCCAGGGCAACGACCACGGTGGCGAACGCGGACGCTCGGACGGATGCCGCCGCACCGGTGGAGCACGCCGGGACCCCTTGAGCCCGCAAGCGCGCGTCGCGACGTTCGGCGGGCGGCCCGCGGACGCTGCCGCCGTCCGCGGTGCCCGTGCCGGGAGGTGGCCGCGTCAGGCGACCGACTCGGGCAGGTGCGCGGGGCAGTCGGCCCTGGGTGCCGCCTGGACTCCGCTCACGGGCTCGACCGAGGCGCTCCAGGGGGCGGTGACGCTCTCGCGGTCCAGGACCAGGAGGCGGTTCACGCCTGCCGTCAGGTCCTTGCGGTAGGCGTGGATCGTCTCCGTCGCGGTCGCCTCGTCCAGCGCGGTGCGCAGCACCCACTCGACGAAGCAGAGCTGGCAGCCGGAGCGCAGCATCACCGGCCGCTTGTGGTGGCGCCGGGTCGGGGTGAGGCACATCATCATGATCATCCGGTTGGGCCAGACCCCCAGCAGCACCCGCTCCGCTGTCGGGAGCGAGGCCAACGCCTGCTCGCGCACCTGTTCAGGCGTCAGGTGCCGTGCCATCACCGGGGCGACGAGCCGGTCGGCCAGAGGGTTGCCGATCAGGGGCACGACCACGCGCAGCAGCCACCAGCCGAGAGACACCCATCCGGCGACGGCCCAGCCCCGCCCCGAGCCGATGAGCCGGGGCATGGAGAGCGAGGCCAGCGCGGCGAAGCCCACGAGGAGGGCGGGTCTGACCCGGCCGTGAGGGCGCAGCACCGGTGACAGCACCGCACAGACCGCCAGTACGGCGCACAGCAGCCAGTAGATGTGCAGCTCGCTCATCGAGTCCCCGCCCCCGTCGGCCCGGCGCACGCGGCGCGCTCTCATTGGAGCTCCACTTGCCGGGCCCGTCAACTCCCCTTGCATGACTGGCCATTGGCGGCCCGAAGTCCCTGTCAACACTCGTGCCTGCCCCCGGACCGGACTCCGATCGCCGCCCACCGGTGTCGCACGCCCGTGCCGGGGAGTCGCTCGGCGCAGACGCCCGGCGGCGGACGGTCACGTCCGTATTCCTGCTCCATGCGGGCGATCGTGCGTTGCTCAGAGTAATCAACGCATGACTGTGAGGCATGCTGGGGTTCGGCAGGGGGCCGCCGGATGCCGCGTGGGACCAAAGGGCCGAAGCTGCCTCGCTTCACCCCGCCGGCCGCGTGGTCACCGCTGTCGCCTGTCATCAGTCCAGCAGAACAGGAACCACAGCATGCTCGTCATCAGCCTCGCCCTGGTGTCCCAGACCAGCCGGATCACCCCGTCCCAGCTCACCCGGGTGGCAGCCGCCCTCCAGAAGCAGGCCTTGCGGGACTTCGCGCCCATCTGGAACATCCACGCCACCGTCGATGCCTTCGACACCCTCCACGATGTTCCACCCGGCTACTGGCCGATGATCGTCAAGGACGACATCCAGCAGGCCGGCGCCGCCGGCGTCCACCTCGACAAGAACGGGCAGCCCTTCTCCCTGATCGAATACAGCGACAGCTGGTCCCTGACCGCCAGCCACGAGATGCTCGAAATGCTCGGCGACCCTAGCGGCAACCGGCTCGTCGCAGGCAAGTCCCCAAAGCCCGAGCAGGGCGTCGTGGAATTCCTCGTCGAGGTCGCCGACCCGTCGGAGGCCCCGGAGAACGGCTACACCATCAACGGTCTGCTGATGTCGGACTTCTTCACCCCGCACTTCTACGACCCGGTCGCCGCCCCGGGCGTGCGCTACAGCTTCACCGGAGCCGTGGACGGCCCCCGCAAGATCCTTCCCGGCGGGTACATCAGCTGGCACGACCCGGTCGGCGACCACTGGTGGCAGCAGGTCTGGTTCGACACGCAAGAGCCCGAGTTCCGCGACCTGGGACTCCTGGCCGCCCGCGCCGGCAGCCTGCGCTCCGCCGTCGACTCCCGCACCGGGACCACCGCGCGCATCGCCGCCAGCGGTCCGCAGTCGGACCGCTTCGCCGCCGCCCGCACCCTGACCGCGGCGGTGAAGGAGTCCACCGCCGCGCGGGCCGACCGGTGGAGCGACCGGATCGAGGAACTGCTGTCCCGGCCCGTCGTCGAGGGCACCTGGGAGGGCGGCGAGTAGGACAATGGTCAGCAGCCCCAGCATCGGCCCGACCGGGACGGAGGGCACACCATGACCGGAGACGGCAAGCACGGCGAGGACCACGCGGACCACGCGGACGAGCCGCGGGAAGTGATCGACGACCAGCTCACAGCCGGCGCCGCCGCGCCCGGCGCTCCGGCACCGACCGGGCCTCGCGCAGAGAGCCTGCGCGAGGCGGTCCACCGCCGCATGCGCGAACTCGCCGACAGGCCCGGGGACGAGCGGGAACACACGGAGGAGACCTCCGGACCGGACGAGGCGGCCCACCGGCCCGCGGAGGGGGACTGAACGCTCGCTGCGGCCGAATGACCACGGTCCGCGAGCCGATCCGATACTCAGGTGCGTGCGACTCGGGGGAGCGGCAGCATACGGCTATGGAATCGCTGAAGGTGCCCGAGCTCACCACGGACGAAGGTCTCACCCTCCGGCCGTGGTGTCTTGCCGATCTGGAACTCGTTCGCGAAGCCTCCCAGGACGACTACATTCCGTTGATCACGACGGTGCCGGCGCGGTACTCCAGAGCGGAGGGCGTCGCCTTCATCGAGCGTCAGTGGGGACGCGCTGCCACGGGAGCCGGCTACCCCTTCGTGATCGTGGCTGAGGACGGCACGCCGGTGGGCACCGTCGGTCTGTGGCTGAGGAACGTCGGTGAAGGACGTGCGTCACTGGGCTACTGGGTCGTCAAGTCGGCCTGCGGGCGCAGGGTGGCCGAGGCCGGACTGGCCGCGGTGGTCCGATGGGCCGTCGACGAGCTGGGGATCCCGCGCCTCGAACTGCACGTGGAACCCTGGAACACGGCGTCCTTGAAGACAGCTGAGCGGGTCGGGTTCCAGCGCGAGGGGCTCCTGAGGAGCCGGCAGCCGGTGGGAGGCGAACTCCGGGACGTGTTCACGTATTCCTTCCTCCGGAGGGACGCCTGACCGCTCCCTCGTCGGCGTGGTGCGCGCCTCCTCGGCAGGGCCTGCGGCAACCGTGCGGAGGGTGAAGGGGGAAGGTCGTCGTGGCTCCCACAGCTCCGGCCGCCGTTTGCACGTCTGCTCGGCCCCCGGCCGGGCATACGGGCTTCACCCCCTGTGAGAGGAGCTCGTTTCATGCTTGGCATGGTCGCGGCAGTGCTGTTCTTCGTTTCGTTCCTGATCAACGCGGCGGATCTCAGCACCAACGATGTCTTTTCCTCGACGAACGTGATGCTGCTGGGGCTGACTGCCCTGGCCCTGCACGTGGCCGGAATAGGAGCCGGCTGGGCCCGCAGACGCTGACCCGCGTCCTGAGCGGGGCCGGTGCCGAACCGTCACCGGCCCCGCTCAAGCCCCCTCGCGCAGCTCCACGAGATCCGAGGCCGCCGGCTCCGGTCGGACGTCCGCCAGGTCCAGGCGGAGCATGGCCTTCTCGTCCGGGGTGCCCGGGGCCGCTTGGTAGACCACCATGCGCTGGCCGCCCGTGCGGGCCAGACGCATGACCTCGTATGTCAGGGTCATGGGTCCGACTCTCGGGTGCCGGAAGGACTTCTGGCCGCCGCCGCGTTCGCACACGTCGTACCGCTCCCAAAGCCGCGTGAACTCCGGCGACTTCAACGTCAGTTCGCCGACCAGCGCGGTCAGTTCGGGGTCGTCCGGGTCGCCTCCGGCGACCGCCCGCAGGTGCGCCACGGAGAGCGCGACCGTTTCCTCCCACGGGTGATAGAGCGTGCGGCCGACGGGGTGGAGGAAGAGGTAGCGGGTCAGGTTGCGCTGTTCCTGCGGCCAGTCCCAGAGTCCGGGCAGCAGGCGCCTGCCGGGCGGGTTCGCGGCGAGTACGCGGTTGTGGCGGCTCACCACGTAGGCGGGCAGCGGACGCACCGACTCCAGCATCCGCAGCACCGAGTCGCGGACGGTGTGATCCGCGGAGGCGGGCAGTTCACCGATCCGGCCGGAGGCCAGCTCCACCAGCTCGTGCAGACGTTCGTATGCGTCGCCGCGCAGCCGCAGCGCGCGGCCGAGCGCGTCCACGACGGCGGGGGAGGGGTTGGTCTCCCGGCCGCGCTCCAGGCGGATGTAGTAGTCGACGCTCACTCCGGCCAGCGCGGCCAGTTCTTCCCTGCGCAGCCCGGGGGTACGGCGCAGTCCCGCGCCCGCTGGGAGGCCGACGTCCTGCGGGCGGACCTGTGCCCTGCGGGCCTTCAGATATCTACCGAGCTCGGTGCCCCGTGCGTCTGCTGGTGCCATTCGGCCCATTGTGGCAGGTGTACCGGGAACGTGGGGGGTCCTGTCAGGGCCTGGAACGCCGCACCCCGGGAACGGCCCGGTCTGCCACGCGGCCACGCGGCGGCGCAGAGTTGTTTCCGCAGCGGGCGGCCCGGCCGCCGGGCCCAGGGAGTGCGAGGCACAGGTCCGCGTCCCGGCAGACCGGCGCCGCCCGCCGCTTACCCGATCCGCCGTCAGTTCCGCAGTTCTACAGAGGAGTTCCCCGTGCGGTCCACTCCAGTCCTTCCCACGTCGGCGTCCAACGCGCCCGCCCACGGGCACGGTGAACGGTCCTCGGCGCCCGCGCCGTGGCGACGACGGCCACACCGGCCGCTGCCGGCCGCGCCACCCGGCGACGCCTTCACCGTGCCACGGCGCGGCGGTGTCGCGCTGGTCGCATCGCTGCTCGGCTTCACGGTGATCACGATCGACGTGTCGGCCGTCAACATCGCCCTGCCCGCGATAGGGAAGTCCCTCAGCGGCCGGATGACCGCCCTGCAGTGGGTGGTGGACGCGTACACCCTGATGTTCGCGGCCCTCATGCTGTCCGCCGGAGCCCTCGCCGACCGTGCGGGTGCCCGCCGCGCCTACGCCTGGGGCGTGGCCCTGTTCACCCTCGCATCCCTCGGCTGCGCGCTGGCGCCCGGCATCGGCGTGCTGGTCGGCGCGCGCGTGGCCCAGGGCGCCGCCGCGGCGGTCGTGATGCCGGCCTCGCTGGCCTTGATCCGGCAGGCCTACGAGGACGCACGGGCGCGTGCCCGGGCCATCGCGCTGTGGACGGTCGGTGGTTCGGTGGCGATGGCCGCGGGACCGGTACTGGGCGGGCTGCTCACCGAAACGGCCGGCTGGCGGGCGGTGTTCCTGCTCAACATCCCGGTGGGTGCGGCGATCCTGGTCCTGCTGGTCAGGGTGTCGCGCTCCGCACGCCGGCCCGCCGCGGTGGACGGCGCGGGCCAGCTCACCGCCGTACTGGCCCTGGCCGGGCTGGCCTTCGCGGTGATCGAGGGCGGTCACCTGGGCTGGACCAGCGGCCCCGTGCTCGCCGCCGCCGCGCTCGCCGTCGCCTCCGCGTGCGCCTTCCGCGTGGTGGAGGCCCGGCACCGCCAGCCCATGGTCCCGCTGCACATGCTGACGGACCGCCGGGTGGCCGTCCCGCTGGCGGTCGGCTTCGCCGTCAACGCGGCCTTCTACGGCGGCATCTTCGTCCTCGGGCTGTACTACCAGCAGCTGCGCGGGATGTCGGGGATCACGGCCGGACTGATGTTCGTGCCGATGTCCGCCGTGGTGACGGCGACCAACCTGGTGTCGCCGCGGCTGGCGGAGCGGATCGGGCGGCGGCCGGTCATCGTCGCCGGCCAGCTGGTGTTCGTGGCGGCGATGCTGGCCATGCTGCCGCTGGCCGCGCACACCCCGGCGTGGCTGGTGCTCGTCCTGCTGCTGCCGCTGAGCGTGGGCGGAGCGCTCGCGGTGCCCGCGCTGACGGCGCTGCTGATGGACGCCGTCCCGGGCGAGCGTGCGGGGACGGCGTCGGGACTGCTCAACTCGTTCCGCCAGACCGGAGGCGCGCTCGCCGTCGCCCTCTTCGGCGGCCTGCTCTCCGAC
The DNA here is from genome assembly GCF_014650035.1 of Streptomyces lucensis JCM 4490. Taxonomy (GTDB): domain Bacteria; phylum Actinomycetota; class Actinomycetes; order Streptomycetales; family Streptomycetaceae; genus Streptomyces; species Streptomyces lucensis. The sequence goes on along the minus strand of NZ_BMUE01000008.1, from coordinate 283,793 downwards.
ACCGGCGCGGGCTTCTCCCTCCCGGGCATGCGCATCGGCCTGCTCGCCGTCGCCGCCCTCCTCCTCGCCACCGCCGCCCTGTCCCGCCTCCTGCTGCCCCGAGGCTGAACGGCCAGGGCGTCACCCCCTCTGGTCAGCGCGGTCCTCGGACGCTGTCGATGACGCGGGTCCGGTTGCCGCCGTGTCCGTTTCCGATCACGGGGCCGAGCGTGTTCGCCGCGAAGGCTCCGAAGCGGCCGGCGCGTCAGAGACCCCGCGCGGGTAGGCGTGCCGGCCACCGTGCGCGCGTCACACGGGCCGACTCCGTCGGCGGACCGCCCTACGCGCATGGTCCGTGCGTCCGGGCCGTTCACCTTAGGACGGCCGCCAGCAGGTCGGTGCCCAGTGCCGTCAGGTCGGACAGGTTGAGGGTGTGGCGGACGTAGCGGCCCTGCCGCCGGGCGGTGAGCAGGCCGGCGCGGCGCAGGACGGCCAGATGGCGGGAGACCTCCGGGGGCGACAGCTCCCAGGCGTGGGCCAGCTCGCCGGTGGTGTGCGGACCGCGGGCCAGGGTGCGCAGCAGCCGCAGCCGTATCGGATGGGCGAGCGCTTCCAGCCGCAGCGTCATCGTCTCCAACGGCACCGGCTTCGACGGATTCGGCTCGATGACGGGATACTGCACGACCGGTTGCCACCCGGGCGCGTGGACCGCCACCAGGTGCGGGCGGCCGAAGACACTGGGGATGAAGGTGACTCCGCCGCCGCGGGCGGCCGTCGCCTTGTCCTGCAGCTTGTCCACGACGATCCAGTCGCCGTCCGGTGCCAGGGTGACCGCGCCGGACACCGAGGCGAGCGCCGCACCGACGCCCTGGCGCTTGAGCAGGTGGTTCTTCAGCCGCAGGTCGGTGGCGAGCCGGACGGCGACGCCCGTCCAGGCGGAGTCGAAGAACGCCGTGGCGCACTGCTCCAGGGTGTCACGCACCCGCGCCCGCACCGCGGCGGGGTCCGCGAGCAGCCGTTCCGCGAAGGCCTCTTGCAGTGCGCCCCGGGCCTGGGCCACGTCCAGGGCACGCTCGCGCGCGGTCGCGTCGGTGAGCGGAGACACCCCGGCGAAGTGAACCCGGTTGCTGCCGCACGTGGTGACGAGCGCAGCGGTCACGTACTTCTCGTCGTCGATCCGGTCCACGTCGTCCAGCTCCTCGGCGAGCGTCGGCCGGGGCCTGCCGGGGATCAGGAAGTCCGCTTGCGAGGAACGCCAGAGGAACTCCGCCTCCCTGAGCCGTTCGGCCAGCTCCGGCGCCAGCCCGGCCCAGACGTCCCCGGCCCAGTCGGCCAGTTGCGGATGATGCCCGGGTTCGGCCAGCACGTGCAGCATCGCGGTCAGCTCGGCCAGCGGGGAGGCGGCGAACCGCACCCGTTCGGCCGGCAGACCGCTGATGTGGATCCTCAACGTCATCCCGCCATCATCCCGGCCGCCAGGGCGATCACCGCCGACGGTTGACGGTTCCCGTCAACCGACGTGTCCCGCGGCCCGGTTGTCCGCAGTGTCTGACGCCATGGCAACCACCACCGAGATCCGGCCCCGCGTACTCGTCCGTGCGTCCGGAGGCCCTCGCTACGCCGTCGCCCTGGCCGTGGACGCGCTCGGCACCGGACTGCTGCGCCCGTTCCTGCTCCTGTACGGGGTGACGGTGCTGAGACTGCCCGCGCCGGTCACCGGCACCGCCATGACGGCCGGCGTGGTCGCGGGCCTTGCGTGCATGCCCGCGGTGGGCCGATGGCTGGACCGGGGTGCACGCAGCACGGTCGTGGCGGCGTCGATGCTGGTACGGGTGCTCGGCGTGGCGCTGCTGCTGGCCACCCCGGCGGAGCATGTCTGGCCGTTCGCTGTGGCGGCGCTCTTCCTCGGCATCGGCAACCAGGCCTGGCCGGCCGCCCACGCCGCTCTGGTGACCACGGTCGTCCACGGCCGGGAGCGCGACACCGCGCTCGCGGCGAGCCGCGCCCTGCGCAACGCCGCACTCGGCGTGGGCGCGCTCATCGCCACCGTGACTCTGGAGGGTGGCACCGCCGCACTGCGGGTGCTGGCGGCGGTCACCGGGCTCGCCTATCTTGCCGCGGCGGTCCTGGCCTGGTCGGTCCGACTGCACGCGCCGGCGGCCACCGGCTCGGGCAAGGAGACCGGCGACGTGCCCGCCCCCCGGCTGCGCGCGCTGCTCGCCGCCAACGTGGTCTACGTCTTCTGTCTCAACGTCCCCGAGATCGCCCTCCCGCTCATCCTCGTGACACAGCTGCACGCTTCGCCGGTGTGGTCGGCGGCCGTCTTCGTGGCCAACACGGTGCTGGTGGTCATCCTCCAGGTGCCGGTCACCGTCCTGATGTCCCGCTTCTCCCGCCAGACGGCGCTGGCTGTCGCCGGCGTGGTACTCACGGCCTCCTACCTCGGCTTCCTGGCGGTCACGGCACTGGGCGACGGCTGGGGCGCCCCGGCCGTCGCCACGGTGTCCGTGGTCTGCACCGTCGGCGAGATCATCTATGCCGGGAGCGCCACCGCGCTCGTCACGCACCTCGCTCCCGCCCGTGCCCTGGGGCGGGCACTCGCCCGCTTCGAACTCTCCTCGGGCTTCGGCCTCGCCGTCTCCCCGGCGGTCATCACCGCCCTCGCACCCCATGGCCCGGCCGCCCTCTGGGGCAGCCTGGCCGCCGCGACGCTCCTGTCCACCTCCCTCGTCGCCACCGAGGGGGACGGCGACGATCACCCACGTGGCACGGTCACCGGTCCGTGAACGAAGCGGTGGCTGACGACTGCCTCGCTCGCACTCATGGGACGTCAGGCCCGAAGTGGTGCGCCCGCGGCCCGGCTTCCCCCTCTCGGCGGAGAGGACCGGCGGCCGAGGTCACATCGGAGGCCGACCGATCGTCCGACTCCGGCTCGATGCGCTCGGCTGCAGCGCTCTGGGACCGTGGCTCTCGAAAACGATCAGCCGTTCCCCGCCAGGAGTTCACCCGTGCCCGAACTGACCGTCCGCCCAGCCGGCTCGTCCACGGAGGTCCCACCGCCGTCTCGGCGAGCCGTACAAGCCGCCTACGCCTCGGTGGTCTCCGCGACCTTCGGGTTCATTCCTCTGCACGCGACCTGGGCGCTGGGCATACCCCTGTGGGCTCACGAGGACCGCTTCCGGGAATGGTACGCGGTCGGCGGCGGCCCCTATCTTCTCGTACTGAGCGGTCTGGCCCTGGCAGCAGGTGTTCTGGCGATGAGCCTGGTCCGGCCGTGGGGGATGGTCTTTCCGGGCTGGGCGCCGTTCCTCGGGCGGCGCAGAGTCCCGCACCGATCGCTGGCCGGCACCGCCTTCGTAGTCTCGGCCTTCCTGCTCCTGTACACCGCGTGGGCCACTGTGCAGTTGGCCACCGACTTCGACGACGACGGCATCTTCAGCCCCTGGATCGTCGTCTACGGCATCCCCCAGTTCCTGGTGTGGGGAATCGGTCTGTTCATCGCCGCACGCTCCTACCACCGCCGCACGTCACCCGGTCGGCGCGCAGGGCCGCTCGGGTGAGTCCGGAGTCGGCGCCGGCCCTACCGTGCCGCGGGACCGGTTCCGAAGAAGGCGGCCATCTGCGCCAGACCCTGCTCGCCGAACATCGTCTCCAGGTTGGCGGCGGACTCGGCGGCGGCCGCCTCGCTGCGCTGGAACAACGCTGCCTCATAGACGGCCAGGGCGGCCTCGGCGTCGCCGCGGTGGGCGGCGATCGCCCCTGCGAGTTCAGCGCCGTCGAACATGGCCAGGTTGGCGCCCTCGCCCGCGAACGGGGACATCAGATGGGCGGCGTCACCGAGCAGTGTCACACCCGGGACGCGGTCCCAGCGGTGGCCCACCGGCAGGGCGTGGATGCGGCGCGGAGCCATCGTCTCCGCATCTGCCACCAGACCGCGCAGCCCCTCGTCCCAGCCCTCGAAGCGGGCGAGGACCGCGGCTTTGGCGGCGGTGTGGTCAGTGAAGTCGACCGTGTCCAGCCAGCCCTCGTCGACCTTGAGCGCCGTGTAGACGTGGAGGCTGCCGTCGGACTCCCGGTGTGCCAGGAAGCCGCGCTCGTCACCCAGGCAGATGAAGAAGCCGCCGCCGACGACCGCGGCGCTTCGCGGGTGGCGGGTGTCGGCCTCGAACAGATCCGTCTCGACGAAGGAGATGCCGGTGTAGGCGGGCCGGGCGTCCGAGACCAGCGGCCGGACACGTGACCAGGCACCGTCGGCCCCGATCAGAAGGTCGGTGGTGATGGCCGAGCCGTCGCTGAACGACACCTCGTGACGCCCGTCGCCCAGCGCCCGCGCGCCGGTGGCCATACGGCCCCAGTGGATCGTGCCGTCGGGCAGGGAGTTCAGGAGCAGGTCCCGCAGGTCGCCACGGTCCACCTCGGGCCGGTCGCCGGAGCCGTCGTCCTCCGCCGAGACGTGCACTGTGCCGTCCGGGCCCAGCAGCCTCATGGCCTGACCGCCCTCATGGACGATCTCGACGAATTCGTCGTGGAGGCCGGCGGCGTGCAGCGCCGCCTGCCCGTTCTCCTCGTGGATGTCGAGCATCCCGCCCTGCGTCCGGGCCGCCGCGGACGACTCCAGCTCGAAGATCGCCGACTCGATGCCGCTGACCTGCAGGACGCGCGCGGCGGTGAGACCGCCGAGACCTCCGCCGATGATCGCGACGGGGAAGTGGTGAGTGCTCATGTGAGGCTCCGGGGAAGTGGGAACACGTTCGAACGCCGAGAGGACGCCGCCACTCGAAAAGGTAGCGAACGCGTTCGTCACGAACAAGTTCGTCGGCGCCGTCGAAGTTCCCGCCGGGCCGCGTTCGCCGCGGCTCGTAGGAGGCTCAGTCCTCCATGCCGGGGACGCGCGTGTGCACGATGCCGTTGACGAGGACGTCGAAGCCCCAGCGCATCCGGTCCCGCGCCGAGCCGCCGATGAGGGCGGGCATGTGCGCGGTGATCGCCGGATGCGTGGTTTCGTCCACGGCGTGCAGTGCCCGGACGGTGGCGTTCCAGTCGTCCGCGGAGGTGGGGTCGTGCTCGTGTGCCGCGTGCTCGGCGGCGGTGGCCGTCGCATCCTGGAGCAGCTTGTCCACGCCCCAGGCGACCTGCTCGCGACCTGCGCCGCTACGCGAGAGGAGATCGAGGATGCGCTCCACCAGGCGCAGGTAGTTCTCGCCGCTCGGGCGGGCGACGAGTGCGGACCGGGCGAGTTGCGGATGCTCGAACAGCACCGCGGTGTACGACGTCATGACGGCGCGCAGCTGACCGCGCCAGTCGTCACCCCCGTCCCGGCCGGTCAGGTCGACCTCGCCGAGCAGGGAGTCCAGGACGGCCGCGTGCAGTTCGGCGGTGTTGGCCACGTAGACGTACAGCGAAGCGGGGCCGGTGTCCAGTTCCTGCGCCAGGCGGCGCATCGTGACCTTGTCCAGCCCCTCCGCCCGCATGATCCGCACGGCGGTGTCCACGATCCATCGCCGGGACAGGGCGGGCTTCGCCGGACGCTCCCGGCGGCTCACCGGCTCTCTTCTCGCAGTCATGCCGGCGATCGTAACGAACGCGTTCGCAGTGCGGGCCGGCGTGAGCCGGCCACCTGAAGACCTCGGCGACGCGCCCTTGCCCGGTCTGACGCTTCCGGAACCCGGACGTCCGGCGTCAGAAGCCCCATGGACTGAGTTCGACGATGGCTGCGAACAGGTGCCCCCAGACGTCCTCCGCGGGTGTTCCGCGGCTCACCGAAAGCGGCTCCAGGGCGGCGGCCTCGCTCAGGAAGTCCTGCTTGCCGTTTTCACGCTGGTGCGGGTTCCAGCAGGCGCCCATGAACCGGTACACGGCCTCCAGCAGCCGCACGAAGGTCTCGGTGTCCCGGGCGAAGGGGAACGGCCCCTGGCCGTTGCGGACCATGGACACCGCGCCCGTCTCGGGGTGGACGCACACCCGGCCGGTGTCGGCGTACGCCAGTTCGAAGGTGCCGAGGGGCAGCAGTCCGTTCTCGTCGGGCCCCAGCCCCTGTGCCTTGCCATCGCCCCAGGCCAGCGTGAACGTGGCCACTCCCGCGGCGAACCACGTCGGCAGTCCCGCTGTCACGGCCAGCTCACGTGTGGGCGCGTGCGTCAGCGTGGCGGGCAGTTGGTCCTCGGTCAGCAGCACCATCCCGTCCGCGCCGAACGCCTCTTCCAGGCGGGTGGTGTCCAGGGGCGCTTCGGCTGCCGTCGGCCCCGTGAACCACGGCTCGCCCGTGCCCCAGGAGACGGCTTCGCAGTCCGTCGGCGCGTCGGCAGCACCGCGGTTGCGCTGCAGGACCACGACGCCGCGCGGCTCGAAGAACATGACGCGGCCGCCTCCCAGGGGAGTGGGCTCCTCCCAGGTGTCGGGCTGGTGGAGGCCCTGGTCGTCGTCCGGGCCGAAGAGGAAGGGCTCCTCGACCGGGGCGTCGTAGGGCCGCTCGGCGAACTCGCCTTCGGCGGGGGCCGGGACCCGTTCGCCGGTGGCCGGATCGAGCCAGCGTTCCCCGGTCAACTGCGACCACAGCCTCACCAGGAGGCGGCCGTCCGGCGCCTCATGGACCTCGGCGTCGGCGTCGCCGCTCAAGTTCGGCTCGGCCCGGTAGGCGCCGACCGGCCGCCACCAGGCCCAAGCGGTCCGCCACGGCATGCCCGGCTCGGCTTCGGCGACCAGGTCGGCGTAGGCGTGGTGGCCCAGGACCTTGGCGCCGAAATGCAGCCACGCGGCGAACTCCGCCCGCGGCACCTCGGCTCCGTCGAGAATGGTGACGGCCAGGGCCCAGGCCTCGCGGCCCGCTCCACCGCCTGCGGCGGGCAGGTTCCGAAGGGCCACGGGATCGGCCGCGAGCAGGGCCGCTGGGGAGGGGAACAGCGTGTCGAGATCGTCGCGGGTCATGCGCGCATGCTGTCAGTGGCCACTGACAGCACCGCCCGCAGGGACGAGCAGGGACGACCGGAAGCTGCGAACGTCGCGTCGGCTCAGTCCGGTCACCGGCGTGGTGGGACCAGCCGGGGCGGGGGCCGGCCCCGGGCGGCGGTCTGTGCGCGGCGAGTCGCGGTCGGCCCGGTGAACCCATGCGGACACAGGATCAGCCCTGCCGCGTCCACGGACGTAGTTTCTCCGGATTGCGGACCGCCCAGATCCGGTTGACGCACCCGTCGGAGACGTCGAACGACGCCACGGTCACGACGACGCCGGCACGCTGGGCCACCAGGCCGGGCACACCGTTGACCGAACGCTCCAGAAGTTCGAGTCCTGGAGCCTTGTCGGCGATGGCGACCATGTACTGGGCGATGCGCGCGCCACCCTCGACCGGGCGCAGGACGGTGCCGACCATGCCGCCGCCGTCGGCGGTCATGACGGCGGCCGGGTTGAGGAGACGGACGAGAGCCGCGATGTCCTTCGTCTCCCATGCCTCTTTGACGTGTCTCACCACGTCGGTCCGACCGTCGGCCTGGCCGTCCGCCCTCACCGGAGCGCCCGCGTCGCTCAGCCGGCGCCGGGCGGAGGCCGCCAGTTGCTTGCTGGCCGCAGGGGTCCGGCCCAGAACGCCGGCGATCTCGGCGAACGGGTACCGGAAGACGTCGTGCAGGACGAACGCCACCCGCTCGGCGGGCGTCATCGACTCCAGGACGACGAGGAACGCCATGGTGACCGACTCGTCCAGGACGATCTGGTCGGCCGGGTCCGCGGCGCCGGCCCGGCCGGCGGCGCCGGAGTGGTTCCACTCGGTGCGGTCAGGCAGCGGCTCGGGAAGCCAGGCCCCGACGTAACGTTCACGGCGGACTCGTGCCGAGCCGAGAAGGTCCAGGCAGATGCGGCTGGTCACGGTCGTCAGCCAGGCGCCGGGGGACAGGATCTCCTCCTGCCGGCTCGGTGACAGCCCGTACCAGCGTGCGTAGGCATCCTGTACGGCGTCCTCGGCCTCGGACACCGAACCGAGCAACCGGTAAGCGATGTTGATCAGTTGGCTGCGCTCGCCCGCTACCCCGCCCGCGCTGGTCCCGACAGTCCTCATGCTTCCGGCCGCCCCCTCGCCTTACCTTTCGCAGGCCCGCGTCGTCGGGCTTGTGAGACCTTATCGATCTACTGCCCGAGGGCGGGAATGGGGACCGTGACATGGCCACTCAGGTGACGACGACGGGGAACACACGGCGAAGCGCCTCGCTCCTTCGCATCGCGATCGGCCTGCAGACCCTGACCATATTCCTCCAGGCGGTCTCCGCCGGCCTGCTGCTGACCTCGTCCTACGGAGAGACGCTGCACGGTGTCGGGGCCCGTGTGATGTACGGGGCGTCGATGCTGTACGTGCTCGCAGCGGTACTGGCGTGGAAGCCGGGCGGCGGCTCGCCCCGGCCCATCTGGCACGCGTCGGGTTTCCTCGTACTCGCCTCGGTCCAGGTCGTGCTCGGCATAGCGCACGTTCCGTCGGTCCATCTCCCCCTGGGTGTCCTGATGTTCGGTCTGAGTCTGCTGGCGCTCGCCCGGCGCTGAGACCCGGTGCGAGCCTGCCGGGCTCCGCGGAACCGCCCGCCGCCGCCATCGGACTGCCGGCCCCGGTGCCGTGCGGCAGGATGCGGAAGAATGCCTCCGTGACCACCAACGGGGTTCGGATCCGGGCGGGACGGCCGGAGGAGGCCGCCGCGCTGAGCGCTCTCGTGCTGCGTTCCAAGGCCCATTGGGGGTACGACGACGCGTACCTGGCGGCCTGTGCGGAAGAACTCCGGCTGGCGCCACAGGACATGGCCGACCGCAGGGTGAGGGTGGCCGAGGCGGGCGGCCGCGTTCTCGGGGTGGCCACTTTGGACGGGGAACCGCCCCGCGCGGAACTCGGCATGCTCTTCGTCGATCCGCCGTCGATCGGCCGCGGAGTGGGCCGGCTGCTCTACCGGCACGTACTCACGGAGGCCGGCCGGATCGGCTGCGACATGCTGACCATCACCGCCGACGCGCACGCCGCGTCCTTCTACGCCGCGATGGGCGCGCGACGCGTCGCCGCCTCGCCGTCCTCCGGGCACCTGGTCAGGATGGAGGCGTGGCCGGCCGGAGCGGACCCCTCGTGGGTGGGGGCCTGGACGGGTGGCGGGCGGTCCGTCCACCTCGGGAACGTCGCGGAGTTCCACGCCCAGTTCCCCGGCGCCGCGCCCACGGACGGCGCCCCGCACTACGCCTGCCTCTCGGCCTTCGCGGGCCCGCACCCCGCGCTGGTGGTCCTTCCGCTGTCCGTCGAAGCGGCCTGGATGCGCGGTCTGGCCCGACGGTTGGAGTGGGACGAGGTGGAGGTGCACTGCGTCGACGCCCCCGGCGGCGCGCTGACCCAGGCCCTTCTGGCCCGGCCGGAGCTGACACGGCGCATCCGGAACTCCGGCCTGCCAGTGCTCCCCTGGGGACGCACCGAGGCTTCCGACCGGCTCACCTCCGGGCCGCCCCTCCGGCTCGGCCACGAGTCGAAGGCCGCCTCCCACCGGCTCTTCCGGCAACTCGCCGCCGCTCACCCCGGTATCCGGGTGCCCGCGCAGGAACCGGTCCGTTCATGGCGTGAGCTGGCCCGGGTGCTGGAGGCCAGGGTGTCGGCCGGGCTGACGAGCGTGATCAAGGGCGAGTACGGCGTGGGTGGTTCGGGCACCTCCGTCCTCACGCCCGGGGACGTGCTGTCGGCCGGCGGCACGCGGGCTGCCGCGCGGCGGCTCTTCGGCGAGGGCCTGCTGGTGGAGGAGTACGTGCCGGGTGCCGACCTGTACCGGAACCCGACGTTCGACGGGGTGATCGCCGAGGACGGGACCGTCCACGTCGTCGGCACGGGACTGATGGAGGTCACGGGAACGGCCTATCGCGGGGTCACCGTCGGCCCGGGTGTCCTGCCCGCGGAACTGACCGCGACCGCGACCGCCTTCGGGACGGCCGTGGGGGAGGCCCTGTCGGCGGACGGCTATCGGGGCTGGTACGACGTGGACTTCGTCACCGACACGTCCGGGCGCCCGGCGCCCACCGAGATCAATCTGCGGCTCACCGGCCCCGCCGCCGCCTTCGTTCTCCAGAGCCGCCTGGACGGCGTGCGGGGAGGCCGTCACCTGGTGCGCACCCTGGACTGTCTCCCGCTGGGCGCACGACTGCCCGCTCCGGCCCTGCTCGAGCACTGCGACGGCCTGGCCCGCCGGTGCGGATCCCTGGGTGCCGTCCTGCTCACCACCATCCCGACGGCGAGCCTGGAACCCGCGCCCTACGTCGGGGTCGCCCTCGCGGCCCGTTCGCGTCAGGTGCTGGACGAGGCCGAAGCGCTGGTCCGGTTCGGTAACGGCGTGCTGGGAGAGTTGTTCACCGGTCAAGCCTCCGCTGCCACTTGGGCGTCACGGCGGCGAACGCGGCGACCACGGCCGCGGCGGCCATGAGCGACACGTTGAACGTGTAGACGAGGACGCTCTGTGCCGGCCAGTCCGTCTTGGCGGTGAGCCGGTAGAGGTTGTCCTGTGGCCACCACGCCGCCATGAGCCAGACCGCGGACAGGTGCGCCGCCGTGGTGAACCAGCGCGTGTGGCCGGCCCGTGCCATGCCCGGCCGTCCCACCAGCAGGAAGGCCATGCCCGCGCCGAAGGAGACGTCCTCGCAGAAGTAGAGGACCCGGAAGCGGGTCGCGTAGGGGCTGGGCACGTTCGACACGTCCGTCGAGTGCGGCCACAGCAGGTCGGTGAACACCCAGGCCAGCAGAGCGAAGAACGCGGCGAGGAACGCGACGCCGACCACCATGCACCCTGCGGGTGCCTTCGGCGTCCGCGACGCGGGTCCCATGGCCCCGCCCTTGTGGCCGGGGCTCGCGCTCGTGCCGACCGGCAGGGGAAGGTTCTCGCGGTCCACCTTGTCGGCCCGGGTGCGGGGCAGCGACGGGACGGGCACCACCGCATGCGGCCGCGCGTCACCGGGCAGGGTGCGGCACATGTGCCGGTGGACGTCCACCGGGTCCAGATCGCGGCCCTCGACGGGGACCGCGTAGGCCACGACCTTGACGTCTCGGGGGTGCGTCGTCTCGACCTCGGTCACCAGGCCCGCGCGTACGTCCGGGTGGCCGTGCAGCGCGCGCTCCGCGGAGGCGTACGTGCCCTGCCGGCCGAGGAACTCGAGCAGGCCGTCGTCCCGGACACGTCCGTCGTCGCCGGTGTGGACGCCGTTCAGGACTATGGGGCCGCGCGTGCCGGGACCGGGCCCGCGGACGGCGAGGTAGGTCTCGGGCAGCGGCACGCCGATCAGCGAGACCGGTTCGCCTTCGTGCTCCGGCGGCGGCATCCCCTCCGGCAGCTCGAAGTAGGCGCCGGCGCCGAACGCCTCGGTGACGGTGTAGGCGTTGACCACGCGCACGCCGCCGCCGAATGCGTCCTTCAGGGCACGCTGTTCGTCGAGGTACCAGACGTCGCCCGTGACGGTCACCAGGCGCAGACGCGTCCTGTGCAACGCCCCCTGCGCAGTCAGCAGCCGCGCGGTCGGCACACCGCAGGCCAGCACCGTCGCCTCCTCGTCGGCGATGAGCCGCCGCAGAGCGGTGCCCCGGGCGCCGGGCTCGTGGTGTGCGTCCCCGTGGGGGAGGAGCAGGGTGCCGCCGGCGCCGAGGGCCCGCACCCAGCCCGCCGTGAACTCCGCGGACTCCGGCGGGGCCGAGTGGACGTGACGGTCGCGGGCGTCGAAGCCGTACACCTGCTGCCAGGCGTTCCGCGCCACGACGAGGTCATGGTGGCTGACCGGCACGAGTCCGGGCGAGCCCGTCGTCCCGGCGGTGAGAAGCACGCACGCGGTGGCGCCACGGGCGGGTGGCGCGTCCACCGTGTGGTGTGCGTGCGGCTGTGTCCCGCCCGTGTCCACCGGCTCCGCTTCGGCGTCGACGCACACCACCCGCCGGTGCGGCCGGTCGGAGGCAGCCACCCGGTACAGCTCGCGGGTGAGCACGACGTAAGGATCGGCGTCCGTCAGTATGCGGTGCAATGTCTCCCTGGGCGTGGCCGGGTCGAGCGGCAGGTAGGCGCCTCCGGCCCGGAGAACGCCCAGCATCGCGGTCAGCGCGGCGACGGGGTTGTCCAGCACGACAGCGGCCAGTGCGCCGTCCTCGAGGCCCACGGATCGCAGGCGGTCGGCCTCCATGTCCACGAGACGGTCCAGTTCCCCGTACGTGATCCGTTCGACCCCGCACACGATCGCCTCGGCCGACGGCGTCGTCTCCGCCCACCTGGTCACCAGCTCGTCCACGTGCTGACCGCCGAGCGGCACATGCTCCACCGACATCGAGTCCCCCCTGTCGCTACGCGCGCTGGCAGAAGTATGCCGACAAGCCGTCCGTCGGGTGGGCGATCGCCTCACCCTGTCGTCCGCGGTGACGGATGCAGGCCGATGCGCCGGCCGGGACACGCGTGCGGATGACCGCGCGGATCGCGGGAGGCCACCAGGGAGCGCCCGATGCCGCGGGAGACGCGAGCGCGGCTTGTCAAAGGCGCCGGCGGGTGTTGAGCCGGGCGGCTTGGCGGGTGAGGTGGTCGCGTTCGGCGAGGTTGGGTGCCTTGCGCGCTGCCTCGGCGTACAGCCGTGCCGCTGTGGCCAGGTCGCCGTCACGCTCGTGGAGGTAGGCCGCCACCGCGGCGTGGCGGGGCAGCGAGGCGTCCAGCGCCGTGAGGGCTGCCAGGCCTGCGCGGGGTCCGTGCGCCTGGCCGACGGCGACCGCGCGGTTGAGACGGACGATGGGGCTGTCGGTCAGGCGCGTGAGTTCGTCGTACCACTCGACGATCTGCGGCCAGTCGGTCTCCTCGGCGGTGGGCGCGTCGGCGTGCAGGGCGGCGATGGCGGCCTGGGCCTGGAACTCGCCCAGCCGGTCGTGGGCGAGGGCCGCCCGCAGGATTCCGACGCCCTCGGCGATCAACGCGGTGTCCCAGCGGTCGCGGTCCTGCTCGGCGAGCGGCACCAGGCTGCCGTCGGGTGCGATCCGGGCGGCGCGCCGGGCGTGGTGGAGCAGCATGAGGGCGAGCAGCCCGGCCACCTCGGGGTGGTCGATGCGGGCCGCGAGCTGCCGGGTGAGCCGGATGGCCTCGGCGGCGAGATCGACGTCACCGCAGTAGCCCTCGTTGAAGACGAGGTAGAGGACGCGCAGCACGGTGGCGACGTCGCCGGGCCGGTCGAAGGGCACGCCGGCCACGGTGCGCTTGGCCCGGCTGATGCGCTGCGCCATGGTCGCCTCGGGGACCAGGTAGGCCTGGGCGATCTGGCGTGTGGTGAGCCCGCCGACGGCGCGCAGGGTGAGCGCGACCGCCGATCCGGGGGTCAGTGACGGATGGGCGCACAGGAAGTAGAGCTGGAGTGTGTCGTCCACCGCGGGCACCGGTCCGGGCGCCGGCTCCTCCTCGACACGGTCCTCACGCCGGCGGCGGGCGGCGTCGGCGCGCGCCTGGTCGAGGAACTTGCGCCAGGCCACGGTGACGAGCCAGCCCTTGGCATCCCGCGGCGGGCCGGCCGGCCAGGTGCGCAGCGCTTCGACGAGCGCCTCCTGCACGGCGTCCTCGGCCGCCGCAAAGTCGGCTCCGCGGCGGACGAGGACGGTGAGCACGCTCGGCGTGAGGCTCCTGAGCAGGACCTCGTCCATCGTCGGAGTCACTCCGTGATGGTGGGTGGCGCGGCCAGGAACGGGCGCACCTCCAGCCACTCGTGGATCGGCCTGCCGCCCGCCCCGGGGGCGGCAGACAGCTCCCCTGCCAGCTCGACGGCGCGTTCGTAGCTGTCGACATCGATGATCATCCAGCCGGCGATGAGGTCCTTGGTCTCCGCGAACGGTCCGTCGGTGACCGGCGGGCGCCCCTCACCGTCGTAGCGGACCCAGGCTCCCTCGGGGGCGAGTGCCTGACCGTCGACGAACTCGCCGGTCTTCTCCAGCCGGGCCGCGAAGTCGTTCATGTACTGCACATGTGCCGAGACCTCCTGCGGGCTCCACTGGTCCATCGGTACGTCGTTGACCGGAGCCGGGGCGCCGCGGTAGTGCTTCAGCAGCAGGTACTTGGCCATCGTGGTTCTCCTCGGTTCTCGTGCGGCCCATTGTGGTCGCGTTCACCCCGGGGACGGAGCCGGACGCGGGTTCTCGACATCGGCGTCCGACCTTTTTCGACTTTCATGGATGCGCGTGACCGTCTGGCGGTGTCCGGAGGTATTCAGCGGGCACCGGTCTCCGTGGAGAGCGTGGCGGCTGCTGGTGCTGGTGCCGGTGGCGAACAGCCGTCGGTCTGCTGCAGCTCCGCGAGGAGCTGGTTCCGTCCGGCGAGAAGCTCGGTGAGGATGCGGCGAGCCGCACGCAGGAGTTCGGCCACGTCCCCGCCGGCGAGCGCGTAGGTGACGGTGGAGCCTTCCCGTGTCGACACGACGATGCCCGCGCGGCGCAGGACGGCCAGCTGCTGCGAGAGGCTGGAGGGCTCGATCTCTATGTCGGCGAGCAGGTCCCGCACGGGGACCGGGCCGTGCTGCAGCAGCTCCAGGACCCTGATGCGCGTGGGGTGTCCCAGCATACGGAAGAACTCTGCTTTGGCTTGGTAGAGAGGGACCTGCATGGCGTTCTTCCTGCCTGTCTGGGGGCCTCTCATGGCACGGCGTCGCCCCCTGGGGCGTAGCCGCGCCATGAGTCCTGCCTCTTCATTTTTCCGCTCCCGGGCGACTTGCGTTCATGAATTGCGGTCCTCTCCATGTGATGGCTTGAAGAAGTCTTCAATTCGTGAGCAGGCGTCCGCCCGGTGGTGAAGAAGGTGGCTAGACCTCGAGTTGCTCTTCGATCCGCTTGAGCTGATGCCGTGCCATGGCAAGGTTCGAGCGGGCCTTGTCGATCACGAGGTACAGGAACAGGCCGTTACCGTCCCGACTGGTCACCAGCCGGATGAGGTGGTACTGCCCTGACAGTGTGATCAGGATGTCCTCGATCTGGCTGGTGAGCCCCAGCAGCTCCATGGCGCGCACCTTGGCGCGGATCACGTCCGTGTTCCCGGCTGCGGCGACGGTCAGGTCCAGGTCCTTGCTCCCGCCCAGGGTGCCGAGAGCCATGCCGCTGGTGTAGTCGACGACAGCCGCCCCCAGCGCACCCTCGATCCCGGTCACCATTTCCTTCAATGCCACTTCCACAGTCGCCATCGGCGCCCTCCCCTATCGCTGTCGGCTTCGGCCGGCGCTCCGTTGTCCGGGCCTGCCCGTGATCGCACCGTAGGCGCGCCGGCCCGTCGTGGGAGAGGTCTGATCGTGAATGACCCAAGATGATCGACAGGCACACTCGTGTGGTAATCCGTTGATCGCAATCTTCGGATTGGGTGGCAGTCGGAAGCGGCCGGTTCACCGGTCACTCACCATTACGGCCCGTCAGCGGGTCAGCAGGACCGCCGCAGCCGACATGACGAGCACGGATGCGCCACAGAACGCGAGGTGTGCGCGAGGATAGTCATATCGCTCGCGCTCCACTCCCTGGTTGATCTCGTGCGCCCACTCCGTGAACATCTTGCGGGTCGGGTAGAGGCCGATCGTCAGTCCGACGAGCGCGAACGAGCACACGACGAGCATGTCTTCCACGGCGAATCCGCGCCAGGTGCCGTACGCCACCGCTCCGGTGCCGCACACCACCCAGATGAAGGGGTACACCGTCCAGAACCTCTGGATGGGTATCCACTTCGCCATGGCGGAGCAGTGGATCACGAGGGCTGCGATGGCCAACAGCCACGGCCACTCCGTGGCAACCGACGTGAGCACGGACTTCCCCCTGAGTCATGTGAACCCGCGGAGCTTATCAGCGAGGTGAGGGGCAGCCGTCGGCAGGTTCGACCGCCCATGCGGCAAGAACGGCACGTACGCCCGGCTGTTCACCGTCCGGGCGGCAGTGGTGTCCACGGCAGCAGCGCGGGCAAGAGGAAGGCTGTGTCAGTGAGGCACCGGCAAGCAAGGACCAGCTCGCTCAACCTGCGTCCCGGTGGTCCTCGCAGACGGATTCCGTGTCGACGAGGACGGGAGGTTCGAGCTTTGTTCGAGGATTTCGAGGCCAGGCGGGTTCAGGTCGAGGGAGCATCGGTTTTCGTTCGCTACGGCGGGGAAGGGCCGCCCGTGGTGCTGCTGCACGGCCATCCCCGGACTTCCGCGACCTGGCATCGCGTCGCCCCGCTCCTCGTTCGGTGCGGCTTCACCGTGGTCTGTCCCGATCTCCGGGGGTACGGCCGCTCCACCGGCCCGGCACCTACCGCGGACCATGCGGGCTACTCGAAGCGGGCCGTCGCAGGTGACGTGGTCGAGGTGATGCGCTCCCTCGGCCATGCCCGGTTCGCGCTAGCCGGGCACGACCGCGGAGGCAGTGTCGCACTGCGTCTCGCGCTCGATCATCCCGGCGCCCTCTCGCGGGTGGCGCTGCTTGACTGCCTGCCTCTCACCGAGCACCTGTCCCGCATCACGGCGGAGTTCGCCACGCAGTGGTGGCACTGGTTCTTCTTCGCACAGCCGGCCGTGCCCGAGCGTGTCATCAACGCCGACCCGGACAGCTGGTACCGCGGCGATCCGCAGAGCATGGGACGGGAGAACTACGACGAGTGGCGCGCGGCCACGAGAAACCCCGACGTGGTGCGGGCGATGCTGGAGGACTACCGGGCCGGCCTCACCGTCGACCGGCGGCACGAAGAGGACGACCGCGCCGCCGGGGTACGGATCCAGTGCCCGGCGCTGATCCTCTGGTCGCTGCGGGACGACCTCGAGGACCTGTACGGAGACCCGGTGAAGATCTGGCGGCAGTGGGCAACGGACGTACGGGGCCACGGCATCGACTCCGGGCACCACGTGGCCGAAGAGGCTCCGGAAGCGCTCGCATCCTCCCTGGCAGGCTT
Source organism: Streptomyces lucensis JCM 4490 (assembly GCF_014650035.1). Classification (GTDB taxonomy): domain Bacteria; phylum Actinomycetota; class Actinomycetes; order Streptomycetales; family Streptomycetaceae; genus Streptomyces; species Streptomyces lucensis. The sequence goes on along the minus strand of NZ_BMUE01000008.1, from coordinate 266,931 downwards.
CTTCGCCGGGCCGGCCTGAGCAACGAACCACCTCTGCCATCGGCAAGGCGGACGGGGCGTCCGGCATCACCCCGGATCCGCCGGCCATGGAAGACACGCCACGCGCCGACGGGAATCAGATCCGGGTAACACGGAATGGCCAGGACGGCGCGATGCCGGAGCCTCCAGGAAGGCATGCGGATCAGCGCAGTCCGGCGAAGAGATCGTTCTCGGGTACGGCTGCGCCGGTGGTGTCCCGGACGCGTACGAAGGTCTCGACGCCCATCAGTTCGGTGAACCTGGCCTGACCCATCTTGAGGAAGAAGATGTTCTCGCCCTGGCTGGCGTGCGCGGCCAGAGCATCGAACTTCTGATGGCCGAACGCCGTGGTGTCCACCCAGGTGGTGATCTCCTCGTCGGGCAGTCCGATCTCGGCCATCGCCGCGGTCTCGGCGGGATCCGGCTCCTGCCAGTCGGCACCGAACTCGCGCATGGCCTCCCCGAACCGCTGCATCATCGAGCGGGGCGCCGTCGTCCAGTACACCTTCGGCGTCGCCTCGGTCATCGTCAGCGCCCTCATGGTGATGCGGTTCGCCTGGATGTGGTCTGGGTGGCCGTAGAAGCCGTTCTCGTCGTAGGTGACGACCACATCCGGCTGGTAGCGGCGCATCAGCTCCGCGAGCCGGGCAGCGCCCTCCTCCACGGGTGTCCGCCAGAAGGACCCGGGGGCGTCGTTGGTCGGCCAGCCCATCATGCCGGAGTCGGCGTAGTCCAGCATTTCCAGGTGACCGACCTTCAGGATGCCGCAGCTGGCCTCCAGTTCGCGACGCCGCATCGCGGAGACGGCTGCCGGATCGTGCCCCGGATCACCCGGCTTGACACCTCCCGGGCCGTCACCGCAGCCACCGTCGGTACACGTCACCAGAACCGTGCGGATGCCCTCCGCCGCGTACCGCGCGAGGACACCCCCCGTGCCGGTGGCCTCATCGTCGGGGTGGGCGTGCACCGCCATCAGCGTCAAGGGCCGGTCATTCATGAAGCAGTCCTCCTGTGCGCAACGTCTCGGTCCGAGTCCACGGCAGGCGTCTACGGGCCGCCCTGATATCGGATGACCGGGCGCACCGCTGACCCGAGGGGCTCCGGATCGCGTTGGGGGCGTCTCTGCTTCCCCGCCCGCGCGCCGCCGTACCCTCAGCTGTTGCAACAGTGTCGACCGGTTCGGCTGTTCCCGCCGGAGGACGGAAACACCCGCCATGCGAGTCCACTCGTGAACCTTCCTGGTGCGGCATGGCACAACGGCACTACTCCGGCGCCGTCCAGGGGGCCGACAGCAGATCGGCGACGCTGCGCCGCTCGCGACGCACGGGCGGCTCTTCGGCCGCCTTTCCCAGCGCGACCATGGAGACGATCGCCCATCCCGCGTGCGGGCTGAGTTCTTTGGTGAGGCCTTCCAGGTCGAAGGCGCGGAACTGGTGTGCCGACAGTCCCATCGCCTGGGCCTGAACGGTCATGTGAGCGATGGCCTGGCCCAGGTCGTAGTCCGCGAAGTCGGAGTAGGGCAGCTGTGTCTCATCCACGTGCCGGCGCGTCAGCGTGACCACGAGCAGGCCGGCGTCCGTCGCCCACCGGGCCGAGCCGGGTGCGAGGTGACGTACCAACCGTTCGTGATCCGGTTCTTGGGGACGAGAGGTGAAGAAGCTCCACGGCTGGGAATTACCGGCGGACGGTGCCCACCGCGCGGCCTCCAGCAGCAGGTTCAGCGTGGGGTCGTCGATGGTGACCGACGGGTCGAACCGGTAGGGGCTGAACCGTTGCGCGAGCAGAGGGTGGATGCCGCCGCGCGGCAGTGGAACGTGTCGCATGTCCGCGTAGAACCGGTCGGCTCACGGGCGTATTCCGATTCGTCAGTACTGGGAGGTGCCTTCCCACGCCAGGAGAACACGGGCGCGTTCGAGGTCGACGGCGACTATCCGCACCGATATCGCCTGGCCCGTGTGGGCACTTGGACTCGCGACCGCCCCGGTGAACGGGATGAGCCCTTCGACGCAGTGGGCGATGCGCACGAAGAACCCCATCGGGGCGATCTTCGTGACACGTCCGGTGACAACCTCCCCGACACGCTCCGTCGTCCAAGGAGAGGAAGACGCCGAGGGGCTGCTTACCGACGACTTCACCGGCGATCGAGATACCGGCAGGCAGGCAGCGAACCGTCTCGCGCCAGACCGCGGCAGCCCCGGCTGTTCGACGCCTGACGTCTTCGGACGGCCAGGAGTACTCGCTCATGTGCTGATCACGGCACGTGCCGTCGCTGCCTTTCTCTGCGCTTGTTCGGCTGTTTCCGGTCCCAGGCCGGGCCGGCTGAGCACAGGACGGTCCCGGCTCGCCGTGGGCCGGTTGGGGGCTGGGGACGCGTTCAGTGCCGAAGGGGGCGGACCGGGAGCGCCTCGACGCTGTTGCCGATGAAGCTGCGCTGATGGGGCAGTTCGGCCTCGGGGACGGCAAGGTCGAGGTCCGGGTAGCGGGTGAAGAGCTGTTCCAGGGCGATCGTGGCCTCGAGGCGGGCGAGTGGGGCGCCCACGCAGTAGTGCACACCGTGGCCGAAGGAGAGGTGCCGGGCCGCGCCGGGCCGGGTGACGTCGAAGCGGTCGGCGTCCGGGCCGTGGAAGGCCCCGTCCCGCCCGGCGGCGGTGTAGCCGGCGAGCACCGGGGTGCCCTGCGGGATCACGGTGCCGCCGACGGCCAGGTCGCGGGTGGGGTAGCGGAAGGGGAACCAGCTGACCGGGCCGTCCCAGCGCAGCGTCTCGTCCACCACGTCCGACCAGGCGGCCTTGCCTTCCAGGACCATCGCCAGCTGGTCGCGATGGGTGCACAGTGCCCGTACGGCGTTGCTGATCAGGTTGAGGGTGGTCTCGTGTCCGGCGACCAGCATCAGGCGCATCGTTCCGATGAGTTCGGCCTCGCTGAGCCGGTCGCCCCCGTCCTCGCGGGCGGCTATCAGGGCGCTGGTCAGGTCGTCGCCGGGGGCCTCTCTCCGGGCCGCCGCGATCGTGCCGAGCAGCTCGACGAGCTCGCGCACGGCGGCCATCACCTGCGCCGGTGTGGTGTCGGTGGCGATGATCACCGTGTAGGTGAGGTCGTGCAGTCGGCCGCGGTGCTCGGGGTCCACACCGAGGAGCTCGCAGATGACACTCATCGGGAGCGGGAGCGCGAAGTGGGTGCGCAGGTCCGCGATGCCGTCCGGATCTTCCGCGGCGGCCCGGCCGAGGCCGTCGAGGAGGTCGGCGGTCAGCTCCTCGATGCGGGGCCGCAGCCGCTCCACCTGGCGGGCGGTGAAGGCGCTGCCGACGAGGGAGCGCAGCCGGCGGTGGTCGGCACCGTCGGCGGTGTGCATGCCTTGGGCGTCGGCGAAGACCCGTAGCGGCCAGTCCGCGGGGATCGTGCCGTCTTTCATGGGCGGGCAGTGGCGGGCGTCCTTGGCAACGTCGGGGTGGGAGAGGAACTCCTTGAGCGCGTCGTGGCCCAGGACGACCGCTGCGGGCACGCCGCCGGGCAGGACGATGTCCGCGACAGGCCCCTGGGCCCGCAGATCGGCGTTCAGGGCGTGCGGGCAGCCGCCGGCAGGGTCGACTACGTGGGCGCGCGCGGGAGCGGAGGTGTGGGAGGACAAGCCGGGACTCCTGACCGTATGGACGAACACCGGCCAACAATGAGGTGTCCACGACCGGTTGACAAGTCTGTCCCGCCGGGGAACGGCCGCCGAGCGGAAGCCGGAACGCCGGACGAACCGGGCATCCGACCGCCTCAACAGCCGCCGCCGGTCGGGAGCCTCGGCAACGGCGGAGAGGAAGCCGCTACGTCAGCCGCAAAGGTACGCCGATGTCGTCCGGTGTGAACAAGCGGGCCTTGGCGGGGTCGAACCCGTCGTCCGCGCCCCGAAGCACCAGGTACGCGCCCTTGCGCTTCTCGTACAGCGGTCCGAAGACAACCGCGTCCGCATGGCGGTCGCCGTCCACGTCGAGCAGCGGAGGACGGTAGCCGAAGGCATTCCAGTAGTACGGATTGGGAGTTCCGGGCAGACCGTCGCTCTCCGCGTCGGTCACCTGCTCCCGGTCGAGGGACTGGGCCCCGTCCGCGCCGCCGCGCAGCAGCGTCACCTTGCCGTCGTGCCGCCGGAAGTCCGGGGTGTTCACCACCACGTCCGGTCTCCCGTCCCCGTCCACATCACCGACGGCAGGCGACGAACCGAAGTCGACGCGGCGCCGGTCGGTGCCGCGCGTACCACCGATCACGGTTCGCGCGCGGCCTGTGCCCAGGCCGGACTTCGCCCCGTACAGGATCGTCAAAGCGCCACCCGCGCCCGGCATGTCCGCCGGAGCCACCGCCAGCCGGGTGGGCACCAGCAGGTCGTCAAGGCCGTCACCGTCCGCGTCGCCTGAGGCCGGGGTGCGCGGGCCGTCGTCGGTCGACGCCAGGTGCTCGATGGCGGCCTCCTGACGGGTGTCCCGCACCAGTCCCTGATCACCGCCCTCGTAGACACCGGCCGAGTGCAGACCGGCGGGCACGGTCTCTTCCTCCTCGACGTCGTAGGAGTACATGAACACCACCTCTGCCCTGCCGTCGCCGTCGAAGTCACCGGTGGTCGCCGAGTCTGGCGTGACGCCTTGCCGGCGGAGATCGAGCACGGCCCGCCCGGCCGATGTCCCCGCCCGGTCGAAGGGTCCGTGCAGGAGCAGGCCGTCCCCGCCCTGCCCAGTGGTGTGCGGGTCGTCCGAGCCGCCGTGGCCGGTGTCGAGCAGGTCCACGGAGCCATCGCCGTCGAAGTCGGCGGCAGCCATCGGACGAAACCCGGCAGGCAGCCCGAGCCGGCGGGCGGCGCCCAGTCCGTGCGCGCCGCCGAACAGCGCGAACGACTCGGACCCGGACCCGTTCACGCCACGGCTGCCGACCAGATCCGTGAAACCGTCGCCGTCCAGGTCGGCACGCAGCGGCGCCGACAGGAACGTCGCGTACCGCCCGCTGCCCGCCGGCGTCCGCCGGGCCGTGGCCGTATCCAGGCCCGCCCGCGACCCGTACACCACGACGAGACTCGCCGCATACCTCCTGCCGTCCGCCGACTTCGACACCACGACATCCACGAAGTCGTCGTAGCCGTCGCCGTTGAAGTCGCCCGGATCCGGACGCTCGGCGGGCTTTCCGGCGGCGGGACGGGCGATCTGCCGGCTGACGGAAGCGTGGTGCGCGCCGCTCCCCGCCACCCCGAACAACCCCGCTGTCCCCAACAACAGAGCACACCCCACGAGGGCAGCGGAACGGCGGCGCACGGGCATGGCGGACTCCAGAAGAACCTACGGGAACGCAACGGGACTCGGGGGTTTCGCGGGAATGACTCCCGAAGCACCCACAAGGTTGCCCCCCCGCACCGACCACGACCCCGTCAGGCCTTCCGGCCCCGCCCGCTCCCACCAGCCCGGCGTGAATGTCAGACGTGTCTGTCAGGCTCTGGTCGTGGAGATGACACTGCAACTGACGATCGACTGCGCCGACCCGCAGAGGCTGGTGGCGTTCTGGAGCGAGGCCCTGGGTTACATACCCGAACCCCCGCCGGGCGGCCATGCCACGTGGCGGGAGTACTGGGCAGCCATGGGGGTGCCGGAGGAGGAATTGCCCGCAGGTGCGGGCGACGTCCCGGAGTCGATCATCGATCCCACGGGGCAAGGGCCCCGGGTGTGGTTCCAGCAGGTTCCGGAACCGAAGGCGACCAAGAACCGGATCCACCTCGACCTGAAGGTCGGCGGCGGGCGGGACGTCCCGTTGGCGGTCCGCGCGCGGCGGGTCACCGCCACCGTGGAGAGACTGACCAAGGCCGGCGCAAGCGTGCTCCGGATCACGGACGAACCGGACTCGGGGCAGTACGCGGTCCTGCTGCAGGACCCGGAAGGCAACGAGTTCGACGTTGTCTAGGAGCCGTGCGGCCGTGCTGCTGCGACGAGGCGTGCGTGGGCGTCGCGGGCACGGTCATGGCGGCTCCCGCGCGGGCGGTGACGGAGAAGCCCCGCGGGTGGGCCTCGCCTTCGCCGCCGCGCTCTTCGTGCTCGCGGCAGGCGTGGCGGTCGGCGGGCTGCCCCGTCGCCGCGCCGACCCCCGACCCGCCGCCCCCGCGGAGAAACGCCTCGAAGGAACACCGTCATGACCGCGACGCCCTTCGCACCCGTCGACCCGTTCGGTCGGTGAGGAGCCGGGACTTCCGTGGCGGCTGCGGCCCCTTGTCCGACCGGGGGATTACGCCCGATCCGTGCACGACGAGGGGCCGCCGGCGCCTGCCCGGGACCGCTTGGTGCCCCCAGGGGCTGCCCTCAGTCTTCGGACCGCGTTCACCGAGTGCCGGGTTACATACCCCACATGACGGCCGACGATTGAGCGCTCGTTCGATCCACTCCGTTGACCTCGGTAACCGGTGACCCACCGCAGACCGGTGGGTGAGAGTCGCACACGCTGAGCCCCGCCCCTCGACTCAAGGATTGAGAACGGCCGTTCCATGGACTTCTGCACGCCGTGCAACCGCACGCTCAACGGCGCCATAACCTGCCCCGAGTGCGGGGCGTACGACTCCGGCATGGCACAGCCGGGCGAGCGGAGAGACGGTGTTCCGGCCGTCGACGCGGTGGTACCGGAGGTCCGCTTCAGCGGGGGCCCAAGCCCCTTCGAAACCCTTCCCGGGGCACCGACTGCTGCGGAGAACCTGTCCGGAGAGCGGTACGACCGTCCGTCACGGCTGAAGAAGTACGCCGTCGGGTCCCTGGCCGCAGCCGCTTTCACCATCATCGGAGGCCTCGCCACCGCATCGGTGCTCGTCCACTCGTCAGCTCCACGAGCGGCTTCGGTCCCTGACTCGTCCCCAGAGGAGCCCAAGGTCAGCGTCACCGACGCACCTGCCCCATCAAAGCGAGCGACCACGCACCCAGCGCGAAACAGGGTCCGGGTCCCCGACGGTGACGGCAACCGGCGCGCTCAGCCGACGGTGCCTCGCAGCCAGTCACCGGCCTCCCGGCCTTCCGTCGCCAGAACCAGCGCAGCGCCACCGGCGAAGCGCAAGCCGACCCCTCGTCCGTCCGCCAGCCGCCGTCCGAGTTCGCCGTCGCGGACGGCAACTCCTTCCACGAGGCCCTCTGCCAGTCCTTCCGGCAGCACCAGCGCCTCTCCCACCAGCAGCGGCTCACCGAGCGGCAGAGGCGAAGCCGATGGCTGAGACACTTGCGGGTTCCCCGGCGCGGGCACCGACGAGAGCACCGACGGGTCACCCTCCTCGGCCGGTACCCGGAGCGGCTGGGCAGAGGCGCGGCAAGTTCGTTACCGGCACGAGGACTTGTCCGTGTGTCCTTCAGGTATGACCGGGCCGTGACGGGCAACCAGTAGGGAACCGAAGGAGATAGAAAGAGCCAATCGAGACAGTCTGGGAGATAGCGATGTCGTCCTACAGCACAGACACGCACAAGACGAGCCGGACGAGCGGACTGGCGATCGCGGGACTGGTCTGCGGCATCGTCGGCCTCTTCATCCTGCCGATCGTCTTGGGGCCGCTGGCCGTCATCTTCGGGGCCGTGGCGCTGCGTCAGACCGGCTCCGTGATGGCGAAGTGGGACATCGGCCTCGGAGTGGTCGACATCGTTCTCATGATCGTGATGCTCGCCGTCGCCGCCAACAACGGCGGCAGCTTCACCTGGCACATCGGCTGATCCGCGCACGGCGTCCTGCCCGCCGACCGCTGAGGGGCGGCGGCAGTTCGACAACCGAACTACGGCAGCCGTGGCCGGGGGCCCGCGAGAGCGAGCGCCCCGGCCGCCGTCATGCGAGAGCGGTGAGGCAGAACTGGACGAGTCCGGCGTCCACGTCCAGGATGATGTCGCTCATCTCCTGCCAGGGCGGGTGGAAGCCGCCGAACCGGTCGCCCCACTCGATGGTGAAGCCGAGGATCTTCCCCTTCGTCTCGTCGACGCGGTGGCGGGAGTAGGCGTAGTCGTCGCTGGTTCCGCAGGTCGGGTACAGATGGAAGGCGGACATCGGGGTGTACGGCCGGCCTCGTACGCCCTGCACCGCCGTGCAGAACCGTTCGGCGAGAACGATGGAGTCGTCGGCGTCGAACTTCGGCAGGTACTCCCCGTAAGCGTCACCGGGCAGGCCGCGCTGGTGGTCGAAGTCCGGGTTGAGGAAGTTCTGGTTCGGATGGGCGGACTGGTTCTCGTCGTCGCCCCAGACGGTCAGCATGTCCTCGGAGTAGCTGTGCACGTCGACGAGCCAGCGCGCGCGTGGATACGTCTCCAGCAGCCAGCGCACGTTGCGGGTCTCGGGTTCCGAGAACGGGCTGGGGCCCTGGTAGACGAGATCGCCGGGGTCGTCCGAGACACGGACATCCGCGTCGGGATGGAAGGCGGTTCTGAAGTCGAACAGGAAGTCGTAGTTACGGTTGATGTCCACGCCGATGCGCTTCGGATCGCCGCCCGACTGCGCCGGGTTGCGGTTCTTGCGCCACAAGTCCTCGACGGTCTGGCTGTACAGCCGGCCGTCCGGGTTGACCAGCGGGAAGACGACGATCTCCAGCTCGTCCAGGATCTTGCGCACCTGGGCACGGGTGAAGCTCGTGCCGCCGTAGACGAGGCCGGTTCCGGTGTCGTGGGCCTCGAGCAGGTCGGCCGCGAAGTTGATCAGGACCTCGCAGCTGCCCCACTCACGGGCGTGGACGCCGCCGATCAGGACGGCGCAGTCGTTGGTCCCGGCGGGAGCTGCACCGATTCGCAGGGCGTGCGCGGCACGCCCCTCGACCGAAGGCTCGGGCAGGTCGATGAGTTCGCTCGTGGCCGGGAAGGCGGTGGCCAGGCTGGTCACGCCGGACTCGACCTCGGTGATGTTCAGGTACATGGCGTTTCCCCGGCGTCCTAGGCCTTGACGGCGAGCCCGTGGGGGACCGCGTCGGCGGGGGCGAAGCGGTCGCCCTCGCCGACTTCGGCCTGCCGGGCCAGCCCGGCGGCCGTGGCGTTCTCGATCGTGGTGACCGACACGCCCTCGCGTTCGAGGGCTTCCGCCTGCTCGCCGGTGACGTAGGCCTCGATGCTGCAGGTCCCGTCATCGGCACGGTGAGGGCCACCGCCGATGTCAGGGCGGGCCTCACGCAGGAGGGCGCGCAGGGTTTCGGTGTCCCGCGCGGTGATGCGCACGCGCAGGACGGGCTGAGAAGTACTGGACATGACGGCCTCTTACGGCGCCGCCGGGACCCCGCCTGGGCTACGCCGACGGCGCGAGTGCTACGTGGGAGGAGCACGCGGTTTCCGCGATGGATGGCGTCTGGGCCCTATATCTACGTCGTATTCTCAGGGTGCGCCGCTGCGGTGGAAGGCGTCAAGGGGGGCCTTGGGCAACCGGTTTCGAGAACTCGTGCAGTGAAATGCATGACCAGTTAACAAGCTGCAGGGTAATGAGCTTGCCGCGCCATTCAGTTATGCCCAGCCTTTTCGTCGAACTCACTCGTTACCGTCGCCATGGCGGGGCCGGAGGCCCACGGGTTCTTGTTCAGGTAGGCGTGCATGCAAGCGCGCGCTCGGCGCGGCAGGTTCCTTGCGCTGCGCCACGAGGAAGCGTATCGGCGCACAGCCGCCGAGCAGTTCTGGCCCGACTGCCCCTACCGCCGGGCGTCCGCCGATCCGCGGACCGCCGCCAACCGCAAACGGCGAGGCGAGGCCGGCGGGTCGCCGCACCCCGCCCCGGCAACGTCACCGTCCTATGCCGCGGCCGGCTGCTCCTGACCGTACGGCTGTGTGGCACCTCTAACGGGTGACCGTTCTTCGGCGCGGGCGGCGCGCTTCGAGCTGCGGCGGTTTGCCCGCTCCCGGGCAGCCGTCCGTTGCGACTCACCCGACGGAGCATCCGATCGGACCAGGCTACCTGTATGCGACGATCAGCTCTGTAATCGACTGACTACGGAGCGGAGGCGATATGGCTGAGTGTGAGACCGGTGTGGGGGACTGGTGCAACCACGAGAAGGGCTACGGGTTCATCAAGCCGGACTCAGGAGCGGATGGGTGGTGTTCATGCTGGAGGTGACCTCAGCGTTCGAGGTAGTACCGGGCGGCCCACCGGACGTGCAGCTGGTCACGGGCGGAGACGTCGGATATCCCGGGGTGCGGGTATTGCCCACCGACGCGACGAAGCCCATCGGCCCGCAGAACATCGAGGTGCGCCTGCCGGCAGACCAGGGCCTGCAGTGGGGGACCGCGACCCAGCCGGTCCACCGTCTGCAGGTGCCCGGCGGCGAAGCCTACCCGGGGCAACTCTCCGCCGACGGCATGGCGCTTACCTTCTCCGACGTCGACCTGGACAGCCCGCCCGGCCTGGAGCAGGCGATCTGGGTCACGGTGAGCGCCTGCCGCGACGCTACCCTCGGCGCCACCAGCCTGAGCTTCACCGTTGGAAAGCAGACCTCCGCCTCCACCACGATCCTCGTCACTCCGGGCACCTCCGTGGCACCGGGTGAACCGTGACAGCTCGACAGGAGCGCCCGCGTACCCGGGCGTGAGGTGTGCGGCAACGGCACGAGAGACATCCCGCCGCACACGGTCACGGTGGCACTTCGAGTCGATCCCGGGCTGCGATTCGGCACCCAGGACAGCCTCGATGGCCAGCTGACCGTCTGGGAACCCGTCGTGCCCGCGGCACAGGGTGCTGAAGGGCTCGACGACCGGGGTTCCAGGGCGTGGGCGAGAGAGTGCCTGAGCTGACCGCCCCGTGCACGAACTCACCCACGCCGGGCTGCCGGCGTTCGGTGGTTGAGGGGGCGGCGGGAGCCGAAGTCCTCTCCGACCGGGCGCGGCCCGCGCGGACGCGCTGTGACCGGGCGCAGCTGGATGCGGGCGTCGAGGCCGGTGCCGGGGGCGGGGTTCAGGGTGATCCTGCCGCCGGAGGCGTCGACGAGATGGCGGACGATCGGCAGGCCGAGGCCGGTCCCGTCGTGGTGGGAGTCGGACGAGCGCCAGAACCGGTCGAAGGCGCGTTCGCGGTCGGCGTCGCTCATGCCCGGGCCCTGGTCGATGACGTGGACTTCGGGGCCGGGGGCGCGGTGCAGGGTGATGGTGGTGCTGGGCGGGGAGACGCGCAGGGCATTGGCGAGGAGGTTGTCGATGACCTGTTCCAGGGCGCCGGGGATGGCCCACACCTGGGCGGCGGGCGGGCCGGTGATGTCGAGGGCGACGTACTGCTCGGCTGCCAGCGGCTCCCACATCGCCACCCGTTCGGCGAGGACGGCGTCGAGGTCGACGGGTTCGGGGGTGGTTGCCGTGTTCTCCAGGCGGGCCAGGGCGAGCAGGCCCTGCACCATACGGCCGAGGCGTTCGACTTCGCCGACGGCCTCCTCCAGGCTGGGGTGGGCGCATGGGTCGAGGTGGGGTTCGAAGTTCTCCAGCCTCAGCCGCAGGCCGGTCAGAGGGGTTTTGAGCTGGTGGGAGGCTTCCGAGGCGAATGCCTGCTGGGCCTTGAGCAGGTGCTGCAGCCGGGTCGCGGTGTGCGTGAACGACGCGGCCAGGCGCCGCAGTTCGGGCGGCCCCTCGGTGGCGTCGGGTGGGTCGGTCAGCCGTCCTTCGGCGAGCTGCACGGTGGCGGCTTCCAGGGTGCGCAGGGGGCGGGTGATCCAGCGGGCCAGGCTGAAGGCGACGAGGGCGACCACGGCGAGGATGCCTGCACCGGCCAGCGCCAGGGCGCCCCAGATGTGGTGCACCCGGGTGCTGACCTGGTCCAGAGGGTAGGTCAGGCGCAGGGCGCCGCGGACCGTGGTGCCGGAGGAGCCGGGCATGGTCGCCGACAGCACGTCGCGGCCGGCGTCATCGGTGGCGGTGACGACGGTGGGCTGGTTGTTGAGGGCGCGGGCGATGTCCGGCTGCCCGGCGAGACTGATGCCGGTGGGGGCTGCGGGGTCGGAGTCGGCCAGGACGATGCCTTGTTTGTCGGTGACGACGACGTGGCCGCCGGTGCGGGTGGCGTAGTCGCCGACCACGTCCGGCAGCGCATCGAGCCGGCCCTTTTCGATGTTCTCCTCGGTGACCTCGGCGAGCATGGAGGCATCGCGTTCCACGCCCTGGGAGGCGCGGGAGGTCTCGCCGCGGGCGTAGATGTAGCCGAGAGGGATCTCCAGGCCGACCAGCACCAGCAGCGCCAGGGCGAGGTAGCTGAGCAGCAGGCGGCGGGTCATCCAGCCTCCTCGGCGGCGATGTGGTCGCCGGGGACGGTGAAGCGGAAGCCGACGCCACGGGCGGTGGTGATCCATCCCGGGTCGCTCAGCTTGCGGCGCAGGGCGGCCACGTGGGCGTCGAGGGTCTTGGTGGGGCCGAAGAAGTGCGGGTCCCACACCGTGTCCATGATCTGCTGGCGGGAGTACACCGTGCCGGGGTCCTCCGCGAGGTACGCGAGCAGGTCGAACTCCCTGGGGGTCAGGGCGACGTGGCGGCCGTCGAGGTGTACTTCGCGGGTGCGGCGGTTGAGGGCCAGCGGGCCCAACGTCTGGGCGCCGGAAGCGGGTTGCCGTGCTGGGGACGCTGGGGCGGGCCCGGTCGGTGAGTATGCGGGAGCTCCGGCGCGGCGGGTGACGGCGCGGATGCGGGCGATCAGCTCGCGCACGCCGAAGGGTTTTGCGAGGTAGTCGTCGGCGCCGAGTTCGAGGCCGACGATGCGGTCGGCTTCCTCGCCCCGCGCGGTGATCATGATGATGGGTACGGCGGAGCGGGCGCGCAGGCTGCGGCAGACGTCCAGACCGTCCATGTCGGGCAGGCCGAGATCGAGTAGGACCAGGTCCGGTGCCGTGGTGTCGGCGAGACCGGCGGCGCCGGTGCGGACGTGGTCCACGGTGAACCCGTAGCGTCCCAGCCCTTCGGTGAGGGGGCCGGCGATTCGGTCGTCGTCTTCGATGAGCAGCAGCCGCATGGCGTAAGGCTCGCACAGCTGTGCCAGGGGAGTCGGAGGGTTCACGGGAAGCCGCCTGGGACCGGGGGAAGCGTGGGGGACGACGGTGGACGTGCGGGTGCCGTCCGGCCGACGTGGGCGTGAGGACGGTGTCGGCCGGGCGGCGGTGGCGGGACGAAGGAGGACACCGACCGGAGAGTCAGTCGTCGCGTACGGCATCGCATTCTCCGGTCGGGCCGGTCGGGCCGTGTTCGTCAGCCGGCGTCTTCGGCTTCCTCGGTGCCTTCCTTCTTGGTGTCGGTGACCTTGAAGGACTTGTCGAGGTAGACCTCGATGGAGGTGCCGTCCGCCTGCTTGACCTCCACCGCGTACATGCCGGGCTTCTCCGCGTCCTCCTCGGATTTCACGACCGTGCCCGGGTACTTGGCGACCGCGGCGGCCTCGGCCTTCTGCTTGATGTCACCCGTCAGCGGCGGCTCCTTCTTGTCGTCTGCGTCGCCGCCGGCCTCGCCCGCCGCCTCGGCGCCACCCGTGTTCTGGGCCTGCTGCTGGGTGTCGGCGGCCTTGGAGTCGGAGCCGGAGTCGGATCCGCCGCACGCAACCAGGGCGAACATCAGCGCGGCGCAGGGAGCGGCAAGCAGGGCACGACGGGGCAGAGCACGCATCGGGTCTCTCCAAACACGGGGGAGTCACAGATTCGAAGGCCGGGGAAACCGGACCTCCGGGGGACAGCAACGACCCTAGGAATCCGCCGTCGAGAGACAGACCAGCAAATGGACAGAGACGGACCAGCAGATCACCAATCTTTCGCCGCCCCACACTGCCAACTCACACACACCAGGCACCGGGCACCGGAAAGCCTGCCCAGGTCCAGGCGCCGCACCGTGCCGGGACAGGGTCGCCGGGGCACCGAGCCGACCTGACGTGCCGTCTGCCGGCGACGCCCCAACCTCCTGCAGCCGTCCAGTGCGACGTCCGGTGTGCACTGGTTGTGCTCTGGAGCGGCGGGTACCTGCAGCGGCATGGGATCTTTGGGTTCGCCGGTGTTGCTGGCGTTGTTCGTGGCCAGCGCTGCTGTCATCTGGTTCGCGGGTATCAAGCTGTCGGACACCACCGATGTGCTCGCAGAACGGCTCGGGCTGGGCGGCGCGCTGGGTGGTCTGATTCTGCTGGCGATCGCGACGAACCTTCCTGAAATCGCGATCACGGCGAGTGCGGCGATGGCCGGCCAGCTCGACGTCGCGGTCGGCAACATCCTGGGCGGCATCGCCATCCAGACCGTCGTCCTGGCGGTCCTGGACGCGGCCGGGGTCCGCCCGCGCGCCCCGCTGACCCGGCTCGCGGCCAGTCTGCAGCTGGTACTTGAAGGGGCGATGGTGGTCGTCGTCCTGGCCGTGGTCGTGATGGGTACCCAACTCTCCCCGGACCTGCACGCTGCCCGCCTGGCGCCCGCTTCGGTGGCGATCACGATCCTGTGGGTGGTCGGTCTGATCCTGCTCAACCGGGCCGGCCGGGGCCTGCCGTGGCGAGAGGGCGGCGACGCCCCCGACAGCCAGCCGGAACCGCGTGGTCATTCCAAGGGCAAGAAGGAGAAGGCCGCCAGCGACAAGGGCGTGAGCTCCGCGCGCGCCGGGCTCATATTCGGTGTGTCCGCGCTGGCCACGCTCGTGGCCGGTGTCGTGATCGAGCGCAGCGGGGAGGAGTTCTTCGCCCGCCAGGGCCTGAGCGGTGTGCTGTTCGGCGCGACCGTGCTGGCGGCGGCCACCTCTCTGCCGGAGGTCAGCACCGGGCTGACCTCCACGAAGCTGGGTGACTATCAGCTCGCCATCAGCGACATCTTCGGCGGCAACGCCTTTCTGCCCGTGCTGTTCCTGCTCGCCACCGTCATATCCGGCAAGCCGGTCCTTCCGGCCGCGCACGACACCGACATCTACCTCACCGCGCTCGGGATCATCCTGACGGTGGTCTACATGGCGGGGCTGATCTTCCGGCCGCGCCGCCAGTACGCGCGCATGGGCGTCGACAGTATCGCCGCGGTGGTCATCTATCTCATCGGCATCGCCGGGCTGGCCACCATCGCCGCCTGACCGCGAGGTGTCCCTCGGCTCATGTCAGGCGGCGTCGTCAGGCGTTGGCCGGGTGCGGCGCGGGCACCCGGCCACGGTCGTCTGCCGTGAGGGAGTCCTGGACCGTGGACTCCGTGACCTGCCTGCTGCTGCCGGTCGTGGCCGTGCCGCCAGCCCGCTCGAGTCACCGCCACATGCGCAGCGCCAGCTGCGGCAGGCGCCTGACCAGCCAGGCGCTGAGCAGCCCGATGGCGGCACCGGCGGCGACGTCACTTGGGTAGTGGGCGCCTGACTGCACCCGTTCCACGGCCACCAGGGCGGCCGGCGCCGCGCAGACCGTCCCGGCCAGCGGCCACGAGGGGGCGACCGCTGCGGTGAACGCCACCGCTGCCGCGGTGTGCCCGGAGGGGAACGACGAGGAATCCGGCCGGTCCTCGACCTCGTCGTGGGGGATCCATTCCCTGGGTGGGCGCGGCCTGTCGTTGACCTGCTTGCACACGCCGTTCGAAACCAGCTGCGCCAGGGTGAGAGCCGCCAGGCCCGCCACCGCCGCCTTACGTCCTCTCCATCCGCCGGCCCAGACCATCGCCGCGGCGGCACCGCACCACAACTTGGTGCCTTCCGCCGTTTCCTCCACCGCCGACAGCGTGCGGTGAAGCGCAGGCTTTCGCCAGGAAGCCATCCGTATGGTCAGACGACGGTCCATCTCGCGCACTGTGACCAGCAAACTCATGACCTGCTGATATCCCGCACTCACAAGATCACGCGTGTCCGGAGTCCCCCGACCGGCGTGTGGGCGCGGGCTTCAACGGGGTGCCTGGGGGCACGTTGCAAGCCATGACGACCACGGGCGATAGCTACCACTACCTCACCCATGGGATGGGCTCGATGATCACGTTGAACTCACCGGGCGAAGCGAGGGATGTGAAGTCTCACCGAGGCTGGCCGGAAGGCTTTGTGGCAGCTGAATGGCCGGGGTGGCTCGCCGAATTGTCCCGGATATGACCGCAGGAGACTGGATGAACAGCGTGAACTCTGTGCAAATGGCTCGTGGCGCGCTAGCGGCAGCCCTTCCGACATGGCTGCTGGTGGTGATCGTCGTGCTGCTTCTGGGGGTGGTCGTCGTCCGTCTGCGCAGAAAATGAACGAAACAGTTGCTCGAACTGGTGCCGCGCACCGCCGACCTACCGTTGGCCGGTGAGGCAGTCGCCCGCTGTCGTCCTGGCGTACGACTACGCAGACGCAGCAGGAGGGTGACGCGGAGGAGGCCGGTGCCGTCGACGGTGATGCCGGGCCCGGGGGTCTCGGAACTCGTGGCGTTCATCGGCGGTAGGCGGTGGCCGCGACGGCGGGCAGGAGGGCGAGGGAGAGGATGCCGCCGGTGAGGGCGAGGGCAGGGTAGCTGGTGACGGCGACCATGATGCCGGAGGTCATGCCGCCGGTGGCGCCGGCGACGGCGATGGAGACGTCGACCATGCCTTGGGTACTGGCGCGGGTGGCGAGTGGCACGGTGTCGGTGATGATCGCGGTGCCGGCCACGAGGCCGAAGTTCCAGCCCAGCCCCAGCAGGGCCAGGGCGAGCGCGAGGAGCGCCACGGAGTCGCCGGGCGCGGCGGCCGCGAGGATGCCGGCGGCCAGGAGGGTGGTGCCCGAGGCGGCGGCGATCTTCATGCGGCCATAGCGGTCGACGAGCCATCCGGTGAGCGGGGAGGGCAGGTACATGGCGCCGATGTGGACGGCGATCACGAGGCCGGACGCGGCGGTGCCATGGCCGTGGTCGTGCATGTGGACCGGCGTCATCGTCATGATCGCCACCATGACGAGCTGGGTGAGGACCATGACCAGGGCGCCGAGGACCACGCCGCCACGACCCTCGCCGGCGGCTTCGGCGTCGGCGCCGGCGTCGGCCGCTCCGGCCGCGGCGCCGGCTTCCTCGGCCCGGGCGACGGTGCGGGCCAGGAGCAGGGGGTCGGGCTGCAGCCGGAGGGCGAGGACGAACGCGGCCAGCGCGTAGGCGGCGCCGGAAAGGATGAACGGGCCGGCGAGGTTCGGGATGCCGAGGTGCTCCGCGAAGGTGCCGGCCGGGGCTGCGAGGTTGGGTCCGGCGACACCGCCGAGGGTGGTGGCGACGAGGACGGTGGAGACGTCGCGGGCGCGGTGGCCGGGGGCGGCGAGGTCGGCTCCGGCGTAGCGGGCCTGGAGGTTGGTGGCGGAGCCGGCGCCGTAGACGAACAGGGCAGTGAACAGCAGGACGGGGTTGTCCAGGACGGCGGCCGTGATGACGCCGGCTGATCCGACTGCGCCGGTGAGGTAGCCGGTCGCGAGGCCGGGGCGGCGGCCGCGGGCCTGGGAGATGCGGCCGACGACGACGGCGGCGATCGCGGATCCGGTGGTGAACAGGGCGCTGGGCAGTCCGGCGAGGCTGGTGGTGCCGAGCATGTCCTGGGCGAGGAGGGCACCGACGGTGACGCCGGCCGCGAGACCCGCGCCGCTGAGGATCTGAGAGGCGACCAGGACGCGCAGGATGCGGCGCTGGGCCTCGGCGGGGTCGGATATCCGGGCCGTCGTGTCGGCGGATGCGGTGCTGGTCATGTTCCCTTCCGGAGCAGGGACGCAGGCGTGGTGGCGCATCGGCCCCGGTGCAGCTCGGTCGATTGCGGGCCGGTGCGCGCGGAGGCGGTGGGTCAGTCGGCGTGCGCCCGGGCGAGGGCGGCGATCGGGCGTCGGCATCGCGGCGCCCACGTGCGTGGGCGCTGCGGGTGGACAGTCTGTGAGTGGTGGTCTCGGTCCTGCCTTCCCTGGCTGTTCGTCGGGTTGCTCGTGGTCGGGCCGGCCGGCCCGGTCACTGCGCGGAAGCCGCCCGGATGAGGGCCGCTGCCGCCGTCTCGATGTCCTCGGCCGTGGTCCAGCGGCCCAGGGACAGCCGCAGCGCGCCGAGCGCGCGGGTCTCGTCGAGGCCCATGGCGGTCAGCACGGGGGAGGGGGTGTGGTTGCCGCTGTGGCAGGCCGATCCGGTCGAGGCCGCGATCTGTCCGGCGGCAGCGAGGAGCTCGTGCCCGAGGACACCGTCGACGCTGACGTTCAGGGTGTTCGGCAGGCGGTTCTTCTCCGGGCCGTTGAGACGCACACGGCCGGGCAGGCTGTCGGTGAGCCGCTCGTGGAGGTCGTCGCGCAGGGCCGCGATGCGGGCCGGGCTGCCGGCGGCTAGGTCGGCGGCCGCGAGCCGTGCGGCGGTGCCGAGTGCGACGGCCAGGGCGGCGTTCTCCGTGCCCGCACGCAGGCCGTGCTCCTGCCCGCCGCCGTAGACGACCGGCTCCAGCCGCACCCCGTCGCGTACGAAGAGGGCGGCGGCGCCCTTCGGCGCGTACATCTTGTGCCCCACGATCGTGAGCAGGTCCACGCCCAGGTCGCCGACATCGAGACGGATCCTGCCCACCGCCTGTGCCCCGTCGCAGTGGAACAGTGCCCCGCGCGCGTGGGTGAGCGAAGCGAGTTCCCTGATCGGCTGGAGGACGCCGGTCTCGTTGTTCGCCGCCATCACCGACACCAGTACCGTGTCCTCGCTGAGGGCAGTGTCCAGGGCGGTCGGCTCGACGAGCCCGTGGCCGTCGACCGGCAGCACGGTCACCCGCGCGCCGTGCAGCCGCTCAAGGGCCCGGCACGTCTCCAGGACGGCCGGATGCTCGGTGACCTGGGTGATCACATGCGGGTGCGGCCGGCCGGAGGCCAACACCGCCCCTCGCAGGGCGAGCAGGTCGGCTTCGGATCCGGACCCGGTGAACACGATCTCGCCTGGCCCGGCGCCGATCAGGCCCGCGACCTGGGCGCGGGCCGCGGCGAGCGCCTGCCGCGGCTCCTGGGAGAAGGGGTGGCTGCTGGAGGGGTTGCCGAAGAACTCGGTCAGGTACGGCAGCATCGCCTCGGCGACGCGTGGGTCGACCGGGGTGGTGGCGTTGTAGTCCAGGTAGACCGGTCCGCCGGCCAGTCCCGGATGCGGCGGGGGGTCGCCGCCACGGCCCTTCACGTCAGGTCCGAGGCGTCGACGGACAGTTCCGACAGGCGCCACTCCAGCACGCCGTCGTGGAGGCGGATCGCGCGGCGGCCGTGGCCGGTCAGCAGTCGTACCGCGTAGTGGGCCAGGACGCAGTACTCGCCGCGGCAGTGGACGACGATCTCCAGGTCCTCGGGCAGTTCGCCGATCCGGTCGGCGAGTTCCTCGACCGGAAGGGAGCCGGCGCCGGGGATGTGCCCGGCCCGGTACTCGTCGACCGGCCGTACGTCGAGTACGACGACGTCCCCGGCGGCGCTGCGGACCCGGGGCTCCTCACGGCTGAACCCGGCGGTGGCCAGGTTCAGCCCGGCCGCCTTCGCCGGCGCGTCGACGGTGCGCTCGCCCTGGGCCAGCACGTCCAGGGGCTCCAAACGCCTTCCGCCGGCCAGCGCCTTGCCGCTGGCCGCGAACGCGTCGTGCGGCCGCGCCTTCGCCGCACTCCTCGCGCTCTCCGGCATGGCTTCCTCCACGAATCCGTGGACTACGGTATTCGAGTCCGGTGGGTGTGGCCACGGGCCCACGTTCAGCGCCCACCTGCTCGACTCGGCGACAGCCGCAGCCAGCCATGGGCGCCGGCGCCGGAAGCGGTCGTTGCACAGCACGCCCCTGCCGGCCGACGTCGACCACCGGCGGGTGTCGTTCTCGCCGGGAGGTGCCGCTGGTCGGTACGCGGTCCAAGGCTGGGTGCGTCAGGCGGGCGGCAGAGCCGCCTGGGGCCGCCCGCCGTCCGGGCGACGGCGCGGTGCAAGGGAAGCAAGGTCGCAACGACGAGGACGCCGAAGACGGTGATGGGCGACAGCCGGAGCAGGTACACCGCGAGCACCCATCTCGCCCACAACGGCCTTCTGCTCCATCGTCCTCGCGGCTCGGACCCCACCGGGCCACCCTAGACGGCCGGCGTGATCGAGGGATCGAGGACCGGTACGTCAGCCGCCGATCACCCCGCCCTCTGAGGCGCGGACGGCGGCCTCGCCGCGCTGGATGCCCTGTGCCGGCTCGCAGCACTGTGTGTCACGGAGTCGGTGGCGGCTGGGGTGAGCGTGTGCCACCGGGGCGGGACGGCCCCGGCACCGTTGAGTCGTGCCGCTGCTCGCGCGCGTAGCGGCGGGCCAGGGCGTGGAAGGCTTCCTTCGGCTCCCAGTGCCAGCCGGAGGCGGGGTCGAACGGGCGGTCCTGGACGGTCTTGGTGATCGAGTAGCTCGCCATGTCCAGGTCGTGCAGCGGGTCGCCGGGCCGGTGCGGGGCGTCGGGAGTCACGAACTCGAACGCCATCGCCGCGTACAGGCCCAACGACGAGAAGACGTCGAGGAGTCGCATGAGGTACGTGGCTTGGGCGCGCTCGCTGCGGACCAGGTGGCCCTTGATCTCTTCGGGATCCTTGTCGCGGTCGACGATGTCCCAGCCCATGCCGGCGGTCTCGGGCGCGCCGACGTAGGCGCAGGTGCCGAACTCGGTGATGGCCAGCGGCTTGCCCCACCGCAAGTGACGTCGCAACTCCCGCACGTGGTCCGCTCGATCGGGAAAGGAGGAGTAGTAGTCGATGCCGACGATGTCGAAGAGCCGCCAGTCGACCTCGTCGTCCTGGGCCGCGGCATAGCTCAGCCGGCCGTGGAACACGGAACGGCCGACCGCCGCGGCCTTCGCCGTGAACCGGTTGAGGCGACGCTGCACCGCGGCGGGGTCCACATGCCCCTCCTCCAGATTGCGGATCCGTTCGAAGATGTCGGCGCCGGGCACGATGCCCGGCACGAACAACCGGAACTCGCAGCCCACGCTCAGCTCCACGGCGGCGCCCTGCCGGCGCAGCCCTTCCGTGAACCGGCCGGTCTCGGCGAGGTGTTCGAGGATGTCGTGCTCGGGCATATCACCAAGCGTCGGCTGGAGCCAGACGCGCAGACCCCGTTCCGCGGCCTCGGCGGCCGTGGCCGTGAGACGTTCGACGCCGTCACCGGTGACGTCCACCGTGTCGGCGTGCAACCGGTCACGGATCACCCGGATGTCCCGCCGCATCCGGGCCGTGCTGAACGCCGTACCCGGCGTCTCGCCCGCGCCGACGGTGTAGACGACGCCGCGGTGCCGCGGTTGGGGCCGCGTCTCGGCCGCCCAGGAGGCACTCGTCGGGAGCACGGCAGCGGCCAGTCCGGCGGAGGCCATGCCGGCGAGGAACCGGGCTCGCGTGGACCTCCGGCTCATGTGCGTACGATCATCAGGCTTCTGCATGGGGCCAGCCTGCGGGGCCCCGCAGAACGGCGCCGTCCGTCGACGGTCTGCGGTACGGGGGCGAAGGTCTGCGACCCGGCATCCCGAAGATGGTGATCGAGCAGCGAAAGTCACACGTGACGAGGTCCGTCCGGATGCGCGCGAGGAGGAGCCGCTGCCGCGCCGAACCGCCCGGCAACGGGCGAAGCCGTCGCTGCGGCTCCTGCGCCCGCTCCTGAGACCCACTCCTCCGTCCGTTCGTGTGTTTCCCGGGAACCGCTACTGCGACCGGCGGCGGGACGACCTCACCAGCCAAGGCGCGGATGCCGTCCATGCACCGAGCCGGAGCTGCTGTTGCTCCTGACCGTCGCCGGTAGGCTGCAAGCGTGCGCACGGTCGAAGTACTGCTGGATGAGGCGGCGGATCTGGCGGTCCGGGAGGCCTGGCGGCGGCTCGCGGACGCCGGGCTGCCCAGTCAGGCGCGCCACCGCTCACCCACCAACAGCCCGCACCTCACCCTGGCCGCCTGCCCGGAGCTGACCGCCCCGATTCGCTGGGAGCTCGCGGAGGTGGCCGCCACCCTGCCGCTGCCGACGCGGTTCCTCGGCGTGGTCCGCTTTGAGCGGCCCACCTCGGTGCTGGCCTGGGCGCTGGACCATGACGCCGCGCTGGCCGCGTTGCAGCGCCGGGTGTGGGAGGCGGTGGCCTCGGACAGCCCACCCGAGACCCTCAACCCGTTCCACGAACCTGAGCGCTGGAGCCCGCACATCACCCTCGGCCGGACCCGGCGGGCCGGTGCCTTCGCCGGCCGGAGGGTTCCCGAACTGCTGCCGGCGCCGCCTCTGTCGGTCCGGCTCATCACCCTGCGCAGCTTCGACACCGAGACCGGCGCCCTGGAGGTGCTGGGGCCCCGCCCATGAGACGCCCACCGACGTCGACCGGTCAGCACCCGCCGAACCCGTAGCCCGGCCGCCGTGCCGGTGGGTACCCCACGCGGTTCAGCGCATACGATCTCGGGCAATCGCACGATGGACCGGCCCACGCCACCCGACCGGGAGGCTGCCTGAGATGCTCATTGACGAGCGGCGGTCGGAAATCATCCGCAACGTCAGAGGTGGGGCAACGCCTCGCGGCCACCAGCGAATGCACGGCGTGGCGAGGCGGCGGCTAAACGATCGCCAATGGCGGTAATCGATCGTTGAAGGCGTTGGAGGATACGCGTAGGGTGCGGTGTCGTGCGCACACCAATCTGGAGACCAACAGCCCTCGGGAAGCTTCGGTGGCCTACACATCGCCTCTCCACGCGATCCTTGAGCGTCTGGAAACTCTCATCCAGGCGCGAGGCCTGAGCAGCTCGGACCTGTACCCCCCCCCGAGAACTGGCCGGCGCGACAGCACTCCCCGAAAACACCGTGCGCACCCTGCTGCGGGGAGACGAGCCGCCCGCGGACACCGTCAACGAGAGGGTTCGCACCCGCGTCAAAGCCCTTGCGGACGCCCACATGGCGCACACAGGCGCGCGAATGTCGGAAGTCGCGGCCAGTGTCTCCCGGCAGTTGGACGTCTCCGCTTTCTGGGCACGGCAGGTGTGCTCCGGAACGAAGGTGCCCAGCATCGAGCTCCTGCACGGCTTGATGGAACGTACTCGAAGCGACGCTGAGAGCGCTGCTCGAGATCGATGACAGAGAAGAGCCCCAGTGAGTACCAGTCCTAGGGCGATGCGACGACTCAGCGCCCGACTCGTCGAGCACTTGCCGGCATCAGCCGAAGCCGAGGGAATCATCCCGTCCATAGGTCACGCCCTCAGTGAATTGCGTGGCAGAGAGGTCCGGTTACGCAGCGCGGCATTTCCGCCCATGACGGCGAGCGGTCTCTGGGTGGACCGTACCCGCCACGACCTGATCGTGTACGAGGCGAACACCGGCCAAGAGCACCAGCTCGTGATCATCGGTCACGAGGCGTGGCACATGTTCAACGGCCACTGCGGCAGCGCCACCCACCACGGACCCGCAGCGCAGCGGACTGGAGCAGCAGCGGAACAAGCCGTACACAGAGAGCTCATCGCTGTCATCGCACAGTGCGACACCGACACCGACACCGAAATGCCTCGCACCGAACTGATGGACGCTGATCTTCACTTCGCCGCTCGCGCACAGGCACGCAAGGTCGATGAAGAACTTGAGGCGGAGCACTTCGGCGTCCGGTTCGCCACCGACGTTCAAGCCGCGTTGCATGACGTCGGTTCCACCACCGGCCAGCAGAATCTGGCCGGACGCATCCAGGCCTCCATGGCGCACCGCTTCCACCGGATATGAGAGTGCTCCTGAAGGCCGTCTGCCAGACCCGAGGAGAGAAAACGTGTCATCCGGTCCCAGCAGTCTCGGCTTCTACGTCACCGGGACCCTGCTGTTGCTGGCATGCGCCATGAAACTCCCGGCGCTGGTCCGAAGACGGCACGACACTCTCTTACAGGCGGCATGCCTGCTTCTCTTCTCCGCTGCCTGCCTGATGCTTCTGGCGGCGCCGGAGTCCATCGTCGCCATCAACCGGCTCACCCGGATCCCCAACGCCACAGCTCCGCTCGTCTACGCCATGACGACCGCCTTCTCCGGGGCGACACTCGTACTCATCGTCAACTGGCGATCGTCACGGGAGCAGACACGGCGCATCACGCGCCTGGTCGCGGGCGCCTACAGCCTCACCATCATCGCGATCCTCGTCCTCTTCTGGGCCGGGGACGCATCCGTGGAGCAAGTCACGCTGTTCGACGCCTACTACGCCGGCACGCCGTACATCAGAGAGATGATCGTCACCTACTTGGTGGCGCAGGCTGTGGCCATGACGGCCGCCAGCACGCTGTGCTGGCGCTGGTCCGCGAAGGTACGGGGCTCACTCCGGGCAGGGCTGCGTATTCTCGCCCCTGCGTACCTGTTCATCGTCTCCTACGACCTCATCAGACTGGTCGCGGTCGCGGGCCGCTGGTCAGGCAGGAACTGGGACTTCCTCATCGGCGAGGTGTCCCCTCAGCTCGCCGTTCCCTCATCAGTCCTCGGAGCAGCCGGATTCGCCCTGCCCCTCGCCGGTCCGCGCCTGGCGGCAACCGCGCGTGCCTTACGGCAGCTGAAGCAACTCGCACCGCTGTGGAAGGCCCTTGAGCATGTGCCCACACCCGGCGCGATCCGCGTGCCGCTGCCATGGTGGCGGACGCCGCCGACGGTACTTCTCACCGGGCGCAGAACCGCACTGCACGACGCGATCCTCGCTCTGGCGCCGTACTGCGACCCCGCCGTCCACCAGGCCGCCTACAGCGCCGATCTGCGCCACGGCAGCCAAGAGTCCCGCGCCGCAGTCGCCGCGAACGCGGCCATGATCCTCGTCGCTCGGGAGCGGCAACGCACCGCACCGGAAGAAGTACGTGACACCTCGCACGCCTCGACCTGGCGCTCAGATGATCTGGTGCACCTGTCGCAGGCACTCGCCTCGCCCGTCGTCCAGCGCGTCTGTGAACAGTACGGGCCACCACGGAGAACCACCTCACCGTGAGTGATTCTCTGCGTCATCGAACCAAACGCGCTGTTGCCGCGGGGTGTGACAGCGCCGCCCATGAACCTCCGCCTGGGCAGCCAGGGGCATCGTCGCTCCTCGGCGTCGGCCGGCCAACACGTTTCCTGAACCGCTTCGGCAGCAGCGGCCGTGCGGGGCCGGCCGCGTCGAAGTCGCACAGGCGGCCCGGGCATGCTCAGTGGTCGCTTGCGTGCGGGTGCACGGGGCGTGGCAGCGGCTGACGCCAGTCACCCATCTCCGTGAGGAGGAACCGGCGGGCGAGAGAGCGTATTGCGTCCCACGCCGCATCTTCGACCAGGGCGTCGGCCCACAGGCCCGAGCGGCAGCCGGCCTCGATCTCGCCGAGGCGACGGCCTGCAGATCGCGCCGGCTCCTGGGTTCGAAGACGCCACGCTGCGCGAGTCCTTCGGAAAGGCGACAGAGGAACTGCACCTCTTCGACGACGGACTCGGTCTCCAGTTCGCGCTCGCCCAGCCAGGCAAGCTGATCCTGGGTGCCGGCGGCGAGGAGGGCCATCCATCGCAGCGTCCAGGTGCGCAGCTTCGCGTCGCCGGGATGGTTCACACATACAGGATCGCACCTGGAGCCAGGTGCCAGGCCCGGCACCGGGGCGTTGGGCGCGGACGGACGCCCTCGCCGGGGCTCACGTCACGGCCTGCTCACCGCGCACTCGCACCGTGAACTTGACATGGGCCCCTGCCTTTCATCATGGTTTCACTACTTGATTAGTGAAAGGGGGTTGCGGTGATCGAGTACCGGATCGACCGGCGGACCGGCGTAGCCACCTACTTGCAGATCGTCCAGCAGACGAAGCAGGCCCTGAGGTTGGGCCTGCTCGAACCGGGTGACCGGCTCCCCACGGCCCGCGAGGTCGTCGAGGCGACCGCCATCAACCCGAACACCGTGTTGAAGGCCTATCGCGAGCTGGAGCGCGAGGGCCTGGTGGAGGCACGACGCGGCCAAGGGACGTTCGTGCGGAAGTCGCTTGGAGCGGCAGCGGCTCAGTCGCCGCTCGCCGGTGAGCTGGCCGACTGGATGAGACGGGCCCGCACGGGTGGGCTGGCTCGCGAGGACGTCGCCGCACTGTTCAACTCCGCTCTTGAGCGGGAGTTCACCGAGGGAGAGCAATGAGCAAGGAACCAGTTGCGCTCGAGGGGCGAGGGCTCGTGATGCGCTACGGCCGCCGCCGCGATCCGGTCCTGCGGGACTGCTCCTTCCGGCTGCCCGCCGGTCGGATATGCGCACTGATCGGCCCGAACGGCGCCGGCAAGTCCACCCTGCTGGCGCTGGCGGCGGGAATGCTCCGCCCGACGCAGGGGACGGTGCGGGCGCTCGGGGCCAGCCCGGCCGAGTCCCGGTCGCGGATCGGTTACGCGGCGCAGACCCGTCCGCTGTATCCGCAGCTCACCGTGGCGGCCACGCTCCGGTTGGGGGCCGAGCTCAACCCGGGGCGCTGGGACCAGGAGGTCGCGGAACGCGTCGCGTTCGGCACCGACCTGGATCCGAGTGCCAGGATCCGTACCCTCTCCGGGGGACAGCGCACCCGAGTCGCCCTCGCGCTGGCCCTTGGAAAACGCGCCGAACTGCTGCTGCTGGACGAGCCGATGGCGGACCTGGATCCGGTCGCTCGTCACCAGCTGATGGGCGCCCTGTTGGCCGTCGCCGTCGAGCACGGCACCAGCGTCGTCATGTCCTCCCACGTCCTCGCCGAACTGGAGGGCGCCTGTGACCACCTGCTGCTGCTCGGCAGGGGGCAGATCAGGCTCGCCGGGGACAGCGAGGACGTACTGACCGCGCACGCCCGCCTCACCGGCGCCTCGCCCGACTTCGCGCCGCACACCGTCGTGGAGTCCGGCACGACCGGCCGCGGCCATACCGCGCTGGTGCGCCCGCAGGGTCCGGTCGATGCGACGACGTGGCTGGTCGAGCAGCCCTCCATGGAGGAGCTGATCCTGGCCCATCTGCGCAACCCCGGTGCTCCCGCCCTGTTCACGGGGAGCGCCTCGCCCGCACCGAGCCAGGAGGCAGCCGCATGACCACTCTCTCGTACTCCCCACGCCACGGCCTGATCCGTGCGGTGTTGCGCCTGCACCGGGTGCCGCTGTGGGTCTGGACGATGATGGTCATCGCCGGAGCGAGCGGGCTGGTCTGGCTTCATCAGCTGGGGCAGGAGCCCGCCCTGTACGGCGAGTCCTGTGGTGCCACCGGGCTACTGCAGTGCGCCACAGAGCTGCGCTATGGCAGTACTGAACTCCGGTCCGCCCAGCTCGTCGCCTGGCTGCCGTGCGGCATCGCCGCCTGCGCAGGCGCCGCGCTGATCGGCCGGGAACTGGAACACGGCACCGCCGCCCTGGCGTGGTCGCAGTCCGTGTCCCCGGCCCGCTGGCTCGCCGCGAAGCTGGCCGTCCCGGCGGTGGCGCTCCTCGGCGGTACGGCCGCGCTGACCCTGATGTTCCGGTGGGTGTGGGTGTCCGGTCCCGACGGCGGGGTCAACCGGTGGAACAGCGAGTACTTCCACGCCGCCGGCTCAGTGGGTCCGGTGTACGTCCTGCTCGGACTGGCGCTCGGTGCACTGGCGGCGCTGCTCACGCGGCGCACCCTTCCCGCGACGGGCCTGGCCCTCACCGGCATGGCGCTGGCATACACCCTGGGGGACCAGGCCCGGTCTTCGCTCTGGCCGGCGAGCGAGGTGCGAGGCCCGTGGGGCCCCGCCCTCAACCAGGTCGATCAGCTCGAGGCCGGGATGATCACGAAGTCCGGTGAGCACGTCAGCGGTCTCGCCTGCGGCGACCAAGCCGTGCCCGGCGACCTCGCTGCGTGCTTGTCGAATCACGGGGCGGTCGACTTCTACGCGAAGGTCCACCCGACCTCGCACTACTGGCCGATCCAACTGGTCGAGACCGGCGTCGTCCTGACCCTGGCAACCGCCGTGGTGGCAGCCGCGTTCTGGGTGCTGCGGCGCAGCCTCCCCTGACCGCCCGTTCTGGGCGCAAGCTCCTGACCGGCTGCGCCCAGAGCCTGCCTCAAGCCGACGTGCGGATCGTTCCGGCAGCCTGAGCGAAAGGCCAACGGATACTTGCCGGATGGATGCTTCAGAAGCTTCTTGGGTCAACACCACCCACGATTGGGCCGGCACCGTGGACGCGGACCATCTCGGTCAAATCCGCCGGAGCCCCGCAGAGTTCGCTCCGGGAGGGCCCGGACACCTTGTTCTCGAGGTCGTTGCCTATGCCGCTGACGAGGCAGGCAGCAGGGGCGGCGGACGATGTGTGGTCACGCTGCATCCCGATGGCTCGGTGTCGGTGAAGGATGACGGCCGGGGCACCGACACCCGGCTCGACGAGCGTGGCCGGACGGTGAAGAAGCCGGTCATGGCCACGAAAGACCTTCGGTTCTTCGAGCACCCGGAGGCGGAACGGCTTCCGGACGGACATCCGCGTCGCGGCATGTCCGTCGTCGCAGCGCTCAGCGAGTGGCTGATTCATACCAACCGCCGCATCAACGGATCCTGGAGCCAGCGCTACGAGAACGGCGTCCCGGTGACCGGACTGGTGCCCGTCGCGACCGACGGGACCACAGGGACCTGCGTCCGCTTCCTGCCGGACGAGGCCCTTCGTTCGCGGTGGCCGTTGACCGCGAGCGATCTGGCGCGGTGGTCGGAGCACTGGCCCGACCTGACTGCCCGCCTCGACGATCAGCGCGACAGCAGGGACCGGCCAGGCCTGTGACCACGGTAGCGGCAGGACCGAGCCGCTACCAGCCGTAACGCTCCTCGGGCCGGTTCTCACCCAGAGATTCTTCGCTCCCTGTCAGCCCGGGCACGTACGCTGTCCCCAAGAGTTGATCAAGGAGCAGGCCAGTGCGGATAGAGCGTCATCAGGTGGGCGAAGCAGTCGTGTCGGCTGGACGCGAGGACTTCACGAACCGGATCGGGGGTCTGGTGCGTTCCATGTCACGGGCCGGCCGGCTGGCCACCTACGAATGGCAGTCGGTCGCCGACGAGTTCCTCGGCTACCTCGGCGCTCTCTCGGTCGAGACGCCCGACCTCGACACGCCGGAAGCCAGGGCCGCCCTCAAAGACGCCTCCGAAGCCGCGGCCGGCGCCGTCTCCTACGCCGCGTACCACCCGCACTGCAGCTTCCAGGTCTTTCTGGAGTACGTGAACTTCGGCATGAGCTACGACCCGGGTGAGGATGCCCCGGAGGAGAGCGTCACGCCGGGGGAGTGGATCGACGCGCTCTGCCTTGCGCTGCTGAGGAACAAGGCGAAGTGGCACGGCGAGGCTTTCCACTTCGCCCGCGACAAGTTCGCCGCGCAGGTGCAGGGAGCCCCCACCGGCGAGCTCGCCACCGGATTGATGGCCGTGGTCCTGGACGACACCGGCAACGACGACGAGTACCCGCCGAGCGCGCAGGCCAAGCTCGCCGCCGTCGACGCGGCCCTGGACCGTATCGCCACCCGCGCAAAGGAGACCGGCGAGCCGCTCCTGGACCTGCCCGACGCCGTGGCGCTGCGCACGCTGCGCGCCCTCACCGCCGAGGACCGGGAGGCGTTCGACGCGGCGCTGTCCGACCTCCTGGTCAGGCACTCCGTCCTGCACGGCCCCTCGGCCTCCCCGAGCAGCCTCCTCCCGCTGGTTCCCATCGCCCTCGCCGCGCTGGCGTACCGCACCCTGGGCTGGACGCCTGCCGTTCAGACCGACTACCTTCCGCACGCCCTGATCACCGGCTTCGGGACCAGAGGCCCCCGGGTCTCCGGGTTCGGCCGTAACCGGCGACCGGACGCGGTCGGCGCACTCGCCGCCGGCCCGCTGGTGGTCGAGCGGCCGGACTGCGAGCGGACCGTGCACCCGCGGACCGAGGCCATGTACGAGGAACACGTCCAGGAGGCGTTCACCGCCGCCGACGGCGAGCCCCTCGCCGTCTGGCGGCTCGGCAGCGTCATGGGCGATCAGGAGCGCCTGTTCAAGTGGCGCGCGGGGGATCCCTGCGGCGTCACGGACGTCCAGCTCTCCAACCTCCGGCTGGCCTCCCGGGCGGGGGCGGCCCTTTTCCGCATTGCGCTCGCGGAACCGGGCACCGAGGTCGAGGTGACCATCGACGGCAGAACGCTGCGCTACCCGGCGGAGCGGGCCGAGGAAGCCGGCGCCGGAAACTGGCAGACGGCCGTCGCCCTCGCCCTCATCACCGGTGCACGCGAGGACCTCGCCCCGCTGGTCCTCACCGGCCCCGCCTTCGCCGGCCCGGACGGCTCCGCCTTCAGTGCCTACCGCCAAGCCCTCCACGCCTACCTGAAGGGCACCGACCCCGAGCCGGCCGCGCAGCGAGCGCTGGAGCAGGCGGAGAAGGCCAAGGACTGGGGCTTCGCCATGCCGCCGGCCGTGCTGCTGTCGCAACTCGTGGAGGGCGATGAGGAGAGCTTCAACCTGGCCCTGGCCGACGCGCTCGAGACCCACCGCGACTACTACCTGGTCGCCGACCGCGCCGACGATCCGGACGCCTGCATCAACCTCGACATCCTCGCCCTGGCCTGTCACGCGCGCCGTCGCGGCTGGGCCATCCGCGTCGAGTCCCCCTACCTTCCGCCGAGTCTGCTGCGCGCTGCCCAACCCTTCCAGTAGTCCAGGTCGGCGTCGTGACCTTGCCGCCGGGGACGACCAGAGCCTGCCCGGCCGCTGTCGTTCACCCGCCACCATCACATCCGGGGCGGCTTCCTCTCCCCGAAGAGCCAGGTGCCGAAGAGACCGGTCAGGTCCTTCCCGGACTTCTCCTCGCACAGGGCGATGAACTGCCGGGTGTCGGCGTTGCCATACCGGTGCTCCCGGGTCCAGGTACGGAGTATGCCGAAGAAGGTCTTGTCGCCGACGGCGTTACGCACCTTGTGCATGACCATGGCGCCACGTCCGTAGACGGGCGGGTCGGAGACGCGCCCCGCGCTCGGCGGATCGGCCGGCGGGAAGGCCCAGATGCCCTTGCTCTCGTCATCCGTGCCGTCATAGAAGTCCTCGAAGATCTCGTCGGTGCTCCTGCCACCGTGCCCCTCCTCCCAGAGCCACTCCGCGTAAGTGGCCAGGCCCTCGCTGAGCCACATGTCCTTCCACCGGCGCGGGGTGACGGAGTTGCCGAACCACTGGTGTGCCAACTCGTGCACGATCAGCGCCTCGTCCGGAGCCTCGTCGAAGTAGGGCTTGGTCTGGGTCTCCAGTGCGTAGTCGAGCCCGGGCAGGTGGTCGACGACGGCACCGGTCGAGGAGAAGGGGTAGGGACCGAAGCGTTCGCTTGCCCAGTCGACGATCCTGGGCAGCACGTCAGGGACGTCGGCGGCGGCGTCGGACTCGTCGGGGTCGATGGCGACGTAGACGGGCAGGTCGTCGTCCGTCCAGCCCTTGTGGATCTCGAAATAGCCGACGGAGACGTGGGCTAGGTAACTGGCCATGGGCTCATCGGTGCGCCAGTGCCGGGTCACCGTCTCACCCTTGTCCTTCTCCGTGATCAGCCTGCCGTTGCTGACCACGTCGTAGGGGTCGCCGTCCTCGTCCTTGGGCACGGTCACCGTCATGTCGTATGTGGCCTTGTCCGACGGGTGGTGGTTGCCCGGGAACCAGGTCATGGAGCCGGTCGGCTCCCCCAGGGCCGTCGAGCCGTCATCGGTCTCAATCCAGCCTTCCAGCCCTCCGTCGTCGCCCTTGAGCGTGCGTGGGATGCCGTCGTAGGTGACGACCGTCTTGAAGACGTCACCGTTTCCCACCGCCTTCGCCGGTGTCACGAGCACTTCGTCGTCCCTGCGCGCGACTTGGGCCTTCGCTCCTTGCACGGTGGCGGTACGCACCCGCAGTCCCGACAGATCGAGATCGAAGCGGCTAAGGTCCTGGGTGGCCCGTGCCGTGATGACGGCCGTGCCCTTCAACCGGTTGGTCTCGGGCACGTAGTCCAGCGTCAGCCCGTAATGCACCACGTCGTAGCCACCGTTGCCGAGCGTGGGGAACAGCCGGTCGCCCACTCCCGCTGCTCCAGGCCTCGCGGCAGCGGCGGCACCGCCACCCACCGCGGAGCCGGTGCAGGACGTCGTCATGGCGGCCAGGAGCAGTGCCGTGGCCGGAGCCCAGCACTTCGCTGCAAGAGGTTTCATCCCGAGTCTCCCATCAATCAAGGACGCGAGACGTCAGAACGCGTTCGGCGCATATTGGTTGCGTAGAGGTTGGTAAAGCTCTGGAAGGCTGAGCCGGTGCCCGTAAACCCTTGACCGGGTGCCGCTTCGACGGAGGATGGGGGAAGGGAGCGGGCCTGCGCGGTGAAGTGCGGCCCTCTCTGAACAATTCCAGCAGTAAGGAGCGTTTCTTCCGATGACCGCACAGCCCGCACGCCCTGAGCGCAGCGGTGGCGGGACCGCCTCGGTCCTGGACGTCGTGCCGTTCAAGCCTTCTCTCGTCAAAGCGGTGTTCCGGGACGTGACCCCGATGCACGTCTCTCGGTCGGCCGTGTGGGCCGCCGCGTCGGTGACGCGGACAGTGCTGACGGAGATCATCGACGGCGCGAGGAGAGCGGCGGCGGAGGAGGCCCGGAAGAAGCTGAATCCCGGGGACCTACTCTCGGCGATCGAGCGGAACGTCGAGCTCGAGGTGGGGGACAAGTGGTACGACCACAGCCCGACGTTTCGAGGCCTGACCGGTGTCCTGTACGACGCCGACGGCGTCATCGTGCCCTCTCGCAAGCGCGGCAGGTCGCGCAAACCGAGCGCTGTGGTCGGCGCCCACAGGTTCGAGGCCGGGGTCAAGAAGCTGCTGCGGAGCCAGGGAGCGACGGCCGCCCCGGCGATGGTCCGCGACCTGGACGGAATAGCGAGCGTGTTCCTGACGGACCTCGCCCGGGACGCGGCCATGGTCGTCCGCGAGGGCGGGGTCAGACGTTTCGGTACGGTCACCCCAGTGACGCCGGGCGAACCGGGCCCGCCCCCGTTCCTCGAGGAATACCCCCGGGTCCCGTCCGCCCACAGGGTGGGCGGGCGGACCATCGGCAGGGATGACGTCCTGGCCGCCACCACGATTCAGTTGTTCGGCGGCGACCTCAGGCAGCGAGCCCTCACCGAAGCACGCGAGGCGACACGGAACACTTCGGCCGGCTGAGCGGGTGTGACCAACATCCCCGCCTCACCCTTCTGCTCCCGCAGACGCGCCGAATGAGATGGCCTCTCAGGAGCGGATGAGCGTGTGGGCTTGCTCGATCCACCCCGACACGGCCTTGGCACCGCAGCTCTCGGCGACCGACCGGGCCTCGTCGAGGTGGCGGAACGCCGCCGACGAGTCGCCGGTTTCGGCCGCGAGGTAGGCCAGCGCCACCAGACCGGCCGCTTCCCCCGGCCTGAAACCGATCTCCCGGCGCAGTGTCACCGATTCGGTCAGTCGCTCGCGGGCCTGGTCGAAGTGGCCTGCGTCCCTGTCCGCGAAGCCGAGGTGGCGAATGGCGTAGGACATCGTCATCCGGTCGCCCACGGACTTCGCCAGCTTGTACGACCTCTCGAAGTACGGCCTACCGGTGGCGCCGTCGCCCTTGACCACCTGATGCCAGCAGCCGATCCAGAACAACGCGTCCGCCTCGCCCGACACGTCCCCCAGGCGCCCGTACAACTCGGCCGCGCGCTCGAACAGCACCAGCTCCTGGCCGTTCTCCTCGCGGTCGTTCAGGAAGCGCACGTGCAGTACCTTGCCGCGCGCCATGCAAAGCGGCGCCTCGACCGCGTCCAGCACGTCATCGGACCGCTCCAGAGCGGACGTGTCCCCGCCGAACATCGCCGCTTCGAACAGCTCTCCCGTGCGTTCGATCCAGTCCTGCCCCTGCATACCGCAACTCCTCCCCGTTGGATCGTCTCCGCCTTGAGCGGGATCACACAATCGTCCCCCAGTGACGAGGAGCGTACCTATGGCAGCTCATGCTTTTCGTTCATGAGGCTGAGTTCTTCAGGAGTGAACTGCGGGCCGGCAAGCTGCGGACGCAGCGGACCCACGAGCGCCGACAGCACCACGCTGGGCCGTAGGAGCGAGGTGGGAGGAGCCTCGAGTGTCAGGACGTCAGTCAGTGCAGTCGCAACGCGGAACGAGCCCGTCGCGGTGAGCGAGAGACGGCTGACGTAGCGTTGAAGGAGCCGGTCGGCGACGTTCGGCCGCTTCCCGGTCGTGGTGGAGAAGTGGATGTCCTGCCCGATGGCCAGAGCCCACGCCACGTCGACGGGGCGGGCGATCATTCGTTGGGCACGCCGGGCCAGGCCCGGTGCCAGTCCGTCGCCCAGCAGGTCGCGCAGGGCCAGAGCGCCTTGGGCGATGACCGAAATACCGTGCCCGTAAAGGGGGTTGAAGGCCGCGACCGAGTCTCCCAGTGCCACCAGCCCCTCAGGCCAGACTTTGAGCCGCTCGTAGTAGTAGCGGCGGTTGGCCGTACTGTGAGTGACGGTGACATCGGTGAGCGGCTGAGCGTTCTCGAGGAGATCGGCAATGACAGGGTGTCGCAGGGTGCGTGCGAAGCGCTCGAACGCGTCGGCGTCCCGGGTGGGATGACCTCCGGGCGCGCCCATCAAGCTCACGTGCCAGCGGTCGCCCTCGATCGGCAAGATACCCCCCGCGCTCGCGGGCCCAGGCAAACGCGAGTCGGCCTGAACACTGATCACGGGCCAGTTTCGATTGGGGACGGGAGCACGGTACATGCGGCTGGCGTAGACCAGACCGGAATCTATGTGGTCCTCGGCCAGTCCAACGACTCCCAGTTCGGCGAGCCAGGTTGGTGTGCGAGATGCCCGGCCGGAGGCGTCTATCACCAGGTCGGCAGGCAGCTCCGTCTCAGCCTGGCCGGCTTCATGGATTCGTACACCGGTGATCTGGCGCCTGTTCCCGAGCAATCCGACGACTTTGGTCCGTCTGCGTACGTTGACCCTGGGGTCCTTGAGGACCCGCTCCCGTACGATGTGGTCCGTCAGATCCCTACTCGCGGCCATCAGGTGGTGAGTGGTGCGCTGCCAGCGGCGGTACCACCCTTCGGGTGAGTAGACGACCATGTTCGTGGTCACCGGTATGCGGTGAGCCCCCGCGGCCAGCAGCTGGTCGATGGTGCCGGGCAGAAGACTCTCGATCGCGCTGAGACCACCTGATTGCAGAAGGTGGATATGCACTGCCTGGGGGACGCCGACGCGCGGCGCACTTCCCTCAGGCAGGTCGTGGGCCTCGATGATCTCAACGGTCTTGACCTGGTCCTTGATGGCGGCCGCGGCGAGCATTCCGGCCATGCTGCCGCCGATGATGACGGCGCGGGCGGAGCTGTGCGGGTAGGCCTGACTCATGAGCAGTTGCTTTCTGTAGGGGCATCAGAGCGCGTGCAGTGGTCTTCGCATACGGGTGAAGGAAGTTGTCGCTTCAACGCGGCAAATTCATGGCGGCGTCCCCGCCGGCGGTAGCCGAGATCTCGTCCTCACCACTGCGGAGCGCTGCCTGATAGCCGCCCGCATCGCGCGCGGTGGGATCGCAGCGGCAGTCGGCGTGAACGTCTGCGCGCACTGGCGTGCCTGCGGTCAGGTCGCCCACAGCCCAAGCCTCAGCACGGCCGCGGACAGGAGCGGAACAGGGGCGCGTGGCCGGGGGAGAAGGTGTCACCTCCCTCGACCTCGAAGAGGTCGACTAAGCCGTCGGGAAGTTGGACACCAACGACCTTGTCGTCGGCCCCGCATTGAACGGCCGGAAGACAGAAGTGCTCAACCGTCGGGAAGCACTGCCGGCGGCGTCCTTCATCCGCGGACCTGTATGCGCCAAACGGAGGCCTGCCATGGATGTGACGTGAGGCGCGCCCCGTTCGTTGCCCGATCGAGCAGCGGCGTGGACTCCACTGACTGGCTCCCAGAGATCGCAGGATTTGTTGCAACGCACACGGCACCTTACGTGTTCCGGTCTCAGCTCAACGATCGTTTACCAGCCAAAAATGATCGCTGACGGGCCGCCAGCTAGAACCGATAGGTGAAGAACGACCTGGCCCACGAAGGCCAGCGTGTTCAGCCGTAGGCCGGAGCACCTTCCAGCGGCGAACGGTCGCGGTAATACTCCCAGTCCAACCATCGCGCGCCACCCCCTCCAGCCGGCCCAGGCGTCCGCCCCAGTCCAACGGCCGCGGCGAAACCGCACGTGTCTAACCCTCTCGATGCAGGGGCTTTCAGTGACTTGGGGCTGGGCTGCACTCCCTCTTGCTGCCCGCGCCGCCACCTGCCACCTGCGCAAGCGGCGTAGCCGAGTGTGAGCCCGCCGTCCATATAGCGCCTGAGGGATGAAAAGTTTTGCGTCATCTTGCGCAAGGCGAGGTCGGGCACTTGTAAGGGCCGGACTACACAGCGGAGGTGACGTGCTGCTGCGTCCCCGGGTGTCTCGAGTGGCCTCGCATCCTCGCCGACCAGCCGAAGGAGCACCCCGCCGCCGCCCTCCTCATCTGTTCAAGACTTTTATGAAGGCACCGCGGAATTTTAGGTTATGCGGCCGAATCGCACGTCCAGTTGAAGGCGCAGAGCACGCTCGGTCACTTCTCGACTCCAACCTGTGTTGAGATGTGGGCGGATCGCGGGCAAGGGCCCGCAACCTGGCGGCATCGCCGCCTCGTTCAGAAGGGGAATGACATGCTCTCGATAAGTAGTCGAGTGCCGGCCGCCTGGCGGCCGGTGCTCATGCTCGCTGTGCTCCTCGCCGGGCTGATCGTCGGCACGGCTCCCCACGCCCGTGCGGGCACGACGCAGGACGCCTCCGTCACCTTTCATGTACAGGCCACCACCGAAGGCGAGACCCTCCTGGTCTCCGGCAGCGCTCCGCAGCTGGGTGCCTGGGACCCGGCCAAGGCCGTTCCCCTGGGTACCACTGCCAGCGCCTATCCGCATTGGTCGACCAGCGTTCAGCTGCCCGTCGGTGCCTCCGTGCAGTACAAGTACATCAAGCGCTCACCCACCGGCACGTTGACCTGGGAAAGCATCCCCAACCGCACCCTGACCGTCTCCCAGGACGCGCCGGGCAACGACGACCGGTGGAACGTCAGCCCGGCCACCGTGACCTTCCAAGCCACCGCCACCACCGATTGGGGCCAGAACCTCTACGTCACGGGCAACCTGCCCGACCTCGGCAGCTGGGACCCGGCCAAGGCCCTTCCCCTGACCACGGGCTCCGCCACCTACCCACAGTGGTCCGGCGCCCACCAGCTGCCGCCGAACACCACCGTGCAGTACAAGTACCTGAAGAAGAACCCCGACGGCACAGTCACCTGGGAGAACGGTGACAACCGCACCGTCTTCACGCCGTCCACCGGCACTCTGACACTCAACGACATCTGGCGCTGACGTCCTGGTACCGGGGCCGAGGGATATGGGACAGATACCCCTCGGCCCCGACACCCGCAAGTATCCCCGTCTCAAGCCCGCCCACTGCCTCCTCGGCGCGATCCTCTCCCATCGATGTGCGCACGACGAGGATCGACTGTCAGCACATCCGAGTGACTTGGCCACTCGCCGCGCCCCGCGGGGGCCTGGCACCCGACTCGTTGTGACGTCTTCGCTGCAGGCGTCACAACAACTCGGGTGCGGTCTCCTGGGCGCAGCCCTTGCCTGCCGGGTGTTCTGGACCGCCGGCCGGGGCGGCGGTACGGAGCGCCGCTACGACCCGGCGATTGCTGGTCATGGACGCCGTGACGGCCGTCATCGCCAGGAGGAGTACAGCGGCGGCGTAGAGCGGGGTGCGGACGTCGTAAGTTGTGGCCAGCCAGCCGCCGAGGAAGGCTCCGACGGGGGCGGCGCACATGGCCAGCATGCGAGAGGTGGAGGCGACCCGGCCCATGAAGTGGGCGGGGACGATCGCCTGCCGGAGGGAAGGACCCAGCACCATGGTGGCGCCCATGCCGGCCCCGCAGACGGCGAGCGCCAGCCCGGCCACGTACGGGTTCGGGGCAGCGGCCAGGCCTATGATGGCAAGCCCCTCGACGGCGGCTGTGCAGGTCAGCGCGGTGCCGGTGCCGAGCCGTCGGCCAAGGTAGGAGGCGATGCCCGTACCGACCAGGCCGCCGGTGGCCTCCGCCGTGAGGAGCAGGCCGAAGCCGTAGGTGTCGATGCCGAGGCGGTCGTGCGCGAAGAGGGCCAGGACGGTCTCCACAGCGAGGAAGGCGACGTTGCCGACCGCCGGGCGAAGTGCCAGCCCGAGCAGCACCCTGTTGCGGAAGACGTACGAGGCCCCGGCCCGCGTCTGACGCAGCAGTGACTCGCGGGCCTCCGGCACGGGCCGGGGCATGGCGGGCAGCGTACGTACGAAGCATGCGGAGAGCATGAACGACACCGCGTCGGTGAGCAGTGGAACCGCCCGCCCGAGTGCGAGCAGCGCACTGCCCGCAGGCGGCCCCGCGAAGCCGGACATGGCGGTCTGAGCACCACGCAAGCGAGAGTTGGCGCGCTCCAGGAGTGCGGGGTCGCGGCGTAGCAGATCCGGAAGATAGGCCGTGGCCGCCGTATCGAAGAAGAGGCCGCCGAGACCGAGGAGGAAGGCGACGGCCGCGAGCAGCGGAATGCTCAGCACGTCGAGCACGGCCGCTGCCGCGGGTATCGCGAGCAGTACCGCCCGCGCCATGTCCGCGATCCACATCGTGCGTCGGCGGTCCCAGCGGTCCACCAGCGCACCGCCGAGCACCCCGAGGAGTAGCCACGGCAGCGTCCCCGCGGCCGTGACGACGGCGAGCGCCATCGGCTCCCGCGTCAAGGTCAACGCGAGCAGCGGCAGCGCGGCCTGCATCACCCCGTCACCGAGCGAGGAGACTGTCTGCGCGGTCCACAGCCGTCCGAAGCCGGTCGGCAACTTCCCCAGTTCTCGGTTCACTTGGAGTCTCCGTCCGCCTGCTCGCGCGGCGCCGGCCGGAACAGCGCGAAGACGAGGGACACGTCCGGCAACGCCGGATCGGAAAGCTGCTGGTACTCGTCCGCCAGAGCCTGCAACCGCGCCCCCAGCTGCGCGAACTGCTCCTCCGTGAGCCGCAGATGCGCCATCCGTACGTGCCGCTCGTCATCCACCGGCGACGCCTCCAGATCCGCCACCGCATGCCGCATCAGCACATCCGGTCCTCCCTCGCCCGGATCCGGCAGCAGGATCGCCCGCGCGGCCATGGCGTAGTACCGCTCGGTGACCCCGCGGACCTTACGCGTCCGCACCACCTTCACCAGGCCGGCCCGCTCCAGCAGCCGCACGTGATAGCTGGAGCTCCCCTTCGCGAGGCCAACCCGCTCGGCGATCTGCGTGATGGTCGCCGGCTCGAAGCGGAGCACCGCCATGATCCGGTGACGCGTGAGGTTGGAAACGGCACGCAACTGTTCGTCAGTGGTGACGTGCAACGTCTCGGGAGGATCATCGGTAGGCATGCGCCTAATGGTCAACGAGTCTTGACCATTAGGCAAGGGGTTTTCATGCCGGCTTCCACCCCGGGCCGCTCCATTACGCCGATCGCCGAACCGCTCGACGTCTCGTCGGGCACCCTCTTCAACCACATCCCGGACCGCTGCCGGGCGTTCGTCCCAAGCCGGGCTGCGCGACGGGGGGACCCCTCCTCATCGCGAAACTCGAGAAAGCCGCCATCGACGTGTACTGGGACGACGGAGCCAAGCAGCTGCCGACGACCGCGGACTGCCTGTCGGCTACCTGCGCGTGACCGCATACCGCCAGCCTGGCTTCATGAGGCGCAAGGACGAGTTTCTGGCGCGTCTCCGTCTCACGCCCCGTGGCCCACGAGGTTGCCGGCAGGCTTCCTGGCATCAACGAGGCCATCCGCGTACTCCTTGTCCATCTCCCCGACCGATACTCCTGAATCGACCGTTGGAAGCTGGCCCCTGACGCGGCGTCATTACGGCAGAGCCAACCGCTGGCCTCGTGATCCAACGTCCGCCTCGAGGGTCGGCCAGTTGGGTAAGGAGACGCACCTACGCGTCGTCACTCACAGAGGCCACTCCGAGATCACGGCGCATCACGGTCCTCAGCGCCCGCAGCAGCTCCCAGACCTCCGCTTGGGCACGGAACGCGGCGGTCATCGTCTCCCCAGGTTCGGGCTCTTCTCGCTCCAGGCGTTTGACCTGGCCGTATACCCTGTTCAGGGCTCTGTTGACCTCACTCGCGGGTACGAGCACGTCGTCAGGGACGATCAGTTGCGCTTGGGAGTACGTGTCGCGGTGGGCTCTTTTCGCCTCGTCCAACTGCGCCCGGTCGGGTTCCTCGACCCTGCGTTCCTGCATGGCGTGCAGGAACTGGCCGAGCGCCGTGGTGAACTGACGTGCGTCCCGATTGAGCTCCACGTAGCAGGTGCGCCGGAGAAGCAGGTTCTCGCGGACCTCCTCATGGTCGCGAACCAGTTCTATCTCACGACGTTTCGCCCGTTCGGAGACGCGTTGGGTAAGCAACGACCCTCCCAACGTGCCAGCCACACCTGACACCGCGATGATCACGGATCCGAGATCCACAGCACCCCTCTGAGCCGCTTGCAGTCCACTGATCAAGTTCTAGCCACATTCCTTACCGGACGTTAAGCGGCTGTCGGACGATCTCCTCCGCAGAGGGCCGTCTACGGCCGGCGTGAGCACCCGGAAGACCGTCACACCAGCCCTTGACCTGTGGCTTGGCCAGGATGGCGCGTCCGCCACCACCGACTCGCTGAGACGCCGATGGGGTCGGTGGTGAGTGTCCGGGGCCACAAGGGTTGAACAGATGCTAAGCGACTGCTTAGTATCTCGCCTGGGGTGGGGACAGCCTACCCGTGCCGCCCCTCCCCTCAGGAGTCCACCGTGAGCCCACTGTTCTCCCTCTCCGGCAAAACCGCCCTCGTGACCGGTGGTTCCCGTGGCATCGGTCTGATGATCGCCCGGGGCCTGGTCGAAGCCGGAGCCAAGGTCTACGTCAGCTCCCGGAAGGCGGAAGCCTGCGAGGAGGCCGTTCGCGGGCTCTCCGATTCCGGCCAGGCGGTCGCGCTGCCCGCCGACCTGTCGCGTGAGGAGGAGTGCCACCGAATCGCCGCGGACATCGGCGAACGGGAGGAGCAGCTGCACATCCTGGTGAACAACGCCGGCGCCACCTGGGGCGCGCCCCTGGACGAGTTCCCGGTCAGCGGCTGGGACAAGGTGATGGACATCAATCTGCGCAGCCCCTTCCTGCTCACCCAAGCCCTCCTGCCGAAGCTGCGCGCCGGCGGCTCAACGGAGGACCCCGCGCGGATCATCAACGTCGGATCCATCGACGGCCTGCACGTCAGCCCGGTCTCGGCGTACTCCTACGCGGCCAGCAAGGCGGGTCTGCATCACCTGACCCGCGTGCTGGCCAAGGAGCTCGGACCACAGGGCATCACCGTGAACGCCATCGCGCCCGGCCCCTTCGAGTCGAAGATGATGGCCGCGACCCTGGACGCCATGGGCGAGGCGATCGCGGAGGCGGCTCCGCTGCGCCGGATCGGGCGGTCGGACGACATGGCGGGCGTCGCCGTCTACCTGGCCAGCCGCGCGGGCTCCTACGTCACGGGCGCCGTCATCCCCGTCGACGGGGGCCTCGGCACCACGGTCTGACCGGCCTGCCGACAGCCCCTCCCTCCGCACGAGCAACCCGAACCCGAGAAGAAGAGGACCATGGCCTCCCTCCTCCTGTCCCGCCGAGACCTCGATTTTCTGCTGCACGAGTGGCTCGACGTCGAAGCCCTGACGACGCGCCCCCGCTTCGCCGACCACTCGCGCGAAACCTTCGACGCGGTACTGGACCTCAGTGAAGCGATCGCCGCCCGGCACTTCGCCCCGCACAACAAGAAGAACGACAGCCAGGAGCCCCGCTTCGACGGCGAGCGGGTGCACATCATCCCCGAAGTCGAAGAGGCACTGAAGGTGTTCGCCGGCGCCGGGCTCATCGGCGGAGGCATGGACCACGAGGTGGGCGGCATGCAGTTGCCCGGCGTGGTGGCCAACGCCTGCTTCGCCTGGTTCCAGGCAGCCAACGTGGGAACAGCCGCCTACCCGTTCCTCACCATCGGCAACGCGAACCTGCTGCTGTCCCACGGCACCCCGGAGCAGATCGACACCTACGTCCGCCCGATGGTCGAGGGCCGCTTCTCCGGGACCATGTGCCTGTCGGAGCCACAGGCGGGCTCCTCGCTCGCTGATGTGCGCACTCGCGCGGAAGAGGCCGGTGACGGCACCTATCGCCTGTTCGGCAACAAGATGTGGATCTCGGGCGGTGACCACGAACTGACGGAGAACATCGTCCACCTGGTCCTGGCCAGGATCCCCGGCGGCCCGCCCGGAGTGAAGGGCCTCTCGCTCTTCATCGTCCCCAAGGTCCTGGTGGCGGCCGACGGGACGCTGGGCGAACGCAACGACGTCGCCTTGGCCGGCCTCAACCACAAGATGGGGTACCGAGGGACGACCAACACGCTGCTGAACTTCGGTGAGGGCGCCTTCCGGCCCGGCGGGGCCCCCGGTGCCGTCGGCTTCCTGGTCGGGGAGCCCCACCGAGGGCTGTCCTACATGTTCCACATGATGAACGAGGCCCGCATCGGTGTAGGACTCGGTGCCACGGCGCTCGGCTACACCGGCTACCTGCACGCCCTGGACTACGCGCGCACCCGGCCCCAGGGGCGCCCGCTCCTGGCCAAGGACGCCACCACCCCGCAGGTCCCGATCATCGGGCATCCCGACGTGCGGCGCATGCTCCTCGCCCAGAAGTCTTACGTCGAAGGCGCGCTGGCTCTCGTCCTGTACTGCGGGCGGCTGCTGGACGACGAGCGCACCGCCCCGACGGCCGACGAGCGGGCCAGGTCCGGGCTTCTGCTGGACATGCTCACCCCGATCGCGAAGAGCTGGCCGTCCCAGTGGTGCCTGGAGGCCAACAACCTTGCCATCCAGGTCCACGGCGGCTACGGCTACACCCGCGAGTACAACGTCGAGCAGTTCTACCGGGACAACCGTCTCAACCCCATCCACGAGGGGACGCACGGCGTCCACGGCCTCGACCTGCTGGGCCGGAAGGTCGTCATGAACGGCGGCGCCGGACTTCGCCTGCTCATCGAGACCGTCTCCATGACGACCGCCCGCGCGACGGCCGCGGGGGACCAGGCCGCCGGCTTCGGACGGCAGCTGGACGCGTCCGTCGCCCGTGTCGCTTCCGTGACGCGGCGCCTGTGGGAGGCCGGGGACGCCGAGACCGCCCTCGCCAACGCCTCGGTCTATCTGGAGGCCGTGGGACACGTTGTGGTTGCCTGGATGTGGCTGGAGCAGATGCTGGCCGCCGCCGGACGCAGCGGCGCCTTCTACGAGGGCAAGCGCCGGGCGGGGCAGTACTTCTTCCGGTACGAACTTCCCAAGGTGGAAGCGCAGTTCGCGTTGCTGGAAAGCCTGGACCGCACCACTCTCGACATGCCCGCGGACAGTTTCTGAGCCGTGCACCAGGTCTCGCGGGTTGCCTGGGTCCAGGCATGACGCGCCTGAAGATCGAGATATCGGGTAACCGGCAATTGGCAGGCCCTGCCCGGCGCGCAGCCGTACGACGGTGAGGTGG
Source organism: Streptomyces lucensis JCM 4490 (assembly GCF_014650035.1). GTDB lineage: Bacteria > Actinomycetota > Actinomycetes > Streptomycetales > Streptomycetaceae > Streptomyces > Streptomyces lucensis. The sequence goes on along the minus strand of NZ_BMUE01000008.1, from coordinate 223,577 downwards.
GCGTCGTACGGCACAGCGAAGAGTGCCGGATCGAATCCGTCTGTGACGCGGATCAGGCCGGCGCCGTCCAGCGGGCTGTCCGCGACGCCCATCCCTACGGACAAGGCGTCGTCCACTTCCTGCCGCTGTACGAGCCGTAAGCCATGGTGGTGGGCGTGCTGGTCCAAGCCATTTGTTGGAGCAGCCCCTCCAGGTCCTCGGTGCGTCCGCAGCGGCTCACCCCGCATTTGGTGATCCGGCGGTGGACGCTCCGAGTGAGGCGGTCCGACTGCGTTCTCCGGCGCTGGGCGCTGCGAGGGCCAGCCTGCGGTGTGTACGCCGGAACATGGTGCGGGCCATGAAGGGGTGTACGCGCTTGACCAGACCCCAGTAGAGGCGCGCACGCAGGCCGTCGGCCTTCACGGCCGTGCTGAGGGTGACGTAGCGCTCATCGATGAGGATCGAGGCGCGGGCCGTCAGACCCGCCGTGTTCACGTCCAGGAGCAGCTCGCCACCCGCTTGGGCGAGGACCGGGAAAGCGTCGCGCAGGATGCCGGTCCAGGCCGCTGGGTCACGCGGCTGGCCCGGCAGGAGCTCCATCCGGTACGCGTCCTCGTAGTCGGTACGGTCGAGGGAGGTGCGGATCAGCTGGGCCGCCGCTGGTCTGGTGGAGGCTTGGGGCCGGGCCCAGGCGAGCCGGTGGAGCAGCCGCACCCACGGTGACCAACGCGTGGGGCGGGTGACGCCGTCGGCTGCCGCGCGCTCGATGTTGTCGAAGATCTCTTCGATCATCGTGTCGTGTATGTGTCGTATGGCGCAGGTCCACTGGAGCCGGACAAGCCCACGCACCTCGCACTCGAGGACATGGCGTACCCGGCAGTGTTCGGCGTCGAGCGGTGCGACCGTCAGCTCGTGGTATCCGCGGAGACCGCCGCCCGGTGGGGTGTCGAAGCGGACGCGACGCCCGGGTTCGTAAGCCGTGACGTGGTAGCGAATCCGGCCGTGCCCGCCGTCCGCCCCCACGGCGAGCGGGCCGTCGAGGCACATACGCGGCCAGGCCGGCGCCGGGAAGATCGGGTCGTTAGGGGCGGAGAGGCGGTCGAGCAGGACGCCGACGGCCGCCACGGGGGCGTCGATCACACGCTCGTGGACATTGCATATCGCAGTCATCGCTACCTCCATACGCCAGCGTATGGTTGACCATACGGTAGCGTACGGTCATGGCGCAACGGCAGCAACGACAGGCCAGGAAACACCGGTTGACCGCTCAGGACTGGGCGGACGCCGCCCTTACCGCGATCGGTGAAGGCGGTATCGCGGCCGTGGCCGTGGAACCCCTGGCGGCCCGGCTCGGCACCACCAAGGGCAGCTTCTACTGGCACTTCGCCAACCGTGACGCGCTCATCGAGGCCGCTCTCGACCGCTGGGCACAGATCAACACCGAGGGCACCATCAGCGAGGTCGAGGCGGAACCAGACCCCAGGAAGCGGATCAAACTGCTCTTCACCGAAGCCATCACGTCGGCCACGGCCGATCCGCTCGAGGTCACGCTGCTCGCCACTGCGACGCAGCCGCAGGTGGCGGCGGCCATGCGCCGGGTGACCGAGCGCAGGGTGGCATACCTCGCCCGGCTCTTCGCCGACCTCGGCTTCCCCGAACCGGAGGCCCGCCGCCGCGGACTGCTCGCCTACACGGTCTATCTGGGCCACGCCCAACTCGGCCACGCGGTGCCCTCCCTGCTGCCCTCGGAGGAGGGCGGGGAGTTCCGCGCATATCTCGACGAGGCGCTCGAGGCGCTGATGACGTGCTGATGTCGCTCGTGTGTCGGAGGTGCGCCCTGGCAGCGCCGGCTTCCCGGCGTCAGGAGAGAGAGGCACCTCGCTGTCAGTGGCGTTGAGTAAGTTCTGTGCGCTCGGCCCGGCAGGCGGGCCTGCGAACTGGAGGACTCATCACTGTGAGCATCCACATGCACATGCGCGCCGTCGCGGAATCCGAGATCCGGGACGACCACACCTGGCTCGCGGCGTTCATGGGGGAGGCGTGGGAGAACCACCCCGCCGAGTACGCAGCGGGTATCGCCGTCTCGATCGACAGGGTCTGGGGTGCGGTCAATGACCTCTACGCCGCTGCCGACGTCCGCGACGCAGACGTCGCCAAGCCCTGGGAGCTGCCGATTTACGGCGGCCGTCCCGTGGCACACAGCGCTGACGCCGACCCCTCCAACCCGCCCCTGGCAATTCTGGAGCCGCCCGGGGTGTCGCAGGCCGCGGCATTCCTCGCGCAATCCTCCTTCGACGAGCTGTGGAACGTCGCCGGTGCCAAGCTGGTCTGGTCCGGCTGGGACGAGGCGGAGGTCAGGCAGGAGTTCCTCGACCACCACAGACTCCTCCAAGGGTTCTATGCGCGGGCGGCTTCAGCAGGGCACGCCGTGGTCAGGGCGGTGTGGGCTTGAGACGTGGTCACGTACCGGTGACAGCCATGGCCGATTCACCGAGGTGCACCACTGAAAGGCAGTCCTCGGGACGCAACACTGCGGCCGGTCATCCGCGAGCACCTTCATCGACGTCTTCCGCCGCACCAGCGGCGCCCGCCCCACAGAAGGAACGGGCCGCATGTGCTTCGGGCACCAGGACCGGCGCCGCGGGCTTGTTGCGTGCTGCCCGGGCCTGGGCGCCGCAGGCCAGCGCGCCGCAGGCGAGGGCGAGAGCGGTGGTGATGTCGATGGTCGTGTGTTGCAGGCGCCAGGCCGCGACCACGGCGACCGCGGGGATCAGGGCGAACAGGGTCGACGCTCCTCTGGCCCCCATGCGCCGGACACAGGTTGCATAGCAGACCATGGCAAGCGCACTGGTGAGCACCAGCGCGATGAGCATCCCGACAGCGGGCAGCGGATCGGAGAGGTGCTGCGGGGTGGTGAGGGAGAGAGCACCGGCCGGCGGGATCGACCCGGTGACGCCGATGGCAGTGAACACGAAGGAGTTTACTCCGCGCAGTTTCGTTTCCTGCAGGAGGGAGCCGGCCGACAGACCTCCCAGGGCGATGAGCACTGTGATCAGCCCTGGGCCCACGGCTGGGTCGGACAGCAGTCGCGGCAGGCAGGCCGCGACCACCCCCACCGCGCCGCAGGCGAGCGCGAGCAGTCCCCATCGGTTCTCCAGCCGGTGCAGTAGAAAGCGGGCGAGGACAGCGGTAGCGATCGGGTTCATCGCGATCACCAGGGCCGCGACGCCGGCGCTGACGCCGTGGGCCATACCCCAGTACAGACCCAGGAATTGCGCCCCCTGCACCAGCACCCCGCCGACGATGGTCCAGGCGAGCACCCGCCCGCGCGGCAGCGGGAGGCGCCGGACGGCCACGACGGCCCACAACAGCACGGCGCTGAGCACGAAGCGCAGCAGGATCAGCAGAAACGGAGTGACGGAGCCGAGGGCGAGCGCGCCGAGCGGATAGCTCACGGCGTAAAGCAGGATCGTCACGGCCGGGAGAAGAGGTTGGTTCATGGCGTCGACCCCAGCACCACCAGCCAGACATATGCATGACCGATCACGAATCCTGATCAATTCCCCGCCCGCAGCCGGTCGACGGCCACAATGTCAACGTGGCTACCCTCAACATCACTTGCCTGCGGAGCCTGGTCACCGTGGCCTCCTTCGGAGGAGTACGCAGAGCCGCCGATGCCCTGCACCTTTCGCAGGCGGCCGTCAGCGGGCACCTGCGCCGCCTGGAAGCAGAGCTGGGGTTCCCCATCGTGGTGCGCCAGGGCCGCAGCATCGCCTTCACCCGCCGCGGCGAAGAGGTGCTGCGTGAGGCCTACCGACTGCTCGGCGAGCACGATGACGCCCTCAGCCGCCTTCTGGGCCCCGATTCCGGGGATCTCGTGGTCGTCTCCACCGAGCACGCCACCGAGCCATTGCTGCGCGCCGTCGTCCAGGTGCTCTCACGTGATTTCCCGGACCGGTCCGTCCGGTTCCGGTTCCACCGCAGCGCGCGGGTGCGGGAATCCGTTCACGACCATTCAGCAGACGTCGCACTCGGGATCGGCGACCTCGGCCACGGCACCCGCCACATCGCCGACCTTCCCCTGAGTTGGGTCGGCCCCGCGGAACGAGCGCCGGAGACGGGCAAGCTCATCGCCTTCACCGCCCCCTGTGCCATCCGGGAACGCATCCTCGCCTCCGAGGCAGCATCAGGCAGGCGCCTGGCCCGCGAATGCATCGACATCATCAGCCTTCTTTCCGCAGTCAGGACCACCGGCGGTATCACCGCCCTCCCTCAGACGCGGGACCGGGAACCGGGCCTGCGACGGCTCGGCACCCTCCCACCCCTTCCGGCGATCCCCCTGAGCCTGGCCACCAGTCGCCGGCTCGCCGCCAGAACCCGGGACCGCATCACCTCCGCGCTCCGCGAGACGTGGTGCGCCCACCGGTGAACAGCCCTGGTGCCGCCCCGTACTCCCGGGCCACGCAGGGACTGCCAACACCCCTCTGGTACGACTACCACCGCCTCCACAGCGGCATCGACGGCCACCCACCAGCCGGCCACGCCGCCAACCTGTCCGAACAGCACACCTGGGCCCTTGCGGCGTGCCCGCCGGGACGGTGTGTCAGACGACGGCGAGCCGGTCCACCAGCAGCTCCACCCTCGGCTCGGCATCCTCGGGCAGCAGGCGGCCCGCGCGGGTCAGTGTCGCGAGGCCGTGCAGGGCCGCCCAGAACACCTCGGTGAACAGCCCTGGGTCAATGCCGTCGCCGGTGACCTCATCCAGAGTCTCCAGCAGGGCGGCGAAGGCGTCCTTCAAGGGCTCGGGGGTGTCCTCCTGCGCGTATGCCAGGCCGCCGTCGAGCTGGAACAAGGCGTCGTAGACCGCCGGGTTGCCTGCGGCGAAGTCGAGGTAGGCGCGGGCCAGGGCGGCGACCCTGGCCCGCGGGCCGTCCGCGGCGGAGGTCGCGGCCCGCACCGCCGTGGCCAGTTCGGCGGCCCCCTGAAGGGCGACAGCGCCGATGATCTCGCGCTTGCCGCGGAAGTGGCTGTAGAGGACGGGCTGGCTGTACTCGATGTGTTCGGCGAGCCGGCGGGTGGTGACAGCGTCCCAGCCCTGCTGCTCGGCGAGTTTGCGCGCTGTTGCCACGATGAGGCGCTCGCGCTCCGCCCGTTCGCGCTGCTTGCGTTCCTGTACCGACATGAACTGATCCTAGCACCGCTAGACAAACGAGCGACAGCAGTACTAGCGTTGCCTCATCAGCTAGCAGTGCTAGTTCACGGAGGGGTTGTCATGCTCAAAGTGCTCGAGGTCGCCACCACCGTCATCGTCGGGCTGATGGTGGGGGTGGAGTTCTCCGTCGCCTTCATCATGACCCGGATCCTGGACGCGCTACCCGAGGACAGCGGCCAGCTCGGCCATGCCCACGGCGGCCGGATGCTCGGCGCCGTGATGCCGTTCTGGTACATGGGCTCGCTCGTCCTCAGCGCGATGTGGGCCATCGCCGGATGGCACCACCACGGCGCCGGACTCGTCGTCACGGCCGCCGGCCTGCTGATCGTCAGCGTTGTCATGTCGGTGTTGCTCCTCGTCCCGATCAACAACAGGAACAAGACCTGGACCCCCGGCAACCGGCCCGCCGACTGGAAGCAGCAGCTGCACCGCTGGGGCCGCTACCACTACGTCCGCGTCGCCGTCATCATCGCCGCCTTCACCCTGCTGGTCACCGCCCTCACCTGATACCACCGCCGCCCCGTCCGCCCCTGCAATCGACGGCTTCCACCTCGTTGGGATGACTCAGGCCGTGGAGTCCTGGTGCGAGCCGGTTGCGAAGGCGAGGATGTCCGGTACTGCCTCGCGCAGGCTGCCGAAGTGGCGGTGTACGCCGTCTACGGGCGTCGAGCTGTTGACTCCCCACACCGTCATGCCGGACCGCAGCCCGGATTCGACTCCTGACGGTGCGTCCTCGATGGCCAGGCAGTCCTCCGGCTTGGCGCCGAGTCTCTCGGCGGCCAGCAGGTAGGGAACCGGCGATGGCTTGCCTTCCGTGACCGCGGCGGCGTCGACGAGTACACCCGGAACCGGGAGGCCGGTGCGGGCGAACCGCCCGCGCACCCGGTGCTCGTAGTTCGAGGTCACCAGCGCCCAGCAGTCCGCGTGAAGCTCGGACAGCAACTCCGATGCACCGTCGAAAGCGGCATACACGCCGGACCGGACATCCTCGTCCTCCAGCTCGTGCAGCGCGGCCAGGCACTCGTGTGGGTCCCGCTTCGGGGCTACCGCCGCGAAGGTCTCCACAGGGCGCGTCCGCAGCGCCACTTGGTAGACCGCGGCAGGGTCGAGTCCGTAGCGCGCCGCCCACATCTCCCAGACCCGACGCTGGTTGGCCACCGCGTCGATCAGCGTTCCGTCGACGTCAAAGAGGACATATTTCGCGGAACCTGGCTGCGTAAGTCCGGTGGTCACGCCGAGATCATGCCATCGGCCCGTCAAGCCGAGCGGTGGCGGGGACGCCGGGACAGCGGGCGAGGTGGCGGACACGATCCACGCAACAGCGACGTCCGCATGGTTGATGCCCATCACCACGGTGGAGGCCCGGGCATCCCCCGGGCGAGCTGGACCGGTACGTCACCGAGCCGGACGCGGCAGCGGCGAGGAGAGCCGACCGGGAGTGCACAGAACGCGCGCGGCGCGCGATGCCGGTCAGCGGTGATTCCCGACGGCGTGCCGGGTGGGGCGCGTCGGACGCGCCGCGGCTGAGGCCGGTCGACCTGAGGTGCCCGCACGGCCGACGCCCGCTCCTGGGAACGGCGGCCGTGAACGGGATCAAAGGCTCACAGCTTGGTGAAGCACATGGTGTGGCCCAGGCCCCGGCGGGTGACCTTGATGCCGTAGTCGTACTGGGAGTCACATTGCTGGCCCGCGACCACCAGGTCGCCCATCTTGTACTGGGCCTCGGGAGAGTCACAGTCGACGACCGTCGGGACCGGACTGCCGTGAGGGTCCTCGACCTTGACGCAGTCGCCGATGGTGGGATTGTGCGATGCCGCCTCGGCCTCCTTCTTCGCCTTGCCGCCGTTGGGGTCGGTGTTGTAATCCCAGACCCAGTAGCCGAGGGCGCCGAACACGGCTATGACGATGACGGCGGACCTCAGCATCCGCCCCAGACCGCCCGGCTGCGGTCGCTGCGGCCCACGGGGAGGCTGCGGTTGCTGCGGGTGTCCATAGGGAGTCTGTGGCTGCTGCGGGTATCCGTAGGGCTGCTGTGGCTGCCCGTACGGCGGCTGATTCTGATACTGCTGCGGAGGTGTCGACATGCCTGCGGATCCCCGTTGTTGAGTGTCGGAACGTGATCAATGCGAGCGTGAGACTACCCCTCGGGATCGCGCCACCGCCAACGGCGGTCACTCGGCGCACAGCCGGTCGGCGGACGTAGACACAAGGGTCATCAACCCTGAACACAGCGACGGCTTCGTCTACTTCCCGGCCTCCTACCAGGCCGATCGCGCGCCTGGCTTACAGGCGGTTCGCGAGGCCATCGGGTGCAGCTCTGCGATGGGGCGGCCGGCCGTCGACCACGCCCAGCGGATCAGGCCCATGACTCCCCAGGGCGAGGGCTTTGCCAGCCCCCGTGCACGGCCGCACCACGTCGAGCGCCGGCGGATCGTTGAGCGCCCGGTCGTCACTCGGCGACAGGGTCACGCCGTAGCCGTTACGCGGGGGCGCGGATGAGGCCGGGCAGGGTGACGCATCGCGGAGCCGGGTCGTCGTCGGAGACGTCGTGCGCCTCACAGACAGCCGTCAAGCGCAGACCGTGACCGCGGTGCTGGCACAGGTCGGTCGGATGACGCTGATCAACTGCCTGACCCAGTCGCTGGTGGTGCGCCCTGCTGTTCGTAGTCGCCGCGCCGCTGCGCATACGGCCGGCTACCCAGATGCCGTTCCCCGGACGCCGGCGCCGGCAAGTCCGTGCGTGCACAACCACCCGAAGTGACCCGGATCCCTGTGCTGTCGCTGTCATTACAGGTGGCACTCTGCGACCTGGTGCAGCGACTCCTCGGCGATGACGGTCAAGGCAGTCGGCTCCACGCGGGCCAAGACATCGATCACTGCGGGCCAGTCGCCCACATCGAGCGCCGGCGCGGCAAGCCTGCGCGCATCGGATACCGTCTCAGCGTGGGCCGCGACGACCGCCAGCGCCCGCACTCGCGTGCTCGCCTCCGGGATCGAATCGGCCACGGCCTCGGCCCGGGCCCCGAGCCCTCTTTCGGCCAAGACGGTCACGAGGCGGTTCAGTGCCTCGCTGCGCAGCTCAAGGTCTCCGAGATCGAGAGCCAGAGCTTCCGCCCGCTCCAGGTCGCCGACGACGGCCAGCGTTTCGGCAACGGCGGCTTGCGCCTCCACACGAAGCGCGGGCACGGCGATGGACCGGACCCAGGACTCGGCACGGTCGGCTGCACCCATGGCGGCCCAGGCCTCGCCCACCGCGATGACCGGCCCGGCGTTCACCAGCTCATCCGACGCGGCGACCAACTCGCCCACCGCGGTGATCCTTCCCGCGTTGCCTGCGACAGCACCGGCATCGGCGAGCGCGGCCAACGCGCTGGCCCGATGTCCGGGGTCCTTGATGTTACGTGCCAGCCGCTCCGCGCGACCCGCCTTGCCGCACCGTGCGAGTGCGCCGGCAACCGCCGATGTTGCCTTGGCCCGGTCCGCCCGCCCGCACACCTTCGCCAAGAGAGCCTCCGCCCGCTCGTATTCCCCGACGCTGATCATTCCCTGAAGCAAGGGCAGCAGAGCGGGCGTATCGCTCAGAGCGCCCTTGCGCGGTTGGTCTGTGTGCCCGGTGCGCAGAGCCTCCCGGTCAGCGTGCTCACATCGGGCGGTGCTTTCCAGGCGCGCGACGAACACGAGTGCCCTGCTGCGCTCGCCCGCGGCCTCGGCCGCGCGGATGAGGAGGGGCAGTATGGGCACCGTCCAGTCGTCGAAGGTCTCTGTCTGCTCCGCCCGGTCAAGGAACTCCGCCGCCCACGTGAGATCACCGGATACGGCGGAGGCCTCGGCCAGCGAAGCCCAGGCTCGGATGCGGTCGCGGGGATAGGGGATCGACATGGCAAGCGAGCGGGCATCTTCGTACTCGCCGATTCGGGCACGGCTCTGAGCGAGTACTCCTATGCTTTTCGCCTGCCACGGCCGGCTGCCGATGGCGTCGGTCAACGCCCGGGCCGCCTCGTGGTCGCCGTCGGCAGCGACCTGGCGTATGAGCGAGAGCCACGCCTGCCCCTGCTCATCGGTTGCTCGGAGCAGGCGGATGACCTCCGCCGCCTGCCCAAGTCGTGAAGTACGTGCCAACGCCCCCGCCAGGGCAACGATGTCCGCGAGGCGTTGTCGGGCAGCTGGTCGAGCCCTTGCGGCAACATGAGCGAGAGCCATCAGATCCGGCGTCGAAGCCGAGGACTCGAAAGGCGATCCCGCACCACCCGAACTGCCGGAGGCGACGCCCGCCACCCTCATGGCTACTCTCATGGTCCGCACTTCCCGGCCCACCACGCCGCTTCCCCCGCCCACTGCAGCCCTCAGCAACGCTGTGCCCGAACCCCGCCGCCAGTATGCCTGCCCGAAGCGGCACCAGTGCTGCCCTGCCCGACGGTTCGGCCAGCTTCCTACCGGGTGAGTACGTCGACGCATCCTTGTTGAGTAAAGCGCCTCACGAAGTGCACGAGGACTGTCGACGATCATCGACTCATGAATGCTCAGACGTAGCGAGGCTCCACGGTCCGTGGAAGCCGAACCCGTCGGCTGCAGCCCATGATTATTCCGGCGGCGAGACGGGCGGTTGCGGCGCGTGACCCGGCAGTATCGCTTCTTCACAGCTTGCCCTTGGGTGCCTTCACGTCAACGATGCCACTCGCTCTCGTCCTTGTCCGGCTTGGGCAACGCATCAGGACATCGACCAGGGCATGCGGCTCTCCGTGCCCGAGGCCCCTCAGCCGTCCCGGGCTGCCTGCGGTGAGCGACCCACCGTTGGAACTCGCGGTGCCGGAACTGGTAGGCCCCACCGGAAGTACGCAGTAGGCCACCCTCGTGTGCCCAATGCAGAAACCGTGCCAACCGATACGGGCGTCGGCCGCGCAGGCACAGCAGGAACACCAGGTACCTACGGCCACCGCCGAAGGACGTCACCCAGCGAAAGGCTGCGACCATCAGGTCATAGGTCATCACGTCCAGGATCGGCGCCGACGAGAGGACCAGCACGTCCGAGCCCCACAGCCGCGAGCACCATCGACACGATGGAGGACGTACTGCTCGCGTCCTGTCCGCCCCGCGCCAGTTGTTAGAGTGCCCAACCGGCCGCGCACGCGATGACCAGACCGGTGATCAGCCACATCAACGCCCTCGCCATCTGCGCCCCCTGGCTTCGGACACGAGTGCTCGCAACAGGCCAAAGTAGTTCACGGTCATGCCACTCCGCTGGGCCTATGGGAATTCTGGTGCCGCCCCGCGCGGCTCCGCTCGCCCGGCCAAGGTCCCGTGTCGGTCCGGTGAGCGACACCGGTCACGTCCAGCCGCGAGAACCGCCCTCGATCAGCCCGCCAAGGTTGATGTGTCCACGCCATTGCTGATGCACAATCCGGATACGTGCTAGTCCCCCGCAGGAAAGGACGACGACGCCATGGACCGGTTCGCCTCCAGGAGCTTGATCCGCGCAGGCCTCATGCTCGGCGCAGTCCTGGAGTCGGCGGTGCTCTGCGCTACGGCGAGTGGGGCCGCCCCCGAGGGCGCGAGGGGAGACGGGGAAGCGGTCATCGCTGCACGTGTGAGCAGCGGACGCAGTTGTCCTGTCGTGTACTTCGACCTGGGGGAAACCCTCCTACACACCGCCGCCGACGGTACTACCGACTATCAGCGTGGCGCGGCCTCTTATCTGCGCGTCCTTCGGGAACGCCACATCAAGGTCGGCCTGATCACCAATGTTCCGCCTTCCTGGGGCACGACCGACACCGAGCGTGCCGCCAGGCTGAGAGAAGAAGTGGACGCGACGTGGCAGGGCCCGGTTCGCTTCGCCTGGAAAGACTTCGAGGGCCGAATCCTCACGCCCCGCACCGAGAGCGAGCGCAAACCGGCTCCCGTTCTCTGGCAGCGTGCGAAGGCGGACTCGGGCCGCTGCCGAGTCGTCTACCAGGCGGAGACGGCCGAAGAGGTCATGGTGGCCTCTTCGCTGGGCTTCGTTCCGTACCAGGTCAGCCGGCCCCACCGGCCCGCGTTCCTGCCAGTGGAGCTGATCGAACTCCTCTGACGTCTCGTTCCACCCGCGCCAGGATGCGCTGAGGGCCCTCGCGTGTCCGGCCTGCGCTGCGCCCCCGCCGCCGCACGCACCGATCGGCTCGACGGGCCGGCGCACCGTATCCGGCCCGGTGGGGCACGCCGCGGCGGTCGCCCGGCGCGCGAGGAGGAAGGAAAGAGGCCGTGCGGTGAGTGCCGCAGTGATCACCCCTGGCACCGCCGTTGGTGAAGCCGGTGGCGGGGCTTGGTGACACGGCACTGTGGGTACGGCCATCTAGGCCGTAGGGGAGGGGCGGGCGTGCAGAGGATGGAGCCGGGGAGGGTTCTGGGTGGCCGCTACCGTCTGAGGGTTCAGGTGGGATCCGGCCGCTACGGGCGTGTGTGGCGCGCTCACGACGAGGTGGGACGGGAGGTGACGGTCGAAGAGCTAGGGGAGGTCGGGACCCCGGAAACGGCGCGGGTGGCGCGGGCTCTCCGCGAGACCCCAGCGCTGCTCGGACACCGGTACGTCGCCCCGGTCGAAGACGTCGTGGAGGCGGATGGCGTGCTCTGGGCCGTCATACCCGTACTTCACGCACCGTCTCTCGCCGACCTCCTGGCCGAGCACGGCCCGCTGCCCAGAGCGCAGGTGCGGGACGTCGCAAGGGCAGCGCTCGACGCACTGGATGCGATGCACGCGGCTGGGATCACGCACGGAGACGTGCAACCCGCCAGCATCCGATCAGATCACGGCCGCTGGCTCCTGGTGCCCAGAATCGGGACCCTGGCGCGGGAGGACACCCAGAGCACCTGGCACGACGCGGACAGCGAGGCGGACTACATCGCCCCAGAGCTCCTGCACGGCGCTCGCCGTACCCCGAGCAGTGACCTGTACTCGCTGGGGGCGACGCTCTACCACCTCGTCTTCGGGCACGCGCCGTTCCACCGGGACAGCGTCATCGCGACCCTGTCAGCCGTGGCAAGGGAGGAGCCGCCGCCACTGGACGGCATCGGCGGACTGGGACGGCTCATCGAGGGGCTGCTGAACAAGAACCCCGAGAGGCGGCTGACCGCTGCCGAAGCACGGCAGATGCTCGGAGACGCCGAAAATGAACCGCCCCGTCGTAGCCCGGATCGCATGGCTGGACCAGCCCCCTCGGCCGCGCGCAGGGGGCCGGTCAACTACCCCGTCGGCATGGCCGGGTGGGCGCTCGCCGTGCTCCTCGCAGTGGCCCTGGCCTCGGCGCGGGCCATGGTCAGCGGTGCCGACCTCGTGGACTTCCTGGCGACCGTGCTGCCCTGGGCGATCTTCGTCCTCGGCATCTGCGTCCTCGCTGTGCAAGCGCGCGCGGCCCTCGCACGGCGGAGCGCCCCCGACGTGCCCGTCTGGCAGTGGTACGTACGCTCGCTCGCGCCCCCCGCGCCGTGGACCGACGAGGAGCGGGACCGGCGCCGCGCTGCCGCCGAACGGTCCGTCGAGCACGCGCTGCTGACGGCCGACCGGCGGGTGGCGGCCGCGTCACCGGACAGGGGCAGGGGGACGACCGATGTCTGAGCAGGAGACACCGCCCGCCGGGACGCCCGCCCGAATGGTGCCGCCCTTCCCGGCGGCGGACGAGGCGCGCAAATGGCAGGAGATCGACCCGGACCACCTCGCGTGGCGACGGGACCTCGTCGAGCGCGAACTGCGCCTCGAACGCCTCGACCAGTGGGTGGGCTATGGATTCCGGCTGCTGGAGCACGCGATCGTGGTGGGATTCGGCGCAGCCTTCGTCTGGCTGGGGTTCCACGCCGTGGACCACAAGGCGTCGATGCAGGTTGTGCCCCTGATCGGCGGCGGGATCGCGGCGCTCGCAGGTGCCGTGCTCGCGGTGCGCAACCGCAAGGAGTGACGGCCCGGTCCCCCCTGGACCGGCCCTCCGATCCCCTCAACCCGCCAACCGCACCGTTCGTCCCACCGCAGCGCCGCATGTAGTGATCGCGCCAAGTCGTGGGTCCGCTGCGAAGCCGCCGTGTCCTCGACAGCCCGTGATCGTTTACGCATCTGTGAAGGACGAAGTTCCCTGGGGGCATGCTCGGAGCCGGACTCTGGTGGCCGTCGTGCTGTCGGTGCTACTCGCCGGGGCCTGTACAGCTCGCTCGCGGCCCCTGCTGCCCGCATCCGAGCAGGGCCGCAGTGACCTGATCAAAGCAGCGCAGCAGGTCCTCGTCGGCCGATGCATGCACCGTCGTGGTGCCGCCGGGCCGCCATTGCGGCAACAGGTGCTTTTCGGGACCGGCCGGGCCGAACTGTCGGTCACGCTCGCCACCGGCTATACAGTCCGCGCGCACACCGACGGCTGCCTCGCCGATGCCCACCGCTACCTCTACGGCGACCTGGCCCGCTGGTTCCGCGCCGAGGTCATCGTCAACAACCTCCGTCCCGAGGCCCAGGCCCAGCTCCACCACGACCCGGATTACCGGGCCGCCCTGACCCGTCGGGCCGCCTGCGACAAAGGTGACAGCAGATGTGTCCGGGCAAGCGGTCTGCAGCAGATGCGGGCGCGCCTGGAGCCGGCCCGGCTCGCCCGGGTCCGCGCCGCGCACCACGACGACATCGCCGCCTACGACCGCCTGCGCGACCGCGCAGTGCACCGCGCGGCCGACCTTCTGGACGGCCGCCCCACCCCCCACCGGAAAGGCAACCCTCACTCGTGATCAAAAGCAGGCTGTTCTCCGCCGTCGCCGCGGCGATCATCGCTCTCACCGGCGCCCTCGTCTCGGCTGCCCCGGCCGGCGCGGCCGATTGCCCCAGCGGCCAGTTCTGCGCGTGGGAGCACTCCGACTTCCAAGGCCAGCGGGCGAACTGGCATGGTGACGACGGCTGGTGGGAGGGCTACATCGCCGATGCCGACTCCTCCTGGGCCAACCACGGCATCGAGGGTCCGGGGATCCCGAGTTACGTGCAGGTCTTCGACAGTGCATGGCAGGGTGGCGACATGACCCTCTGCCTCGCCCCCGGCCAGGAGGTCAACTGGAACGGCGTGGCCAACGACCGCGGTGACTCCCACCGATGGGCCATGGGCTGCTGAGGAATCACGCACCACCCGGGCCCTGCTGGGCTTGCTCAGCAGGGCCCGAACCGTCATCGGCCCGAGCATGAGGCCTGCACCCAGGTGCAGGCGGCCGGGTCAGGGCACGAGCGGCTCAACTCACCTCGCAACCTTGGGAATCGGTGCTGACGCCGTCGATCCGGCCGCCCCAGGTCCAGTTCGGGTCGCGATCACCCGCCCAGATCTTGCGGTAGTAGCACCTCCCTCCAGGCGCATGGTCGATGGCGTAGACGACGACGTCCGAGTTGGACTCGAACGAACGGGCCTTGTCGTGCACGTACTCCGGCAGGTCCGCGTAACCCCATGGCCGGTAGCACCAGGACGCGCCCCCGTAGCCGGGCTCGGTGTGGAAGCAGACCTCGCCGACGCCGGCGGCGTGAGTCGGAGCTGAAAGTGTCACAGGCACAACGGTGGTGAACACCGCGACGGCGAGAACTCTTGTGATGCTGTTCATGCACTGCAAACGATCTTGGCCGAGAGGAGTCACGCGAACCGCTATGACACGAGCCGGGAACCTGTGTGCCATGGCTGGGTTCAGGTAGATCTCCGGACCGGCCGGCAGGAAGCTCGACCGCCCATGGGGACGGCCGTCAAAGCCCCAGTACCTCACCGTACTTGATGGCTCCCTGGGGCAGCGCGAAGCCGAACGGGGTCAGCGACTTGCCCAGCGGGTACGTCTCCTCGGTGCTGCTCGGCACGAACCAGACGCCACCGGACCTGGGCTCACCGGCGTTCTCCCCAGGCGCGCTCACTGCGGTGTCCCACAGTCCGTCGCGGTTGTAGTCGCCGACGGCAACGCGGGCGCCGAAGCGGTCGCCGGCCTCGGCCGTGCCGGGCATGTTCGTGGTGCTCTGGCTGCGGGCCAGACCGCCGTAGAGGCCATGCTCCGTGCCGTTCATGGTGACGTACCCGCCCGCGTCCTTGACGGTGCCCACGTCCTCGCCGGGCACGCCGACCACCAGTTCCGGACGGCTGTCGCCGTTCAGGTCGCCCGCGGCCAGCGCGGCGCCGAAGTCGTCGCCCTCCTCGGCGGCGCCGCCGACCTCGGGGCTCGCCTGGGTGATGCACTCGCTCGCGGCGCCGAAGTCCGCGGTCTTCGATCCCTTGATCAGGAGCACCGCACCACCGATCCGGTCCGCACAATGTGTGCTCTGCGACTCCGGGTTGGGCTGTACGAGGCCGACCGCGAGGTCGTCCGTGCCGTCCCGGTCGAAGTCGTCGGCGGCGAGCGAGCTGCCCCGGTCGGCGTCGGTGTACCACTGAGCCGGCTTGGCCTGGCCGTCCCAGCGCGTGATGAAAATGCCGGAGTCCTCCGCACCCTGCCATGTGGCGGCTAGGTCGTCCCGGCCGTCGCCGTCGAAGTCGCCGGTCGCCAGGTCACGGGTGGCGCCGCCCATGCTGTAGCGGCGCAGGGTGGTGGTGGTCACGGGGGCTGCGGTCAGCGGGCCCGGACGGAACCGGAGCGAACCGCTCTCCTCACTGTTCTCGCCGTACACGAGGTCCGTGTCACCATCGCCGTCGTAGTCACCCGTCGCGATGGTGCGGCCGATGCTGCTGAACTCGTCCGAGCCCCTGGCCACGACGGTGCCCTTGACGTCCCACCCCGAGCCGTCCAGGACGGTGATGGTGCCCTCGTCCTTGAGCTGATCAGAGGTCAGAGACTCGCCGCTCGCGCCGACGACGAGCTCGAAGACACCGTCGCCGTTCACGTCGACGGGTGCCACGGAGGACCCGAAGCGGTCGCCCGCTTCGGGCGCGCCGGGTATGCCCGCCTCAGCCTGGCTGATGACGCCGGTGGACTGGCTCGGGCTCTGCGGGCCGCCAAAGATCACGCTGACGTAGCCGGCCTTGGCCTTGCCGTCCACCGTGGCATTGGGCATGCCGACCGCGATGTCCGCGTATCCGTCGCCGTTGAAGTCGAATCGCGCAGTCGTTGCAGCCGCAGCGCTCCCGGCGAGTGGCAGGGTCAGACCGGCGGTGGTGAGGGCCGCGGCGACGGCGGTGGCGGCCAGGGTGCGTGCACGCACGAAGAAACTCCCGTAGTCGAAGGGCGCAACGAGAACGACGGTTCTCGGAAATGTGACTCACGAGGTGCACGAAGGGTTGCGTGAGCGCCAGACACCCATGGGCGGCAGCCGGCGCTGTTCACGAGCGGCGAGTACGTGGCCGGGGTCGATGCTGGGTACGGCCGCGGGACGGCTGGTGCTGCGGGCCCTCACTGCGGTGCTTGCCCAGCACCGGGCGTTCCGGTGTGCCAGCCGAGGCCCGTGTCCGTCGGGACAGCGGCTGACGACCGGCCCGGCAGAGGAACATCCGTCACCACCGTGGCGCCGGCGGTCGTCGGCGCCCGCGTCAGCCGAGTTCCCGCAGCGCCTCGGCGGTGTTGGCCCGGTACGTCCTCAGCGCCTGCAGCCCGGCAGCGTAACGGTCGCGGTGCTGTGTGATGTCCACGGCCTGCTTCTGTGCCCGCACGGAGTGCCAGAGCTCCGCTGTGTGGTTGCGGCGCTTGCAGGTGACGTCCGCGACGGCGGTGGCCCGCTCCCGCTCAGTGTGCCGGGTGTTGCCGTCGCTGCCCCGCTGCCAGGCTGCGTCCGTGTACGCCGCGCCGGGGTCGTGATAGCGGGTGAATCCTTGTTCTGCCACGCAGCGGGACCACTCATCCCAGGCCGCGCGGAGGCGGGGGTCGCGCTTGACCGCCTTGTCGACCTTGATCGCCCGTGTGCTTGCGTAGAGCCAGTCCCGTCCGACGTTGATGCCGCGCATCAGGTGCCGGTTCGTCTCGTCGTTGCAGGCGGGCAGGTCCATGAACTCAGCGTCGGTCATCCGGCGGCCCTTCGGCCGGGTGACCAGGGGCTTTGCCGGGTCCCAGCCGTAACCCCAACGGCGGGCGGCGGCGAGATCCAGGGCGCCGTAGTCGGTGCTGACCGCGGTGGCGACGACGGGGTCGCTGGGGTAGCGAGGGTCGAGCGGGAAGTCCGGGTGGCCACGTTCCGCCATGCACCGCCGGGTCAGCAACGCCGACGCCCGCTGCGATCGCTGGTAGTCCTGCGGCGTGAGGTCGTATTGGTCGGCCGGTAGAGGGCCCAGGTCCGACGCAGAGTTGACGACCTCCCGGCGTTCCGGACCGGAGGCGCCGGTCGCCGCCAGCACTGCCACCGCCACCACGGCACCCCGCCGCCAACCCTGTCTCGTCATGCGACGGAATGCTAGCGGGCGGCGTGCAGCGGTCAGCTGGAACCCTGTGGCTCATCCACCATGCCGAGAGCCCAAGGGGGAACTCGGGATTCCTCGTGCCGCCTCAGGCCAACTCCTCGCGCGGGACCAAACGTTCGGCGGTCAGCCGTCGGCCCGCGGCGGCGCTGTGACTGCTGTGGCAGACGACTGACGGAAGACTCCGGCCCGGGCCGACACACCCCCGGCGATCACACCGCGGCCCTGGGCCCGCAGTGCAGTACGGATACCGCGTCCGGAAGTGTTCGGCCAGCTGCCCCAGCGGCACGGCCGCCGGCACGTCTCGAAGCCGCGCAGCAGTTGCTCGTCCACCGTCATGCCGCTCCATCCCTGTCTCCAACCGCCGTGGACAAGGCCCCAAAACACGGGGTCGACGCGGAATGCGGGCGTCCTGGCGCTGTCCCTTCTGCTGTTGACGGTCCCGGCCCGCCTCCACAACACGGCGCTTCGGCCCGCGCGTCGATGGGCCCTGCCACGCGGCCAGGCGTTCACCAGGTGTGGCAGCCCGAAACCGGTGTCTCCGCCCGCCTCGGGCCCCGGTAACGCGTCGGGCGGCCGCGGGGTGGGGGGCGACGTCGATGAGATGGTTGCCGAGGCCGGCGGGATCGAGGGATATGCTCACCGCGTTCGGCGTCAGCAGGGCGGGCCTGCCCGCACGTTGAGGGACCACCCACACATGGGCGCACCCGCCGCGCCCGGCCACATTCCTCGAGAAGTGACCTGTTCGCCGCGCCGACGCAGCGAGTCGGGCAAGCCCTGAGGGGGGAGCTGAGCGAGACGGCGTTGTCGGTGGTGGCTGGAACGCTGGTCGTATGAACGGCGATGAGCAGTTGCTGCGGGGCCGGGTCTACGGCTGCGACCACGACGACCCCGATCCCGGCCCACGGCCCGCACGGACGTACGCCATGCTCGTGGGCGGGCCCTTGGACGGTCTGCTGCTGGACATCACCGGGTGGACGCCGGACGAAGTCGGTGGTGGCGTCGCCCTGCCCACTGAGCTGTCGCGGTGGCCCGGCGGCCGTGCCCTGTACGACCCCAGCGGACGCGAACCGCGCACACTCGGCGAGGAGGCCTGCCGTTTCTACTATTCCGGCGACGCACCTTGACCACCAGCCCGCCCGCCGCAGGTCATCAGCCGGTGCTGCGGTTCCTGAGCGTCGAGGCTGGGGGAGCCATGTTGCGCGCGCGGCGCCCGCGTACAGGCCCCGTACCGCACGGAAGTATCTGACCTTTTGCGGGCTTGTCAGTGTGAGCGAGGCACCGGCCCCGCAGTCCCAGCGGTGGACCCCTGCTCCTCCTGTCTGCGGGATTGCTGTCCACCTATCTCGCACGACACCGCAACGGCCGGACAGAACCCCGGCCGCGGCGCCCCCGGCAAGGCGCCAGCCGTCCCATGCGCACCCGCGCGCTCCGCCAGGAGTCGGACGACGTGAAGGCGCTCCGTGCCGGGCGAGCAAGAGGTGGCTTCGAGCGCACGTGACTTCTGGCGCCGCCGCCGAGGGACAGTGGAGATGAGCTCCATCGCGATGGTGGCTCGGGCAGTGACGCTTTGTTTCTTCGGGTTGTTCCGATGACTCGCATCCGAGCCCGGGAAGAAGCGATGAGCTGATCGGAGCGCGAAGGAACACCGACTCCGCACCAGGGGCTCCTTAGCGGGGACGGGCGCTGATCGACGACGGCTCCACCTGCCCGAGCCTGGACGAGGTATCGCCGGATTGCTCGCAGAGCATCGGTATCTCCGACTTCGTCGACTCGAATGCCATCGAGCCGGGGTACTTCGACCGCACCCACTGCATGCTGTCGTTGTCACCGGGAAACAACCGGGACGTTGTTGTTGGCTATCGGCTCGCCCGTGGCCTTCGTCACCGTGTGCGCCTCGCCAAGGGTGCAAACGCCGTCCGCGCACTGGCGCCGCAGACGGCCGAGGGAGATGGTCTGTGCCAGGCCGACCATCCAGCAGGTAGGGCAGCCGCGGAAGGCAATCAGGGCCAACGGGACCGCCAGCAGGGTGGCCGGGCCGGCGACGGGCACCAGGGCGATCGAGCCGATGATCAGCCCGAAGCCGATGGCGCCGCGTGTCAGATGGCGCGGGACGGACTTGCTGGCGAAGTTCATCTCGGGGGTGACGGCCTGGGCCTTCGCGCCCCGCGCGGGCTTCACTGTGTTCACAACGTCCACGGTCCTGAGACTCCTCCGACTGGTTGGTCGACAGCTTGATCGCGCGCCTGATCGGCGGCTTGACCGAGTGGTTGGTCTGTCACTGCCAGAGAGTGACGCAGTGCTGCACGTGCCCTGTGCAGCCGCGACTTCATCGCGGCGTTGGTCAAACCGAGCGAATGGGCAACGGTCTTGCCGGGCAGGCCCTGTACGTCCCGCATGATCAGGACCTGCCGCTGGTCACGGGGAAGGGCGCTGACCGCAGCCGCGATCCGCTCAGCCTCCAGCCTGTGCAGCACCGCGTCCTCGGCGGACGGTTCCGCAGACGCCTCCGATTCGGAGGTCGCCTCGTCGCTCCGTGAGACGAGTAGCCGTACCTGCCGGAGGCATTCGTTGCGCACGATCCGGAACATCCATGAGGCAAGCGCGCCAGTGGCCCGCAAGCTGCCGATCTTCCGGTAGAGGATGATCAGCGCCTCCTGCGCCGCGTCCTCCGCGTCCTGCGGTGAGGCGCAGAGCGATAGGGCGAACTTGCGCACATGAGGCTGTGATTCCATGACGACGGTGGTGAGCGACGCGACGTCGCCGTTCTGGGCGGCCTTGATCAGCCGCTCGTCCGGCCAAGTGAAGCGTTGGTTCATCTGAGACTCCTACCCGGAAGGCGCCCTACGGGCAGGTGCTGGTCAGCTTCGGCTCTTGTAGCGCCGCATCAGGTGCCAGCTGCACGCACCCACGAGCAGCGCTCCGATCACTACGAGGCCAGTGACCATCATCGGTGGTTCCTCCCCAGTCCTGCCGGCCCGTGCGGCCGGTGCACAGACAAGAGACGGGGAGATCCGAAAAGGATTCGCCTCCGGCCAAAGTCTCTTATGACACCAGGCCGAGCCGCTCGACGGCTTCAGGCCGCCCCAGCAGAGGGAACGGCAGGAAGGCGTCAGGGACCATACCGGCGAGGTGAAAAGCCTGCTCCGGCAATGGGGTGTTACCCGAGCCGATGACGGACACGTTCAGCGAGACCGGACCTCGCCAGCACAGCAATTCACCTATGTCACCCGCCATTGTCCTTCACCCTCCCCTCTGACCGCGTCCGCGGCGTGGACTGTCGTCACACCACGCCAGCGCGGCGTTGCACGGGCTGGACGCCATCACGACCAGCGTGATCACTGCCGACGTTGCGGAGGCCAGCGCGTACGGGTGAGACCGGCTCCGGAACGGTGTTGCTTCCGGTCAACCTCGTGCAGGAGGGAATAGTGCGTTCCACCTGCGAAAGCAGTGTCGTGCATACTTTCGCCCGAGAGGTACGGCGTTCAGGCTGACCCGCACTGACCAGGGGAATCCAGACATGGGCACCTGTACACCGGCCACCGGGGGATTCGGCGCGCTGCTGCGCGGCCTGCGGGCGGGAGCCGGGCTGAGTCAGGAGGAGCTGGCGCATGCTTCAGGGGTGAGTGTGCGGGCTCTGTCGGACATGGAGCGCGGACAGTCCCGTGGGCCGCAGCGCCGCACCGTGCAGGCGTTGGCCGCGGCCCTGGGGCTGGACGCGGCCGGTGCCCGGCAGCTGGAGTACACCGCGAGCCTGGGCCGTCCCCGCCGGGCCCCTGCGAACGATGCCCCGCCACCCGCCGCCGTAGAGGATGCTGTTGCGCAGACCGGTGCGCCCGATCTGCTGCCGCGCGCACCACGTGGCTTTCACGGGCGAGCGGCGGAGCTCGCCGCTCTGTCACGGGCCGCGGCAGGCGAGGCGCCCGTCTGTCTGGTCGTCGGCCCGGCCGGGGTCGGGAAGACGGCCATCGTGCTGCACTGGGCTCACCAGGGCTCTGCCGACTTTCCCGACGGGCGGCTCTACGCCGACCTGCGGGGCTTCGGCGACACGGGCGAGCCTGCCCTCATGGAGGTGCTGCGCGAGTTCCTGCCGGCGCTCGGCGTGCCGCACGGCCGGGTGCCGGAGTCGGCGAACGGCGCGGCCGCGCTGTTCCGGTCGCTCGCTGCCGACCGCCGGCTCCTCGTGGTGCTCGACAACGCGCGAGACTCCGAGCAGGTCAGGCCGCTCCTTCCAGGCGGTCGCCGCTGCGTCACCGTCGTCACCAGCAGACACCGGCTGCCGGGTCTGATCGTCACCGACAATGCCAAGCCCGTTGCCGTGGACGTCCTCGGGCCGGAGGACGGCATCATGCTCCTCGCCGAAGTACTCGGCACGGAACGGGTGCGTGCGGAGCCGGTGGCTGCGCGACGGCTGGCCGAGCTGTGCGGCGGGCTTCCCCTCGCGCTGCGGGTGGCCGCTGCCAGGCTGGCGCAACGGGCCGGATGGTCACTGGGCGCGATGGCCGACGAGCTGTCCGACGAGGCGCGCCGGCTGAGTCTGCTGGATGTGGAGGACACCGGCGTGCGGGCGGCGCTGCGCGTGACGCTGCAACAGCTGCCGCGGCAAGTGTTCCGTCAGTTCGCGTATCTCGGCTGCCACCCGGGGACGCACGTCGACCGGTATGCGGCGGCGGCCCTGGCGGATACGGACCCGCCGACCGCCGAGACCTCCCTGGAGCGGCTGGCCGTCGCGCACCTCGTCACGGAGACGTCGTCCGGCCGCTGGACGATGCACGATCTCGTGCGGCTCTACTCCCGCAGCCTGGACGCAGGGCCCGAGGGACTCAAGCGCGTGCTCGACCACTACATCGCGACGGGCCTCGCCGCCGTGGCGGCGGCCGAGCCGGGCAACGAGGACTGCTTCCCGCTGCCCGCGGACTACCTCCCGCCCGCTGCCGTGCGGGAGTTCGATGATCGGTCCGCCGCCGTGGCCTGGTACGCGGCCGAGAGAGACGACCTGACGCTGGCGGTCGCCGCGGCGCACGCCGCCGGACTGCACGACAGAACGTGGCGGATCGTCCTTACGCTGTGGCCGCTGATCGTGTGGCGGGTGCGGGACGACTGGGTCCCGCTCCTGGAGACCGCGCTGGAGGCGGCACGTGGCGATGCCGATCAGCACGGCGAGTCACGGGTGCTGAACGTGCTCGGCTGGGTGCTGATCGAGGAGGGGCGCATCGAGGAGGCGCTGACTCACCTGGGAGCCGCCTCCGCGCTCGCATCCCGGGCAGGTGACGCGGTGGCCGAGGCGAACGCCCTGATCGTTCTGGGCGTCGCGCAAGCGGCGCTCGGCGGCCTCGACGAGGCTGCGGAGGGATGCGAGCGTGCTGTGGAGTTGGCACGCAAAGCCGACGACCGAACCATCGAGAGACTGGCCCTGCAGCACCTCGCCCGCCACTGGGCCGACGCCGGGAAGTGGCGCCATGCCCTCGACACGGCGACCGAGGCTCTGGCCTTCGACGATCGATCGGGCACGGCCGACGTGCCTCGGGTACTGCTGCTCATGGTCAAGGGGGAGGCGCTGCTGGGGCTCGGGTACGAGTCCGAGGGCATCGACCAACTCGAGTTGGCGGCCCTGGAGGCGGAGACCTCCGGCTACGACGACGGCGCGGTACGGGCGCTCGGCGTGCTGCTGCGGGTGTCGGCGGATGCGGGACTCCCAGCACGATACGACGCGGCAGTGGGGCGCTTGACGACCCGCACCTGAAGCCGTGCAGCCGACTCCGCACGCTGCGCTCGGGCCCCAGCGGAACAGCGGCTTAAGCCCGGTCCGCACGCAAAGGGGACGTTTCCAGGCCGGAGGCGCATCGCCAGACCTAGCGGCTGAGTGGGAGTCCGCGTTGTTGATCGGGAACGCGGCGACGATGGCACGAGACGGTGTAGAGGACCGAACTGCTCGTTCGAGGAGGGCAAATATTCGGGAGTGGCCAGGGCAGGCGGCCAGTGCCGTGATCAGGTCAAGGAGGCCGGGTGGTCGAGGGCGGCGTCACCGTGGTCCTGTGGCACACGCGCTACCTGGAGGGCGCCGTCGACAGCGTCCGAGCCGGATGCCGCGACATCGGGGAGGAAGACGTCACACCGCCCGGTCCCAGCGGCTCGGACGCGGCTGTGGATGCATGACCCGCGACAGACGGTACGCCGTCCCATTAGGCTTACCGCAGCTTTGCGGGCATACCGAAGGGAAGCGGCGGGTCGCCAACTCATGGCAAATACACGGGAGTTCATGGCAAGCGACGGCTCGGTTCTGCGCGTAGAGGTCGACGAGGCCGACGGTCTCCCGCCGCACGGTGACGCGTACGAGCCGGTGAGCAGACGGCGCGGCAACGCCCCGGCGGCCGCGGCGGACACCTTGCGTCAGGCCGTCGACCGGGTCCGTCCGGCGGTCCAGGACGTCCTGGCCTCGCTCCGGGCCATGCCTGAGACTCCCGACCGTGTCTGCCTCGAGTTCGGGGTGAAGCTCAGCGCGGACGCCGGCATCGTACTGGCCCGCGCCGCCACCGAGGCACACTTCAAAGTGGCTCTGGAGTGGGAGAGCCAGTCCGGCGGCACCGGCCGGGCCGACGCGGACGACGACCCCGCACCGGACAGCGACCGGGCGCCGGACGCCCAGCCGGCACCGGACAGCGAGCCAACCCCGGCCGCGGATTCCGCCGTTGGCGCCGACTGAGCGCCGGCCGCCAGCGGCCCCGTCGGAGGGCACGGAGTTCGAGCAGGGACTCGCCCGGCTCTTCGACGAGCGGGGTCACCTGCTGGGCGCCGGCTTCCTACTGACCCGCGACCTCGTGTGCACGTGCGCGCATGTCGTGGCCGAAGATGACGGCCCCGACGCCGGCCGGCCCACCGAACCCCTCCAGGTGGACTTCCCGCTGGTGCCCGGAGCACCCCTGGAGAGGGTGAAGACCCTCGTCGTCGCCTGGTGCCCCGCCGAGGACATCGCGTTCCTCCGGCTCGGGCACCCGGTCACCGGGACCGCGCCGCTGCCCCTGGCCGACCCCGGAGCCCCGCTCTACGGCCGCGAGGCACGCCTTTACGGCTTCCCCGAGATCACCGACACGGGCGTGAACGCGCACGGCATCCTGCGCGGCGGACAGGGGGCGGGACTCCTGCAACTGGACGCGGGACACGGCAGTGTTGCGATCGGACCCGGATTCAGCGGCAGCCCGGTCTGGGACGCCGGAGCCCGCCGCGTGGTCGGCATGCTCGCCACCCGGGGCCGCGACAGCCTCGGCGGCACCGCCTACCTGATACCCGCCTCACGTCTGGCCGCGCGGGCGCCGGACACCGCCGAGGACCCCGGCCCGTTCAAGGGCCTGTTGCGCTTCGAGGAGGGCGACGCACACCTGTTCCTGGGGCGGGCCGCAGAGACGGACGCGCTCAGCAGGGCCGTGCGCGACCAGCCGCTGACCCTGCTGACCGGGCAGTCGGGCACAGGCAAGTCCTCCTTGCTGCACGCCGGACTGCTGCCACGACTGCGTGCGGCGCGGGCCGTCGTCGTGGTCCGCACGCCGCACGAGGCGGACGAGCCGGCCACGGCGCTCGGCGAGGCGCTGCTCGCGCTGTGGAGGGCTGCCGTTCCCGGCAACGACACCGGGTCCCGTCTAACGGCCGTACGGGAGGGACTGACCGGGGACGAGGTCGCGCTCGCCCATCTGCGGGAGGAGTTGCGGGCCGGCTTCGACGACCGGTTGGGCGTGCTGGTTCTCGACCAGTTCGAGGAGTACGCCGCCGCTGCGCCGTCCGCCGCCCGTCAGGTGGTGACCTGGTGGCAGCAGCTGACCGCCGGTTCCACGCCGGGCCGAGGGCTTCGGGCGGTCCTGTCCGCCCGGCACGCCACGCTGGACGTGCTGTCCGCCGCGCTGCCGGCCCGGCACCGTACTCGGGTGGTGGTGCCCCTTGACCCGCTGACCGACGAGGCCTTGAGCGAGGTGATCTCCGCGCGGCTGGCCCCGATCCCTGGAGCCGGTCTCCAGGACGGTCTCGAGGACCTGCTCCTGCGCGACGCCCGCGACGCCCAGTCCGTCCGCGGGGAGAGCAACACCCTGCCGCTACTGGAGTTCACGCTGGCCGAGTTGTGGCGGCGACGCTCGGGGGGTCTCCTGACCCTGGTCGCGTACCAGGAACTGGGCGGTCTCTCCGGCGCGTTGGCCCAGCATGCGCAGCGCACCCTCGACACGGCCGTCGCGGAGGGGGTCACCGACGAGCAGACGGCACGCCGTCTGTTCCAACGCCTCGCCCGCCCCGACGGACTCGGCCGGTTTCTGCCGGACAGCGTGCCGGTGGGCGAACTCGACCCGGACCAGCGGCGTCTGGCCCGCCGTATGGCACAGCAGAAGCTGCTCGCCTGGACGCCGCCACAGCCGGGTGAATCGCTGGGCGAGTCTTTGCGCATGGCCCACGAGGCGCTGCTGCGCGAGTGGGAGTGGTTGCGCACCTGTCTGCGCGAGGGCGCCGAGTTCCGCGCCTGGCAGTCCGAGGTCGCCGCACTGTCGGCCACCTGGGAGGCGGAGGGCCGCCGCCCGTTCACCTCCGTCCCTTCGAGGCTGCTCGCTGCCGCGGCCAAGTGGGAGGCGGAACGCGACCGCGACATCACTCCCTCGCAGCGCGCCTACCTGCGCGCCGGACGGCGCCACGTGAGGCGAGGTACCTATGGGCTGCGCGGGTTCGCCGCCGTCGTCACCGTCCTCACACTGATGGCCGCCTGGCTGGCGTGGGACGCTAACCAGAAGCGCGACACGATCGAGGCACAACTGCGCACGGCAGCCTCGGAACAGCTCGCCGAGCTGGCGCGGGAGCGGTCGGCCACCGACTTCGGGCTCTCCGTTCAGATGGCGATGGGGGCGTGGGCGACGTCGGCCACGGACAAGGCGCACTCACAGCTGTTCCGTCAGTACCTGAGGATGCGGGACGTGGAACGCGTGCACGCCGGGTTGTGGACCGGGGACGTGCATCATGTGACCGCCGCCTCGCAGACCGATGTGGTCGTGGTGACGACCGAACCGGCCCAAGGCAGGAGGACGGTCTCCGTCGTCACGGGAGCGGCCTCGGACCACCCTGGGGTCCGTCGTCTCGAAGGAGTGCCCACACAGGATTCTTCGGACACGGTCAGCGACGACGGGCGCTGGTACGCCATGGCGTCGGCGGACGGTTCGGTGCGGCTCTGGGAGATCGGCAAGAGTCCCGAACCACGGGTGCTCACCGGAGCGCGACCGGATCCCGGCCGCGGCCTGAACCCCCCGCTGGACTTCTCCGACGACTCGTCGCGCCTGCTGCGTCTACACGTCCAGTTCAAAAAACGCCGCGCGGGCGGCTTCGCGCAGCACGCCGCGCTGGGCGTCTGGAACGTGGCCTCCGGGCATCTCGTGCCGGGAACGGAACGGGTGACCAAGAGCCGGATGATCGCCGGCCGTGAGCTGAACGGGGCCGCCTTCGCGGACGGGCGTGACCACGTGACGCTCCAGTGGGCCCGTGTCGTGTCCGACGAAGTCCTGTCCTCAGCCGGTGTCTTCTCGCTGCGGGACGGGAGGGAGCAACGGCGGCTCGCCACGGACATCGAAGCAGACGACGACTTCATGGCACGGGGCAAGGTGCTTTCCCTGCACACGACCGGGGACGGCCCGGACGCCCGGTACCTCAACGTGGACGGCAGCAGCGCCGGCCGGGTGACCCCGCAGTTCTTCGACGGCCTCGACGCCACGACCTATTACCGCACGCGCTTCCGCCCGGCCGAAGCAGCGGGTGACGGTCCGGAGTACGGCGTCCTCTCCGCCGTGGGCGTCGTCCGCAATGACACGTGGACGGCGGTGGTTCCCGCGGACGGAACATCGGACCAGGATGCGCGGGCGGTCATCTGGCCCGGCACGTCGTCCGGGCGCCCCCTGGCGGTGGCGGCGGTCGGTGACGCACTGGTACGGCTCCGCCTCAGCAGGGACATCGAGCCGCTGCCGTTCGAGGAGACCGCCGCCGAGCACACCGTGGCACTCGATCCGCACCACGGCCGCTTCGCGACGCTGTACGACGGCCGGCTCCATCTCAGCCGCGTGGGCAACCCGACCCGCAGCGTGGCCCTCCCGGGCACCACCGTGAACCGTGCGTGGACGCCGCACTGGGTGAGTTCGAAGGAGGGCGAGAGGGTGGCCGTGGCGGACGGCAACAGCCTCACACTGTTGTTGTTCGCGGCCGACGACCTCGGCAGCCGCACCGAGGTCGATCTCGCACGGCACCTTCGCGGAGCAGCCCGGAAATCCCGCATCAAGTCGGTCGCCCAGTTGGGCAACGGCGAACTGGCCGTGCTGCTGGCCTCCCACGACATCCTCCGCGTGGACCCCGCGTCGGGCGCGGTCGTCGCGGCTCCGCTGCACGTGGGACTGCCCGAGTCGGACGTCCCCGGTCAGCTCGTCCCCCGCCCCGGCCACCCGGACGAGGCCCTGATCCTCAGCGGTTCCGGTCGCCTGCTCTCACGGCTGACGATCTGGGACCTCGTGAAGGACGGACGCGTCATCGGCTGGACCTCGCCGACGGGCGTGGAAGAGGTCCTGGAGGACGGCGTCCCCACCGTCGCCTTCAGCCCGGACGGCAGCGTCGTGGCCCTCAGTCACCACGACCGGAAGCTGCGCTTCTACGACGCCGCGACCGGCCGCCGGGTCGGTGGCGTCATTGCCTTCCCCTCCGCGGCACATGTCCTCGCCTTCATCGGTGACCGCGTCTTCGCCTCACTGACGCTCGACGAGGGCATACGGCTTCATGACGTCTCGAGCGGCAAAGCGCTCGGACAGGGGCCGGTCACGGTGGGACCGTACAACTTCTCGGCGGTCGTCTCCGGCAGCCGCCTCAGACTCACCACCCGGGGGCAGTTGCAGACCCTGGACCTCGACCCCGACACCTGGTGGCGCCACCTCTGTCAGGTGGCCGACCGCCCGTACACGGCAGCCGAACGCCGGCTGCTGCCGGTCGGCGCGCGTACCGGCCGCCCATGCACGGCGTGACCGGCCCGCCGTCGACGATCTCGCGCCGTGCAGGCAGGGCCGGCCGGCGGTCGGACTGCTTGAGCAGCCGGAAGCCGGGCTGGCCTGCCCAGGGCCGCAGGAACAGCGCCGTGCCAAGCAGCGTCGGCCACTCAACGTCCGTGAGACCGAGCACCCCGGAAGGCCGGAGGCGACCGATGCCTGGCCTTCCAGTAGTTCGGCCGCTGCCACACGCCCGATGACGTCCATGACAGCGGCCGTCAGCAATGCCGTGGCAAGCGATTAGGGGCGACGTCGCCGGGTCATCGAGGGCACCATGCCGTGGCTGTCCGGTTACCGGTGGCTCAGCCCACGCTGCGCAGCCGAAGAGGAGGTAGTCGTCCTCCTCGATGCAGAGACACCGGCGGACGCTACCGGATCACTGCTACCAGCGGTTACGGAACAACGCTTGACAACTCAACTGGGCCATGACCGCACAAGTCCGGGCACGAATCGTCAGTGCTGCACGCACAAGCCGTCAACCTGTCGGTAAGATGCGGCGTTGGATCTCCTCATCGGCAACGCCAGTGCACGTACGCGACCGTCAGACCGTTGCCGGTCGCCTCAGCCCCTCAAGGCAGGTGCCCGGGTCGGGTTCGGAGCCCGAGTGCAAGGGCCGCTGGCATAGAAATAGACCTTGCAACACGCCTGAAACGAGACGTGCTTCAGCTACTTCCCCTGCGGAGATGGGCCACGACTGACATATGAGTGAGAGCCGGAGGATCAAGCAAAGTACGGCTGCGAACCGCCCGCGTCGTGGTCCGACCAGCAAGGACCACGGCTGGCCCCGCAGGACAGCATCGTTTTGGGCGTCAGCGCGCGACCAGATGGCCATCTTCGCTGCCACTTGGTCGACCACGCGACTCATCCGCAGGGACATCGGTCTCTCTGGGGTGCGCAGTCTGCAAGACGTCGTCGACATCGTTGCGGCGAAGCGCGGCAAGCCCATCACCCTGTCCGAGGCATCGCTGCCTCCGGAGGTATCTGGTTTCTGCGCCCGCGGCCGTGACCGGGACTACATCGTGGTGGACGCCAACGCAAGCGAGCTCACACGCCTTCATGCCAGTCTCCACGAGCTGTTCCATCTCTGGGAAGAACACCCCGGTGACGACAACGAGCAGGAACCGATCTCCCCAGATGTTGTGCAGCAGTTGCTTCCAGGGCTGAAACCCGAGTCTGTCGTGCAGGTTCTAGCCAGATCGCATTACCACCAGGACCACGAACGGCGTGCCGAGACTTTCGCTACGATCATGATCGAGAGGCACCTTGAATTGCGGCAACACCAGCGCCCCGCCGAGTATGTGACCTCCGCCTTGGCGCACCGGAGGACCGGTGTCTGAGGCTCTGTCCAATATCGTCTACTTAGTGATCGCGGCTATGGCTCTTGCCATGGCTGCGTGGAAGGCCTTGGCGCTCTTCCGTGATGCGACACCGACACTGGCCTTGACCGTGTCAATGCAGTTGTGTGGCTCAGTGGTGTATGCGATAGCCTCGCCCATTGGGTACAGAAGTTTAGGCGAGGTGACCGATCAGCCTAGTTTTGCGACGTTGCCTGTCTATATCGGTATCCTGGTGTGTTTCTCTATGGGGCACATTCTCACGCTGCTGTGGGATCCTGGTCTACGCGGAAAGCAGTTCGCACTTCGGCGCGCTGTGACAGTATGGTGTGCGGCCTACGCGACCGGTGCGATGCTGATGATCTTGTTTTTCTCGCTTGCTGACCTCTCCGGGCCCGCCGACCCGCTCCGTTTCAATACGGCTTTCGCTCGTGACCCTATGGTGCTGATGTTCCTGGTCGTCTTCCTGGCTACGCTGACAAGTGGGACGCTCAACACCTCACGGCAGTGCCGCCAGATGAGGTTGGAGGATCCGCAACTGCAGCGCAGTGTGCGCGCCTTCGGCATCGCCATGTGGTGGGTTTTCGGGTATGTGGTCTGCTCGGCTCCTGCAATCACCTTTGCTGCTTTAGGCAACCACAGCATCGACACTGTAGGCGTTTTCGGTTCGACCTGCGGCGTCATCGGCACCATCACCCTCTACTACGGTCTCGCCGGCGCGGCGGTCGGCGCATGGTGGGGTGAGCGGCGCGACTTCGAGGCCCTGCAGCCTCTCTGGGAGCTTGTTGTCGTCAGCGTTGACCAGAATCTGGCCTTCAGCGCCCAAGCGAGTCGCAACAGAGGCCTTGGCGTCAACGTCACCTTCCGTCTGCATCGGCGAGTGATCGAGATCCTGGACGGGATTCGGGCACTACGGCCCTGGCTGTCCCCAGCACCCTTGGAAGCGGTATACCGACTCCATGATCGACACGTGAGGTCGGGAGGCCCTTGGAGGTCCATGCCTGAGCCGTACCTGAAAGCTGCTGCCACCGCGGCAGCGCTGCGTGACGCTGTAGAAAAACTCCACGTCGCGAGGAGACAGCAACGGCAACCGCACCCTGTCCGGCCTCAGCTCCCTGACGGACCGGCGGTCCTGCTGCCGGGTGAGAACACCCCGGCGGCAGACGAGCGCAGCCGCTTGCTCATCCTCTCGAAGATGCTCTCCCACCCGCTCGTATGCGATGCACTTAGTCAGCCGGCAGGTGCGTCCATGCACAGTCAGGCTGTCTCTGTAGAGGGCACCTGAAGTGGGGAGAAAGAATGGGCCGAGATGCGCCTGCTTCTCATCGGCAGCGCCAAGCGTATCTCATCAATCAAATGCGCAGTAGGGCCAATGAGGCGCGCTGCATATGAGATTAGGGGGACTAGTGCGTCGAGCGATCGTGCTGGGTGGTAGCTTTGCCGGACTATTAGCGGCTCGTGTTCTTGCTGACCACACGGACGAAGTAATCGTTATGGAATCCGATGGCACAGACAGTGCCGGACAGGGCGCGCCACACCGAAGTCAACTGCACGCGCTTCTTTCCATGGGGGAAACGCAGTTGAATCGCTGGTTCCCCGGCATCACTGAAGACCTGATCAGACACGGTGCGCAAGTAGGGTCAGGACCGGCCATCCAGTATTACGTCGATGGAGTACTCAAAGCCTGCGTTCCAGACAGCATGATGCTCGGCGCCACACGACCGTTCCTCGAGGACCACATGCGCCAGCGTGTTGTGGCCCTGCCCAATGTCCAGGTGCGCGCAGCCCGAGCGACTGGCTTGCTCTTCACCGGGTCGCGCGTCTGCGGGGTCCGCTTCCAGCCGCGCGACAGCGTGACGTTGTGTTCCGGCAATGAGGAATTGGACGCGGATCTGGTGGTGGATGCTATGGGCCGGTCCAGCCGACTCGGCACCTGGCTGCGCGAGCATGGATGGGACGAGCCACCACTGGACCGGATGCGAGTTGACCTCGGATATGCCACTGCCCTATTCCACCGGGGTCAAGAACTCCCCGGTACGGTGATCGCTCATGCCTCACCAGGCCCGTCCACCGGCTATGAGCAGCGTCTGAGCGAGCCGGGTGCCTTGACGGCCGTGGAAGCGAACCGGTGGTCGGTTGTGATCGCCGGCTACGGTGAATACAAGCCTGACCGCGATCCTGTCGAGTTCCTGCGCCGTATGCGGCGATGCGTCGCACCCCTCCGCGAGGTCGCGGGCAACTGTGAGCTCGACGGGGACATCCAGACGTTCCATTTCCGTGAGAGCCGGCGGCGCAACTTCACTCGTCTCAATCGGTTCCCCGGCGGCCTCCTCGCAGTCGGTGACGCTGTGGCATCGGTGAACCCCGCCTACGGCCAGGGTCTCACCCTGGCCACGCTTGCGGCGTCGTCGCTATCGGCTCATCTGCGGGCGGGGGCATCGCCCCGGGTGCCGGCGTGGAACTACTTTCGACGGCTCGGTGTCGTCGTGAACGCAGCATGGCAAGTGTCCACAACTGCGGATCTCGCCCAACCGCATGTGACTGGGCCCTACCCGCGTGGCTACCGGATGATCCGATGGGCTGGTGACAAGGTCCTCGAAGCATCCGTCATCGACACGGCCGTCAACGCGGAGTTCATGGCTGTGGTGAACATGCACAAGCATCCCCGCGCTCTCGCCAAGCCTCGCACGCTCCTACGGGCCGCACGGGTGCTGGCGACGCGGCGTTGACAGCTGCGCTTTGCAGCGTGATCGCATCGCTGGCACCCTCAGGAGTGACAACGAGCACCGTGACCGGCTCGACCAAGGCATGGGGCGAGTCGAGTGCGGCAGATAGCGAAGCAACGAGGCGCCCGCGCCGAGGGTGCGAGATGTCGAACGAGTCCCTCAAGGGCACGGGAGCCTCGTGCGTTGCGCTCTCTCGTACAGCAAGCACCGTCACCCGTTCGGCGGCCACGCTGAAATGCTCATTGACCGAGGCGAAACGTCTCGCTGTCTCGACCTGGTGACGCAGGCGTCGCACGAGTACCGCCGGCTCTAGTGAGCCGGGCGGTCGGTGGGGGAGTCGCTCTCCGCTCGCACAAGGCCAAGCAAGTCCTTGATCAGTGGAATGATCCGGCGCCGACTTTTCGCCGGCAGTGACAGCATCCTGTCAGCCAGTTCCCTGACTTCGGGATCTTCGGGCTCTGGCTCGGGCTGGCTCAGAGCCGCTTGCAAAGCCGAGCGCAGTTCCTCGCCGAGCCGATCAGAGGAGGTGCCGGGGGCGAGGGTACTGCGCAGGGCAAGCTGGGAGATGCCCTTGCCCTTGAGGAGTGCGACATGCGTCAGCGACTCGTGGACGGGCTTCAGCGACCTGTACAGGGCCTGGCGCTCCGTAGCGGTGAAGAAGCCCGGAGGCACAGCGAAGAACCGTTCGAGACCGGCGAGCACCGTGAATCCTGGCTTGCGTTCGCCGCTGAGCAGGTATCCGACTTGCCCGTGTGAGATGCCTGCACCCGCCGCGATCTCGTCGAGGGTGTAGCGCTTGCCCCCCGCCTTCACACGCGTGTCGCGCAAGAAGACGAGCCGTTGCCTGAACACGTCTTGCAGTTGCTCGGGCTGCGCTTCCTCGCCGTTGAGGAGTGCGTGGACGCGCTCCACTGGTATGCCGGCCTGATAGGAGATGCCGTCCAGGTCGATGGCGTCGCGATCCATGCCGAGCAGGGAAAGCAGTTCATCGATGGCTGTCACGATCGCTGAAAGCTCGTCTGGGTGGGGCGCGTCAGCGGCGGCATGCATGGCTACGTCTTCCCCGGCCTGGTAGGCGATCGATCAGGCCGTGTGGTTCAGCCCTCCTGAGGTTAGCTGGCATGGGCACCCTTCGTCACCTGGATCGACCACAATCGTGGCAGTCAACGCGCTGACCGCTGTCTTCGCGGCGTCTATAGACGTTGAATTCAACAA
This sequence comes from Streptomyces lucensis JCM 4490, assembly GCF_014650035.1. Taxonomy (GTDB): domain Bacteria; phylum Actinomycetota; class Actinomycetes; order Streptomycetales; family Streptomycetaceae; genus Streptomyces; species Streptomyces lucensis. The sequence continues at coordinate 189,740 of NZ_BMUE01000008.1, read as the reverse complement.
TAGTTGACAGTAGACCTATCGAGGTAGCCCTGCGGTGACGTGACGATCGGCGGGCAGGTGGGGGCACTGCAGCGGCGCCTCCACGATTGTGGCGAAAGATGAGTGGACCGCCTCCATGGTCTCCACTATTGTTGACAAGGTGACGGGGGAGGGCCGCGCTTGCCGTGCGCTGGGAGCCGAGCACGTCTCTGCTCGTCAGTGCGTCGGCATCCGTCGGCGGAGCAATGAGGTTGGAAGCGTTCCGCGCCGATGCCGGGGCGGCCAGGTGGACATCTGTCGCCCGAACCGCTCCCCGACGCCGCCGGCTTCGACAGAGGCGCGGCCGCCGTCACGAGCCGATCCAAGCAGTATGGAATTCGCGGAGGGCGCCCCCGTATGACGTCACACCCCTTCACGCCGACCGGTGTCGCCGACGTGCCAGACGTGCCCCGCTCGAACGCATCCTTGAGCGCGTGCAGTGATCTTGGAAATGTCCGCCGCGCCTTGTCCCGGCACAACGTCTCCCAGCCGCGCTGGGCAGAAGCAGCCGATGCTGGGGCCGCCGCCGCCCATGCGGACACGATCGGATACCCCGTTGCGCTGAAGTCGCAGGCAGGCGTCGGCACAATGAGCGTGGCGGCCTACAGCCGTGCGGAAGTGCTGGACGGGTACGACCGCATGATGCGAGATGCCTCGAGTCGTCACGGCGAAGTGGTTGTCGAGGAACTCCTGCACGGTGCTCGCATCCGAGCGGAGACGGTCTTGCTGCCCGACGGCGACGTATGCATCGCGGCCATCACCCGAACGACTCCCGGAGAAGCAGGCCTGCAGGCCTCGCGCCACTGCGTCTACGCCCACGACGCCTTGCTTCACAACCCTGTCATACGACGGCTGGTCGCCCGCACCCTGCACGCCCTCGGCTTGAGGCCAGGCGTGTTTCGCATAGGGATGCAACTGACCCTTCGTGGGCCGCGCATCACCGACGTCCAGGGTCACGCACCCGACGATCTCACTCCCGTTCTCGTCAAGACAGCTACTGGCATTGACCTCCTGCAAGTGGCTGTGGACGTGGCCGCGGGAGGAACGCCGGGACTGACCCCCAAACGGCAACGGGCTTCCGCCGTCCACTTCGCACACGCTTCAGTAACAGGTCGCATCGAGCGTATCGCTGTCACCGTCGGACCCGACTTACAGCCATTCCTCGAACGCGTCGTCCAGCTGAAGTATTCAGGCGACCACGTGGTCGCCATGCCTGAATCGTACGAATCCGACGCGTTGGCCTACGGGGTCGTGGTCGGGAGCAGCCCGTCAGACTGTCACACCGCGTTGGACCGACTGGCACAGGCTCTGTGTGTCGACATCGCCCCTTCAGCCACCGCCGGCCAAGGGGTCAGACGGCTGGCGTGGCAAAACCGGTCGACGGGCCTGTGACAACGGACGCCCCGCTGACCATCAGTACGGGACCGTAGTCGTCAAAGACTGCGGGCAGCCCGCCTAGCATCGCATCATGAACACATGGACCAGGTGCCTGAACGCTGCGGGTATCCGTGAGCCGCGGCAGCGGGAGGACTACGACGCTCAGCGCCAGATGGTGTCGCGCTTCCGTCGCTCGTCATATGTGGCAGCCCAGATGTTGCTGCCACGGCCGATGCTGCCCCATGTGGTGGCAGTGACCGCCCTGATGCACCACGGAGACAACCTTCTCGACACCGGGCCCAAGGACGTGCGAGCCGCACGGTGGGCAGCATGGAAGCAGCAGGCGCGGCAGGTTCTGGAAGGGGAGACGAGTGAAGACCCGCTGCTCCGCACTCTGGCTCACACAATCAAGACGTACCCACGACTCCTGCGGCCGGTAGAGGAGTATCTGTCCACGGCGGAAGCTGAGCTCCACTGCACCGGGTTCCTCGACGAGGCCGACTACCAGGCCTATGTCGATTCCTATTCGCTGCCTGCCTTCATGCTGATCGCCGTGCTGCTGGGGCCAGATGGTGATGACAGGCCGTACAGAGCGGCGTGCCGGACATTCATCGACGGCAGCCAGCGGCTGGACTTCGTCAACGACATCGCGGAGGATCTGCGGGAAGGAAGGCTGGGTATCCCGGTGAAGACTCTGGAAGACTTCTCGGTAAGTCCGGAGGACCTGGCCGCCGGCCGAGATACCCCGGCTGTCCGCGACTTGCTGCATCACCAAGTGAACGAGGCACGCACCGCCCTGCAGACAGCCAAAACGCTTCCCCCGCTCACGCCGGCTCCCTACCGCGCGCTGGTCCGCGCGATCGTCGAACTCGAACTGCTCACAGCTGAAGCCGCTTCGGCGCGAGGTGCCGGTCTGCTTCGCGGCTCGGCAACGCCACCTCTGATGAGCACGCTACGGTTGCTGCTGGGCGCGCGACGCAAGGCGCGCAGGGTTAGCTGCCCGGTGTGAGCGCAAGGCCCGGCATGCGTGTGGACAGGCCGTGCCACGAGTTCCTCGCCGAGTCGAGTGGCTGTGACCTGCGGTCGTCATGCGGAGAGATCCACGTTCCATTCCTCAGGCAGATCGCTGCCACAGAAGACGCAGACGAAGTCCTCCTCGCGCACGACGTTGTGTTCCTGGCAGTCAGGGCACCGCCGGAACACCACCTCGTGGGTGAATCCGGTCGGCCGCTCGAGCTCTACGCTGTCCAGAGCGCGGGCTACTTCCGACCAGGAACTGACGTCCGGGCAGTACCCGGTGGAGTGATTGCTGACCTCGTCCACCGTCCACCCCCCTGCCTCACGGGTGAAGCTGATCTCACCAGCGCCCAGAACCATCGCTGCGTCGGCACAGTCCACGTGCTCACTCCGCCGCGGCGCCAGCCGAAGCACACCATCCGTGCCGACCACGAAGGTGAAGGGTTCGGCCAGTTCCATTGGCGATCGCTCAGCGACCCAGCTTACGAAGTCAGCCGCTGAGCGGATCCGGCACCCGCCGCTGCCTGGTCGGACCGCAGCCTTCAGCTCGACCGGTCCGACATATCGGTAACTCCGCCCCCGCACACGCATGCTGGCCAACCTAGCCACACGGCCGAGCAGTGCTGTCCGACAGGCCGGTGACGCGGCTGGCTGGTGTGTGGCCGTCTCCTTGACGTCGATGTGGACCAACTCGCCGGGCAGGGCCAGTTCGTAGCGCGGATCGGCTCGCCGGTGGCCAGGGGGGTGGCGGCCAGGGCGGGCAGGCCGTGCCGGGCGAGGATGCGGTGGGCGGTGGAAACAGCGACACCGGTGCGGGCGGCCGCCCGCACCGGCCCGGTCCGGCACTCGCGCCGCAGCCGCACGACCTGCTCTTCGACCGCGGCGGGTGTCTGGCGGGGGCTGTGGTGAGGGCGACTGGAGCGATCGTGGATCCCAGTCGCGCCCAGCAGCCGGTAGCGGCCGGCCCACCGGGCGGCGGTGGCTGACCGGGAAGCGTTCCGCGGCCCGCCGCAGCGGCCAACCGTCGTCCACGACACACCGCCAGACGCAGCCTGCCGGTCGGAGTCAACGGGGCAAATCGCGGTGGCACACGAGAGCCTATTGGCAGCCGGCGGTAGATGTCGCCCGTGGGGCGGCAGACGCAGTGGTCCCGCCGTGTCTACCGCCTCCGTGGGCTCACTCGCAGCCGTGCTGCCAGTTCCATCCGACGAACGTGTGCTTCAGATTGACGTCGAAGGTGCAGGTGGGCGTGCCGTCGGCGGTGAGCTGTACCGAGGAGTGGTGGGTGTTGGCGTACCACTGGCCGGTCACGTCAAAGATGCCCTTGTAGGTGAAGTCCGCGTCAGCGACGGCGTTGACGACTGCACAGTCCGTGGCGCAGTCCTGCTTGCTGGTGGAGGACTTCAGTGACCAGCCGGCGTCCCACGGTTCGCGGTTGAAGCCCTGGGTGGCGGTCGTGGCTGCGGTGCGGATCCGGCCGTTGTCGACGGTCCAGTCGGACGTGGTGTACAAGCCCGTCATCCGGATGTTGCAGCAGTCGTACATCTCGTTCCAGCTGCGGACGTGACGGGTGGCCGGGTCGGTCGCGGCGAGGGAACGCGTTGTGGTTGTGGTGGCCGATTCGGTGGCCGGGACGTAGCGCACCGGGCCCTTGCGCGGGGCGCAGTCGGGCCCGATGGTGACGGTCTGCCGCACGGCCATCCCGGCGGGCGGCACCGGCAGGGACCCGGTGAGCCGCACCCCGGCGCACGAACGCGCTGAGTCCGTGTTGTCGGTGGGCGCGGCGGCGGCCGTACCCCCGAGAAGAGATATGACGCCGACGGAAGCCAGCGCGGCGCAGAGGATTCCCCTCTTCAATTTCTCGTACCTTCCCTCGACTTCTGTGAGACGAGAGGGTAAGCGCCGAACGCGTGTGTCATGGGGCGGCGGTGCCAGAGTTGGCAGGAAGCTGCTGAGAACTGGCAGCAGGCAGTTGCGCGGGAACCTGAGTGACGTCAAGGAAATGTCGATCGTAGGCTCTCGGCGAAGGGCAGGTGCGGTGGACATCACGGTGCAGTGGATCAAGACGTCTTGGACGAAGCAGTCTCGGGGCGGGGAGTTCGCGGCCCGCAGGAACGCTGTGCCGGTCGGCTTCGCGCTGCCTCAGATGCCTTACGGATTCGCCCACTTTGTCCAGATGTCCGAGCGCGACGACTTCGAGCCATATTCGAGTCAGAAAGACCTCCGCGAGATCGATGTCAGCCTGCGGGACGAGGGCGACCGTCTCCGAGTGCTCGTTCGTGTGGAGCCGCTCTTCGGGTTGCCACCTCGGCCGCGCAGGCCGCCGGCAGTTCGACTGCTTCCCGGGCAGTGGGTCCGCTGGCAGTTGAACTACCGGTTTAGCAGCGCCCTGGGAATCCGCGGGTGGTCGTACTGGCTCGACACGTTCAACATCGCTTATGGCCCCGTGGACCGGGATGCCTTCCTGTCACAGCCGACCGCTATCGTCGATGAGTGCGGACCAGTTCGATAGAGCAGGCGGTCACCGACCTACCAACGAGCACGCCTAGCGGTGGACGGCCACGTAGAGCGGGCCGAAACCTCGAAGTCCCGCACTCTGCGCTCGCTGGTGCTGTGACCGCATAGGTTCACCGGGTTGGTGGTTCGAGCGGTTGGATGGGCGGCGACGGTCCCGTCCGACCGCTGCACGGCGAGGGGCCGAGTCTGCGCAGGCACGCAGAAGAATGAGGAAGGTCGGAAGCCGCAGCAGACCGTGTGCCAGGGCAGTGCCGACTCGATACGCGATCGCCGGGCGATGAAGCCGCTGGCGTCCGCAGGCGGGCACCGGGACCAGGCCGTGTCCGCCAGCTTCGGCGGGTATGAGGGGCTGCGCCGAAGCTCGTACACTCATGGCGTGGCATTCATGAGCACCCCGCACTGCTGCTTCCTGTGATCGGAAGGCATTGAGGGCGATGTCCACCGACATCGCCCTCCTCGGTGTGCCTGTTACGCGAACCATTTTGACGGCACTGCCCGTTGCCTTCTGAGGCAGTTGCCATCTTGCGCGTGCAGGCACGGTCTCTTCCCTTTCAGCCGTGCCAGGAGTGCCTCGTGCCCGTGTTGCTTCCCCCTGCCCTCGAACTGTTCCTAGACCTGCTGCGCTGCCCGACGTGCCGCACGCGCCGCCTGCACCCCGACCGCGGCACACTGCGGTGTGCGGCGGGCCATGCCTTCGATATCGCCCGCCACGGCTATGCCGGCCTCCTGACCGGCACCCGTGCCACCAGCGGCGACGACGCGGCCATGGTCCAGGCCCGTGACCGCTTCCTGGACACCGGCGGGTACGCGCCCATCCGCCAGGCCGTGGCCCGTCTGGCGGCCGACTCCGCGCCGGATCGCGGCACGATCGTCGACGTCGGGTGCGGCACGGGCTACTACCTGGCCGGCGTTCTCGACCAGCTGCCCGGCGCCCGAGGTCTGGGCCTCGACACCTCGGTGCGCGCGCTGCGCTCGGCAGCCCGATCCCATGACCGGGCCGCCGCGGCGACCTGGGACGTCTTCCGTCCCTTCCCACTGGCCGACGAGGTGGCCGACGTGATGTTGGACGTGTTCGCCCCGCGCAATCCAGCCGAGTTCCATCGAGTACTCCGTCCCGCTGGCCGACTGATCGTGGTCCGTCCCACCGGGCGGCACCTGGCCGAGCTGCGCGGCCGGGTGCCCGCGATGGTCACCATCGACCCAGCCAAGGAACAGCGCCTGCACCGGGCGATGGACCCCTACTTCGAGGCCGTCGACACCGAACAGGTGGAGTACCCCCTGGCCCTGGCCGCACTGGAGGCCCTGGACCTTGTGGGGATGACGCCGAGCGCGCGCCACGTGAGCCATGCAGAGCTGAACTCCGTCGGTCTCCTGCCCGACCGGGTCACCGTCTCTGTGCTGGCCACCGCCTACCAGCCTCGGTGACCACGAGCGGGCGCACGCGCCTGCTGGCCGACGCGCAGCGGGCACCCCCGGCGCCCTGTCTTCCCCTTCGCAAACCGCGATCTGCTGCGCGCTAATCTGAGGCCCCAACAGAGCGTGGAGTGAACCGTGGGCCGTCTTCGAGGACTGGCGCTGTAGCGAAGGAGCGAGATGCAGGCACTGACGCTTGGTCCCACGAACCATGAGCGCGTCGTGCTCTTCGCGGCAGGAGCGAGCGGCGATCCCGATCGTCACCGGCCCCTCCTGGAGCACCTGGCAGACCACGGCTGCCAGGTCATCGCGCCTTACTTCGAGCGCCTTGACGCGCGGGCGGCGACCACCGCTGAGCTGCTTGCACGCCCGGTCGGACTGGTCGAAGCGCTTCACCGACGGGCGTCTGCGGACGCGTCCGTTGTCATGGTCGGTCACTCCATCGGTGGATGGGCCTGCCTTTGTCTCGCCGGTGCGACGCCCTGGGGACGGGACGGCAAGCCACTGGATGTCCCACGAGAGCCACGCGTCGGCCGTCTCGTCCTGTACGCGCCCGCTGCCGGCTGGTTCGCCGCTCCGGGCGCCTTGGACGGGGTGACAGCGCCGATGCTCGTCTATGCAGGAGAGAGAGACACCGTCACGCCCGTCGAGCAGGCCATCCGCTTGACGAGCGCGTCAACCGAGGTCGACCTTCGCGTCGTGCCGGGGGCTGGTCACTTCAGCTTCATGCATACGCCTCCGCCCGGCACGGTCGAAGACGAGGGCTTCGACCGCGCTCAGTTCCTCACCGACCTCGCACGAGCGACTGCGGAGTTCGCCATCGCGTCCTGAGGTGACGTGACACGCCGTTCGGACGCTGGTGCGGACGGCGTGGTGTCGTCAGGGCTGTACGGGGACCGACGAGCGTCATGGAGCCGTTCCAGGAGTTGTTCGCTGCCGCCGCATCTGACTGGATGCGCGCAGCCCCTGTGTTCCCCCGGCTAGTAGCCCGACTGGCGAGGACGGCAGTTCCGCCGGCGAGGCGGCGAACCGGAACCCCTGCCAGCCACGCATCGCAGTGCCTAGGTGGAGAGCGCGAGCGCCAAGGCGCGCATCCGACGCCGGCAATGTTGCTGCAGCGCCGGCGAACACCGGATTTCCGGTGAGGTGGTTGCCTTCGGCAGGATGGGCGCATGACCGAGATCCGCACACCCCGTCTCCTCCTGCGCAACTGGCACGACGACGACCTCGTGCCGATGGCGGAAATCAACGCGGACCCGCGGGTGATGCGCTGGACCGACGACGGCTCGGTGCGAGACCTGGACCACACGGCCGAGGACATCGAGCGCTGGGAGGAGGAGTGGGACGAGGACGGCTTCGGGCTCTTCGCCGTCGAGCTGCTGGCCTCGGGGGAACTGATCGGCTTCACGGGACTGTCCGTGCCCGCCTTCCTGCCGGAGGTGCTGCCCGCCGTGGCGATCAGCTGGCGGCTCGGCGCGCAGTTCTGGGGCCAGGGATACGCATCAGAGGCCGCGCACGCCACGCTGGAGTTCGCGCTCCAGGACCGCGGCCTGGACCGTGTCATCAGCATCAGCCGGGTGGGGGACAGCGCCTCCGAGAACGTCATCCGCAAGCTCGGCATGGTGCCCGAGCGGGAGACGGCACACCCGGTGCACGGCTGCCCTTTGCGCGTTCACGCCATCGACCTCACCGAGTTCCAGGCATGAACCGGCCCGGGCCGACGATCAACCGAAACAGCCAGTCACTGTCCCTACGCCCTCCGAGCACTTCGATCGCGACGGCACGCCGGCTCGAAGGCGAATCCCCGTGACTGCACCCTAGGGCAGGTAGCAGGCGCGCCGTGCAGGTCGGCGGATCTTGGGGCTGTTTCTCTGTGGCGTCAGCCGTGTGCGGCGTGTAGCGTCATGGTGGTTGTCGTGGTTCGCCGTTCATGCCCGTGCCGCCAGGTGCGGGCGTTTTGCTGTGCGGCGTGCTCAGGGCAGCCTTCGCGGGTCTGCACGGTGCGGACCCGGCTCGACCGAGAGGTATACGCATGGCCAGCGGGACCGTGAAGTGGTTCAACGCCGAGAAGGGCTTCGGTTTCATCCAGCAGGACGGCGGGGGCCCCGACGTCTTCGCGCACTACTCCAACATCAACTCTTCCGGCTTCCGTGAGCTGCAGGAGGGCCAGTCCGTGACCTTCGACGTCACGCAGGGCCAGAAGGGCCCGCAGGCGGAGAACATCACGGTCGTCGCCTGAGCCGGCGCCTGATCCCGGCCCTCCGGTCCCCGAAGGCTGTCTTCGGGGACCGGAGGGCCGGGCGACGTCACCCCTTCGCCACCTTCCCCGCCTGTCTCCACTCACCAGGCCTTCTTGAGAATCGATCGTCTAGGCTGGCGCGGTGACTGATGAGCAGCAGCGGGTGCAGCCGTCGGGAGTGTGGGCCACAGCGGTGGGAGTGGCCAGGGTGCGGGCGCTGGAGACCGAGCGGGAAGATGCTCTGTTCCGCGACCCGCTGGCACAGGCTTTCGCCACCGCCGGCGGCCTGTGGCCCTCCTCGCCGCCGCCCGATGACGAGGCCGCGCGACGCCGTCGGCTGGCCGTGTCGTTCTCCATCGTCATCAGGACGAAGTTCCTCGACGACCTGTTGCAGCAGGCCTCCGCGTCCGGTGTCCGGCAGGTCGTGCTGCTCGGCGCCGGCATGGACAGCCGGGCCTTCCGGACGGACTGGCCCGAGGGCACCCGGCTGTTCGAGGTCGACACCGCCGCCCCACTGGACTTCAAGGCTTCGGTGCTGCGCCAGGAGCGGGCCGTCGCACGCTGCGAGCGGATCACCGTCGCGGTGGATCTGCGTGAGGACTGGCCAAGCGCGCTGGCCGCCGCAGGGCACGACCCGACCGTGCCGACCGTGTGGATCGCCGAAGGACTGCTGATCTATCTGACCGAGGACGCGGTGGAACTGCTGCTGGCCCGGATCAGCGCGCAGTCGGCGGCAGGCAGCCGGATGGGGCTGACGTTGGGCTCACGCGGCGTGATCGAGCGCTTCGGCGCGGACGCCGTGCCGGGATCGGCTGCGTCCATGTGGGTCTCGGAGATGCCCGACGACCCGGTGGGCTGGCTGGCCGGGCACGGCTGGGAGGCCGACAGCCACACCCTGCGCGAGTGCGCTGCCGCCTACGGCCGCCCGATCAGCACCCCGCCGCAGCGCGAGGAGCGGCCCGGCGGACTGATCGCGGCGCTCCGCCGGTAGAGCACCTCCCGTCTCTAGGGGTCACCATGATTCGGCCTGCAAGAACAGTCTGATCACCTCCACGAAGATGCATATGGAGAAGCCCAGACAGGCAAGCCACAGTCCCCACAAGATCCAGCGGGCCGTTCGTCGCACAGCCACGAGGCGATCATCCTCGCTCCTGGCGCCGTTGTCGGCCGGTTTCACAGCCACGCGCGCAGGAGCGGACGTTGCCCTGACGCACTAGTTTGCCCCTGTTCCCCTTGAGACTCCGCGCGCACCCGTCAGACGGGCACGCATCGGGCACGGCCGAGGGCCTCCGTGGTCGGCTGCTCAACTCAGTTGACCGGAGGAACTGCGGTTGCTCTACTGCGAAGTCGGACCAGGAGGACGTGTGGCAGAACTACCAGAGAGTGTAGATCGCGACATTCGGGAGGGGCGCGCCGTCCTCGCGGTGAAGGCGATTCGTGAGACACAGGGATGCTCACTCCGAGAAGCGGTTGATCTTTACCATCAGCGCTACGGAGAGCTTCATCCTGAGCCGGACCCAGCCCGGGAAGCTCCCCGTCCCCGCGTGCTGCGGTTCGAGCGGGATGGCTCTTTGGTTGTGTTTGAGGGAGTGCAAGGCGGTCGGTAGCCGAAGAAGTGAAGGTTCGGGTTCCTGACCTGCGGCCGAGCAAGGATCAACGCTGCGACCTGCTGCTTGGGTGTCGATGGCTGTCAGCGTTGGTCGTCGTTGAGCACCCTCCGACGGCTGCGAGGCGGCCCCGGCAAGCGGTTGTCGGGCACTACTGGAGCGGTCATGGAAGTGATCTCACTATGGTGTGACGATGCCACCGCAGATGAAGCTGACGGCCATAACACTCGACTGCCCTGACCCTGAGGTGCTGGCCGCGTTCTATCGGCAGGCCACCGGGCTTGAGCTCCACCCCAAGTCGAACGGTGACTTTGCTGGACTCAACGGCGACGACGGACTCTTCATCGGTTTCCAGCGGGTCGATGACTATCAGGTTCCGCACTGGCCTGATCAGGCCGTGCCGCAACAACTCCACCTCGACTTCGCAGTCGAAGACCTCGATGAGGCTGAGGTCGTGTTGTTGGAGTTGGGCGCGGCCAAGCCTGAGCATCAACCGGGTGGCGACAAGTGGCGGGTGCTGATCGATCCGGCCGGTCATCCCTTCTGCCTGACCACGCGGACGATCCAGGTGTCCACCCGGTCGGCGTAGCGACTTTTGGCGGGAGCCGACACGCGACCACACGAAGTGGACCGGATCCCGAGAGCCGACAGCGCCTGGATGTGAGGCCGGGAAGCACGCGAAGCACTGCGGGAACCTAACGGTCCATGGCTCAGGGCAGCGCGGGCCCCTGCCGACCCGGCAGGGGCCCGCGGGCGTGAACTGCACAGGAGCGCCGGTTCCTGCACTCGATGAGCAGCACCCTGGCCAACGGCTCAGCGTCTGCTGGTGGCCCGGCGCCCCGGCCCTACTTCAGATGCCGGGTGAAGAACTGGGCCGCGGCGTCCCCCGCGAACCGCGGGACGCCGGTGTGGCCGCCCATATGGGCGTGCAAGGACTTCTCCTTCGAGCCGAAGGCGTCGAACAGGTCCAGGGCCGCCTGCCGGTCGTTGCCCTCGTCGTCCCACTGCAGAAGGACGTGCAGTGGAATGGTGACCTGGCGGGCCCCCTCGAACATGGCGCGAGGCACGAGACTCCCGGCGAAGAAACCGGCGGCCGCGATGCGCGGCTCGACCACCGCGAGGCGAACGCCGATGGAGATCACTCCCCCCGAGTATCCGACCGGGCCGCCGATCTCGGGCAGCGACAGGAGGGCGTCAAGGGCCACCTGCCATTCCGGGACCGCCTTGTCGACGAGCGGGAGGACGAGGGCGTCGATGATCTCGTCGCTGACCGGCTCGCCGGCTTCCATAGCCTGGCGCAGCTCGGCCCGGGCCTGCTCGGCGGCGGTCCATCTGGGCCGGTCACCGCTCCCGGGCAGCTCGATGGTGGCCGCGGCGAAGCCGTCCGCCGCGGCACGCCGGGCTCGCGCCACCAGCCGGGGGTACATCTTGTGCAGTCCGAGCGGGGGGTGGCCGAGCAGGATCAGCGGCACCGGCGCGGATGCGGATGCGGAGGCAGGTGTCCACAGGATGCCGGGAAAATCGCCAAGGGCGAATGCGCGTTCCAGGACACCGTCGTCGAGGCGCTGTTCGGAAGTGAAGTGAGGGGTCATGGCCGTGCCTTTCGGGAGAGCGTGTGAACGGCGCTCCCGGACGACCTATCGCCCGACCGTGACTCCCAAGGAGAGCACCCATGTCGATACGTTCACGGGTACCACCTCCTCGTTGCCTCGCACGGCCTCTGGGAAAGTAGCAGCGGTCGCCCTTGCCGGCCATCGTTTTTTTGCGCGGGGTTTCTTCGGGCCTTCTCACGGGACTGCTCCGTGCTTGCGGGGATGGTGCCTGGTTGAAGCGGCGACCTCGAGCAGGCCATGCTGCTCCCTGCACGTGGGGGATGAGCTTGAAGGGCCGAAGGCCACCCCTGGACGGACCGTTCGCCCCTCCGCCTGCGGGGTGGTCATACGGCCCTGGCCCCGGCTTCGCCGCCTGCCGCTACGTCCGCGCATGCCGAGGCCGATGCCGAAGCCTTGTTCCCTGCGTTCCAGTGTCAGCGCTGCGGCTCTCGGGCGTTGGCCGCCGATCCACCGGCTCTGGCCCGGGCGGCACTGGTGGTGCTTCCGTGTAGGAACGTCTGCCCGGGCAGCAGGCCCGCCGTACCAGGGCACCCCTGCGGTGCGAAATACTCCCCGGATGAGTTCACGCACTTCCCCGACCAGCCCGCCGATCACGATACGCAGGGCCGTCGCGCGGGATGCCAGACGGCTCACGCGGCTCGTGCGTGGGTCAGGCGCCTACGCGGGTAAGTACGCGTCCGCTGTCGCGGGCTATCGGGTCGGTCCGGATTACATCGAGGCCCACCGAGCCTTCGTGGCCGTCGGGGGCGACGAGCATGGAGGCCGGGTCCTCGGCTTCTACTCGCTCGTCCTTGATCCACCGGAGCTCGATCTGCTGTTCGTCGCCGACGAAGCGCAAGGACGGGGCATCGGAAGGCTGCTCGTCGCGCACATGCGGTCCGAAGCCCGTGCCGCCGGGCTCGACCGTGTGATGGTCGTGTCGCATCGTCCCGCCGAGGACTTCTACCACCGCGTCGGTGCGGTGCGGATCGGTACGGCGCTCGCGAACCCGCCCGCCGTACCGTGGGATCGTCCCGAATTCGAGTTCCGCATTTCTTCGGAATGACCTGGTGTGCCGGTTCGAAGGGCAGCTGACGCAGGCCATCGGGGCGGCACCTCTGGGGACCGGGCGGCCGCGCCGATGGGAGTAGGTCCGCCCGCGTTCGAACCGAGTCGTCCTCCTGCGGCACCGCCGCGGCGGTGGTGGGCCAGGGCGTCTTCAAGGTCGGCGATCTCTCGGAGGGTCCGGGGGAATAGGTGAGCCGTGAGTCAGCGTTGGCGAAGGCATGGGCGATGTATTCCGCTACGGCGATGACGGGCCCGGCCCGTCCGCCTTTGCGAGCGCCCGCGCACGCCTCGCGGCCGACCGCGCCGACACCCTGGCACGGGCGGCCGCGCTGAGCCGCGACTTCGACGGGATCGTCGCGGCGAACGCCCTGGTCGCAGTGGATGACGAGCACGACCCCGAAGGGGGCACCACCGCCTTCGAGCGGGCCCACGTCGCCGCCCTGTTGACGCAGACGCGCGAGCACCTGCAGGAACTGGACCGGGCACTCGAACGACTCGAACAGGGACAGTACGGGCGGTGCCAGGGCTGCGGCGCAATGATTTCCCCCGAACGCCTGGAGATCCGTCCGGCAGCGACCGCCTGTGTCCGCTGCGCCGCGTCCGGCCCGCGCCGCGCTTGACGCCGGCCAGTGCAGCATCGGGTCGGTGCGAGCCTCCGCGCCCGGAGCGCAGTGCTTCCAGGAGGTTCCGGCGTCGGTGGCGATACGGGTGGCGCTCCTGTGGTGGCAACCGAGAGCCTGGGCGATGACACGGGCCGGGCCTGAAGGACGACGCGTGGCGTCCCGGCTGAGTCCTGTCCGGTGCGGGGTGGCTCAGGGCGGCGAAGTGGACCTTGATGCGGTCGAGTCAGTAGCTTTCGCCTGTGGTCGAGGCGGCGGCCACACCACCGTGCGGCGTCTGGGCCCTGACGGGGATCGGGCCTGGTATTCGGGGCGCTTGTCAGCCGACTCGCTGCCGATTACCGGCTGTCTCCGGGGTCTTGTGTCGTCGTGCCGCTGCGGACGGTGGTGGAGAGTCGGTCGCGCAGCCAGGCGGGATCGGGGTTGACGTACGGCCGGCCCTCGAGGACGACGGTCGGCACGGTCTCATCGCCGCCGTTGACCGCCCTGACCGCTGCCGCTCCCGCGGGGTCTCGCCAGATGTTCACCCAGTGCACCTGGTCGGCGCTGCGGCCCAGGGCGACGCGCAGCCGCACACAGTACTTGCAGCCCGGCCGCCAGAAGACGACCGGTCGACCGTCGGCCACGCTGCGGATTCGCGCCTCCTGGGCACTGATCGACCTCGGAAAGATCACGGGCGAGTACACGACTGCCAGCAGCACGAACCACAGCAGGACCGGTGCGGCTGCGCCCGGGCCCCTGCCGAGGGACAGTCCGGTTGCGATCACCGCGCCGCAGATTCCGAGCAGTATCGGCCAAGTCCAACTACGCGTCATGGACGTGCAGGCTATCGGCGCCCAGGTGATCTCGGAACCCGGTGACTCACGGCTCTCCGAGCGCGAGGTGGCCAACGGCCCCGTCGCCCGCGTCGGCGCAAGACGTGCACTTTCAATGTCGCTGACCGGCGGGAATGCGGGGCCGGGTGGTGTGGTTGACATGGCTGTCTGGCATGACCGAGTCAATCGGCTCCATGGAAGACAAAGGGAAGGAGCCCGCTCATGGCACGCAGCACCGTGCGGCCCGTTGTCACGCTGAGATCGATGGCGGGTACCGGAGCCGTCCACGTGACCCGCAAGAACCGTCTGAACGATCCCGACCGGCTGGTCCTGCGCAAGTACGACCCCGTGATCGGCAAGCATGTGCCGTTCCGCGAGGAACGCTGACACCCGCCCTTCGTCGCCCGGCGTGGGAGGTTGCCGAGGAAGGACATTCCATGAGGCCCGGCATCCACCCCGTCTCCCGCCCCGTCGTCTTCCGCGACCGGGCGTCGGGGTTCCACCTGCTGTGAGGGAGGCGGGAATGCCGTGGGGCGGTCCTCGCTATGGTCGGCCTGGTCGGCCAGCTCGTTCGGGGCTTCGGTACGCAGGCCGTCAGCGGTTGAAGGTGCCCAGTCCGTTTGCGTCCAGGTGCTCGATGGTGACGCTCGTGGCCTTGCCGGAACGGGTGTGGAACGTGACGCCGGACAGGCCGGCAGCGTTCTCGCCCTGTGTCCGGTAGCTGAAGGTGTCACCGGTGTAATGCCTCAGGGGGAACGACATCTTCAGTGGGCCCAGCGTCATGCTCAGCTTGCCGCTGTCGTCGCGGGTGACGGTGAGCGGCCCGTAGTAGTCGTTCGCGTAGGTGCCCGTGTAGACGTCGCTTGCCTGGGCCGGGGTGGCGTTGGCGGGCGGCTTGGCGTAGTTCGTCGGTGAGGCGCCCGTGTAGGCGGCGGCCTGCACCACTTTCCGGTAGAAGGCCAGCCAGTCGACTGTCTGCTTGCCGTTCTGGGCGATGTCGAAGAACGCGGCGGCCACCGCCTCGGGCACGCCGATGGGCTGTCCGTTGGTCAGGACCACGATGCCGAGCCCTTCGCTGGGCAGCAGGGTGACCTCGGTCGCGGCGCCGAGATCGAAGGCGCCGGAGTGGTTCAGGCGCAGCCGTCCGCGCTCGTCGTACCCGACGTTCCAACCGAGCCCGTAGAAGCCCGGCTCACCTGCCGGGGCGAGTGGGTCCATCGCGACGGCGTGGGGGATGCGGGTCTGGTCCAGGGCTGCCGGGTCGACCAGCTGTTTCCCGTCGAAGGCACCGTTGGCCAGTTGCAGGCGCATCCACTTGGTCAGGTCGTCGACGTTCGAACTGGCGCCCCCCGCGGGTGCCTGGCTGTCGGCGTTCTCGGTGGTGGAGGGCTTCCAGCGTCCGTCGACCTCGACGTGGGCGGACGCCCTGTCCGCGGCCTTGTCGTAGTCGGCTCGCCGATAGCTGGAGTGGCCCATGCCCAGCGGCTTGAACAGCGTGTCCGCAGCCAGCCGCGGCCAACTGGTCTTCGCCGCGTCGGCCACCGCCACGCCCGCCTCGGTGAGGCCGTAGTTGGTGTAGGCGTAGGTCGCGCGGAACGCAGTCAGCGGCTCGAGCCGCAGGTGCCGCAGGATGTAGTCGCGCTGGTAGCCGAGGTCCTCCAGCAGGTCACCGGCGTGGTCGGGCAGTCCACTGCGGTGTGAGAACAGGTCCGCGACCGTCACGTTCGCCGTCACGTACGGGTCCTTGAGCGCGAAGCCAGGATCATGGTCGACTATCCGGTCGTTCCAGCCGGCCACCTTGTGCCCTACGGCCCCGGAGACGACGGTGGACGACAGCGGCTTGGACAAAGACGCCAGCTGGAAGACCGTTCCGGGAGTGACCTTGCCGCTCATGCCCAGCTCGCGGACGCCGAAGCCCTTGGCGTACACGACCTTGCCCTGGTGGACGACGCCCACGGCGACCCCCGGCACCCCCGTCTTCCGCATCGCGTCCCCCACCAGGCCGTCGAGCCGGCCCACGGCGCCTCCCACCTGCGCCCGCGTCAATTGAGGGGGCGGTTGCTTCGGCGGCGTCGGGGCGAGCGACGCCTCGGCGGACGGACTGCTGGTGGCTGCACCCGTGCCGGCGCATCCAGGCAGCACCGCCCCGAGCACACCCGCGTACACCACCGCGGCAACCACCTGGGCCCGCCGGCACAGCGTTCTCCCACGACTTTGATGCGTCATCGTCCAGACACCTCGCGCTCGCATGCCCTCACGGGCACGCACGGCACTTGTTCCATACTCGCCTCAGCGGCAGGCCATGGCACTCGGGGAATCGCCCGCAGGACGAGACGAACAGACACCGGCCGGCGGTATCGCCACGGTGGGCCCCGCCTGCCCCGGCGAGTCCCGCCCGGTTGCTGCGGGCAGTCGGTGTCGGCTTTCGACTGCGAGTGCTGCAGGGCTCGCACGCGACCACGACCAGCCGCATCAGGACGGCGATGGCTCAGTTTCCGTGGTGGGCTGACTGAGGGTGATGTCTGTGGTGTGTGGCGGGATGGCCGGACTCTGCTGCCGTGACCTGCTGGGAGTCGGCCTTCATGCCTGTGTACTCGTTCAGTGAAGACGAGCGGATGGACCCGGACGACGCCGCCTCTGTCGTCACGGCCGAAACGGTAGGCAGAGCTCTGGCTAACGCCTTGGCCGAAGCCCTGATCGACGTTTTGTGGTTCATCGAGATGCGGTGTGGCGGCGTCAGGGCTGCTCAGCGGCGCGGTGGGGCGCGAGCGCCAGGTAGGTGAGGGTCGCGCCGAGCGTGGAAAGGGCCGCAAGGATGTTGTGCCGAAGGAAGAGCCGAGGATGCCGAAGGCCAACCGGCGGCGCCGCCCGGAGGCGGAGTGAGCCAGCACCGCTGCACCCGACGACAAGACAGCCGCAGCCCCGCACCCCTGAACTGCCCGGGCCACATCGACGACCGTCATGGAAGGCGCCAGCGCGACCAGCAGCGATACCGCCCCGACCAGTGCGATACCGGTCAGCAGGACGCGGCGCCTGCCGAGGCGGTCCGCGAGGCTGCCGGCCGCGAGCGGCAACGCGGCGAAGGTGATGTTGAAGGCGTTCAGCATCCACTGCGCAGCGCCGACCGAGGAGCCCAGGTGCGCCGCCATACTCGGAAGGGCCCCGGTCACGGAGAACGGCAGCATCATGCTGGCGGACCCGACCGCGACCACCGTAGGCCAGTAGCCGCGCCCGCTGTCATCCGCAGGCCGGGTTGGGGCCGGCCCGAGTGACGAGGCGGCTTCGGCATTGCTCGCACTACGAGGGGGATCCGGATCGGGACGGTTGCTGTCGAGAGAGGAGGGTGTGGACATGCCCTCGATCGTTGGTGAGGGCCATCGGCGGATGAAGAGAGGGCCGTTCTGCTGGGGATGACAGGGCCACCTTCCGACCGTGACGGCACCCCCATACTGGGGCGCATGACCGACAGGAGCGTGATCGTCACCAGCGTCGGTGACTACCTCCGGGCCCGCGCGCTCTGGTGTCACCCCGCGGATGCGGGCTTGCCGACGACCGGCCGGCGCCGCGTGCCTGGCCTGCGCCGCGAAGAGGTCGCGGAGCTCGCCGGGCTCAGCACCGACTATTACGTCCGCCTGGAGCAGGGACGCGCCGATCGCCCCTCCGACGAGGTCCTGGACGCGCTCGGCAGGGCACTGCGGCTCGGGTCTGCCGAGCGCGCCCACCTGTACGACCTGGCCCGGCCGCCCCGCCGGGCCACAGCCACGGCAGCGGCCAGTGAACGGGGCGACGTGCTGCGCTCCACACTTCGGCAGCTCGTCGAAGGCATTCCGATCATCCCTGCCGTGATCATGAATGACCGCAACGACGTCCTGGCCTGGAACCGGCTGGCCGCCGCGCTGATCGCCGACTTCCCCAACCTCGCACCGCGCGAGCGGAACATGGCCCGCCGGATCTTCCTGGATCCTGACGCGCGAGAGATCCATCTCGACTGGGTGGAAGCCGCGCGCACCACGGTCGGCATCCTGCGCATGGCCGCCGGACGTCACCCGCACGACCCGGAGCTCGTACACCCAGCCGGTGAACTGTCACTGGGCAGCGAGACCTTCCGCAAACTGTGGCCCAGCCACCACGTGCACGAGAAGACCCATGGCCCCAAGCGCTTCCGGCACCCCACCGTCGGAGACGTAACGCTCAACTACGAGACCTTCCAGGTCGCCGGCGCAGCCCACCACCTCCTTGCGATCTACACGGCCCCGCCCGGAAGTCCTGCCGAGCAGGCGCTGAACTTCCTCGGCAGCTTCACCGCCTCCCAACCGACTCCCCCTACTCGTCCTCGGACGGGACCCAAGGAGAGCCGACCCGAACCGACCGGTGCGACTGTGCGTACTCGTGCCCTCGAAGGCGGTGCCAGACATCGGGGCACACCTGCCGATCGGCGGCGCGCGCGTGCTCACCCGACGCGGAGCGGATATCCGTGACCTGCCCGCCCGGTCCCGTGTCTTCCGTGCCTACGGAACCAGGCGGTGTCACGCCTGTCCCTCGGGCCTACTGACTGTGCCGCTCCAAGTAGATGGAGGTGAACACGGCGACCTTGGCGCGCAGCGCCCACGGGTCGAACGGCTTGCTGATGTAGTCGACGGCGCCGGCAGCGTATCCGCGGGCCGAGTGTTCGGACTCCGTGCCCATGGCCGTGAGGAAGATGATGGGGACGTCCCGGGTCCTCGGGCGGCGTTTGATGTGAGCGCAGGTCTCGTAGCCGTCCATCTCCGGCATCTGCACGTCCATGATGATGACGGCGAAGTCGTCGTGGTCGAGCAGCGCCTTGAGAGCCTCCCGGCCCGAGGAGACGGTGACGAGCTCCTGCTCGAGCGTCGCCAAGACCGCGGTCATAGCCAGAAGGTTGTCCGGCTGATCGTCGACGACGAGGATCTTGGGCATGCTCTGCTGCCCCGCCGGCAGCACGGCTGTGGTTGCTTTCTCGATGGCATCCAGCTGGCGTTCGAGCAGGTCGCAGCGTCCTTCCGCTGCGGCACGCTGAGCCTGTGCCTCCTGCAAGGCCGCTCCGAGGCGCTCGACTTCCCGCTGCAGCGCGTTGCGTTCCTGGACGAGCCCGTAGACGTCCGGATGCGCCTCCGCGAGCGCGTCCGCGCGCCTCTGCTCCGCTATGCGGTCGGCCTCCAGTTGGCTCAGCCGCGTCTCCAGGTCGGCGATGCGCTGGGTCCGGTCCAGTAGTGCATCGCCCAGGACGTCACCACGGACGCTGGAGCGCCGGGAGACATGGTCGGCGTCGGCCAGTTGCTGCTCGAGGATCTCCACTGCGTGCTTGGGCGACGAGGCGGCGTCCACGGCCGATCCGTACAGGCCTCGCACCAACTCGATGGCCTCGGTGGTCACCGCGGTCCCGCGGTGTTCGGCGACATCGGTGAAAAGGTCGCTGATCACCTGCCATGGAGGTAAGCGGGTGCCGTTCAGGTACCGAGAGACCGAGCCAGGATCGAGCCGGCGCCGGGCCGCATAGCGGCGGACGGACACGTGAAGGCTTTCGAACAGTTCGCGCAATGCCTCGGCCAAGGCCCGGGAGGCACTGTTGAGGTCCTCTCCAAGAGGCCGCAGCTCACCCATTGCTCTCTCCCTCGGCCGCGCTGACACCCGCTGGAGCCGGTCGCTGGGCAGCGCCCGCCTCGGCGGCGATGATGCGGTTGAAGAACGGCACGGCCAGTCCGGTAACGGCGAGACCCGCGAGCAGGCTGCGCGCGGTGCCTTCCCCGCCTACGGCTGTCAGGCCGCCTGCCGCCGCTCCGCTGAGCAGAGCGAGCAAGAGAACCAGGGCCGATCTCAACGACAGCAGAGGGCAGTCCACCATGCGCTCCATTCATCCGACCCGCCCTGCTGGGGCGGGACTTGGTTTCCCTCCGGCCACTTGCGGAAGGAGAACCAGGATGGATGACACGGGAGGTGTTGCAGTCCACGATTCGAAAGCGGGCCAGTACCGACTGCCTGTTGCGCGAGCGTTGTTGCCTCTCACCCCCCGGTGTGGGCCGGTCACAGGCTCGGCAGCTAGTGCGTAGCCGAAGCGTTGCTCTGCAACGCTGTCGATCTCCAGCAACGCCAGGTGGCCGGGCAGCGGTTCGGACGTGTCCGGCCGTCGACCGGTGGCAAGGGCTCTGGAGCCCCCGCCGCAGGATGGTCGCGAAGTCGATGACCGCCGACTTCGTCTGATCCGCAGCGGCAGCCCGTTGACCGACGGATGCAGCTGGGCCGCGTGGGCCGGCCAAGGGCCGGATGCTTGAGCTGGTGAGGGCGTGTCGGCGAGCACCTTGCGGAGTCCTGGCGCCGCGTCCGAGGGCTGATCGCGGGAACCGGGTTTGCGGTCACAGCAATCGGTCGACCAGCCCGTCGATGTAGTCCGGCGTGAGCGGGACCATGCCGAACAAGACGCGGATATACATCGGGGCCAGGATGTGGTCCAGCACGTCGAACACGTCGGGTGCGGGCTCGCCACGGTCGCGCGCGCGATCGAGCATGGACTGCAGTTGCCGGGTGCGTTCGGCGCGGAGGTCGGCACCAGCCTCCAGGCCCTGCTGACCGCTGCTCGACAGGGCGACGGCCAGGTGCAGCACCGCCGGACCGTCGGGTCCGGTGATCTCGCGGGCCACTTGGGCCGCGTAGGTGCGGAGGTCGCCGGCGAGGCTGCCGGTGTCGGGCATCGGCGACTGCGCGTTGAGGCGGGTGAGTGCCACGTCGGTGAGCAGGTTTTCCAGGCTGCCCCACCGGCGGTAGATGCTGCTGTCGGCGACGCCCGCGCGAGCTGCGACCTCGCCGACGGTGAAGTTGCCGTAGCCGCGCTCACTGATCAGGTCGGTGACGGCCTGGTGCACCTGCGCGCCGACGCGGGCGCTGCGCCCGCCGGGCCGCCGGGCTCGCTGTCGCTCGTTCATGCCCCCACCTTAACGCAGTCGCGACTTGCGTTTGGGGGAGGGCCCGCCTACAGTCACCTAACGCAGTCAATGACTGCGTTAGGTGTTCGGTGGTATCGCCACCCGCGTCGACCGCGACCGGACGCAACCAACGATTGAGGGGGAATCCCATGGCCGCACCGCATGCGCCCGTAGGCAGTCGATGGAACCGGGCCGTGCTGCTCACGGTGACCTGCCTGGGCCAGTTCATGGTCCTGCTCGACAACACGATCGTCGGAGCGGCACTGCCCGATATGCAGCACCGACTGCACACTCAGCTGACCGGACTGCAATGGATCGTCGACGCGTACGTACTGCTGGTCGCCATGCTGCTGCTGTCGGGCGGTGTCTTCGCCGACCGATTCGGCCGCAAGCGGGTGTACCTGACCGGCGGGGCGGTGTTCACGGCCGCGTCGCTACTGTGCAGCCTCGCGCCCTCACTCGGCTGGCTGGTCGTCGGCCGGGTGCTGCAGGGCATCGGGGCCGCGGCGTTGAGCCCTGCCTCGCTCGCGCTGCTCGTCGCCGCCTATCCCGTGCCGCAAGAACGAATCAAGGCGATCGGGCTGTGGGCCGGACTCAGCGGAATCGGTCTGGCCGCAGGCCCCGTGGCCGGCGGCGTGCTGACACAAGCCTTCGGCTGGCCCGCCATCTTCCTGGTCAATCTGCCCATCGGCGTGGTCCTGCTGCTGGTCGGCCTGCGCCACCTCGGCGAGTCCCGCAACCCGAGCGCTCCTGCGATCGACATCCCGGGCACGGTGCTGTCCGTTCTGGCGGTGGGGGTACTGACCTACGGGCTGATCGAGGGGGGTGCCCGCGGCTGGACCTCACCGGTCATCCTGGGCAGCTTCGCCGCCGCGGTGGTCCTCCTCGCCGCCTTCGTCGCCGTCGAAGGCCGACGTTCCGCTCCGATGTTGCCGCTGCGGCTGTTCCGGCAGCGCCTGTTCACCGTGTCCAACACCGCCATGGTCGTGGTGGGGTTCGCGCTCATGGGCTCGTCGTTCTTCTTCTCCCAGTTCTTCGTCTACGTCCAGGGCAGCTCCATCATGCGCGCCGGCCTGCAGACTCTGCCGATGTCCCTCGCCATGGTGATCGTCAGCCCGTACGCGGGCCGACTCGCCGCCCGGTACGGCTTCCGACTCGTGGTCACCACCGGCCTGGTCCTGGCCGGCGTGGGGCTGCTGGCGCTCGGCATGGTCCACGCTGACACCGGCTACGGGAACATGTGGTGGCGGCTGGGACTCGCCGGCATCGGCTTCGCCCTCGCCATGTCCCCACTGACAGGCGCCGCCATCCAAGCGGTCAGCCCGCAGGAAGGCGGCCTCGCATCAGGCATCAGCAGCACCACCCGGCAGATCGGCGCGGTGCTCGGCGTCGCGGTGCTCGGAGCCATCGTCCGCACCCGGCAATCCGGCGGCGCCTCCCTCGAGGCCGGCCTCGGCAGCGCCTTCCTCGCTGCCGGCACCGTCACCTTGGCCACCGCCGTACTCACCGGCCTGTGGCTGGCGAGGCCCACGCCCGGCCAAGACCCCGCGGCGCCGCAACATTCCACCGACGCAAAAGCGGTCACCACCCCGAACGAGGCATCCGTGAGGGGCCGTTGACCACGACAGCTGCCCTGGCCCGCAGAAACGGCTGCGCGCCAGGGCCACGCGCAGACCGGCCCTGTCGGCGATGTCCTGAGGGGACACGCCCTGAGCACGCAGCCGGGCAGCCCATCAGGCAGCGGACGGGGGAGTCAGCGGTACCCCATCGGGGCGCCAAGCGGACCGAAGGAGTGGACCGCGTCTGCGTGCCGCTGAACAAGTCCAGCGCCCAGCCTGCGGCCACGTACCAGGGCGTGCTGATCCCGGCCGACCGCTGCGCGACCTCACTCGGGTCCAGCAAGATGACACCTGGGGGAGGGCTTCGACCTCGTCGGGTGACAGCTCGACGCCGCCTCTGGGTAGTTCCTCGCTCACCGAAGGGATCCATCAGCGGACTCGAAGGGCCCCTGGCCGTAGTCGATGAAGGCGATGAACGATCCCTGGAGTTGTACGCCGCTGGCGATCCCAGGCGGTCACCAGCGGGCTGGGTTCCTCGGGAGACGGCGACAGTTGAATAAGCGAGCCCACCAGTACTGAGGCCGGTCGTCGGCCGGCGTCCTGGGTGCGGTTTCCCGAACTGCCGATTCGGGGGCGGGCACGATCGATCGCCGTCCTCCGCTCTTCGAGGATGGGGGCATGGCTGAGACGGCGACGGATATCGGGACGGGCACAACTGTCCGAGCGGAAGACCTGCATCGTGAGTACGGCCGCGGCGCTGCTGCCGTGCGGGCGTTGCGCGGGGTGTCGGTGGCCTTTGCGCCCGGGACGTTCACGGCGGTGATGGGGCCTTCGGGCTCCGGTAAGACCACCTTGCTGCACTGCCTGGCGGGGATGGACCGGCCCACTCGGGGCTCCGTCTGGTGGGGCGGTACCGAGGTGTCCCGGCTGCCCGAGCGGCGGTTGGCGGCACTGCGGCGCAGTCGGGTCGGTTTCATATTCCAGGCGTTCAATCTGATGCCCGCGATGACGGTCGCACAGAACGTCGAGCTTCCCGGCCGACTGGCCGGCGAGCGGCCCGACCGGGTACGGGTGCTCGACGCGCTCGCCCGGGTGGGACTGGCCGGGCGCGAGCGGCACCGGCCCGGGCAGCTGTCTGGTGGGCAGCAGCAGCGGGTGGCCATCGCCCGGGCACTGGTCTCCCGCCCTCCGATGCTCTTCGCCGACGAGCCGACCGGCGCGCTCGACAGGGCCACCGGCCACGAGATCCTCGCCCTGCTGCGCACCGGTGTGGACGAGAACGGTGGGACCTGCGTGATGGTGACCCACGATCCGGTGGCCGCCGGGTACGCGGACCGGGTGCTGCTACTCGCTGACGGCGGTGTGGTGGATGAGCTCGACCGGCCCACTGCCGCCCAGGTCGGCGCATGCTTGAGTCGGCTGAGTGGGAGAGAACTGTGATCCTGCTCGCGCTCGGGCAGATGCGCCGCCGTGCGGTTGCCTTCGTCGGTCTGGCAGTCGCGCTCTTTCTCGCCATCGCCGCGCTGACGCTGTTCGGCTTGCTGTTCGCCGCCGACATCACCGCCCCGGCGGCAGCTCGGAAAGCGACCACCGGGCCCAGCCTGATGGTGGTCGCCGCCGCCTTCGGTGAGATCGCCGTGCTGGTCGCATTCTTCGTCGTGGTCAATGCGCTGGGGTTCGCGCTCCGCCAGCAGCACCGGGAGCTGGCCTTGCTGCGCACGATCGCGGCGACGCCTCGCCAGGCGCGGCGTCTGGTCCGTGGCCAGGTCGTCGTGACCACGCTGTTGGTGACCGTGCCGGGCTGGGCCGCCGGCGCCGTAGCGGCCCATGGCTTACTCGCCGAGCTGCAGTGGCGGGGAATGACGGCGCCGGGCGTGCGGGTGCCGGGGACCCCGATACCGATGCTGGTGGCGCTGGCCGTCACGCTGGCCGTCGCACTGGCGGCCTCGGCCGTCGCGGCGCGGCGCATTTCCCGGATCGCGCCAGCGGCCGCTCTCACGGCGAGTTCGACCGAGCACGGGCGGACGGGCGCGCTGCGTCTGCTTGCTGCGATCGGCGTGCTGGTGGGAGGTGGCCTGCTGTTGCGGCTGGCCGCGACGCGGCCGGCGGAGCAGGTGGACAAGGCGGGTCAGGCGGCATTGCTCAGCTCGCTGGTGCTGCTGGTCGCGGTCGCTCTGGCGGGGCCGCTCGCGTCGCGTGTTCTGGTGGCCGCGCTGGGCGCACCGGTACGGGTGCTGGCACCCGGTACAGGATGGCTTGCCGACGCCAACCTGCGCGGGTACGCGCGGCGACTGGCGTCCGCCGTGGTGCCGGTCGCACTGCTCGTGGGCCTGTCGGGCACCATGCTGATCATGACAAGTACCGCCGAGCACGCTGCGGGCACCGCGGCGTCCAGTGTCACTTCAGCCACGGATGTCTGGCTGCGTCAGGCCGAGTTGGCGCTGCTCGTCTGCTTCGCCGCCGTCTCCACCGTCAACACCCTGGTCGCCGTGACCGCCGAACGGCGCCGCGAGTTCGCGCTGCTGCGGCTGGTCGGCGCGACCCGGTCGCAACTGCTGCGCATGCTGACTGCGGAGGCGGTTCTGACCACGGCGGTGGGGGTCCTGCTCGGCGCGGCGGTCGCGGGAGCGGCGTCGGCGGCGTTCAGCACGGCGGTGAGCGGGTCGCCGATGCCGTCCCTCCCGGTGGCCGCCTGCTGGTGGATCGGCGCGGGCGCGACGGCGCTGACCCTTCCCGGCATCCTGGCCACGGGCGTGTGGGCGGTTCACGGCCCGGCGGCCGAGCTGGTGGGAGGTAGCCGTGACTGAGCGCGGCGATGGGCCGGCTGCCGAGGGTACGGCCTGCCGACAGGCGCCCACCCGGGAAACGGCGGCGGGCGCGCCAGCCGCCGGCTCGGTGCTGTCACCTGCCTCGGGCGGGCCTCCTCAGATCCGCGGGACGACCGCGGCCGAGCAGCGGCGATACCTGTCCGTCCGGAGCGGCGAATGGGCCTTCGCCGTCATCGGGCTGCCGCTCGCGCTGCTCGGTGGGGCCTACGCACTCGCAGTCCTTTACGCGGGGACGCTGCTCTCCCTCACCGTTCTCGGCCTGCCGTTCCTGGCCGCCGCGTTGATGGGCGCGCGCGGTCTCGGTGCACTACACCGGCAGCTGGTCGGCCGGTTGCTCGGCCAGCGCGTCGAGGCGCCGGCCAGACTGCCCCGCCCGGTGGGCGCGGTCGCCCGTGGTCGTGTCGTGCTGACCGATCCGATCGCCTGGCGGTCGCTCCTCTATCTGGTGCTGCGCTTGCCGCTCGGCGTGCTCGGGTTCGCCGCCGCGGTGGCGCTTCCCCTCGGCTGCGGCTGGCTGATCGGCTTCCCGCTCTGGGGACGCCTGCTTGAACCGGACCCGCGGCCCGCCACCTGGCTGGACGCCGCTTCCACACCGCTGGGCCTGGTCATCCTTTCCACAGTGCCCGGCGCGGTACGGGTGCTGAGCGGAGCGAACCGGCGGCTCGCCCGGCTGCTGCTCGGCCCGGCCCGTGCCCAGCGGCGCGTCCGGGAGCTGGAGACCGCCCGCGCCACCCTGCTGGCGCAGAACACCGACGAGCTTCGCCGCCTGGAGCGTGACCTGCACGATGGCACGCAGGCTCGACTGGTCGCCCTGGCCATCACTCTCTCGCTGGCCGAAGACGCGCTCGCTCCCGCCTCCGGCCCGGACCTCGCACGGCTGCGCACCCTGGTGGAACGCGCCCGCGGCCAGACCGACGACACCGTCACCGAGCTGCGACGGCTCACTCGCGGCATTCACCCGGTGGCCCTGGACAGCGGCCTCGGCGAGGCATTGCCAGGGCTCACCGCCACCTCGCCAATTCCGGTCACCGTCCGCCTCGACCTGCCGGAACGACCGAACCAAGCAGTCGAACGAGCCCTCTACTTCTGCGCCGCCGAGTTGCTCACCAACGTCGCCAAGCACAGTGGTGCCCACTCGGCCGAACTCGAGGCGAGCGCGACCGACGGCCGGGTCCGCCTGTCCGTGCGCGACGACGGCCGCGGCGGTGCAGCACTCGGCGTCGGCACCGGCCTGACGGGCCTGGCCGAGCTCGCCGCGGTGGACGGGCTTTTGCGGATCGACAGCCCGTCCGGCGGACCGACCGTGGTCACCGCCGAGTTGCCGATGCGTCTGTGACGGCCCATTGACTCCCATTCTCCGCCAGGTAGGCGAGGACCGCCTTCACCCGGCGGTTGTCGGTGCCCGTCGCCCGCAGGCCGAATTTGCTGAAGACGGCGGCGACGTGTTTCTCCACCGCCCGCTCCGTCACCACCAGCAGCGCGGCGATGGAACGGTTGGAGTGCCCTTGTGCCATCAGCCCCAGCACCTCGCGCTCGCGAGGCGTCAGAGTGTCCACCCGGCTGCGCCGTCCACCACGCATCAGCTGGGTGACGATCTCCGGGTCGAGCGCCGTACCCCCGTCGGCGACCCGATACAGCGCGTCCACGAACTCGGAAGTGCGGGCAACGCGTTCCTTCAGCAGGTACCCGATGCCCGCCGCGCCGTCCGCCAGCAACCGGGAGGCCCAGGTGGTTTCGACGTGCTGTGAGAAGACCAGGATGCCGACCTCAGGCGTCCTCGCGCGGATCTCCACAGCAGCGCGGATGCCCTCATCAGTCTGTGTGGGTGGCATCCGGATGTCCACCACGCCTACGTCGGGCCGGTGCTCGACCACCGCGGCGAGCAGCCCGGGCGCCGACCCGGCGGTGGCCACCACCTCACACCCGCGGGCGCCGAGCAGCTCGACCATGCCATCACGCAGAACAACGGAGTCCTCGGCCAGGACCACGCGCAGACGTCTGTTGATCACGACGCCATTATCGGACCCGGCCAGCGTTCCGCGCGCACGTACAGACGGGACGCGCCCACGTACCGGGTCCTGCCGTGCCCACCGGGGGTCACAGACCTTGACCAGGTTCAGGCGCGCTCGGTCCGTTGCCTTCCGCGCAGTTCGCTGGCTCTAGCGAGGCCTGCTATCGGATGGGGCGCACCGTTGCCTTGAGCAGATAGTGGTCACTGACGCTGCTGATGGCCCCAGAGTTGTCGACAGCAGCGCCTCGCCGCTGCCAGTTGTCGGCGGAGAAGAAGATGTAGTCCAGCTTCGCGCCGGGAACAGTCCTTCGGTCAAGGCGGTCCCCCTCGAAGTTGCCTCCGTTGTACAGCGGCCTGAGGACGAAGCGCTCGGGCCATACTCGAGCGTTGAGGTTCAGGTCGCCTGCGAGGACGGTCCGCCAGCCCTGGGTCCGCCATTTCGTGCCCAGGGCAGCGTACTGCTTGGCGCAGCCGCTGCGGCTGTCGTACGTCGTGCCCTTTTCCGCGTCCGCTCCCGAGAACGGGAAGTGGGATGAGCAAGCCAGGAGTTTGTTCACCGAGTCCCGCAGGCAGGCTGCGCCCTGTGTCGGGTGGCCGTCCTTGTCGTTGGCGTACGGCACCCCGGCGAAGTCCTCGTCCACGACGGTGATGGAAGCTCCGGGAAGCTTCTTCATGGCCACCAGGACGCCGGCCGGCTGGTCCTTGGGGGCCGGCAGATTTTTGAGGGTGCACCTGTTGAGCTGGCCGTGCTCACCCCCCATGACGGGTGCCGCCCGGAAGTTGACGACCCACTGGTCGCCGAGCCGTTCTTGCAGTCGGGCAGCGTGCGCGTAGTTGCAGACCTCCTGCAGGGCTATGACAGTCAGAGTGGAATCCTCGTTGACCCGCTGCATCACGCGGTCGAGCTTCTCCTCCGCGGTGCCCTTCCCCGCACAGCTGCTCTGTGACCCTCCGCAGATGTTCCAGGTCAAGACGTTGACCTGCGCGGGGACACGCAGGGGGCCGGGATCGGCCTTTGCCGTTGCGGTGCCCGACAGGGGCAGCGTCATTGCCGTCAGGGCGGCCGCGACAACACCAGCCCGGCTCCAGCTGGTTGTGGGTGTGAGATGCATGGAACAGCTCCAATGAATGTGAGGATCGGCCACACGAGTCGGTGACCGGAACACCGTCCGACACGGGTCAGGTGCGCTGACCACCTGAGAGGGCCTCAGCCCACCGGTGACGGCAGCCGCGGTAGCGCTTGCCGACCTGCTCAGCAACGGCCCTGCCGATACTGCTGAAGGTCAGCGCGCGATCTCGAACGGCGCGGACGTTCGGTGACCGGGCGATCCGATCTCTTCTTCTCCGTTCGAACGGACTAGGTCGAAGGGTTGATGCCCTGCTTCCCACTAGCCGCTGAGCGGCCGGGGACATGCCATTCACGGTGGGGGTGCCGGCGTCGGCGAACCTTCGGAAAAGCTCGAATCCGCCTGGAACCACAGGTCGGTGGCGCCCAGAGTGGGGGGAGAGAGACGACCGGGTGTCGCAGGGGGTGTGATGGCCACAAGCTTCGGCATACTGGGGACCATCGAGGCACGGCGAGACGGGGCCCCGATCGACGTGGGGCACGCGATGCAGCGCCTGGTGCTGGCCGCGCTGCTCGTCGATAGCGACCGGGCGGTATCGGCCGACGCTCTGGTGGACCGGGTATGGGGGGACACCGAGTCGGCGAACGGCCGCCCAAAGCTGTACGGATACCTCTCCAGGCTGCGGCACGCACTGGCTGCCGACGGCACCGCCCTCACACGGGAGCGGGGCGGCGGCTACCGGCTGGCGATCGAGCCCTCGGCGGTGGACGCGCACCGCTTCCGCGAACTGTCCGACCGGGCCCGGAAGGCGGGCGGCGACGTGCAGGCGGAGGCTCTGTTGCGGGAAGCCCTGGAGCTATGGCGGGGCAGCGCGTTCGCCGGGGCGGACACGCCGTGGTTCAACGCGCAGCGCCACCTCCTGGACGGCGAGCGGCTGGCCGCCGAGCTGGAACTGGTCGACGTGCGGCTGCGGCTGGGTCAGCACGACGGACTGGTGTATGAATTGACCGCCAGGGCCGAGGCGCATCCGCTCGACGAACGGGTGATAGGGCAACTGATCCTGGCCCTGTACCGGTGCGAACGACAGGCCGAAGCGCTGGAGGCGTACGAGCGTGCTCGGCGACGCCTCGCCGATGAGCTGGGCGTCGACCCGGGCGCGGCGCTGCGGCGACTGTACGAACGGATCCTCACCGGCGACCCGCAGCTCGCCGCGCCCCGCTCCGCTGCACCACCTGCCACCACGAACCCGACGGGTACGACGAACTCGACGGGCACCATGCAACCGGCCGCCACCACAAAACCGTCCGGTAAGAGCGGCACAGTGGCGAACGTGGGCCCGCCGATGGCACGCCAGCTAGTCCCGCGGCTCCTCCCGGCGGACGTGTCACTCTTCGTCGGCCGGGAGGACGAGGTGGAGGAGGCTCGCCGGCTGCTCGGCGAAGAACGGCCCGGCCCGGCGACACTGCTGGTCACCGGCCCCGCCGGAGTGGGCAAGACCGCCTTCGCGATACGGACAGGGCACCTGCTCGCCTCCCGCTTCCCGGACGGGCAGCTCCACGCGGACCTGCGGGGCTTCGGCGACGAGCCGGCCGAGCCGTTCACGGTCCTCGGTACCTTCCTCCGCGCGCTCGGCATCCCCGGCGGTGCCGTGCCCGCGGAGCTGACCGGCCGCGTCCATCTCTACCGCACCCTGCTGGCAGGGCGGCAGACGCTCGTCGTCCTGGACAACGCCGCCAGCGCCTGGCAGGTGAGCGACCTCCTGCCCAGCGGCGTGCGCTGTGCCACCATCATCACCAGCCGGACGACCATGGCGGAACTGTGCGGACGCCGACTCTCCCTGGACGTACTGGACCCCGCGAGGGGACTCGACCTGCTGCGCGAGATGCTCGGCCGGGACCGGACCGACGCCGACTCGGGGGCGGCCCGTTGCATCGTGGAAACTTGCGGTGGTCTTCCCCTGGCGGTGTGGGTCGCCGGTGCGCGCTTGGCCGCCCGACCGCACTGGCCTCTGGCCAAGGTGGCGCACGCCCTCGCCGACGAGCAGCGCAAGCTCGACGAATTGGCCGTCGGCCACATCGCCGTACGGGCTAGCCTCGAACTGACCTACCAGCAGATGTCCGCGGAGACGCGGCACGCTCTGGGGATGGTCGCCCTGCTGCCCGGGCCGAGCTTCGCCGCCTGGGCGCTGGCCGCGCTGCTGGACACGGCCCTGCCCGAGGCGGAGGCCGTCCTGGACGATCTGGTCGAGGTGCACCTGGTGCAGGCCGGTTCGGTGAACGCATCCGGTATCCGCTATCAACTGCATGACCTGGTGAGCCTGTTCGCAAGGGAGCGCACGGAGCCGGACGTCCCGGAGCGGGATCGCACGGCAGCCCTCACTCGATTACTCGGGGCGAGCCTGCACCTCGCCGATCTCGCCGCGGACACCCTCAGCGTCGACTTCCAAGGGATTTCACAGCTGGATCTGGCCTCCTGGCGGTTGACTGCGACCGATACCGATCAGCTGCTCGCCGATCCCCTCGCCTGGTTCAACGACGAACGCCAGTTCCTCATCGACGTAGCGGAACAGGCTCTGGATGGAACGGAGGGTGTCGCAGCCGCCGCCGGTCTGGCCACCGCCCTCACGACCCTCTTCCAGGTCGGCAGCCACTTCGACGACTGGGAGCGGCTGCAGAACCGCGCGCTCAAGGCGGCCCTCAGCAACGGCGACCGGCACAGCGCCGCGATGGTCCACCGCTGCCTCGGCGAACTCACCACCATCCTCGACCGCTATCCGGAAGCAGTGGACCACTTCGAGCAGGCCCTGCTGCTCGCCGAGGGGGAGCGGCCCACGTACCGGGCCAGTGCCACGGCCGGGCTGGCCTATGTGCACCGGCTCCTCGGCCAGTACTCCACCGCCATGCTCCGTTTCGAAGAGGCCGCCGAACTCGCCGAAGCGGCGGGCAACGTCAACTGTCTCGTCTACGCGACCAACGGCCTCGGCGTCATCGACCTCGAGCTGGGACGTGTCGAGGCCGCCATCGCGCGCTTCACGAAGTGCCTGCAGAGCAGCCGGGTCGCGGGCTACCGGCCCGGGGAGGCCCAGGCATTGCGATGCCTGGGCCAGAGCCATCGCGCGCTCGGCGCCTACCCGGCCGCCGCCGACGCCTACCGGCGAGCCGTCGCGATCAGTGAGGACCTCGGCGACCGCCTCAGCGCCACACACGCGATGTGCTGGCTCGGGGACGTCCTGATCCGGCAGGGCGAGCACCGGGAAGGACGTCGCCTGCTGGCCCGAAGTCTCTGGACCTATCGTGAGTTCGGAAACCTCTGGGGCGAAGCGGCGACACTGTACGCGCTGGCTGAGGCACAGCTCGCGGTGGGCCGTCCGGCACCGGCCCGCAGGCGCGCCGAGGCCGCCGTCGTGCTCTGGAGGCAGATCGGCTCCAGCAGGTGGCTGGCCGTCGGCCTTGACACCCTGGCCGAAGCACACGCTCTGGCCGGTGATCACACAGCCGCGGCTCGAGCCCGTGACGAGGCCGAAGGGGCGCGTAAGGCTTAACAGCGGCTAACGCGATGAACAGCTGAAGCACCAGCTACAGGTATCCCGGCTCCCCGTTGGCGACGAACCGTGTCAGGGATCGCTCCAGCAGCTCGAGAAACTGCCGTCGCGGGATTCGACAGCCGCACGTTCGTGCCCGGCTTCACAAGGGTGTACCTCGTCCGAGCAGCCTGCTGAGCTCGTGGGCCAGGGCGACCGAGGCGTCGATCTCGACCTTGCGGATGGACACGCTCTCCACGAGGAAGCCGAACGGCATGCCGAGCTTGCGGCAGAAGCCGATCAGGTCCCGGGCGTTCGCCAAGCAGTGCTGGTATGACTCGGCCAGGGTGTCGTCCGCATGGCGCAGGGAGTTCTCCAGCCAGCGCGGGACGTCGACGCCGAGCCATTGGAGGAACGCCAGCGTCTTGACCGAGCCGCACACCGAGAGCGTGAACAGGACGGGCCTCGGTTCGAGGTCCCGCTCGCGGCAGGCGTAGTAGTAGTCGGAGACCATGCTTTTCGCCGCGTCGGCGCTGTAGATGACCTGCGAGATGAAGTACGCGCATCCGGCCACCTGCTTGGCGACGAGCCGCAGATGCTCCTCGGGGCGTTCGGTGATGGCCACGCCACCGAGCAGCAGGTCTGGGCGGACATCGCGGCGCAGGTCCTGCGCCTCGGACAGGCTGGTCCTCACCGCCTTCCCCTTCGAGGACGCGCCGACGAAGACGCCGAGCAGCCGGTCGGCGTCGGCCGTCCGCAGCCAGGTCCGCAGCTCCGTCCGGGAGTACTTGCCGACGCACCGGTAGACGACCACCGGGCGGTTCCACTTGCCGAGATAGTCCGCGTGGTACACGGCAGGGTCGATGGTCGGCAGGTACGGAAACGGCCGCTGCGCCGGATTACGGTCGCTCTCATCGTCGATGTCGTACAGCGCCAGGCCGTCGACATCGAGGGACTCCAACCGTGCCAGGGTGGCTGCGGTGATCTCCCGGATCCGCTCGGGAGTGTTGCTCAGGCGGGGCGGCGTGATGCCGAACAACAGGACACCGCTGTCGGCATCGGCCACCCGGCTTCGTAGATCTGTGCCGTCGCTCTGGTTCGCCATGACGCGGAAGTTAGCAGCTCATCCGCCATACGGCAGGCGAGCACCACCCTGTGAGACCGGACTCGGTTCTGAACCAACTGACGCCCGGCCGCGTGGACCAGATCCACAGGATCTGACAACTGCTCGCCGGGTCAACGAAGTAGCCGTTGCCGACGTCCGCCCAGGTGGCCTCGCCGATGCTGTCGTAGAAGGTGACCAGGTCGGCGGGGACGAGGCTGACCTGGGCGAGAGTGCGACCTGCGGCCTGGTCGGCGTGGTCGGCCAGCCGGACCTCGTTGACTCCCTGGGGAAAGCCGTGCCGGCGCTCGAACTCGTCTGCTATTGCCTTCAGGGTCTCTGAGACCCCGCTGGTCCTCGAAGGCCAGCACAGCGTCCTGAGCCGCCGGTGGGTGATGAGGCAGCAGGCGAGTTCCGTAAACGTCCTCTCGACCACCGAGCGGTAGGTGCCCAGGCCAGTACTGTGCCGAGAAGTTCCACGAGGAACACCGGCAGGCCCCTGCAGGGCCACGGCGGGCCGGGCTCAGCGCCCGGCCCGCCGTGGTGGTGGCTAGGAAATGCCCACACAGGTGGAGGGGCGGCCGACCTCGCACAGGAAGATGCGGACGTCGGCGACCTTGGTTTCAGACCCCGAAGCAGCCATCTTGTGGTAGCTCCCGTCATTGACCCAGGCGCTGCCGTTCCACTTGCTGTACTTCCTGTAGAGGCTTACGGCGTATCCGTTGGTGGAGCACAGGTCCCAGAGGTCGAAATCCCAGTTGGTCCGGAAGGACGGCTTGCCGTTGTAGACGACTGAGTCGTACCAGTGGTAAGTGCCGCTGGTAGAGCCGCAGCCGTCAGCGAGACGGGCGCTGTATGAGCCGCCGCCGTCGTTCGCCTGGGCGGAGCCGGCAAGGGATAGGGCGAGGCCGGCGCCCGCGGCAGCGACGGCGATCGTACGGGCAATTCTGGATGCCACGACAGACTCCTTGTCGATCAAGGTACGGAAACGCGACGAGTATCTCGGCGCGGAACGGATTTCTGAGCAGCCCAGTCCCTGATCAAGCTCCTGGGCTTTCCCCGCCACCAACGTCACACAGCCACCTTGGAGAAACCTTCGACGTTTTTTGAAATCCCAGCTCAAAGCGGATCCATCGTGCTGGCGCGAAGCCGGGCTCCTCCACATCGGTGGCGGACTGCGAAAGCACCGTCAGCAGGATCGGGTGCCTGCGCTGCGGCTCACGCCGGTCCGGCGGGACTGGACGAGCGGTGTGCACTGGGCGTGAGAGGATCGCGCCGTGACCATCCACCTGCAGGACCTCGACGGCGAGCGCTCGCTGACGTGGGATGCCGGCGGCTTGGTCGCCGATGCCGCAGTAGTTGCCGCCGGACACGAACCGAACGGGTACTTCTGGGAAGGTCTCGTGCGGTTTGCCTGGCCGGATATTGCCGAGCGCCTCGATTTCAACAGCGAGGCCGGCATGTTCTGCGCGGTTGGGAGTTCGAGGGACCTCGCGCGACTCAAGACGGCCGTCGGATCCATCGTCACGAGCCCCGAGGCCGTCCGCGACATCATTGCCCGTGCGGCGAATACGGGCTTTGAGTTCGACGACTAGTGCTGTGACCTCGCCGGGTTGGGCGGCAGAGTTGCCGCGGCGGGTGCGTTGCAACTGTCTGACGCAGGTCACCAGCAAGGCTGCCTGGCTGGAAGCATTGTCCCGAAGCGGGGCGAGTGTGCAGCCGTGTGTGGCGTACGGGCGCCGTGCACGGAACTGTCACGCCTGCGGTTGCTCGGCCAGTGTTCGCAGGCCGGTGGCGGCCCGTCAGTGAGGGTCAGGCGTCAAGTCGTCGGTTTCGAAATACTCCTCGGATCTGACGTCTATCTCGACCGGTACGTTGTGGCCGTCGACCACGGCGACGGCGGCGACCTTCTCGGTTTCCCTCAGCTTCGCACCGGGCTGATTGGAACGACCGGTCACAGTGACCTCGACCCCTTGGCGCAACTGGTCGTCCGAAATCTGTGGGCCCTTGAGGTCGATCGCCAGGAGATGGTCGAACTCCTTACGGTTCGTACGTGTGAAGGGGCCGGTGATCCGATGCGCCAGGAACCGCTCTTGTCCCCGTCCGAAGAGTATGTACATCAGTTCTTCGGGCTGTCGGGTGTCCGAAGCGAATCTGTTGTGGACGATCACATCGACGACGTCCACCGTGACGTCGGAGGAGATCTCGAAAGGTGTCTCGGGATGAGCGGGAGGCTGTTCGAAATGATTACGGAACAGGCTTCCGGTGAACGACCTGCGGGCAGGTTCGCCGGTTTTTCCGGGAAACAGGTCAGGGAGCACGAATGGTTCGGGTGCGAACGTGTAGAGCCTGGCTTCCGGGTGTGCCTTCCGGTCGTCGAGATAGGCGCTGTCGAGGGAACCGAGGGTCACGTTCAGGATCACCTGGTAGTTGTGCGGGCGATGAGTCATCGGCAGATGGGACATGAAGACAGGCCCGTTCCCCACCACCGCCATGCCATGGCGAGCAGGGGGATCGGCTTCTGCCGGTTCGTGGGGGTGATGCGTGTGGCCACCATTCATGTCCATGACATTCCACCTGTCTTCTCGTCGTTCCGGGTCTGTCTGACGAGGACCGCCCAGCCTGCCGCCCGCTGGTCCGGACGAGGATGGAGGCTGTGCCGTGCTTCCCGGTCAGGCTCCGACGGTTGTTCCCGTGCGGCGGCTTGGGAACCGCACCGCTGATGCTGTGGCCATTGGTGCGAAGGAGGCGAAAACGCGGGAGGCTCGGCGTGCTGGATCCTGGGCAGACACTGATCAAGAGCCGGGTTGTGACGTGTCTGCCAGGCAGGGTTCATAGCCGCCTCTCAAGATCACTTGAGATCGCCGCCCCAGGACGCGAAATCATCCAAGTCAACGTTCCCTCACACGCTCCCGCGTCGCAAGCCGCGAACACCGGCAGCCGACCTTCGCAGCACTCCCGTTCGACGGCCTGTGATGTCGGCGGCGCGTACGTCCTCAGCCGCAGGCGGATGCATGGGTGGTCTCCAACGCGCTGAAGGCTGAGGACGCCGATTTCATGGTGTGGGTGCCGCGATGAGACGCCGGCGCCCACGGAACCCGTCGTTGATGGCGCTTCTTGCTGGTGGCCGAGCGGCATATGCGTCCTGTCGGCAAGGCGTTTCCGGTCGCCTTCGGTGGCATTTTGTGCTCGGTGCTTGCCAGCAGGGTCCGATCACGCCATCCGGTGGAGTTTCGGGTCGAAGGTGTGTGGCCGTTTCTGAGCCCCAGCCCCCGGCAAAGGGGGCCGTCGTAGGCTGCTGCAGTTCAGTTTGAGGGATTGCTCCCCGGGCTGGTGGCAACGAGGCCCACCACGCCTCCGAGGGCGGTGGTGGCGAGAGCGAGCGGGGCTTCCGCTGAATTCTTCTGTTCGATGAGCACGAACGCCAAAACTCCGAAGACGAAGACCGTGGCGGCCAATGTTGACACGACCATGTACCACAGGACCTGCGTTGTCTTCGGATCGGGCTGGCCCAGGACGGTACGGGCCAGTTGCTGGCGCTGCTCCGGTTCCAGGGCTTCAACTGCGCGCCCAGCAGCGGCCTTTTTCTGCTCTTCTGTGTCCATGCCGTTGATGAGGACAGCGGCTAGGTCAGGCTTCCCTTCATCGGGCAATGCGTTGACTACACGGCCAAAGACCGCTTGTTGCTGCTCTCGCGTGCTGATTCCTTCGACGAGGGCAGCGGCAAGATCGGGCTTCGCGCCATCGGGCAGTGCTTGGACCAATTCATTGACCCTCTCCGCCGTGACGGTGGGCTCCTCTGCCGTGCCCGATTGTTCTGGTTCATCCGGGGGCGGTGAGGCGCTTTCGTCCTTCGACACGGTACCTCCCATTCGACTGCCTGCTTGCCACCGCGACATATTGTCCGTCTCGGGTGCCGCCAACGCAGCTGCACACGCCGTGCCTTAAAGCGCATCTGATTCAGGTATGTGGTAGTCAGGATCGGAGACGCTTTCCAGGTAAAGAAGCGAATCGGGTTCCTACCTCCTGCTTGATCGTCTCGACCAAGAGCACCACACCGGCCTGTGAGACGACTGCGCGACCGCCGCCAGGCCGTCGAACAGCTCAGTCACGTCCGCTGCGGGCACGGCCTTCCCGGGACCTCTACCAGGACGAGCCGTCGCAGGACCACACCATCCACGTGCATGTCCGAAACCGGAACGGCGACCGGATCGCCCGCGTCCATCGGTTCGCCGATCAAGTGGGTGGCCGGTTCACAGGTGGGGTGCGAACTACCCGTGCCCGTGAGGGAATCAGCGTCTCGTGGGCATGGTTCATGGCTGCATGACAACCTTTGTTCTAGTTCCCGGCGGCTGGCGCGGCGGCTGGTACTTCTCCGGCTTGGCCGAACGGCTGCGCACCGCTGGACACCGGGCGCTGACTGTTACCCCCACCGGTGTCGGCGACCGCGCCCACCTGAACTCCACCAACGTCAATCTCGACACCCACATCGACGACGTGCTCGCCGTACTCGCTTCCGAGGAGGTCTGTGACGCCGTTCTCGTCGGGCACAGCTACGGCGGCATGGTGATCACCGGTGCCGCCGACCGCGCCCCTTCCGGCGTGGTGCGCCGCCTGGTTTACGCCGACGCTTACGTACCCGAGGACGGCCAGTCCTGTTGGGACCTGACCACCGATTCCTACCGCGGCCTGTTCCTGGACGGCGCGGCGGCGGACGGATACGCGGTCCAGCCACCGTCCGGCAGCGACCCGCGCGTGACGGCACATCCACTGGCCTCTTTCCTCCAGCGGATCCGGCTGGACGGGGCCGGTCTGCGTGACGTCAGGACCCTCGACTACGTGTATCTGTCCGGGTGGGATGGCACGCCCTTCACCCCCGTCCGAGACCGGCTGGCCAACGACCCGACCTGGCGCGTCCACACCCTGGACAGTGGACACGACGTCTGGAGGGACGCCCCGCAAAAATTTTTGGAGATTCTTCTGCTGGGCGAATAGCCACGACCCCCGTGCGCAGACGTCCCCGTCCGCCGTGTAGTTCATCTGGCAGTGGGGCGTCGAGGTTCGTCAGCCCGGTGAGGGCGCGCAGGAGGTAGACGGCGCGGGCGGGACGGGGACGCGGTGTCTCCGGCGCGCTCTTTGATCTTCTTCGCGCAATTCTTACAGCCACCGGGGGCACCTCGGTCACGCTCCGCCGCCGTGCGGGCCGATCACGGGCGGATGGTGAACTTCACGTCGGGCCGTTCGCGTAGCCGGCCGTGGTCGGCCAGCCTCGTCAGCTCTCCGCGCAGCGGCTCCGGCTTGCCCCGCACCGCGGTGTCCAAGCCCAGCAGCTCGCCGATCTGCCGGGTCACGACCGGGCCGGCGGGTTGCCGTACGGCGTCCAGGATGCGCTGGTATTCCGTCGGCAGCGCGGACTCGGCCACCCCCGGCGGTCCGGAACCAGCCGCACTGCCCGCCCCACCACCTGAGCGGTGTGGCCTGGGCGAGGGATGCCGTGCGTCTGCTGGACCACCACGCGACGGGTGAAACGGTGCAGTCTCAGTCTCGGCGGCTCATCGTTCACGTGCGACGCCCAGGCTAGGGCGGCCGCTGGCGTTCCGTCGCCAAGCTGGACCACACCACGAGGTGGGATCACGTTGCGATGGCTGTTGGCGACTCTGGATGTTCAAGCCCGGCTGCCACTGTGGCCGCAGCACCTCTGCTCTGGAGAGCGTGGGCTGTGCGCGTGGGCTGTGCAGTCACACGCAGGGCGTCCTTCTCGGACTCCATGGTCTGGCGCTTGGCCCCCGCGGGGCCCGCCGTCTAGCTAGGGCCGGCGGACCCGGGCGCGCCTCTTGGGGCGGCGCCGACGCGGGGTGAAACGGAACATACGTCTCCGTTTGGTTTGATCGGAAGCCTCACGGCTGTGTGTCCTGTCTCACGCTGTCAGTGCTCTGCGGCTTCGCCACGCAGAGCGCCGCGATGTGTCCCCGGGCTGGAAGGTGACATGAGGGCCAGTGCCAGTGCGCTCATCGGTGGCCGGCATGGGGCGGGCGGTGTCCGACGTGCTCGCTGGCGGGCTGTTTCCCGCGCCCGTAGCTCCTTCGCACCGGTCGGGGGGGAGCTGGGTGAAGTGTGGATGCTGGTGGTCGATGGGGCGCGGCGTCTGCCCGTAAGGGGTGGGTTCGTCGTTGATCCAGGCCGGGCTGCCTGGCCCAGTGGTGTGCCACATCCGACCGTCGAGAAATCCGCTCCTCCTGGCGTCGCAGCCCGGGGGCACGTGTGGCATGGCCCCAGCCCGCCGCCGAGCCGTTCCTCGGCGGCGATCCCGACGATCCCGCGCTCGGAGTCATCTCCGGCGGTGGCCTCTGCCGACGTCGCCCTGCGCCTGGTGCCCCCGGCCAGAGTGCCGGGGGCACCATGAAGCAATTGCGGCGACGGCGAGCGCCACCGTGCGGCGGTCGATGAGCACGTTCTTCCCGTCTTCCGCTGTCAGCGTCCGGATGAGTAGGGCGATGCCACTCCCCGCCCAGTCTTTCGGCTTTCGGCTGCTCGGGCGGCCGCACTTGCGGACAGGGCAAGAATGAGGGCGACGGCGCCCGTGATGATGTTGTTGACGATGGTCTTGGTGGTGCTCACGTCGCCCGCCACCACCCACGGCGCGATGATGGTCCAGGCTCCCAGGACGCAAGCCCCCCAGGCCATGCTGTGGGTGCGTTCGTAGGCCCGACCGAAACCGCCGCTCATCAGCAGGGCGTAGGCGAGTCCTACGAGAAGGTTGTTGACGGCGAGAGTGGACAGGCCGTTGAACCCGGTTATCCACGGTGACGCTGCCAGGTAGATGCCGGTCAGGAAGGCCATCATGCCGACGGCCTGCCCCTGTGGAGTGCTTGTGGCCCGTTCAGCCATCTCGTGCCGCATACGCATGTCGACGATGTCGGGGTGCGTCTCCATGGACGGCCCGTGTGAAGTGGTCATTGCCTTCACCTCGATACGACTGAGGATTTTCCAGCCCCGGGTACCCATCCTCCGTTAGGTGCGTCAGTCACCGGCTTCGCTGTTTTCTCGCCTGCCGCGCGACCGGGTGGGAGATGCCCAGGCGGACGTGACAACCCTCCGTCCGAGGAGGGCACGATCGGCTCCTCAGCGGGTGGTGAAAGCCCGGCCTCGCGCGTCAGCGCCTCTTGGAGAACACGCGCTGACGTCATAACGACTGGCCGACCATGCCTCAGACCGAGTGTGAGATCTGGTCGTGGGACG
This sequence comes from Streptomyces lucensis JCM 4490, assembly GCF_014650035.1. Lineage (GTDB taxonomy): Bacteria > Actinomycetota > Actinomycetes > Streptomycetales > Streptomycetaceae > Streptomyces > Streptomyces lucensis. The sequence goes on along the minus strand of NZ_BMUE01000008.1, from coordinate 149,193 downwards.
ATCACACGTTGACGTGCCCCTTGGATCGTGAGCGATCCATCGAAGAGCTTGAACGCGACTGCTGGCCGGTCCGTCAGCCGACGCCACTGGTCTTGTCACCGCTGCGGGCCGGGCTGGTCTCGTAGTCACGCGCGAGGCGGCGGTGGCCGGTGAGCCGTGAGAAGGTGCGCTCGATCGCCCCGTCTCTTGGGCTGTATCTGGAATCCGCGCTGGTCCGGAGCCTTGCGCACGCTCTCCAGCTCGCGGCCGAGGATCGTGCGTGACCCGTGCCTGCGGCCCGCACGGCCGAGGCCGCCCCGGCCGCGCCCAGGGTGGGACGAGCTCAGGGCTGATGACACTTCACTCGATATCGAGGGGGACGATGCCCAGGTCCTCACGCATGAGGCGACGCATCTGCGCCATGGCCTTACGTCGCCGCTCTATCAGGGGCGCGTCGTCGGCGGAGCCGACAGCCACTCCACGGGCATAGGCGTCGCGGATCGCGCGCAGGCGATGGAACGCCTCGTTCCCTGCCTGCACGACCTGCGGGGGGCCCATGAGCCAGAGACGTTCGCTCGCCGTGTAGATCCCGGTGCCGCGCACGGCTTCCCGTACCGCCGCGTCGCGTGCCGACTCGGACATGTAGTCGCCCAGGGCGACGGCCCGTATCTCCTCACCCGCGGCTTTGAGGGCGGACACATACTCCGTGTAGACCTCGCGCCGTACTTCCAGAGCGTGCCTGGCTTCTTCCCGCCGCCACCGGTTGCGGTCGGCGATCAAAGTGGCCGCGATGCCGATGACGGCACCGGTCAGCGTGGAGAGCAGGGGCGTCCAGTCCATGTACCGCAGCTTGTCGAAGCCGGTGCGCTGGCGCCAGTGGCTTTCGCTACGCATCGCTGTGATGGGAGTCGCCGGTCGGGGTGGCCGGTCCCTGTCCGTCAGGTCCGGCGCATGCCGATGGCGGAGAGCTGTTCCACTCGCTCCGGGGTCAACGCCGCGGCTCGGGACTCCTGATTGTTCTCACCCATGCCCCGAGCATGATCTCTCGTTCCTCCCGCTCCTCGCCGCTCTCGCCGTCGCGGCCGCCGTGATCACCGCCGTCGGCGACGATGCGTTCGATGTGTTGCGGGATACGCGCAGGTGGCCTCGGCGTTCGTAGAACTGCTTGGCGGCCGTGCAGGTGATGGCCCACTTGTCGGATTGGCTGCGGCGCGGCTCGGGCTCCTCGTCGTCGCCGGCGGGCTCGATCCCGATGTGTTCGCACAGCCATTGCTGTGCGCCGGTGAGTTTGTCGAAGCCGAGTCGCTGTGCTCGTACCCACCGGCCGAGGTCTTCGCCCTGGTGCATGATGGCGCCCGGCGTGGCGGGGGGTGCCGCCGGCTACTACGTGCCGTCGGAGGAGGTGGAAGCAGCGTTGCCAGTCGATGGGCCATGGTGGGCACCAGGCACACCCTGGTCACCGCGCTCTGGCCGCTCCAGGAGATCGCTCAGCGGACTCGCCGATGATCCGGGCGGGGGTGGGAGTCGTGCGTGATGACGTCCGGTCGCCGGCCGGTCATGGAGATCGCAGGGTTCGATCAGCAACTCATCGGCTGGCAGTCGACCCGCCGCCAGCAGATCGAGGACGCGCTGCCTGTCCTGACGGCCAAGTACGAGGGATGGCAGGGATATGCGGTAGGGGAGCGGGTCGCCTACGCGCCGGCCTGCCAGGCCGCCGACCAGACGCGCCGCGCGACACCGAGGACCAGGCCGTGCTGCCCCGCTGGCCCGCAACCGCACCGCGCCCCCCTACGAGCGGGCCCGCCTCGCCGGCCGCCCGGGTCAGCGCAGCGCGGCGTACGGAGCGCCCGGGCTCCCGCCCCGGCCGTACGCCGTCTGCGTGCCAGCCGCCTCGAGGTCGCACCCGCGGCCGTTCCGCACCGGCCCGAAGGACGGCCGCCTCCAGGAGCCGGAGAGGGGCGTCGACACGGTGGAGCAGACCCGCCGGATTTTCGAAGCCGCCGCGAAGTTGGCCGCGAAGCTCCAGGACGGCAAGCGGGAGCACCCCGTCGCCCACGGCCCCCGGCCACAGGCCGCCCCGACGACGGCCCCGCAGCCGCACACCCAGCGGCCCGGCACCCAGTAGCCCGGCACCCAGCACACACCGGGCCGGACCACAGGAGGAGTCGCGGGAGCACCCCGGAAGAACGCCCCGACCCCGACGACGCACTCGCACGAGCCCACGCGGCCCGCGCGAAGATGGTCACCTCGCTCGACGAGGACCAGGAGCCCGAGCCCGATTCGCCCCTGGGGTGGCAGCCGGTCTGGAAGCGCCCCCGGAAGCCGGAGTCCAAGGCCGCGACGAAGCAGGAGCTGCGCAAGCAGCGGCGGCGACTCCAGGACGCCGGCAAGCGCCGTCTCGCCGCCTCGCAGTCGCGCCGGCCCCGTTCCAGGCAGAACCGGATCGGCAACGTGGCCGCACGCCGCGATGCCCGCGCCCTGTCCCGGGTGCGGCACTTCACCGCCTGGCTGTGGTGACGATGCCGGGCATCGTCGACCGGGTGGAGCCCACGATGTTCAGCATCCGGTGGCGATGCACGACATTGGGTGGAGGCCACTCAGTGAGCTTCATTGAAGATCCGACCGGACCTCGGTCAGTCGATGCCTTCGACGATGCGGAAGTCGCGCTCGACGCCGTCGGAGAGGGCGACCAGCGCCTCCTGGTAGGCCGCACTCTCGTGCGCCGCGACGGCCTGCTCGAAGCTGTCGAACTCGATCAGGACGGTGCGCTCGGCGATTCCGGCGTCATGCGCCACGACCCGGCCGCCACGGGCGAGGACCCGACCGCCCCCGGCCTTGACGGCCGGACCGGCCAGCTTGTTGTAAGCAGCCAGCTTCTCAGGGTCTGAAATGGTGCGGTAGGCGCTGACCCAGTAGCCCTTGGGCATGGAACCTCCAGTGTCGGGATGAGTGCATCTGACTTGCGGATTGGTCTCGGACGAGCGTCGGCGGGCGAGAGCGAGGCTTGTCAGCGTCGTGATCGCCATGGCGCCGATGCCGACCAGCGCCGCGGTGGTGTAGGCGCTGTCGTCGGGGAAGAGGCGGCCGGGGCCGGTGCCCGCGGCGAGGATCAGGCCGCCGATGGCGCTGCCCAGGGAGTACCCGACGCTGCGGACGACGTAGTTGAAGCTCATGGCGCTCGACGTCTCGCTCTTGGGGGTGACGGCCAGGATGACGCCGGGCATCGCGGCCGAGAAGCCGCCGACGCCGAAGCCGAGCACGCCCATCGCCGCGAACAGTTCGGCCAGGTCCGACCGGGCCGCCGCGAACAGGGCGAACCCGCCGCCGACCACGACGGCGCTGCCGGCCAGGAGCAGGTGGTCGGCGATCCGCGTCCGGACCCGCGGCGTGAGCTTGCCGGCGACGAACCCCAGCACCGAGAACGGGATGAGGACCAGCCCGGCGACGAAGGTCGTCAGCCCGAAGCCGTAGCCGGCGCCGTGCGGCGTCTGCGCGTAGCGGGTGATGAGTGTGAGCAGGAGGTACATGCCGATCCCGCCGACGAACATGGCGAGGTTGGCTCCGGCGACCGCCGGGTGCCGCACCGCCCGCACATCGACCAGGGGCGTCGCGCTGCGCAGCTCGATGACGGCCCAGACATAGAGCAGTACCACCGCGACGGCGGCGAGGCCCGCCGCCACGGCGAGGTGCCGGCTCCACAGACTTCGTTCGCCGGCGAGGAACAGCACCAGGAGCAGCGCAGCGGCCAGGACGACCGCGCCTGCCACGTCCACGTGGGCGGAGCGGCCTTCAGGGGCTTCGGGCATGGAGCGCCACGCGGTCATGAGGGCGGCGGCGGTGACCACCAGCCCGAGGCCGTAGGCGGCCCGTACCCCGCCGAGCTCGGCGAGCAGTGCGGCCAGCGGGTAGCCGACGCCGGCCCCGATGATCGAGACCACCGAGATCAGGGCGATCACGGCCGCGCTGCGCTCCTCGGGGAGGTGGTCCCGGGCCACGCCCATCATCAGTGCCGTCAGCCCGAGCCCGACGCCCTGGGCCGCCCTGCCGGCCAGCAGCCACGCGAACGGCAGCGGCAGCACGGTGAGCGCGCTGCCGGCGACGACGACCGCCAGCGTGGCGAGGATCGTGGCCCGCCGGTGCGGGCCGGCTCCGAGCCGGCCCAGAACCGGCGTGGCGACGGCGCCGCTGAGCAGCGCGACGGTCAGCGTCCACTGCGCGCTGCCGAGCGAGACGTGGAACGAGGTCGCCACGCTGGTGATGAGCGGCGTCCCGAGGCTGGCGACCGCCGCCACGACCAGAGCGATGAACATCAGGGCGGGGACCAGCAGCCGCGACTCGGAACGCGCCACCGGGAACGCCTTCGCCGCGACCCCGCCGACCGGCTGCCCGGTCACTGCTTCGTCCCTTCGCGGTCCTGGCTTTCGAGCTCTGCCAGATGCTTCAGCGCCGGAAGGGCCGCCACCAGCGCCTCGACCTCGTCGCCGGTGAGCTCGCCGATCAACCGCTCGAACGCGTGGACGCCCGCCTGGCGTCGCGTCCGGACATAGGAGGCGCCGGCCTCGGTCAGGCACACCAGCGTGACCCGCTTGTCGGACGCGTCGCCCCGACGCTCGACCAGGCCGGACTCCTCCATCACCCGGACCAGGGCGGTCATCGCGGGCTGGGTGACGCCCTCGACCGCGGCCAGATCGGTGATGCGCCGCGGGCCGGTCCGGTCCAGGGTGGCCAGGGTGGCGGCGGACGTCAGGCTCATGTCCCGGGGCAGGCGTCTCGCGGCCCTGGTGGCCAGGCCGTAGAGGGCTGCCCCGATGGCGGCGGACGCGTCAGGAGCGGTGACTAGACGACTCATGCTCGAAGCATAACATTTTTATATTCATAGTTTATGGAAATAGGGCCGGTCCTACGGGCTGCGCTCGGGGGCCGAGGTCAGCATCGGGGAGTTCGTGGACGGCCGGTGCATCCTCCAGCACGTTGATGCGAACACCGGCCGCTTCGTTGCTCACCGCCTCCTTCTCGCGGGGGAGGGGATCGGTGACGAAGCTGTCCCGGCCTTGCACGACGTCGACGAGTCCTCCGTCGCTCAGTACGCGCAGCGCGGCCGGGCGGTCACGCCGGCGATCGCGTACTGCTGCTGGAGGCCCCGCAGGGACGGCAGTCGCTCGCCCGGCTTCAGTCGCCCGGACAGCTCTTGCCGTCTGAGGTCCGCAGCCGTCTGCCTGACCGGGGCAGGGCAGGAGCCGCAGGCACGTGCGGCGCGTCCGCGGTGCTCGCCGTGTCAGGGAACGGAAGCTTCCGAGTCTCTTCGATCGAACCATAGGGCGATCTGTGTGCGTGAGCGAAGACCCAGCTTGTCGCGCACCCTGTCCAGGTGTGTGGCGACCGTATGCGCCGAAAGCCCGAGTTCACCCGCGATCTGCCTGTTGGTCAGCCCTTCCGCGACGAGTTCGACCACCATGAACTCCCTGGCGGTCAGCCGCCACCGCTCGTCGCCGGCCCCCATGGTGTCCGGTCCCCGCAGGACCCGCTCACCGCTCCCTGACCGCAGGGCGTAGGCGACGAGCCGGTCCCCGCGCAGCCCGCGAGCGCCGACGACTGCGGCCTCCCGCGCCGCCGTTGGCAGCATGGTCCGGGCACGGGCCGCCGCCTGCTCGATCCTGCGCCGCCAGGGTGCCTCGGGCTCGGTGTCCAGCCGGCGTCGCGCCTGCACGCTTGCCTCGCACAGCCGCAGGGCGCGCTGCATGTCACCGCTCTCCGCGGCCACCAGTGCCAGGCCCTCGACGGGGTACAGTGCGTGGAAGCTCCCCCCGGGGGCGATGCGCAGCACTTCGCCGAAGAGGGCCTCGGCGCTCTCCAGCTGTCCCAGAGCCAGCCTTACGGCGCCCGCGGTGTGCAGCGCAGCCGCAACCCGGGGCCAGGGCGCCTGCTCTCTGAGCACCGGAAGGCAATCCGACATCAGCTCGTCGGCCTCGCGCTCCCCGCCCGCCTGGAGCAGCGCCCAGGCCAGGTGCTGGGTGCACCACGCGACGTCCTCGGGTGAGCCGAGCGAGGCGACGACGTCCAGGCACGCGCGCAGATCCGTGACGGCCTCGGCGAATTCGCCGCGACACAGCCTCGCCGCGGCCCTGGCGTCGAGTGCGTTGGCGAGCCCGGCGGGCACGTGACGCCGCCGCTCCAGGTTCACCGCCCGCTCGCCCAGGGACAGTGCTCGGTGCGGGTCGGCCTGCTGGGCGGCCACGCGTGCGGCGAGCGCGGCCACCTCCCCGCCCAGTGCCCGACCGCTGGGCTCCCGCAGCAGTTCGGCCAGCAGCGCACTCGCTGCCGACGGTTGCTCTTGCTGGTAATGCACCCGGGCCAGCTCCAGGGTCAGCCGTATCCGCGCCGCCTCGTCCTGGCCGGTGGCGTGGGCCGGCACCGAGGCGAGGTTGTCCCGTTCCGCGGTCAGCGGGCTGCTCGCCTGGTCGGCGAACACATCCCCACAATCTCGCTCGGCCACCTCGTGGAGCCACGTGAGGGCGCTGCGCAGGGTGGGGCCCAGTTCGCCGGATGCGCGCAGACGTTCCATGGCGTAGGCGCGGATGACACCGAGCTGCCGGAAGCGGGTGGGCGTCGCGTCCCCCGGCAGCCGTACGATCAGTGATTTCGCCTCAAGCGCGCACAGTAAGGGGAAGACCTCTCGTGGCCCGATGCCGGCGCCGGCGCACACCGAGCGCGCCGCGGCCGGATCGAACCCTCCGACGAGGACCGCGAGGCGCCGGAAGACGGCCTGTTCCGCCGGATCCAGCAGCCGGTGGCTCCAGTCGACGGCGGTGGCGAGTCCGCTGTGCCGCCGGGGCCCGGTCCTGCTGCCACCGGCCAGGAGGTCCAGCTGGGAGCTCTGGTCGTCCAGGCCCGCGAGGATGTCGCCCGGGGTGAGGGTGCCGATGTAGCCGGCCGCGAGTTCTACGGCGAGGGCCAGGCCGTCCAGCCGTCGGCAAATCTCTGCGACCAGCCGGCCGTTGCTGGGGTCCAACGCGAACCCGGGCGAGCGGTGAGCGGCGCGTTCCACGAACAGTCGTACCGCGTCCGCCTGCAGCAGGGCCGTCACGTCGTCCCCGGAGTCCGCCGACGGCAGGGAGAGCTCGCCGACCCGGAACACTGTCTCCCCGGGCACCCGTAATGGCTCACGGCTCGTGGCCAGGATCCGCAGCCGGGGGCAGCGGCCCAGCAGGGTCACGACCAGCCGGGCGCACGGCTCGGCGAGGTGCTCGCAGTTGTCCAGAAGCAGCAGACGGGAGGCGTCACCGATGGCACGGACCAGGACGTCGACCCCGGTACAACCTGTCCCTTCTCCCACGCCCAGCGCGGCGGCCACGGACTGCGTCACAGTCGCACCGTCCCGCAGGGAGTCGAGCTCCACCAGGTCGAGCCGGGCGTACCGGCTCGACAACCCCGTGGCGAACTCCAGCACCAGCCGCGTCTTGCCCACACCGCCCGCCCCTGTCAGCGTGAGCAGCCGTGTGCTTCTGAGCAGCGCGCGCAGGCGCGACAGCTCCTGCCGCCGGCCTACGAAGGAGTCGAGCGCCGGCGGCAAGGCGCGGTCACGGGTTACTGAGGTCGCCGCAGCGGGTGCCGCGGTGGGGCCTGCGACCGACGCGGCCCCCTGGGCCCGGTAGGTGTCCCGCGCTGCGGTCCGCCGCCGGAGTGCCCGTTGCCGGCAGGCGTTGGAACAGTACCGAGCCGGCCGGCCGCCCTGCGGCCTCGTGATCAGCGTCGTACCGCATATCTCGCACGTTCGACTCCGGCTCATTTCCGATTCCTGGCCGCACGTTCTCGTGCCGAAACCATGCGGGGCGAGTGGGCGGTGCGCGGCGGCCGGAACCGGCCCACGGCTCGGCCACCGCTCCGGGAGGACCGTCAGGGTGTGGCGGTGGGGTCGATCCCGAGTACGACGGTCCCGGTCACGCCCTTGCTCAGGTCGCTGCCTGTCTGGGTGAGGGACAACAGGGTGGCCGAACCGCCGTTGCGGTAGATGCCGTCCCTCGCGTTGAGCGTGCGCGTGGCCGTGTTGTTCCGGTAGGGGGACAGGGCGGCGACCCTGGTGTTGTACGTCTCCGGGAAGTAGAGCTGGCCGGTGTGGGAAACGTGGCCTCCGTGATAGGTCCCGTTGGAGACGGTGCCGCCGGCGTGCGTCTTGATGTGGATGTGGAGGGCCCGGCCGACGTACCACCCCGGGTAGACGGTGGTGAATTCCGCGACCCCGGACGCGTCGGTCAGCTGCACACCGCGCAGGAAGGTCGTGTCGGGGGTGGATCCGCCGGCCACGTAACCGGAGTAGATCCCCAGTGCGTCACAGTGCCAGATGTCGACGGCCGTGTTGGGCAGCGTGGCGCACGTGGTGCTGTCTATGACCGTGACGCGCAGAGTCAGCGGAACGCCGGCCTTGCCCTCGGTGATGTCCCTGCGGACCCGCTCCAGGTCCAGGTAGTAGGGGCCCTCGGTCTGCTCGGGCGTGAGGACGCAAGCCGCGGCGCGCGGGGGAGCCGGCCGGTCCGCGCTTCGGGGAGCCGCGGCCGCGGCCTGCGTGGCGGCGAGTCCCAGTGCGGCCGCGCCCAGCGTGGCGCCGCCGAGGGTGGCGATGACGGATCTGCGGGTGGCGCCCACCGGGCCCTCGGCCGGCTCGGGGGCGCGCTGTGAATCCGTGGCGTTGTGACGGGGGGTGTCAGTCATGCAGCTACCATCGCGCGCACGACGTTCCACCGGATCGTTCGGACGAGCGACGAGACGGGACGCGTTACGAAACCGGTGCGGGTCCTTCCGCCGGACGGGCTACCGCTGGGACGTCCACGGCATATCCAGGAGCCCGAGCTGGATCGGCCTGAGGTGGAGGCCGTCGCCGTGCTGCCGGCAGTCACGGAGGATCATGTAGGTCTTCATGTGCAGGGCCCGGCGCGCGTCGCAGACGGGCGCCCCGATCGAGAGCCGTCGCTGACAGCGATGGTCCTGATCCGAAGCTCGGGGCCATCGCTGTCAGCACGGGGTGGGGCGGCAGCCCCGGTCGCAGGCCTGCGGTGGTCAGTCCTTCACCGGCCACTGCAGCGGTTCGCTCGTGAAGCCCTGGCTCAGTTCCACGGCGGCGGCCTTCTGCCCTTCGGGTATGAGGAAGACCTGGCAGATGTTCTCCGACTGCCCCGCGTGCAACTGCTTGTCCCGGTCGAAGGCCGGGCAGTCGGGCCACTTGGCCTGACCCATCAGAACGATGAGCGCCCTGGTCCTCTGGTCCTTGTCCGTGCGAATGATCAGGCCGTCATCCATGTCGCCGACAGCCATCGTCTTGCCGCTCTTGTGCGCGAAGGTGGCCCACACGTACACCGGGATCTTCGGGTCGTCGTTCTTGCCCCGCTGCAGGCCGGATTTGTCCATGTCGGCCTTGGATCCGGTCGTCACCTTCGTGGGAGTGACCGTGAACGCGGCCCCCTTGGACGTCTGCATGGTGCTTTCCTGCGGGGGGCTCGCCTCGCCCAGACGGTAGGTCGTCTTGCCCTTCCCATCCGATGACGATGAGGCCGAGTCGGCCGGGCCCTTTCCTGAGCCGCTGTCGTTGCAGCCGGTCAGCGCCGCGGTCAACGTGAGGCCCACCAGGGCCGCAGCTACCGCACGAGACATCTCGCGCATACGTCTTTCCCTTCCCCGTTGGCGTCCGACGGGGAGTTCTCCCACTCGTCGGATATACATCGTGTTGGATCTTGGCAGAGTGGAGTCGGTGGTTCCAAACTTGGCACGGGTGAGATCCCTGGCCGCCCGGCACTGGGATCCCGACGTCACCGCTGACCTGCTCGGGAGATTCAGGCCTCCTCCCCGAGGGCCGGTGCCCTCGGGGGAGCCCTGCGGTACCGGCCCCGTGCAGCGACGCTGAGGGGAGGCAGCGGTCCCGGACAGCCCGACCGAGACCCTCAACCCCTTGAGGCCTGGCTGCACGGTATCCGACCCGGCGACATCAGCCTGATGGTTCTCGGACCCTGGTGTGGCGCATGTGTTCGTCCCTGGCCGGGTTCGGCTCAGGCAGCGATCCGGGCCGACGCGTCCATCGGGGCCTGCGGCTGCGTGACCCGCCGCTGCCGGGAGGGCATGCCGGTGGTCGGGTGGGTGACGCCCCAGGTCGCGCTCTTGCAGATCAGTTCCTTGTATCGAGCGGCCCAACGGCCCGTCAGGGCACGCTCCACCGCGCGGTCGTCGGCGGTGACGAGCTGGATCAGGCCGTCGTTGCGGCCGAGGGAGACGCACTGCTGGAAGTAGCGGATGCGAATCCGGGGAACCTTGACGCCGGTGAGGCGGGCGGCGACGGCGTCGGCGGCTTGCCATGCCATGGGAACGCCTGAGGCACAGGACATCCGCAGGGGCTTGCCACCCGGGCCGATCGCCATGGCCGCGTCGCCCACGGCGTACACGTCCTCGTGGGAGGCCGAGCGCATCGTTGCATCGACCACGATCCGGCCGTGGTCGGTGACCTCCAGCGCGGTGGCCCGGGCGATGGGGTGGACGGCGAAGCCAGTGGTCCAGACCGTGACATCGGCAGGGATCGTCCGGCCGTCGGCCGTCGTCACGGCGTCTGCCTCCACACGGGTGACCGCCGTGTCTTCGTGGACCGTGATGCCGAGTCGGTCCGTGACCTTGCGCAGATGGGTGCGCCCCTTGCGCGAGAGCCAGTCGCCCGGGGTGCCCCTGACGGCCAGGGCCACACTGAGGTCCGGGCGGGCTTCGGCGATCTCGGTCGCGGCCTCCAGGCCGGTCAGGCCGCCGCCGACCACGACCACGGGCCGGCCGGCGCGCAGTGCGGCCAGGCGGTCGCGCAGGCGCAGGGCGCCGGGACGGCTGGAGACGTCGTGGGCGTGTTCGGTGACGCCGGGCACGCCCCCGGCGTCCCAGCCGCTGCCGAGGGCATAGACCAAGGTGTCGTAGCCCAGCCCTTCCTGCTGCGGGCCGTCGGCGGTGGTGATCGCCACCGACTTGCGGTCCACGTCCACGGCGGTGACCGTCGCGAGCTTCAGCTCCACGCCCGTCCCAGCGAACATCTCGCTGAACGGTCGCGGCTTGAGGTCCTGACCGGTCGCGAGCTGATGCAGCCGGACGCGCTCGACGAAGTCCGACTCGGGGTTGACGAGGGTGATCCTGACGTCGTCGCCGTGCAGCCGCTTGGCGAGGCGGCCGGCGGCGACGGCTCCGGTGTAGCCGGCTCCGAGGACGACGATGCGGTGCTGCATGGGCCTGCTCCTGTCTGCGAGGTTCCGCCGCTTGCCTGCGCGGTTTCGCTCCTTGAACCGGGCAGCCCGACGTTTCCTGACAGGATCCGCATGTGAAGCAGGTCACACTGCATCAGAGAACGTACAACGGGCTCCCGTGGTCTGCAGCCGCCCACTGCTCACTCGCGCGAACCAGCTTGTCGGGGTTGACCTGGCTGCGCAGCGCGACGATCCCCTGCTCGGTCACCTCGAGGCAGGTGATTCCGACGACCCGGCCGTCGACAACCGCCACGATGGCGGGTTCGCCGTTGGCCGTCGCGACGTGGATCTCCGGCGCGCCGCCGACGTAGGCCCGCTTGGCGTCGCTGGGCTTGAACAGCCCACGCAGGAACTTGGCGACCGCGAGCGCGCCCTCGAACGCCTTCGCGCGGGCCGGGACCTTCCCGCCCCCGTCACCGACTGCGACGGCGTCCTGGGTGAGGAGGCGCACGAGGGGCTCGGTCCGGCCGCTCGTCGCCGCGATCAGGAACTCCTCGACGATCCTGCGGGCGGCGGCCTCGTCGATCTCGGTGCGCGCCTTGCCGTCGGCGACGTGCTTCTTGGCCCGGTGGAGGATCTGCTGACTCGCGGCCTCGGTGATGTCGAGCATGTCGGCGATCTCGCGGTGCGGGTAGTCGAAGGCCTCGCGGAGCACGTACACCGCCCGCTCGTTGGGGGAGAGGCGCTCCAGCAGGACGAGGACGGCGTACGACACCGACTCGCGCTGCTCCACCGTGTCGGCCGGGCCGAGCATCGGATCCCCCACCAGCAGCGGCTCGGGAAGCCACCTGCCCACGTACGTCTCACGCCGGGCCCGTGCCGAAGTGAGCTGGTTCAGGCAGAGATTGGTGAGGACTTTGGTCAGCCAGGCCTCGGGCACCTCGATCCGCTCGGCGTCGGCCGCCTGCCAGCGCAGGAACGTCTCCTGCACGGCGTCCTCGGCCTCACTCGCCGAGCCGAGCAACCGATAGGCGATGGCCTCCAGCCGGGGCCTGGCCGCCTGGAACCGATCCACGTCGCTGGTGATCAGGGCCATGCGGACGATCCTAGGCCATGGTGCCCCACATGCCGGGGCGGGGCGCTGGCACGGCCGTCGACGCTGTCAGCACGGCGATCGACGCAGGCTACGCCTGGCGTTCACCGATGCGAGCCCGTCGGCCGCGATGCCCGCGCTGGCATCCTGCTCGTTGACTGACTGACTGACTGACTGAGCACCCACCGCCAGGGCCGCTGCGTCGCCCCCCACGGTTGGGTGTGCAGGTTCCGCCGCACCGCCGTTTGGCGGATGCGGTCACCGTGTCCCGAGGTGGGGCGCCCGTGGAAACAATGGGAAGGGTCAGCCTTCGCTGGTCGGTGACGTGAGTGGGCAGGTCGTGTCCGTGCTGGGCAGTTTCCCGTCGATCAGGTAGCGGTTGACGGTGTCGTCGATGCACTGGTTTCGCGGGGCGAAGAGTCCCGCGTACACGGTGTGGCGGAAGGCGCCGCGCAGGGTGACCAGGCGGGAGCCGGCCAAGGCCCGGTGTGCCACCCGCTGACCCGGGTAGACGGCCGCCGGATCGCCGGTAGCACCCACCATCAGGGCCGGGACCTGGTTGTGGACCTTCGTGGCACGTTCCGCGGGGGCGGTCGGCCAGAACGAACAGGGGGTGATGTTGCGGGTCAGCGGTCCGAACAGCGGCTCGTCGACGCGGTGGGCCTGGATGCTCCGGTAGTAGGTCTCCGGGTCGCGGGACGAAGCCCTGTCCGCGCACTGGATCGCCGTCTGGACACTGAACGTTCCGTCCGTGTCCGCAGCGGACAGACCGGTGAGGACTCCCTCCAGGCGCTCGTTGGGTGTGACCTTGATGCCGCGGGCGGCGTCGCTGAGGTCCCGGATGTCGGCCGCGTAGGCGGCGTACAGTTCGTCGCTGTCCCCGGCGTTGACGTTCCACAGGAGCTCGGGCAGCATCCGGCTGTCGACCCGGTGGCTGCCCACGTTCAGTGGGCTGCGCACCGTGCTCCGGTTGAGCTTGTCAACAGTGGCCAGGACCTCGGCGGCAGTGGCGCCCAGGTGGTAGTCGTCATGGTGGCGAGCCGCCCACGCCGCCCAGTCCTCCAGTACCGCGGTCACGGCAGGCCCCGAGGTGCTTGTCAGGTCGGGGCCGTAGAGATCGGGGTTCAACGCGCTGTCGAGTACGACCCGGTCGGCCCGGCGCGGGAACAACTGCAGGTAGACCTCGCCCAGGTAGGTGCCGTACGAGGAGCCGAGGTAGGACAGTTCCGACTCGCCGAGGGCTGCCCGGATCACATCCATGTCCCGGGCGGTGTTACGGGTGGAGGCGTGCGGCAGCACATCCCGGTGGTCGGCGCAGCGGGACGCCAAGTCCTTGGCCAGCACCACGCTGCGGTCGAAGGTTCTCCGGTCCGTCCCGGCGGAACCGATGCTGCTCGTGGGCCACTTGCAGTTCAGGGGGGTGCTGCGTCCGACGAATCGGGGGTCCATCCCGATCAGGTCGTAGCGAGCCGCGACCCTCGGCTCGGCCTTCTTGAGCATCAGCGCGAGGTACGTCGCGGGTACGCCTGGGCCCCCGGGGTTGTACAGGAGGGTTCCTCTCCGGTGCTCGGGATCGGTGGCTTTCAGTCGGGACATCGCGACCTTGATGGTCCGCCCGCCCGGGTGGCTGTAGTCCAACGGCACCGTGACCTCGGCGCACTGGGCCTTCGCGTCGTCCAGTTCCTTGCCGATCGTGTCGTCCGGGCCGGTCCGGCAGCCGTGCCAGGTGACGGTCTGTCGCTGCAACCGGGCGAGCGCGTCGGGGCCGTCCGCATGTGATCGGTCCGTAGTAGGGGCGCACGACTGCAGACCGAACAAGGCGGTGCCGGCCAGGGCCGCGGCCGCGGCCGTCCTTCGTCGACGCATCGCATTCTCCTCTTGGCTTGCGCTTGCCGGGCACGCCCGAGCCGCGTGGGGGTGACATCCAGGCGAGGTGCACGACCTGTTACGACAACAGGCCTCACCGCGCCAGTTGCTCGAAGGTAGGCCGCACGGTCGGCTCGGCGCGTCAGTTCCCGGTCGGGATCCTCCCGCCCGGTGCCGTCCCCGTGCCCTACGGAGGGCGTCAACCGTTCAGCCAGCCAGCTGACCAGTGGTTTCTCTCCGGCTTGGCCGCTCCGGGCATGCGGCGTACGGGCAGCCCGTCCACGACTGTGGGCTGAAGCGGTCGGGCCGGCGTGGCGGGCCCCGCTACGCCTGTGGAGGTAGGGAGTTCCACCTGGGGATGTAGTTTCTTCGCGGTGAAGTCAACTCGTGGGCTCAAGCACCTGCCTGGCCTGCAGACCTAGCGTGGTGGTGGCGAATCGACCGACCCCGGCGACGAGGATGAAGCGATGATCGAGGCCCGAACACTTACCGCGCGTTTCGGGGAGAGGATCGCTGGAGCGGACATCGGTAGCGAAGAGGTATGGCCGCTGCGGAAACGGGGCGCCGTTCCGCGGCGCCTGCCAGCGGCATGGCGCCACGGCCGGCTCGCCGGTCTTCCAGAGCCGGGTACCTCGTGAGGTACGCCGCTCCCGCCATCGCGCGGTCAGCACGGCCGACGCGTGAACTGCTGCGGATGCGGGCCCAGATCCAGCCCGCCGTGTTCGACGCGTTGCTGACGGCCGCCCTCTTCGTCGTCAGCGTCGGCCCCTGGCCGGAGCTCCAGCCCCCGGGCTTGCTGATCCTTCAGATGGCTCTGCTGTGGCCCCTGGTGTGGCGGCGCCGTGCACCTCTCGTGGCGTTCTGCGCGGTGGCGGCGGCTGCCTTCGTCCAGTGGCTCAGCGGCGTCCAGCCGATCCCGGCCGACGTGGCTCTACTGGTCGCCCTGTACACGGTTGCCAAGTGCTCCTCCTGGCCTCACACGCTCCTGGCCGGGGCCGTCCTGGAAGGCGGCATTCTCCTGGCCTCTGCGCGCTGGGGACCCGAGGGCGAAGCTCGGTTCCTCGTCCCCGTCACCTTCCTGACCGCTGTTGCCATCGCCGTCGCCTCCACTGCTACGTACCTGAAGATGAGACGTGCCTACCTGACATCCGTGGAGGATCGCGCGGTACGTCTGGAGCGTGAACGCGATCAGCAGGCCCGGCTCGCCGTGACCGAAGAGCGGGCCCGTATCGCCCGCGAGATGCACGACATTGTCACCCACAACCTGTCCGTCATGGTCGCGCTCGCCGACGCCGCGGTCTTCGCACAGTCGTGCTTCCCCGGCAAAGCGAGCGACACCATGCGGCAGATATCCGACACCGGACGGCAGGCCCTCACCGACATGCGACGTTCCCTCGGCGTCCTGCGCGCCGACGAACGGGAAGCGCAGCTCCACCCCCTGCCTGGCATCGCCCAGTTGCAGGCCCTCACCGACCAGATGCGTGCAGCTGGGCTGCCGACCGCACTCGGACTGGAAGGCGACCCCGATCGGGTGCCCACCACTGCGCAGCTCACCGTCTACCGGCTGGTACAGGAAGCCTTGACCAACACGCTCAAGCACGCACCGCCTGGCACCCGCGCCGACGTGCGTGTACGTCTACTGCCTGGGGCCGCCACCATCGAGATCACCGACGATGGCCGCACTACGCAAGCCCCCGATAACACGACCGGGCACGGAATCGCCGGCATGCGCGAGCGCGCTGCCGCCTTTGGAGGGACCCTTCATGCCGGTCCACTGCCGGGTGGTGGCTGGCGAGTTTCGGCCCGTATCACCCTCCCCGACGTCGCGGACGATGTCTCATGACGATCCGTGTGATGCTCGTCGACGACGAATCACTGCTCCGTATGGCGTTCACCATGATCCTGGAGGCCCAACCGGACATGGAACCCGTCGGGCAGGCCGGCGACGGCGCCGAAGCCGTCCAGCTCGCGAGGAAACTGCGTCCCGATGTCGTCCTGATGGATGTCCGCATGCCCGGTACCGGCGGCATCGAGGCAACCCGCCGGATCGTCAAGGACCTTCCGATGACCAAGGTCCTCATCCTCACCACCTTTGATCTCGATCATTACGCCTTCGCCGGCCTCAAGGCCGGAGCATCCGGTTTCCTCCTGAAGAACGCCCGGCCCGACGAACTGCTCACGGCAATCCGCAGCGTCGCCGCAGGCGACGCGGTGGTCTCCCCGCGGATCACCCGGCGCCTGCTGGAGAACTTCGCGGACCGGCTCCCCGCCGATGGCGGCACTGAGATGGACGAGCGAGTGCAGCGGCTCACCGCCCGCGAGCGCGAAGTGCTCATCCAGGTCGCATACGGCCTGTCGAACACCGAGATCGCCGCCTGCCTGCACCTCGCGGAGGCCACCGTGAAGACGCACCTGAGCCGGATCCTGATGAAGCTGGAACTGCGCGATCGGGTCCAAGCCGTGGTCTTCGCCTACCAAACCCGCCTCGTCCGCCCGGCGTGAGGATCTTCGGCCTCCCGCCACTGCTGTGCCCCACTCCTCCTCAGGCAGACAGATCGCACGCGCGATGAAAGGACGCCGCGGGCCGCCGTGTCACCCTTACGATCCTGCTGGGGCAGCGCCGACCGCGCACCATGTCCGTCTTCACCTCCCACCCGGACAGAGTTGGGAGCTTCCTTGGAAGGCTTTGAGGCGCGGTCACGGAGACGCGATCTCTGCCCACCCTGGTCCTGGCCGGGATGCACATCCGGTCGCCGTGCGTGCGCGGCACACAGGCCGACCTCATCGGCAGACCGCCCGACGCGCGTGGCCGTGCTTCGGTGCGGTTCAGTGCAGTACGGCCGCCGGCAGGCCCGCTGTGAAGCAGCCGTGCACCCTCTCCGACGGCCCGCCAGAGGCGAGTGCGGCGGCTGGGCCGGCGGTGGGCCGATGCATGGCGACTTCCCGTCGTGCCGGGTCAGACACCGGGACTTACGGGAGGGTCGCGTACTGACCGGCTGGCAGAATCCGGCTCATGGAGATCGGATTCCTCGGGCCGTTGAAGATCCGCCTCGGGCAGCACAGCCTCGGCCTGAGCGCGAAGAAGGACCGCGCTCTGCTCGCTGAGCTAGTCGTACACGCAGGCCAGACGGTGAGTACGGACCACTTGGCCGAGGCGCTCTGGGGGAGCAGACAGCGGGTGGATCCGGTCAACGCCGTCCAGGTGCGGGTGTCACGGCTGCGAAGGCAGTTACGTGCGGTCGCTGGCCCGGCCGGTGCTGCTCTCGTGCAGACACGACCCGGTGGGTACGAGCTGGTGGCGGATCATGTGTGGACGGACGCGCGTGCCTACGAAGCCGCGCTCGTCCCAGCGGCCGAATCCAAGACGATCGAGGCGTACGACAGAGCCGAAGCGATCTGGCGCGGCGAACCGTTCTCCGACGTACCCATGACCATATGCCTTGCCGCCGAGGCCACCCGCCTGCAGGAACTACGGGCAGGAGCTGTGGAGGGCCGCGCCTCGGCGGCCTTGCGAGCAGGTAGACCGGCGGAGGCGGTGGCCTCCACCACCGCCCTTCTGAAGAGGTACCCGTTACGCGAGCCTTCGCACGAACTGCTCATCACCGCACTCCGTGACTTGGGACGTACGCCAGAGGCACTCGCCGCGTACGCCCGTCTGCGGGAGACCTTGGCTGAGGAGCTGGGAACCAGTCCGTCCAGCGCTCTGCGGGCTTTGCACCTCGAACTTCTGCGGGAGGAAGAGACCCATGGGGCACCGGCGCCTGCGCACCCGTCAGCACCGCCACCGGCTCAGCTGCCACCCTCCCCGATGCTCTTGGTGGGTCGCGCGCCGGAGTTGGCCGCGATTGGGGAGAAACTCATGGCGGACACGTTTCACGGCGCCTCACCAATCGTGGTGATCAGTGGCATGGGCGGGGTCGGTAAGACCGCCCTGGCTTTGAGCGCCGCGCACCGATGGGCCTCCCGCTATCCGGACGGCCAGCTCTTCCTGCGACTGCACGGCTCAGCATCGGGACTGGATCCTCGAGACCCGACGGAACTGGTGGATGCCGTCGTACGCTCACTGGACGCGACATTGCCGCCGCATCGGCATCCGGATGAGGCAGAGGGCTTCCTGAGATCCCTACTGGCTCCCAAACGCGTCCTGCTCGTCCTGGACGACGCCCATTCAGCGGCGCAAGTGCGCACGCTGCTGCCGAACAATCCTCGTTGTGCCGTCATCGTCACCAGTCGAAGGCGCCTCGGTACGATCGAAGATGCCGCGCACGTGACTCTCGGGCCTTTGGCACGTCACGCCAGTCTCGCGATCCTCGACGCCGTGATCGGCACTGGCGCCGTTGCTGCCGAGCCGGACGCGTCTGCCCACGTTGCCGAGCTCTGCGGTGACTTGCCCCTGGCCCTACGTGTCACAGCTGCCCGCCTGGCTGGTCATCCAGGGCGGTCCATGTCGTCCGTCGCCGAGCGACTCGCCGCCGTCAATCAACGCCTCGATGAACTTCACTTGGACGATTTGAGTGTGCGCGGCGCGCTCGCGGTCACCTACCGGGGGCTGGGCCGAGTCGACGCAAGCCCGCGCGAGCAGGAGGCGGCCCGAGCCCTCCGTTGCCTGGGAAGCGTGAATCTGCCGGTGTACAGCGTCCCTTTGATGGCGCGACTGATGGATGCGACGGAAGGACCCGAACGGCCCTGGATTCGCTGGTGGATGTCGCACTGCTCAACGAAGTCAGTCTGGACCACTACGCCCCGCACAGCCTCGTTCGCGACTACGCCCGAGAAGTCGCGCGAGAAGAGACCCCCCCTGCACAGACCAGCGAAGCGATCGGACGAGGGCTCCAGTGGTACGCCGCCATGGTCGGCCGGTGTGCGAGAACGCTGCTGCCCGAGGGACCGGAGCTCTGGCGTCGCGTGCCGTACTCCTGCGACGACGCGACCACGGTGGCCGACGAGCAGGAGGCACTGGCATGGTGTGACAGAGAGTTGATCAACCTGGTGGCGATCGCCAACCAGTATGCCCAGACGCCTCGCGGCCTGGAACCCGTCCTCCGTCTCGTCCCGGCCCTCTTTCCCTACCT
Source organism: Streptomyces lucensis JCM 4490 (assembly GCF_014650035.1). Taxonomy (GTDB): domain Bacteria; phylum Actinomycetota; class Actinomycetes; order Streptomycetales; family Streptomycetaceae; genus Streptomyces; species Streptomyces lucensis. The sequence goes on along the minus strand of NZ_BMUE01000008.1, from coordinate 129,988 downwards.
CCAGCGCCGGGGCCGCACTTCGGAATTGCAGCGCCTCAATGACATCGCTGTGGCGGCAGCCCGCCGCGGCCACGACAGCACTGCCGAGGCCCAGGCACTGATCGACCTGGCAGCCTCCCACTTCATGCGCGGCCACCTCGAAAGCGCACTGTCCTGCAACCGGGAGGCAACCCGGCTCATCCGTCGTCTTGGAGACGCCGCGTGGGAACGGAAAGCACTGGGCAACACAGGGATGCTGCTCCAACTACTCGGTCGCTATGACGAGTCCGTCCCCGTTTACGAGCGCCTGCTCGCCGTTGCCCGCCATGAAGGCGACGCGCAGGGCGAAGCGACGTACCTAAGTCGTCTCGGCAGCCTTCACGAGCCCGACAACACGCATCTGGCCATACGGTTGCACCAACGTAGCCTCGACATCGGAACCGGCCTGGACAGTCTGGTGCTGCAGCAGACAGCGCACTGGAACATCGGCTATGCGCACCTCTCGCTCAACCAACCGGAAGCGGCACTGGTCCACTTCGAATCAGGGCTGCGGCTACTCGCCAATGCCAAGAACGGCGACTGGCACGTGGAGTCGCAGACACGCCTCGGTGCCGTACGCGTCCTGCATCATCTGGACCGGAACGGCCCGGCGAAGCAGAGCTGCAAGGAGCTCATGGACCTTGCTCGCGGGCGTGGTGATACGTACACCGAAGGCCTGGCGCACTGGGAGTACGGCAACATCCTCGCAGCCTCACGGCAGCCGTCCAAGGCGCTGGCTCACTGGCGGCAGGCGTGGGACCTCCTCGCCGACACGGGTGCGAAGGGCCTGAAAGACCTCGAGGCGCTCATCGGCTCATACCAGCCTTAAGGTTCACTCGCGGCCCCCGCCGGTCTCACCGTTTCGGTCTTGCCTGTACGGCCACTGTCCTGGCGCCCTCACTAGTACACCCGTTTTACAGAGGGGTTTGCCAGAGTCGTGATCGCACCGGCCGGGTGACCCGGGCGCATCGCTGCTCCTGTGGTGTCACACGTGACCGTGCATCGCAATCGTCGGCCGGCCCTGCCCATTGGGCATGGCTCACGGAAGAGGAAGAGGAAGAGGAAGAGGAAGAGGCATGAGGCGCTTACTGGCAGGATTCTCAGCGGCAGTGGGTTTCGCCCTGCTCGGCCCCGGGGGCATAGCGCACGGAGCCCCGAGCTCATCGTATGTTTCCATCGCGAACTTGTCCGGTGGAGTCGGAAGCTCCGCATACTGCGCCACCCCGCAGGGCGACAGCACGGCGAACGGCGCGATCATCACGCTTTGGCGCTGCACCGGTGGCGCCAGTCAGAAGTGGCACAAGGACTCACTCGGGCGTCTGGTGAACGACGCGAGCGGGAAGTGCCTGACGCCCAAGGGAGACGCCTACAGCACCAACGGGGCGGTTCTCACACTGTGGACCTGCAGTTCGACTGCAGCCTCCCAGAGGTGGGACACCACGCCACCCATCACGCACCACTACAGCGACAAAGCCCTGACTCCGAAGGGCAACAACATGACGAACGGCGTCTATCTCACTCTGTGGACCTGGACGCAGTCGTCGGTGCAGAACTGGCAGATGACCACCATCACCACGGCGTAGACATCCAGGCGGCACCAGTGGCCCGGCCCGTCTCGTGAAGGGGGGAGGACAGCGCGCGGCCCTCACACCTCGGCCCGCGCGCTGGCCACCGGCCCGAGGTGCCCACAAGATCACCCGGTGGTACCGGCGAGTCAGCGCGGGAGAGCGGCACCCCCAGGGCGTTCGGACCGGACCGGGTCCGGCTCAGGAACCGCCGCGCTCGCGGGGGAGCTTCTGGCCGGCCTCGATCGCCACCGGCAGCCGGTTCTCGGCCGGGGGCAGCGGGCAGGTGGCCAGGTCCGTGTAGGCGCACGGCAGGTTCGCGGCGCGGTTGAAGTCCAGGACGACCGTACCGTCGGCGGCGGGTGGCTCCAGGGTGAGGACCCGGTTGGCGGCGTAGGTGGTGACCCCGGATGTCTCGTCGGTGAACAGCACCATCAGCCGGCCCGTGCCAGGGCCGGGGAACGTGGTCAGCGACAGCAGACGCCCGTCCAACTCGAACTCGACTCTGCCCGGGGCGTCGTACACGTGCTCAAGGCTCTCGACCGCGGCGCCCACGGTGGTCGGCCGTGGCGTGTCGAAGGGGATGTAGCGGCCCGCCACGGCCCAGCGCGGGTCGGGGTCGTAGGCGGGCGTCCCGGTGAAGGCCGTGCGTAGTGGCGCGTCCGGGTGCCGGGGGCGCACGATGTCGTGCCCACCGCGCTTGGCGACCTCGATGACGGCGTCTCCCCACACGGCGTCGACGCTGCCGCGTTCGGGAAGCACGCCGAAACCGTGTTCGCCGTGCACCAGCGTCCCGTCGACGAGTAGCTCCTCGCCGTCATCCAGATCCACGACGACCCCGTCGGAGTCGGTGCGCCACGTACCGGGCGCGTCCGGGAAACGCTGGGGCCGGTCATCGAGCCAGTGCAGGCCGGTGATCGCCAGGAACCCGTGCGGGGAGGCGAGCCGGGCTTCCTGGGCGCGGTACCAGTCCAGCCAGTTCTCGGTGAAGGCACGGAGGTCGGTCGTGGTGGTCTCGGGGGTCATGGGTATCTCCTTCGTCATGGGACGGGGCGGCCCGCCGGATCGGCCGGTGTGCTCAGCGGGCCAGTTCACCCAGGAGCCGCCAGGTGCGTCGGCGGTCGGTTTCTCCCGCGATCTCGGTGACCGAGAACACGACCTCGGTGGCGCCGGCGTCGCGGTAGCGGCGTACTTCGGCCTCGACCGTCTTCTCGTCGCCGATCACGGCCGGATCGGCGGCGGATTCCCGGGCCAGTCGTACGGTGGCGTCGACCTGGTTCGACGCGTCTGACGCGTTGAGCGCTACTCCAACAGTCATGTCAGTCAGAACGGGTGTCGGTCGATTCCGCATTCCGATTCGTATGTGACAGCTTCTTGTCAGTTATGTGTACTCGGTGCCGCGCATGAACCACGGCATCGCCGGTCGTGCCGTGTGGGTGTGGACGGAGGAGCGTCCCCCCGCACTGCGTGCCTGGAGACGGCCGCCGATCGCCGGCACCGCCGCGCGGGCGCGGAGTCCCTGAGCGGTGTGAAGGGCCCGGTTGACGAGTTCGGCCGGCGCAGCGGCGGGATTGGACTGGGCGGCCCCCCCGCCCGGCCGTTCCACCTGCTGGACCAGCGTTGACATACGTTAGTTCAGTTGTCTTAACTACCGCTCAGACGGTCATGAGCGTCAGCGACAAGCCCTGGCTTGCTGACCGGGAACCCTCCCATCGCGGTGGGGTGCCCCAGGTGACGACCCGACCGATGATGGTTCGGTAAGCGCGAGGCCCCTGGGGCCGGAACAGTGACGGTGACGCCATGTACGCAGCCCCCCGGACGGCGACGCGCCGCCCCCAGGGCTGTGCACAGCCGTGCGCGAGCCTGATGACCCTGCTCGTCGCCGATCATGCCGTCGATCTGCTCCGCGTGAACAGCGCACTGTGTACCGCTTCGGGCGGCCGCACCCGCTGTCGAGGCTGACACCCCGCTGCCCCCGCACCTCCTGACGCACACCGCGCCCGCGCGGTGTGCCGTTGCCCTCCCCGCCCCCGGTCACTCGCCGCTGGTGTGCGTCGTCGCGCACCGCCGTGCTTCGGGGGTGTTCCCACCCAGCCGGAGCCCACCATGAGTGAACCCCCTGGCGTCACCGTCACCTTCGCCGAGGCGCCGAAGACCGACGACCCGCCACAGCCCCTTGCCGCGCAACGGGTTCTTCCACTGAGGCGGCCAGGCCGCTGGATAGTCACCGCGGTCGTGCTGATCGTCGTCGCCCAGTTCGTGCACGGACTGGTCACCAACCCCTTCTACCAATGGGATCGCTGGAGCTACTGGTTCCTGCGGCCCACCATCCTCGACGGCCTGCTGATCACGCTCCAAGTCACTGTCTACAGCGCTGTGCTGGGCCTTGCCGGCGGCGTCGTGCTCGCTCTGGCGCGGCTCTCGAAGAGCCCGGTGCTGCGCGCGGTCAGCTGGACCTACGTCTGGGTGCTGCGCTCGATCCCGCTCATCGTGGTGCTGATCTTTCTCTACAACTTCAGTGCCCTGTACCAGACGTTGAGCGTCGGTATCCCCTTCGGTCCGGCATTCTTCTCCTTCGACGAGTCGAGGCTCGCCACTGACATGGTCGTCGCCGTCGTCGGCCTCAGCCTCAACGAGGCCGCCTATGCGGCCGAGGTGGTACGCGGCGGCATCCTCTCCGTCGACCAGGGCCAGCACGAGGCGGCCGCGGCGCTCGGCCTGCCGAAGGGCTACCAGTTCCGCAGGATCGTCTTCCCGCAGGCACTGCGCTCGATCGTCCCGAACTACGTCAACCAGCTCATCGGCCTGATCAAGGGAACCTCCCTGGTCTTCTACGTATCCCTGCTCGACCTGTTCGGCTCCGCGCAGACCATGGGATCCACCTACCCCGGTGACATCGTGCCGCTGCTGCTGGTCGTCACCGTCTGGTACCTGATCCTGACCAGCGTCGTCTCCGTCATCCAGTTCTACGTCGAGCGGCATTACGCCCGCGGTGCCACCCGCGGCCTGCCGCCGACGCCGCTGCAGAAGCTCCGTACCCGTCTCACCGACCTGGGAGCCCGTGTCCGCCGGGAGGCCGCCGTATGAGTGCCAAGACGCGCGAAGCCCGGGCGGACGTCGAGGCCGCCACCGTAGAGGTCCACGGCGTGCACAAGTGGTACGGCACCCACCGGGTGCTGGACGGCATCGACCTGACCGTCCGCCCGGGCGAGGTCACCGTCGTCCTGGGCCCCTCGGGCTCCGGGAAGTCCACCCTGCTGCGAATCATCAACCACCTGGAGAAGCCGGAGATCGGCTACGTCAGCGTCAACGGTGAATTGATCGGCGTGAAGCGTCAGGGCGAGCGCCTGAAGGAGCTGAGCGAGCGCGCCATTCTGGTTCAGCGCGGCCGGATCGGCTTCGTCTTCCAGAATTTCAACCTGTTCCCGCACCTGACCGTGCTGGACAATGTGGCCGCGGCTCCGATCGCCACAGGCCGGCTCGGCAGATCCGAGGCACAGGAACTCGCCCGCGAACTCCTCGGCCGCGTCGGCCTCGCCGACAAGACCGGCGCCTACCCCCGCCAGCTCTCCGGTGGACAGCAGCAGCGTGTCGCCATCGCCCGCGCCATCGCCCTGCGTCCCGGCGTCATCCTCTTCGACGAGCCCACCTCCGCCCTCGATCCCGAACTGGTGGGTGAAGTCCTCGCCGTCATCAAGGACCTGGCCACCAGCGGCACCACGCTCGTCATCGTCACCCACGAGATCGGCTTCGCCCGCGAAGTCGCCGACCGGGTCGTCTTCATCGACGGCGGCAGGATCGTCGAGCAGGGGCCGCCCGCCGAGGTCCTCGGCACACCACGGCACGAGCGGACCCGGGACTTCCTCAGCAAGGTCCTCTGACCCCCGGCATCCCCAAGCCCCCCACGCCATTCTCATCACCTTCAGCGACAAGGAACGGCCATGAGCACCCACTTCACCCGACGCAGCCTGATACGCGGCATCACCGCGGCGAGCGCCGTCGCCTCCCTCGTCACAGGGCTCGGCGCCTGCGGTGGGAACAGCGACGCGGCCACCTCCACCGACACCGACAAGGCCGGCGAGGTGGTCGTCGGACGGGTCTCGAACGGCGCCGCCAACCAGACCACCATCAAGGTCTCCGAGGTCGAGGCGATCAGCGCCGAACTGCCCGCCGCCGTCAAGAAGAGCGGCAAGCTGGAGATCGGTATCGGCGCCCTGCCCGCGGGGTTCCCGCCGCTGGCGTACGTCGGCGACGACCAGAAGACCCTCACCGGCTCCGAGCCGGACCTCGGCCGGCTGGTCGCCGCGGTGTTCGGCCTCAAGGCCGAGGTCAGAAACTCCACGTGGGAGAATCTCTTCGTCGGGATCGACAGCGGCAAGGTCGATGTGGCCTTCTCGAACGTCACCGACACCGAGGAGCGCAAGAAGAAGTACGAGTTCGCCTCCTATCGGCAGGACAACCTCGCCTTCATCGTGCCGAGGAAGAGCACCTGGAACTTCGACGGCGACTACGAGAACCTCGCCGGCAAGACGGTCGCCGTCGCTTCCGGCACCAACCAGGAGAAGATTCTTCTGGAGTGGAAGGACAAGCTGGCCGAGAAGGGCAAGAAGCTCACCGTCAAGTACTTCCAGGACAGCACGAGCACCTACCTGGCTCTGAACAGCGGCAAGGTCGACGCCTCCTTCGGTCCCAACCCCGGCTTCGCCTACCACAACCGTCAGGTGTCCCACACGCCCAACGCCACCCGCACTGCCGGCACCTACTCCGGTGCGGGAGGGAGCCTGCAGGGCCTGATCGCGGCAACGGCGAAGAAGGACAGCGGACTCGCCAAGCCGCTCGCCGACGCCATCAACTACCTGATCAAGAACGGTCAGTACGCCGAGTGGCTGAAGGCCTACAACCTCTCCAACGAGGCCGTCGCCAAGTCCGAGGTGAACCCGCCGGGCCTGCCGCTCGACAACTCCTGACACCTCCGCCAGGACTCCACCGTCGCCCCGTGGTGGAGTCCCCGAGCGCCGAACACCCCGAGCCGGACCCCGGAGACCGCCACACCATGTCCGTCACCCTTCTCGACACCGGTTGCTCGCACATCCTGGACAACCCCGCCTGGGCCGCGCTCACCGGAGCCCACGCCCACTTCGCCGAACGCATCGGCCACGCCGCGCGCTACCACCAGGACGTGGCTCCCTTCTGCGCCGTCTCCGACGAGGACGACCCGCGCGCCTGGGTCGACCTCGCCGCGCTCGTCGGCCCCGGCGGCACCGCCTCGGTGCGCGGCGTCACCGAGGCGCCGGATGGCTGGGAGGTCGTCGGCATGGGACACGGCGTCCAGCTCGTGGACACCGGCCTGCGTGCGCAACCCGACCCGGAGGCCGTACGACTCGGTCCCGACGACGTGCCCGAGATCCTCGACCTGGTCGCCCGCACCGAACCGGGCCCCTATCTGCCCCGCACCGTCGAGATGGGCACCTACCTGGGTATCCGCCGCCGCGGCCACCTGATGGCCTTGGCCGGCGAACGTCTCCGTCCACCTGGCTGGACCGAGATCAGCGCCGTGTGCACCGACCCGGCCCACCGCGGCCGGGGTCTGGCCACCCGTCTGGTCCGCGCTGTGGCGGCCGGCATCAAGGAGCGGGGCGAGCGGCCGTTCCTGCACGCGAGGGCCGACAACGCGAACGCGATCCGACTGTACGAGTCGATCGGCTTCACCCTGCGCCGCCGTACGGTCTTCTCACTCGTACGGCGCACCGAAGCCGCCACGCTGGAAGAAACGGCATAGCTGTGCCGTTGTCCTCGCCGAAGGCGATGATGCGGAGGTGGGCAGGGTGACACATGCCCCGCGTGCCGTGCGCCTCCACGGCCGGCCCCACATCGACCTCCAGCGCGTGGCCGGCGCCCTCTGTTGTTCCTGAATCGTCGTCCCCTCCGCCGTGCGCCCCTGTCCGCGGGCCGGCGATCTCGTACGGACCTCCAGGAAAGGCACCCTCGTGTCCTCAACCCCCTTCCACCTTCACCTTGCCGTGGCACTGGACGGCACCGGCTGGCACCCCGCCTCCTGGCGCGAGCCGGTCGCCCGCCCTCGGGACCTGTTCACCGCCGGATACTGGGCCGATCTGGTCGCCGAGGCCGAACGCGGTTTGCTCGACTTCGTCACCTTGGAAGACGGCCTCGGCCTGCAGTCCTCGCACTACGGCCAGTTGGACGGCCGTACCGACCAGGTGCGCGGTCGACTCGACGCCGTACTGATCGCCTCCCGCATCGCTCCCCTCACGCGGCACATCGGCCTGGTGCCGACGGTGACCGCCACTCACACGGAGCCGTTCCACATCTCCAAGGCGATCGCCACCCTCGACTACGTCAGTACCGGTCGCGCGGGTGTGCGGGTGCAGATCTCCGCCCGCCCGCACGAGGCCGACCACTTCGGCCGTCGCACCTTCCCGCCGATCAGCCTCGAGGAGTTGCGAACGCCGTCCGGACAGGAGCGCCTCACGGATCTGTTCGACGAGGCCGCCGAGTACGTCGAGGTCGTGCGACGCCTGTGGGACAGCTGGGAGGACGACGCCGAGATACGGGACGTGGCCACCGGGCGCTTCATAGACCGGGACAGGCTGCACTACATCGATTTCGAGGGCACACATTTCAGCGTCAAGGGTCCGTCCATCACCCCGCGCCCGCCACAGGGCCAGCCGTTGGTCACCGCCCTCGCCCACCAGACCGTCCCGTACCGACTCGTGGCCCGTCAGGCCGACATCGGCTACGTCACCCCGCACGACGTCGAGCAGGCGCGTGCCATCGCCGCCGAGATCCGCGCCGAGCAGGAGGCCGCCGGGCGTGCCGGCGAACCGCTTCACCTCTTCGGGGACTTGGTGGTCTTCCTGGACGACGACCGGGCCACGGCGGAGGACCGCCGCGCGCGCCTCGACACCCTCGCGGGTGAGCCCTACGGCAGCGATGCCCGGATCTTCACCGGCACGCCCGCTGAACTAGCCGACGTGCTCCAGGAATTCGCTGCGGAAGGCCTGAGCGGCTTCCGGCTGCGACCCGCGGTAACCGGTCACGACCTGCCGGCCGTCACCCGCGGCCTGGTGCCCGAACTCCAGCGCCGGGGCGTCTTCCGCACCGCCTACGAGTCCGACACCTTGCGCGGCCTGCTGGGTCTCGCCCGCCCCGCCAACCGCTACGCCACGACCGCCTGAGCCGGAAGGACCGCACCCACCATGAGCAAGCCGCTGAAGCAGATCCATCTGGCCGCGCACTTCCCCGGCGTCAACAACACCACCGTGTGGAGCGACCCGAAGGCCGGCAGCCACATCGAATTCAGCTCCTTCGTTCACTTCGCGCGGACCGCCGAACGCGCCAAGTTCGACTTCCTGTTCCTCGCCGAGGGACTGCGGCTGCGTGAACAGGGCGGCAAGATCTACGACCTGGACGTCGTCGGCCGCCCCGACACCTTCACTGTCCTCGCCGCGCTCGCCGCCGTCACCGACCACCTCGGCCTGACCGGCACCATCAACTCCACCTTCAACGAGCCCTATGAGGTGGCCCGCCAGTTCGCCAGCCTCGACCACCTCTCCGGCGGCCGCTCCGCCTGGAACGTCGTCACCTCGTGGGACGCCTTCACCGGAGAGAACTTCCGTCGCGGCGGCTTCCTCCTCCAGGAGGAGCGCTACTCCCGTGCCAAGGAGTTCCTGGCCACGGCGAACGAACTCTTCGACTCCTGGCGCGGCGACGAGATCCTCGCCGATGGGGCCACCGGCGTCTTCCTGCGGGACGCGAAGGCCGGCTCGTTCGTCCACAGCGGACAGCACTTCGACATCCATGGCCAGTTCGACGTCCCGCGCTCACCGCAGGGCCGCCCCGTCGTCTTCCAGGCCGGTGACTCCCAGGAGGGCCGCGAGTTCGCCGCCTCGTCCGCCGACGCCATCTTCAGCCGGCACGCCACCCTGGAGGCCGGCCAGGCGTTCTACACGGATGTCAAGAAGCGCCTCTCCACGTACGGCCGCCGACACGACCAGTTGCTGATCCTGCCAGCCGCCTCCTTCGTCCTCGCCGACACGGACGCCGAGGCCGAGGAACTGGCCCGTGAAGTACGCCGCCACCAGGTCAGCGGGGCCACGGCCCTCAAGCACCTGGAGTTCGTCTGGAACCGGGACCTGTCCCACTACGACCCGGAAGGCCCGCTTCCCGACGTCGACCCGGACGTCGGTGACGACCACATCTCCAAGGGCCGCGCCCAGGTCCGCATGTACCGCGACCCGCTGACCACCGCCCGCGAGTGGCGCGAACTGGCCGCCGCGAACGACTGGTCCATCCGCGACCTCGTGATCAACACAGGCAACCGTCAGACCTTCGTCGGTTCCCCGGCCACCATCGCCACGACCATCAACGACCACGTCCAGGCAGACGCCAGCGACGGCTTCATCCTCGTCCCGCACATCACTCCCATCGGCCTGGACGGTTTCGCCGACAAGGTCGTCCCGCTCCTGCAGGAACGGGGGGTGTTCCGCACGGAGTACGAGGGCACGACCCTGCGTGACCACCTCGGCCTCACGCACCCCGACTCCGTCGACGACCGAGTGGCCTCGTGAAGTTCCTGGCGATCACCCTGATCGTGCACCGCCCGGACCCCATCACCGGGGTGCAGAAGTCGACCCACGACCGCTTCCGTGAAGTGCTCGACAGCGCGCTGCTCGCCGACGATCTGGGCTTCGACGGCTTCGGCGTGGGGGAGCGCCACGAGCGGCCGTTCATCTCCTCCTCGCCGACCGTCGTACTCAGCCATGTGGCCGCCCTGACGAAGCGGATCCGCCTGTTCACGGCAGTCACCACCCTCAGCCTGCTGGACCCGGTCCGGGCCTACGAGGACTACGCCACCCTCGATCACCTGTCAGGCGGACGCCTCGACCTCATCATCGGCAAGGGCAACGGCACCGCCCAGCGCGACCTGTTCCACGTCACGCCCGAGGACCAGTGGGACCGTAACGCGGAGAGCTACGAGGTCTTCCGGAAGATCTGGCGCCAGGACAAGGTGAGCGCCGACACTCGCTTCCGTCCTCCGCTGACGGACGCCGAGGTGTGGCCGCGACCGTACCAGCAGCCGGTCCGTGTCTGGCATGGCAGCGCAACCAGCAAGGAGTCGGTGGACCTGGCCGCCCGCTGCGGCGACCCGCTCTTCTCGGCGAACGTCACTCACCCCATCGAGCCGTACGCCGAACTGATCCGTCACTACCGCGAGCGCTGGGAGTACTACGGCCACGACCCGGCGCAGATCGCCGTGGGCGCGGGCACGGCGGGCATCCACGTCGCGCCCACCTCCCAGCAGGCCCTCGCCGCATACCGACCGATCTTCGAGTCCAACCTGACCTTCTTCAGGAAGGCAGGTCTGCCGATCGTCTTCGAGACGCTGGAGGACTTCGTCGAGCGCAGCTCCGCGCTGATCGGCAGCCCGCAGCAGGTCATCGACAAGGTTCACCGCTACCACGAACAGTTCGGGCACACCGTGCTGCATCTGCACACCGACGCGAGCGGGCTGACGGATTCCCAGCACCGTGCCTCCCTCGAGTTGTTCCAGTCCAAGGTCGCCCCCGTGCTGCGCCGCGAAATCCCTGACCCGCCGTTCGTGTGGGGTCCCGTGCTTCCGGCCCCACCGCTCACCCAGGAGTTGCCCGATGTCTGATGCTGCCCTCGGCGTTCTCGACCTGGTCCCGATCCCTTCCGGCTCGACGGCAGGCGATGCCCTGCGCAACTCCATCGACCTCGCACAGCAGGCCGAGCGCCTCGGATACGCCCGTTACTGGTTCGCCGAGCATCACCTCAATCCGGGCGTGGCCGGCACGTCACCCGCGATCGTCCTGGCCCTTACAGCGTCCGCCACCTCCACCATCCGGCTCGGTTCGGGGGCCGTGCAGCTCGGGCACCGCACGGCGCTGTCCACCGTGGAGGAGTTCGGCCTACTCGACGCGCTCCACCCGGGCCGCTTCGATCTGGGCCTCGGCCGCTCGGGCGGCCGTCCGCCGGGAGAGCCGGCCGCACCGTCGCCGACGGCGCCCCCGGTCGTTGACGGGCACACCCCGAACGGCCTGTTGATCCCGCCCCGTTTCTCCTTCCAGCACCTGCTCGGCTCACCCCGCGTCGCGCTGCAGCGCAGGCTGCTTCTGCTGCCGGGCGCCGAGTCACAGGACTACGCCGAGCAGGTCGACGACATCCTCGCCCTGCTCGCCGGCACCTACCGCTCCCCGGAGGGCGTCGAGGCGCACGTAGTGCCGGGAGAGGGCGCCGACCTGGAGGTGTGGATCCTGGGCAGCAGCGGTGGTCAGAGCGCCGCTGTCGCGGGCCGCAACGGTCTGCGGTTCGCGGCGAACTACCACGTCAGCCCGGCCACGGTCCTGGAGGCGGTGGAAGGTTACCGGTCCTTCTTCCAGCCTTCCGAGTTCCTCGACAAGCCGTACGTCAGCGTCTCGGCGGACGTCGTCGTCGCCGAGAACGACGCCACCGCCCGCGCACTCGCCGCCGGCTACGGCCTGTGGGTCCGCAGCATCCGCACCGCGGAGGGCGCCATCGAGTTCCCGACGCCGGAGGAAGCACGGGCGCACCGATGGTCCGACGAGGACCGAGCCCTCGTCCAGGACCGCGTCGACACCCAGTTCGTCGGCTCACCGGGCCGGGTGGTCGATCAGTTGGAACAACTGCAGGAGGCCACGGGCGCGGACGAGTTGCTCGTCACGACGATCACCCACGACCACACGGACCGTGTCCGTTCGTACGAACTGCTCGTGGAGGAATGGCGCCGACGGGGACACTCACTAGAGTCGAGCTGATACTCGAAAGTTCTCGGGCCCTGGTATTCGGTCGACGACGGCGAGGAGAGCGGCCCCCACTGCGGTGCAGGACGTCCTGAGTCCGGCAGGGGCCTGCCCCTGTCTGTACGTGCCACTCTCCCCAGCTCTCATCAGGTATGCCGTCGACCCACACATCGTGGAGCGGGCGCGGTTCCCGAGGTCATGCGCGGAGGATCACGCCATCCAGAAGAACACCGCGGTCATCCGCTTGTCCTCCATGGTGCTCCCGCAGTAGCCGGTCGCGGTGTGCATGAGGTTGGCGTGGTACAGCAGCAGCCGGTTGTAGCGATGCGGCACGCGGACGTCCTCGGTGAAGGAGTCCGGCGGCACGAACCGCGTGCCCAGCGCCTCGACCAGGGTGTTGTGCGGCGCCGCGACAAGATTTCCGCCGAGCCGGCCACCGGGCAGGCTCTGCCGGAAGAAACTCGTACCACAGTCCTTGGGAACCTTCGGGTTCAGATAGAGCACCGCCGCATACCGGCACAGCGCACGGGAATCGGTGTGCGGACGCGGTTCCCCCTCGTCCTTGCCCACCACCTGGATGCAGTTGTGGTTCAGGGTGCCGCCGTCCGAAGTCGCCTGAAGCCACAGCTCACGCGCACCAGTCGCCTTGCGCACCAACTCCTCGACATGGGCGAGTTCACCAGGCTCCAGCCCCGGCATCGTCCGCATGCCCGGCCAGCTCTCCGAGGTGTGATGCCCCTTCACCCAGTCGTCCTTGACGAGACACCGCTGCCTGACCGTGTCCGGGTCGGGAAGCACATCGTCGAGAACCCAGTAGTCGCGGTCGCGCGTGGGCTTGCGGTAGGGGAGGACCGGGAGCGCCGGGCTTCCCTGGGGACGTGACGGCATGCGGTCGAACGTACGCCGCACTGCGTTAGCGATCTCCATTGAAAGAGTCAACTCTCCACCGCGTTGGTCAACCTTCCGTCAACTCACCGTGGCTTTTGACGCCGGCTGGCCCGCGCCCAGGAAGCGGCCCGGGTGGCTTGAGTCCCGCCCGCGCCGTGACACGGGTTGCGCCGGTTCCAGCTCAGCCACTGGCGACGGAGTGCGCCGACCACTCCTGGGCGGCCTAACTCATCGTTTCAGGATGCTGTCCTGCGGGGGAGACGCCGGCGGCGACCTGCGGTCCGCAGTGCGGTCGCTGGAACCGCTTCTGAACGAGGTGCGGCCGGGGTGGTTCAGCGTAGCCAGCTGATCGCTTCAAGGTGAGGTTCGTAGGCGGCGGAGGCATAGGAGGCTGCAGGCCAGTTCGAGCATGCCCTGGTGGAGATCGGCGCGTCGTTCGTAGCGGGTGCGGAGCCGTTTTAATTGGTGCGGCCAGGCGAAGGTGCGCTCGACCACCCAGCGCACCTTGCCTATTCCGGGGCCATGGGCGTCGCCGCGTCGTGCGATCAGCGGCTTGATTCCGCGCTCCCACGCAGGCGACAACCTACGCCAGGTACATCCGGACACCAGGACGTAGATGATCGCGGCGAATTGCGTCTCATCAGGCGTGTCCTGCGTTCCACCGCCCTGTGGGCGCGGCGCACCTTCGACGGTGGGATCAGCGGCTTGGCGCTCTCCCACTGCCCGTCCGGAACAATCAACTCCGCCGCACCCGCCCGATAGACAGCCCAACGAGCGATCACCACGTAGCACACGGTTTAAGGGGCATGTGGCGGTCAGTCCGCACTGCGGGCGGGGTCCGCATACCTGTCGGGTCATCGACCCCGGCTCGTCAGCATGCCATGATCGTCGGAGTACGGAGCCCGACCGACCGGAAGGACACCATGCCCGCATACGCCATAGCTCACCTGCAAGAGGCCGCTCCGCACTCGGAGATCGCTGAGTACATTGAGCGAATCACTGCCACCTTCGAGCCGTATGGCGGCCACTTCCTCGTGCACGCCACGCAGCACGAGGTGAAGGAGGGCAGCTGGCCCGGGCATGTGGTGGTGATTGGCTTCCCCGGGATCGCCGAGGCGCGGGCCTGGTGGGACTCACCTGCGTACCAGGAGATCGCGCCGTTGCGTTCGCGGCACATCGAGGGCGACATCATCCTGGTCGAAGGCGTCCCCAGGGGCTACGACCCGACTGCCACCGCAAAGGCGATGCGGGAGGCCATGCCTGTTGAGTAACCCTCCGGCTCGGCCGGGCCCGGCGGCAGCCGACGACGCCTGCAGGTCGACCCGAGCGGCATCACCACGCCCGTACTTCGAGTGGGTAGGAAATGCCCGTGCTGGATGACACTTCCTCAGCCACTGGGGGGAGCGGGGCGCGTCCTTGCTCATCGACTCCGACCGTGCCGTCTTCACCCGCAAGGCCAGTGGAATTGGTCCCCACTCAGAGAACCTCACTGGCTGGCCCGTCCTTCCCAGGGCGCGGAGGACGAGTCGGCCGGCGCGCCACGCGGTAGCGCAGGCAGACGACTCTCGAGCTGAAGGTGCGGGTTTCGACGAGTTCGAGATCCACCCGGCGCCCGTGCTGGGGGAAGAACGGAATGCCACCGCCGAGCAGAACCGGGTAGACCCTGGCCCGGTACTCGTCGATCAGACCCAATGCGGCCGCCTCGGCGGCGAGAGTCGGGCCACCGATCGCGATGTCACCCTCTCCTGACTCGGCTCGCAACCGCTCGATCTCCTCCGCCAGACCTTCGCAGGCCAGACGAGCATTGCCCTGCACCGCCGACAAGGTGGTGGAGAACACCACCTTGGGGAGCGACTTCCAGAGCGCTGCGAACTCATGCGTCGAGAAGTCGAGCGACGGATCCTGGTCCGCGGTCTCCCAGTACAGCATCGTCTCGTACAGCCGTCGTCCCAGCAGGTGGACGCCGAGCTCTCGTACCTCGCCCGTGGCGAAGCGAAAGACCTCCTCGTCGGGTGCGGTCCAGTCGAAGCTGCCGTCCGGCCCGACGACGTAACCGTCAAGTGAGACGCTCATCGAGTAGGTCACGCTGCGCATGAGAAGTCCTCCTCGGCGACGGGTTCGAAAGCAAGACTGCCGGACGCCGCAGGACTCATCATGGATGCCCCGGTCATGTTCGACACGGCACGGGGAATCGAGGAGGGCGTCGACCACCTGATGGGGCAACCGGCGCCTCGGGGGCTACACCCCCGTGGCTGGCGTGAGCGGACTCCCGACGCCTCATGCAACGCCGGGGCGGTCGTGACCGTGACCAATTGCCGGCTCCGCGCGGTCTACCGTCGCAACTCTGTCTGACCGAGCCGGGAAGACTCCGGCAGGACCAGACGACGGGCCTGCCGGACGTTGGAGGAAGATCTGGACAGGACCGTCCCGTAGTGCAGGACGGGAAGCATCGACAGTCGCCAGGATGTGAGGTCTACGTTGCGCACGGATCCCCGTGCGTCGAGACCGTCGTGGGCAGAGCCGAGGACAGACGCCTCCAGGAAGCGGATGTAGTCGGCCTGGGCGCGAAGCTCCCGGGCGGAGGCGACCGGCCCGTGCCCCGGTACGAAGATCGCGTCCGGGTACCGCTCGGCCAGTTCCTCGGCCGAGGCAGCCCAACCCTGCAGATCGGCTCCGCCCCGGCCGGTGTCGAAGAACGGGTAGTGGCCCACGCAACCGATATCGCCGACGGCCACGATCTCGCGTCCGTTCCGCTGGAGACGAACGGCCAGATCACCCGAGGTATGGCCGCGTCCCAGGCTGTGAATCGCTACCTCCTGGTCACCGACTCGGAGCGTGCGGGTACCCGTGACCGTGTTCTCCCCACGCGGCACGCCGTCAGGGTGCCTACGCCAGAACCCACCGTCCCGTTGGTGCATGAGATCGGGAACGCCGGTCTCGGCGACGATCCTGGCCTCAGGGTGTTCGACGTTGCCGAAGGTGTGGTCGTAGTGGTGGTGGGTGTCGATCACCATGGTGCACGGCGCACCAAGCTCGCGGCTGATCCAGCGACGGAGCATGCCGCTGAACGGCGGACACTTGGGATCGACGACGAGCACCTGCCCCTTCGACTCGACCAGCAGGGAATTGCCGCCTCCGCCGATCACCGCCCAGACGCCCGGAACCAGTTCTTGGTGGCTCATGCGCAGTACGTCCGCCGCGCCGAGCAGATCGCGTGCCGCAGCCAGCGGCCGCCACCGGCGCCCGGGCAGGGTGACAGGGTCGAGCCGGCCATGCTGCCGGAAGCGGGCCTCCAGCAACCGGGCGCCCTGCAAGGACGCGTTCTTCACGAAGGTGAAGTGAGCGAGCCAGAAGGACCTCATGGTCCGAAAGGCTGGACCCGACGCCTGCTCCCAGGAGGAGAAGCGGCAGCGACCGGGCCCCGTCTCCTCGATGGTGTAGGTGTGCCGGGCCAGGAAGCCGGGAAAAGCGGTGACCTCCCAGGTCACCTGCCGGCCTTCGGTCACCTCCACGAGGGTGGCCGCGGCGGGCATCCGATAGGGATACCACCAGCGCAGCGGTTCGAACGCCCAGACGAGCCGACCGCCCTTGACCAGGGAGGTCGTGCCCACCCACGCCATGCACGCGTTCCAGCACGGCCAGAGATCAGGGCGTCGGAAGACGTCCCACAACACGTCGGCCGGGACTGCCACCTCGACCGTGCCCTCGATGGGTCGCATGTCGTCGGCACGGGCCTTGGTGTGTGGAGAGTACCTCTCCATGGGTTCTACTCCCTCGGCTGACTGTCGTCCCTTGGCCGGCCTCCGCTCCGCAGGTGTTCCTCAGGCCGGGAGACCAGGCGAGAACGTCCTGGAGGTACACGTCCCAGAGACGGCCCACGAAGAACTGGCCGAATCTTCCCGGTGCGGCCAGCCGGCCCCTGACCGTGTCCGACCGAAGGTCAGGGTCAGGTGAGGCAACCCCCAGTCCGAACCCAGTCGCTGCGCCGCCCCGCGCATCGCCCCGGTTTTCGGCGTGCTCCGGTGGGGCTCGTGCTTGTCGGGTGGGGCTGGGCCACCAGCGCCCTCTTGACCCGCTCGTCGTGCGGAACCAGTTCCTCGGAGCTGATCGGCAAGTACTCGCCGCTTCCCGCTGCCGAGTCGTCGCGAGCGAACCCAGTCTCGGGTTCGCGCAGCAGGGCGTTGGCATACATCAGTGACCCGCCACCAGAAGTCTCCGCGCAGGACCAACAAACGTTCACGCCCTCTCATTTTCACGCAGCCAGTCGCGGCGCGCACGTCGAGCAAGCGCCCACGCCCAAGGCCTGAGCGCTTTCCGACTGAACTCTGAGCTGGCCAGGCGCAAGTGACGATGGCTGGACGACATTCGTGATGCACGTGGTCTAGCAGCGGATCTTGCGCAGAAGTACCGCCGCCTGAGGCGGCACCCGACCCTGAGGACGCCCGCTGAACCCCCCAGGACCGCCACGCCCTGTCGTGTCGGTGATCTTGTAGCGCAGGAGAACCTTCCACAGTGGGTGAGACGCCAACGCCGGTCACTCACGGTGAGCGGCATTTGAGCTACGTCGATGTCTGTGCGGACGCGGTGTGCCCGAACAGGGTGTCGCCACCGCCCGGCCGCATCCCGGGCTACGTCGACAGTCACCTCCGTCACGATGCCGGGCTGCACCAGCTGCACGTCCAGGGCTCGCTGCGCCCCGCACCCCGCGCTGAACGTCCACCCCTCCCACGGATGCGCACTCGCGGCCACGGGAGGGGTGATCAGCTCGGCGAGGGCGCAGCCGGCGGTCTGGGACCCCCGCCTCGGCGGGGGGTGCTCCGTCCCCCCGGTACTTGCCGAGGACTCGGGCAGGCCATGTTGGGCCCGTCGGCTCCATCGAGGCCGCAACAGGCACCGCCGCGTTTCTCAGGAAGCAGCCCCGGGCATGCTGTCGCGATCTGCCCAGCAGCGGCGGCCCACAGCCGGGCGTCGTGCCGTGGTTGTCAGTGCGGTCAGCTGAACGTGTTGCAGCTGGCAACGCGGCCGGAGCGGTAGCCGGTGGAGAACCATTGCTGGCGCTGGCTCGCGGAGCCGTGGGTCCAGGTGTCGGGTGTGACCTTGCCCTGGTAGCGCTGCTGAATACGGTCGTCTCCGACGGCGGCGGCAGCGTCCAGCCCGCGGTTGATGTCGTCCTTCGTCAAGTTGGTGATCAGTGGCTTACCGCTCTTGGGGCCGGGGGTGGTGGTGGCGTGGTGGGCCCACACTCCGGCGTAGCAGTCCGCCTGCAACTCGAGTTTCACCGAGCCGCTGTTCTGGCCCTCTCCGCTGCCGCGGGAGATCGTTCCGCTGAGGTCCTGGAAGTGGTGGCCGTATTCGTGCGCGATGACGTAGGACTCGGCGAACGGGCCGCCCTTGGCGCCGAACCTGCTGCTCAGGTCGTTGAAGAAGGCGAGGTCGAGATAGACCTTGTCATCGGCTGAGCAGTAGAAGGGGCCGACGTCGGAAGTCGCGTTCCCACAACCGGTGTTCACACTGCCGGTGAACAGGAACGTCGGGGCCTGCTGGTAGGGCTTGCCGGCGGCTGTCTCCGTCTGCTTCCAGAATGCCTGCACGCTGTCGACCACGGCGACGATCCGGCACTCCTCCTTGCGGTTGGCGTCGGCACCGGTCCGGCAGTCCGCCGCGAGGTCAGCGGCTGACTTGCCGGACGAGGACGTGTCGCTGCTACCCGAGCCGAAAATGCCGGGGTCGACACCCAAGAGCACGGACGCGACCAGCACCACGAGCCCGACCAGTCCCCCGCCGATGGTCTTCCCGCCGCCCGGGATCCCGCCCAGCGCACCTCCCCGACCGTCCTCGACCTCGGACGTGTCCAGAGCAGCATCGTCGTCGAATTGCATACGTTGACCCTCCCTCGAGCAGCGCGCCGGGCCGCCCCGCGTCGTCCAGCTCGCCTACCCCGTACGAGGACATCCCCATCCCGTCCTCTTCCTGCTAGCCAAGAGCCGGGACGAAGACGGGACCGGCAAGGACCCTCTCGTGCTGCATGCTGGTCACCATGAGTACGACCAGTACGGCAAGCACGGCGGCCGCGGCGTCGAGGACGTCGGCGACCAGCATCTGCCGGAGGACATGCCGCCGGCTCACCACCCCTCGGACGCTGTCGTACCGTCATTCCGCCGCCCGGTCGGCCAGGAGCGGGACGATCCACAGCGTCCACCAGGACTTGACCTGGGTGCCCCGCGGGCTGAAACGGGTATCTGTCGGCTGTTCGGGCACACGAGACGTCATGCACGGACTACATGCGCGTCCCACAGCCGAGACACCGCCGCCCGGTCACGATGGCGCCAAGCACTCACGCCGAGGCCGGCGCACCGGCCGCCTGCGCCGCCGCGTCCTCGTCTACCGGGCAATCGACTTCCTGTCCACGCACATCCCGGACGAACCCGGCCCGGGCGACGAATGCCTGCTCCTCGTGCACACCCGCCAGGTCGTCGGCCAGGTCCGGTACCGGATCTGCACTGACTGCGCCCAGGGTGTCATCACCGCGGTCGTCATCGACGAGCGCTTCCACAGCACCGGCCTGGGCACCCGCGCGCTGTCACACCTACGCTCCCGCCATCCGGGACTGACCTGGCTCAGCACGCTGCACAAGCGCACCACCCGTGATCTCCTGCGCCGGATGCGCATTCCCACAACCACTTCTGCCACGCCCTGCCCCCACGCTCACCAGACACTCTCTGCTTCGGCCGGCCCGATACTCACCAGCGGCTGACCTCAACGCTCAGCGGTCACAGCGAACCTGCAGCGCAGCAGGTCATGGATGGTTGGCCGTCGTCGCGCCACTTGGTGAACTGGTACATCACCGCGCCGCGCGGCGGAGCCGGCATGGGTGAGGAGCGGCAGGGCATCCGAGGTGCAGGTGGTGGGCTGACCGCGCTTTCGGTGCCGCCCGTCGACGTCAAGAGCCTCTTAGGGGTGAGAAGGTGAAGGGTTTCCGCAGCTTCATCCTGCGCGGCAACGTGGTCGACCTGGCCGTCGGCATCGTCATCGGGGCAGCGTTCACCGCCGTGGTGAACGGCTTCGTCAGCGCCTTCCTGACACCACTGGTCGGGCTGGCCACCGGCGCCACCGGCGACGTGAGCCGCAAGACCTTCACCGTAGGCGCCACCAAGTTCCCCTACGGCGCCTTCGTCAACGCGGCGATCAGCTTCCTCCTCCTCGCCAGCGCCCTGTACTTCCTGGTCGTGCTCCCGATCAACAAGCTCCACGAACGCCTTGCCCCGCACCAGGACGTCCAGGCTCCCAAACGAGACTGCCCCGAATGCCTCAGCCCCGTACCAGCCCAGGCCCGACGCTGCGCCTCCTGCACCGTCTCCCTGCCCGCCGTACCCGCTCAGGCGGGGGAGACAACCCAGCGCGCCGGGTGACTCGACCTCCATGGCCCGGCGTGGGTTGCCGGGCCCGTCGCGGGCACGTCCGTGTGACCGGAGTTACCGGCGGTGTCCGATGCCGAACCGGCTGCGTGGCTTCACGGCCGGCGCTACGGCGACCGCGCTCGCCGACGAGAACTGACGTCGCTGACATCGAGCAGCAGGGCTGCCCTGCCCGGACCCGGCGGCCAGCGAGCTCCTGCCAGACGGCACCGAGGTGAAGCTCGGGGGAGCGGGTTCGGGGGCACTGAACGGCGAGGCCGAGTGGAAGGCAAAGTTCACCGAACTCGCTGCGGCTCTGGACACCTTCGTCCCCGAGCCGATCCGCTACGACCACAACATCTACCGCGATCACGGCCGCGAACGTGGCTACGGGCCAGCCATCGCCCGCCGTGGAACACGGCACGGCACCGGACTGGGCACCTACCGCTGGGGGATCGGGAGAAGCTTCGCGTGGCTGCACGGCTTCCGGCGCCTGCGGATCCGATGGGAAAGCAGAGCCGACATCCAGGAAGCGTTCCTCAAACTCGCCTGCTGCCTGATCACACACCGACAACTCAGCTCATTGCGTCAGCCGTTGTGAAGGAGACGGGAGTGGCTACCCCGGAGGCAGCGCGCGCTCCCTGCGGTTGCGCTTCTCGATAGCCGCTCCCACCCAGATGCACCAGGCGACGCAGCTTGCCAGGAGGAGGAAATAGGTCATGAATCCGATGCCGTCGCCGACGAGCACCAGCGCCAGTGCGGGGGGCCCGAAAACGATCAGCGGGCCGATGACCCACCAGGTCAGATATGTGCGCAGGATCTCCCCACCGACCAGCGGCGTCTCCTCGTGCACCGCGTAATGGGTGACCGAGGTACTGCCGTTCCCGTACTGTGTGTAGGACGAGTCGCCGACGGTCAGGCGATGCCGACGCAAGGGGATCACTGGCAGAAAGAGCAGCACGGCCCACTGGGTGGCGTGGTGGCTGCCGTCACGATTCGGGTAGCTGAAGCCCCGATACGTGGTGCCGAATCCGTTCCACGTGGACATCCTTCGCATCCTCCTCGCCGTCTCCGGCCTGAACTGTCTCACGTGTGGTGGGATTTGGGGATCGGATCAGACGTGATCCGTACGTCGTCGGACCTGTCCAAGAACCCTCGGGAGAACCGGCGGAAGGCCAAGTACGCCGGCGGGATCGCGTCGAGTAGGGGCATCAGCTGGGTGACGCCGTTGCGGTTGCCGCAGGTCAGTAGGAACGCGAACGGGCTGTGTCCGGCAACGGCGTGCGGCCCGGACACCGGAAGCGGCGCTCACGCTGCGGCAGCACCTCACCCAGCTGGTGGTGAGCGAGCTGGTCACCAACGCCCGCAAGTATGCCCCCGGCCCAGTGCTGCTGGACCTGCGGATCACCGATGGCGCGGTCGAGGTCGTGGTGTGGGACTCGGACCCTCAGCTGCCCATCGCCCGGGCCGCAGACGTCGGCCGGGTCGGACAGCACGGCCTGGAGATCGTCATGGCCATCGCCCAGAGCTTCGAAGCGCACCGCGAGGCGGTCGGCAAACGCATCACCGCCCGCATCACCCTGGCCGACGACCCCGGCGGCGTCATTGCCGGACACCGGCCCCTGTAGAACGCCCGGCCTCGCCTCATGGCGCCTCGATGTCCTGCGCGCACCGGCCGTCGTGCACACAAGCACCTTGCTTGATGGCGATCCAGCGGATGCCGAGCCAGAGAGCCGTCAGGCCCGCCCCGGATGCGACCATGCGCAGGCCCCACACCCACCACCGCGATCCCTCCCGAAGCGCTGCCCAGGCCACGAGCAGCAAAGTCAGCGGTATCCCGAAGAACAGTCCTAACGTGATCAGGAAGCCCCAGCCTTCAGGCGCCATGCCACCTGCATCCCCCGGTCATCTCATGGTCACCCCACACTGCGCGGCGAGGCGCTCTCGGCAGTGGAGGAGACCGGAGAGAGCGCGAAATCGTGGTGCGGAGCCGTGGTGCGGCGCCCTGCAAGTGATGTGGTCGCCGTGATGTCATGGGCGTGGCCAGGGTCTGGCTCGTCCGCTGTGCTCCGGGCGATCCTGCGTCACCGGCTCGACCGCGGCCTGAGCGACTTGTTCGTCGTGCGCACCGCGGACGTTGTCGAGCGGGTCACTGCGAGCGTGCTGGCAGCCCGCGCCGCCGGACGCGACCAGGCCGAAGAGATCCTGGCCGAGCACATCGAGCACACCGTGGACTTGCTGCTGGAACGTTCCCGCGTCCTGGCCGAGATGGCGGCCGCCGGCTGCCTCGGCGTGGTGGGGCCGTCCTACCGGCTGGCCGACGGCAGCGCACAGGTCGTCGCCTCTCACGGCCTGGATGCGGCGGTACCCGCCGCATCCTGACCGCTCCCGGCCGTGGCTGATCAGCCGATGAAGGGGCCGCGGCCGCAAGGCCATCCTCCACTCAGGGCTGAACCCAGTGGCAGCCGCAACGAGCTGCAGGCTGCCGGGAGCGCCGGTGCACGGTAGAACGGAGGGGTGAGGGACGAGGACCTCCCCGGTGAGGACGCGCGGCCGCAGCGTGTGGTGGGGCCGGCGATCGACTACGAGGCGTTGTTCGCCGCTACTCCCAGTCCCTATATGGTGCTCGGCCCGGACATGGTGATCGTCGCTGTCAACGAGGCAGCGTGCCGGGTGACCGGTCGCACGCGGGAGGATCTGCTCGGCCGGTACCTGTTCGACGCTTTCCCCGAGAATCCGGCGGACCCGGAGGCCGAGGGGGTGCGGAATCTTCACGGCTCCCTGCAGTGGGTGCTGCGCTGGAAGCAGCCGGACACGATGGCACCGCAGAAGTACGACATCCCCGTGGCAGGCCAGCCCGGTGTGTTCGAGGAACGGTGGTGGTCCGCGATCAACACCCCGGTCCTCGGGCCGGACGGGCAGGTGAGGTGGATCATCCACCGGGGCGAGGATGTGACCGCGTTCATCCTGTCCCATCGCCGCCCAACGGAAGGCAGGGCGCACGGCGACAGGGAGGCGATGGAGGTCGAACTCTACGCGCGGGCCCGCGAACTGCAGCGACTGAACGAGGAGCTGCGCCAGGCCCATGCCCGGGAACGCCAGGTCGCGGTCACCCTGCAGGAGGCCACGCTCCGCTCACCTCATCTGGCCCGGCACCAGGACATCGCGGTGCGCTACCTGCCCGCGACCGGGTCGCTGAACGTGTGCGGCGACTGGTACGAGGTGGTCGACCTGCCCGAAAACAGATTCGCCGTCGCGGTCGGCGACGTCGTCGGCCACGGCCTGGAGGCCGCAGCCGTCATGGGCATGCTGCGCAGCGCGCTGTCCGCCTGCACCCGGGCCGTGGACGGCCCCGCCCGTGCTCTGGACGTCCTGTGCCTGTACGCACGCGATGTGGAGGACGCGCTGGCCACCACCGCGGTCCAGGCAGTCGTCGACCCCCACGCCCGCCACATCACCTACAGCAGCGCCGGCCACCCGCCCCCCGTCCTGCTCCACCCGGACGGCACCTGCGACGTGCTCGACCAGGCCACGGACCCCCCGCTGGGCGCCCGCCCCGAACACCTTCCCCGCCCCCAGGCGAGCCTGTCCTACACCCCCGGTGACACCCTCGTGCTCTACACCGACGGCCTCATCGAACGCCGTGACGAGGACATCGACACCGGCCTGCACCACCTCATCAACGCGCTTGCCCGACGTCCCCGCTACAGCCCTGAACGCCTCGCCGACGCCCTCCTCGCCCATCTCGGTGTCAGCAGCGGCGCCCGCGACGACATCGCCCTGGTCGTCCTTCGCCTCTGACTCTGCGTCGGGCACTCCCTCCCCAGCTGTGACCGCCGCAGGTTGCCGGGCCGGCCGGATGCTTCCGGCTGGACAGGCCATGCGCCCGGTGACAGGGCTGTCCGGCTCTATCACCGGATCGAAGTGACGAGACTGGTGGGGGAGCGGAGGAAGCCCCATGAGCGACCGCAAGGTTCAGGCAGAGTGGCTGATCGATGAGTTCTTCGCCGGCAGAGTTCCGGGAGGAAGCGACGACCAAGGTCTTGATCGGGTCTGCTGATCAGGCCGCCAGGCCCACCTCGCTGTTCTTCCTCGCCGGACGGGTCAGAGGCGGTCAGCCAGCGAGACGATCAAGGTCTGCGCATTCTGGACGGACGCCATCCCGGGGCCGCCCTGTCGCGCCCTGTCGCGCCGTGTCCGGTCCTTTGTGGGCCTGGTGGGAAGGAGGGGGGTATGGACGATTTCGAAGTGGACCAGGTGGTTCAGCGGGCACTGGACCGGCTGACTCTTCTGGCGGAGACCACTACCGCCATGACCAGCACGCTCGATTCGTATGCCGCGGTCCGTCGGGTGTGCCGCATCCTGGTGCCCCAGCTGGCCGACTGGTGTGCGGTCGACCTGCTCGACGAAGAGGGCCGCCCCCGCAGGGTCAGCGTCGTCCACCGCGATCCCGGTGTACTGCCGGTCGGCGGCTTGACCGGTGTGCTGCCCGACGTCCCGGAAGTTCCGGCCGGTCCGCTCTCACGCGTGCTCCTCGGCGCCGGCCCCCTGCTGGTGACCGCAGCCGACATCCCCAGCCCCGACATGGCCGCCGACCCGCTGCACGCCCGTCAGCTCGAGATGTTCGATCAGCTCGAAACCCATACCGCCGTCGTCGCCCCGGTACGCGCTCGCCGACAGGTCCTCGGCGCTCTGACCATCGGCCGCTCTGCCGACCGCGCGCCTCTCACCTACGACGACCTCGCCATGGTGGAGGACCTGACCCACCGCATCGCTCTGGGTGTGGACAACGCCCGCCTGTACCGCGAGACCCAGCACATCGCCGAACGCCTCCAGCGCTCCCTCCTGCCCACCCTCGCTCAAACCGGCCCGCTGCAGCTGGCCGCCCGCTACGCGCCCGCCGCCACCACCGCCGAAGTCGGCGGCGACTGGTACGACAGCTTCCCCCTGCCCAACGGCAGCACCACCATGATCATGGGTGACGTCACCGGTCACGACCTACGCGCCGCGATCACCATGAGCCAGCTGCGCAACATGCTGCGCGGCATCGGCTGCGACCGCCAAGAGCCCCCCGGGCACATCCTGCGCCGCCTCGACCTCGCGCACGACGCCCTCTACCCGCAGGCCACAGCCACCTGCCTGTACGCCGTTCTCGACGAGAACGGGCGCGAAGGCTGGAAGATCACTTACTCCAGCGCCGGGCACCCGCCGCCCTTGCTGGTCACCCACGAGGGCGACACCCGCTACCTCGAAGGCGGCCGCGGTCTCCTCCTCGGCGTCGACCCTTCTCTCCCGCGCCACCACGCGACCGAGACTCTGCCCGCCCGCTCCACCGTGCTCATGTACACCGACGGCCTCATCGAACGCCGTGGCGAAGACCTCCATCACGGCATGACCCGCCTACGACAGCACGCCGCGGCCCTCGCCCGCGAAGACCTCGACACGTTCTGCGACGAACTCATTGCCGGCATGGCCACCGACCACGCCGACGACATCGCCCTCCTCGTCGCGCGAACACCCGCCACGTCACAGCCACCCAGGTGACCCCCTAGCCGGTCGTCTTCGCGTCACGCCAGGACGGCCGCAACCCTCGACGAGGCCGCTCGGCCAGCGCTGCGAAAGCCTCTCATGCTGTCGAGATTCGCCGAGGGGCTGGGCCAGCGGCTGCTTGCTGCCCGGCTGATCAGCGGCTGTTGTCCGGGTGGTAGACGCTGAGGTCGCCGTAGGCCGACAAGATGTCAGCCATGTCACCGGGTTCGTGCCGCAGGGTGGTGTCCAGGAAGGCCAGAGTGGTTGCGGCGACAACGTGTGGGCTCTCGGTGCGGCCCAGGGAGCCGACTATCGAGGGCACAGGCGGCAGGTACAGGGGGCCGTCCATGAAGGTGAGGTGTGCGGCACCGGGGATGGTGAGCCGGTAGCCCGTCGCGGTGCTGAGCTTGAGAGCCTTGCTGAGGCGGGGTAGGTACCGTGGGTCGGTTGACGGGGTGATGGCCTGGGTGAGCGCGAGCGTCGGCTGGTGCAGAGAGGGGGAGGTGGGGCCGTGAGGGTAGCCGTCCAGATCGATGACGGCGTCGAACCGGCGGTCCTGCCGTGCTGCCTGCAGAGCGGCGGCACCACCTATGGAGTGGCCGGTGACCGCGACCCGACCGGTGTCCAGGCGTCCGGTCAGCGGGCCGGTGATCTCACCTCGGTCCATACGGTCCAGCTGGGTGAGAACGAAACCGAGGTCGGCGGCCCGGACAGCCGTCCAGCCAACCGCCAGTTCCTCGTCCTTGTCCCGATGCCCGGTGGAGGCGATCTGGGAGTGGATCGTTCGGCCGTTGGCAAGGACGACGGCGGCGGAGTCGTATGGGTGGTCGAGGGCGGCGACCACATAGCCGTGGCTGGCCAGTTCCTCCGCCCAGGCGGTGTTCTGGGTACGCACTCCGCCCGACCCGGGAGAGAACAGCACGACCGGGAACCGTCCGCCCCCGCCGGCCACCGGGGCGTTGAAGACCGAACGGCTGTGGGCACGCGTGACACCGCCGACCAGGAAGCCAGGCAAGCCGACCTGGCGGGCGAGGGCAGCGGAAACGGTGCGCGCCTCAGGCTCCGTGCGTCCGAGGTACTGGGCCCGCTGCGCGCCTTGGGGGCTCTTCTGCGCGGGATACCAGAGCTGGACCACGACCGTGCGCCGGTCGTGGGGATCGGTGGTGAAGCTCTCGGGGCGGCGCTGGTCGGTCCACTGCACCACGCGGGTGCCGACCGCGAAACGGCCCGACGGCTCGGGGAAGACGGGTACGGGAAAGGCCCAGGCGGTCACCGGAGCCGTGGCAATCAGACCGACGCAGGCCACCGACCCCGGCAACGCCAGCCACCATCGGGCCCGCCACGCCGGCCGGCCGGTACGGTGTCGCAGCAGCGGAGCGAGGGCGAACGGCAACGCGAGTGCGGCGCCTGCCAGAACCGGCAGCATCTGCCAGCGGATCCCCACCACAAACAACACGATCGCGGACAGCAGCAGAACCGTCCCTGCCGCGATCGTGACGCGTGGGCGGGCAGCGGCAGGAAGCCAGCGCGCCACCACCAGTGCGACGGCACACAGCAAGGCGAGAAGCTCCAGAGGGGACATGTACAGCCCCGCGACGATCTCGGTCACCTGGCCATCCTCAGGGCGTGACACGTGAGGCCACATCGATCCCGGGTCGCCATCGCATACGACTGAAGTCGCAATCCAAGGCATGTTCAGGTGCGACCACAGTCGCACCCAGGCATCTCACACGGGCCCGTTGTTCCGGGAATCCCTTCGCGCCGCCGAACAGCGACGCACCACACGCCACGACTCACGCCGTGACGCCCACAGCACCGGTCGGATGGCCTGTGGCCGATACGGTGCCGCCGGTGACGGCGACTCTGACCGGCGGACTGTTGTCGGCCGATGCGGCCGACGCGCGCCCCGGTGAGCATGCCGTGCCTGTGCAGTCGCGCACCTCCTCTCAGCTGAGGCGCTCTGCCGGGCGGATTCCCGCGCGACATCCACCCCTATCGCGAACGCGGCGTCCAGCCACACCGCTGGTAGTTCGCCGCGCTGCTCAGCCGATGGCGCCGACGGCCGCGATGACGGTGGTGCCGGGCTTGCCCAGTTACCCGAGGAAGCGGGCCACCCGCTGGGGAGTCAGTCGGACCACCCTGCTGGATCCGCACAGTGGCGAGGCGGTGCTGACCGCACCACAGGCTGCTGCGAACCCTCGGCTCCGTACTCGCCGATCGGCAGACGGCTCGATGAACGCCCATTCCTCGTGCGCCTCGCGCTCGCCCCCGCGGTCGCGTCGCCGCCCGCCACGTCCTGCTCCGTGCCCGGTTAAAGCTCGAATTCGAGGATGATCAGGTCGGTGAGTTCGACTTCGAGGCCGTGGGCGCGGGGGCCGTTGTCGCGGAAGCAGACCCTCGCCGAGGGCTTCGGCGGCGATGCGGCGGAGCCGGTCCTCGGTGGCGCCTTCCTCCCCGGCCGTGAAGAGGCGGGCGGCGTGTTGTGGGGGGCAGGGCGAGGGGGAGGTGGCGTACGCGGGCGTCGTCGGTGCAGCTGGGGGCGGCGGTGCAGCCGAAGCGGCCCTGGACATTGATCACGATGCCGCTCGTGGTGGCCGCGGCCTGCTTGGCGTTGGCCCAGATCTGCGGCTGCCGGCGGTTGCGGACCTCGCGTTCGAGGCGGTCGGCGAGTTCGGGGCGGGGGGTTTGTTGGCGCGCGAGGTCGCCGCGGGAGTCCGGGCCGCGCGGTCGAGTGGCTGGACGCCCCGCTCATGGCTCGCCGTTCGAGCCGCGCCTTTCCGCCGCCGGCTGACCGGGACGGAGCGCCGCAGGGTCCAAGAAATGGTTTGCCGACCCAGTGGCTGTGTGTCACCGTTCGGCCTGGACCGGCAGTTGATCATCGGCGGCCGGTCGATGTCGACATGTCGGCGGCCTCTCGTGGATCCACCGGAGAGGTGACGAACGATGGGAACCGGTGCCGTGGGGAACAGTTACGAGGACGAGTGTCGCCGGTCGTTGGCCCAGGAGCAGGCGAAGAGCCTTGCCGAAACCAACGACTGGGAACATGTGGACAGGGAGCGGGTCCACCAGGACTGGGACGTCCTGTACCGGGAGATCACGGCTTTCCTGGACGGCGGCTCCCTGCCTGGGGATCAGCAGATCCAGGAGCTCGTCCGCAGGCACTTCGACATCGTCAGCCGGTTCTACACCCCCTCCAGGGAGGCTTACGTCGGCATGTCGCTCTTCTACGCCGAGGACGAGGCCATGAGGGCGTTCCACGATTCCTACCACCCCGGGTTGGTGGAGTTCCTGGGCGCCGCGATCAAGGTGTTCGCCGAGCAGGGGAGTGGGTTCGCCCCCAGGGCAGGGGCCGAGGCTTCGGCGTAGTTGGGCGACACGGCCAGGACATGCATGGGCGGGTGCTGTCCGGACCGGGGTCCGGGCAGCACCCGCCGAGGGGTGAGGCGGGGTTCAGGCCTAGTGACCTGAGTCAGAGATTGGTCGTTAGTCGGGTATGAGTCGTCCGGGTCCGAAGATTCCGCCGTTGTTGGTCACCGATGCGCAGCGTTCGGTGCTGGAGGGTTGGTTACGTCGCCGTACGACGGCTCAGGCTCTGGCTCAGCGGTCGCGGATCGTGCTGGAGTGCGCCGAAGGGCACTCGGTCATGGAGGTGTCCCGCCGGCTGCGGATTGCTCCGGACACGGTCCGCACCTGGCGGCGCCGCTTCATCGAGCGGGGATTGGACGGCTTGTGCGACGACCCGCGGCCCGGCGTCCCCCGGAAGATCACCGATGCCGACGTCGAGCGGGTCATCGTCAAGACGCTCGAGGAGACGCCGAAGAACGCCACCCACTGGTCGACGAGGTCGATGGCCGCGGCCACGGGAATGTCGCAGTCGACGGTCTCGCGGATCTGGCGGGCGTTCGCCTTGGCCCCGCACCGGTCGCAGACGTTCAAACTGTCCGCCGACCCGCTGTTCATCGACAAGGTCCGCGACGTCGTCGGGCTTTATCTCGATCCGCCGGAGAAGGCCCTGGTGCTCTGCGTGGATGAGAAGTCCCAGATCCAGGCCCTGGACCGGTCTCAGCCTGTCCTGCCGATGATGCCTGGCGTCCCCGAACGTCGCAGTCACGATTACGTCTGGGCTGGCACCACGACCCTCTTCGCCGCCCTCGAGGTCGCCACCGGCAAGGTCATCGGCTCCCTGCACCGCCGCCACCGAGCGGCCGAGTTCAAGAAGTTCCTCGCGAAGCTGGACAAAGAAATCCCGGTTGACCTGCAGGTTCATCTGATCCTGGACAACTACGCGACCCACAAGACGCCCGACATCAAACGGTGGCTGCTGGCCCACCCGCGGTTCCACCTGCACTTCACGCCGACCAGCGCATCCTGGCTGAACCTGGTCGAGCGATGGTTCGCCGAGCTGACCCAGAAGAAGCTCAAACGCGGCGTCCACCGCTCCGTCCAAGCCCTCGAACGCGACATCCGGGCCTGGCTCGCCGACTGGAACGAGCAGCCCAGACCCTTCGTCTGGACGAAGACAGCCGACGAGATCCTCGACAAAGTCGCCGCTACTGCCGACGAATCTCTGACTCAGGTCACTAGTAGTGCTTCGTTAGGTTCTGGCTCTGGTTCTGCTTGTGGTTACTGACCTTCAAAGCGTGGTGTCGTAGGGGCTGACGCCTCATGATCCCTGCGGTATGCCGACCGCATGAGGTATGTGCAAGGGGGCGGACTGACCGACGAACGGCGGGCCTTCCGCGAGAAGTTGAGGATGGAGGCGGCCGAGCGGTTCAGGCAGGGCGACGAGAACCCGATCATCGCTCACGACCTTCCGGTCAGCGTCCGGTCGGTTCAGCAGTGGCGCAGAGCCTGGTCGCAGAACGGGTCCCGGCCTCTGGCCTCCAGGGGTCCGGCATCGCTGCCGCTGCTCAGGGACGAACTGTTTGCCGGGCTCGAGCGGGAGCCGGCCAAGGAGCCGGTGGCACACGGCTGGCCGGACCAGACCTGCACCCTGTCGCGGATCAAGACGCTGATCGGGCGCCGTTTCCACAAGAGCTACACCGTGCAGGGAGTGGCCGCCCTGCTCAAAAGGCACGGCTGGAGCCGCCAGGTCCCCGCCCGGCGGGCGATCGAGTGGGACGAGAACCTGGTGGCCGCTGGGTGAAGGAGACCTGGCCGAGTGTGGAAGGACCGTGGCGGCGCTCGACGCCTGGCTCGTCTTCGAGGACGAGGCCGGATTCTCGATGACGCCGCCGACCACCCGCCCCTGGTCCCGCCGCGGCCACACCCCGGTGATCCGCGTGCAGGGCCGCTCCCGCCGCCTATCGGTGGCCGCCCTGGCCTGCTACAAACCCGGCGAACCCTCGCGGCTGATCTACCGGCCCTGCCAGGACGCCCGGCCCGACGGACGCAAGAGCTTCTCCTGGAAGGACTACCGCGACCTGATCCAGACCGCCCACCAGCAGCTCGGCGGCCCGATGGTGCTGGTCTGGGACAATCTCAACACCCGACAGCGCCCGAACGCCGGGAGTCTAACGACCGGTGATCAAGGGACGGACCGCTTCTGCCGCACTACGGTGGCACCCCACCACGGCGACGTCATTTCTCGTGAGCATCTGCAGCACTAAGATCACCAACCGTCGCCCAAACTGCTGATCAAACGCTGCTACTTCACGGGTTCTGGCACAACTTCTGTGGTCTGTAACTGTGGGTCACCGGTCAGATGTCGAATAGGGCTTCTTCTTGTGGCGGGAGTCGGGGGGTCGAGGACGTCACGAAGGCGAGTGACATCTCGGCGCCATTTCGGCCCGTCTGCAGCCTCGTCCCACAGCTCTGCGCTCTCAGACCGGTCTGCGACCACTCGGTCCAGGGCGTCGACGGCAAGCGTTCGAAGGTCGGCAGGCAACACCGGCAGCGGCTCCGACGGGCCGTAGTTCGAGCACGCGGGCTCGCCGTCAGGGTGCTGTGCGACTACCAGGGCTGCTGCGGCCACTGCTCGCTCGGCGTCCGGGGTGATCAGGTAGTCCGCGGGTTCGGCAGCGCGTTTGAGGACTCTGCGGATCATGGCCTCGCGTTGTTCCATGGGCGCCTCGTCCAGGTCGCCAGCGAAGTCGGCGGCTGTGTCGTTGTCGAAGGGACCAATTCCCCAGGTGCCCATTGGCTTCGCCTTCCGGTTGTTGACGCGGGGATCGTCGCACCCACCACCGACATTGGGTCGCTAGGAGAGCAGGACGCGCTTGCGTAGGAGGCTGAAGCCGGCGCGGCCGAACTTCTGGCGCTTGAGCATCTTGATCCTGTTGACATGCCCTTCGACCACACCCGAGTTCCAGGGCATGGTCAGGCCAGCGATGACGGCGTCCGGTCGCGGTCCAGTCTTGCGGCGAGGGTGTGGAGGCTGGGGAGGTCGTCCTGCCGGACGGCGTCGAGCCAGTCCGGCAGACGTTCGCGCTGGCGCT
The DNA here is from genome assembly GCF_014650035.1 of Streptomyces lucensis JCM 4490. GTDB lineage: Bacteria > Actinomycetota > Actinomycetes > Streptomycetales > Streptomycetaceae > Streptomyces > Streptomyces lucensis. The sequence continues at coordinate 97,355 of NZ_BMUE01000008.1, read as the reverse complement.
CGGTCAACATGGTCGCGGACGACCGAACATGGCAGGTGAGGCGGCGATCTCGGGGCAGTTGGCCGAGACGGTCTTGAGCTGGAGCTGTTTCGGACTCGCTGAGCTTCTCGGGGCGGCGGAGGATCCATCCGGCAACGGAGCGGGGCGAGGGCGGCCGGGCTGCCACCGGCCGTGGCGATGTCCGCTTGAGCTGCAGGTAGGCACGAACGCGCCCGTAGCTCCCCTTGTAGCCGAGGGGAACGATCTCCTCCCACAGCTTCCAGGCATTGGTGCAGCCCTCGCTCCAGCGGTCGTCGAGGTAGGGCTTGTACTCGTCCAGGATCGCGGCCCGGTTCTGCCCCAACCCCGCGCGGCACACACGACGTTCAAGGACGTCGTCATGACCGTCACGCTCCGAGTCCACCGCGCCCGCAAGACTCGCTCCCTCCGTTACACCGGCCGCATGGGCCGGCACCGCTGGGTGGTCGAGCACCTCATGTCCTGGCCGAACGGGTGTCGTCGCCTGAACCGACGCTACGAGCACAAGGCCGAACGCTTCCTGGCCTGCGTCGGCATCGTCGGCATGCTCATCTGCTACCGCCGGTGCGGCACAGGGGCCCTGAAGCTGGTCGGCTAAGCTCCGGATCATGTGGAGACAGGCAGCGACAGCGGTCTTTCCCGACGTGGGCTTTCGGAGACCGGTCCAGGCATCCGAGCTCGTCGCGGCGCAGACGCGACTCAGGCGAACGCTGCCGGCCGAGCTCAGGCAATTGCTCCTCGAAAGCGATGGGGTAATCGGACACCTTCACGTGGATACCATCTGGCCCCTCGATCAGATCGTCGAGAGGAACCTGCTCTTCTGGTCCGACCAGACGTTCACGCAGCTTTACATGCCGTTCGACGCCCTTCTCTTCTTCGGGGACAACGGAGGCGGTGACCAGTTCGCGTTCGTGCAGAAGCCCGAGCGTCCAGACATCTTCGTCTGGGAGCACGAGAGCGACAGTCGTCGGTGGGTCGCGAACAACCTGCAGGACTACCTCGGCCGTTCGCTGCGAGCCGGCGGCGACGACTGGTATCAGCAGTAAGGCGGCAGGCCTCCGGCGACTACAGCTTCAGTCGTCGGACTCGAAGCCCGAAGTCCCCGCACGGGCAATGATGTCGCGGACGGCCTCGGGGCTCGTGATGACAAATGCAACGGCCGTCTTGAGTAGCGCGGGTCGGCGATCTCCGTAGCGACTGCATCTGCCGACCCACCCGGGACCCGGGGACCGCTCCACCCAATGGGGCAGTAAGCGCGATGACCTGCACGCCGCTCGATGCGCACGTGCCGTACTGGCACACCCTCGTGGGCCTGGTGGTGCTGACCCTCGCCGTACTGGTGTCGCGCAAGACGACCGTCCTGCAGCGACGGCTGCCGGGGGCGGCATCCAAGGGGGAGGCGTGATGGCCGACGCCGCCATCGACCCGCTGCTGGTCGACCCCACCCGTCTGTCGATCGTGTCGCTGCTGTCCTCCTCCCGGTGGGTGGAGTTCGGATTCGTCCGCGACACGGTCGCTCTGTCCGACTCGGCGCTGTCCAAGCAGATCAGTAAGCTCTCCGATCACGGTTACGTCGAGGTCGAGCGCGGCTACGTCGGTAAGCGACCCCGTACCTGGATCAGCCTCAGCGAGGCCGGAAGGGCAGCGCTGCTGGACCACGTGGCCGCCCTGCAGGCCATCGTCGACCGCTCGCAACAGGCCGGCGAGTCCCGCGACGAGGGAAGGTCACCCCCACGGGCCCCCGGTCCGCCGCGCCCCGCCGGTCGCCCGGCGCCCGCTTGAAAGCGCAGCCGGGCAGGGCAGGGACGACAACCTTTCAGCGCTCCGCGGGAGCCTCCACCACTGTTTCGCAGACGTCGGCAAGCGCCTGCAGCTGTTCGCGCGAGAGAACGTCGACGAGCAGGCGACGCACACGGGCCACGTGCAGGGGCGCGGCCTTGCGGACGGCCTGCAGGCCCTCAGGGGTGATGATCGCGAAGGCGCCGCGGGCGTCGGTGGCGCACTCTTCCCGGCGGACCAGTCTGCGGCTTTCCATCCGGCGGACCTGGTGGGACAGCCGGCTCTTCTCCCAGTGGGCGCGCGAGGCCAGGTCCTGCATGCGCAGACGGTGGTCCGGCGCCTCGGAGAGCGGGGCGAGCACGCGGTAGTCGGCCATGGAAAGACCGATGTCCATGCGCAGCCCCCGGCTGATCTCGGTGTCCAGAAGCTGACTCATGGCGATGTACGCCCGCCAGGCACGGTCTTCCAGATCATCCAGCCATGGGGGTTCGCATTTGGTAGGTGCCGTCGGTGATCCAGAACAGCCGATCGCGGATCTCCTGCACGAGGTAGCCCTTGGACCCGATCTGCGGGCCTCGGGCGGTGGACGGCACGGGGGCGAAGGTGCCGCCGGCCGCCGGGGCGTCTGCGGCCGAGGCCGTCCCGGACCCCAGCAGCGGCTGGAGCAGGGCGGCGCCGGCGGGGACCGAGGCGGCCAGAGCCGAGTACTTCAGGAGCGTCCGCCGGTTCGGCCGGGCGGCCGAGGGGGTGACGCGAGCGCTCTGCTCGTCAGGGGTGGACATCAGGGGCTCTCCTTGTGGCGACGAGGCGCGCGCCTTTGGTTGACGCATCACCTAGTGGTGCAAGACCGTAGACCTGTGAAGTTGAAGCGTCAACTAATAAGCGCCGGGCGCCGCGCGGGCGGCGGCCCCTGAAGCCCCGACATGCGGCGAGCGGTAGTGGGTGGACCGACGGGGCCGACGACATCATGGGCAGGTCATGGGAGTCCCATCGAGGAAACTGGTGGTCTTACGGGCACCGACGGGAACATGAGAGCCGGTTCACGCGACGGAGGGCCGAGGCAGGCCGCCGTGTCCTTCGTGACGACCGAGCACTTCACCTTGCAGGGAGCACGGGCGGCGACGATCGCCGAGTCGACCAGCCGGGCAACGCTCTTCCTCGGCACGATGTCTGCCGGGATGGTCGCTCTGGGGCTGGTCGCCACAGCGACCGCCATCGGCGCCGCGTTCTACACCTTCGGGCTGATCTTGCTGTCAACGCTGTCCTTCATCGGCTTCGTCACCTTCGACCGGGTGCTCCAGTCCGGGATCGAAGACCTCCGGTACGCCCGGCGGATCGAACGGTTGCGTTCGTACTACCTCGACGTCGCACCCGAGCTGGCCGACTACATGGCCAGTGTTCCGCCCTCGCGACGGCTCGCCCTGCAAGGCCTGCACGGCGGAGGCTGGCAGGTGTTCCGGACCGTCGCGGGAATGATCGGCGTGGTGACCTCCGTGCTGACCGGCTCGGCTGCGGGCCTGCTCGCCGTGCTCGCCTCCGGCCGTTCGGTGGTCGTCGGATTCGCCGCGGGCGGGGCGGTGGGACTGGCCGTACTGGCGACGCTGATGCTGTATCAGTACCGGACGTGGGGGACGGCCGGGCAGGAGCCTCCCTCCGGCCGGGAAGCGGGAGGACCGCAGGCGGACCAGTAGGCCTGCACTCCTCGACGCTCCGGCGAACACCGGATCCAAGCCCGGTCGTAGTGGCACGGGCCTTCGCGCCGTTGCCCGCGCTCTGCCGATGCCCGGCGGTCGCGGGCAGGCGGCCGGCGACGGTGTCCGCGCGGATGGGAGGGGAAACCACGAGTTGCCGGTGGTCTGCCCAGGGGACGGCGGCCACCCCCCGAGCGGGTCGTAAGGCCGCTCCCTGCCCGGGGTGACGGCCGGGCCGGGGAGCGGCGCGGCGTCAGTTCCGCCCGCGGCGGGGCTCGTGCCGTTTGCCCTGTTGTTTCCCGGACGAGAGCGTGACCAGGCAGCGCGCAAGCGTCCGGCGTTCCGAGGGGGAGCGGTTGGCAGAGAGTGACGGCTGGGCTGGTAAGGGGCTGGGACTGGGCGGCCGACATCCGTCGGGCGCCTCGATCAAGGAGCCGATCCGGAGAGGACGGGGACCTGACCCAAGCGGGCTGTGGCGCAGTGGCCCAAGGGGCAGGAGGCGCCTGGACCGGGATCAGTTTGCTCGAAGTTCTGGCTTTGCCGCCGGCCCCCCTTCCCGATGGCCTGATGTGACAGATCCTGGTCGTTGCAGCCATGTCGGATCGGGCGGCATGATCGGGGCATGTCCCAACCGCACCGCGTCGTGATCGTCGCCTTTCCCGGCATCGAGCTGCTGGACGCCACCGGACCGGCCGAGGTGTTTTCCGTCGCGTCCCGGGTCGGCAGAGGTGACCGGTCGGGCTACCTCGTGCGGATCGCGACGGCCGACGGCGCCCCGGTGACCACCTCCAGCGGCGTGCGGCTGATGGCCGACCTGGACTTCGACGACGTGCTCGGCCCGATCGACACCCTGCTGGTGGCGGGGGCGATCGAGCTCGTAGACGGAGGCGTGGAGCCGGTGATCGACCACCAGGTCGCCAGCTGGCTGCGGCGTGCGGCACCTCGGGCCCGGCGGATCGGGTCGATCTGCGCGGGGGCGCACCTGCTGGCCGCCGCGGGGCTGCTGGAGGGCCGGCCCGCCACGACGCACTGGCTCACCGCGGGCCGGCTGGCCGCCGAACACCCAGGCGTGCGGGTGGATCCTGATCCGATCTTCATTCGGGACGGGCGGGTGTGGACCTGCGCCGGCGTCACCTCGGGGATGGACATGGCGCTGGCCATGGTCGCCGAGGACCACGGCCAGGACCTCGCACTCGCGACCGCCCGGCTGATGGTGATGTACGTCAAACGCTCCGGTGGGCAGAGCCAGTTCAGTGTGCCGCTGTCCGTCCAGGGCTCCTCGGACGACCGGATCGACGAGCTGCGCAGATGGATCGCCGAACACCTTGCCGAGGACCTGTCCCTCGAAGCCCTGGCGGCCCGCACGCACCTGAGCACGCGTCACTTCACCCGGTTGTTCCATCAGCGCACCTCCACGACACCGGCTGCCTATGTGGAGGCGGCCCGGTTGGAGGCGGCCCGGCGGCTGCTGGAGGACAGCGACCGCAGCCTGCCCGAGGTCGCCGCCGCCAGCGGCCTGGGCTCCGTGGAAACGCTGCACCGCGTCTTCCGTCGGCGGCTGGGTACCACTCCGGCCGAGTACCGCCGCCGCTTCTGACCCTCACCACCCGCACCGCCTGCCGGCCACCGGGCACGCTCGCGCACCGGCCGAGCTTCGCCATGCCCGCACGCGGCACCCACCAGCACACTCCAAAGGAGAACCGTGTCCCGCACAAAGGTCGTCCCGATCCCGGTCATGGGCCGGCACAACATCAACGCCTACCTGCTGCTCGGCCGCCGCCCCGTCATCGTCGACGCCGGAACCCCCGGCAGCGGCCACAAGATCCATGATCGGATCACCGCCCTCGGCGTCGATCCCGCCGACGTCTCACTGATCGTCATCACCCACGGCCACATCGACCACTTCGGCTCTGCCGCCGAACTGCACCGGCTCACCGGCGCGCCCCTCGCCGGCCACATCGCCGACCTCGGACCGTATCGCTCGGGCCGGGTCCGCGAACCGTATCTGCCCACCGGCCTGATGGGCCGTCTCATGGCCCGCAACCGCAATCTCCACGTTCGGGCCGAGCCCTTCGAGCCCGCGGTGCTCGTCCGCGGCGAGACGAGCCTGGAGGACTTCGGCCTCGCGGCGCGCATCATGCCCACCCCCGGCCACACCGCCGGATCGGTCTCCGTCCTCACAGACGACGGTGACCTCGTCGCCGGCGACCTGGTCGCCGGCTCCCTCATGGGCCTCATCCCCGGCAGGCCCGCCAATCCGCCCTTCCACGACGACCCCTGGCAGAACCTCGCCAGCCTGCGCGAGATGCTCGCCCTCAACCCTGCCCGCCTGCACGTCGGCCACGGCACCGCGCTGGATCCCGGTCGGGTACGGCGGTGGGCCGAGAGGGAACACGACCGCCTCGCACGGCTCGACGCGGCCGGACGCCTTGCCACGCGCGGTGAGTGAGGCACCAGTTAGCGGCCCGGCAACCCGGACGGGGGCTCCCGGCGTCGACCGGCAACGACCCGCCGGCCCGGCCAGCAGCCTGCGCTGGTCAAGCACGGCCGTCAATGAGGCGGCCAGGCTCGGAACGATCAGCGCGACCGCCTCGGTCCCCGGAACGGTCACGGTCTGCTCGTCCAACGCGGCGAAGATCTCGTCGACAAGCCGCTCGGCCATCCTCGGCGCCTTCGGCCGCAGCAGGGTCACCAGCCGCCGACGGCCGGCCTTGCGGATCTGGGCCGGAGATCCGAACCGTTCCAGCAGCGTGAGGACGGCCGGGTGCTGCAGCCGCGGTCCCAGCACTCGTTCCAGCGAAGGGTGGATCTGGGTCAGCAGGCCACGCAGCCGGTTGGCGACCCTGGTTGCCTGGCCGGCCAAGTCGTCGTCGAAGCCCACGATCATCCCCAGCTCGGCGATCGTCTCGTCCTCGCCGTCGATCGCTCGCAGCGTGTGGGGCATGGCGGTAGCGGCGTCGGCGATGATGAACGCGTCCCTCGCGTCGGTCTTGGCCTCGCCGGGGTAGAGGTCGGCGATCCGCCGCATCGTCAGCCCGGGCAGGTAGGCGACCGGGCAGCCCATGTCCCTCGCCACCGCCAGCGGCAGAGCTCCGATCGAGGCCGGCTGGTCGGCGACGACCAGCACCGTTCCGTGCTTGGCCTGGAGTTTTGCAAACAGCTCGCGGAGCTTGGGTTCGGTGTTGGGCAGGCGCTTGTCGAATGCCTTCTCCCCGGCTGGGGTGACGGCGGTGGCGTAGCGTTCGCCCTTGCCGACGTCCAGTCCGAGGACGACGTCGATGTCGCCGATGTCGATCACGTGCAGGCCCCTCCATCACGCCTTCGTCCGGCCTTGCCAGGGCACCGAGCTGCTACATCCACGTTACGGAGAGCTCATCCGGCCCGGGTGAAGCCGGTGCTCAAGCCCCTCATCAGCGGTCCGTCGATGCCTCCGGACCCAGTGACACCACCCCCCGGATCATCAACAACAGGAGGGAGAAGTCATGCCGGACCCGAAGGCCGGAGGCCCTGTTGCGGAGCCACGAAGACGGTAGCGGGGGGCTCAAGGAGGATTGCGCGGCTGCCACGCTTCTGCTTCGGTTCAGCCCGCGCCTCTGAGGCCGGGCGGTCCTGAGTGCACCTGATCGACTGAGCAGAAGCCCAGCCGCTGCTCAACGTTGACGGCGTCCGCCCGGATCGGCCCCCCGGGGGGGAGAGAGACGTCGCCCGGTGCCGTCACTCACGCGCATGGTCAGAGCTGCTGATGCAGCCACCAGAAGGTAGGGCGACGGAGCCGTCCAGAGTGCTGGACAGTCCGGCCCGGCTCGTCCTGTCCTGGAATCCGGGCGTCGTCGCCTCGTGCACACCCTGGTGGGCAACGGCTGTATGTGACGGCAGCCACGCCCCACTTCGTCGCTTCGGCAGCTCGCCGCCTTGTTCGGGTCTCGAAGTCGGAGGCGGAGCGCATCATCGATCACCTCGGGCCGCAGTTCGCCTCCAGCCCGAAAGAGGTTCGCCAAGTGAGCTGTTCCCCGCGACTTGTCTCCCGTGCCCCACCGCCGCGGGGGCCGGGGAGCCGGTCAGCACCCGGACTCGAGTTGGTTCGCAGTCACCAGGTCACGGGAAGTTCTTTCAGTCCGCGATGGTGGAACGAGGGCAGCCATTCCACCTCGTCGGCAGGGACCGCAAGGAGCAGCTCAGGGAATTGATCCAGCAGGCGCGAGAGAGCGACCTCGGCTTCAAGGCGCGCCAGGGGGGCGCCGAGGCAGTCTCGCGTTCTGCCTCGCCCATCGCAGGGTCGTAGTTTTCGGGCATGCCGATGGCCAGGTCGCGGTATCCGTCGCCGTTGAAGTCGTCGACCAGCTTGGACCCGGCTGCGACTGCCGAGTCGGCTGAAACGGCCATCAGGCTGCCGGTCAACGAGGCCGCCACTGCGGCTGCCACGGCGAAACGAACTGAGTGACGCACGAGAACCCCCTGCACAACCGCGGACACCCGGGCGGCGTCTGCGCACTGAAACGATGGCCCGCATACCCGTGTCCGGCCGGTCGCTACTTGATCACGGAGGGCCAACGAAGGACAGACCCTCCACTGGCACCGATGGTTGTACGGGCTCCTCGGGAGGTCGTTCCGCAGCAGGGAGAACAGGGACGAGGTCGCGTCGCCGCCCCGCCACGTCCTGCTCCATGCCCGGTTACAGCTCGAATTCGAGGTCGATCAGGTCGGTTACTGAGGTTGAACTCGTGGTGTCGTAGGGGCTGACGGGCGGCAGTCTCCTGCGGTATCACCGGGCATGCGGTACCCACAAGGGGGCGGGCTGACTGCCGAACGGCAGCAGTTCCGCGAGGAGTTACGGCTCCAAGCAGCCGAGCGGTTCGACCGGGGCGAGGCGAGTTCGTTGATCGCCAAGGACCTGCGCATCAGCGTCCGGTCGGTGCAGCGGTGGCGGCAGGCGTGGGACGAGGGTGGTCCGCGGGCCCTGCGATCGCGGAACCCGGCGTCCCTGCCGAGACTGAGCAAGAGGCAGTTCACGCAGTTGGAGGCGGAGCTGGCCAAAGGGCCGTAGGCGGTCCTCGAGCGGACCCGGGCGACACGGACGGGCTTTGTGCCCTCGGCGTGCGCTGGTAACCCGGTGCGGCGATCAGGTGAAGGGCCGATCATTTCTTCGAATGCGAATGTCTCGTCAATCAGGGGTCGTCGTTCCTCTTATATGCGTCAGGGTTACCTCCCCCAACGCATTGAAGGACGGGTCAACGTGCACCATCTCGCCCCGGGCGTGACTGTGGTGTTCAGTCTTCTGGCGCACAGACGGATGATCGGACACTGGGTCCGCGACCGCTCACGCCAGCGGCTGAACTGCGCTGTCTTGCGGGAACTCGCCCACACGGGCGGCACGATCCGGGAGGAACACCGCTCACGTGGCGGCACCCTGGTCTGGGAAGTGAAGCTGCCGCCCAACAAGCCCGTCCCTGATCCGCGCACGCAAACCACCCGGGCAGATCGGGCGCGTCGGCCTCGGCCCGCGGTGTGCCGCACCAGCACCACAAGGCCACCGAGGAGTCGTGCTGGCGCCGGCGAACCGGGCAGCGGCCGGTGATCGAAGAGAGTTCACCCGAGGTGGACAGCAGCGGTTCCAAGGACCTGTTCGATGAATTCTTCAATGACGTCTACGCAGATGCCGTGCTCTACGTGTCTATGCGAGCGTCGGCCGGCGATGTCGGCGACATCGTCGGGAAAGCATTCAAGGCGGTGTTTGAACACTGGGGCACGATCCAGAAGCCCCGCGCATATTTGTACGTCACACTCCGAAACGGAGTCTTTGAACGACACGAGGAGATGAACAGGGAAGCTCGTCTCCGCAGGGACTGCGTCGCCTCCCGGCCCCCGCAGACTTACCCGGATCCCGCAGACCTCGTTGAGTCCAAGGAGCAGTTCCAGGAGGTGCTCAACGCCCTGCAGCAACTTCCCGAGCGTATGCGCGAGATCGCCCTGCTGACGTTGGACAACTACAAGCCTCGTGAGATCGCCGACCAGCTCGGCATCACCCGCAGCACCGTGACCACCCAGCTGACCGAAGCCAACAGGCGGCTCCGGAAAATACTCGGGATCGAACAACGCAGCGGCGGAACGCGCAGGGGGACCCATGACTGAGCATGCGCACCACGCACAGCCCGACGAACAGCTTGACCCATTGGTCGCCGACCGGCTCGCAGCGGCTCAGGCCTACCTGCGCGCCCACTCGCCCCTGCTCACCCCCGAGGCCCAAGCATCGATGCTCCAGCGGGTCAAGCAGCAGGCGGCTGCGGAAGAAGTAGCCGTCCCGGAACTGGCCTCTGCCGCACCCGCAGCAGTTCCTGCCCGCATCCGGTCGCTGTCCACCGGGGCACTGCTTCTTGAGACCACCGGCACCCTCCTTACACAGCCCCGCCTACGCCGAGCCGACGGCTTCGCCGATGTCCTCGAGGATGAAGGCACCCAGACGGGCGCCGGCGAGCGGCACGGCTCCCGCGTCGCGGACCGGCCTGCGGATTCAGAACAGGGAAGGCTCCTGGCCCTGGCGAACAGCCTGCAGAACGTGCCACGGCCGACGCTGGATCCCGAAGTCAAGACCGTGCAACGTGCTCAGCTGATCGCCGCCATGGAGGCCGTCGCCGACGGTAGCCTGACGGTTGCCCCGGGGCGTGACGGCGGCAGTGGGGCACACCGGGCCTCAGGCCGGGGTCTCGGCAAGCTCAGGCCGCGCTCCGCGTGGTCGCGCAGGCTCGCCGCCGGCGGACTCTCCGTCGGCGTGGCGGCCGGCGCCTTCGGCGGCGTCGCCGCCGTGAGCACGGATGCGTTGCCCGGTGACACCCTCTACGGCCTCAAACGGGGCATCGAGGACATGCGCCTCGACCTCGCCGGCGACGACGCCGACCGCGGCAAGGTCTACCTCGACCTCGCCTCCACCCGGCTCCAGGAAGCTGGCCGCCTCATGGAGCGCGGCCGGGGCGGCGAGCTCGACGACGAGTCCGTGGGCGAGATCCGCAAGGCCCTGTCGGGCATGCAGCAGGATGCCGCCGAGGGCCACCGCCTGCTCGCCGCCGCGTACCGTAAGGACGGCTCCCTTCAGCCCATCGAGACGCTCTCCGCATTCTCGAGCAACCACCGCAAGGACTGGACGGAGCTACGCGGCAAGTTGCCAGCCGGGCTCAGCAACCTTGGAGACAAGGTCACCTCCGTCTTCGATGCCATAGAGCAGGAAGTGGCCCCGCTGCGAACGTTTTTGTCGTCCAGCACTGGCGTCAGCCACCGTGACGCCGGGCGCGCCCACGACGCTGCCATCCGCTCCACCAGTAGTACGCGGGAGGCTGCGTCCCCGGCCAACTACGCCACCGGTTCCGCCGACGTCTTCCTCCCATCCTGGCGGCCGGATGTGCTTCCCGGTCTTGGCCTCGATCGGGAGGACGACAGCAACAGCTGATTACTAGGGAGTCTTTCCGATCACCCGATCGTTGGACTGGTCGTGAGGGATGGGGAGATATCTGATGCCGCTTGGTCGGTGATCGATCCGTTACTGCCGCCGGCGGGCCGTGCCCGGGGTAGATGGCGCGATCACCGCCAGGTGCTGGTGGGTATCGTCTTCAAGTTCCGTCCGGTGTGCCCTGGCGGCACCTGCCCGAACGGTGCGGGCCTGGCAGACCGCGCAGGGGCGCTTCGCCCGCTGGGCCGCCGACGGCACCTTCGACCGGCTCCTGGCCGTGGCCCAGACACGGGCCGAGGTGGACTGGCTGGAAGAACTCAAGCAGCAGGGCGCCGTCACTGCCACGGGGGACGGCGCGGGCGCGGTCGGCGGCAACGTCTCCTCTCGTGCTCCAGCGCCCGGCGGTAGGCGGGAGCGCCCCTTCGCTGATCGCCGTGTGAAGCTTTGGCGCAGCAAACGGTCCTGGGCGCCGGGAGCGAGCCGGTGACGGCACCGATCGCCGGAGGTCCACCAGTCGACGAGCGCGCGTGAGCAGTTGCTGGCGCGCTCGTGCGTAAGCACCGAGCCCGGCTTCAGCCAGGTACGCGCCCGCAGCGAACCGGACGGGGAGCGTCCCTTTCTCCGTGACCTCGCCCCTCTCCAGGACGACGTCCATCTGCGGTTCGCGCTGCGCGTCGCTGCGCCCTATCTTCGGATCGCCCTCGCCCGGGACGCGGACGGACTGAATGCCTGGGTCCACGACACCGAGCGGTCCTGGGCCGTGCTCTCGGCCATCGGCGACGGCCGCACGATCGCCACCCAGGGCGGCCCCCGACGCCTGGCCGACGAACTGGAGGCCGCCTGGGACACGTGGCCGGAGGTGGGCAGACCCGCCCTGTACGACTTCGGGATGACCGTCACGGACAGCGGCACCACCCAGTACATGTGGGTCAACGACGCCGACGGCGGCCCTCGTTGGCCGATCATCTGAAGCACCACCGGGACTTCCCGCCGATGCTTGGCCGTAATGGCGCAGTTCAGTGTTTTCGGGGAGGCCCTGATGGGCCGCTCCGGGGTAGATGCCGGCTGGTGGGCCGAACTCGACCGCCCCGCCACCCAGGTGGCCCCGGACGCCGCTGGGGCCGTCCTCGGCGTCGTCTCCTACGCACTGCGTCCAAAGGACGCCCACGGCGTGATCCTCTGGCTGCACTGCCGGGAGAACGAGACAGTGGCCCGCGCCCTGCTCGCTCACGCCGTCACAGAAATGGGCCCGCGTCCCCTGGACGCTTTCCACTTCGCCACCGCCCTGACCCTGTGCCTGGAAGCCCTCCCGGCACGGAACCGTCCCGCCACCCACGCCTCTCTCACGGCTGCCGGGTTCGCCGGAACGGATCTGTGGCGGTACATGCACCGCACTCTGCCCGCCCCGGAACTGCCGTGCGTGGACCGCTACTACACGACGGAGCCCGCCACTCCCGATACCCGCCGTCTCATGGTCACCGAGCACGGCCAGACCCTCGCGGACGCCACGATCGGAACCCCGGTACAGGGCATCGGGGTGCTGCGGTGGATTGGTGTGGAGCCAGCCGCACGCGGCCGGGGACTGGGCCGCGCCCTCCTCGGCACGGCCCTGGACGCTCTCAGCGGCATGGGCGCCACGGAGGTGATCCTCGTCGTGGACGATGACGCGCCCTCCGGCGACGACCGGGACCGGACCGCCGCCAAATCACTCTATGACTCGTCAGGGTTCGAAGAAATCGACCGTCTGTACTCATTTCACCAAAGCTTGATCCTGGCGTAGCCGGGCCACCAGCCCCTGTCGGCGAGCCACGCCGGGTGCGCGAAGGCCAGACCGCGCACGAAGGTGTCCCAGACATTCGCGGCAAGGGCCTGCGCACCGCTGAACATGCCGCCCCCGATCATCCGCACGCACTACTGCCACAGCTCCCCCTCTCTAGGGCTCTCCCTGCTTCCTGACTGACCGGGCTACAGCTCGAACGTGGGGTCGATCAGGTCGGTGAGTTCACCTTCGAGGCCGTGGGCGCGTTGGCCGTTGTCGCGGAAGTAGACATCGCCGAGGGCCTCGGCGGCGATCTGGCGGAGCTGGTCCTCGGTGAGACCGGCCCTTGGGCGTGGAAGAGACGGGCGGCGTGGCGGCGCGGCAGCGCGAGGGGGAGGTGGTGCACCCGGGCGTCGTCGGTGCTGCCGGGCGCGGCGGTGTAGCCGAAGCGAACCTGGACATCGATCACGATGCCGCCGGTGGTGACCGCGGCCTGTTTCGCCCTGGCTCTGGCCTGCGGCACGCGGTCGGCGCCCGGAAAGGATCGTCCGGGCGCCGACCGCGCAGATTTCAACGGCCGCGGCAATGTCCGGCAGGCCTGGCCAGGTAGCCGGGCCGGACTGCCCGGCCCGGCCAGACGCCCGGGCCGTCAGCGCCTACGAGTTCAGGTTCACCATGAGGTGCCAATTGGTGGTGGTGGTGCTCGGCTTGCAGTACCAGTCCGAGTAGATGGAGGCCTTCCCGTCCGCGTGGCACGCCGAATAGGTCCTGTAGGTACCGACGTCGGTGTACGAGAGGGGCCCCGCCACGAGCGTCGATGCCGTGCTGGTCTGGGGAGATGCAGGGACTGCCTGCGCGGCGGTGGCGGCGGTGCCGCCGATGAGCAGGGCGGCGGCGACGGCGGCCCCGGTGAAAGCGAGTCGAGTACGCATTCTTCTCCTCTGCGCGGAATGGTCAATGTCGGTGATCTCCCCGACCGCTGCCCGGCCAGGGGTGATCCGCAGCGCCCAGGTGGAGGCGCTCGGCGTCCGGAAAGCCCTGTCTGAGCGCTTGCCTGACCAGGTTCAGCGGCTGCGGCATTGTTTGGCAGGCCTGGTCAGGCGGCCAAACAATGGCCGGACGCGATCTCCCCGGGGGATGGCGGGGGCGTAGGTTGGCCGTCCGGTCCGGGAGAAGATCAGCACCTGGGTCCGCGTACGGCCCAAGTGCGAGGAAGCGCTGCGGACGGCGCGGGAGGCCAAGGCGCACTCCCCGCACTGCCGGGTCATCTTCACCGTGTACGAGATGAAGCGGCTCGGCCGCGACGCCGGCGAACTCACCGCCCTGGCGGACCACCTCACGGCCCACGGCCTGGTCCTGGAGATGCTCGCCGGGCCCCTGCCCGGCATCTACGACCCCACCGGGCCGCGGAAGCTGCTGTTCGCGTTCTTCGCGGCGATGGCGGAGACCGAGCGGGAGAACATCCGGCAGTTCGCGTTGAAGGGGCCCGACACCGCGGGCCGCAAGGGCAAGCACGACCGCCGGCCCCCGGTCATCACCGACGACATGCTCCACACCGTGCTGCGGTGCCGGACACTCGGCGAGTCCGTCGAACAGATCCAGCCCGACCTGTTCATCCCCACCGGCAAGCGCAAGGGACAGAACCGTTCGGTGGCCAGCATCTACCGGGCGCTCGCCGAACACGCCAAGCGCGAGGCATACCCCGAAGCCGTCGGGCCGGCCCCCGCCGACTTCGCCGCCCTCCAGGCTGACGAAGTCCCCGGACCCCCGCCTCGCTCTCACTGACCGAGCGTCACTCTGATTACAGGGAGCTACCTGTCACTTCACCGTAGCTTTGGGAGAACAGGGCCGAGCCGGCCGGAGCTGGGCCGCTCGCCGTACTCCCGCCGTCACGGATGCGGCGGCATGAGGAGACCGCACCGCCCGGGGAGTGGTCGAGGGGGAGCAGCTGCTACCGCGATGTGGCCGGGCCCGTCGTGGGCGCTCCGCTCAGCGCGGCGCCGCTGCGGTGACCGGTCCGGCGAACCGTTTCATCGGCACCACCCGCACCGTCTTCGAGGGATGGACCGACGATCTCGACATCGACGGGATCCACGTCTTCGCCTGTTCCCTCTACCTCGCCAACCATCCCGAAAGCGCACGGTTCTGGGGGGGGCGCCGCGGGCGCCGGCCACGGCGCGGCCGCCTACTGCCTGCACCTGCAGCACCTCACCAACGGAGAGCTGAGGGAAGCAGACCTCTGGTGGGAACGCGTCTAAGACGCCCTGGCCGACGCGGAGGGCGACGCTCCGGCCGGGGCCTTTTGATCCGGTTCTTCACATACCGCTCGATGGTGCGCTGGCTGATGCCGCGCAGCTCGGCCACACGCCGGGTACTGCGCTGGTGCTGGCGGACCAGGTAACACATCTGCGCCCGGCGGACTTCGGGACCGGACGGGTGAACGTGCCCTGCACCGCCTTGTAGAGTCCTTCCCCCACCGTGACCATGTCGTACTTTCCCTACTCTCCGGTGCCCTTGGCGGTGACCTCGCCGGTCTTGATGTACCGGGCGAGGTTGGTGACGTGGCCGTCGCCGGCGAGCTGCTCGAGCACTTTGGCGCCCCACAGCACGCTTTGGGTGCCCTCGTGCCTGACCATCCCGGGGCTGACGCCGAGCCGGAAGCCGCCGGGCACCGTCTTGCCGTCCCGTCGTAGGGCAGGACGTCAAGTGGGCTGGGTCCGTCGGCGGCGTAGACGGCGCAGTCCGAGAGGACCGCGACCGGGTACGGTGGCCGCAGCCAGATGCAGCATCTTGCGGTGCATGGCGATCCGTGCCCGGGAGATCACGGCGGCGCGGATGTCGGGCCGCCAAGTCGGACGGACGAGAGCGGGCCAGGCCTGTCCAGGCTTCCAGCCGCCGCCGCGCGCCTACTCCCGCAGCTTGCCGATGTCGCCCTTGACGGTCATCTTGACCGCGTCCACGACGATCCTCAGCTCCGGATCACGGCTCTTGTAACCGCCATCGCCTCCAGGAATTCGGCCGGGGACAGCTTCTCGCCCATCCCGAGATCCGACATGGTCGCGACGTAGGCATCACGCAGCCGCTTGTACCAGCCGTCCAGGAACCGGCCGCTCTCACGACGCACCCAGCCCTCGAGCGGGGTGACGTCGTAGCCGAGCTCGACGGCGTAGGCGACTGTCGGGGTGGCGTACCAGACCGGGCCCATCCGACGCTGCCCGCTCGGCGTGAACGGGCTGGGCAGCAGATCACCGTCGAGGTGGCGCCACTGCTTGCCCACCTTCGCCCAAGCCCGTCATGGCGGGGGAGCCGACCGGCGTCATCACCCGCTGCGTGTACACGCCCAGCACCCGGGCTAGCTCCGCCGGCTCAAGCCGCGCAGCATGACCGCACGCGCGACCGTCCAGGGCGTGCCAGGACGGGATGCACAGCTGCACGCACCTTCGGCGGCTGCCCTGGGCCGGGCGGTAGAACCGCGCCCACAGTCCCAGCCTCTGCCTGGTGATCTGTCAGTCGGCAGGCTGCAAGTGCATGACACACCAGTCCCGTGCGGCCTTCACCCTGACCGCCTCGTCAGCGCTGTTCAGCAGCTGGCTATAGGCGGCCACGAGATTGCCGCTCCGGTCCGCCTCCGGAAGGGCGTCGCGGAATGGAAACCTGCGCGAACGTGCCGTGGGCCCTGACCGTCCACAGACGCATGCCGCGGCTCCATCTGTCTCAGCAAGCCGGGCGATACGGCACTGCGGGTATGTAGGTCTTCCAGTCGACTCGGGACAGCTCCCCGGCGCGCTGACATACGGCAGCTGCGGCCTTCTCCGGGGCGATCGTGAACTTTTGCAGGACTACGCGGTTTCCCGCCACGTACAGAGTCTGCCTGTCCGGGCTGAAGGCCATGGCCAGGATCGTGTCGCCCGCGCCGGGTAGGGCGGAGCCGTGCCGGTTCCGGGAAGTCATGTCCCACAGCCGAGTCGCGCCGCGGGTGCCGGCCACGGCCAGCGTACGGGCATCAGGGGAGAAGGAGAGGGCTGAGACGGGCTCCGGAGGGCTGCCGGCGTCGCTGGGCGTACCGGCGAAGACCGCGAGGCGCCGTCTTGCGTGTCCGTCCCATACGGTGACGCGGCCGGATGCGTCGCCGACCGCGAGGTACCGTCCGTTGCTGCTGAAGGACAGAGTACGGATCGTGTCCTGCCCGAGCGTGCGGCGGGTGATGCGGCCGGACGGAAGGTCGACCAGCTGCCCCGACGAGGTGGCCAGGAGCCTGCCGTCCGGGCGAAGGGCGAGCACGTCCCCGCCGACGCCGTGGAGAACCTGGGTCCTTCTGCGCAGGCCGACGTCCCAGATCTCGGTCCACTGATCGTCCGGCACCAACTGGGCGTCGGTGACCATGTGATCGTCTCTGGCCCGCGGTACATAGAGGGTCTTTCCGTCTGGGCTGAGTTCGATGTCCGTGACGGGCTTCGTGTTCCTCCCGGCGTTGGAGAGCGTCAGCGTGGTGCTGTGTCGGGGGCCATGGACGGTGACGGTCGCCTGCGGTCCTGTGCCGGTGACGCCGACAGCATACGACCGGCCACCGGGTGTCAGTGCGAGGAGAGCGGCGCAATGCCTGTCCACCTGCTGTCGCGCGCCGGCCTCAGGGCAGGGTACGTTCGCGCCGGCCGGGCTCTCACCCTTGCGGAGGCGGTGGAGCCGGACACGGACGGCGCTGCCGGACGGCTGTGCGGTGGCCAGGACACCCGCTTCGGCACTGAAGTACGCATGGCTGACCGGCCGGTCGACCCAGGCGGAATCCACTGCACGTCCGAGGTCGACAGACCTGACCGTTGAGCCGGTCACGCCCGAGAGAAAGCGGATCACCCGCCCGCCGGGAGCCCAGCGCAACGACGCCGCTGTCTCGCTGATGAGGGGATAACGGAAGACGGGGCGGGACGGGCCGCCGAGCCTCCACATGAGGATCGCGTTGTCGTCGGTGGCGGCCAGGAACCTTCCGTCCGGGCTGAGGGCCGCCTCGGCGATCCCTGAGTGCTCGACGCTGTGAAGCAGTCGGCCGGAGCCGATGTCCCAGACCCGCACGTTCGTACCGCTGATAGTGAGCAGAGAGCGGTTGTCCCGGCTGAAGACGAATCGCAGTCTGTGGCAGTGCAGCCGCGCACCGGACAGTTTCGCGGCAGTCAAGTCCCGTCGGGCGTGCAGGTCATAGATCTCCAGGCGTGCTGACGCGCTCCGGCACACAGCCAGCAGGCGGTCGTCAGCACTCACCTTCCCCACGAGGGGTCCGTCGGTGAGAGTGCCGGCACGCCGCTCGGCGAGCAGGCGGCCGCTGCCGACTTCCCGCAGTTGCATGCTGCGGTCCATGCCGTAGACGATGACGGTCCGCCCGCTCGGGTTCATCTGGCCCGTCTTGTTGCGGAGCGCTGGCTGGCTCGTCATCCTCCCGGCCGGCAAGTCCCACAGCCGAACGCCATCGCCGCCGTTGAGCACAGCCACACCTGACTCGACGCTGACCTCGGGGTAGTCCTCCGCATACGTGCCGAGCCCCTTGTAGGAGGCCACCTGCCGGTGAGTGACGAGGTCCCACTGCGTCACCCGGTGCCTGCCGACACTGATCACGGTCCGGCCGTCGAGGTCGAGGAAGCGGCCGGCGGTCGGATCGTCATCAGGCACTGCAAAGGCGTCCTGTTCCTTCTGCCATGCAGCGGCCAGCAGAGCGGAACGGGTTTCCGGAAGGTCAGCGATCTTCCAGGAAGCCAGGCTGAGCAGCATCGCTGTCCGGGGATCCTCGAAGCGCATGCCGCTGGCCACCTCGGCGATCCGGCGGGCCTCGGACCGTAGCCGTTCTCGCTCGTGAGAGTTGCTCTGCTGCCAGGCGATCAGGCCGGCGGTGACCGCGAGCGCGAGGAGAACAGACAGCGCACACACGAGTGTGCGCAGGCGGCGGGTGGTGTGGGCCGCGGCCCGCTGTTCCTGGTCGCGTGCGGCGAGACTCGCGGTGAGGAAGGCCTGTTCCAGGATGGTGAGCTCTGCGGGGTGTGCGCCGTCGAAATGGTCTCGGGCGGTGGCGAGGCGGCTGCCGCGGTACAGGGCTCCGGGGTCGCGGCCCAGTTCCTGCCAGGCACGGGCGGCCTCGGTCAGCTTGCGGTGTACGCGCAGGCGTTCGCGGTCTTCCTCGATCCACTGGTGCAGCCTGGGCCAGGCGGTGATGAGGGCTTCGTGGGCGATCTCGACACCGGTGTCGTCGAGGGTGAGCAGGCGTGCGCGGGCGAGGGTCTCCAGGGCCTCGACGGTTGCGGTTTCCTGACGGTCGGTGGCTTCGAGTTCCTCCCGGTCGGCGGGGCGACGGGTGTCGGGGGTGCCGTCGCCGGGCGCGACCAGGCGTAGCAGCACCCGCCGGGCCGCTGCCGCCTGGGCGTCGGTGAAACGGCCGTAGAGGTCTTCGGCGGTCTGGGCGATCGCCCCTTGCAGTCCTCCGGCCGCCTCGTAACCGGCCAGGGTCAGCGTCTTGCCACGGCGGCGCCGCCAGGTCTCCAGCAGCACGTGCGAGAGCAGCGGCAGCCCGCCTGGCGCGTCGGCGACCTCGTCGACGAGACGGGCGGTCAGGGCGCGCTCCACGGTCAGTCCGGCGACTGCGGCCGGTTTGACGACGGCCTCACGCAGCTCCTCGGGAGTCATGGGGCCGGCCAGCAGGTTGGCGTCGCGCAGCGCGTCGGCGAGGGCGCGGTGCTCGGCGCAGCGGCCGTAGAAGTCGGCGCGCACGGCCAGCAGTACCCTGAGGTGGCTCTCGGGCTGCTGAGCGGCGAGCAGCAGGTCGAGGAAGCGGGCGCGCTCGGCCGCATCCCGGCATAGAGTGAAGACCTCCTCGAACTGGTCGACGATCACGAACGTGTCCGCGCCGCTTACCGGGCCGGATCCGCGGACGTCGAGAAGAGGAGCATGGGTGCGGGCCGGGCGCTCTCCAGGGGTCAGGATCCGGATCGCGGCCGGGCGCAGGCCCACCTCCCGGCAGCTCTGGAGGGAGGGGACGATGCCAGCGCGCAGCAGGGAGGACTTGCCGCTGCCGGACGGGCCGAACACCGCCGCGAGCCGGCGGCGGCGCAGCAGTTCCAGCAGGTCGGCGGTGAGCTTGTCGCGTCCGAAGAACCGGCCGCTGTCACCGGTCTCGAACCTGGCCAGCCCCCGGTACGGCGGATCCGCACCCTCACCGCTGGCCTCAACTCCTCGGCCTGCGGCGGCCTCCTCCACCGCCTGCTTCCAGCGCGCCTCCCACTCGGCCGCATCGCCCCCGCACGCCGCTGCGTAGGCCAGGGCCACCGGCAGTGTCGGCAACTGCTCGCCGGCGGCCGCCTGCGACAGCGTGGTGACCGAGTAGTCCGCCCGCTGGGCCAGCGCCCGGTAGGTGATCCCGCCCGCCTCCGCGCGCAGCTTGCGCAGCTCGTACGCGAACCTCTGGACCGGACCCGCCCCCGGATCCACCGGCACCTCACGACGCCCCGCCACACCGCCACCCCCTGGAAGCTGCAAGGTCAACGGTTACGCTAGGCACGGCTGCTGCTCCCCGGGAGATCGCGTCCGGCCATTGTTTAGCGGTCGGACCAGCCCTGCCGAAAGATGCGCGGGCCGCTGAACTCATTGGTGCGAGCCCCGATGGCCATCCGAGCGGCGGACCGCCGACCGGGCCGGGAACTTGCTACGGGGGGCTCTGTGATCGGCGTCCGTCATGCCGAGATGCCGCCGGATGCCAATCCGCAGTACGCCCCGCAAAGCGGCACACCGTCCGCTGGCCTCGGAGGATCAACCCCAATGCCAGCTCGGCCGCATCCATGTGCTGGCTTGCGACTTTCCACCACGGGGCTTGGTCAGGAGAGTCCGGTGCTCGTCAGCCTCAAGGAGAATCCTCCGTAAGGCGTACAGCTCGGCGAGTAGTTTCTCCCCGGCAGCTCTGCCCTGGGTCTCGATCCTCTGCTCTCGCATGGTCCTCGTCTGGTGCCGCTGAGTGATCAACGTGGCCCACAAGGACACTACGGCCCCAACCAGCGTCCCCATCACCTTCTTCGTGCCAGCTCCAGAGGCCGGGAGCCCCATTGCGGGGCCACGAAGAAGGTAATTGGGGAAGCAGAGCCGCTACGAGCATGCCTGGGAGATCCGGGACACCTTCGGCTACCGGGAGTTCGGCCAGGCCGAGCCGGAGGTGCGGACGTTCCTGGCGGCGCGGGTGTGGGCGTCGGCGGAGGGGCCGCGGGCGCTGTTCGACCAGGCGGTGGTGTGGCTGGTGGAGAACCGGGTGCTGCTGCCGGGGATCACGACGCTGACCCGGCTGGTGGCCGAGACGCGAGCCCAGGAGATGGCCGAGCTGTACCGGACGCTGGACCAGGCGGTGCCGGAGGCGCTGCGGCAGGCGATGCGCGACCTGCTGAAGGTGCCGCCGGGCAGGCGGGTCTCGGAGCTGGAGCGGCTGCGGACCGGGCCGGTGCGGGTGTCCGGAAGCGCGATGCGCGAGGCCTTGGACCGGGCCCGTGAGGTCCGGGCGTTCGGCGCCGGCCTGGTGGACACCGGCGGGGTGCCGCCCGCGTGGATGGCGGCGCTGACCCGGTACAGCCTGGGCTCGAAGGCGCCGACCATGCGGGACCTGGAGGAGAGCCGCAAGACCGCGACGATGCTGGCCACGGTGCGACACCTGGAGACCGCGTCGATGGACGATGCCCTGGACCTGCCCACCACAGCTTCGTCGCCTACCAACTGCCCACCACCAGCGAGATCGTGCCCGTGCTCCAGGACACCCCGTCCAAGCTCGACCAGGAGCGGCTGCTGCTGGTCTCACCAGAGCTCGGCGAGGTGCTCACTGCGATCATTCATCGCGTCCGGCGCGGGCAGCAGGCGCCATGCCCCTGGTCTCCGCCTACGACAGTTCGGAACGGCTCTGGAGTGCACCGATGCCGTTCCTCTTCCAGCGCCGCTGCGGCCCGGAGGACCGGGCCATCCCGCGCAACTACATCTACACCTGCCTCAACGACGCCCTCGCCGCGAGCGGGCTGACCGGGCCCGGCAACGAGCAGCTGCGATACACGCCCCACGACGTGACCGACGCCCTCCGCTCCGGTCCGCCCCCGCACATCGCCGCCCGCATCTGCGGCCACCGAACGGTCGACACGACCCTCGGCTATGCCGCGATCTATCCCGAGGACGTCATCAACCACCACCGGTCCTTCATCGCCCGCCGCCGGGCGCTGCGACCCGGGGAGGAGTACCGCGAGCCCACCGCACAGGAGTGGCAGGACTTCCTCGCCCACTTCGAGCTGCGGAAGGTCGCCCTCGGCGTCTGCGCACGCGACTTCGGCACCCCCTGCGTCCATGAACACGCCTGCATCCGCTGCCCTGTCCTGCGGCCCGATCCCGAGCAGATGCCCCGCCTGGAGGAGATCCACGCGAACCTGCTCGACCGGCTCCAGGAGGCCAAGGAATCGGGATGGCTCGGCGAGGTCGCCGCGATCGAGGCCAGCCTCGCCGCCGCCGAGCAGAAGCTCGCCGCCATGCGCGACCTCGCGGCCCGGCACACCACCGTCCACCTGGGCATGCCCGACCTCCGTGGCGTCGTCGCGCGCATCGACTCCGAGCAGCGAAACGAGGATGCGAAGGGGTAGTCCTGAGCACTACAACGAGGGGATGACCGTCTTCCTCTGTTCAAAGTGCGGCACCGCGATCACGCCGGAGCTGGCCGAGCTTGCCGCCGTCCCTGAGATCTCCGACGACGAGCGCGACCGGGACAAGGAGACACGCCGGGCGCCTTCCACCGTTCCGCGGGGCCACTACGCGATCGATCCCGAGCCCTGGGGACCTCCCTACGTCGTGCAGGACGATCAGGAGGACCCGAAGCCAGCTCAGTCGCGCGGACCTGTGGTCTGCCGTGAAGAAGGCTTCGTCATCTCGGCCGGCAGCCGACACACAGTGCTGGTGCACCCTGATGACGCCGCCAGCCTTCAGCCACTGCCCAACTGGGAGAACAGCAGTGGGTGCTGCGGACCGACAGGCGACGAGGGTCTCAACCGGGCCTGCCCTTGCGGCGCTCCGGTCGCGACCCTCGCGGCCGACTGTTTCGGGCCCTTCGAACTGCACCTCGACCCCGTCCGGACCTACGCGTTCTCCCAGTAAGACTGCGAAGCGCGTGCGGACGACATGCACGACACGCCCGACGGAACCCGTCCACTCAACTTCTTCACGACTACATTCCGTGGTGAACGACGGCTCACAGGCGGGACCTGCCGCCGAGCTGGGCTAGTTCGGATAAGACCAGCTCGGCGCTCTCGGCCTCGCGCTCAACGCCGTCGTGCTGTGGAACAGCCTCTACCTGGACCGGGCGGCCAAGCAGGTCCTCGGTGATGGCTTCCCCGTCACCGAGGACCTGCTGGCTCGCCTGTCACCGCTGCAGTTCGACCACATCAACTTCCTCGGCCGTGTTTTTCCGCCCGCAGCAGGCCGGCCGCAGGCCGCTACGCCAACCCTCGACTGGCGGGGAGGACGACGGCGAGCGATAGGAGCGCCGATCGCGCGCTGGAAGGGCTGCGCGGATATCCGGTCTTACGAAGGGCCGTGCCCGGAGGGCGGCGGCATTCCTAGAGGTCTTGTTCGGACCGCGCATTGCGGGGTCCCACGCTTCTCACGGGATGAACTTCACCTCTGGGAAGGCCGCGCTCGGGCCGTCGAGCAGATGTCCCCGGCGGTGTCGCAGGTGTAGGTCGAAGAACGCGAGCGGGTAGGTCTGCTGGACCCGGACCGCCCGAGCCGGATCGAGGGTGCCGATCATGTCCTGGATCTGCTGGCTCGTCATGCCGAGGACTGTGCGCATGCCCGGCGCGATCCACGGTGAGACGAGCTTGCAGCCGGCCCCGTTGGAGACCGACTTGATCCAGGCAGCCTTCGCTCTGGCGTACAGGCTGATGACAGTCCCGAACCCGGGAGGCAGTGCGGGTACCGCCGCTACTACCGACGCGATCAGCTCAGTGGCCTCCGCTGCCGCCTCGGCCGCCGCCGCGTTGAGGTGGATCTCGAACTTCCACCAAGACGCGTGGAAGTTCACCTCGAAATCACCCAACTGTGCCTTGGCGATCGGAGTGACTTCCTCCAGCGCCGACGGCTCCGCACACTCGTGGACGACCTGTACTGCGGCCTCTTCCGGCCCCATCCTGCCCCCTAACGTCATCTGCTACGGGGCACACGGCCCGGGGCGGTTGCGGCATTCCTCCCCTTCTGCTGCGAAACGCATGCGGGACAATCGGCACCTGGCGGATTACTTCGGTTTGGGTGGCAGAGCATCACGGTGTCGCGGCTCCCGGTCAAACGTCACCCCCGATCGCCACCTGGTGGTATGTGGGCGCCCTCGGCCGCGCTGCGCGGTGGGCCGAAGCCAATGGCCGACTCTACCGCGAAGGACAACAGGCGCAGGTGCTCGACGGCGAGACGCTGATCGCCAGGGGCAGTGCCGGGGTTGCTTTGCACATCCACAGGCCATATCGTTTCTCGATAGCATCGATAATCGATATGACAGGCGAGGACTCCATGACCGAAGACCGGAAGATGCTCGAGCCCATGACCACGGTCGTGTCCGTGACCCTGCGCATTTTGTTGGTCCTTGCGATAACAGGACTTGTCGTCTCGGTCGTACATGGCAGTTGGGGAGGCTCCAGTGTCTGCATCGCCGACGAGTCGAGCAGCAGTTCAGCCATGCCCGGCGGCTTCGCCGCCGAGAGTGGGGCGCAGGTCGACTCGATTCCGCGCTACTGCGCAGAGGCGCCCGGCGCACACCTGCGTATCCTGGACGCGCTCAGCAGTCTGCCGTCGAGCTTGCTCCTGATCAGTGGCCTGTACCTGCTGCACCGGTTCTTGCGGGGTGCGGCGCGGGAGGGTGTTTACACCGTGCGTACGGCGTCTCGGCTTCGCCTGGTCGGCTGGTGGCTGCTTGTCGGTAGCCTGGTCGTCGAGTTCGCCGAGGCGAATGCGAGGGCAGCCCTGCTTGCGGTGCTGGCCAAGGACGTGGACTTCTCGGCCGGGACCGTGCTGAGCATGTGGAACTTTCCGTACCTGGCTGCTCTGACCGGTCTTGGTGTTCTGACCTTTGCACGGATCACTCGCCAAGGAGTGTCCATGCGTGAAGACCTCGAAGGGCTGGTCTGATGGCTGTCGCGGACGACCACGAAGGTCATGACATCGAAGTGCACCTCGACAGGCTGCTCAGTGAGCACGGCATGACCCTCACCGAACTCGCCAACCGCGTCGGCGTGACCAACGTTAATCTGTCCGTGCTCAAGAACGGACGCGCCAAGGCGATCCGGTTCACCACCCTCACCCGGATCTGTGAAGTCCTGCAGTGCCAGCCAGGAGACCTGCTCAGT
Organism: Streptomyces lucensis JCM 4490; assembly: GCF_014650035.1. GTDB lineage: Bacteria > Actinomycetota > Actinomycetes > Streptomycetales > Streptomycetaceae > Streptomyces > Streptomyces lucensis. Next base: position 72,296 of record NZ_BMUE01000008.1, on the reverse strand, counting down.
TATCGCCCAGGATCCTCGGACGGACGCCCGTGCAAGCCCTGATCCTCAGGACCGCGAGCTACGGCGCCCCATCACGCCCTGAAAAGGGGGACCTGACAGGCCCGAATCCTGTTGATCGGGGCAAGTACGGCTCGAAGATTCAGTTGGTTACCGAGCGGACCGGTCTGCCCCTGTCCGTCGGCATCTCAGGTGACCCTGGACTCCACGATCGTGCGTGCCCACCGGCACGCGGCCGGGGCCCGCAAAAAGGGGCCCCGGCAGACGAACCCGGCGACCACGCCATCGGCCGGTCCCGCGGCGGACTGACCATGAAGATCCACCTTGCTGCCGACGGCCGCTGTCGGCCTCTGGCATTCGTTCTCACTGCAGGCCAGGCCGGCGACGCACCTGGGCAGTTTCGTTTGGATCACCGGACGGACCAGAGGAAGATGCCCGCGATGTGCAGTCCGGCCAGGTAGATGGTGGCGGTCTTCTCGTAGCGGGTGGCGATGCCGCGCCACTGCTTGAGGCGGTTGATGCACCGTTCGACGGTGTTGCGCTGCTTGTAGGTCTCGCGGTCGAAGGCCGGTGGTCTGCCGCCCCGGCTGCCGCGACGTAGCCGGTGTCCGCGCTGGTCCGCGGGAATGGGGATCACTGCCCGGAAGCCGCGCTTGCGCCGATGTTCGCGGATAGCGCGGGAGGAGTACGCCTTATCGGCCAGGACCAGGTCCGGCCTGGTGCTAGCTCAACGGCCTTCGAGGGCCACGATGGTCCGCCGGTGTACGGCGGGCCGCCCCGATCTTCCACCCCGGCACATAGGGATCCCATGCACAGCCATACCGGCACCACCTCCCACCCGCCGATCGTCGTCCTCTGCGGATCCACCCGCCTCTGGAACGAGTTCAGCGAGGCTGCTCCCACACGTCGAAGTCGCACCAGGCCTGCTCGACCAGCAAGCCGGGCCAGTGGACCGGGAACGTGGAGCGGGGGCAGTGGCGTAATCACGCGTGGCACGGCTCCCTTCACTGGTCTCGATGATGTCCCGGCGAATGTTGGGAAGCCGGGGCGCCAGGTTCTTCCTGTAGTTCCAACGCGCCCTGCAGCACCTGGCGCAGGCTCCTAATTGCGCGTTCCAGGCGGGCTGCTGTGGTCCTCACCGTCGCGCTCAATGCTTGTGCCTGGAGCTGTCCGGTCAGGTCGCGTGCCTGCGCCTCGACGTCGCACAACCGGGTGGACAGCTGCGTCAGCAGATCGGTCGCGGCCGCGGTGCGCAACAGGGCTTCCTGTTCGCGCAATAGGACGTTCTTCTGGTGCATGCCAACGAAGACGGCCACCTTGGAGCGCAGCACCCAGGGCTCGTACGGCCGCGAAACATAGTCCACGGCACCCGCCGCATAATCTCGGAAGGTGGCGTGGGGGCTTGTTTTGGACGCGCCGACGAAGATGATAGGGGTGTCGCGAGTCCGCAAACGGCGCTTGATGTGTGCGGCGGTCTCGTAGCCGTCCATTCCCGACATGCGGGTGGCGAGCATGACGAGGGCGAATTCGTCTTCGTTCCGGTTCAGGACGTTGAGTGCTTCCTCCCCCGACGAGGCGCGGACGAGTGTTTGGTCGAGCGCGGACAGAATGGCCTGCAGGGCCAGCAGGTTCTCCGGCTGGTTGTCGACCAGAAGGATCTTGGCCTTCGTGTTCGGCGCCGAGGGCGGCGCGGGGGGCCTGGTGTCCGTGTGCTGAGCCATAGGTGGTTGTGCGCGGGCGCGCTCTCGGGGTTCCGGGGGCGCCGGGGCTGGGAGAGGTTGGTCGGCGGGCAGGGCGTCGATGTGCGTGGCGACGCCGAGGCGTTTCAGGAGCCGCTGTTCTAGTTGGGCAAATGATGTTTCAGGTGCGTCGACGGCGGCGGCGCCTCCCGGGTGCGCCACCCAGGCGGTGAAACTCGGTGAGTGCCGCACGCACCCTGCCAGGCGGTCGGCGATGAGGCGTGTGGTGCGCAGTAACTCGCGGGCAGGGAGTGTGCCGAGGAGGATGCGTCGTGCGTCGTCGGAGAAGTCGAAGAACTCCGGCTGCGGCAACTGGCTGGAGGTGTCCGCGGCGGTGTTGTGCATGAGTCCGCCGAGAAAGACCTCTACGAGGTGTCCGGTGTCCGTTGGAGGGCCCAGGGCTTCCTGCACCATGTGCATGACGGGTGGGGTGATGGGCGCTACGGCCGCGAGGTGGGAGGCAAGTCGATATGCCTCCGGGCTGGCCGCGTCGCGGAAGCTGAGGACGGCTTCGGTGTCCGGACCCTGCCGGGTTGCGGCACACCAGGGTTGGTTGACGGACTGCCCGATGTCCCACAGCGGCAGTACTGCGGTCGCGCTTGGTGAGGCGACTAACCGGGCCCAGTCGCCGACGGCGGCCTGTGTGGGTTCGAGTACGGGGACGGGGACGGAGTCGAAGCCGACCAGATCTGCTGGCAGTTTTGGGTCGGTGATGTGCCAGGCGGTGGTGGGACCGCCTCTGCGGACACTGGTGACGTGCCACGGCCGAGTCGTGATGCCCGAGTTCGCCCAGAGCCGGGCGGGCAGGGCCTGCAGGATCGCGGTGGGTTGCCGTCGGGCCCACAGGGCCGCCGCCTCGCTCATCCGGCCGTCCCACCAGGCGTCGCCGACGCCGTCACTGATCACGAGGACAAGGGTGCCGCCGGTGGGGTCGCAAAGCGCGGCCGGCGGAAGGTAGGGACCTTGCTGCCGGTAGGGACGGTTGCTCAGCAACGGGGCTTGCGCATCACGGGTGTTCAGTCCGAATACGCGGACGTCGTGAAAGGCACCGGCTCGTTCCATCAGTGTGCGGATCTCGGAGGCCAGACGCTTCCAGAGAACCATGGACACGCCGTCGTCGATCAGCAGGGCGAGGGAGAGCCAGCGGGTACGTGCTGGACTCGTCACGGTCTCAGGTAGACCTGTCTCGGCCATGGCGTCCACCGTCCGTGCCACGTCCAGTTCCTGACGGCGCCGATCGGGGAGCCGCTGCCGTAGCGGCCGTAGCGCCTTGCCGAGCGTGAGATGACGGTTGGGCAGGACATGGGGGCCCGGGGTGCGGACGGCGTGTGCCCTGTGCGGGACTGGCTCCGGCCTGCCGCTCTCCTTCCCCCGCGGGGCGGCGTGCAGGGGGAACAGGCGGTGGGAGGCAACGTCCGGCGGCGGATACGGGCCCGGTTGCTCGGGATCGTCAGCGCCGGGGGCCCGGGGCTCAATCTGCTCGGCGGCCTGCCGTGAGGAGGCGGCCGGGGCCGGACGTCGCGCCAACGGAGCGATGCCGACCGGCAGGTTGCTGGCCAGCCACAGGACATCGAGGAGTTCTTCGTCGGCGAGGTCGACGCCGCTCCTGGCCAGGATCTCTCTCAGGCGTCCGAACATGCCTTCATACCGCCCCGCCGAGTTGATGCAGAACGGCGTCGAGCAGTCGGCCGGCGTCCAGATCGATGCCGCCCTTGCGCAGGAAGACCGCGTTGAGGAGCTGATCGGTCGCGAGTTCTCCGGGCGCGCGGCGGCCGAGGAACTCCTCCAGCAGGTCATCGATGTCGTGGAGCGCCTCGTGGCCAAGGTGCGCGGCGACGATGTCGCGCAGCCGCGTCTCGTCAGGCTCGGGCAAGTCGAGACGGACGCACCGTCGGAGGAAGGCGGGCGGGAACTCGCGTTCACGGTTGCTGGTGATGACCACGACGGGGTACTCACGGCAGCGGACGCGGCCGCGAACCACCGGGGCTGGCGCGTCCGGGTCGTCGGTCCGGACGTGGACCGTGGAGTGCTCTTCGGGGAGTCGGCTGAGCTCCGGAATCTCGAACTCGCCCTCCTCGAACACGGTGAGTAGGTCGTTGGGCAGATCGACGTCGCCCTTGTCCAACTCGTCGATGAGCAGGATCCTTGGCCGGTCTCGGGCCAGCAGCGCGTTGCCCAGGGGGCCGAGCCGGACGTACTGGCCGATGCCGGGTTCGGAGCCGTCCGACCGGCGGAGGTTCGCTTCCCGCAGCCGACCGATCGCGTCGTAGTGGTAGAGGGCGTCTTGCAGGGTCGAGCGGCTGTTGACTGGCCAGTACAGGACGCGGCCGAGGGCGAGCTCGTGGGCGATCGCGTGGGCCAGGGAGGACTTTCCGGTACCGGGGTGCCCCGTGACTAGCAGAGGCCGGCGCAGGTGGAGAGCGGCGTTGACGATATCCGCGTCGTCGGGGTCGATCAGGTACGGGCGGGGCCGTGCGGTCTGCGAGCCGTCGGGCTCCTCCGGGTGGAGCCGGCGCCACGGCGGTGCGGGCGGGAAGGCGACGGCGTGGGATGCTCCATCGCCCCGGAAGAGCCGCCAGTTCCTGTCGCCGGACGGGGTGGAGGGGGCGGTGGCAGCGGATTCTGCGGCAGTCATGACGCGTGGGCTCCTTTGGGAGGGTCCTGCAGGGGCAGCGATTCGGGCCGCGGTCGTCGGCCCTGCTCCTCCCATACGAGTGCGGGGCGCGCTGGGAGCGTCTCCGGCTCGTCGAACGCCGCCCCGCGGAAGACGCGGACCCGCTCGGGCAGATCACCGAGCGGGCCGGTGGGGTCCAGCTGTTGCAGTCCGGCCGCGTCCGCGGGGCAGTCGGCCCGTCGGTCCCAGAGGACGACTGGGACGCCGAGCGCCAGGCAGAGTTCGAGCAGTGCGTCCCGCTGTTCCGGGGCACAGTGGAGCACAACCTGGGTGGCGTCACGGTGAGTGGTCTGCAACAGCCGCCTAAGCCGTGGGAGAGTGACACGTTCGTCGTCGACCACCAAGGGGGCTGTGTGTCCGCTCTCCCAGCGCCGTCGATGCTCACGTTCTCTGCTGCGCACCAGCTTGCTCATCTCCGGGCAGCTCAGGGTGATGCAGAACTCGGCGCCGATCGGCTGGTCGGGCACGAACTCGTTGGGTGCCCCGGGGTTCCATTCGTCGATGGGCAGGTGGAGGCTGTCGCGGGCCACCAGAACCGTCGCATGGGGCGCGGCCGTCAGGCCCAGTTCGTCCGCGACGACCTCGACGGCGTCGCGCACCTGCCGGGCCACTTCCTCGGGTGTCTTCGGCGCGCTCTCCTCCTCGTGGAGGGAGGTGTGCGTGCCGTCGGGGCGTGCGAGCAGGATGCGGCAGTAGTAGCTATCGCGCGGTTCGGTCCGCGCGCGGGAAACTTCGACGACAACGCGGGAGAAGGGGGGCGCCTGCCGGGCGGCCCAGCGGCCGGCGTCGGTGCGGCGCTCGGCAAGCGCCGCCGGATGGATGCCGGTCCGCGCGGCCACCTGATCGGACCATCTGCGCAGCTCCGCGCCCGATTCCTCTCCCAGGGCGGCGGCCACGCATTCGGCCAGACGGAGCAGGGCCGGTACGGGCGGTGTGTCGTCCGGTACGCGTCCGCTGTCGGAGATGGACTCCAGGTGCTCGACGACGTGTTCGAGGTCGTCGGCGCAGAGATGCGTGCGGTTCAACGGGGCGGGCAGCCAGGCGTAGCGCAGGACCTCGCGGGCGGCACGAGGTATCAGCGTGGGCTGTTCCTTGCAGATGCCGCGGAGCAGTGCCAGTAAGGTCTCGCACTCGTCCAGGGACAGGAGCAGGCACAGTCCACCGGCACGGGCGCGGGTGAGGACGTCTGTCAGACGGATGCGCTCGTCCTCGCCGGTGAGGGCCAGGACCAGGGTGCTACTCAGGGAGGGCAAGGCCCGGGGATTGGCCGCCACGAGTGCCGCGAGGTCGGCCATGGTCGGTTCATAGCTGTGGGGGACGGTGTATCCGAGCCGCCGTGCGAGGGCGCGGACATGTACCGTGTAGGTGGTCCGGCCACCGAGCACCGACCACAGGAGGCGCTCGGTCTCCTGCTCGGCCGGGCTGCGTTCCGTCGCGGGCTGGGCCGTCGGGAGCGGGGCGCCAATCTCCGTCAGACAGGGTGGACCGTCGGCGTACCGTTGCAGGAGGGCCTGGAAGCCGTCGTCCTGGACGAAGCAATGCGCTGGGATGGCCCGCAGACGGCGGTTGCCGTAGGATCGGTCGTCGCGAATCACCAGGCCCACCAGGTAGTCCTCGCAGAACACTGCGGTTCCCGAGGCGCCTCCCCAGGCCCTGCGACCGTCGTCGCGGAGGTCGGGCGCGGGCTCCTGGTCGAGCACGTAAAGGCCGCGAGCCCCGGAGGACAGCGGAGGCAGGACGCCTCGGAGGTGTTCGGCGTCACGGCCGTCTTCCGCGGATGCCAGCGGAAAGCCCAGTCCCTCGTAGCGCAGCGGGGCCCTGCCCACGGGGTGGCCCCATCGAACCGACCCCGGTAAGTCGATCTCGTCATGTGTGAGCAGCAGAGCGACGTCCAGGTCCTGCGGATGGATCCAGATCAGCTTCGCTCCGGTGCGTAGCGTCTCGCCGCGGCCTGGGTGCCCCACTCTGACCTGGATCTCCTCCCAGTAGGAGCTTCTTTCGCCGTCCTGGAGGATGTGTGCCGCGGTGAGGACAAGGCGGGGTGCGACGAGATAGCCGGAGCCGACGCGATGGCGCAGCCGCGTGGTCCCGCTGCGGATCAGCACCAGTCGGTGCGGGTCCATCACTCCTCGTCCCAGGACCCGGTTTCGGTGTCGCTGATCTCTGGACTGGAACCGCCGCGGGCCCGGTCCCGGACTGAAAGTTTCAGCGTCAGTCTGTGGGTGCGGACGGTGGAGTGTTCACCGCCCGCGCCGACGGTTGCCACGCCGAAGCTGACCTTGCCGTCCCCCTTGCCGCTGTTGCGCAGCTCCAGCTGCAACTCCAGTTCGGCCTCCTCGATACCGAACGCGAATTGCTGGTCTGCCCCCAGATCCTGCGCCCGATAGAGCTCCTGCCGCAGTTCCTCGATCGCCGCGACAAGTCCGATCCCCGCCATCCGCACCCCCAGCGCGCACTGTGCCTGCGGAGTAGTCTGCCAAGGTTTTGAGGCCGGGCGCCCGGGCTTCGGAGGAACGGGCGGGAGAAGGGCTTCGGCACCCTCCCGGTCCCCGGCCTCCTTCCGCATCACCGCCCGGCTGTATAGGGCCTCGGTGCTGCCGTGGTCGGCGGCGCGGTGGCGGAGGTAGTGGGTCCATTGCAGGCGGTGGCGGGCTTGTTTGCCGTGGACTGGTCTGGCGAGTTCGACGTAGGCCTGTTCCGCCCACTGGAGGGCGCTGGCCGAGGAAGCCCAGGCCGCCGTCACCGCGCGCGTCAAGGCTCAGGGCAAAGTCCGCTTCAAGGTGGAGGCAGCCGTACGGAAGAAGGCCCGTCACCCAGAGCCAGCGGCGGCGTAGGGGCCTCTCGTCATCGGAGGCTCGAAGGACACCGCAGGCCCCGATGCGGACGACGGCACCGTCGGGGTGCTGGTCGGGATGGCGGCGGGTAGCTCTCAGGGATGGTGAAGAAGAGAAGAAGAGGCCGGGCTCGCCCACCGGGCTGACACGGCTGACGAAGCAGAAGCTGGTCGACGGCTTACCCGGGCCGGGCGGTGTGCGGATCCGGTACGCGCAGCCGGAAGAAGCCATCACGCCGTGACAAGTCGATGGGTGTGATTCCGAGGTTCATAGTTGGTGCGGTGTGGTGGCTTGAGCTGAGGTGTTGAGACGTCCTTGAGAAGGGAGCGGGCGCTTGCGTGCGATCTCTCGGTTTCGGGACAGTGGGGTGAGAGGCAATGGGAACTCGGTGTGTTGTTGCTGCTCGGTGGCGGTTTCGAGGCGTGGGACCACTGTCCTGGGTGTGAGAGAACCAACGGGGCATTGCTGTCTCGGGGTGTTATTGCATGCGGGGTGACGCTGTCTCAGTTTCGTGAGTTCTGATCTGCTGGCCGATGGGTGTTGGTGGCTCGGTGGTGTGGCTCAGCAGGAGCAGGAGCCGGCGCCTCGAGGGGCGGGTGGGAGTTCGGGCGGAGCTTTGCCGGCTGTGTCGGTTCGGGCGTTGCGGGGACCGGCGGTGCGTCGTCTGCTGGCCCTGCGCCGGGAGGGCAAACTCACCACGGGCAGGTGAGGTCGGCGGCGGGCGTGCTGGGGGTGCGGGAGCGCGCGGTGTGGCGGTGGCTGGCGGCCGCCGAGCGGGACGAGGCTGCGGCTGCGGCGCCGGGGGAGCGGACCGCGTATCCCGGGCGGTTCACGGTTACTGACGAGGTCCGGGCTCTGCTGGGGCTGTGGAAGGGCAACGTCGCGGCGGTGCATCGTGAGCTGACCGCTCGCGCGGCCAGGGGCGAGGGGGATCCACCTCCGTCGATTCCGCCGCTGCACCGGGCGGTCCAGCGGGATCTGACGCCGGGGGAGAGGGCCGGACTCGCCGGTGGCGAGCGGGCGGCGCGCAAGCACGATGTGTTCCTGGCCCGGCCGCGCCCCTGGCGTAACCAGGTGTGGGAGACCGGCCGGGCCCGTGCACCGGGGTGCCTGCAGTACCCCGGTGCCGCCCGGCGCTAGTCCGGTCGGCGGTCGGCGAGGTGGCGTTGGAGGTCGAGGTGGCGGAACTGGTAGACGGCTCCGACGCGACGGAGCACGGCGCGCTGCTGGTGGGCGTTGGCGAGGAAGGCCATCAGGTCGCGGGGGGTACCGTGGCGCAGGGCCAGGTACCAGCACGTGATCGACAGGGCGGGTGAAGCGGTGTGTCGGAACGCCACCAGCACCCCAGAATACAGGCCGAGGGCGAGCAGCCCCGCCAAGGTGGAACCCAACTCGCTCCAGGGAACGCCGGCGAACGCCGACGGGCCCCGGACGGCGAATCCGACGACGAGTAGACCGGCCATCAAAAGCGCCGCCAGCAAGGGGAAGCCGACGACGAGGGTGTGTGCGGCCCTGCGGTCGCGCTCCAGCAGGGACAGCGGATGCAGCGCGACCATCATGTCCGCGTCCTTGGTCGCCTTCCAGCCGAACCCCAGGAAGACGGCGAGCAGCACCAGCGGAACGACCAGTACCGCGGTGCCCGGAGGCCACCGCGCCGCAGACGGCGGCCGTCGCCGCGACCCCCGGCCACGAGACGCGGATCCGGTCGGCGGGTGCCGTCTTCGGCACGAGGAAGGCATGCAGGGCGCCCAGCGCCCACCCTCCGGCGACGACTCCGACCACGGCGGCCTGCCACCAGGGCACGTCGGAGGCGGGGAGCACGGCGAGGGCGACCGAGAGTGCCACCCACAGCGGCAGCCCGAGCACGGAGGAGTGGACGACGCGGGGTGCGGTCCGGTGCAGGGCCCACCACTCGATGTCGGTCGTCGCCTCCCGTCGATTTAGGTGTCATCACCCGGACGCTCGGTCTGACTCGTACTGAGTCCATGCACGCTCGAGCGTCTCGATGGCACCCGTGACAGCGCCGCACTCCTCAAGGTAGTCACGCTGGCCTTGCCGCCCCCTACGTGATGGCCAGTTGGGATCAGCGGAGACATCCCGAGCGAGATCCCCAATGGCGTTGTGCTGGTCGGCATGGGTCTTCAACCACGCAGTGAAGCTCTTCGGCTTGGACATGTGCGTATCCTTCCGCCACCGTGGCCGGGCCAACCCAATAGGGAGCTACAGACCACAGTTGGACGACCGCCCTGCGTCGCCTGCAGGCGTGGTGGAGGCACTTCGATCCCGGTGACCCTGACGCCTGACACCGTCACGGCCGCGTGCGGTCCAAACCCCTAACCCGTGCTACCGCCGGCCGTCTTGGACGAACTGATGTACGCGGTCACCTCATCAACAAAATCGCTGTGGTTCTGGGCCATGGTCGCACCCACATCTAGAGCGCGGGCTTCGAGCCGGTGCCTGGTCGGATCGCGTCTCTCCTCTGCCCTGTCCCAGTGACCGAGGGCATCAGCGTAGTCCTGCAGTGCCTCGCGGACAGCTCCCGAAGGGTTGCGAAGATGCTCCGGGCCGAAGGCCAGGATGCGAAAGTGCGCCTGCGTTACGCCAAGCTGGGCCACACCTATAGCGGCGCGGAGATCATCGCGATCGATGTCGTTTACGACGGCGTGGCAGTAGCCCGGGGTCATCCGAGCGAACGCGTCGTAGGCCTCCATGAAACCCACCAGCGCATCGACGCGGCGCTGAAAGAGCCAGTCACGCTGAGCATGTTGCGTCTGTAGCTCAAGGTGACGCGTCGCCTCGAACCCAGCCTGGAGACCTCGGCGCGGGCGGCGTCGATGATCTGGCAGCGGCCCGCGGCGGCGGTGCGGGCGAAGCTCGCCCATTCCCGTACCGGGGTGCGGTCGATGCAGATCGCGACCCCGCCGCGCGCCCATACCGCCTCGGAGATGAGTTTCTCCATGACGCTCTTGCCCGCGCCGAGGTCGCCGACGATGCCCATGGAGGCGGAGGCGTCCTGTTTCGGCGCGTTTGCGACATTGAACATCACGGGGCGGGTGGTGCCGCAGTCCAGGTCGATGCCGAGGAACATGCCGTTGGGGTCGCCGACCTCGCAGGCGGTGAAGGCTCCGCCGAGCGCCCAGTCCTCGCTGACCTGGTGCTGGGTGAACTCCCGCACCATGGCGGGGCGTGTGGTGCCGGGCAGGCCGAGGGTGAACAGGGTCTGCTGCAGGCCGGTGGGGCGCACGCCCGGTAGTCGGCGCCGGCGAGGAGCGAGGCCAGGGCCCGGGCGCGGGCGTCGCAGGTGGCGGCACTCGGCCCCCACACGGTCAAAACCGTCACCGACTGGACCTCGACCTCCCCGGTGCGGGACAGGCGGGCATCCAGCTCGCCCAGGTCGCGGGCAGCGTCGGTGAGGGAGGCGGGCATACCGGTGGGGCGGGCGTCGTACTGGTCGGCCTGGTCGACCAGCTCATTCTTCTTGCGTCGTACCTGGTCGCGGGCCTTCTCCGCCGGCACCAGGGTTACATCGATGGTGTAGTCGACGGGAAAATCCAGCGTCTCCAGCTGCGCGAACAGGTCGGCGGCGTCCTCGCTGACCGCGGGCGGGCACTCGGCGAGCGCCAGGTGCGCCTGGTAGCCGACCCCGGCATCGGATTCCACCTGCAGCCACCGCCGCCGCAGCGGCGATGATGCCTTCCCGCGCCACGACGCCGTGCGGCCCGCACGGCCGATCCGCCCCCCACCGGCCAGGCCCTCGGTATCGAGCGCGGGGTCGGTGCCGCCCTCCTGCAGGCGGACCTGGCCGAGGTCGGCGTAGCTGGGGGAGTGCAGCACACCGGCCCGCAGCTGCCCGCCGTACAGGTCGCTGCTCTCGGCGTCGGTGAGCAGCGGCTCGTGAAGGCCGCGGTGCAGGGCGTGCTGGATCATCCATACGATCTCCGCCGGGCGGAAGGAGACACCGCCGGCGAGCGCGGCTTCCACCCGCACCGCCTGCTCGCGGTAGGAGGCCACCTCGCGGCGTGCCACGGGCGCTGCCCGCATGCCCAGCATCGGTGCGACGTCGGCCCACACCGCGCCGAGCGAGGCGGCCACCTGCCCGCCGGCGCCCTCGATGCGCAGGGGAAGTGCCAGCCACAGGGTGCGGCGGTGCATCTCCTGCCCGTCCAGCAGGTCCAGGGCGGCCTCGACGTTCTCCACCCACGGATGCGCCCCGTCGCCGGGCTGGTCGCCGGGTTCGATGCCGTCGATCATGCGCAGGGCGATCTCCCCGGGGTCGATCTGGGCGCACAGCCCGAACAGGCGCGGCGCCCCGGTCAGGGAGCGGACCAGGTGCGTGATCCTGGTGAGCTGCTCGTCGCGGACCGCGGCCGGCACGTAGGTGCCCTGGACGGTTCCCTCTCGGCGGCCGTGCTCGCCCGACCCGGGGTGCAGCCGGTACAGCGCCCACACACTGCCGTGCGTCGACCACACCAGGTGTCCTGCGATATGACGGATCGGCAGCCTCACTGCATACCCCCCGCCTGCTCGGCGAGCGCCAGCAACCGCTGGACACCCGACACCGGCCGCGCCCGCGAGACCGGTCGTGTCTGCGATACCGGCGGCGCCTGCGGTTCTGGGCGTGCCTGGTGTGTTGGGCGTGCTTGTGGTGTCGGGCTGGGCCGCTGGGACAAACGGGCAGCCGGGCTCGGCTGGGCTGTGGTGCTGGCTGCAGGCGGACGGCGCGGGCCGCGGCCGGGTGAGCGGGGGCCGCCTGATGCTGTTCGAGGGTGAAGCCGCCGAGCAGGGGGCGGCTGGTGCGGTCCCGGGCGGCTCTGCCGCCGATCCGGCCGCCCTGCGGCTGCCACGCCAGGAGCATCCAGCCCAGCGCAGCCGGCAGCGGGACGCGTCCCTTGATCTTCGGCCGGCGTACCGCCCAGACCGTCAGGGCCCACGCCACGATCGGTGCCGGGCGCAGCCACGACCACCAGCTGATCGTCTTGGCCAGTAGGAAGCCGCCGCCAACCGCGACCGCGATCTGGGCGGGCGTGTAGGGGCCGAGGGGGATCCTCCAGTCCGCGATCTTGCCCAGCACCCACGGGTGGCGGCGGGCAGCCGTATAGAAGCGGCCCACCCGCCCCGCCGCCGCGCTCACAGCTCACCGCCCGTGCCGGCGGGCACACCGGTGGGGGGCGAGCCGGAACCGCGCATCACGATGCCGGGAGCGGCGGGTGCGCCGTGGGAGGGGTTCTTCACCTCGTCGGTGAACACATCCGCCAGGTCCGCGCGGGAGTTGTACAGCCCCAACGCGATGATCATCAGCAGCAGGGCGCCGATCCCCGCCTTGAGGCTGAACTTCTGGACCATGATGACGACGACCATCACGATCAGCCCGGCCTGCAGGCCCTTGGTCGCCCAGCCCTGGAACATGCTGATCCAGCTGTTGCCGAGGTCGTCCAGCTTCCCGGCGAGCACAAGGCCGTGCACCGTGTTCACCGGACACCCCCGCCCTTGACGGCCCCCCACTGCAGTGCCGTGATTTCCCACCGGTGGGAGCGGGCCGTCAGGCCGAGGTCGTAGGACAGCGGCCAGCGCCCGGCGTCGTCTTGGGCCTCGACGCGGACGCGGACACCGACCGTGGTGCCGTCGGCGGGGACCTTCTGTGCGGCCGCCCCCTCCTGCGCGCCCCACACCTCGCGGACGGTGACCGCGCTGTACGGGGCAGGCGAAACCGGCGCCAGCCGTACCCCGGGCGCCAGGTAGCGCTCCACCTGACCGGCCCCCGTCAGATACGCGCGGAAGAACCCCTCCACCGCAGACGACAGACCACCGTCCAAGGGAACGCTCACCCTGTACGACGGCCCTCCCGCCGCCGCCCGGGCCAGGCCGGCCACCACACCGGGGGCACCCGTCACAGTGAACGAGTCGCCGCTCGCACCGGCGGCCACGGGTACGACGAAGTACCGCAACCGCCCGTCCACGTACTGCGCAGCCACCGTCACCGCCCACACCCCGCCACCGCGGCGCGCACTGCGCACCGCCGTCACCCATCCCAGCTCCGGCTGCGCACCGGCGACGGGATCGGGCAGATCGACGTCCGGCGCGAGCGACCGCGCAAGCCGCGCCTGCGCACTGCCGGCGTCCCTTGCACTGCTGCGCAGCCACGCGCCGCCCCCCGGGGCCCCTGACTGCTGTGTTGGAGGGCGCTGGGCCGCTCGGCCCGCTGCTCCTACCCCCGGTCATGCTCGCCGCTGGTCATTCCACCGGGGGTCCCGCCACCCCTTTGCGTCGTAACGCAGTTGCCGCTGGTGCCAGACCCGCTGCGGCAATGACGCGAGGAACTTTGCACGGAGGGGGGCGATGATCAACGACGGCACGACAGGCACATCTCCTCCTGTGAGCAGAGAAATCGCCCCTGCCCGGGGCGGTGTCGCAGCCTGGTCAGTGAGTGGCGTTCTCGGCGACCGGCTCCTCCTTGGCCGCTGGAGGTTGCGCTGTGGCGGGAGAGCTCAGCAGGGTTGCGGCAACGAGGAGAGCGACGGCGACGAGGCCGGAGCCGATGCGGAAGGCAAGCTGGTAACCACCCGTGAGTGCCGAGGCGGTGCTTGCCCCGTCACCCAGCAGGACATCCGCATGCGAGGTGGCGAGTGTGCTGAGGACCGCGAGGCCGAAGGCGCTGCCGATCTGCTGCATGGTGTTGAACATGCCCGAGGCGATCCCCGAGTCCTGCGGCGTGGCCGCTGACATCGCGAGCGTGGCCAGTGACGGCATCGCGAGGCCGAATCCGATGCCGAGCGGCAGCAGCGCGGGCAGGACGTCCACGACGTAGCTCCCGCCTGCCGGTATGCGGCCGAGCGCGGCGAGACCTGCCGTGATGAGCGAGAGTCCGGGAAGGAGTACGGCACGGGGGCCGAAGCGTGCGATCAGCTTGGGCGAGAGGCCGAGGGAGCAGGCCGATCGCGACCGAGACCGGGAAGATGCCGAGGCCGGTGTGTATCTCGTCGAAGCCGAGCACCTTCTGCAGTAGAGCACGCACAGGAACTGGAAGCTGAACACCCCGGCCACCATGAGAGCCTGGATGCCCATCGCTCCCGAGACGTTGCGCGAGCGGAACACACGCAGGGGCAGGATCGGGTGGGGCGCCTTCGCCTGGCAGGCGACGAACGCGAGGAGTAGGGCGAGTGCCGCGGCGCCAAGGCTCAGCGTGTGTGGGGAAGTCCAGCCGTAGTTGGTGGTCTCCACGATCGTGTAGACGCTGAGCATCAGCGCGGGGGTGACCAGGAGCGCGCTCACGACGTCGGTCCCCTTGCCGAGGCCGACACCGGGCTCGGACGCGAGTACGCGGCCGGCCGACACCGGGGCCACGATGCCGATCGGTACGTTGACGAAGAAGATCCAGTGCCAGCTGATGGTCTGCGTCAGGGTGCCGCCGGCGAGGAGGCCCATCGAGCCGCCGGCGGATCAGAGCCAGGCCGAAATCGAGCCGGATCACCGGCCGAGGCCTTGCTGCTGGCTGTGGGCGTGGACGGCGTCCTATACGGTGCAATGCAGGCCCTCGCAGCGTTCCTCGGGCCGCGTGATAGGCGAAACCGGAAAGATCAATCTCGCCGGGGTTTCCTGTATCTCCACGACTCGCACCAGATGCTGAGGCAGACCGCTCCGGCCCAGGACCCAGGAGAGGACGGCACACCCATGCCTGACCTTCCCGCTCCGCACCCGCTGGCGGCCGACGACCACCAAGCCACCCCGCACGACCTGAGGCGGCCAGTACCCGTGCCGCGCGTTCGCCCTGGCACAAGGGAGGACACGCCACCCGTCTTCGTGATCAATCTCGACCGGGACCGCCAACGCCTCGCCGCCATGGCGGCTCACCTGAGCGCTTGGGGAGTGGAGTTCACCCGATGGCCGGCCACGGACGGAAACGCCCTTGCGGACGGGCCGCACCAGCCCGCTACGGCCGAGCACGACGGGGTCGTGCTGAGCGGCTTCGACCACTTCGCACTGCCGGAGGCCGCATGCGGGATCAGCCATATCCGGCTGTGGCGCACGATCGTCGAGCACCGGATTCCGTGGGCACTCGTCTTGGAGGATGACGCGAGACTGACCCGCCGACCACCGTCCGGAATCGGGGAATGGCGACTTCCGCGGGACGCGGACATCGTGCTGCTCAACAAGCGCGCCACCCCGGGCGCCACGCGGCACGAGGCATCTTCCGTGATGTCCTATGCCGACGTTGTCGGAGGAGCGGGCACCGAAGGCTACCTCCTCTCATGGGAAGGAGCGCGGAAACTGCTCGCCGTGACGCGACCACTGCTGAACCCGCTCGACTTCCAGATGTACGCGCACTTCGCGTCCGTACAGCGCGCAGACATCTTCCCCTTTCTCTGGTCGCTGCCTCGTAACGAGGCCGCCGACGAGGTCGCGCTGAACGCCTACCGCCTCGCCCCACCGCTGGTCGACCACGCGAACACCCGGTCGAGCATTGGCAACGGCCGACACCGCAGGGCGCGCTTCCTGTGCCGGGCGCTCTTAGGCTTGAACTTCGACATTGAGGGCTACTACCCGTACCAGCCGACAGCCGCGACCGCCCTACCCGCCCGGGTTGCGGCGGCCCCTCCCTTATCCGCTCCCGTACCGGGCGGCATCGCGGAAGCCGACTTCGTCACCGGCGCCGATCTGTCTCATTGCCCTGTCGGGACCGCGGCCCACGTGGCCAGGACGCTCGCCGAACACGGCGTCACCACGGCCAGGATCAGCCTCTGGGTCTCCGACGAGAGCACCATGAACCTTGCCCGGACACTGCGGCTGGCCACCGCGGCGACCGACGCCGGTCTGGGAGTCCATCTCGCCCTGCACTACTCCGATACCTGGGCCGACCCGGGACGACAGAAGAAGCCAGCAGCGTGGCACGACCTCGGCATCGGCGCCCTTCGGACCAATGTCCGGACCTACACCTCGGCGGTCCTCACGGAACTCGCGGACAACGGCACCCCACCCACGATCGTGCAACTCGGCAACGAGATCACCAACGGCCTGCTCTGGGCCGGGAAGGACCAAGACGAGCGCGCCGGTGGACGGCTGCACCCGCCTGAATCCGGTCCCCACCCGTACTGGGAGAGCGACGACCAATGGGTGATCGTCGCCGAACTACTGAACGCGGGCGCAGCCGGTGTCCGCGCGGTACTGCCTCGAGAGTGCCGCACCATGGTCCACCTCGACCGTGGAGCCGACATCGGCGGAGCACGCTGGTGGCTGGAACACGCGACACGGCACGAGATCGACTTCGACCTTATCGGCCTCTCGTTCCATGCGCTCTGGCACGGCGACGCGACACTCGCCCGACTCGGCCGGATCGCCGACCTGTACACCGCGTTCCCCGGTAAACCAGTCGTCATCACCGAGACATCCCATCCATACCGGAAGTTCCGCCATGAAGGCACCACCCGACATGCAGGCCCGGAATTCCCCTTCACCCCTGACGGGCAGGCCGCGTTCCTCGCCGGAGCACTCCGCACCGTCCGCGACGCGCCCAACGGAGGCGGAGTCATGTGGTGGGGCACCTGCTTCACCGACGACCAAGTCGAGGACGGGGTCGATGCCTTCTACGCCCAGGCCCTTTTCGACGAAGCAGGCACCCCACTGCCCGCCCTCGCTGCCTTCGGCTCAGCCCACCAACGCGGCGCGAGCTGGCGACACAGCGGATAGCGGTAGCAAGCGTTCCGCTTCTCCGTGAACCGGGCCTCCATCTCTAGAGACGCTGAACGAACTATCGCCGAAGCCGAGGGCCAGCTCGCACCACTCAGGGAGGGCCGTCAGGAGCTGCTGGGCGCACGATCTGCGAGTCGAGCGGGGGCTGGAACTGCATGCGCAGGTTGCGGAACTTGAGGACAAGCGCTCTCGCCTCGACGGGGAGGGAGCGGTGCCCGCTACCCGGCCTGCGCAGTACATCGCCGCCCGGGTCGTGAACGACTTCGACTCGGTCCTCCAACACACTTCTGGAAAACTGGGAAGTACGGCAGTCGACAACTCCGGCTACGACCAATACAACGCCGAGATCCGGGCCGTGGGCTGTCCCCGCGCCGGCCGTGGCAATGGCGTGCGATCCGTACTGCATTCTGCCTTCACTACCTCCCTAAGGCCTGTCCGGTGGATCATGTTCGGAGCCAGAGGTGGATGGCTGCGAGGGTGACTGTTCCGTGGAAGACGTAGGCGCGTTTGTCGTAGCGGGTGGCCACGGCACGGAAGGCCTTCAGCCGGTTGATCGTCCGCTCGACCTCGTTGCGGCGTTTGTATAACTCCTTGTCGAATCCTGCGGGCCGACCGCCCCTGCTGCCCCGGCGTCGGCGGTTGGTCCTCTGATCCTTCGGTTCCGGGATGGTGTGCTTGATGTGGCGTCTGCGCAGGTAGCTGCGGATTCTGCGGGACGAGTACGCCTTGTCCGCGCTGGGGTGGCCGGGCCGGGTGCGAGGGCGCCCCTCACCCTGCCGGGCCACCCGGATGCGTTCGAGGACTGGGATCAGTTGCGGTGCGTCTCCCCACTGGCCCGGAGTGACGAGGAGTGCAAGGGGCTTGCGCCCGCCCTCACTGGCGAGATGGATCTTGCTGGTCAGTCCGCCCCGGGACCGTCCGAGTCCCTCGTCGGGGCGGTGCTGCCGGGGCGTTGATCTTTTTTCGGAACGCGTGGTGCCTTCCGGCGGGCGCCGGCGGCGTGCTGGTGAGCGCGGCAGGAGGTCGAGTCGACCCCGACCATGCTCCAGTCGATCCGGCCTTCCGCGTCGGCATCGGCCTGGACGGCCTGGAGTATCCGTTCCCAGGTTCCGTCCGCGGACCAGCGTCTGTGGCGTTCGTAGACCGTCTTCCATTTGCCGAACCGCCTCGGCAGGTCCCGCCACGGAATCCCCGTGCGCTCGCGGAAAAGGATTCCGTTGATCACCTTCCGATGACTGGCCCACCTTCCGCCGCGCAGTCCGGCCAGCGGCAGATGCGGTTCCAGCCGATGCCACTGCTCGTTCGTCAGGTCACCACGGCCCATGCCCAACTACACGGCTCTGAGCGCAACATCACTCATGATCCGCCGGACAGGCCTTAGTCGGCGCTCAGGATCATGTCTGCGCCGGTGCAAGCCTGCCGACCGCGCTCTCGCTTGCCCACAGAGCCGGGAGGAGAGCGAGGCTGTACGACTCGTTTAGTACTGGGCCGACACGCACATCGGTGGCGAGACTGCGGTGGTGACCTTGCGGATCCATTTCACGGCCGAGGATCTGGGCCGTACCCATTTGGCATCAGGTGTTCGACCCCTATTGGAACTCGACATCGGCATTCGGCTCCTCCAGGAGCGAAGCCATCCGGTCAGGTTCGACGCGTGGCGGCGTCAAGTAGCAGCGCGGCTGCAGCCACGTCCCACACCGCTGTTCGACTTCATCCCCGCACTCGGGCCGTCTGCGGACTTCCTGGACCTGAGCCGAGCCGAGCAGCCGGACGACTTCCTGGAAAGACTGTCCTCCACTCCGAAACAACGCGTTACCGCAGACGTGGACCAATGGACAGCCGGTCTTCGGCACGTGCCCCGAGCGGCCCGGCAGCTACGGGAAAATCCCTCGCTTGTGGTCCGCTTGGCCGAGGCGGTGCATCAGGCCCATGAGTCGTGCATCGCTCCATACTGGCCTCGCATCGAGCAACTCGCCAGCGTGGACCGGGCCTGGCGCCTGCGACAACTGGCTGAGCACGGCGTCGAACGCCTGCTGAGCGAACTCAACCCGCGCTACATCACCTGGGCCTCTCCAGTACTGCACCTGACCACGGCCTCCAAACGCGATGGAGACGTTCACCTTGCGGGACGGGGGCTCCTCCTCATCCCCACCGTGTTCGGCGCCCACTACCCCGCTTTTGATTACCCGGACGACGGCCAGCCCTGGATCACCTTCCCGGTCCGGGACAGTGCCCACGCCACTACAGCTCCCGCCGTCGTCACAGCCGGCATCTTGAGTGAGGCCCCGGCCTCCCTACGCGCACTGCTCGGCCGAACCCGCGCTACCGTCTTGTGGGTCATAGCCGAGCATGCCGAATGCACCACCACACAACTCGCAGCCCATGCCGGCATCTCCCTCGCGAGTGCCAGTCAACATGCGCACGTGCTGCGCAATGCCGGGCTCACCGTCCTCACCCGTGACGGGCAAAGCGTCCGCCACACCATCAGTCCCGCAGGTCAAGCCCTCCTCAACTCCACAACCGGATAGGGCCGAGCGAGGCCGCGGCGAGAGGGACACAACCTCGAGTCTTACCACTGCCGTCGTGGCAGACGACTGCTGCAATTCGTGGGTCTGTCAAATGAACGGTGTAATCAGGGTGGTTGGTTAGTGGCGGGCTGCTGAGAGTCGGCCGTCGAAGGTGATGTCGAAGGCGTTCAGTGCGGTCTTCCAGCGCATGGTCCAGCGGGCCTGGCCCTTGCCCGTGGGATCGAGCGACATGATCGCCCTGTGGGACGCACTTCAACGGGGCCTGCTCGTTGGGGAAGTGTCCGCGAACCTTGACCGCTCGCCGGATCCGCGCGTTCACCGACTCGATCGCGTTCGTCGTGCAGACGATGCGGCGGATCTCGGTGTCGAACCGCAGGAACGGAGTGAACTCCTCCCAGGCGTTCTCCCAGAGTTTCACGATCGCCGGATACTTCCTGCCCCAGGCGTCGGCGAACTCGGCGAACCGCTCTAGGGCGGCCTCCTCGGTCGGCGCGGTGTAGACGGGCTTGAGGAGGCGGGCGATCTTGTCCCAGTCCTGGCGGGCGGCATAGCGGAAGGAGTTCCGCAGCAGGTGGACGACGCAGGTCTGCACGATCGTCCTCGGCCAGACCGTCTCTACTGCCTCGGGCAGGCCCTTGAGGCCGTCGCAGACGAGCATGAGCACATCGTTCACGCCCAAGACCGCGGAGTTACGCCTCGGCCGCATCCGTCAACTCGTGCTTCTCCAGGAGTCGGCAAGCATGTAGGTGCCGTAGGAGATCTTCTGGAGGAGGCCCTCGGCTGCCCATTGGCTCATCTGGGTGGCGAAGCTCGCGGTGTTGTGGATGCCCAGTGCCGTGGCGACCTCGCGGGGGCGCCACGATCGCTCTGGGTCGGCGGCCATGAGGTGGAAGGTTCTGTTCCTGTTGCCCGCACCCATCGGCCGGAGCCCGGCCGCCGCCTTGCGGAGGTCAGCGTGCGGATCCGTCGGCAGCGGTGGTGGGGAAACGGGTGCCGCCCGCAGACGGACGTGCAGGTCGGTGATCGAGCGGCTCTGCCGGGGGCGGGACTCGGCCGGGCGGGAGGGATAACGCGAGCGTCCGGCCTTGACGATGCGGGGGCTGGTCCGGGGTCGTCGCGATGGCAACAGCCCGGCCAGGACCGCCCGTCCGATGGCACCGACCAGTACGCCGGAATCTCCCGTCCCGGTGACAGCGTGTGCGAGCACGACCTGCTCGCGGGCGGTTTCCAAGGCGATCGTGAAGCTGGCCCGGTCCGGATCGGTGCCCGGCTGCGACTCCACGGCATCGACCCTGGCCGTCCGCAGAAGCTGGTAGACCGTCAGCTGAGCCCACATCTGCTGTTCCAGGCCGACGCGGTCCTTCGAGCGCAGCACCAGGCCGTCCTGGAGCGTGTGGCGCAGGGCGTAATAGGCGGATTCGATCTCCCACCGTTCCCGGTAGAGCTTCACCAGCACCTCGGCGGGGTCACGGCGGTGGTCGAGGAGAGTGGTGGCGATGCGGTAGTGCTCGCGGGTCTCCTCCCCGCTGTCGACCTTCATGGTGACGGTCGCGTCGATGACCCGGGCCTTCAGCGTGCCGAGCCTGGTCAGGTAGGAGCCGTCCGGCAGAACGGCGAGCACGGCCGGACGGCGCCGGGCGGTGATGCGGATGACGAACTGCGCCCCGGTGCCGGCTACGTCGGCCAGAAACTCGTTGGCGTCGTAGCCCCGGTCGGCCAGCAGGAGCATGCTCCCGTCCAGCAGTGGCAGCAACTGCCGTGCGTATGTGGTCTCGTATTCGCTGGTCGGCCCGAACACGGCGCCCAGCAGTCCGCGGGTTCCCGTCTCGCACAGGGTGGTCAGTCGCAGCAGCGGATAGCCGGCCCATCCCAGGCGGGCCTGGATCCTGCCGAGCCAGGCCCGGTTCCTCTCCGAGTCAGGCACCTTGATCGCGCTGCACGCGTCGAAGGCCACAGTGCGCCAGCGCCGATAGCGCACTCCGGGCGTAGACGGTTGGGCGAGGGGACCAGCGACCACCGAGAACAGCGCCTGGAACGGACCGGGACCCAAGCGCCTGCGCAGACACCTCAGCGCCTTTTCGCTGGGCTCGACGGAGCACAGGCGCCCCAGGCCACAGACCAGCTTGCTCCAGACGCGCCGGTAGCCGAGGGCAGGAAACAGGCAGAGTGCGAAAACGAAGTACACCCCGATCCGGGACGGCAACAGACGCCGACGCTGTTCCACAGCCCGATGTTCTTCCACGACGGCGTCCACAAGCTCGACTGGAAGGTAGCGGGACAGCTCACCGAGATGACCGGGAGCGAGCAGGGCATCGTCAACATCCTCGGGACACAGCAGCGCAGCGGTGGCAGACTTGTCGGCCAACGGGACCTCTCATGCATTCAGATCTTGGTCGATCTCCTGCATACCGGGGTCCCGCCCTCATGGGAGCACGAGTTGACGGATGCGGCGGAGGCGTAACTCCGCGGTCTTGCGCTGACACCGCGGTTCTTGATCTCGGTGAGGATGTGCAGCCAGTGCTTGGCGCCTTCACCGCCGTCGCCGGCCCACAGGCCCAGGACCTCGCGCCGGCCTTCGGTGGTGACGGCCAGGGCCACATAGATGGGCCGGTTGGCGACGGCGCCGTCGCGGATCTTCACGTGGATGGCGTCGATGAAGACCACCGGATAGACGGCGTCGAGGGGGCGGCTTTGCCATTCGGCCATGCCCTCGAGGACCCTGTCGGTGATGGTGGAGATGGTCTGGCGGGAGACCTCGGCGCCATACACCTCGGCCAGGTGGGCCTGGACTTCACCGGTGGTCAGGCCCTTCGCGGCCAGCGAGATGACCATCTCGTCGACGCCGGTCAAGCGCTTCTGCCGTTTCTTGACGATCTTCGGTTCGAAGCAGCCGTCCCGGTCGCGGGGCACGGCAATCTCCACCGGCCCGACGTCGGTCAGGACGGTCTTGGAGCGTTTGCCGTTGCGGGAGTTGCCGCCGTCCTTGCCGGCCGGATCGTGCCTTTCATAGCCGAGGTGGTCGGTGATCTCGCCCTCCAGGGCGGATTCGAGCAGCCGCTTGGTCAGCTGCTGCAGCAGTCCGCCCTCACCGGTCAGCTGCAGGCCCTCGGCCTGGGCCCGGCTCACCAGCTCGTCGATCAGCTGGTCGTCCACGGCCTTCGCCGACACCGCCGCTGCCGACTCGACAGTCTCCTGCTCGGCCACGTTCTCACTGGTCATCGATGCATCTTCCATGATCGGGAGTTACACCGAACGATTTACAGTCCCCAATTCGCATGCAACGGAGGAGGAAACCGGTGAGCAGGGCACGATGCGCTGCAATCGCCGGTTGGTTGTTCACGGACGGCTGTACAGATGGGCTGAGCATGACCGGTGTGGAACAGCGCTCGCTGGCCTGGGTATCTGTACCGTAGCCCGTGTTGGCTGCCCCCCAGCACGTTGTCGGAGGCGGCTGAATCGTGTGCCACTGCCGACGGTTGGCTTCCGACGCTTGTCGCCACACTCCTTGATCACTGTGGAGTGTTGATGGCTAGGTGGGGACGTAAGCGCAGGCTGGAGCTTGAGGCCCAGTACTGGCGCCTTCCAATGACCGGGGTGGGCAGCGTCGAGGCGTGCAGGCGCCTCGGGGGCGCGAGACTCCAACTGGACTATCTGCCGGAGACTACGCGTTCGGGCCGGTGCTCGTCACTGGTGGAGCGCCGCAGAACCGCCTCGTTGGTGATCGCGGCCTAACGATCCGGGAGGTAGCCGGCCTACTCGGACGGGCACCGTCGGCGGCCAGCCGGGAGTTGCGACGCACCAGCCGCCCCCACGACTACGGCAGGTACGACACCGAAGTGGATGCGCAGCACGAGGGCGATCGTCTATCCGTCCGACCCTTTTAGCCAGCGCTGAAAGGCATGGTGACCGAAATCCTCGAAGGGCAGTCTCTTACTCACCGGCCTCTACCGCTGTCCCGCGGGAAGTGATCGCGGCTGGTGTTGTGAGCCTCGAGCAGCCGTCTTTGCGAAGTGCTCCGGGACAGTCACGGGGTTTCCCACCGGGTTGTACATGGCTCGGTGTCCCACATCAGCAGAACCACGAAGCTGCAGCCGAGTACCACCACGTTGTGACGGTTCGATCGACCCCGGCGCCGGCCGGACGTCGCGTAACGAACACAGGGGGAACGCATGGGACCGGTATCGGATAAACCACGCCTTGGTGCACACACCATCACTCTGCTCCAGCGAGCGGAGCACGCCCGCGTCGAGGGCCTCGACAGAATCAGTGAGACGAGGCTCGCCTACCGCAGGCAGCGGCACGGGGTGCAGGTGCACGCCGTGTGGACGCAGGATCTGAGTGAGGAACAGTTGCGGGTGCTCGTCGAGTTCCGGATCGTGCAGTACCTGCGGGTCGGGTTCGTCGAGCCGCAACGCCTTGAGCAGGTGCTCATGCAGGGGCAGGAACTGAGTTCGTCGTCACCCGACGACATCCATGTCGTTGCCGCCACGGACGACGGGCTCCCGCTCTGCTCGGGGCTGCTGCGTGCCCCCGGGACCACCGACGTGTCGCTGCGCATGGTCGACCGGGACCGGCCGCGGTTCCCCGTCGAGGAGGTTCACGGCACTGGCGTTTTCGATCGGCTGCGACTGCTGCCCCAGCTGCCCGTGGTGCGGGTGCGGGAGCTGGGCGGGTTCGTGAAACGGAAGGTGTGCGAGCCACTGTCGCAGGTGTCGCTGAGAGCTCCGGTCGAGGTGGGCATTGGCCTGTTCCGTGTGGCCACGGGGCCGCTCGCACTGCCCATGGATGCCCTCATCGGGGACCTGGAACCGACGGTCGCGAAGCTAAACGTCGACTTCTTCGGCGTACGGCCCGTGATGCTGCGCGGCACGTCACCGCGAGTGCCCGAGGGCTCGTTCCTCGGGCCGCGGTACTCCGGCCGCCAGGTGCACCCCTTCGCCGTCTTCACCAGCGATCTCACCACGGCGCTGCCCCGCCTCCACGAGGTCGACGCCGCCCTGGACGAGCCCGGTCTGGTTAACCTCCTCAAGCTGCGCAGCAGCCTTGTACCGGGTGAGCCAAGCACCCTGTCGTGGGACGGCGCGGACGATCTGTTGGCCGCCCAGAGCGATGCCGGCACGCTCGCCGACACCGAACTCCACGAACGCGCTATGCATTGCTGCGCGTACCGCTCGTGAACTGCCTTGCGCACGCCGAGGTCTTTGTCTCGCCAGCTGTGTGGAGGAGGTCCACACGAGCTCGGGGATGTCGTCATCGAGCGCGACACCCCCGAGGCCGTCCCGCACGTGGTGAGGTCGGGCAGCACGGTGCTAGTCCAAGGACACCGGGGCGGCGGAGGGTAGGCCGAGCGGTCGGTTCATCGCGGGTGAGCATTTCGGTGAGACGCCGTGCCGTTCGGCGGGGTATGCGCCGCCTCTGTGGTGGCCGAGGCCCCGCTGTGTCTGTGGCGACTGAGCGGGGCGGACTACCGCCCGCTACCTAGAGGGGGACACCGACCGAGGTCGGCCGCCGGCTCACGCTACCGGTGAACCAGTGGACCCCGGGACTCTCGTAAGCCGATGCACATGGACATTATTCGACAACGCGTCAGAAAGGGAATTAGCGTGATGGCTGCTGAGCACGACGTCGACTACGACGTGGTCGTGATCGGCTCCGGGATGGGTGGTCTGTCGGCCGCCACCCGGCTGGCTCAGGCCGGGCGTTCGGTCGCCCTGGTCGAGAAGAACACCTGGGTGGGTGGGTACGCGCACGGGTTCGGGCAGGACGGCTTCCACTGGGACCACGGTGGGCACATCTTCCTCGCATACCGGCTCGGCGCGCAGGCCCGCGAGGTCTTCCAGCGCCTCAAGTTGGACGAGCACGTGGAGATGCGGCCCATCAACCAGAGCTTCAGGTGCGTGTTCCCGGCCGACGCGCTGACCATCCCGGGCGATATAACCGCCGCCGCAGACGCGTTCGGGCAGCGTTTCCCGCACGAGCGAGACGGTATCCGGCGGATCTTTTTGACCATGGAGGCGCTGATCGACCAGGTCAACCAGTTCGTGCCCGCTTTCCGCGTGGGCAACGGCAGACGGCACCCCCTCGACCCGGTCTTCGAGCAGTTCCAGCGCCGGAACGTGGGCCGCGCCCTTGCCGTGCTGCCGGGCGTGCGGAGGATTCCTGGTGGGGACCTGCTGCGCTACCAGCGGAAGACGTTCGCCGAGCTGCTCGACGACAACATCTCCGACCCGCATTTGAAAGCGTACTTCTCGATGCTCTCGGCGGGGATCGGGGCCGGTCCCGAGACGCTGTCGGCGGTGATCGCCGGGGTGTTCTTCATCCACGCGCTGCGCACGATGTGGCTGCCGCTGGGCGGGTTCGGGAAGCTCGCGCAGAAGACTGCAGCGCTGTTCGAGGAGCGAGGCGGCACGTTGTACCTGGGTGACGCCGTCACCCGGATAGTAGTCGACCAGGGGCGCGCGGTCGGGGTGGAGACTGCGAGCGGGCGGCTGTTGAGGGCGCGGGCCGTGATCAGCGCAGCCGACGGGCGCACCACGCTCCTGAAGATGATCGACCCGGCGCTGCTGCCGCCGAAGCTGCGTGCCGAGCTGCCGTTGATGCCGCTGACCCCATCGATCTTCCAGGTACACCTAGGTGTCGACATGGACCTGACGCCGTACCGGGACAAAGTGGAGCGTCTCAACTTCGTCTACCCTCACGACGACATCGAGCGGGCCATGCAGCACTTCCCGAACGGCGAATACGAGAAGGCCGCCTACTTCGCGTACATCGCGACGCTCCACCAGAGCGAGATGGCACCCACAGGCCGGCACTCCATGAAGCTGGAGTCGTACACGACGCTGCGTACGAAGGGCATCGACTGGCAGCGCGACGCCGACACGATTGCGCGCAGCTTTGTCCAGCGCACCAATGCGCTGATACCGGGTCTGTCCGAGCACATCGTCACGCAGGCCGTGCGCACCCCGCTAGACCTCGCGGCCGACACCGGCAACAGCGAGGGCGCCTTCGCGGGCTGGGCATTCACCCCCGAACTGCTCAGCAAGGAGCGCCCGCAGCAGCGCACCCCTGTGCCCGGCCTCTACCTGGCGGGGCACTGGACGACGCCCGCAGCGGGCGTGCCGTGGGTGATGCTGTCCGGCTTCAACACCGCGAACACCGTCCTCAACGACTTGTCACGCCGTACCCGTTGACCGCTAAAGCCCTCACGTCCTCCAAGACAGGAGCATGCAGCATGTCTGACAGAAAGGGCGATCGCTTCTCACGGCTCGGCGCGTTCGTCACCCGCCGCGGCTGGTGGGTGGTGGTGCTCTGGCTGATCGCGGCCGGTGGCTTCGGCGCGTTCGCGGGCAAGGCACAGACTAGTCTGCAGGGCGCGGGCTTCGACGTGTCCGGCAGCGAGTCGCAGGTCGTGGAGCGAATCCTCGATGAGGCGTTCCACGACTCGGCGACGACAAACGCCGTCATCGTCTACTCCGCCGACGGAAAGGCTACCTCCGCGTCGTTCGCGAAGAAGGCGTCGGCTGTCGACGACAAGCTGCGCAAGGTGCCCGGTGTGGCGAAGGTGCGCAGCTACTACACCGACGGCGACCAGATGCTGCTGAGCAAGGACGAGCACACCGCCATCACGGTGGTATCGCTGTCCGGCGGGCAGAGCGAGGCCCAGAACAAGGTCCCGGACCTGCGCAAGCAGACCGAGGGAGCGGGCATCGACGTCAAGGTCACCGGGTTCCCGGCTGTCCAGTACGACACGTACAAACTGAGCCAGGACGACCTGGCGAAAACCGAGATGATCACGTTCCCGGTCGTCGCGATCTTCCTGCTGATCTTCTTCCGTACGGTCGTGGCGGCACTGGTGCCTCTCGCCCTCGGCGGGCTCTCCGTGACGATCGCGACTGGTGCGCTCAGGCTGCTGGCCACCCAGACGTCGATCTCCGTGTTCGCCGTGAACATCGGCTCGCTCGTCGGGCTCGGCATCGCCATCGACTTCTGTCTGGTGATGGTGCGCCGGATGCGCGAGGAGCGGGCGGCGGGCGCCAGTTCCGAGCAGGCCGTGTACACGATGATGGCCACCTCGGGGCGTTCGGTGATGTTCAGCGGTCTGACGCTGCTGCTCTCCATGGGCCTGGTCACCGCCATCTTCCACGACATGATGATCGTGCGATCGATCACCTTCGGCGTCGTGCTCGTCGCGGGCCTCGGCCTGATCGGCGCGCTGACGTTGGTGCCGGCGCTGCTGCGCATCCTCGGCGACCGCGTCGAGCGCCTTCGCGTGATGCCGAAGCCGAAGCCGAAGCCGCAGGAGCCGGGCACCGGGGTCTGGTACCGGCTGAGCATGTCGGTCACCCGCCGTCCGGTCGCCTGGCTGGCCGTGTCCGTGATCTTCCTCGGAGTGCTGTCGCTGCCACTCGGCCACGTGAAACTGATCGGCGCCAACACAGCCGCGTTGCCCGCCGAGACCGAGTCCGCCGAGGGCACCAGGACCGTCGAGGCCGCGTTCAGCGAAAATGCCCTCAACCCGATCAGGATCACCGTCCGCACCAAGGACAAGGACGGCGTGTTCACATCGGAGTTCCTTCGGACGCTGCGCAGGACCACCAACACCTTGGCCATGGACCCGCGGACCGAGCAGATCGGCTCGCTCTCGGCGATGCTGCAAAAGCTGAGGGACGACCAGTTCGCGACGGTGAGCGCCGACTACTTCAACAAGCTCCCCAACCTGGAGGCCGGCGAGGTGGGCGCGACACCCGGCGTGGACGTGAAGCCGGTCATGTACGCCCCGGTCAACGGCAAGGTCTTCGACACCGCGCGCATCCCCGCGTACATGGGGGTCGGCGAGTTCTCCTTCCCAGCGGGCTTCGAGCAGTCGAAGCGGTCCACCACGGCCCTGAACGCGCTGCAGGTCGAGTCCGGCGGCCTGAAGGTGACCGCTGACGACGGCGCGTACACCGTGCCCTCGGCCGACCCGACCCACCGGACCGCGCTGCCTGCGGGCAAGAGCGTCGACGTGCGTCCTGGCACCCAGCTCGTCGTGCCTCCGGACGTCGCCGCCAGCTTCTCCACCGGCAGGGCGACGAAGTTTGTCGGCGTCACGGTGTACACGATCCGTAGCAGCGCCACCGACCAGCAGAGCAGCTGGACGGACGGCAAGCCTTCCACTGACCTGTTCGCCGGCGCCAAGCGCCTCGTCCTGTCGGGCGGCGTCGTCACCGGGTTGCCGAAGGGCGACGCGATCATCGAGCTGGACCGGGTCACCGTCGCCCCGCACGCCGTCATTCCCCGGCACACCCACCCGGGCCCGGAGATCATGGCCGGCGTAAAGGGCACCCTCACCATCTACTCCGCGCCGCCCGACGAAATGACCGCGACGACCGCCGACGGCAAGCCGCGCGAGTCCCACTACAACATGCCGCTGACCGTCAAGTCCGGTGACCACGCCCTCGTCCAGATGGAACGCATCCACCGGGCGCAGAACCTCACCGACTCGCCCGCCACCGTCTTCTCGGCCCGCATCTGGAAGTCCGGCGGCCTCGGCACCGTGCCGGCCGCGCCGGAGAAGATCGCCGG
This sequence comes from Streptomyces lucensis JCM 4490, assembly GCF_014650035.1. Classification (GTDB taxonomy): domain Bacteria; phylum Actinomycetota; class Actinomycetes; order Streptomycetales; family Streptomycetaceae; genus Streptomyces; species Streptomyces lucensis. Next base: position 43,276 of record NZ_BMUE01000008.1, on the reverse strand, counting down.
GCAGTTCGTCAACCTCGACGGCCGTGCTGACACCGCGACGATCACCGTGGTGCCCAAGGCCGGGATGTACGGCCAGGAGCACCTGAACTACGTCACCGACCTGCGCGACCGGCTGTTGCCGCAGATCGACGGGCTCGACGCGTACGAGGTGAAGGTGGGCGGCGACGCGGCCTCGTTCATCGACTTCAAGGGCAGCCTGTACGGGCGCTTCCCGGTGGTGGCCCTGGTTATCGCCATGGTGAATCTCCTGCTGCTCCTGCTGTTCTTCCGCTCCGTGCTGCTGCCGGTCAAGGCCGCGATCAGCAGTGCGCTGCCGCTCGTTGCGACGTACGGCGTCCTGGTCTGGCTCTTCCAGGACGGGCACGGTGAGGGGCTGCTCCGCTTCGAGTCGCAGGGCATGCTGAACGTGGTCACGCCGATGATCGTCTTCGCGGTGCTGTTCGCGCTCTCCACCGACTACGAAGTGTTCTTGCTGTCGAGGGTGGGCGAGAACCTGGAGCGGACCGGCAGTACCGAACGCTCGGTGGCGCTCGGGCTGCAGCAGACTGCCGGCCTGATCACGGCGGCTGCGCTGATCCTCATCGCCACCTTCGGCTCGCTAGCCGCCTCCTCCGTGGAGACCCTCAAGGAGATCGGCATCGGGCTCGCGGTGGGTGTGCTGCTCGACGCGACCGTGGTCCGACTAGTCATCGTTCCGGCCACGATGCAGCTTGCCAAGGGCGCCAACTGGTGGCTGCCCGCCTGGCTGCGGCCGATCCTCCCGGAGACCAAACACAAGGGGCCTGCACGGTCCATGACCGTGCCGGAGCCCGCCAAGGACACCCCGAGCGAGAGTGCGGAGGCCAAGGAATGACCAAAAGCCCCACACAGGACCAAGAGTTAACTGCAGAGGAACTCGCCAATCTCACCGCCGTCAGCGACGTACTGCCCCACTGGAACGCGCACAACATCAAGGGCGTGCTCGGCTTCTACCAGCCGGACATCACCTGGCACAACGTCGCAATGGAAGCCACCTACCACAACCGACGCGAAGTGGGTGCATTCCTTAATAACTTGTTTGCCGCCTTCCCTGATCTGACCTTCGAGGTCGGTGAGCGCATCGCGCGCGGCGACCGGGTCGCGGAGAAGTGGACCATGGCCGGCACCCACCTGGGCACCTATCTCGGGGTGCCCGCTACCGGGCGCAGGGTGGAGATTCACGGCATGAGCATGGTCCGGATGCGCGAGGGCCGCTTCCTGACCGACGACTTCTACTACGACGCGTCCGGGGTGATGCGCCAGCTCGGCCTGCTGCCGTCGCTTCAGGCGACGACCGGCCGGGCGGGTCGCGCCATCCTCACCCTCGCCGTCATCACAAGGAAGGTGGCGGTCCGCGCCGCATCCGTCTTCCCCAAGCGCAAGGGAGGCACGCCATGATTCAACCCTCCGTGTCGATCAGCCGGTCCGAGGGCGAGGAAGGGCCCGACCGCGATCTGACCCACGACGCCTACTACGCCGAACTCATCTCTCGCAACCGGGGGTTGATATCGCCACAGGAACAAGAGCTGTTGCGTAACGCCCGCATTCTCGTCGCGGGCTGCGGCTCGGTGGGCGGCGCGGCGATCGAGCCGCTGGTCCGCCTCGGCGTCCAACACCTGGTGCTCGCCGAACCGGGCTCGTACGACCTGGCGAACCTAAATCGGCAACGCGCCTGGTTCAGCGACGTCGGCCGGAGCAAGGCCACGGTGCAGGCGGAGCGGGCGCGTGACATCAACCCGTTCTGCCGGGTGCGAGTCGAGCAGAGCGGCATCACCGGCGCTAACATCGACACACTGACCGCGGGCGCGGACCTGATCATCGACGCGGTCGACGTGACGACCCCGGACCCGATCCGCGAGAAGATCGCGCTACACACGCACGCCGCCCGCCACCGCACGCCTGTCATCAGCGGCTACGACGTCGCTGGCACTCAGGCGCTGCTCGTCTACAATTACCGCGACCCGCGCGTGAAGCCGCTACGCGGCAGGATCGACCCGTCGCAGGCGCACAGCACGGGGCCATTGGGGTTCCTCGCGAACGTCGTGCCGCGCTCCGCAATCCCGCTGGAGATCGTCCAGGAGCTGCTGCGGATGGTCCGACGCCAGGACGACGGATTCCCCCAACTCGTCTACACCGCCGATCTGTTCGGTGTTCTCGCGGCTCGCGCCACGGTCGAGTTGCTCGCTGGCCGCCCGGTGCGCCGCAACACCGTCCTCGACGTGCACCAACTGCTGCGGCCGACGCGCAGCCGGCTACGGTACAGCGTGGCGCGCGCGGTGAGCCTGCTGGGGCTGCACCGAGACATCCAGCTGGCCAAGCGGCACCAGCACGACCGCCCGGCGGACGGGTGGACCACCGTATGACGCGCCTCCCCGACGCAGGCCTCGCCTCCGACCACTGGCATGCGTACTACACGCCCGACGAGGTCCAGGAAGTCAGGGCGGCGAGCACCACCACCATGGTCGTCTCCGGGCACCACCCACTGCACGTCCGCATGTACCGGCAACCGGACACCGCGCCGACCGTGGTGATGGCGCATGGCATGCTGGTCTATGGCCTCGCCCTTATCCGCCTCCAACTGCCGTTCTACCGCGCTGGGTTCAACGTCGTACAGTTCGACATCCCCGGCATGGGCCAGAGCGGCGGCCCCCGGGCAGGCTGCACCACTCAGGACATCTTCGCCGCCTGGGACACCATGCTGTCCTTCGCCGCCGCCGAGTTCGGTGCACCGCTGCACGCGATGGGCGTCGCCGAAGACGGGGTGACCTGCTACTACGTTGCCGCTAACCGCCCGCAAATCGCAACGATCAGCGTGCACACCCTGTTCGAGTACGGGGACCTCGGCGGGGTGCACTGGCTCGGCAAACCGTGGAAGATTCGGATGAAGGCGCTAGGCCTGCGCCTGGGCCGCGCGTTCGCGCCGAGCATGACGATGCCGGCCACCAAGGGCATCCCCTACGAGTGGGTGTTCTCGGGGCCAGACGACGACAAGTTCATCGAGCGTCTGCAGGCCGACCCTCTCGGCTTGCACGGCGTACAGATGCGCTTCAACCACTCGCTGATCAAACGGCAGCGCGCCCCCGTCCCATTCGAGGAGTGCCGCACGCCGGTCCAGATCATCGGTTCCGAAGCCAACAGAATCTGGCCGATCGAAATGCTGCGCCGCAACCACGCGCGCCTCGGCGGCCCCAAACAGCTTGTTGAACTGCCCGGAATGCCGCAGTGGGAGTCCAATCGCGCCTTCCACGAGACGTACGCGGCCCATGTCATCGACTGGTTTCACAGGCACCCGGCACCGCTCGCCATGGAGGGGACGACATGACGTACTTCACATCCAAGGAACAGGCCGTCGACGTGTTCAAGCGGCTGTTCACTATCCTCCTCGAGGACGAGGAGTTCACCTCGCGCATGCGCGCGGCGGACCTGACCCTGCGCCTCATCCAGACCAAGCCCGATCTGGAGCTGTACATCGACCCGGAGGGCATCAAGGTCGACGCGGACACCGGCAGCGCCATCATCAACATCAAGATGTCCTGCGACACGGCGCACGCTCTGTGGTCGGGGAAGCTGCTAATGCCCGTCGCGCTGGCCACCGGCCGGGTCCGCGTGCGCGGCAGCGTGGCCAAGGTTCTGGAGTTCGTGCCACTGCTCCAGCCCGCCTTCGACCGCTACCCGAAGATCGCCGAACAGGCCGGGGTCGCGGCTGCCTGAGGCCCACCCGCACACGTCGCCTTGACCATTCCTGCCGTACGAGAAGGAAACGCCATGACCACCACGCCCGCCGTCCTCGACCCCGTCGCCCCCGGCACGCTCACCCCGGAACTGGAGAAGCTGCGCCTAGAGGTGCGTGCCTTCGCCCAGGACTACGTCCGCCCGCGGGTGGCGCGCAACGACCACGCCGAGGCCGATGACTTCGATTGGGAGTTAGTGCGTCAGGGACATGATTTGGGCCTGCTCCGGCTCGTCGTGCCGAAGCAGTACGGGGGCCTCGGTTACGGGGTGCTCGGCGTCGCCGTCGCCCTGGAGGAGCTGGCCGCCGTCTGCGCCGGCACCGCGCTGATCTTCGGCGCAACGCTGCTTGGACAGGCACCGGTGCTGCTCTCCGGCGACCCGAAGCTCCAGCAGCAGTACCTGCCACTGTTCAACGCGGCCGACCCGGTGCTCGCCTGCAACGCGGTGACCGAGGACCTGGCCGGCTGCGATTTGCTGATACCAGAAAACGCCCCGTACGCGGCGGACGTGCTCAGCGCCCGTCGGGTCGGCGACAACTACGTACTCAACGGCCGCAAGCGATTCATCACCAACGGAAAGGTCGCCCACTTCGCCAGCGTCTACGGCAACGTCGAGGGCTTCCCTGGCGCCACCGGCCTGACCTGCTTCATGGTGTCACTGGACGCCGAAGGCGTCACCCGCGGCGCCGTCGCCGACAAGATGGGCTACCGGGCCTGCCTGGGCTCGGAGTTGGCCTTCACCGATCTCGTCGTCTCAGCGGACCAGGTGGTCGGCGGCGAGGGCAACGGCCTGATCGTTAACCTCCAGCAGATGAACATGGCCCGGGCCACCGTCGCCGCGATCTCTACGGGCATCGCCCGCGGCGCCTTCGACCTCGCGAAGGGCTTCGCTGCCGAGCGCATCCAGGGCGGAGCGCCGCTGCACCGCCACCAGTTCACCGCTCGCAAGCTCGCCGAAATGACGACGAAGATTGACGCGTCCCGGCTGATGTACCTGCGCGCCGCGCACCTCGCCGACAACGAGATCCCGGCACCCAGTTACGAGCCGGCGGCAGCCAAGCTGTTCGCCGACCGGATTGCCATCGAGGTGGCCCAGGAGGCCATGTCGATCATGGGGGCGCGTGGCTATCTGCGGGAGCATGGCATCGAGAAGTTCGTCCGGGAGTCGTTCGGCGCCCGCATCTACGAGGGCACGCCGGAGGTGCTCGCGATCGCCATCACGGAGGCGTTGTACGCGCAGGAGGACGACGACTGACACTGAGGATCAGCCATGGCATCGCCTGGGGCCCGACTCTTCGACTGACTGACGTTCCGCTGTCCTTAGCGTGAATCGTGGCCTGCCAGGCGATGCCTCTTGATGAGTGGCCGGCTGGGTGACTGTGACCTCAGAGGAGTCGGGCGCGCCGCGGCGCGCCCGGCCCCGCCTGCCGCCCGGCACCGCCCCAGACCCTACGCGCCCGGACCGATACCCGCTCCCGGACCCGTATCCGGGTCACCTTTAGGTCTTCAACTGTTCCCTCGGTCGGATGCGCAGGTTCGGACAGCAGGCGCAGCCTCTCTCACCTCCACCAGCCCAAAGTGGTCAGGGGCCCCGGCCGACGGCGCCGCTGACAAGCCGGCGTGGGTGGGGGAAGGAAGCACTGCATCTGGTGCTGCCGAAGAAGCTGCGGTCAGCGAAGCAGCTCGACTGGTCGCGGGCGCTGATCAACTCCTCTCATGCGCGGGTGGCCCGGCGGGGCCCAAATGCGGGCCCACCTCGGTCGACTGTGCACGGCCGGGCAGCAAGCACCACGTCGTTGTCGACGGGAGGGCCGCCCCGCTCACGGTGTCGCTGACCGGCGGAAGCCGTCACCCAGCTCCTGCCCTTGTTGAACAAAGTCCCCGAGGCGGCCGGCGTCGTCGGGCGGCTATGCATACGGCCGGACACGCTTTCTCACCGATCTTGGGTTACGACCACGACGAGTACCGGCGTCTGCTGTGGAAGCGCGGCATGGCCCGCGATCGCCGAGCGCGGGCAGCCCCACGGTTCCGTCCTGGGCATCTTCCGCTGGGGGCGTAGAGCGGACGATCTCCTGGCTGCATGGCTTTCGTAACCTGCGGACCCGCTGGGAAAGACCCGACGACATGCACGAAGCCTTCCTCGGCCTCGCCACCTGCCCCATCACCTATCGCCACGTTCAACGCCTTTGTTAGGACTTCTAAGCACGATGACCAGCTCCCTGTCCAGGTCTGTGCGCACCGATCTTCCAGGCGGATCCGCTTCAGGTCAGCCGGTCGTTACTTGGTGGTGTCGCTTTGGAGGAGGGCTGTTCCGAGGGGGGTGAGGGTGTGGAGGACGGCGGTGCCGGTGCGGGTGGTGGTGATGAGGCCGGCGTTGCGCAGGACGGTGGTGTGTTGGCTGGCCGAGGGCAGGGAGATGCCGATGCGGTCGGCTGTCTCGGTGGTGGTGGCGGGGTGGCGAAGGCTGGACAGGACGGCGGCGCGGGTGCGTCCGAGCAGGGGGCCGAGGGTGTCGGCGGGGTGGGTGGGGTGCTCTTCGGTGTGTAGGGGGTAGGTCAGGGTCCAGGGCTGGCCGGGGCGGCGCAGGTACATCGGGTCCAGGGCGAAGTAGGACGGGACGAGAGTCAGGCCGTGGCCGCCCAGGCGTACGTCGGTGAGGGCGCACGACGAGGGGACGTGCCAGGTCGGTGACTTCCAGTGCCAGCCGGGGACGAGTGTGGCGAGCAGGGCATCGACGCCGCCGCGCAGCAGTGCTTCGGCGCGCAGGGAGCGGTCGGCGATAGCGGTGGACTGCATCTGTGGCCACAGGGGGGCGAGGGTGGAGTCGAAGTAGCGCAGCGTGTCATGTGCCAGGATCCGCCGGCCGTGGTCCGTGCCTTGGGACAGCTCCTGCAACGGGGCCCTGTCGCGGACGCGGTTGTCGAGGAAGGCGATCTCAGCCGCCAGCTCCTGGACCGGTGTGGTCGCAGCGAGTTCGACGCCGGCGCGCAGCTCGGGGGCTGAGGGGTGGATGAAGAAGTCGAGCAGGCCACCCTGGCGAGGATCCAGGTCCAGCAGAACCCCGGCCCGAGGTGCCACGCTCCGGACGATCGTCTTCCGCCATTGTGCGAGACCGGGACGCGGCCGGGCTGTGCCGGTCGCTCCCGTGCGTAAGTAGCGCACGCTGAGAGCGGCTTCCAGCAGAGCGTTGGGGACCGAGGCGACGGTGACCTGCCGCAGGTCGGCCTCAGTGAAATGGATACGCAGCATGAGTTCGATGCTGCCCATCCCCAACCCTTTTGGCTACAGCTGAAGGCCTGGTGGCTGTTGCCCGGTCGACGGCAGCATCTTCAGCGCGGCACGAACCGAGGGAGCTCGGCGGACCCGGCTCGCCACCTGACAGGCAACGCGTCCGGCAGTTTCCCGCACCGAACGCCGCAGGAGCGCACTACAAGCCCACATCACCTGGAAGGGGCCAACGTGAAACGCAATGCTCGAGGGACTTCGCGTGGAGCGGCACTGGCTGCGGCCAGTGGGCTACTGGCAATGGCGGGACTGTTCGCATCTGCGGGCTCCGCGCAGGCAGCCACCACGTGGAACGCTACGGATACTCGGGCCGACGTTGTCGGGGCCTGGGCGCACGGTGCGTTCTCGTACTCCGATAGTGCAGACGGCCAAATCGCCCATGCAACGGTGACCATCACCGACTCGAAAGCGGACGGCGCCAGCGCTCGCGTCTACTTCCGCTGGCGCTATGCCTGGGGCGAGACCAGCGGGACCTTCACCCCACTCACCGCCTCCGGATATTAGAACGAGAAGACGTACACGTACGACAAGGACCGCTCCTCCCTGGACACGTGGCAACCCTTCGAAGTGAAGGAACGCCGAGTCGACAACGGTCAGGAAGTCGACTGCGGCGACTGGGACGTTCCGCACCCCTACAACTGACGAACGCCGACTCAAGCCCGTGGCAGCAGCAGAGCATCACTGTGCGCCGTTTCACTCAGAGTCCCCGTTTCGTTTGAACCTTGATGGACCCGCTGTGACTGGAATGTCGCAAGTGGTGATCACATCACGGCTCGGATGTGCAGCACAGGCAGCTCTGAGACGAACTAGCCTTCCATATTGGTCAGTTGGAGGCCGCTTCCAACGGCAGACCGTCGGCCGACCGAAACCGGTGGTCCGGCCGAAGCGCTGCTCGGTACGGTAACTCGGTGTGTCTCTACGCCATGACCTGCTACAAGCTGCCGTGTGTGTCGCGTGCCGTGTCAGTTTCAAGCAGCATGCCGATTCGCAGCGGCAGCATGTGTGCCCCAACTGCGCTCGCCCCCTCATATGCGCCGGCCGTGACTTCGCCGCGCCACCCAGGAGTGATGTCCGCAGATGGTCTGTGGTGGCTGCGGTGTTGGGGGAGGGGCTGCGCTACGAAGGGCGATCGGTGTGCGGGTGTGGCAAGGAGCCCAAGTACCGTCCGCGGACACGAGCCGAACTGCGCGTGCGCCGGATCATTGCTGCAAGGGACGGGCTGCCGCTGTCACAAGTGCTGGCCCGGCCGGATCCTCTCACTGCGGCGGGTGGCTCAGCGTTCTCGGAGTAGCCACCGGTCGACGTGGGTGGCGTCCCGCAACGCACGAGGCTCCCGTGCGTTTGAGAGAGGTGTTCGGCGTCTCAACTCATCGGCGCAGGAGCACCGTTGGTTGCCTAATCCGTACGTGGCCCTGGGTGCGGCGTCCCGCGCGCCGGCGGACTGACCGGGGTGTACCAAGCACCGCCTGGTGGCGGAAGCCGACGACGACCAAGCGGGGCCAGCGGCCGGGCTGTGTGATCGGTGGCGTCGTGGAAGTGTGAGGCACGGCACACAGCCGTGCAGCTTCCGATCAAATCAGTCGGAGGCGTACGTTCCGTTTACCTCGCGTCGGCGCCCCCGAAGCGCCGGGTCCGCCGGTCCTAGCTAGGCGGCGGGTCCCGCGGGGGCCAAACGCGGGTGGCCCGGGGCCACCTCGTCTGCCGCTCCGTTGCAGGAACCCACCCCGTCACCCGTCCGGCAGTACCCCTGAAAGAGCGCACTCATTTCGCACCTCGGCACGTCAGGCGGCGTCGGCTGATGAGGGCGGCTGTGACCCCGACCAAGACCGGGAAGTGTCCGGGCTTGCGCCCGTAGCGGCGGCGCAGGCGTCGACAGCGGCCAGGCAGGACCTGGCCCTCGGTGCGGCCCAGTGGTGACGGGTGGCGCGCGTGCGGGGCGCTGATGGCGTTCATAACCTGGTGGTGCTCGGGGCGACTGCGAGAGGTGTGCCATGCCCCGAACCATTTGGTCCGGCGCCATCAGCTTCGGCCTGGTCACGGTGCCGATCAACGTGGTCAGTGCCACCGAGGACCACTCCATCCACTTCCACCAGTACCACCTGCCCGACCAGGGCAGGGTCCGCTACCGCAGGGTGTGCGAACTGGAGGACCGCGAGGTCTCCCAGGACGAGATCGGCAAGGGGTACGAGCTCACCAAGACCCAGGTCATCCCGATCACCGACGAAGACCTGAGCAACCTGCCCCTGCCCACCGCGAAGGCGATCGAGATCGACGCCTTCGTGCCGCTGGAGTCCGTCGACCCGATCCGGATCGCCGAGGGCTACTACCTCCAGCCCGCCGGCAAGGTCGCCGCCAAACCGTACAAACTGCTGGTCAAAGCCCTGTCTCGGTCGTCAAAGGTGGCGGTCGCGAAGTACGCCTGGTCCGGCCGAGAGCGCCTTGGCCTACTGCGGGTCCGCGAGGACGTCCTGGTCCTGCACGCCATGCGCTGGCCGGACGAGATCCGCGACCCCGCCGAGCTGCTGCCGCCACCGACCGAGGTGTCGGAGGGAGAGGTCGAAGGCGCGCTGGCTCTGATGGACACGATGACCATCGACACCCTGGAGGGCCCCGAGTTCACCGATCGCTACACCGAGGCGATCGCGCAGATCATCGAGGCGAAACGCGAGGAGAAGCCCTTGCCGCAGGCTCCGGAGCCTGAGCAGCCGGCGCAGGTGCTGGACCTGATGGCCGCACTGCAGGAGTCGGTGCAGAAGGCGAAAGCCTCTCGCACCGAGGGCACGTCTGACGCCGAGGTGCACGAGCTGCCGGCACCGAAGAAGAAGGCGGCCGCGAAGAAGCAGCCGGCCAAGAAGACCGCGGCGAAGAAGACGACCGCGAAGAAGACGACGGGCCGCAGGCCCCGTACCGCGTAGGCAGACCGCCCTCGTATGAGACGCCCTCTCAGGTGAGTCTGCGTTCTCCGCTCCGCTGGCGGGGCTACCCGCAAGAAGGGCCGATTAACGTCCAGCAGGCCGCCTCTGTCCGCCGCGGAGGTGACCGCTCTTCACTACCGCATCCATACGGGTTCGGCCCCATGCCGGGGTCTCGCTCATGTCCGGGCCTCCACATTTGTGACCGGTACGCAGTACGGGGGGTTCCACGGTGTCGGTGAAGGCTGTGCGATGTCGTCGTAGACACCGGAATCGGTCCTGCGCGGCGGGTGGCTGAATCCCATTCCTGCAGGTGAGGCGCTATACGCCCTCCGCATGTGAGCAGCTTCACAGATTGTTGACTGCGTACTGTCATCGAGCGTTTACTTTTCGGGACCTTTACAAGATCCACATGCGGGGGAATTCGGTGAAGCCTGCGAGAGCCGGCGCGTTACTGGCCTGGAGAGCAAGAAAAGCCGGCACCTGCCTCCTGGGCACTGCCGCGGCCTCGTTGGTGCTGTCGATAGTACCGGCGGCGCCTGCTGCGGCAGCACCAGCGTCATCAGCAGCGCATACGGCAACAGTGGACAAGACCTCGGCCTCTGCCAGGGCTCAGGCATCGGGAGAGCCGGTGGAGGTGACGGCGGACCGCACCGAGTACACCACGACCGAGGCGAACCCGGACGGATCGTTCACGCTGACGCAGTCCACCACGCCCCAGCGGGTGAAGAAGGAGGACGGCGGGTGGGGGACCGTCGATCCGGTGCTGGAGCGCCGCGCGGACGGACGGATCGCCCCCAAAGGCGCGGTCGTCGACCTGTCCTTCTCCGACGGAGGGCCGGGAGCCAGCATGATCCGACTGGGCAGGGACGGACGATTAATCACCCTGGGCTGGTCGGGTGATCTCCCGAAGCCGACGCTGGACGGCGCCACGGCGACTTACGCCAACGTGCTCGAGGGGGTCGACCTGCAGCTGACGGCCACGGCCGAGAGCTACCGCGAGGTCCTCGTCGTCAAAACACCTGAGGCTGCGCAGAACCCGGCGCTGGAACAGGTCAGGCTCGCTGCGTCAGGCGACGGGCTGACCGTGGTGCCGGGCGCCGGCGGCGGCCTGCGGGCCATCGACGACAACGGCAACGCCGTCTTCCGCGGCCCGGCCGGCCAGATGTGGGACTCCGCCGGCGACAGCACCTCGGGACCGCAGACACAGTCGCTACATGCCGCAGGCCCGGGGAACGCACACGATCAGAAGGATCCGTCGCAGCCCGGCGACGGCGACACCACGGCAGTGCTCCCGGTGAAAGTCGATGACGAATCGGTCGCCGTGAAACCGGACTTGGGCCTGCTGCGCGGCAAGCAAACGGTCTACCCCGTCTACATCGATCCCGCGTTCGGCTTGGGCGTGTCGGAGCGCACGAAACTGTCCTCCGACGGCGACAAGTTCTGGATGTTCGACGGCGACAAAGGCGTCGGCAAGTGCGGAAACGCCGACGGCTACTACTGCGGCGGCGGCTACGTCGACCGCATGTACTTCGAGTTCGCACCCACGAAGCTGTCGGGCAAGTACATCCTGGATGCCACCTTCCGGGCGAAGGAGACCTGGTCGTTCAACTGCGACCCGCACTGGGTGGACCTGGTGCGCACCGACAACATCTCCGAGGGCACCCGGTGGCCCGGCCCCAAGCAACTCGACCTGATGGGCGACCGCGACGTAGCGGCGGGACGCGGTGACCTGTGCAGTCCTGACCAGCCCGACAAGTGGATCGAATTCAACGACAGCACGAAGGAATCGGACGAGAACCTCACCAGCACGGTCCGGTCCTTCGCGGACGGCAAGATCAGCCGGCTCACCCTGATGCTGCGCGCCAAGGACGAGGGCGACCCGCGGGCCTGGAAGCGGTTCGACGACAGCGCCGAACTCCAGGTGGTCTTCGCCTACCGGCCGGGTGTGCCCACGGACGTCGGGGTCGTCCCGAACGATCAGGCGTCTGCCTCCTGCCATAAGTCGAGCGATCCGCTCGTGGTGACAGACGACAAGCCGATGGTCCGGGCGAGAGTCCAGACGAAGGTCGAGGCCCATAAGGGCGATGAGGAAGGCGCGTTGCAGGCCGAGTTCGTGGTCGAGCGTGGCGACGACGCGGCGTGGCACCAGGTCTGGAGCGGGCACCGGCCGGACACCGGCTGGGACCCGGACGACACGCTGGAAGACATGCGCACGAGTGAGCGTGCAGACCAGGGCCTGTACCGGTACAGGGCACGGACACAGTCACACTGGTCGTACGGCGGCAGAAGCGGTGATCTTTGGTCACCCTACGGCTCTTGGTGCTACTTCAAGATCGATTCGAAGGCTCCCAAGGCTCCTCGTATCACGGCGCTCGCCCCCTACACACAGTGCGGCCAGATCTGTGAGGGCCACGGCGGACCAGGCGTGCCTGGCTCCTTCACTTTCCAACCCAACACAGCGGACATCACCAACGGACGTACGGACGTCACCGCCTATGAATGGAAGCTGCTGTCCACGCCGGCCCGCAAGGTCACCGGTGGGCTCAAGGCCGACGTCAAGGACGTGAAGCCTCCGCTGTCCGGCACGCAGGTGCTGTCGGTGCGGGCCAAGGACGTCTACAACCGGTGGGGCACGCCCGCAGAGTTCAGTTTCAAGGTGGCTCCGGCGCCCGGCGCGGTGGGGCGCTGGCACTTCGACGACGCCGCTCCCGGCTCGGGAGCGACGGTGGCCAAGGACACCGCCACGGAAGGCACCCGGCACGACGCCGCATTGCAGACGGCGGGTGCGGGCTGGTCCGGCCTGGGCCGCCGCGGCAACGCCGACAACTCGTTGTGGCTCAACGACGGATCAGACGACGCCCAACGCTCCGGCTACGCCGCCACCGCCACGCCGGCGGTGAACACCAAGGACTCCTTCACCGTCTCCTCCTGGGTCTACCTGACCGACGCCTCGCAGACGCATGTAGTGCTGTCCGCGCCAGGCACGAAGGCCTCGGCGTTCACGCTGTACTACTCCGCCAGCTACAAGAAGTGGGTATTCAACCGCGTCGCTACAGACGTCAAAGATGACCCGGTCTATCTGCGGTCGATCGCCGACGCGGGGCCTGTACCGCTGAACACGTGGACGCACCTCGCCGCTGTCTTCGACACCAGGGGTGACAGCGACAAGACCAACGACACCATCCAACTGTTCGTCAACGGCCGCCCGCAGGGCAAACCGGTCGTCCTGAACGCGGTGTCGTCCGCATACCAGCCCTGGACAGCCACAGCAGGTCTTCAGTTCGGCCGTTCGCTGGCCGACGGCACGTGGGGCGAGAACTTCCGCGGCCGTATCGACGAGGTCTCGGTGTGGCAGTACGCGCTCTCCCCGGAGCAGATCGCTCAGGAGGCCGAACTGACACAGGACGGTGTGGCCGCCGACGAACTCGTCGCGTACTGGGACGCCGCTTCCTCGACCGGCACCCAGGTCAAGGAACTCAGCCCCTACCCGGCACCGCCGCTGGCCTTGTCGTCCACCGGTGCGGTCCTCGACGAGGACAACAACGTCCTCCTCCTGGACGGGACGTCCGGCTACGCCTCCGGGACCGGCCCGGTCACCGACGAGACGAGCTCGTTCACCGTCTCCGCCCATGTGAGGCTGGACGCCGGCAAGCTGGCCGACAAGCCCGTCGGATACCAGGCCCAGGTGGCCGGACAGGCCGCCGGCGGCGAGTCTTCGTGGGCGCTGTGGGTGGTCAAGCCCGCAGCCAACACCTACCAATGGAAGTTCACCCGGACCGCTGTCGGCGTGGACGGCAAGGTCAGCCAGAGCGCGGAAGTGGCAGCCGGCGATCTCGCCGAACTGAACACCGGGGTGGACATCACCGGCGTCTACGACGCGCAAGAGACATGGGAATGGACCGACCCGGCCGATCCCTCCAAGACGGAGGATCGCATGGGCCGACTGCACCTGTTCGTGGGCGGGATTGAACAGCCAGGCGAGGACTCCTCCGGGTTCTCCGCGGTCCAGCAGGGCAGCGGCACACTGTCCGCAGGCAGGGGAGCGGGGGGCGGCTCCACGGGGCACTACCTGCCCGGCTCGCTGGAATCCCTGAGGATCTGGGCCGGGGCGATGAGCTTCGAACAGATCCAGTCCCAGGTCCTGGACACTCCCGACAGCGTCTGACGCACGGCCGCTGCATCACGGGGCTCGTCCGCTGGCTGCGGGCCAGCCTCGTGCCAGCACCGTGTGTGTAGGGGGCCGTCTGCCGTCCCCTCCTTCCGTGCCCATCCCTCTTCCTTCTCAACGGCATGCGCCCGGCCCGGACTCGGTCGAGCGCCGCATAGAAAGACTGCAGCATGCATCCCAACGGCATAGCCCGGCCTTTATCGGGCCGTGGCGCCGCGGTCAGAACACGCTGGGCGAGAAGCATGGCCGCAACGGCGAGCCTGGCTCTCCTGCCAGGCCTTCTGGCTCCCATCGCCTTCGCCGCGGACACCGACCCCCTGGGCCGCCCCCACCTACAGCCTCCGCACGCCACCAAGGTCGCTCCCTTCACCGCCAAGGTGAACAAAAAGGCCGCAGCCGAAGTCAAGAAGGCCTCCGCAGCCGACCGCACGGCGGCCGCCCGGGCCCGTCACGACCAGCAGCGCAAGGTGACCTGGCCGACAGCCGGAAAAGCGTCGCTGTCCATCCCCGAGCAGGGCACCGCCAAGGCAGCACCCGGCTCGCTACCGGTGACCATCACAGCTCCCGACACCGGCAAGACAGCCGAATCCATCCGCGTCGAGGTCCTGGACCAAAAGGCAGCCGTAAAGGCCGGCGTCCAGGGAGTACTCCTCAAACTTACAAGCCTCGAAACCGGGGGCAGGGCCCGACTCGGCATCAACTACTCCGCCTTCGCCTCCGCCTACGGCGGAGACTGGGCCGGACGTCTCCACATCGCGCGCCTGCCGGACTGCGCCTTGAACAACCCCTCCGCCGCTAAGTGCCGCAAACGCATCACCCTGGACTCGGCGAACAACCGAGAGAAGGACACCCTCTCGGCACCGGTGAACTTCAACTCCCACAGTAAGCCGATGCTGCTCGCGGTCGCAGCAGGCACGCAGTCGGGAGCCGGCAGCTACAAAGCGACGCCCCTGTCCGCGTCCTCGACGTGGGAAGCCGGCGGCTCCTCCGGATCGTTCACCTGGTCCTACCCCCTGCGGGTCCCTCCGGCCGCGGCCGGACCCCAGCCGGACCTGTCGATCTCGTATAACTCCGGAGCAGTGGACGGCCAGACGGCCAACTCCAACAACCAGGGCAGCCAGATCGGCACCGGCTTCGACCTGACCTCCTCCTACATCGAACGCAAATACGGCTCCTGCGACGACGACGGCCAAGACGGCAAATACGACCTGTGCTGGAAATACGACAACGCCTCACTCGTCCTCGACGGCAAGGCCACCGAACTCGTCAAGGACGACGAGACGGGCAAGTGGCGCCTGAAGGACGACGACGCCTCCACCATCACCCACTCCACCGGCGCCGACAACGGTGACCAAGGCACCACCGGCCTCGACGGTGAAGGCGAATACTGGACCGTCACCACCGGTCAGGGCACCAAATACGTCTTCGGCCTCAACAAGCTCGACGGCGCAGGCGACAAGGACCGAACCAACTCCGTCTGGACCGTCCCCGTCTTCGGTGACGACCCCGTCGAACCAGGCTTCACCGCAGGCAACACCTTCGCCGAACGAGCCAAGAACCAGGCATGGCGCTGGAACCTCGACTACGTCCAGGACACCCACGGCAACGCCATGTCCTACTGGTACGCCGCCGAGCACAACAACTACGACAAACTCGGCGACGACAACACCGGAACCGACTACATCCGCGGCGGCTACCTCAAGGAAATCCGCTACGGCCAGCGCACCGACAACCTCTTCTCCGGTAAGCCGGCCGCCTCGGACAAGGTGGTCTTCAGCTATGGCGAGCGGTGCCTGGCGTCCGGCACCGGCTGTGACTCGCTGACCAAGGACACGCGGGACAACTGGCCGGACGTGCCGTTCGACGCGATCTGCAAAGACGACGACAAGTGCACCGGCAACGTCGGCCCGTCCTTCTTCACCCGCAAGCGGCTGACGACGATCACCACCTACGCCTGGAACGCGTCGGCCTCGACGCCCGATTTCGACCCGGTGGACGTCTGGTCCCTTAAACAGCTCTACCTCGATCCCGGCGACACCGGCGACTCGACCGACCAGTCGCTCTGGCTCGACGAGATCAAACACACCGGCAAACGGGGCACAGACCTGTCCCTGGACCCGGTCAAGTTCGACCACGTGATGCTGCCCAACCGCGTCGACGGCAAGGCTGACGACATCCTGCCGCTGGACAAGCCACGCCTGAAAGCCGTCACCTCCGAGACCGGCGCGCAG
This sequence comes from Streptomyces lucensis JCM 4490, assembly GCF_014650035.1. GTDB lineage: Bacteria > Actinomycetota > Actinomycetes > Streptomycetales > Streptomycetaceae > Streptomyces > Streptomyces lucensis. The sequence goes on along the minus strand of NZ_BMUE01000008.1, from coordinate 26,928 downwards.
ACGATCGTCACCTACCTGGACGCCGACTGCACCGCAGCCGGCACCAAACCCAAGGTGGACGAGAACACCAGGCGCTGCTACCCGGTGAACTGGTCACCCAACGGCGAGAAGGACCCAAGGCTCGACTGGTTCCAGAAATACCCGGTCAGCTCGGTGTCCACCACCGACCCTGAGGGTGGTTCCGAAGCCGTACAGCACAGCTACCAGTACACCGGCGGCGGCGCCTGGCACTACGACGACGACCCGATGACGCCCGCAAAGGAGCGCACCTGGTCCATCTGGCGCGGCTACCAGCAGGTCACCCGCCTCACCGGCGTCTCCAACGGCACACGCAGCAAGGAGACCACTCTCTACCTGCGCGGCATGAACGGCGACCGTGTACTCGCCTCCGACGGCAAGACGCCCGAGAAGGACAAGCGCAAGACCGTCACCGTCTCCGGCATCAAGGCCGGCGAGATCACAGACTCCGAGCAGTACGCAGGCTTCACCCGTGAGTCGGTGACCTACAACGGCGACACAGAGGTCGGCGGAACGATCAACGACCCGTGGTCGAAGCGGACGGCGACCCAGCACAAGTCATACGCGGACACCGAGGCGTACTACGTGCGCACCGCCGCCACCCGCACCCGCACCCACATCACCAGCAAGCTCACCCCCTACGACCGGGTGCACACGGTGAAGACGACCTACGACGACTACGGCATGGCCGCAACCGTCGAGGACGCCGGCGACGACGCGGTACAGGACGACGACAAGTGCACCCGCACCTGGTACGCCCGCAACGACGACACGGGCATCAACTCGCTCGTCTCGCGGACCCGAACCGTGGCCGCCTCCTGCGCCACCACGGACTCGACGCTCAACCTGCCCGCCGATTCCAAGCACGCCGGCGACATCATCGCCGACACCGCCACGGTCTACGACGACACGACGGCCACCACCTGGTCGGCAACTCAGAAGCCGTCCAAGGGCGATCCGACCTGGACGGGACGCGCCAAGGGCTATGGCAGCGACAACGCCCCTGTCTGGCAGAAGGTGTCCAGGACAACGTACGACGCCCTCGGACGCCCGAAGGTCGTCAGGGATACCAATGACCTCCCGGTGTCCTCGACCACCTACCAGCCATCGGACTCCGGTCCGCTGACATCGACGAGCGTCGAGAACGCCAAGACCCACAAGACCACCGCAGCTTTGGACTTCGCGACCGGTGCCACTCTGAAGACCACCGACCCCAATGGGAAAGTCACCGAGAGCGAATACGACAGCCTCGGCCGCATCACCAAGGTCTGGCTGCCCAACCGGCTCAAAGCGCTGAACAAGACGCCGAACCACGTCTACGCCTACCACGTCACCAGCGCAGACATGTCGTGGGTTTCAACCGCAACCCTCAAGAACGACGGCTCCGGTTACAACACCACCTACGAGTTCTACGACTCGCTGCTGCGCTCGCGTCAGGTGCAGAGCCCCACACCGCAGGGCGGCCGCCTCATCGCGCTGACGCTCTACGACACCCGAGGACTCGCAGTCAGCCAGCAGTCCGACATCTGGGACAGCACCTCACCACCCAGTTCGAAAGCCGCGGAAATCTCCGGCGGCCAGGCCCCTACCCAGACGGACACCACCTACGACGGCGCAGGCCGGCCGACGAAGGCGGTCACGAAGATCCACGGCGTCACCCGATGGACGACCGACACCGCCTACTCCGGGGACACCGTCGCCACTAGCGCCCCGATCGGCGGTCAGGCGACCGCCGTGGTCACCAATGCGCTGGGCCAGACGACTCAGCGCCGCGAGTACGCCGGCCCGACACCGACCGGCACCGACTTCACAACCACCGACTACACCTACACCCCCGCCGGACAGCAGGAAACGGTCACCGGCCCCGACCACACCAAGTGGTCATACACCTACGACCTCTTCGGCAGGCAGGTGACGGCGACTGACCCCGACAAGGGCAAGACGGCAACGGCATACAACGACCTCGACCAGGTCGTCAGCACCACACCGAACGACGAAGCGCCGAAGAAGCTGCTGTATGAGTACGACCAGCTCGGCCGTAAGACGGGCATGTGGCAGGCCGACAAGAGTGACGCCAACAAGCTCGCCGCCTGGAGCTTCGACGAGCTCGCCAAAGGACAACAGGACACCGCCACCCGTTACGACGGCGGCGTAACCGGAAAGGCCTACACCGAGAAGGTCACCGGGTACGACTCCATGTACCGCGTGACCGGAAGCCAGCTGATCCTGCCCGACACCGAGCCCCTTGTCACGGGCCACTACGTGCCCCAGACTCTGTCGTTCACCACGGGCTACAACCTGGACGGCTCGATCAGCCAGTACTCCGCTCCGGCCGTCGGCGGCCTGCCCGCGGAAGGTGTCTCCTACACCTATAACGCCTTCGGTCAGCAACTGACCGCGAAGGGAACCACAGGCTACCTGCAGGGCGCCGCTTTCTCCCCTCAGGGCGATCTGCGCCAGCTCACCCTCGGCACGGACGGCGCTTCCTCGGCGAAGAAGGCGTATCTCACCTACGACTATGAAGAGGGGACCCGCCGCCTCACCCGCTCCTACGTCACCGACGACGTGCACGGCTACATGCCCCAGGAACTGAAGTTCACCCAGGACGACGCTGGCAACGTCACTTCCATCTTCGACGCCGCCACGCAGGGCGGCACCACCAAGCCCGACTACCAGTGCTTCGCCTACGACGGCAACCGACGCATGACCGAAGCCTGGACCCCGAAGACCGCGGACTGCGCCACATCCGGCCGCACGAGCGCCAACCTCGACGGCGCAGCCCCGTATTGGACGTCGTATACCTACACCGACGCCGGCCAGCGCCGGACCGAAACCCATCACCTGGCGTCGGGCGACAAGTCGACGGCGTACACCTACAACGACACCACCACCGACAGCAAACCGCACACCCTCGACAAGACGACAGGCGCCCGCGCGGCGACCTACTCCCACGACTCGAGCGGCAACACCACCTCACGCCCCGGCCCGCCGGACCCCAAGACGCAGTCAGCAACTCAGCAGCGGCTTGCCTGGAACACCGAAGGTGACCTGACCAAGCTCACCGAGGGCACTAAGGAGACCAGCTACCTCTACGACGCCAGCGGCGAACTGCTGATCCGCCGCGCCAAGGGCGACGGCGAAACAGTCCTCTACCTCGGCGCAGGCACAGAACTGCACCTCACGACCAAGGGCACCACGAAGACCGTCTCCGGAACCCGCTACTACACGGCGAACGGCCAGACTATCGCCGTCCGCACGGGTACCTCCGAAGCCTCGGGCACGGAGCTCAGCTTCCTGTTCGCCGACCACCACGGCACCTCCAGCATCGCCCTCGACTTAGGCACTTACGCCGTCACCAAGCGCTACAGCACCCCCTTCGGCGCTCAACGCGGGATCAACCCCACGTCCTGGCCCGACGACAAGGCCTTCCTCGGTAAACCCGCTGATGACTCAACTGGCCTGACTCACGTCGGCGCGCGCGAATACGACCCTACGATCGGACAATTCGTCAGCGTCGACCCACTTCTGAACGTGCAGGAACATCAGTCCCTGAACGGCTACGCATACGGCAACAACAATCCCGCCACCCTCTCGGACCCGGGCGGCACCGACCCGTGCGGCGGACTCAAGTGCGGCCATGGAGGCGACAAGTGCAGTGACCCTGACATCTACTGTGGGGCCTCCAAGTCGGACGGCACTGCCGACACCTCGGGCGATTGGTTTGGCGGAGGAGGAGCCGCCAACAACGGCAGAGCCGGTAGGACAAGTAGCGGGGGAGGTACCCTCGGTACCACTGACTCGGGGACTGGCGTAGTAGCCGGCCCATCCGACAGTGTTCAAAACACTGGCGGTGGGATGACGGGAGCTGGGCACGGTGGGAACGGGGACTTCGGTAACTTCTTCTTCGGGCTAGGTCGTCCTTTTGCTCAGGGTCTCGACCTCGCTAGCGTGTTCTTCACACCCGCGTGCGTGGTTGAACATGCATGCCTTACCAAGAAGTATGATGAATGGGGTGCCAAGCGCGGCTGGAGTGCTGATTCAACCCTGGCTCGAATAGGTTCTTCCCTTCCCTTCTTCGGTAGAGGGCGCAGTGCAGGTGAGCGTCCGGTCCTCGCAGCTGAGCGCCCGCCTGTATCGATACCTCGCGGTCCTGGCTTCAGGACGCCGGCGGAGGCGAGAATAAGTCCTAACGACGCTCGAAGAATTCAGAATGCCGCGGATAAGTCTGGTTATCCTGTCGTAGTGGTCGGAAGTCGGGCAGGCGGAATTGCTCACGCTTCATCAGACTGGGACTATATTCTGTATGGTCCAGCGAAGGCGCGGAACCGGATCAAGAACTCTCTCCCTCGGGGGACGGGTGACGGCGAAGGAAGCGGGCGAGGCCGGGATTTCTGGCAAGGCAACAATTCGGCTGCCTGGAGGACCTACACTGAACTGGACACCAAGCTGCCTTATGTAGTCTTCAGTCCAAGGTAGGAGTGGATAAGGGGGGGGCGGCTCCGGTGCTCTCTGAGTATCGGAGCCGCCCGTATCTCCGAATACCTATAAATCAGCCTCGCGTGCACAGTTCGGCTGTCGTTGGCCCGCTATGCTGTACGGCAGGAATGAGTGCCGCCTCCGTCGTTGTTTCCTTTGAGGAGCGATGGCATAATGCTGACATGAGCAGCGGAGAAGTGAACGATGTGCAGCAATGGGGGCGATCCCTGTTCGAGCGGCAGCAGCAGCCGGTGGAATGGGCGGGACGTATTCTCGAGGTTGCTGCGCTCGCTCTGGGTAGCACCCCAGAAATTCAAGTCGCTCTGCAGGTGGCGGCCGATCAGAAACAGTGGGATCGCGGCCGAGAGGTATTCGAGCTCGTCCGCCGGAGGAGCCTCAACTGCAAAAGCAATCCGACGGAACAGCTTCTTTTTCGACTCGCTGAACTGGTTGGAAAGCTCGCACACAACTCCGCAGGGTCGCCTCCATACTTCGATTATCACGCGGGTTGGCAAATTGGACCCATCGCGTATAACCTCGCATGCGAGATGCAGGACTCAACGCTTCGGAACAGGCTCGCAGCCGTGCTGGGGGACTGGCCGTCCGCAGAACCCGGAAGTGCTTCTTAAGACCGTGTCCTACGTGGTGAGGCGGATGAGTCGTTTGTAGCAGCAGAGGGCGGCGGCGAGGCCGAGAAAGGCCAGGTAGTTGCGGGGATCGCGCTCGTACCGGGGGCTGAGTCGGCGGTAGCCGGACAGCCACGACATGGTGCGCTCGATGACCCAGCGGCGGCGGCCCAATCGTCCACTGGGCTCGATGCCTTTGCGTGCGATCCGTACTCCGATGCGTTTGCCACGTAACCATTTCCGCAGGTCGGCGCGGTCGGGATCGCTCACTCGTGCGGGCGTTCCCGGGATTGCGCCATCCGCAGGACACCGTGAGCAGCCGTCCCGGTGCGGCGGCGCGCCGCCTGGCACCTTCACCGCCATGTGCCCCAACTCCACCTCCACCGCATGCCGCTGGGACGGCAGCCCCCGCGACACCCGGCCCCGACGCCCGCTGCGCGTGGCCGCCACCAGCCCCAGCCGCCTGCTGCGCACCGGCCAGAGCAGCCGCTGCCGCGCGTGCGGCAACCCCATCGACTTCTACCAGCGCACAGACCAGCGCCCCATCGCCCTGCACCCCGCCGAACTGGCCGCTGCCCTCGTCCCTGTTTCCTGCCGCTGGCACCTGAGCTGCGGCATCGCCCACCCGCACGGTGACGGCAGCGCCTGGTGCCCCATCCCGCACGCCGTGCTCTGCCCGGCCCGCATCCCGACGCTCCGCCTGACCTCCCACGTCGAGGAGATGCGCCGCCGACTCGGCGTCCGATCCCGCCGCCTGATCGACTCAGGGGTTTTCGCCCCGGCCGCGCCGCCCCCGCCCGAGCCGGACGCCAGCAGCGCCCGGCCTGCCCGCCCCGTCGTACAGCTGCTGCTGGGCCGCTATCTCGCCGACCGGCCGATCGAGGACATTCGGTGTGTGGCCCAGACCCGGCACCGCCGCCGCTGTCCGCTGCCCGTACTGGCTCCCGGCACCCCCAAAGGGATCTGGAAGCTCCTGCCCGCCGGCCCCCAGCGCGGCCAACTCACCCTGCCCACCGGACCGATGGCCGTCTACGACCTCAGCCGCCTGCCGTACGGCGAGCAGCTGCGCTGGCGCACCCAGCACTGCCCCGCCCATACCGCAGCGCCGAACGCCGCCGACCTCGCCCTGGCCGGATGGCAGGTCTTCGACCCCCTCCTGCACGCAGCACACATCCGCACCCGCCTCCCGCATGCCCCCGGCGACCAGGCGTGACGATGGCGCACCACGCCCTGGAAATCACCCTGACCCGGCCCCTCACCACGGCCGAACTTCAACACGCCGCCCGCACGATGCGGCTCGCCCCCGACCGCGACGCCACCCGGCTCATGACCGTCGTACGCGCCACGACCCCTCGAAAGGCCATCACCCGACTGCGCCGCCAGATCGGCACACGGCTGCCCGTCGACGTCATCACCACGCACTACCCCGACCGAAGCGGCAAGATCCTCCTCAATGTGGCCTTCGCGTCCGCCGCACACACCGCAGCGGCCGACCGAGCAGCACAAACACCCCAGCGCTTCCTGGAGCTGGCCGTTCACCAGGACCTTGCCCAGCACGCCGCCGCCGAGGCCGACCGCCTCGAACGAGCCCTGCAGCACCTGCTTGCCCACACCACCCCAGTCCATCTCATCGCGGCCGTCGGGCACTGCCTGACCCGCACCTCCGGAGCCGCGCCGTGCTGAACCCGACCGACGAACAGGCCGCCGCAGCCGACGCCTTCCATGCTGGCGAACACCTGTCCCTGCTAGCCGGCGCGGGCACCGGCAAGACCACCACCCTGACCCAGCTCGCCCACGCCACCCAGCGCCGCGGCCGCTACCTCGCCTACAACCGGGCCATCGCCCAGGACGCCACCAGGCGCTTCCCCAGAAGCGTCCTGTGCAAGACCGCCCACGCCCTGGCCTACGCCGCCGTCGGCCACCGCTACACCAGCCGCCTGGGCGCCCCCCGCCGCCCCGCCTGGCAGACCGGCCAAGCGCTCGGCATCACCAAAGCCATCCGCGTCGGCGAACGCGATCTGTCCCAAAAGACCCTCTCCTATGTCACCCTGCGCACCGTGGCCCGCTTCTGCCACACCGCCGACGCGACGATCACCCGCCACCACGTCCCCCACCTGCGCGGCCTGGAAGAGCCCAGCCTGCACGCGCAACTCGCCGCCCACCTCGTCCCGTTCGCCCGCAAGGCATGGCTGGATCTGCAGCACCCCGACGACGGCGCCGTCCGCTTCGACCACGACCACTACCTCAAGATCTGGGCCCTCACCCAGCCGAAGATCGACGCCGACTTCCTGCTCCTCGACGAGGCCCAGGACACCAACCCCGTCGTCGAGAAGATCTTTCTCGCCCAACGCGACCACGCCCAGCTGGTCATGGTCGGCGACTCCGCCCAGGCCATCTACCACTGGCGCGGCGCCAAAGACGTCATGGCCGGCTTCGACGGCACCCGGCTCGCCCTGTCCCGCTCCTTCCGTTTCGGCCCCCGCCTCGCCGAGGAAGCCAACCGCTGGCTGCACCTGGCCGACGCCCCCATCCGTCTCGCCGGCGCCGACACCGTGCCCACCGAACTCGGCCCCGTAACCCGGCCCGACGCGGTCCTGTGCCGCACCAACGTCGGCGCCATGGCCCAGGTCATGGAGTTGCTGTCCGACGGACACCGGGTCGCGCTGGCCGGGGGAGGAGACAGCCTGCGCGCTCTGGCCCTGGCAGCCCGCGACCTCAAAGAAGGACAGCGCACCACCCACCCAGAACTGGTGCTGTTCACCACCTGGGGCGATCTGCAGGACTACGCCGCCTACGACCCCGCCGGCCGCGATCTGCAACCGCTGGTCGACTTGGTCGACACCCACGGCGCGGACGCCATCCTGGCCGCCGTGGCCCATCTCGCGCCCGAAGACCAGGCCGAGGTAACCGTCTCCACCGCGCACAAGGCCAAAGGCCGGGAATGGGCACAGGTGAAGATCGCCGACGACTTCACCCCACCCTCCGACGGGCCGCCGGACGGCACGGGGCAGGCAACCGTCCGCCGGATCGACGACAAGGAGGCGCGCTTGGCCTACGTAGCCATCACCCGTACCCGGCGCTGCCTCGACATCGGCGGCCTATCCTGGATCAACGAGCATCCGGAGGAGCACCGGCCGGTCCTCAGCCACCGCGGTGATGCCCAGGGCGGTTCCGAGCGTTCGGAGCCTACGCCGGGAAGATGCACGGGGAGCAGCGGTACGGAACGCAAGGGACGGGCGGCTGCCTCTGTCGGTGACGGCGCATGCGAGAAAGTCCTCAATGGGCCCTGTGCATCATGAAAAATGCGCGTCAGATGGCCTGGTTTGCGTAGGCGTCGGGAGGCTCGGGTAGGTCCGGGGCGGTAGTCCACCGACAAGGTCATCCGTCCGCGATGCCCCCTGTGAGCTGACCGCGCGCGGTGAACGGGTCGCTGAGAGGTGAGGATGGCTACCCCGGCCCGTTGTCAGTGCCCGCCCGTAGCCTCGTAGAGGCAATCGTGCTGAAGGGGGCCCCATGACAGTCCGACCCTGTTCCAGGTGTGGCAAGAATGAGAGTGCCAATCGCAAAGGCAAGCCAGGACGCTGTGTTGAGTGTATCGATGCGATCTACCGTGCACTCAAGGTAGATCCAGAGGGGACGTTTGTATCTCCTGGGGCCCCGAGGAACTACCGGTGCCAGACCTGTGGCAGGCCCGGGGTGATTCCGTACAAGGAGATCCAATCGCGAAGTGTTGAACTCTGCGACTGGTGCGTCGGTCGCCGCATGTATGAGGACGGTCTGGCGCGGGACCCAGAGCACTGGCTGATGGACCAGAGCGACGTGGACCGAATGGTCCGCGAAGCAGGTTTTGAGATGGTGGATGGGTCTGGGAGGACGCTTCCCGAGAGTCAAATGGTCAGCCGTATCGGGGAAGTTTGGGAGTCGATCGATGTCGTGTGCGTACTCTGTGCTGCGCCGAACACCTTCAACGCCGTCCATATACTTTCGAGTTCGAGTAAGCCATGGACGCATTGCTATGCATGCTTCACGTCAAAGTTCGCTGGTTGGCAAAACGAGTTCTATGGCAAGTTCGCACTGTGCTGAGCCCGACTGTGGTGCAAGCAGGAAGGTCTCCATCTGCGCGCTCGCTGCTGGCGCCCCTCCTTGCTTGCGGTGCGCAGAGGGGATCGACCCGGATCTCCCTCACTGGGTATATCTGATCCACTTTCTATCCCTTGGGCTGATCAAGGTCGGAATCACGCATAGTGAGCCGAGGGTGTATGACCGCGTCGCTGCCCACATCTCTCGGGGCGGTGTCCTGATTGATCGGTGCCTCGTTCCGAATCGGGAGGCCGCTCGCACTGTCGAAGATTGTGTATTGGAGTCGATGCGCCAGCACCTACGCTCTGGAGATCCGAGAGACTTCCCTCAAGGAGGGTGGACTGAGACCTGGATCGACAGTGCTCCCTCCTTGGACCTCGGCGCGATGATTGATGAAATCGCTATCCAGAAGGCCCCTGGATTCGATCGAGGGTCAAGGGTGGAAGACTCCCCTTCATCGCCGGCAGTGGACGGCAGCATGCACGGTAGGTTCGTGTTCTCTGAGGAGGTTTTGGAGAGTGGAGAGGTCACTCATACCGTGACCTTTGTTCATCCACTGCTTGAGCGATGAATTTCTGTCTTACAGCGCCTAACGCAATGCGCCGATTTGTCGGTGGGTAATCAGGCAGCAGGCGAGTTTGAGGAACGCTTCGTGCATGTCGGTCCTGCGTTCCCAGCGGATGCCTAGACGGCGGAAGCCGTGGAGCCAGGCGAAGGTCCGCTCGATCACCCAGCGGTAGGTGCCCAGGCCGGTGCCGTGCCGGGTCCCGCGGCGGGCGATGGCCGGCACGATGCCGCGAGCGCGGACCTGGTCGCGGTAGATGTCGTGGTCGTAGCCGCGGTCGGCGAAGAGGGAGTCGGGCTTGCGGCGGGGCCGTCCGACACGGCCGCGGACCGGTGGGATTGCATCGAGCAGGGGCAGGAGCTGGGTGACGTCGTTGCGGTTGCCGCCGGTCAGCAGGACCGCGAGCGGCGTGCCGTGCCCGTCGGTGATCACATGGTGTTTCGAGCCGGCCCGCCCCCGGTCGACCGGTGAGGGGCCCGTGTGCTGCTCCCCCTCGGCGGCAGTTGAGTTTGGTGTGAAGAAAAACAACCATCCCGTCGAGGACCCTGACGGCCTTGTCTACACTGCCCGCCTGCCGCTGTCGAGTGCCACCTGAACTGGCTCGCCGATCTGATACGCGGCCACTGCAAGAAGATCAGGTCACGGTGGCGGGCCCCTCGGGGAAGATCGCCGCCATCGTGCTCGCGGTACTGCGCTGTGACCAGCGGCCGGGCGACCTGGCCGGCGGCAACGGGATACACCGCACCACCGTGACCCGGTGGGTGCGGGAAGTCATCGGCCTGCTGGCGGCCCGCGCCCCGCGCCTGGACCGCGCCCTCAAAAAGATCGCCTACAAGGGTGGCGGGGTGGTGCTGTTGGACGGCACGCTGATTCGCACCCGGCGGCGCACAGGTAAAGAGAACCGGAAGAACTACTCCGGCAAGAGCAAATGCCATGGCCTGCTCGTCATCGCGCTCACCGACGACCGCGGCCGACTGCTCTGGGTCTCGGCGGCCCGGCCCGGACGCACCTCGGAGATCACCGCCTGCCGCCACGACCAGCTCACCGCCAAGCTGCGGGCGGCCGGCCTCGGCGCCATCGCCGACCTGGGCTTCGTCGGGCTCGACGACAGCAGTCCCGACGCCGACCTGGCGGTGATCACCGGCTACAAGGCCGCCCGGAACCGGCCCCTGACCCGCGGCCAGAAGCTGTCGAACACCGCACTGGCAGCGGTCCGGGCACCGGTGGAGCACGGCTTCGCCCACCTCAAGAACTGGCGCGTGCTCGGCAAGGTCCGCACCGACCCGACGTGGGCGACCGCCCTGGTCAGGTCCCTGCTCGTCCTCAAAGTTTCCCGGTGACCCGACGATCTTCACCGAAGTCATCCACCCACGACCACCACGAGCATCCCGAACCCCGCAAACACCAGGCCCGTGACCAGCAACTTCACGATGCACAGTGCTCAATGGCAGCCCGCTGTCCACAGGAGGCCCCCGGCAGGCTTCTTGAGCTATGGACATCAGCTCGCCGGGCATCGCACGGCACAACAAGAAGACGCCGCGCCGCGAACGCCACGACGCCCTCCTCCAGCCCGAGGAGCGCACCGAGTTCGCGGCCCGGTTCGCGGCCGGCCACCAGGCGCAGATGGCGCTCCTCCTGGCCCACTACGCTGGCAACGCCTCCCTGGTCGCCGCGCTCTTGGGCACTGGAGTGCGTACGGTGCGCCGCCACTGCCGTGGGTGGCCGCCACCGCCCGGGCTCCGGCTGCGCCGGGCCCTGCGCCGCCGTGTCGTGGACCTCGTGTGCCCGCGGTGCCTGTCCGATCGTGCGGTGGAACAGGCGCGCCAGGCGAATCGGGAAGCCCGGCGCGCGACCCGACGGCTTCCGCGTGATCCCGGCGGCGTGGATCGCTGACACACCGGGTGCCCGAGAACCTTCAGCTCCCTCAGAACTCTGAAAGCTTTTCTGCATTAGTGATAGTGAAAAGCTGATGTAGATGCGGAAGTTGCATGGATTCAGGTAGGATGGTGGCATGGGATTGCGCTTGGAGGAGTCGCTGCGGCTGACGGTGGCCGCGTTGATGCAGGTAACGGGTGAATCGCAGCGGTCGGTCGCGGGGGTGCTGGGACTGACGCAGACACAGGTGTCGCGCCGGCAGTCAGGCGCCATCTCCTGGAGCCTGCGCGACGTCGACGTCCTGGCCGAGCACTACGGCATCGGCGCGCTGGACCTCCTGGCGGGTCCGACCAGAGCATGCGAGGCGCTGCCCGCAGACAGGCGCCGTACCGTGCGGACCGAAGCAAGGGGGACGGGCCGGTGAGCGACTTCGACGCGATCGACTCGCTGCTTGACGCCGTCGGCCCCCAGGCCGAACTCCCGCCCTGCCACGTGCGCCGCGAGCTGCGGGAGCGGGCTCGGCTGTCCAAGGCACAGGTGGCACGCGCGCTCGGCGTGAGCCCCTCAACCCTCAGCGGGTGGGAAAGCGGCCGGGACCCGACCGGCGAGATCCGCACCAAATACGCCTACCTGCTGGACGGACTGAACGCCAAGCTCGCCACCGAGACCGAGACCGAGACCGAGACCGAGACCGAGACCGAGACCGAGACCGAGACCGAGACCGAGACCGAGACCGAGACGGCGCCGGCTGCGGAGCAGCCCGTCACGTCAGGCACGGCCGCGACTGTCACCCCTTTGTCTTCGCCCGACCTCGGCCAGGACGAGGACGGGGACGATGTGGAGCTGCTCGTCGCCCCCGAGCCCTGTGTGCTGTGCGGCCATCCCGCCGGACAACGCGTGGCGGGGTTCGCTCAGCACTTGACCCCGGCCGACTGCCGGCCCACCGCCACCGGGGCCCCAGCTGCCCCACCAGCCGGACAGCCCACCGCGCACACCTCGAAAGCGCCGCTGCGCACGACACGTCCGGCACGTGCGACGGAGCGTTCCAAGGGCCCGGCCCGCCACACGTTCCAGGAGACGTCCGGCCCGGTCGACCTGATCCGCGAGGCCGTGCAGGGTGCGCTTGCCGAGCACCGGGGCGACGTCGACGCAGCCACGGCGGCGCTGGTGAAGCGGGCCATCCCGGACGCGATGCGACTGCTGGACGAGACCCGTAAGGGCGCCCGCTACGACGTGATCGCGCACCCCTGGATCCCCGACATCCTCAAGAAGCAGACCGCGCGCGGCGCGGACCAGATCTGGGAAGCCCGCCCCAAGTGGACCCGCCACGAACTCCCGCCCGGCCGGCATCAGGTGACCGCGCTCGACATCAACGGCGCCTACCTCTCCGCCCTCAAGACGCACCTCCCCCTGGGCCAGCTCGAGCACTCCACCGGCCTCGCCCACGACCGCCGCCGCTCCGGAGTCCACCTGATCACCCCGCCCGAGTGGGAGCACGAGGCGGTGCTGCCCAACCCGATCGGCCAGCGGGACGAGCCCGGCCCCCTGTGGGTCACCGAGCCGACGCTCCGCCTCCTGCTGCGCCTGTCCGGCCCCAAGCACCAGCTGTGCGAGCCTCCTCAGATCCACGAGTCGTACACCTCCGGGGCCACGGAGAACCTGCTGGAGAAGTTCCGTATCGCCCTGAAGGAAGCCCGCGACACGGCGATCGAGCAGGGCGACAGGGTGACGCTGGAGTACGTGAAGGCGATGTACTCGAAGTTCGTCTCCACCATGGGGGAGTCGAACTACAACCGGGAGCTCTACCGCCCGGACTGGATGCACCTCATCCGCAGCCAGGCCTTCGCCAACCTCTGGCTCAAGGCACTCAAGGCCCATGACGCGGGCCTGGCCGTCGTCCGGGCGATGGGCACCGACGAACTCCACGTCATCGGTGACTGGCGCCGTGTCTTCGCCGAAGGCCGAGCTGTTACCGAGGTCAAGGTCAAGGACACGTACACCGCCGGAACCGACGACGCTGAGCACGAAGGCGAGGGGGAGTAGTGCCGGAGAAGAACATCGACTTCGGGAGGTTCGGCGCCCGGGGCATCAAGGGCAGCGACGCCGTCGCGCGCAAACTCGATGAACTCGCGGGCGGCATCGCCACTCCCGTGACCGCCAAGCGCGGCTGGATGGCGCGCCTGCACTACCTGACGAAGTCGACCCAGACCCTGAAGGCCGCGCAGGACGCCGGACTCACCGTAACCCACCGGACGCTGAAGGCCTGGCTGGAGGGCAAACGCCGCCCCTCCAAGACCAGCCTGGAACGCATCGACCAGGCGTACCGGACGGTGCGCCGACACAACGTCGCCCGCCATCTCCTCAGACGCCTCAACCGCGACGGACGCGGCACCCGGGTGGAGATCCACCCGCTCAACCAGTCCCAGGTGCCGCAGCAGCTGCAGCGCGTGGTGGAGTACCGGACGATGAACGTGCGCCGCTGGGACCGCATCGTCGGCTCCTGGGCGGCCGGCGACCATCAGGGCCTCGACGCCGCGTGGCAGGACACGATCGTCGACCTTGGCTCGCAGTGGGGCCAGTACGAGTACGTCACCAACGTCGGCTTCGCCGCATAGAACCGGCGCCGAAACGTGGTCTTCGGCGCCTGCTGGGATGGCGTACGGTGGGGGACACCGACGCGGGGTGGAGCAGCTCGGTAGCTCGCTGGGCTCATAACCCAGAGGTCGCAGGTTCAAATCCTGTCCCCGCTACTGCCGAAGAAGCCCGGATCTACACGATCCGGGCTCTTTCGCGTTCCCTGGACGATCCTCACCGCGCCATCTGTTTTCTCCCGCCTGGCGCCGCCGCGTCGGCACAGGTCACCAGGGATACGCGGGCGTGTCGGGGCCATGACATCCCCTCAGTGGCCGCTCAGCCCTGCACACAGTGAAGAAGGTGGTGGGGTGTGGTCGGCGTGGCTGCTTCGGGGACCGGGGGTGGCAGGTGCGCGGACTGAGCGTCGGCACGACCCCGCGCCGTCCGCAACTCGATGGGCTGCACGAGAGGCCCGGCACTGAATTGTCGTACAGTTCGGACCTCTGCGAACGACGTTGGTACGCGATCCGCTCCGGTCGCCGCCAGGCGAACTGGTCGGCCTCCTTGGCCGTGCCCGGCCGACTGCCGTCCGGCAGACGGACGGACTACAAGTCCACTGGAAAGTAGTCGCCTTTGTGGAGATTGCAGATCCAGTGGGCGAGCTGGACGTTGAGCAGCGTGTGCTCGCCCCCTGCGGTGAGCGGGATGCGGTGATCAAGGGTTGCGCACCACATGTCGGGCCAGGCCCGTTCACGCTCGACGGCCGTCTTGCATATCTGGCAGATCCAGCCGTCGCGTTCGTACACCGCGAGAGGATCCAGACGCTCGACGGTGGCCTCCAGGCCCAGCTCACGCATCCGGGCGGCGTAGCTGCCGGCCGCACGCGACACGCGCTGCAGGCGCTCGGACCGGGCTGCGTAGGCGGGTGTCCACAACCGAGGCACGGACTCCTTGCCGCATACGAAGGCTGTCCAGGTGTACTCCTGGTCCGTCTCGTCCACATCACGGATGATTTCCGTGTACCACCGCCACGTCCCGCCCTCTGCCTCGAAGGGCCCGAAAGTGTCATCCAGTGGCTTCAGGCCCAGGAAGGCTCCCAGGATCAAAGACGTCGGAGTCCACGTATGGTCAGTCAGGTAGTAGAACGCCGCGCCGGTCTGCGTGTGGACGGACAGCGCCACCTGCTCCAGTTGCCAGCTGCTGCCGCTGTGCGGTCTCACCTGCCAGGGGATGGCGTAATCCGGCAGATCGACGGCGCGGTGGACGGCGATGACGGAACCGTGCCGTTCCACCACGTCGCCCGGCTTGGGCGAGTAGCCCTGGATCTCATACGGAAAGAGCGAGCCAGCAGGCAGAGTGCGAAACGCCCGCGCAGGCCGGGCGCCTTGAGGATCGGGCGAGAACACGGGCGGCCGGGTGATTTCCCCGCGCTCGATGCGGCGGTTGAAGCGCCGATTGAGAGTCAGATTGCAGCGGGGGCGAGCACACGTGCCGGTCGCGGTGCTTCCAGTGCGCCCTGGCCGGGACCGGCTCCCCGCAGACTTGACACGGTTCTCCGCCCTTGGCGCGCTCGCCGGCCTTCAGTTGCTCATCGCGCCAGTCCCAGTAGCGTTGTCGTTCCCCACCCGGCCCCCTCTCCCTCGGCCACCATAGGTCACGCCCGTCCAGCCGTACGGTGTGGTCCTGATGACTTGCCCTGTGAGATGACCACCGTGTGGCATGCGCCCGGCCTGTACGCACAGTGATCGCCCGACCGTGAGCCTCACAGCAGGGAGACGCTAACTGGCGCAAAAGGGGGAGCTGTTGCTTTGTGTCCCTCTAGGATGACTGCCTGCGATGAGTGCTCAGGTGCCTCATCCGCACGCGTAACGCCCGCACGCCACGCCCCTGCCCGTCGCCCGGCGGAGCGGGGAGATACGGAGCAGCTCGACCGTGCACCTCATCCGCTTCTCCGCGTGCGGGTTCCGCTCGCTGACCCATGTGCAGGACATCCCGGTCAGCAGCCCGACGATCCTGGCCGGCCGCAACGACGGCGGCAAGAGCGCGGTCCTGGCCGCGCTGGCCTTCCTGCTGGGCGAGCACCGTCTGACGGACGAGGACCGCACCTACCAGCAGGACGAGGGCGTCAAGGGACAGCGCTGCGCGGAGACATGGGTGGAGGGCGTCTTCCGCTTGGACACCGTCGAGCAGGCCGCCGCCCCCTTACCGGCGGAGCTCCGCATCCGGCGCCGCTCACGGGCCGGTGAGGCGGCGTGCTGGGAGTTCTTCGGATCGCAGCCCGCCGACAGCCGTCTGCAGGGCCTGGGTCGGCTGATGAAGAAGGACCTGACCGAACTGGTCGCCGAGTTCGGACTTGCCCCGTCGGGCACGCTGAAGGAAGACCTGCTGGCCGCGCTCACCGCACACGCCGCGACCGTCCCGCAGACCGAGCAGTGGCAGCCGCTGCCGAAAGACCTCGAGGCACGGCTGCCGCGGCTGCTGGCGTTCGGCGGCAAGGACGAGAGCCCGGACGACGCGGTGCGCACCGCGCTGAGCAGCTGCTACGAGACCCACCTGGAGGACGAGACCCTCCAGGGACAGGTCCGGGAGATCGAGAAGGAGATCACGCAGCGGCTGGAGAAGGAAGCGGACTCCCTGTGCCGGCACATCCGCCAGCACTGCCGTGAGTTCGTCGGCGTGGAGGTCAAGCCCGAGGTCTCCTTCAAGGGCGGCTTCAAGAGAGCGCCGCTGGAGGTCTCCAAGGCCGACGGCGAGCCTGTGGATCTGACCCGCTCGGGCCAGGGCAGCACCCGGCGCATCGCCCTCGCCGTGTGGGAGTGGACCAGCAGCCTCCTCGAAAGCAGTGAACTCGCCGCGACGGGGGAGCAGGACGAGCCGCAGCCCACCCAGACCATCGTCGTCTACGACGAGCCCGACACCCACCTCGACTACCGCCACCAGCGCACCGTCATGGACATCATCCGCAAGCAGTGCGCCCTGCCCCACGTCAGCGTCATCGTTGCTACCCACTCGATGAACCTCATCGACGGCGTCGACATCGCCGACGTCGTCCACCTCAAGCTCAGCGACAGCGGCCGCACCCTCGTCGAGCGCCTCGACGGCGACACCCACGACGGCATCGACTTCCACCTCGGACAGATCGCCGCCGCGGTGGGACTGCGCAACTCCGTCCTGCTGCACGAACGCTGCTTCCTGGCAGTCGAAGGCCCCACCGAGCAGCAGTGCGTGCCCCTGCTCTTCCGCCTCTCGCAGGGACTGCCCCTGCAGGCGGCCGGCATCGCCCTGTGGGCCTGCGACAACAACGAAGGAGCACTCCACCTCGCGGGCTACCTCGTCAAGCACCATCGCACCGTCATGCTGATGGTCGACGCCGACAGCCGCGCAAATAAGCACTTCAAAACCGAGAAACTCATCAAAGCCGGTCTCGACCTCACCAAGCAGGTCTCGTACGTCGGCGAGAGCCAGGGCTACAACGAACTGGAAGAGCTCTTCAGCGACCTCCAGTGGGCAGCCGCCGCCAACGCCCACTGGCCCCGCCCCGAGGGCCAGCCCTGGAGCGCCGACGACTTCAGCGAGCACCGGGGCGGCAAGTTCAGCGAGCGCATCCTCTACATGATCAAACAGCAGGCCGCAGAGAGCAGCCCCAACGGCAAGGCCGACATGCTCTACGCACTGGTGTCCATGCTCACCACCCCCGAAGAGGTCCCCCAGCAGCTACGGGACATCTTCACCGAGGTGCAGGCCCTCGCCTGCTGACCTGCTGCTGCGTTCGCCGCTGCAGCATGCGCTCCTTGCGCTGCTCAGTGGTCGGCGCCGTCCAGGCGTGCCATCCGGCCTCCGCAGTCCATTGCCGCGCGTGCGCGCGGGCTTCGATTCCGCACCACCGGCAGCCCCCGGGCGCCACAGTGTGCTCGGTCCTGGCAGAACGCGATAACGACATCACATCCTCCTTCCCCCACTGCTTATCTTGCCTCCTGCCACTGACAATCACCCTGCGAGCCGCGTCCGGCTCCGCCACCCGGCGGCGCATACGAAGAAACCTTTCCCTCACGTGCCCCAAGCCTCCGAAACAAGACCGTTTATCGGGAAAACCGCCCGTAGCTCCCACCACTCTGGTTACGGTCTGTGCCCATGAGGTTCCTGCATACCTCGGACTGGCATCTCGGCTGCCGGTTCCACGGGGAAGATCTGATCGACCACCAGCGCAAGGTCCTGGACCACATCTGCGCCACCGCCCGCACCCAGAAGGTGGACGCCCTGCTGATCGCGGGCGACATCTACGACCGTGCCATTCCGAGCCTGGACGCGGTACGTCTGTTCGACCGGGCTCTGCACCAGCTTGCCGACCTTGGTATCCCCACCGTCATGATCAGCGGGAACCACGACTCGGCCCACCGTCTCGGTACTGGCTCCGGCCTGTACGCCAAATCCGGCGTTCACCTGCGCACCGACCCCGCCGACGCTGCCCGCCCCGTCCTCCTCGACGACGAGCACGGTCCCGTCGCCGTCTACGGAGTGCCCTACCTCGAGCCCGCCCTGGTACGCACCCAGTTGGACGCAGAGACAGCCTCCCACCAGGCCGTTCTCACCTCGGCACTGGACCGCATCCGGACTGACCTCGCCACCCGTCCGGGCGCCCGCTCCGTCGTCCTCGCCCACGCCTTCATTACCGGTGCCACCACCAGCAAAAGCGAACGCGACATCAGCGTCGGCGGAGTCGCCCACGCCGGCGCCGACCTCTTCGACGGCATCGACTACACCGCCCTGGGCCATCTGCATCGCCCGCAGAGCGTCAACGACCGCATCCACTACAGCGGCTCCCCACTGGCCTACTCCTTCTCCGAGGCCAACCACACCAAATCGATCACCCTGGCCGACCTGCCGGCCGCCGGAGCCCCCACGATCACCCGCCACAACATCCTGGCCGACCTCCATCTGCCGCTGGCCCGGTTGACCGGCCGCATCGAGGATCTGCTGACCGACCCCGCGCACGAAGCTCTCAGCGAAGCCTGGCTGCAGGTCACCCTCACCGACACCGCCCTGCCGTACGAGGCGATGGCACGACTCAGACAGCGCTTCTCCAAGACGCTGGACATGCGGCACGTACCCGCTGGCATCCCGGCACAGGCCACCGACAGCCCCACCTACCGCGAACGGGTACGCGGCCGCGGCGACCTCGACATCGCCCACGACTTCATCACCGCCGTGCGCGGCACCCCACCCACCACCGCAGAGGCAGGCCTCCTGCAAGAGGCCGTCGACGACATGCGCGTGCGCGCCCAGGAGAAGGAAACCGTCTGACATGCGTCTGCACTCCCTGCGCCTGCAGGCCTTCGGCCCCTTCGCCCGCCGGCACACCGTCGACTTCGACGCCCTGTCCGCCGACGGCCTGTTCCTCCTGCACGGCGACACCGGCGCCGGCAAGAGCACCCTGTTCGCCGCCATCTGCTTCGCCCTGTATGGCCTGCCGCCTCACGAACGCAACATGCGGCTGCGCAGCGATCACGCTCCCGCGGACCTGCTGACCGAAGTGACCCTGGAATTAACCCTGGCCGGCAAGCGCCTGCAGATCCGCAGGATCCCCGCCCAGAAGCGACCCCACCTGCGCAACAGCGCAGAACTCGTCGACCAGAAGGCCGAAACCCACCTGCACCAGTGGGTCCTCGACGAACACGGACACGGCCGGTGGGAAGGCGTCATCAAGTCCCACAGGGAAGCCGCAGAAGAGATCAAGTCCCTCCTGCGCCTGACCCGGCAGCAGTTCTGCCAGGTCGTCCTGCTCCCGCAGAACGAGTTCACCAAGTTCCTGCGTGCCGACGCATCTGAACGCCGCATCCTGCTTGGCACCCTCTTCGGCACCCGTCGCTTCGGCCTCATCGAAGAATTCCTCGCCAACCGCAAAACCCTCACCGCGAAGACGCGCGACGAGGCCCGCGCAGACGTCCTGCGCCTGGCCGAACGCATCAAGCAGGCAGCCGGCGACGACCTCGAACCCGCCCAGATCGCCCCCCGGGCCGACGACCCCGCCACCCTCACCGCACCCGCCCGCGCGTGGGCCAGCGCCCTGCACCACCAAGCCCTCACCCGCCAGTACGCTGCCGACGCCGCCACCGAGACCGCCGAGCAGCAGCTGGCGCAAGCCCGCCTGACAGAACAGGCCGTCCGCGACCTCCACCGTCTCCAGCAGGCCCACCGCACCACCGCACACGAGCTCGACCTGCTCTACGAGGAGGCCACCCGCCACGACCTCCTTGCCGAACGCCGCGACCGCGCTGTGAAAGCCCAGCAACTGCAATCCGTCCTGGAGACCGCGCACACCGCCGACCGCGAGCACACCCGTGCCCTGGACGAGGACAGCCGCGCCCGCGCCCTGCTGCCGCCCGAACACACATCCCTCGACGCCGCTGGCCTCACTCACGCCGCGCAGCAGCTGCACGCCGACACCGGCGCTGTCCAGGCGCTGCTGCCCGACGAGGCCACCCTCCAGCGCCACACGGCAGAACTGGCCGCACTCGACCGCGAGCGCCAGCAGCTCACCGAAACCCTCACCGACGCCCAGCAATGGCTCAACGCCCTTCCACAACGCCGCGCCGACCTTGCCGCACGTCTGGAAGCCGCCCGCAGCGCGCAGGAAACCAGCCGCGAACTCACCCCCACCCTCAACCTCGTTGAAAAGCAGCTGGAAGCCGCCAGGCGCCGTGACGCCCTCGACCAGCAGATCAGCGTCGCCCACAAAGTCCTCAGCCAGGCCGAGAAGGACTCCGAGCAAGCCGCGAAAACGTACATCGACATCCGACGCCGCCGCACGGACGGCATCGTCGCCGAACTCGCCGACCGGCTCGTCGACGGCGAAGACTGCCCCGTATGCGGTTCCCCCACCCACCCCGCACCCGCCACTGCCCAGCCAGGCCAGCCCACCGCCGCCGACGAACAGGCCGCCGAAGCAGCCCACACCCGCGCCCAGCAGAGTGAGAACAAGGCCAAAGAGGCCCTGGCCCACCTGAACGAACAGGCCGCCACGGCACGCGGTGAAGCCGGCGGCGACACCCCTCTCGCCGACCTCACCGCCCACCGCACCGCCCTCGAACAACACCTCGCCGACGCCCTCTCCCAGGCATCCGACGCCGGACCGGCCAGCGAACAACTCGCCCTTCTGGAAAAGGAACAGGCCGAAACCGAGCACACCCGCAACACCGCCACCGCACGCCTGGGCGCCGCCGACGCAACCTACGACAGCCTGCACACGCAGCGCGAAGAGCTCACCCACCGCCTCGCCACCGCCCTCAACGGGCACGCCACACTCGCCGACCGCATCACCGCCCTCACCCAGCACGCCAGCCGCCTCGAGGCCGCCGCCGCGTGCGCCGCCACCGTGACAACAACCGCCACAGACCGCCACAGCGCCGCCGCTCTCGCCGAGCAGGCAGCCCACGCGGCAGGCTTCACCTCCCCGGCCGAAGCCTCGGCCGCCCGCCTGCCCGACGACGAACTCACCGCGATCGACAAAGAGATCACCCACTGGCGTGAACAGCGCCTCGTACTGACCGCCCGGCTCGCCGAACCCGAACTGCAGGCAGCCATCACCCAGCCACCCGCCGACCTCGAGCACGCCGTCACCGAACTGAACACCGCCACCACAACCCACACCCGCACGGCAGCCCTCGCCACCCAGGCCGCCGACCGGACAACCACCCTGGCCGCCCTCACCGCTCAGCTGGACACCCAGATCCAGCGCCTGGAACCCCTCGAGGACGCCTACCGCACCGTCGATCACCTCCACGGCCTCATCAGCGGCAGCTCCCCCAGCAACCAGCTCCGCATGCAACTGGAGTCCTACGTCCTGGCAGCCCGTCTCGAAGACGTCGTCGACGCCGCCAACACCCGCCTGTCACGCATGTCCCACCACCGCTTCACCCTCGTCCACTCCGACGACAGAGCTGCCCGAGGCGCCAAATCGGGCCTGGACCTCAAGGTCCTCGACGCCTGGAGCGGACACAAACGCCACACGGACACCCTCTCCGGCGGCGAATCCTTCTACGTCTCCCTGGCCCTCGCCCTGGGCCTGGCCGACATCGTCACCGCCGAAGCCGGCGGCCAGGCACTGGACACCCTCTTCATCGACGAAGGCTTCGGCACCCTAGACGAAGACACCCTCCACCAAGTCCTCGACGTCCTGGACTCCCTACGCGCCCACGACCGCACCGTCGGACTCATCAGCCACGTCCCCGAACTCCGCCGCCGCATCACCCAACGCCTGTACATCTCCAAGAACATCGACGGCTCCACCCTCACCCACCTGACCGAAGCGGCCGAATGACCCCACGACGGACGCCGGACCCGCCCTCGCCGACGAAACGCAAGCCCCAGGCCGCGCACACTCACTGATCTTCAACCTGCCGTCGGCCCAAGGCGTAGCCACAACCGCCGGGGCTGCCTGTACCCCTCTCGGCCCCGCCGAGAAAGGCAGCCCCACAGCGCTCCCGCGTCGAAAGCCGCCCATCCTGAAGGCACCCGACCTGCCTCCCAGAAGGAGCGCATCGAACACGTACTGCTTCATGCCATTTCTGCATGTGATCGAAGTGACGGAAACAGAGCACTGCGGTGCATGAGCACCTGCATCGGCCACCGCAGCCGTACCAGAACACGCCAGTCCAGTCCGCATGACAGGAGTTTCCGCAGATCCGAGAACCACTGTCCCGCATGTTCGAACACCGCCGGACCCGTGACCGCGTCACGGCGCGTTTTCGAGGCACTGCCAAGGCCTCCGCTGATCAAACCGGCGGATTTGTCAGTGCCCGCTGCTACACCAATTCCCAGAGATCAGACCGCAGTTGGCGGCCTGACGACACGGAGGAGGAAGCAGTGGCGAAGCCGCCCGAGGGCTACTACAAGGTGCGAAGTCATTACCGACGCAAACCCCGCCCCAGCGCGAAGAAACTGAGCGGCTGGTCGATCGCAGGGCTGATCGCGGTGGTGTGGCTATGGAGCCAGCTCATCGGCTTCGGAGAGGCCTCCCCGACAACACCGCAAACCCCTACACCATCAGTGTCAGCGAGCGTGGGCCACTGATGCCCCGCCGCTCGCCCCGGCTACGCCCACCCCGCGGCGGCAGGGAACAGGCCGCCGCCGCGGCCGTCGCCTGCGCCGCACTCTGGCTGCTGGCCAAGATCGCCACAGCCACATGGCAGGCAGCCGTCCGCATCTGGCCATGGCTCGCCGTCCTCGCGGCTCTCGCCCTCGGCTACGCAGCCTGGCGGTTCATCCGTGAGCTGCAGGCCCGGAAGGTGCGGGCCCAGACGCTGGCCCGGCTCCGGATCACGCTCGCGCAACTCGACGCCATGGACGACCGGGCCTTCGAGTTCGCCCTACGTGACCTGCTCCTCCGGGACGGCTGGAACGCACGGCAGGTCGGCCGACAAGGAGACCAGGCCGCAGACGTCATCGGCGAAGACCGCCAACGCGGCAGAATCGTCCTGCAGGCCAAGCACACGACCGTCGCCGGCAAGGTCGGCTCCTCAGTGATGTACCAGGTCAAAGGCACCGCAGGCCCCGCGCACGGAGCTGATATCGCAGTCGTGGTCACCAACGGCTCCTTCACCCGGGACGCCAAAACATGGGGCGAACGCCACCAAGTGCACTGGATCGACCGGGACCGCCTGCGCCGGTGGGCCGAACACGGCACGCCCCTGCAAGACCTTCTGCGCCTGCCCACGCCACGCAAGACAGCCTTCCGCCGGGCTGCCTGAAACCAAGCGGAGAAAGCCCGAGCCCCGAGCCGTCGTCCCCTATCCACATCCGACAACACTGATCATGGGGCGCGCATGGGCTGGCAGCGCGCCCCCGCCAGAGCAGAGACACTGCGCCGCACCCCTGCTGTACGCGAGAATGAACGCGAGTCAGCCCCTCCTGCATGCCGAGGAAACGCGCGATGACCGCCAGTCCCACCGCAACAGAACACCCCGGGCGTCTGGTCCTGCGCACAGACCAGCAGGAGGGCCTCGCCAACACGGTTCGCCACCTGCGCCGCCCGCGCACCCGCGGGCACGCCGTCTCGGCCTGCGGCACCGGCAAGACCCTCTTCGCACTGCGCGTAGCCGAGGAACTCGGCGTGCGGCACCTGGCAGTGGCGGTGCCCAGCCTGGACCTGGTCGCACAGTGGGCAGCGGCCGCCCGCGCAGACGGCCGCCGCGAGCCGATGATCACCGTCTCCTCGCTACGCGCCGCCTCCCACCCGTTGCTCGCCGAGGCCGAGGTCGACTCGGCCAACGCGGGGGAGTACCTGGCCTACTGGCTCGGCCGCCACCCCAAAGCGACGGTCTTCTTCACCTACGACTCGCTGTCCAAGATCGAAGAGGCCCAGCACTCCGCGATCTTCCCCGCCCCCCTCTTCGGCCTGCTGGTCGTGGACGAAGCCCACGCCACGGCCGGCACCTGGGAGAAGAACTGGACTGCGCTGCACGACAACGAGCGCATCCCTGCCGAGCGCCGCCTCTACCTCACCGCCACCCCCTATGTGTGGGACGCCCCCCGCCTGACCGAGCCGCCCACCACCAGAGCGCAACCCAAGCGCACCACCGCCACCGCACCCGCCTGGGACGACCCAGCCCTGCTGGCGACCATGGACCAGCCGCAGATCTTCGGCCCCCGCCTACACACCTACTCCCACGCCGACGCCATCGATGACGGTGTCCTCGCCGACTACCAGCTCGTCGTCCCCACCGTCACCGACACTGAACTGCACAACGCGCTCACCGATCCTGAAGCCGGGCCCACCGCGCGCCGCACCACCGCCCTTCACTTGGCCATCCTCAAAGCCATGCGCGAGCAGGACCTGCGGCACGTGTTCGTCTACTTCCAGCAGATCGCCGACGCCGCCGACTTCGCCCGCCAGTTCGCCCACACCCTGCGCACCCTCCCCGACGAACTGCGCCCCGACTGGGCGGACGACGTCGTCGTGCAGTCCATCGACGGCACCCACAGCCCCCACCGGCGCGCCGACACCATCGCCCGCTTCAGCAACGCCGAGCGAGGCGTGCTGGCCAACGCCAAGGTCCTAGGCGAAGGCGTCGACCTGCCGGCCGTCGACGCCGTCGTCTTCGCCGACCGCACCGCCAGCGTCCGCCGCATCGTCCAAGCGCTCGGCCGCGCCCTGCGCAAACCACCCACCCTCAAGACGAAGACAGCCAGCCTCGTCATCCCCGCCTACATCCCGCCCGGCACCGACCCCACCGACCTCCTCGGCACCCCCTACGAAGCCCTCTGGCTGGTCACCGCCGCCCTGCGCCACCACGACCAGACCATCGCCGCCCGCACCCCCCGGGCCAAGAACCAGCATCCCGCCCGCGACTCCCACACCTACATCACCCGCCGCTTCCGCTTCGACCACACCCTCGACCCCACCGCGATCGCCCGCGCCCTCGACCTGCTGGTGTGGCCCTCCAGCGGCGCCGTCCTGTCTGCTCCCCGCCGCGCTGGCCTAGCCGCCGCCATCCGCTACCAAAGCGAACACAGCCACCTGCGCGTGAGCGCCGACTACGAGGACGCTTACGGCTACCGGCTGGGGCAATTCATCACCGGCCAACGCACCGCCTACCAGGCAGGCGCCCTCGATCCGGCATGGATCGCCGAGCTCGAGGATCTCGGCATGATCTGGGACGACCACGAGGCCACCTGGCAAGGCCACCTGGCCACCGTCGAGGCCTTCCACGCCGAACACGGCCACCTTGCCATCCCCACCCAACTACCCGGCGGCCAGTTCCTTGCCGACCAGCGCGCCCTAGCCCGAAAGGACCGCCTCACCCTCGACCGCGACAACCAGCTCACAGCCCTCGACCCAGACTGGAAACTCCCCTACGGCCCCGACTGGCATCGCAAGTACCATCTGCTGCGCCGCCACCTGGAAGCCGGCAACCACCCCAGCACGCTGCGCCGCGACACGGTCATCCACGGAGTGAAGGCGGGCAGCTGGCTACACCGCCAGCTCACCAGCTGGCCCGACCTCGACCCCGGCCAGCGCGACCTGCTCGCCCGCATGGGAATCACCCCCGACCGCGCCCTCCTGGAACAGAAACACGCCGCGGGCAGGCCGAGCACATCGCGGCGGCGCACGTTCGCGCAAACCACCGAGATCCTCGGGCTCTTCGTGGCACGGTGGGGACGCACCCCCGGCGCCCGGGAGTGGATCGAGGTGGACGGCGACCGTGTCATGATCGGTCCCTGGCTCGCCAAGGTCCGCACCAAGCTGAACAATGATCAACTCCCCTCAGAGCAAGAAGAGTTGGTGTCCGCTACCCTTGCCGAGCACGGCATCGATCTGGTCCGTGCTCCTGGGACCATCGGACCATCAAGCGGCTGAGGTTTGGCCGCTGAGCTCAGTGCGACAGCAGACGCGTTCGCCCGCTCCCGGGTCCCATTCTCCAGTGAGCGGGGGAGTGGCAGAACTCGAATACTCCAAAGTTTTGGAGACAAGGAAGCAGCGGTCCACAGGATTGGCACGGCTCGACGTTCTAGTCGTAACTGACGAGCCGTCACCAAGCACCCAGTCGGGTAGGCCAACGCTCGCCGCCCCCTGCTGCTAGCCGAATTAACCTGCACCCCAGTCATGTTGGACTTGAAAAGAGAAGGCGAGTCGGGGAGGAGGCACGATCGCGGAGCGATCGGGACACCGCACCGACGACCCAACTCGATCCGCGGAGCGGATCCGGTCCCGGAGGG
>NZ_BMUE01000007.1 GCF_014650035.1 Streptomyces lucensis JCM 4490 | reverse complement strand
GTACGTTCCTGGAGCTGGGGCCGGACGGGACGCTGTCGGCGATGATCCAGGAGACCGCCGAGGTGACGACCGTGCCGATGCTGCGGCGCGACCGGGATGAGGAGACCTCGGCGGTCACGGCCGTGGCCGGCGTGTTCGCGCACGGGGTGGCCGTGGACTGGGAGGCGTTCTTCGCCGGCACGGGCGCCCGCCGGGTCGAACTGCCGACCTACCCCTTCCAGCACACCTACTACTGGCCGGAGACGCACGGATCGATCGGTGGCGTGTCCGGGGCCGGACTCGAATCCGTGGAACACCCGCTGCTCGGCGCCGCCGTCGAGCTGCCGGACGGCGGCGGTGTCATCCTCACGGGCCGACTGTCGCTGCGTGCCCAACCCTGGCTGGGGGATCACGTGGTGGACGGCCGGGTCCTGTTCCCCGGCACCGGTTTCGTGGAGCTGGCGCTGCGCGCCGGGGACGAACTCGGCCTCCAGCAGATCGAGGAGATGACGCTGTCCGTCCCGCTGGAGCTGCCCGAAACCGGTGCGGTCCCCGTGCGGGTGAGGGTCTCGGAATCCGACGCGAACGGCCGCGCCGAACTCGACGTGTTCTCCCGCGACGGAGAGGAATGGATCCGGCACGCGACCGGCGTCCTCCGTGCGGCGGCCGTCGAACCGGCCTGGGACGCGGGGCACTGGCCGCCGACCGGGGCCGTCGCGCTCGACCTCACCGGTTTCTACGACGGAACCGACTACGGTCCGACCTTCCGGGGCGTGACCGCTGCCTGGCGCGTCGGGGACGACGTGTTCGCCGAGGTCACGTTGCCGGAGCGGGCCCGAGACGTGGCGGCCTTCGGCATCCACCCCGCGCTGCTCGACGCTGTGCTCCACGGGGCCGCGTTCCTCGAGGGCGCCGAGCCCGGCACGCTGCTGCCGTACGCATGGACGGGCGTGGGACTGCACGCCAGCGGCGCGGCCACCGTACGGGTGCGGCTGAGCGGTTCCGCGACCGCCGGGATCGAGATCGCGGTCGCCGACGCCACCGGCAGGCCCGTTGCGACGGTGGGCACGCTGCACCTGCGCGCCCCCGAACACGTGGATCGCGTGCGTTCCTTGTATCGGGTGGAGTGGTCGACGTCGGTGCCGGCGGTCGATGTGGGTGATGTGCGGTTCGTGGAGTTGGTGGGTGGCGTCGATGTGGTGGCGTCGGCGCATGCGTTGGCGGTTCGGGTGCTGGAGTTGGTGCGGGAGCCGGATTCGCGGGTGGTGTTCGTGACCCGGGGTGTGGTCAGTGGTGGGGATCCGGCTGCTGCTGTGGTGTGGGGTCTGGTGCGGTCGGCTCAGCGGGAGTTGCCGGGTCGGTTCTGGTTGGTGGATGTGGAGGGTGGTGGGGATCCGGTCGTCACGGATGAGCCTGAGGTGGTGGTGCGTGGGGGTGAGGCGTTCGCGGCTCGGCTGGTTCGGGCTGAGGGGGGTGAGGGTCGGTCCTGGGGCAGTGAGGGGACGGTGTTGATCACCGGTGGTACGGGTGGTCTGGGTGCGTTGGTGGCGCGGCATGTGGCTGGGCGGGGTGTGCGCAGGCTGCTTCTGCTGAGTCGGCGTGGTCCGGCCGCGGAGGGTGTGTCGGAGCTGGTGGCTGAGTTGGCCCGGCTGGGTGCGGACGCCGAGGTCGTGGCGTGTGATGTGGCGGACCTGTCGGCGTTGGCGAAGGTGCTCCACGGGCGTGTGGTGACGGGTGTGGTGCATGCGGCTGGGGTGCTGGACGACGGTGTGCTGGAGGCGATGACACCGCAGCGGCTGGAGCGGGTGCTGCGGCCGAAGGTGGACGCGGCGTGGCATTTGCATGAACTGGTCGGGGATGTGGATCAGTTCGTGATGTTCTCGTCGGTGGCGGGTGTGTTCGGTGCGGCCGGTCAGGCGAACTATGCGGCGGGTAACGCGTTCCTGGATGGGCTGGCGGCTCATCGTCGTGCTCGTGGTTGGTCGGGTGTGTCGCTGGCGTGGGGTCCGTGGGAGCAGGACGCGGGCATGACCGAGCAGTTGGCTGCGGCTGATGTGGCGCGTATGCGGCGTTCGGGTGTGCTGCCGCTGGCTGGTGCCGAGGCGCTTGCACTCTTCGATGCGGCGGGGGAGCCGGCGATGGTGCCGGTGAAGCTGGATCTGACGGCGGTGCGGGCCTCCGGGGAAGTACCGGCGCTACTGCGCGGCCTCGTCCGCACACCCGCCCGCCGTACGGCGGCCACCGCGCACGCCGGTGGCGGGATCGTCGCGGCACTTGGCGCCGTCGCGCCCGCCGACCGGCCGGAGCTGGTGCTCGAGCTGATCCGCAGGCACGCCGCCGCCGTCCTCGGGCACGGCGACGCTGCGGAGCTCTCACCGGACCGGCGTTTCCAGGACCTCGGGTTCGACTCGCTGATCGCTGTGGAGTTCCGCAACAGGATCGGTGCGGAGATCGGGCAACGGCTGCCCGCAGCACTGCTGTTCGACTACCCGACGCCGGGTGACCTGGTCGACCACCTGCTGCCTAGGCTGGTCGTCGACAAACCCACCGGGCCGGCCGCGCTGCTGGCGGATCTGGATCGGTTGGAGCGCGCGCTGGACGAGACCCCGGTGGACGACGAGCGCCTGCATCGGCAGATCGCCGGCCGGCTGGAAGTACTCCGCAGCAGGTGGGCGGCAGGTCGAAAGGAAGAAGACGGCTTCGACGTCGAGTCGGCCACCGACGACGACATGTTCCGCATGCTCGATGACGAGCTGGGCCTGAACTGAGGACCAAGGAGCCCGTCGTGGCAGCGGGTGCCTGTCCGGGCCTTCGTGGGCGGTGAGGGCCGGGCGTGATCGCTCAGGTGCCGGCCTGACACGGGCACGGCGAAGGGGGCGGGCCCGTTAGGGTACGCCCCCTTCGCCGTGCCCGGGCTCAGCCGGTGGCGCCTCACCGCCCAACGCTCGGAAGCGACGGCCTCGCAGCCGTACCCGGCCCCGGAACGACTACCTGATGGCGGTCCCGTTGGAGACGGCGGTCAGCGTGGCCGCCAACTCGGCGTTCACCTCGGCCTGGTGCTCGGCCAGGTAGAAGTGGCCACCGGGGAACGTGCGGAGGTGAAACGGGGCGGTGGAGTGTTCGCGCCATCGGTCGGCCTCCGCGACGGTTGTCTTCGGGTCGTCATCCCCCACCAGTACGGTGATCGGGCAGTCGACCGTGCTGCCCGGCACGGCCTGGTAGGTCTCGATGACCCGGTAGTCGCCGCGCACCGCCGGCAAGGCCATCCTCACGATCTCCTCGTCGCCCAGTAGGTCCGCCTGGGTGCCGTTGAGCTTCCGCAACTCGTCGAGCAGGCCCTCGTCGTCCCGCAGGTGCACGTGCTCGTTGCGGTGTGTGACCGGCGCGCGGCGACCGGATGCCACGATCGCTCGGGGCGCGGCGGGCGTGTCAGCGAGTGCGAGGGCTGTCTCGAACGCGAGTACCGCACCCATGCTGTGTCCGAAGTAGACAGTCGGCAGCGGCCTTTCCTGCTCGAGTACCGGCGCGATGCGAGCGACGTACTCCGCGACGCTGGGCACCAGTGGCTCATGTCTGCGGTCCTGGCGTCCGGGGTACTGGAGGACCACGACGTCGGCGGCGGCTGCGTGGGCCATCGCGACGGGGTGGTAGAAGCTCGCGGAGCCGCCCGCATGCGGGAAGCAGACGAGTCGTACGCGGGTACTGGCGTTGGGCCGGAAGCGGCGCAGCCAGCGCTCCGCGTCGGTGCGGGGGATGGGCATGAGGTCTCCTCGGGGCAGTCGTCAGAGGCGAGTAGGCCCCATTCCTGACTGAAGAATCCCCAGTCCCGAGAAATGGGCGTGCCAATTCCCGGTGATGCACTAGGGTGCCCCGACTTTCGTTGACACTGCGGACTTTCGGCTGTGAATGTCACTACCAGGGACTGCTCCCGCGATAGTTCACAACGCGTAGCGGTCATTTTTCCCGTCGCGGCAGAAGGGAATGTCGTGTCCAAGCGTGCTCTCATCACCGGGGTCACCGGTCAGGACGGCTCGTACCTCGCAGAACACCTGCTGGCACAGGGCTACCAGGTATGGGGTCTGATACGGGGCCAGGCCAACCCGCGAAAGTCACGGGTCAGCCGCCTCGCATCGGATCTCTCCTTTGTGCACGGTGACCTCATGGACCAGGCAAGCCTGGTCTCGGCGCTGGACCACGTCCAGCCTGACGAGGTGTACAACCTCGGAGCCATCTCGTTCGTGCCGATGTCCTGGCAACAGCCGGAACTGGTGACCGAAGTCAACGGCGCCGGTGTGCTCCGCATGCTGGAGGCCATTCGCATGGTCAGTGGGCTGAGCACATCCAAATCGACCCGCTCTGGTCGGATCCGGTTCTACCAGGCGTCGTCCTCGGAGATGTTCGGGAAGGTCGCGGAGACTCCGCAGCGGGAGTCGACCCGGTTCCACCCCCGTAGCCCGTACGGGGTGGCCAAGGCCTACGGCCATTTCATCACCCGTAACTACCGTGAGTCGTTCGACGTGTACGGCGTCTCCGGCATCCTGTTCAACCACGAGTCCCCGCGGCGTGGTGCCGAGTTCGTGACCAGGAAGATCTCGCTCGCCGTCGCTCGGATCAGGCTGGGACTGCAGGACAAGCTGGCGCTGGGCAACCTGGACGCGCTGCGTGACTGGGGCTTCGCCGGCGACTATGTCAAGGCGATGCACCTGATGCTCCAGCAGGACGAGCCGGGGGACTACGTGATCGGCACCGGCGTCATGCACTCGGTCCGCGACGCGGTGCAGATCGCCTTCGACGCCGTGGACCTCAACTGGGAGGACCACGTCGTGATCGACCCGTCGCTGGTCCGCCCGGCTGAAGTGGAGACGCTGTGCGCCGACTCCAGCATGGCCCGAGCCGCGCTGGACTGGGCGCCCACGGTGAAGTTCGAGGAACTGATGCAGAAGATGGTCGAGTCGGACCTGGAGCAGGCATCGCGGACCCGCGATCACGGCGAGCTGTTGGCAGCAGCCGACAGCTGGTGACACCATGACCGACACGCCAACCGGCCCCACCTTTCCGCGCGAGACCACATCAGTGGAACGTGGTGGCCTTCGGAAGAACTGGCGCTGGTGTGTGTCGCGCCGCCAGGTGCCTGGTCCGCTGAACCCATGCCGCAGCCAGTCAGGTGACCGGCCTGGCCTTCCAGGGCATCGACGATCGATGGATCTCAGCCGCCAACAGCCCTCTCGCCTTCGGCGTGAGGGCTCGTTCCCCGTGGTTGTCAGTGGTCTTGCGACCACTGCTCTGCTGCGTCACCCGCTTCACGCTGACCAACGTTTTGCTGCGGCTTCTCAGCATGAGGTTCTGCAAGTTGCGGGCCTTTCTGCCCCTCGGTTCCGGCTTCCTTGCAGTGGTGACTTCAAAGGCCCACCTGATCCACGTGGGCGCCCGTTCGGGCCGGGCCACCAGGACCCGTCTCCGGCGAGTTAGGCGAGAGCGGGTGAAGGTCCCAACTCCCGATTCCCTCCGGCCTGCCAGCTATCGCTTCTTGGATCTTCCTTCTCCCACCGGGGACTTCAGCCTCCCTTGCGGTTGGCCTACCAAGCCAATGGCGTGGACCTCGACGGGGTTCCACGTTCCACACCAGTAAGACGCGGCCGGGGTGGGCGCCCCCTCTACCCCGGTACCAGCGGTGTCCTCCCACCGGGCTCAGTTACCCGAAGGTCGCTTGCCCTGCACCGGGTCCTGTGACCGCCGCCAACATACAGCGGAAAGGGCCGCCCCCCGTGCTACCGCCCCCCGTGCACCGCGACGCGCGCGGGAGCTGCGCACCGCTCAGGAACGCGCCGAGCGGCCTGTGAGCGAGGGCGGCCGGAGCCGCGAGCCGGTGGACGAGGCGACGGTGTCCACGGTGACGCTTCCCGCGCGGCGGCTGAGCGGCCAGCCCTGCACCCTCCCCGAGGACGCCGTGGAATGGGGGCAGGCGCTCGCGGCCCTGCAGCACCAGGCACTGTCCAATCCGCGGGTTGCCCCGTTCCGCGAGCAGATCGCCCTCGCCTGCGAGCGGACCGCGGGCGCTGCGCGCCGACGCCCCAGTGGCCGGGAGGATGGACGGCCGGTCTAGTGGAGGATGCCGAGCGCGGTGTCGGGTCAGCAGCATGTGCAGGCCGGTATCTGGTGCCGCAGTGCCTCAAAGACCTGCTGCCAGGTAGCCGGGCGGCAGCAGCCGCGTTTGGCCGCTGCCGGCACTGTCCGTGTGGACCCGTTGTTCCAGTTGAGTCCGTACTGGATCAACCAGTCCTGAGCGGGCGGCCGCAGCTCCTCGCCCCGCTTGTCCCATGACAGCGATAATTGATCATTGCCAGCAAAGTATGACTGCAAGCGAGGATTGATGAGCCGCCGTATAGCTCGAGGTGCACTGGTCGTCGGTTCGATCGGCATCCTGATCAACATCGTGGACGCGATCGGGACGGGGCGCCTGGAGCCACACGATGTCTTCCCCGCCCTGGTCGCGCTCGGTGCGGGTGGTGAGCTGCTCAAAGAGCGGCGGCCCCAGGCTGCAAAGGTGTTGCATGCCGTGGCGTCGGTCCTACTGGTAGTCGCCGGATCCGTCGCGGGTGCCCGGGCGTGGGCCTCACTCTTCAAGGGCACGACCTACAACTGGCTCGATCTCGGACTCGGCGTCCTGGTCGTGCTTTACGTTGCTGTCGTTGCGGGGCAACTGATCGCGCGCCTGTCCCGCGCACCTGAAGCCCCGGACACACCGTGACAACCAACGCCCTGCCGCCGTTGACCGGGCATGACCAGCCGGTGGTCCAGTTCGGGTGCTCCAGCCAGCCGCCGAGATCATCTCGACCGTGGCGGGTTGCCTCTCCGCAGGGAGACGTCCCAGCTAGCAGCCCTGGCCCTCGATCACGTGGTGGCAGACATGGGTGGAAAATGAAGGGGTAGTCGGAGTGTCGTCGGCCGTTTCACAGCAGGCCGGGCACTGGTTCGAATCCGGGAGGGGACCTACATGGCGCTCATGAGCACGCTGGACACGCAGACCACCGAGCTGCCCGAAGTCGCCGACCCTACCCGGGTGGCACCCAAGGACGCCCGCGAACTCTCCCGGTTGTTCTTCGAGCAGCTGGCAGTGCTGGAGGAGGGCACGCCCCAGTACAGTTACGCGCGCAACACGCTGATCGAGATGAACATGTCCCTGGTCCGCTACGCGGCCGGCCGGTTCCGCAGCCGCGGGCCGGAGGAGATGGAGGACATCGTCCAGGTCGGAATGATCGGCCTCATCAAGGCGATCGACCGGTTCGAACTGTCTCGCGAGGTGGAGTTCACCTCCTTCGCCATCCCTTACGTGGTCGGGGAAATCAAGCGGTTCTTCCGTGACACCACCTGGGCCGTGCACGTACCCCGGCGGCTCCAGGAGGCCCGCGTCCAGCTCGCCCGGGCCACGGAGGAACTGCGTAGCCGGTTGGGTCGTACGCCGACGGTCAAGGAACTGTCGGAGCTGATGAGCCTGCCCGAGGATGAGGTGACGGAGGCCCGTCTGGCCGCGAACGGCTACAACTGCTCCTCCCTCGACGCCGCCATCGGGGGCAGCGAGGACGGCGAAAGCGCACTGCAGGACTTCATCGGCGTCGAAGACACCGCGCTGGAGTTGGTGGAGGACTTCCACTCCCTGGCCCCGCTGATCGCTGACCTGGACGAGCGCGACCGGCGGATCATCCACATGCGTTTCGTGGAGGAACTCACCCAGGCACAGATCGGCGAGCGCCTGGGCGTCTCCCAGATGCACGTCTCCCGGCTCCTGTCCCGCTGCCTCGCCCGCCTGCGCGAGGGCCTGCTCACCACCGACTGACAGGTAGGCAGCTCGCTGCGCTCGCGCGCGACGGCGTTCGGGTGCTCCCGCCCGCTATCTTCACGATCGGCTCGGTGAGTCGGGTTACTCCGACGGCTTCCGGCACGAGGACCGCGAATCGATCCCAGAAGCGGTTCCGTCAGCCGTGGTGCGCAGGCCACTGCGCCACCACCTGTACGGGCCGCCTTCTTCCCGCAGACGGGGAGGCCGGCGCTGGAGCGTCAGTTGCTGAGGGCTTGGTGGAGGGTTTTCCGGCAGTCGATGAGGATGTCGACGCCGACGATAGGGTGCATATCACTGATTCGCCGGGTGTAGCCAGGCGCAGCCAACCGCCGGCTTCGCTGAGGGGCGGTGAGCGGCGATACGGAGTACGCTCCCTGGCCCAAGCTCGTAGCCGGATGGGCACGGCATCCGTGCACGGCATCCCGATCTATCCGCCGCAACGGCTGGCGCCCCTACGCCACGGGCGCAGGACCCTTGTCCTGCCAGGCGTCCGCCTTGGTCGAGGGCGAGAGTCCACCGCCGTTAGGGGAGCGTGTGGCCTGCTGTGTTGGGTGGAGGGCCGGTCAGCTCGGTGGGGGGAAGCGGACTGCGAGCAGGGCCCGGTCGTCGGGGAATGCTGCCTCGGGCTGGTGGTGCAGGAACCGGTCGCACAGCTCGGCGATGTCCAGGCCGATGGTGGTGCGGGCGAGCTTGGTCAGCCGTTCCATTCCTATGGCGAGGTCCTCGCGACGGCGCTCGATCAGCCCGTCGGTGTACAGCAGCAGGGTGTCGTTCGCGGTCACGGTGGTGGCGGCTTGTCGATAGCGGATGTTGCGGACGGGTCCGAGAGGCGGGGAGGTGGCGTGCTTGAGGTAGGCGCTGGTGCCGTCGGCGTGGATGAGCAGGGGCGGTGGATGGCCGGCGCAGGCGTAGGTCAGGGCGCGCGTTCGGCGATGAAAGACCAGGTAGCAGCCGGTGGCCATGCGGTTCGGGTGATAGCGGCCCAGGAAGGTGTTGAGTTCGTCCAGGACAGCGGTGGGGTCGGTGCCGCAGCGCGGCACGATGTTGCGCAGGGCGGCGGTGATCTGCGCCATGACGGTCGCTTCGTGTAGCCCGTGGCCTGCGACGTCGCCGATGCTCAGGCCGATGTGATCGGCGTCCACGTCGTAGACGTCGTACCAGTCGCCGCCGACCGAGAGCAGGTCGCTGCCCGGGGCGTAACAGGTGGCCGTCTCCAGACCGGGCAGGTCCGGCAGCTGGGGCAGCAGGCTGAGCTGTAGGCGTTCGGCGACCCGGTGCTCGTGCTCGTGCAGCCCCGCACGGCGCAGGGCCTGTGCGATCTGCTGAGCCACAGCCGTCACATGCTCGGGAGCGGTAGAGCTGTGTGCGCCGTACACGATCAGCATGCCCAGCTGGACGCCGTCCGCCTCCAACGACAGGGCGAGTGGAACAGCGTCCGCGGCCTCACCGGCAAGGGAGCCGTCCGAGGAAGACGGCCGATCCAGGTCGGTCCAGCCCTCCGCGTCAGCCGGAAGGCGGTCGTCCTCCGGCTGCAGGGGCGGCATCAGCCGCGCCGAGTGCAGATAGAGCTCCGCCGCGGCGGCTCCAAGAGCAGCCGGCGCCACCTGACTGACTACGCGGGAAACCTCCGCGAGGGTGATCGCTCCGGCCAGGGCGGCGGTCAGGTCGTACAGGTGCTGCAACTGGGCACGGGTGGCGCGCTCAGCGGCCAGCAACCGCGCCCGGTCCACTTCGGTGGCCCGGCGGAAGGCAACCTCCCGGTTCAGCGCCTCCACCTGCTGGCTGAGCACGACGAACTGGTCGGACGTCCCCGCCTCCACCAGATGCAGCTGTATGGCCGGCTGCGGACCGTCCCACCACGTGGCCCGCGCCCCGTGGCAGCGAAACCGCCGCATGCGGCCGTCAGCGTCCTTGATAACCAGCGCGCCCGGCACGGGGCTGCCGCTGCGCAGCCATACAGCCAGTTGCTGACGCAGCCACGGGGTGTCATCGGGCCGCAGATCGAACAAGCTGGCTCCCGGGCCCAGCCGGTCGTCACAGCGGCAGGCCGCCGGGTTGGCGGCCAGCACGCGGCCGTCTGCCCCGCAGAGCAGCACCGCATGGGGCAGCGGTTTGGTGATGGCCCGGAAGAGGCCAAGGGTCACGGAGCCACAGCCGGATCGCCGAAGTACTCACGGCCACTCACCGTCTCGACATCCACGTCGGGGGCCAGGTGCACCACCACGCGGCAGCCCGCGTCGCCGCGCGCGATGGTCTCCTGAAGCTCCACCCGCGCGTAGCCCAGATTGCGGGCGGCGATGGTGCCGAAGACGTTGGACGTCATCATGCACATCGACTCCCGGCCCACCACCTTCTCCGCGAACGGGCACACCCGGTTGCCCAGCACGATCTTCTTCTCGTCGTGCTCTATGACGTAGAAGTCACCGTTGATGCGGCGCTTGAGATCCACGAGTGCCTCGGCCACCTGCTCATCTGTGAGCCGGTCGACTCCCAGCGCCCTGAGGTACATCTCGTCGATCTGCGTGCCGACGGCCTGCCCCACCAGACTGACGTAGCCGGACGCCTCCTCCAGACCGATCACCGACTCCAGCGACGTTGCCAACTCACGCACCAAAGTCCGCAGGAACACATCACGGTCCAGTGGAATCTCCACATCCGAAACCTGTTCCACGCCGGCTCCCTCACCCTCGGACCACGGCGGCAGCGGGACCGGCATGGCCTCATTTCGTGCGACGGCACCTGATTCTGCCAGCGCCCTCCCGCCCGACACCAGCAGTGCCGCCCATCTTGCGACAGGTGACCCTTCGCAAATGCGACGATTCTCCGGCTGGCACAGATGGTTCACCAGTCAGGCAGGGGTAACCCGACAGATGACAGCCACCGGCCGGGCACAGCACCAGTCGGAGGCAAAGCAGGGCCACCCCGCTGGAGGGACCTCGTGAACGGCGAACCAAGCATCCCGACCTGCGAGTCGCGTTTCCCCGCAGTAACGGCGAGCATCACGGCCGCCCGGCACTGGGTCCGCGACTGCGTGGAAGCCTTCGGCGGCCCGCTGCGCAAGCGCCGCATGATCGAGGCCGCCGAACTGCTCGTCTCGGAACTCATCACCAACGCCATCTGCCACGGCGCGGGCCCGCCCTTGATCCGACTCACCTGGAACGGCCGCTGGCTGCGCATAGCCGTCAGCGATTCCAGTGACCGCTGGCCCCGCATGCGCGCCACTCCGAACACCGAACCCGGCGGCTTTGGCATGCAACTGCTCGAGCGACTCGCCCAACGCTGGGGGGTGACCCCGCGCCACCCAGGCAAAACGGTCTGGGCCGAACTCAGCCTCGACCTCTGAGATCGCCTCGCCTCGCAGGCGTGAGCCAGTCGCAGCGCCAGTACGGCAAGACTTCGATGTAGTGGGTGGCAGAACCCACCAGCTCGCCTCAGCGGCGAACCATGCCGACCATGCTGAGCCGAGCCCCGTGATCTGACCCGCCCGGCCGAAAGCCGACATGCGAGGGGACCCTCAATGGAGAGGGGCACAGGCCGTCAGAGGTGAGGGGAGTGCGCGCTGCATTCCTTCGCTGCCGGATCGGAGCGCCCAAAACCCGACCGGGTATCGTACGAGGTGATCGATGTAGGCAGCCGTGTGGCCGAGTCCGCGGAAGTGGGGGAAGGGCGTGAACGTCCCACCTGGCGTGAGCGGGCCCGCCGTTGCGCAACCACGTGGCGCGGTACTGCGGATCAATCCGTTGCCTGACAGTTCCGGGCTGGCGGCGATCGGGGAGATCAGCATGAACACACGAACCGTTTGGCAGCAGGCGCTGAAGCAGCTGGTCGAGCGGCGTACGGATGTGCTGCATGTGGATCTGTCCCGCGTGAAGTTCGTGGACGTGGCTGGTGTGACGGACCTTGCGGTAACCGCCCAGCGTCTCGCCGAAGGGCAGCGAATCGTGCTTCACCGTCCTCCGGCGCAGCTGCCACGCATCCTTGCGCTCTTCTGGCCTGGAATCGCCGCGATCGAGGTGGCTGCATGACGAGCACAGCCCCCTCGCACGAGCCGTTCGTCCACCCAGCGCTCTTCTACCGAGGCACGGACCAGTACATCGCGGGAACGGTTCCCTTCCTGAGGGAAGGGCTGGACGCCGGCGAGCCCGCAGCCGTCGCTGCTCCGCCGGATCGCCTGGAGCTGATCCGCGAGGGGCTGGGCGAGCGAGCGGCGGAGGTGCGCTTCATCGACATGACCCAGGCCGGCCGCAACCCCGGCCGCATCATCCCGAGCGTGCTGCGCAAGTTCGCGGACGCCCAGCCGAGCGCCCGCCGGGTCCGCATCATCGGCGAGCCGATCTGGCAGGGTCGTTCCGCCGTCGAGTACCCGGCATGCGTCCAGCACGAAGCGCTGATCAACGCTGCTTTCACCGGGCGCGCGGTAACCATCCTGTGCCCCTACGACGCCGGGCAGCTGGAGAAGCAGGTGCTCAGCGACGCCCTGGCGACCCATCCGCTCCTCCTCGACGCTGATGGCGAGAGGGCATCCACCGCCTACAGTCCCGAGCAGATCATCGCCCGCTACAACGAGCCTCTGCTCGCCCCGCTCTCCGCTGCGGCCTGCGATTTCGCCGCCCAGACACTGCCCGAGGCCCGCGATTTCGCCGTGTCCCATGCGCGGTCCCTGGGTATGTCCGGCGTGCGCCTAGGAGATCTGGAACTCGCCGTGGCGGAGCTGACCACCAACAGCGTCCTCCACGGCGCCGGTTCGGGCACACTGCGGATCTGGGCCGAGAGCGACCGGATCGTCTGCGAGGTCCACGACGGCGGACAGCTGAATGATCCCCTGGCCGGCCGCAGGCCGCCCAACCCCACACAGCCCGGCGGCCGCGGACTCCTTCTTGTCCACCAACTCGCCGACCTCGTCCGTGTCCACACCGGCCACGACGGCACTACGATTCGCTGTTACCTCCCCGGCTGAGCCCGCCCTGCAGCCCGTGCTACGGCGTCTCGTCCCGCCCGGTGAGGAGCCCGGCGGACTGGCCCGTCCAACCCGGATCACCAGCCATGCGGCGCCAGGCCGGCTCGAGACAACCCGCACCACGTCCCGCGCACTGCCAAGACGACCTACCAGGGCGGTGCGGGGTCTCTCAAAGTGCGGCTGGCGGGGTTCGACCTGGCCGCCGCGCGCGGCACTGACGGTGGCGCGCTTCGCAGGCCAGACTGATCACGAGACCGGTTGTCGGTAGGCGCTATGCCGCGCGGGCCCGGCCGGAAGAGCCGCCCCGCTCCTCGGCAACCATGCTCATCGGGCGGTTTTCCGACCATGAAGCACAGATCCCCGATCTCCCCGCCTGCGATGACCGAGGAGACCAGGCGATGCCCGGCTGGCGCCAGTCGTAGGCTGAGGCCATGACCGAGACCAGGAGCCCTACGCCCCGCGACGCCTTCGAGCTGCTGCTGGCCGGTAACCAGCGCTTCGTCGCAGGCACCCCCGAGCACCCGAACCAGGACGCCACCCGCCGCGGCGAGATCGCACCGTCCCAGCAGCCCTTCGCCGTGCTGTTCGGGTGTTCCGACTCCCGGCTGGCCGCCGAGATCATTTTCGACCGCGGCCTGGGCGATCTGTTCGTGGTGCGCACCGCGGGCCATGTCATGGGCACGGAGGTATTGGGCAGTATCGAGTTCGGCGTGGAGGTGCTGGGCTGCCCGCTGGTCGTGGTTCTCGGTCACGACTCGTGCGGTGCGGTCGGCGCGGCGTGCGCCGCGCTGGAGGACGGGCAGACGCCGGGCGGCTTCATCCGGGACGTGGTCGAGCGGGTGACTCCGAGCGTGCTGGCCGCGCGGGCCGCCGGACGGATGCAGCCCGAGGAGGTCCTCGACGAGCACGTGCGCCACACCGTCGACCTGCTGCTGGACCGTTCCCGGGTACTGGCCGAGAAGGTCACCGGCGGTCAGGCGGCCGTGGTGGGCCTGCGCTACCGTCTGGCCGATGGCGGCGCACAGCTCGTCGCCTCCCGCGGCCTCGATGCGGCAGTCTCTGCCACATCCTGACCGCTCGCGGCCGTGGCTGATCAGCGTGATGTGCCACCGGATCCGTCCCTGCCCACCGTGCCACCCTCGGCGCGGCCCGACCTCCTCACCCGGATCTCCACCGTCTGCCCTCCGGCGACGCACAACTGTTCGGCGGCGCCGAACTCACCCCAGCCGCCTGCGGCCTCCCGCAGCAGGCGGCAGCTCGGGCACGATGGCCCAGCGTTCCGCGAGCGTGGAGGCCCCCCTGGAGCTCCGGCCGGCGCGTGTGCGTCGACGACCGCGTCCAGGGCGCCGCGTACTCGCCGCACGAGCTGACCCTGCTCCTGCCGTCAGGCGGGGCTTGCGGCCGGGATGAGCAGGACGTCACCGAAACGGAGGGCCACAGGGTGCGGGGCGTAACGCGCTGGTGTGCGGATGCCCCGGCTGGCAGCCGTCCACCTGTCAGCCGCGAGCGCATGACGCTGTTCGAGGTGCCTAACGTGTCAGGGGGTCGAGCAGGCGGTGGAAGGCATCGTCGCTGATCCGGCTGTAGATGGACTCTGTGGCAGTGATGGATCGTGGGCAGGTCATGTCGTCGCCGTCGAGCTGCCGTGAGGTGACCTTGCGATGGGTGCGCAGTTCGTAGACGTCCACGACGTAGTGGACGATCTGGATGCTGAGGACTCGGTCCGGCATCTGCTGGCCGAAGACCGGCTGAGCTTGCATTCCGTCTCTGACGTACTTGCACTCGGTGTCCGTGATGTCCCCATAGGGATCGTCGCTACGCCGTACACAGGCGATCAACTGCACCTTGTCGACCGCTTCCGGATTGATGGCAGACGACGTGTTCGCGGGCTCGGAGAGCGTATGGCGATAGTAGTCCCCGGTCGTCTTCTGGTAGATGACCAGTTGCCGCGGCCGAGAACTGTCATAGGCCGCTGCGTCGTCGTACGCGACACCGGGGTGATCGCAGGCTGCACCGAGACGATCGATCCCGGGCAGCGCCTCCTCGTGACGGGGAT
Source organism: Streptomyces lucensis JCM 4490 (assembly GCF_014650035.1). Lineage (GTDB taxonomy): Bacteria > Actinomycetota > Actinomycetes > Streptomycetales > Streptomycetaceae > Streptomyces > Streptomyces lucensis. The sequence continues at coordinate 391,506 of NZ_BMUE01000007.1, read as the reverse complement.
CGAACTGCCAATGCACCAGCCAGCCGAGCAAACCCGCAAAGGCGGCCATGGCTGCTGCGATGGTGGAGCCTCGCCGGTAATTGGGCGGAGCCGGAGAACGACTCAACAGGGCGCGGATCAGATCACCTCGCCGACCGACCGCACCGACCGGAATCTCTGTCTCCCCGCCCTCCACCTCAACGACCAGCACAGCCGACTGCTCGACGCCGGGCCTCGGTACCGCCGCTCGCCACTCCTGCACCTGGACCCACGTCACGGCACGTGCCGGCAGGTACTCGTGCGCGATCACAAGTCCGCCGTCGCACACCGCGATGAACTGGCGGCCCCCGCGGAGCCTGGACGGTGCGGCGACGGCGTAGACGTAGAGTCCTACTGGTATGAGCAAGACGGCACAGAGGGCCGCTACGGGGTTGCGTATCAGCACCAAGGTGAGGCAGAGGCCGCCCACGGCGGCGGTCAGCAACGGTGAGAACGGACGTGTCCATAGCGGCAGTCGTGAGCGGTGAACCCGCCGCACGGAGCCGAGTCCGGCATCGGTCGCTGTGTCCTGCAGGCTCCGGCGCCTACGTGACGCGGACCAGGAACACCACGCCCCGCGTCTGTCGCCCTCCTTGTTCACCTGCGTCTCGCTCCGCGATCCTGCGTCCGTCACGCTGCCTCCCCCTGATCGTCTTCGCGTACTCCATCGGTCATGAGTCGTGCGCACTTTCGCATTCTGCTGTCCGACACCGTAATGTCCCCGGACATGTTCTGTGCATGCTATTGCGGGCACCAGCCGTGAGGGAGGGAAACGATTCCCTGGGGGGGGCTTGGGAATACCCCTTTGCCGACGGGGCAGAGCGAGGCGTACGGCTCGGGGATACGCGAACCTATGGGTGCTGCCCTCTTGCTCACCGACCGGCCGCGCCGCCGGTGCGCGCGCATGGGCGTCGACAGTATCGCCGCGGTGGTCATCTACCTCATCGGCATCGCCGGGCTGGCCACCATCGTCACCTGACCGCAAGACGCCCATGGCGCAGACGGCTGGCCGAGTACAACGCGGGCACCCGTCCACGGCTGTCTGCCGTGAGGGGGCCCGGGATCGTGGTCATCGTCGCCTGCGCGCTGCTGCCCATCGTGGCCGTACTGCTGTATGGCATGGACCGTGTCGAGGATTGGCTGACGCGCACCCCACGGCCACCCCGCCACGCCCGTACCCGGCACCTGCGCCTCATCGACGGCGGCAGGCAAGACTCCCTCACGCGTCCCCACGCCTGCCGACGGCGCTCTGATGCCGCCTGACCGAACCCACACCGGCCGTCCTGCCCGTGTCACACGCGCGGCGCCAACCGCGGAAGGCGCCAGACCCGCAACCGCCGCCTTACGGCCGCCCCCCAGCCCAGACCATCACCGCGGCGGTGGTATCCGGCGCTCACCAGATCACGCGCGTCCGCAATCTCCCTGGCGTGCAGGTGCATCTCACCCCGAACGGGCCGCCAGCGGACGTCACGGTCCTCTCGTTCGCCGGGATGGTGAAAACTCCCGATACGCCAGCCGGGCTCGGTGACGACGGGCGAAGCACTCTGACGGCCAGCCGAGTTCGCCGGTGATTTCGCTGACGACAACACGGGTAGTGAGGACAACTTGGTAGGAGAACCGGTAAAGGGCGGAGAACTCGCCCATGACAGCCAAAACCGTTGTAGAACTCAGACCGTGTGCTGGACGCCGGTCGGGGGAACGCTGGGCGTAAACGATCCGTGCGGCGCGGGGGTGCCGTTCAGTAGGCGAACCGACCGGTGCCACCGGGCATCATGCCGGCCGTCCTCACCGACGGGCTGGTCGAAAGGCCCGGCACCGACATCGACGCCCAGATCGACAGGCCGCGGACCTGCTGACAAGAGCCTCCTGCTGGACATGGTCACGCACGACACTGCCCGTGCTGACACCGCGCGGGCGGCACCAGTCACTAACGGCGACCGGAATCTGTAAATTTATGCAGTAGGCATTACGGTTGTGGGTCGTGCTGTAGGCCCGTGCTCATGAACCTCGCAAGCGAGGCACTATGTCCGACTTGAGTGCGCCGATCGTGGCCACGTTCCTCGTGTACGTGGCCGTCATGATCGGAACAGGTGTCTGGGCCTATCGCCGCACGCGCACCTTCGCCGACTTCGCCCTGGGCGGCCGCAGGCTCCCGGCGTTCGTCGCGGCCCTGTCTGCCGGCGCCAGCGACATGTCCGGCTGGCTGTTCCTCGCGTTCCCCGGAGCGGTGTACGCGGCTGGTGTCGGGGCCGGCTGGATCGCGGTCGGTCTGGTGCTCGGTACGTACCTCAACTGGCTGTTCGTCGCGCCGAGGCTGCGCACCTACACCGAGCGCGCCGGGAACGCGGTGAGCCTTTCGGCCTACCTGGAGGAGCGGTTCGAGGACCGCACACGGATGCTCCGGTTGGTCTCGGCGGCGGTGACTCTGGTGTTCTTCACCGTGTATGTCGCCAGTGGGCTGGTGGCCGGCGGGCTGCTGTTCGGGCACATCTTCGGTGCCGGGTTTCGGCTCGGGGTGGCCCTGACCGCCCTGGTGATCGTCGTCTATTCATGCCTGGGCGGCTTCCTGGCTGTGAGCCTGACGCATGTCATGCAGGCCACACTCATGTTCCTCGCCCTGCTAGTGGTCCCCCTCGTCGGTATCGCGACGCTCGGTGGCTTCGGTGCGCTTCGCGACTCCGTCAACAGCAGGACGCCCAGCCTGTTGGACATGGGTGCCGAGGTCGACTTCGTGAACGGGCGGTGGTCGGGAGGCGGGTCGCTTGGCGCCGTCGCGATCATCTCGTTGCTCTCCTGGGGCCTCGGCTATTTCGGCCAGCCGCATATCCTGGCCCGCTTCATGGGCATCCGCAGTACCGGTGCCGTCCCCGCGGCCCGCCGTATCGAGACCGGGTGGGTGGTCGTGGTGCTGGCCGGTGCCACGTTCGTGGGCCTGCTGGGGATCGCGCAGTTCGGCACGCCGCTCCATGACCCGCAGACCGCATACATCACTCTGAGCCGGACACTGTTCAGTCCGTGGGGCGCCGGGGTGATGCTGATTGCGGTGCTCGCAGCGATTATCTCGACTGCGGACAGTCAGCTCCTTGTGTCGTCCGTCGCGCTCACGGAGGACTTCTACCACGCGTTCCTCAAGCGGCGCGCCTCGGACGAGGCACTGGTGTGGGTGGGTCGCGCGGCCGTCGTCGCCGTGACCCTGGTGGCCTCCGTGATCGCACTGAGGGGCGGCGGGCTGCTTGGAATCGTGGGGTACGCCTGGGCGGGCTTCGGTGCCGCGTTCGGCCCGGTGGTCCTGCTCTCGCTTTACTGGCCGCGCATGACCTGGGCGGGGGCCATGGCCGGGATCGTGTCCGGCGCAGTCACGGTGCTTCTTTGGCGCGTGGTCAAGCCGCTGCACGGCCCCTTCTGGTCGGGGATCTACGAGATGATTCCGGGCGTCCTGGTCGCCACGCTCGCGGCGTTGATCTTCGGTAGGTTCGTCGGCCGGCCTCCGAGACGGGCTTTCTGGCGGATGCCAGGTGGCGGAGTGAGCCAGTTGATGCTCACCCCATTCCTCAACCATGCACCGGTCGGCATCGCCGTCCTCGACACGGATCTACGGTACGTCTGGGTGAACGAGCCACTGGACCGCCAGATCTCCCTCAAACGACGGCTGGGGCGGCGGATGGCGGAGATCCTGCCACAGGCCGAGGCCGACGCCTTCGAGGCAAAGATGCGCGAAGTACTCCGGACCGGTGCGCCGGTGATGGACTTCGAGTACCGCGGTGCCGGCTACACGGTGCACGACAGAAGCCGCGCGATCTCCGCCTCCTTCTTCGCGATGCAGGACCGCCATGACCGGAACGTCGGCATCTGGTACATGATCATCGACGTCACCGAGCGATGGCGGGCTCAGGAACGTCTGGCCCTGCTCAACGATGCCGCCGCGCGCATCGGTAGCACTCTGGATGTCACTCGGACCGCGCAGGAACTGGCCGACGACGCGGTGCCGGCCGTCGCCGACTTCGTTGCCGTCGACCTGTTGGACTCGGTCATGCGAGGCGAGGAGCCGACACCCGGGCCGGTCGGCATGGCGCCCGTAATCCGCCGTGCGGCCCAGCAGTCGGTCCGCGAGGGCTGCCCCGAGGCGTCACTGGCCGTGGGGGAGACGGTCCGACGTGCGCCCGCGACGCCCGTGACCCGCTGCCTGCTCGAGAGTAAGACCCTGGTCGAACGGGTCCTGGACCGCACCAACAGTCCCTGGGTGACCGTGGACGAGACGCTGGGCGCCTCGTTCCTGGACTACGACTTCCGCTCGGTCATGGTGGTGCCCGTGAGGGCGCGCGGTGTCACCCTGGGAGTGGCGACGTTCGCCCGATGCAGGCGGCTGGGCCCGTTCGAGGACGACGACGTCCGCCTCGCCGAGGAACTCGTCTCCCGTGCGGCGGTGTGCATCGATAATGCACGCCGCTTCACTCGTGAGCGCACGGCGGCCCGTTCCATGCAGCGCTACCTGCTGCCGCAGGACCTGACGGGAGGGTCCGCCCTCGCGGTGGCCTCCTGGTACCTGCCGGCGGATGCCCCCAGTGGTGTGGGCGGTGACTGGTTCGACGTCATCCCGCTATCCGGAGCACGTGTCGCCCTGGTCGTCGGGGACGTGGCCGGGCATGGCATCAACGCCGCGGCGACCATGGGGCGCCTGCGTGTCGCGGTGCGTACGCTCGCCAACCTCGACCTCTCCCCGGACGAACTGCTGGCCCATCTGGACGACCTGGTCATCGGCCTCATGGGGGCCCACGACATCGATGCTCCGGCGGCGGCCGAGGGCGAGGCGACGGGCACCGCGTTCCTGGGCGCCACCTGCCTGTACGCCGTCTACGACCCGGTCAGCCGGCGGTGCACTATGGCCCGGGCCGGTCACCTCCCCCCGATGGTCGTCGCTCCCGATGGTGCCGCCGACATTCTGGACCTGCCCGCCGGACCACCGCTCGGCCTCGGATACCTCCCCTTCGAGTCCATTGAGACCGAGCTGGAAGACGGCAGCCTCATCGCCCTCTACACCGACGGCCTCGTAGAGTCCGTGGACAGGGACATCGATGTAGGGCTTTCCCAGCTGGGCAATGCCCTCGCGGCGCCCCTGCCGACACTGGCGGAGACAGGCCAACGAGTGATCGACAGACTATTGACGGGTCCGCCTGCCGACGATGCGGCCCTGCTCCTCGCCCGGACCCGGGTCCTGGCCCCGGACCGCGTGGCCTCCTGGGACCTGCCCAGCGACCCGGCTGCCGTCGCGCACGCCCGCGACCTCGCGGCCCGGCAGCTGACGGAGTGGGGCATCCCCGATCTGACGTTCACGACGGAACTCATCGTCAGTGAACTGGTGACCAACGCGATCCGCCATGCGACCGGACCGGTCTGCCTGCGCCTTATCCGGGATCGCGGTCTGATCTGCGAAGTTTCCGACGCCAGCAGCACCGCGCCACGGCTGCGTCACGCGCGGACCACCGACGAGGGGGGACGGGGCCTGCTGATCGTGGCCCAGATGGCCCGCCGATGGGGCACTCGGTACACGAAGACCGGCAAGATCATCTGGACGGAGCAGGTCATTGCGGCCGACACGGTCGGCTAGCCCGGCGGGCGGACCCGCCGTTGCCGTACAACGTGGACCTGATGGTGTCGGCAGGGCCTCGGCCGAAGACGTTCGTACGAGGACTTGCAGTGGCGGCAAGGTCCCTTCCACCGGGCCCTGTCCGCCCTACCCGTGCGCTTCCCCCCCCGGTCCGCCCCGCGGGCCGGCCGAACACAGGCGGCGAAGGAGCGGCGAACCCGGTCCTGTCGTCAGCGGTCCCGCCGTCATCGACATCCACGGGGCGGGAACCCAGATCCGGGGCGGTGCCCCGACAGCGCTGGTGGAATTCCTTGGCAAGCTGGATACATGCGCGTTGAACCACGACAGCGTGGCCGATGGGTGCCCATTGAGTAGGTGAGGCAGCTGCAGAGTGTTGCACGAGGCCGAGTGCGGGCAGGTCAGGGCGGGTAACGGGCTCTTTCTGCTCATGACGCGAGGGCGAGGTTGTGCATGTGGGCGACGGCTTGGACTTCGTGATGGAGACCATCGCCCCGCTGGCGGCAGTCGCGCAGGATCTTGTAGTTCTTGCTCCGGCCGATGACGTGTTCCACTCGGGCACACCTCGGCCTGCAGCAGGGCCCGTCACCGGTTGCTTGCGGTGCCATCCTGTAGCTGAGATAGGCGCGGTCGCCCAGCACGGTCACTCCCTCGCAGTGCCGGCTCGGTCCGGACTCCCGCGAGGCGTGGGCGTCCGCGGTCGTCCCCGGCACCGGACGGGCTGCCGCGATCACCAGCCAGGTGTCGGTGTCCACGATGACCTGCTCGTTCGCCGAGAACCAGTAGTTGCGGAAGGTGGCCGCCACACTCCGGCCCCGCAACGTGCCATTGCCGTCCCGCTCCTGTTACACCACCTTCAACGGACCCGAAAACTGTCAAAGGAGACGCCCAGCTCAGAGCCTCGTGCAGCACCCGGCCAGCAGCCCGTCATTACCTCCCCGACGGCTTCGGCCTGGTCAGTACGGTCGGGTCGTTCGTTCCAGGCGGACGACGACGATGGCGATGTCGTCGTCGGCGCCGCTGGCGAGGCCGAGGCGGGCGAGGAGGGCGTCGGCGAGGTGTTCCGCGCCGAAGGCGGTGCAGGTGGCGAGCGTGGCGGTCAGGCGGGTCAGGCCGGCGTCGATGTCCTCATCGCGGCGTTCGATCAGGCCGTCGGTGTAGAGGACGAGGGTGTCGCCGGGGGTGTAGGTGGTGGTGGCCTGGGGGCGGGGGACGTGGTCGGGGCGGGCGCCCAGCGGCGGATCGGTGGCCTGGTCGAGCAGCTCGCACGAGCCGTCCGGGTGCAGCAGGACGGGAGGGGGGTGGCCGGCGCTGCTGTAGATGAGCAGGTGGCTGTGGCAGTCGACGAGGACCTGGACGGCGGTGGCGGCCAGTGCTCCCTCGACCGAGCGGGCGTACAGCCCCAGGACTTCCAGGGCCTGGGCGGGGCCGTGGACGGTGCGGGTGGCGGCGCTCAGTGCGCTGCGGAGCCTGCCCATGATGGTGGCAGCCATCAGGCCGTGGCCGACCACGTCGCCGACCGTGACGGTGAAGCGGTCCGCGGGCAGGTCGACCGCGTCGTACCAGTCTCCGCACACGTTCAGTGATCCGGTCGCGGGCAGGTAGCGCACGGCGATGTTCGGGTGCCGGGACAGGTCGGGGGAGTGGAGCATGGCTTCCTGGAGGGCGACGGCGACGCGCCGTTCACGGGCGTGGGCTTGTCGCAGTTCCTCGTTCAGCCGCTGCAGTTCCCGCGCCCGGGCGTACAGCTCGGCTTCCATGGCCGCTTCCCGTCCGGGGCTGACCGACGGCAGGTGCGCGGTGCGGTGGGCGCGGACGACGTCGGTCATGTCCTCGGACCGGTGGATGATCCAGGCGACTTTGCCGTCCGGACCGAGGACGGGCACGTTGATCGCGGTCCACCACCGCTCCTTGAACACCTCGGGGTTGCCGGGGACCGGGATGTCGTACTTCTGCAACGCCATGTGATCGGTCTGGCCGGTGGACAAGACACGGTGCAGGGAGTCTTTCAGGGTCTCCACCCCGTCGGCCTCCGGGGCGGCGGGGTTGTCCGGGAAGGCGTCGAAGAGGTACTGCCCGACCAGCTCGGTCTGGCTCCGTCCGGTCACCTCGCAAAAGGCCGGGTTGGCAGCGGCGATCACCAGGTCCGTGCCGAGCACCAGGCACGGGCTCGGAAGGGCGGCGAACACCCCCGGGTAGTCGATCGTCGGTGTCACACGCTTTTCCCTGCCAGTCGCTCGCTCTTCAATCTACGGAAGGTCCAACTCCCGCGCCCGTCGACCTCACTCGTTGGCAGCGGGTTGCGCCCCCTCGGCCGCGGCGGTGTCGTGGGGTGGTGGGTGACGGTGTCGCGGAAGAGGCTTCCCTGTCGGGCCGTGGTGTGCGGTGGTGGCTACCTTGCCGGTTCGGCCGCAGGCTGCTCCATCAGACCGTGCAGGGCCGCGATGACCTGACGGCCAGTCGGGGTGGTGAAGTCGCGTACCAGGTCGGTGGCGAAGCTGGCGACGCTGGTGATCCGGCCTCCGGCCGCTTCGATCTGGCGGAAGGCGGCCTGTTCGGTGCGTGGCGAGAGTCCACCGCAGGCGTCGAGAAGCACGGAGACCTCAAAGCCTGCGGCGATCGCGTCAAGTGCCGTGTGCAGTACGACGATCTCGCTGGTCACGCCGCAGAGGGCGAGGTTCTTCCGGAGCTGGGCGGTGATGGCCTGGCGGGTGGCCACATCGTCCCAGGCACAGGGCCCGCTGCGAATGAAGACGGGAGGTGCGGGGACGGATGCCTCCTCGATGACCGCGGGGCCACCCGGGCGTGGCGCCGCCGAGAGGGTGACCGGGATGTCCAGCAACTGGGCGAGGTGGGCAAGGAGGCCGACGGATCGCCTGATCGTGGCCGGTGGAGTCGTGGCGCTGAGCTCGACGATGTCTTCCTGGAGGTCGGCGAAGTGCAGCTGGACGGTGGCGGGGTCGAGCACGGCCGGCTCCTTTGTGTTTAAGCATTGGGTGAATCGTTCAGAGTCTGAATGATTTGCCTAATGTAGCATGATGCCTGTGGCTCCTGGCAAGGTAAACTCCAGTGTTGTTTTCCGCCTTGGCGTACTCGGGGCGATGGCGTCCGATCTCTTCGCGGCCCGCGTCGAGGCCCATGGACTCAAGCCCAAGCATGTTGGCTTGATGGTTGTGCTGGAGACCGGGAGGGCCTCGTCGCAGCTTGAGATCGCCAGGGTGATGGGCGTCGCGCCCAGCCTGGTCGTGGCACTCGCCGACCACCTGGAGAAGCTCGGTGCGATTCAGCGGGTAAGGGACCCGGCCGATCGCCGACGGCAGGTGCTGACACTCACCGAGCGCGGCCGGGAACTGCTCGCAACCTGCGCAGAACTGGCGGAGTCCGCCGACGCCGAATTCGCCGCGGATCTGACCGTGACAGAGAGCGTCGTACTCACCCGCCTGCTCGACCGGCTGGCCGCCCGCCAGGGCCTGCCGACCGCCCCCGCCGACCGCCTGTAAGCCTTATGTGACACCGCTCGGTGGATGTCCGTCCTCGCATTCGCGCACGCCGCCGGCCCGCAACATCACGCGACGAAGCTCAGTAAGCCGACTCGGGCTCGGCCAGCGACGCGTCATCGACCCCAGCGGAGAGGAACCAGCCGGGCAAGATCGTCGCCCGGTGGCCTGGTCCGGGTGTGTCGTGGCATGCGGCGGGCCGTGGGGTACTCGGCCGGCGTGGCGCAGAGTGCGCAACAACCAGAGCAAGGGAGGGATCATGACTCAGCATGTGCGGGACATCATGACCAGCCGGCTGGTGACGGTGGAGCCGCAGGCGTCGGTGACGGCGGTGGCTCAGAGGATGCGTGACGAGGACATCGGGGCCGTCCTGGTCATCGAGGACGACGAGCTGCGCGGTCTGGTCAGCGACCGCGACCTGGTGGTCCGTGCGCTGGCGGAGGGGGGCGACCTGGAGCAGAGGACTGTTGCTTCTGCCTGCAGCGGCGATCTGATTACGGTGACCCCGGACGAGGACCTCGATCGTGCGGTGGAGCTCATGCGCGAGCACTCCGTCCGCCGCCTTCCGGTCCTGGAAGAGGGCCACCCGGTGGGCATCGTCTCTCTCGGCGACATGGCGATCGAACGGGACGCGGAGTCGGCACTCGGCGGCATCAGCGCGGCCAGGCCCAACCAGTAGCCACCCCACCGACACGACAGACGCGCAGAACGGCCCGCCCCACTGGGCGGGTACCTGCGGGAATCGGGAACCGTGCATCAGCGTAGCCTCGGCATGGACGATGCATCCCGCTACGGCCAGGAGGAGCCCTTCTCGACCGTCCGCACCCCTGGCGGCCGACCGCGCCGAGACCCTCGCTCGTGCGGGCGCGCTGAGCTCGCAGGCGCTGGCTGCGCTGCCGGACGCCGATTGGTGGGCGGACGGGGAGAGGGACGGCGCCTCGGCATGGGGGATGATCCGTCGGCCTACCTGCCCATCTGGCTATGCCGCTGGGCTGGGCTGGGGCACCCGAGAGCGTGGAGCCGCTTCTCAAAGCGGTGGGCGACAGCCCGGCGAAGATGCGGGGGACTTCATGTCCCTGGCCTGGAGGCCAAACGACTCCTCGCGCACGACCGCCTCACCGCGCTCGCTGCGCCGCCACGCTCGGCTTTCCCGATGCATCGAACTTCTCAGTGTTCTTCCGCAAGGCGACAGGGCGCCCGGGCGCGGGGCAGGCGGCGACAGCCGTCGAGTAGTAGGTGCACTCGAGAACGGCGTCCACATGGGTGCCAGCGCGTACGGCGGCTACTACCAGGTCAACCTCGGTGATGAGGAAGCCGGCGGGCTGGGCGGGGTGGAGCTGATCCGGGCCGAGATGGCAAGGCGGCCAAGCAGCTCGGCAGGTCCAGGCCCGGCAGGCGGCGGCGAGGTCCGCGCCGAAGCCGAGGCCGCACCGCCCCGGGCGTCGACGACGTCGACCAGGAGCAGGAGCCCGTCCTCGAGGGCCCGACCTCGCATCGCGTTCTCGCCGAGTTGGCGGAGGGCGTCGAGGGATGGCGGAAGACGTGCGACGATCAGAGTGGGCTCCGCACACGGGAAGTCCGGGGCGAGCAGCTGTACCAACCCTCGTCCGGCCCCCGCGCGCCCCCGAACGGCACTGTCACGTTGACTGACCGGGTGGGATGATTTTCGGGTTGATCACGGTGGAGGGGGACCGTCCGTGGACAGCGCGCCGCCGTCGTACAAGGGGCACCGGTTACCCGGTGGAGATCATCACGCACTGCGTGTGGCCGTAATTCCGCTACCCGTTCAGCTTCCGCGAGGTCGAGGAGCTGATGTTGCAGCGCGGCGTGATCGTCTCCTACGAGACCGTCCGCCGCTGGTGCGCGAAGTGCGGACAGACCTACGCCAACGGACTGCGTTGCCGCCGACCTCGGCCCGGGGACAAATGGCACTTGGACGAGGTCTTCATCAAGGTCAGCGGAGAATCGAAGTACCTTTGGCGGGCCGTCGACCAGGACGGGAACGTGCTCGACATCCTCGTGCAGAGCCGCCGGGACAAGACCGCGGCCAGGCGTTTCTTCCGCAGGCTGATGAAGAAGACACGTTCGGTGCCCCGGGTGATCGTCACGGACAAGCTGCGCTCCTACGGCGCCGCCCACCGCGAGGTCATGCCCTCCGTGGAACACCGCTCGCACAAGGGCCTCAACAACCGGGCGGAGAACTCCCACCAGCCCACCCGGTAGCGCGAGCGTGCCATGAAGGGCTTCCGCTCCGTCGGCGAAGCCCAGCGGTTCCTGTCCGCTTTCAGCGGCATCTCACCCCACTTCGGACCCCGCCGCCACCTCCTCGAGTGACCGCAAGGCCGTATTCGACTCCTCAGCGAAGCTCGGGAGTCGAGTACGGCCTTGTGCAGATGCACAATCGGGTGAGCCGATCCGGCTTCACCGCTCCATCGACCCCGCCGTAACGGCTCGCGCACACTGCCGGGAAACCGGGCCGAGCAAGGAGCACAGCCATGAAGACATACAGCGGGCACTTCATCAACGGGGAATGGACGAAGGCGCCGAACGCCGAAGTGATCGAAATCGTCAACCCCGCGGACGAACGTGTGATCGGCTCGGTCCCGGCCGGTACGCCCGAGGATGTCGACCGGGCGGTGCGTGCCGCCGCCCGGGCATTCGAGGAGTGGTCCCTGGCCTCCCAAGAGGCTCGTGCGGACTATCTGCGCCGTATCCACCGTGCGTTGGAGGAGCGCGCGGAGGACATCGCACGCCTGGTGGCAAGCGAGGTCGGTACTCCTGTCCAGGAGAGTCGGGTCCTGCAGTCGGGGCTGCCCGTGTTCACCTTCGGCCAGGCCGCCGAACTGGCGGCCGGTTTCGACTTCGGGCCGGAGGAGGTCGGCAACTCACATGTCGTCCGCGAGCCCGTCGGAGTCGTCGGCTGCATCACGCCGTGGAACTTTCCGCTGCACCAGGTCTCGTTGAAGGTGGCGCTGGCGCTGGCCGCGGGGTGCACCGTCGTGCTCAAGCCCTCCGAGGTCGCTCCTCTGTCCGCCATGCTCCTGGCGGAGATCGCCGAGGCCGTGGGGCTGCCCGCCGGAGTGCTCAACGTGGTGACCGGATACGGGCCGGTGGTGGGTGAGGCGCTGGTGAGCCACGCCGACGTGGCGATGGTCTCGTTCACCGGATCGACCCGGGCAGACCGGCGGGTGGCGGCGCTGGCGGCGGAGACCGTCAAGAAGGTGGCGCTGGAACTCGGCGGCAAGTCTCCCAACATCATTCTGGACGACGCCGACCTGAAGGCCGCGGTCACCGACGGAGTGGCCAAGTGCTACCTAAACGCCGGCCAGACCTGCATCGCTCTCACCCGCTTGCTCGTCCCCCGTGACAAGCTCGTGGAGGCCGGCCGGATCGCCGCCGAGACGGCGCGCGGATACCGCGTCGGTGACCCGCAGGACGAGGAGACACGGATCGGTCCATTGGTCTCCGACATCCAACTCAAGCGCGTGCGCGACTACATCGCGGCCGGCATCGCCGAGGGCGCCACCCTGCTCACCGGCGGTCCCGACGCGCCGCAGGACGGGCCCGGCTACTTCGTCGCTCCTACCGTCTTCACCGACGTCACCAACGACATGACCATCGCCCGCGAGGAGATCTTCGGACCCGTCCTGTCGATCCTGCCCTACGACACCGAGGAGGAGGCCGTGGCCATCGCCAACGACACGCCCTACGGGCTCGCCGGCGCGGTGTGGTCGGGCGATCCCGAACGGGCGCGCTCGGTTGCTGGCCGGATCCGGGCCGGGATGGTCGACGTGAACGGTGGCGCGTTCAACCCCCTTGCCCCGTTCGGGGGTTACAAGCAGTCTGGCGTGGGCCGGGAGGCCGGGCGCCTGGGCTTCGAGGAGTTCCTGGAGACCAAGGCCATCCAGTACTGACCGCGTGGCCGGCTGCCGAGAGAGAGGGCACACCATGTACGACTACATCATCGTGGGTGCGGGATCCGCGGGCTGTGTGCTCGCCGCCCGGCTCAGCGAGGACCCCGACGTACGCGTCCTGCTCCTGGAGGCCGGCCCGGCCGACGACGCCCAGGAGATCCACGTTCCGGCCGCGTTCTCGAAGCTGTTCCGGACCAAGTACGACTGGGACTACCTCAGCGAGCCCGAGCCCGGCCTCGAGGGCCGACGGCGCTATCTGCCGCGTGGCCGCATGCTCGGCGGCTCCTCTTCGATGAACGCCATGATCTACATCCGCGGCCACCGCCGCGACTACGACTCATGGGCCACCGCCGGTGCCAAGGGCTGGGGCTGGAACGACGTATTGCCGTACTTCCTGCGGTCGGAGGACCACCACGCCGGCGCCTCCGAATGGCACGGCGCCGGCGGCCCGCTCCCGGTCAACCCTGGGCGCTCCCGCAACCCCCTCATCGACGCCTTCCTGGCAGCGGCTCAGCAGGCGGGGCATCCGGTCAACCCCGACTTCAACGGCCCTGAGCAGGACGGCGTCGGGTATTACGAGCTCACCCAGCGCGGCGGCCTGCGGTGCAGCACGGCCGACGCCTACCTGCGGCCCGCCGCCGAACGGCCCAACCTGTCCGTGCTCACCGGGGTGCAGTGCACCCGCGTCCTCCTCGACGGGGAACGGGCCGTCGGTGTCGAGGTGGACCGGGACGGGGCGACGCAGGAACTTCGGTGCGAACGGGAGGTCGTCCTCTCAGCGGGTGCCTACAACTCACCCCAGCTGCTCATGCTCTCGGGCATCGGTGTCGCCGACGAGCTCGCGGCCCTCGGCATCACCCCCAAGGTGAACCTGCCGGTCGGCGAGAATCTCCAGGACCACCCGCATCTGGCCGTCGTCCATCTCACCGACACCGAATCCCTGCTCACCGCTGAGACCTCCGAGAACCTCCGGCTGCTGGAAGCCGAAGGCCGCGGGCCCCTCACCTCGAACGTCGGTGAGGGCGGCGGGTTCTTCCGCACCACCGGCGGTCTCGACGCCCCGGACGTGCAGATCCACGCCGTACCGGCCATGTTCCACCAGGAGGGGCTGGGAGCCGCCACCGACCACGCCTTCCACATCGGCGCGGTGCTGCTCGCACCCACCAGCCGCGGAAAGGTCACGCTGCGCTCGACGCTGCCCAGCGCCAAGCCGCGCATCCTGCACAACTACCTGTCCACCGCGGAGGACCGGGCCACAGCGATCCGAGCGCTGCGGCTGGTACTGGACATCGTCGGACAGCCCGCCCTGCGCCTCCACCGCCGGTCGGACTTCCTGACGCCGCCGTCCGAAAGCGACGCCGACCTACTGGCTTACGCGCGGCGCGAGCTGCAGACCCTGTACCACCCGACGAGCACCTGCGCGATCGGCCCGGTGGTCGACCACGAGCTGCGCGTGCACGGTGTGGCGGGGCTACGGGTGGTCGATGCCTCGGTCATGCCGACCGTGGTCAGGGGCAACACCAACGCACCGACGATCATGATCGCGGAACGGGCTGCGGACCTCATCCGCGACACAGTGTCCGCCGACGTCTGACGCGGGCGGATTGTCGACGTGGGCGGACTGTCGCCACAACCACGTCGTGTGGTTACTCTGCCAGTGGTCCGGCCGGCTCCGGGCCACTGGCACGTCGTGGTGGGACAGCCGGCGCGGCGGTCCCGCCGACCTCGCTGCGGGAGCCCGAATGACTGTCACCCCTCATGACAACGGCGTACGCGACAGCGGCGTGGACGACGGCCTGCGCAGGTTGGTCGACGTGCTGCTGCCCGGGATCGACCGTTTCGCCGACCTGCTCACGGACCGGATCACGGAGGGGGAGGACGCCTATGGCGACCACGGCCACGTGACGCACGACCAGCTGCGCACTTCCTGCGCGGAGAACCTGCACTCCATGATCACCCAGCTGGGCCGGGACGCTCTTGACCTGCGCGTGCCGCACGACACCGGCCGTTTCAAGGCCGAGCACGGGGTGCCGCTGTCCGCGGTGACACACGCCTACCGGGTCGCCGGACGGTTCATGTGGGAGTGCATCCTGAACGAGGCGGGGGACACCGTCACCAAGGAGATGCCGCACGTCGCCGCCGCGGTCTGGTCGGTCAGTGACACCTTCACCGACGCGGTGGCCGTGGCCTACCGCGAGACCATGTCCGAAAGAGCCCACCGTGACCGGCAGGTCAAGAGCCTGCTGCTGGCCGCGCTGCTCGACGGCAGGCTGGATGAGGGCACCCACCTGTGGGAGTGCGCCGACGCGCTGCGGCTGCCGCAGCGGGGAGTCTTCGCCGTGGTCAGCGCCGAGACCGCCGCCGTGGGCCGTCCGGCAGACGAGGACGCCCTGCACGACGTGGAGGGCGCACTGCGAGTCCTCGGCGTCTGGTCGGTCTGGCGCCAGGAGGGCGACGCGCAGGTGGGACTGCTCTCGCTCCGGTCGCCCGGGAGTCTTGCGCAGGCCGTGGACCTCCTTCGCCGGCGGAGCATCGCGCGGGCGGGCGTGAGCACGCTCTTCCACGGTCTGGAGCAGGTGCCCGGTGCCTTCCGCCAGGCGCGGCTCGCCTGCGCCTGCGTCGAGTCGGGCGCCCGCGAGGTGGCCTCCTACGGTGACTCACCAGTCCGCCTGATGGTGGTGAGCGCCCCCGACTCGGCCCAGCACGCGGTGCGCAAGGTGCTCCGCCCTGTTCTCGAACTCCCGCAGCACGAGAGGGAGCTGCTGCTGGAGACGCTGAGCCAGTGGTTCGCATCGGGCGGATCCGCCACCGAGACCGCTGCCCGGATGTACTGCCACCGCAACACTGTGACGTACCGTCTGCGGCGCGTGCAGGAACTCACGGGGCGCTCACCCACCGACCCGGTGGGGGCGAGCGAGATCCACCTCGCTCTGGAGGCGCACCGCCTCCTGACGGGCCCCCCGCCCTCCGGCCCCGCCGGTTCCTGAGACAGGTGTCGTCTCCCCTCCGTCAGGAACTGGGTGGCGACAACGGTCGGTTCAGCGGCTGAGTGCTCTCCCTGTCACCGGCCGTTCCGCTGGACGGGGTCGGTGCCGCCCCGGCAGGATGCGGGTCCGCAGTCCCGCGTACTCCGCCCCGCCCCGTTCTCTCGAGCCGGAAGACGGCGAAGTCCGCGAGCGGCTCGGGGGCCAGGAACCTGTCCGGCTACCCCACCGTGATCCATCACCAGTGATCGTCGAAGCCGGACCTAGAGCAGGATGCGGAGGTCGAGCACGGGCCCGGTGGCGTCGAGCGGCGTCGCATCCAGTTTCCCCAGGACATGGAGCATCGGCTTGTTGCTCGCCACCACCGCGGCGGTCAGCGTGTGGTGTCCCTCGCGGCGGGCTAGGGTCGCCGCATGTTCGGCCAGCGCGGTGCCGAGCCCCCTGGCCTGCCACGCGTCCTCGACCAGGATCGCGAGTTCCCCCACCCCTTGCTGATGTGTGCGCATGACGTTGGTCATGGCGATGATGTGGTCCGTACGCTCGGCCGGAGCGGTCACCAGCGTGGTGCCGCGCTCCGGGCTGGACAACTGACCCCATTCGGCAGGTGACAGCCCGGACTTGCCCGCGTGGTACCGCAGGGCTCGGCTGCCTGGCGAGCAGCGGCGGTGCAGTTCCTGGACCGGCACCAGGTCGACGGGGCCCGCCTCACGGGTCCGCGTGGCGGTGCCGTCGGTCAGCGTGATCGAGTGTGCGGCGTCTCGACGGCTGGCGTCGGGCATCGGCGTTCTCCTCTCGTTGCGATCGTGACTGCTGTGCCGCGGCTCCCGGGATGAAGGCGCGGCCTTGCTACCGCAACAGTCTTTTGCCGCCTGCAGGTCGCCTCAAGAGGACTTCGCGCCACATTGACTGCTCTGCGCATACGTTCAACTACGCAGCGAAGCGAAAACATTGAGGAGTCGTGGTCCTCGTCGACGCCGATGCTGGGCATTGCTCGCATCATCGCTCAAGGATTTACACGGAGGGCCGCCCGATCCTCGCCGTCAGGACAGGCCGATGAACGTCCACACTTCGCATAAGTGACCCACTTCCAAGTAGCTGTGCACCGCTCAACCCGCTGCTGCCGAGAACGCGGGTGCCGGCAAGCGGCCAGCACCACTACCTGGCATCCGGCCACTCTCCAGCGGCGGCCGGCCGCGGCGCCCGGGAGGCCAGCCCGACGGCCTCTTCCTCCTCGTCGGTGAAGCACGTCACCCGGTAGCCCCTGAACGGGGACTCGCCGTGGATCCTGGTGGCCAGGATGGCGGACGGGGCGTGGCACACGATGGCGAGCGGCTTGCCCGAGGCCAACTGGGCCGTCAGCAACCTGCCCGCATCGGCGTCGAAGGCCAGGTCGGACATCGGGCCGTGGCCGCCCGGCAGGTACACCGCGGCGTAGTCCTCGAGGCGGACGTCCGAACAGCTTGAGGGGCCGCCGCATCACCTCGGCGGAACGAATGATGGCTTCCAGCTGCAGGGCTCCGTCCTCACCGCCCGCCATCGAGGGGCGAAGGCTCATCATGCCGACGGTCGGCACCGCACCGTCGGGTGTCGCGACCACGACGTCGTGTCCGGCCTCCGTGGTCGATGAGCCGGCTCAGCCGCGTCCCGCCGCCTACGCCGACCGCACTGGGACTGCGGCAGGGCGACAAGCGACCCGGCAACGGATTTTCGATGCCGCTCACGTGCTCTTCCCGGAGCGTGACGACGTGTAGCGGCGGGCCCTCCCAAGTGGCGTGAACCGCCCGCACGGTGGGGCCCTGGGAGTGGCTGTGGGCGGCGTCGGCTCGGCTTGGTCGACGGCCTGCCTCCTTCAGGGGCGCGGCGGAGTCGTGTCATCGCCGTCGCATGACCGCAGCTGCGCCGCCCGCACACGCCAGACGGACTAACTGCAACCACGCCAGTCGTTCTGGGGGAGTGCGCCCTGCCCCCTGCTCGGGAACGGCCATCTCGCCCAGCGGCGACCAGTCGTCCTGCGGAACGTTCGCGCTCATGATGCGGGGTGTTTCGACCGGATGGCGCCGGCAGCGTCTGCTGCACGGTCTTGAAGTGCGCCCAGCGCACGCTCGTAAGCGGGAAGGCCGAGGGTGTCCTGGCCACGTCCACGCCGGAACGGCGCACCCGTGCCAGGTCCTGCCCTCGGCGCGGCGGGCGGAGCCGCTCGGTTTCGGCGGCGGAACCTGTCCCCCCCGAACCGGCTACCCGAGGTCCTGCGGGGCGACGCGGCGGGATTCCCCGGGCCGCGCAAGAGGCGCAGGGCCTGCCGCGGGGGATCGGACGAGGCGGCCCTGCGCAGGAGAGTCAGCGGGTGGGGTCGAGAAGGATCTTGCGGACGCCGTCGGAGCGGCCTGCGAACAGTTCGTACGCCGCCGGGCCTTCGGAGAGAGCGAAGCGGTGGGAGACCACGACCTCTGGCTTGATCCGGCCGGCACGGGTGAGGGCGATCAGGGCAGGGAGTTCGTAGTGCACAGAGCACAGCCCGATGGCGAACTCCAGTTCCTTGATCTGCGCAAGTCCCATATGAAAGGGGAAGGCCTTGCTCTGGCTGACCCCGATGACGCTGACCCGGCCGGCCTGCCGGACGGCCTTGAGGGCGAGCTCGATGGTGGCGTCCGAACCCACGGCCTCCACCACGGCGTCCGGCCCGCGTCCGTCGGTCATGTCCCGTATGGCCGTCCGCGCGTGCTCGCCCTCGACCGGCTCGACACCCAGGGTGGCGGCGAAGGCGCGGCGCTCCGCGACCAGGTCCGCGCCCAGCACCCGCGCGGCGCCCATCGCGAAGGCGGACTGGGCGGCCATGAGGCCGACCGGGCCGAGGCCGATGACCAGGACGGTCTCGCCGGGCTGGATGCGGGCTCGGCGGCAGCCGTACCAGGCCGTGGGGGCGTTGTCCGTCAGGACGACGGCGGCCTCGTCGGAGATGCCCTCGGGCAAGTGCACCAGATTGACGTCGGCGTATGGCACCGCCAGGGCCTGGGCCTGGCTGCCCGGGAGCTGCGGGCTCACTCCGTAGCAGAGGTCCGTGCTGGACGTGGCGCGCTCGCATCGGGCGGTGAACCCGGCCGCGCACGAGCGGCACTGGTCACAGCCGACAGAGGCGGGCACCAGAACCCGGTCGCCGGGCCTGAAGCGGGTCACCTGGCCGCCGGTGTCGACAACTACGCCGACGCACTCGTGCCCCGGCGTGTAGCCCAGTTCCGGGCTGAACGGGTTGCCGCGGTAGATGTGCAGGTCGCTGCCGCAGATGCCGGCCGCTGTCACCTGCACCACCGCGTCGGTAGGGCTTGTGACGGCCGGGTCGGAGACATCCCCGTAGCGGATGTCGTGACGGCCATGGTAGGTCAGTGCTTTCATCGTGTTTCCCCCTCAGGTCGGTCGGTCCGCGATCTTCAGCACCAGCTTGCCGTGGTTATCACCACGGAACAGTCGCATCGGGATCGTCTCCTCGACGTGCTGCCAGTCGGTGGGCCGCGGCTCTCCCATGGGACGTGCGGTCAGGCGCACCTGGCCGTTGCTTCCGCTCAACTCCGGCGGCTCCTTCGACGGTCGCGTTGGTTCGGCGGCCGACACGGTCGGCAGGCCGGCATCGGCGCGCACTGACGCTTGGACAGAGCATACCGGTCAGTCGGTACGGATGGTGAGCGTATGGGTGCCGTGCCGTCGGAGACAAGAGGGAGCCCGGCGCGACATCTCGGTCGCGGCTACGAAGGTGAGCAGCGAGAGCGACGGATGACGTCTCCCCAGGCGTATGGCCTCGTAGTACGCGCTGAGCGCGGTCTCCAGTTCGGGGTCGCCGTCCGGCCTCTCCCATGCCCCAAGCACCCACAGCGGCGGCCTCCAGTTTCCTGTCCCCGGAGGGGCCTGCCCGGTCCACTCCTCCCCGTGCGGGCTCGGGAATTCGGGACCGAGCGAAGTCGGGATCTTCAGAACCGACCCGTCAGGGCCCTGAGGCCAGGGGAGCGTCCGGGGCTCCCACGGTTGCCTCCGGTGCAGCGTCAGGGGAGCGCAGAGGCGGCGCAACTGCGCCTGAGCGACCGGGACAACGGGGTCCCAGTGGTAGGCCTCGACCTGGCCGGTGGCGACGACGAGGAAGCTGTGGGAGATCGTGACGAACTGTGAGTCGACGCGGTCCTGCTCTCGGAACTCGCGCATGTGGACACCACCGGGGGCGAGGGTCAGCGGCCCTCGTCTGTCGGCCTGATCTGCCCCAAGGGGTGGAATCCCTGCCCGGTGGACGGGCTGACCCCAACGAGCGTATTCCATAAGTGAGTCTGCTGGTGGTGCCCGATCTCGTCCACGGCCTTCCGCGCGCCGTCCGCCAGGGGTCTACCTGGTCCGCTGACGGGGTGCCGACGTCGCCGACGACCGTGCAGCTGACGCCGTCGGGGTGAGGGTGGACGCGCAGGAGGCTCCTCATGGAGTCGTTTCCCCACCCCCGTGGTCACAAGTCCACACCGGGACGCTGACCGTCGATGGTGCTGCCGACCCACGCGTTGCGCCTCATCGCTCCCGTGGGGGGCCGTCCCAGATCGCCGACTGGGCGGAGGTGCCCTCGGGGGACTGAAGGACCGTTCGCACCACGTCGTGGTGGAAGCGGTGGATGTGGGACTCGACCAGGTCGCCGGCGCGTTCGGCGTCCCCGGCCGCGATGGCGTCGTGTATGGCGTGGTGTTCCGCGCGCAGGCGGTCTCGTTCGGCCTCCCAGTCATCCAGCCGGTGGAAGGCCGTCATGAGGGTGTGCCGCACCGCGTTGCGGACCGCGACGGTCAGATCTGTGACCAGGCGGTTGCCCCCTGCCTCGGCAATGGCGACGTGGAAGCGAGTGTCATGGTCGTTGAACTCCTCGCGGGAGACCTCGGGGACGTCCATGTGTGCCAGGCATTCGGCCATTCGGTCCAGGTCCGCCTCCGTGGCCTGGTCGGCGGCGAGGCGGGCGCTAGACCGCTCCAGCGCGGCGCGGGCCTCCACGACGTCCTTGACGGGGAAGTTCGCCAGTGCGATGTGCAGCCGCAGCAGCTGGGTCAGGCCCGCGCTGGGCATGGCGGCGATGACGCTGCCGGAGTCGGGACCGGTGCCCACCCGGGCCCGCAGCACCCCCTGGGCCTCCAGCACCCGCAAGGCCTCGCGGATGGCGGCGCGGCTGACCTCGAGCAGCTCGACGAGCTCGCGCTCGGGCGGCAACCGGTCCCCGACGCGCAGCTTGCCGGCCAGGATCTGCTCCTCGATCCGCGCGAGGACCAGCTCGTAGGTGCGCGAGCGCGGCACAGGTTCCCAGAGCGTCGGCTCAGCCATGAAAGCCCTTCTCGTCAAGGTGGGGGCGAGGTCGTGTCCGCCCGCCAGGACTCGATGATAGCCGGTATATGCCCATTGCTTGGTCGGACCAAACAAGAAATTGCTGTCGCACCTCTGGACCGGAAAGGGAGACGGACCTAATTTTGAAGACGTCCAGGCTATGGTCTGACCAAGCTAATGAGGGTCCGCTATGTACCAACCTCATCTCGCCCCCGTCGCAGGCAGCCTTGCGTTGTCCGCTCTCGTGGCCGCTCTTCCCTTGCTCACCTTGTTCGCGCTGCTCGGCGGCGCGCGGCTGCGCGCCCACTGGGCCGGGCTCGCCTCCCTCGCCGTGGCGGTCGTCGTCGCGGTCGCGGGGTACCGCATGCCCGCCCGACTAGCGCTACTGTCCGCCGGTGAGGGCGCCGCGTTCGGCCTCTTCCCGATCGTGTGGATCCTGGTCACCGCCATCTGGCTGTACCAGCTGACCGTCGTCACCGGGCGCTTCGAGGATCTGCGCCAGGCTTTTCACTTGATCAGCGACGATCCTCGGGTCCAGGCGATGATCATCGCCTTCTGCTTCGGCGGCCTGCTGGAGGCGCTCGCCGGGTTCGGCGCCCCGGTGGCGATCACCGGCGTGATGCTCATGGCCGTCGGCTTGCCGCCGCTGCGCGCCGCGGTCACCGTACTGGTGGCCAACACCGCCCCCGTCGCCTTCGGCGCCATCGGCATACCGATCATCACCGCCGGCGGTCTGACGAAGATCCCCTACACCGAGATCGGCGCGTACGTGGGACGGCAGACACCGCTGCTCGCGCTCCTCGTGCCGCTGCTGCTGGTCGCGCTGGTCGACGGCCGGCGCGGTGTCCGCCAGACCTGGCCGGTGGCCCTGGTGTGCGGGGCGGTCTTCGCGCTGGCCCAATTCGCCAGCTCCAACTTCCTCTCGGTCGAACTCACCGACATCATCGCCTCACTCGCCGCCCTGGCCGCCGTCGTAGTCTTCCTGCGTCTGTGGCAGCCGCGCGGCGGCGAGCAGGCCCGCGCCGAACTGAGCGCCGCCCACGACCCGCAGGCTCCCGACGGCCCGGCAGGCTCCGCCCCGGCCCCCGGCCCCGCCGCCGCGGTGGGCATCCGGACCCGGCCGGCGGCGTCCGGCACCACACACGCACCACAGGAGGCGATCACCGGCCCCCGCCTGTTCATGGCGTTCCTGCCGTACCTCGTGGTGATCGCCGTCTTCTCGGTCGCCAACCTGGTCAAGCCGGTGCAGCAGGCGCTGGCCGCAACGACCGCGGACATCCCTTGGCCCGGTCTCGACGGGCAGGTCCTCACCGTGGCCGGCAAGGTCAGCTCGACCACCGTCTACCACCTTTCCTGGCTGTCCTCCCCGGGCACCCTGCTGCTCCTGTCCGGCCTGCTCGTCACCGCCGCCTACCGCATCAGCCCGGCCACGGCCGCCCGCGAGTTCGGCGCCACGCTCGTCAGACTGCGCTGGGCCGTACTCACCATCGCCGCGGTGCTCGCCCTGGCCTACGTGATGAACCTCTCCGGCCAGACCATCACCATCGGATCCTGGATCGCCGGCACCGGCGCCGCCTTCGCGTTCCTCTCGCCGGTACTCGGCTGGCTGGGCACCGCCGTCACTGGGTCGGACACCTCCGCCAACGCGCTCTTCGCCACCCTGCAGCAGACTGCCGCAGCCAAGGCCGGGCTGTCGCCCACGCTATTGGTCGCCGCCAACACCTCCGGAGGCGTCCTCGGCAAGATGATCAGCCCGCAGAACCTCACCATCGCGGCCACCGCCGTGGGCCTGGCCGGCCGTGAGTCGGACCTGTTGCGCGGAGCGGTCAGATGGAGCCTGGGCCTGCTGCTGGCGCTGTGCACGCTGGTCTACCTGCAGTCCGGCGTCCTGGCGGGGATGCTCCCGTGAACTTCCGTACCGGAGAGACCATGCGCACCGCGTTGTTCGTCACCTGCTTCAACGACACCCTCTTCCCCGGCACCGGCCGGGCGATGGTCAGGCTGCTGGAACGGCTGGGCTGCACCGTGGACTTCCCGCTGGGGCAGACCTGCTGCGGCCAGATGCACTTCAACACCGGCTACCAGCGCGAATGCGTGCCGCTGGTCCGCCGCTTCACGGAGGTCTTCGAGGGCTACGACGCCGTCGTGACCCCCTCCGGCTCGTGCGCCGCCATGGTCCGCGAGTACCACGGGCGGGTGGCCGAGGTGGCCGGCGACACCCGGCTGGCGGCTGCGGTGCGCCACACCCCACCGGTCTACGAGCTTTCTGAGTTCCTGGTCGACGTTCTCGGCGTGGTGGACGTCGGGGCTTACTTCCCTCACCGGGTCACCTACCACCCCACTTGCCACACGCTGCGGATGCTCAAGGCGGTCCGCCAACCTCCGGCGCTGCTGCGGGCCGTACGTGGCATCGACCTGGTGGAGCTGCCGTCGGCCACGGAGTGCTGCGGCTTCGGCGGCACCTTCGCGCTGAAGAACGCCGACACCTCTGTGGCCATGTGCGCGGACAAGGTCCGGCACGTCCTTGGCACCGGAGCCGAGGTGCTGTGCGCCACGGACAACTCCTGCCTGATGCACATCGGCGGCGCCCTGACCCGGCTGCGCACCGGTGTGCGCACCCTCCACCTCGCCGAGATCCTGGCGTCCACCGAGGACGAGCCGGCGTCCGCGCCCCGTACCGCGGAAGGGGGGGCCCACCGGTGAACGGCACGACGTTCCTCGGCATGCCGGCGTTCCCCCGGGCGGCGCGGGACGCCCTCGGCGACGCACAACTGCGCCGCAACCTCGCCGAGGCGACCCGCACCATCCGCGACAAGCGCGACGAGGCGGTCGGTGAGCTGCCTGACTGGGAGGAGCTGCGCGAGGCCGGACGCGCACTCAAGGAGCACACCCTGCTCCACCTGGACCGCTACCTCCTGCAGTTCGAAGAGCAGGTCACCGCCGCGGGCGGCACGGTGCACTGGGCCCGCGACTCGGCGGAGGCCAATCGCATCGTGGCGGACCTGGTAAAGCGGACCGGCCGGAACGAGGTGGTCAAGGTCAAGTCGATGGCCACCCAGGAGACCGGCCTCAACACTGCGCTGGAGCAGGCCGGCATCCGGGCGTACGAGACGGACCTGGCCGAACTGATCGTGCAGCTCGGCCAGGACCGGCCCTCGCACATCCTGGTGCCCGCCATCCACCGCAACCGCGCGGAGATCCGGGAGATCTTCCGCCGTGAGATGGGCACGCGCGCAGCCGGTGACGACCTGGGCGGCGCCGGCGCCCTCGGTGACGACCCGCAGGAGCTCGCGGAGGCGGCCCGGCGGCATCTGCGGGAGAAATTCCTGCGCGCCGAGGTGGGCATCTGCGGCGCCAACTTCCTGGTCGCCGAGACCGGGACGGTCGTCGTGGCCGAGTCGGAGGGCAACGGGCGCATGTGCCTGAGCCTTCCGCAGACCCTTATCTGCCTGGCCGGCATCGAGAAGGTCGTCCCGCGCTGGCAGGACCTGGAGGTCTTCCTCCAACTGCTGCCCCGCTCCTCCACGGGCGAGAGGATGAACCCCTACACCTCGACGTGGACCGGGACGGCCGACCACGACGGGCCCCGGGAGTTCCACGTCGTCCTCCTCGACGGCGGGCGCACCGCAACCCTGGCCGACCCGATCGGCCGGCAGGCGCTCAACTGCATCCGCTGCTCGGCCTGCCTCAACGTCTGTCCGGTCTATGAGCGGGTGGGCGGCCACGCCTACGGGTCGGTCTACCCCGGCCCGATCGGCGCGATCCTCGGCCCCCAACTGCGCGGCACCGCCTCCCCGGTGGACCGCTCGCTGCCCTACGCCTCGACGCTGTGCGGTGCCTGCTACGAGGTCTGCCCGGTCAAGATCAACATCCCCGAGGTCCTGGTCCACCTGCGCGCCCGCGTGGTGGACGGCAAGCGTCGGCGCCCGCTCCCGGGACTGGAACGGCTGGCGATGGCGGCGGCGCGCTGGACGCTGTCCTCCCCGCGACGGCTGGCCGGGGCGCAGCGCATGGCGGCCGCCGCGGCCAGGCTGGTGCGCCACAACGGGCGGATCCGACGGCTGCCCGGGCCCCTCGCGGGGTGGACCGACGCGCGCGACCTGCCGGCTCCCGCTCCGGAGAGCTTCCGTACCTGGTGGAGGAGGACGAACCCGTGACGGCTTCATTTCGTTCGGCCGCGCGCGAGGAGGTACTGGCCCGTATCCGGCGCGCCGTAGGCGGCTCGTCCGCAGTCGAGCAGAGGTACGCGCAGGTGCCGCGGGGCTACCGCAACGCGGGCGGCGCGCAACGCCCGGGGGAGGCCGGGTCGCCGCAGACGGTCGCGCTCTTCCTGGAACGCCTCGCCGACTACGGCGCGTCGGCACGCCTGGTTGACGCAAGCGCGGCGCCCTCCGCGATCGCCGAGGCGCTCACCGGGCGGAGCGCCGGCACGGTGGTGGTTCCGCACGGGTTCCCCGAGCCGTGGCACGCCGGCCTGGCCGAGGTTCGGGTGCTCGGCGACGACCCGCCCGTTGGCCTGGACGCGCTGGACACCGTCGACGGCGTGGTCACCACCGCGGCAACCGGCGTGGCGGCCACCGGCACGTTCGTCCTCGACGGCGGCCCAGGGCAGGGGCGCCGGGCGCTGACCCTGGTGCCCGACTACCACCTGTGCGTGATCCCCGCCGACCGGATCGTGCGCTCGGTGCCCGAGGCCGTGGCCCTCCTCGATCCGGTCCGGCCGCTGACCTTCGTCTCCGGCCCGTCGGCCACCAGCGACATCGAGATGAAGCGGGTGGAGGGCGTACACGGTCCGCGCACGCTCGAGGTCCTGGTCGTCGCCGCCGAACCGCCGCCCCCGCCACCCGGAGACCACCGGCCCATCTACGACCCTGCGGAGCCGTGATGTCCATGCGTCGTCTTGTGCGTCACCTCGTACCGGTTGCGGCCCTGCCCGACCCGACCCGACGAGCCGAGCCGACCTCCCGGCCGGACCGGCCGTCGCCCGGACGGCGGCGCAGGTTCCGCGGCGATCCGCCCTCGCACAGCGTGGCGGTGTGCGCGATGCGCGCCGAGTGCCGCGCGGCCGCGCTGGCCCGGTCGTTCACCACCGCCCAGCTCAGCCGGTGGCACGTGGGGGACGAGGTGGCCGACGCCGCCCGCATCGTGGTCTCCGAGTTGGTCACCAACGCTGTGCTGCACAGCGGCGCGGCCGGGGTGACCCTGCGCCTGGACTGTACCGCGGAGAAGATCGTGATCCGCGTCCAGGACGACGGGATCTGGCGGGAGCGGACCACCGCATACCACTCCGACCCGGCCGGGCTACTCGCCGAGAGCGGCCGAGGCCTGCACCTGGTGCATGCGCACGCCACCGACTGCGGCGTGCAGCGCACCCCGGTGGGCTCCTGCGCCTGGGCATGCCTGCCCCGGCCGGGGAGTGAGCGGTGACCCCGCAAGTGCCTGGCAGGCCACCCTTCAACCCCGGCGCAGCGCACCGGACGCGCTTGCTGCTGCGGATGCACCCCGCACAGGTGGCGGCCGTGATGGGGGCCGCCTACGGCCTGCACGTGTCGCCGTTGACCGTGACGCGCTGGGAATCGGGCCGGGAAGCGCCGACCGAGGAGGAACTGATCGCCCTGGCAGGGGCACTGTGGTGTTCGGTCGGCGATCTGATGGCGGCGCCGCGCACCGCACGCGAGCACCGGCTGGCCGCCGGGAATGCCGTCGCCGACGTCGCGCTGCGGCTCGGAATCACGCCGGCGGTCTACGAGGAGATGGAACGAAGCGGCCGCTGGCAACTGGCTCGGTCTCAGGCCGCCCTGCTCGCCGAGATGCTGGCGCTGCCGCTTGCGGCCCACCTGGAAGTGAACGGCCAGGCCGGGCGACTGGCCGAGCTGCTGCGCCGTGCGGTCACCGCCCGGTGGCAAGGTTGCGTGCGCCCGGTCCACCGCCTGGTGCCCCGCCCGCGCCCCCGCATCGAAGGCGCCCTGCATCACCTGCACGCCGACTACCAGTCCCTCACCGGCACCCTCGACTGGGGCGCCGGCACGATCACACTGAACGCCGGCGAGGAAGCGCGGGCCTTCTTGGACGGGATCGTGGAGGTGTTCTGTCGAAGACTGGAGGCTCAGGAGACGGCGTAGGCGCGGTGGCAGAGCGGTCCATTGCAGTCGTCGTGTGGAAGGCCCTCCGCACAATGACTGAATGTTCGTCACCGACGCTTGCCCCACCGTTACGACGTGCGGACCAGCGCACTCCGCCAAGGACACGCGACCAGCGGCAGGCAGGCGCTGGCTGACCTTGCTCTGGCCGGCCCGCGGGAGGGTGGCGCGGCGAAGGAGCCGGCGGGACGGTTGCCGCACTCTGCGCCGGCGGCGGTTGCGGGCGTGCCGGCGGAGGAGAGCGGAGCGCTGGTGCGTGTGGCGTTGTCGGCGGGCGCGCGGCTGGGTGCGGACGTCGTCGGTGCGGACGGTGGCCGAGGCGGTCGGGCCGGCGATGGCGGCTCAGGGCGCGGTGTGTGTGTTCGGCGACCCGGGCCGGGGCAAGACCGTCGCCGTGCGGCATCCAAAGCGTCCAGCACGACTCGGAAGGAGTCCCTGATCTCTTGCGTGAAGTCAGGACCTGCGGCGGGAGTCCGCCCAGGGTCGGGTCGTTGCTACGCACCGGGTCCTCCTCGGCTCGTCTTGTTTTTCGACGGCGCTTCTTTCGTCAGCGGCGGTCAGGGACCAGGTGCCGAGTTGTGATCACTGCGAGGGCTCTGCGCGGGACACCCGGTGGTGGGTTCTCTCCTCTGGGAGGGCAATACGTAGGCCGCGCGGCTATGCCCTCATCGCCCGGTCGGCTGTAACCCACGCCTCAGTCGAAGTCCGGGGCGGTGACGGTCCAGCCGCCGGCGAGTGGATCACCGCCTGGAGCTCGAGCGCGGCTCTCACGCCGTCCGCTCCAGGCGATGCAACTGCCTGCGCACCAGCGCCGCAGACGGCGGGCAACCGAAGCGAAGGAGAGCACTCCGGGCGAGCCGCTGGGGCGTGGCGACGGTCTGATTACAGGGCGGCGATGACGTCGGCCGAGGTCATCGGCAGTGAGAACATCGGGTAGTCGTAGGAGATGGCGTTGTCATGCTCCTCCTGTGAGGTGGCGGCTACGCAGTCGGTCAGGGTGATCACACGGAAGCCGTGTTCGTAACCGGTGCGCATGGTCGACTCCACGCAGCAGTTGGTGAGGAAGCCGCCGAGGACGATCGTGTCGATGCCCTTGCTGCGCAGGATGAAGTCGAGGTTGGTGCTGGCGAAGGTGTCGAGCCCGCGCTTGCCCTCGATGACGATGTCCCCGTTCACCGGCGTGAGCTCGTCGACGATGGAGGCGCCCCACGTGCCCTTGACGAACGCCTTCCCGTCGACGACGCCCTTGAGGATGCCGTACGGGTGCCGGGTCAGCTCCCCGTAGCCTTCGGCGAACGTGATCGGCGCGTGCATGATCGACGCTCCGGCCCGCCGGGCGGCGTCGACCACGGCGACGGTGTTGGCGAGCATGCCGGTGCGCCGCATGACGCCGGCGACCGCCTCGTGCAGCACCCCGCCGACGCTGGTGAACTCGTTCTGGTACTCGATGAACACGATCGCGGTCCTTGCCGGGTCGAGCTCGAGTTTCTCGGTCATGGCGACACCTGACTTCCGCGTCTTGGAGGTAGTGGCCTTCCGCGCCCTGAGGCACAGCGATGAGCACCGTAGTGGCTTGTCCGACAAACAGACAAGACACTACGGTGTGCCCATGACGATCTCACCGGTCTCGCGCGTGCCCCTGAGCCTCGAGGTGGCTCAGCGCCTGCGGGCGGCCATCCTCGACGGCACATTCCCCGCCGACACCGAGCTGCCCACGGAAACGGAACTCGCCCAGTCCTTCGGTGTCGGGCGGTCCACCATCCGCGAGGCGCTCCGGGTGTTGCAGGCGCACGGTCTGATCAGCGGCGCGGATACCGTTTCCACCGCGCGTCCGCGCGTCACCCATGAGCGCACGGCGGGCGCGGCGGGCTTGGCACTGAGCACGGCGCTGCAGGTCGGCGCGATCCCGCTGGCAGACCTGGTGGCGCTGCGCACGCTGCTGGAGGCGGAGGCGATACGTCAGACCACGTCCGTGCCGGAGGCGGCTCGGTCCTGCCTGGTGACCATGGCGGCAGCGGTGGAGAACGGCGACATCCATACCTTCCACGCCGCTGACGTGGACTTCCACGTACAACTCGCCTACGCCTGCGGTAATCAGGCACTGGGGTTCGTCATTGGTGTGCTGCGCGACTGCATCGCCGGCTACCTGCTCGACGCGCTCGCCGCCGTGGCCGATCGCAGAACGGTGCTCGTGCGACTGCTGGCCGAACACCAGTCGATCGTCGATGCGCTGGACGTGGGTGAGAACGACCGTGCCGCCGAAGCGGTCGTGGCTCACATCCGCGGTTTCTACGAGCCGGGGACGCCATGACCGAGGTTGTCGCGGACGTCGCCGCCGCCCTCGCCGCCGCGCTGCCGGGCCGGGTGGTCACCGACCGGCACGCGATGGAGGCCTACCGCCGTGACCAGTGCCTGTTGGCCCCCGCGGGCCGTCCGGCGGCGGTGGTGCGTGCCCGCTCGACCGATGATGTGATCACCACGCTGCGCACCGCCGGCGACCATCACGCCCCGGTGGTGACCCGGGGGGCCGGCACCGGGTTGGCCGGCGCGGCCAATGCGATCGACGACTGCGTCGTACTGTCGCTCACCGGGATGGACCGGATCCTCTCCTTGGACGTGCCCGGCCGGACGGCAATCGTCGAGCCGGGCGTCCTCACCGGCGTTCTCGACGCCCGCGCCCGCGAACACGGCCTGTGGTATCCGCCGGACCCGGGAAGCAAGGCGATCTCCACCATCGGCGGCAACCTGGCGACCAACGCAGGCGGCATGTGCTGCGCGAAGTACGGGGTCACCGCCGACCATGTCGCCGCGCTGACGGCCGTGCTCGCCGATGGCCGCGTGATCCGTACCGGTCCGCCGACCCGCAAGAACGTCACCGGGCTCGACCTGACCCGGCTCCTCGTCGGCTCCGAAGGCACCCTCGCGGTGATCGTGGACGCCACCGTGCGGCTGCGACCGCTCCCGGCGGCCACCGCTACCGCAGTGGCCGCCTTTCCGACGCCCCAACAGGCGGTCGACAGCGTGCTGCGGATCGCGGCGGTCGCCGACCCGGCGGCGGTGGAGCTCATGGACCGCACGTGCATCCGCGCCGTCAACCGCCTGACACGGATGGGGTTGGACGAGTCGTCCGGGGCACTCCTGCTCGTCCAGTGCGATGGGCCGTCCGCCGATCAGGAGGCCGCCACCTGTGCGAGGCTGGCCGAAGCCGGCGGCGCCACCGAGGTGCTGCACACCGCCGACCCGACGGAAGGCGAGATGTTCATGCAGGCCAGACGAATGGTGTACCCGGCTCTGGAGCGGCTGGGCACCACGCTGCTCGACGACGTCGGCGTCGCGGTCCAGGACCTTCCCCGATTGCTTGCCGCGATCGAGCGAACTGCCGCCGACCACGGTGTGCTGGTCGGCACCTTCGGCCACGCCGCCGACGGCAACCTGCATCCGACCGTCGTCTACGACGCCACCGACCGTGACGCTGCCGACCGTGCCCGTGCCGCTTTCGACGACATCGTGGCCGCCGCGCTCGTGCTCGGCGGCACGATCACCGGCGAGCACGGCGTGGGCTCGCTCAAGACACCTTACCTCGACGCCCAACTCGGTCCCACGGAGCGGGAGTTGATGACTGGCATCAAGGGCGTCTTCGACCCCGGCGGTATCCTCAACCCGGGCCGCGGGTACTGAGCGCGTTACGCAAGGCTGCGCTCGGGAGACGACGGTCGGCGCCGCACCGGCGGTGGTCGCGGAGCATCTTGTAGCTCTTCATTCGGCCGCTGGCATGACCCACGCCCGGGGACTTTGCGGTGAGTGCGGTTGTTCCGTGATCGAGGCCGGCGCCGTCGCCGCGCACAAGGAGCGCACCCATGACCGGCGTCAGCGTGCGATTGCCCACAGTTATATTGTGCACAACCGAATTGCGGACTAGTTTCTGTGGGCAGACATCCGCGACAGGGAGGCGGCACCATGAAGCCCGTCCGCTACGAGGAATACCGTCCCATCGAACGTCCGTCGTACCAGGAGGAGATGGAGGCAGTTGTCGCCCAGGTGGCGCGCCGTACTCGCGCCTCGGTCGAGCGTGAGAACGTCGACCGGGCTGTCCGCGCTGCCCACGCAAAGACCTACGGCCTTCTCAAGGCCACGGTCACGGTCGGTGACAACCCCGGCTTCTACGGTCAGGGCATCTTCGCCCGGCCCACCGTGTACGACGCCGTCGTCCGCTACTCGAACGGCCTGGGCCACCACCGCCCCGACCACCAACTGGGCGCGGCGTGCGGAATGGGCATCAAGATGTTCGGCGTCGCCGGCCCCTCACTGCTGGACGACGAACGAGACAGCGGCACCTTCGACCTCAACCTGATCAACAACGAGGTCTTCTTCGCGAACACTGCCTACGACTACATGGTGATCGAGGATCTGTTCGCCGAACTGCCCGAGGCCCTGGTGGATCCAGCCCGCCGCAAGACCTGGATGGCGGAGTTCCTGACCCGCCGACAGACGCTCACCGATCCCGGCAGCTGGCTGTGGGACGAACTGCTCGCGATGCTGTCGTTCACTGCCGTCCCACGCAGGAACCTGCTGTCGTACACCTACAACAGCATGGGCGCCTTCCGGTACGGCGACCACATCGCCAAGATCCGTACGGTGCCGACGGCCGCCTCCCTGGCCTCCCTCACGCACCAGATCGTGGACGTGCGCGCGGACAACGAGGCATTCCGTCGCACCTTGGTGGCCGAGGCCGCGGAGCGAGACCACTCCTTCGAGCTGCAGGTCCAGCTCAACACCGATCTGGTCCGGATGCCGGTGGACAACACGTCCGTCAAGTGGACCGAGGAGCTGTCCCCGTGGGTGACGGTCGCCCGTGTGGATCTCCCGCGCCAGGACATCGGCAGGAACGACAACCTGGCGGCCGCCGACGCCACGTCGATCACGCCGTGGCGATCACGCGAGGAACACCGACCCATCGGCGAGATCCAGAGGGTGCGGCAGGAGGTGTACCGGCGCTCGTCCGTCGAAAGGCACCGCATCAACGGACAAGAGCGGCGCGAACCGGCCGGCAGCGCTGAGCTGCTGGGCTGAGCTTTCCATCCCGGGCGTGCCCGGACGTGTCCGGGCACGCCCGGCGCCGGCTCGGTGTGATCCGGTCGTCCTCGCGCTTCGGAGTGGGGGAGTCCATGGATTCAGGCCCGTCGCGGGGCCTCGCTCGTGGCGGAGCGCCGCGCGTCCGGCCCACTCTCCATGCCGGAGTCGGTGCTCGTCCTGTCCATGCTGGTGCGGGACCACGAGCCGGCCCCGTGGACCGCGTGATGCCGGTCGGCACGGCCGTCACCCTGCAGGGACGGGGTCCGGTCCGCCGCCGTCCGGTCCGACGGCGCTGACGGCCGACGCCTTGCGTCGCTCCCGCCACCAGGCCGCGACCAGCGCGACCGCGGTACCGCCCGCTGCGTAGGCGGCGAGCACCCACCAGGCGACCGACGTGGCGTGCGCATCGAAGTACACGGTGTTGCGGACCAGCGTGGTGCCCGCGCCCGGCGGCAGTGCCTGTCCGATCGCGCTCCAGAACCCCGGCAGCAGCACCGACGGGTACACCCCGCCCGAGCCCGGGTTGCCCAGCACCACGAACAGCAGGATGGTCAGCCCGGTGCCGAGCATGCCCAGCAGCGTCTGTAGCCCGAGTGAAGTCGCCGCCGACGCGAACACCACCAGCGTGCCGATCCCGGTCAGCGCCCAGAAGTGACCGCTCAGCGCGTCGAACACCGGGCCCACGATCACCGCGCCGGCGACCCCGGACACGATCGCGTACATACCCAGCACCACCAGCCTGATCGTGATCCGGTGCCGGTTGACCGGTCGTGAACCGGCGGCCATATTCATGATCGTCGCCGTCAGGTAGCCGCCGATCACCCAGCCGAGCACCAGGTAGAAGGAGGTCATGCCGCGCCCGTCGCCGCTGTTGGGGGCTTGGATGTCGGTGACCGCGACCTGCCGCTTCTGCACGGCCTCGATCTTCTGGGCGAGCTGTGAGGCGGTCTGTGACACCGAGGGGCCGCCGGCCGAGGCGACCAGCAGCGTGTCCTTCGTGCCGCTCGCGTTGAACAGGAACGCGGCGTCCGCCCTACGGTCCATGATCCGCTGCCGGGCGGTGGACTCGCCGGCGGCGGCGGTCGCCTTCACGGGGTCGCCGTCGAGCCCGTTGAGCTTGGCCACGATCTGCGCCGAGGCCTGCCCCGGGGCCACCACCGCCACCGGGATCCGGTGTGGGGTGGGGGAGTGAAAGGCGCCCAGATAAGAGACGGTGAAGGCGAGTTGGATCAGCAGACCGCCCAGGACGAGTCCGAAGGCACGGAAGCTGATGGCGTCCCGTAGTTCGGCCAGGAAGCCCCCGGCAGGGACTGCGGAGGTGGAGGGAGAATCGGTGCTCATGGCGCGCATGTACCCCCGAATGGCCCACAACACCGAGCGCGGAGCGTGCAGAGACGGCACCGTCACCCGACGATGCCCTCCGCGACCTCGCGGTTGGTCAGTCGGCGGGCGACGAGTTGCCACCTGGTCCCTCGTGTGCCGCCACGGCGCCTGGGGCTCGGTGCACTGCGGTTCAAGGAATATGGGGACCGCCTCGTCCGGCGCGCCGACGACAGCCGGAGGTTGGACGCACCCGCCCGGACTTATCGCGTGACCATCGCGCACCGTGACCAGCCCAGCTCGCCCCGGGAGCCGAGTTCGTCCAAGGCCAGGCGGTGGAGCTTGGGTACCCGCGACTCGGTCCAATCAGTGAATCGGCGGAAGGCTGTCACGCCTGACAGCCTGAAGCCCGGCCGTAGTTGGTTCCAGGTGCAGCCCGAGGTGGCCACAAAGATGATCGCAGCCAGCACCTCGCGGTCCCCTCGTCGACGATGTCCTCCACCCCGTCACGATGTGCTTACCGCGTTCGCGGGAATGGCCCCCCTCCCCTTCACGGACGGCTCAGTGACCGTCGAGTGCGCCCCGCGCCCGCGGAGATGGGCCCTGCTGCAGCCACGCGCCACGCATCGAGGGAGTGCTCCCCGCGGGCCGGCCAGGGAGTGCACGACGGGCGGGCAGTCCAGTAGCCAGCCTGCTGGGTGCACGGTGAGGTTGGCGACGTCGGCGAGTGTGAGTGTCAGTTCGTCAGGCTTGGGGCGGTCATGAGGCGCCGCAGGGTGTGTCGTTGTTGCGCAGGCTGTGGGTGGTGTCGTTGAGCTGGTAGGAGCGCAAGTCGCTGATGGATGCGCGCGGTGCCGCCGCTGTTGTCGATGACGGAGCTGCCCTTGCCGCGGATGTGGTCCGGCAGGTGGCGCACCGATCCGTCGATGGCGCGTTTGACGTAGGGCTGGCCGTCGAAGTCCGCCTGAGACACATGTAGCTGTGCCCCCTACCGAGCAGCCGCCGAGGCACGTGTGCGGCGTCCGTGAGGGGGAGACGGGCGGAGAGCTGGTGGCGACGCCGGCAGCTGATATCGCCTGTTCATCGCCATGGGTGAGGACTATGATCACCAGCAAGGCGGGGTCGTAGCACAGAGGTAGTGCGCCGCGACATCATCTCGGAGGACGTCGGTTCGAATCCGACCGCCCCGCCCCTAGTTCAGAGCGCCGCCCTCTGACCCGAGTCTGTGGCTGGTGACAAGGAACACGTCGATGCGGCGACACCTGTCATGCCTCGTCACCCTGGAGCCGCAGGTCAACGGTCGCCGGTAGTGACAATCATCCGGCTTCGGCTGTGCATCATAGGGTGCTGGTCGAGCGCATGGTGCCGGACGGATTGTGGGAGCTGTTTCAGCGGGTGGTTCCACCTGCTCCAGCACGGCCGCAAGGCGGCGGTCGGCGGCGGTACGGTGACCGCGAGTCCTCGCGGCGATCATCTTTGTGGCCACGACGGGCTGCACTTGGCGGCAGTACACGGTGTCCTGGCACTCGCTCCCTGGCTGCCGTCAGGTGAACCCTATGCGCAGCTGAGCGGAAAGGCGGCTGGCCTCGTGCACGGCGAGCGCGACCGGGCCACCAGCCCCCACGCCTCCACCGCCTACGTCAAGCAGGCCCGAACGGCTAGCCCACGCCGGCATCAACCTCATCAACGGGGACCACGCTATGCGTCGGGTACCGCTGCCCGCCACATCGTCCCTGAACCGGGTGCCTTCTTCTCCTTGCCCAGCACCCGCGGCTGGCCGGCCATGGTCGCGCCTGGTGTTCCTGGCGCAGCCACCACGGGTCGTGGTCCGCTGCGGCCAGCGGCCCCAGCCACGCACGACCCAGCCGCTCACCGGGCGACCAGCTCGTCCGCGTCGGCGCTCAGCTCGCGCGCAGCCCGGGCCAGGGACGGGCCAGGCGAGGGCACCGGGGGCGGGGTCAGGCGGCAGCGGGCAGGGTCCGCAGCGCCTCCCCGATGAGGGCGATGCCCTCCTCGATCTCGTGGGCGGCGCCCGCCGCGTAGCCGAGGACCAGGCCGGGCTGGCCGGGGGTGAGGCGGTGCCAGGACAGGGGGTGGGCCTTCACACCCCGGGCGAGCGCGGCCGCGGCGAGGTCGGTGTCGCGGACGCGGCTGCTGGGCTCGTCGGTGAAGGTGACCATGAGGTGCAGTCCGGCGGCCGCCCCGTGGACGCGGGCGCCGGGCAAGTGTGCCTCGACGGCCCGCAGCATCACGTCCCGGCGCCTTCGGTGGCGGCGCCGGACGTGGCGCAGGTGTCGTTCGAGCTCGCCCGAGTCCATGAGCTTGGCCAGGACCAGTTGGGTGAGGATGCCGTTGCCGAGGTCGGCGTACCGCTTGGCGGTGACGAGGGCGTCGCGCAGGTGCGGAGGGACCAGGAGCCAGCCGACTCGCAGTGCCGGGGCGAGCAACTTGGAGACGCTGCCCGCGTAGCAGACCCCGTCGGGCAGCAGCGAGCGCAGTGCCGGTACGGGGGGCCGGTCGTAGCGGTGCTCGGCGTCGTAGTCGTCCTCGATCACGACGCCGCCCTCGGCCGCCCAGCGCAGCAGCTCGCGCCGGCGTCCCCCGTCGAGGACAACGCCGGTGGGGAACTGGTGCGCCGGGGTCATCAGCACGGCCCTGGCCCCGCAGACCTGCAGCGCGTCGACGTCGAGGCCGCCGGCGTCAACGGGGACGGGGACGGTCGTGTGGCCACCGTACTCCAGCTGCTGGCGCGCGCCGAGCGAGCCGGGGTCCTCGACGGCGACGCGGTCGACGCCGTCGGCACGCAGCAGTTGCCCGAGCAGCCCCAGGGCCTGCGCCACACCGGCGACCACCACGACCTCGTCCGGGTCGGCGCGGATGCCGCGGTTGCGGGCCAGCCAGCCGACGACGGCCCGCCGCAGCGCGGGCGCGCCCTGGGGGCTGCCGTAGCCGAAGTCGGCCGGGGTGACGGCAGCGAGGACGGCGCGTTCGGCGCGCAGCCAGGCGGTCCGGGGAAAGGCGGCGAGGTCGGGCACGCCCGGGGAGAGGTCGATCCGGCAGGACAGGCCGCGCAGGGCGTCGACAAGGCCGTCGCGGTGGGGGGAGGCGAAGAAGGCGTCGGGGGCGGGGGCGGGGGTGGGGGTGCGAGGGTGGGAGGCCCGATGCTCGGCGGCGGGCGGTGACGAGGATGAGGGGCGGCCGGATGCCGTGGAGGCTGTGGGCGGTGCTGAGGGAGACGCCGGGGGCGCCGGGGCGGCGACGACCACCGTGCCGCCTCTGCCCCGGCCGGCGATCTGACCTGACTCGGACAGCCGACGGTAGGCCTCGGTGACCACGCCCCGGGTGACGCGAAGCTCCTCGGCGAGCACGCGGCTGGCGGGGAGCCGCGTCCCGACCGGCAGTCGGCCGTCGGCGATGGCCGACCGCAGTCGGTCGGCGAGCCAGGCGGTCCGCCCGCCCGGGGGCGCGTCGGCGATGTCGAGCTGGAGGAAATCGGAGCCGAGGGAGGCACCGGGCCGAGGCGGACGGCCGTCGGCCGCGCCGCCGACGCCGGAAGCCGCACCGGTCGATCTCACCGTCGCGTCCGTTGTGGAGGTTTTGGACCCCTTGACCGACGGCTCTCTGGACCTGCCCATGGCGTCCATTGTGCGGCCAGGGTGGACCCATGGACACCCCTTCCGCATCCTTCGCGCCCTTGATCCCCGGCATGGTCGGGATGGTGCTGGTCGGCAGCAGCGTCAGCGTGTCGCACGCGCTCGTCGACGCGCCGCTGTTCACCGCCCAGGCCGTGCGCTACGCGGCCGCGACCGCGATCCTGCTGCTCCTCGCCCGGCTCGCCGGTACCCGCCCGGTCCGGCCGCGCGGCCAAGAGTGGCTGTGGCTGGCGGGGCTCGCGGTGACGGGGCTGCTGCTGTTCAACGTGGCCGTGGTGCGGGGGGTCGCGCACGCGGAGCCCGCGGTGATCGCGGTCGCGGTAGCGTCTGTGCCGGTGGTCCTCGGGGTCCTGGGCCCGCTCCTGGAACGGCGCGCTCCGAGCCGGCAGGTGCTGCTAGCGGCGCCCGTGGTGGTGGCGGGCGCGGTCCTGGTGGAGGGCACGGGCCGTACGGATGCGGCCGGGGTGGCCTGGGCAGCCCTGGCCCTGGGCTGCGAGGCGGCGTTCACGCTGCTGGCGGTACCGGTGCTCGGCCGGCACACGCCGTGGGGGGTGTCGGTGCACGCGTCGTGGCTGGGCGCGGTGCTGTTCGCCGTCCTCGGAGTAGAGCGCGAAGGCCCCACGGCGGCGGGGGAGTTGACGGGGGCGCAGTGGGCGGCCGTGGGCTACCTGGCGCTGCTGGTCACGGCGGTCGCCTTCGTGCTCTGGTACTCGACCGTACGCACCGTCGGCACCGGCCGCGCCGGCCTCCTCGCGGGCATCGCCCCGCTCGCGGCGGCAGCGGCCGGCACGGCGACGGGCTCGGGGGTGCCGGGATCCTCGGTGTGGCTGGGGATCGCGGTGGTGATCGGGGGGCTGATCGGGGGACTGCGGGCGCCTCGGGCTTACGGCGCAGCCGCCTCGGTGGACGCCGCGCCCCGAACAGCACCCTCGCCCACGTCGACGCGCTCCAGGTAGGCACAGGTCCGACGGCCGACCGGAACTCTCGTGCCGCGGTGGCGCGCCGCCGTCCGGCCGTCGAGCGACAGCGACACCCCGGACAGGCGTCACCGATGGGTGTGGCACCTATGGCTGGCCGAGCGCATGCTGGCGCGGCGGTTCGAGGACCACCGACTGTCGGACGGCGTGCCACCACCTCGCCGCCCAGACTCAGAGCCGGTCGGCGGACGACCCGGTGGCCGTCGCGGCGACCTTCCCCGGAGCAGCCGCGACCGCCACTTCGCAGCGCCCCGGCCGTCGCATCCACCCGCTGTGCGACTGACCGAAGGGCTTCCGGTGGACGATCCGGCGCGCCCGTCCTTCATTGCCGCGGCGTGTTGATGAGCGGGCCGACAAGGCTAGTTCGCTGGCGGAGGGCCCCGCGGCGGATTGTTCGCATGTTCCGCGCTGGCCACCGGAGCTTGATCTGCACCCTCCTGGACACGCACCTGCCCACTCCCGCCGCAGGCAGCGGCCTCGCGCGCAGTCTGGTACGCGATACGTACGTGACAGGGGTGCACGGGCACGCAGATACGTCTCGGCGCCTGGCCATCTCGGTCATCCAGGAGGGCGTGGTACGGGTTCCGCGGGAACACTGAGGGACATGGCGAAAGCTCTGCACCCGGACCGGCGGGACACCGACGTCGGAAGTACCCTCACGGTCGTTGTCGCCGCCCTCGCCAACCTCGGCATCGCGATGGCCAAGGTGGCGGCCGGCCTCATCAGCGGCTCCAGCGCCATGCTCTCCGAGGCCGCGCACTCGGTCGCCGACACGGTCACC
The DNA here is from genome assembly GCF_014650035.1 of Streptomyces lucensis JCM 4490. Taxonomy (GTDB): domain Bacteria; phylum Actinomycetota; class Actinomycetes; order Streptomycetales; family Streptomycetaceae; genus Streptomyces; species Streptomyces lucensis. The sequence continues at coordinate 352,219 of NZ_BMUE01000007.1, read as the reverse complement.
GAGGTGTTGCTGCTGACGGCTCTCAAGCGCAGCCGGAAACCCCCCGACGAGGACCATCCCCTCGGATACGGCCCCGAACGCTACGTCTGGGCGCTGCTCGCCGCAGTCGCCACCTTTGTCGGCGGCGCGGTCTTCTCCCTCTACGACGGCATCCACACCCTGACGAGGGGCGAGACGCTCGGTGACCCGCGGGTGTCGTACATCGTCCTCGCGGTCGCCTTTGTGCTGGAGGGCTTCTCGCTGCGGACCGGGGTGCGTCAGGCGCGCGGTGACGCGGACCGCCGCGGGATGCCCTTCAGGCTCTATCTGCGGCACACGCCCGACACCGCCGTGAAGGCGGTGGTTCTGGAGGACTCGGCTGCGCTGATCGGCCTGGTGCTGGCGGCGGGCGGCCTGCTGGGCGGGCAGCTCACGGGATCCGGGCTCTGGGACGGCATCGCCTCCCTGTCCATCGGCGTGCTGCTGCTGTACGTCGCCTGGGTGCTCGGCCGGTCCAACGTGGAGCTTCTCATCGGGCGGCCGCTGCCCCGGCCGGTGAGGGAGCGGATCCGGGCGGAACTCCACCAGATGCGGAGAGAACTCCGACCGACTGACTCGGCACGGCACCAGTGGGCACCGGCATGCCGCCGAACGACACAGGTAAACCGTCGTGCGGGGCACGCTTTGGAAGAACTGAGGAGCCGCTGTCGATCTAGCCACGTCCCGTTCGACATCCTGATGTAGGACGCATCGCCATACGAGCACCGACAGGACCTGATAAGGGAACACATGGATCAGCTGCTGCGAGGAGGCGGCTGGCCCGCACGTGCTCGACCCAGCTCATCACCGGCACGTACCGTTCCTGCGCCACTCGCATCGCGCCCCGGCCGCGCGGCGCCGCGATCAGGAGCAGCATCGGCAACAGGACGGGATGGGGGATCGTCGGGACGCCGGCCGTGGACATCAGGAAGATGGGTCCGTTCAGCGCGGCGACGCAGGCGCTGATCATGCGGCGGGCGGATCCGGCACCGTACTGGGCGACGTCGATCGGCCGCCTAAACTACGGGTTCTCGATGGCCTCCAGCTTCACGGACGCGGCGGCGGCCAGGTACTGGGTCGTGGCGATCGGCTCGACCAGCGGTTCCAGCCGGCCCGCCCGCGAGGTGGACCATCCGCCCAGGCCCGAAACCACGCCCCCGAGGCGTCGACGACGGCGCACACGCTGTCGACCCGGACCCTGCCGTGCTGCCCGGGCGGGCGGGATGCGTGCTCCCATGGGCCTGCGTTAATCGCTGGTGTGCGGCCTGGTGGCAGCTGTACGTTGGCATCGCGACCGCGCCTCCGATGCGCTCGGCTGCGGCTACTTCCTTCTGACAACCAAGTGACGCCGCCGCCCTCTTTGATCTCGGCAGGCGCGGGCGTCTTCGCCCCGTCGGACCTTTTGGCCGGGGCCGTCCCATCTTTCGAATCCGGGGGGGATTCGCTGCCTCGTTACATCCCACGCGTCTCCAAGATCTGGCCCGAGATGCTCGTGGCCCCGCACGTCTCGGCGGCCGCCGGCTCTCTGCTTCCACCACGGCTCCATCACGGGCCCGCCAGGTCCAACTTGTGCACCTACGAGGGCGGTCCGGCCTTCGTCCGGGAGCCCCGCGAGGAGCTTTTTCTCCTTGCGGTCGGCAACATTGTCTCCCAGCGGACCTTTTACGAGAGCGGTGAGGAGCGGGACGACCGGTACGCCCGTCTCGTCGGTGAACTCGCTGTCCAGGACCCCGTGTGGACGGCCGGCTTGCTGCGCTGGCTTCGCGGCGAGGGCAACATGCGTACGGCATCCATGGTGGGCGCAGCCGCGTACGTGCAGGCCCGGCTTGAGGCCGGGGCGTCCGCAGGCCCGTCCAACCGGTCCGTGATCGACTCGGTGCTCCAGCGCGCTGACGAGCCCGGCGAACTGCTCGCCCACTGGATCTCGGTGCACGGGCGGAAGGTGCCGCAGCCCGTGAAGCGGGGAATCGCCGACGGCGTGCGCCGACTGTACACGTCCCGGTCCTTGCTGAAGTACGACACCGCGTCCAAGGGCTTCCGCTTCGGCGACGTGCTCAACCTCGTGCACGCCTGCCCCGACCCGGACAAGCCCTGGCAGGGCGCGCTCTTCCGGTACGCCCTGGACCGCCGCCACCAACCGGAGCAGGCGGTTCCGCCGGCCTCCGACCACCTGCTGACCGCCCACCAGGCGCTGATGGAGTCGGCTGCGGACGAGCGGCGGGCGATGGTGACCGGACCGGGCGGCTCCGAGCGGCTGGCCGCGGCAGGCATGACGTGGGAGGCCCTGGCGGGCTGGCTCCACGGACCGATGGACGCCGTGGTCTGGGAAGCCGTGATCCCCACGATGGCGCCGATGGCGCTCCTGCGGAACCTGCGGAACTTCGACGAGGCGGGGGTCTCGGACGAAGTCGCGGCCCGGGTCGCCGCACGGCTCTCGGATGCCTCCGAAGTCGCCCGGTCCCGGCAGTTCCCCTTCCGCTACCTGGCCGCCCACCAGCACGCGCCGTCGCAGCGCTGGGCGGCCGCGCTGGAACGGGCACTGGGGCACTCCCTGGCCAACGTACCGCCCCTGCCCGGCCGGACTCTGATCCTGGTGGACCGGTCCGACTCCATGTTCTGGGACACCGTCTCCGAGCGGTCCAAGCTGACTCGGGCGGACGCGGCGGCCGTGTTCGGCACCGCGCTGGCCATGCGCGCCGAGCAGGCGGATCTAGTGGAGTTCGGCTGGAGCAGCGCAGAGGTGCCGTTCGAGCCGGGCGAGCCGGTGCTCGAGGTGCTGAAACGCTTCCGCAGTCTCGGAGGCACCCACACCACGAAGGCGGTGCGGACCCATTACCGGGACCACGATCGGGTCCTGATCGTCACCGACGAGCAGGCCGCCCCCTACGGCCCCGGCGAGCCGGGCGAGCCAGTTCCGGCCGACATCCCGGTCTACATCTGGAACCTGGCGGGGTACCGGCCCGCCCACGGCCCCACCGGCCCTAACCGGCACACCTTCGGTGGCCTCACGGACGCCGCGTTCCGGATGGTCGGCCTCATCGAGGCCGGCCGCGAGGCCGCTTGGCCGTGGACCGTTGAGCCGACCTGATCCGAACGACACGGACCGAGCTCAGCGCATGAGCATGCGGGCACCGGCGGTGAACACGCGCCGGGCAGCCGGTCGTCGCGACCGCCGACCTGGCCCGCACCACGGCCGCGGCCGCCCTGCCGAACAGCCGCGGACTGCTAGGACCATTGTCCTATGTGGTGAGGCGGACGAGTCGCTTGTAGCAGCACAGGGTGGCGGCGAGTCCGAGAAAGGCCAGGTAGTTCCGGGGATCGCGTTCGTAGCGGGGGCTGAGCCGCCGGTAGCCGGACAGCCAGGACATGGTGCGCTCGACGACCCAGCGGCGTCGCCCTAATCGTTCGCTGGACTCGATGCCCTTGCGGGCGATGCGCACTCCGATGCGCTTACCGCGCAGCCATCTACGCAGATCAGCGCGGTCGTAGGCTTTGTCCGCGTGCAAGCGCTGGGGCTTGAAGTACCGGCCGCGGTGAGGGTCGTGTCTCGTTTGGTGACCCTCCACCATCGGCTTCAGTCCTTCGCTGTCGTGGGTGTTGCCGGCGGAGACGCCGACGAGGAGGGGCAGGCCGTTCGCGTCCGACGGGACGTGCATCTTGGAATTCGGCATGCACCGGTCCACGGGGCTCGGACCCGTGTGTTCGCCCCCCTTTTCAGCCCGGACGTGGGCGGTGCCGAGGACGATCCGGGTGACGTCGACCAGGCCGGCGTCGTCGAGCCGGGGCAGCACGGCCTCGCGGAGACGGCCCCAGACACCGGCTCTGGACGAGATCAAGAACCGCCGGTGGGCGGTCGACTTCGAGATACCAAAGCACGGCGGCAACGCACGCCGGGCACAGCCGGATACGAGGACGTGGATGATCGCGGCGAAGAGCGTCTCATCAGGCGTGTCCTGCGTTCCCCCAGCCTGCGGCCGCACCTTCGACGGAGGGATCAGCGGCTTCGCGATCTCCCACAACCCGTCCGGAACAATCCAACTCCACGTACCCCGCCCCATGCCAAGTTCAACGACGCCTCACCACATAGGACATGGTCTAACACCGGGTCCTACATGGCCAGTTTGCAGTTGAGCTGGGCATGGGGAGTGGACGGTGGGGATGGATCGTTCCGGACGGACTCTGGGAGATCGCCAGGCCTATGCTGCCGCTGGCGCGGGTTCGGCCGCAGGGCGGAGGGGTGGCCAACATCGATGACGAGGCGGTGTTCGCGGCCATCATCTACGTCCTGGTCAGCGGCTGCGCCTGGCGGGCCCTGCGCCGTGCTTCGGGGCGTCGAAGTCCACGGTGCACCGCCGGTTCCTGATCTGGTCGCGTGCGGGTGTCTGGGGCCGGCTGCACCAGAAGGTGCTCGAACTGCCTGACAGTCAGGGCCTGGTCGACCTCTCCCGGGCAGTGCTCGACTCCGCTCTCGTCCGCGCCAAAAAGGGGGCGAACTTGCAGGTCCATCGCCCGTGGACCGGGGCAAGCCGGGTTCCAAGATGCACATCCTGTCCGACGCCAACGGTCTGCCCCTACGCGTCGGACTCTCTGCGGCGAACACTCACGACAGCCTCGCGCTGAAGCCGATGGTCGCTCATTTCCACGTAGGACACGAATCCCACAGCGACCATTCCAAACCTCAGCGCCTGCACGCCGACAAAGCGTACGACGTTCCTGACCTGCGGCGATGGCTGCACAGCCAGCGGATCGGCGTCCGCATCGCCCGCAAGGGAATCGACTCAAGCGAACGACTGGGCCGCCGCCGGTGGGTCATCGAGCGCACGACTCCTGGCTGACCGGCTACCGCCGCCTGTCACCCCGTTACGAGCGACACCACCGCAACTACCTGGCCTTCCTCGGACCCGCAGCGGCCCTCTGCTGCTACAAACGCCTCGGCAAACTGACCATGTAGGACACGGTGTAAGCGATGACGGATCGCTGAGCGGGATGGAAACGACCGTCGCGGGCGTACCGGAGCTGACGACGTCTGGCAGGCTCGTGAGCGCCGAGGAGTACGCGCAGCGCATCGAACGCGCGGCTCCTGGCCGACGACGAGCAGCGCACGAAGACGGACTAGACGCCCTGGTCGGTCTCGGCCTCCCTGACGAGACCGCCCGCCGTATGTCCGGCTACACAGGAGAGTAGGGCCGCCATGGCAACCAGTGGATCCACGCAGGGTTTCGGCGTTCGCGTCTGCTCGCTGAAGCGCAGCACCCGGCAGATGATCGCCCCGGGCACGACGTACCAGATCGTGCAGTTCCCGTTCGGAACGGCCGAGCCGTCGGACCGGTACAACATGCACCAGAGGCGGCAGCCGAACGGCTATGTGATCGACTCGGCTAACTGGGACTCGGACCCGCGGTCGGGTCTGATCTGGCCGGAGCGGGCCGGCTGGGGAACGCTACAGGCGCTGATGCAGTGGGACCCCTCCGATGCCACCGAGTTCAGGGATCAGTTCGTGCGGGACCCGTTCGGCTTTACGCCGAACCCGAACGACACCACCGCAACCGACCATCGGGCGGTGACGTCCGGCGGCCAGTACTGGACGAAGGTGTGGGGGATCTTCGTGGATCCAGCGACCCCCCTCGCCCTGCGCGTTGCGCACAACGCGAGCGCCCCCGTTGCGCTGAGGATCGCCGAGTTCAAGCTGATCATCCACTACGCCGAGTAGGCGACTCATGGCAGAGCCGATCACACGGGTGCCGACGCGTCCCGGCCCGGACCGGGGGAGTCGTAATGGCCTGGTGTCCGTTTGCGAAGACGATGGAGCTCCGGCCCGAGAGCGACGCGCAGCCCGCGATCCGGCCGACGCAGTTCATCGTGCACAGCATCGTGGCGCCGTGGACGCCCGAGCGCACGTACGAGTACTGGCGTGACTCGACCAACCTCGAAAGCCACTTCGGTCTGGGCTACGCCGGCTCGCTCGCCCAGTTCATCGGTACCGAGACCCGCGCCGACGCGAACGCGGCGGCGAACCGGCGGGCCGATGGGACCGTCGCCGTCTGGCCGGAGTCGGCGTCCAACCTTCGCACCCTGCGCGCACCGGCTGCGTGGCACCTTCCGGCCGGGGCCGTGACTGCCCCTGGAGCAGGTACTGCACGACGACGGCCGGCAGGGCACCTGAACGGCGTGCGGGCGGACCGGTGCCGACGGTGCTCACGGGGACGTCCGTGCCGGCTCCTCGTCCTGCTGGGGCGTTGCCTTCGGCGCGGTGGTGGCCCGTGGGATGAGCTGGGTGGGCAGGATGACGTGTCGGGTGCGGTCGGCCGCGGTGTCGTCGATGAGGTGTAGGGCGAGTTCTCCGGCGAGCCGGCCCATGTCGGAGGGTGACTGGGCGACGGTGGACAGGTCGAACCACTGGGCCACCTGGTGATCGTCGAAGCCGATGACGGACATCCGGTCGGGTACGTGGATGCCGGCCCGGCGCAGGGTGTGGATGACGGCCACGGCCAGCTCGTCCTGTTCGGCGAAGAGAGCGGTGGGCGGCTCGCGCAGGCTCAGCAGCTGTCCGATTCCGGTGATGAGGCCGCGGGTGTCGTCGGCCGCCATGGTGACAATGAGCTCGTCGTCCAGGGGGATGCCTGCCTCGGTCAGCGCCTGCTGGTAGCCGAGCAGGCGTTCGCGTGAGCTGAAGCTGAAACCGGTGGCCCCGGTGGTCGGCGCGAACGCGATCCGGCGGTGTCCGAGGTTGAGCAGGTGCCGGGTCGCCTTCAGGGCACCGTCGACGTCGTCGACGTAGACACTCGGCCGGCCCTCGGCGTGCTGGCTGACGTAGATGACCGGCATTCCCAGGTCGTCCAGGCGTGCGGTCTCCTCGTGGGTGAGGTCGAAGCCGAAGACGAGCAGCGCGTCGGCGTTCCGGCGGGCCGGCAGGCGCTCGAAGAAGGAGGTGCGCTCGGTCATGTCGGGGATGAGATAGACGTTCAGTTCCCTGCCCGCCGCGCGTAGCAGGGGGCCCAGGCTGGACAGCGCCGATCCCATGAACCACGAGTTGAGCGTCGGGACGAGCACCGCCACCACTCCGGTCTTTCCCGTGACGAGACTCGCCGCCTGGCGTGAGACCGCGAAGTTCAGCTCACGGGCGGCCTGTTCGACCCGGGCGCGGACCTCCGGCGAGACGGTCGGAAGACCGCGCAGGGTGCGGGAGACGGTGGACGGGGAGACGCCGGCCCGTTCGGCGACGTCGGTCATCGTGGGGTGCCGTTGAGCGGGTGACATGAGCGGAAGTTAGCACAGGCACGTGTCCTGCTCCCCTCTGTCGTGACAGCGCTGTCACAACGGATGCACGCCGAGATAACACCCCGTTTGCCCATGAATAAGCCGTTCACTGCCTCAAAACTGTTCGAGCTACCGGCAAGTTACGGATTGACTTCGTCTGAGTGCACTCCTAGCGTGCAAGCGTTGTCTCGACGGGGTCGACGCCGTCCTCACCCATTGCTCATTAACGGCTTTGACCTGCAGTTTCCATCACTGAAGTGACGTGACAGCACAGTCTCGCACGGCGTTCGCGCCTCGGTTCCCGCACGACCAGGAGAGAGACAGTGAAGACCAGGACCACCAGAGCCCTCCAGTGCGCGGCGACGCTCGCCGCCGCCGGGCTCCTCCTCACCGCCTGCGGCTCCAACGGGGGCAGTGATGCGGGGAAGCCCGCTGGGAGCACGTCCTTCGAGGGCCGTGGCCCCATCACGTACGTGGCCGGAAAGGACACCTCCGGCGTCGTGCAGAAGGTCATCGACCGCTGGAACATGCTGCACCCGAAGGAGAAGGTCACCTTCGTCCAACTGCCCACGGACGCGGACTCGCAGCGGCAGCAGATGATCCAGAACGCGGAGACGAAGTCCGACGCCTACACCGTGCTCTCCCTCGACGTCGTGTGGACGTCGGAGTTCGCCGCCCATCAGTGGATCGACCGCCTGCCCGAGCAGAGGTTCCCGCTGCGGAACATGCTCAAGCCGGTGGTGGAGACGGCGAAGTACCGCGGTGGCCTTTACGCGGTCCCCGCCAGCTCCGACGGCGGGCTGCTGTACTACCGCACAGACCTGCTGAAGAAGGCCGGCATCACCAAGTCTCCGGCCACCTGGTCCCAGATGACAGCCGACTGCGCCAAGGTGAAGAGGCTGCCCGAGGCCAAGGGCATGTCGTGTTACGCCGGTCAGTTCCAGAAGTACGAGGGCCTGACGGTCAACTTCGCCGAGTCCGTGGACTCAGCGGGCGGCGTCGTCACCGACGCCAGCGGCAAGCCGGACGTCGACACGGCCGGCGCCCGCAAGGGCCTGGACTTTCTCGTCGGCGCCGTCAAGGACGGCACGATCCCCAAGGAGGCCATCACCTACCAGGAGGAGGACGGCCGCCAGGCCTTCGAGTCCGGCAAGCTGATCTTCCTGCGCAACTGGCCCTACATGTACGCACTCGCCGAAAAGAGCAAGCTGGCGGGCAAGTTCGCGGTCGCGCCGCTGCCCGGTCTGAACGGACCCGGCTCCTCCAGCCTCGGCGGTCACAACCTCGCCCTGTCGTCCTCGGCCAGGAACAAGGCCACGGCCCTGGACTTCATGAAGTTCTTCAGCAGCCAGGACAGTGCGAGCACGTTCTTGAAGGACGCCTCCCTCGCCCCGCCGTACGCGAAGTCGTACGACGACGCCTCACTGGTCAAGCAGTATCCGTACCTGCCCGTCCTCAAGCAGTCCATCCTGCACGCCGTGCCCCGGCCGCGGGTCGTGCAGTACGGCGACGCGACCTCGGCGATCCAGCAGGAGGCGTACGCCGCGCTGACCGGCGCCAAGAGCAGCGCCCAGGCGCTGAAGGACCTGCAGAGCGCACTGCAGAAGTCCACGGCGCAGTGAGGAGCGGGCGATGACGGACACCACGATCCCGCCCGGCGCCACGGTGCACGAACGCGGCAGCGCCTCACTGCAGCCGTCCCCGCCGGTGCACCGGCGCCGCCGCACACACGTCCGGGCGACCGCCGGTTCGGGCCGGATGGCGGCACTCCTCGTCTCCCCGACGATCCTGGTGCTGACCGTCGTGGTGCTCTATCCGACGCTGATGGCCCTGCACGAGTCGCTCTACGGACCCAAGGGCCTCGACCCCAGCACCGGCTTCATCCGCACGAGGGAGCCGTTCGTCGGGCTGCACAACTACGCCGACATCTTCGGCGTCGCCGGCCAGCGGTTCTGGAACGCCTTCTGGAACACCACGTTCTTCACCGTCGTCACGGTGGGACTGGAGACCGTGATCGGTGTCGCGATGGCGCTGATCATGCACCAGGCCTTCAGGGGCCGCGCCCTGGTGCGAGCGGGCATCCTCGTGCCCTGGGCGGTGCCCACGGCCATCTCCGGCCTGCTGTGGCGGTGGATCTTCAACAGCCACGGCATCGCCAACGCGATCCTCGGCCGCCAGATTCTGTGGGCCACCGAGGGCTTCCACGCCAAGGTCGCGGTCATCGTCGCCGAGGTGTGGAAGACCGCCCCCTTCATCGGCCTGCTGGTCCTGGCCGGCCTGCAGGTGATCCCGAAGGAGGTCCACGAGGCCGCCCGTATCGACGGGGCCGGCGCCCTGCGCCGGTTCTGGCACGTCACCCTGCCCCTGGTGAAGCCCGCACTGCTGGTGGCGGTGCTGTTCCGCTGCCTGGACGCACTGCGGATGTTCGACCTGCCCTACATCCTCGTCGGCGCGCAGAAGAACTCGGTGGAAACCCTGTCGATGCTCGCGCAGAACGAGGCCTCCAACGTCCGCTTCGGACCGGCCTCCGCCTACGCCGTGATCCTCTTTCTCTACGTCCTGCTCATCGCGCTCGCCTTCGTCCGGCTGCTCGGCACGGACCTCGTCGCCGCCCGCGACGGCAGGAAGACGAGCCGTAGGAGGCTGCGGGACGTCCTGGCGCCGCGCCGCACGGAGGTGGCGGCATGACCCGCACGGCGACCTGGCGCACCCGGCTGCTGTACGTGGGAGTCGCCGCGGTGGTGGCCTACTGCCTGGCCCCGTTCTACTGGATGGTGGTCTCCAGTCTGCGGCGCACCTCCGACATCTTCGACACCTCGCTGCTGCCCACGCCGGTGTCGTTCGAGAACTACCGGGCGGTGTTCGACCCGACCCAGGGATTCACCCGTGCGTTGCTCAACAGCCTGATCGTGGCGGGCATCACCACCGCATCGGCGCTGCTGCTGGCCACGTTCACCGCCTATGCGATGGCCAGGCTGGAGTTCCGGTTCAAGCGGTTGATCCTGACGCTGATCATCGCCACGTCGATGTTCCCGGTGGTGTCGATCGTGGTTCCCCTGCTGAAGCTGTTCACCGACATCGGCTGGATCAACACCTACCAGGCGATGATCGTGCCGAGCATGTCGTTCGCGCTGCCACTGGCGGTATGGAACCTCACCACGTTCTTCCGGCAGATGCCGGACGAACTGGAGCACGCCGCGATGATCGACGGCTGCACCCGCGGCCAGGCGTTCCGCAAGGTCATCATCCCGCTCGCCGCGCCGGGCATCTTCACCACCGCGATCATCACGTTCATCGCCGCCTGGAACGAGTTCCTCATCGCCCTGTCGATGACGAACAAGTCCGCCATACAGACAGCACCGGTCGCCATCTCCAAGTTCGCCGGCGCGACCCAGTTCGAGACCCCGTTCGCCAGCCAGATGGCGGCGGGCGTCCTGGTCACCGTTCCGCTGGTGGTGATGGTGCTGCTCTTCCAGCGCCGTATCGTCGCCGGACTCACCGCCGGCGCAGCCAAGTAGACCCCGCCCCTCCCACACCTCGAAGGGCCCACTCCACACCATGCCCAGCACCGCACCGTGGTGGCGCAGCGCCGTCATCTACCAGGTCTACATCCGCAGTTTCGCCGACGCCAACGGTGACGGCGTCGGCGACATCGCCGGCATCCGCTCCAAACTGCCCTACCTCAAGTCCCTCGGGATCGACGCCATCTGGATCAATCCGTGGTATAAGTCGCCGATGGCCGACCACGGTTACGACGTGGCGGACTACCGCGCGATCGACCCGCTGTTCGGCACGGTGACCGAGGCCGAGGAACTCATCGCCGAAGCGCACCGGCACGCAATCCGTGTCATCCCCGACATCGTGCCCAACCACACCTCCGACCAGCACGCCTGGTTCCAGGCCGCCCTGGCGGCCGGACCCGGCAGCCCGGAACGTGAGCGCTACATCTTCCGCCCCGGCCGCGGCACCGACGGCGCCGAACCGCCCAACGACTGGGTCTCCTGCTTCGGCGGCCCGGCCTGGACCCGGCTGCCCGACGGCGAGTGGTACCTGCACCTGTTCGCCCCGCAGCAGCCCGACCTCAACTGGGAACACCCCGACGTTCACGCCGAGTTCGAGTCGATCCTGCGCTTCTGGTTCAGCCGCGGAGTGGACGGCTTCCGTATCGACGTCGCCCACGGACTCGTCAAGCACCCCGAGCTGCCCGATCTCCCGTCCCGCCATGAACCGGCGGTGCTGGGCCCCCTCGCCCCCCGGGAACCCTCGGACACAGCACCCAGGCAGCACATCGACCACCCCCACTGGGACCGCGAGGAGGTCCACGACATCTACCGTGCCTGGCGCAGGGTGGCCGACGAGTTCCCCGGCGACCGCTCGTTCGTCGCCGAGGCCTGGGCCGACACCCCCGAACGGCTCGCCGCGTACGTCCGCCGGGACGGCCTGCACACCGCGTTCAACTTCGACTTCCTGATGTCCAGTTGGAGCGCGAAGGACCTGCGCGCGGTCATCGACGACTCACTCGCCATGCTTGGCGCGGTGGGCGCGCCGGCCACCTGGGTGCTGTCCAACCACGACGTCATGCGCCACCCGAGCCGCTACGGCCGCAGGGCGGTCAGGCAGTGGACCACCAACGAGCCGTACCGCCCCGAGGGCCCCACGGACCTCGAACTGGGCACCCGGCGCGCCCGTGCGGCGGCCCTGCTCATGCTCGCCCTGCCCGGCGGCGCCTACATCTACCAGGGCGAGGAACTGGGCCTGCCCGAGGTCGAGGACCTGCCCGAGCACGTGCTCCAGGACCCCGTCTGGGAGCGGTCCGGACACACCGACCGGGGCCGCGACGGCTGCCGCGTGCCCATCCCTTGGTCCGGAGACACCGCACCGTACGGCTTCAGCCCCGAGGGCTCCCCCGCCACACCCTGGCTGCCCCAGCCCGCCGCGTGGGCGGAGCTGAGCGTCGAGGCCCAGACCGGCGACACCACGTCGATGCTGGAGCTCTACCGCAGCGCTCTGCGTCTGCGCCGCGAACACCCCGCGCTCGGCGACGGCACCCTCACCTGGCTGGACGCCCCCGAGGGTGTCCTGGCCCTCGCCCGTGACCCCGGTTTCACCTGCGTGGTCAACCTCTCGCCCGAGGCCTGCCCCCTGCCGGCCCACACCTCGGTGCTGCTCTCCAGCGGCCCCATCGACAACGGCCTGCTCGAGCCCGACCAAGCGGCCTGGCTGGCCGTGTAAGCCGGATCCTTCACCCGGGCTGCCCCCACGGCGCACCTGCGGTCCCGACCACCGGAGGTGCGCTCCCGCAGGCCACCGGAGATCTCAACTCCGCTTGGTTCATCTCCGCGTTCTGGCGCCCGCGCGGCCGGCCCCAGCCACAGCTCGAATTCCAGGTGGAGGAGGTCGGTGAGTTCTACTTCGAGGCCGTGGGCGCGGTGGCCGTTGTCGCGGAAGTTGACCTCGCCGAGGGCCTCGGCGGCGATCCGGTGGCTGGTCCTCGGTGAGGCCGTCCTGTTGGGCCGTAAAGCGGCGGGCGGCGTGTTGTGGGGGCAGGGCGAGGGTGAGGTGGCGGATGCGGGCGTCGTCGGTGGTGCCGGGGGCGGCGGTGTAGCCGAAGCGGGCCTGGACATCGGTCATGATGCCGCCGGTGGTGGCCGCGGTCTGCTTGGCCTTCGCCCTGATCCAGCCACAACTCTGGGCAGCACCGGGTGTTCGCGGCTGTCAGGTCGCGGCCGACCAGGCCCGGGCCCTGTCGCCGGGCGGCCGGCGTTTATGGGTCGGGGTGGACGCCGGTGCCGGCGTAGGCCTTGGGCGTCAGGGTGAGCAGGTACCAGCCGGTGGGGTGGGTGGGGAAGGGGCGGGCGGCGTGGATGGCGTGGACGGCGGCCCAGGAGTGCCCGAACCGGAGCAGGTCGGTGGCGGTGACCGCGGCGTCGGTGTCGAACGCCTCGATACGGATGAACCGCAGCCCGTTGATGTAGCCGAGCAGGCCCGGCCGCTCCGCGTCGCCGGCCGTCAGGGACAGCACCGGCGCATAAAGGTCACCAAGTCCGACGGAGGCCTGGACGTAGAACGCGGCGACCGCCTCGTTGAACGGGTCCTTCGGGTCGTACAACGCCGTGGCGGTCGTGTGGTCCAGGACGACCGCGATGCCCGCCACTACGCGGCCGCCCGCGGACCGCGCGTGGCGCCACCCAGGCGCTCCAGGCCGACGGCACCGCCTTCTGCCAGTTCGAGGTGAACCTGCGTCACCCCTTCATCGGCTGGAACTGGCGGCGCGGCTGCGCCTGATCGGCCCCGACGGCGGCCGGAGCGCGCCGCACCGCGCAGCAATCGTCAATTGGGCTTTCGTCCCTCTTCCTGGCTCCCGTAGGACAGGGGTCGCTGCCGGCGGCACTCGCTACCCGGACAGCGTGCGGCAGGATGGGCGCCATCGCGGAGGCGAGGCTCGCCGGGATGAGCACACGTTCGGCGGCGGCCGCGGCCGCGGCCCGGCCGGCTCCGCTGTGCGCAGGCCGGGGGCGGGGCCCGCACACAGCAGGGAGGGCTCGCCGCTGACCGGCGGACCAAAAACCACGGTGAACCGGCTGGAACAGGCCGGCCGGAACAGGCTCTCGGTGAGCTAGGACAACGCTTGGCTCGTGCCGCGTACGGCCGTGATGAAGCCAGTGCCGGACGGATTGGCTGTTGGCCGGCCGTAGTGGTCAGCGACGGCGTCCAGCGGGTGGACCCGGGTGTGCCAGCCGTGGTCGCCGAGCCAGTCGGCGGTCCTCGAACCCAGGCCGCCCTTCCACAGCGAGGTGATGTGCGCGACCGACGGATCGTCGAGAACGGTCTGCCCGCTGCGTCCCCGCTCCAAGACGAGCCGGCTGATCGGGGCGGACAGTTCACCGACCGTGGTGAGCAGCCCGGCCGCCTCCTCTGCGGTGAGATAGACCAGCAGGCCTTCGACACCCCAGGCGGTTGGCTGCGCCGGGTTGAACCCCGCGTCGATCAGCCGATCGGCCCAGGCGGTATGCAGCAGGTCCACGGGAAGGGCCGTTCTGTCGCAGCGCGCTACGGCGGACTCCGCCGCCAGCACATGGTGCTTGAACTCGAAGACCGGCGGCAGGTCGAGCTCGTACAAGCGGATCCCATGCGGCCAGGGGAGCCGGTAGGCGCGGGTGTCCAGCCCGGCTGCGAGCAGGACCACCTGGTTGCAGCCGGAATGCAGAAGCTGCTCGTCGTAGAAGCGGGTCCGGATCACCGCCTGGGCCCTCAGGACCTGCGCCAGCGGACCGGGGCTGTGCGGTCGCATCGGCTCTCCCGACGCGGCCAGAAAGGCTGCAGCATACGGGTCATTGAACAAGGCGTTGCCGGCTGCGCTCTCGTCAGCGCGGACCTGGGCCACGGCCAGCGCCGTTTTCGACACGGCGCTCAGCAGCTGCCACTTCGTCATGACGCCCCACCGTACAGCGCTGTCGACATATCTGTGGCGATCCATTGGGGCATTGGCGGAACACAGCTGTCAGGCTCGGCGAGCACCTGACCGAGCTGAGCCGCAACCCCCTGCTCGGGATCCGGGAGGGTGAGATGATCGAAGTGCCGGATGCCCCCGGCGGAGGGCACCAGTAGGTGTCCCAGTTCCGGAAGCCCGCACGCAGGTGGCAGCGCGGCTCCATGGCCTGTGTCTTGAGACGGTGCTGAGGGCAGTTCGGGGAGAAGCTCCTCGGGAGGTAGAACGAGCCGGGGCAGCATGACGGGGCTGTTGTCGTGGCGGGCTTTGCGGTGGCGGGCGTGGCCCGCCCCGGCCGTTCCCGCGTGGACCAGGAACTGCTGCGCTGGGCCTTCGGCCGACTTGGCTGACCACCACACCACCATGCCGCTCACCGTGCCACCGCGGTCCGTCACCGTGGTCCTCGACCCAGGCGACGACACAATCCACACGCACACTGCCCTGACCGCCCACCACCCGCCGTCCGACCGGATCACCCTGCACCCCGGCCCGGGCACCACCAGCGAAGCCGGCCTCGCCCACGACCTTCTCGCCGCCCTGGGCAAACCGCTCCTGCTCCCGGGACGCTTCCCCGGCGGCCGTCAGCCCGTCTGGGAAGCCGCTGCCACGTGGATGACGGCCCTGCCCGTGACCTGGCTGACCGTCCTGCGCGCCCACCGGCTCACCGCCCGTCGCGCGGTGCGCCTCCTCCAGCTACAGGCCCTCACCGGTCTCCACCTGACCCTGGTCTGCCACCGCCCCCACCTTCCCGCCGCTCTGCACCAGGCCCTGCGGACGGCCTACTACTGCCTCACCGCCGACTTCGAGGCCGCCCGCCGCCACTACTACGGCGCGCCTATCACCGAATACCCGCCCCCAGCCGAGCCCGTCGGACCGGCCAGCCGATGGCTCACCCTGCCCGCACTGGACCGCCTCGCCTCCTACGACAGCCCCCGACCCTGCCGACCCGTGCACGCCGCCCCCGATCGCCTGGCGGCACCGGCCACCGCCCGCTATTCCAGATCCTCGCCCTGGTGCACGACGTCGCCCGGCCTCATAGGCAGTGTTCCGCCGGTGCCGAGGTGCTGTCGCGTGAGGTGCAAGCAGCGTTGCCAGTCGACGGGCCAGGCGGGGCACCAGGCGGGGTCGATGTCCTCGAGCTGCTCGCTTCGCTCCTGCGACAGCACCCCCACCGCAGATGCCGCGGGCAGCCCCTCTGCATGCCGTTGCTCGTCCACCACCGCTCGCCGGGCGGCGGCCCGCGTACCGGCAAGGGCCAGGCCCGCTGGACCACGCGCTGGAAGACCGCGCTGAACGCCTTCGACATCACCTTCGACGGCCGCCTCTTAGCGGCCCGCCAGTAACCCAACCACCCCAGTTACACCGCTCAACTGGTCCTGGCGGTAATCCGTGATGCCCACCCTGACAGTGTGATCACCAGCTCTGCTCACCCACATGTATTCTTGGTTGTACCTGAGTCCCTCGGGAACCATCACCTCTCCATTCGCTCACTGCGGTGATCCAGATCGTCACCTGTCCCAAGTGACAGGGTCTGTCCGCTTCAGTGGAACGAGCGGCTTGAGCGAGAGGACGCGGCTCCAGACTGGCGGCATCTGCCAGGGAACTACCGCACGACCCATCAGACAGGCCCTAAACCCCACAAGGCGCGCCCCGTGGCCACGCACCACGGGGCCGCCTGGTGGCGCGTTCGCATCGAAAGGCCAAGGCGCGGTTCCCGAGCTGTGCCGCTCTCTTGCCAGAACGGGCGGGAACTCGCAGGCCCGCCCGCAGGGGCCGTTACCGGTACGCACCCCTACGATTGCGAGTGCTGGTCAGTCTGGATGCTTCGCCTTTACCAGGCATTCCAAAGCACACCATGACGGTGGCGGACCGGTGGCATGTCTGTGTCGTCAAGTTCGTGGCCGGCGCGGTGCAGTCCGCGCATCCGCTGGGCTTCGAGTCGACCCTGGAGCCGAGCGCGGCCCTCAGCCGTAGCGATCTCGACGGAAAACGAACCCTTCCTGCAGTGAAGCACCATCCACTGCCAAGAGGTGAGCCGACACAGCGTCTTCGCCGGGACGGGGCGACGGCCTTCGCGGGCGGCTCGGGCCAGTTCAGCATTGGCATAGCGCAGGTCGTACAGCGACATGGACTCCGATGCGCCCTCTTGGACGCGGAGTCGCCTGCAAGTCGTGCGGAGAGTCCGGGACATCGAAAGCCTCCGTAGGGGCCCTCTGGGCTTTCCAGAGGCACCTACGGCGGGTGCGTAGTGATCAGCACAACTCAAGCCTCCCCCTTCGTTGGTCACGACGCTCTACCAACAGCACAGTAGTCGGCCGCGCAGACGGGGAGACCGAGACGAGCCAGGTAGGCGCGGGCATGGGTTCCTAGCGTGGGCTGAGCCTCCGGTAGCCGGACAGCCACGACATGGTGCGCTCGATGGCCCGCTGTCAGTGCCGAGTGGGCGACCGCCGACGCGATCGAATCGAACCCCGAAAGCGCACCGTACTGAGGGCATTTCAGCGGCCCTTCGAGCAGCCGTTCTTCGATGAGGAGCCGCCCCTCTGGAGGTTTATCGAGGACACAGAACCCAACTCAGACCTGTGGGCCGGGCCTTCCCTTGGCCAGAGCCCGGCCGCGACTCGGTCGATGGGCACGCCTGCACATTGGCCCTGCACCTCTACGCACCCTGTCGTGCGGATGCGGTCGCCGACGCGACGTATAGGGGCTTGGGAGTGACCGGTTCGGGCAGGGCGCGGAAGAGGAGCCAGCTCAGCGCGGGCATGGCGATCAGAGGGGTGAGGGCTGTCTTCAGGGAGGTGGAGTCGGCGAGGTGTCCCAGCAGGGGGCTGATGAGGCCGCCGGCGCTGACGGTGAGGCCGAGGGTGACGCCGCTGGCGGTGCCGATGCGGGTGGGCAGGTAGTCCTGGCCGAGGGTGACCTGGAGGGAGAAAGGGACGTACAGGCCGGTGGAGGTGAGTGCCACGAAGAGGAACATGGCCGGGCCGGGAATGTAGATCACTCCGATGAGGGCGGCGACCGTGAACAAGTAGGACCAGCGCGAGACGTGGACGCGGTGGTAGCGATTGGCTAGGGCCCCGCCCAGAACCGAGCCGACCGCGCCGCCCAGGAACAGCAGGAACAGAGCGACGGTTCCCGCGGTGGCGCTGTCGTGCATGCGCTGCTGGGCGTAAAGGGAGATGAAGGTGCTCAGACCGGTGAAGACGATGGAACGGAAGACGACCGCCAGGGACAGCTTCAGGAACGATGCCATGTCGTCGGCGCCCCGCGGCGCCTCCGTTCTGAACATGCCGGCTTGAGACCGGCCGAGCATCCGGAGCACGGGCATGTACAGGGCGGCGCCGACGAGCGCGGGCAGGACCAGGACGGGCGTACAGCGCAGGGAACCGCGTCCCATCACGGCCGACACCATGAGCGGGGCCAGGGCGAAGCCGATGTTGCCGCCGAGGGAGAAACAGCCCATCGCACTGTGGCTGCCCCGGCTGGCCAACCGGGCCACGCGGGCGGACTCCGGGTGGTAGGCAGCCACCCCGATCCCGGAGACGGCGATGCAGAACAGGGTGAGTCCGTAGGAGCCGCTCAGGCCGCTCATCGCGATGCCCACGCCGCTCAGCAGGGTGCTGACAGGCAGCAGCCACGGCATGGCCCACCGGTCGGTGAGCACGCCGAACACCGGCTGAGCCACCGACGACAAGAGGGACGCCGCCAGCACGATGCCGGAGACCACCGCGTAGGTGTAATTCCGTTCGGACACGAAGAACGGGACCAGCGCCGCGACGGCGCCCTGGTAGATGTCGACGCAGCCGTGCCCCATGGCCAGCAGGGAGATCGATGTGTTCCTTCGCATCCCCTCATGCTGGGCGAAGCATCCGGCGTCGCGCTTTCGCTAAATTGACAGTTGATGCAGAAAGTCCGCCACACATCTGTCGCTCCGACCCGCACCCAACGTCTCCGGTCCGGCGGGGAGATCGACGCGCACCGTCACGACGAGCACCAGATCGTCTACGCCAGCCAGGGCACTATCGCGGTGACCACCGACACCGGCTCCTGGGTCGCCCCCGCCACCCGCGCGCTCTGGATCCCCGCCGGCACCGTCCACCAGCATCAGGCCCACGGCGAACTCGCCCTCCACCTCGTCGGCCTGCCTGCCACCGAGAACCCCCTCGGCCTGGACAAACCGGCCGTCCTCGCCGTCAGCCCCCTCCTGCGCGAACTCATCGTCGCCTACACCCGCGACCCCGACAGCGACAGCCCACCCCACCATCGACTCCGCGCCGTCATGCTCGACCAGCTCACCACCTCTCCCACGCAACCCCTGCACCTGCCGACACCGACTGACCCTCTGCTTCGGGAACTGCACGGCATCCTGCGCACTGACCCGGCAGACAATCGCTCACTCGATGCCCTCGGACGCCAGATCGGCGCCAGCGCCCGAACCCTATCCCGCCGCCTCCGTGACAACCTCGGCCTCACCTATCCCCAGTGGCGCACCCAGGTCAGACTCCACCACGCCCTGATTCTTCTGGCCGACGGCACCCCCATCACCACGGTTGCCCACCAATGCGGCTGGTCATCTGCCAGCACCTTCATTGACGTCTTCCGCCGTACGTTCGGCCACACTCCGGGCGCCCGCCCATCACCTGACGCAAGACTCGGTCAGTCATGAAGTCGGCGCTTGCCTGCTATCAACTGAAATCCCGCCCTGTCCGCGTCTACGCCGACAGACATCAGGCAGCCACCTGGAGTCCGAACGCATTGAGGTAGGTGATCAGCCTTCTTGCGGCTCTCAGGACCGGGAGCGGTATCACCGCCCTTTGCCGCCGGCGCTCCCGGGCCGCGCACGGCTGGACAGTGCGGTGACGGCCGATGCCGGGCCACACGGTCCGTCATCGACGGCGTCTTCCCGCGAGCAGCCGGAACGGCCGAGTTGGCCTGCACAGGAGAAGGTCGCCGCAACGCCGATCGCGGGAACGTTGTCTCGTTGTCGTGGTTTTGATGCAATGTGAAGCGGGAAGTGAGGCAAGCCCGGTGAGCGGTATCCGATGTACGACAGTGAACTGTACGGGACTGAGCTCTACGAGAAGCTCGGCATCGACGCGGAAGGAGAGCACGTACCGCACCTCTTGATCAACAAGCTGCCACACCCCGCCTACGACCCGAGGGGCTACCATCCGGGCCCGCTGAAGGTCACTCACCGGCTCCAGGGAGGGGACACCATCGAAGTGGGCGGTCGCACGCTGACCGTTCTCCATCTGCCTGGCCACACACCCGGATGCATCGCCCTCCACGAGGAACGCACGGGCGCGCTGTACTCCGGCGACGTGATCTACAACGGCCATCTCATCGACGACCTCCCCGAATTGGATCGGTCCTCTTACCGGCACAGCATGCAACACCCCACAGGCCTTGACGTGTCCATCGTCCACCCTGGACACGGCCGCAGCTTTGGCCCCCGCCGGCTTCGCGAGCTGACGCTCGGGTACCTGTGCGGCATCACGAGGATCAACTAGGCAGGATTGCGGCAGCGATGTGCCGGCCGGTGGTTTCCTGTGGGGGCGAACGTCACTCCCCGGTCGTCCACCGCGAGGTCACGTCGTTCGTCGCGCAAGACGTCCACCGTGAGGGTGCCGGCCCGCCGGCGCAAGCCCGGGTCGATGTCGGGGAACAGCGTGGCGGCCCCACCGTCGGCCAGCCGCCGGGCCTGGTAACGGACGTCGGCGCGCAGGACGGCGTGCATGCGCGCCCAGCGGGGTGCGATTGCCAAGGCCCAGTAGGCGTGCAGGGCTTCGGCGACGCGCTCGAGCAGGGCCAGCGGGTTTTGGTAGGCCTGTTGCAGGCCGGGGTGCAGCTCTGCACCGCTGGCGGCTTGGAGTAACTCGGTTGTCACACGTTCGGCCGGCGTTGCCCGCAAGGCGGCGAACTCGACGTCGGGGGACGGGCCGGTGGGGTGAGGGGTCAGGAAGTCGGGGATTCGCCGACGAGGGCCGACCAGCGATTGCAGCAGCGGCCAGTCGAGTTGCCGTAGCAGCGGGGCACACTGGCGCGGGAAGGGCGGGTGCTTGGCGTGCGGATCGGGTTGTGTCATGCCCACAGGCTGAGAGCGGTCTCCTGCAGGGGTGAGCACGCGAACCGAACGGAGACGAGGTCGTCCCGGTTGAGTCGTAGACGCGGGCGAGCAGGTCGTCGATTCCAGCCGTTACTGCCGGACCGAACCTCTCGGCGGGGTGGGCGATGCGTGATCACCGGCAGTTGATTGACGCGATCGCGTTCAAGTACCGCACGGATACGCCGTGGGTGGATCTGCCCGAGCACTTCGGCTTGTGGAAGGCAGCCCACAACCGGCTGCGGAAGTGGGCCGCCGACGGCACCTGGGAGAGCCGATGCCGAAGGTGACCTCGACTAATTCGTCGCGGTCGACTCCACGGTCGTCTGCGCTCACCAGCACACTGCCGGGGCCCGTCAAAAGGCGCCCCGGTAGGCGAGCCGGACGACCATGCCCGCGGACGGTCCCGCGGCCGACTGACCACCAACATCCATCTCGCCGCAGACAGCCGCTGCCGGCCGCTCGCCTTCGCCCTCACGCCCGGCCAGGCTAGTGATGCACCCGCCTTCCCCGAGTCATGGCCGACCTGCGGGTGCCGCGGCGGATCGGCCGACTCAGGACCACACCGGAGATGGTCCTGGCCGGTAAAGACTACTCGTCCCGCGCGATTTCGGACCCACTTCCGTCAGCGCGGGATCCGGGCCGTGATCCCCCAGCCTTCCGACCAGGTCGCCAAGCGCAAGAAGCGAGGGCGATCAGGCGGCCGTGCGCCTTCGATCGGAAGGCGTACAAGCGGCGCAGCACCGTCGAGCGGCGCATCAACAAGCTCCAGCAGTGGCGCGGCGTGGCCACTCGATATGACAAGACCGCGACCGTCTACGTCGGCGGACTCCACATCGCCCGCCATCTTCATCTGGTCGGCGAGGTGATCTGAAGGGAACGGCCTTGTAGTCGCTGATCGCCGAGCAGGTGTAGTACGGGTTGTTCTGACGGGCATAGAAATCCAGCACTCAGCGATTCGGAATCAGGGAGAGCATTCAGTGACCTCGGACCACCCAGCCCCGCCGACCACCGCCGAACAGGCCCTCGACATCGTCCGCAGCCGCTTCGCCGAGCTCAGACTGCCCGATGGCTCGCCCGTCGAACTCCGCGTCCAGGAGTTCGACATCGGCTACCTGGTGCACGCGGTGTTCCCGCCGGTCACGGACGTCGCCGGACGGCCTCAGCCGGCTCCCCCCGGCGGCAGCAAGATCGTGGTCTCCAAGGAGAGCGGCGAGGCCGTCACCGTGCCCAACTACCCGACGCAGGCGGCCATCGACCTGTACCGCCGGCAGCGGAGCTGACCCCTACGGCGAGTGCACAGTACAGCGAGAACCCGCCGCTGCGGGCCTGGTTCTTCTTGGTCGCCCTCCTGCTCCGACGTCTCCCGCTGCCCGCGCAGGGACGCAGGGCACGGGCGATGCCGGGACAGGCTCACTCAGCAGGTGACAGCGAACGCTCAAACGCTTCGCGCCCCCATCGTGTGAAGCACAGTGAGCTTCCGGTCAGAGGGCCGGTGTGACCATAATCCGTGAGGATGCCCTACTCGCTGGATGACCGGGAAGCAACGCTGGTCAACCAGCGTGCCGTAGATGATTTGTGGGACACCCCTTAGATAACCTTCGCGGCTGCGTATGATCGACGGTCGTGATCCACAGCAGGCTGGGCGAGCTCATCACCACCGGTCTTACCGACCGCCTCGACCGGCGTGACCGTATGCTCCTTAAGCGTCGTGCGGGTATCAAGTCCGCCGGGGACAGTCCTTTTCCGCTGGATCCGCGAGGTTGGTGGTACGCCGTTCCTGGTGAGACGTACGACGGGGCCTTCGAGGCGCTCGGTCTGCACGACGGGTTCCCGGTCACGCTGGACGAGGGTGCCGATGTCGAGGACCTGCCGTTCCGCGAGGACGCGGTCCCCGTATTCGTCACTCCCGAACTCGACGGCTGGCGACTGCTCTTCGGTAATCTGCCCGACCTGGTCGGCCTCGACTGGGACGCGTGGATGGCCGCGGTGGAGCGGCTGAGTGCCCTGTGCGGCGAGGCCCAGATGTTCTTCGAGGACGGAGCTGGCGGCACCGGTCTCTGGGTGGTCGCCCGAGACGGCCGCATCCGTCGGCGTTGCGCGGCGCAGAACGACGTGGACTGCTCCGGCGACCCGTTCCCCTGGGAGGAACACGGGGGCACGACCACGGTGGCTCAGGCGTGCGCACGACTGTCTGTCAACCCCGGCGACATCGGTGCGTCCACCCGAATGCGCGGACACGGCTGGCTCGCGCTCAGTCGGCCGGGCATCGGCCACGAGAACCTGAACGCCCTCGTGCGGCTCTGAGTCGCCCGGCTTCGCCCGGGGGCGGCAACCGGGGGCGGCACACGGCGGAGGCGAGGGGCGCGAGCCGCAGGTCGTGGACCCCTGCCGTGGTGCAGCCGGCCGTCAGCCGCGTGGAGACGTGCCGGGTGCCTCGCGAGTAGGAAGAGCTCCCCGTCGGTGGGTGGTTCGTCGACCAGGCGCACGTCCTGGAGCTCGTCGCTGTCGATGACGATCTGATCGGTCGGGGTGAGGGTTTCGACCTGTCGGCCGTGCAGGATGAGGATCCCGGCGGCGTCACAGCCTTCGACGAGCGCGGTGCCGGATGCGGTGACTCCCTTGAGTGTGGCGTTGACCGAGTCCTGGGCCAGGAGATCGCGTGCCTTGGTCGCAGCCCTTCCGCGAACTTCTGCCCGTCCGGACGCCGGCGGCGTCGCCGCACGCCAGTTCCAGGAGGGCGGCGGCCAGGTCGGCGACGTGCTCCGGGCAGCGGATGTCGTCGGTGAACAGGACACCGTCGCGGGTACCGGCGGCCAGTTCATGCATGACGCGCTCAGCAGCCGGGGACCGAGCCGGGGCCGGCTCACAGTCATCGTGTTCTTCCGGTCCTGACCCCGCACCAGGGTGACGTGGCCCCCACTGGGCTCGCGAGCCCCCACGCCCGCGCTACCGGAGGACTGTCAGAACAGCCCCTTGGCACGGTTGAAGCCACTACCGATCTTGACGCGGGTGCCGTACGAACCCTTGCCGTCGCCGGACTGGCGGTAGAGGTTGCCGGCGGTGTCGCGGGCGATCAGGTCGCTTGTGCCGTCGCCGGTGATGTCGCCGACGCCGGCCACCACGTTGTAGGAGCCGCCCCAATTACTGGCGATCTTGACGCGGCCGGCGAAGGTGCCGTTGCCCTTGCCGTAGTAGCGGTACAGGTTGTTGGAGGTGTCCTGCGCGATCAGGTCGCCGATGCCGTCGCCGTTGAGGTCACCGGCGCCGACGACTTTCCTGTACGTCTTCCAGTTTGCGTACAGCTTCACGCGCGCGGAGAGGGTGCCGGTGCTGGTGCCCTTGTAGAGGTAGACCGCGCCGGTGGAGGAGTTGCGGGCGATCAGGTCCGGGCGGCCGTCCTTGGTGACGTCACCGGGGTGGGTCAGGATGTCGTACTGCTTCCAGCCGGTGCTGGAGACCGTGTTGTAGGGCGTGCTCGCGGCCGACGGCGCGTTGCCGCAGCCCGGCTGATAGGCGCGCAGGGCGTCGCCGAGGCGGACGAGGAGGTCGTTGCAGCGGTCACCGTTGAGGTCGCCGAACGGCACGGCCTTGATGCTCGTCGACCAGCCGCCGCCGATCTCGCCGCCCGTCAAGTCGCCGCGGCCCGTGCCAAGGAGCCACTGGAGCCTGCCCGAGGTGTCGAGTCGGAGCAGGTCGCCGAAGCCGTCGGAGACGATGTCGGCGCCGCCGCTGAAGTCACGGAAGGCCGGCCTGCCGCCGGCCACCGCGATGGTGCCGGTCTGCAGCGTCGACGCAGTTCCGGAGCCGTACTGGACGGCCTTCAGCGTCCAGGTGAGTCTGCCGTTGTCGGCGATCGCGGCGGTGCTGGTGCGGCCGTTCCAGACCGGGGCGATCGTCGTGGCGGAGCCGGGGTTGCCGGTGAGGGTGCGGACGGTCCGCCCTGCGGTGTCCTTGAGCGTGACTGTCCAGGAGGCGACGGGGGAGTTGGTGGTCCAGGAAGGCTTCCAGGCGGCGCTGTGGGAGCTGGTGCCGTTCAGGAACACCTTCGCCGGCACCGTGCTCTCCGTCACCTGGAGGGTGGGCCAGGTCATGGTTGAGGCCATCACCTCCGTGTCGGAGGAGACGGTGGACGACGCTCCCCAGACGGCTGTGGCGGAGCCGACGGCGTCCGCTGCGATCTCGACGTGCACCGACCGTCCGCCACCCACTCGGCGCGCGGACGTCCACTTTCCGCTGGCCAGGGTGGACTCCCACACGGACTCGTGCTGCTGGTCGGCGTCGAGCTCGGGCCACAGCACATGGACCGAGCCGTCGGGGGTGATGACTGCGTCGGACGTGTACTGGGCGTCGCCGGAGGACAGCGTCCTCGGCGCCGACCAGGTGCCACTGGCGTTGTCGAAGGTGGTGGTCCGTACCGCGCCCGAGCCCGTGGCACGTCTGCGGCACCGCGGTGTCCTCCTGCCCGGCACGGGTGCTCTCAGGAGCGGGGTAGAGCTTGGCGAGCTGCTCCAGCAAGCGTGCGTACGCCTCCCGCTCCGGGGGCCTCGGCTCGGTCTTGCCCGACTCCCAGGCGCCGACGGTCGCCCGCCGCACCTGCAGCGCTGCGGCCACCTCGTCCAGGGTGAGCGCGTGAGCCTGGCACAACCGCCTGCGCTCCGCCGGCGGCGGCAGCGGGGACCGGGACGCGACCAGCGCGTCGGCGACACGTTCGTACACCACCCCATGGAGATCGATCCGTTGCGCGTCCGGCAGTGCCGGTCAGCCGCGGCGGCTCGCCGACTCCTCCAGTCGCTCGACCAGTTCGGCAGCCATGGCCTTGATGGTTTCCAGCCCTTCGCGCCCCCACGGCTGTGGGTCCTGGTCGACTACGCAGATGGTGCCCAGCACCATGCCGGTGCTGTCTATCAGCGGTGCGCCCAAGTAGGAGTGGACGCCGATCGCGTCGACCACAGGGTTGCCGGCGAACCGGGGAAAGTCCCGGATGTCCTCCAGCACCAGCGCCCGGCGGCGCTTGACCACGTGCGGGCAGATGCCCATGTCGATGTCGCGGGGCATGACGCGGCCGGGCACCGGTTCCTCCAGCAACGGCGGCCCCACATGAGCCGTGGTGTCCTGCGCGGCGCTGTACAACCCCGCGAAGTACTGGCGGTCTGCGTCGAGGAAGAAGTTGACCCCGGCGTAGCAGCCGCCGGTGCGTTGTGCCAGCTCCCGTGCGAAGGCGTCGAGTTCGGCGTCCGGACGAGCATCGATGCCCAGCTCGCGCAGCCGCTCGGAACGGGCGCGCACCTGTGGGTCCTCCGGGGGGAGGAGCAGATGGCGCAGGGCGATCCCGGACTCAGGCCCGGACGGTGGGTTGGTCTGTGTCGCTGCCATGGGAACTCCTTGTCGTGATCAGATGCTGAACGAGATCGAGCAGCACGCGGATGCCCGACACTTGGACGCGGGCGTCGCACAGCACCACCGGCACCTCCTGCCTGAGGTCGAGCGCGGTCCGCACCTCCTCCCCGCGGTAGCGGTGAGCCCCGTCGAACTCGTTCACGGCGACGACGAAGGGGATGCCGCGCCGCTCGAAGAAGTCCACCGCCGCGAAGGAGTGCTCCAGCCTGCGGGTGTCGGCGAGAACCACCGCCCCGAGCGCTCCCTCGGAGAGTTCGTCCCACATGAACCAGAAGCGCTCCTGCCCGGGCGTGCCGAACAGGTAAAGGACGTGGGACGGACTGAGCGTGATCCGGCCGAAGTCCAAGGCCACCGTGGTGGTGGCCTTGTTCTCCACTCCGTCCAGTCGGTCCGTGGCCGCGCTGACAGCGGTCAGCATCTCCTCGGTGCTCAGCGGCTCGATCTCGCTGAGCGCGTTGACGAAGGTGGTCTTTCCCACGCCGAACCCGCCGGCGATCAGCACCTTGACGCCCACCGGCAGGACGTCGGCGGGCAGCGGGTCACAGTCGTTTGAGGAGGCCATCGCGTATCGCTTCCAGGAGGTCTCGATCAGGTCGTGCGGAGTGGTCCGTGGGCGCCGGGCGGGTATCACCTGCGACCACCGCACCTCCCTCGGCCAGATCGGACAGCAGTACCTTGACCACGGCGGCGGGCACCTGCATCCGGGCCGCGACCTCGGCAACGCTCACGGGCTGTTCGCACAACGCCAGCACCTGCGCGTGCTCCAGGCCGAAAACGCCCTGCGTCCGGGCGCCGGTGGCCCGCACCGTGGTCACCAGTGTGAAGTGGGACGTGGCCCTGGTCCGGCCGTCGCTCACCGTGTAGGGACGGACCAGCCGCCCGGCCGCTTCGTCGAGCTGCGGTCCGTCTGGGAGGACCGGCGTCATCGGTCACCCCACCGGGTGCCGGGGCGGTGTGGCCAGGTGCGGACGCACGCTCTTCACCATCATGCCCATCTCGTAGCCCAGTACCGCCGCGTCCGCATCGCGTCCGGCCAGCACCGCCAGCACCGCGCCGTGCCCGGCGGACGAGACGAACAGCAGCGAGGTGCTGAGCTCCGTCACGATCTGTCGCACGTCACCGCCGTCGTCGAAGTGCCGGCCCGCGCTGCGCGCCAACGAGTACAGCCCACTGGCGAGCGCGGCCAACTGGTCCGCGGCGTCCTTGTCGAGCCCCTCCGCTGCCTTCACCAGCCCGTCCGAGGACAGCAACAACGCGCTTCGGGTGTGCGGCACCCGGTTCACCAGACCCGTCAACAGCCAGGAAAGGTCTTCGCTCGCCACGATCGTGTACTCCTATTCGGCAGAAAGAAACGTTTCGCTGTACGGACCCTGGGCCTTCAGGGCGGCTGCGGCCATCAGGGCGTCTCCGCTTCCTCGGCCCTGCGTAGTCCGGTCTGGAATGCGGCCATGAGGCCGGGGTCGTGTTCGATGTCCTCTGCAGCACCGGTGCCGCCGACCGGTTGCGGCACTTCGGCGGCGTGGTCTTGACGGCGGCGCTGAGGCAGCCGCGGGCGGTCGTCCTCGCCGTCGGACGGGGCCGGGGCGGGCCCGGATGCGGAATCTGACACGCTCGGATCCGCGACGGTCGTCTCCGTCGCCGGGAGGTCCACCGCCTCGGTCTCCGTCCGGTCGTGCGGCTCCGCCTCGGGGACCGGGATGGTGTGGGGCGCCGGCGCGGAAGCTGCCGGCTGCGGACCGAGCAGTGCCTCGGGCAGCACCATGACGGCCTGTGTTCCGCCGTAGACGTTGCTCTGCAACTGCACGGCGATGTCGTGTCGCTGAGCCAGGACGGAGACCACGTACAGGCCGATCCGGCCGTCTTGCAGCAGTTCGCCCAGCGCAACCTTGTCGGGTGTACTCAAGACGGTGTTCATCTGACCGCGCACGGCCGCGGACATGCCCAGGCCCCGGTCCTCGACCTCGATCGCCACCCCCGCGGCGACGGGCTCCACCCGTACGTGCACGGTGGTCTGGGGCGGTGAGAAGACCGTCGCGTTCTCCAGCAGCTCGGCCAGCAGATGGACGACGTCGACCACGGCGTGGCCGCTGACCGACCCCTCGACGGGCGGGACCAGCTTGACCCGGGCGTACTGGTCGATCTCGGCGACGGCGGAACGCAGTACGTCGGTCAGGCTGACGGGGCGGGTCCACTGGCGGTGGGTGTTCGCGCCGCCGAGCACGGCCAGGTTCTCGGCGTAGCGGCGGATCCGGGTGGACAGGTGGTCCACCCGGAACAGCCCCTTGAGCAGGTCGGGGTCCTCGACCTCGTTCTCCAGGTCGTCCAGCAGGCCGATCTCGCGGTGCACCAGGGACTCCAGACGGCGCGCCAGGTTGGCGAACACCTCGAACTGCTCCAGCCGGGAGTGGTGTTCCGTGCCGATCGCGGAGGCGGCGGTCTCCAGCAGGGCTGCCTTCGCCTCGTGCCGGGCCACGGCGATCTCGAATCCGAGGCGGGAGAGTTCGTCCGGGCCGGTCTGCGGCGGGAGTTCCGGCCGGCCCCGCACAGGGCGTTCCCCGGCCCGCAGCCGACGGCACAGCGACTCCAGTTCGGCTCTGCCCTCGGCTGTGGCACGGGTCAACTCGGTCAGCTCGGCACGGTTTCGGTCTGCTGCGCGGGACAGCTCCTCCCAGTGCTCGGTGACTGCTCGTGCTTCCGCCGAAGCCCGCATGCCCGCGATCGCGGCCGCCACGGTCCCGATGAGCACAACGCCGCCGAACACAGCGCCCTGGTACGCCTGGTCCAGGCGGCCATCGCCGACCAGCGCGGTGGCCACCGCACCCGTCACGGCGACCACGCTCGGCGGCAGCACGGACGACAGCACCAGACGCCGTCTCAAGGACCCGGCCGGCGACTCGGCCGTCACACGGGGCCTCACGGGCGACGCCGGCTGGTCGTCCGGCGGCATGGAAGGATCAGGCATAACAGTCCCCGGACAGTACGATGATCAGGCCGAGCGCGCACGTTATCGCGCACCAGGACCCCGGTGTCAGCCCCTGGCGCGTACAGAAATCGAACCGTTGTACTTTGAACGTTTCGCAAAGCGCCCGTCTCAGACCTGCGCCGGCCCTCGTTACGGGACGAGATCCTCCTCGACTGCCGGCAATGCGGCGACGGGGCTCGACGCGACGCCCGCCGGGGACGCCGCATCCCGTTCGCCCGGTCAGTCCGCGGTGGGGACCGGTGTCTCCTGGTCCGCCGCCGACGACGCCTGCGTGATCACTTCGGAGCGCCGCCGATCGCACGTCGCCCCCTCCCGGCATCGGGCCGATCTCGTACTCGACGGAACGATGCCGACAACCGACCTGCTGACTGCGGTCGACCACCTGGTCGGCGCGCATCTGTCATCGACCTCCCGACCGGCGGGAGCGGAGGGCCAGGCCCGGAACACCGGCTGCCGACAGGCCACCCTCATCCCACGGCCCCGCCTTCTGCGACCAGAGGAGGCGGGGCCGGCTGCGTCATGCCGTCCGTCGCGCCCGGCACGGTTGGCCCTCACGCCGCGTCCGGCGAGTGGGGTTGCGTGCCTTGCTCGCCGCCACGCCACGGTCGGGGCACCGGTCCGGGGAGCGGTGACTACACAACCCGCTCTCCCGGGCTGCCTGGCCACGCCCCGAACGGAGAACCCACCCCATGGACCAGCCGCACACCAGACGCGGCACCCGGAGCCGCGCTGAGCAGTCGTGATGGGTCAGACCCGCCGCGACAGCGGACCCCAGCGCGCCGCGAAACGCAGCCGCACCGAGCACAGACCCTGCCCGTCATACGGCCGCGGCAACACACTGCGCACGGGCGCCGGCAACTGGCCCGACCTCGACGCCCACGTCTACGTGACCGTCACCGAGTGCCGATTGCGCGATGAAGGCCTGTGCGGCTACCGCAGAACCCGACGAGCGGCGCGTGCCGCCGACCACCGATCGGGAGCCCGCCAAGTGAAGCTTCGCACTGGCACGACCCAGGCCACCTATACGGTGCCCGGCACGATGAGCGGTCCCCAGCGGCTCGCCACCGACCTCGACGGCAAACACCTCATGTGTAGGTCAGGCCGGGGGCGCCGGGGTTGCGGCGGGCGGGGAGCGGGATGCCGAGGATGGCGTCGGCGGAGGTGCGGGATGCTCGCGCAGCCGGGCAGCCCACCGTGCGGCCGCATATGGTGGGCGGCGGGCACGCAGCGCTGCCTGGCTGCACTCGGCGCGGGCGCAGCCGTAGTCGGCGCACGACGCCTGGCCGTGCCGGACCGACGACCGACACGGCCGACGCGTGCGCACGGCCGGCACGGCGACGGAAACGGACTGCTCTCCAACGTGGCATGGCGTTTCCTGATGCGAGTTCGGTGTGCCGGCCAACGCTACGCGCCCCCGCTGACAAGGCAGCCCGCTGCGCACCGCGATAGCTGAGCAGCATCCGAAGGACCGCATCCCATGAACGTGACGTGCATCAGGTGCGGTTTACAGGACGCGCCTGCTTCCACCAGCGCTCCGGTCCCGCGACCCCCGGGCGCCTGACCTCATCGCGCCCGGAGCTCTTACACGGCGCGCGGTTCAGAGCGGGATGTACGGCAGCCGCGGACCGAAGTCGATGCTGCGCTCCGCATCCTTCAGGATGCGGGCGGCTTCGGTGTTCACCTGGGCGGGGATATGGCCGCGTTCCACGATGAGCTTGTCGTAGATCGGTGCATCGCCCCAGGCATGCAGGATGCGGTCCTGCTGGTTCACTGCCGTGTCCTCTCCCCGTGTAGGCAAACGGCTCGTGAAGCACCCTTCGAGTCCGAACAGGTTACGCTCCCGCTCGGCAACACCCTCGTCCTCTACACCGACGGATTGATCGAAAGCCACGAGCACGACGTGGACCACGGCATGCACCTGCTGGCCCACGCCTTGCGCGGGCCCAGCCAGACGCTCCGGGAAACCCGGGACCGCCTCCTCGCCCACCTGCTGCCCGCATCACCCCAGGACGACGTCGCCATTCTTCTTGCCCGGCCACGATGAAGAACCGGCCAGCGGGCCGCGCTCATCGCCGTACCCACCGCAATGACCGCTGATGGGCTGCCCGTACAGGAGCAACCCGCACCCCCTGGACGAGCGGATGCGCGAGGCCGGCCCCGTCCACCGGGGCCCCTTCCCCAGTGGCTTCCAAGCCTGGCTCGTCACCGGCTACGACGCTGCCCAGGCCGCGACCGCCTCGGCAAGAATCACGGCCGTGGCAGCGACTGCGGCGCGCCCGCGCCCCGGCACCTGCTCACGCGCTCGACCATCGACACCCGGCAGACGCTCCAGCGGGAGGACGGCATCACCTACCCGGTCGTCGACGTCGAGACCTCATCGGCGAGCCACCCGTTCTACACCGGCAACGCACGTGTCGTGGACACTACGGGCCGCGTGAAGCGCTTTGAGCGGTGCTACGGCCGCACCCCTTCGGCCCGCCACTGACTGCGGGCCCGTTCGATCCCCCGAGAGGAGCCCCTAATGAAGGTGCGCACGTCCTTGCGCTCGCTGACCACGGCCTCGCCCCCTGTGTAACGGCCGGGCGGCGAGGAGGAAGAGGCGTCACTGCGGAGCCGAGGGAGCGGGTGGTTCGTGCAGGAAGTTGTGCCACTCGAGGAGGGCGCCGTCGCGGAGGCGTAGCTGGTGGAGTACGTAAGCGCCGGATTTCTGCACGGCCCAGCCGGGAAGCAGGGTGAGGTTCTTCAAGCGGGGGTCCTCGGCCAGTGGGTAGGGCGTGCGCAGCCCGTGGGCGATCGTTGCCTGGAACCCGGCGTCCCAGTGCGCCGGACCGGTAGGCGCCCCGGGCCCCCTGGCGTCGATGATGCCGCGCGCGTGATCGACCACCGCCTCATTCACCGCGTCCTGGAACCGACGGAAGTCATCGGCCGTGGCACTCCTGGACCGCCTGATCCGGATGTCCCGTGAGTGCTGCTGAGCCTGCAGGTAGCGGCGTACCCGGTAGGAGCTCATCGTCTTCCCCCCATCCAGACCAGGGTTCCTCTCGCGCACCCACGCCTCAATGGCCATCACATCGTGCAGCGGGATGCGTCTGGTGCGCCCCCAGGGCAGTGGCCAGAGCCGGCGCGTGATGCTCAGGGTGTGTCCGTCGAAGGTCAGCCGGACGGACAGGGTCGACGCGGTCAGCGGATATGGGACGGGCGGCTCACCCACCCCGTTGGGATTGGTCATGACCGCAAGTGTGACCGGTGAAGGCCCATGGGCACCGTCGCGGCGTAGACCCATGGAGTGCGCCCCGCGTCCGGGCTCAGTTCGACAGCAGGGCGAGGGCGATGACCACCGCGAGCATCAGCACCACGCAGCCGCAGGTGGTCAGCGCGTCGCGCCGGGCGCCCCTGGCTCCCTCCTCGGTGTCCGCCCGCCAGGATGGGGCGAGGACCACCTCACAAGACTCGAGTGCCGCAACCACCCGCTGGACTTTCCTGGCATGCTCGCGGGGTCGACTGCCGTTCCGGCTGGTTGTGTTCCTGGACTGGGCTTGCGAAGCGGGACTGCTGCGCTACGCAGGCACCGCCTACCGTTTCCGCCACCGCGAACTCCAGCAATGGCTGGCCGCTCATCCCGATCCCGCACCCACACCACTCAACCCCTGACCGCCGACAGAAGCGGCGTCACGGACTCGGCACCGCCGCTCCTCCCTGCCCCCTGCCGCCCTTGTGCAGGGGCCGACTGCCGTGCTGGACCCGGCTTCCTCAGTGGAACCCGGCAGGGTGCGATCTCGTCGGCGGTGACGCAGGCGAACCTGGCGTCGGCGATGTGCCGCAAGGGCGGCTACACCAAGAACATTCGGCCGCCGGCGGCGATCACCCGCAAGGAGGAGGCGGCGAACGCCGCCTCCTACGGCTATAAGGGCAGCCTCAAGGATGCCGAGTACGACCACCGCATTTCGCTTCAGCTCGGAGGCGACTCGAACGGCTACCGCACCCTCTGGGTGGAGCCGGTCGACCCCGCTCACAACGAAGCTGCACACCGCCGTCTGCTCCGGCAAAGCGCGCAACGGGTATGTCTTGCTGGGCGAGTTCGGCTTTCCAAGTCGCAGCCGTAGTAGTTCTTGCCGTAGATCAGAGTCTGGCCGGCTGGGCGGCGACGAGGTCCCTGACGTCGCTTCAATCAAGCCGAACTACTTGTTCGTCCATGTGACACCAGTCCCGTAGGCGATGAAGTTCACGCTGCTGTACCCACCACCACCGCCCGGTGGATGAGCGGGGGAGGTAAAGCCAACGCCCAGTACCGCGTCGTAGCCCAGGTTGTACGCCTCGATCAGGAGGGCCTCGTAGGCGGCGTCCATCGAGGAGCGCGCGGTGCCCCAGATGACTTTGACCTGTGTGAACGGGCGTGAGTCATGGCAGAGTGTGCTAGCTGTAACGGCTGCCAGTGCCCTTTCACGAAGCTCTCCGGCCTCCTGCCGCCTCTTGCGTGCGTTGTCCATCCACTTCACGAGCCGATTCTGCGCCTACTCAGTTCAAATGTCACGACCAGAGATCAGCAACCCCTGGAGTCGATCATCTAGTGCTGGATTCCTCTTTCACTGGGTATATGTCCTGGTGGCGGGGCAGTTCGGCTGCTCGGGGGCGGGTGCTGGACGGTGGTGTTACGGGCACGGCCGAGCCGTGACGAGAACGAGGAACAACTCGTGCATCGACTGGCACGAGCGCGCAAGGCGCCTCGCGATCTGGTCATGAGCACGGACGGTTGAGCTGAGCTGAGCTGGTCTGGACAGCGCGTGCCTGTCATGTCAGACGAGTTGAGGTGCGGTCCCAAGACGGTCCGCCGCTGGCTGCACCGCTTCAACCTCATGGGCCTGGGCGGGCTGGAAGACCTGGGCGGTCAGGGCCGCAAGCGACGGATCTCCGAGGCGGAACGCTCTCAGATCATCGGCCTGTCAGAGAGCCTGCACTGGGGCGCCTGACGGTGCAGGCGGGCGGCGACCTTGCCGCGGCGGACGAGGCCGGGCCACCGGAGTGGATTCTCGACGCGCTGGCCGCTGAGGCGATGCGGCTGGGCATCCGGATTGGTCGCAGGCAGGTCCGCCGGGTCCTGCTGGCCGAGGGGGTGCGCTGGCGCCGTACCGGTCCTGGACCCGTTCGAAAGACCCAGAGTTCGAGGGAAAAGGACGAGGATCATGCGGTGATGGCGAAATTTCGTGAAGGTTTGGACCGGTGCCGTAGGGTCATCACACGGCTGTTCAGTTGGGGTAGCCGGTATCGAGAGCTGGGGGCGGATATGGCAGGGATCAGTCGCCGAGGGTTGCTGCGCGGCGGAGTGGTGGTCGGTGCCGCCGCTGTCGTGGGGGGGGGGTCTGGCATCGGCGGCGCCGGCCTCCGCGGGCATCAACCCGTCCGTTTCGGGTGAGGCGGCCCACGTCACTGCTCTGCGCAAGGCGCTGGACAATGCGGCGGCGGGCGTTGCCGGGCCGGACGGCGTCGACAGCAAGGGCCGGATCATCGTGAAGGCCGGCTACGAGGGCGTCCCCACCTACACGCTGCTCGACACCCTGGTCATCGGTGGCAACACGGTTTTGGATGCGACCGGTGCCCGATTCGTCGCCAAGTTCAGTACCACCATCAAGGACTACACGCTGGACTGCAAGAACCAGCACTCGCCCAGTCCTGTGTACGAAACTGATGAACAGGGCAAGTTCGCCGCGCCCGCTGTCAGTGGCGCCAAGGCCGCCACCATGCTGATCAACCACGTTCCCAGCTCCGCCACGACGGGCTACTCGGCGCCTGGCAACATCATGGTCAAGGGCGGAGAGTGGGATCCCATCTCCGCATGGGTGTGGGAGGACTCCGGCGCAACTCGGGCCCGTGCCGACAAGGCCCCGCCCATGAACGTGCTGACGTTCGTCCATACTCAAGACGTCGAAGTCGAAGGTGTGACGGTCTGGAACGTCAAGTGGTGGCACGCGGTCGAGCTCAACGCCGTGCGTCGGGGCGTGGTCCGGGATTGCTTCTTCAAGGGCTGGGTCGAGGATCCGACGCAGGGTCTGTGGCACGGCGAGGCGGTCCAGCTCGACTTGCCCCTTTCCGGTAACACCTGGGCCGGCGCAAGCGACGGCACACCGACCGTGGACGTGCAGGTATTGCGCAACTACGCGGGTGCGTCCGGTTCCCAGCCCGCCTGGGCGAAGCTGGTCGGCTCCCACACCGGCGGCGAGAAGGTCGGTCAGGTACACGCCCGCGTCCTGATCGAGGGCAATGTCGTGGACAACGCCAAGTGGGACGCCATCGGCGCGATGAACACCACGAGCATCACCGTCCGCGGCAACACGATCAACAAGAGTTGTGGTGGCATCTACGTCAGCTCTCTCACAGGGAAGACGGTCGGCGAGTCGCCGGTCCCGGTGGGTCCGAACCCAATCTCGGGAGTCGACATCGTGGACAACCAGGTGACGGTGGCGGCAGGCAGCTCAGGGGCTCAGCGCAACGCGGTCCGTGTGGCCGCGGACACCGTCGGATTCGTGTCGCCGGTGAGCGATGTCGCGGTCACGGGTAACACGGTCAGCGGGGGCGGATTCTCTTACAGCTCGTATGTGACGTTCCGGCCAGGCACCACGCCGCAGCGCTGACGGCCCTCGCGCAACACTGCGCACCGGATGACCCCCGCCAGCACCTGCCGTTGCCGAGCGAACCGGCCGCTGGTCCGCCCGATGAGGATCAGCGGTCTGTCTACCTTGGTGAGCTGCCGGCGTCCGCTCGGGTCCCGTACCGGCGGGGGCTTTGGATCTTCGACGGCGCCGAGGGCGAGGGCGGCCCCTGTTTCTTCACGTCGGACTCACCTGCCGCCTCGCCCACACCCACCGCTACCCGGCCCCGCCCAGCCGACGACAGGCACCGGTCCGGTCGCGTCTACGGGGGCCTCGGCCACGATCGAGCCGGTGCGGCTCTCGCCGGGCTGCAGAGTGCCGTAGGCGCACTTAACGGTGTCACCTGCCGAGGTGCAGGGTGCTGAGACCTTGACCGTCCGGAGTGCCCGGGCTGCAGATCGTGGGTCAGAATGACCTGATCGGACGGCTCCTCGCCGTTGGTCAGCGACCACGTCCGGGTTGTGTCCCCGCGTCGGAAAGATCCGGGGCCCCGTAGGTGAGGCTGACAGTCGCCTCGGCGTACGCCGACGGCACGTTCACCGCGAGGGTCATTGCACGGCGACCGCGAGCGCGGGGTGCAGTAGTGGCCTGTACGGGCGCTTCAGTAAGAGGTGCACCGGCGCCGGGTGATCGGCCTGGAGCAGTATCTGGAGGCTCTGGCCGAAGAGAACGCACCCACCGACGTGGCCGACGAGTTGCCGCGGAGGAAGCGGGCCGGACCGCGCCGGGCGGTGCCGCACCGGCAGAACGCAACCGAGGTGCAGGAGCTGTCGCCGGACTACCAGGCGTTGATGGCCGCGGCGGCCGATGCGGGTGGCGACGGGCTGGGTGCCCGGCGGCCGGCGGTGGTGCTGGGCTGGGACAGTGCGTCCGCCTCCCGCGTCGAAGGCGCCAGGGCCCGGCTGAAGCGGCTGGTGGAACGGGGCTGGCTGGTCGAGGCGAAGCCGGGCAGGTTCACGCTGCCTCTGTCGCTGGCGGAGCAGGACACTGCTGGCGGCGGACGGCCAGGCGGCGGCTCATGAGCATGGTCATCGACCACAGGATGACGGCTTCGCTGGTGTCGGTGCGGCGTTCGTAGTCCCGGACCAGACGCCGGCTGCGCAGGCACCAGGCGAAAGATCTCTCCACGACCCAGCGGCGGGGCAGGACCTGGAAGCCGCCGGTGTCGTCGCTGCGGCGGACGATGTCCAGGACGACTTGGAGCTGTGCCGCACTCCAGTCGCCGAGATGGCCGGTGTATCCGCCGTCGGCCCACACTCGTGACAGCTGCCCGAAGCGGCCCTTGGCCGCCGACAGCAGGATCCGGGCGGCGTCGCGGTCGGTGGTCGACGCCGGCGTGACCAGCACGGCCAGCAGCAGCCCGAGCGTGTCAGTGAGCAGGTGCCGCTTGCGTCCGTTGATCTTCTTCCCAGCGTCAAAGCCCCGTGAAGTGAGCGCGACGGTGGCGTCCGCCTTCACCGACTGCGAGTCGATGACAGCCGCGCTCGGCTCCTGGTCACGGTCCTCGGCGCGGCGGACGGCCTCGCGTAGCCGGTCGTGCAGCTCGGCCACGAGTCCCGCATCCCCCCAGCGGGTGAAGAAGGCATACACCCGCGGCCAGGGTGGGAAGTCGGACGGCATCGCCCGCCACTTGATGCCGTTGTCGACGAGGTAGCGGATCGCGTCGATCATCTGCCGGTGGCAGTAGCCCTCCGGGCGTCCGCTCCGGCCGGCCAGCCATCCCGGCACCGGCAGCAGGTCCCGTACAGCTGCCCACTCGGCATCGCTCATGTCCGAGCCGTACCGGGGCCGACGCCCCGGCCGGTCGGCCGCGTTCCCGAACCTATGGGCGAGACAGTCACACCCAGGAGTGGACGGACTGGACCCGGTAACCGTGACCACGCAACACTTCGACAACAGGGCCTCTTGCTCCTCGCTGGACTCGACATCCGCGAGCTACCAAGAGGCCCTTCTTCCATGCATCCGCACCGGCAGACTCACCCGGACCAGTCCCTTGTTCGAACTTCACCGACCACACGGCCGGTTAGGGAACGGCCAGTTACACACGGGCCGGATCGTCCGGCGGCGGGCGGCGCTGTCGCCGACCTTCCGCGAGGCCACCGCCCGGGCGGCCCGCAGATGCCTGAGCCCGACCACTGTCGGGGCCTTGGGAGTCCGCTGCGGATGGTGTCCGTGGCTGAGTGGACCGTGGCGCAGCCCTGCCAGTCCACTCAGCTTCCGACTACAACCTGCATCCGGCAAGCTGGGCTGGAGCTGGTATCAGTGCACGCGTCAGATGCGTGGTGGGCGGTTCGGGCGAGGCGGTGTGCGTAATCCAGTCACGCCCTGCCCGAATGCGGCTCAGTAGTTGAGAGAGATCCACTGCTGGAAGTTGCCCGCGTTGTAACCGTGGGTGTACACCTTTTGGTCCGCGTTGCTGTCCAGGACCTTGCTGGTCGCGTTGTTGGTGAAGATATAGCCGTGGTCCAGTTTCCGAGAGACCCAGGTTTGGTTATTCCCCCTCGTGCAAGCGTGGGTGTAGACCGCGTTCCACGCGTTGCTCTCCAGGCACAGTCCTGTAGCGTAGTTCTGCAGCTCGAAGAACCTGTAGTCCTCAACTGCGCCCGTGAGGGAGACCTTCCACCTCTGGAAGTTGTTCACCCCACTGCTACAGGGCCGTGTGTAGACGTCTCCAGCGGCGTTGCTGTCCAGGCAGTAGCCGGTGGCCACGTTCTTCCAGCCACGCAGGACGTATGAGGAAGCCGCCGTGGCGTCCCCTGCTATGGCCACCTGCTGTGTCACGGCGGCAAGCGTCACCAAGAGGACGGTCAGCCATCTCTTGTTGCGCAGGTTTTCTCCTTTTCGCCGTGTGGACCTTCGGGATGACGTGGTGTTATGGCTGACTTCCCCTCAGGTTGGTCGGATCCGTCCCAGAGGCCGGGCGCGGACCCCGAGCAGTCGGGCCGCTGTCAGCAGGGCTGCGGCGAACAGCAGGGGACCGATGGTCTGGGGGGCCTGCTGATGGACAGCGCCGATCACTGCGTCGACGATCTGGACCGCGCCGTTCAGCGCGAGCAGCAGGCCGAGGGAACGCCAGGCGCGTACGGCCAGCAGCCAGACCAGTCCACCGAGCAAGACGATGCTGCGGGCCGCCATGTAGGCCGCGTACGTCCTGGGCGCAGCCTCGTCGCCTCCAGCCACCAGGCCGCCAGGGTCAACCAGGCTGGCTACGGTGAAGTAGCCGGACGAGACCACAGTGAGGAGCGCAACGAGCCCGCCGAACCGACGGACACTTACCGAGGGAGCCATATCATTCGGCGACCGAATCATATGCCTAGGCTAACATTGGCGATGTGGCAGCGGAAGAGTCTTTGACCGACACGGTCGGTTTCTTGCTGGGCAAGCTGGGCCAACAGGTGAACGTGCGGTTCGCAGGTCGGCTGGCCCCCCTCGGGTTGCGCCCCCGGCACTGCGCCGTCCTGGAACTCCTGTCCGGCGGGCCCCTGGCGCAGCTGGAACTGGCCAAGGCCATCGGCGTGACCGCCAGCGTGGTCGTCGACATGCTCGACGAGCTTGAGCAACTCGATGCCATACGACGGGTACGCGATGCCGCGGACCGTCGACGTCAGCTCATCGAACTGACGCCGACCGGCCGCGAGCTGCGACATCAGACGCTCTCACTGGCGCGGCAGAACGACGAGGAGCTGCTGGCGGCGATCAGCCCCGCCGAAGCAGCGGCCCTGCGCCACACCCTTGGCCGGATCGCCGCCGCGACGGGCCTCATCGCGAAGTGACGCACCAGGCAATCGATTTAAGGCGTGTCCGGTCGGTCGGTTGGGCGCAAAGCCTTGTCATGTTGCCGTCGGTCTGTATCTGCGTGTGCGGAGCGGTTGTTGCTCAGGCTCGGCCGAGCGCGATATGGTCGCTGCACTCTAAAGATCACGCTCTCTGGAAACGTAGCCGCAGAACGGGAGCACGCCCGCGCACAGCAGCGCGGAGCCACGGAGGGGCGGCACCTGATTCTGTGTGCCCTCCGGAGGTTTCCTCATGAAGATCGGTCTCGGTCTCCCTATCGATGATCCTGCCCTGCTGCTGACCTGGGCCCAGCGCGCTGACGTCGGCCCCTTCAGTACGCTCGGCCTGCTCGACCGGCTTGTCTTCGACAATCCTGAGCCCCTCATCACCCTTGCCGCGCTCGCCGGCGTCACTTCGCGCATCCGCCTTCAAACCGAAGTTCTGATCGCGCCCGTCCACAACACAGCGATGCTCGCCAAGCAGACCGCGACCCTCGACCGACTGTCCGGTGGTCGGTTCACGCTCGGCATCGGCGGTCGCGAAGATGACTGCCTGGCCGCGGGCATCGACATCCGACGCCGGGGGCGCCGCCTCGATGAGCAGATGCCCCTACTGCGCCGGGCCTGGCGCGGCGAGCCGTATGGCGAAGGCGTCGGACCGATCGGTCCCGCGCCCATGACGCCCAGTGGCCCGGAGGTGCTGTTCGGCGGCTTCGCCCCAGCAGCGATCGAACGTGTCGGCCGGTTCGGCGACGGCTTCCTCGGCGCGGCGCTGCCACCGCAGTTCATGGCCGGACTGTTCCGCAACGTGGAGGCGGTCTGGGATAAGCACGACCGCTCTGGCCGGCCGCGCCTGGTGGCTCAGGCCAACGTCGCACTCGGCCCGGAGAGCACCGTCGAGCAAGCCCGACGCAATATCCGTGACTACTACGAGTTCAGCGGCCGCGCCGAGCACGTGGCCGATGGTCTTCTCACCACGCCGGAGACGATTCGTAGGGCGGTCGATGACTTCATCGGCATCGGCGCCGACGAAGTCATGCTCTATTGCTGGTCCCCAGACATCGACCAGATTGACCGCATTGCCGACACCCTCTTCTAGGGACTGACCGTCCCTCGTCACCGCAGCCAGAGCCGGATCGCGGCGAGGGTGACCGTGCCCTGGAAGACGTACGCCCTCTTGTCGTACCTGGTTGCTATGGCCCGGAAGCCCTTGAGTGCGTTGATGGTTCGCTCGACTTCGTTCCTGCGGGCATAGCGGGGCCGGTCGAAGCCGGTGGGCCGGCCGCCGCGGCTTCCACGTCGTTGGCGGTTGGCCCGCCGTTGATCACCTTGCGGTGACACGCCCACCGCCCGCCCCGTGTTCTTCGGTAAGTGCGACTCAAGACGAGCCACTCCCGATCCGACAGATCACCTCGTCCCACGCCGACTGGAACGACACCAGCAGAGCTCCGTCACGCGACCCGTCGGACACGCCTTAGCGCCCCCGCCGGGCGGACAACCTATACGGGACATTCACGCGAGCGGGCCGGTAGCGGGATGCGGCGCGGGCACCCGGCCACGGCTGTCTTCCAGGTGGGGCTGTGACATTGCCGGACCGATCGGCGCTGCACGGGGCGGACCTAGGACCCGTGGGTCCCGTGACGCTCGCCCGTCCCCCAAGTTGTGAGCGAGCAGTCGCGTGCAAGGGGCAGGCAGGTACGTCCCCCGTCGTCTGCCTGCCCCGTACGCGATGCCAACGAGTTCGCCCGTCCCAAGCCGAGGTCGCCCGCCCCAACGGAGACAGCCCGACCGTGACCTGCGGCCCGTCCGCCAGCGCCTGCAGGCGCAGGCTGGGGAGGCGAGGATCATTCCCCGGAGGGGACGGCTGGGTTTGCTGAACTGAACTGGTTCGTCCGGGGTACCCGCGGGGAGC
The DNA here is from genome assembly GCF_014650035.1 of Streptomyces lucensis JCM 4490. Lineage (GTDB taxonomy): Bacteria > Actinomycetota > Actinomycetes > Streptomycetales > Streptomycetaceae > Streptomyces > Streptomyces lucensis. The sequence continues at coordinate 310,640 of NZ_BMUE01000007.1, read as the reverse complement.
CGGACGGCTGCCTTGCGACGCCCGGCATCCCATTCCCCAGCGCGCGCGAAGGTTTGCACAAATGTCAGATCAGCACGCGGCGACCACGCTGACGGCCGCAGCAGTGGTGGCCGCGATCCTCATCGCCAGGGCGGCAATCCTGCATCACCGTGGCCCCAGCCGTGGCATCCGCTCGGTCCGTCCTGCTCACCGTGTTGGGGAGTCCGGTGTCGGGATGCGTCGACCGGCCGCCGCGTTGTCCGGGAAGGCCGTGCCCTCCCCGGTACGCGAGGCTGAGCGGTACGTCCACCGCTGCTGGCAGGAACTTCAAGTGCACAACGATCCGCCCGCATAAGCCGGCTGACCTGCCTCAAAGTGCACCGTCCGCAGCTGTCGACGATCCTGCCCGTGCTGTCTTTGGACACGCCCACCTCAGCGAAACGCCCACCCTGCTTGCCTGGAGGGACCCGCGGCGAGCGAGGCGGCATCGGGATTCGCTCGTGTATCAAAGCCCCGGGGCGTAGCCAGCGGCATGGGACCCCCGCGTCAGCGGGGAGGACGGCCGAGACCGGGCAGGGCTCCAGCATCGTCGCGGAACACCCCCGCATCAGCGGGGAGGACCCGGACCAGGATCCGGCGGTGGTGCAGGCCATCGGAACACTCCCGCGGACGCGGGGGTGTTCCGATGTGCCCGGGACGTTAGCCATGCCCGCTCCGGTCCTCCCCGCGGACGCGGGGGTGTTCCGCTGACGCATGGAGGGCGCTTGTTGATGTAACGGGCGTTGGCTGAAGTTCGGGTACGGTGCAGCCAACCCGAGTCGACGGTGTGGACGGCCGGTCCGTGATGGCTGTCAGGTCCATCGCATGCCGATGGCGGAGAGTTGTGTCCAGGGGCAGTTTTTGTGATCAGTGGATGGCGGCTGGCCTGCACTGATGAGTTTGCTTTGGGTGGGTGGGCAGCGGGGCTGCGGTGTGCCGGAGGCGCCCGGACAACCGTTGGCGGGGATCATGAGTCTCCATCATTCCGTGGGTCACAGCTCGGCAGCCGGGGCAGCTGCCAGGGCACGCGGGGACGACGCTCCCACAGTCCGGGCCGGGCGGTCGCCACACTCCTCACCCAGGCCGGACGTTCTCCGCCGCGTGGGGCTCGCGCGAGACTCCGCACGTCACCCTCGTGGCGCCGGAGCTGGCTCCAAACACCCACCCTGCGCCGCTTGCGACTGACGGACCGACAGGCGTTCCGCACAGGACGAGGGACCGGTTCACGAACAACGCTTGGCGACCCTCAGGTCACAGCCCGGCAACAAGGTTCACCCCACAATCACATCTGACTTACCGTGTTCCGCCTGTAGCAGCATCACCACGGGGGGATCCATGCGTAGCCACATCATCAGCGCCGTCCTGCTCTGTGCAGCCGGCGCAGGTGTCGTCGCCTGCCAGCCAACGGACGCGGCCAAGCCGAGTGGCAGCGCGCCGTCGGCAACGAGCGCGAGCGCCGCGCCAACGAAGGACAGCAAGCCGGCCGGGGGGAAGAAATCCGTGCCGAACTTCGTCGGCATGGGGTTGCAGTCCGCGCAGGACGCCGCGCAGAAGCAGGGCTTCTACGTTCTGAAGTCCCACGACGCGTCTGGCCGAGCCCGCTTCCAGGCGTTCGACCGCAACTGGCAAGTCTGCAGCCAGAACCTCAAGGCCGGGCAGGTCGTGCCGACGGACACCGAGCTGGACTTCGGCGCCGTCAAGCTCGACGAGACCTGCCCAGCCCACGACCAGAAGGCGCCATCAGCGGCCGGTGGGACGATGCCCGACTTCCGCGGCAAGAGCGTGAAGGCAGCCCGCCAGACCCTCGACAGCAGCACGTCGATCACCGTGAACGACGCGACGGGCGCCAGCCGGTGGGTCTTGATGGAGTCCAACTGGCAGGTGTGCACGCAGAAGCCTGCGGCCGGGGCGAAGCTGCACGGCCAGCCGGTCACGCTGGACGCGGTCAAGTTCGAGGAGCACTGCCCGTAGGAACGACGAAGCGCCCCGTCGCCTGCATCGAAGCAGGGGTGGGGCGCTTCGTCATGCGAGGCTTGCTGACCTAAGCGGCATCGTCTACATCGGGGCGGAGACCCAGATCGTGTCAACGGCGAGCGCGAGCACCTCGTCGGGATTCGCGTCGAACCACTCGGTCCCGATGGCGTTCATGCCGCCCGCCACCCGCACAGCCCCGATGCCCTGCTCCTGGCCACACACCTGCTCACCATCCCACCCCGATGTCCGTCAGCATGCCCCGGCTCTGCTCGAGGCCACCGTCGCCCTGCCCGAGACAGAGCGCCCCGCCCAGGCGGAACAACTGCGCCGAGCCCTGGTCGAAGCCGGAGAGGTGGACCTCGCCCCGACGCTGACGACGGCCGACTGGCCAGCCCAGCGCGGGCGGGGTGGTTGCTGACGTGATCGGCGTGCACCTGCTGACCAGTGTGGGCGGCCTGCTCGCTGGTCACCCCGATGCCCGATACCACCACCGCCACGTCCTCTCCGCCGACGCGGGGGTGTTCCGTGGTTGATTTCGCGCTCCCGTGGCAGACGGGCGTCCGGTTGCGGGGGACGTCAGCCAGGCCACTGACACGCCGGCGCTCGCGAGCACCGCTGCCGTGTGGTCAGGGCCTCTTTACCTGTGCGGTAATCGCGGGTTCAGGCGGGACGCGGCAAGGTGAAGCCATCGGGTTCCGGCCCGGCGCACTGCGGCTCGAAACCCGGCCAACCGATGCGCATGACAGACCACTTGACTGGAACGGGAGTCACTCCATGTCGATCTACGCTGCCGCTGTTGCCCGTTACTTCGAGGCGTGGAACGCCACCGACGCCGACACGCTCGCCAAGGCGGTTGCCGCCGCGTGGTCCGAGGACGGCACCTACACCGACCCGCTGGCCGATGTGCGCGGCTACGAGCAGATCACTGCGGTCATCCAGGCGGCACACGAGCAGTTCCCCGGCTTCGAGTTCAAGCTGGCCGGTGACGTGGACGGCAACCATCACATCGCCCGCTTCGGATGGGAGCTGGTGTCCACCGCCGACGGCTCGGCGCCGGTCGCCGGCTCGGACGTGGTCACCCTGGCCGAGGACGGCCGGATCACCTCCGTCCTCGGCTTCCTCGACCGACTCCCGGAATCCTGACACCCCCGCAGGCCCACGCCCTGGCTCAGGAAGCCTGGGCAAGCCCGGCACGTCCTCGCCGGCTTCGAGTGCCGCGCGCACCAGGGCGGGGTTCGCCGACTGGCTGACGTCCGATCGCACTGTTTTTCCTTGGCTTTCAGCCGTCCACTTGTTGACTGGTTGCGCTGCGTGTACCCGCAGGCCGCGCCGGGCCCATGCCATTTTTGGGCCCGGCTCGCTCCGGTTCACCCTTCCGTGCTGGCGCGGTGGTCGTTGAACCGGCATGAGCGATGACCCAGCCCGAGAGGAGCAGGCCGTGCGTGATGCCGCCGCGGTCCGCCGCGCCCTGGAGGCCCACCCTGCCGGATGACCCGGAGGGTGTGGAGAGGGCGTTCAGCGACGCTGTACGGGCCGCCGGGGAGCCGTTGGCGGTGGAGTGGGTGGAGCGAACCGCGTTCGGCTCTACGGACGGTCTGTGGGTGGCTTGCCGTCCTCTACCGACCCGGATGGCTGCGGGCCCATGCTGAGCGAGTAGGCGACAGACGTGACAGGGGAGTTGGGGCGGTGAACTGCACACGGTGTGGCGGGCCGGCGCAGCAGGGCCCGGATGGGTCGTGGTCATGTCCGCAGTGTGGGCCGATTTCGGGTCAGGCGCCGCGGCCGCGGATAGGGTCGGCATCGTGAGCAGAGCGCGGAAGCCGGCCGGGCCGGTTGCGGATGCGGAGACGGCTGCTGCGGCGGCCGCGTTCCTGGAGGGTCAGGAGATCACGCGGACCTCGTGTGGGCAGTGCGGCACGGAGACTCACGGGATCAATGGCCGGTACAGCTGCGGGATCTGTGGGTGGTCGAACCACTGGTCGGAGGGCCACAAGGCGTTGCCAACTGCTCGAGATGATCTGGAGACGCGAGAACGCCCCCAGGGGTGACGTTCCTGGGGGCGACACCAAGCTGTTCCGCTTCCCGGCCCATGGGCTGGATCGTGGCGGCGCTTACTCGGAGATACCCGAAGGCATGCCCCAGCATCACCCGAAACCGCGCCCCGTTCCCTCGGCCTATAGGCAGGCGGCGAGGAGCACGATCATGATGACCGCGAAGATGAACCACAGCGGTGGGGGCGGCGTCGGGATGTGGGTGTAGCAGCTGCGGTGGACCCTCGGCTGTATTCGGCGCGAACGCTCACCGGTCGTCTCACGGCGCGCGGAGCCGGTACTGGGGGCAGCGGGCCGGGTCTCCCCGCGACTCCTTGTGCGGCTCACTGGACCCGCCCGTGCCACAGGCACGGCATGACCGGCGTCATGGCTGCGCCCTTCGATACCGCAGTGGCCGACGTCGCCGAACTGGTCGGTGCAAGAGACACGGCACCGAGGAACGCTCCTACGGCAACAGCGCCGGGCCCGGCCTGGAGAGGCCGGCTTCGACGCGGCCGAGTGGAAGACCCGGGTCGGCGCGGCAGGCGGCGACGTCGCCCAGGCGGTACGCGACTGGATGGTCGACACCGGCCGCCTCGAGCCGGGCGCTGCCCTAACCCACCTCGAAGTCCGCGAACTGGACCCCGGCCTGACGTCGCAGACGGGCTCGCCGGTGCGGGCGGTGCGTCATTTCGATGACGTACCGCCCGTATCTCCTCGTACAAGGCCTGCATGGCAGTTGCGCCATGAAATCGGGAACGCCTCGAGGTGAGTGGGGACCCGCGGTTAGCTCATCACTATGACGGTGGGTTTCTCGGACCTCTGCAGTGCGTATGTGGCCTGCGGATCGGCGTTCATGGCTGCGACCCATCCGTTGTAGAAGGCCGTACCTGCTTCCGCGCTCCTGCCCGAGCGGACTTCGAACGAGGCGAATGCCCAGATCGAGCAGACCAGAATGAATTCCTGTGCGGTCGTGTCGCGAAGAGCGGCGGCGCATGCTTTGGACCAGTGCGGATCGTTGGGTGCGAGGCTTTCGCTGGCGAAGGACCGCAGGTCGCGATGTGACGTCTGGTATTGCTTGAAAACCCTGCGAGTGAACTGCCCCTCCACGAAAGATAAGGCGAAGGGGGAATTTACCCACATCCAGCTCCACCCCGGCCCGGTATATCCATACTGAGATTCCGGGTAGTCGTCGTTTGAAATCACTGTTCTGAACCCGGAGGGGCCGTCCATGGGGGCGTCCAGCTTGAGCATGTTTCCTCCTGATGTCGCTTTCTTGTGAGCTGTGGCGGCGGGGACGCATGGCTCCCCACGTGCAACTCATGATCCTGTGGGATTTTACCGGGGTGAGCTGCTCCAAGAGCCGTCCGTGGAACACCTTTCAGGGTTACCGCATATGCCCGTAGCGGAAGAGGAAGAGCCGGATCAGCCGCGTGTCGTGCAGCGACCTGTAGGGACTTTCGGTGCGCTGTGGCAGCGTTCGGGCACGGTGCGCGACCCTTCTCGACCGCTTAAGGATCACTGGCGGTCCCACACGTCGCTTCGTGGTTCAGTTCTGCAGGGCCCAGGATGCTCGTCACCGTGAAGTAGCCCAGACGTCCGTCCAAGGTCTTGAGGCAGGGCACGGTGCTCCTCTACAGCAACGGAGCCCCCAGCGGCTGGTGGCTGGATGATCGGCCACCGTTGCGGGCTTGGGTCGGCGACCTCGGCTTGGAGTGTGACTGCCACCCGGGCGAAGTCGACGGCAACGTTCTCGCGGCGTGGCACGGCGCAGTTCCGGGTGCAGCGGAACCGCCTCGCCCGGTGCGACGTGCCGGCGCACGACCGTCTTGGTGCGGTCGTAGACGATGCTCATCGGCACCCGCCGAAGTGCGCGAATGCCTGCCGGTGGCAGTCGAAGAACGTCGCCAGGTCCTGACCAGTGGTGAAGCAGCAGAACGGGTCTCTTGAATACGACAAGGCCATGTGGAAGGAGAAGACCTTCGGGATGCGACATGGGTGAGAATCCTGTCCTCATCACCCCAGTCCACCTGGGCCTGAGCAGCGGGAACGACCTCGAACCGCCGGTGCAGACGCGCTAGCTCGTCCGGGCTGATGCCCAGTTCCTCCGCGATGTGGGGGCGGGCTTCCTGAAGGCAGAGTTTCACCCGCTGGTAGTTGATGGTGGCCCGGTAGTCCTGGGCCAGGCGTTCTGAGCGAGATCTCTCGACTTCGGGACAGTGGGGTGAGTGAGCCTTTCGGTGGCGATGCGGTCGATGGGCAGCAGCGTTCCGTCCAGCAGGGCGAACGCCTTCGTTGACGCCGTCCGGACCGCCGCGGCGAGTGTCGGGGCGAGGTCGGGCCAGGAGGCCGACGGCCTCGGTGACATAGCGGTAGGCGGTGGCTGTGGCGATCCCGAACCCGGCCGCGAGCTGGGCGTACGGGTGAATGTTACGGAGGTGGGCGAGGGCAAGTAGAGCCTGCCGCCCCGCGTTCAGGCGCCGCCACCGGGTGCCGAGGTGACGACCATGTTTCCGCAGGCGAGCGGCGAGGAAGCGCAGGGCAGAATTGGACACGTTCAGCGCGGACGGGTGGACAGGCATGCGAAGCCTCTGGTGGGCACGGGTCTTCTTGGTCGAAAACCCATCTACCAGGGGCTTCACCCATCTGTCAGCACAACTGTCCCGCTGCCATGGCAGGTTGGGAAGAGCTCAGTGGCTATGGTCACGAGAGACGGGCTCTGGTCCACTTTCCGTGGAGGCTTACGGAATGTGATGTCAGTGGTGTGTGGTGGGATGGCCGGACTCTGCCGTTGATCTGCTGGGAGACCATCGTGACGTCTTCGTACCCGTCCCTGACTCGTGCTTTGGCCGAGGCTTTGGTCGATGTCCTTTGGTTCATCGACGGCAGCGAAGACGAGCAGATGGATCAGGACGATGCGGTCAAGGTGATGGAGGGCGTCGCCCACGTGGTCAGTACGCTGCCTAATGATCAGCGACAGGAACTGATTGAGCTGGTCGGGGAGATGGCAGCCGCCGAGAACGACCCGGCTCGTCGCGAGTTCCTGGAGGAGTTCCCGGAAGACTTCGGGCTGATCGACGATGAGTCCTGCGCAGCCCATTCAGGAGTAGGGCAGGACGCGCTTGCGTAGGAGTTCGAAGCCGGCGCGGCCGAACATCCAGGTCGGCGTCGTCGAGCCCGTGCAGCACGGCCTCGTGGAGACGGCCCTAGACACTGGCTCCGGACCAGATCAAGAACCGCCGGTGGGCGGTCGACTTCGATACGCCGAAGCACGGCGGCAGGTCACGTGGCGGGACGGCTGGCCGGAGAGTACGTCGCTGCCTCGTTAAACTCTACTGTCGGCGGCGAGTGGTTGACTCGCGGCATGGACGACGAACAGCTTCTGACCGCCGTATCCGAGATCCTGTGGCCGGATCTCCGTGACCTGGCCTGCCGTGAGCACGGGCATGCGCCAGGTCATGTCTGTCTTTCCGTCTCCGGTCGTGCTGACCTGGGCAACCTCGTCGAGACGCTGTGCGGCCGGTACGGCGAGCCGTTCGCCGGCTTCGACCGACTGCCGCCGCTGCCCTTGTCGGGGAAGGTCGACTGGAGGTACGCCTGGCCGTTCAGTAACCGGTGGGTCGCCTTCGGCCGGACCGGTCAAGGCGAGGGTGCCGGCCCCGCCCTGATGATCGCCCTACGCGACAGGCCGGTCGCGGGGCAGTTGAACGCGGAGTGGTGGCGAGGCGTTCCTCGCGGCTGCGGGGCGGGTCGCCGGGCTGGGGCGGGCGGGTCGGTGGTGGCGAAGTGCTGCCAGCCAGGAACAGGCCCAGTTGGTGCCCGAGCAGAAGGCAGCTGTACTCGGGGTAGACGCTAGGGGTGCCCGGTGGCCTACCCCGCTGAAGGACGCAGGCGTCGTGGCGCTGTCAGTGGCGGCGACCGGAAGGACCAGTCGGTATGGCACGTACGCGTGCGGAGGCGAGTACCAGGCATCCCCGGCACGAACGCAGGGGCGAAGTACGGCTGCCTGCGGTCGCCGCGACGCTCGCCGCGATCGCCCTGTACCTGTTCCTGCCGCAACGGCTGCTGGTCGCTCCGCGCTACGTGCTGCCCGCCCTGGAGTGCCTGCTGCTCGTTCCGCTGATCGCGATCAACCCGAAGCGTCTGACTCGGCAGACGAAGGCGTTCCGGGTGCTTTCGCTCACGCTCGTGGCGGTCATCGCCGTCAGCAATCTGGTGGCGTTGGTCATCCTGATCCACGAGCTGGTGTACGCCGGGGTGAAGGACGGCCGGTCCTTGCTGGTGGCGGCGCTGCAGGTGTGGCTCACCAACATCATTGTCTTCGGCCTGGCCTATTGGGAGCTGGACCGCGGTGGTCCGGTCAGCCGCACCCAGGCGCCCCGTTCGGCCTTGCCCCTGGCGGATTTCCGTTTCTCGCAGGACGAGAACGATGACGCCATCCAGGAAGTGGCCGACGGCGCCAGCGGCACGTCGGACTGGGTCCCCACCCTCGTGGACTACCTCTACGTGTCCGTCACGAACTCCACGGCGTTCAGCCCGACCGACACGATGCCGCTGTCGACCTGCGCAAAGGTGCTGATGAGTATCCAGAGCGTCTCCGCCCTGTTCACCTCGCTCCTCGTGATCGCCCGGGCCGTCAGCATTCTGCACTGACCGGCCGCGTGGCTCAGGCCTCCTCCTCACGACGGAGGTGGGGCGTACGGCCTCGGCGGCCTCGGCCCGCCGGCCTCGGCCATGTCCCTGGCGGACGGCGCCGGCAAGAGTGTCCGCCGCTCCCGACAGCACGCCCTGGGCCTTGGCCTGGCCCCGGGAGTAACCGAGCTGATCACCAACCATCTCCGGTAGCACGGCCGGCTTGTGCGGGCCGCCTCGAGGCCCAGACGATTGGAACCGGTCGAACTCGGCGGCGTCGTCCTGCGACCAGCCGGGGGACGCCTCGCAGCCGGGGCGCTCCCTGCTCCGTTCGGTCACCTCCGGCCAGCCGGACCACGGGAGACGGGCCTGGAGCACGTGAAGCACGGCATACAGCTCAGCAGCCGCGCGCCACGCTACGAGCAGGTCAGCGGGGACGTCCCGCGGGGCAGCGGGGGCGGCTCCCACTGAGGCGGCAGACGGCCCGGCACCCGCATCGCCTGCCTGCTGCCACTGTGCCCGCGGCGACAAAGCCGCAGGGCAGGCCCGGCATGGGCCGAACCGGGGCGGGTCACAGCCGGGCGGGGCGGGGCAGCAGTCGCAGCGCGGCGGCCGGGGCACGGGGGCGCGGGCCAGCAGCCGACGCAACAGTCAGACGGGCGGGTAAAGTGTGGGTCCAGCGCCCGGCGCCGGGGGGCGAGCCGGTGGCGCGCACGGGCGGCGGCTGGGGGCTGCGGTGCGCGGGGTAGTCCGGCACAGCGAATCCCCGCCCACAACCGCACCCCGCAGGTGTCGCTACCAGGGAACGGGCCGAGGCCCGCCCTCTGCGACAGGGCGGGCCTCGGCCTTACTCACCGCGTGGAGGTCAGTTCCATTTCTGGTAGTTGCCCCCGTTGTAGGAGCGCGTGTAGACCGACCCGTTGGAGTTGCTGTCCAGCACGTACCCAGTGGCGTAGTTCTTCAGCACGTAGCCATTACCGCTGTAGCTGATGCTCCACTTCTGGTAGCTGCCCCCGTTGCAGGAGCGGGTGTAGACGGTCTGGGCGGCGTTGCTGTCCAGGCAGAAGCCGGTGGACTGGTTCTTCACGGTGTAGCCACCACTGACGGACGAAACCGTCCACTTCTGGTACGCGCCGGTGTTGCAGGCGTGCGTGTAGACGCTCTGGGCGGCGTTGCTGTCCAGGCAGTAGCCCGTAGCGACGTTCTTGAACTGCTCGGTGCCCGGAACAGCGGCTTGTGCCGGCGCCGTCACGGCGAGAAGTCCGGCGCCGGCCACGGCCACGGACGCTAAGGCAGAGGCCAGATTCTTTCGCGCGAGCATATTTTCCCTTCCGTTGGTGGCTGATTGCCAATCAGGCAGCGAAAAGGCAATTCGTCACCCCGCCACAGCGGGACCGGTGACGCCGAGCTCGACCAGGTGCGCATCGCCGCCGCCTGATCGCAGCGCCGCGGTGGCCTGTTCGCCGCGCCTGCGGTCCCGCACACCGACCAGCACGGTCATGCCGAGTGCGGCCAGTTGCCCGGCGACCCGTCGCCCTATTCCCTTGGTCGAACCGGTTATGAGGGCGATGGACCCAGTGTGCGAGGTGTCGTTCGCCATGGCCCCAAGCCCATCACCTGGGCGGCTGCGGAGGCCAAGACCGATCAGGTGGCAAGCGATACCCTCCCGGTATGGCATCGATCGAGACGCGCGAGCTGATGTACTTCGTCACGGCGGCCGAAGAGCTCAACATCACCCGCGCGGCCGAGCGCCTGGGCATCGCCCAGCCGCCGTTGTCCAGGGCGATAAGACGGCTTGAACGCCGCATGGGCGTCAGGCTCCTGGAGCGCACCAGCCGTGGTGTGACGCTGACCCCGGCAGGAGAGGTCCTGCTCGCCGACGGCCGCAAAGCGCTGGACGCCATGGAGGCAGCCGTCCGCCGGGCCCAGCGCGCCAGCCACCCCGGAGCACGGCGGGTCCTGGCCATGAAGCCAGGCGGTGACGGCGGCCTGCTGCGCGACATCCTGGCGGCCTACGAGAGTGAGCCGGATGCGATTCCCGTGGAGATAACCTCCGGCATGGGGGAGCGGGCCACCCTGGTCCGCGACGGACGGGCCGACGTGGCATTGCTCCATACCGTGCACGACCGGAGCGGCCTGGACGTCGAAGAACTGCTCGTCGAGGACAAGGTGGCCGTGCTGCCGGCGGGACACCGGCTGGCAGGGCGGACCTGCATACGCCTCAGCGACCTGGACGGCGAAACGAGGCCGCGCTGGCCGGGAAAGACGGACGATGACGCCACCGGCCCTGAGGTGCGCGACATCGCCGAGGTGATGCAGCTCATCGCTCTCGGGCGGCTGGTGGCCGTAGTACCGGACTCCGCCCGCCGCCTCCTGCGCGACGACCTGGTGTGCGTACCGGTGCTGGACGCCGCGCCCACGACACTGGCGCTCGCCTGGCCGGAACACAGTTCGTCACGACCGCTCGCGGCCTTCGTCCGTACGGCGGTGAAGGTGGCCAACCAGCCGGTTCCCCAGCCTGGGGTCCCATCGACCCTGGTGCGCCGATAGCTACACAGGCTCGGCATCAATACACGTTGCGACGCTGCCCGACCCTTCAGGGTGCTCCCGGCCGACGAGCTTTGCGTTCGATTCCCTTCCGGCTTACTGCAGGTTGGTGTGGGATCCAACGTAGCGGCACTGGATGCCTGCAGCAGGCGCCGGCCTCGCCTGCACAGCAACTGTCGTCGGCAACGGCATGTAAGAGCTGGCGTAAGAAGCCGTTGCCGTACCGATCATGTGGAGTGCGGGTTCGACGCGACGGACAGACTCGCGTGATGTCTCGGCCGGTTGGCAGGGATGCCGTCAGCTAGCCTCGGGACCGAATCGCCGCTTGTACACCGATGGAGTGATGCCCGTCTCGCGACACATCAGCGCCCGCAGATTGGCCGCGGTGCCCAGCCCGCTGAGTCGTGCGACCACGCTCGAAGGGTGACTCCCCTCGCTCGATTAGCAGACAGGCCAGGGCAAGCCGTTCCCCCGTGAGTCACATCAGCGGGGTCGTTACCCGATGTGTCCTGAAGCGGCGGTGCGGTGTCGCCGGACTGACCGCCGCCCGCGCCGCGAGGTCCGCGATCGCCAGTGGCGCCTCGAGCCGTTCTTGCACCCAGGCCAGAACCGGTGCCAGGGACTCACCCGGGAGATTGGGCATGGGACGCTCGAAGAACTGCCGCTGCCCGCCGTCGCGGTGCGCCGCGAAAACCAGTCTCCGGCTGACGGAGTTGGCGACCTCGGCACCGTGGTCGAGGCGGACGACGTGCAACCCGAGATCGAGCGCGGCCGCGCTGCCCGCAGCGGTGAGGATGTCACCGTCGTCCACGAACAGCACGTCCGATTCGAGGTGGACGGCGGGGAACCGCAAGCGGAGGCATGCGCCCACTGCCAGTGGGCCGTGGCCCGGCGCCCGTCGAGGACGCCGGCCTCGGCCAGGGTGAACGCGCCGCTGCAGAAGCCGATCAGGCGAGCACCGCGCGGTGCTGCACCATGGGTGCCCTGGCCTTCCGTGTCGACGTGTTGCCGTGAGTCTCGGCGTCATCCGGGGGCGCCTGCGATGAGTACCCGTACTCACCTGGGGAGGTGCCGTGGGCATAGAGCTGGAGTTGCGCGTCGATCAGGCGGGGGCGCGGGGCAGAGGGCGGCGGCGAGAGACCGTGGTCAGGGCCTCCCACGAGCACGGGGAGATGCTCGCGCTGGCCCTGGAGGGGGTGACCCGCGGGAGGCTCGCCCAGATCGACCCCTATCGGGACACCCGCTTCACCGACCAGGACGCGCAGGCCGCCCTGCCGGAGGTGGCCGCCCTCGTACGGGAGTGCGACAGCTCCTCCCGCAAGGCCGCGCTTCTGGATCTCGCCGAGATGCTGGAGGACTGCGTGGCCACGCCCGGGAGCCGTCTCTGGTTCATCGGTGACTAACGGTCCCCGACCCCCCATGGGCCCCGGGCCCCCGGCCTCGCAGCGCCAGCGGCCCGCCGCAGCCAGGAAGATCCCCTCAGCCTGCCGCTCAGGCAAGCGGCTTGCGGAGGACTTGGGCTTAAAGGCCGCCTTAACGCGTGCTGGCTACGCGCCGGGCTGTGCGCGGACACAGAACGGACGGGCCCGCGCTGGCCTTACCGCAGCGAAGGTGCGCCACGGAGCCGCCGCACTCATCAACTCCCCGCACCCGGCATTCGATGGGCCGACACCCCACCCTGCGCGTCGAGTCAAAATCGCGCTGCCCGTGCCCCTGGTGATCGTCGTACCCTTCCTGGTCGCGCCTCGGCCTGCCGTGGCCGTGGACCCAAGACCCGGCGCTGGAGGTGCGCAACGAGCTGTTCGGCGCGGCCGTCGCCGCGGCGTACCTGACCGCATCGGGCCTGACGGTCACCGTCGAGGCCAAGGAGGCCGTCGCCCTCGCCTCCCGGGTCCGTGACGGGCTCGGCGTACGTGACCTGGCCGTCGAGATCCAAAGGGACTGGATCGCCTCCCCCCCCCAGAACGGCCGGCCCGTCGGCAAGCTACCGCGCCGACACCGGTCGACGGCCGCCGACGCCGTACTGCCGCAGCGTCAAACGCCGGCCCGGGAACGGTCCCGGAGCGCGCATACGGCACTGCGGATCGCAGGGGCGGCGTACATCGACAGCGGTCACTGCTCCTCCGGTGAGTAGCCCCGCCGTGGAGCGAGAAGCGGCCCGCACCCGCCTGCACCCGATGGCGGCACGGTCCACTGCGCTCCGCCGGCGGCGCCAGCGGAGAGAGGGACGGGACCAGAGCATAAAAAGCCGTATCTGTGCCCTATTCATCCCTATGCTGCACCAATGGGTATCGACTACGCGGCGGTCTTCCAGGCGATGCCCGGCGCGGTCGCGCTGCTGACCCCCGACCTGGTGTTCGCTGACGCCAACATCGCGTTTCTGCGGCAGGCCGGCCGGACCCGGGAGCAAAGAAGGTCATCGGATACCTCCTCGCGCAGGCAGTGGCGGATGGCCGCGCGGCGGATTACCGCATCGTGGTGCCCACCCTCACCGGCACCGACCTGTGCCGCCGCCTGAACCTCGCCGCCCCCGCTGCCCCCGGGGACGGCAGCGGCGAGGTGCAGGACGGTGCGCTGTGCACCACCGCCCTGCACCTCGCGGTCCTGCGCGCTGTGACCGAGCACGGTCTGAAGAAGGTTCTGGTCTACTTCCAACTGGTCTCCGACGCCCGTCGCTTCGCCCGCGGATTCCCGCACCCTGCGCCTGCTGGCCGAGGCCTGCCCCGGCCTTGTGCCCGGGATCGACCCGGAAGCTGTCCTTCGTCCACGGCGAGCACACCCCCGGGCAACGCGCCCGCATCCTCGCCGAGTTCCGCACCGCCGACTGCGCGATCCTCGTCCGGGCGTCGGCGGACGCCGACGACCAGCTGCCAGCCGGGCGGGTGCGAACTTGGAACAGCGAACTTGGAACAGCCAAGCAGCTACTTGGAAACTCAAAGCAGTGTCTCTATGCTGCCTCAACATGATCACAAGCAGGCAGGACGGCTATGAACTCTCCACGGATCCGGACCGCCTTGATGTCGGCCTGGTGCACCACTGGCTCTCGACCGACGCGTTCTGGGCGCTGGGCCGCAGCCGGGACGCTGTCGAGCGATCCGTGCGCCACTCCCTCAACTTCGCCGCCTACGACGTCGCGGGTTGCCAGGTCGCCTACGCCCGTGTCGTCACCGACTGGGCAACCTTCGCCTGGCTGTGCGACGTCTACGTCGTCTCCGGGCACCGTGGTAAGGGACTGGGTACCTGGCTGGCCCGCGCCGCCCGCGACCACCTCGCTCCCTACCGCCTCAAGCGCATCCTGCTCTCCACACGCGACGCCCACGAGGTCTACGCCAAGGCAGGCTTCACACCCTTCCCGAACCCTGAATGCCTGATGATCTCGAGCCCGGCGCAGTGAGCCGAACTCCCCGGAGAAATCGGCTGACCCGGAGGAGGAGAAGGGTGACGGAACCCGGCATGCGCGTAGTGGTCCTGTGCGGCGGAGAGAGCCCGGAACGTGATGTCTCCTTGGCCTCGGGCTGGTCGGTGGCCCGGGCCCTGCTCGAACGTGGGCACGAGGTGGTGCTGGTCGACCCGGCTGCCGCGGTGCCGCTCCTGGCCGGTCCGCTGACACCCGGTGACGCGGTCGAGGGATCCGTGGTGGGGGAGGAGCCGCCGCTGCGCTCGAACCGGCGCCGGCTGCGAGAACGGATGCACGCCGCCCTGACCGGCGGCTTCGTCCTGGATCTGCTTCGGGATGCGGGGATGGTGTTCGTGGCGCTGCACGGCGGCTGGGGCGAGGACGGGCACGTGCAGGAGCTGCTGGAGATGGCCGGCGTGCGGTTCACCGGTGCGGGCAGCGCGGCGTGTTCGGCGGCCTGGCACAAGGGGCGGCCCCAGCCCTGCTGGGCGCGGCAGGTGTGCCGGTGCCCGAGCAGGTGCTGTGGCGGCCCGGAACGTGCGACGCTCCGCGGAACGTGAAGCGGCTGGTGGCGGCCGGGCCCGTGGTGGCCAAGCCGGCCGCGGACGGTTCGAGTATGTCGGTCCAACGGGTCGACTCGTTTTCGCAACTGGCACGGGTAGCGACCGAGGTGCACTCCGGTCAGAGCGAACTGCTGGTGAAGCCCTTACTGCCGGGGCGGGAGTTCACCGTGGCCGTCGTCGGCGACCAGGTGCTTCCCGTGGTGGAGATCGAGCTGGCGACGCCGGTGTTCGACGACACCGCGAAATACCAGCCGGGCGCGGTCGGTGAAGTCTGCCCGGCGCGCATCTCCGACGACCTCACGTCCCGCTTGCAGAACCTGGCCCTGCGCGCGCACAAGGCCCTCGGGTTCGCGCAGTGACACGTACTCCCGCACCGACTTCCGCTGTGACACCAGCGGTGCGCCTGTGTGCCTCGAGGTCAACGCCCTTCCGGGCATGACAACGACGAGCTTGCTGCCACGCGCGGCGGCCGGCGCTGGCTGGTCCTACCCCCGCCTGGTTCAGCGCATCATCGACCTCGCCGCTCCAGACGAGCACCTCCGGCTTCTTGTCCGGCAGTAAATCGGCCTTGGGGACCGGCGGGGGGCTGGGTGTCGTCAGACGATCTTTTGACGGCAGGTGGTGTGCGCCTCCCATCTGGACCGCAGGAACGCGTGGGCGGGCGGTATGCACAGGAGGACTTTCCCTATGGGATGAAAGCGTTCTCCGGCGCGGGCAAGCTCGCCTGCGTGGCGCTGGATGCGGTCACCGGTCCGCAGGTCATCCTGTCCGGCTTCCGGTTGGCGGGCAGCGATCCCGAACAGAGCCGCCAGTTCCTGCTGGAACGCGCTGCGGAGCATGGGAACTGCCTACAGAAGACCCCCAGCAGGCTCTCTTCCCCCGCAGTGCCCATTTCGCCGCCGAATCCGACCACAACCACCAGCTCATCTTCGGCGACAACGCCCCCACCGGCTTGCTCAACCCGCTCACCAGCCTGGAGCCGGCCGAGTGAGCGGGGCCCACCCATGGTGATCTGGTGCGGGCCGCACAGCGGCCGGCCGTGCGGCATCGAGGTGGTCGACTGGACGTATGGGTGAAGCGGTTGGACGGCGCCGGCTACGACGACGCTCCGCCCATGGCCAGCGCGGTTCGCGCCAGCCCGCGCAGCCAGGCGTGGGCGTGGTCGGTGTCGTAGCGCTGATGCCACGACAGGTATATCGGCGCCGACGGCAGTTCGAGTGGAAGGGGGAGCACGACCAGGCCGAGGTCGGCGACCGCGGACCGCGCGGTGGCTTCAGGGACGCTGATCAGGAGATCGGAGCCGCGCGCGAACTCCAGCGCGGCAGCTTCTGTGGGCGCGGTCGCCACCACGCGGCGGATGAGGCCGAGCCGCGCGAGGGCGTCATCGAGGGCATTGCTGAGGTTTCCACGTCGCGAGACGGTGACGTGCTCAGCGGCGGCGTACCGCTTCGCGGTGACGGTCCTGACACGAGTGAGCGGGTGCCCCTGCCTCACCACGATGACGAGGCGGGTCTCGCCCACCTTCTCGGCACGAATGTCCGGTGCGCTCGGCCGGTTGGCGTTCGCCTCCAGGTCGATCTCTCCACGCCGCAACTCGGGTGTGTCAATGCTCGATTCCGCAACGAAGCGCAACCTCACGCCCGGCGCCTGTCCGCGCACGGCCGCGAGCAGCGCGGGGCCGCCCAAGGCGACCAGGGAATCGTGCCAGCGGAGTGCGAAAGTGCGCTCCAACGTTGCCAGATCGAGTTCACGGCTCGGTGCCAGCACCCCCTGGACCTGCTGCAGCAGCTCGTGCACCTGTTCCCGGACGGCGATCGCATACGGCGTCGGGGTCATCGTGCGGCCGGTGCGCACCAGGATCTGATCCCCGGTGGTGCGACGGATGCGGCCCAGACTCCTGCTCATCGCGGGGGCGGTGACATGCAGGCGCGCGGCCGCCCCGGCCACACTGCCCTCCTCCAGCAGTGCGTCGAGCGCGGCCAGCAGGTTCAAGTCCAGTTGCATGCGAGTAATCCTAGCCGTGCTTTACATGCATTTGATGTTAATCAAGGGGCTGACTACCTTCGAGATCAGAGCGCTGAACCGAGCACACAGTCCGGCTCGAACGGCCTCATCGCCTCCTACTCAAAAGGGAGTTCACCATGTCCAAAATGCTTCAGACCACTGCCGCCGCAGCCTCCGACGCCGACCTGCTCGACCAGACCGCGAACGCCGTGCGCGCGGCCGGCTCCGCGCTGCGCGAGCGCTACGGCGAGGTGGTCCGCTACCAGACCCGCGAAGAGCTGATGCGCGCGCTCGCCGCCAACGACGACATGGCCCTGGACATCCTGCGCCCGCGCCTCACTCACCTGCGCCCGGACGCGGGATGGGTGGAGGACGAGCTGGACGGCGGGGCGCTGCCGCCCGGCGAATGGTGGGTCGTGGACCCGGCCGAAGGCAACATCAACCACCTGCACGCCCTGCCGGAGTGGGCGGTGACCGCCACCCTTGTACGCGAGAACCAGCCGGTGCTCACCGCGGTCCACCTGCCGTTGACCGGGGATACCTACACCGCGCTCACCGGCGCGGGCGCCTATCTCGATGGCCGGCCGCTGCACGTCTCCCGGACCGCGGACCTCGGCCTGAGCATCGTGGCCACCAGCCAGGCCCGGCCCGATGAGGACGAGCAAGTCGTGCGCCGCGTCGGCTCCTCGATCACCTCGATGCTCTTCGACGCGCTCGTCGTCCGCACCGCCGTGCCCGCGACCCTGCACCTGCTGAACGTGGCCGCCGGCCGCATCGACGCCTTCTGGCAGTTCGCCGGCGCCCGCGCGGACCTGCTCCCCGGCGCACTGCTCGTCACCGAGGCCGGCGGACAGATCTCCGACGCCCAGGGCCGCCCCTGGACCCCACACAGCGAAAGCCTCCTGGCCGCCGCCCCCGGCATCCACGCCCAGGCCGTCGCCACGCTTTCACACTGACCGCGCACCACAACCCGCACCCACGAAAAGGACCACACCATGGCCGACGACCAGCTGGCCCACGACCTCAACGGTACGGGACCGATGCTCGTGGCCGTCCACGGCATCACCGAAATCCGGCGCTTCTGGGACCCCGTTCACCTGCAGCAGCACTTCCGCGTGCTGAGCGTCGACCTGCGTGGCCACGGTGACTCGCCTCGGGCCCGGCCGTACGGGATCGACGAGTCGGTGGAGGACATCCACCAGCTGATCGAGTCCCTGGGCGAGGACCAATCCCCGTTCATCGTCGGTCACTCCCTCGGCGGGTGATTGCGACCGCCTACGCGGCCCGTTACCCCACTCGTGATGTGGTCAATGTCGACCAGTCGCTGCGGGTCGGTCCACTTCCTGCGGAGATAGTCGCCGCCGCGCGGGGAGAGGGCTTCGCCAGCTTCGTTCGTACGGTTTTCGCTCAGCTGTACGGCGAGCTGGACCCTGCGCTGGTGGCCGACATTGAGCGCCGCCGCGCCCTCGACCAGGAAGTGTTCAGCGGGTTTTGGACCCCGCTGCTTGATTGGGACGCAGACACGCTGGCAGCGTGGTCCCGACGTACCACGAGTCTCCCGCCCGACGTTCCGTACCTGTCCCTGCACGGAACCGATCCCGGTGGGGACTACGCCGACTGGCTCACCGACCGTATCCCCGGGGCCGTGGCCGAGCAGACACCGACCCGCACGCACTACCCGCACCTGGCACAACCCGAATGGTTCGCCTCCCGCGTCCATCAGTTCTTCAGCTAGCTCGCTCCGCAACCTCGGCAGGCGAACGGTCCGCCGTACCTGCGGGCCGACGCCCAGGGCCGACCCTGGACCTCGCAGAGGAAAGCTTCCTGGCCACCGCGCCCGGCGTCCACGCCCAGGCCCTCGCCACGCTCTCACGCTGACCGCACACCACAACCCGCACCCACGAAAAGGACCACATCATCATGACCACGATCGCCGTTCTCGGAAACGGCCGCGTCGGCGGCAACCTGGCCACAGCCCTCACCCGGGCCGGGCACGAGGTGACCGTCGCGGACCGCACGCCGGGCGCCGCCCCCGACGCCGCTCGGACCGCCCGGATCGTCATCAACGCCACCCCGGGCGCCGGCTCGCTGGACCGGCTCACCGCCCTGCGCGACGAACTGTCCGGCAAGATCCTCGTCGACGTCTCCAACGCCACCACCGACGGACCCGACGGACTGCCCGCCGACCTGATCCACCCCGGCTCAAGCCTCGCAGAGCAACTCCAGGACGCGCTCCCCGAAACCCGCGTCGTCAAGACCCTCAACACCATGCTCTTCCCGGTGATGACCGCGCCCGCCACGCTCACCCAGGCGCCAACCGCGTACCTCTCCGGCGACGACCCGCAGGCCAAGCAGACCGTCCGCGAACTGCTCACCGACCTCGGCTGGCAAAAGGCGTGGATCACCGACCTCGGCGGGATCCAGACCGCCCGCGCCACGGAGGCCGCGATCCTCTTCGTCCCACACGTCATCCGGTCCACCGGATTCGCACCCTTCGCGATCTCGATCGCCCGCTGACCCACACCCAGCGCACCCCCCCGGCAGGCCCCCATCCAGAACGGACGACAGCACAGCCAGGGCCAGCGATTCAGCGTCCGACGGCGACCCGCGGCCTCCCTTCCCCGGGACGTCGGCCTCGCACCGAGGAATCGGTTCATCCCACGGCGGACCCGCTTGCGGAGCCGGTCGCGAATCTGCCCGCCGATGCCCGCGGTGACCGCTGTCAAGGGCCTCACACGCGCCGATCCAAGTGCGCCTGTTGCGTGCGTGTGGAGCGCGGGCCCGATCGCGACATGGGTCGCACAGCGCCCGACGGCAGCACGCTGCCGCTGCACCAATCCTGCGACTTGCGGTGCTTGGAGCACTCATTCCCATCCGTGTCGTTTCGCCGGCTCCAGGAAGGTCCTCATCATGTCCCTCGATCCCCAGGTCGATGCGCTGCTCGAGAAGTTGGCCGAAGGAGGCGAACCGGCACCGGAGAGCCGAACGGTCGAGGAGAACCGCGATCCCACGAGCAGCTTCTCCACCCTCGCGGGCGACGTCGAGCCCGTCGGCAGCGTGCACGACGCAGTGGCCGCCGCCGAAGGACTCGAGGTCCCCGTCCGCATCTACGCCCCCACCACCCTGCCGCGCTCCGGGCCGCGACCCGTGACGGTCTTCTTCCACGGTGGCGGATGGGCCCTCGGAGACCTGGACAGCCAGGACCACATCGCCCGCATCATGGCCAACCGCTCCGGCACGATCGTGGTTTCCGTCGACTACCGGCTCGCGCCCGAACACCGCTTCCCCGCGGGGATCGAAGACGCCTACGCAGCCCTGACATGAGTCGCGGCCAACGCCGGAAGTTTCGGCGGCGACGGGCAGAACATCGCGGTGTTCGGCGAGAGCGCCGGCGGCAACCTGGCCGCGGCTCTCGTGCAGGAAGCGCAGCGGCGCGGCGGACCTCGGATCGCACTGCAGGTCCTGGGGTACCCGGCGGTCGACCGGTTCGACGACAGCCCCTCCATGTACGAGAACATGGCCGGACCGTTACTGAGCCGCAGCTGGCTCGAATGGTTCTGGGGCCTCTACCTAAACACGCCCGACGAAGGCACCGACCTGCGCGTCGGCAAGAGCGCATTGCTGGACGTTCTGGCCGATGTCGCCGTGACCGCGGGCGCCGATCCGATCACGATCGACGGCCGCCACGTGCCGCCGGTCCCAAGGTCCCTCGAAGCGCACTCCATCGGCGGCCGGGCGGTGCTGTCCCTCGACACCTACGAGCTGCTCGCCCATCGACGATTTGTGCGCGGTGTCGACAGGGAGCTTCCGGGGGGGCTCGCTCGTCCGACGAGTCGGCTTGTTCACAGGCGGATGACGACCAGCGCGATGTCGTCGCGACCGCCGCTGCTGACGCCGAGGCGGGTCAGCAGCGCGTCGGCCAGGTCGCCGGGCAGGAGAGCGCCGTGCTGCGCGAGGGCGTCTGCCAGGCGGGTCAGGCCGGCGTCGATGTCCTCGCTGCGGCGTTCGATAAGCCCGTCGGTGTAGAGCACGAGGGTGTCTCGTCGGCATCAGGCCGAGTGAGGTCGGTGCAGTCCCTGGAGGAGGAGAGCGATCAGGCGTCGGGGCTCGTAGCGGGGGTCGTTGTCGCGTCCGATGCAGAGGTTGCCGATGCCGCGCATCAGCTCGTACGGCTGCGTACCGGGCCTGATGTCACCGACCTCGACCGCAGCGTCGAGCAGTTGGGCGCAGACGGGCAGCAGGCGGTCTAGGAAGTAGGCGTGCAGCGCGGCGAAGCGGTCGTGGTCGGACTGCAGGGCGTCGGCGAGTCCGTGCTTGGTGACGAGGAAGTCGACGAAGAGGTCGATCCACTGACGCAATGCATCGAGCGGGGAGTCGGCACTGGCCAGTAGGTTCGGGCCGGCTTCGGCGCATGCCTCGATCTGGTGGCGGTAGACGGCTGTGACGAGATCCGCCCGGGTCGGGAAGTGGCGGTAGATCGTGGCCATCCCGACGCCCGCCCGGGCCGCTATCTGACGGATCGGCGCGTCGACGCCGGAGGTGACGAACACCTCGGCGGCGGCAGCGAGCACCGTCTGCCGGTTGCGCTGAGCGTCGGCCCGTTTGCTTCGTGACGGCGACTGCCCTGCGGGGCTGTCGGTGGTCATTGCGTACTCCTCCACGCCGATTGACAAAGCGGAGCAGCGCTCCGGATACTAAACGGAACAGCGCTCCGCTTCAGTTTAGCCGAAGCGGGACGCCCCTGACCGACTTGTCCGTAGCCGGTCGCAGGAGATCAGCGAGCGGCCGGAGCCACCGAAAGGGAACCCACATCGTGAGCACATCCTCCACCACCCACCCCGACGCCTTGGTCACGCCAGCCCCGGTCCTGTCCTTCAGCCCCGTAGTCCTCCCCGTGCCCGGACGTCCTGTAGGCCTCCAGGTACGCGTCTCTGCCCCCGCGACCGGAGCCGGCCTCCCCGTCATCCTCCTCTCCCACGGTCACGGTCCCTCGAACAACCTCTCCTCGCTCAATGGCTATGCGCCGCTCGTCAACTTCTGGGCTGCTCACGGATACGCCGTCGTCCAGCCCACCCACCTCACCTCACGGACACTGAGCCACCTGGTCGCCGACGCACCCGGCGCACCCGACTTCTGGCGATCCCGCGCCGAAGACATGACCCACATCCTCGACCGGCTCGACATCATCGAGCGCACCGTGCCGCGCCTCGCGGGACGGATCGACCGCACCAAGGTCGCCCTCGTCGGACACTCACTCGGTGGCTTCACCGCCGCCCTCCTGCTGGGCGCCGGGATCAACGACCCTGACACCGGGAACGTGGTGCACCTCGTCGAGCCCCGGATCAAGGCCGGCGTACTGCTCGCCGCGCCCGGCAGGGGTGGCGACGCCCTCAACGGGCCCATGGCCGAGCAGTGGCCGATCATCGGCGCCGTCGACTTCTCCACCATGACCGCACCGGCGCTGGTCGTCGCCGGTGACAAGGACGACCCCCGGCACTTCACGGACATGGGACCGGACTGGCACGCCGACCCCTACACCCTCGCCCCCGGGCCCAAGACCCTGTTCACGATGTTCGACGCGGAGCACGGACTGGGCGGGATCGCCGGATACGACGCCGCAGAGACCACTGACGAGAACCCCGAGCGAGTCGCCGCCCTCGCCCGGCTCACCGCGGCCTACCTCCACGCCCAGCTGTACCCCGGCGCCCCCACCTGGCAGGCCGAGTGCGAGGCACTGACGACCGGCCCCGACCCGATAGGACGAGTGCAATCCAAGTAACCCCCGCAACCGGGCAGTTCACCCTACGTCCGGCGTACCGGAGTATTGCCGCTGAACGCCGCCCGACCGAGTTCCCTTCTTCAGGAATCCGGCGTCGTCGATGATGAGCACCGCTTGAGGTCACCGAGATTTTCGACCACGTAGTCACGGACGTCGTCGAGGACCTCCTGGCGTCCCACTCGGTGCGGTGCAGCATTCGCTGAATACGGTCCGGCCGTCATGACCGGCCTGTTCCCCCACAGTCCCACCGTTCTTGCGCTGCAGCGGAGCAATCAGTCCCCGCATAGAGGCCAGCGCCGACTCACGCGGCTCCGACCTGCTGAAACGGTGCACGAACCGCTCGTGCACCGCGTCCAGTCCACGCGCCCACAACCTGACATCAGCAAGGTCCCCGCCTATGTAGGCCAGCCGGACGCCTTTAGGGAGCAAGCGTTCAGTAGGTGGGGCCGTAAGGGCTCCAGTGCCCGAGGAAGGGTTTTAGGTCGTCCGGCTTGTGGTTTGGGAATGTCGGGCAGCCGGGGCGGTGTGTTCAATGGGTCGAGGCGCTCAACGGTGGCCGCTGCCCAGCTGATCCATTCCTCGGCGTCGGTTCTGGCCTGGCCCGGAGGCATGTCCTCGACTCGCGTGCGTATGGTGCTCAGGTGGTCTCGTAGGAGTTGGTCTCCCATACGCCGGCAGGGCACCCGGCTCCCACCCACTGCAACATCGAGAGCTGCCGCTCATTGACCTGCCGTTCCAATGGTCCGCCTTCGACTGGCAGTGACGTACGACGGCGGCATGGTGCCAGTTCCGTTGGTAGGTGACCGGTGTTTCGACTCGATTCGTCCGAACGAGCGAGCTGACGTGGCTGCAAGCCGGATAGACGGAGAACGGTAGGTGGGTGCTGTCCTGCGGCGGCGTCTGACTACTGAGATGTCTGACCGGGGTCTCCTGATCACATCGCAACCCTCGTTATAGGGGCAGTGTGGTGACCGAGTAGTCCGCCCGCTGGGCCAGCGCCCGGTAGGTGATCCCGCCCGCCTCCGTGCGCAGCTTGCGCAGGTGGAACGCGAACCTCTGGACCGGACCCGCCCCCGGATCCACCGGCACCTCACGACGCCCCGCCACACCGCCACCCCCTGGAAGCTGCAAGGTCAACGGTTACGCTAGGCACGGCTGCTGCTCCTCGGAAGATCGCGTCCGGCCATTGTTAGCGGTCGGACCAGCCCTGCCGAAAGATGCGCGGGCCGCTGAACTCATTGGTGCGAGCCCCGATGGCCATCCGAGCGGCGGACCGCCGACCGGGCCGGGAACTTGCTACGGGGGGCTCGCCTCGGGGGATCAACCCCAATGCCACCTCGGCCGCATCCATGTGCTGGCTTGCGACTTTCCACCACGGGGCTTGGTCAGGAGAGTCCGGTGCTCGTCAGCCGCAAGGAGGATCCTCCGTAAGGCGTACAGCTCGGCGAGTAGTTTCTCCCCGGCAGCTCTGCCCCGGGTCTCGCTCCTCTGCTCTCGCATGGTCCTCGTCTGGTGCCGCTGAGTGATCAACATGGCCCACAAGGACACTCCGGCGCCAACCAGCGTTCCCCATTACCTTCTTCGTGGCCCCGCAATGGGGCTCCCGGCCTCTGGAGCTGGCATGACTGGCCCCCCCTGTCGAACGCATGGCCCGGGGGGTGGTGTCACCAGCTCCGGAGGCATCGACAGACCGCTGATTAGGGGCATGACCACCGGCTTCTCCGGAGGCAGGGAGGCTCTTCGTAATGTGGATGTGGCGATCGGTGCCGCTGGACGGGCGGGCGAGCACGACCGGAGACTGCACGTGATCGACACCAGCGACATCGGCGTCTTCCTCGGCCTGGACGTCGGCAAGGGCGAACACCACGCCACCGCCGTCACCCCGACCGGGAAGAAAGCCTTCGACAAGCGGCTGCCCGACAGCGAGCCCAAACTCCGCGAGGTCTTCGCGAAGTTGCAGGCCAAGCACGGCACCGTGCTCGTGGTCGTCGACCAACCGGCCTCCATCGGCGCCCTGCCCATCGCGGTGTCCCGCGACATGGGTTGCCAGGTCGCCTATCCGACAGGTCTGATGCGGCGGATCGCCGACCTCTATCCCGGCGAGGCCAAGACCGATGCCCGTGACGCCTTTGCCATCGCCGACGCCGCCCGGTC
The DNA here is from genome assembly GCF_014650035.1 of Streptomyces lucensis JCM 4490. GTDB lineage: Bacteria > Actinomycetota > Actinomycetes > Streptomycetales > Streptomycetaceae > Streptomyces > Streptomyces lucensis. The sequence continues at coordinate 285,542 of NZ_BMUE01000007.1, read as the reverse complement.
GATGGCGCACACACTCCGCTCCATCGAGCTGGACGACGAGACCGTCGCCGAGCTGGCGCGAACAGCAGCGGTCGACTTCGGACCTCAGTGGACGATCGACCGAGGCGCAGGGGCCGTTGGTGGACGTTGACAGAACTCCGTGATCGACCTGATAGGGATGAGGCCCGCACCGGCCGTGCCGCACCCGGGCCAGATCCAGCGGGGAGCCACGGGGAACGGCAGTAGCCGACGGGTGACCGCCCCTCGGCCTGCCCACGTGCTCAGTTCGCATGCCAGAGCAGCGGCTGGGCCGTCACCGCTGGACCATTGAACGCACCATGGCCTGGCTCGCTGGCTGTCGCCGCCTCCACCGCCGCTACGAACGCAAAGCCGACCACTTCCTCGCCTTCACCAGCATCGCCTGCACCCTCATCTGCTACCGCAGACTCACTTCCTGATTCGCTGGCGAGCTATCGGACGAACGGATTCGCTCTACGAGCCCTCGACAGGCAGTCCCGCAACGAACTCTGAAAGATCGGATGCTCGGGGTGGCGCCTGCCCGTGCAGGAACCGCTGGTAGTGGTCGGTGACGAGACGACGCAGGTCTGCCTCGGCCGGTTCATCACCACTGAGCTCAAGGGTGACCTGATGCGGCTCACCCGTCATGCGCAACGGTCTGGCCAGGGCGTCGAACCCACAGGCGTACTCCTCAGGCATCTCCCACCATGCCTCGGCGGACGCTCGGTCCTGGAGGACGTACATGTGGTAGTCGTCATCGAAGAGGACCACGGGGCCTATTGGTGTAGTCACTCATGGAGTATGGCCCAGCCTGCACGTCAGATACGAACCACAGCAGTCTGAGCCCTATGTTCACGCGCCAAATGAGATGACGTCTTAAAGCGTGGGGCTGTTCGTTCGCCTGACCCGCACCACGCGGGCCACCGACGAGGCGGGCTACCCCTGGACCGGAAGATCAGGATGGGTGGCCAGAAAGATCATGTAGGCGATCGCCGCTGCCGCCCCCAAGAGGGACAACGCGCCGCCCACTGCAGCTCGCGTCCTGTTCGCTCGCCCCGACTTTGATGCTCGGTACTCGACGAAGGCCCGTACCAAGCCGACGATCGCCAGAGGCAGCGCGACGAAGCTGACCAGTATCCAGAACGGACAGCAGAACCAGCACACCAAGGAAGCTCCGCCGAACCAAACCGCAAGCTCTGCTTTCTCTTGCGTCTCGTCCGGTGTGCCGATAGAAGTCATGGGCCGATCCAAGCAGAGCGCGGCGACCTGGCCGGCGGGCTGGAGGTAGTAGCCCTCGGCGATCCGGATCGGGTCGACCGATTCCAGCGGTACGAAGGCGTCGATCTCGATCGCCTTCGCGGTGGGCAGGGGCAGGTTGCTCAGGTCCTCGTCGGTGATCGGGATGACTTGCGTCTTGGTCACCTCGTAGCCCTTGCCGATCTCGTCCTGCGAGACCTCGCGGTCCTCCAGCTCACACACTCTGCGGTAGCGGACCCTGCCCTGGTCGGGCAGGTGGTACTGGTGGAACCGGATGCTGTGGTCCTCGGTGGCGCTGACCACGTTGATCGGCACCGTGACCAGGCCAAAGCTGATGGCGCCGGACCAGATCGTTCGGGGCATGACACACCTCTCGCACTCACCCCGAGCACCACCAGCCTATGAAAGCCACCGGCACCCCGCACGACACCGGCGGTCAGGCTGGCGACCGTGGTCAGCGCCATGTCCCGGGCCGGGCGTATCCGCGGCCGCCTGAGCGGTGGCATCGGCGATGGCGTACTGCTCCCTGACCGGTGCCCTGACGGGAGCGAAGGTCATGTCCGCCGTCTATTCGCCCCCGGGCCGTACCCGGGCCGGGTGTTTACCCGGCCCGCCCTGCGGGGCCTTCGTCGGCCAGGGCGGCCCACATCGCTCGTAGCCGCCGGTCCTGCACGCTTCCCCGGTAGGCCATCCACCCCCGAAAGCCACGGTGAACACCCCGAAGCCGATGGTTTGACGTGGGACTTCAAGTGGAACCAAATGCACCTTGTGGACCTGGCGGTGGTGCGCGGTTCGTGGGTTGCGCTGCGCTGGAGACGGTGCGGCGAGGCGGATCCTTTGACCAGGTGGGCAACGGCAGAGGGTCATCCGGGCAGTACACCTGCACGCACAGCAGGGCCAGCCGCGTACGCATCTGGCTCCGTCTACGACGTGGACGCCGATCACATCGGCCTGGGCATCGGCGACGTCGCCAGCCACGGACTGCCCGAAGCGACCGTCCTGGCCCAGCTCACCGCCGCCCTGCGCAACATCGTGCCGCGCTGCGGCACCGACCCCGCCGCCGCCCTGGACGAGCTCAACACCTTCCTGGGCCGCTACCATCTGAACCGCATGGCCACCGCCTGCTACCTGGTCTTCGACCGCCGCACCGGCGCTCTGACCTACGCCAGAGCCGGCCATCCGCCACCGCTACTCAGATGGCACCAGCGCCTACCACGACGACGCCACCTCACCACCGTCAGGCCCCGTTCCGCAACGTCTGCTACCGACAGGCCGACCTCACCGTGACCGCGAACGACGCCCTGCTGCTGTACACCGACGGGCTGATCGAGCGCCGTCGCGAAGACTTCGCCGTAGGAATGCAACGGCTGACCACGTGCGCGCGCACCATCAGAGGTCTGGGCACGGCCGAGCTGTGCGACCGGTTCCTTCATCACCAGCCCGAGGCGGCGTTCCCGACGAACGAGCGCTGCTCGCCGTCCGCTTTCCCCCGCCAGCCTGACCCGCCCTCCACCCAGCAGGCGGCGCCGGCACCGGACGGCTGCGGGTCCCAAGCTTCGGCGCACGCCGTCCCGCGGCATAGCCAGCGCGTCCAGAAGCGCCGTCGAAATCTCCGAGCCCTGCATTGGCGCCAGGGGCCACGCCCGGTGAACCGCCCCGATCCCTGCGGCTGTGAAGATGCGGCGGTAGGCAACCGACGGACCGTACCGCCGCGCCCACGTCCGGGAGCCCTCTTGGACGCAGGACAGCGGGATCGCCGAAGTCTCCCGGGCGTGCTGCGCCGAGCCCCGGTGGATGGGCGCAGCCCATGGCGCCTTGGAAAGAGGGCTGTGCTGCTGTGGCGAATGGTTCAGGGACCGCGCCTGGACTGAGCGCAGCCGGGCCCGCAGGAACCGATCTTCCGGGCCCGCTGCGTTGCGTCTGCGCAGTTGGACATCGTCGTGGCGTCTTCGAGGGCTTCGCGGGCAGGCGGGAGCCGGTCGGTAAATATCACCGTGGCCGGGCCAGGAGCACCGCGACGTCGTCCTGGGGTGACGTGGGCAATAGGTGCTTCAGGAGGCGGTCGCGGGTCTCCTGCAGGGTCTGGCTGGGCTCGCTTAGGAAGTGGGCTAGTTGATGCATGCCGTGGTCCACGTCGTGGTCGTGGCTCTCGATGAGGCCGTCGGTGTAGAGGACGAGGATGCTGCCGGGTGGGAGCACGACGTGTTCGGTCTCAAAGGAAGCATCGCGCGGTACGCCCAGTGGTACGCCGCAGGTTTTCTCGAGGAACTGGATGGTGCCGTTCGGGTCGGCCAGGAGGGGCGGGGGGTGCCCGGCACGGGTGATCAGGCAGCTGGAGGTGGTCCGGTCGTAGACGGCGTAGGCGCAGGTGGCCAGTTCACTCTCGCCCAGGTCGGCCACTGCGATGTCCAGGTAGTGCAGCAAACGGTCTGGTGGGAGGTTCTGGTAGGCCAGGGTGCGGGCCACGGTGCGCAGCTGGCCCATGACGGCTGCGGCCCGGATACCATGTCCCATGACGTCGCCGATGATCAGGCCGGTCCTGCCGTCGGGAAGGGTGAGGACGTCGATCCAGTCCCCGCCCACTTCGTTCTCGCTGCTGGCGGGCAGGTAGCCGGTGGCCAGTTCCAGCCCCGGCACCGTGGGAAGCGGTTTGATCAGGCTGCGTTGCAGGGTGAGAGCCGCTTGGTGGCGGCCGGCGTAGAGGCGGGCGTTGTCGATGTTCAGTGCCGCCCGGGCGACCAACTCGTCGACGAGCACGGTGTCCTGTTCGTCGAACTGCTCATTGCGAGTGCGGGTGGCGATCACCAGGCCGAGCACCTTGCCCCGGGCGGTCAGCGGGATGACCCGCGCGATGCCCGGAGCGCTGTGGCCGAAAAGCCCCGCAGCCGGTGAATCGGGGGTGACAGCGTTCAGGACTGGCAGCGGCAGGGGCACGGTCCGGGAGTGCCGTTCGGCCAGGACCGTGGCATGCACCGATCCGGGTGTGATGCGATACGTCACCTCCGCAGGAGGGCGCCCCGACGGGGCGAGGGCGGGTTTCGTGGTGGCCAGGCAGTGCAGCAGGTCGTGGGTGGAAGCGCCCACATCGTCCGGGGCGAGCACTTCCTCCAGCAGCATCACCTGAGCGGTGTCGGCGAGTTGAGGCACGAGCATCTGTACCAGGCCGCTGGCAGCCTGCCGCAGGTCCAGGGTGGTGCCGATGCGCGCTCCGGCCTCGGCCAGAAGCGCGAACCGTTGACGTGCCCGCTCGACCCGCAGGTGATCGGCCTGCCCCTCGGTGATATCGATGACTGAGGCGATCACCCCGAGTGCTTCGCCGTTGCCGCTGGTCAGCGGGGCGTAGGAGGACGACCAGACCCGGTCCTGCTCGGGGGTGGCCGGGGTGCGGCCGGTGCGGCGGTCAAGCACGGCATGCCTCGTCTGGAGCACCTGCCGCATCAGCGACTCCACCAATGAGGGGTCTATCCCCGGGACCACCTCGCCGATTCGCTTACCCACATGCGCGGCGGCGGGCTGGCCGTTCATGGCGGCAAGGGCATCGTTGACCCGCACATAGCGCAGCTCCCGGTCGAGCAGGGCCAGGCCGATCGGTGACTGAGTGAACAGCCCCTCCAAGGCAGCCAGCGAATCCCTCATGCGCCCCACGGACGAGGTCTCGGCGGCAATGACCAGCGTGCCGGGCTGCCCGGTGGGATCGGCGATCGGGGATATCCACATCTCCATCTCGACCGTGTGCCCATCCCGGTGCCGCACTGGGTATGCCCCTACCACCGCCTCTCCGGCCCGGGACCGGGCCGTCAATTCACCGGCTAGTTCCAGGTTGCATTCCGGGACCAGCAGCGGCAGCCCGTCCTGGCCGATGATCTGCTCCGGCCTCCAGCCCAGCAGGTCCTGTGCCGCCAGCTCCCACAGCCACACACGCCCCTGGTGATCGGCCGCCCATACCGCCATGGGCAACAGCTCCTGGAACACCCCGGCGCGGCCAACGGCCGGCCGGCCGGGAGCAGGGGCGCCGCCGCCCGAACTCGTGTCCTGCATGACCATGCTCAACTCTGACTAGCCGACGCCTCCCGGGCCAGTGCTCTGCATCGACCCGTCCGTCCGACAGAGGTAGACAGAAACTGCATCCGGCGTGTGAGATCAATGGTATATGCCAGCATTTGCGAGCCCGCACGCGCCCATGAGGATGCCCATGGCTTCGCCGATGGTGTGGCGGGTGGCGATGGTGGTCTTGCGGGAGTAGAGGTTGAGGCGCCGAGGTCTTCGTCGTCGGTGTAGAGCAGGAGCCCATCTTGCTGCCCAGCCCGAGCTTCCGGGCGGTGGGTGGGTAGGCGGGCCAGCGCTGGGCCTGGGCGGTAAAGTCGGTGATGCGGAACACCCGCTCGCCGAGGTGGTTGTGGGCGGCGTCTAAGCAGGGGCCTTCCTGCGGGTGTTCTTGGAGCTGGTCGCTGTCAATAACGACCTGATCAGTCGGGGTGAGGGATTCGGCCTGACCGAGCTCGTCGAGGGCTGCTACGCCCATTCTCCGGAGGCGGTGATCCTCTCCAACGTGGCCGGGACCGAGTCCTGCGCCAGCAGATCGCGTGCCATGGTCGCCATTCTGTGCGAAAGCCCGCCAGTCAATCGCCGTCCCTCCCTCGTTGCACCTTCGCCGCCGTGTCGCTGCTATGGAACTGCGCGCCCCTGCGACCCCCCGACGGCCCAAGGCGGAAGCCGCCGGGCGCAGCGACGTGTCGAGTCGCCAGCCTGACCGTCACCGCGTTCACCCCGCCGGGCACGTCGACCGAGCCGGGCGGCTGGATGTCCAGCGCGCTCCGTCTCGGCCTGGCCGGCGGCACAGCCCTGTCCGGACCGCTCAGCGGCCACTTCGCCCTTCCGCTGACGGCCGCCGTCGGCTGCGCATCGCTGCACCGCGCCCTCACCGCCACCACAGACGAGCCGCCTCGGCCGATCAATGGCCAAGGCGGGCCGGGTAGCCGTGAGTAGGCCGTCCTCGCCCTTGAGCTTCCCCTCTGTTTCTTCAAGATCGATTTAACTGCGCCCAGCGATGCAGACACACAACGCGAAGGGCCATACGCAGAGGGGCGAGGGCGGTGGACGATGAAGAAGCCGCGGTGCCTCATAGGGCGTCGGTCCCCAAGGTGGTTCGGCCGGAGTGATTGATAGGCCCGCTACGACGCCGCCGTACACGCCGGGCCGAGAGGCGTTCCGGCCGAGGCCCCACGGGCGACACCCCGGGCTGGGCACGCGCCCGGCCCCGCGCAGCGCAGCGCCGCTCAGGCAGTGGCCTTGGCGGCCACCCGGGACCAGGTGGTGGGCAGGCATCGAACGGCGGCACGGTCGTAGCCATACCCGTGCGGCCTGGATTTCCCGACGCCCCCTCATGCGGCACCTGACGAGTTCCCTCCCGTGCAGCGGCAACCCCCTCGCCGCGGGATGAGGACGTGGCTCCGTGGTGGCGCGCGGTGGGCCAAACCGTGGCCCCGGCGAGCGGGATCCGGGAAGCCGATCGCTCTGGCAGACGATCCACTCCGCAAGCTGCGCGGCTTCACGGAGCGTCCTCCCCGCGGGGCATAGCGGGTATGCGCGCGAGTGTGCGACGGTGGAGGGACAACGAGACCGGCCGACGCCCCCCTCGGGGGTGCCGGCCTTTTGGGGAACCGGGCGTTGCCCCCCTCCCGGGCACCCGACCCCCGCCATCGTCGTAGACCCCTTCGGGGGTGCTTCGTCTGTGGGCTCCTCAACCCCCGAAAGGGGGCGCGCCCAGCATGAACATCACCACCACCATCGACGGCACCACTGCGCGCATCGCCCTGCGCGGCGACATCGATTTCACCACCCTGCCTCCGCTGCGTTCCACGGCCGACGCGCTCCCGGCATACGTGACCGACCTGCTGTGGGACCTTAGCCACACACCCTTCATGGACGTCGCCGGCCTCCACCTCCTGTTCGCCCCCGCCCCGCCCAACCGTTCCAACCGCCGCACGACCGTGACGGGCCTGCGCCCGCAACCGCTACGACTGCTGCTCCTGGCCGCCGACACGAACCCGGCTACCTTCGATCTCACCCGCCTGCTCCCCGACGCGCCTCCCGTCCGGTGAGGACGCCCCCACGCCACGGCCGTACAGCAGGAGCTGGGGTGCGACACCCGGGGACACTGGGGGATCCTCCGGCGGGATGGAGTCCGGGGCCCGCAACGGCCGCCGCGGCTGGGCGAGCGGTGAGCACGGCGCCACCGGCTACCGGTACTCACGGTCCTCAGGGCGGTTACCGGGGTGGGTGCCTGTGCGCCTGTCAGAGCCGGGCGGCCCATGATTCACAAGCTACGGGTTAGGTCGCAGGGGTACCTGCTGTCCCCGGCCAGGCGTGCCAAGCGAGCGCATCGGTCCGCGGGAGCCTTCCCGCCAGGTCACCTCGGTGAACGCCTGCCGCCCCTGGCCTGCCGCCAGCACGGCCACAGGAGACGGTTTGTCGCGGTAGCAGGTCTGCGGCTTGCGGCCGTTTCCGGACTACGCCGGGACGGTGGGCCGCGCGTCGTGCGCGTGGACGGTCACGTCCGAACGGACCGCAACGACATATCCGATGCCCCTCTCGCTCAGGCCGTCGCGGAAGTCGGCGTTCTGTCCGTAGCCGGCATCGGGCACCAGCACCGGCGGCACCAGGACCCATCCGGCCAGCTCATCGATGCTGTCCAACGCCAGGCGCCACTTGTCCCGGTGACCGACCTCCTCAGGGATCCCCGTCTTGCGCCGCCGAACCGGATCGTGCGCCTACTCCTCGGGCACGAACAGGCGCCACTGCAGCGGACAGGACGCGGTGTCGGAGACCACGTGCACGCCATCCGTGTAGACGGAAGCCCCCGGCCGGGGGGGGGGATGGCCAGGGGCTCCCTGACCCCGCCCGTCCATCACGGGGGAACGACGGACGGACAGGTCAACCGGCCGGGCGTTGATCCCACGCCCGGAGGTGGAACGCTACGCACTCCCCTACGTACTGACAGCAGGGCTCGCGGGCGTAGGCCGGCACAGAGTGCCCGTCATGCTCTGCCGGGCCGATGCAGACGACCAAGCCCGCATTTTCGGCACGGGATGCACCATCCGGAAACTAACGGTCGCCTCACTCGTCAGGCTCCCTCCGCTATACCCGTTTGATGACGCTTTATCCCTGTTGTGTATCTCGTATGTGCGATGGCGTCGTTGACGTCGTCGAGGCGGAAGGACTGGACCCGTTCGGGGGTGCGGTCCAGGGCGCCTGAGGCGAGGAGCTGCCGCCGCACATGGCGGCCCGTTCGACCGCACCACCCTCACCCCACCGGCTCGCTGACAAGACCGACTGACGTCACCCCGCGCCCAGCGGGAGCAAGAGTGCGGGCCTCCACCAGCGGCCGGGCCCGCCACCTGGTAATTCCTCCTTGACACAGCAGGTCCCTCACGCCGATCAGGTTCTGGGCCAAAGGATGTGCAATGGGGCCCGCCGCACACCTGGTGCGGTGCGCAGGTGCGGCGGGTGGGGTGCACCCGTCTCCTGGTAGAGGTCAGCATCGTGGTTCGGCGCTCGCCGCGCATATGCAGGCGGTCGATCGACGCTTGCGTCGGATCAGTTGTGCGTGGTGGCCGATGAGCCGGCGAGGGCGGTAAGCCGGAGCTTGGTCTCGTCCTCACTGCCAGGCACGGCGGTCATGATGACGATCTTGAGCTCGGAATCGCCGTCGGTCAGCACGTCGCAGTCCACCATGACCGTGCCCACTGACGGGTGGTCGATGATCTTGTGGTCTTCGCGGTGCGCGGCCACCTCGCCGGTCGCCCATAGCTCGGCGAACCTCCTGCTGCCCGCGTTCAGATCGCGGATCAGCGCGGCCAAGCGGCTGTCCAGGGGGAAGCGGCCGGTGGCGCGTCGAAGATCGGAGACGACGGCGGCGTCGGTGGCATCGCGGTCCGCCTCAGTCACCGGCCACAGCGCGAGGTGGGCGGAGCCGGCGTTCACTGGGAACCTGTCGCGGGCGAAGTTGCGCAGCCGCGGTGGCGAGGCGGAGGGGTCACCCAGCAGCGCAGCCCACCCACGATTCCACCACACCAGTTGCCAGTCCGCCGCGAACACGGCGACTGCCACATCCCCGAGGCGGGCGAGCACCCGCTGGACACCGGGCGGGACATGGTCAGAGATCGCGCCGACCACCGGCGGTGCGAGTAGGGCCAGCAGGTACAGATGGTCCCGCTCGGCGGTGGACAGTTGCAGGGCGCGCGCCAGGGACGCCACCACCGACGCTGAGGGTGTCGTGGCCCGGCCCTGTTCCAGGCGCACGATGTAGTCGACCGATACTCCAGCCAGGTCAGCCAATTCCTCGCGCCGCAGCCCGGCCGCCCGGCGCCCGCGGGCCGCCGGCAGCCCGGCGGCCGACGGAGGCAGCCGGTCCCGCCATGTGCGGATCATCACGCCGAGTCCGATACCGGGTGTCGTCGACATGGTCTCTATCCTCCTGCATTCCCGAAGGTGCAGGGGTACGCGAGGGTGGTACTTGTCTTCCTACCGTCGAAGCGTCCCTGGCCTGCCTCCCTCGCCGGGATCAATATCGGTCGCATGACCATCACCTTCATCACCGGAGCCAACAAGGGTCTCGGCCGTGAGACTGCCCGCCGCCTGATCGAGTGCGGCCACACCGTGCTCGTCGGAGCCCGCAACCGCGAGCAGGGCGAGGAGGCTGCCGCCGCGCTCTGCGCACGCTATGTCCCCATCGACGTGACCGACGACGCGTCTGTGGCCGCCGCGGCCGCGAACGTCGCCGAACAAGAGGGGAGCATCGACGTCCTGATCAACAACGCCGGTGTCCACGGACCCGTCGGCGACCCCAGCGACCTCACCGCCGCCGACGCCCGCGCCATTTTCGACGTCAACGTCATCGGGGTCGTCCGCACCACGACAGCGTTCTTGCCGTTGCTGCGCCGCTCGGATGACCCCCTGATCGTCAACGTCAGCAGCGGTATGGGTTCCCTCGCCCTCACCCACGATCCAAGCCGACCCGAGTCACACGTAGTTGCGCCCCTATACACCTCCTCGAAGGCGGCACTGACGATGTTGACCACGCAGTACGCCAAGGCACTCAAAGGCATTCGCGTCAACGCCGCCGACCCCGGCTACACCGCGACTGACCTCAACGGTCACAGCGGTCCCCAAACCGTCACCGAGGGCACGGACGCGATCGTCGCCCTCGCCACCGAGGGGTCCAGTGCCGGCACCGGACGCTTCGTCTCCCGCCACGGCGAGATCCCTTGGTCCTCATGACGGCGCCGGGGCCCACGGGCAAAGCCGGGTGAGGTGGCAGTGAACCCCGCTTACGGCGCCGTGCTGGTGTCTCCCGCGTTGGCACTGTGGGACTTGCTGCGCATCTTGCGACACGACCCGCCCCTGTGACGGGACCGGTTGAGCCTGGGGATGCGGGCTGGGGTCGGCACCTTCGCCGCGAGCGCTGGACCCCGGCTGGATGGCGGTCGTCGCTTGGGTGATCGCCGGCTTCTGCGTAGTGGGTGCGGTCGTGGCCACCGTAGTACCGACCGTGGTCCCCTCCATCCCGGTGGCCGAGGAGCAGCAGACGCGGCAGCGTGTGCTCGGGGTGTGCGGACCGGACGGCCCCGAGTCGACCACGGCGGGGGTCTCGAGCACCGGATTCGTCACTGTCCCGACGCGAGGCAAAAGACTGCCGTCATGGCTGCGCGGCTGGAGCGGGGCTGCCCCTTCTGCTTCGTGGAGGAGATCGTCACCGCCGTCAGTGAGAACACTGTCGAGCGGGACCGCGGCGAGACGGCGGACTGCGCAGTGGCCCGCCGTGTGAGTACGCGGGTTCCCCGGAAGGGTCAGATCAGGACACCGCTTCAGGGGCAGTGTTCGAGCGTGAGGTCGAGCCACGGGCACACGGGATACCCGCACTCGTGCGGCCTTAGTGCATCGCGGTGCTCCGGGGCGGCTTGTCCGCTGTGTTAAGCACTTGGGGGCTGCCAAGCACGCAGGCGCCGGCCCGCTCCTGCAGGTTCCGAGCGGGCCGGCGCGTACAGGCGGGAAAAGGCTGCTCTATCGGTCGTACCCGGGTCAGTCCGCGATGGACGGTCGACAGCGTCAGCGGCCGGGCACTTTTCATGCCACCTTGATGACGACCTTGCCCGAGCTGTGACCGTTCTCGACGGTGGCGAGGGCGGCCGGGGCGTCGGAGAGCGGATGGACCGCAGTGATGACGGGTGCGAGGAGTCCGTCGAGGGCCAGCCGGGCGGACCGCTCCAGGTTCTTGCGGTCGACGCGACGCTCGACGAAGCGCCCACCGAGATCGGGCACAGACATATCACCCACAGAGATGACGTTGCGGGGATCCTGGGCCAGCGGAGCGACCGTCCGCAGCGAGGTGCCGCCGGCCAGGTCGACGATCCCGTCGAAGCCGTCCGGAACCAGCTCGCGTGCCGTGGCGGCGACGTCCTCGGCGGTGTAGTCGATGAACCGCACCCCGATGGCCTCGGCGTGCTCGCGTTTGGTGGTACTCCCGGTGCCGATCACCCGCAGCTCGCGCCCGACAGCCAGCCGGGCGACGGCGAGGCCGACCCCGCCCCCGACCCCGTTGACCAGGACCGTGGCACCAGCCGGGAGGCCGAGCTGGTCGAGCACGTCCACCGCGGTCGTCCCGGCCACTGGCAACGTTGCCGCCACGGTCGCGGACAGATCCTCCGGGATGCGCGCGGTGTTCGGCGCGGACAGCACCGTCGTCTCGGCGTAGGTGCCGCCACCGGTGAGTGCGAAGCCGAAGACCGCGTCACCCACCTCGAGCCCGCTGACGTCCTCGCCCCGGGCGAGAACTGTTCCGGCTGCCTCCATGCCCAGCACACGGGGAAACGGACGCCCGCCGTCGAGCCCGTCGACCAGACCCGAGCGCAGCAGGTGGTCGAGGGGATTCACACCGGCGACGTCGACGTGGATCAGCACCTCGTCGCGACCGGGGACGGGATCGGGACGATCAAAGAACTCCTGCACTTCGGGCCCGCCGTACGTGCCGAAACCCCACGCCTGCCCCATCTTCCGCCGCCTTTCGTACGACCGACCCGGTGATTCCGGGCGTTGTCGCCATCCTCACCTCTGACATCGATGTGAGGGGCAACGGGATGAGACGCGGATCACAGCATCAAGCCGACCGTGCCACCGCTTCCCGGGCCGCGGACAGCTCCGCCCGGTGTCGGCTGTTGGCCCTGATCAGCACGTCGAGTGCGTCCCGGGTCTCGATCAGGTGCGCGATGTCGGCGTCGATCCGGTCGCGCTCGCGCATCATCGCCGTGAACGTCTCCTCGGCGACGCCCAGGTCACCCGGGACATCCACGCACGGCAGCACAGTCGCGATCACCCGGCTGGACATACCCGCGTCGAACAACTGCCGGATGAGTGACACGCGCTGGACCGCACCATCGGAAAAGTGACGCTGCCCCGCGTCGGAGCGTGAGCTGGTCAGCAGGCCCTGCTCTTCGTAGTACCGCAGTGAGCGCGGACTCACGCCCGTGCGCTTGGACAACTCGCCTATCCGCATCCCTGAAAGCCTACGCCCGCGTGCTCCAGGTCCGGACCGCCGTCGAGTCGTGGACGCTCGCGGGCACACCCACGGCCGCAGGATTGTCCTCCCGGTCCCACGACTGAGCACCTTCGTCTGTACACGCCTGAGCATCTGTCTCGGTATGCCAGGCGCAGGGGTTGTGGGCAGAATTGCGGATGTTGAGCGGCCCGCGTCCCCCCGTCAGTGGGTCGCTCGGCGTCAGCAGAGCTGATCGCTGGTTTCGTCCCTGACGGGATCGGTGGCCAGGACCATGGCCGCTACGATCCGCTTGCTCGAGGAACGGCGCGGTCGGCCACCGCCCGCCGGCCGACCGGTCCGGCAGTAGTAGATGCCGGGCGTGCTCGGCCGGGATGCCCCGCTACACCCACTCAGTCCCTGCCGTCGTCCTCGAAGGTGAAGTACACGCTCAGCACGCACGAGAAGGTTTCCCCGGCGGGGGCGTTCTCCCAGGCCGTGTCGATGATCCGGACATCGTGGGCCGCGACCCATGCGGCGGCTTCCGCGAAGGGCTCCGCCATAGCCGACCCGAAGAACATCTTTCGCGCCATAGGGTGCACTTGGGAGTCGGCGTCGGAATCGTTGAAGTCGTCGGGGACCATCAGGTGAAGACGGGGTTCAGTTCTCATGCGGCCACCTTTCAGCGTTCGGCCGTCTGGTCGCGACCCTCACCGTGAGGACTCCACCGCGCGCTTCGAGGTTGATCCTGGGGGCAGTTCAGGTGGCACGGCCGCATTCGACCGTCGCTCTGGGAGAACCAGACAGCATGTCTCCCCGGGGTGCACGCCGATGCCGCGGTCCGGTAGTTCGACCTCGAATACCGACAGGTCGGACGGTGGCGAACTCGGCGCCTGAGGGACCCCTACGCGGAAGATCAGCCCGACCTGGGCGGTGGGGGACCGTCGTTCGTCGGCATCCCCTTCGACCCCGAGGACCCCGAGGACGTCCCCCTGGACAAGTCCCCCGGCTTCACTGCCGAACAGGTTCAAGGGAAGAGGAAGCCCCAGCGCCGTCGGCGCGGCGCCGGCTACACCTCCGACCCCAAGAAGCGCAAGACCATCGACGAACACGCCGAATGCCTCGCGATCGATCACTACGAGGCACAGGGCTGGACCGTTGAGAAGCTCGACAAGCCCTATGACCTGCGCTGCACCCGCGGCACCGACCTGCGCGAGCTGCTGCCCGCGGCGGCAGCCTCCCTCAAGCCGGGCGGGCAACTGGTGTTCGCAACCCTCGTCCACTACCTGAACGGGGCACCTGCCCAGCCCGATGCCGTGGCTGCCGACATTTCGGCAAAGACACCGGACGGCGAAGCGACCACGATGCGCCGAGGGGTCCTCCAGGAGCATGTGTGTACCAAGCTGCTCGACGTGGCCGGATTCACCAACGTCACCACCGACGTGCTGCCTGCCACCCTCGGTGGGCCGCGCACCGCCGACACGCTGCTGGTGAGCGCGTACCACCCGTCCTAGAACAGAATCCAGCTCCGCCTGCGACCTGGAGCTGAACGTGAAGAACGGCGACCGCTTCCAGCAGCAGACTGACGCGGTCGTCGTAGCCTAGGGCGCGGTGAGGATGATGCGAGCAGCGGGCATGCTCCCGTATTCGCCGACCCAGCGGCGGAACTTGTCTCTCGCTATGAACGAGCGCAGTCTCCGCCGTGTTCGACGGCCGGTGCTGGTCTATCTAACCCTGCTCCTGGTGGTCGACACAGGGCCCGGGCCATCCAACTGCCCTGTGCCCCGGCCTCACCCTTCGTCACAGGCATCTGTATCCCGCGGCGGCCGGGGCTACATGCCGTCGGCCTACCCCAGCCGGCGTTTACCAGGACCCCGTCTGCGGCCGAGGCGTGCGCCGAACCATACGAGATCCGCCACCAGCACGATCACTCCGATGATCAACAGATAGAGCAGACCGTTTACCACCGCACCGATGAGACCAAGGACGATCGCCACGATGATGAGCAAGAGAAACAGAACCACCTGACTCACCCCGCTCCGAGAGAGGTTGAGTAGTCGTCGCTGTGCTTGCCACCCCCGAGGTCTGTTCTCCGCCCGCACCGGTGAGCCAGAGGCACTCGCGGGCCCAGTCCACGAGGTCGCCGGCGTAGCCACGGTCGGCCCATATCAGGCGCCAGAACACGCCGCGGGCTGCGTCGCGGTCCTGGCGTCGGCGGGCGTCACCGTGATCATCACCGGCAGGCCTAGAGTGTCCACGGTGATATGTCGTTTGGGCCGTTCCGGCGGGGCCCGGACCGCGCGATCCGCGCCATCAGCGTCAACCCCGAGCTGCGCCCTGCGCCCGTCATCCTGCCGCCCCACTACACCGACGACGTCGACGGGGCCCGCGTACGTCACGGCCCTTCGGTAGAAAGGAGCGGGGCAGCCTGATCCGTCGCTACATCATCTTGCGGAACAAGCACACCGCCGATATTCGCTTGCACGCCATCGTCACGCGGGCCAACGTCGCCTGACATCCGACGAAGGCAGAGAAGATGACTAAGCAGACCCACCCCGTCGACCACGAACTCATCCAGGCCGCAGCGCACGTCGCTCGCACACGCTGTCGGGGCGACAATCACACCATGGCAGCCGCAGCCCGCGCCCGGGACGGCCGGATCGTCACCGCGGTGAACGCCTACCACTTCACCGGAGGACCCTGCGCCGAGCTGGTCCTCATCGGCGTGGCAGCCACCCAGGGCGCATACGAGCTGGACACAATCGTCGCCGTGGGCGACCGCGACCGAGGGGTTGTTTCCCCGTGCGGCCGGTGCCGTCAGGTCCTTCTCGACTACTTCCCCGCCCTCAAGGTCATCATCGGCGAGGGCGACCGCATCCAAACCGTCCTCATCACCGACTTGCTGCCCGAAAGCTACGTCTGGGCCGACCACCAGCTCGACACCGAGAAATCCGCGTCACTCAGCGCGGGCTGACACCGCCAGCCGACAACATGGCAAACGTTGCCTGATGCGGCACTAGCGACTCGACGGTCTGGAGCCAGGGGCCGGTCGTCCGGCCGCCCCCCGGCGTGCTGCCGCCGCTGCGCGACCAGGTCCTCCAGCCGCGCCACCCGCCTCAGGTGGGTTGGGAACCGGCGGCGTGGCGGGCCAGGGCTGCGCGCAGCCGGTCATCGAGCGGACCATCTCCTGACTGTCCGACTACCGTCGGCTCAGTCCCCGCTACGAGCGCAATCCTCGGAACTACCCCGGGAACCCGGCTGCACAGCAGACCGCGCGCCGGCTGATGTTCCCTGGCCCGCGGGCAGGCTCAGTCCCGCGGCATGCGCAGCGCATTCGTCCAGAGCCTGGTGACGGTGTCGACCAGCGTGTCGAAGGGCAGGGATTCGGCCAGGGCGAAGGTCGCGTACGCGAGCCGGCTGACCATCGCGCTCAGGGCTCGGGCGGTGATCTCCGGGTCGAGCTCCGGGTCGGCGAGGCCCGACTGCTGGAGGCGGGCGATGGCGGCGGCGCTGCGGTCGATGAACACGCGCGAGCGTTCCAGCCTTACGCGCACGAACTGCGGATCGATGGCGGCGGCCTGTTCCATGGCGGCCATCAGGCCAGCGTTGCGGCGATAGGACTCCAGATAGGCACGGTTGGCGTCCTCGACTCCTCGCCACAGGTCCTTGCGCTCGCCGTCGCCCTCGTCACCGCCGTCGCTGACTCCTGCGTGCAGCATCTCGTCCTGCAGCCGCGCGAGGACGGCGGCGAACACGTCCTCCTTGGATGAGAAGTGTGTGTAGAAGCTGCCGGTGGCCACTTTCGCCTCGGCTGCGATGTCGACGATGCGGGCGTCCAGATAGCCGTCCCGCTCGAAGATCCGCCGGGCCGCGGTCACCAGGGCGTCGTGGGTGCGCATGCCGCGCGGGGTACGCGTCCCGGCCGGCTGGGGCTGCGCGGGCTGTCCGGTTGCGAGGTCGGGGGAGGCCATGTGCGCATCCTAGCCCAGTATTGAATCCGAATCCGGTTTCAAGTACGTTCCGGACATGGACAACACCACCGCTGACACGTCCTGGAACCTGCTCGTTCGCCGCGACGACCTGTCCACCGCGGAGCTGGCCGACGCCCCCGTGCCCCAGGTGCGGGACGGCGAGGCGTGGCTGCGCGTCGACCGGGTCGGCCTGACCGCCAACAACGTCACCTACGCCGCACTCGGCGACTCGTTCCGCTACTGGGAGTTCTTCCCCTCCCCCCGCGCTGGGTGGGGCATCGTCCCCCTGTGGGGCTTCGGCGATGTCGTCGCCTCCCGGGTCGAGGGCATCGAGACCGGTAGCCGCTACTACGGCTACTTCCCGTCGGCGAGCCACCTGCTGGTCCGCCCCGACCGAGTCGACGAGCGCGGCTTCCGCGAGGCCAGTCCCCATCGCGTGTCGCTGCCCCGGCCGTACAACGCCTACGCCCTCACCACCGGCGACATCGCCTACGAAGCTGGCCGGGAAGATCTTCACGTTCTGTTCCGCCCGTTGTTCTGGACCTCGTTCATGCTGGCCGACTGGCTCGTCGACAACACGTTCCTGGGCGCGAAGACCGTCGTCCTGTCCTCCGCGTCGAGCAAGACGGCCTACGGCGCCGCCCACCTGCTGAAGGGGCAGGGGTGCGAGGTGGTCGGCCTGACCTCCCCGCGCAACCTGGCTTTCACCGAGGGCCTCGGCTGCTACGACCGGGTGCTGACCTACGAGGACGTCTCCCGGCTCCCGCGCACTCCGACGCTGTACGCCGACTTCGCGGGCGACGAGCAGCTGTCCGCCCGGCTGGGCGCCCGCCTGGGTGACTTGCTGGTGCACCAGGTGGTCGTCGGCATCACCAACCAGGAACCCGCGCCCGCCGGCACCCTCGCGGAGACGGGGCCGGCCATGTTCTTCGCCCCCGACCAGATGCGCAAGCGCATCGGCGACTGGGGACGGGAAGGGCTGGACCACCGATTCGCCGACGCGTGGAGGGAATTCCTGCCGGTGGCCGAGGGGTGGGTCGACATTGGGCACAGCAGCGGCCCGCAGAGCCTGAAGCGGGTCTGGCACGAGGTCCAGTCGGGGCGGACCTCGCCGCGCACCGGCCACATCATCACCCCGTAGCCCGCGCGGTCCCGCTCGACGTGCGCCCATCGCGCGCGGCCGCCCTCCGCCGCCCCTCGAAAGGCCCCGCATGCCGGTCATCCACCTCGTACGGCACGGCCAGGCGTCGTTCGGTTCACCGGAGTACGACGGCCTCTCGGAACTCGGGCTGCAGCAAGCAGCCGTCGTCGGCGCCAGCTGGCGCGGCGCGGGCTGCGCGATCCGCTCGTCGTCTGCGGGCACGCTGCACCGCCAGTACGACACGGCCGAGCTGCTGATGAAGGCGGCCGGACTCGGCGGCGCCCCAGCCCGAGACCCGCGCTGGAACGAATGCGACCACCTCCGCCTCCTCGACCGCCACGGACCGACGACCCTTGGGGCCCTCGCGGATTCCCGTGACCCCGCGCAGCACCTGCTGGACCGGGCGCTTCGGGCGTGGATGAACGAGCCGGACCCGGACGACGACGGCTGGACGGACTTCTCTCAAGGGCCTTCGCGGCCCTGGGCGACCTGCTCGCCTCCCTCGGCCCCGGCCGTGGCGCCGTGGTGGTCAGGTCCGGAGGAGTTCGGGGCGCCCTGTGCGGCAGGCTCCTCGGCGCATCGGCCGCGGGAGCCGTCGGCCTCAACCGGGTCGCGGTGAGCGCGCCGGCACCGCGCTCGTAACCGGTGGATCCGGCATCAGCCTGCTGGCCTTCAACGACCACTCCCACTTTGCCGGGGAACGCCGAAACCTGCCGACCTACCGCTGAAGGGCAGGACCCGTTCTCGGCGTGTGGCACACGTCACTACCCATTACATACCCACCGGTCGGTACCCTCCGCGTGGACCGTGAACGACAGGAGCCGTGATGTCTGCGACCAATCGCCAGATCCGTCTGGCCGCTCGTCCCCTGGGCGATGTGAAGCCCGAGGACTGGGAGCACCATTCAGAGCCTGTGCGGGAGCCGGGTCCGGGCCAGTTCGCGGGCCGGACGCGGGTCATCTCGCTGGATCCGGCAATGCGGGGCTGGCTGGACGACCGTCCCTCCTATCTGCCGCCGGTGGGGATCGGTGAGGTGATGCGGGCCGGGTCGGTGATCGAGGTCACCGTGGACGACTTCCCCGAGACTCTGCAGATGCTCTTCCGCGGCGAGAACGTCGGCAAGCTCCTGCTGGAGCTGGCATGACCGCCACCGAGGCCCTCCGGGGAGGGCAGACGGACGGCGCCGCCCTCGCGGGCAAGGTGGCGATCGTCACCGGCGGTGCCAGCGGACTCGGCCGGGCCACGGCACTCGCGCTGGCGCAGGCCGGGGCGCGGGTGGTCGTCGCGGACGTCGATGCCGGGGCTGGCCGCGAGGTTGCTGACCTGGTCGGCGGCGCCTTCCGTGCGTGTGACGTGTCCGACCTGGACGCCAACCGTGCGCTGGTGGACTTCGCTCAGGAAGAGTACGGCGGTGTCGACATCGCATTCCTCAACGCGGGCGTGATGACCGGTTGCGGGGTGGGTGAGGACTTCGACCTGGCGCGCTACCGCCGGGCGATGGGCGCCAATCTCGACGGTGTGGTGTTCGGTACACACGCGGTGCTGCCGGCGCTGCGTGCCCGCGGTGGCGGGGCGATCGTGGCGACCGCGTCCCTGGCGGGTCTGGCGGCGGTGCCGCTGGATCCGCTGTATGGGGCCAACAAGCATGCGGTGGTGGGGCTGGCGCGCTCGCTGGGGCCGGCTTTGGCGCCGGACAACGTGCGCTTCAACGCCGTCTGCCCCGGGTACGCCGAGTCGCGGATCATCGATCCGCTGCGCGGCATGCTGTCCGAGCAGGAAATGCCGATCATCCCGGCCGAGGTGGTGGCGGACACGGTGCTGCGGATCGTCACCGGCGACAGTACGGGGGAGTGCTGGTTCGTCCAGGCAGGCCGCGAACCGGAACCGTTCCGCTTCCGCACAGTTCCCGGCCCGGGCAAGCCCGCCGGCGTCTGAGGAGACTCACGGCAGCCCGTATCCGCCACGGGCTGCCGGTGTCCATGCTCGGCGGTGGCGGTGGCGGTGGCGGCCGAGCCGCACGAGGCCGGGGCAGCCGGGCCGTCTGGCCGAGCCCCGGCTGCTCTGGACGGACGGGAAGGCCGACCTTCGGCAGGCGACCACAAAGTCCCGCGCATGACGTCGATGACCCGCTCGCCCTCTGCGGTGCGCTGCAGGCGTCGAAGGCCATCCTGCATCCGGACGGGATGCCCCTACTGCCTCAGGGGAGCCAGTTCACGCTCACCTTCGCCATCGCCGGAGTGTATTCGGCCTGGTGATCGCCGTTGCCCTCGTCGAATCAAGTCCGCACACGCGCCTCGTACGCTCGTCCAGCGCTGGTTCTCGATCCTGCTGCGGGTGCGCATCCAGGAACCCCGCGCAAGCGTGAAGTGGACCTGCGGCTCCCGGAGCAGGAGGACGGATACGCCGTCTGGCTGGCCGATAGCGCGACCGTGGCCGCAGACGGCTTCGCCGCCACCGACCCGGACCTGCCGAGGTGGGCGTGGGGCTTGAGACCCGCGCGCCCGCTTCTGGGCCCGACGCATGCTCTGCGAGATGTTGCTGCACCGCGCCGACGCCGAGCTCGCACTCGGCCTCCGGCCCGTCGTTCACCGCCCGGCCGCCGTCGACGGGATCGACGAGTTCCTCGTCAACCTGCCCTTCACCACCTCCTTCGCCCTTGAGGTGGCCAACCTGCGCGGCCCGACAAGACCATCCGCTTCCGCACGACCGACGGAGACGATGCCTGGCTCGTTCACCTGCGGCCCGACGGCTTCGGACTGGACACGTCCAACCCGGCCGCGGACACCGCTGACGCGACGGTCCGGGGAACCGCGGCCGACCTGCTCCTGCTCGTTTACGGCCGCCTGGCCTACGGGGCTGAGGCCCTCGCTCACCAGGGGGACGAGCACCTGCTGGCCCACTGGTTCGCCGGCTCCGCCTTCTGAGGCCGTGCATGGCCGCCAGTTCCATCGGATGACGCACGAGGCGGAGGGGACGAGGGCCCGGTCAGCCGACCTTGAGGAGGCCGGCTTCGACGACGGCGCGGCCGAAGGGGCTCGCGAGTTCGGCGAGACGCTCGCAGTCGGCGTCACCCAGGGCGCCGTAGGCGGGAAGGGCCAGGTGATCGGTGCGGTCCTCGATGTGCCGGCGCAGGGTCGCGCCTTTCGGGCTGAGGGAGTCTCCGTCGAGGAGCCCTTGCTTGCGCAGGCGCTCCTCGGCAGCGGCCCACTCCTCCTCGGGCCATGCGCGGCTGGCCCTGAGGAAGTCGACGGGACCCTCACCGGTGGCGGCGTGCAGAATCAGGGCCTCCAGGCCCCCGACGCCCTCGCTCAGCAAGCACGCGACATGGCCGTCTCCGCGGAACTCCCGGAGCAGTGTCTGGGCATGCCACAGCTGCAGTACCGGCTCCTGGGGCCAGGGCAGTGCGGCGTGCGCGGCGAACAGTGGGCGGCCCTGTGCGTGTTCGCGGGCCGCGTCGGCGGCCCGGCGGGTCAGTGCCAGCACCTCGTCCAAGTGGGGCAACTCGTGGATTCCCGCCCGTCGCAGGGCTTCGCCCGCCGCGGCATACCGCGCGTCCAACACCTGCTGCGGGGTCGTGGTGTCCCAGGCCCCGTCGACCGCCTTCCGTACGAATTCGGGGTTGAAGTTGTAGAAGGTCGAGATGACCAGCTCGGCGGACGCCGGGCCGAACGCGGCGCTCCGGGAGGTGAAGTACCCGGCCCGACCGCTCAGGCCGAGGTCCGTGTACCGTCGCCTTGCCTCGGGGGCGAAGTAGATCATGGCGTGGACGGGCTCGAGGCGGCGCCAGGCCGCACGCGCACTCTGCATGGGGTTACCTTTTCTGAGAGTCGACGACAGGGTTCTCGCTGCGGGTTCAGTGCTTTTCGTGCGTTCGGAGATGGCCGAGCAGAAGGCGGCTCAGCGTTTCGGTCGCCTCCTCGGGGATCCAGTGGCTGACGCCCTGGAGGGTCTCGAGCCGGTACGGCCCGTTCACCCATCGCTCGGTCTCCTGCGCGGCTGCCGGGCCGAACGCGCTGTCGTCCGCGCTCCAGACGTACAAAGTGGGCACGTCGATGATCCCGATCGCGCGTTCAGGGCGGCCGGCCCTGTACCAGTTCAGCGCGGCGGTGAGAGCGCCCGGCCGGGTAGGCCTCGACGCCGTCCTGCGGGACCTTCCCGGCGTAGAGCGCGCGGAGTTCCCGGGCGTCGTGGGCGAGCAGGCGCTCCTCGGTAGCGGGAGTCTCGCGCCAGTCGATCATGTAGTGAGAGCGTCTGCGCTGATCCTGGTCGGTGCGCAGGGTGGTGGCCAGAGCACCGGGGTGCGGGGTCGAGACAACCGTCAGGGTGCGTACGCGGCCGGGGTGAGCGTCCGCGGTCCACCAGGCCACCGCGCCTCCCCAGTCGTGGCCGACCAGGTCGAACGTCGCCCAGCCCAGTTCCTCCGTGATCGCGACCACGTCGTCGACGAGAAGGCTGATGCGATAGTCCTCGGGCCGCTGTGGGCGGGCGCCGGGGGAGTACCCACGCTGGTCGGGTGCCACCACCCGGTATCCGTGTGCGGCCAACGCCTCGATCTGCCGCCGCCACACCAGCCCGGTCTGCGGCAAGCCGTGCAGGAGCAGTACCGGGCGGCCCTCGGACGGACCCGCCCCGATCGCGTCGAATACGCCCGCACACGTGGAGACGCTCAGCTGACTCACGACCATCCCTTCGTACCGACTGGTCGGTACCCTGCGGGCGAGAGAGTGGACTGTCAAGGGCCGTCGAGGTTGAACTTGACGCCGGATTCAAATATAACCGGTCGGAAGGCCGACCCTGGCACCCCGGTTGGCGGTCGGCACCGCCTACCGGCAATAGAGCCCGGCTCGCGGAGCGCGGCGTTCAGGCCCAGCCCCCCCGCCCGACGACCCGGACCAACAGCAAACAGTGAGGCGACATGAGGGAAGCAGTCATCGTTTCGACGGCACGGACGCCGATCGGAAAGGCGTACCGCGGCGCGTTCAACGACACCCAGGCGCAGGAACTTGCCGCCCATGCCCTTTCGCACGCGGTGCAGCGCGCCGGGCTCGAGGGCGGCGAGGTCGAGGACGTCATATTCGGCTGCGCCGTGCAGCAGGGTTCCTCAGGTGTCAATGTCGCGCGTCAGGCCGTTCTGCGTGCCGGACTTCCGGACACCGTGTCGGGGATGTCCATCGACCGGCAGTGTTCGTCCGGCCTCATGGCGATCGCGACCGCCGCCAAGCAGATCCTCGGCGACGGTATGCAGATCGCTGTCGGCGGCGGTGTCGAGTCGATCTCCTTGGTGCAGAACGACCACATGAACACCCACCGTGCGGCGGATCCCTGGCTGATCGAGCACAAGCCGAGCATCTACCTGCCGATGCTGCACACGGCGGAGATCGTCGCCGAACGCTACGGCGTGAGCCGCGAACGCCAGGACGAGTTCGCGCTGGTGTCGCAGCAGCGCACCGCGGCGGCGCAGGAGGCCGGCCGGTTCGACCAGGAGATCGTCGCGCTCGACAGCGTCAAGAGGGTCCTGGACAAGCAGTCCGGGGAGGTGCGGGACGAGGCCGTGACCCTGACCCGGGACGAGGGCAACCGCGCGTCGACGACGCTCGAGGGCCTGGCCGGATTGGCGCCGGTGCTGCCCGACGGTCAGGTGACCGCGCATTCCAGCGTCACGGCGGGCAACTCCTCGCAGCTGTCGGACGGGGCCTCGGCGTCGGTACTGATGGAGTCGAAGGAGGCCGAGCGCCGAGGGCTGGAACCGCTGGGCGTCTACCGGGGGATCACCGTTACCGGTTGTGCGCCGGACGAGATGGGCATCGGGCCGGTGTTCGCCATTCCGAAGCTGCTGAAGCAGCACAACCTCACCATCGACGACATCGGCCTGTGGGAACTCAACGAGGCGTTCGCTTCCCAGGCCTTGTACTGCCGGGACGAACTGCACATCGACCCGGAGCGGTTCAACGTCAACGGCGGCGCCATCTCGGTCGGTCATCCGTACGGAATGACCGGTGCCCGGCTGGTGGGGCATGCCCTTATCGAGGGCAAGCGCCGGGGCGTCAGGTATGTGGTGATCTCGATGTGCATCGGCGGCGGAATGGGCGCGGCCGGACTGTTCGAGATCGTCTGAGGTGTCGCGCGTGACGGACAAGGCGCGAGCCGCGGTCCTCGTGGACTTCGGCGGGGTCATCACCTCCAGTGTGCTGCGGGCTTTCACCGACTTCGGCGCCTCGCTCGGCGGCGACCCGCGCCTGCCGTTGGACCTCCTCGGCCGGGACGAGGCATCGCGAACCCTGCTGGCCGACCACGAGTGCGGCCGTATCGACGCCGCAGCCTTCGAGCGAGGATTCGCCGAACGGCTCCGTGTCCACGGCGCCGACGTGGCGGCCGAGGGGCTCACGGCCCGTATGCAGGCGGGAATGTCGATCGACCAGGACATGCTCACGCTGCTCGGTGATCTCCGAGCCGCCGGCTGTCCCGTCGCGCTCGTGTCCAATTCGTTCGGTACCGGAACCTACGACGGCGTCGACCTCGCCACTGTGGCGGATGTGGTCGTCATCTCCTCCGAGGTCGGGATCCGCAAGCCCTCCCGGCGGATCTACGAGATCGCCTGCGAACGTCTCGGCGTCGACCCCGAGGAGTCGGTCATGATCGACGATCTGCAGCAGAACCTGGACGGAGCGTCACGGATCGGAATCGGGGGCGTACTGCACACCAGCGCCGCCGACACCCGCCGCCAACTCGCCGAACGCTTCGGGATCACCGCCTGACGATCCACCGACCGGGCGCAGTGAGGCCGGTCATCCGGCCACACCACCACCCGAGGACTTGACGCCGAAGCCAGGCCAAGTCAACTCATCGACGAGGGTGCGACCCACACCATCACCTGCTCAACTTCCGGAAGGCACCGCCCATGGCCAGCGTTTTCGATCCTGTGTGCCGCCACGCGGCCACCACCCCCGACAACATCGCACTGCGCGGCGCCACGGATCAGTGGAACTATCTTCAGCTGCGGGACGCGAGCGCACGCTACGCGGGGGCTTTGGCCGCCGCCGGGCTGTCCCCCGGGGACCGGGTGCTGCTCGCGGCGCCGTCGGTGCCCGAGTTCGTGGTGGCCTACCTCGGGATCCAGGCCGCGGGCTGTGTCGTGGTGCCGGTCAACACGATGTCCACCCGGGCCGAGGTCGAGTACGTTCTCGGCGACGCCGGATGCTCACTGGCTGTCGCATGGTACGGACTCGGCCCCGCTGTCATGGAGGCGGCCGAGGCGCTTTCGGTGCCCTCGTGGACGCTGTCCCCGGGCGCGTCGGTCACCGCTGCCCCTGCCGACGTCGTCGACCGGGACGGCGACGAGACCGCGGCCATCCTGTACACCTCGGGCACCACGGGGCGGCCGAAGGGGGCCCAACTCACTGTCGGGAACCTGCTGTCCGCCGGGGAGATCGGCGCCGAGTGCAGCCGCGCCACGAGCGCCGACCGTACCGGCACCGGACTCCCGCTGTTCCACGTGTTCGGCCAGGCGTCGGTCATGATGGCGACTTTGACCGTGGGCGGCTCGATGTCGTTGCTGGCCCGATTCGACCCGGCCTCGATGCTGGAGATGCTGCGCCGCGACCGGCTCACCATCATGGCCGGCGTTCCGACGATGTGGAACGCGATGCTGCTCGCGGCGGGAGACGCGAACCCGGCGGACTTCGCCGGGCTCCGCGTCGCCGTCTCCGGCGGCGCGTCGTTGCCGGGGGAGATCGCCCGGGCCTTCGAGGCCCGCTTCGGCTGCACCATCCTCGAGGGGTACGGGCTCACCGAGACCACCGCGTTCGGCACCTTCAACGACATCGACCGCGGCGGCAAGACCGGGTACACCGGCAGGGCGGTCCCCCGGATGCAGGTCCAGGTGCGCGACGACGACGGTAAGGAGTGCCCGCCGGGCACCGTCGGCGAGGTCCACATCAAGGGACCCACGGTGATGCGCGGCTACTGGAACCGTCCCGCGGACACCGCCGCGGCCATCTCGTCCGACGGCTGGTTCCGGACCGGCGACCTCGGTGAGACCGACACGGACGGCGACCTTCGCATCGTCGACCGCATCAAGGACCTCATCATCCGCGGCGGTTACAACGTCTACCCCGGCGAGGTCGAGGAGGTTCTTTACGAGCACCCCGACATCCTCGAGGCGGCCGTCATCGGTGTTCCCGACGACCACTACGGCGAGGAGGTCGCCGCGCTCATCGCGGCGCGGCCCGGTTCGGAACTCGGGGCCGCCGAGGTGTCCCGTTGGGCGCGAGAACGGTTGTCCGCCTACAAGATCCCGCGCATCGTCCGGTTCGCCGACGCGCTGCCCAAGGGGCCTACCGGGAAAATCCTCAAGCGGTCCATCGACCGTACCGCTCTGAGTCGCGACACCGCCGTGGGTGACGTTGCCGCCCGCCGCCCCTGAACCCGGAAACCAGGGCATCAGCCTGCACCGTCTGCCCCTTGGGATTTATGACTATGGCGTCGAATTCAAGTAAAGTCCCGGAGATGGACACCACTGCGCCCGAGGAGACCGACAGCGAGCAGGCGCCGCCCGTGGCGCCCTTCTCACAACTTCGCGAGCCGCCCACGACGCAGCGCGGAGCGCGGACCCGGGCCGCTTTGGTGAAGGCCGCGCGCAAGGTGTTCGAACGGGACGGCTACCTCGACACCCGCCTGACCGACATCACCAAGGAGGCCGGGTGCGCGGCGGGATCCTTCTACACCTACTTCGCCAACAAGGAAGAGGTGCTCGCCGCCGTCCTTCTGGAGGCGCAGGAGGACATGATGCATCCCGGCATGGGCCGGGTGCAGGGTACCGACGATCCCTATGCGGTACTCGAGGCGAGCAACCGCGCCTATCTCGCGGCATACAAGCGGAACGCGAAGCTGATGGCGCTGCTCGAGCAGGTCGCCCAAGTGGAACCGGAGTTCCGTGAGTTCCGAAGGCGGCGCGGGGACGCGTTCATCCGCCGTAACGCCCGCGGCATCGCCGACCTGCAGGCGCGGGGCGTCGCAGACCGTGAGGTCGATCCGATGATGGCGTCCCGCGCGCTGTCGGGAATGGTCAGCTCCATGGCCTACCACGCCTTCGTGCGCAGTGGAGAGCAGGAAGAAGGTGCGCCGGTGGACTTCGAGGAGCTCGTGGCCACGGTCACCCGGCTCTGGGCGAACGCCCTACGGTTCCCCGGCCACCGCTGAGCCGCCTGCCTCGTAGCCGCCCATCCCCTGGGGTTGGGCGGCTTTTCCATGGGTTTCCGTGTCGTCAGTTATTGAACTTGACGTCGGATTCAACTATACAGGTCGGACGTATCGCACACCCCGTCAACAGAGAGGGTTGCCGTGAACGTTGCACAAAGAGTCGCCATTGTCACCGGTGGGGGTGGCGGCATCGGCAGCGCGCTGGTCGCGCGGCTCGCTCGCGAGGCTGCCCGGGTCGTCGTCGCAGACCTCGACGCGGAGACCGCGCGGGCGGTGTCGGAGACGGTCAACGCCGATCATCCGGGAAGCACCGTCAGCGCCGGCGCGGACGTGTCGGACACCGAGCAGATCCAGCAGTTGGTCGACCTGGCGGAGAGCACCTTCGGTCCGGTCGATTTCTACTTCGCGAACGCGGGTATCGGCGGCGCGCTCGGCCTCGACGTGAGCGAGCAGGACTGGGACCGCTCGATCGACGTGAACCTGCGAGCCCACATCCGTGCGGCAAGGCTGCTGGTACCGCAGTGGCTCGAGCGCGGTGAGGGCTACTTCGTCAGCACGGCTTCGGCGGCCGGACTGCTCACCCAGGTCGGCTCCGCCACGTACGCCGTCACCAAGCACGCGGCCGTCGCCTTCGCCGAGTGGCTGAGTGTCACCTACGGCGATCGCGGGGTCCGGGTCAGCTGTCTGTGCCCGATGGGCGTGAACACCAGAATGCTGACCGCCGGGGAGGACTCCGGGGACGCGCTGGGAAGAGCCGCGACGCGGGCCGTCACCTCCGCCGGTGACGTCCTGGAGCCGGCCGAAGTCGCCGACGCCGTCCTGGCCGCCGTCGAGGACGAGCGCTTCCTCGTCCTGCCGCATGAGGACGTCCTCGAGATGTACCGGCACAAGGGTTCGGACTACGACCGGTGGCTGCGCGGCATGCGCCGGTACCAGAGTTCCCTGCTGGCGCAGGTATGACTGGCGCGCCGGACGAGCTCGTCCTCGCCGAACACCGAGGGCCGGTGCTGGTGCTCACGTTCAACCGGCCCGCCAAGCTGAACGCCTGGACCGACGCACTCGAGGACCGCTATTTCGCGGTGCTCGACGCCGCCGAAGACGACCCCGACGTACGCGCCGTCGTGGTCACCGGCGCGGGACGCGGGTTCTGCGCCGGAGCCGACCTGCAACAGTTGCAGGCGGTCGGCGAGGTCTGCGAGGCGGACAGGGCACGGCGCCGTCCGCGGGACATTCCGCGGACCCTGCGCAAACCGCTGATCGGAGCGATCAACGGGGTGGCCGCCGGCCTGGGCATGGTGGAGGCGCTCTACTGCGACATTCGCTTCGGGTCGCCCTCGGCCCGGTTCACCACGGCATTCGCGCAGCGCGGGCTGATCGCCGAGTACGGGATCTCCTGGCTGCTGCCCCGGCTGGTGGGGCACAGCCGGGCAGCGGACCTGTTGCTGTCGAGTCGCATGGTGGATGCCGAGGAGGCCTTCCGCGTCGGACTCCTCGACCACCTGGTCCCCACCGGCAGCGTAGTGGATGCCGCTGTGGCGTACGCCGCCGATCTGGTGAAGCGCTGCTCCCCGGCATCCATGGCCACCATCAAGAGCCAACTGAGCCACGACGCGGACGGCACCTACGCCGATTCCGTGACCCGTGCGGAAGGCCTCATGCTCCAGGCCTTCCGCGGATCCGACGTCATCGAGGGCGTGGCCAGCCACCTGGACAAGCGCCCGCCCAACTTTCCCTCCCTCCCCGTAAGGAGTTCGGATGTCCCTGTTTGAGATGTCGGACCGCGCCAAGAAGTACCGGGCGGATCTGCTCGAGTTCATGGGTGAGTACATCTACCCCGCCGAGGCGGTGTACCACGAGCAGATGCGTGCGTCGGGCGACCCGCACTTCCACCCGCCGATCCTTGAGGAGCTCAAGGCGGAGGCGCGCAGGCGCGGCCTGTGGAACCTGTTCCACCCGCACCCGAAGTGGGGCCCCGGCCTGACGAACCTCGAGTACGCGCCGCTGGCGGAGATCATGGGCCGCAGCCACATCGCCCCCGAGGCCTGCAACTGCAACGCGCCCGACACCGGCAACATGGAGGTGCTCACGCTGTTCGGTAGCGACGAGCACAAGGAGAAGTACCTCAAGCCGCTGCTCGACGGGACGATGGCCTCGGCCTTCGCGATGACCGAGCCGGCCGTGGCCAGCTCCGACGCCACCAACATCGAGCTGCGCATGGAGCGCGACGGCGACGAGTACGTGCTCAACGGCCGCAAGTGGTTCGCCTCGAACGCGATGCACAAGAACTGCAAGGTGCTCATCGTGATGGGCAAGACCGACCCCACGGCGGCCCCGCATCGCCAGCAGTCGATGATGGTCGTCCCGATCGACGCCCCCGGCGTCACTGTGGTCCGCAACCTCCCGGTGTTCGGGTACGCGGATCGCGAGGGCCATGCGGAGATCATCTTCGCGAATGTCCGGGTGCCGGCCAAGGACCTGCTCAAGGGGGAGGGCGAGGGCTTCGCGATCAGCCAGGCCCGGCTCGGGCCCGGTCGTATCCACCACTGCATGCGGGCCATCGGCGCGGCCGAGCGGGCGCTGGAACTGATGTGCCGGCGCGCACAGTCACGGGTGACCTTCGGTAGTCCGGTCGCCGAGCGGTCCAACATCCAGGACTGGATCGCGGAAGCGCGGATCGACATCGAGATGATCCGCCTGCTCACGCTCAAGGCCGCGTATCTCATGGACACGGTCGGGAACAAGGAAGCGCGCACCGAGATCGCGGCCATCAAGGTGGCCGCCCCCGACATCGCGTTGAGGATCGTCGACCGCGCGATTCAAGTGCACGGGGGAGGGGGAGTGACCGACGACTTCCCCCTGGCGATGATGTACGCGCATCTGCGGACATTGCGGCTGGCGGACGGTCCCGACGAGGTCCACAAGCGGGCCATCGCCAAGCAGGAACTGCGGCAGTACCGCGACGCGGCGACGGCGGCGGTGAGCTGAGATGGCAGGACTCGATCTCACCGGTCGCACCGCCGTCGTCACCGGGGCCTCGCGCGGCATCGGGCTGGCAATCGCCCAGGCCATCGCGGAGGCCGGCGGAAACGTCGTCCTCACCTCCCGCTCCCAGGAGGCGGCGGACGCCGCCGCCGCCCAGGTCAAGGGCACCGCGGTCGGCGTCGGTGCCCACGCGGTCGACGAAGAGGCGGCCCAGCGCTGTGTGGATCTGACGCTCGAACGCTTCGGCAGCCTGGACATCCTCGTCAACAACGCGGGGACCAACCCGGCCTACGGGCCGGTCATCGACCAGGACCACGGCCGGTTCGCGAAGACCTTCGACGTGAACCTGTGGGCGCCCGTCCTGTGGACGGGTCTGGCCACGCGCGCCTGGATGGGGGAGCACGGCGGGGCGGTCGTCAACACCGCGTCGGTCGGGGGTATGGCCTTCGAAGCGAACATCGGGTTGTACAACGCGTCGAAGGCCGCACTGATCCATCTCACGAAGCAGCTGGCGCTGGAACTCTCGCCGAAAGTCCGCGTCAACTCCGTGGCACCGGGCGTGGTGCGCACGAAGCTGGCCGCAGCTCTGTGGAAGGAGCACGAGCAGGCCGTGTCGGCGTCCACCGCGCTCGGGCGCATAGGCGAGCCTGCCGACATCGCCTCGGCGGTCGCGTTCCTCGTCTCCGACGCCGCGAGCTGGATCACTGGCGAGACCATGGTGATCGACGGCGGGCAACTGCTCGGTGACGCGCTCCCGTTCAGGCAAGGACTCGGCATCGGCGTCTAGCGCGGACATCGTCGGAATCGACGCCGGGGCGGTGGGCCGCTGATTCTCCACCCTCGGCGTCGACTTCGCCGGGACCTTGGCCTTCGAGCGGATCGGGCTGGGCCAGTCGAATCTGACGTATCTCGTACAGGATCAGGACGGCCGCAGATGGGTGCTGCGGCCCCCACCGCTGGGTCGCCTGCTGGCGTCGGCGCACGACGTGGCCCGCGAGGCGCGGATTCTGACCGCCCTGGAGAGCACCGCCGTCCCGATGCCGCGGGTGCTCGGGCTGACCGATCATCCCGCCGTGACCGATGTCCCGCTGCTGCTCATGGAGTTCGTGGATGGCGAGGTCGTCGACAGGATGTCGATCGCGCGGTCGTTGACGCCCGAGCGTCGCCGGGCGATCGGATGGTCGTTGCCGCGGACGCTGGCGAAGATCCACGCGGTCGATCTCGAGGCGACCGGGCTGACTGGTCTGGCCAGCCACAAGCCGTATGCGCAGCGTCAGCTCGTGGTCGGCCCAGTGGGAGAGGTCCAGGACGCGCGAGCTGCCCGCCCTGGAGGACCTCACCCGACGCCTCGTCGCGGCCGTGCCGGAGCAGCACGAACTGACACTCTTGCGCGGCGACTTCCATCTCCGCAACGTCATCACCTCCTACGACAGTGGGGAGGCGACCGGCGTGCTCGACTGGGAGCTGTCGACGCTGGGGGATCCCCTGGCGGACATGGGCAGCCTGCTGGCCTCCTGGCCGGCCAAGAGGGAGAACACCTCGGGCGACTTCGTCGCGACCACTCTTGACGGCTTCCCGCCCCGCGAGGAACTCGTGGCGGCCCACGCGGCGGCGTCGGGACGCGAGCTGACGGCGCTGGGCTACTGGCACGCGATGGGACTGTGGAAGGTCGCGATCATCGCGGAGGGCTTGATGCGCCTCGCGATGGACGAACCGCGGAACAAGGCCGCGTCCGGGACCCCGACCGCAGAGCGCATCGACGCACTAGTGGCGAAGGCGGCCCACGAAGTCGCCGACACGGCAGGGATCTGAAGCGATCGCCTGCCCTGGACTGCGAGACTCACGCACAGCAGAAAAGGAGCGGTGATGAGGCAAGCAGTCCTCGCATCGACGGCACGTACGCCGATCGGGAAGGCGTGCACGGGCGTGGCAGGGCTGATCGGCGCGCGCTCCTCGGTCTCGTGTACCTGCGCAAGCACGACGCCCTGGCCCAGATAGCCGTCGGCTTCGGCATCTCGATTGGCACCGCCCACGCCTATGCCACCGCGGTGATCGACCTCCTGGCCGCCCGGGCACCCGGCCTGCTGAAGGTCCCGCGCGAGCACGAACCGCAGTACGTACTGCTCGACGGCACGCTCGCCGAGTGCGACCGTGTGGGCGATGGCCGGGCCGACTACTCGCACAAGCATCGTCGCCACGGCGTGACCGATCCGATCGGGCAGGTGCTGTGGATCTCCCCGGCCTTACCGGTGCCACGACCTGACCGCGGCCCGCGCTCACCGGATCATCCGGATCTGCGAACGCCAGGGTGTCCCCGTCCTAGCCGGACCGCGCCTACCAGCACGCCGGCCTCTGGGCCACCACCGGGCGCAGAAGGCCGCCCGGCGGGCAGTTGTCCCCCACACAGCAGACGGTCAACCGGGCGCGGGCCGGATCCCGGCTCACAGAGTAAGCAGTGCCGACCTGGTAGCAGAGGTGCCCCTGGCACTCACTGCGCGCCCCCCACCTGCCCGTCCGGCGAGGAGAGAGCCGAGCACTACCTCCCGCCTTTGGCCAAAGATTTGCCACAGAGCTATGCGTTGTTGGTCAGTGGTCAGTCTTGAATCTCCCGGCACAACTTCCCCGGACCAGACTGGCCCATCCTCGCCACCCGCGTCTGCTTCGCCCTCGGACTCCCGCACCCGGCGACCTTCGCCGCGCTCGAACGACGGATCAGACACAGCTTCAAGCAGGACTTCCCGCTGAACGGCATCATCCCGGGGTCGGCTTGCTGTCATGTCCTCGATCAATCGGCGGTTCCGGGGCCAGGAGCGGAATGAGTACGGCGGCGACGGCCAGGTGCATCAGGGCCAGGATGGCCGTGGCGCCGCCAGATACCTGGAGATACGTCAGCGGGGTGAGTGACACCAACAACACGGCGACGGCCAGTCGGGTCCAGATGGTCGAGGCCCGGTCGGTATCGGTCAACAGATCCAACCCCTTTCGCGTCGCTGAGGCGAGCAGAGAGACCACGAGCGTGATACCGAGGACGTGGGGCAGGCTTACGGCCCGGGTCGGCCATCCGCCTCCGGGCCCGACGCGGAGTTCGATGCCCAGTATGTGGGCAACGGTCCACAGCAGGGTGGTGGCCAGGACAGCGCCGCCGGTCGCGCATGCGATGTGGCGCAGGCCCGGGGGGGCCGGTCGGCTCGGCGGGGTGGTCATCGGAATGCTCCGTCATGTACAGGTGCAAAAATGTCCAGCTGGTGACGAGGTGTAACCAATCGCGGCGCAACTTCGGAACCGGCTGCTCGGAGGGGAGGTCCTCCCGGTTGCGGGTGGCCTTCCGCAGCCGGGCGTTGATCCTTGTCTCCGGCGGGAATGCGAGGTAAGGCGTGAACTCAATCCGCCGACCGGGCCGCAGTCGTCTCCGCGGACTCGGCGGCGTTCAGCACCGCCGTGTCGTACGCGCCTTGCGCCTCCGTGGACATCTGCCGCCACTCCTCCGGCGACGGCTCACCACCCAGATGCACCGGTACCCCACGGCGGGCGTGCGACGACGGCCGACGACGCTCCTGGCGTAGCACCCACCAGATGCCCACCACAGCGATCACCAGCAGCGACACGGGGACCAGAGCCCCACCCAGACGGGCAGCAGACATGACGGCACCTCTCCTCGGCGGACAGCCGGTAGACCTGTCGCGGAGCGAATGTCCTAGAGCTCCGCATCCGGTACTTCGGGCCTGGAGCGCGGCCAGTCGGTGGGCCGATTGATTGACTTCGGCTTGTCGTCATGTCCTGATCAGTCGGCGTTTCTGGGGGCCAGGAGCGGAATGAGTACGGCGGCGACGGCCAGGTGCATCAGCGCCAGGGTGGCCCTGGCGCCGCCGGACGCCTGAATGAACGTCAGTGGGGCCAGTGACACCAGCAACACGGTCACGGCCAGTTGGGTCCACGTGGTCGGCGTCGGGTCGGTCAACCGGCCCAGTCCCCTTCTCGTCGCTGAGGCGAGCAGGGATGCGACGAGCGTGCTGCCGACGACGAGGGGCAGGCCGATGGTCTGGCTGGCCCATGCGCCTCCGGGTCCGACGCGGAGTTCGACGCCCAGGATGTGGGCAACGGTCCACAGCAGGGTGGTGGCCAGGACAGCGCCGCCGGTCGCGTACGCGGTGCGGCGCAGGTCCGGGGTGGCCGGTGGGGTGGGCGGGGTGGTCATCGGGATGCTCCGTCATGCGTGGGAGTACGGTCCCGCCGCCGTGCGGCGGGATACGACAGCGCGGTGCGCCGTCGAGAGGCCGGGGAGGAGATGGGCTGCCGTGCTTTCCGAAGGCTTCACCGCTGCGGCCGAGGGTGATGAGCACGCCGGACCGGCGGGTTGATCGCTGTCATTGAAATGCCGGGTCACGTTCCTGACGCCGGGCCTCACGGAATGATCGGGACGAGCGAAACGGCAGGGCTGAGACAAGACTGCTCGAGCCGTCGGTGACGGCGACCTGGGCGCCGCGCGCGGCGCACGTTCAACGCGATCGTGCCGTAACGCGGCGGGCGGTACCGCAGGCCTGGGCCTGGTGCGGAAGTAGGCGGTCGAGCGGGCCGGGCCGGCCCGCTGTGCCGTACGCCGGACGGGAGGCGACCGGAGTCAGGGTGGGCGGGGCGAAGAGAAGGTGGCTGTCAGGATCGTTCCAGGCGTACATGGTGATCAAAACCTTGAGTTGGGCAGCGGTTCCCGGTTCCTCGTCTTCCTTTCTAGGCGTTCCGCGTACCAGGCACATCGGGGGTTTTCCCTAGTCGCGCACCCTGGAGTGCCAGTAGTGCTTTGTTACGTTGGGTGATCTCTGCTGGCGGTGGGCATCCTCTCCGGTATGAGGTCGGGGGAGGTGAGACGGCTCCGTGGTGAGTTGTCGGGGAACGTTGCCGATGTGTTCGCTTCGGTGCAGCGGCGGTGAGGCGAGTGCTGTCTGCGGCGTCTGATGCCGGACGGCCGGCGCAAGTCGATCCGGCCGATGGCGAGCGGCTGCCGGACAGGAACATGCGGCTCTGCAGCAGTTCGTGAGCCAGTCGCGAGTTGCCCATCCGGAGGATGCCGAGCCGCACCGGCCCGCTCACGGCGGGCTCGGACCGCGCAGGCCTACTCATCTCGCCGATCTGTGACCACCTCCGCAAACGCGGTGGTGATCCCCCATCCCGGCGGACCAGCGGGGCCCCGGCTGCGACGCGGCAGCCGGGGCGGTAGACCGCCCCGGCTTTCGATCGAGAGGCCTACAAGCAGCGCAACACCGTCGAGCGGTACATCAACCGCCTGAAGCGACGGCGCGGTATCGCGACCCGCCGAGAAGACCGCAACCATCCACCTGGCCGGACTCCACATCGCTGGCATCTTCCTCTGGTCCGCCCGGTGATCCAGAGGAAGTCCCTAGTCCGCCCAGGTGTGCGACTAGGGAGAACCCCCGATGTGCCCGGTACGCGGAACGCCTAGAAAAGGAAGTGGTCAGGCGTTCGGCTGAGCCGAGGTAGCGCCCGTCGGAACAGGGTTGGGGATGAAGGTGAGCAGACCCACTGCGGTGGATCTCGTTGTTGTTGGACTCGGATACGTGGGGTTGCCGTTGGCCCGCTCCGCTACGGCGGCTGGGCTGAGCGTCGTTGGACTTGATCGCAGCCGTCGGGTGGTCGACGGCCTCAACTCCGGCCGCTCGCACATCGACGACGTCACCGATGCCGAGGTTCGCACGATGCTGGACCAAGGTTTCGAGGCGGTCAACAGTGCCGAGGCCATCGCCGGCGCCGCCGCGGTCGTCGTCTGCGTCCCCACCCCTCTCACCGACCATGGCTCTCCCGACCTGGGCGCGGTGCACGCCGCGGTCGACGACATCGCCGCCCATCTCGCTCCTGGCACCCTCGTGGTACTTGAGTCGACGACGTATCCGGGTACCACCGACGAGGTCGTACGGCCACGGCTCGAAGCCGGTGGCCTTCGGGCAGGCAGGGACTTCCATCTGGCTTTTTCCCCCGAGCGCATAGACCCGGGCAATCCCCGCTTCGGTTTGGAGAACACCCCTAAGGTGGTCGGCGGCATCACGGAGGACTGCACCAAGGCGGCACGCGCCCTGTACGAGCGTTTCGTGGGCAGCGTGGTGGAGGCGAAGGGCACGCGCGAGGCCGAGATGGCCAAGCTGCTGGAGAACACCTACCGGCACGTCAACATCGCGCTGGTCAACGAGATGTCTATGTTCTGTCGTGAGATCGGCGTCGATCTGTGGGATGCGATCCGGTGCGCGGCGAGCAAGCCGTTCGGGTTCGCACCCTTCTACCCCGGCCCGGGAGTCGGCGGCCACTGCATCCCTATCGACCCCAACTACCTGTCCTACAAGGTACGCTCCCTCGGTATTCCGTTCCGCTTCGTGGAGCTGGCTCAGGAGATCAACCACCGGATGCCCGTGCATGTGGTCAACCGGGCGGCCGACCTGCTCAACGATCAGGGCAAGGCGGTCCGCGGGTCGCGCATCCTGCTGATGGGTGTGACCTACAAGCCTGACATCTCCGACCAGCGGGAAAGCCCCGCGCTCGCGGTGGCCGAGCAGCTGAACGCCCGGGGCGCCGAACTGGCCTACTACGATCCTCGCGTGCCTGTCTGGACCGTGGGTGGATGCCCGATCGAGCAGGTGGAGGACTACCTCGCGGCGGCCGAGTCGGCCGATCTGACCGTCCTGTTGCAGCCGCACCGGGAGATCGACCTCGTTCTGCTGGCCGACCACGCCCGGCTCCTGTTCGACACTCGCGGCAAGTCCGCCGATCACCCCAAGGTGGTCAAGCTGTGACCACCAACGACACGCTCATACCTGGGGCGGCCGAGACCGACAGCCGTCAAGGGCACCGCAGACGCAGACACCTGAAGGTGTCGTACCTGTTCTTCGTGGGTTTCGCCGCACTGATCTTCACCCGGCTCGACGCCGGCTCCTTGCACCTGTATTCCATCGGCGCCATGGGGCTGCTGGCCGTCAAGATGTTCATGGCGCTGTTCTACCGTCCGGCCAAGGCGGACCGGCAGGGGCTGGAGTACCTGGAGCAGTCATGGGTCACCGCGGTCATCCCGATCTACAACGAGGATCCGGTGATGTTCGAGCAGGGCCTGCGCAGTCTGCTCGCGCAGAGTCGACCGCCCAACGAGGTCCACATCGTCGACGACTGCAGCGCGGATCCCGGTGGCATCCGGGTCGCGAAGAAGCTACGCCGCGAATTCGAAGCCACAGGCGTCAAGTACACCGTCAGCGTCCAGCCGGAGAACAAGGGAAAGCGCGAGGCGCTGGCCGTGGGCTTCGAGGCGGCCCCGTACTCCGACATCTTCCTGTGTGTGGACTCCGACACCATCCTGGCCCGTGACACCGTGCGCGAGTTGCTGCTTCCGCTGGCCGACGAGCGGGTCATGGCGTCCACCGGCATGGTCTTGGCCCTCAATCACGACAGCAACATCTTCACCCGCCTGCAGGACCTCAGGTACGGCAACTCCTTCCTCTTCGAGCGGGCCGCGTACTCGCAGCTGAGGTCTGTGCTCTGCTGCTGCGGCGCGCTCTCCGCCTACCGGGGCACGCTGGTACGCAAATACCTCCCGGACTTCCTCAACCAGCAGTTCCTGGGCAAGCCCGCCGTCTTCGGCGACGACCGTCGGATGACGAACTACTGCCTCATGGAAGGCCAGGTCGTCTTCCAGGAGACCGCCGTCGGCTACACGGCGGTGCCGGAGAAGCTTGCGCACTTCCTGCGCCAGCAGGTTCGCTGGAACAAGTCGTTCTTCCGCGAGTCCCTGTGGGCGTTCAGGCACCAGAAGAAGTACCGGCCCGCCTTCTGGCTGACCTGCATGGAACTGGGTTTGTGGCTGGTGTTCGGCACGGCGATGGTCTACTCGCTGTTCATCCTGCCGGTCCTCCACCCCACCTCCTTCTTCCACCACATCGGCGACTACGCCGTCTTCATGGTCCTCATGGGGTACCTGCGCAACGTGCGCTACCTCGACTTCCCTCGCCGCGGTATGGGCTTTGCCAAGCGGTTCGGCATGTTCCTGCTTGCGCCGCTGTACGGGTTGATCCAGTTGTTCTTGCTCACCCCGCTGCGCTTCTACGCCCTGCTCACGCTGGGCAAGGGCAGCTGGGGCACCCGGCAGGCAGGCGTCGAGGTGTCCGTAGGCGGAGCCGAGGCGGAGGTCACGGAGATCTTCGAAGAGGAGGACCCCTACTCCGACAAGAAGGTGACCGAGACACTTCAGCTGATGCGCCTGGAAGGTGTCGCACTTGCGCGCACCGCCGCCGCTCCGCGCCAGGCAGTTGTGCAAGAGCAGCCACTGCCCGCACTTCACCTCCACCAGCAGGGCTGGAGCGTTCCCCAGCAGCGGGTGACGTGGGGATCTTCTGTACCCGTCGAGCAGCCCTGGCAGGCACCCCCGCAGCCAGATCCTTCCCAGGACGAGCATCGGGATCCTCCCCGGCCCCACGGCCAGGGCTGGTAGCAGGCTCGGGAAGCAGGGCCGTACGGATGCCCTACGGCCCTGCTCAGCCAACACCGTTCGGAGCACGTCGAGCGAGGACTCGGATCAGCATGAGCAACATCTCCAGGCCGCAGCGCGGCCTCCGTAACGCCCCGCTGCGCCGTCGCGGCCGGGCAAGCACGCGCGGCCGCGGCCGCGCACGCCGGGGCAGAGGCCGCGCGGTCCTGATCACCTTGAGCGTTCTTGTCGCGGCCACGGCCGGCGCCGGGTATTGGCTCTACAGCAATCTCAACGGCAACATCAAGGGCGTCGACATCGAAACAGCCCTTGGCGACGACCGACCTGAGAGGCTCGCCGCTTCAGGACAGAACATCCTCGTCCTAGGCTCCGACTCCCGCGCCGGCGCCAACGCCTCCCTCCACGCAGGCACTGCCTCCGGCGCCCGCTCGGACACCGCTCTGGTCGTCCACATCCCCCAGGGCCGCACCCGGGCCGTCGCCGTGAGCATTCCACGCGACACCCTAGTCACCCGTCCCGAGTGCATCACAGCCGGCGGATCGACGCTCCCCGGTGCCCGGCGTGTGATGTTCAACTCCGTGTACGCGGTGGCCGGCCCGGCCTGTGTCGTCAAGACGGTGGAAGAGATGTCCGGCGTCCGGATGGACCACTACATAGAGATCGACTTTGCGGGATTCAAGAAGCTGGTGGACGCCATCGGCGGCGTGACGGTCACCGTCGATCAGGACATCCACGACCCGTACAGCGGTCTTAACCTGACCGCCGGCACCCATCGCCTGGACGGCACCCGGTCACTGCAGTTCGTGCGGACCCGGCACGGAATCGGAGACGGCAGCGACCTCGGCCGCATCGGCCTTCAGCAGCAGTTCCTCTTCGCGCTCATGAGTCAGATCAAGGAGCAGGATCTGCTGGGCAGTCCGGCAGAGGCCTACACGATCGCTGATGCTCTGACAGCGACCCTCACCACCGACTCCCAACTCGCCTCTCTCACCAAATTGGCCGAATTCGCCCGCAGTCTGAAAGGAGTCGATCCCTCCAGCACGCGGACGATCACGCTCCCGGTGGAGTACGACAAGAAGGATCCCAATCGGGTCATCGCCGCCCAACCCCAGGCGCACACACTCTGGCAGGCCGTCCGCACAGATTCCGCCGTACCCGTCTCGGCGACCATTTCCCCCACAACCGGCGGCTGACCAACGAGCGCCCTGTCAGGAAGCGACAGGGCGCGGCTCGTCACGGCGTCCGCGGCCGCCGTGACACTGCCCAACCGTCGGTGGACATCCCGCCGGCCCTGGTGCCCCCGTCCAGGGACTGCAGGAAGCCGAGTCCTCCGCTCGTTCACGCCGGAGTTCAAGTCGAGATCGTCGAGCTGCGCCGACGCGGTTACCGCTCGGTCGGTCAGGTCGCCAAGGGCTTCGACCCGTGTCCACCCTGGGCGTCACGTGATCTGGGTAAAAACCGCCAAAGCGAGCCGCCTTGACCGCTGTTCGAATCCTGCCGGGGGCACAGCCAGAAGGGCCAGCTCAGGGGGCCTCCCAGGCTGGCCCTTCGTCGTGCCCAAGGTCGTGCCACACGCGTGCCACTAGAGTCCACGCGGAGTCCACATCGCCTAGCCGGAGGCCCCTCCCCCGCCGTCGCTGATGGCCCCAAGCCGATTGGCGCTGGCCCGGTATCGGTCACTGGTCATGTGCTGGTAGATCAGCGCGGCACGAGAGCTGCTGTGCCCCATGCGAGTCATCAGCTCCCGTGTACTGGCGCCGCCGTCGAGGCCAGCGTGTCACGAGTGTGCCCAAGACCGTGGAAGTGCAGCGCGGCCGTGACACCCGCTGCCTTCCGAGCCTTCACCCAGTCGTCCCGGAAGTTGCTCTGCCGCAGTTGCCCGCCCTGCGGACCGACAAAGACCTGCCCTCGCGGTCGTGAGGGGAGCGGCGAAGTCACAGCCGCTGCCTCGGGTCCAGGCGGATCTGCGGAAGCAGGCTGCGCAGCATGTCGTGGCGGGTGGTGTCGACGAGGGCCTGGGACAAAATGAGAAGTGTTCAGTACCCCGACGGACCATCCTGCATTCCGGTCCTTCCCCCGGAACGGGCGCCGACAGTAGGGAACTGAATTGGCGTCAGGTGCGGAGGGTGCCGTCTGTGAAGGCTGGAACATTGGGGACGGCTCAGCTGTCACAGCACGTCATCGCTTTTACCGTGCTGCGGATAGCATTCTGTGATCAGGTTCGCTGTCCCACAGCAGCCGAATAAGCACCAGGACTGTGGCGTGAATTAATCACCCCAGTTATACTTGAGCGGCTCCGTGGTCTGGAAGGTGATCATGATAAGCAAGCCTGGTGATTTCTTCGTCGGGCGACAATCCGAGCTCGATGAACTCAATCGGTGTGCGCTACAGGCGCAGCAAGGGAGACCTTGGCTAGTTTGGATCCGTGGTGAATCTGGCGCAGGGAAGACAACGCTTCTCCGTCATTGGCTGCGCCACGGCGAGGCGCAGGTGTTCAGAGTTCTGACGGCACGATGCGCCTCATCCGAGCAAGAATCTCCCTATGGGCTTGTCGAGCAGTTGCTGCGAAAGGTGCCACCATCCCTTTTGCAGGGATCTTTCCTGGAGCATGGAACCGTCCCCGAGAATGCCGCCCCTTTCCGTGTCGGCGCGCAGCTTTTGGAAGTGCTGGGGCTTCTTCAATCGCAAACTCCAGTTGCCATGGTCGCAGATGACATACAGTGGGCGGATCGCAACTCCAAAGAGGCGCTCGGGTTTGTGCTGCGCCGACTGGAGGCCGACACGGTCATCACGATCCTCTCGCTCCGAGGAACCAACGATGAAAGAATCGAGAATTCTCGGGACCCCTTGATCGAGGACGGGGTTGACAGGATATGCCGCCTGTCACTTTCCGGATTCTCTCTCGAAGAGGTTTCGCATCTCGCCGAACAGTCGCTTGACCAGGTGGATCCGCATACTGTGGCGAACCTTGTAAATCTCACGCGTGGGAACCCGCTCTACGTGCAGATGCTGATCCGAGAACTTGAGCGCACGTCTGCAGCCCCACGCCCAGAGAACACCAAATTCTCCCCATCCCTTGCTTCCGTCATAAGCCATCAATTGGCGAATGTCCCACAGGCGTCTCGTCGCCTTGCCGAAGCTCTCGCTGTTCTGAACGGTCGCATTCCTCTCCTGAAGGCGGCAGCAGTCGCAGGAGTTTCCGAACCATCCATCGCCATCGGGCCCTTGCTGGCGGAAGGGCTCGCCGAGTGGCTCCGGGCAGACCCCGCAGCACCCGTCGCAATCCGACACGAACTGCAAAAATCGGCAATTTACGCACGCCTGTCACCTGTCCGGCGAAAGGAGCTGCACGTCAAGGCAGCAGAAGTCCTTCCCCGCGACGCCTCCTGGGAACACCGAGTAGCTGCAGCGGATTCTGTAAGCGGCGTACTCAGTCAGGAACTGGAAGAGGCGGCCAACGAGCAGCTTCGTCTCGGCAACGTCAACCGCGCCGCGACTCTGTGGCTGTGGGCTTCAGATGTGGCAAGCTCCAGTACGGAGCACGAACGCTTGCTCCAGTTGGCCGCGGCACACTTGCTTTGGATCGACGAATTCTCACGGGTGAAACCACTACTGGCCGACATACAAGCCTGTGCCCCGTCTCCCATGCGTGACCTCATACTGGGTGCCTACGCGGAGAGCCGGGGACGTTTGAACGAGGCTGCACCTCTGCTGACCAATGCATTGGATTCCGAAGCACGATCAACCGCCCCTGACCGAGCCGGAGTTGTCGGCATGGCGGCCAGTTGGCTTGGCCTTCTTGAATTGCTTCGCGGAGACGGACCGGCAGCCGTGAAGGCATTTGAACGCGTTCCGTCGATCAACGATGCCAACTCGACGATCACATACCGAGCGAAATCCCACTTGGCCTTTGCCCATGCGTTCATTCACGGACCCCGGGCGGGGCTGAATAGCTTGAACGAATTCCTTGAGTCGGGTGACGACGCCCATCATTTTCTCTCCTTCCCTCTGATGTTCCGAGGACTCTTGCATTCTTTTGCAGGAGAATTGAACGCGGG
The DNA here is from genome assembly GCF_014650035.1 of Streptomyces lucensis JCM 4490. Taxonomy (GTDB): domain Bacteria; phylum Actinomycetota; class Actinomycetes; order Streptomycetales; family Streptomycetaceae; genus Streptomyces; species Streptomyces lucensis. Next base: position 242,935 of record NZ_BMUE01000007.1, on the reverse strand, counting down.
CATCCGTGACGTTTCCGAGGCGCTTGACATGTCGCGTCTGAGTGGACGGCCGGCGATGGACGAGTTCGGCTTCGTCTGCGTTTCTTCCGCCCAGTTTCTGCTCGGGAGGTGGGATGAGTCCTCAGTAAGTGCCAAAAACGCGTTGATCATTTCCTCCAAACGTGAAAAGCCGTGGGCTGCAGCCATGGGACATGCGGCGCTGTCGCTAACCTTTAGCGGTCGCGGTGATTTTGTGCAGGCTCGGGAACACCTCGACATCGCACAGGCCGAACTCAGCAATTTCGCACCCAGCTGGGCAGTCCCTTTCACCCACCTTGGGAATGCGGTGCTCGCTCACGCGCAATCGGACACCGGGCAACTGTTGTCAATCCTTGAGCCGCTCACCCGTCCTCCTCTGTCGGGTCCTGCTTCACACTTCCAAGTATGGTGGCGCGCACTCTACGCGGAGGCTCTTATAGAGAACGGTCGCTCACCAGAAGCAGAAACAGAACTAAAATATCTGCAAGAACTTGCACGAACAGCCCCCTCCCTGAGGCTTCCTGCCGCGTGGCTTCACGGTAGGTTTTTGGAGTCCTGTGGCGACAAACACGGGGCCATGAAGGTCTACCAGTCGAATGTCGCCCAAGCGAGGGACCCCGATGACCCACTGGTTTACATGTCTCTCATCCAACGTTCCCTAGGAGGCTGCCTCAAATCCATAGGCCGTGTTTCGGAGGGCGACGTGTGGATCGAACGCGGAGAGGGCGCGCTAAGTACGCTGGGGGCCAGGCCGTACATCGCGAGCGCCTCACGGATGCAGGAATCAGATCTGCTGGCCGGCCTCACGCCGCGAGAACGGGATATAGCTCACCTTGTTGGCCGCGGAATGACCAACCGGGAAGTCGGAGCAGAGCTCTTCGTAAGCGCCAAAACGGTGGAGTACCACCTGGGACGCATCTTCACAAAGCTTGACATAACTAATCGGCGGCAACTGCGTGATCTGATCTTCGATCCACCGCGCGCGTTCCGATCTTGACCTCGGGTGGGCCTGTGGGGTGATGCTTCGATGCCTGCGGCCCCAGCCGGTCGACCGCGCACGGCCGGGCAGCAAGCACCACGTCCTCACCGACGGGCAAGGCATACCGCTTGCGGTGTCGCTGACCGGCGGAAACCGCAACGACGTCACCCAGCTGATCCCGTTGCTGGACAAGGTCCCACCCGTGGCCGGCGTGGTTGGGCGGCCACCCAGACGGCCGGACTTGCTCTTCGCGGACCGCGGCTACGACCACGACCAGCGACTGCTGTGGGAACGAGGCATCCGGCCCGCGCTACGGCTGTCGTCGGCACGGATGTGACGGTCCCAGGCCCGGACCGTGGCCACCAGCCGCTCGGCGAGCTCCGGCCCCTGCTCGCCGAAGGCGCGCACCCACTCCTTGCCCTGCGGGCTGTCGCCGTCCTTGGTCGGGACGTGGATCAGGTAGGCCAACGACGCCTCACCGATGATCGCCGGGGCGTCGCGGTCATTCGCGATGCCGGTCACTTCCTCAGCGGGCTCCAGGTGGGCGGCCAGCCGGTAGAAGCCCGACAGGGTGGTAGCGGCGTACAGTTGCAGGGAGCCGAAGTAGGAGTTCGCCCCCATGGTCACGCCGGTCACGACCTCGTGCCGCCGCCCGCGCAGCGCCCCCTCCAGGCCCTCCGTGTCGGCGGCGGAACCGTCGTCGAAGCGCAGTGCCAGCGCTCCGTCGAGCAAGGGGACGACTGGGGCGGGGCGGGCCTGATGCCCCTGGTCGCGGACGAAGCCGCAGTAGGTGAAGCGGCGGGCGTGCAGCACCTCGCCGCGCCGCTCGAACGCGATCGCCCTGGTGTAGCCGCCCATCTCCAACGACATGACCAGGAGCCCGCCTTCGGCCAGCTGCTCACGCCAGGCCGGGGAGATGTCCCAGCAGTTGTAGGTGATCATGCTGCCGTCGAAGCCGCCGCGGGGGACGAGGTGGGCGGGCGCGCCGAGTGGAGCGTCGGCTTCGACGGCGGTGACGCGTCCGCTGCGGGCCTCCGTGAGGAAGGCGCGGGTGCGGCGTACGACCCACGGGTCGATGTCGACGCTCACCACGCGACCGTCGGGCCCGGCGGCGGCGTTGTAGCCACCGGACGCCGCCTCGAACATGATCGCACCCGGCCGAAGACGCAGGCTCTCGAGCATGTCGGCCTGGAGCCAGGCCGCGGACACCGAGCTGATGGCCGTCCCGGTCTCGTCGCGTCGGGTGATGAGGGCCCGGTCGCCGCCGTCGTACGCGGCCGCCAGGTTCACTTCCGGGGCGAAACGATGGCGGGGCACCGTGCGCAGCGCGTCGCGGACGGGCTCGGACGGGGCGCAGCCGCCGTCGATCACTGTCTGGGCCATCGCCTGGCGCAGCCTGACTGCCTCACCCGGCTCGCCCGGCACGGGCGGCCGATCGGCGGCGAGCGGGTAGGAGACCACAGGCGGCAGGTCCGGGATGACGCCGGGCTACACGCTGTCGATCGCGAGTGCGGCCGGGACGAAGACGTCCCCGGCACAGGCGAGAGCGTGCAGGTCGAAGAACTCCCAGCGGGCGGTCGAATTTGTCTGCCTCCGCATTGGTCAGCGTTCCCGTCCACGCGGTGATCCGGACGACGGCCGTGAGCCTCGGGATGCCGTGGCTGTCGTCGACCAGCATCGTCACCAAGCGATCACACCACCGAGAAAACCCCGGCCGGGAGCACTGCCCGGCAGAGTTGAGCAGTGGGAACGCGACCGCCACGAACACTCCTCCGACCGCATCACCGTCGAACACGCCCTCGCCGATCACAAACGCTGGAAGCAGCTGACGCGCTGGACCCACCGCCGCGACCGCCTGCCCGACACCTACCGCGCCATCGCCGGCCTCGTCTCCGACCGCACGGCCAACATCTGAAGATGGCCGTGAGCAAGATAAGTGAGGAGGCGGTGGTGGCAGCACTGACGGCATTCGGCGCCAACAACACCTCCGGTCGCGGCGGCTGAAGCACCGAGTACGTCCAAGACCCCCTCGTGCTGGTCGGTAAAGTACGCGACCTGCTGACGGGCACCCACCTGGCCCGGCTGACCCCCACCACCCCGCAGGCCGACGGCAAGACGATGCCCCTGTGGTGGTTCGCCCCCACCACCGGCCGCTGGGCGGAGGAAAGCACCGCTCAGCCCAAAACCGCCCGCACCGGCCCGCGCCGCGGCACACCCGCACCGAAGCGCCCCCCAGCCCTGCAGCAGGGCCTGTTCAGCACGAGCGAGACGGACATGAACCCGGAGGAACACCCTGCATGAGTGACATCCTCGACCTTGACTTCGCCCTGCCCCCGACGCCCTCACCATCAGGCAACCCCGGCCGTTTCGGCGGCCGCTGGGCCGCTGGTCGGTGCCGGACCGTCGAACGTGTGGCGCTACGGCGACCTGGAACTGCCCGCCGCATCGGGCCGGCTGCTGCTGCGTGGACCCAGTGGCACCGGCAAGACCACCGCGCTGGAAGCCCTATGGCCCTATCTACTCGATCTGAACGGATCCAAACTGGCCGCCGGCAAGGCACGCCCCACCACCCTGAAACTCCTGATGAGCGAAGGCGCCCCGGCCAAGGGGCGCCGTTACGGCTATCTGTGGCTGACGTTCGCCGCCCCGGCCGGCGAACCGGCACCGAACACGCCGGAGGCGGAGGCAGACGACGACGCCGTCAGCTTCGGTGTCCGGCTGCAGTACTCGCCCAGCTCCACTCCGCCGTCAGGGTCGTCTCCTTCACCGTGCCCGGTCGGCCGCTGAAGGACCTGGCGCTGCGCGGCCCCAACAACAGCGTCCTGGAGCATGAGGAGTTCTCCGACCGCGTCGAGGCCGCTGGCAGACGGGTCTTTGCCGAGCCCGAGGACTACATCGAAGACCTGGCCGCCCGCATCTGGTCCACCACCTTCGGCGAACTGCGGCTTCTCACCTCACGGCTGCGGGAAGTGCGCAATCCCACCCTGCTGGGCGACGTCTCCCCGGCCGCAGCCGCCGACGCACTGCGCCAGTTCCTGCCCGGTGTGGCCGAGGACGTTCTCACCGCCACCGCCGAGGCCCTCGCCGAATCCGACACTACCCGCGAGGCGTTCGAACGCGACGAGCACGCCGCCACCCTCCTTGAGGAGTTCGCCCGCCTATGGACCGGGCATGCCGTCGACGTCACCCGCACCGCCGCACGCCACGCCCACGACGACGCCAGCACGCGCAAGTGGCGCGTCCAGCAGTGCACCGGTCTGCTGGAGAGTGCGAAGGCCGAAGCCGACCGCGCTGCAGGCGACGTCCAACGGCTCGACAACGCCCACCACAAGGCCCAGGCCGCCGTCCGCGCCATCGAAACCAGCGACGCCTACCGCTCCCACGGCCACGTCATGGACCTGCGTAAACGGCTCCGCGCCGAACAGCATGCCGCATCCAGCAGCTACGACATCCTGCACACCGCCGCCCAGCAGGCCCGCACCCAGACCAAGACCGGTCAAGAAGCCCTCGACGACGTCATCGGCGACCTCGCACAGACCCTGGCCGACGCCGAGGCGGCCGGCTCCCCGCCGGTGGCACTGGAGACCCTGCTCGCCCACCACCCCCGGGCCCGCGTCACCCGTCCAGTCGCCGACCGCATCGCCGACCCGGGCCCGGGCATCACCCTCACCCACGACCGCGACGGCCTCGACCGGCTGGCGGCCACATGGAGGGCCCGAGCACAGGAACACCGTTCCACGGCCGACCGGGCCGCACTGGTCCTGCGCGACCACGACGCCGTCGCGGCGGCCGAAGAGACAGCCGCGACCGCACACCGCGCGGCCGCCGGCGCCGAGAGCGCCTACGACGAAGCCAGCCAGGCCCATGACCGCGCCACCGCCGCAGCCCGCTCGGCCGCCCGCCAGGCACTCGCCGAGGTGACCCGGTGGGCACCCGAACACCCCGCTCTACGGGGCCTGCACGACGAAGTACCCTTGGATGGGGGCGAACTGACGGTGTGGGACACGGACGACGTCGAGGCACTCATCCACGCAGAACCCGCCGCGGTCCGCGACCAGCTCAACACCTGGGCCGACCAGCTCTACCGGAGCCGGCGGACACGACGCCACAAGCGAACCTACAGCTGGTTCCCAGCGATGAGCGCCTCGAGGTCTTCCAGACCCTTCACTTCGGTGCGCCCAAGAGCGTCCCATGCCTGCTTCCAGTGAGTGAACGCCTCGGACGGTCGTTGTGAGGCAGCGAGGATGTTTCCGTACTCCCAATGCGCCAAGCCTTCGGTGTACGTGTCACCGCGGTTGCGGGCAAGGTCCATAAGTTCCTTGCAACGCTGCTCCGCCGGGCCGTTCCGGTCCAGTCGGTGCAGGCCGCGCACGAGACCGAGGCGTGTCTGTGACTCCATGTGCCAGTCGCCGTTTCCGGCACTGCCGAGCAGCCGCATCCCAGCGTCGAAGTGGAGCAAAGCTGCTTCCGGCTGATTCAGCGAGAGGTGCGCGTACCCGACGTTGCAGTGTGCTGCCTGCTGCAACACAGGATCGTCGTGCCATATGCCGATATCGAGGCTGCGGCGGTGCAGCTCCATGGCCAGATGGGTGTTGTCGGACTCGTGGAGGTTTCCGAGGTGGCTCAGGCATATCGCCTCGTCGCGCGCATCACCTTCTTCGCGGGCAAGGGTGAGTATGCGCTCGAGCACGGCGACGGCCTCGGTGTTGCGACCGAGTAATTGAAGGAGCATGCCTGTGTTACCCAATGCCTTCCGCTCCCAAGCGGTGTCTCCCAGACGACGGATGAGCTGGGCTGCCTCCTCGTTGCAGGACAGCGCGCCCTCGAAACGGCCGCACATGAAGTGGGAAGCTGCCAGGTCGCTCAGCGCTTGGGCCTCGGCAGTGCCGTTATGGGTGGAGCGGGCTACCGCCAAAGCGATGTCGTTGAAGCGCTGCAATTCCAAGGTACGTCCCCGGCGTTGCAAGTATGGGAAGAGGGCCGGGACGAGGCGAAGGAAATGTATGTGGTCGAGTGGCGCCTGAGCATGATGGTTGGCGATTGCCATGAGGTTGATCAACTCTTCGTCACACCATGCCAGCGCCTCCCGCTCGTCAGCTACCGTAGGCGCGTCATCGCAGGAGTACGGAACGCGGCGCCGACGCTCCGGTCCCTCGGCCAGAAGCGCCATCGCGGACCGACCGACCATGGCGGCATACCACTCCAGTGCTCGCTCGATCGCCCCGCCGGCCTGTGTAAGGGCGTTCTGTCCTCGCGCGATTTCTCGGGCGTAGTCACGCACGAGGTCATGCGGGGTGTAATAGCCAAGGCTGACTTCGTGGAGCAGGGCGACGTCTACCAGGAGGTCCAACGCCATACGCGCTTCGCGCTCCGTTGCATCCATCAGCCGTGCCATCACAGGCACGCTGAATTGAGGCAGATCCAGCATCCCCAGGCAACAGAAAGCCCGGGCAGCCGCCCGCTCGCGGAGGCTTCCGCCGGACCGCGCCAGCCCCCGATAAGTGACCGCCAGCGTGGCGCGCACACTCAGGTCGTCCAGCTCGAGCTCATCCAGGCGTTGATTGGCGGAAGCGAGCCGCTCAGCGATGGAGGACACCGACCAACTAGGGCGACCAGCGAGGCGGGCAGCGGTGATGCGTAGGGCCAGTGGCAGGCCACCGCACAGTTCGGCAAGGCGGGCGGAGGCAGCCGGCTCGGCAGCAACCGTGCCGGCGCCGGCCACGGCGTCGAGCACCGCGAGGCAAGCATGACGTGTCAAAGGTCCGAGAGCGACGTGTGAGGCATCGTCGATCGCGGCGAGGCGCATACGACTGGTGACGATAACAGCACATCCCGAATTGTTCGGTAGCAATGTCCTTACTTGCGCCGCCGAGCGGGCATCGTCCAGGACGAGCAGGACGCGTCTTTGAGCCAGTAGCGACCTCAGGAACGCGCCCGCTTCATCCGCATCCCGATGCACCGGCGGTGTCACACCCAGCGAACGTACGACAGCATCCACTAGCTCCATCGGGTCCTGGGGATCCAACCCGGATGTAGATCCGTGCAGCCGCAGGAAGAGCTGGCCGTCCGGGTAGCGGGGAGCCCACCGGTGTGCGGCACTCACGGCCAGAGCGGTCTTGCCAACCCCGCCCATGCCACTGATCACCACGACTGGTGAGGCGCTCGCAAACGCGTTCGCCTCGAGCTTTTCCCCTATCTCTGCCACTTCCAGCGCGCGGCCCAGCAAAAGCGTCGGAGCGGGTGGCAGCTGAGCCGGACATGGTGGTGACGGGGTCGGCAGCCCCGATGTTGCCTCGTCCTCCTCCTCCGCTCGCAGTAGTTCGAGGTGCAGGGCTCGCAAGGCTCCGGACGGGCCAGTTCCCAGTTCATCGGCGAGAATCGCCTGCAAGCGGCCGTACGCTGCCAGGGCCTCTGGCGTACGTCCCAAATCACGGAGTGCGGTGATGAGCAGCTCGTGCGAGCGCTCACGCAACGGGTGTCTCTCCAAAAAGGCGGTGATGGTGGCAACGACCTCGGCGGGCCTACCTGCCGCCAAGGCGGCTGAGGCGCGGGCCTCCGCAGCTCCTGCCCTGAGCTCTTCCAGGCGGGCGAACTCGGCAGCCAGGCATACGGTCATCGGCACGCCGGCGAAGGGTTCGCCGCGCCAGAGCGCTTCGGCTCTGTCGTAAGCCTCCGAAGTCCCGGCCTCGGCGGCCGATTCTAGTGCGGCTTCGTATGCAGCCGCGTCCGTGCGGGCATGCGTCACCGTCAGCTCGTACCCGCCGGGTCGTGTCTGCACCAGAGCTGCACCGGCCGGACCGGCGACGGATCGCAGCTGTCTTCGCAGCCGTGACACCCGCACCTGAACGGCATTGATCGGATCCGCCCGCTGGCTGGTGCCCCAGAGTCTGTCAGCCAGGTGATCCGTACTCACCATCTCGCCTGCGTGCACGAGTAGTTCAGCAAGGAGGGCGCGGTCTTTCGCGGCACCCAGCCGCACTGTGCGTTCTCCGAGCCGTATCTCCAACGGCCCGAGGACTCCGAAATCCATGCGCCGAATTCTGCCAGCCGCCAAGCCCATGGCCCGTCCGTCCCGGCGACTGAAGTGCGGGGCCGGACCGCCGGACGAGCGTCTCATGACACGAAGGCATCGCCTTGGCCGTAAAGCAAGCGGACGTGGGCACCGTGGAACAGACCTGCGACGCTTTGTACCTCGGCCAGACGACCGCGAAGCGTCAGGTTGTGCGGGAAGGACCAGATGAGACCGCGCAAGCGCTGGCGCGCGGCGGGAACCCGGCCGGCAGTCAAGTCTGCATCGACTCGGGCAAGGGTGCAGCCGCGTCCGTGCCGATGTCCGGATGGGTCGTGTCCACGAGCTGCACGTGAGGGGAGGCGATCACGACGGCGGTGAGCACCCCGAGGACGAGGGCCACGATGGCGCGGGTGAGCAGCGCGGACTTCTGAACGCCTGGGTAGTGCACCGCGGTCAGGGCCCCCACGGCGGCGACGGCGACCACGTGGGCTTGGCCGGGCCAAATGTAGGAGGCCGACGGTCAGAGCCACGGCCGCGCAGGAAGCGGTCTTACCGACGACGAACGCCCAGCCGGCCAGGTAGCCCCGGCTCTCGCTGAGGCACTCCTGCCCGTAGACGTAGGCGCTGCCGGAGGCCGGGTAGCGGGCGGCAAGCCGGGCGGAGGAGGCGGCATTGCAGCAGGCGACGACGGCGGCGAGGGCGAGACCGAGCGGCAGACCGGAGCCTGCCGCGCGGGCGGCCGGGGCCGGGGAGGCGAAAACCCCGGGAAGGTCCCGACCGTCGGTTGCTGTAGGTCGAGGGCCATCAGCACGTTCGTCACTGCTGCACATTCGTCGATGCTGCGTGGTTTCGAAACGTGCCACTACGTCCCGTGCCAGAAGCCGCCACCGAATCACGTTCCCCGGTTATTGAGGGTCGCATGCTGTCGGCCAGTGGCCACCATTATCCCCCTTGTTCCACCTCTGCCGGTCTCCTGCACCGATCGCGCAGATCGAGGCGCGGGCTCCCAGTATGCGACAGCAGTTCCTCAACCCACCTGTACAAGCACTGCGCTGATCACCTCGCGGGATGCAGTGATCCTACAGAAGGTTCTGCGAGGGTCGTGATCGAACCAAACCGGAGAACCGGAAGGCATTCACTGCTCATGTGTTGTCGCATGTGACGGTCGCAGCGGCAACCTCGCCACGCGTCCCCGAAGAAGCCGCCAGCCCGCAACCCAAGATGGACTGGGCCTGGCATACACACATTGGAGTCATCATGAACATATTGTCGAAGATATTGCGCGGCGCCGCACCTCTGGTTGTCGCTGCGGCGGCCATCACGCCGCTGGGTGGCAGCGCCCAGGCAGCGAGCGGAGGAGGCTGTCTCACCTATGTCAGCCCGCCGGAATCCAACAGCACTGTGAAGGTCCGACCCTGCATCAGCTCGCCGGGCCGTGGGGTCGCTCGTCCAGACGCCTACATCACCTCGGTCTTCGGCTATTTCGACGGACTGAAGAACTGCCGTATCGGTGTCTCCGTCCTCCAGGCGGGCCAGGGCGGCAGGAAGATCTCCTCCAAGGTGTTTCCGTGCCCGAGCCACGATGTGCAGGGGCTGCACCTAGTCGGCACCGATGTGCACGCCAACAGCGGTTCCTACGCCACCTACGTGACGCTCATGGCCACGAACGATGCGCCCGCCCATTGGCCGGGTACTCCCCGCAGCCCCTTCCTGAAACTCCCTTAAGGCCGTGTCCTACATGGTCAGTTTGAGGAACCGCTTGTAGCAGCAGAGAGCGGATGCCATTCCGAGACAGGCCAGGTAGTTGCCTGGTTTGTGCTCGTAACGGTGGTTGAGGCGGCGGTAGCCGGTCAGCCAGGACATGGTGCGTTCAATGACGCACCTGCGTCGGCCGAGCCGCTCGCTAGAGTCGATGCCCTTGCGGGCGATGCGCACTCCGATGCGTTTGCCCCATAGCCATCGAGGGATGTCGTACGCCTTGTCGGCATGAAGGGGCACGGGTTTGGAGTCGCCCGCGTGGGATTCGTGTCCCATGTGGAGATGGGACAGCTCGGCTAGTTGAGAGGCGATCTACTAGCCACTAGGTTCTTCTTTGTTCGCAAGTGCGGGACCCTCAGTTCGGCTTGACGCAAATACGCACTCATGACCGGGGTGCGCAAGAAACTCAGACCACGAATCCTAGGAGGAGTTGTGATTCGCACAGCAAGGATCGGCACGCTCATCGGCACTGTCGCCATGGGCGTGGGATTAGGGATTACTTCAGCAACTCCGGCCTTGGCCCAGAGCGGGACAGAGGCCTCTGCTTCAGGTCCTGCCAGTGAATTCTTCGAGCCTGGGGCGAAGACTGACAACCTCTTCAAGTCCGGCGCAGAGTTGACGATCAAGGGGAATGCCGACTCTGAACTGTCGCCTTCTGCCTCTTGGCCACCGCCGCCCGCCCGAGTTGACATGGGCGAGTCGTGCGGCACCGAGGTGATTCAGAAGACGAGCGGCCAGGGAAAGACCACCCTGGTGCTGTCGGTCAGTAAGGAGCGATCAGTCAAACTAAGCGGGCAGGGTGGCTTCAGTAAGGGCTTGATCTCTTCGGCTGTAGGATTTGACGTTACAAAAACCTACAAAGTGACGAATGAGACCCGTTACGAGGTCCCCAGCCGCAAGTTCGGGACCGTCGAGGCGTATACTCTCTTCCATCACTACAAAGTGTTCGGTTCGATCGACGTGTATAAGCCCAGTGGTGTGTGCTTCAATCAGTGGGTGAAATAGTTAGCCCACCAGTAATCATGGCACATGAAAAGTGACTCCATCGTGTAGGTGGCGAAAGTGCGCTACAACGCCACGCTCGACGACGCCACGGCGCTGGACCAGGCCGCCGAGTAGCTGGCCGGATAATCGGCGCTGACCTGCGCCGTTACTGGCGCTCTTATAGAAACGGGCCCTCGACTGAGGGCCCGTTTCTGTTCAACTCGCCCGCGCTCGCCGGTTGTCCGTACGATCAGCGCTCATGAGCACCGCACGCCGAGGCAGGGTCGAGGTTGAGGCTCCGGTGGTAAGAGCTTGGTCTGGTGATGTCGGGTCACGCCAGGAGATGGTGTTCTCGCCGGTGAGTCGGCGGGCCATGATGCGACCTCTCGGCTTACGAGCTCGTGCACGATAGGCAGTGAGGCGTCGAGGATGGCGGCGGGGCTCGGTGGTCACCTTTGCGGTGCCGACGTCAGGTCCGCGGTCTGCTGGTGGGACAGCAGGCCGGCGACCGCTTGGACGATGTCGCTCATGTTCTCGCGGCGGCCCAAATGGTGCGCCAGGGCACGCCAGTTCTTCGAGCGTGCACATCTTCTCCTAGCGTTTCCGCTGCCAACACGGCCGTGGCACGGCGCGGCGTACGACCCAAATTGACCCATCGTTCGACGGACTTGGGATCGACTTCGACCCGGTCTGCGAGGGCGGTGTACGTCCAGCTGCCGGCCGCCATGGCAGCATGTCGCCCCTCGTTCGGCATCCCAATCTCTCCCAACACTCGGGGACGGCACTAAGACTTGTCCCGCAAATGATCACGGAGCACGGCGCCGCAGCCGGGTGTCGACCGGCTGCGGAGTCAATTGAGGCCGGTTGCCCATGCCGTCAGCGTGGCGAAGTCGTCGATGGCAAGGCCGCGTCGCGGGTCGATCCGTTGCAGGAGGGCGGGGCCGTCGTGGTGTTGCTTCACCCAGGTACGATCCGCCTCTGTGATCTCGTCGTCGACCCAGGCGAACGCACGGCCCTTCGCCCATGCGACGATCTCAGGCGTCTTCCAGAAGACACCGCCCCCGGGCTCGGGTCTCGGCGAGGGCCAGGGAATGTAGGGCAGTTCGGGTAACCCCAGGACTGGTGCGACGAAGGCGTTGGCTTCTTCCTCCCACGTTGTCGCCCACACCAGGTCGAAGGGAAGCGCCTCCAGCGCCGGGCCGTGATCCGGGTTGAGCCACACCCGCAGCGGCTTCACGGGCTTGTTAGGCAGCCCCCACTCAGTCAGCCGGCGCCGCTCGGCGGCCTCCCACCGAGGCGTCACCAAGCGGTGCGTCTGATAGCCCTCGGGCCGACGGTGAGGCTTCGCGGCATACGGGTTCAGCGGTCCGTCCACATCCACCAACAGCACTGGGCGCACGAGCTCATCCCCCTTGGTCCTGCGTCGCACCGCACCGTACCGGCCGGTGACGAGACCGCCCAACAGAATTCGAGGAGTACTGATCTTCGTAACGCTGGGCTCTGGGGTAATGGGACGATCTAGACGTGGCAACAGTGATCACGGCGTCACAGCCGTCCTGGATAGGCCCGTTCACCGGGCTGAGCCCGCGCTGCTTCGGCAAACTGGTGACCGCTCTGCGCCGTGAGGGAGCGGACGCGGCCCGTCGAGGCCGGCCGTGGAGCCTTCCCCTGGAAGACCGTGTCCTGCTGGTCGCGGCGTACTGGCGCACGAACTTGACGCTGCGCCAGCTCGCGCCGCTGTTCGGAATCTCGAAGTCTGCGGCCGACCGCATCATCAACCGTCTTGCCCCGCTGCTCGCGCTGCGGCCGCGCCTCCGGTTCCGCAAAGGCACCGTGCTCATCGTGGACGGCACCTTGGTGCCCACGCGCGACCATGCAGTGGCCGAGCAGTCGAAAAACTACCGGTACTCCACCAACCACCAGGTCGTCATCGACGCTGATACACGGCTGGTCGTCGCGATTGGCCAGCCCGTGCCCGGCAACCGCAACGACTGCAGGGCATGGGAGTTGTCCGGGGCGAAGGCCGCCGTCGGCAACGCCACGGTGATCGCCGACGGGGGTTACCGCGGCACTGGCCTGGTGATCCCGCACCGCCGCGAACCCGGCCAGGCCGAACTCCCGGCCTCGAAAGAGGAGCACAACCGCTCACACCGCAAGGTCCGTGCCCGCGTCGAGCACGCCTTCGCCCGCATGAAGAGCTGGAAGATCCTCCGCGACTGCCGCTTGAAGGGAGACGGCGTTCATCACGCCATGCTTGGCATAGCCCGCCTGCACAACCTCGCGCTCGCCGGATAGACCGGCCCGAGGCGCCCGTCCCCGATGCTGACCGTCTCGACTCAATTGATCATTGCGGGACAGCCTTTAGGGACGTTCTATCCGACGCGGGACGTCCTGAAGTGGTGTTTGTCGGAGGTTCCGACGTCCTCATGGGCGCCAGGATGCTCGTGCACATTTCGAGCAACCAGCAGACCAGGCCAGGCATCGGTGAACTGGCGAAGGACACTGCCAGCGGATCGAATCGGCGTCGTCATGGGTGAGATCGGCGCCCGGGTGCAGATACGGCCCATCGGTGGCGGCGTCGAGTGGGACGCCTGGCCGGACAACGTGGTGGCGCCGACAGCGCGGGAGGAACTGAGCGGCCGCCTTGCCATCAAGGACGGCAACCGCCGGGGCAGGCTGTGACGCGCGCCATCGGCCGATACGCGGGGCCTCTGTTCATCATCGTGATCAGCAGCTCGTGTGGCTTGGTGATCGGCATGGCCCTTGGTATCCGCCGGTAGACCGGCTGGCCCCGAACGGGGTGCCACCTTCCTTGGCTCCCCCTTCCCCGTTCGGGGTTGGCCTTCCACCCCACTCGGTTGTCCTGGGCCATGCCTCGGTGACCGATGCGGGCGTAAGTGCCAGAGCACAGCGGAGGAGTCTCAGTACATCGCCGAGGCGTTCGCTGCTTGGTGGCAGATCGACGCACCGTCCGTTGTCCAGGTCTTCGATCGCGGCGGCAAGTACACCGCCGGTACCTCCTGTATCCGGCCCGACACGGTCAAGAAGGAGGGGCCCTGTCTCTCACCCCTCCCGCTATGACGGCCGTCACGCGGGCGGCAGCACCTTCAACAGCGGCTCCTTCGCCTCCACGCGCTTGCGAGCCTCCCTGCAAGTTCTGTCAGAGCAAGGGAGGCTCGCGGTCTTCAGGGCGTCACGGATGTGGGTAGTCCCAGGCCGCTTCCCCCCGAAGTTCAGAAAAGGTCCTGTTGACGCACCGTAGCGACGAGAGTGGAGGAGATGTGGGCCATGGCGGGGTCTGCGGCCATGAAGAACGTTTCGACTCCGGCCAGTTCGTGGTTCATGCGGGCCATCGTCATCTCGTAGTCCAGGTCAGCAACGCCGCGGACTCCGCGGATGACGAGATCGATTCCGACTCGGCTGCAGTAGTCGACCAGCAGGCCGCCGGTGTGGGAGTCGACCGTGACGTTGCTCAGGTCAGCTGCTGCCGCTCGGAGTCGGGCCAGCCGTTCCGTGACGGGGAAGCGTCCGATTTTGTTCGAATTGAACATTGCGCACACGACGACCTCGTCGAACAGGAGGGCAGCCCGCCGGAGTATGTCCTGGTGCCCTTGAGTGACCGGGTCAAAGGATCCTGGGAAGAGGGCTCGCATGATCGGAAAGAGTAACCGGCCGCCCCCGGTAGTGAGGTGCCAGGGCAGCCGAATCACCAAGATCAAGCGTGACAGGAAGAAGAACGTCTAAGGGCTGTCCCGCAAAGATCTTGGCTCTGGGTGCGGAGCGGTTCAAAGTCGTTCTCTCGTAGGCCGATCCGTAGGTTGACGTGGTGCAGGAGTTCGGTCCCTTCGTGGTGGGCGGTCACGTACGTCTGGTCCAGCTCGCTCTGCTCGTCGTCCACCCAGGCGAAAGGACGGCCGCATAGCTTCACCGACCGGCGAGCTCACCGGGACGCACTCAACCTGGGGCGAGGCGTCGTGGTCGTGTCAGGGATGGCCTGCTTCCTTCTCAGATGTCGGGCCGCAGGTAGGGCACCCTGAGCCTCGCGGCCACCCGGCGTCACGGCATGCCCGCACCGTGACGCCCTGGCTGCACACTGCGACGGGCTACGTCATCAACTCGATGTGCGGATGCTCGGGATCCGCGGGGCAGACGAACAGGTGCTGCCGGTAGCCGCTGCCTATCTGGACCCCGGTCGCGTTGTAGCCGCGGTGGCCGGGGTACGGCCCAGCACCTGGGTGGGGGTGTGGAGACCAGCTGTTCCCACCATCGTCCCCCTCCTCGAACGTGGCGATGGTCATCAGGACCTCCATGCCGGTGCCGCACTCGGAGCAGTGCCGTGGACTGGGGTCGGCGGCGTCCCAAGCGGGCCAGCCGCCGACCTTCCAGCCGGGTGCGTTGGACAGCACACAGTCGTAGTACGTCTCCGTGTTCATGTCCTCTTGCGCTGCCTGCGGCACACTCCACTGCCTGAGCTGCTCCCGCAGTTCTTCGCTCAGCTCCAGATGGTCGGGGTACTCGGTGATCTGCTCCGGTTCGAGCACGCACGGTGCCGGCAGATAGCCGTCGAACTGCACTGCGGGCGGCTCGGGGGGCGTGTCGAGGATGTCGGTGACGGCGGCTGCCGAGCGCCAGAAGAGCAGGGTCCTGGGCATGATCGGATGATCGAAGGGGCACCACAGAACCTGCAGCAGGTCCTTGCCCTCCGGCGGGCTCAGATCGGGCACATCCCGTACGTACAGCTGCGCGACGGGCAGCATCGCTATGGGGCCGTCGTACGACTGGACCGCGAGCCTCACCGGATACGTCCGAGGGGGACGGATCCGTTCGAGAGTCTCGCGTTCCTCCGGAGTCAGGTCCCGGCCGTGCGAGGCGGCGAAGATCCGTCGTTCCAGCCGCAGATCTGCCGGGGACTGAGCTGGGTTGATGCCATCCACCACATGCGGTTCCTCGCACTGCGGCCACGGCTCCTCGGCAGGCCACAGCAGCGGCCCGCCGATCGAGCTGTCATGCCTTGTCGGCGCTCCAGGGCGGGGGTGCAGGCGGGTCGCCGTACGGGCCAACGGAGCCAGTTGTGGAAAGACCGCGGCAACGTCGATCGGACGTGGCGGAGTGACAGGAGTGACATTCATGGCCTCAATCTTGCCAATCGCCTCTGACAACGGCCCTCGTGGCCGCCCCACGAAGAGCTCCGGCACGGGCGCCATCCGGGAGAGCGCTACTGCTGGCCCGTTGCCGGCGGATGTGGCCCGCGAGCAGGTCCACGATCGCCGCCATGTACCACTGGACAGGGACGACCTTGACGCGCCATCGGCAGGCCGTGGCCGAACCCCTTGAAGTTGAGATCATGAAGAAGTGGCGAGTGTGATCACGGCGTCGGAGCCGTCCGGGATATCCCCGTTCGCGGGGCTGAGCCCGCGCCGCTTCGGCGGGCTGCTGACCGCGCTGCGGCGCGATGGAGCAGATGTGGTTCACCGGGGCCGACCATGGAGTCTTCCGCTGGAGGACAGGGTTCTGCTGGTCACGGCATATTGGCGTACCAATCTGACGTTGCGGCAGCTCGCCCCGCTGTTCGGCATCTCGAAGTCCACGGCCAGCCGGGTCATCAACCACCTCGGGCCCATGCTTGCGCTTCGGCCCCGCAAGCGGTTCGCCAAGGACACCGCGCTCATCGTGGACGGCACCCTGGTCCCCACCCGCGACCACACCATCGCCGAGCGGTCGAAGAACTACCGATACTCCACCAACCACCAGGTCGTCATCGACGCCGACACCCGCCTGGTCGTCGTGGTCGGTCGTCCGCTCGCCGGGAACCGCAACGACTGCAAGGCATGGGAGGAATCCGGCGCCAAGGCTGCCGTCGGCAAGACACTCACGATCGCCGACGGCGGCTACCCAGGGACCGGACTCGTTGTCCCGCACCGTCGCAGACGCGGCCAGGCGAAACTTCCGGACTGGAAGGAGGAACACAACAAGGCCCACAAGCAGGTCCGCGCCCACGTCGAGCACGTCTTCGCCCACATGAAGACATGGAAGATCCTCCGCGACTGCCGACTCAAAGGCGACGGCGTCCACCACGCCATGCTCAGCATCGCCCGGATGCACAACCTCTCCCTCGTCGGATAGCTCGCACGTGGCACGGTGGGCCGCTACACCCCTCCGCGATTCCAAGATCTATAACGGGACACCCCTTAGGCCGCGCCCGTTGCTCATCAGTCAACGACACACATCAACCAACGATCGGTGATCCGCAGGAGACGGCCTGCGTCTGTCCGTCAACTGGCGCCGGTATGGAAGCAGTTGGGCGCGGATGGGCGCGGATCCAGCATGCCCGCTTCCATCATCTGCCCCAGCGTGAGGAACTCTGTGGCGGCAGCCGTGAGCGCAGCCATACTTGTGGGGTGGCACCGACGGGGAAGTTGCCTTCATTCACAGCCGGCGGAGCCTACTTCGTGCACAACATGAGGGCGTAGCGGGTGTTGTCCCCGTACACGCCGGTCTCGTCCCCGCGGATGCTGAATCGTTTCTGGAACCGGGCCACAGCCTGCCGCACTTCCGTGCCGAAGCTGCCATCGATCGCACCGCCGTCGTAGAGCCCTGGGATCTGGAGCAGACGCACCTGCAACTCGTACACTCCGTGCCCGCTGTCGCCCTCGCGCAGTACCCCGGTGCCCGGGATTTCGGGGAGCGAGGTGTCGTCGGGCAGCGGGTGTTCGGGTTGCTCCTGGGCGGCAGGCGGCGGCGACTCGGTGTGCTGGTCCGTGAGGAGCGAAGAGGCAAGCAGGAGTCCGCTCACGGCGCCCAGTCCGAAGAATCCGGCGACCCGGGCGTGCCGCCGGTCGGTGAACCGCCGATGCCCTGGGCTTCCCTTCGGTACCGGCGGCTGTACGGCGTCCGGGCGCGCTGGCGCCTGGTGAGGCGGGGCGTCGAGAGGCGTCGTGCGCGGAGCGGAGCGAGCGGGGTCGGCCGTCCAAGAGGCGTCCGGAGACGGGGCGGCCCCGCGGCGCACGCCCGCCCGCACGGGCCCCAGGCCGGGGCGGGGCTCCGACGACTCGTTCCCCGTCGGGCTCGCGTCGCTCGCGGTGGGCTGCTTCCCCGCCTCCTGCCGCACGCCGTGCGACCAAAGCGGTTGCACCGAGGGATCCTGGGGATTCCGACGCACATGACCGGTCCGCGGCGGATTCACGACGGACCGCTGAACGCCTTGCGGAGGAGCGGGAACCAGGCCTGTGGCCCGAGACCCCATCCGTTGTGTCCGCGGATGTGCGGCCGGGGGCTGGGTAGCCGGCGGAGACGAAAGGACCTTGGCAGGAACTGCTCGGCTGCCGTTCGCGGCCGGCTCGCTGTGACGGTCGAAGGACCACGGCGGGCTCGCCGTTCGCCGGCTCCTGCCCTCCGCTCGGAGCTCGGCGCGCGCGGCGTCGAGGGCATCCAGGATCGACTGGAAGGATTCCTGGATCTCCAGCGCGGCGTCACGCTCCGGAGCGAAGTCCAGCTGCGGTTCAGTGCCGTCGCGTTCCATCGGCATTCCTCCTCGGCCCACATCCGTAGGGCGCCATTTCGTTGTACAGCGATACGCAGTCCGTCCGAACCTGTCTCAACAACCTGCCGTCAGGATTGGGTAAATGGGGAACGGAGGGACCCCGGTGAAGCGGGATCCTCATCAGCGCAGACAAGGTGCGGGAGGACCGATACTTCGACGAGGCGCGGGAGGCCGCCGCCCCCAACCGCCTGAATCTCGTCTTCGGCTTCTGCAATGCGACCGCGACGGCGTCGGCGACCGTCTGACGTCCAGGAATGTAGCTCGGCTGGTACTGAGAGGGCGCTCTGGTCCTGTTGGACGCCTTTCTCACCGTTGTCACGGGCGCGTTTCTTCGGCTGACCTGCCCAACGAGCTAGTGCACGGTAGGCGGTGAAGCGTTGAGTTCTCGATCGTCGATCAGGGTGGTGTGGCGGGGAACGCGATTCGTACAGCGATCGTCAGCGACCGGAGGATCACCGGCCTGTCGGCTGACGTGATCGCTGACCTCCTAGCTGAGGTTGGGAGCCGTCATCGAGACGGGCCGGAGGGAGGGACGGCATTTGTTCCTCAGAGCCAGCCCATGGCGGCGTTGGCCGGAATGGCGACGGCACCGAGCAGGTGGTCCACAGAGGTATGGGCGCGCGCCAGACCGACGATCACCAAGGCCCCCGGCGCCAGATCACGGCGGAAACAGGTGAGTGCCTGGGTGAACGGCAGGTGATGGATCGTGGCAACGCATGTGATGACGTCGTAGGAGCCGGTGGGGAACTGGCATATCACATCCGTGACGGTGAAGGTCATGGGAAGTGCGGCAGGAGTCAGCTGCCGGGCCTGCGCGGTGATCACCGGATCGGCAGGGCTTCAGCAAGGCAGGGCATCTGCTTCGGCTGGTGGTCAGGAGGCCGGCGCGGTCAAGTAGTCGCCGTGTTCGAGGTCTTCGAGCAGTGTTGGGTGAGTGGGTGCCCAGCCGAGGAGCTGTTGGGTGTAGGCACTGGTGACAGGTGCGTCGAAGCCGTAGACCATGGCCATGAACGGGTTGACGTAGTGTCCGGCGGCCTCGTCCGGCGTCAGCGAGACCGTGGGCAGGTCGAGGCGTCGGGCGATCGTCTCCGCGATGCTCTTCATGGTGACGCCGCTCTCGGCCACTCCGTGCAGCACGCTGCCCGCGGGAGCCTTCTCCAGGGCCACGCGGAACAGAATCGCCGCGTCCAGCCGATGGACCGCGGGCCACCGGTTGCTGCCGTCGCCGACATAGGCGGAGACGCCGGTCGTTCGGGCGGTCGCGATGAGCATGGGAATGAAGCCGTGATCTTGAGGGCCGTGGACCGTGGGAGCGAGTCGGACCACGCTCGCACGGACCCCTCGGGCGGCGAAGTCCAGGCACGCTCGCTCCCCCGCGATGCGGAAGGCGGCGATCCCGGCGGTGTCCGGCGCGTCGTTCTCGGTGGTCACCCGACCGGCTGGCATGACGAGCGTGCCCGAGGTGACGACCAAGGGTTTGCCCGAGTGTGCCAGCGGTTGGCCGAGCGTCTGGATCGCGGTCCGGTCCCGCCTCATCATGTCGTCGAGGTCGGAGAAGTCGCCGCCGTAGGCCATGTGCAGTACGCCGTCGGCCGCCTCAGCGCCACTGCGCAGGCTGTCGAGGTCGTCCAGACATCCACGGAGGGGCGTGGCGCCGAGCGCCTCAAGCCGGGCGGCGGCGGTGGCCGAACGCGCGAGTCCGGTGACGGTGTGGCCGGACGCGACGAGCTCGGCGACGACGGCGGGGCCGGTCTGACCGGAGCCGCCGGTAACAAAGACATGCGTGATCTTTCACTCCCCGTAACAGCAGTTACTGGCGCTACGTAACGCCAGTCGCTGACACTAAGTAGAGCCATTGACTGACGTCAAGTAGCGCCAGTAACTGACATATGAGCTACACTCAAGGCGTGCCACGAAGCGGAGCGGAAGCGCGCCGCCGCCTCCAGCAGGCGGCCTTGGAGCTGTACCAAGAACGCGGATTCGACCAGACCACCACAGCCGAGATCGCCGCCCGCGCCGGCGTCAACGAGCGAACCTTCTTCCGGCACTTCCCCGACAAGCGCGAAGTCCTCTTCGATGGCGAGGCCGACCTGCGTGCCGCCTTGATGCACGAGGTCGCCGAAGCACCCGAGGGCCTCGCGCCGCTCGACGTACTGCTTCACGCCTTCCGCATCGCCGGACGGATCCTCGAGGAGAACCGCCCGTTCTCCGAACCACGACTGGCGATCATCGCGGTGACACCGGCACTCCGCGAGCGCGACCTTGCCAAGGCCGCCTCGCTCACCGAAGCCGTGGCCGAAGCCCTGCGTCGGCGCGGCGTCCACGACCGGCTGGCCGACCTGGCCGCTCAAACCGGCTGGGCCGCCTTCCACCACGCAGCGCAAGCCTGGATCGACGACCCATCACAGAACCTGGCCGCCCACCTCTCCCAGGCCTTCAACGACCTGCGCGATCTGACCTCGAATCCCATACCAGGACAGGCGCACGCCGAAGTCTGAAAGCAGTCAGCACCACTGTCAGCCCCGCGTTCGGTGCGGGTGGTGCCAGGGGTGTGGTCGTGGCGGCGCATCTCCATCTCGCCGTAGTGGACGTACTGGTCCAGGAACGATCCAGGACGTCGGGCGCCAGCGTGAGTAGGCTGTCTGCACCCACGTCGGCCAGCACGGATGGTGGCCGTCCACCTCGCCGGCCAGCTTGAACTCGAAGCTGAGAAGCTGCTCGCGCGTGGCCTGGAGGACCGCGACAATCGCCTCGTGACCGCGCACGCCGGCCAGCGGGTCGTGTAGGTGCACGTTCTCGGACCACGTGGCGGTACCTGGCGACGCCATTTGGCTGATCGGCTGCGGCTGTGTGGCGAGGCCGCCGTCCGCGACGGAGCCCGGACTCTACGGTGGCGGCGTGTCGTATCCGAACCAGGAGTTCCCATCCCCCGAGCGGCGTTCTGCCCGGCGCGGCCCGCTGCTCTTGGCACTCGCCGCGCTGGCGCCCGGCGCGCTGCTTGGCTGGATGGTGTACGAAGCGGTGGGCGGTAGTGGCCCCGGGGGTTCGCCGCGCGCGGGCGACCCCGACTCGGCGTTCTCCCGGACGTCCGCAGCGGCCTCATTGCCGGTGCGGTCCGCGTCGGCGCCGTCCTTCGCCTCGCCCGGTGACGACGCCAAGGGGACCGCGATGGAGGGGTCCGGCCCGCTCGCGGGGAAGGTGATCGTCATCGACCCCGGACACAACCCGGGCAACTTCCTGTACCCGACCGAGATCAACCGTCAGGTGGACATCGGAACGAACTGGAAGGAGTGCGACACCACCGGGACGTCCACGAAAGCCGGCTACACCGAGGCCGACTTCACCCTCGACGTGGCGCACCGGCTGGGCGCCCTGCTGGAGCAGCAAGGCGCCACCGTGAAACTGACCCGCGACGGGAACGCACCCCTTTGGGGGCCGTGTGTGACCGAGCGGGCGCAGATCGGCAACGAGGCACACGCCGATGCCGCCATCTCCATCCACGCTGACGACTCGGCCGAGGGCGACCGCGGCTTCCACGTGATCCTCCCGGGAACAGTCCACGCCGGGGCCGCCGACACCCGCCCGATCGTCGGCCCGTCCCACGACCTCGGCACTCGCGTCGCCGACTTCTTCATGCGCGAGACCGGTGAACCGGCGTCCAACTACGTCGGCGAGGGAACCGGACTGGTAACGCGCACGGACCTCGGCGGCCTCAACTTGTCCACGGTCCCGAAGGTGTTCATCGAGTGCGGCAACATGCGTGACAGCAAGGACTCGGCACTGCTGACCTACGGTGCCTGGCGGCAGAAGGCGGCGCAGGGGCTCTTCGAGGGCATCGCGGACTTCTTGAACCGATAGCCACTCGCGCGACGGCTGTCAGGGGGTGCGCAGGTTGATCTCATTCGCGAGGTCCGACTCCTTCGACTCCTTCGCCCGCTCGATTAGCCACATCCGGTGGAGCAGGTCGGCGTGGCGCGGCTCCAACAGCCGGCCGGCCTCCAATGCGACTGGGCGGCGCAGACCCTGAACGCGGGATAGGTCAGTCCTGCGCTGCCCGCCGGGTGGGCGGCCGAGCCGAAGTGTCTGAGACATCAGGGTGGCGAGCAGCTGATCGCCGGGTACAGGCACCGCCGGAGCACCCACCGTCCTGGGCCCCGCCTGGCGAGAGAAGAACGTGGGCACCACCTCCCCCGCCGTCACAACGCCGCGCAACCACACGCCCTTGGATCCGTGGCACCGCTGGCGCGTCCATGGCTTCGTTCACTTCGAGTAGCAGCGTTCGTCCATCGGTTTCGTAGGCGGTCAGGGGAACGCGTCCCCGCGGAGGTTCACGAGACATGACGGCACTCGTGGCGCTGCTCCGTGACCGCGCCTGGTTGGGAAGCGGGCAACGTGTTATTCCGTTGTAGGTGGCGGCCGGGCTGCGAGAGCATCCGGGCATGGAAGAGCCTGCCGAAAGACTGAGTTCTGACCGGGTTGAACTGCGCCGGTGGCGCATGACCGATCTCGACGCCCTGGAACAGGCGATCTACGAGTCCCAGGACCATCTGGTGCCGTGGATGCCCTGGGCGGCCACCCACGACAGGCAGCAAACCATCGAGTTCCTGACCCGCAGTCACGACGAGTGGGAGACCAGGCAAGCCTTCGGATATGCGATCACGTGCAGTGCCACGGTGATCGGTAGTTGTGGCCTGCATCGTCGCATCGGTGCGGGCGGCCTCGAAATCGGCTACTGGATTCACCCTGGTTGGACGGGACGAGGTCTCGTGACGATGGCTGTGTCGGGTCTTGTCAGCCAGGGCTTCCAACTGGCGGGCATCGACCGTTTGGAGATCCATCACGATGCCGCCAACTCAGCTAGCGGAGCCGTCGCCCGCCGCTTGGGTTTCACTGAGATCGAACGCGTACGAGTGCCTGAAGGGCCCTGCGCTCCTGGCGAAGTGGGGGTCGATGTCGTCTGGCGGATGACTGAGGACCGATAGCGGTCGGGAACGCCCTTTCGGCATCGTGGAGGGCGTGGATCAGGGCCGGGTAGGAGTCGGCGTCCATGGCCGTCGCGGCCCGGCCGGCACCGGGGGTGGTGGCCGTGAGCTGTGCGGCCAGGGCGACGTTGTCGGTCGTGGTCAGGTCGTCGCTGAGGTCGAAGAACTGGAAGATCATGCCGATCCGGCGGCGCCAGAAGAGCGCCAGCCCGGTCTCGTCCATCGCGCCGAGGTCCTGCCCCGCTCCTGGTCGTCCGGCTCTGGGGGTATGGCGGCTTGGCGGCGGGCGGCTTCGGCGGCGGCTTCCCCTAGGGCGGCATCACCGGCGTAGCAACTGCCGCACGGGGAGCGTCGTCAGCCGCCTTCCAGGCACTCCGGCGACCACACTACCGTCCCCTGGATGCTGCCCACTTCGTCTCCGTCGTCGGTAAGGAGGCAGTGGCACCATGGCACACATGTTGAACTACAACCTCGCAGTCCCCGATGCAGGTGACGCTGGTGTCCTGTCCGCGCTGGTGGCCGAGGGTGACGAGCTCGACGTCCTGGTCAGGTCAGTGGACGACTGGTCCGTACCGACACCGGCACCGGGCTGGACGGTCGCCCACCAGATAGCCCACCTCGCGTGGGCGGACGCGAACGCACTCAGCGCCTTACGCACTCCGGAGGCGTTCGGCGCCGAGCTCAGGCGGGCGGAAACCGAAGGCAGCGGGTACGCAGACAAGGCCGCCGCCGCGGGAGCGGCCAAACCTCGGTCGGCACTCCTGGACGAGTGGCGGGCCGGTCGAGCGCAACTGGCGGCGGCACTGCGCGACACGCCATGGGACCACGCATTCCCCTGGTACATGTCGAGGGTGACCCCGGCCCTGATGGTGCCACTTCGTCTGATGGAAACCTGGACACACGGGCAGGACGTCTTCGACGCTGTGGGCGTGGCGCACCGCCCGACGGACCGGCTGCAGCACGTGGCGTCGCTGGGGGTGTTGGGACGAGCGCTGTCCTTCGCCGCCGTCGGACTGCCTGAGCCGACGGACCCTTTCCACGTCGAGCTGACAGCACCTGACGGACAGACCTGGGTATGGGGCCCCGAGGCTGCCGCGCAACGGGTACAGGGTCACGCCATCGACTTCTGCCTGTGTGTCACCCGGCGTCGCCCCTGGCACGAGACGGACATGACGGCGATCGGCGAGGACGCTCAGAGGTGGCTGGAGGTGGCGCGCGTCTTCCTCTGAGAGCGTGTCGGAGTCGCCTGCGCTGAGAAGGCATCGCCGTCAGCCCGCACTCGGCGATCCCGCCGACGAGCACATCGGTGCTTGCGGCAGGTGTGGGGGCAGCGCGGGCGGTGCTGGCGATGGGCGAGCCCTTGCCTATAGGGCTTAGGTAAATGCATACTCTCTATAGGTGAACCAGAGTAGGTGATGGTTGTGGTGAGGGCAGGACTGAGCGCCGAGCGGCTGACGCTCGCCGGTGCGGAACTAGCCGACGAGGCCGGTTTCGACCAGGTGACTCTGTCGGCGCTCGCCCGACGTTTCGACGTGAGGGTCGCGAGCCTGTACTCGCACCTGAAGAACTCCCACGAGCTCAAGACCCGGATCGCGCTGTTCGCGCTGGAAGAACTGGCCGACCGGGTCGCCGATGCCGTGGCCGGACGTGCGGGCAAGGACGCCCTGACGGCCTTCGCGAACGCCTACCGGGACTACGCCCGAGCGCACCCCGGCCGATACGAAGCAGCCCGGTACCGGCTCGACCCGCAAACGGCCGCGGCCAGCGCCGGCGTCCGGCACGCGCAGATGACACGGGCGATTCTGCGCGGCTACGACCTGGCGGAACCGGACCAGACGCACGCGGTCCGCATGCTGGGCAGCGTCTTCCACGGTTACGCCAGCCTGGAAGCGGCCGGTGGCTTCAGCCACACGGATGTCGCCTCAGAGGAATCGTGGGCCTGGACCCTGGACTCCCTCGACGCCGCGCTGCGAGGCCGGTCCGCCTCCTGACCAGCGGCACGCCACTCTTCCAACGGCTCACGCGTACCGACGCGATTCGCCCCCCCTAAGAACCAAAGGCTTGCGGCAATGAGTACCGAACAGAAGTTGATCACCACCCCCCTCACCGCCGACTTCCTGCGCGGACACCTTGAGGTGGAGGAGACCGCGCACGGTCTGCTGCCGCACCGGCTGCCCGCCTGGGCGCGCCGCCAGATCCCCGACGATCGGCTGGCCGTGGCCGAGGCCCAGCCTTCCGGTGTCCGGCTGGCCTTCCGAACCCGCGCCACCAGCATCCAGCTGGACACGCTGCCCACCAAGCGTGTCTACCTGGGCTTCCCGCCCCCGCCGGACGGCGTGTACGACCTGTTGGTCGACGGCCGACTCACCGCACAGGCCACCGTCAAGGGCGGGAACCTGCGCACCATCACCGACATGCAGACGCAGACCGCGGAGTTCACCGAGGGACCGGCGGGCACCGCCCACTTCACCGGCCTCCCCGCGGGCGAGAAGGCCATCGAGATCTGGCTTCCGCACGCGGAGATCACCGAGGTGATCGCCCTGCGCACCGACGCCTCCGTCGAGCCGGCCCCGGACAACGGACGCCGGGTGTGGATGCACCACGGCAGTTCCATCAGCCACGGCTCGAACGCCGTCTTCCCGAGCACCATCTGGCCTGCCCTGGCCGCGTCCGCGGGCGGCGTGGATCTGATCAACCTGGGATTCGGCGGCAGCGCACTGGTGGACCCGTTCACCGCGCGTGCGATGCGCGACACCTTCGCCGACTTGATCAGCGTCAAAATCGGCATCAACGTCGTCAACACCGATGCCATGCGCCTGCGCGCCTTCGCCCCCGCCGTCCACGGCTTCCTCGACACCATCCGCGAGGGCCACCCCACGACACCACTGCTCGTCGTGTCGCCGGTTCTGTGCCCGACCCACGAGAACACCCCCGGCCCTCTCATGCCGGACTTCGAAAGCGGAACCCTCCGGTTCAAGGCCACCGGTGATCCGGCCGAAACCGCCGCCGGACGGCTGACACTCACGATCATCCGCGACGTACTCGCCGACATCGTGAAGGAGCGAGCCGCCGACGACCCGAACCTTCACTACCTCAACGGATTCGACCTCTACGGCGAAAGCGACCACGCCGAGTTCCCGCTGCCTGACGGGCTCCATCCCAGCCCTGAAGGGCACCGACGCATCGGCGAGAACTTCGCCAAGCGCGTGTTCGCGGACAACGGCCCGTTCACCACCACCAGCCCGGCATGAACGGCGAGTAACTTCTGCTCCTGGTCGATGGGTTCATGACCGCGTACTTCCCCACACGAACCGCCACCCGGGATCTTCGACGACGGACGCTGGTCGGCGGATGACCGCTCCACTTGGCGGAGCTGAGCATTCTGGTTTGCGGATCCGGCGTCCTTCTCGGCGGGAACGGAGGTGGCCTGTTCCAAGCCCCGGCGGATCGCGATCTCCAGGGGTGAGTACGCGCCGTCGACCCGCTCCAGTTCGTAGGGCGCGGCCGGCTCCTCCTCGTGCGGGAAGCGCAGCGGGAAGGTGCCGGGTGAGTAGCGTGGCTCCCAGCGCCCGGCGCCGACCAGCAGGTCGTACGCCCGGTGCAGGGCTGGTGAGTTGGGTGCGGCGGCGAACGGGCCCTGTGCCATCCCGCCGACCCAGTGCACGGGCTGCGTCCACGTCTCCGGGTCGTCCGGATCGCAGCCCGTCTCCTGCCACAGCAGCCGCGCGCAGCTCGCCGCCACGCGGGGCGCGACGGCGCCCTCCAGCTTGACGAAGCCGTCGCGGAGGAAACGGGACACCAAGGTCTTGTCATCCATGCCTCCAGCATGCGTTACCGCCCACCCCGGCCACCCGACTCTTGCCGCGCCGCTCTTCTCGGGTGCTGCGTGCAGGGCCGCGCCTGGCTGAATCGTCAGTCGGGATCTTGGAGATGAGCGTGCTGGAGCGGCTCGGTCAGGCCATAAAGCACATCGAGCGGCACCTCGACAGCTCCGTCGACGTGGGCGGCCGGCGCGGATCGCGGTGCCACCTCGGAGCACCAGGCGGCGGATGTACTCAGCGCTGGCAGGAGTGCCACTGTTCGGAGTACACCAGGCATCGGCGGCTGACCGTCGCGGGCGCGGAGGTACTGGCAGGTGGGCGGACGCTGCTGGAGATCGCGGTGCGGTACGGATGCGGTCCGCGCGAGGCATTCGGATGGGCGTTCCACGCCGTGCCCGGCGTCTGGCTCGGCAAGGCGCGGCGCTCAGCTCCCAGCCCTGGACGGCCTTTCGCCCCACGTCGACCGTAGCAGCAGCATGCGGTACCGCTTCGTCCGCCGACTGCCCGAGGAGAACCGGAGGTACGCCGACGCCCGGACCGGGTGATCAGCGAGCGGCGTTGCGCTGTGTTCAGTGACTCTCGTCCGCCTGCTCCCATGCTTGCCGAACATCTGCGGGAATGCGTCCTCGCACCGGAACTTCGTACCCGTTCGCGCGCGCCCAGATGCGGATCTCGTCGGTGCTGACGGGAGGGGTCACAGGTGGCAAGGGCGGAGACCATTGGTCAAGGTCCGAGGGCTTGAAGCTGATGTCACCTTGCAAGAGCCCCTCGGGGAACTGCGGGACGGTCGTGGAGCCACTGAACACCGCGACCAGGAACCGGGTCAGGTTTCCGTCAAAGGTGTACCGACCTGGTCCGCGTGCCTGGTTGACGATGATGGTCCAGGCGTCGGGATCGTCCTCCGGGTCGGTGATCAAGAAGAAGTCCTCGCCGTTGTCCGTGCCACCGCAAGGAAGCAGGAACTGCGGATCGACCGGGGCGGGACAGCTCTCCCGGGCGTAGTCGTCTTGTATCTGAGCACGTGTGCGGTCTCGGGCCGGGCCGAGCAGGTTGACGTGAACGGAGGTGTGACGGGGGTCGTAGACCCAGAGGAAGTTGGCGAAGCATCCGGGATCGTAGGCGGCTGTGAGCTGCTTGTAGTCCTCGGGCAAACGCAGTTGGAGGTCGGATTCGACGCTTGCCCAGTTCACCGGCGGCTGCACAGGGGTGGGAGGTGGGCAAAGCTCGGTAAGGCGTTCGAGAGGGGTGATTCAGTTCCGTCCCTGCGTCGGATCAGCTGTGCGGCCAGGTCGGTATTGGAGAACTCACGGACGAGGCGGAAGCCGCGACTGCCGTCCGCTTCCGTGTAGACGTGGCTGAGCACAGACGTCGCTTCGTTGTCAGCGTACTCAAGGTAGACGCTGTACTGGACAATCTCCCCTGCTGGCTGAAGGTCACCCGCCTAACCGGCCGCCGACCCACACCCGTCGAACACATGAGCTTTTTCGGCCTGTATCTCAACCTCGTTAGCATTTGCGGGGCGTGCGGCCGTTTCGCCCACATGTAGCGGGCGATCGCGTCTTGTGCGTGGAACCAGGTGTGCTGAGAGACTGCCTGTCCATGAGCGGAAACAGGAGCGGGCAGCGTGGCGTCGGCGCAGGTGTGACCTTCGGGTTGTTGGCTGCGTGGGCAGCGCACGATGCGGAGGAAGTGGTCTCGGTGCCGCGGTGGACACGTTCTCAGGTGCCCGAGCTGCGGGAACAATTTCCGCGGGTACCGGATCGGATATGGCGGCATCTGCAGTCCATCGACGAGCGCGAGTTCGCGACCGCCGTCGCCGGCATGGCCGTCGTGGTGGCCGCAGCGTCGGCCGACGGTTATCGCACCGGCGGGCGTTCTGCCTTCTATCAGTGGGCCCTCAACGGATTCGGACTGCATGGCCTGGTACATCTGGCGCAGGCCGCCGTGGTCCGCGGATACACTCCGGGCTCGGCCACCTCTCCATTGGTGGTCATTCCCTTTACGCTCTGGGCCCGCGGCCAGCTGCGGCGGGCCGGCGTGCTGTGCCCGGCCCGTCCCCGCCACGTCGTGCAGGGCCTTGGGTTGGCCGCAGTTGCCACGGTCGCGACGCACGTGATGGCGGGATGGACTGTGGGCCGGAGGCAAACGCCGCCTCGGACTTGAGCCCCTGGACGGGCATTCAACGCACCGGCGAACTCCTCTACTGGGTGCGGTTCGACTTTGACTGCTCGGTGGGTACAACCCCAGGTGGCGTCGGGGTGGAACCCTTCCTGACGAAGCATGGACAGCGCGAGGTCGGGGTGGCCGCACGGTCGTCGGCGCGGCGTACGTACACCACGATCTTGCGTCCGCGTTCACGGGTCTCGTAGCGACGTATGAAGTGGGACCGAAGGACTTGCTCCTTGGTCCGGTCGCGAGCAGACGCGGGGGGCGAGGTGTTGTCGTCTGTGACGACGATGATGCGACGCGCGGTCAGCATGGCCTTTCGTATGTACTCAGGGGTGCCCTCCACGCCCTGAAGAGTGTTGGACTGTCGCGGGTTCTCGATCAGCGCCAGGTCCCTGGTGCCGGTGAATGCGCCGGGCGAGACGAGAGCGGTGTCGCGGCGTGCAGCGGGGATGTACAGCACGGCATCGCCGGGCTTGCGGACCGCGGCGACGTTGTCGGCCGTGGAGAGAACGTCGTCGACCCGGCTGCCTGCGCTGCGCAGTGGTACCTCGATGGGTAGCAGAGCAACCAGGGCGACAGCCGCGGCCAGAACGATCGAGCGACGAGGCTGTCTCCGGAAGCGGCTTGCCAGTGCGTGGCACGCAGCACCAATGAGTAGCGCGAGTCCGATCTGGCTGAACAGTACGTACCGGGTCTGGTAGAGCGGCCGTGTCAAGGAAACGGCGAGAAGCAGAAGCGGAGGAAGGGCCAGCAGCGGCAGAGCGAGCGCACTGAGCGAAACCCGAACGCTACCGCTCGCCAATCTCGTTCGTGCGAGATAAGCGCCCAGCGCGCCCATGACCACAGTCATGAGCAGATTGAGCGTCGTACCCAGTCCGACCGGTGGGATCCAGGAGACCTGCCCCGACTGGGCCTGGCTCGCCATGACAAGGGGGAGGCTGCCCAGCACGGCGCAGGACGCGGAGAGCGCCCATCGCGCGATGACCGCCCGAGGCGTACGGGCCAGGGCGATGGTCGCGGCGTGTGCGAAGAGAATCAGGAGCGAGAACCAGTTGAGGAGCGCGGCCACCAGCACTGTGGTGCCGTACGCCGCCCAGTGGCACCAGTTTGAGGCGTCGACTGCCGTCACCAGCAGCCAGCAGGCGAGCACTTCGCAAGCGGTCACCAAGGCGTAGGGGCGCCCTTCCTGCGCGTATTGCTGGACGGCGGGCAGGAGGGCGAATGCCAGTCCTGTTGCCAGCCCGGTGGAGGCGTCGACCAGTCGGGAGCCCAGAAGGGTGAGCAAAGCGGTGGCGCATGCCATGGCCAGGAGCGACGGCAGTCGCAGGCAGTAGAGGCGGTCTCCGAACACCGTGAAGACGCCGTGCATGAAGAGGTAGTACAGGCCGTGGACCATGTCGATCCGCCCCAGGAGACTCCAGATTTCGGGAATCGTCCTGTGGGCCGCCTCCCAGGTAGCCGCCTCATCACGCCACATGCTGTTGTTGCGGGTGATACCCCAAAGACCGAGAAGCAGGGTGAGGGCAGGCGGAACGCCAAAGTCGAAGCAATGCTGCCGTGTTTTGGACATGACAAGACTCCGAGCGACATGGGAGGTGCAGCCACGATCCGGGGCGTGGGTGGCTACGCGGCGTTTGCGATCGAGCTCAACGCTAGGCCTCGGCATGATCTTGGAGGTCGCCAGCTGGAACGATGTCGGATGTAAGCCTCAGGTACTACTGCGGCGCCACCCCAAGCCGTGAGATGTACGCCTTGAGACCGCTGTCCTATGCGGTGAGGCGGTCGCTGATCCGGTCCGGGGCGGAGAGCGGGGAGTTGGATCGCTCCGGACGAACCCATGGAAGACACGAAGGCGCGGAGCTGCAGACAGCGAAGTTTTCAGGTTGTTGAAGGTGGTGCGGAAGCGGGGCGGCAACGGCACGCTGCGGGGTCGAACGTGGTCGTTACCACTTGATGAAAGGGTGTTGCTGTCGCGGCGTACGGCCGCACGAACTTGACCATGCGACAGCTGGACCCACCACCAGCCCTCAGCCAGTAGCCGGCACGATGCGGGCTACCGAGGCATTGAAGTCACTCCTGCCATCAGCGGACGCGTCGATCATTCCGCCCACGGATTCACAGGCGGTGGCAACCATGCAGCCAGGCGATCGTGCGCTCGTCCACGTAGCGAAAGACGCCCAGGCCGGAGCCGTGTCTCTCAACTCGTTCGGCGATCACCGAGCAGATGCCGCAGGCCCACAGCAGGTGACGGAGTCGTAGCCGCGTCTACGAAGAGCACGTCGGGTCCGTCGGCTTGGCCACGTAGGGGGTCAGACCGAACCGCAACCCGAAAATTCCACCGATCTGCCCGCCACGCCACTAGTTACTGAGCCTTTTCAGCGTTGCCTCTCCAGGGTGAGGACCGCGGCGGCGATGTCTGTCATGCGGTTCGGGCTCCAGCGGCTCCGGCGGAAGATCCGCCAGGACTTCAGGCGGGCGACGCCTCGTTCGACGGGAGCTCGGGCCTGGGCGAGTGCCCGGTTCAGCGTCCGTTCGGTCGGTGACAGTTCGCCTTTGGGCGGGCGGCGGATGGCGGTGATGGCCCAGGAGCCGGCGCCGATGTAGGCGCGGTCGGCGACGAGGCGTGGGCGGTGGTGCGGCGGGAGCTTGCAGCGACGGTCACCCTCACGGGTGACGATAAGCATCGTGACCCACTCGACCAGCGCATGAGGCAGGTCGCGTGCGGCAGGATAGGGAACCAACAGGGCTCCTGGACCGGCAGGTTGAGACTTCGAACACCTCGCCCAACGGCACGGGGCCCTGTCCGTTGCGGGCACCAAGGTCATCACCCGATCGGTGACCACGCTGAAAAGGCTCATTGATTCCTTTTCGGAACAGCCACCGATCGGGTGGATCCGCGACGGCGGCCCGATGCGCCCTGGGCGGCGGATGCCCTGCCTGGCGGCCTCGTCAACGCACTCGGCGGCCTCGCCCGCCGGAGGGGCAGCCGACTTCGAGTAGGACCGAAGCCCCATTGCTCCCACGGTCACACAGCCGAACATCCCGCGCCTGCCGTCGTCCCGGTCATCTCCGGAGGCTCGACGGTTGATGGCTCGTAGCTCTGCCTCGTCGGGCGACGGGATCAGCTTCCGGGGCGGCGCGTGTCATGCCGCCCCGGGGCCGGGTATGTGTTTCGCCGCAAGGTCACTTATCGAGCGGTCGGAGTGGTCAGGGCCGGTAGAACGTCTCGCAATCGAGTGGGGACGCGGTGGCGTCGTCAAGGCAGACGACGACGTACGCGGCCCCGCCGGGCACGTCTGCGGGGACTGCCGGGAAGTCGTTGAGCGAATACGTCACGTCGCACTTGGTACTGGTGCTCTTGGCGCCGAGGCGGATACCCGAGGCGTCGTACGCACCGACCCACGCCCTGCGGCAGCCGACGGCCCGGAGTTCTCCGTCGACCCCGACCGAACGGTTGTACCAGGTCAGAGTGCCGCTGATGTAGCTGGCACCATACGAGACGCCTGTGATGGGCGTGGTCGGGTACGCCGCAGTCTGCGCGCCTGCGGCCGGCGCTCCCAGTACGGTGGCCGCGGTCAGAACGGCGGAGCCGACAGCGGCGGCGAGTTGGGGCTTCAAGTGGTCCTCCAGGCGGGACGAGTCGGTTGTCGCCTCACATCCTGGGCAGGTCGACCATCCGTTGCCCATCCTTTAAGCCACCGCTTAAAGGGGCTGCCAGGGCGGTGGGTGCGGCAGTACTTCACACACCTCGGTGCGCTTGTTCGGTGGTGGGTGACAGGGGTGGTGACGTTCGTTCGCGGCGTCCTCGCGCCGTCACGGTTGCGTCAGGGCGCCCGTCCGCAGCAGGGCCAGCCCGAGCGGGGTGATGAGGTGGAGTACGGAGCCGCCGCGGCGGCTGGTGGTGATGAGGCCCGTGTCGCGCAGCACGGTCGCGTGCTGGCTGGCCGCGGCGGCCGTGACGTCGAGGCGGCGGGCCAGTTCGCTCGTCGTGCAGCCTTCCGCCGTCACTCGCAGGGCGGCGGCTCGGGTGCGGCCGAGCAGGGACTCCAGGTTCCGGACGGTCGCGCCGTCCGACTCCGCCGCTTCGGTGCCGGTCAGTGGCCGGCGGAGGGCCGGTACGGTCAGGCGGGGTGGCTGAGCGGTGTCGAGCGGGTCCCACAGGAAACTCACCGGGTGCTTCGAGAAGACCGTGGGCGTGATGATGAGTCCCCGCCCCTGGAGGTGCACATCGACTCGGCGCGGGTAGGGGGCGTCGAGCACCGGCGGACGCCAGCGGACCAGTGGTGCACAGATCGAGCGCAGCAGGAGATCGACGCCTCCCTCCAGCATCAGGTTCGCGCTACGGGTGGACAGCGCGACCAGTTCGGACCGTCCTCTGTCCCAGTAGGGCTCGACGGTCAGTCGGTGGCAGGCGCGCAGGGCCTTCGCCAGCTCCCGCAGCGCGTCACGGTCGCCCTCCGCCACCCGTCTGGCCCACGGCAGTTGTCCGGGACGGAAGTCGAGACACTCGATCTCGCGGCGCAGCTGGGACACCGGGGCGTGCAGCAGATTGTCCACGGCGTGGTCCAGAGAGGGCACATCGCCCGTCAGGGCCAGCAGATCAAGCCCGGGACCGCGCGTCGGGACCAGGGATGTCAAGGGGAGTGTGTCGGCCCCCGTCCTGCCCGCGACCGCCGAGCGCCAGGTGTGGAGGTGCGTAGGCACCCGGTTGCCTCTCAGTAGCTCCAGGCTGTAGTAGACCTCGGCCGCGACGCCGATGGTCGCGGCCACCCGGGTCCTGGCGAGGTCTTCCGCCGTGAAGTGAACACGTAACCTGCCGGTCTCCTGCCGCCGAAGGGGAGTGCGAGAACGCCCCTCAGCCTGCCCCACCTCGTACCGCCCAATCGGGCGTCGAGGCGCAGGACCCGTTCGTCGGCCACGCGTTCGAGCCGGTGAACGTCAGCGGCCGTACCGGCTGATGGGATCGCCGCATCACCCGATCAGGGGCCACGCTGAAAAGGCTCACTGATCGCCGGAAACGACGATCACATGCCCAGCACTTCCTGCTTGCGCATTTCCATCGATTTGTTGGTCGGTTTTGTCGTCCAACGTGTCGCACGTATTTCGGGTTCGTCTTCTTTCGTTCATTCTCCTAACCCAATTTGTTCGTGCGCATACTTCGACCTACGCGCCCGCACCATCCCCGAACCGGGCCAGGCAGTGCCAGACCTTCTTGAGGTCCTGAAGAGCGTATCGACCTGTGCGGGCAGCGTCTCCTATATCCCTGGGAGTGAGCCAGCCGCCGTGAACGATCTCGGCTCCCAGATCTACATACGCCTGACCGCGATAGTGCGCATGGTGACGCAGTTCAGCCACGCTGAGCCGGAAACCGGGATGCCATTCGACGGGGCACGGTAGATGTTCTGCCGCATGGTCGACCGCTGTACCGCGATAGCTGGGGTCCAGCACCAGCGCTTCCACATCACAGTCGAACCTGACCGGCCCGTGGATCTGCGCCTCAATGTGGCCGTCAAGGGGATCCCTGTTCGCTGCCTCGGCAAGCTCGAGAAGTGAGCATCGATCGGCGACGCCGAAGGCAGACGGCTCAGCGGAGCTGTCCGGGTAACAGAACGTGGCGCGCGTGAGAACCTCAGGCTTGAGCCTGAAGTACGAGGAGCCGAATCGCGGGGCACCGCCGATGGGATCGCGGCGGTAGTTCAACGCGCCGTAGACGGGGCGCTGGTCAGGTGCGGCATCGTCGTAGGCGCCGGCGAAGATACGACTCTCCCAGCGCCACCGGTCCCCGCCAGGATGAGCGGTCAGCCCGCCGTTACTCGTTCCAGTGACGAACTGTGACCTGTAGACACCGTCCTCAGCCATTTGGATCAGGATGGGACGGTTTCCCGCGACTCGGTCGGGGTGAAAGTGCATTGTCACCCTCAGGTCCGGCGGGAGGGGCTTCCCCTTCGACGAAACCGCGACATGTCTCAGGGCCCTCCCCTGAAGCGAGACGGCGGTGTCAGCGGCCATGCGTGGAGTCTGCACAAGTCGCGGGTACCAACGCACCTCAATATCTCCACCGCTGCCCTGCAAACGGCCCATCGCTCCAGCAATCACTCATGAACAGACAGGCATGGAACACCGCGTCTTCACCGATGGGTGCGGGAGACGAGCGAGGCGATCGCCGGACACGCCACTCACGCAACGGCCCTCCCACCCCTGACCGCGGGCTTCAACGAGCGTCACGGAGTTGGTGACGTCCCGGCATTCCCGAGGACAAGAGTGCCGCTCGCCGGACCCGCTGCGTCACCGCGCAGGATGGTCCCGCTCGGCCTCGAACGCGGCTCGGGATGACGGGAGCGTGGTGAACGCGTCGAACGGCGCCCACGTAGTCCTAGGCGAAGAAGATGCAGGAGACACACAGGAGAACCGTCCGTGCCGGTCGGCGCGGCGGCATCGACGCCACTCACCGTGCCGTCGTCCCGGAGGGGGTTGCTGTGACCACATCATCGACGCGCGAGACGCTCACCGCGCTTTACAGCGAGGTCGTCCGGCGGAATCCGGCGGAACCGGAGTTCCACCAGGCGGCTAGAGAGGTCCTGGAGACTCTCGCTCCCGTCCTGGCGGCCCGGCCGGAACTCGGACAGGCTGCGCTCATCGAGCGGCTGTGCGAGCCAGAACGACAGCTGCTCTTCCGGGTGCCGTGGCAGGACGACGAAGGCCGAGTCCGCGTCAACCGGGGTTTCAGGATCGAGTTCAACAGCGCGCTCGGCCCCTACAAGGGCGGTCTGCGCTTCCACCCGTCGGTGAACCTGGGCATCGTGAAGTTCCTCGGTTTCGAGCAGATGTTCAAGAACGCCCTGACCGGCCTCGGTATCGGTGGCGGCAAGGGCGGCAGCGACTTCGACCCGCGGGGCCGCTCGGACGACGAGGTGATGCGCTTCTGTCAGTCGTTCATGACGGAGCTGTACCGACACATCGGGGACCGTACGGATGTACCGGCCGGGGACATCGGTGTGGGCAGCCGGGAGATCGGCTACCTGTTCGGCCAGTACCGGCGCATCACCAACCGCTGGGAGGCGGGCGTCTTGACCGGAAAGGGCCCGGGCTGGGGCGGCTCGGCCGGGCGAGCAGAGGCCACCGGGTACGGCAACGTCCTGTTCGTCGCCGAGATGCTGCACCGTCGTGGCGAGGACCTGCCGGGCCAGCAGGTCCTGGTGTCCGGCTCGGGCAACGTGGCCCTCTACACCGTGGAGAAGCTGCACGAGCTGGGGGCGCGGGCCCTGACCGTCTCGGACTCCGAGGGCTATGTCGTCGACGACAAGGGCATCGACATCGACCTCCTCAAGCAGATCAAGGTGATCGAGCGCGGCCGGGTGCGGCACTACGCCGAACGCCGGGGTGGATCGGCGGTGTTCGTGCCGGACGGCTCGGTGTGGGAGGTCCCCGCCGACGTGGCCCTCCCCTCGGCGACTCAGAACGAACTGAACGCCGACGATGCAAGGGCCCTTGTGCGGGGCGGAGTGAAAGCCGTGTCGGAGGGTGCCAACATGCCGGTCACCCCGACCGCCGCACAGGTCTTCCGGGAGGCCGGGGTGGCGTTCGGCCCCGGCAAGGCGGCCAACGCGGGCGGCGTCGCGGTCAGCGCCCTGGAGATGCGGCAGAACAGCGGACGCGATTCCTGGTCCCGGGACCGCGTCCAGGCCGAGCTGGCCACGGTGATGCGGGACATTCACGACCTGTGCTGGCAGACCGCCGACCAGTACGGCGCCCCGGGTGACTACGTCACGGGGGCCAACATCGCGGGCTTCGAACGAGTTGCCCAGGCGATGCTGGCGCAGGGACTGATCTGACACGCCTCCGGCGAACTCACTGGCTGGAACCACGACCAGTGAGTTCCGTTCAACCCGGACGACCACTGCAGGTGTCATCACCGATACCGTTGACGCGAGCCGTGGCTCGCACCCGGCTGCGGCGAGCCTTACGTCCTGAACTCGGGGGCGTGGGTGGTGGTCCACTGGTCGAAGGTGCGAGGAGGGCGGCCGGTGAGCTGTTGCACGGTGGCGTGGACGGTGGTCTCGTCGATGGTGTGGTCGCGGTAGAAGCTGAAGAATGCGTTGACGTATTCCTTCGGCATGGCCGCGTTCATCCGGTCCTGGGCGTCCTCATCCGTCTCCGGCTGGAAGCGCAGGTCACGGCCGAGTGCTTGGCCGAGGATGCGTACCCGGTCGGCGGGCAGGAGTGCCTCGGGCCCACTCAGTGAGTAGGCGGGCCCTTCATGCCCCGGCTCCAGCAGCGCTCTCGTGGCCACGGCCGCGATGTCGGCCGGGTCGATGACGGCGACCGGCAGGTCGCCGAACGCGTCCCTCACGACGTCGCCAGACTGCAACTGGGGCAGCCAGCGCAGGGCGTTGGCAGATCCACGGCGGCGGCCGGAGCGAGGGCGACGGACGCCCTGTCCACCAGCCCCAGCGCCCGCAGCTCGCCGATCACCCGCGCCGTGTCCGGCATGGCGAGCTCGGCACGGGTCCGGTCGACGCCGGCGTGCGGATTGCGCAGCAGGTAGCGGTCGAGACGCTCCTGATCCGCCGTCACCCCGAGATCAGCCAGACTCATCGTGCTCCGCACCCCGGCCCTATGGTCCGGCGTGCTGATCAGTGCTTCCATGCGTGATTCTCCCCCTGACCTGCGGGCTTCTCTCGCGGCCCACGAGTGTCCGCAGTGAGTGTTGCGATCGGGAGCGGCAGCGGCCGCCAACCCGGCATCGACGCGCTGACTCCGTCACCGGCTGTACGTCTCGATGCGCAGGCCCGAGTCGAAGCTGCGGGTCGAGACGGGCAGATACGTCGCCGGACTGAACGGGCCCGCGAAGAGCGGGATGCCGGAGCCGATGACGAGCGGGTTGCGCTTGATGACGAGCTGGTCGATCTCCGGGAGCAGGGCGGAAGCCAGCTTGCCGCCGCCGGCCAGCCAGATGTCCTTGCCGGACTGCGACTTGAGCTTGCGAACGGTGTCGGCGGGGTCTTCCCGTACGACATGGATGTCCGGGTCCACGGTCTGCAGGCTGGTGGAGACGACGTACTGCTCAAGATGGGCGTACGGGCTGGTCAGGCCTGCCTGCAGGCCGGGTTCGTAGGTGCCGCGGCCCATGATGACCGTGTCGAAGTGCCGGTTCGGGGTGCCGGTGAGACCGAAGGCCGCGCGGGCGGGGGTGGGCATCGTCTCCGGGTACTCGGCGAGGATCGCGTCGCGTCCCTCGCCCTCGAAGAGAAGGAAGTCGTACTCCCCGTCCGGGCCGGCGATGTAGCTGTCGAGGGTGGCGGCGACGTAGTAGACGAGCTTTCGCATGTGGTGAGTCCTTGCCTCTCGGTCTGGATCTGGCAGGGCGGTCCAGGGTGCGCTGCGGCGCCGGGTGGCGGCTACGGGTGCGCTTCAGCGGCGTGAGCCGGGCTTCGGGAGCGGCCGGGGGCGCGGGACCTGGTGCGGCCTGAGCGGGCGGCGGTCCGCGCCGTCGCGACGGGCATCGTGCGAGGTGGTCTGCAGGAGGGGGGCCCGGCCGGTGAAGGGGCGTCGCATACGACTCCTGAATGGAAGGGGTGACTCTCACGTGATCTGCCTCAGAAGTTGTACTCTGATTGCAGTGGTTAGAACGTAGTACTGCACTTGTAGTGGTGTCAACGGGTTCTGTGGACTCGTCCGGATCAGACAGGGAGACCGTGTGCGTCACAACCCCGCTCGTCGTACCGCGCTGCTCGACGGCGCCATCGAGGTACTCGCCCGTGAGGGGTCTCGCGGCCTCACGCTGCGGGCCGTGGACAAGGAGGCCGGCGTCCCCGTCGGGACCGCCACCAACTACTTCGCGAACCGGGGCGAGATGCTGGCCCAGGTCATGCAGCGCATCCTCGAGCGGCTGACGCCCGATCCGGCGGAGCTGGAGGAGGCGATGAAGGCCGGTACACCGCGGGATGTCACGGTCACGCTGTTGCGGCAGTTGCTGGAGCGCACCCGACGCGAGCGCGGCAGCCATCTCGCACTGCTGGAAATGCGGCTGGAGGCGACGCGGCGGCCGGAGCTGAACACCGAGCTGACGCGCTTCTTCGAGATCCAGCTGGAGGGCAACATCGCCTACCACCTCGACGCCGGGCTGCCCGGTGGCCGCGAGGGAGTGGTCGTGCTCTACCTCGCCACACTCGGTCTGATCATCGACGACCTGACCGTACCCGCACTGCTGACACCCCACGACCCGGAACGGCTGATCGAGACGATGGTGGACCGCCTGCTTCACTGAAGGCGGTCCGATCCTGTCGGCGATCAGGTACTACAGCTCGAACTCCAGGTGCTCGATGTCGGTCGAGAAGGACTTCCTCGAAGCAGCGGCATGCTTGACGATCTTGCGGTGCAGGCTGACCCGTGTGCGGAAGATGACGGCTGTGCGGATGTCAGCCGCCACGTCGGACGGGACAGCGCCCGCCAGGACCGCCCCGGCCGCCAGCCCTCCCCGCGGGAGTTCGGCAGCGCGCCTGGCTGGAACCCATCCTTCTGCCTGGCCTCTGAACGCCGCCAACAGGGACCACTCCGCTCCGGTTCGTACGGCGGGTCGGCCCACGATGCGGAGCTGACGGTCGGTCTGGAAGCGAGCCGGGATGCGAATTGACCATGGGGCGCGTTATGTGAAGGGTCAAATTCAAGGCCGCTCCGCACCAGGGAAGGCGAGGTGGCGTCGAGTCCGGAACGTGCAATGATGGGCATGTGAGGCAGCTCACATCATGACGCTGCGATGGATGAAATGGTCACCAGCCCGGCGGACCGTACGCGGCCGGTCCTTGAGGCGCATGCGCCTGTCCGGCACGGAGGGACCGCGTGCGGGGTTGGGCGCCCTCGCAGCGAGCAACGAACTCCCCCTGGATCACGGAGTACCGCGATGACCAGCGATTTTCGACACCAATGCATAACCCCTCCGTATCTGCTCGAAAGAGCACTGAGAAGTGACGACCGTGAGGTCCGCCAGGCCGCGCTGAACACCATGCTCACCACTGCCCACCTGCGGGGCGAGCGAGCGGTCCGGGCAGCCTTCCCCGGTGTCGCCACTCCCGGCAACGCTCGTAGGACGATCTACGACTGCCGAAACACCACGTCTCTGCCCTTCGCGGTTCTGGCGCGGTCCGAGGACGGGCCGGAGTCGACCGACGCGTCCGTCAACCGGGCATTCGACATGCTCGGCAAGACGCGGGATTTCTTCCAACAGGTGTTCGCCCGGAACTCGATCGACGGTCACGGGATGCGCCTGAACGGGTACGTCCACTATGGCCACGAGTTCGCCAATGCCTTCTGGGACGGGCGCGAAATGGTGTTCGGTGACGGGGACGGCCGCCTCTTCTCCGACCTCACTGGCTCGATCTCCGTGATCGCCCATGAACTGGGGCACGGGGTGACCGAGCACACCACGGGGCTCGAGTATCACAACCAGTCCGGCGCCCTGAACGAGTCGATGTCGGACGTGTTCGGAGCGATGGTCGAGCAGTGGACGCTGGGTCAGACGGCCGAGCAGGCTGATTGGTTGATCGGCCGTGAGGTCTTCACGCCTCAGATCGAGGCCGATGCGCTGCGGTCGATGAAGGCGCCCGGGCATGCGTGGAACACCGAGAAGTACGGCAAGGACCCGCAGCCGGACCACATGTCCAAGTACGTCAACATGCCGGACACCTACGAGGGTGACTGGGGTGCGGTGCACTACAACTCCGGCATTCCGAACAAGGCGTTCTACCTGACGGCCGCAACCATCGGCGGATACTCGTGGGAGGCGGCCGGGCTCATCTGGTTCGAGGCTCTCAAGGCGTCCAACAGTGAGACGCGGTTCCAGGAGTTCGCGGACACCACGTACCGGAAGGCCGGAGAGCTGTACGAGGCCGGCAGCGCCGAACAGATGGCCGTGCTGGGGGCGTGGCAGGAGGTCGGCATCTCGATCACCGGGGTCTCGGCCGGGCTCGCAAGGGCGCGCAATCGCACAGCAGGCCGCAACGGGGACGCGACCGCGGCGGTCAGGGCGCTGACGGCCCAGGTGCAGGAGCTGAGCCGGGACGTGGCCGCGCTCAAGGGACGTGTGACGGCCGGCGGTTGACGTCGAGGTGCCCAGCGGCCGACGCCGGGTACCTCTACGGGAACAGCGGAAGCGGCGGACGGCTGAGAGGTGCCATGAGGGTCACTTTGTCGACGCACGGCGGGCTGGCGGCGCCTTTCCTCGCCGGCCTCCCGCCGGACGTGGTGGACACCCATGCCCTGCCCGAGAGCGCTGCGGCCGAGTTGTCCCGGCTGGTGGCCGCGGCCGTTCCGGCGACTGCGGCGACGGCGGGAGCCCCGGAGCCCCCAAGGCGTGCACCGGATGCCATGAGCTACTCGATCACGGTCGAGCAGGGCGGCCACTCGTCCGTTCTCGTCCAGTCGGACACGGACATGTCCCCGGAGTTCGCGGCGTTGCTGCGGTGGCTCAAGGAGCATGTCGCGCGCGAGTGAGCGAGGAATCGAGGTACGCCGCCCTCCGTCGCGGACCGTTGTTGCAGCGGCATCGGCGTTCGCCGCCGGTAAGGAGGAACGTCGATGCCGGCGACCACCTGAAGCCGGGCTGGAGACAGATGAGGTACGCGAAGCGATCGCACCCCGCTGAGCCCGCCGGTGGTGCGGCAGTCGTCCCACCGGTGCATCGGTCAGCGCTCCAGCGGGGGCAGGTGGGCCAACCCGGTGTCGAGCATGATGCGATCGACAGTCTCGTGCAGGGCACTGGCGGCGCCGATGACCGTCTCGCGTCCGTCGGGCAGTAGATCGCGCGGCCGGTACCAGTCGAGCAGTTGGGTCTCGTCGACGTCATCGGCGATCGGCTTGGTGGCATGCCGGACGAGGGTTTCGTCGAACGGCACGTCCAGGTAGTAGCCGTGGGTCGGGCCGCGGTGGTCGGCGCGCAGCGCCGCGAGCATGTCACCATAGTGAGCGGCATAGAGGATGCCTTCGACCA
Source organism: Streptomyces lucensis JCM 4490 (assembly GCF_014650035.1). Lineage (GTDB taxonomy): Bacteria > Actinomycetota > Actinomycetes > Streptomycetales > Streptomycetaceae > Streptomyces > Streptomyces lucensis. Next base: position 200,687 of record NZ_BMUE01000007.1, on the reverse strand, counting down.
CGACGTGAAACCCGGCGTCGAGGGCGTAGCGGGCCGTCATGTCGATCAGGCCGATGTTCGCCGCTCCCGGCCGGTCGTGCTCACGGAGCACGATGCGGCGGAGGTTGTCCTGGCCGACCAGGGCCAGGCCGCGGCCGAACCTCTCGCGGAGGCCAGCCGCGACGGACGACTTCCCCGAGGCGCTGTTTCCCCGCAGCACGATCAGCCGTGTCTCTTCGGTGCCCACCATCACGGCGGTCACCCTACCGATGACCGGTGACAGGGCCTTGGTCGAAGTCTCGCTGCAGGAGCCTCGCGCGCGGTAGTCGAGTCTCACCGGTGGATCTGTGCGCACGGGCCGCCAGCACGGTTGCATTCGATGCGCAGTCAGGTCTCGTCCTTGGACCTGTGCCCCTTGAGGTACCGGTCCACGTCCGAGAACCTCGCGCGGCCACCACCGCTCACCAGTACATGAGCGCGATCGAGCCGTTGCCCCAGTTGGAGTACAGGCGGGCCCGAGCCACATAACGGTGGTCCTTCACGAGCTTGACATCAAGGCGGCCGTTTCGGTCCTGTCCGCTGTCGTCGTCGGCGGTGACGTACCGCAGGCCGTCGGCGGTGTCCTCGAACAGGGCCAGGACGACGTCGCTGTTGCCGAACGTGCCCACCTGGTACCTCCGGGTCTCCGGTGGAATGATCTCGAAGTCGGCCTGACCCCCGGTGGCGAGCTGCACCGGCGCCGACTGGAACGGTTGGAGTCTGGCCGGCTGGGCGACGATCGGCGGGTACCACTGGAGCACACGCTCCTTGTCCGCGGCGGACAGGCCCAGCGTCTCCGGGATGCCGCCGCGGTAGGCTTCCGGACGAACGATGAGTCCCGGCCCGAAGCTGTACTCCATGATGGAGTCGGGGTCCCAGGTGGAACCCGTCACCTCGTTCTGCGACAGCTTGCGCAGGATGTTGTTGAACGTGACCTCGTGGGGCCAGTTGTTGGGTGGTCCGGCGAGGTCCGCGTAGACCTTCTCCTCGTCCCAGACGATGCCCGCGAACGGGTTCTGGTGCTCATGGGCGAAGCCGAACGCGTGCCCGATCTCGTGCAGCGCGGTGGCCTTGCCGTACGGGCTGGTCAGGTCCCAGCCGAACGTCATGGTCGGCTCGGTCGTGGCGATGCCCAGATTGTCCCGGCCGACGTACGACGCGGACCCCTCACTCTCCCGGAAGAGGACGCGGATCTCGGAGTCGCCGGGATCGGCGACCTCCTGGAACTCCAGCCCGATCCCGAGGGCCTTCCATGCCTGGAAGGCGTGCCGGACCTCGTCCAGCTGCTCCGGGCCTCCGATGTCACCGCCTTGGTCGAGGAAGGCGTAGTGCAGGACCGTGCCGTTGATCCACTTGGTGCGGACCAGGAGTATGGCCCTCGATCGGTTCGGGCTGAGGTCCGGGCGCAGGACTGGCTGGGTCTGCGGAGGTTGGGCGCAGTAGCGGGGCACGGCTGTCCCGCTCTCGGCCGGCGCGTTCATGGTGTCTCCTTCAGACGCGTGTCTCTCACCGCGAGGGCGAGCGCGTACCCAGCCGTCGGCCGGCGGTCGGGCGAAGGAGGGGGTCGGCGGCGTGATGTCGATCGCCACCACGGTGTCACGGCTCTTGGTGAAAATGCCCGACCTGGTGATTACATCCTCTTTCGGGGCAAGTTCCGCCGCAAGTTGTGACTGGTGAAGTGCGGCAGTTGACGGGGCGGTTGAAGTATGCGGCAGCGTTTTCTCATGCCCTCCGGGCCGTGCCTGGCAGTCGGTGACCCGATCGCGGTCCTGCCTGCCGTCTTTCGCGCCCGTGGCACGGGCAGTTGACGGCACCGCCGGAGGCGCCGCTACACGAAAGCGTCCTGTCCCGGGCGCCTACGTGCCCGCCGCGGTCCGCGACGAACACCTCGGCAAGATCACACACTTGGTGCGCTCCCTGTCCGGAGAGCCTCGGCTGTTCGGTCTGTCCGCCAAGGAGAACCGCGGCACGCGCTGGTCGAGGACGTGCGCTGCGAGATGTGCCGAAGCAACCCCCCTGCTCGCCCCTGTCGCCGGCGACGACGGGACACGTTGTCTCGCACAGGTTCGCGAAGCGATGCGGGCGGGCTCCGCCGTCGGTCCGGCGCGCGACGCCCCGTGCCGCGTGACGCCCCGTACCGCGCGATCCGCTCTCCGTCAAGTAACGAACGTTCGGGGCTGGGGCGCCTCCTCGTTCCCGGGGGACGGTGGCAGCCGACCTTCCGTGCGACCCATCGCGGTGGGCACGAACCCGAAAGGAGGCGGCATGTACCGCTGGCTTGGCTGCTTCGCCACCCGTCGCCCCCGATGCGTGCTGCTGGCCGCCCTCGGCTTCCTCGTCCTGTCGCTGGTCGTGGGCTCGTCGGCGACGGGCCGGCTGAAGACGCAGGGGTACGACGACCCCGCCTCCGACTCCAGCTTCGTGGCCCGCGTGACCGCGCCGTACCAGGGCACGTCCGCGAACCTGGTCGTCGTCGTGCGGGTCGGCCACGGCGGTGTCGACGACCCCGCCGCGCGCACCGAGGGACGCGTACTGACCCGGCGCCTGGCCGCCCAGCCGTACGTGGGCGACGTGTCCTCCTACTGGAGCGGCGGGCCGGCGGAGCTGCGCGGCCGCGACGGCCGCTCGGCGCTGCTGATCGCGCATGTCGACGGCGACGGTGAGCAGATCGGCCCGCGTGCCGAGCGGGTGCGCGCGGCGCTGTCCGGCCGGTCGGGCCGCTCGGACCGCTCGGGCGTCACCGTGCACGTGGGCGGCACGGCCCTGGCCGACCAGGAGATGCATGATCTCGCCGCCTCGGACCTGAGACGGGCCGAGGCCGTCGTCCTGCCCGGCACCCTCCTGCTCCTGGTCCTGGTGTTCGGCAGCGTGATGGCGGCGGTCCTGCCGCTGCTGATCGGTGTCCTGGCGATCGGCGGGACCCTGCTGGCCCTGAGCCTTCTCGGCGGCGTCACCGACGTGTCGGTGTTCGCGCTGAACCTGACCACCGCGCTCGGACTCGGCCTGGGCATCGACTACGGGCTGCTGATCGTCTCCCGGTTCCGGGAGGAACTGACCGCCGGGCACGAGTCCCGAGAGGCCGCCCGGCGGACGGCACGCGCCGCGGGCCACACCATCTTCTTCAGCGCCGCCACGGTCTGTGCGGCGCTGGCGGCGCTGCTCCTCTTTCCGCCGTACTTCCTGCGTTCCTTCGCCTACGCCGGCATCGCCGTGGTGGCCGTTGCCGCGGTCGCCGCCGTGACGGTACTGCCGGCGCTGCTGGCGTTGCTCGGCCGCCGCGTGAACGCGTGGGCGGTGCCCTGGCGCCGCAGGACCCGGGCCGGCTCCGCGTCGCGGTTCTGGGAGCGGCTGGCACGGTGCGTCGTACGCCACCCGGTGCTCGCCGCACTGCCGGTGCTCGCCCTGCTGGCGACGCTCGCGGCACCCTTCACCCACGCGGGATTCGCGACTCCCGACGACCGGGCGCTGCCCCGGACCACGTCCAGCCGGCAGGCCGGTGACCTGCTGCGCGGCCACTTCGACCGAGGGAGCGCCGACGCCCTCACGGTGGTCTTCACCAGTCCCACGCCCCAGACAGCGCGCGACTACGCGCCCGAGCTGTCCGCACTGCCCGGCGTGGCCGAGGTCGTCGGCCCGTCCGGAGTGTGGCGGCACGGCATTCGGGTGGCTCCCGCGGGCTCCGCGGCGACCCACCTCCTGCCGTCCGGTCCCGACGCTCCCGCGCTGTTCTCGGTGGTGCCGTCGGCCGACCCGCACTCGCACGCCGCCCAGCGCCTGGTCCGCACTGTCCGCGGGACACCGACGCCCCCGGACACCGAGATCCACGTCGGCGGTCCGAGCGCCGCGCTCGTCGACGCGAAGGACACCATCGCCGGGCGGCTGCCCGTCGCCGCGGCCGTGATCGCCGGCAGTACGTTCCTGCTGCTGTTCCTCTTCTCCCGCAGCCTCCTGCTGCCGCTGAAGGCGATCGCGCTGAACTGCCTGAGCCTCGCCGCCGTTCTCGGCGCCATGGTGTGGGTCTTCCAGTCCGGGCACCTGCGGACGCTGCTGGGGTTCACTCCCGGGCCGCTCAGCACGACCATGCCGGTGCTGCTGTTCTGCGTCGTCTTCGGGCTCTCGGTGGACTACGAGGTCTTCGTCCTGGCCCGCATCAAGGAGGCGCACGACGCCGGACAGGACACCGCCGACGCGATCGTGAACGGTGTCGCCCGCACCGGCGGCATCGTCACGACAGCGGGCGCCCTGCTCGCTTTCACGCTCCTCGCCTTCGGTACCTCCCAGGTGGCCCTCCTGCAGTTCTTCGGGATCGGGGCGGGCCTGGGCGTCCTGCTCGATGCGAGCCTCGTGCGCGGTGTCCTCGTGCCGGCGTTCATGCGCCTCGCCGGCGGACTGAACTGGTGGGCCCCGTGGCCGTTCGCCGGACGCACGCGCACCGGGCGGCCTTCCGGCGGACGCGCCTTGTCCGGGCCGGCTCAGCCGCCTCCCCCGCCGGCCCGCGCACGCAGGCACGACACCGGCACACCCGCCGCCCGTACGCGGCCGCCACCCCCCTCACCTCCCTGACCCCCGTCCCCTCACCATCCCTCCCCCGCCGGCTGTCCGTACCGGACGCCAGAACCGAAGCAGGTTTCCCATGAATGACATCGCCGTCGTCGGCCTCGGCTGCCGTTTCCCCGGCGCCCACGACACTCGCGCGTACTGGCGGCTCCTCCTCGGCGCGGAGCAGCGGTTCGCCCCCGTCCCGGAGGAGCGCTGGAACCATGCCGCGTTCCACGACCCCGTCGACCGGTCCGCCCCCGACACCGCCTACACCGACCAGGTCGCCTTCCTCGACGAAGTGGACCGCTTCGCCGCCTCGCACTACGGTCTGCCACCCCGCCGTGCGGGGGCCATGGACCCGCAGCACCGGCTGATGCTCGACGTCACCCGTGAGGCCCTCGACGACGCGGGGCTCGGCCGGGGCGGCTTCGACCGGGAGAGCACGGGCGTCTTCTTCGGCCTGTCGGCGTCCGACTACAGGGAGCTGCTGACGGCAAGCCTGAGAGCACGCGGCATCGCCGAGGGATCGTCCGACCCCGCCCTCGCGCAGGCGATCAAGGACCGGGCCGTGGCACAGCTCGCGGTCGCCGACTCCTTCGCCCTTCCGGGAAGCCTGGTCAACATGGCGCCCGCCGCCGTGAGCCGGCACTTCGGCTTGGGCGGCCCCAGCTTCGCTGTCGACGCAGCGTGCTCCAGCTCGCTGATCGCCCTCGAACAGGCGGTACTCCACCTGCGCCAGGGCACCTGCACCATGGCCGTCGTCGGCGGTGTCTACCTCAGTCTCACGCCGGACAGCCTCGTGGGCTTCTCCCGTCTCGGCGCGCTGTCGGCCAACGGGGTGTGCCGCCCGTTCGACGAACGGGCCGACGGCTTCGTCCTGGGCGAGGGGGCCGGCGCGGTCATCGTACGGCCCCTGATGGACGCGCTCGCCGCGGGTGACCGTGTCTACGCCGTCATCAAGGGCATCGGCTCGGCGAACGACGGCCTCACCCCCGGCCCCCTGAGCCCCACGTCGGAAGGACAGCTGCGGGCCATGCGCCGCGCGTACGCCGACGCGGGCCTGCCGCCCTCCGCCGTGGGGTTCATCGAAGCGCACGGCACCGGAACCACGGTCGGCGACCGCGTCGAGGTGGAGGCGCTGCGCCGGCTGCGCGAGGAGTACCCGGACGAGGACCCCGGCCTGAGCTACCTGTCCTCGGTCAAGGCGCTCATCGGGCACTCGCTGTCCGCGGCGGGCATCGCGGGGCTGATCAAGACCGCTCTGGTGGTGCACCACCGTACGGTCGTGCCACAGCCGGACTTCACCCCTCATCCGGGTCTCGGGCTCGACGCCGCCGGCCTGCGCGTCGCCGGTGCGGTCCAGCCGTGGCCGGACGGCGGCACCCCGCGGTGCGCCGCCGTCAGCTCATTCGGCTTCGGCGGTACGAACGTCCACGTGGTCCTGCAGCAGGCGCCCGCCCCGGCCCCCGTACGGCGGCCGGCGGGCACCCAGGCCGTGCCCGAACCCCAGCTCGTCCTGATCTCAGCGGGCGGCCCGGAGCTGCTTCAGGAGCACATCGGCGAGTTGCTCGGCGCCCTGGAGCACACGCCCGGCGCGTCGATGGCGGCACTGGCGCACACCTTGGGCGGCCGCGAGCTACTGCCCAGCAGGCTCGCGATCGTGGCCAACGACGCCGCCGCGTTCACCGAGCGGTTGCGCCGGGCCCGGAAGCAGTTGGCTCAGGGCGCCCGGGGGGACCTCGGCGACAGTGCCTTCGCCGCCGACACCCCCCTGTCTCCCGCCGAGCGCCGTGTGGCCTTCGTCTTCCCCGGCCAGGGCAGTCAGCAGCCGGGCATGCTGCGGGCCCTCAACCAGAGGTTCGCCGGGTTCCGCCGCGTCGTCGGCGCGCTGGGCGCCGTCGCGGGGACCGACGTGTCCGGTCTGCTCTACGGCGGCTGTACGCACGAGGAGGCGAGGCGGCGGCTCGCCGCCACCGAGGTGTGCCAGCCCGTGCTCGGCACCGTGCAGATCGCCGCCACCCAGTTGCTGGCCACGTGCGGCGTGACCCCCGCCCTCGCGCTCGGCCACAGCCTCGGCGAGTTCGCCGCCGCCGCGGCGGCCGGGTTCCTCACCGCCGAGGAGACCGTACGGCTGCTCGCCCACCGGGGTGCGGTGATGCAGGATGCCGAAACGGAGTCCCGAGGCGGGATGCTCGCCGTGCAGGCCGACAGGCACACCTGCCGGCGGCTCGTGCGGGGCATCGACGACGTATGGCTCGCGTGCTTCAACCACGCGCGCCAGATCGTGGTGAGCGGCACCGAGGAAGGGCTCGCAGCGCTGCGGCGGGTCTGTGCCGAGGCGGGAATCGCGGCCTCCGTCCTCGAGGCGTCCAGCGCCTTCCACTCGCCGCGGCTGACCCGGGCCGACGACGCCATGCGCGCGGATCTCGCCCGCCGCCCCCTAGGCACGCCTCGCCTGCCGTTCGTCTCGGCCGTGAGCGGCACAATGTGCGGCGAGCCGGGGCGGCTGCGTGAACTATGGGCGCGCCACTCGTCCGGGCCGGTCCACTTCGACGACGCCGTGCGCAGCGCCTACGACGCCGGCGCCCGTGTCTTCCTCCAGGTGACTGGGGGCGGTTCACTCCTCGCCTCGGTCCGCCGCAACCTCACCGGCCACGACGACGTCCACGTCGTCGCTGCCTGTACGGCGCCGGACGACACGTGGGCCTTTCCGCGGGCCCTGGCTCGGCTGGCGGTCCTGGGCGTTCCGGTCGACCCTCGGACCCTGGTGCGGGAGGAGGATCGTCGGCCGCTGGACCTTCCGGTGGCCCGGCTGGAGGAGCGGTCCTACTGGGTGCGCCGTCCGGGTCCCGGGCGGGAGCCCGGCAAGTCCCAGCCCCAGTCCCAGTCCCAGTCCCCGGCTCACTCCCAGCCTCAGCCCACGACCGGCAACTCGGTCGTCCACGCGTCCGGCCGCGCGACCGACAACCCGGCCACGGAGACCCCGATGCACGAACTGCTCGACCTCATCCAGCAGCAGGTCACTCTCCTCAGGCACCTGAACGACACCCTGTCCGCCAAGGACACGGCCACGGCCGACGCCCTGCCCCGGCCCACGGCCGCCTCTGCCGAGGCGTCCGCCCCGCCGGGCCCCTGCCCGGCTCCCGAGGCCGAGGAGGCCGTACTCGAGCACATAGGCCGCGTCAGCGCCTTCCCGGTGGAACAACTGCGGGCCGGTCAACTCCTGGTCGAGGACCTCGGCTTCGACTCGCTGATGCTGACCGACCTGTTCACATCGCTCAAGGCCCGCTGGCCCTCGCTCACGATCGACGAGCGGTGCGCTCGGCCGACCGTCGGCAGCATCACGGCGATGATCAGGGAGGATGCCGCGGAGGACGGCGCCCCGCCGCCGGAGGAGCAACGGCGCATCGAGTGCTTCCCCGAGGTCACCGCGCACCACGAGCGGATCGACGGGCTCGGTGAACTCCGCCTGCCCAACCCGTACTTCCTGGTCCACGACGGTGGGATGACGGATCGGACGGTCGTCGACGGCCGGGAACTCGTCTCCTTCTCCGGCTACAACTACCTGGGCCTGGCCACGCATCCGAAGGTGGGCGAGGCCGTCAAAGAGGCCGTGGACCAGTACGGCACATCGGCTTCCGCCAGTCGGCTGCTGTCCGGCACCCGTCCCCCACACCTCGGTCTGGAGAGCGAACTCGCCCGCACCCTGGGCACCGACGACGCGATCACCCTGACCAGCGGGCACGCCACCAACGTCACCGTGATCGGACATCTCGTCGGGCCGGGGGACCTGATCGTCCACGACGCGCTCGCCCACGACAGCATCCTGCAGGGCTGCAAGCTGTCCGGCGCGACGCGGCGGCCCTTCCCGCACAACGACGCGGCGGCCCTGGACGCACTTCTCACCGGGATCCGCCACCAGTACCGACGGGTACTGGTCGTGGTGGAGGGCGTGTACAGCATGGACGGTGACATCGCCGACCTGCCGGCCCTGGTCCCGGTCAAGCACCGGCACGGGGCGCTGCTGATGGTCGACGAGGCGCACAGCATCGGTGTGCTCGGCGCCACCGGGCGAGGTGTCGGCGAACACTTCGACGTCGAGCGCCCCGACGTCGACCTGTGGATGGGCACTCTTTCCAAGTCGCTGGCCGGATGCGGCGGTTACGTCGCGGCGAACCGTGCAGTGGTCGACTATCTGCGCTACACCGCGCCGGGCTTCGTCTACAGCGCGGGCATGACTCCCGCCAACGCGGCCGCCTCACTGGCCGCGCTGCGCCTGATGCGGGCCGAACCGGAGCGCCTTGCCCGGCTCGGGGAGAACGCGGCGCTGTTCCTGCGCCTGGCCCGCGGGGCGGGCCTTGATACGGGAGGCAGCGAGGGCACGCCGATCGTGCCGTGCGTCGTGGGAGACTCGGCGGAGACGCTGCGGCTGGCCCGGGCGCTCTTCGAACAGGGGATCAGCGTCAACCCCATCCTCCACCCGGCGGTTCCCGAAGAGCTGGCCCGGCTGCGGTTCTTCCTCACCTGCGAGCACACGCCGGAACAGATCCGGTACACGGTCGCGGCCCTGGCGGGGCAGTTGCGGCGGGCCGGCGGCGCGGACATCGCCCCCGCCGCGTGACGAGCGGAGGCCGCCATGCCGTACGCCGTGTTCCCCGCGATCGCGCCGGGCCGAGTCCACCACTGGGAAGAGTCTGCTTTCCTCGTGGCCCGGCGCGATCTTCTCGGCGCGACACCCTCCTGGTCGCCGCTGCCGCTGTTCACCCCTGCCGAGCGGCAGGTCTTCCACGGCCTGCCGCGGTGGCGGCAGGCCGAGTGGGAAGCGGGCCGCCTTCTCGCCAAGACCGTGGTGTCCTCGGTGACCGGCCGGCCGGTCACCGAGGTGGAGATCCTCCCCCGCGCCGACGGCAGCCCTCGCCTCTCGGTCCCCGGCCTCCAGGTCTCCATCAGCCACACGGCCCACCACGTCGCCGCGGCTGTCGCACCCGGCGCGGTCGGCGTGGACCTGTGCGAACTGAGCGCCGCTCCCTCCGTAGGCCGCGCCGCGGCCCATGTCCTGGCCCCCGCGGAGCGACAGCTCACCCGCGAGTCCCCTGAACTGCTCACAGCGGCCTGGGCCCTGAAGGAGGCAGCGGTGAAGGCCGGCCGCCAGGGCCTGTTCTGCGAGGCTCCACGCCGTGTCCGCATCCTCACCCTGATCCCGCCCGTGCTGTCCGGCGGCCGCCGGGCCCTGGTCGGCAGCGCCGGTACGGCGACCCTCGCCGTCGTCCTCCCGTGAGCGGCGGTCCCGACGGCGAGGTTCTCGGTCCTCGCGCCGAAGCTCCCTGCCGGCGCACCACAGCTGTTCAGGGTCACTGATCGGTCTCACGCCATCCGGACGCTGCGGTCCGCGCCGGTCCGGGCGGCGGATGCGGCGTCAGTCGGACGACGAGTGGTCCTCGAAGTAGAACCAGTTGTCACCGTTCTCCGCGGAGAAGATGTATTGACCGTCGTCCTCCTCCGTCTCGGCGACGACGATCGAGGACGCCTTGTCGTGGAGGGCGCCGTCCACCTTCCGGGTGTCCGCCTCCAGGGTGATCTGTGCCCCGGTGAAGTCCGCGTGCTCGTAAAGCGTCGCCTTCCACCCTGACGGCACGCGGACGGAGGAGATGCAGTCGTTCATGGACGGGTCGAGCTTGTGGCGTCCCTGGTCGAGCGTGGCGCTCTTGCCCTTGTAGTCGACGTCGGCGTAAACAGTCACAGACATGGGGGGTCCATCCCTTCTCTGAGTGTCACCAATCGGACTATACGTAGCAAGGCGGTCTACGGCTCGTTGAGCGCAGGTCGGACAGCCCGGTGCGGTCCGGTGTCCGTACCTCGCGGGTGCGCCCGCGGTGACGACGCCGGCGCCGAGCCGTCAGGCGGGCTGGACGGTGATCGTGCAGAGGCGTTTGGTGGCCCGGGTCAGGGCCACGTACAAGTCCCTTTCACCACCGGGGCGGGCCATGGTGATCTCCTCGGGGTTCACGACGACGACCCCGTCGAATTCCAGTCCGCGGGCTTCGGACGCCGGCACGATGCGCGCGTGGTGAGCGATGTCTTGGGCCGTCAGCTCACTCACTCTGGTGTCCGCGCAGATCACTCCCAGAAGCTCGCCGGGGTGTGCGGTGCTCTGGGCGCGGAGTTCCGTAACGACGGCGGTGACCAACCCGTCCGGAGGTGTGGTCACGGTGCGAGGGCTCTCACCGTTGCGCAGTGACCGTGTGGGCTCGCGATCCGGAGCGATCCGCTTGAGCAGGTCCCGGACGCTTTCCAGGATCTCCTGCGTGGTGCGGTAACTGACGGTCAGGTTGTGCAGCTTGAACCGCGGTCCGACGTGGGGGCTCAGTGCTTCCTTCCAGTCGCGTGCTGTCGCGACCGGGCCCGCCTGGGCGAAGTCACCCACCAACGTCATCGCACTTGCCGGGCAGCGGCGGACGATCATCCGCCACTGCATGGCGGTCAATTCCTGCGCCTCGTCGACGACGACGTGCCCGTACGTCCGCTCGGGGGGACCGTCGACCAGGCTCGCCGCCTCGTCCAGCAACGGCACATCGGCATCGGTCCACGGGTCGTCCGGGCCGCGCAGTAAAAGCGACCGCTCCTGCGCGGTCAGAAGGGGCAGACGCTCGGCGAGAGCGTCCGCGTTCGTCAAAAGCGCCTTCACGAGGTCACCGGGTACCAGCCGCGGCCACAACGCCTCCACCGCCCGGTCGACGACGGCGTCGTCCAGGAGATCGGCTCGGATGGCGTCCACATCCAGCTCATGTACCGGCCCCGAGTCGGCCGCACCTTCGGCACGGCGCTGAGCGGCTCCCGTGAACCGGTCGAGGTCCAGGCCCGTCATCGTTTCGGCATCGGCGTCGATCTGCTCCAGGAGGTCGCCCATGTCTCGTTGCATCGCGTCGGTGACGGCGTCGGCCAAGAGCTCCTTGAACACCTGGCGCGCCGGGTTGTGCCCCGGTGCGGCCGCCACAGCGGCGTCGCGTGCCGTGGCCACTTCGTCGCCGGACAGGCGAACCAGTTCCTGCCCGACCCGCACGGCGAAGTCACCGGCGGGGGCTTGGTGGACGCGCAGCAGGCCGGCCAAGGCGTCGGCGAGGTCGGAGCTGCCCTTGAGACGCGCCGTAGCGCACGGGTCCACCGTGTCCGTGGGCACTCCTGCCAGTTCCCGGCAGGTCGCCAGAGTGACGTCGTTCTCTCCGAGGGAGGGGAGGACCTGCGAGATGTAGTCGAGGAACCGGGCGTTCGGGCCGACCACCAGGACACCCTCCTCCGCGGCGCGCGGGAACGCGTACAGGACATAGGCCGCCCGGTGCAGGGCGACCACCGTCTTGCCGGTGCCGGGACCGCCCTGCACCACGGTCACCCCGCGGTGGGCGGAACGGACGACCTCGTCCTGCTCGGCCTGCAGTGTCGCGACGGCCGCGTGCATCCTGCCCGTACGCCGTGCTGACAGAGCTTCGGTCAACGGGCCGTCCCCCACGATGTCCTGGTCGGTCGGGGCGGTCCCGTCCAGCAGTTCGTCGCTCACCGAGATGACCGTGCGCTCTTCGAGGCGCAGGTGCCGGCGCCGCCGCAGGTTCATCGGGTGGACCGGTGTCGCCTCGTAGAAGGGTCGCGCCGCGTTCGCGCGCCAGTCCACGAGCAGAGGCAGGTCGTCCTCCTCCGTACACAGTCCGATCCGCCCGATACGCAGGACCGTGCCATCCGTCCAGTCGATGCGCCCGAAGACCAGCCCCTTTTCGGCTCCCTCCAGCCGGGCGATTTCCTTGGCCAGACGCTCAGCGGTGTTTTCTCTCTCGTGTGCCTCGCCGACGCTGTCCGCAGGGGCCTTCAGCACCCTCGCTCGCTGTTCTCGCGCCTCGGAAAGCCGCTCAGTGAGCAACCCGTACAACGAGGACACATAGTCCTGCTCCGATGCAACCGCACGCACGACGGGATCAATCGATTTCGACAACAGGAGGCTCCTTCGATTTGAGCCACACCATAGGGCCGAAGTTCTCTGAAGGTAAGTCTTGACTTACCCGTCGAAGCCATGTCCCTGAGACTGATTTCATGGGGTGACCGTATTCCGTATCAAGGATTCCGCGGTCCCGTGGATGGCTAATGCGGCTACCGAAAAAGAGTCATTCCCACAATGGAATCCAGGCGACGGTGTCCTCCAGCCTGGAGCGTGTACGGCCTCTTTCGGTCGGTAGCGAGGAGGCGCTCCGGCCAGTTGCGGTGCGCCGCGACGGCGGCCTCGCTGATCTGCGCCTCGGGAGTCCCGGTCGAAGGCGTGAATGCCGCCGGGCCGCACGTGCAGCTTCGAGAGCCACGCGCGCACGCCGACGCGCCCCATCTCTTCGAGCCAGTGGAATTTCAGCGTCGGGCTGTGGCAGGTCGCCAGTGCGCGCGTAGTTCCTCAGCTGCCGTGCCGGCCTGGGCTTCGCCCGCCTGGTAGGCCGCCTGCCACACTTCGGGGTCGCTCTGCTCGGCGTCCAGGAGGCGCACCGCGGTCGGATCGGGGGCCATGATGTGGGCGCCTTCGGCGGTGGGGGATGGATGGCGGTGGGCGAGCGGGTCGACCACCACTACCGTGCGGGCATCGCCCGCCAGGTCGATGTTGGTGCCGGCTCGCAGGGCGCCGTCGAAGTAGTGGCGGCCGTCAACGGTGACGGGGGGCTCAATCCCGGGGAAGGCGCTGGACGCGGCGACCGCGCGAGCCAGTGGGACACCCGCGGCGGCGTCCCACACGATCGGCTCGCCGCTCTCGGCGTCAACCGCCGGTATCAGCAGAGGGCGTTGCGGCCAGCTGTCAGCGGCGATCAGTGCGGCGCGCTGGGCGATCAGCCGGTTCTCCGCCTGCTCGTCGACCGTTTCCAGGGCGATACGACCCACCCGGCGACGGGCTTCGGCGGGGTCCAGGCTTGGATCGCCGAGTACCGCGAACACCGAGCCCGTCACCGCCGGGTTGGGACGGTGCAGCACGGACGAGGCGTTGGCGGAGCGCCGGACGGTGGCAAGGCGGGCGGGGTCCTGCCCGGTGGCCATGACTGCGCCGACGATCGCCCCTGCTGAGGTGCCCACGATGACATCGGCCTCACCCAGGTCAACGCCGAGCCTGCGTAGCCCCGTCATCAGTCCGGCCGTCCAAGCGGTGCCAAGACGCCCGCCGGGACCCAGTACCAGCGCCCTGTCTAGCTCGTGCATGCCTTCGGTATCCATGGCTCTCCGTCCGTTACCGCACACCCGGTTCACATAGTTGCACAGCGCTGTCGGACGAGAGCCGCCCCACGTACTACCCGGATCGGGGACGAGCCGTCACCGACTGGGGCGTGTTGGGCCTTCAAGCGCAGCTGGCGAAGTCTGCTGATACACCGAACACACTGACATCTAAGGCCCGTTGGTGCTATTTTCCTTAGCACCATGCTTCTGAGGTTGAACGTCGCCGACAACCGCCCCCTGCACGAGCAGGTGGCCGGTGCGATCCGGCGGGCCATCGCCGAGGGCGAGTGCCGGCCGGGCGAGCGGCTTCCCCCCGCGCGAGATCTCTCCCGGGCGCTCGGAATGAACGTCAACACCGTTTTGCGGGGGCTTCGGACGCTACGCGAAGAGGGGCTGCTCGAGTTCCGGAGGGGCCGGGGCGTGGCGGTCGCCGACGGAGCGGACCAGCGCTCCGCACTGGTGGATCGCGTACGCGACCTGGTGGCCGACGCCGCGCACTTGGGCTACGGCAAGAGCGACCTCATCGACATGATCAGGGGGATGCCGTGACCGACGGTGCGCGACGCAAGAGCGGGGCAGCCTGGGGCCTGGCAGGCTGGGCTGCCGTGGTCCTGGTGCTGCTGGCCGGACTGCCGCCGGCTGCGAGTGGCCGGCTGCCGGACCGGTTGGCGATTCACTGGAGCGCTGCTTCCGGCAGGCCCGACGGTTCCATGCCGCTGTGGGCCGCCGCTGCTTTCCCGGCGCTGATCTGGGCGGTGCTGACCGCCGTTGTGGTGCTGGCCGTGTGGCGGTCAGGAACCCGCACGATTCCAGGATGGGCGGTCGCGACCTTCGGATGCGGTGGTGTGCCTCTGGTCGGTGGGCAGGTGTCCGTGGTACGGGCGAACATGGACCGCGAGGACTGGCACGGGGCGGGCTCGGTGACGGGTTGGGTCGTGGGCACGCTCGTCGTGACGGCCGTGAGCGGTGCCGTCGCGTTGTTCACCTTGTGCCGGAAGCCGGCCGCTCCGCGGTCCGTCACCGACGGTCCGACCATCGACGTCCCCGCCGGACACCGGTTCGTGTGGCTCTCCCGCACGTCGAACCCGTGGCTTCAGACGACATTCGCCGTGACGGGGCTGCTGGCGGTCGCCGCAGGCATGGCGGCGCTGGCGGGTCTCACGGACCTGACCGCGGGGGTGGTGGGCGCCGCGGCGCTCGCTGTCTCTTCCGTTCTGACTCTGTGCTGCTCCTCCGTGCAGGCCCGGGTCAGCGAGCGAGGACTGGAGGTGACCTTCGGGCCCTTGGGCTGGCCGAGACGGCGCTGGTGCCCTGCGGGTATCGAGTCCGCCCGTGCCGAGAACCGCACGCCTGCCCAAGTGGGTGGCTGGGGCTACCGGCTGAGCGGGCTGGGTACCACCGTGATGCTGCGCGGCGGTGAGTGTCTCGTCGTCCGATCCCGCACAGGAAAGGAATTCGCGGTGAGCGTGGACGATGCCGAACGCGGAGCAGCCCTCTTGAACTCCACCTCCGAGCGATCGGACGGGTGACGGGCCGACCGGCTAGCCCCACACCTACGCGCACCGGTCCGGAAGACGTCGGTGCGGGTGTCACGCCCGATGGCGGTGTGGACGGGGTCAGGGATACCGATCCTGGCGCCGGGCCGGCAGTACTCGAGCGCGGAAGAACATCCGGTCGTCGGCGGGCGCCTGCCGGCGTCGTCGACACCGCCATGCGCAGCGGCCCCGCAGACAGGAGGAGCAGGGTTCCACTGCTGGGCCTGCGGGGCCGGTGCATCACTCACGTACCCTGCGGTGCGTCCGATACGCCCGATCCCTCCCAACCACCCACAAGGCGCCCTATGCGAGGGGGGCTCGGCCGCATGCGGCCGAGCCCCTCCAATTTTCTCGCGCGTGGCGCGCAGGTGGCGTCCGTCGTCTACCAGCGGTACCAGCGGCCCTTGCGGCCGCCGCTGTCCGCGGTGCGGACGACGAAGCCCAGCAGCCACACGACGAGCACGATCACCGCGATCCACCACAGCGCCTTCAGCGCGAAACCCGCACCGAAGAGGATCAGAGCCAGCAGAAGAACCAGAAGCAGGGGAACCATTGTTATCAACCTCCTGGCCATCAAGTGCCCTTACCTTGCACTGACAAGCCCACAAAAGGTGAGTTACTTTTAAGGAGTACAGGGCATATGGGCGCGGCGCGCCATGCATGGCTTTCCCAGCTCCGGCCCTCACGCACCGCCGTACCGCAGCACCGCCGTACCGCAGCACCGCCGTACCGCAGCACCGCAGCACCGATTCCGGCCGCGCCGCTCAGATGCGGTCCGCGACCAGAACGTAGTCGTAGTAGAGGGGGTCGCCCTCCTCGTCCACCGGGTACTCGTAGCTGCTCTGGTTCGCGAGGATCACCTTGAGCTCCGGCAGGGCATCGAAGCCGAGGTCGTTCTCCTCGATGGCGTGACCCCGCTCCGCCAGTTGTTCGAAGAGGTCCTCGCTCGGCGTGCGGAAGACGTCGAGCCCGTCCAGCAGCACCCGCACGTCGGCGTCCTCGTCCTGGAACCGGAACAGCTCCACGCCGCTCAGCGCGCCCTTGGTGAACCCGAGCACGATGTTCAGCCGGGACTCGTCGTGCGTGAGGCCGATCTGCCCCGGCTCCTCGTCGCTCGAGACGGTACGGAAGAGACCCCACCTTTCCACTGCGGCACGCGCTTCGTCGACCGACATGCCGAGCCGGAAGCGCCCGACACCCACGTGCGGCACAAGCTCAAGTTCCATGCTCACTCCCTCGATCACGCGCCCCGGACCCTCACGCCAGCAGGGCGTTCTCGTCGATGGTCCATCCTCGCTTCGTGAGCATGGCCTGGAGGGGCTTGTTGTGCTTCAGGCTGTTCACCATCTCCTCGATGTGCTGATCATACTTACCGGGGAACCGTCGCTTGATGTCGTCGATGTCCATACGCATGGCGTCGGTGATGCGCCCCTGGTTGATCAGCTCACGCTGGTATTGCTGCCACGCCTGGGACTCCAGCGAGTATCCCGTGCTGTAGAGCTTCTCGTGGTCGTCCCGCTCCATGCGGATGGCCGGGCCGTTGTTGACCTTCTGCTTCTTGTGGGGCTTGTTCGCGAAGTAGAACCCGGGCTCGATGACGTCCTTGTACGCCGACTTGGCCGGGATGTGGTTCACCTCCATGTTCTGCGGATACTGCTGCCCGTTCGCCATCCGGTTCGCCGGCAGCAGTCCCCCGTACCACCCCGCCTCCTGCGTGCACCCCTTGGCGACCAGGCCCTCGGGGTCCATCCACGTGCAGGGGTTGACGACGTACGCGGCGGGGTTGGGTGCCGGCACGAGACCCAGTGGGTCCGCCGACACATAGCGGGCCGTCTCGGGGTCGTAGTGCCGGTTCAGGTTGTAGTGCAGGCCCGTCTCCGGGTCGGCGTACTGGCCGGGGAAGCGCAGCGGCGTGTGAGCCCGGGCGTCGCGGTTGCGGGCGGTGATGCCCCAGACCGTGGAGCGCTTGTGCCAGGCGATGTCGCCCTGTTCGTCGACGAGTTCGGTCGGGGTGCCGATGACGTCCGTGACGATGGCGAAGAACCGGCTGTCGACCTCCTGCTGTCCGGCGTCGTCCGGCAGTCTGCGCTCCAGCTGGGACAGCGGCTGCGGACCCTCGTACTCCCAGGTCAACGTCACGCCCGTCGTCGTGTCCGTCTCCTCGGCCAGCTGGGTGCCGTCCCAGGCGAAGTGGACCGTGGCCGCCACGCCGTGCCCGTCCGCACTCATGCGATGCTTGGCGGTGCGGCGGCCCAGCGCGTCGTAGGTGTAGCGCCACACGGTGCCGTCCGGGGTGGTGCAGGAGACCAGGCGGTCCTCGGCGTCCCAGGCGTAACGCCAGGTGTCGGGCTTGCGGGACAGGCGTCGCTTCTGTCGCAGCACGACCCGTCCGGCGTCGTCGTACTCGTAGCGCACGCCGTCCGTGCCGAGCAGCCGGGTCCCCTCATAGGTCCGCTCGCCGCGGCTCTCGGTGTGCCGGGCCCGGTCGGGCCAGTGGGCGTCCGTCTGGTTCCCGGTGGTGTCGTAGGCGTATCGCTCCGACCAGTCGCCGGCGGTGACGCCGAGCGGGCGGCCCGCCGGGTCGAGCTCGAACCGCCACTCCGAGCCGGTCTGCCGGTCCGTGATCCGTGTCAGGAAGCCGTCGGCACGGTAGCTGTAGGAGCGGTCCCGGAGCGTACCGCGGGGCGTGGCCAGCGACCGGGACGAAAGACGGCCGATCGTGTCCCACTGCGAGGCGAGCGTCACCGGCGCGTGCGCGGGGCCCAGGGTACGCCGTGTCTCGCGGCCCAGCTCGTCGCGGGCGAAGCCGAGCGCGTGGCCGGCACAGTCGACCCGCACCCGGTTGCCCGCGGTGTCGTAGGCGTACGAGGTGGTGGCGCCGGTCGGTGTGGTGCGCGAGACCAGCTCGCCGTGCGGGTCGTAGCCGAACCGCATGCTGCGGCCGTCGACCGTCTCCGCGAGCAGCCGTCCCACGGCGTCGCGTTCCAGGGTGAGCGAGGAGGCCGGTGAGACGGCGGCGGTGAGCCGGTCACCGCTGTCGTAGCTGTAACGGGTGAGCACACCGTCGGCGTCCTTCTCCAGCACGTTGCCCACCGCGTCGAACGTGAAGCCGATGCGCTGCCCCAGCGGGGTCGTGCGGGCCACGAGGCGGCCCGCGGCGTCGTACTCATAGCGCGTGGTGCGCCCGTCGAAGTCGGTCTCGGACTCGGTCAGGCCCGACGGGCCGTACCGATAACTCCACGTCCTGCCTTGGGGATTGAGCACCGCGCTGATCCGCAGCTCGGTGTCGTACGTGAACTCGTACCGGGCCCCGTCCTTACCCGTGCGAGCGGCGAGCAGGTCGAACCACGTGTACTCGAAGCGGGTCACGCCGCCCAGCGGGTCGGTGTGGGTGAGGCAGTTGCCCTCCTCGTCGTACGTCCACTGCTCGCTCGCTCCGTCGGGTGCGGTGCGCCGGGTGAGCCAGCCGTCCGCCGTCCACTCCAGGCGGGTCACGGAGCCGGCGGGGTCGACGGACTCGCGGGGCCGCCCGAAGGCGTCACGGCGTACCGTGTACGTGGCGCCGTGCCCGTAGGAGACCGAGAGGACGAGGCCCGCCTGGTCGTTGACGCGCGTCTCCGTCTCGCCGGTCGGGAACGTGACCGTGGCCGGTGCGCCCGCCGCGTCATGGGTGATCGTCGTCGAGGTCCCGTCCGGCGCGATGACCGCGGTGCGGTTGCCCCGCTCGTCGAAGACGTTCCGCCACACGGTGCCGTCCGGGCCGGTGATCGTCTCCGGGAGGTGCAGCGCGTTGTACGTGGTCGAGGCGTGGCGTCCGTCCGGGTAGTGGACGGTCAGGAGATTGCCCGCGTCGTCGTACGTGAAGCGGGAGGTGTGTCCCAGCTCGTCCGTGCGGGACAGCAGGTTGTCGTAGCGGTCCCACTCGAAGCACACGGTGTTGCCGCACGGGTCGGTCTCGCTGAGCGTCTGGCCGAGCCGGTTGAAGCGGGTGACGGTGACCGCGCCGGTGGAGTCGGTGAAGCGGGTCTCGCGGGCGGCGGTGTCGTAGGCGAACCGTGAGGACAGCGCGCCGTCCGGGCCGGTCGTCTCCACGACCCGGCCGGCCGTGTCGTACGCGTAACCGTAGGTGTGGCCGTTGCGGTCGGTCCACGAGGTGACTCGGTGCTCGTCGTCGTAGGTGAACCGCAGGGGTACGCCGCGCGCGCCTGATGCTCCCACCAGGTCGCGGGCCTCGTCGTACGTGAACGAGGCGACCCGGACGGGGCCTTCCGGGGTCTCCAGGTCCAGGGCCGTGACCTGGGCGAGATCGGCGTCCCGGGTGACGCGGACGCGGTAGCCGCCCTCGTGCAGGAGCGTCATGGGCAGGCCCTCGTCGTCGCGGACGAACTGCAGGCCGTTGCCGTTGCGGTCCTCGATGTCGCTCAGCCAGTACAGGCCGCCCGAGGAGTACGGATTGCCGGTGAAGCGGCGGGTCAGGCCGGAGCGGACGTCGGTCGTGGCGTACGTGACCTCGCCCAGGGCCGATCGCTCGACGAAGGCGAGGGGGATGCGGTCGCCCTCCAGTGGCAGCACCTCCTCGTCCGCCTCGCGGGGCAGGTTCGGGTAGGCGAGCAGGGAACCGTCGGGGCGGGCCCAGACCGCGCCGGTGCCGGTCAGCTCTAGCCGCTCGTCCAGGGTGGAGGCCCAGCCCGGCCCGAAGCAGTGGCCGTAGCGGTAGCCGGATATGTGGGTGCGCCGCACCACCAGCGGGAGCACGCCGGGCAGCGCCAGGTCCGTCTGGGCGAGCACCATCTCGCCGCTGGCGATGTCGACCGGGTCGGTCTTGCAGCGGCGCTGCGTCAGGGCGACGGCCTTCTCACGGGCGTTGTCCAGCGCCGTGCGCAGCGACGCGGGGCGCTTTCGTCCGGGCCCGTCGGACCGTCCGTGCCCGCCGTCGTCGGCACCGCCCTTCTTGCCGCCGGTGATGGCGTTGACCCGGTCGCGGACGTCGAGGTCGATTCCCTTGTGCAGGCGGGAGGTGGCCTTGACCCGGTCCGGGAGGGTCTCGGTGACATGCTTGCTGATCTTGACGAGGGCCTTCTCGGAGCCCTTCAGGGCGCCTTCCAGAACGGATTCGAAGGCCTTGGTGAAGGGGTCCCTGCCGCGGGTGCGGCCGAAGGCGCCCTTCGCCTTCGTCAGCGAGCTCGAAGTGGACCGGTGCAGTTCGCCACCGTGGAAGGAGACCTTGCCGGCGCCGTCCTCGAACTCGACGTGGTCGATGACGGTCCGCTTGCCCCCTCCGGCGGCGGCGCCGCCCGCGCCATCACCCGCGGAGGCCAGCTGCGTACCGCCGCCGTGCTTGCCCCCGCCGCCGGATCCTGCGGAGCCGCCCGGCCGGCCGTCACCCGGCTGGGGAGGCAGCGAGAAGGCGCCGTCCACCAGGTCGAAGACCATGTCCTCGACCATGGCCTCCAGCTTGGCGTTCACCGGCTCGGTCACCCGGGCCATCAGCTCGTCCACGATCCGGTCGACGGCCTCGTCGATGATCCGCTTGACCGCCTGCCGCATCGCCGCGGTCTCGGCGGCCCCGATCACGGCCGACAAGCCGCCGGTGACGAAGGCCAGTCCCACCGAGATGCCCAACGAGGCGGCCATGGCGCCGAGTTCGATCTCGGCCTTCGTCTTCATCCCGAAGATGATCTCCGCGACCACGTCGCACGCGTCCGCGAACAGCCTCGCGATCTCCGGCACCTTCTCCAGGTGCCCCGCCTTGACGTGCGACCAGTGCTTCTCCATCGCATCGACGGCCCACCCCTCCGAGGAGGACAGGATGCGGGACACCGCCTGATGCGCGTCGCCGCCGTGGCCCTCGAACTTGTCGGCGAAGTCCCGCATGGCATCGGCCATGTCGCGGTAGTCGTCCTCGTCGACGTTCGGCCAGTTGATCCCGATGAAGTCCAGAATCTCGTCGGCCCATCCGGGCAGAACGTAGCCCATCCCCCGACGCCTCCCCGCTACCTCGAACCCGTTCACACATGCGATCTCACCGCATGCGTGGTCGAACACTATTCGGTAACGGGTACACCCGTGCAAGCCTGAGGTTCCCTCAGCCCGGGGTCTCCAGCCGCGCCGCGCAGGCGAACACCGCCGCCTGAGGACGGTGGGACCCGAGGACCGAGTCCCCACGCCTGTCGGGCGGGGGCTGCTGCAAGGGCGGCGCCGACTGCGGCCGCGCCGGCCACCGCGCTGACGCTGAGCCATACCCAGCGCGACGGCAGCTGGACGCCCAGGGTCTTACTGCTGCTGCCACCAGTCGTACCTGTCGGAGGTGTCGCAGGTAGCGGCCTGCGGGATCGTGCGATTGGCGACGCTCGGGGTGGTCAGGCACAGGTAGCTCTGCGTGCTCTGCCACACCGCCACATCCGGCGCTCCGGGCCTCGTCGCGTAGAGGCGCCAGAGCTGGGCGGCCCCGGTGCTGTCGGCAGGGTCGCAGACCGACAGGATGATCGACCCCGCGCCGGATGGTGCGGTGATGCACCGTCCGGTCCTCTGGTTGATGAAGCGGTACTTTCCGCCTCCCCAGTACTCCGTGAGCCACTTCTCGTCGGAACCGCTGTCACAACTCCACATCTGGAGTTTCGCGGCGTTGTCGACGTCGCTGTCGAGGCAGTGACTCGAGTTGAAGACACGGATGTTGGTCGCTCCCGCGGCCCGAGCGGGCGCCCCGGTCAGCGCGACGGCTGACATCGTCAGAGCGGCGGTGACGAGCGAAATCAGAGTCCGTCGTGCAGCCATCGGTCAACTCCCTCATCGGGTGAGGTGCTTGCTGGTACTGCCGTGCGGAATCGCAGACTTCGCACCGTACACGTCATCGATGGCGGAAGCTTCAATTCAACCCGCATTGCCCGAGCTGCACAGGCCGCACAGTCGGACGCCCCGCCATCAGGCCGAGTCGGTGGCGGGCTCGGTGGCGTAACGGCTCATCACCTGGATGCTCGCCTGCGGGGTCAGTGCCTCGCCGCCGGCCATCATGTCCTGTAGGTCCCGGAAGTACTGCACGTACAGGTCCGGCGTGAAAGTGCTGAGCATGACGGCCGGCTGGTCGGTCGGGTTGGCGAACGTGTGCGGGACTCCGGACGGGACCATCACGAGCGTGCCCGCGGTCGCGTCGTAGTCGTTCTCTGCGACGGTGAACCGCACCATGCCGGAGACGATGTAGAAACCCTCGTCGTGCAGGGCATGACGATGCTGCGGCGGTCCGGGCGTGTGCGGCACGAGGACGGACTCGGTGATCCCCAGGCGGTGCCCCGTGTTGCGGCCGTCTTCGAGGACGCGCATGCGCGTGGTGCCCAGGAGGATCGTTTCCCCGTCGCCCGGGCCGACCACCGATACGGCGGGGTCGGCCATCGGCTCACAAGTCGTTGGTTCGTCAGTCATGCGTCGATTCCACGGCAAGGGCGCTGCGACTGTCCAAGACCCGTTCTGTGACCTCGATGCCGGACAGGTATCGTCGCACCATGGAGCTACGCACGCTGCGCTATTTCATGGCGGTCGCCGAGGAGCTCCACTTCGGCCGGGCCGCCGCCCGGCTGCACATGAGTCAGCCCCCGCTGAGCCGGGCGATCAAGCAGCTGGAGACCGAGGTCGGCGCCGCGCTGTTCGACCGGCTCTCCTCCGGTGTCCAGCTCACCGCGGTGGGGGCGGTGCTGCTCGATGAGGCGCGCGCACTGCTCGACCAGGCCGACCGGGTACACACACGCGTGGCCGCGGCGGCAGGCACCGCGACGATCACCGTCGGCATCCTGGACGACAGCGCTGACCCGGGCACGACCCGGCTGGCCCGTGCCTACAACCGACGGCACCCACGCGTCGAGGTCCGCGTCCGCGAGACCGACCTGACCGATCCCACTTGCGGGCTGCGCGCCGGACGGGTCGACGTCGCCCTGACCCGTGGCCCGTTCGATGAGACTGGGCTGACCGTTCACGAGCTGCGTGCCGACCCGGTGGGCGCGCTGCTGCGCGCCGACGACCCGCTGGCCCGACGCGACAGCCTGAAGCCGGCCGACCTGGCCGACCGCCGCTGGTTCCTCTTCCCTGAAGGCACCGACCCCCTCTGGCAGTCGTACTGGAACGGCGGGGAGCCTCGCGAGGGTCCGGTGGTGCGCGCCGTCCGGGAATGCCGACAGGCCGTTCTCTGGAACGGCACGGTCGGCATTACTCTCCTGACCCACGAGCCGCCCGAGGGCCTCGCCGTGGTGCCACTGATCGACATGCCGCCGAGCCCGTTGGTGGTGGCATGGAACCAGGGCGACACCAGTCCCCTGATCCGCTCGTTTCTCCGGATCGCGATCACCGTCTACCGCAGCTGAGCGCCTCACCCCGCGGCCCCTCGGCACGGCCAACGGGAAGCATCCGTTCGGGGCGGTCCCGGTACTGCCCCGAGCGGGGCACGTCAGAAGCCTGCTCGGTTCAAAACTGGAGGGCGGAAGCCCCGTCGCGCTGCGAGACTGTCCCGGTGACTGTCGTCCCTACTGCTGTGCTGGATTCGTTGTACGGGCTCGCGTTCGGCGACGCCTTCGGTGACCGCTGGTTCGGCATCCTGCGCCGGGACGGTCCGGCATGCCTTGCGGCGCGGACGCTGCCCCCCGAACCACTGTGGCGGTGGAGCGACGACACCGCCCAAGCACTCGTTCTCGTACAGGAACTCGCCGAGGGTGGCGGTACCGTCGACCAGGATCGCCTCGCCCTACGCTTCGCGGCGGCCTACGCCGATGACACGCACCGTGGGTACGGAGCCTCGATGCATGACGTGCTCCGCCGGATCGGCGCGGGCGAGCCCTGGCAGGAGGTGGTCGCCGGACAGTTCGGCGGCCAAGGCTCCTGGGGCAACGGCGCGGCCATGCGCGCCGCTCCGCTCGGCGCCTGGCACTCCGCCGACCTCGATGCGGTCGCTGAGCAGGCCGCCCGCCAAGGCGCGGTGTCGCACCATCACCCTGAGGCGGTTGCAGGGGCGGTTGCGGTCGCCCTGGCTGCGGCGCTGGCCACCCGCAGCCGAGGCGGGCACGCCCCGGCCAGGTCGAATTTCCTGCAGGCAGTCGCCGAACGACTCCCCGACAGCGACGTCCGGTCGGGGATACGGGTCGCCGCCCGGCTGCCGGAACACACCTCGGTTCGGCACGCCGCGGAGGTCCTGGGATCCGGCTACCGGATGTCGGGCCCCGATACCGTCCCGTACGCCCTGTGGTGCGCGGCGGGGCACCTCGACGACCTGCACGAGGGCTTGTGGCTCACGGTCGCCGGGCGCGGCGATATCGACACCACCTGCGCCATCGCGGGCGGGGTGATCGCCGCACGCACGGGCGTCGCCACGCTCCCCCCTGCCTGGCACGCAGCGTGCGAACCGCTGCCCCAGATCGTGACGGGGTGAGAACTCGTACCGGAATGAGTCAGACAGCGCCAGCAGGTGAATGCGCATCCGAGGGTGCGGAAGGCCGTGCATGTCGTCGCGGATCTCCCAGCGCATCGGGGAGTCTTTAAGTCATGTCCGTTCCCGTTTGGAGTCGTCGATGGCAGTGCGTCGCGTCGTGCCCAACATCGCGTCAGAGGCTGTGCAGGAGAGCCGGGAGTTCTACGGCCTCCTGGGCTTCGAGGAGGTCATGAACCACGGCTGGATCATGACGCTCGCTTCCCGGTCCGTTCCGGCGGCGCAAGTCAGCATCATGACCACCGACAAGACCGCTCCGGTCACCCCCGACATGAGTGTCGAAGTGGACGACGTGGACGCGGCCTATGCGGCCATGCGGGACAGCGACGCGGAGATCGTCTACCCCTTGCGGGACGAGGAGTGGGGCGTGCGACGGTTCTTCGTCCGTGACCCCAGTGGCCGGGTGGTCAACGTGCTGAGCCACCGCTGACACCGTTCCTCAGGCGACCCCTGCCCCGTCCAACGCCACGATCGGGCCGCTGGACGGCGGCCCCACCTGATCCGCCAAGGCGGGGTAGTCGTTGTAGCCGTCGGCCCCGCCCACATACATGAAGTACCGGTCCCGGACCGGGTTGAGGGGCGCGCCGAGGCGCAGCCGGGTGACGAGGTCCGGGTTGGCGAGGAAGGGCCGGCCGAGGGCCACCAGATCGGCGCCGGCCGCCAGCATCTGGTGCGCAGCACGGGTGACGGCCCGCGTGGACAGGTCTGTCAGGTCCGGGTTGCCGATCAGGACGCCCGGCCAGTCCGTCCGGATCCGCCGGTACCAGCCGGCCGCCGGGTCGGAGCGCACCAGGTGCAGATAGGCGAGGTCCAGCCCCTGCAGACGGTCCAGGAGCGTGGCGTAGAGGCCGTCGGTGTCTTCCTCCAATACGCCGTTGACCGTGCTCGCGGGCGAGATGCGGATGCCCACCCGGTCCGCACCGATCGCGTCGGCCACCGCCTCGGTCACCTCCGCCGCGAACCGCACCCGCCGCGCGACGGAACCGCCGTAGCTGTCGGTTCGCCGGTTGGTGTTGTCCGCGAGGAACTGGTGCAGCAGCATCCCGTTCGCCGAATGCACCTCCACGCCCTCGAAGCCTGCTTCGACGGCCCGGCGTGCGGCGGCGGCGAAGTCGGCGATCGTGTCCCGGATGTCGCCCGTCGTCATCGCGCGCGGAACGGCGGCCTGCAGATGGCCCTGCGGAGTGAAGATCTTTTCCGGCAGCGGGACGGGGGAGGGTGCGAGGGGCGTGAGGCCGGTGGTCGCCGGGTGGCTGACCCGCCCCCCGTGTTGGAGCTGCAGGAACATCCGTCCGCCGACTGCCCGCACCCCGTCGGTGACCCGCCGCCAGCCGGCAGCGTGCCGGCCGGTGTGTATCGCGGTGATGTCCGGGTACGTCTGTCCGGCCGGGTTGGGCGTCGAACCCTCGGCGATGATCAGTCCGGCCGAGGCGCGCTGTGCGTAGTGGGTGACCATCAGGTCCGTCGGGGTGCCGTCGGCCTCCGCGCGGTTCCGGGTCAGCGGGGCCATCACTAGGTGGTTGGGGAGGGCGAGCCGGCCGAGCCGGGCGGGGGCGAGAAAGTCCGTTGTCCGCGTCATGCCGGCACGGTAGAACTTGACACCGATGTGAGATTCAAGCCCTCTTCCCGGCGGAGGCGGACATGCGGATCGGTGAACTGGCCCGGCGTACCGGCGTGAGCGAGCGGTCGCTGCGCTACTACGAGACACAGGGGCTCCTCACCGCCGAGCGCACCCCCGGCGGCCACCGCGACTACCCGGAGTGGGCCGTCGACCGGGTCATCCGGATCCAGGAACTGTACGCGGCCGGGCTGCACAGCGAGAAGATCCGACAGCTGCTGCCCTGCATGCGCGACCGGGACGGCGGACCCTCCGCGATCGCCACCGGGCGCCTGGTGAAGGACCTGACCGCCGAACGGGACCGTATCGATCGCATGATCGCCGATCTGCGCCGCTCCCGGGAGACCCTGGACGAGGTCATCCGCACGGCCCGGGACGCCTGACCAGCCGTACCCCCGACGGCCCCACGCGGGCCCGCCGACAGGCTCAGTCCCAGACCGGTCGGAGGGACCGGCGTGGCGACGCCTCTCGGGGATCAGCGCTCTGCCGATGCCGTCGACCGCGCCGTCGGCGAGCCCAGCGGCCGAGGGCGGCCAGCGTCGGCAGGGCTCCGCCCTGCGCGCTCCGCGGTTGCCCGGCGAGTGCGGCGACGGACGGCCCCGCTCATACACCGGTCGCGGTGCAACGCGGAGACGCCGGTATCACCCGGCCGGATCAGCGCAGTTCCTCCCCCCGTTGGGAAGCTTTCCGCAGCTCTGGCGCCCGCGACGTTCGGCGACACGGGTGAAAAGGTGCGTGTCCTGCGGCCGGACCGGGCGGCGCGGCGGACAGGTCGCGAAGGCTGACCGCGGCGCCGCGTGATCCGCGCCGACGTCGACGACCGACCTCCGTGCTCTCGGAAGGGTGAGGGAACCAAGCGATGGACCTGTTGCCGGTCGAGATCAAGGTCAACGTCGAGGGTGACGTGACGGCGGCGCTCGAAGCGCTCGGCGAGTCGGACGGTGCCGCCATGACGACGCGTCGGATCTGGTTCGCCGAGGGCCGTGACGGGGTCGCCCAGGGGCGACTGCCCCTGCTGGAGGGCGGGGTGATCGTGCGGTTCAGGATCGACGGTGGCGGTGGTCCGGACGATCTGACCGTCAAGTTGCGCCCGTGTGAGCGGGAGCAGCTGGTCGGAAGGTTCTCCGCGCCCTTCGAGTCGGGGCCGCTCGCCTACGGCGTCGAGGAGGACTGGTCGGTGAGCGGCCGTGTGCTGGCCGCCTCCCTGGTGCACGATCACCCGCCGGGCGCGCTGCCGGCCGCGGTACGGCCCGAAGCCGATCCCGCCGCTCCGATCGACGAGGTGCAGGACCAGTTCGTGCACGCCTGCGCTCCCGCCGTCCGGCTTGACGGGCTGGTGGCACTGGGTCCGATCCTCTCCGCCAAGGCCCGGGACGTTCCGCTCGGGGACCTGGTGGTGAACCTGGAGACGTGGTCGGCCGCCGGACTGGACTTCCTGGAGGCCTCGATCCGGGTGAAGCCCAAGAGCGGGGAGAACGCCGACGAACTCACGGCGCGGGCCGAGCGCAAGCAGCGACGTCTGAACGAAGCGGTGCGGGAGCGTGGGCTGACGGTCTCCGAGCATTCCGAGAGCAAGACCCGGCGCGTCCTCACCGCCTTGGCCGAGGCGGCCCGGCAGTCCGGTTGATCACTGCGCGAGCCGCCGTCTCATGCCTTCTTCTCATGCCTTAACGGGTGAGACGTACGCGGGCGGTACGATCCGCTGCTCGAGCGACAGCCCGTACGCCTCCGGGTGCCGGTACTTGCCGTGCTCGTCCTCGCTCTTGGAGGTCTCGACGACGAGCGGGTTGGCGCGCGCGTAGGCATCGTGGCGGACCCCGGTCACCTGCCAGCAGACGCGCGTCCCGGGGTCTCCTCCGGTGATGGTGAACCGATTGCCGTCCAGCTCCTGTCCCACGTGCAGGTTCGGGGCCGCACGGCCGACGGCCGTGAGCTGGTAGCGGAATCGCTCGTTGAGTGCCTGGAACCAGTGCGGCAGAACGATTTCGGCCTCTCCGGTCCCGTCCAGGACGACTTCTCCGTCGTAGACGTTCTTCCTCTCGTCGCTCTCGACGGAAGCATGATTGAGGTACTTGCTTTCCGGCTCCAGCGGATGGTCGATGGTGAATTCAAGAGTGGTTTTGGTGAGTTTTCCGTCCACCATGACGTCGCCACGGAACCATGCGGCCTTGTAACCGCCGCTCGCGACCACGCCATAGGTGGTCGCGCTGGTCGCGTCCACCCCGACGCCCGTCTTGGAGTACGCGTTCACGGCGTGACTGTTGTTCCCGCCGCCTTCCCTGCTGTTGTACACCTCCACTTGTGCGGCGTTCTCCACCCAGTCGGGGTCGTATCTGCCGATGCTCACCTTGTTGCGCAGTACTGCGATTCCGTTT
This sequence comes from Streptomyces lucensis JCM 4490, assembly GCF_014650035.1. GTDB lineage: Bacteria > Actinomycetota > Actinomycetes > Streptomycetales > Streptomycetaceae > Streptomyces > Streptomyces lucensis. Next base: position 171,911 of record NZ_BMUE01000007.1, on the reverse strand, counting down.
ACGTCCAGCTCGGGCTCGGCCATTGTTCGCTCCTTCTCGGTGACCGCCGGAAATATGCGAGATTCCGGCGATCTCTACCTATAGCCCGGCGGCGCGCTCCGACCCTTCAGCGACATGCTTTCCCCGGGTTGAACACCGTCGGTACGGGCTCAGCCCACCGTCCATTCGTGCGCGCCGGTACCGTGCAGGCGTACAGCTGCGGGTGCCGCCGGTCAGGGGGGCCGGCTGGCCGTCGGCGCCGCCGCGCGCCGACCATTGCGCCTACCACCCGATCGGGTGGAACCACTGTCGCACTCCGGGTGCGTCGGCGGCCGCGGCCGCTACCAAGATCACGACAGTCCGTGATCTTCGAGCGTGAGCCGGTGGCGGCCGCCTGCGGCAACTCGCGTGAGATCATCCGTCCATGAGCAGCGACCTGGAAATAAGTGCTCTGGCGATCAATGTCACGATCCCGCAGGCGCTCCGCTGGACGGACACTCGACGCGGTGAAGCGTTCACGCTGACCACACTCAACGTCCGGCTTCTCCCGGACGGTCACCTCGCCGTGAAGGCCTATGGCAGACCAGTCGGTGGCGGTCGGGGGGCATACGTCTCGTTCCCTGTGCCCGATGAACCCGAACTGGCGGCGCTGGTCTCCGACGCTGCCAGTCGTGCCGGGGAGTTGTGGGCCGCCCATCGCGGTCTCGGCTGATCTCAGGGGGCAGATGGGGGCGTGACCGATCTGCGGGGTGCGCCCTTGCGAACGGAGGCAGCACCGGTAGGTCCTTTTGCCTGACTCGAGTGCAACTGATCAAAGTGGTGTGGCGGTTCAAGTCGCAGAAGCCGTGCAGCGGGGCAAGGTGGACCTGTCCCTGGTCAGTATCGACTCCACCACGTCGCGCGCTCATCACGACGCCGCTGGCATGCGCCTGGACCGGGACGTCCTCCCCGTCGAGAGAAAGCCACGTGCACACACAGCCCGGCCTGCGCTATCGTCCTGGACGTGCAGGTGCGCAGGCAGCGGCTACTTCTCCTGTCAAGAGCGTGACGCGGGTTCGAATCCCGCCGCCGGCGCCACGCCGGTGTCGTCTAGCGGCCCAGGACACGTACGTCGCCGCCGCCGACCTCGATCTCTGCACACCCAGCACAAGCCGCTCGCCACGGGGGATTCAGGCGAGCGGCTTCGTCGCGTCATGAAGGTGTCGGCGAGCGCGGTGACGCCCTGCGGGCCGACGCGGTTGCAGCCGAGACAGAGTGGGCGCAGGCCGTGGCCGTCGGCCGGTGCGTCGGCAATCGCGCGGGCTCCCGCGTTCCCCGACGGCATTGGTGCCGAGCAGGACGTGCGGGTCAGGCCACCAGCCCCGCGATGTGGGCGGTGACCGTGTCGAGGATGTCGGCCCAGACCGACTCGTCGCCCAGGACGAGGTAGTTGAGGGTCAGGCCGTCGGTCACGGCGGCGAGATAGCGGGCCAGTACGGAAACGGGGACGCGGAGTTGGAGGTCGCGGCTGTGGCGGAGCTCCTCGATCAGCTCGGCGTAGGCGATGCCGTACAGCTCGTACTGCCGTCGGGCGAGGTGCTCGAACCCCGGCTCGCGCAGGGCGTACTGGGTCAGTTCGTAGGTGAGCATGTGCTCGTCGGGGCGGTCGCGGACGTGGCCCCAGTACGCCTCGAAGCCGGCCCGGACTGTCTGCTCCAGCGTGGCCCTGGGCCGCAGTGCCTCCCGCACCACGGTCACCGAGTGCTCGGTGAGGGTGGTGATGACGGACCCGATCAGGGCCTGCTTGGAGTCGAAGCAGTAGTGGAAGACGCTCAGCGACACGCCCGCCTCGGCGGCGATGGCCCGGGTAGTCGCCTTGGCGACGCCGTCCCGGGCCATCGTCCTGATCGCCGCTTCCGTCAGCTGCCGGCGCCGCTCGGCCGACGGCATGCGTGCCATCCGTGAACTCCCGCCTCAGGCGCTGTGGACCCCGACCTCGTGAAGCGAGTATCCCCAGTCGGTGCCGCGGTCCAGACCGTGGACCCGGACGTAGCGGGCCGGGGCCGCGGTGAACCGGGCCGTGTCCAGGCCGCCGTTGCCGCTCGTGGTGGAACAGGCGGTCTGCCAGTTCGTGCCGTCGGTGGACAATTCTATGCGGTACGACTTGCCGTACGCCCGCTCCCAGTCGAGCGTCACCCGGGAGACCAGGTGAGTGGAGCCCAGATCGACCTGCCACCACTGATCGTCGCTCCAGTCGCTGGCCCAGCGGGTGGAGTCGTCGCCGTCGACGGCACGGCCCGGCCGGTAGCTGGTGAACGGATTCCACTCGGACGAACTGGCCGCCGTCGACCGCCCCTTGGCGAGGTTCACCGAGGCCTGGTGCTGTTCGGTGGCCCCCCAGGTGTCCAGGTAGGACTCGGCGCCCCGGAACAGGTCGTTCACCACGTCCTGGCCACCGACCCGCCGGATGTCCTCGATCCAGTCAGGGATCATCCCGGCGTGGGCCGCGCCGTCGGTGTTGATGTCGAAGGTGCGCTCGCCGGAGGTCTGCCGGTCGATGACGGAGCCGCCGTCGACGCTCCTGAAGGGGTACGTCACCTTGTTCGCGGCGTTCGCGCCGCGCGGGGCCGGGTGGTCGCCGACGCCGTTGAAGTCGGTGCCGTAGCCGTAGCCCACGCCGTACTTGTCGCGCAGCGCCTTGGTCCGTGCGGCTTCCGCGACGAAGCCCTCGGAGCCGTGCATGTACTGGGCGACGAAACCGCCGAGGGAGTAGACCCGTTCGGTCCAGTTCAGGTCCATCCAGCTGTGTGAGGAGATCACGCCGGGATAGGAGGCGGACTCCAGGATGTCCAGGGCCTGACCTACGGCCTTCACGCCCATGTGGTCGATCTCCAGCATCATCTTGCGCTTCATCATGCCGCGCACGGCGTACTCGCCGAGTGCGGTGAGACCGCGCTTGTTGCACTGGGCGTCCGAGTCGTACGAGGGGACGTCCACGCCCGCCGGTAGGTCCGACTCCGCGCCCGACGAGGCGTTCCCGATGGGGTTGTCGTGTTGCGGGCCGGTGCACTTCTCGGTCTGCCAGAAGGTGCCGGTCGACAGGAACTGGCCGACGTTGATGGCCGTTCCGAGACCGCCGGAGTCGAAGCGGACGCCGCACAGAGCGTTGTCGAACTTGTGGCACAGGAACATCGAACGGACGCCGAGCGCGTAGAGCTCGTCGAGCCCCTTGTCGATGTCCTCCTTGCCGCACTGCGGGATGTCGAGGATCTGTTTGCACCCGAAGGGTTCGGAGGTCTCGACCCCGAGGACGACGGCGAGTTTCCCCTCCTCGATGACCTCACGCGCCTGCGCGCTGTCGGTGACGACGCGGAACCAGCCCTTGCCCGTGCCGCCGTACATCTTGTCGATGTACGCCTGGAGGTCGTACGTCATCTTCGCCTGCAACCGGATCGACGTCATCTCGTCGCAACTGCGGTCCTTGAAGGGGTAGACGGAGCAGATCATGCCGTTGGTGACGAGGTCGTTGACGAGCACGCGCTGTCCGCCGCGCCAGGCACGCTCCACCCAGGCGTAGTAGTCGGCCTGGTGGGTCATCGAGTTGTACGCGGGCCAGTCCTTGAAGGTCGGCCACCCGACCGGGTCGTGCTTGCCGTCGCCGCCATGGGTGATGTAGTCGAAGATCGCGAGGGTCCCGTCGGGGTAGTGTTCCGGGCAGTCCTTCAGGGCGTCGGCGACACCGGCCTCGGAGAAGACCTTTCCGCAGATCAGCCGACCGCCGAAGGCTTCGTTGCCGAAGAGGTGGTTGTGCGCGTCGACGAACCCCTGGACCTTTCCCGACGAGTCGGTGCCGGTGAACGGCTCGCCGGTGACGTCGATCCGGACGTCCGGGGCGGGTCGCGCGGTGGGGGTCCACCAGTCGTTGCCGGCCGCCGAACTCGGCGTGGATCCGCAGGTCATGGCCAGTACCAGGAGCAGCAGCGACAGCACGGCGATGTTCCTGCGTATGCCGTACGAGCGTCGAATCGGCGTCACGGCCCACGTCCCTAGGTCGGCGGGAGGGCGCGGTTGGCGGAATCGAGATTGTCATGCACCGCGCAATACCTGGGACGAGGATCGGGCCGCGCGCCTACCGAGTCAAGTGTCCGGGACGCTTGACCTGATGACTCAGCGGCCCAACTCCTTTGCCCATTCGTCGAGTACGGGCACGCACCGCTCGGCGAAGTACTCGTAGTCGGCCGGGGTGTTGTAGACGTGGGCGGACACTCGCAGGTAACCGGTGCCGCCGAAGCTGGTGAAGGCGGCCTCGACGGCGAGTTCCCGGGCCACCCGGTCGCGCAGCGCGTCGGCCTCGGTCCGGCTGCGCCCGAGGCCGTCGGGCAACCGCACCAGGCGCATACCGGGGACCGGCATCCCGACGTCGGCCCGGCTGTCCTCACCGGTCAGTACCTCGAAAGCTGCGCCGATCACACGCCCGGCATAGTCCGCTAGCCGGTCCATGTAACGGCGGGCAGCGGACCAACCCCAGGTACGCTCCACGAAGGCGAGGGACGTCGGCGCGGCCAGATAGGACGTGGCGTCGAGCGTGCCCTGGTGGTCGAAGCGGTCGGGGTACGGCTGCCCCGCGCCCCAGGAGTCGATCAGCGGGTGGATCAGGTCCCGCAGAGGTCCGCGGGCGATCAGGGCAGCGGTTCCGCGCGGGGCGCAGCCCCACTTGTGGAGGTTGCCGGTCCAGAACTCGTACGTCGCGTCGGCGAGGGGCGCGGCGAGCAGGCCCGGGGCGTGCGCGCCGTCGACGAGCATCGGCACGCCCCGGCGGCGCGCCTCCGCGCCGATCCGCTCGACCGGCAGCCGGCGCGCGGTCGCCGAGGTGATCTGGTCGATCACGACGAGGTCGGTGGCCTCGCCGATCTCGGCGACGACTGCCTCGTAGGCCTCGTCCTCGTCGGCGCCGAGCGGCACCCGCGCCGTGCGCACCCGGCCGCCCCAGCGCCGTGCCAGCCGCTCGGCTCCCATGGTGACGGCCCCGTAGCCGTGGTCGGTGACGACGATCTCCCCGCCGCGACGGCGTTCGAGCGCGTCGTAGACCACGCTGGCGCCCGCGCTCGCGTTCGGCACCAGGGCGAGGTCGCCGGCGTCGACGCGCAGGAAGCCGGCGAGTGCGTCCCGGGCGGCGGCGAGCCGCTCCGGCAGTTCCGGGAACCACACCACCGGCGCGCGCTCCATCTCGGCACGCAGCGCCGCCTGCCGCTCCTGTGCCACCAGCGGGACGGCGCCGAACGATCCGTGGTTCAGGTGCCTCAGGGCCGGGTCCAACGACCACGCCTCGATGGCGAGCCTGCCGTCGGGGAGCAGCAGGGGGTGCGGCGCGACGGCCACCTCGGTCTCACTCACGTCAGCAGGCCTCCGGAAACACAGGTGATCACCCGGCATCCTGACACGACGGTGACCGCGGCTTGAGGGCCGGGGCGGCCTCGCGGTACGACTCCCCCCGGTTGCGCTGACGAGCTGCTCCCCCGCGCCCGCGAGGTCGCTCCCATGACGCCGCTGAGTCCGGCGATCAGGGGCAACGCAAGCGTGACGCGAGCCGACCCAGGGCACAGGCCTGCCTGGGTACGAGACCCCGGCTGCGTGCGAGCCCAAGAAGGCACGGCCACCCGTGGAGTGTGCCATTCCCCTTCGTGACTACCGTGGCGTAGGCGCCGGATACGTGGCCGGGGTTGGCGTGTGAGGGCCAGCGCTGGAGCACGTAGTGCTCGGCGATGGTGTCGGGTTGCCTGAGGAAATGAGCGGCAGGGCCCCCTGGTCCGCGGTACGGTGCGCCGATGTCAGTGATCAAGAAGTTCCAAGTCACCTTTGACTGCGCAGAACCCGAGCGCCTCGCTCGCTTCTGGTGCGAGGTGCTGGGGTACGTCACACCGCCGCCACCGGAGGGGTTCACCACCTGGGACGACTTCAACCGCACCCTGCCTCCTGAGAAGCAGGGTTCATGGTTCGCCTGCAGTGATCCCTCGGGCGCGGGCCCGCGCCTCTACTTCCAGCGCGTCCCCGAAGGCAAGATCGTCAAGAACCGGGTGCATCTCGACGTACGGGTCGGCACCGGGCTCGTGGGGGACGAGCGCCTCGCCAAGCTCGAAGCCGAGTGCGCACGACTGGTCGCGCTCGGCGCCACCCACGTGCGAACGCTGTACGCCGATGAGGAAAACGAGTCGTGCATCTCGATGCTGGACGTCGAGGGCAACGAATTCTGTATCGACTGAGCATTTCCAGAGCCGGGGAGGCGGGCAGCCGCCTACCCGGGCCTCTCTGGTCGTGGGTGGGACGTGCGTTACCCGTGAGGGCGAGGTAGTACAACCGGGCCATGCTCGGCATCGCTTTGGCAGACGGTGGCAGGTGAGCAGCCGTAGAGCAGGGCGAGTTGCCGCATGGTGAGGTTCGTGCGGTAGTGCACGGCTGCCAGCAGTACCCGCTCCGCTAAGGGCTGTCCCGTAGATGCCGGTCACGGGTGAGGTGATCCTTTTTGCTCGGCATCGCCCGTCTGCACAGCGTCGTTCTCGCCGGATGACGGGCAAACGAGCAGGCTGTCCAGACGTCAGAGATCATCTATGGCACAGCCCTCAGCGCCTGTTCCTCCGTGTCCGCCGGTGACGACGCCCTCGTGCAACTCGAGGCGGGAGCCAGTGAATCGGCTCCGCATCCGCCGGTCGTGGGTGACCAGCATGACGGCGCCCTCATAGCCGGTGATGCCCGTCACACCGTCGGGCTCCCTCGACCACGCCCTTGGCGCCCGAGTCGGTGGTGACGGGACTGGCCGCAGAAGCCCAAGGCGTTGTGCTCCTCTTCCCAGGCCGGGAGTTCGGTCTGGCGGCGTTCGCGGCGGTGCGGGAATACCAGGCCGGTGCCGTGGTAGGCGCCATCGGCGATAACCGTGGCCTCACCGACGGCTTCTTTGGCGCCGGAAAGCTCCCACGCCTTGCAGTCGTCACGGTTGCCCAGCAGCGACCGGCCGACGGCGACGTCGAGCCGGGTGTCGGCATCAATGGCGACCTGGTGGTCCGTGGCGTACCAGTACCCGTAGTTCTTCGACTGCTCCGCCGCGACGGTGTGGTCGCGGGAGGGGACCAAGGTGCCGTCGACGATCAGCAGGGTGTCCCCGCGGAGTAGGGCGGTAATCCGCTCGAAGCCATGGCAGCCGTCAAAGGACCTTGTACGTCAGCTCGTACAGAGACGGCGACAGCGCGCCGATGCCTTGCGTTCGTTCCCCAAGGCCCAGCTCGGAGGGCACGATCCCCGCTCCCCCAATGAAGCTGGCCTGTCCAGTTGCCTCATTCACCTCGTGCAGAACGATGTCAATCGGCTCTTGATTGACGAACGGCACGAATCGCTCGTCGAACTCATACACATCCCCTTGTCTCATCCGTATCCTTTCGAAGACACCGCCGTCTCCTCTACTGACGGTGATCTCGTCCGCACCATCGGGGTCCTGAACTCTCTTCGCCTCCAGCCACAAGAGCTTGGCGTAAGCTGCGTCCGTCATTTCAACCTCCCATGCTTGCAAGCGGGTCCCGAGCCTCCAGCTGCAATACCCATGGTTCGGAACCCCCAGTATTTGGAGCGCGAGTCGCGGCTTCCGCTCGCATCTCCATAGATCAACAGGCGGGTGACTGCATGTCTCCGCCATGCAAGAAACCACCCCAGTACAAAGAGCTTCTTCTCCATTACGAGAGCAATGCACCGATCTGCCACTTCTACAGATGCGACAGCAGAAGCCGATGGAAATCGGTCGACTTCTCCGCGAGCTCTATTCGCGCGGTCTTCCTCACTTCCAGCATGCTCTTGTGACGACCCCGCGCAACCTGGCGCGCCTGCCACACGATCGGCCCGAGAATGATCACCGTCATGCCGGACGCCCCGGATCGGAGCCATGGACAGTGCGGGGTTGACGGTGCGATGGGCCGGCGGCAGTTCACCCTTGGGTGGGCTCCGGACCGGGCCCCCGACGGACTTGGCGTGGGTGCGCCAAGTGTTCGATCAGGCCGGGACGTACAAGAACTCGGGCCCGTACGTCTGCCCGCTCCCGTCCGGCAGCTCGTGCTGCATCAGTGACCGCGCAGGAAGCCTCAGTTTCCGCATCTTCGTCTCGGCTTCGTCGAGAGCGTCGCTCGCTTCCTGTGGATCGGCCGCCTGCCATGTCTTCTCCAGCCATCCCAGCAGTTCGCTGTAGCGCTGGTTGAACGTTGTAAGGAGCTCCTGCACCGCTGGGTCAGGGCGGTACGCCGGCTCCTGCGCCCAGCCTCCCCTGGGCACTGTCCCCATCCGGTAGGTCTCGGGCATCACGATGGGTTCGCCCTCGTAGGCCCACCCCTCGGGAGCCGTCGGCACCTCTACCAGCTTCTTGCCCTGCAGGATCTGACGGAACTCGTAGTAGTGGGCGAGCTCGCCCTCCCTGCCGAAGTAGCGGTTCTTCGGCGAACTGTGGCTTCCCTCCCCTTGCTCCATGATGACCTGGATGGCATCGTCCACGGCCTCAGGCGTGGAGAGCGGGACGAGGTTGTTCCCCAGACCGTAGGCGGTCTCCATCTCCTTCTCGACCTGTCGGTGGCCTTTGATCAGGTCGGGGTTCTGCCTGAACGCTTGCCGGATGGCGCCGTAGAAAGCCCCGATCGACGTGCCGGGTTCCTCGAATTCGGCGACGGGGTCCTCGGGCCGTTCGATCTGGCAGTACATGTCGAGGGAAGCGGCAGTCAGACCGCTGAGGGACACGCAGATCTGAGGTCGCACCCCCCCGGGCAGGTGCCCCGGGTACTTGGGAACCAGGTCGGCGTGGTCGATGCGTGGGGATCCGCCGATGGTGGTGAGCATGTTGCACACGAGCCCCATGTGCGACATCTCGTCCATGATGATCGCCAAGATGGCGTCGTGGACGGCCTTGTCCCTCGCCGGGTCCTTGATCGACCACAGACCGCACAGATACGGAGGGAGGGTCGCGAGCTCCAGCATGATCGCCTGCTGCAAGGCGTCCTGCAGCCACTTTCCGTCTCGCTGCGGCCCGGGTTGGCCCATCAAGGCGACGATCGCCTTGCTCTCGTAGGCAAGAGCTTGAGTCAAGGGAGGCTCCTTCCCATCGCGGTCGCATCACCGCGGGTGGCCGTTTCAGTGCAGTTGCTGGACACCCGTCGCGTCACGGACGAAGACGGAGCGGGTATCCGCGGCTCGATAGCGCTCCTTGAGAGTGAAAGCAGCCGGTGTGCCGGCCACCGGGGCATCCGGCTGCTCCACGTACAGAACGTAGGTCTTCGCCGTGTCCGTCTCGTTGTCGAGCTGCAGCCAGCCTGCGCAGCCCGCAGCAGGAAAGGTGCCGGTCGCCGTGATGGTCACTGCGACGGACGTCTGGTCGAGCGTGTACGTGGCGGTGCCGAGTTCGAGCCGCTTTCGGGCACCATCCTTCCAGCGTCTGAAGAGCTCGATCCATTCCTCCGGCCACGGTCCACCGTGGGTGACCGGTGGCATGCCGTCCTCCAGACGGATGAGGATGTCGTCGGCCTGGGCGACGACGGCGTCGTAGTCCCAGAGGTCGAAGAAGGAACTCATGTGGACGCGGTCGGTAGCGCGGAACATGGGCTGGATGTGGAGCTCGAAGACGGGTGTGCGCACGCTGGCCGTACCTCCATCAGATGTTCTTCACGACTTCCTCCGTTCTCGGCCGAAGGTAGAGGAGGCGGTTGACGTGCGCGAAGCATCAGCCCGTACGTGGGCGCGCCGCCAGGCTGGCTGGCTGGCGAGCTGCGCCGCCTGGCCGCGTCCGAGGTCCTTGGCTGACGCCGGTGAGGAGACCGCGATGGAGGGGCGCCGTGGGACTGGATCCGCAGGAGCGGCTGCGCGTGCTCGACGACCTTGCCCGCGACTCTGGCCACCGGTGTGTGCGGCGTTCCCCAGCCCTGACGAAGTGGAGTTGCCCTCGCGGCAATTGGCCCACAGCGGCATGCCTCTATGTGAAGCTTTCCCCATGACTCACCCTCGTGAAGAACTCAGGGCCAGGCTGCAGACCGATCGCCCGCATTCTGCCCGTGTCTGGAACTACCTACTGGGAGGTAAGGACAACTACCCCGTCGACAGCGAGGCCGGTGAGGTCATCCTGAAGACCTTCCCGGAGTTCGCCGCCGTCGCGCGCCTGCAGCGGAGGTTCCTCGGGCGCGCCGTGCGCTTCCTGGCGGGCGAGGCCGGGGTCCGCCAGTTCCTCGACATCGGCACAGGACTGCCCACCGCTGAGAACACACACGAACTGGCCCAGCGCATCGCGCCGGAGAGCCGCATCGTGTACGTCGACAACGACCCTCTGGTCCTAGTGCACGCGCAGGCTCTGCTCACCAGCAGCGCCGAGGGCGCCTGCGCCTACGTCGACGCCGACGTCAGGGACCCGGAACGCATCCTCGCCGAAGCAGCGAAGACCCTGGACTTCAGCCGCCCGGTCGCCTTGACCATGCTGGGCATCATGGGGCAGATCTCTGACGCCGAGCGCCCCGCCGACCTGGTGAGCACACTGATGTCGGCCCTGCCCTCGGGCAGCTACCTGGCCCTCAGTGACGGCACGAACACCAATGAGGCACTCAACACCGCGGTCGGGATCTACAACGGGCAGTCGGCCAACACCTACCACCTGCGGGCACCGCAGGAGATCGCTTCCTTCTTCGGCGGGCTGGAACTGGTGGAGCCGGGGGTCGTGTCCACGGCCGCCTGGCGCCCGGACGCCGACCGGACCGAAGAGGACACGGCCGATGTCTCCGTCTGCGGTATCGCGGTCAAGAAGTGACCCGGCCCGCCGCTCGGTAGTCCTGCGGAGGTACTTCGCAGCGCCGGCACAAGACACGACTGGAGTGGGTGGAGCCGGGGCAGCCGGACGCCTCGGCCACCCGGGCGTCCCGGCACCTCGCTGCTCCGCAGCAGCCGCGCGGCGTGCCGCGGGCGTGCCTCGCGCAGGGCGCCGCCATCTAACGGTAGACCTGAGGAGGTGGCGGGGCAGGGGGTGCCGGCGCGGGGGGCGTGGGAGGCCAGAAAGGATCGTCCCAAGGGTCGTACGTCGCCGTTGAACCGCCCGGTTCGGGGGCCGGAAAGTGGATCTTCCCTGCCGTCCACACAACACCCAACGCGACAGCCGCGGCCATGACGACAGCCGCTAAGTGATACAGAGCCCTCTTCAATGCTCCCTCACCCGCTTCAGGTCACACACCTCGGCTCGCACCCTCATACTGCCTTTCTCCCCTCCCGTCAGGCTTGAAACATGCGCCTTCACATCCCGCCGAGGAGTCTGGTTGTGAGTGTGTTCTTGAGTGGAGGCGAGGTGGGTTCGCGAAGTATCAGAGTTCCCCCAAAGCCTCGGATGCAGCATCGAGGAATCGCTGCCGAAGGGATACACGTCAATGTGAAACACCCCGCGGGCCAAGGTGTATTCGTCCCATGCTCTGAGGCATTCCTGGTAAGCGGAACTTCGTTGATCACCGACCCACTGAGCGCGCTCCTCATGCATCCATGAAGCCATTCTTTCCATGCCGGAGGATCGATACGCTCAACAAGTATCAGGCTCGTGCGGGTCGTGCAGGGAGACGCGCAAGCCGGGGCAAGTCCTGGCCTGCGTCAGCGTCGCAGCAGCTCTGGACTGACATCGCCGCCTGAAATGCTGCGGCGCGCCGTCAATCCGTCGCCGGGGTCAGAGCGTCCGGTCGGGACAACGTCTCGGACAGCGGCATCCTGTACCTTGCGGCGACGTTCCGACGGACCCGCAGTTCGGCTCTTGTCCGCGGGCGGTACCTGGGCTCCTTGCCGCACCCGCAGGCCGATCGCCCTTCGTAGCGGAGCCCTTCACCCAACACCGCAGCGACGACAGACCACCCGTGGACATCACGCCTGGGCGGCGGAGCGAAGTCACGACCGGCGCAAATGAGGGGCTGAGAACAGTTCGGGCACACGTGCTCCCGCTGCGGCCAGGCATGCTGCTTGAAGCTGACGCGGCACGGGACACACGCGTAGTGCAGCTTGTAGTAGGTCATGGCGTACACGCACACGGAGTCACCGTACCGAGCAGTCATTCAGGCAGATCACCCGTTTTCGAGCGGCCAAGCCAGCCTCAGGCGTTTGACGGCGGTGGGATGGGAGTCAGCGGCTCCCGGCCGGTGGTGGCAGTTTCAGCTTCAGCGGGCCGCAGCCGAGGCGGGCGGCTTCGGCCTCGACGTACAGGGGGAAGAGGGTGCGCAGGTCCGCGCTCAGTCCAGCGTCGTTGACCTGGACGAGGAACACCGTCTCCCCCGCCTGGCAACGGGTTCTGAAAATACCCAGGTTGGGGCCGAGGCCGCCGTAGCCGGCCGCGGAGCGCACCCGGTCACCCTCATGCAGCGTCATCCTTGTGAAGACCGCGGCCAGCCGCGGGTCCTCGACGGTCATCAGGCGCTGCACCGGCTGCGAGCCGGTGATGTCCCGGTCGCACGTCCGCACCGGGCCGTGCCCGACGGTGATCATGGGGTCTTGGTCCGCCTTGCGTTTCCTGCCCAGGGTCAGACCCTTGATGCCGCAGAGCGCGTCCGGCTTCTCCGTGCGGGTGTAGTGGGCTGCCTTCGGCAGGCGTTCGACCGGATCGGCGATCGTGCCGGTGCAGCCCAGGTCCGCGCTGACCTTGTTGACGAGCTTCACGACCATGCGGGCCAACGCGTCCCGTTCCTCGGTGCGCGGCTCCATGCCGCTGATCCAGCCGCCCTGGGCGATGTCCACGACGGTCGGCCCGTCGAGGTCGCCGGGGCGGCCCAGGCAGCCGTCCGGGATGGCGAGCCAGGCGCGGTTGTCCGAGGCCATGCCCAGCAGGCCGCCGCCGAGCGGGGTGAGGCGGGCGGAGAGGAACTCATCAGCCCACATGCCGTCGTCGCCGGCCCGGTCGTCCAGCCGGTGCACCCGGGCGGTGAGCGCCCACTCGTCGCCGTCACTGTTCGACAACTGGCAACTGCCGGTGGGGCCTTCCATGGAGCGCGCGCCGTACAGCACGGGCGCCTCGACCACCTTGACGTCTTCGGGCTCGCGGAACGTCGCGGCGAGGTCATCGCGGGACAGCGCGCCCCAGCACACCTCGTCCGGCGCGAACGGCCCGGCCTGCGTCTGCCAGGCCGTGCCGCCGACACCGAGCAGCACCCCGGCGACAGCTGCGGCCAGCAGCGGCCGGATCCGGCCGCGCAGTAGTCTGCGCCAATGCCACCGGCGCAGGTGCCGCTCGCTGTGCGGCTCCCCCTCGGTGGGCAGTCGTTGCTCGGCGGGCAGGGGCTGCTCGTCTGCGTTCGGGTCGTCCGCGGTGCTGCTCACTGGGCGGCTCCCTTGGGGGCGATGGGGGCGCAGCCCAGGCGGGCCGCGACCGCGTTGGCGAAGGCGGCTAGGTGGTCGGGGTCGGTGGAGGCGCCCATCAGGAAGGTGGCGGGCCGGCCGGCGCAGTCGGCCCGTACGATCGTGTGCTTCTCGCCGAAGGTGCCCGTGCCACGCCAGCCGCGGGCCGCGGGGTGCTCGCCCGCGATGCCGTCGAACACCGCGGCCAGCCGGGGCTGCGCGACCATCGCCAGCTCCAGGTACGGCATGCCGTCCCGATCGCCTAGGACGCTGCACGTTTGCAGGTCGCGGGTGACCGCGCCGGTCTGGTCCTCGATGTCCTCCGTGGCGAGGCGCAAGCCGCGGATGCCGCAGACGTCGTCGGACGCGCTGAAGACGCTCTCCGGCTTGCCCGGCAGGTCGTAGAGCGGCGAGCTGACCCTCAGCGGCTCGTCGGGCGCGCAACCGGCCGCCGCCATTCCACGGTTGGCCGCCGCGACGAGCAGCACCGCAGCCTGACGGGCACCGCCCAGATCGGCAGGATCGTTCCGGGTGTAGGAGGGGCCGTTGCTGTATGTGCCGGACGCGTGCATGGTGACGACGGTCGGCCGGCCGTCCTGCGTATCGCAGGACTTCGGGAGCACCAGCATGCCACCGCGCCCGTTCACCGTCCCCGGCAGGCCGTCCGGGAACGGGGCCATGTCGCCGCCCAGGAAACCGTCATGGACCATCGCGAGCCGGGCCTCCGCGGCCTTGGGGACGGGGCCGTACTCGACGGACACCTGCTGGTCGATGGAGACCTTGTCGCCGTCGTGACTCTCGTACTCGCCGGCGATGACGATCTCGCACCTGCCGGTCGGACGCTCGCGGGTGGGCGCCGTCTCCCGGTCGGTGCGTGACCCGTCGTCATCGTCGCCGAAGGCCTCGTCGCCGAGGAAGCCCGGACCGCTGTCCTCCTCCCACGCGCCCCAGCAGTAGTGGTTCTTCGGCCACGGCCACGTGTCCGCCGTCCACGTAGCGAACCCGGTGCCCGCAAGCACGAGTACCAGCGCGGACATCAGCAGCAACCGGCCGCGCCTGCTGTGCGGCAGCGCTCGGCGCAGCCGGCCGGGCGCCGCGGGCGCCCCGTCTGTCTCACTCACCCCGTGATCCCCTCCGGCGCAGGAGTGTATCCCCCGTCACCGTCGGCTGTGCGGCGCTCGGTACGAGGGAGGCCGCTTCACTCGACTTCCCTGCAGGTCGCATCGCGTTGATCTATGCCGGCCTTGACGAGTGGGGACTGCGGGTGACGGCACTCAACGCGTGCCGACGTCGTAGGTGGTGCCCTTGGCCACGGCCTGAAGCTTGTCCGGGTTGGCCACGTTGTGGATGGCGGTGATACGGCCGTCGGTGCCGAAGTCCAAGGTGACGGTGGCGATCACGTGTTCCGGTCCGCTGAACACGATGCCCGGCCCGCCGTTGATCTCGACGAGTTCGGCCTTCATGTCGGCAGGCTCGACTCCTTGGTAGGTGACGGTGCCGATGGCGGCGAACCAGGCGGCCACCGTGGCCGCGCCGACCACCGGGCGCAGGGCTTGGCGGACCTTGCCGCCGCCGTCGGTCCACAAGGGCGGCGTGACTGAAGTCGAAGACCTCCTTCAGCACGAACACCGCGCGCTCCAGCGGGCTGAGCGTCTCCAGCACCACCAGCATGGCCATCGACACCGCCTCGGCATCCGTGGCGGCCTCGGAGGCGTCCTTGCCGGTGAGGATGGGCACCGGCAGCCACGGCCCTGCATAGGTCTCCCGCTTGTGCCGTGTGGAGCGCAGCCGTTCCAGCGCCGGGTTCGACACGATCCGCGTCAGATACGCCTTGGGGTCGGCCACCTGCGAGCGGCCCGCGTTGACGACATCGCATGGCCCAGCCGCGGAAGTTCCGCGTTCCTCACTCCCTGTCGGAGTTCGGTCCGGTCACAGACCGCGGGCGAGCGGTAGGTTCATGCCCGGTGCCGAGTCTGCTCGGCCAGTTCGCGGGCGTGTGCGGCAGCTTCTTCGGCCCTGCGGCGAGCTTCGCGCGCGGCCCGATCTGCGTCCCGTGTGTGGGCGCGGGCCTTCCGCGCGGCCTCCCGGACCCGCTGCTGCTCGTGTTCCGCGTCCTGAAGCTGCCGGGAGAGTTCGGTGACGCGCTGCTCTGCCTGTCGTTGCTCGTCCTCCGCCCGGCCCAGCTGCTCTTCCGCGGTGGTCAGCTCGGCTTCCCGGTCGTGAAGGTCCTGCTCGGCGTCCGCGGCCTGCTGCCGGGCCCGCTCGAGACGCTCTTCCTGCTCGCGGCGACGAGTGCGCGCGGCCTCCAGGTCGGCCACCTCGCCGGCGGGCTCGGTGCGACGGTCAGCCGAGGGCGGTGTGGGCTGCCGGAAAAGGGCGGGGAAGCCTGCTGGGGCGCTCAGCGGCTTCGTCAGACGGCCCTTCGCCCACTGCTCGGCCGCCTCAGGGTCGGCCAGCACCGCGTGAAGGGTGTCCTGGACCTCCTGCCGCATGTCGTCACTGATGCGCTGCCCCGCTTGGGCCGTGAGCCGGCCGGCCTGCCGGGCCAGTGCAGAGGTGACCTGGTGCTGCCGCGCCGACAGCTCCCTCAGCTGCTCGCCGTCGAGGTCCTGGTGAGCCCGCCTGAGCGCCTCACCGAGTTGCACGAGCCGCTTCACCTCGTCCGGCTGCTCGCGCACCAGCAGATTGCTCGCCCATGCCGCGAGGGTCGGGCGCCGTAGCCGGCGGATCTGCTCGGACAGCTCCCGGTCGCCTTCCGCGCTCGCGGCTCTGGCACGCTCGTCCCTGGCGGCCGTGAAGTCACCCGGGGCCACGGAGTACAGCTCATCGACGACAGCGTCCAGATCCATCAGTGCCTCCCACCCATCACCTCCCCCGTGCTCCGATTTTGTCATTCCCGGATCCGATATGGACGAGTGCGGACCCGAGCGGCGGCCAGCCGTGAAAGCCCTCGGGCACGACCTGGCCACCGCCCAAGCCGATGCCTGCCTCCCCTGCCTACCCGGCCTCCCGGCCTGGCCTACGACCGAGCCGGGCGGGTGAGCCCAAGTGGGGCCGCGAGCCGGACGGTATCCCCGTCAGCGACCCGCCTCTGCCCGTGGGTGGGCGACGAGCCCCGAGTGTGCGGTTTCGCCTCCCTCGCGCACGCGGGGCGCGGCTTACCGGACGCGCGGCCGCTCCGCCGCTGGGTGCTGTCCGGCGTCCCCGCCGTCCTCGGCCGAGGAGATCTCGGCGACGATCTCGGTACCGAGCGCAAAGGCCGGGACACCTGCTGTGATGAGCGCGGTCTCGGCGACTCCGATCAGGTCGGCGATACCCGCCCCCGCGTGGAGCGCGCCCTGGGCGTGGATACGGGCGGGATGGGCCCTGCCCAGCGCCAGGAGCTGACCGAAGTGGACCAGCTGCTGCACTCGCGCTCCCAGCGGGTTGTCGGTCAGAACGATGTGCCGCAAGACCGCGATCGCCTCTTCGGTGGGAAGTCGCCCGAAGTCCTGGGCCAGCCGCAGCCGGGCCTCCACACCATCCGGGACGGCCCCCAGGGTCGCCCGGTAGCGATCCCGTACCGCCTCTGCACGCCCGGCCGCCGTGCCGCTCGCCGTCGCCGGCGTGTCCGGCACGGACACCGGCTCCGTCCCCGTCGTCACGTTCATCAGGAGGCCACCCGCGCGATCGCGGCCCGCACGGCTTCCACGGCGCCCTCGGGGAAGTCCACGGCCCCGCCGATCGCCGCAGCGGCGAGTTCGGCCTCGGCGCTCTCCTCGATGGCCACCAAGAGGTGAGCGGTGGCCGCCGGGTCCGGGCCGAACACCAACAGACCGTGGTTGGCGAGCAGCACCGCGGCCGTCGTCGTGCGGCGCTCCAGGACCTCGGCGATGCCGCGGACCGACACGTCCGACCCACGCGGCCCCCATGGGACCACCGGGACGTCCTCCGCCTGCCCGAAGCGCAGCATCGGCTCGGTGCGGCACGGCAGCGGCCGGTGGGCCACGGCGAAGGCCGTCGCAGCGGGCGAGTGCGTGTGAATGATCGCCCCCACCTGTGGGCGGATGCGGTAGACGGTGCTGTGCATGGCGGTGATCTCGGCGCTCACCGACTGCAGTTGTCCGGCGCGAACCTGTCCGTCCAGGCTGACGGTCGCCAGGTTCTCGGGCCGCAGCCCGCGGACGAATCCCGGGGTCAGCAGGAAGCTGTCGTCATCGAGCCGGGCGCTGAGGTTGGCATGCCCGGAGTGGGACATCACCTCCGCCGCGAAGAGTCCCTCGGCGGCCTCGACCAGCTGGTCGGCCCGCTCATTCCTTACCTGCACATCGGCCATGGCGTCCTCCTGAAGTCAGTCGGTGGCGGCGGCTCGAGCGCCGCTGTCCCCGTGCCGACACCCTCCAACTTGAACTATGGTTCAAGTCAAATGCCCTGCCGCAGCAGGGTGGAGAAGGGGAGGACAGACACATGGTCATGACGATCGGGCAGCTGTCCGAGGCCACCGGAGTACCGGCGTCGGCCATCCGGTTCTGGGAACGTCACGGCCTGCTGCCCCCGCCCGCACGCCAGAGCGGGCAGCGGCGCTACGACTCGGATGCGGCCGAGCGGATCGTGGTATTGCGCAAGTACCAGCAGGCCGGGCTGACCCTGAGCGAGGTCAAGGAGTTCCAGCGCGACCAGCCGCACCGGCAGGCGATGATCCGCGCCAAGATCACCGAGATCGAGCAGCGCATGGTCGATCTCCACCACGCCACCCAGCTCCTGGAACACGCTCTCAAGTGCAGCGCCAAGGACATCGTCACCTGCCCCAAGTTCCGGGAGCTGACAGCGCGGTGGTGAACGCCGACACATAGAAGCGCAGAGGCCGGCTCGCTCGAGGCTCCGGGTCGCCCTGAGCGGGAACTGGCACAGCGACGAGCCGGCGCCCTTGCTGCTGCGGCCGGCCGAGGCCATCCGTCCGCACGTGGACCCCGAGTCCATCGTCGCCTGGGGTGTCACGAGCGGCGCAGACATCTACTGCTGGCTGACCACGGCCGACGATCCCGACCCATGGCCCGTGCTCGTCTTCGGTCGGCGCACGAGTCCCACCGCTCAGGTCCACCCATTCGCAGGGCGGAGCGGTTGCCCTCGCTTACTGCAACGAGCCCGGCATCCCCACGGGGAACGCCGGGCTGTGTGCTGCTGCGATGCGTTACCGGTTCCCGCGCGGCCTGTCCCCCGGGAGGGACGGGTTCCGGAGGCCTCTGGCGCCGGCACGGGTCGAGATCCTCACCGGCGGCATGCGGGTCAGGGGTTGGGGCTCTTGTCCGGGTGCAGGCAGTCCCACGTCTTGGGGCCGACGATGCCGTCCGTGGTGATGTGGCACCGGCCCTGTGCCCAGATGACGGCGGCTTTGGTGGCGGCACCGAATTGGCCGTCCTCCTGAAGGTGCCGACCGTAGATGTTCAGCAGGCATTGTGCGTGGGTGACGGCCTTCCCGGTGTCACCGGGGTAGAGGTTGGGGTGAGCCCGGTCGTAGGGACAGGCGCTTTCCGAGGTCGGCGCAGCCGGTACGGAGGCGGGAGAGGCGATCGCCGGTCCGGCGGCAACGGCTGCGGCGCCGAGCGCGAACGCCGAGACGACGAGCCCGGCTCGCCTACGCAGGATCATGGACATGGATCTTCTCCTTCTTCACAGCGGGGTGATGGGAATCGGCCTTCGGCGCCTGGACGTCGCCGAAGCCGGTATCGGATGGGACGGGCTGGGCGTGTCCGACGGTGAGCGAGGCCCTACACCGCAGCGTGCGGTGGGGGACGCACCCGTCGGCTGTCTCTCTTCGCCGGCGCGGGACCGCTCAGCAGCGGGCGATCCCGGGACGAGGGTCGGAGCCGGTGTTGATGTACTGGCCCGGGGTGTACCCGTCGACCCAGTACTCGCCCTCGAACGTCGTGGTGTTGTACCAGATGGAGTTGCCCGACACCCGCTGACCGACGTAGTAGCAATTGAGCCAGAGCGGCTGCCCCTTGAAGAGGTTCCTCTTCACTCGGCAGGTCGTCTTGGCGCAGGTGTACTGCTTGGTCGCCTGGGTCGTGAAGTAGGTGTCGTCGCTCGCGACGGACACCGCCGCGGACGGTTGCGCAAGGGCGAGCACTCCCGCGGTCACCAGGCCGCCCAGTATTCCCGCCGACTTCATGACAGCCTTCATCAGTCGCGACTCCTTCCAGCTCCTGGTCTCTGTCCGGCCCGTCATCGGATGCGGCGCCCAGCCGGCGCCACGGGGTGTGCCGGCGTGCTCCACGGGCCGGCCGGCCGACTCCGCATGCCGCGTGATGGGGGGCCGCCGATGACAACCGCTCAGAGCCTCCCGGCGACGGCGAGCGCCCACAACCCACCCAGGCGTTCGCGTACGTTCGGAACAGTCCCGAGCACCCGTCGAACGCTGGCGCACAGCAAGCGGAACATGGCTGAAAGCGCGGGGAGTTGACGGATTTGCCGGAAGCGCCCAGCGCTGAGGCCCCGTTACGGTGGGATCGTGGTACGAGGGGCAGAGAGCGACGGCGCCGAGCCGCCGCCTGGAACGCCGCAGCCGGAACGGCCACGCACTGCCGAGGAGTTCACAGCGGCGTTGCGTGCCCTGCGGATCTGGTCCGGCCTGTCCTATCGGCAGCTGGAAGGGAAGGCCGCCGCGCGCGGGGACACGCTGGCCTCCAGCACGATGGCGACCGCCCTGGGGCGCGCGACACTGCCCCGTGAGCCGTTCGTCGCCGCGTTCACCCGCGCCTGCGGACTCGGTGAGGCCGATACCGAGCGGTGGCTCGACGCTCGTCGACGCCTGGCCATGGCCGAACAGTCCTCCGGTCCCCGTACCGACGTCGAGCCGCCCGGAGCCGACGAGCAGGCGGCACCCGAGACGGCACAAGCCGACCGTGAGTCACGGTCCACACACCGGCACAGCCTCGTCCGCTTGATCGCGGCCGCCGCGATCGGCGCCGGTGCGGCCCTGGGCGTACAGACACTGGTTTCGTCCGCATCCGCACCACACCGCACGACGATCGACGCCCGCCCGGTGCAGGGCTTGGCCATACTCGCCGTCGGCAGCTGGGCACAGATCCACCCGGCTCGTACCCCACGGCTGTGTGTCACCGAAGGACGAGACCGGACGCATCACTACGCCACGGCCATCGCGGCCCAGTACCCCTGCACACGAGCCGTCCTGCCGCACACCTACATCGAACCCGTCGGCGAGAACCTGGTCGAGATCCAGTGGCACCATCCGAAGTACGGCATCGGCTGCCTGACCCTCCTGCGCGACGGCCCCGGCCGCGGTCTGATCGAACCTCGGGACGACTGTGCCGAGGACGATCCCACGCAGCAGTTCCGCGTCGAACCCATCGGCCCGCCGGCCTCAGGACACTTCCGTCTGCGCCCCGCCGCCACCGGCCAATGCCTCTCCGTCCGCGACCAGGACACCGTCGAAGGCGCCGAAATGGTTCAGGGCCGCTGCTCAGGGGCCCGCGACCAGGAGTTCCTCATTACGTTGACCCCGCCAGCGTGACGACGCTCACCGACGGCGAAGCAGCGCGGGGCTTCCCGCGAAGCGGCCGGCCCTGACCCCGGCGACCGCGACCTCGTGGTCCGAATCGGACAGGGCTGCAGCCCCGCAGGTCAACACGAGTCACTGGAAAGGTGAGTCGGGCGGGGGGAGTCGGACGGTGCCCTCCCGGTCGACGGATTCGACGCCGTCGACCGCCTCCACGGCCGGTAGGCGATCCTCCGTGACAGTACCGGAGAGCGTGCCGAGCTCCGGCTGCTCGCTCGTGACCGTCAACCCCGCCTGCCGCAGGGCCCGCACCACCTCCGCGAACCGGTCGGGGTCGACCGCGAAGATGACCCCGACCGGCGCGGACCGGGGTGACTCGCTCACGGGGCCTGGAGCAGGCCCGCGCCGACGTCCCGGACGGGTTGTGTCAACGGGAACGCGCCTGACTTCAGGCTCGCCACGAGATCGGCCGCGGAGGCGTTGGAGTTGGCCTCGGCCAGCAGGGCGAGGACACCGGCAACGTGCGGCGTGGCCATGCTCGTACCGCTCATGGTCTGGTACCCGCCGCCGGGAGCGGCCGATCGCACGTCCCTGCCGGGCGCGGCGATGTTGATCTCCCCGCCCTGGCCATTGATGCCACCGTTGGAGAAGAACGACGGCGTGATCGACTTGTCGAGCGCCGCCACCGCGATGATGGACGGACAGTTCGCGGGTCGGCTGACGGGCAGAATGCTCGGAGGGCGGTTGCTGTCGTTGCCCGCGGCCGCGACGATCACCGTCCCGCGCTCGAGCGCGCGGCGGGCCAGGATTTCATACGTCTGCGGGAACAGCTCACCCGGTCCGACCGGAGCGCCGAGCGACAGCGAGATCACGCGCGCGCCCTGGGCGATGGCCCAGGCCATGCCGGCCAGGATCTGACCGTCAGCGCCGCTGCCCTGGTTGCTGAGGACTTTCCCGACGAGGATGCGGGCGTCGCAGGCCACGCCGTAGCGCGGTGCTTGCTGAGGGTTCTTCGGTCCGGCGACGGTGCCGACGCAGTGGGTGCCGTGGCCATGACCGTCCTCCACCGCCTCGCCGACCACGAAAGACATCGTGCCCTCGACACACCGGACCAGGTCCGGGTGGGTGGTGTCCACGCCGGTGTCGAGGACGGCGACCTTCACGCCGCGTCCGGTCAGGTCGGTCAGGTTGGCCCGGATCGCCTGCAGGCCCCAGGTGAAGCTCTGCTCGTCCGAGGCCGGGCCCTGGGCGGCGGCGATTTCGGTCCTCGTGTGGCAGGCGACCACGTCCTCGTCGCTGCGGTAGGCCGGGAAGAACTCAGTCGGCGCCTGCTGCGGAGCGGTGATCGGCATCGCGTACACCATGCGCTCCGGCTCCGCCGCGATGATCGACGGCTCCGCCTCAGCGGTTGTCACCAGCGTGTGGCGCTGGTCGGGCCGCACCTCGACGACGGCGGCTCCGAGTTCCTCGAAGTGCACCGACACGTCGGGGCGTTCGAGGAGTTCGGCGGCGTTCGCGGCCTCGGCGCCCCGGACGCGTTCGACGGACGCGATCCCGGCGGAGGAACGCAGGGCGTTCAGGCCGCTCTCCTGGTCGCTCGGGTCGAGCAGGACCACGTACCGGCCGGTGTACTCCGTACCAGGGCCCGTGACGGAGCCACTGGGCCGATCGGGCGGCCCGCCGAAGACGCGCCTGTCCGTGAAACCGTTCGCCATCGCATTTCCCGCTTTCTCTGCGCCCCCCTGCTTCGTGGACACGCGCCGAGCCACGGAGGGACGGACGTGACCGGCGCCAGGAGGGGGGAGGCACGGTTCAGTCCTCTTCCGACGCCTGGTGCCGTCGCCTGTAGCGCTGTCCCGTGCAAGGTCGTCGGCATCCCCCGCTTAGACCGTGGCATCGGGTACGGAGGCGCGCAACTCAGCGCCGTCCCCCAGCGGGCCTCTGACCCGGCGCGCATCCGCAGGTGCCGTCGACGCCGTCGTCGGCGACCCCTGTCCCCGTACCAGGACGGCCGCGGCCAGGCGTGCGATCGCGTCATCGCCGGTCGGGGAGCATCCCCTGCCGAGGCGGCGACCGGGTCGGCCGGAACCGCCCGCACTGCGCCTGATGCCGGCATCCGGCCGTGCCAGCGGCAGCGGCGTCCCCCGCAACGGCCGCGGGCTCGACCACCCCGACGGCGGCCATCCCCGGATCAGGAGGCTCGTCCTACCGGGTGGAGGAAGCCACCGGCCCCCGGGCGATCAGGACGTCGGCTTCGTGGTGCCAGCCGAGGGAGGAGTAAAGGCGCCGGCCTTCCTCACTGGCGATGAGAAGACCGGTACGGGCGCCCTGGGACACGGCGGTCTCCGCCAGAGTGCTCATCACGGCGCGGCCCAGTCCGCGTCGGCGGTGCGCCGCGTCCGTCTCGATGCGGTCGGCGATCGCGTCGGCGCCGACCACGGCGACAGCGCCGCGCGCAGCCACCTCTCCGGTGGGGCCACGGAGAGAGACGGACGTCACCGGTCCCTCCGTGCGCACCTCGCGCTCGTACGGTGCGCCGGGTGCGTGCCGCGGGTGCTCGGTCAGATCAGTGGTCATGAACCACTCGGACCGGCGGAGCAACTCCAGCCCGGCCGCCGCGAGGACGGCTTCGACGGTGCCCGGGCGCAGCGTGGGTACCGTGAGCCAGGTGGTCTGCCGCGCGACGGCGACGCCTGCCGCCAGCCGGGCCAAGGACTCGGGCCTCTCGTCCGCACACAGCGCGAACACCTCGACCTCACGGCCCGGTTGGTCGCACTTGGACCGCAATCCGTCCCCAGCGGGCTCGACCGGCTCGGCCTCGGGCAGGGAGCGCGCCACGGTCCAGCCGTCCAGCCAACGTCGTATCAGCTCTGGTTCGATCTTCGCCATCCGGCGATTCAAGCATGACGGCAACCATCGGACGGGCGAACCGACCGGCCACTGTCGTCCTCCCGCCCTGCCTCAGACCGTCGGGTCCCAGAGTCCGCCGGCGTCGTCGCGGGCGAGGTGTTCGGCGTAGACGCCGACCTTCCAGGCGATGACTGAGCGGCACTCCTCCAGCGTCCGGATCTGTGCCTCGATGCGCTGCTGATGCGTGTCGAGGAGTCGCAGCCGTTCCGCCTCGTTGCCCGGGCCATGCCGTACCAGCTCGGCGAACCGTTTGAGATCGGCCAACGGCATGCCGGTTCCGCGGAGTTTGACGCAGATCAGCAGCCAGTCGACATCGGCGGTGGTGTACCGTCGCCGCCCGCCTGCCGTGCGCTGGACCGGTCCGACCAGCAGACCTTCGCGCTCGTAGAAACGCAGTGCGTGCACGCTGAGTCCGGTCCGCTCGGCCACCTCGCCGATGCTCAGCGGCTCCGCGTCGGTGTCGACAGTCGCCATGCCGCCCAGCCTAGGACTTGATCTAGACCTCGCTCTAGTTTCTAACGTCTCCGACATGACAATCATCGATCAGCAGCCGCTCGGCTCGCTCTTCTCCGGCACGAGCACCGCCGAGGACGTCGTCGCAGGCCTCGACCTCTCCGGTGCCACCGCCATCGTGACCGGGGGCTACTCCGGACTCGGTCTGGAAACCACCCGAAGCCTGGCGGCCGCCGGGGCCCGGGTCATGGTTCCGGCGCGCCGGCCCGGCCCGGCCCGCGCCGTTCTCGCGGACGTGGAGGGATGCGACGTCATCCCCATGGACCTGGCGGACCTCCACAGCGTGCGCGCCGCCACCGCACAGATCAGTGACTCCCTCGACAAGCTCGA
This sequence comes from Streptomyces lucensis JCM 4490, assembly GCF_014650035.1. Lineage (GTDB taxonomy): Bacteria > Actinomycetota > Actinomycetes > Streptomycetales > Streptomycetaceae > Streptomyces > Streptomyces lucensis. The sequence goes on along the minus strand of NZ_BMUE01000007.1, from coordinate 147,346 downwards.
TCTCCTCATGGCCGTCGCCGGCGTCATGGCCACCCCGGAGTGGCGCGTCGGGCCCGGGTGGGAAGGCCAGCTCGCCGTGAACCACTTCGGACACTTCACTCTCGCCTGTGAGCTCTACCCGCTCCTGGCCGCCGCCGGCGGTGCGCGCGTCGTCGTCAACAGCTCCGCCGGGCACACCTTGACCGACATCCGGTGGCACGACCCGCACTTCCGCACGGGCTACGACAAGTGGCTGGCCTACGGCCAGGCCAAGACCGCCAACGCCCTGTTCGCCGTACAGCTCGACGCCATTGGGCGCAACGACGGTGTGCGGACGTTCGCTGTCCACCCGGGCAAGATCATCACCCGCCTCCAGCGAGAGATGACTCTTCAGGAACAGATCGACCGTGGCTGGGTGGACGGGCACGGCACCGTGATCGGCGCCGGCTTCAAGACGCCCTCGCAAGGCGCCGCCACCGGCCTGTGGGCCGCCACCTCCCCGCTTCTCGACGGCCGCGGCGGGCTTTACCTCGAGGACTGCGACGTCGCGGGCGTCACCGCCCCCGCCGCGCACATGGACGACGGCGGCGTCCGCGCCTACGCCGTCGACCCCGGCGCAGCCGCACGACTGTGGGAACTGTCCGTCGCGGCGACCGGCGCCACCCCGATCACGCGATGAGCTTCCTACGACCTCACCGTAGTGCTGACCGTTCGGTGGGTGCCAGCCGCAACCTGTGAGGGAGCCTGGCCCAGCGTTTCGAAAGGGTCGGCAGCACCTCCTCGCGCCAGCGTCCGGAAAGCCGCAGGCGCTCCAGGTGGTCGTCGATGTGGGCTTCGTCGGTGAAACGTGCGAACCATACGAAGACCTCCTCGTCCAGCCGTACCGGCAGTGCCGGGAAGGTGTTCGGGGAGTGTTCCGACTGCAGGTACGCCAGTGGTTCACCGCCGGTCTCGGCCAGTACAGGTCGCACGCGCTGCTCGAAGAACTCGACGAACGGTGTGTCGAACGAGCGGTGCCCGTACCAGATCGTGGCGAGGAAGAGCGACGGCGGCGACGGCGCCGGCTCGCCAGGGGCCGGCCGGGCGCCGTCCGTCACGGGGAACCCGCCGCGCGCCGAGGCCGGCCGCAGTAGCAGCACGTCATCGGAGTCGATCATCGTCGCGTTCGCCTCGTCGCGGTGCGCCTGCCAGACCGGCCCGCCGTAGAAGCTCTCCAGGGCCCTGGCACGGCGTGGCATGTCTTCGAAGCCGCGGAGCCAGACGAACCGGTCGGGATCGTCCAGGTCGCGGAACTGCCCCAGGACGGTCGCACCCACTGACTCCTGGGACTCGACGAACTCCCGGTCGAAGAGATCGACCAGTACGTCTCGCCGTCCTGGATGCAGCGTGTACTGCCGCAGTTCGACGACCGGACACCGTAGGGCTTTCACCAGTCCTAACTCCTCGTTCAATTGTTGGAACAGACTTTGTTACAACAAGCGGTGCACTGCCGCCTGGCTACCGGCACGCCGGCTAGTTCACCAGCGTCTCGCGAAGTACGTCGGCGATCGACGTGTGCGCCAACTCCTGCCGCATGGCACGCTCGACGCGGCCGTAGACGCCGCCCAGGGCCGGCCGGATGCCTCGGCCGACCGGACACTCCGCATTGGGCTCGCTGCGGTGCAGGCCGAACGGTGGCTGCGCGTCGACTGCGTCGTACACCTCGAGCAGGGTGATTCCCTCGGGGTCCCGGGCCAGGCTCCAGCCTGCGCCGGCGCCGTGGCGGACCTCTACCAGACCGGCCCGTCGCAGGTCGCCGAGGCTGCGCCGGATGACAACGGCGTTGGTGTTGACACTGGCCGCGACCTGCTCCGAAGTGAGAACCTCCTGGCCCTGGCGCTGCGCCAGCGCCAGCCAGGCCAGCACGTGCGTCGCGATGGTCAACCGGCTGTTCGCCGCCATCACTCCCCCTCAATCCCTGTAACAGTCTCTGTTACATCCAATCCTGCGGTCAAGCCACATGAATCGACCAGAGCTCGCAGAGCTCGACGCGGTAAGACCCGCCGGGTGCGCCCCGCGCCGGCCCGACGCGCGTCGTCACCGACCAGCCTTCACGCTCGGGCGGTGAGTGAAGGCGCCCCGGTAGGCGGCCGGGGTCATGCCGATCTGGCGGCTCAGGTGCTGGCGGAGTGACTCGCCGGAACCGAGGCCGCTGCGGCGGGCTACATGGTCGACGGTGAGGTCGGTGGTCTCCAACAGCTCGCGGGCCCGCAGCAGCCGCTGCTGAAGCAGCCATCGGAACGGGGTCACACCGGTCTCGGCGGCGAAGCGCCGGGTCAGGGTCCGCACACTGACCTTCGCCTGACCGGCCAGGTCTTGCAGAGAGATCGGCTGGTCAAGGTGCTGCAGTGCCCAGATGCGCGCCGCGTCCAATGAGGAGTCGGTCTCGGCCGGCAGGGGGGTCTGCACGAACTGTGCCTGCCCACCGTGGCGGACCGGGGTGACGACGGCGGCGCGAGCCGCGGTGTTGGCCGTGGCCGCTCCGTAGTCGCGGTCGATCAGGTGCAGGCACAGGTCGATCCCTGCGGCCGAGCCCGCACCGGTGACGATCCGTCCGTCCTCGACGAACAGCCGGTCGGCATCCACGCGTACTGCGGGGAAGGCGCGCTGCAGTTCCTCGGCCAGAGCCCAATGGGTGGTGGCGACACGGCCGTCGAGGAGCCCCGCCTGGGCGAGGACGAAGGCGCCGCTGCAGATCGAGGCGACGCGCTTGCCCGCGGTGGCCGCCTCCCGCAAGGCGTCCAACGCGGCCGGCTCGGCGTCGTGCCGACTGGCGGTCGAGGGGACGATCACGGTGTCCGCCGCCGCGACCGCGTCGAGCCCGTGCCGGATCACCACGTCGATACCACCGGAGGCGGTGACCGTCCCGGGCACAGCGGTGCACACCGTCACCTCGTAGCCGGGGCGTCCGTCGGGCTCGGCGGCGCCGAGCAGCGTCGCCGGCATGGACAGGTCGAAGGGCTTGACCGCAGGGACGGCCAGGACGGCGACACGATGCATGGCTGGATCCTTGGATCTCATGGCTTTCAGGCCACTGACCCTACCCTGCGGCCGGGCGGCAGAGTTGGGCGAGCGGTCGGGCCCTCCGCGAATCACGTCTCCCCTTCGGGGAAACGATCCATTCCTGTAGTGAACGGAGACTGATCATGAGTGAATCAGCGGTCATCGGGGCAGGTGCGACCGGAGTCGCGACCGCCAGACAACTGGCCGGCAGTGGCGAGCGGGTCCGCCTCATCACCCGCAGCGGCAGTGGTCCCGACCATCCCGGCATCGAACGGATCGCGTTGGACGCGGGCCGCACTGACGAGCTGGCCGAGGCACTCGACGGAGCGGCCACGGTCTTCAACGCCGCCATGACGGCCTACCACACCTGGCCGGAGACCATGCCCCCGTTGTTCGCCTCGATCCTCGCCGCGACCGAGCGAGCCGGCGCGGACTACGTGATGCTCGGCAATCACTACGGCTACCAGCAGACCGCCGGGCCGGTCACCGAGCGCACCCCGATGGCCCCGCACACCCGAAAGGGCCGGGTGAGGGCCGACCTGTGGCGCCTGGCCAAGAAGGCCCATGACGAAGGGCGGCTGCGGGCCACTGAGGTGCGAGCCGGCCAGTACCTGGGCCCGGGCGCGGTCTCGGCGTTCACACTGCTGGTCGCGCCCCGGGTCCGTGGGGGTGAGCTGGCTCTCGTCCACGGCGACCCCGACGCGGCGCATGCGTTCTCGTACACCGAGGACGTCGCAACGGCGCTGGTGACGGTCAGTGGTGACGAGCGGTCCTGGGGACGGGCCTGGCACGCCCCGGTCATCACGACGACCGTGCGCCGGGCCGCGTCCGACCTCGCCGAACTGCACGGAGCGCCCCGACCGCGGTTGGAGCCGCTCACGGAACGGGACTTGACGCTGCTGTCCTTCACCGATCCACTGTGGCGGGAGTTCGCCGAGATGAGCTACATGTCCGAGCGGCCGTTCCTCGTGGACGACAGCGATATCCGCGACACCTTCGGACTGAAGCCCTCGACGCTCCGCGAAGCGCTGGCGGCCTGATGCCGCGGTGGGCGGGCCGGGGCGCCCCGGCCCGCCCACGACGGGAGGTGAGCGCGCGAGGCTCGACGATCACCCTGAGCGGTCCCCGACCCGACCCGGATATGCCCCTGACAGGGGCACCACATGGACGACGGTGCGCCTAACGTGACGGACGTGCCCCGGCCGGCTCCGCACGCCTGACACAACCGCTCGCTGCACGAGGAGAGTTCATGCTGTTGGAGGGCAGGTCCGCATTACGGCGAATCGCCGCGCGGTGCACGGCCATGGCGGTCGGAACCGCCACGGCGGTCACCACCGGCCTCGCCGGCGCTCCGGCGGTCCACGCATCACCGTCTGCCACAGGCGCCCTGCACTGGGCACCGTGTGACGACCCGGAGAGGCCGGGAGCCGAGTGCGCCACTCTTTCGGTGCCGGTCGACTGGGACCACCCGCACGGGCCGAGACTCGACCTGGCCGTGGCCCGCCGCAAAGCCACCGACCCCGGTGCACGCGTCGGCTCGATGGTGTTCGGCCCCGGCGGGCCGGGCGACTCGGGGGTGGACATGGTGGTGCGCCGCATCAGCCGGTTCAGTCCCGAGGTCCGCCGCCGGTTCGACGTCGTCAGCTTCGACCCGCGCGGTGTGGGCGGCAGCAACCCGGTGACCTGCTCGGGCGGCCTGCTTGCCGAGCGGCCGTCGCCGGTGCTCAAGAGCCAGGCGGACTTCGATGCAACCGTGGCGTACAACCGGCGGCTCCGGGCCGACTGCAGGGCCCGCACCGGCCCGGTGTTCGACCACCTGGACACGACTCAGACCGTAAGGGACCTGGACGCCCTCCGGGCCGCCCTCGGCCAGCCGAAACTGACCTTCCACGGCAGCTCGTACGGCACACTGCTCGGGGCACAGTATGCCGAGACATACCCGCGTCGCGTGCGCGCGATCGTGCTCGAGAGCGTCATGGACCACAGCGTCCCCACCACCCGTGACTTCCTGCAGTCCGAGGCGGCCTCGGCACAGGATTCCTTCCAGGAGTTCGTCAAGTGGTGCGAAGGTGCCGCAGGCTGCGCGCTCCACGGCCGCGACGTCCACGCCGTCTGGCGGGCCCTGTTGACGCGGGCCGGTCGAGGGGAGTTGGAGGACCCGGCGAAGCCGGGCACCTCGCTGTCACCTCCGGACCTGGTCAACAAGATCGCGTTTCGGAAGTTCTACGAGGCCGACTACGCGGGCCTGGCCACGGTGATCACCCAGATGGACGCACGCAGGCCGCTGCCCGCGTCACCCGTCTCGACAGCACCGCTGCCTCCGGCCACGCCGGTCTTCTGCTCGGACTGGCACCTGCCAGTGCGCGACTACCGGGAGTACGCCTCACTCGTCGCCAACATGAACACGACCGCGCCCGACCTGCCTTACCTGCTGCCGATCCAGATGACAGCGGCGTGTCTGGGCGCGCCGACCGCCAACCCGCAGCACCGCCTGGACGTACACGGCGCCCCGCCGATCCTGCTGTCCAACGCGCTGCACGACCCCGCCACCGGCTACCCATGGGCGGTCTCGGTGGCCCGGCAGCTCGGCCGCAGCGGCGTGCTCCTCACCTACGAGGGCCAGGGGCACGGCAGCGTCACCAGCGGCTCGTGCATGGAGGACACCGTGGACGGCTACCTCACCGACCTGGCAATCCCACCACGGGGTACCAGCTGCCCCTCCGTGCCTTCCCGACGGCTTGCCGATCAGGATCCGGACGTCGGGCACAGGCCGGCAGCCTGGCCTGCCGTCAGAGTTGCCGGATCAGCATCCAGGTGGCGAAAGCCAGAAAGAGAGCGCCCGTCACCCGCCCCACCGCATAGCCTTTTCGAGTTGGTTCGGTCCCCTCGGGATTCTTGACCCAGCCCCGCTGCATGCGGCTGTTCAAGCGCCACAGCGACTGAGGACGGAAAACCTGAACGAGGCCCAGGATCAGGAACAGGCACAGAGTCAGGACAAGGGCAGGACTGGAATCGCCGCCTTCGGACGAGGCCCGCACTGTCGCACTGTGATCCATGGGAACCGGATGCCCTGACGCCTCCCCGGCAGACGACGTCCGACAGGGCCGCCGGACATGGACCGCAGAGCGTCCCCGTGTACGGCATCGGCGCGCAAGGCGTCGGCTGAGTATTCGCGAAACCGCCCCGAAGAAGTACCCCTTCGTGCCACTCTGTCCCCCTTCCAGCACTTGAGTACTTCCAGAGGGGGGACGGGGCGTGGACCGTCACGGGAATCTCATCGAGGCGACCGTTCGGCTGTGGCACGACGATTCGGCCGGGAGGGGCATGTCCGAGGCCGAAACGGTCGCATTGGTGCAGGAGTTGGCGGAGCTCGCGCTGCATCGCGTCGCGCCGCTGCCCACGGGTCCGGCTCCGGTGGGCACCAGGTCTGCCGGCGCCTGGGAGGCCGCCGCGCTCGTGATCACCCTGCGGACCGGGCCGGCACTGGTGCGTTCGTTGATCGAGCTCCTGCAGGACTGGGTGCGGCGCCGCGACTCCGGCTCCATCGAGGTGAAGCTGGGCGAGCACGAACTCCGGCTCACCTCCACCGGACGCGCCGAACAGCGCGAAGCGATCGAGCGCTTCTTCACGTCCGTCGAGCAGGACGGGGACGCGGCCCGGCCGCGGGAATCCGGTGACCGTGGCTAGGCGGGCTCTCGTCGTGACGACCTCGCGCTACGACGATCCGCGACTGGAGCATCTGCCCGGGGCGGACGCGGACGCGATGGCCCTCTCCGAGGTTCTGAAGGACGGGGCGATCGGGGGCTTCGCGGTCGACGTCCTCAAGGACCGGACGCGCGACGAAGTGGCCCGGGGCGTGCAGCGCTTCTTCACCGCGGCGGCCCCCGAGGACCTTCTGCTGCTCCATCTCTCCTGCCACGGCCGCAAGGACTCCCGGGGCCGGCTGCACTTCGCCGCCCGGGACACGGAGGTCGACACGCTGGAAGCAAGCTCGGTCGACGCCGACTTCCTCAACGACCGCATGGAGCAGAGCGCGTCGCAGCAGATCATCCTGCTCCTCGACTGCTGCTACAGCGGCGCGTTCGTCAAGGGCATGCGCACGCGCGCGGGCGAGCATGCCGTCGACGTGGCGGGCAACCTGGGAGGCCGCGGCCGCTTCATCATCACCTCCTCGACCTCGCTGCAGTACAGCTACGAGGACGGTGAGCGCAGCCGAGACGGGGCCAAGCCGTCGGTCTTCACCACGGCTGTGGTGCAGTCGCTGCGCCACGGCACGGGCGACCGGGACGGCGACGGTCACGTCGGTGCCGAGGAGTTCTACCGGGACGTCTGCGACCGCGTCAGGCGGATCCTGCCCGATCAGACGCCGACCCTCAGCGTCAACAGCGCGATCGGCGACCTCGTCGTCGCCTTCAATCCGGCGGGGCCCAGACCGAACCGTCCCGCCGCGGTCGAGCCGGTCACCGCGACTGCCCACGAACCGGTCGCGGTCACGCCCTCGACGGACTACCCGTTCGACCCGGTGAAGGGTTCCGGATACGACATCGGCGAGGTCATGAACCACCTCAGGCAGGTCATCGACCTCATCTCGGACCCTCGGCGAACCATGCCGGTCCAGCCGCCCTTCTTCCCCGAGGTGTCGGGCAAAAGGGATATCGGCTACGACAAGCAGCAGGTGGACGCCCACATCCTGCGCCACCTCGTCGAACCCGCCGACTTCGAGATCGCGTTGAGTCGACTGCTGCGGGAGCAGCGTGTCGCCCTCATCGACGAGGGCACGCTCGGGGGGCGCGGAGTCACCAGGCTGCGGGAACGGTGCCAAGTCGTCGGCTGGGAGCGGCTGGTCGGACACGTCAGGACGGGCCGCACCGTGGACTCGCGGTGGGCGGTGGCCTATACGAGCACACATCTGTGCGTGCTCGACGCGACACACCTGCTGCGGATTCCGTACCGGGAGTTGTCATCGCTCTCGGTCTCCTCCACGAGCCGGTGGGAGACCTGGTCGGGCAGCAACGACCAAGCGGGGTGGGGCGGGGAGACGGAAGTGGTCACCACCACGGTCCGCTTCGGCCCTCAGAAGGCGGTGTTCGAGGGGTTCTACGGAGAGCTGATGCGCGACGCCCTCAATGACTTCGTCGCAGCCATGGTCGACCTCCGCAAGCGCCACCCCGACTGGTTCGCCTGAAGAGCTCGCGCGTGGCAGGCGCACCGGGTCCCTATGACAGGGGTGTGGGATGTGTGAAGTGAGGAGGATCACGTTCCGCTCATCGCATCCCTTTGCGCCTTTCCCGAGTCGGATCAGCAGACGGTCTGTTGAAGGGGAAACTTAAAATGACAAAACGAACTCTCATGGCCACGGCGACTCTGTGCGTGACGACGGTGATGGCCCTTACCGCATGCGGCACCGACAAGAAGACGGACACCAAGGAGACGGACGGCTCCGGCTCCACCACGGCGGAGGCGTTCAAGGGGCTGACTGCCAATCAGATCTCCGAGAAGGCCCGCGTGGCCATGACGAAGCTGGATTCGTTCAAGGTCGCCGGCACCATGACCACCGACGGCCAGCACATGACCTTCGATTTCTCCGTCGCCAAAGCGGGCGACTGCCAGGGAACCTTCACCACCGGGGGTGCGTCCGCCGAGATCCGTCAGATCGGCGACGCCGCCTACATGAAGGGTGACGAGAAGTTCTGGCAGCAGATGGGCAGCAAGGACGGTTCCTCGTCCGAGGACACGGATGCCCTCATCCAGATGCTCAAGGGACGCTGGTTCAAGATGCCGGCGCAGGATGCGAAGAAGGAGGACAAGTTCCCCTTCTGTGACATCGACACGATGTTCGAGAAGGACAAGAAGGAGAGCCACCTGACCAGGAAGGCGGACACCGAGGTCAACGGAACGCCCGCCGTGACCCTCACGGGCAAGGACGGCGCCGCGACCCAGACCCTCCTCGTTGCCGCCAAGGGCGAGCCCTATGCGCTCAGGATGACGGTCAAGGGCGGCAAGGAACCCGGCTCCTTCGACTTCTCCGCGTTCAACAAGCCCGTTACGGTCACACCCCCACCGGCCGGTGAGGTCATGGATCCGGAGAAGCTCAAGGGCTGACACCGCTGGCCTCGCCCCTCCGGGGCGCCCGGGAGGGGCGAGGCCGGCCGGCGGCCGGCGCTCACCCGGACGCTGCCGATGCCCCGGAAGGGGCAGTGAGGAGCCGCAGCGACGCGCTGCCGCTCAGTCCACCTTGATGAACCGCTGGAAGTAGTCGGCGGGCGCGCCTTCGCCGACCAGGACACCGTCCGCCTCCACCCAGGCGTGCGCGGCGAACGGCGGCTGCGTGCGGACGCCGACACACCAGGTGGGCCACTGACCTCGCAGTCGGCACAGCAGCACGGTGGCCAGGGAACGCGGTAGGCAACCCTGCTGACCGCCGGCGGCCAGACTGACGGCGAGGACGGTCTCCCGCGCCCGGGCGGCTTCGTCGAGGGTCGCGAGCCGGGCTCCCGGGCGCAGCCTCAGCAGGACCCTGCGGATACGGGCGGGGGGCTGCCGGGCGAGCAGATGGGCGCAGCCGACGGCCAGCCGGGTCACCAGCCGCGGACCGAGGGGCACCGACCGGGGGTCGTGCGGGACGACTTGCGAGGTGGACACTGTGGCGATGCCTCCGTGACGAGGGCGGGCCGGGGCGGGGCCCGGGGCGGTGAGGTAACGGGGTTCGGCGGCGGTGCTCCGGACCAGAGGTCAGGCGGCCAGAAGCTTCGCGGCGCGCAGTTCCCGAAGGATGCGGGCGATGTCCTCCTCGACCTGCTGGGCGCTCACGTCGTACCGATCGGTGAGCGCCGTCACCGCCTGCTCCTCGCTCGTGCCGTCCAGCAGGGTCCGCACGATCAGCGCGGCGGTGGGGTTGAGGGTGAAGTACTCGCCGCTGTTCTGGTCGAGCAGTGCCATGCCGTACTCGGTGTCGGCCGTCACCACTCCGGAGCGCAGATTCACCGTCATGCCGGGGTACCTCCTGTGTCGGTTTCCGTCGGCCGCAGCGGCCCGCGGCTTCGTTCACGTGTGCGCAGCCACACCTCGCAGCCGACCGTCGGATGCAGCAGCGCGCTTTCCAGGTCGGCGGCGAGCGGCCGAACGCACCAGTCACGCAGTGCCGCCACGTCGACGAGTCCCAGCTCGCGCAACCGGGAGCCCTCCCAGAGTGCGAGCAGTGCGGAGCGGTGGCGGCGCAGCCCGGTCTCCTCCTCCAAGGCGGCGTGCGCCTTGGTGGTCCGGTGCCGGACGGCCTCGGGCACGACGTCCCGCATGGCCTCCCCGATCAGCGGCTTGTACCGCCACGGCGTCACCCGCTCGCCGGGGCGGACGGCGAGGGCGGCCTCGACGAGCAGGTCGTCGTAGTAGGGCGCGGCGAAGTCCACCCCGAGTGGTTCGGACATCTGCTGCACGTGGCGTGCGAATCGGGCCAGGGTGCGCAGCGTGGCCAGCTCCCGGTGCCCTCCGTGGCCGGGGCAGAGCGGCTCCGCGTCCTGGACCTGCTCGTGGATCAGCGTGCGCACGGCCTCGACGGCCGGTTCGGTGGCCCATGGAGGAAGTCGCGGCGGGGTTCCCCAGGTGAAGAGCGGGACGGACATGGGGGGTTGCGGGAGGGTGAGGTCGTGCGCGACCCGGGCCAGCCAGGAGCCGTACGGGCGGCGGTCCAGGAGCTGGGCCGCGGCCGTGCGGCGGGACCAACGGTGCCGGGAGGTGAAGCCCCGGGCGAGCCGCCAAGCCGTTCGGGGATGGCGGGGCAGCAGGCCGTGGACGTGTGCCGAGGCACCGCTGAACAGTTCGTCGCCGCCCATTCCGCTCAGGTGCAGGGGCGAGCCGCGCTCCGCGGCCCGCTCGATGATGTGCATCCGCCGATGGCGGTTGACCGCGTACAGCGATGGGGTGTCGAGGTCGTCGTCGAGCGCGTCGACGCGGTCGAAGGTCAGGGGCACGGCTGTCGCGGGCACCACATGGTGCTCCACCGTGTCCAGCGCCTCCACCGTGCGGCGCGCATGGGCGACGTCGTCGCCGAGGACGTCGTGGACGGCGGCGGTGTAGGCGACGGTCTTCGCGCCGGTTCGGGCGGCGGTGGCGACCACAGCGGTCGAGTCGACGCCGCCCAGATCGGCACTGACCAGATCGCGGCCTGTGATCCGTACGGCGACCGCGTCGGCGAGCCGCTCCCGGACCAGCCGGGCGCCTTCGGCGAGCGGCAGTTCGGCCGTCGGTGGGCTCCAGCAGCGGCTCGTACGGAGCCGACCCTCGCGGTCGAGCAGGACGCGCCGGTCGCCGGGCACGACGTCGACGCCGCGCCAGACCGTCCAGGTGGTCAGCGGGTGCAGTATGCCGGGGCTCAGCAGGTGCACGGCCAGACGGCCCTCGTCCAGATCCGCGCCCGTCAGGCCGGCCAGGACATCGGCACGGTCGGAGACGAGGTGAGCGCCGCCGGCGCCGGGCACCTGGGCGACGAAGACGCTGCGGACGCCGGTGACGGTGCCACGGACCAGCGTCCTGCCGTTGAGACCGGCGATCACGTGGTGGCTGCCGGGCCACCTCCTCGCATACGCGTCGGCGGCCTCGGGCGAGCCGGCGCAGGCCGCGCGTGCCGCTTCCTCCTCGGTCACCGAGTGCTGTCCGAGCACAGCCAGCCGGGCAGGTCCGCACGCCGCTGCCGTCAGGGCGTGGCCCGGCCAGCGGCCGACCAGCCAGGGCCTTCCGGACGCGTGCGGGATCTCCTGGGTCCCGCACGACCGGGCTCGCGCGGCGACGGCCGCGACGGCATCGGTGTCCGGGAGGACCAGGAACCAGCAGGCCCCGGAGGTGGACGACGGGCCGGTCACCATGGGCGGGTCCTTCCGGTCGGGGATGGTCGGCGTGTGCGGTCAAGCGTGTGGGCGGCACCGGCGGTGCCGCCCAAGTGCTCGACCAACCCGCGAATTACGTGCTCATGCCAAGCGCAGGGAAGGTCAGGGGAGGTCAGAGCAGGCTGTGGCCGCCCAGCAGGTCGGGGCTGCCCGTCCCGGCCAGGCCCGTGACCTTCTGGAAGTCGCCGACCTTGGTGAGAGTGGGACGCTCGTAGGCCATCGTCATATCCCTTCGTCGCTGAGTGCCGTCGAGGAACGCGGGGTTGTCCCGCCTGGTACCTGAGCCGGCGCAGCCACACCATCGGGAGGGCGCCGACGCAGTGCACAAAGCTAGACGTGCGGTTCTTCCCGCCGCAACGGTGTCCACGAGTCATCAGAGCTCACCTGGGTATCGTCCCTCCCGTCACATCCGCCTCACGGTTCACGAGCTGTGAGCGGCCTGTCATGTTCTGCACGAGACGGGGTATGCGCGACGCGCTGCTCGGGCAGGGGAAGGCCTTTCCGGCCAAGGCGTGCCGGCCGTACGGGCGGCGCCCTTTGCGGTGACACCGTCCTGACATCGGAGGATGCGGCAACCAGGATTCCGGTTGCCGGCACCGGTCGGCCAATCGCGGTCCGGCTGGCCGAGGCCCGGTCCTTGCGACTCCCGGCCGTGGCGACATCGGACACTGCGATCAAGGCGCGCACCGGACTGGTCATTGCCGCGACGGCGTCGCGGTGGGCAGCGGGCGGGATCAGCCGCCGGAGTGAGCTCGTCGAGCGACCCGGTGGCGGGCTGCAGCCGGAGGCCGCTTACAGTGTCGCGACACTTGTGGTCTCGGCGTCGGAGGTATGGATGGGCACGATGAGAATCGCTCAGGACGACCTGTCCGGCCCCCAGATCGCCCGGTTCCTCGCCGAGCACGTCCAGCAGATGCGGTCCCTCACACCGCTGGAGAGCAAGCACGCTCTCGACCTCGAGGGACTTCGCCGCCCGGAGGTCACCTTCTGGTCGGCGCGGGAGGGCGACGCCGTCGTAGGCTGCGGCGCGATCATACGACTGGACGCTCGCCATGCCGAGCTGAAGTCGATGCGTACCGCGCCGACGCGCACCCGCAGCGGAATCGCCTCCCGGTTGCTGCGGCACATTCTCACCGAGGCCGAGCGCCTCGGCTTCACCCGGCTGAGTCTGGAGACCGGCACGGCCGACTTCTTCCTGCCCGCCAGGAAGCTCTACGAGAAGTTCGGGTTCGGCTACTGCGCGCCTTTCGCCGGCTACCAGCCCGATCCCAACAGCGCCTTCATGACCAAGGCACTCTGAGCCAGGGGCGGGCCTGGCGCGCTGCCGTCACCGGTGGCATGTCAGCCGCGATGCCGCCTGTGCCACCGGTGACGGCAGCGCCGGTCTGCGTGAACACGGGTCATCCGGGACCCTGCCCCGACCCTGCCCGTCGCCGCACGGGTGATCCACGAGACGAGGGTCTCCCCCGCAGGTAGGACGGCTACGAGGCGCGGGCCGGGTGGTGCGGTGTCAGCCGGGTGACTCCTGTCGTCAGCTGACCCACTTGGTGCACTGCAGCCCGTTGCCCTCGACGTTCACGCAGGCGCGCAGCCACGTGCCGTCCGGCCAGTACGACATGGGCGTGTAGGCCTCGCCGCCATCGCGGTGCTGGTAACCGCGAAGGCCGTCCCAGGTGCGGCCGCCGTCCGTGGAACGGTCGATCCACACGCCGTACTTGTAGTAGCGAGTGGCCGTACGAGCCCAGCCGTACCACCTGCCGTCCTTCTTGCCCGACCGCAGCTCCACCGTGGCGAAGTCGGTCACGGTCGCGGTGGCGTCGGTGTCCGGGCCGGAGTCCCAGCTGACGCCGCCCGGGTCGTAGCCGTCACACGCGTACCCGCTGCACGGCAGGCCGGCAGCCGCGGCCGGGTCGGTGCTGATCATCAGGGCGGCGAACACCATGGCCGCGCCGGGCAGTACCCGCGTGCGCAGATTCCTGCTCATGGTCCCCAGGCTCAAGTGACTCACTCCTCATGGACTCGGTACGGCCGGCCCTGCTCGCGTGCACGCCCGACCGGGTTGTGTCCGCCCCCCGTACGAGGCGGTCCTGCTGGTCGGGAACCACCCTCGCCGGTCCGCACAACAACCCGTCAACGGGCCACTAACAGCGCACCCCAACCCGCATCACCCGGTTCGACCGGAACGTCGACCTCGACCGGGACTCGCCTCAGTCCATGACGCACATCATGAGGTGGGCCGGCACGACGGGCTCGCTCGGCAGCGGATCGACTCCTCTGACCCGGACAGCCACGATCTCGGTGGTGACTCGGGATCGACCCGGAAACTTCGCCAGACGCCACCGGAAGGGCTCCGGCACGTCCTTGGCGGGCAGTTCTGTCGTGGCGAGGCTCACCCACCGGTCATAGTTGGTGGGATACACGCGGACCATCGCTCCGCATCTGGGGCAGGTGGGCGGTTCGATCCACGACACGTCGTCGGGGCCGGGATCGGGCCTCGGGGCAGCTGTTGCCCCGTCGGCCTCGGCCATCTCATTGGCGAAGCGGTCCCAGCACGCGTCGCACAGCTCGGCCATGAGGTCGATCCGTCCTCGCTCGCGCACGGTGGCGCCTGCGTCACCGCAGCGATCACATACGAACCGGCCCACATCGGACAGACCCCCCATGTACTCCAGTGTGGGTGATTCCGACCGGATTCCAGAAGGTCGCGATTTGGCCTCGTTCAGCGGTCACGAACTCGCGCGCCCACTGGAGCCGGCTCGTCGGGGCGGTCAGGATCGGGCGGTGTCGCCCAAGACGGCGTCGAGACGCTCCAGGACGCTCGGCCAGCCGTGACCCATGCCTTCGTACGCCTGTCGGCCCATGGGGGAGTCGAGGTCGAAGCCGGCGTGGGTGAGGACGAGTCGGGTGCCCTCGCCCTCGGGGCGCAGTGTCCAGGTGATGGTGGTGTCGAGGGTGCCCTCGGCGAACCGGTAGACCAGCAGGCGCTCGTCCTCCACCTCGGTCACCTCGCAGGGCTGGTGCCCGAAGTCGCCCATGTCCAGGGTGAACCGGTGCCCGACGACGGGCTTGACGTCACCGGCGGCCCACCATCGGGCGTGCAGGCCGGGATCGGTCAGGGCTCTCCAGACCGCCGCCGGGCGGTGCGGCAGATACTTCTCGCAGGTGATGGTGTCGTTCTCGGTCGTCATGTGCCGTTTTCCTCGTCCAGGAGATCGGACAGCGCGTCCAGGCGCTGCTTCCAGTAGTGCTCGAACGGATGCAGCCACTCGCCCACCTCGGCCAGCCGGGCCGGCTGAAGGTGGTAGAAGCGGTGCCGGCCACGTGGCTCCTCGCGCACCAGTCCGGCCGTCCGAAGCACCGCCAGGTGCTCGGAGACGGCCGGCCTCCCCAGCTCGAACATGCCGGCCAGCTCACCGGTGGAGCGCGGTCCTTCACGAAGGCTTTCGAGCAGTCTGCGGCGCACCGGACTGGCCAGCACGCCGAACACGTCCGTAGGCATGACCCCACTATGCGTCGGAACAATCCAACGCGTCAAGAATCTCCGACGCGTCGAAGGACCGCTTCCTCGTACCCCCGCACCCGGGCCGGACGGCCGGGCAGGGTTGTGGCGCGGAGGACGCGCTCCTACGCCCGGCCGCCGGCCGGACAGGCGCTGTCCAGGGCCGCGAGGCCTTCCTTGCTCTCACGGGCGCGTTGGGACAGGTTGTGGGTTCGCGCGAGGTCGAGGCACGCGTTCCAGCAACGGCGTGCGGCCTCGTACTCCTGGAAGTGCTGGTGGGTCCTGGCCCTTTCCGCCAGGCAGTCGGCCTCGCCACCGTAGTCGCCGACCCTTCGCCGGATGGCCAGCGCCTCGTCGAGAGCGGCGAAGGCCTCCTCGCGCGAGCCCAGTGCTCCGAGTGTGGAACCGTAGTTCGTCAGCGCCGTCGCGAGCGCTGTGGGTCGTGCCTGACTGCGCAGCAGGGGAAGGCGTCGGCGGTACTGCTCCGCCGCGCCCTCGAAATCCCCGGCCAGCCGGAGCGCGTCACCGAGTCTGCCGAGCACCAGCGCCTCGCTGCCCGGGCTGTTCGTCCCTTGGTAGAGCTCCTGGGAGCGCAGGGCGTACGCGAGCCCTTCCTCCGCCCTCCCGGCCTGCAAGTGGAGAGCCGCCATGTTGCCGGTGATGGACGCCTGCGCCGCGATGTCGCCGGCGCGCTCGAAGAGGTCAAGAGCGAGCCGCAGGTTCTCCAGGCACTCGTCGTTGCGGTAGGCCATGCCGTGCGCGACGGCGATGCGGCGGTACAGCCAGGCCTGCGCCACGGTGTCGTCGTGTTGCCTGGCGATGGCCAGGGCGGCTTGGAGACATGTGTCCCACTCGCCCGTCCACCAGTAGGTGTCGGCGTACCCGAACAGCCCGACGGCGAGACGCCATGCCATGTCGGAGCGGCCGAGGGCACCTGCCCTGTCGATCGCGTGTTTGATGGCGGGCAGTTCACGCACGAACCATTGGAGCGCTTCGTGGGCGTCCGTGAATGCCGGTACCAGCTCGGTCGGCTGTTCGCCGAGGGGCGGTGGCGGCTGCGTCTCGCCCACGGTCATCCGTGACGCTTTCTGCACGGTTGCCACGTACCACGTCAGCAGCCGTAGCGTGGCGTCCGTGCGCTCCTGGCCGTTCCCTTCCGCGGCGACCACTTCCGCGGCGTATCCGCCGAGCAGGTCGTGAAATCCGTACTGCTCGGGCGTCGGGCTCTGTACGAGGGCGGCGTCGGTCAGGAGGTCCAGCAGCCGGGCGGTCTCCGGCTCCGACTGGCCGATCAGCGCGGCTACCGACCGCGGGGTCAGCTGGTGTTGGGTCCACAGTCCCAGGAGGCGGAAGGCGCGGGCGGCGGCCTGCTCCCCCGGCCTTTCGCTGTCACGCATGGCCACGTAGCTCACCGCGAAGGTCGCGTGAACGTCGAGTCCGCCCACGCGAAGTTCACGCAGCCGGCCGGTACCGGCCCCCAGCCGCCGAGCGAGCACGGCGAGCGGCCACGTCGGCCGGGAGGCCAGCCTGCCACCGACCACGCGCAGCGCCAACGGCAGTCCGCCGCACATTTCGAGGATTTCGGCCGCTGCCGGGGGGTCCTCGCACACACGCCGGACTCCGCACAGAGCTGCCAGGAGTACCTCCTGGTCATGAAGATCAAGGGAAGCGAGGGGCACCAGGACGGCATCCGGCAGGTCCGCGAGGGTGTGGCGGCTGGTGATGATCACGGCGCAGCCGCCGTCGCCCGGCAGCAGCGGCGTGACCTGCGCGGCATCCCGCGCGTTGTCGAGCACGAGGAGCATCCGGCGCTCCGCCATGACGGCACGGAACAGTGCCGCGCGGTCGTCCGTGTCGTCCGGCAGTGACTCCGCGCCCACGCCCAGATCCGACAGGAACCGGGTGAGCAGGTCGCGGGGATCGCGCCGTGTGCCCGTGCTGAAGCCGCGCAGGTCGGCGTAGAGCTGGCCGTCCGGGAAGTCGGCGTGCGTCCGGTGCGCCACGTGGACGGCCAGGGCCGTCTTTCCGATGCCGCCCATTCCGGAGATGACGACAGGTCTCGAAGGACGGCCGGACTGCCGGCGCCGGTCGTCGCTGCCCGGGCGCAGCAGAGCGGTGAGCGTTGCGATCTCCGTGTCACGTCCGGTGAAACACTCGGTGTCCGACGGAAGCTGGCGCAGCGGTCGGGTTCGCGGCGGGGAGACGGTGACGGACGTCGACGCTGGAGCGAGGTCGGCGACGTCGCCGGCAAGCACCTCCTGGTGTGCCGCCTGGACGGCGGGCGACGGTTCGACGCCGAGTTCGTCCACGAGGTGGCGGCGAAGACGTGTGTACACCTGCAGGGCCTCCGCCTGCCGGTGCGATCGGTGCAGGGCGAGCATCAACTGCCGGTGGAAGGCTTCCCTCAAGGGGTGTTCACAGGTGAGTACGGTCAGTTGCGGAAGCAGCTCGTCGTGCCGGCCCAGAGCGAGGGACGCGTCGAACCCCAGCTCCATCGCCTGCAACCGGTGTTCCACGAGTTGCCGGACCACTGCCGCCTGTGGCTCGGCGTCCGCGAAGTTCAGGAGGTCCGCCATCGGCCGGCCGCGCCACAGGGCCGCCGCGTCGGCGCTGCTGCGCGCCGTCGCTTTCCAGTCCCCGCGTAGATGTGCCCGTCGGGCGGCCTCCACGTGGTCCTCGAAGACCTCGACGTCGATCTCACCCTGACCGACGTACAACCGGTAGCCGGGCGCGGCCGCCGTGAGCCGGCACGGCTCTTCCCCCACGAAGGCCAACCGCCGGCGCAACCGCGTCACATGGTTGGCCAAGGAGGCAGAGGCGGTCGCCGGGGGGTTCGTCCCCCACAGCGCCTCTTTGAGACCGTCCTTCGACACCGTCCGGTTGGCCTGGAGCAGCAGTGCGGCGAGCAGCACCCGGACCTTGGCGCCTCCCACCGGTATTTCCCGCGCCCCGTCCTGTACGACCAGCGGACCGAGCAGCCCGAACGTCGGCATGGCATCCCCCCCTTGAACTCCGCGCCATCCTAGGCAGGCCCCCACCTGGTTCCCGGTGCCATTGCGGCGTGTCGAATTCTGCTCGGGCGACCGGTGCCTCGGCATGGGTGGGCGCGGCGCCCAGCGAGATGACCTTCTGTGCCTTCCCCCATTTCACAGCCACCCGCTGTCGCTCAAGGGCCCTGCGGTGCGGCCCGGGTTCTCCGCCGGCCGTGTCAGCGGCGAACGCCCGTGGGGCGTCCTAGGGCGGCCGCCGCTCGTACGGTCAGGCGGCTTTCCGTCCGGCTCTCGGTGTCGGCCCGGCCGCGATGGAGAAGCCGAGGAGGAGGCCGTCGTCGGCCGCGTGCGCCGACGTGAGCGCGACGCCGTGGGGCAGTGCGGTGAGGGCCACGGTCCTGGGTTTCAGCTCGTCGCGCAGTCCAGAGGCGGCCGGCAGCCCGGCGAGGTCGTCGACGGCCGTGCTCCGGCCGAGGACGGTCACCGTGCTGGGCGTGATGGTGAGGGTCTGTGCTGTCGTGGACAGGGTCGCCCGCACGGTGACCGGCAGGCCCAGTCGGCCGACGCTCCCGGAGAGGATCATGTCGCCGTCCCGGCCGGCGACGGTCAGGCCGCCGTCCGTCGCGCCCAGGCGCCGGGTCACCTGGTCGTATCCCGCGATGGCGGTCGCGGTGCCGCCGGCGCTGGCGCCGTTCGTCGTGACGTCCTTCAGGCGGACGGTCACATCCAGCACGGCGTGCCGGATGTGTGCGCCCTCCGCGCTCACCGTGACGTCTCCGACCTGCCCTCCCAGAGTGCGCAGGCCCGCGAGGGGCGTGGTGAGATCGGCGCGCACCGGGCCGTCCGGCCTCAGTCCGCGCTCAGCCTGTGCGACGACCCGCTCCTCGGTACGGTGCTCGACCAGGAGGTCGGCCGCGCTGGTGAGCAGGGTCAGGGTCGCGGCGATGGCGGCCAGGACGAGGCGGGGCTTTCCACGGAAGTTCGGTCTCACGTCGTCACTGCTCCGGATCGGTCGACGGACGGTCGGGCGGTCAGGCCTGCAGGCGCGGGAGAAGCCGGTCGAGCCGACGGGGCATCCACCAGTTCGCCCGGCCCATGAGGAACATGGCGGACGGCACCAGGACCAGGCGGACCACCGTGGCGTCGACGATCACGCTGATCGCCAGCCCCAGGGCGAGCATCTTCACGACCACGGTCGGCGAGCCGGTGAAGGACAGGAACACCGCGGTCATGATGAACGCGGCAGCGGAGATCACGCGTGCCGTCGCGGACAGCCCCTCCCCCACGGCGAGCCGGTTGTCGCCGGTGCGGTGCCAGGCCTCGGTGATCCGGGACAGCAGGAAGATCTCGTAGTCCATGGACAGCCCGAAGACGATCGCGAACATCATCATCGGCACGTACGACTCGATGGGTACCGGCTCCGACAGCCCCAGCAGCGAATCGCCCCACCCCCACTGGAAGACCGCGACGAGCACGCCGTAGGACGCGGCCGTGGTGCACAGGTTGAGCACGACGGCCTTGAGCGGGATCACCAGGCTGCGGAAGACCGTCATGAGCAGCAGGAAGGCGAGGACCAGGACGATGCCGATGACGATGGGCAGCCGTCCGCCGACCGTGTCCCGGAAGTCGGCCTGCCCGGCCACGGTGCCGGTGAGATGGGCCTTGGCACCTGTGCCGTGCAGGGCCTTCGGCAGTGTGCGCCCGGAGAGGGTGGTGAGCAGGTCGCCGGTGGCGGCGTCCTGCGGGCCGGTGGTCGGGGTGAGCGTCGTGACGAGGATTCTCCCGTCGGCGCTCGCCTTCACGGGGGTGAAGGCGGCCACGCCGTGGGTGTTTCCCAGGGCCGTGGTCACGTCGCCCGTGATCCGGCCGACGTCCGTCTTCACCCCGCTCACGTCGACGACGGCGACGATCGGGCCGTTCGCCCCCGCTCCGAAGCCCTTCCCGTCGGCGTGCTTGATCCAGTCGTAGGCGGTGCGGGTGCTGCTGCCGGGTCGGTCGGCGCCGGCGTCGACGTGGCCGAGGCGTATCGACAGGAGCGGCAGGGAGCACACGCCGAGAACGGCGACGCCGACGGCGAGGAACGTCCAAGGGCGCCGGGCGACGAGGTCCGCGTAGCGGTTCCGGCCGCCGGCGGCCGCCGTGCCCTCGGCGACCGGGCGGCGCAGCCGGAACCGGTCGATGCGCCTGCCCACCAGTCCCAGGGCCGCCGGTACGAGGGTGAGGGCGGCAGCGGCGGTGACGACGACGGCCAGGGTGGCCGCGAGGCCGATCCGGCCGATGAAGGTCAGCCCGCAGGCGTAGAGGCTGAGCATGGCGACGGCCACGGTCAAAGCGGCGACGAGGACGGCGCGTCCGGTGGTGTGCGCGGTGCGGGCCGCGGCCTCGGCCGGGTCCCGCCCGTCGATGAGGTCCTGGCGGTATCGCGTCGTCAGGAACAGGGCGTAGTCGATGCCGACGCCGAGGCCGATCATGCCGGCAAGGGTGGTGGCCGAGGTCGCGAAGGAGAGCGTCGCGGCCACGATGCCCACGATGCCGAGGCCGGCCCCTACGCCGATCAGCGCGGTGATCAGCGGCAGCAGCGCGGCGAGGACACTGCCGAAGGCCAGCAGCAGGATGACGAGGGCGGTGAGGACGCCCACGCCCTCGCTCAGCTCGTCGTCGGCCGGGGCACGGACCACCTGATCCAGGTCGCCGCCGTAGGCGACATCGAGCCCCGCCGCCCGGGCGGGACGGGTCGCCTCGTCCAGCCGCCCGGTATAGCCGTGGCCGAGGTTTCTCAGTTGCTCGTCGAAGGAGACGGCCGTGTACGCGGTACGTCCGTCGCCGCTGGTGACGGGCGAGGAGACGGCAGTGACGTGCGGCAGGTCGCGGAGGTCGGCCAAGGTCCGCTCGAGCGCGGGCCGCTGGTCGGCCACGGCGCCCGAGCCGCTGTGGAACACGACCTTGCCGCCCGGCCTGCCGGCCTCGGGCATCGAGACGGCGAGGAGATCGGCGCCGGCACGGGAGTCGCTGCCGGGCAGGCTGACCTGATCGCTGAAGGTGGGCGCGGCCAGGTGCCGTCCGGCCAGGGCGGCGAGGAGGGCCAGCAGCCAGACGGCGATCACCACTGCGGGGTGCCGGGCGCAGAAGCCGCCGAGGCGGCCGAGTCCGCGGCGGTCCGCCGCGGGCTCCGTCGCCGGACGGGCAGCCTTGTCCGCCCCCTTCGAGGCGGGTGGGTGCTGCAGAGATCGGGCCACCGTCTCCTCCAAGAAAAAAGTGTCACGAGTGACACTGACCCTAGAGACAAGTGGCACTTATGACAATTGGCAGGCGTGACGTTTTTTCCGGTGGCTCCTGCGCAGGCGTGCGCACCCGGGGGCGGGCGGCCGTCGGCCGGCAGGTGTGCCGATTGACAGTCGTGACAGCGGGGCGGGAGGCTTCGGACCATGCCGAGTGAGATCGCCGCCGCCGGACTCCGCGAGCGCAAGAAGGAGGAGACGCGGCACCGACTGCTGGAAGGAGCCGCGCGACTGTTCAAGGAACGCGGCTTCGAGGCCACCACGGTCGCGGACATCGCCGCATACGCGAACGTCTCCGTGCGCACCTTCTTCCGCTACTTCGAGAGCAAGGAGGCGCTGCTGCTGCCGGACGGCGTCGAGATCTTCGCCTACGTCGAGAACGCCCTTGCCCGGCGTCCGGCGGACGAGGAGCCTTTGGACGCGGTGTGCAACGCCCTGCTGGAGGCGGCCGAGCCGTTCGCCGCCTCCACCCTGACCGCCCTCAGCCATCCGGTCCAGGGCATCGAGAACGTGGTCACGGCCCGGCTCGTCCAGGCCTTCTCCGACTTCGAGGAGCGGCTCGCCGTCCTGGTCGAGCGCAGACTGCCGCCGGGCACGCCGGACGCCGACCTCACGGCCGCGGTGATCGCGTGCGCCGCCCTGTCCGCGGTGCGCGCCGTACTGCGCACCCGCAGGGCGCGCCGGGCGTCCGGCCTCACGGACACCGGCCCGGCGCCCCTGCTGCGGGCCTTCGGGATACTGCGCGCCATCGGCTCCTCCGAACAGAGCTGAAGATCGGGAGCCGCACGCCTGAAACACGCCCTTCGGGCGTTGTCCGGTACCGCGCCGGCGGGGCCGGCGGGCGTCCGAACGCGCGGTAGAGTAGGCGCACGCTTCGACACCGCCGGGGCCCGTACCGACAGGTACGGGCCCCGGCGCGTTCCGGGCGCCAGATCGAGGAAGGTTCCCCATGAACGCGAAGCCGCCGCTCCCCGGCCCCTCCCGTGCCGGCAAGCCGCAGCGGGCAGCAGCGCTGCCGGGCGAGCTGTCGATGCCCCAGGCCGTGACCCCGGGCCTGCCGCCGGCCGAGTCCTTCGAAACGCTCGGGCTGCCACCGGAGTTGCTGAGGACGATGACCGGTCTGGGAGTGGAGGAGCCCTTCCCGGTCCAGGCGGCGACCTTGCCCAGCGCGCTGGCGGGCCGCGACGTCCTCGGTCGCGCGCGGACGGGCTCGGGCAAGACACTGGCTTTTGGACTTGCGCTGCTTGTTCGGTCGGCGGGCCTGCGAGCGGAGTCGAAGCGGCCGCTCGCGCTGGTGCTGGTGCCGACCCGGGAACTCGCGCAGCAGGTGAGCGAGGCGCTGGAGCCGTACGCGCAGGCCCTGAACGTGCGACTGGCGACGGTGGTCGGCGGGGTGTCGATCAACCGGCAGTCGGCGCTGCTGCGGGCCGGTGCCGATGTGGTGGTCGCGACGCCGGGGCGCCTGGCCGACCTGGTGTCACGCCGGGACTGTCACCTGAACCAGGTGCGGATCACGGTGCTCGACGAGGCGGACCAGATGTGCGACCTCGGATTCCTGCCACAGGTCTCGGAGATCCTGGACCAGGTCCGCCCCGACGGGCAGCGACTGCTGTTCTCGGCCACCCTCGACCGCGACGTCGACCAGTTGGTGCGGAGCCACCTCCACGACCCGGTGCTCGTCTCGGTCGACCAGGTGGCGGGCTCGGTCACCACGATGGAACACCACGTACTGGTCGTCCACTCCGCCGACAAGTACGCGACCGCCACGGAGATAGCCGCACGGGACGGCCGGGTGCTGATGTTCCTGGACACCAAGGCCGGCGTGGACCAGTTCACTCGTCACCTGCGGGCCAGCGGTGTTCGGGCTGCCGCCCTGCACAGCGGGAAGTCGCAGCCACAGCGCACGCACACGCTCGCCAGGTTCAAGGACGGTGAGATCACCGTCCTGGTCGCCACCAACGTCGCGGCGCGGGGCATTCACATCGACGCGCTCGACCTCGTCGTCAATGTCGACCCGCCGGCCGACGCCAAGGACTACCTGCACCGTGGCGGCCGCACGGCGCGCGCCGGGGAGTCCGGGAAGGTGGTGACCCTGGTCACCCCCAATCAGCGCCGTGATGTGAACCGGTTGATGTCCGACGCCAGGATCCGGCCGACCGTCACCCCGGTCCGCTCCGGCGAGGAGAGGCTGACCGCCCTCACCGGGGCGAGGCGCCCCCCGGCCGGGGCGAGGACCAGCAGCGGCAACGCCCCCTTCCGCGGCCTCGGCACCCGTCCGGGGCGCCCCGCGAAGGAGTCCCGCAGAGCCGCCGAGGCTCGCAGGACGGCGGAAGCCCGCTCGGCGGCCCGGGTACGCAAAGGACTCTGACGCCGCCGGAAGAGCCTCCCGGAGCGGGACGCGGGTGTGCCGGGTAATGAGTAGAAGTACTCATGACGCCCCTCCAGCCGCGTAGCAAGATCGCGGGATGACTATGCCAAGAAGGACGAGGGCCTGGCTCGGGATGCTGCCGTTGGCGGTGACGGTCCTGCTGACGGCGGGGTGCGGAACGCAGCGGTCAGGCGATACCGCCGGCGCGTACGGGCGTTCGCGTCCAACGCCGACCGGCACATCGCCGTCGAGTACACGAGCGGACTTCACCTGTCCCGGTGAGAGTCCTGAGCCGAAGGCACCCACGGCCACCACCACCCCCGGCTCGACCGTGCCGCCGACCGACCACTACGCGGAGAACCACGGCTTCAGAGTTCCCATCCCACTGCACGGCCAGAGCCGGTGTGACGGACTCACCGCCGTCGGACGTGTCAAGAGTGCACTCGAACCACTGCGCCGGCGCGGTGACTTGGCCCCGGACGACGTCCGCCGGGCACTCACCGGCCTCGGCTACTCGGCCGGGAAGGTGCAGGCCTACCAGGACGGATCCGCCGGGGTCGGCTTCCTCATCGACATCGGCGCCTCTCCCTGGTGTGTGGAGGGCACGATGACCACTGGCTCAACCGAAGCGGACGCTTTCGGCGGTTACCCCGACGGCACCGACTGCCAGCCACCGAGCGGCGGCCACTGACCGTTCAGCGAGATGACCTGTTCAGGAGCCGTGAATCCGGGGATGCCCGGGACCGGCCCGGCCCTCGGAGGTCGGCAGGATGGACGGTATGGCGGATGTCAGCGGGCTGGGGACCGGACAGGCCGGGTCCCAGGTCTTGGCGCGCACCCGCTTCCAGACCTCACTCCAGTCCGTCGGACAGGGGCCGGTCGGGGTCGGCACAGCCGGCTGCGACGCCGTCGCGGAATCCGTGCTCCGCGAGGGCGGCCAGTACACGGGATGACACTCTGCTTCGTACGCGCCACCGGAGCACTCGACTTGCGACCTGCCGGAGCATGCCGACACGCCTGTCGCGGCCGCTGCAGCGACAACGGCCGCGACAGTCCTGCTCACGGCCCAGGAGACACGTCTTCTTCCCATGCGCGGCCCTCTCGTAACGCTTGGAGGGCCAATCGTCTTGCAGGAACCACAGGTTCGGTACTCCCTGGACCCACACAGTCGAGATGACCTTCTGTCGAGCCATTCCCTCGAATGAGTGAATCCGTTACCCGTGAGCCACCAGAGAACTCCTGGGAAGTTTCGTTTTTTCTCTGGTGTCACTCTCTCGTCCCGTCCGGATCAGGCCCGCGATGAACGGTCGAGGGAGCATAGTGACAGGTAGCAAAAGTCCGCGTAGCCTAACGACTCCTGCCGCCTTACACAGAGTCAGAAAGCTTGGCTGCGCATCGACTCCAGGCATCTTGAGGAGATGTTCATGCTCGACGCCGATCCGATGTACCTTCGTAAGCGTCTGAGTGCCCAGTTGCGGGCAGCACGCAAAGAGGCGGGGTACTCGCAGCCTGAGGTGGCTGAGGAGATGGTCTGGTCCCTGTCCAAGGTGATGCGTCTGGAGTCGGGCCGTACGAAGATCTCCGTCACTGATCTGCGGGCATTGATCGATTTCTACGGGGTTTCCGAGGAGGCGGGCGCCGAGTTGCTCGCCAGCGCCCAGGAGGCCCGGCGTCAGCCCTGGTGGCAGGAATATCGACAGCTCCTCTCGGAGGGCTTCAAGTCCTACCTCGGTTACGAGGCGTCCGCGTCGATCGTGCGCAACTTCGAGATCTTGTTCATCCCAGGGCTGCTGCAGACAGAGGAGTACGCCCGCGCCGTCCTCGCCCGTTCCGTCGTGCCGGAGAAGGAAGACCTCCTCGAACTGCGGATGCGGCGTCAGGAGCGGATGCTGCAGCCTTCCAAGGGGACGGAGCTCCGCTTCCTGATCGACGAAGCGGCCCTGAGGCGCGTAGTCGGCTCCCCGGCCGTCATGCGCGCGCAGCTGGAACACCTCGGGGAGTTGAGCCGGCTTCCGCATGTACGCATCGGTGTCGTGCCGTTCGGCGTCGGGCTGTATCCGCTGCTGCGCTCACCTTACGTGATCTTCGAGTTTCCCAGCACGGGGCAGGGTCCTGTGGTGTATCTGGAGAATCCCGACGGCAGCGTCATCCTCCGTGACAAGGCCACCGTCGGAGTTCAGCGCAGCATCGAGGACTACTTGGAGGCGTTCTGGGAGGTCGAGAACACGTGCGCGAAACCGATCACGGAGTGGGAGGTGACTCCTGTCGCAACGTGAATTGATTTCTCGGACATACCCACCCGCTCGCGCTTGATCGCCGAGATGAACGATCGCCAACCAGGGAGAGCGATGGTAAGTGATGAGCCTTCGGGGAGTTTCGAGTCCCGGACGACGATGCGATCGGCGCACAGGCTGACTTCCACGCAATCGGTAGCCTCGCAGACGGAACTCCTGCGCCAGGTTCGTACCGGATCGAAAAAGGTCACCGCTCCCCCAACCGACCGCCCCCGCGCCTTGGCGCGCTCAGTCTTGCTCCGGCAGTATGCCGTCGGGCGGATCGGCTGCCAAGGCGCACAATCGCCACTGTCCGACGACGGCAGGAGGGGCTTGCTCGGCGCGAGAACTGAGCGCCATGCCCGGCGCAGTGACGGGCAAGGACTTTCCTGGTCCTAGATGGGCGAGTCCTCGTCGTGACGCAAGAGAAGGAGGAGTTTTCGGACCAGCCGGCACAGCTTGAGGCCGAAAACTCCTCCGGTGCGAAGCATCTCCCCCAAGTGAACGGAGGAAGGAAGCCTCATGGCAGATACTAGCCCGATCTACGACGACGGCCAGAGGACCGACGGGGTGATCTTTCTGCTCACCCCTGCCACGCCAGTGGTCGAGCAGCGCATCAGCGGTGCCGTCACCGCTCAGTGGGACGGGGCCTCATGACATCCCCTCCCCCTTCGGTAGCACCGCCTCACCGCGCGTGGCTGGTTGTCATCGCCCTTCTCGCGGGCATGGTGGGTGCGCTCGCGGCAGCTCTCATCGCCACCACGCTGAACGCGGAGACCCTGGACATCGTCAAATGGGCCGGCGGCACCTTCGTGGCGGTCACCCTGTTCGTCCTCAGAATCCATGACGAGTTCCGCTAGAGGTTGTCCCGTATGGGGTGTGAGTTATCCGGTGAGGGCCAGGTTGTGGAGCCGGGCGATGCCGAGCATGGCTTGGTGAACGCCGTTGCCCTTGAGTCTGCAGTCCCGCAGGATCTTCCAGTTCTTCAGCCGCGACAGGGCGTGTTCCACGCGTGCTCGCGCCCGGCGGTGGACGGCGTTCTCCGCTTCCTGTTGTGGGCTGAGGTGGGTCTGACCTCGTCGTTTGCGGTGCGGGATGAGCAGGCCGGTGCCCTGGTAGCCGCCGTCGGCGATGGTCGGGGTGCCGCGGCAGGCCCGGTCGACGCCGGATTCGGTGAACGCCCGGCAGTCGTTGCGGCTGCCGGGCAGCGGCAGGCCGATCGCCACGACCAGGCGGCTGTTGGCGTCAATGACGACCTGAAGGTTGGTCGAGTACCGGTAGTTCTTGCTCGAGGCGGCGATGCTGCGGTCGCGGGTGGGCACAAGGGTGCCGTCCACGATGTAGACGGTGTCCTTGCGCGGCCGACGGGCCGGCGAGAGGGCCAGCAGAGGTGCGAGGTGGTCGAGGATGCGGTCGGCCGCCGACTTCGAGACCCCGAACAATGGCGCCACCTGCCGCAACGTGAGGTTCGTGCGCCAGTACGTCGCCACCAGCAACACCCGGTCCTCCAACGACAGCCGCCAGGGACGGCCGCGCTGAACGTCACCTCCACGACGCCGAACCAACGCCACCAGCCTGGCGAACTGCACCTCGGTCAGCCCGGAAAACGGCTCGATCCACTTCGGATCATCTGCTGAGATCACCCCACCCATGACCAGCCAACGCACCAACCGCCCCACCGGTTACGGGACAACCTCTAGGCGGTTCGGCGTTCGGCCGGGTGGTTGCCACTGATCCGGGGGGGATCACGGCGTCTCGGTCCCGTCGCGGGATTCGAGCCGTCCCGGCAGGTGAGCCGGGACGGCCTGCCGCTCAGAAGCGGTGAGATGGGGAATGTGATCGTGTCCACGCGGGTTGGTGAATGTCATGCCTGCAGATGCCACACGACCCCGCATGCCCGTAGCCGTCTACATCCTCGGCCTGTCCGTCTTCGCGCTCGGCACCAGCGAGTTCATGCTCTCCGGACTGCTGGGGTCCATCGCCGAGGACATGGACGTCAGCATCCCGCGGGCGGGCCTGCTCATCTCGGCCTTCGCGATCGGCATGGTCGTCGGGGCACCACTGCTGGCCGTGGGCACCCTGCGGCTGCCGCGCCGCGCCACCCTGATCGCGCTGATCAGCCTCTTCGGCCTCGGGCAGGTCGCGGGCGCGCTCGCCCCCTCCTACGAGTTGCTCTTCGCCTCTCGTATCGTCTCGGCCCTCGCGTGCGCCGGCTTCTGGGCGGTCGGCGCGGCCGTCGCCGTCGCCATGGTCGACAAGAACCAGCGGGCCCGCGCGATGGCTGTCATGATCGGCGGGCTGTCCATCGCCAATGTCCTCGGCGTGCCGGCCGGTGCGTTCCTCGGCGAGCACCTGGGCTGGCGTTCCGCGTTCTGGTCGGTCGGCGCGGCCTCCGCAGTCGCCCTCGTCGGCATTCTGGCGCGGATCCCCCGGATCCCGCTGCCCGCCGAACGGCCGACGCTCGGCCGCGAGCTGCGCATCTACGGCGACCGTCAGGTGTGGCTCGCCATCGCCATCACGGCGCTGGGTGCCGGCGGCGTCTTCTGCGCCTTCAGCTACCTGTCGCCGCTGCTCACGGACGTGGCCGGACTGGACTCGAAGTGGGTCCCGTGGGTCCTCGGCCTCTTCGGCGTCGGCGCGCTCATCGGTACCACCATCGGCGGCCGGGTCGCCGACGCGCACCTGTTCGGCGTGATGATCTGGGGCATCACCGCCTCGACGGTCTTCCTGACGGTCCTCGCCCTGCTGGCCGGCGCGGCGACCGTGGCGGTCACCCTGTCCTTCCTGCTCGGCGTCTCCGCCTTCTTCACCGCCCCCGCCCTCAACGCCCGCATGTTCAACGTGGCCGGCGCCGCTCCCACCCTGGCCGGAGCCACCACCACGGCCGCCTTCAACCTCGGCAACACCGGGGGCCCGTGGCTGGGCGGCACCGTCATCGACGCGGGCCTGGGCTTCTCCGCCACCGCCTGGGCGGGCGCCGCCATGACCGTCACCGCGATCGCCCTCGCCGCGGTCGCGATGCGCCTGGACCGCCGCACGCCACCGCGTCCGACCCGGGTGGTCGCCTCCGTGGCACCGGCCGCGGACTCCGCAGCGGAGCCCGTCCGCGCCTGAGCGCACGGCCGGGCGCTTCCCGCGGTCCTGGTCGCTCGATCGCCCCGGCGTGCCCCTCGGACGTGAACCTCCGTTCCGTGTTGTCGCTCTGCCGCACGACTGGTTCAGGCGACGAGCAGGCGGAGGCCGGGTTCTGCCGCGTCGAGGCCTCCTCGGCTGGGATCAGTCGAGACAGAACTCGTTGCCCTCGATGTCCAGCATCGGGATGCACGCGTCATTGCCGTCGTACAGCGTTCGCACGTGCACCGCGCCGAGCGGGACCAGCCGGGCGCATTCGGCCTCCAGGGCGGCGAGGCGTTCCTCACCCACGAGTCCGGTGCCGACCCGCACGTCAAGATGCAGCCGGTTCTTGGCGGCCTTGCCCTCGGGGACGCGCTGGAAGTACAGTCGCGGGCCCACATCTGAGGGATCAGTGCAGGCGAACCACGAATCCCGCTGCTCGGGTGGCTGAGAGCGCTTGTAATCCCCCCACGTGGCGAACCCGTCCGGTGGCGGCGGCACGACGTACCCCAGCACCTCGCACCAGAAGCGAGCGAGGCGCTCGGGTTCCGCGCAGTCGAAGGTGACCTGGAACTGTCTGATCGCTGACATCGGCGCACCATACCAAGGGGACTTCGCGCTCATTCGAGGAGCACGGGGCCCCCGGCTCGGCCATCACGTCGGGGGCGGCGACCGAGCGACCTGCCACGCCGACCCGGTACCCGGGTTTCGTCACAGGTGGTGGGGGCATCCGCAGGCGGTAAGCCTGCGTCGCAGCAGCGGCAGGCAGCGGGAAGGACCCACGCGCTGCCTGCGGGTTCTGCGGACGTGACCCGGCCGGAACGGATGACGAGGGGTTGGTCGCGATGACCGTGGCGACTCAACGGGGCGGCGGTGGCGGTTCCAGTGGGCTCTACGACGTTCTGGAGCTCATTCTCGACCGCGGGCTGGTGATCGACGCGTTCGTGCGTGTCTCCCTTGTCGGGATCGAGATACTCAAGATCGACATAAGGATCGTGGTCGCGAGCGTCGACACCTACCTTCGCTTCGCCGAGGCGTGCAACCGCCTCGACCTCGAATCGGGGCCGCGCAAGCCGGCCGGCCTCACCGAGCTCACGGGGAAGCTCACGGAGTCCGGTGCCCGCGGCAAGACCAAGGGAGCCCTGTCCGGCGCCGCGGAGACCATCTCGGACGCCTTCAGGCAAGCACGCGAGGAGGGCAGGTAGCGTCCGCGCCGTCCTGACCCATCGGACGCGTCCGAAGCCAGTACGAGCGGGCGGCGACAGCCAGCGCCACCCCGTAGACGGCGAACGCGATCATGCCGGGCCAGCTGACCAGCAGAGCGTCCCCCGGGGAGTGGAAGTCACCCTGCCGCATCGTCACGACGCCCGCTGTGGCCAGCGCGCAGTATCCGAGCCCTAGCACACCGTACGGAGCGAGGGTGGCAGCACCGATCAGGGCCGGGACCAGGGGGAGCCAGCGTGGAACGCGTCGGCCTCGGATAAGCGGTGACCAGCGGGGGAACACCTGGCCCCAGGGGCGGACCAGGCCCCAGAGCAGGAAGACGCCGAGCGCGGCCAGCAAAACGGTGGCGTCCAGGCCCCATGACTCCAGGGTGAGCCATATTTCCGAGGCACCGTTGCGCTCGGAGACCGCGAGCATCTCCTCCTTGCTCACGTCGGCGAAGGTGCCCCCGCATGCCCAGATCAACTTCATCGCGGCGTACGGGAGGAAGGCCACGGTCCCAGCGCATGCGGTGAGCTGGACCCCCACGGGGGCACAGGACGGTGCCGGCGCCGTGGTCCCGCCAGGCGGATGGCGGTCGGAGACGGCGGTGGCCGTGAGCAGCAGTGCACCGACGGCTGCCAGCATGTGGTTCGCTGCAGCCGCCCAGCTGTCCACGCCCTCGCCGAACACCAGCGTGATCACGTCCATGAGCAAGCCGAACGCGGCGGCGGCAGCCAGTCCACCTGCCACCCGGAGCAGCGCCCGCAGGAGCGGCCGGGGCCCACACCGCAGCACCGC
Organism: Streptomyces lucensis JCM 4490; assembly: GCF_014650035.1. GTDB lineage: Bacteria > Actinomycetota > Actinomycetes > Streptomycetales > Streptomycetaceae > Streptomyces > Streptomyces lucensis. The sequence goes on along the minus strand of NZ_BMUE01000007.1, from coordinate 115,920 downwards.
CCCGCAGACGGCAGCCGCAAACGCGCCCAGCGTCACGCCCGCCCAGTCGAACACGATGGAAGCCCGGCCGCTGCCCCCGAACAGCGCCGTCCCGCTCAGCGCGCAGGCAAGGCCGAACGCGGTGTACGCCGCCGACCAGAGCACCGCCACCGGGCCGGCCCAACCGGGCCACTGCCGCAACCATGTGCCCGATGGGGCCCTCGGTGTCCGTCCGTCAGCGTTCATGCCGCGAGCATCGCCCCGGCCGCGGCAGGGCGGCGTCAACCGCCGGAATGATTCGTCTCCCCCTGCCGGACGAGGGAACGGTCGGGAACCGGCTTCCGGCCCGGAGCATTGCGCGTGCGGCGTCGGTAGTAGTGCACGGTGACGACGGCCAGCAGCGGCCCCCAGGCCACCATCGGGACGTAGCAGATGTTCATCACCCACTCCCCCCACCGTGTGATCTTCATGTCGGCATGGAGCGTCGTCCAGACGAAGAGCGCTCCGTAGATCGTGCAGGCGAACGCTCCGAGCGCTGCGGGTATGACGGCAGCCCGCACGGGTATGCGGCGGCCGCCCAGGCCGGGGAGCCACCGCGGCCATGTCTCACCCCATGGCCGCACCAGCCCGAGCGTCAGGAAGGCCAGCGCCTCCTGCACCGCGCAGAGCAACGGCAGGATGAGGTAACCCCAGCCGGGTATGAGCATCGCGTCGTACTCGGACCGTGCCAGCCCGACCGGGACGCCGAGCGCCACGGCGAGGCGCCAGAGCGCGGAGGGCAGGGACGTCCACAGGGTCGCCGCCGCCGCACGCCGGGCCCACAGGGGCACGAGCAGGGCGGTCGAGAGCTGTGCGGGGGCGGGGGCTGCGTGCTGGTGGGCATGAGGTGGCGGTGGCTCCTGTGTGAGGCCGACAACGACGACTGAAGGCTGTCACTCGCCTTCGGTGGTCACATCCCTCCACGGGGCCGGCGGACCTCCCCCATGAGGCGCAAGCGCGCGAAGGGAATGAGACCGTGGGCTCACGGTCCAGTCGTCCGCCGGCGGGAGCACGATGCCGCCCTCTGCCTTGGGTGTGCGCAGAGGTTCGCAGGTCTTCGGTGGAGGCGTGCCGGCCCCGGTGGCCGTACGGCCGCGGGGCGGAGCCGGCCGCTGCTACTCGCCGTCGTCGGCGCGCAGGACCAGGTCGAGGAGGCCGGGGAAGCGGGCGTCGAACTCCTCGCGGCGCAGCCGGTTGAGCCTTTTGGGACCCTGATCCCGCTGTTCGACAAGGCCGGCGTCGCGCAGCACGGAGAAGTGGTGGCTCTTCGCGGCCCGGCCGACCGGTACGTCGAAGCCGCTGCAGCTGAGCGCCCAGTCGGGGTGCCTGGCCAGGTCGCGGATCAGCTGGATGCGCACGGGATCCGCGAGCGCGGACAGGGCGGTCAGAAGCGGGACGTCGTCGGGGTGCGTGTGCACGGGCGCCGGACGGTGACTCATGCCTGCGGCCTGCTCCGGCATCAAGATCTCCTTCTCGCCCAGTGTTCGATGGCCATCATACAGTGCTAGTGTTCGCTTCCGGTCGAACACTTATCGAAGGGTGGTCCTGCGCATGCGTGCTGTCGAGTTCGAGGAGTACGGCGGTCCCGAGGTGCTGCGGATCGTGCGGACCGCGGCACCCGAGCCGGGCCCCGGCCAGGTGACCATCGAGGCCGTCTGGGCGGGGGTGAACTACGCGGACGTGAAGGCGCGCGCCGAGGGGTACCGGGTGACATCGCTGCCCTACCGCCCGGGTCTGGAGGTCTCCGGGCGCATCAGGGCGGTCGGGAAGGACGTCGAGGGTCTGCGGGCGGGCCAGGAGGTCGCCGCGCTCGTCGACGGCGGCGGCTACGCCGAGGTCGTGCTCGCGGAGGCCGCGACGGTCTTCCCGTTGCCCGGCGGGCTGGACCTGCGGACCGCGGCCACGCTGCCGACCGTGCTGCCGACCGCGCACGCCCTGGTTCACGAGGTGGGTCGGCTGCGGGCCGGCGAGAGCGTGCTGGTGCACGGCGCGGCGGGAGGCATCGGCACGGCGGTCGGGCAGCTGGCCCGGGCGGCGGGCGCCGGCGCGGTGTACGGGGTGGCCTCCAGCGACGCCAAGGCCGACTACGCGCTCGGGCACGGCTACGACGAGGTGTTCCGGCCCGGCACCTTCGACACGGACGTCCGCCGGGCGACCGGCGGCAGGGGCGTCGACCTGGTTCTGGACCCGGTGGGCGGCGAGACGCTGCGCCGCGGCCTGGAGGTACTGGCCGTCTTCGGGCGCCTGGTGTCGTTCGGCAACGCCGGCGGCGCCGAGCCCTGGCGGGCCGGGCAGGGCGAGCTGTACGCGCAGGGCCGTTCCGTCGGGGGCTTCTCGGTGCTCGCCCTCGCCCGGTCCGCACCCGACGCGCTGCGGGTGCTGACCGAACGCGCCCTGCGCACCGTCCGCGAAGGTGCGGTCGTCCTTCCCGTCACCGCCGAGTTCCCCCTGTCGGACGCGGCCGGCGCACACCGGCTCATCGGCGGACGCGCGTCCACGGGCAAGCTGCTGCTGCGCATCGCCGGCTGACCGCGGACTCCACGCTCGACGGGCCGCCAGGGGTCCACCCCGGACCACCGTCGCGGTCGTGGGGGACGCTCAGCACGGCGGTTGCGGCTCGGTACGGCGCCGGCCGGCGCGGTGCGGGATCGGTCAGGCGACCCAGGCGGCGGTGAGGCCCTGCACCGCGGACCCGTCGAGGTCGGCGAGCTTGCTCCCGACGAAGGCGCGGGCCCAGTCGGTGGTCTGGATGCGGAAGGCGGGCCGGTCCGCGTGGAGAGCCTCGATGACCGCCTCCGCAGCCGAGGCGGGAGTCTGGGCGCTGCCGTCCAGGAACTGCCGAGATGTGCGGTCGATGTAGCGGCGCAGGGCGTCGGTGTACTGCCCGGCCTCGACGGCGGCACCGAGGTCGACGCCGATGTTGTTGACGAACTCGGTGGCCACGGCGCCGGGTTCCACGACGGAGACGCTCACGCCCAGGGTCCGCGCGACGGGGGCCAGGCTTTCCATGTAGCCCTCGACAGCGAACTTGGCCGCGCAGTAGGCCTCGTTGAACGGCTGGCCGATGACACCGCCGACGCTGGTGACGGTGATCAGACGGCCTTCGCAGGCGCGCAGGTGCGGCAACACGGCCTTGGAGACGTTCAGCACTCCGAAGAAGTTGACCTCCATCACCTTGCGGATGTCCTCCATGGAGTCGTTCTCCAGGGTGCCCAGGTGACCGGCGCCCGCGTTGTTGACGACGGCGTCCAGGCGGCCGTGGTCGGCGATCACGCCGTCGACGGCGGCGGCGACGGAGGTCTCCGAGGTCACGTCGAGCTGACGGATGTCGAGCTCGACGCCCGCGTCGGCGGCGGCCTTGCGCAGGGCATCCGCGCGGGTGGTGTCGCGCAGGGTGGCGACCGTACGCCAGCCCGCACGGGCGGCGGCGACGGCGGCGGCGAGGCCGATACCGGAGGAGGTACCGGTGATGAGGACGGTGTGGGGGGTGGTGGCCATGACGGAACCCTTCAGGTTTGTGTGCGTGCACACACAACATACCTTTGTGTGTGTGCGCACGCAACCTATACTCGAGGTATGCCGAAGAAGCTGCCCCAGGCCGACATGCCCGCCGCCGACTACGCCTTCTACGGGCTCGTCTGGGCGGGCACGGTGATGACCGAGCGCGTGGACCGGGCCCTCGTCAGGGCGCACGATCTACCGGTCTCCTGGTTCGAGGTCATGCTGTGGCTGGCGTCCAGTCCCGAGCCCGTGCCCGCATCCGTCCTCGGCAACAGCACCATGCTGAGCCGTAGCCAGGTCTCCAGGGTCGTGGACGCCCTTCAGGCCAGGGGCCTGGTGACCCGTACGCCATCGGCACGCGACGCCCGGTCGGTCGAGGTCTCGCTCACCGCCGAAGGCCGCCGGGTCTTCGAGCGGGCCGACGCCACCCGTCGCGAGGTCCTGGCGCCGGTCTTCACCGACCTCCTCGACGAACAGGACATCGAGGCCCTCGGCACCGTGTGGCGCAAGCTCAAGGCGGAGAAGGAGAAGCTGGGGCAGGAGCCGACGGCCAGGGCCACCCGTCCGCCCCGGTGAGCCGCCGCGACGCTCGGCCCGCCACGTGGCGGGGCGAGCGTCGCGTGTCCGGGTGGAACCAGCCAGGTCGAGGAAAGCTCTCCCCTTACGGGGTCACGGCCTGCCGGCCGGCAGGCCGGGTGCCGGGAGCCACTGGGCGGCGGGAGCGGCGCTCGGACCGGAGGCGCTGTGCGGTGCTGGCGGGGGCATCACCCGTGCCAGGTCGTGATGTATGCGTTCGGCTTCACCGCGCACCCGGGCGGGAACGTCACCGCGCTCGGCGACCAGGCGGGTGTATATGGGCGTGTCCTGGAACAAGGCTGGGTCTGCTTTCTCTTCGTCTGGGTAACGCGGGCAGCGCAGTGAAGCACGCAACTGCGTGGCGAGGCCGGACTAGTTCATCACGTGGATGAACAACTCCTGCGCGGTCTCCCCCGATGTCCCGGTCGGCACGGGGTTCCCGGCCCTCCCCGCCAAGGCCGGCAGGGCGCTGTCCCGTTCACCCGTGCGTCCGCCTGAGGTCGCGACCGGCGTACGACCTGAGTCTGACTCAAGCGGAGGCGGCTCAGGGTGCGCGGCGCACACCGGTGATGGTGGTTCGGGAGTGCCCCGGGGCATGCCGGCCGCCGCCGTCTCATGGGACATGGCGCCCCTGCGAGCGGGACGCGCACCCTCGGTACTGCGGCTGGCCGAGGAGGTACTGAGCTCGTTCCTGCTGGCTGAAGTCACGGTGCAGGGCCCGGCAGATTCCGTCGATGACGCCGGCCGGGCTGGGCACGGTCAGCGTCCAGAGCTGGATCGTCCCGTCTTCGGTGCCGGCGGCCAGTGTGCGTCGGTCGGCGCTCACGGCCACGGAAGTCACCGGGAGCCGACGTCCTTTCAGCGCACCGCGGAGGGTGAGGGTGGACAGGTCCCACAGGCGCACGGTTCCGTCGTCGTGGCCGACGGCAAGGGTGTGGCCGTCAGGGCTCAGTGCGAGCGACGTGGCGCTGTCGGTGAGCAGGGCGCGGCTCTTGCCGGTGGCGGTCTCCCACAGCCTGATCGATCCAGAGCCGTCGGCGGACGCGAGCGTGTGTCCATCGCCGCTGAAGGCGAGTGCCACCACGGCGTCCGTATGCCCGGTCAGCACTCTCCGGCTCCTGCCGGTGGCCACGTCCCACAGGCGTACGTTCGCGCCTGTGTCGCCCGTGGCCAGGACACGGCCGTGCGGATCGAGAGCGGCCGTCACGAAGAGTTCGGATCGGGAGCCGCTGTGCACTGTCGTTCGGCGCAGGTGGCTGGTCGCGTCCCAGACCTGGACGGTGCGGCCGTCGTCGCTGCTCAAGGCGGCTGTCACGTGACCGCCCGGCGGCAGGCTCACTGATCTGGTCGTGGTGCCGAAGACGACGTCGCGGGTGCTGTGGTTCTGCAGGCGGACCGTGTCCCATGTACTGACCCTGCCGGCGCCGTCGCCGGTTTCCAGTGCGCGGCCGTCTGCGGTGAAGGCCGTGGACGTCGGAGTGTTCTCGGTCCTCCGGGTGACGCTGGCCGCCCCTCGTGACACGTCCCACAAACGGACTGTGCGGTCGCGGCTGCCGGTGGCCAGCGTGGTCCCGTCAGGGCTGAACGACACGGAGGTCACGCTGCGAGTGTGTCCGGTGAGCACGACGCGGCTTTCGCCTGTGGTCACGTCGTACAGCCGCGCTGTGCTGTCGTCACTGCCTGTGGCCAGCAGGCGCCCGTCGGGACTGAACTGCACGGCGCTCACCGGCCCCTTGTGGTCGGCGAACCGGGCGCGCCATCTGCCTGCCCCCGAGTCCCACAGCCGTACCTGACCGAGCGCGTCGCCGACGGCCAGTAGGTCGCCGCTGCGGCTGAGGGCCATCGATGTGGGAGGAGCCAGTCCCGTGAACTTGATGGCCCGGGTCTCACGCTTGGGCAGGTCGCACACTTCGATCACGCGCGCACCCGCCACGGACAGCAGACGGCCGTCGGGACTGTAGGCAATGGCGGTTGTTCCGCCGACGGAGACGGGCAGCGTGGTCCGGACGGCGCCGGTGGCGAGGTCCCTCAGCCTGATTCTGCCGTCGGAGGAGCCGACGGCCACGGTCCGGTCGTCGGGGCTGAATGCCAGGGGTCCGGTCTCGGCGTGGTCCGTCGCCGTCCAGGCCTTCCCCCGCGTCAGATTGCTCACGTGCAGCGTTCCGTCGGCGTCGTTGGCGGCCAGAAGGTGCCCCGCCCTGTCGTAGGTGATCGCTCTCACCTCACCTGCGGCGCTGCGCAAGGTTGTACGTGCCGCGCCTGTGCCCACGTCCCATCGCGCGACCCTGCCGTCAGAACTACTGGCGGCGACCGTCCGGCCATCGGGGCTGAAGGACACCGACTCCACGGAACGGGCGTCTGTGGTCAGAAGGCGTCGTAGTGGGAGTGCTGCGGCCGAGTAGAGACTTGAGGTGGCCTCTGCCGTGGGGCTGACCCGGTACGCCTGGACGGCCAGGAGCGAGGCGAGATCAGGGTTGTAGTCCAGCAGAGCGGTCGACTGCGCGGCCAACTGCCGTGACAGCGCGTCTTTCTGCGCGGCGACGGCTTGTTTTCGCCGGTGTTCACTGACGTGGGACTGGCTCCATGCGATCGCGCCTGCGGCCATGGCCACCACCAGCAGAACGGACAGCGCGGCGATGAGTTGGCGTCGGCGGCGGGCCATGCGGGCAGCCACGCGCTGTTCTCGCTCGCGAGCGGTGATGCTGGCGGTGAGGAAGTCCCGTTCCGAGCCGGTCAGCTCCTTCAACGTACCGATGTCGCTGAAGGCCTCCTCGGCGGCGGCGAGCCGCACCCCCCGGTACAGGGCTCCTGGGTCGCGGTCGAGAGCGTTCCACACGCTCGCGGCTTCGGTGAGCTGGCGGTGAACGCGCAGGCGTGCTCGGCCGTCGTCGATCCACCGATGCAGCCTGGGCCAGCCGGTGATGAGTGCCTCGTGGGCGAGATCCACGGTGCCGTCGGCGAGGGTGAGCAGCCGGGCGTTGGCCAGACGGTCCAGGACCAGGGCGATGTCGTCCTCGGAGGCCGCGCCGACATCGAGTTCGCTGCGGTCGACTGGGCGCCGGGTGTCCTCGGCGCCTTCTCCGGGGACGATCAGCCGCAGCAGGATCAGCCGGGCCAGCTCCGCGTGGCCGGGAGAGAGCCGGCCATAGACCTCCTCGGCACTCTGCGCTATCGCGCCGTGCACTCCGCCCACCGCTTCGTACGCCTGCAGGGTCAGCGCCCTGCCCCGACGCCGCCGCCATGTCTCCTGCAGGGCGTGCGAGAGCAGTGGCAGGCCACCTGGCGCGCCGTGAACCTCCTCCACCAGGCGGGCGGTCAGATCGCGTTCGACGATCAGTCCGGCCGTCTGCGCGGGCCTGACGACGACCTCGCGCAACTCTGCAGGGCTCATGGGACCCACCAGCAGGTTGGCCTCGCTCAGAGCGCCGGCGAGTTCGCCGTGCTCGGCGCAGCGCCCGTAGAAGTCGGCGCGTACGGCGATGACGACGCGCAGCCTGCTGTCCGGGTGCTGGGCGGTGAGCAGGGCGTCGATGAACGCAGTGCGCTCCCGCGGGTCGTTCCCGAGGGTGAAGACCTCCTCGAACTGGTCCACGACCAGGATGGTGTCGCCGTCGGCGTCTTCGGGCCGCAGCGCATCGGCGTGAGTGTGCAGCGGGTGGTCGCCCGGGCTGAAGACACGGATCGCCGCCAAGGATGTGCCCTCGGCGCGCAGTGCGGGGATCAGCCCGGCTCGCAGCAGCGACGACTTACCGCTGCCGGAGGGGCCGACGACGGCCACGAAGCGCCGCCGCCACACCAGGTCCCGCACATCGGCCACCAGCCGGTCCCGTCCGAAGAACCGCTCGTGATCGCCGAGTTCGAAGCGCACCAGACCCAGGTACGGGGACTCGGCGGCATCCTCCTCGCGGTCTCGCACCGCCGCCTCCTCGGCGGTGTCGTGCCAGCGCCGCTCCCACTCCTCCGCATCGCCGTCGCAGGCCCGGACGTAGGCCAGAGCGAGGTCCAGTGACGGCAGTTGTTCACCGGCGGCGGCCTGGGAAAGCGCGGTGAGCGAGTAGTGGGCACGGCGCGCCATCTCCCGGTATGTGAGACCACCCGCTTCCTGGCGCAGCTTGCGCAGCTCGTACGCGAATCGCTGCACCGGCCCTGCACCTGGGTCCACCGGCCTCTCACGACGCCCCACCGGTCCGCTTCCCCCCCATGCCCCTGGCATCCCCCGCAATGCGGAGAGGTCACCCGCGCCCCCACACTAAGAGTCCGCCACACGCCCGACAAGTACCGATTCAGCCCCTACTGGGGGGGCGAATCGGCATCACCGTGATTGTTCACTGTGACGGAGGGGGCCTGCTGAACAACGGCCCGGGCGGTGAACTCGATGACGCACGGCACGAACCGGGCCGCAGCCGGCCCGGCCTCAACCACCAACGGAGGAATCACGAGTATGAACGTGCGCACACGCGCCACCGTCGTCCTGTCGACCGCGGCGCTCGGCGTGGGCCTCGCCCTCGGAGCACCTGCAACAGCGGCTCCCGCGCCGGCCGACGCCGTCACCACTGCGGCAGCGAACGTGCCGACCACCGACACGGCCACCGGACTGGCCGCGGAGGCGGTCCCCGGCGCGTCGGTCGCGCCCAGCAGCGGAGCGTGCACGAGGCTGTGGACGCAGCGGAGTTACGGATACGCCGACGTCTGCAAGACCTGGTACCACCAGAGCGGCTACCCCGGCCGGTACCACGGCACGCTGTCGGGCACCGTCCACCACTACCACGCCCCCTCCAACCGCCAGGTCGTCGTGCAGGCGAGCCTCGACGGCAGGAAGTTCCTCCTCGGTGCGACCTACGGCAACAAGCCCTTCAGCAACAAGTACCGCTACACCCGGAAGGCTCTGATGCGGCTGTGCCTGCACCGCCCCGGCGGCGGCGTCTCCTACTGCGGCGGCTGGTGGTGACGTAGGGCGAGCGACCTGGGGTGCGGTACCGGACTACCCGACCGGTACCGCACCTCTTCTCCTTCCCGGTGTTCTCCGCCCATCAGGGATCGTGGGTCGATCAGCACTCGGCCGGCTGCTGGTGTGCCGTCATGAGCCGGCCGTCTCCCTCAGCAGGCCCCGAGGTCTTCCCAGACACCCCACTGGCCGGTGGTACCGGGCTTGTCGCCCGTCACCCACCACTTGGCGCGCCAGTTGTGGCCGCCGTAGGACACGGTGTCACCCCCGTTGTAGACCCGTGCGGCGTCCCAGGCGGGCGTGGTGCAGGTGTCCCCTCCGCCACCGGTGCCCCCGCCGCTGCCCCCACCGATGTTGACGTCGACGCAGGAGTAGAACGCGTTGGCGGTGTCGGCGATGTTCCAGACCGCGAGCACCTTGTGACGGCCCGTGAGGGTGCCGAAGTCCACCTGCTGACTGACGTCCGCGGCCGGCTGCTGGTTGCGGCCGTCGAACTCGGCGATCTTCCGGCCGTCGACGAAGTACTGCCAGTTGGCGGTGGAGTGCCGGGCCGTGTTGTGCCACGTGAACGTCGCCGTCGCGCCGACCGGTGTGACCTTCCAGCTCTTGCTGTCGTTGTCGAGTTCGGCGTACTCCGCGTGTCCGCCGCTGCAGCTCTGCAGACCTTTCGGCCCCTCGACGCTCTGCGGTTCGTACTTGATCTGGCCGCAGTCGACGATGCCCTCGGCGCACTGTTCCTGGCGACTCGTGGGCAGCGTCACCCATCCGTGGGCGCCGGCCGTGCTCGCCGGGAGGCTGACGGCGAGCACCGGAGCGACCAGCGCGCCGATCGCACAGGCCGTTCGTCTTTTTGTGTTCATGCCTTGTCACTTTCCTTCGGAGTGTTCGAAACGGCGCCCGTGAGGTCCGGCCTCGCCGGTCGTGCCCGGTGGGCACCGCGCGGTCCGTGCCTTTCGCGCATCCCGGCGGGCCGGGTGAGGCACGTGGGCACGCCGACGCCCCGGCGCGCGTGACACGCGTGCCGCCGTACGCGTGACCGATGCGCCGTGGGGCAGGAGGGATACCCCGACGCTGGTCTGGACCTTATGGCCAACTAGGTCTAGACCATAGCCCGAGACTTGGTCCGGTCAAGAGTTTGGGCAGAGTGAACTGCCCGCACCGAAGACCTACGTCGGAGTAGCGGCCGCCCGGAGAGCGGCGCCGGCAAGCGCAACCCATCCTCGCCCCCCACCACCGCGGCGCGGTTCCCTCGAGATCGCCGCGCCGGAGAGGAGCATCCCCAGTACGTGCTCGGACTCTTCCGGATCGTCGTGGGACTGCTGTTCGCCTGCCACGGTGCCGCCACCCTGTTCGGCGTCCTGGGCGGCCCGCACGGCGCCGCGCCGCATTTCGCCGCATGGCCCGGCTGGTGGGCCGCGGTCATTCGACTGACCGGCGGGGCACTGGTCCTGTGCGGCCTCGGAACGCGCGTCGCCGCCGTACTGTGCTCAGGGTCCATGACCTACGCCTACTTCGACGTGCACCAGGCCCACGCCGCACTCCCCATCGAGAACGGCGGCGAACCGGCAGCCATGTTCTGCTGGTCCTTCCTCCTCATCGCCGCCCTCGGACCAGGTCGATGGGCACTCGCATCCCTGGTTCCAGTCCGCCGACGACCAGACGCCGGCGGTTCCGGCGCCGGCGTGTGACCGGGGCCCATGGCGCTTCACCCGTCATCGAACCACCTGCGCCGTGACGCAGTCGCTCCCGTCGGCGTGGTCCAGGCCCCCGCAGGGCGCCCTGCGCTGGGAAAGGGCGCCCGGGGACCAAAAATTGGTCTAGTCCCTTCTTGGTCCAGACCATTGACCCGCCCCTGCGCCGGGCGCTATCCCAGTAATCGGCAACACCTTGTCCACTCAAGGACTTTGGCCACCCCCTCCACACACCGGGACTGACATGAGACTCGTGCGTTCCTTCCGCGCGGCCGTCACCGCAGCCGCCACCGCGGCAGCCGCGACAGGCCTCGCCCTCACGGGAACCGGCACCGCCCATGCCGCGACGCCACTGCCGAACCACGTCTTCGCCCCCTACTTCGAGGCATGGACCGGCGAGAGCCCCGCCGCCCTGTCCGCCGAGTCGGGCGCCAAGCATCTGACGATGGCGTTCCTGCAGACCGCCACCAAGGGCTCCTGCACGCCGTACTGGAACGGCGACACGAGCATGCCGATCGCCGCCTCGACCTTCGGTGCCGACATCAAGACGATCCAGTCGAACGGCGGCGACGTCATCCCCTCGTTCGGGGGCTACACGGCCGACACCACAGGCACCGAGATCGCCGACAGCTGCACCGACGTCCAACAGATCGCGGCCGCGTACGAGAAGGCCATCACCACCTACGACATCTCGCGGCTCGACATGGACATCGAGGTCGACTCGCTCGACAACACCGCCGCCATCGACCGCCGCAACAAGGCGATCAAGCTCGTCGAGGACTGGGCGGCGGCCAACGGGCGCAAGGTCGAGATCTCCTACACCCTGCCGACCACCACACACGGCCTCGCGGACAACGGCGAGGCACTGCTGCGCAACGCGGTGAGCAACGGCACCCGGGTCGACGTCGTGAACCTCATGACGTTCGACTACTACGACAACCAGGCCCACGACATGGCGAAGGACACCCAGACGGCCGCCCAGGGGCTCTACGACCTGCTCGCCGAGCTGTACCCGGGCAAGAGCCCCGCCCAGTTGTGGAACATGGTCGGCGTCACCGAGATGCCGGGCGTCGACGACTTCGGCAAGGCGGAGACCTTCACCCTGGCCAACGCCCGCACCGTGTACGACTGGGCGGTCAGCAAGGGCATCAACACTCTCTCCTTCTGGGCGCTGCAGCGGGACAACGGCGGCTGCCCGGGTGGCGCCGCCGCGGACAACTGCTCGGGCATCCAGCAGAACACATGGGACTTCACCCACATCTTCGCGCCGTTCACCGGCGGCACCACCACCCCGTCCAACGACTTCTCCGTCGCGCTCAACCCGGCCTCCGGGTCCGTCACGGCCGGCCAGTCCGCCACGGCCACCGTGAAGACGGCCGTGACCAAGGGGGACGCCCAGAGCGTGAAGCTCAGCGTCAGCGGGGCTCCGGCGGGCGTCACCGCCTCTCTCAGTCCGGCGTCGGTCACCGCGGGCGGTACCTCCACGCTCACCCTGGCCACCACCTCTTCCGCGGTCTCGGGCACCTACACGGTCACCGTGACCGGCGCGGGCACCTCAGGCAGCCACTCGGCGACCTACTCCCTGACCATCACCGGCGGGTCGGGCAACCAGTGCGCGGACGCCCCATGGGCCAAGGACAAGGTGTACACGGGCGGCCAGCGGGTGTCGCACAAGGGGCACATCTGGAAGGCCAAGTGGTGGACGACGGGCGAGGAGCCCGGGACCACCGGCGAGTGGGGCGTCTGGCAGGACCTCGGCGCCTGCTGAACCGGCCGCCCATACGCGTCCCAGGCGCCCTCGACGCATCGGCCGCCGGCCGGGCGGCCGCCGCCCTGCGCGGCGACCGTCCGGCCGCTGCCGGCAGCGCGGGGAACAGCCCGAAACTGCCGGGCGGCCGTCAGAACAGTGCCGGCCGCCCGGCCGGGCGAGTCGCATGCCGGAGGTCGGCACCCGCGCGGTCACGCGCTCGGGGGGCGCACTTCGCAACGGCGGCCCGAGCCGGTGCGCGTGTGCGCGCCCACACCGGCACCATGAACGCCATCGTCGGCGATTCGGCCAACCGCCCGGTCCCGCACTTCTCTTGGGAGTGCTGGATCCATGCATCCTCCATGCGCCGCCACGCGCTGCGTTCCGGGGTTCGGCAAGCGACCGAAACACATGTGTTCGATATCCCCGCCAGGTCGTTGAGCTTCACGACCAGCCGACGACCGTCTAAGGGGACCAACCTTGACCTGGGCCGCTACGAACGAACAGCAGGGCGCCGTGCCTCCGCCGCCACCGCCGGCGGAGATCACCTACAGCGGGCAGTACTCCGTGAATCCGCTCGCCGAGGTCTCCTTCCGGCGCATGTGCGCGCAGATCCCGGCCGTCCTGGGCCGAATCGCCCGGCTGTCGTGGCACACCGACCGGCGGGCCGTGCGGCTCCTGCTGGTCTGCCAGGTGGTCACGGGCGTCTCGGCCGCCATGCTCTTGACCGCGACCGCCCGAGCCATGCGACCCGTCCTCGGTGACGGCTCCGCTGGTGACCGGCTGCGCGGTGCCCTGCCGGCGCTGCTCGTGGTCGCGGTCGCGGCCGCACTACGACGGATCACCCCGAGGCTGACGACGGAGACGGACAGTGCTCTGGTGGAGGCGGTCTGCCGGGTCGAGGCCTCGGCGTACGCCGAGGACGGATTCCCGGACCGGCACGAGGCCGCCGAGATGGGGGTGATCAGGACCCAGGTGATGGTCACCGACGCCCAGCGGTTCGTGTCCGCGCTGATCCGGATGGTCACCGCCGGCGGTGTGCTGTCGGTGCTGAACCCGTTGATGCTGCCACTGCTCCTGCTCGCCGTGCTGCCGGCCGGTGTGGGCGCGGTCCTGACCGCCCGGGTCGACTACGAGATCCACTACGCCAACATCGCCGATCGCAACGTGCGCGGCATGATGCGCTGGTGGGCGACCACATCGAAGTACGGCGACGAGGTCCGCGCCAACTCGATGACCGGATACATCGTCTACTGGTACCGGGCCCTGTCCGGCCGATGCGACCGGCGCACCCTCGCCGCCGCGCCGCGAACCCTGAGGATCGCCCTGCTCTCCGCGTTGGCCGGCGGTGTCTTCCTCGTCGCGACCTGGGCAGCCCTCGCGTGGCTGGCCATGTCGGGCCGGATCGCACTCGCGGTCGCGGCCACGGCCGTCATCGCCGTGCAGACCACGCTCGCCGCGCTCTCCCAGGTCGTCGTCAACGGCGCCGCGGTCTTCCACACCAGCCTCTACCTGAGCGACATGCAGGCCTTCCTCGACGACGCCGCGGCCCGCAGCCCGAAGCGCGGACCCGGCCGGCACTCCGCGCCGACCGAACAGATCCGGCTCGAGGAAGTCGTCTACCAGTACCCGGGCAAGGACAAGCCCGCCGTCGACGGTGTCTCCCTCACCTTGGAGCGCGGTCAGATCCTCGCGATCGTCGGAGCGAACGGCTCGGGCAAGTCCACCCTCACCAGGCTGCTCACCGGCATCTACCTCCCGGACAAGGGCCGGGTGACCTGGAACGGCACCGACCTCGCCAACATGGACCCGATCACCGTCTGGGCGCACACCGGTCTGGTGCCGCAGATCTTCGCCCAGTGGCCGATGCCGGTCCGTGAGAACGTCACCCTCGGCCAGCCCCGTACCCACGACGACGTCCCGGTGTGGGAGGCCATCGACGCCGTCGGCCTGCGCGAAGCCGTCGACGACCTGCCCGCGGGTCTGGACACCCTGCTGTCCCGCGAGGTGTTCGGCGGCTGTGAGCTCTCCGGCGGCCAGTGGCAGCGCCTGGCGTGCTCCAGGGCCCTGTACCGGCGCCCGGGGCTGCTGATCTTGGACGAGCCCACGTCCCAGATGGATCCACGCGGAGAGCACCGGATCTTCGAGCAGATCAAGGCCATCGCCGCCGACCGCATCACCATCGTGGTGACGCACCGCCTCGAGAACACCAGGATCGCCGACCATGTCGTCGTGATGGAGGACGGTCGGATCACCGAGCAGGGCCGGTACGACGACCTCGTCCGTGCCGGCGGGACCTTCGCCGAACTGCTTGAGCTTTCCCAGGACCGCTGACCGCCCGCTCCCCGCCGGTTCCGCAGTCCCAGCGGAACCGGCGGCCCTTGATGAGGCTCATGCACCGCTCCCCTGTCGGGACCGATCCGCGATGAGGTGCGTGAGGCCGTCCAGAATCCGCTGCAGCCCGAAGTCGAAGGCGTGCTCAGGGTTGTACACGCTCTGATGGGCCGCGCCCGCGGCGCTTCCGACTCGGGTGGCGAGGGGGAACCGGGCGGGATCGAAGACCTTGGCCAGGAGCGGTTCGTTGGCGGCCCACCACTGCCCGTCGGACATGGCGCTGTCACGGGCGGCGGACTGGGCGTCGAAGTCGGCGCGGGCGACGGACTGGACGAAGCCGAGCAGGAAGGTGAGGGCCGCGTCCATTTCGACGTCGTCGAGCCCGAGGCCGTCGAACGCGGCCAGTTCGTGTTCGTACTTGGCCATGAGCCCGGGTCCGAGCGGCGGGCGCGTGGTGGGCAGGGTCGCCACCCAGGTGTGGCGCCTGTACAGGTCCCGGTTCTCGCGCGCGACGGCCTCCACTTTCGTCCGCCATGGGACGGCCGTGTGATCGGCACGCGGCATCCGCAGATAGACGGCGTCCAGCATGAGGTCGAGCAACTCGGCCTTGCCCGGGACGTACGTGTAGAGGGTCATCGGTGTGACGCCCAGCCGCTGGGCGACGCCCCGCATGGTCAGGGCGTCGAGCCCACCGGAGTCGGCGAGCTCTATGGCGGCCTGGACGACAGCGTCGACCGTAAGGCCCTGTCTGGGTCCGCGCCGGGGACCGGCGTGTCCGGGCTCGCGCCACAGCAGTTCCAGGGTGCGGGCCGGGTCGCCCGCCCCACTTCGTTCCTTGGCCATGCACCCATCCTCGCCGCTGGGGGCTCCGGTTCCGCACACCGCTTGCTCTGTACAGCGTATAAAGTACTATGTACAAAGTAAGAACCGGAGTCCAGGAGGAAACTTGAAGATCACTTCCGTAGCCATCTCCCTGACCGTCGACGACGTGCAGGCCTCCGCCGCGTTTCTCACCAGGCACTTCGGATTCAGGGAGGCTATGGCCGCCGAAGGCTTCGCCTCCCTGGTCCGAGAGGACGCCGTCAACGTGATCTTTCTGCGGCGCGGCATCGAGGTTCTGCCCGAGGGTTTCCGGGATCAGCACGCCGCCGGCCTGATCGTCGCGTTCACCGTGGCCGACCTGGAGGCCGAGTACGAGCGACTGCGGGGCGAGGGCGTCCCCATAACCATGCCGCTGCGCGAAGAACCGTGGGGTGAGCGCCTCTTCCAGGTCACCGACCCGAACGGTGTGATCCTCCAGCTCGTCGCCTGGGCCGCACCTGACGAGCAGTGAGACCTCCTTCCTCGAGCTGGACGACCAGTGGCATGGGCAAGGCGCATGACGGGCAGATCGGGGGTCTCGTCGTCCTGGATCCAGGCGGGGTTTCCGCCGAGCCGGCCAAGCACGGATGACGCGGGTCGGCCGCTCCTGGCCGCCCGCTCTTCGCCGGCCCGGTCGTACGGGCTCGTCCGCATGCACCAAGCCGACCGCCCGAACGGAACCGAGGGTCGTCACGGCCGGCACTCTGGAACAGGCCGGTGACAGAGCCGTCGAGAGCCGCCTCAGGCGTCCCCGCGGCCGTCGTGTTCGTCGATCTCCACGGGGGGGGCTACAGCTCGAATTCCACGTGCTCGACGTCGGTGAAGCGGACCTCCTCCAGGGAACCGGCGCGGCGGCCGTCGTCCTGGAAGTACATCTCCTTCAGGCCTTCGGCGGCGATCTGCTGCAACTGCCGGTCGCCGGCACCGGACTGCTGGGCGTCGAAGAGGCGGGCGGCGTAGTGGGGTGGCAGGGCGACGGTCAGGTGCCGGATGCGGGCGTCGTCGGTCGAGCCGATCGGTGCGGTGTAGCCGAGTCGGGCGCGGGTGTCGATGACGATGCCGCCGGTTGTCGCTGCCTTCTGCCGCGCCCTGGCCCTGATCTGCGGCTGCCAGCGCTTCTTCACCTCGCGGTCGAGGCGTGCGGCGAGTTCGGCGCGGGGCCTTCGGATCTGGTTCTTGACGTACCGCTCGACGGTGCGCTGGGAGATGCGCAGCATCTCGGCGACCGGCTTGGTGCCCTTGAGCTGTTTGACCAGGTACCGCATCTGCGCGGGCGCGCTCTTGGGTGCCGGCCGGGTGAATGCCCTCTGCACCGCGGCTTCCAGGCCGTCCCCGAAGACGGTCATCACCCTCTCCTACTCTCCGTTGTCGGCGTCGGTGACGGTGCCGTCCTTGATGTAGCGGGCCAGGTTGAGTTCCGGGGCGTCGAACCGCTCGCGGACCTCTTCGCCCCACAGGACGGTCTGGGTGCCCTCGTGTTTGACCAGGCCCGGGTTGACGCCGAGTTTGAAGCCGCCAGGGAGCGGCCTGCCGTTCCGGTAGGGCAGGAAATCCAGCGGCGACGTCCCGTCGGTCGCGTAGACGACGCAGTCCGAGAGGATCGCGACGGGGTACTGGCCGGTGAACGCGGCGTGCTTGACGATCTTGCGGTGCAGGTTGACGCGGGTACGGGAGATGACCGCCGCCCGGATGTCCGGCCGCCAGGTCGGCCGGGACAGCGCCCGCCACGGCTCGCCGGGTCGCCAGCCCTCCCCCCGCGGGCGCTCGCGCAGCTTCCCCAGGCCGCCCTTGACCGTCGCCTTGATCGCCGAGACGACGATCGCCAGCCCGGGGTCGCGGTCCTTGTGACGGCCCATCGCGGCCAGGAAGTCGGCCGGCGCCAAGTCCGCGTGCACGCCGAGGTCGGCCATCGTGGCGAGGTAGGCGTCGCGGAGCCGGTTGTACCAGGCGTCGAGGTAACGGCCGTTCTCGAAGCGGACCCATGCCTCGACCGGCCGGACCTCGTAGCCCAGCTCCTGGGCGTACGCCACGGTCGGTGTCGCGTACCAGGCGGGGCCGCGCGGGCGCTCCCCCTTCGGGGTGAACGGACTGGGCAGCAGGCTGCCGTCCAGCTCCACCCGCTCCTTGCCGACCTTCACCCTCGACAAGTCGACATGGGAGAGGTCGACCAGCCAGGAGCCGGGCAATTTCGGGTCGAACACCGGATTCTCGACGTGAGTGGGCGCGTCGAGGCCGACGACCAGGCCGTTGGCGCCGGCGGCGAAGGCCATGTTCACGTCGATGCCGACCAGGTGCCGCAGGGTGCACTCGTCGTCGCTCATCGGCCTCGCCCAGTCGTACGCCTCCTCGAACAGCTTCTCGCCGGGGCCGCGCACATGGAAGCGCGGCAGCTCCTTGAGCAGTGGGTGGCCGTCGGGGGCCTCGCACGGCGCGCACTCCACCGGGTCCTTCCCCAGTGAGCCGGGATTGTGCTCGGAGTACCGCTTGCCCTCGGCGTCCGGTGCGGAGGCACGGGTCGGCGGGTGCAGCGCGGTCATCAGTTCCAGGCCGGTGACGGCGGTCGAGCCGCGCGGCGTCATCACGCGGGTCGCGTACACGCCCAGAAGGCGGGCGAGTTCCGCCGGCGGAAGCTGCCCGGCTCCGCCCCAGTGACGGGAGTCGAGCGCGTGCCAGGCCGGGATGCACAGCTGCACGCAGGCCCGCTGCGCATGCTGCGCCGGGCGGTAGATCCGCGCCCATGGCCCGAAGCCCCTCTTGGTCAGCCGCCAGTCCGCGCGTGCCAGTTGCCTGACGACTTTGTGGGCCTCCGGGAGCCGTCCGGCCAGCCGCTCCTCGTCCGTGAGGGCGACGGGCAGGCCGTAGCGCTCGAGCGCGGCCTCGGTGAGTACGAGCAGCGGGTCGGCGTCCTTGCCCGGACCCGACAGCCTCGGCTGCCCGAGCCTCGCCTCCGCCAGCGTCCACTCCACAAGAGCCGGAACGGACTTGGCCGGCACGTCCAGCACCAGGCCGCCGGTGCAGTAGGCGAGCACGTGTCCGTCGGCGTCGGCGTCGACGACCGCGAGCGGGCCGTTCTCGAAGCGCGGGTCGGTGCCGCGTGCCGTCGCGTCGACCGGTGCCGCCTTCCTCGAACCCGAGCGGCGGGGCGACGCGACCGGCTCGGCGGACTGTGCCGGGCTCGCGGCAACGACCGGGGGCGGCGGCGCTTCGGACGGCGGGGCGGGAGCGGGCTCACTTCCGGTGAACGCCTCCGGGACCGCGGCGGGGACGGGACCCGGTTCGGGGGCGGGGAACCGGGTGGCGAGACCTTCCAGGAGCCGGGCGTAGGCGGCACGCTTCGGCGGGCGTGGCTCGGTCCTGCCCGCCTCCCAGTTCCCCACCGCCTCACGACGTGTCTTCAGGACCCTGGCGACCTGGTCCTGACTCAGGCCGGCGGCTTCGCGCAACCGCTTTCGCTCGGCAGGGGCCGGAAGATCGTCCTGCGTGACTTGCTCCAGCAGAGCATCGACCGCGCTGAACAGCTCGTTCTCCGTGGGCACCGGGCCACCTCCAGCAGCACCCTACACCGGTGACACAGCGGATCACTCGGTGAAACGCTCCCTGGATCGCGCAGAGGGCGCAGGCAAGGGCGACGACGCACCGGAGCGCATAGGGGAGCACCCGTTATGGTCGTGTACATGCAAGCACAGCAGCCGGACCAGGCCCCCTCGATCCCGTCCACGCCGACCCGCAAGCGCGGGCCGCTGGTGACCGCTCTCGTTCTCGGGCTGGTGGTGGGCGGCGCGGGCGTGGGCGCGGCCTGGGCACTGGCCGAGGGCACCTCGGACGCGGACAGCAGCGCACGGGGCGACGCCCGGGGCGCGTGCGACGCGCTGGCCGGCGTGCACGAGTCGAAGCTTTCGGCGAAGGGGCCGTCGGGCGAGCAGTCGCTGTACCGCTTCGCGGGCGCCTTCGACCTGGCCACGGCGGCGGCCGCGGGCGACTCCTCGTACAAGCCGCTCGCCAGGGCCATCTCCCGCGCGGTGAACCGCCATCGCCTGGTCTTCGAGGTCGACGCCCAGGTGAGGAAGGAGCTGGCGAAGGCCCGAGACATCTGCGCCGACCTCTGACCCCTCCCCCGGACGGTTCCCGCTCACCCGGGCCGCCACCGGCTGCGGGACTCCGGCCGGCACACGAGCTGCAATCCGCTGTCAGGCCCTGGTCGAGTCAGCGCTCCAGCGCTCTGTACCACACGGCGAACAGGGCCCACATCAAGAAGATGATGGCCACACCGATCCAGGCTCGGGTGTAGCCGGTGACAGCTCCTGCGGTCAGAGCGACGACGCCGATCACCATCAGTGTGGTCGCGAACCGGAAGTACCTGCGGACCGTGGCCTTCTGCCCCACGTTCAGTTCCAGTTCAGGCATGCGCTCCCGTTCAGTTCCAGTTCAGGCATGCGCTCCCCCATCCTGCCGAACGCCGTCCTCCTGAGACCGCGCTGCTGGTTACGATCCCTCCTGCCCGGCTTCCGCGACACGATTCGGCGCCGCGGCCCACACGGTCGGGCCGCCGGCTCACGGGATGTCGAACGCGACGGCGCGCGTGCCGCAGGAGTGGCGGCGGGGGTCAGGGCCGGAGGAGCGCCTTGATGGCGCGGCGTTCGTCCATGGCCTTGTAGCCCTCGGCGACCTGGTCCAGGGGCAGCGTGAGGTCGAAGACCCTGCCCGGATCGATGCGGCCGCTCAGGACGCGGTCGATCAGGTCGGGCAGGTAGCGGCGCACGGGGGCGGGGCCGCCGCGCAGGCCGACGTGGGAGAAGAAGAGCTCCTGGCCGTCGATCGCCACCTCGTGGGGAACGCCGACGAAGCCGACGTTGCCGCCCGGCCGTGCCGCGTGCAGGGCCTGGCGCATGGCCTGGGCGGTGCCGACGCACTCCAGGACGGAATCGGCGCCGATGCCGTCGGTGAGGTCCTTGATCCGGGCGACGCCGTCTTCGCCACGTTCGGTGACGATGTCGGTGGCGCCGAACTCGCGGGCGAGCCGCTGGCGGGACTCGTGACGGCTCATGGCGATGATCCGCTCCGCTCCCATCTCCTTCGCCGCGATCACCGCGCACAGGCCGACCGCGCCGTCGCCGACGACCACGGCGGTGGATCCGGGCCTGACCTCGGCGGCGTCGGCGGCGTACCAGCCGGTGCCCATCACGTCGGACACGGCCAGCAGGCCGGGCCAGAACTCCTCGTCCGGCACGTCGCCGGTGGCGACCAGGGTGCCCTGGGCGTTGGGAATGCGCACGTGCTCGGCCTGGCAGGTGCTCATGAACTCGCGGTTCAGGCAGTTGGACTGGAAGCCGTTGCGGCAGTTCGCGCAGGTATTGTCGGAGGTCGCGAAGGAGCCGACGACGAACTGCCCCGGCTCGACCGCGGTGACCTCGGCCCCTACCTCCTCCACGAAGCCGACGTACTCGTGCCCCATCGGGTGTGCCTCGTCGGTCGCGTCGAGGCCACGCCAGGGCCACAGGTCGGAGCCGCACACACAGGTGACCGCCGTACGGATGATGGCGTCGGTGGGCTGCAGGATCTTGGGGTCGCCGAGTGTCTCGAAGCGCACATCGCCGGGGGCGTGAATCACTGCTCCGCGCATGGGAGAGTCCTTTCGTTCGCTGCGGGGCGGGCCTGGGGCGGGCCGCGGGCCGCCGTGCCGTGAGGAGGCGCACCGGGGACGCGCGAGGGCGCCTTCGTCCTGCGCGCGCTGCCCGGCCGGGTACCCGTTCGGGGCGGCTGCGCGCCGCCCGGGGAATGCCTCTGCTCCAGGTAACCGCTCATCCCGGCGGCCGGCGAGTCACCAGGACGACGCCGAACGCGCCCACCTGCTGCGGCTGGCCCAGGCCGCCGACGGCTCCGACGTGCTCGCCCGCCCCGGCGCCGTGCCACCGGCAGGCAGTGGGCCCCGCACCGCAGCCTGCGATGGACGGCCCCGTTCCCTCGGTGCGGGCCGACCGGCGGCCGGGTGAGCCCGCGGGGTGTGTCATTCGCCCCGGTAGAGGGCGGTGAGCAGTTCGATCGCCGCCTGGGTCGAGGGATGCGGGTCGTTCCGCCACCACGCGAGGCGTACGGCGATGGGCTCGGCGTCGCGGACCGGCCGGTAGAGGACGCCGGGCCTGGGGTACTGGTGCGCGGTGGATTCCGCCGTCATGCCGACACCGCGTCCGCTGGAGATCACGGTGAGCCAGTCGTCGATGTCGCGAGTGTCCTCGGTCTCCGGGCGGGAACCGGGCGGCCACAGCTCGGGGGTGGTCGTGCCGGTCCGCCTGTCGATCAGCAGGACGCGGTCGCCGAGGTCGGCCAGGCGCAGGGTTCTGCGCGCGGCCAGGGGGTCCTCGGCGGACAGGGCGCACAGGCGTCGCTCGAGGCCGATGATGGCCGCGTCGAAGCGACGGCCCTCCAGCGGCTTGCGGACGGCGGAGAGGTTGCAGGCGCCTTCCGTCAGTCCGGCGGTCGCCGAGTTCACGCGGACCAGGTGCAGGTCCGTGTCGGGGTGCGTCCGGGCCCAGCGGCGCTGGAACGCGGGGGTGTGGCGGCCGACCGCCGACCAGGCGTAACCGATCCGCGGCACGCGGTGGCCCGCCCGCAGGGCCGCGGCCGATGTCTGTCCGCGGCGACGACGCGTATCGCGGTCAGCGCCGCACCGGAACCTCGCGCAGGGGCGGTTGGAGCGGACGGCGACAGGAAAAGGCAAGGAGATCCATCCCCTTGCCTCTCTCAACTTATAGCGCACCGGGGGGCTTGCGGCAAGGCCCGGGGCATGGCGCAGAATCGTCGGCCGAGCCCACAACCTGCGGAAACGGCGCACGACTTCTCTGTCGTGGCCGCCGTACGGGGGCGCGGCGATGTCGTACCAGTGGCAGGAGAGGCAGTGCGGTTACGGGTGCTCGGGGCGAAGGCGCGGGTGTGCGCGGCCCCCGACCGGGCGGAGTGGCCTTCCGGCTCGTCAGCGGGAAGGCAGGCGGAGATGAGTACGTGCCCACCACGGGGTTCCACGGAGTTGGAGCCGCCGGTGAATCGATCGGCCGGCGCAGTGCACCGGAGCACGGCCGCCGCGGAGGTGTCCCAGTGATCGAGCAGTACGTGTTGGACCTGAATGAGGTCGACGGCGGGCAGGTCGGGACCGTCGGCGGCAAGGGCGCGAACCTGGGCGGACTGTCACG
Source organism: Streptomyces lucensis JCM 4490 (assembly GCF_014650035.1). GTDB lineage: Bacteria > Actinomycetota > Actinomycetes > Streptomycetales > Streptomycetaceae > Streptomyces > Streptomyces lucensis. Next base: position 93,063 of record NZ_BMUE01000007.1, on the reverse strand, counting down.
TATCGCGGGCCTCCGCGTGCCGGCCGGGTTCTGCGTGACGACGGACGCCTTCCGGCGGATCGTGGAGCAGGCGCCTTCGATCGACGACGGGCTCGACCGGCTGTCGCGTCTGGACCCGGACGACCGGGAGGCGATCCGGACGGTCAGCGCGCAGATCCGACGGAGCATCGAGGGGATCGCCGTGCCCGGCGATGTCGCGGCGGAGATCACCCGTGCGCTCGTCCGGAACGGTGAGCGGGCCGCCTACGCCGTCAGGTCCAGCGCGACGGCGGAGGACCTGCCGACCGTCTCCTTCGCGGGCCAGCAGGACTCGTATCTGAACGTCGTGGGGGCGACGGCGGTCCTCGAGTACGTCAGCCGGTGCTGGGCCTCGCTGTTCACCGAGCGGGCCGTCACCTACCGTGGGCGCAACGGAATCGACCACCGTACGGTTCGCATGGCCGTCGTCGTGCAGCGGATGGTCTTCCCGCACGCCGCAGGCGTCCTGTTCACGGCCGACCCCGTGACGGGCAACCGGAAGGTCGCCACCGTGGACGCCGGCTTCGGTCTCGGTGAGGCACTGGTGTCGGGGCTGGTGAACCCGGACGTCTTCAAGGTGCGTGACGGTGAAGTCGTCGCCGAGGCGATCGCTTCCAAGCGGCGAGCCGTTCGTGCCCTGCCGGACGGCGGTACGCGGGAAGTGGCGATCGACTCGCCGCGGCAGGAGCAGCCCGCGCTGACGCATGCGCAGGTCCTCCGGCTCGTGCGGCTCGGGCGGCGGATCGAGGCGCACTTCGGCCGCCCGCAGGACATCGAGTGGTGCCTGGTCGACGACGACTTCCATATCGTCCAGAGCCGGCCGATCACGACGCTGTTCCCTGTCCCCGACGCGGGTGACCAGGGCAATCACGTGTACGTCTCCGTCGGCCACCAGCAGATGATGACCGACCCCATGAAGCCTCTGGGGCTCTCCATGTGGCAGCTGACGGCCATGGTGCCGATGCATGCCGCAGGCGGGAGGCTGTTCGTCGATGTCACGTCGCGCCTGGCCTCGCCCGCGAGCCGAGCCGCTCTGCTGGACCTCGTGGGGAAGTCCGATCCACTGACCAGGGACGCGCTGGAGACCGTCCTGGACCGCGACGGCTTCGTCCCGTCGCTCCCGGACGAGGGTCCCGGCGGGCCGCCGGCCGGCGGCCCCTCCGCGCCGATCGAGACGGATCCGGCCATCGTCACCGCGCTGATCGAGCGCAGCGAGGCGTCCGTCACCGCGCTGGAGCGCGACATCCGGACGAAGACCGGGCCGGCGCTGTTCGCGTTCCTGCTGGAGTCCTTCGAGGAGCACAAACGAGCCCTCGGTGACCCGCTGAGCATTCAGGTGATCATGGCGGGGATGGAGGCCACGTGGTGGCTCAATGACAAGCTGCGGGAGTGGCTCGGCGAGAAGAACGCGGCCGACACGCTCACGCTGTCCGCCCCCGGCAACGTCACGTCGGAGATGGGACTCGCGCTGCTCGACGTGGCGGACGCGATCCGCCCGCACGCGGAGGTGGTCGCCTTCCTGCGGGGCGTCGGGGACGAGGACTTCCTGGCCGAGTTGCCGAAGCTCACGGGCGGGACGGAAGCACGCGACGCCATCGAGGGCTACCTCGACCGGTACGGCATGCGCTGCGTCGGCGAGATCGACATCACGAGGCCGCGTTGGCGCGAGCGCCCCGGCATGCTCGTGCCGGTGATCCTCGACAACATCAGGAACTTCGAACCCGGTGCCGCCGAGCGGCGCTTCGAGCAGGGGCGCCAGGAGGCGTGGAAGAAGGAGCAGGACGTGCTGTCCCGCCTGAGCGCCCTGCCGGACGGGGAGCAGAAGGCCCGTGAGGCCAAGCGGATGATCGACCGGGTCCGGACCTTCATCGGATACCGGGAGTACCCGAAGTACGGCATCGTCAGCCGCTACTTCGTCTACAAGCAGGCCTTGCTGGGCGAGGCCGAGCGCCTGGTGCGGGCCGGTGTGCTCGCCGCGACGGAGGACGTCTTCTACCTCACGTTCCAGGAGTTCCATGACGTCGTCTGCTCGAACCAGGTGGACGACCGGCTCATCCAGCGGCGCAAGGACGACTTCCGGTCGTACCGGGCGCTCACTCCGCCCCGGGTACTGACGTCGGACGGTGAGTCCGTCACCGGGGCGTACCGGCGCGACGACGTGCCGGCCGGTGCCCTGACCGGCCTGCCGGTCTCCGCCGGGACCGTGGAGGGGAGGGCCCGCGTGATCCTCGACATCGCGGAGGCCGATCTCCAGGCGGGTGACATCCTGGTCACGGCCTACACGGATCCGAGCTGGTCCCCGCTGTTCGTCGGAATCGCCGGGTTGGTGACGGAGGTGGGCGGCCTGATGACGCACGGCGCGGTGATCGCCCGGGAGTACGGTCTGCCTGCCGTGGTGGGTGTGGAGCGGGCCACCCGGCTGATCCGCGACGGGCAGCGGATCCGGGTGCACGGAACCGACGGGTACGTCGAGATCCTCTCCTGACCGGCCACGTCGGTGTCACCGTCCCCTGCGCTGCCGCCTGATCGGCTCCCCCACCCGGTGCAGGTGGGCCAGGGCCTCTCGGTAGGAGCGGATCAGTCCCGTCTCGTGGTAGGGCACTCCGGTCTCGGCGCAGTACCGCCGCACGACGGCCTGGGCGCGGCGCAGATGGGGCGTGGGCATGCTCGGGAACAGGTGGTGCTCTATCTGGTAGTTGAGGCCGCCGAGCATCACGTCGGTGAACCGGCCGCCGCGCACGTTGCGGGAGGTGAGGACCTGGCGCCGCAGGAAGTCGGGCCGCTCGTCACCCGTGAAGGTGGGCATTCCCTTGTGGTTCGGGGCGAAGGTGCAGCCGAGATACACGCCGAACAGGCACTGGTTCACCGCCAGGAACGCCACCGCCTTGCCCGGCGGAAGGACCAGGAACAGGGCGGACAGCAGACCCGCGATGTGCAGCAGGAGGAGGGCGCCTTCCAGCGTTCGCCTCCTCATGTACGGCGAACGCAGCGCCCGCAGGCTCGCGACATGCAGGTTGAGGCCTTCGAGGGTCAGCAACGGGAAGAAGAGCAGGGCCTGGTGTCCACCGATCACACGCGCCAGACCTCGGCTGGCGCGCGCCTGGTCGGTGGACCACACCAGGATGTCGGGGGCGACGTCGGGGTCCAGGTCCTCGTGGTTGGGGTTGGCGTGGTGACGCGTGTGCTTGTTCATCCACCAGCCGTAACTCATACCCACGCCCAGGTTCCCGAACAGCATGCCCGTGATCTCGCTGGGCCGGCGCCGCCGGAAGACCTGCCGGTGGGCCAGGTCGTGCGCGAGCAGGGCGACCTGCCCGAACGCGAAGGCCAGGAAAGCCGCCACGGCCAGCTGCACCCAGCTGTCGCCCAGGAGGCTGAAGGCCACCCAGCCCGCCACGTACAGCGCGGTCACCGAGCCGATGCGCGCCGCGTAGTAGCCGGGACGCCGGCGCATCAGGCCGGCGTCGGCTATCCGCCGGGAGAGCCGTGCGAAGTCGCTGCCGCCGCCGGCACCGGGCCGTTCCGCGACGGCCGGAGAAGTATCGGGGGTCACTGAGACCTGGGGCGAAGTCGTCATGCCCGGAAGTCTCCTGTCGGTGCCGCCGCCCGAAGAAGCCTGCCAGCCACCCTCCGCGTGCGAGGCATTCCCCCCCGGGACACCTGGGGTTACCCCCCGGTCCCCCGGATACGACGGCAGGCAGAACCCCCCTCCGGGCTTCCGCCACCAGCCCTCGACGAACGCGCGGGCCATGCGGCGCGCCGCGCTCGTCCTGCCCTCAGCCGCGGGCCAGGGTGCGGGCCAGGAGGGGCAGCAGCCGGTCCCAGTGGTGCCGCAGTGCCGCGGGGTCGAAGGCGTCGGTGTCGGACATCGTGAAGCCGTGGACGGTACCGGGGTAGATCTCGGAGGTGTAGCCGATGCCCGCCGCCTCCAGGGCCCGGTTGAGCCCGCCGAGGGCTTCGGGCGTCATGTCGGTCTCGGCGTGGCCGAGGTGGACCTCGGCGGTGACCGTGGACAGGAGGTGGTGCAGGGCGTCCGGCCCGTCGATGCCGACGGGGCCGTGGAATCCGGCGACGGCTGCCACCTGGCCGGGATGGGCCGCGGCCGTGCGCATCGCCAGGAGGCCGCCGATGCAGTAGCCGGTCACCGCGACCGGCCCGGCGCCGACCTCGGGCTGGGCGGTGAGGAACCTGACGTAGGCGGCGGCATCGCTCAGGACCCGTTCGGCCGTATGCGCCTCGAGCAGGGGCATCAGCTGGGCGAAGACCGCGGGCCGGGCCTCTTCCCCGATGTACTCGGGCAGTTCGATCACCGGCGCCGGGCCGTGCCGGTAGAAGAGATTGGGGACGAGTACGTAGTACCCGTGACCGGCCAGTTCGCAGGCCATCTCCCGCAGCACGGGCCGGATCCCGAAGCCGTCGGGATACATCAGCACCCCTGGGTGCCGTTCGCCGTGGCCCGGAAAGGCGGCGAAGGCGTCGGCGCGACCGTCCGCGGTGGGAACGTGAAGCATCTTGGCGGGCATGGATTCTCCTGTCGTGGTTGACGCGTCGAACGTTGATCAACACGAGAGGAGGCGGATCCCGCGCGGCGGCGCGGGATCCTCGGTCCACCAGCGGGCCGGCACAGGCCCGTACGGCGCTCAGTGGAGCACCGGGTCACCGATCCGTGTGTGGCGCGAGGCCGTCCCGGTAGTCATGGCCGTACAACCTAGCCCAACGACAGGTCTGTTACCAGTTTCCGCGGCCCGCAGGGGCCCGCCCGGCGGCGATGACCGTCACCTCGTTGCACAGGGCCTCGATGCGCAGTTCGGTCCGACGAGGCCGTGGATCTGTCCCTGCGTCACATCCAGGTCGCACCTTCTGGTTCTGGCCGGCGGCGCGCCGGTGGAGGCCGGCCAACCGGCCCCGGATGCCCGTGCTTCTCAGGTGTGCTCCGTGTCACGTGCCCGAAATGCCGTCCGAGTTGCGCGCATCACAGCGCAAATGTCCCTTTGCGTCCATTCTCGAAACGGATGCCGGGCCACGAAGTGGTACGTATCGGCATCAATTTGGGTGCGAAGTGCCTAAGTGACCCACGCCATAGCACTCGTGACGTCCCCCCGTGTCCCCCGGAAAGGTGTCCACAATGGCCGCTTACCTCTGCCCCCCTGCCGTGATACACGGCGAGCACGCCGTGCGGACCAGCCAGATCGTGGCGGAGGTGCGCGACCGGCATCCGCATGCGGCGTGGGCGCCGCGGATCGACGGCATCGCGGCGAGCACGGGCATCGAGACCCGCGGGTGGATGCTGCCGTTGGAGGCCGCCGTCGCGCCCGGCGGCGGCGCCTTGCGGGCCGCCGGCATCGGGCGGGCCCAGGAGGCGCTGGCCCGGGAGGGATTCACCGGGCAGGACGTGGACCGCGCGATCGCCGCCCTCGAGGCGATACCCGCGCCGCAGACGGTCCAGGAGCGCACCGCGCCGGCCTGGGAGGCCGTGCAGTCCTACGGCGAGCACGCGGCGCGCGGGGCCCTGCAGATCGCCGGGCTGGACGTCGCGGACGTCGACTGCCTGATCACCAGCAACTCCACCACCCCGGCGCTGCCGGGCCTGGACGTGGCTCTGGCCAACAGGCTCTCGCTGCGCGACGACGTGATGCTGCTGCCGGCGACGCAGTGGGCCTGCGTCGCCGGGACCCGCTCGCTGGCACTGGCGGCGGATCTCGTGGCAGCGGACCCCGACCGCGTGGTCCTGGTCGTGATCTCGGAGGCGCTGAGCACGACCTACCAGCCCGCGGACGACACCCTCGAGTCCCTGATCGTCCGGTTGCTGTTCGCGGACACCGCGGTCGCCGCCGTGGTCACGGGCCGCCGCAGGCGCGAGTCGGTGCTGCGGCTGGACGCCGCCTGGCACCACACCCTGCCCGGTACCCAGGACCTGCACCGTCTGGAGACGCGGGCGGACGGCAACCACTTCGTGATGGACCGGCGCGGGCCACGCGCGGTCCAGGAGACGGTCACCGCGATGTGGGAGTGGCTGCGCGTCCGCCATCAGGACGACCCCGAAGCGTGGCACCCCGACGTGCTGCTCGCGCACCCCGGCGGGACACGTGTGCTGGAGTACATGGAGCAGACGATGCCCGACACCTGGCCGTCGGGACTGCTGGAGCACAGCCGGGCCAGCTACACCAGCGGCAACCGAGGCGGGGCCGCCGTGTTCGACATCCTGCGGCGGGCGCACGACGCGGGGCAGAAGCCGGGCAGCCGTGCCGTCCTCTACGCGGCCGCACCGGGTCTCAGCGCCACCGCGCTGGCGGGAGAGTGGCTCTAGGTGTGCTGACCGGACAGGTTGGATCCAGGTGTGCTGCCGGCGGGCCCTTCCTTCGGCGGGACGACCCGCTCGCCTCATCCCCCCACCCGTGTCACCGCACCACTTCCGCCCAGACCACCTTGCCGGTGTCCGTCCACCGCACACCCCATCGCGTGGTGAGCCGGTGTACGACGTACAGGCCGCGTCCGCCGTCGTCCAGGAGGCCGCCCCGGCCCAGGCGCGGCCTGCCGTTGCCGGTGTCGCCCACCTCGCACAGCAGGCCGTGCCCGGCCCTGATCAGCCGTACCGTGACAGGACCGGTGGCGAAGCGGACCGCGTTCGTGACCAGCTCGCTGACCAGGAGCAGCACGGTGTGGCGGGTGTCGTCCCTGGTGTGCCACCGCCGCAGCAGGGCGGAGACCAGCGCACGGGCCCTCTCGGGCGCGTCGTCGCGGGCCGGCAGACGCCAGGTCGCGGTGTCGCCCTCGCGGTAGCCGATCATGCGCGCGAGCAGCAGGGTCACGTCGTCGCGCTGACGCGCGGGAGCCAGGACGGAGACCACGTGCCGGGCGGCCTGCTGCAGGGCGTCCCAGGGGTGCACCGCGGACACGGTGTCCGCCAGCCTGCCGATGCCCTCGTCGATCGGCACGGCGGGGTCCTCCACCAGACCGTCGGTGTAGAGGGCGAGCAGGGAGCCCGGGGGTGCGGCGAACGAGTGCACGTGGAACGGCTCCCGCAGCGCGAACTCCGCGCCCAGCCCGGGGTGCGGGCGGACGGCGAGCGGGCCGGCACGCCCGTCCGGGGGTACCAGGACCGGGGGGAGGTGGCCGGCGCTGGACAGCGCCACGTGGTGGCTGACCGGGTCGTAGACGGCGATGCAGCAGGTGGAGCCGAGGGCGCTGTAGCCGGCGGCCAGCCCGGACTCCGCGTCGTCCAGCAGTGTCACCGTCTCGTCCAGGTGCTCCAGCACCTCGTCGGGCGCAAGCCCCGCCGACAGCAGCGCACGGGCCTCCATGCTCAGCTGGCCCATGGTCGCCGCGGCTCCGAGGCCGTGGCCGACGACGTCGCCCACCACGAGCGCGGTCCGCCCGTCCGGCAGGGGGAAGCTGTTGACCCAGTCGCCGCCGACGCCCGCGCTGTCGGGCGTGGCGGGCTGGTAGACGCTGGCGATCTCGACGGTGTCGCCGCCGGTCCGGGGCAGCAGCCTGCGCTGCAGCGCCAGCACCTGCGTGTGCTCGCGCTGGTGCTGACGCGCCAGATCGACGTGATGGGCGGTCCGGGCCACCAACTCCTGCAGGTCGAACAGCTCACTGTCCCGGAAGGGGCGGTCCGACCGCCGCCAGACCTCGGCCACACCGAGCACGACGGGCGGTGTGCCTTCCAGGACGAGCGGTATGCACGCCACACCGGCCGACCGGTCACCCGGCACCAGGGCACGCATCACGCGCGGGTTGCCGAGTACCCGCTCGACCGCCTCCCGGTCGGGTATGACGATGGCCTGTGGAGCGTCGTCCCGCCGTACCGCCTGGGCCAGCAGGCGACTGGCGTCGCCGGGGAGATCGTCGCCGGGAGTCACGTAGCCCTCGGGCCACGCCCGGTCCGGCACCAGGGCCGCCCGCCTCAGCCGGATGCGCCCCCGCGCCTGTTCGCTGACCCCCTCGCCCGTCCACACGGCGTAGTCGAGATCGACGGCGGCCACGTCTCCCCAGGCCAGGAGGGACTCCGCCAGCGACTGCGCTGTCTCGCCGATGTCCAGCGAGGTGCCGATCGCCGTCTCGGCCGCGTACAAGTGCAGCCGCGTGGCCATGGCGATCACCGAAACGGTCAGGCCTTCCTGCGGCACCGCGGCGGGCAGGATGCTCAGCGAGACCACCAGCTCCGACCCGTCAGCGCGCCGCAGGCGCTGGATCCGGGCGACGTGCGCCTCACCGGTGTCCAGGACCTGCCGCAGCCGCCTTGTGACCGCCGGTACGTCCCCCGGGGGCAGGAGATCTATGAAAGGACTCCCGATCACGGCGTCCAGGCCCGCGAAGACGGGGGCGTCCAGATTGCAGCGGGTGATCCTGAGGTCCCTGTCCAGGTTGACCGCGCCGAGAATCTGCTCCTGACGTCCGGCTTCCGGGTCGTCGGGCACGCGTTCGCGGGCGGCGCGGTCGCCCTGCGCGTCGGCGGGACCGGCGGCCGCTGCCGCTCCACCACGCGGGATGTACCGTCCCAGGGCGCTGCTGACCAGCTCGAACGGCGACGAGGGGGAGGGTGTGGACTCCATGCGGCTCTCAGCTCGCTCGCCAGTGCCCGGCACGGTGCCGGGGTCGTACCCGAACCCGTGCGGGCGGGGCCCCGAGATCCCTGACCGCACACCTCATTGAATAACACCGGGGGCGGCTTCGCCCACATCAGCGGACCGAGAGCCGTGGTGGGCAACGGGCTGCGGCTGCCTCAAGCCGGGCTGGCTCAGCCCCGTAGCCATTGCAGCGCCTCGGCGTAGAAGGCAGCGATCATCGAGGTGCTCGCCCTGCCGCACACCCGCACCGGCAAGAAGCTGGAAGTCCCCGGGCACGTGGTACGGCGGGCGGGTGTGCCGTGCGGAACCGCACCCCGCGCCGGTCAGGCACTCGAGGGTGTGCCCGACCCGCTCGCCCCTGGTTTCCGGCCCGCTCGGCCCGGCCGGTGTGCGGCCCTCCGTCGTCTCCGCACGGCAGCGCCGCACACCACCCCGCGCACGACGCCGCGCGAGCGGCTGCCCCCTTCGCTCAGCCGGTCGGCGTGCCCTGGTGGAAGTACATCCGCCAGCCCGTCTCCGTCAGGCGCCACAACGAGCTACGCCATGCCCGACGGCCCTGGTTGTCGGCGAAGTACGTCAGATGGACGACGCCCGGAGCGAGAACGACTCCGGACATCTCGCTGACCTCGACCGGGGACTCCGCGGACACCGACCCTCCGCTCGTCACCGCGAGGACCGACTCCGCGTCCCACCGGCGGCCGGAAACCCCGATCTCGGTGAACTCCGGGTCCAGGAGCTCCAGGACCCGGGCCGGGGAGGCCCGCACCCCGGGGTCGAGGAGCCGCATCTCCCCTTCGACGGCCGCTCGCACGGCCCAGTCGCTCTCATCCGTCGTACCGGCACCCTGCGCACGCCGCTCGCCGGGGCACACGTCCGCCGCGGCGAGGGCTTCCCGGTTGCCGGCGACCACGCGTTCGCAACCCCCCGGAAGATGGTCGGCCGCCATGGCCACGACCGCCTCGGCCGTGTCGGCCTCACCGACGAAGTCGCCCCGGGACGGGCCCCACACCTCGAACCCCCCACCGTTCCGGGGGCGTATGAACGGCACGTCCCACGACCAGGGGTGCTCGGTGCACCGGCTGAAGTGCAGTTCCCCCATACCGGCCCAGGGAAAGAGCCGCCGGAGCCGCGGTTCGGCGTGCGCCGCCCGCACCAGCCCTTGGTCGATGTGACGCGCGGTCAGCAGGTCACGCCACGCGGTCTCGGTGATGTCTGAAGCAGCACGGTCCGTCATGATCAGCATCCTTGCAGGAGGACTCGGTCCGGGCCGGGGCAGACGGTGCCGCCGTCCTCCCCGTGGCAACTGCTCGGGCGCGGAGAGGTGCGCGGAGCGGCCGCCCCGGGACAGCGACGGGCCCGTGGGCGTCAGGATGCCAGGTGTTCGCGGTCCCCCATCACGACGACGGGATGCCGCGCCGGGTCCAGGGTGCGCAGGAGGTGTTTCATGCCGGGCTCGGGGACGGTGACGCATGCCGAGGTGCCGTCGCCGTGGTCCATGTGCAGCCAGATCCCGCCGCCCTTGTCCACCCCGTCGGGGCGGCTCCAGTCGAACGGCGGAACACCCTTGAGCCGGTTGTAGTCGATGGCGATGACGTAGTCGAAGTCATGCACGTGCTCCTGCTCCGGGGGGAGCATGGTCATGTAGGCGTTGTCGTCGTACCAGTACCTCAGGCGGCTCCCGGGATCGGCGAGCGCGCCTCCCGCGTCGGTGAGCGTGAACACACCCACGGGACTGCGCCCGTCGTCCATGCGGTGGTCGTCCGTCCAGCCCAGCCTGCCGTTGTGCGCGGGCCAGCTCGCCGTCCGCACCCAGGTCGAACCCTGTTTCTGGTAGAGCACCACGAGGCTGTCCGGGGAATCCCGGCGCTCCCCGTAGACGACCACCGCCTGCCCGGAACCGGCCGGAACCTGACTCCACAACCGGTCCCCCACACCCGGAAGGCGCATGCCCACTGCCTGACCGGGACGGGCGGACGCGGCACCGGGCGCTCCGCCGGAGACCTCCCGCTCGCTCCCCCGGTCGCACGCCGTGACACCGGTCAGCAGGACGCCGCAGGCAAGGACCGTGGATATGCCGTGCCGCACGGCTCCGCGCCGCACCGGCCGACGACAGGACAGGGTCACCGTGAATGTCCGCATGGTCAGGATCCTGTGACGAGACGGACGCGACACGCATCCGTACATGGCATCCGGCCCAACGGCTCTCTTGAGCGCTCGTCGGGGATCTGACTGTCATTCGTGCACGACGGCTCCGCCTGTCGCGGTCCCCTGGCCGTCTCCTGACGCGGCACGGATTCGTTCACCGAGCGGCAGAGTCCAGGAGCAGCGGCTCAGTTCGGGGCGGTCCCGGGGGGAAGCGTGAGGCCGGCGGAGGTGACGGTGGGCTTCGGCGGCGTGCCGAGCAGGAGGTCGAGGACGTTGCCGACGAACCCCCTCTCCTGCACGGGTTCGGTCACCGGAGGGAGGGGCTGGGCGGCGGCGGGATGGGTCGGCTCGGCCGTGTGCACCGTGGCCTCGGCGGGGGCCGCGATCGTGAGGGCGGCGACGGTGGCAGTGATGGCGAGAAGAGCCAGCTTGGAGTGCTTCATGACTGTTTGAACGACTCTGCCGCTTTTCGGACACCGGTGGTGACGCGACATTCACCGTTCCGGCGGCCGGAACCCGGCGCCGCGGCGCATCGTACGATCAGGCGGTTCCCGATGCGAAGGAGTACCCCTGCGGTGACCGCCGTCCTGCCACCACCCCATACCGCTGCCGGTCCGTTGCCGGTGCGGCAGTTCAGCCGTGTCGAGGACGGCGAGCGGCTGCACGGCCTGCTGTGGCGAGCGGGCGCCGGCTGGCGGATGATCAGCAGCGCCGTACTCGGCGGGGGCATCGGGGAGCGGTCCTGGGTCCTCAACGCCCAGGTGTCGCACGGCTATCGGCGCACCGACCCCGAGCGGCACCTGGCCGGCCTGGCGCGCGACGCCGGCGCCGGCGGTCCGGGGGTCGGGTTGATGACGGCCGCCGACGTCCGCGCCCACGGTCACGCGAGCGACCAGGGAGTCACCGCCGTGGCCACCGCGGGACTCGGGGTGCGGGGGTGGGCCGCTTCCCCGGCCGAGGGCGTGACCACGGCCGCGCGCCCCGGCACGGTCAACATCGTCGTCGCGGTTCCGGCGGCGCTGACCGACGCGGCACTGGTCAACGCCGTGGCCACCACCACCGAGGCCAAGGTGCAGGCACTGCTCGACGCCGGCTACGACTGCTCCGGCACTCCCACCGACGCGGTGTGCGTGGCCGCCCGGTCGCCGCGCCCCGGCGGCGAGGTCCACGCCTTCGCGGGTCCCCGCTCGCTGTGGGGCGCGCGCGTGGCCCGCGCCGTCCACCAGGCCGTGCACGCCGCCGCCAGTCGCGCCTGAGGCGACAGCGGCACTGTGGGCGGAACCCCTCGGCGCGGTCCGGTCCGGTCAGTACGTGTGCAGGGTCAGGCCGTAGCGGTTGAGGATCTCGTTCACCGGCTGGAACCAGGTCTCGCCACCGCTGCCGCAGTTGCCCCAGCCGCCCGAGGTGACCCCCTGGGCCTGGTCCCCGGTGATGAAGGAGCCGCCCGAGTCGCCGGGTTCGGCGCAGGCGCTCGTCTTCGTCAGCTGGTGCACCGCGCCCTGGCTGTAGTTGACGGTCTCGTTCAGGGCGAGCACCGTGCCGCAGTGCCAGTGCGACGTCGATCCGGAGCGGCAGACGGAGGAGCCGACGGGCGCCACGGCCGAGCCGCGTACCAGCTGGTCGGGGACCGTGCCCCAGCCCAGCACGACCGGGACCGTCCACCAGCCGCTGCCTACGCTCACCCAGGCGTAGTCGTTGTCCGGGAAGGAGGAGCCCTGGAAGGTGCCGATGTGGGAGCCGTCCCAGCCGCTGACTCCGGCGCCGGGCCGGCCGCAGTGCCCGGCGGTCACGAAGCCGCCGTACACCGAGAAGCCTATGGAGCAGCGGACGTTGCCCGTGTAGTAGGGGTCGCCGCCGACCGTTCCGGCGGCGAACGTCCGCGGCGCGGCGGAGACGGTCCTGACGGTGACGGGTCCCGCCTTGCGGGCCCGGGACAGGAAGTGCCGGACATCGTTGTCGGAGCGGTCGCCGCGGAGGACTTCGACGACGACGGTGTTGGCTCTCGGGTCGACGTGCCAGCCGCTCACGCCGGAGGGAGCGGTCAGCCGGTCGATGTGCGCCTTGGCCGCGTCCAGTTGCCGTGCGCTGTGCTCGACCTTGCGCAGCCCGGCCCCGGCCGCCGTGATCGTCCGTCGCGTGGCCGCCGGGGCGTCCTGGGTCAGGGCGACCGTCAGGCGTGCGCTCGGCGCGTCGTACCAGGAGCCGGCGTAGGCGTCGCCCGCGGCGCGGCGCAGTGCCGGGTCGAGCTTCGCGGCGGTGCGCTCGGCGGCGAGCCTCGTCTCCGCCTGCTTCCGCGTCAGGCCCAGGTCCCGCTGCATGGCGGTGACGATGCCGTCGGAGGCGGGCTTCGCGGTCGTGCCGGTGCCGTTCGCCGAGGCGGGGAGGGTGCCCGCGCCCAGGCCGCCGAGGAGGAGGAGCACGGTGGCGACGGCATGCTTGAGTCGTGCGGTTCTCATGGGCTTGGCCCTTCGTCGTTCCAGCAGTGGGGGTGGAACCAGCGGTGCCTGAGAGCGCTCTCACACTTGCGGGGGCAGAGCCTAGCGGCGCTTGTAGATCAGGTCCATGTCAAACACGGAAGGTTTTGCGGAACGGGGCCTTCCCGAACCGCTTCACCTTCCGCGCCGATGCGTGGTCAATCGACCGGCGCCTGCTGCCGGCCGACGCCCGGGGAAGCGGGCGCCCAGGCCTCGAACCAGGGGTCGGGCCACGCTTCGGCCGCGGCGAGCAGCGGGTAGAGGGTCGCGCCGTCGATGCTCTCGCGGATGACATCGGCGTGCCCTCCGTGCCGTGCCGTCTCCTCGATCAGGTGGAGCAGCACCCAGCGGACCGACCACTCCCCGACCTCTTCGGGGAACCACGGAAGTCCCCGCGGCACCGGAACCGCCTGCCCGAGGTCCGCGATGCCCGCGATCACCGCGTCGGTCCGCTCGGCCGCCTCGGCGTACGCGGCCAGGACATCGGCCAGGCTCTCGTGCGGGGCGAGCCGGAACTCGTCGGCGTCCGACTCGTCCGCCGTGCGCTGCGGCCCGCGCCGCTGCTGGAGGATGAGGTCGGTCCAGAAGTTCTCGCACCGTGCGGCATGCTTGATCAGCCCGCCGATGCTCAACTCGCTCGCGGAGGCCGCCGTGCGGGCCTGCTCTTCCGTCAGACCATGGGCGGTGACCCGCAGCGCGCGCCGCTGGTGGGCGAGATAGGCGGTCAGCGCAGTGCGCTCATCGGCTACGGGCGGGGCGAATCCCGGCATGGCTGAACCCTCTCCAGGTTGCAATTCCTTGCAGCAAGTTTCGGCTGGACTCTACTGCCACTTCCCGACGGCGTACACCCGGCAGATCAACCGGTCACCGCCTCACCGTTCGGATGTCTCGGGCCGGGCAGCCGTCGCGCTCCACCTGTCGGGCCATGTTCGTGCCGGCGTCCGGGCGGAGTTCGTCGCCCCGCAGGGCCAGGCGCCGGCGGAGGTCTTGACGCGCCTCGAGACCTCCAGCGCCCCCATACGGCATCGCCTCGCCCGCAGCGCGTTGGCACTTGCTGCAAGCGGTTGCGGCTGAGACCGTACGGCGCGCAACTACACGGGTCAACCCCTCTCGCGCACAGGGAAGTTGTGCAGCTGAGAACCCTGCGGAGGTCATGCAAGGAATCACGGGGGAGAACCGGGGCAAGGTGGGTTTGGTGGCCGGTCCGTCACCGGGTCCGGTGATACACGCGTGTTCAGGCGGCGGAACTTCGGGGTGTGGGCCGCTCGTAGCGGCTGGGGAACGGGAAGTACGACTCCAGGAACGCCCGGAGTTGGCCGGCGATGTGGTCCTGCCGGTCGGCCGGGGTGTTCACGTCGTTGAGGCAGAAGAAGTCGAAGCCGCGGGTGGCCAGCAGCTCGGCCATGCGGTCGGCGGCGTCGGGCCGGGCGACGTCGACGTAGCGCAGCTTGAACGTCCCTGGCACGGCACGGCCGGTGAGGTAGGCGTGGTGGTGGTGCAGCGAGGCGCCCATGGCGATGTCGGTGGTGGCCCGGAATCGGGAGTGGCTGGTGCGCTCGACGTCCTCGGCGAACCTCTCCTCGATGTCCCGCATGACGGACCGGATCTGCGGGTGCGGCGTGTGCATGAACTTGTTGACGGTGAACCGCGCGTGCTCGCCCAGCAGGAGGCGGCGGACGTTCTTGCCGGCGGAGTTGGGCGCGGGTTCGTCCGGGTGCGGGGCGCCCAGGCCCAGCTGGAAGGGGGAGAAGGGGAGCTTGGCGATGCCGTTGCCGTGGAAGAAGTGGCCGGCGGTGACGGGGCGGCCGAGGAAGACGTCGTCGTTGAAGTAGAGGTAGTGCTCGGACAGCCCGTCGATGTGGTGGAGCTGGGTTCCGATGGCGTGGGAGTTGAACACGGGCAGCGCGGTGGGGTCGCTGAAGATGTCCTTGTGGTCGATGACCCGGATGCCCGCGGCACCGGTGTCGAGCCAGTCCGGGGTCTGGCCGTCGGTCACCAGGTATACGGTACGGACGAACGGGGCGTACATCTGCAGTGAGCGCAGGGAGTACTTCAGTTCGTCGTGGCTCGTGTAGCGGGACGCGCCCGTCTCGCGGGCGTGGATGCGGGGGGCGGCGCCGCCGCGGTGGGCCTGGCGCTTGGCGGCGTGGAGCGGGTCGTTCCCGTCGACCCAGGTGTAGACGACGTCGACGGGGAATTCGACGGCGTCGATGGTGGGGCGGAAGAAGTCGGCCCAGGTCGGGTACGTCCGGCCGGATATCTCGCGGGTTGCCGGTTCGAGCGCGTCGGCGGGCAGGACGTCGGAGACGGCGTTGGCGCGAGGAGCGACCAGGGAGCCGCGGAGAAGGGCGGGCGGGGCCTGGGTGCGCAGGGCTTCGATCCGTTCGGCGGCACGCTCGTCGCCGTTCTCCCGTGCGTCGTCGAGCTCGTCCCCCTCGCGCCAGAACTCCACGTCGCAGCCCTGGGAGAGGTCCGCGAGGACCTGGTCCGCGGGACCGAGCAGGATCTCACCGAAGCGGATGGTGTCGTTCTTCTTGAGGGCGGCGGGCAGGGCTCCGTCCGCGTACAGGGCGGCCTCGGCCGGCCAGGCCTTCTTGCCGGGTTTCATGGCGTAGAGCGCCGTCGACGCATGGAGTTCCCGCATCGCGTCCAGCAGCGCCTTGCGGTCCCGCAGGCGCACTCCGACGACGTGCCGCAGCGGTGAACGGCCGGGCACCAGGAAGTACCGGACGCCCGCGTGGTCCAGGGCGTCCGCGACGAGGGACAGATTCCGGGCCGACGCACCGGCGGCCGTGAACGACCGAACCCGGCGGCCGACGTACGTGCGGCCTTCCACACGGATCTCGCTCAGGTCGGCGTCGCCCCGCAGCAGCCTCGCACGGCGAGCCGCGATCTCAGCGGCGTGCTCGTGCTCGGCCACGCGCCGTTTCCGCTCGGCCGCCTCCGCTTCCGTTCGGCGAAGCAGCTCCTCGCGCTCTCGCTCCCGGCGCTCGCGGACGGGGGCGGGAAGGAGCCGCTCACCCGCGGTCTTCAGTCGTGACGGCATGACGTGCTCAGTTCCTTCTTCCGGCGAACCGGGCTTCTCAGCCGGTCCTGCGAGCCCTGGCGAACCAGATCGATCATAAAATGCGCAGAGCGCACTAATCCGGTTCTCGGTTGTGATCTTCTTCGCTCATTACATACGGATGCCGATCGGCGTACGTCTCGATGGGGAGTCCTACTCGGCCGGATACGGCACACCTGGACGTCTGTTCGACCGGCAGTCCCTCTCGCCATGTCCCGGGCCGTCGCGCCGGCCCCGGGAGCGCGGCACCATGGAGGACATGCGAACGCGAGCTGTGCTGGTCTACGACGGTGACTGCGGTTTCTGCACGTCCTCGGTGACCGTCGTGCGGCGATGGGTCAGACCGCGCTATGAGATCACGGCACGCCAGTGGACCGATCTGGGAGCCCTGGGTGTCAGCCGGCAGCGGGCCGAGTACGAGGCCCTGTGGGTCACCCCGGACGGGACGGTGTACGGGGGCGCCCGAGCGGTCGCCAAGCTGCTGGCGAGTGCGGGCGGCGGCTGGGCCGTCGTGGGGGCGGTTCTCCAGGTCGCGCCCATGCGCTGGATGGCCCACGGCATCTACCGCGCCATCGCCCACAACCGTCATCGGCTCCCCGGCGGCACACCGGCCTGTGCCCTGACTGCCGGCCGCGGACCGGATGCGGTGTACGTTCCCCCGCGTCTTCCGTGAAGACCTGACGTCGTCCTCCGTGAAGACCTGACGTCGCGGCCCGGTCCGGCCCGGCCACCGAACAAAGTCACAGCGCGGCGCTGCGCGGCACGCCGGCTCGTGTCGGGGGCCCGCAGTCGCCCGAGGGCCCCCGACACGGCGCGTTACCTCACGGCCGCAACCGGGGGTTCAGGGCGACCAGCCGGTCCCGGAAGCCGGGGTCGGCTGCACTGCCGTACGTCCGGCCGGTCTCCGGATCGAGGTAGTCCCAGGCGCCTTGCCGCCCGGCGCCGCACAGCATCAGCGTCAGGGTTCTTCCCGGCTCCGCGATCGCCGTGACCTCGTGGTACACGTCCAACGGCACATGGTTGGATCCGCCGGCCGTGTGCGTCCGGGTCTCGGTGACGACTCGGCCGTCCCGGAGTGCGTAACGCTGTTCGGTGTAGCCGCCCGACAGCACGTGCGAGGTGAATCCCCAGGGATGGTTGTGCGGCTTCGGTGTCTGGCCGTCGCGGAGGTCGGGGGCGAACCACAGGTTGATCTTCCTGGTGCGGGACTCCTCCCGTCGCAGGACCAGTTCGCCCTTGTAGCCCCTCCCCTGCGCGTCGGGCACGAGGGTCCAGCTCCCGGGGCTGGTGAACGCCTCCCAGGTGAGGTTCTCGTCCGGAGCGTGCTCCCGCAGACCCTTCACGGCCGTCTCGTACAGGTCCCGGTCGACGGTGAGTCCGGGAACGACCTCAGCGCGGTGCACGGTTCCTCCTTCGGGGGTGTGGTGCCGGTGCCGCGTCGGATGAGCACCGGCTACATGCCGCCAGGTCCGCTGACGGGTATCTGCGGTGCCGTCGGGATGTAGTGGCGGGCGAGGTCGGCGTCGCGGTTGTGGGTGTAGCGGGCCTGCGGATCACCGTACTTCTCGAGACGCTGACGGCCGGAAACGACGTCCCGCACGGCGCCGGCGGCTCGGCTGAGCAGCACCTTCATCTTCGCTCCCCCTTGTGTAGGTGGTCTTCGCGGGAAGTATGCATCAACCGCCGAACCGGGCACCGCCGTCTTGAGCTGATCTTGAGCCTACGGCGGTCACCTCGGCGACGGCCTCGCGGCCGGTCAGCGCACCAGCAGGTCGACCACGCCCGTCAGGCCCTCCTCGCCGCTGCCCACGGCCAGACGTCGGCTCATCAGATCGAAGTAGGGGCTGAGCAGTTCGGGACTGACACCCTGCTGCTCCGCGGTGGTGAGGAAGGTGGGCGTGCCGGCCACCTGCATGGCGAGGTTGGAGACGACGCCCTGGGCGTAGTCGCCGCTGCGCAGATGGTCGGCGGTCTGGTGAACCGCGGGGGCCATCGCGACCAGCCAGTCGGCCAGCAGCGGGGCGAGCGCCGCCGGGTCGATGTCCTCTTTGCGGATCAGGGCGAAGGCGTGCGCCGCACCGGCGAACATCCCGTACATGGCGCTCAGCAGGGCTACGTCGTGCAACGCCGCGAAGCCCGCGTCCTCACCGACGTAGGTGGTGCCGGACGGGACGGCCAGGGTCTGCCGATGCCGCTCGAAC
Organism: Streptomyces lucensis JCM 4490; assembly: GCF_014650035.1. Classification (GTDB taxonomy): domain Bacteria; phylum Actinomycetota; class Actinomycetes; order Streptomycetales; family Streptomycetaceae; genus Streptomyces; species Streptomyces lucensis. The sequence continues at coordinate 74,591 of NZ_BMUE01000007.1, read as the reverse complement.
AGGCCGCGCGAGCCGCTGTAGAAGACGTAGCCGCCGGCTTCCGGGGCGCCGATCATCGGAGGGACGGCCATGATGCCGCCGTCCAGGTAGCGTGCGCCGCGCTCGCGGGCCCACTCGGCGCGGGCGCGTGCCTGGGCCGGCGTGCTGGTGGTCAGGTTGACCAGGTCCGTGTCCGCCAGGTCGGTGCCCTCCAGCACCGCGTCGACCGAGTCGTCGTCCAGCAGACAGACGACGACCAGAGCGTTCGCCGCGACCGCCTCGGCCGCGGTGTCCGCGATCCTTGCGCCCTCGGCGGCAAGCGCCGAGGCGGCGGCCGGGGTGCGGTTCCAGACGGTGAGCGGGTGGCCGGCGGCAAGCCATGCACGGGCCAGCGCGGTGCCCATCGCGCCGAGGCCGAGCAGTGTGACGGGAGTTCTCTCAACAGTGTTCTGTGCCATGCCCATTAGGCTGACCGCGGGTCCGGGGGTGATCAAGTACGCACTTGGCAGTGGGTGGTTACCCCTGGGTGAGCGAGCACGTCGGAAGGGTGGGGCATGACGACGCTGAACCGGCCGGGCGCACCGGACGGACATGTCTGCGGGATCGACGCGGCGATGGAGGTGATCGGCGGCAAGTGGAAGGTGCTGGTTCTCTGGGCGCTCCACGAACACCCCCGCCGTCGCTTCGGCGAGCTGCGTCGGCTGCTCCCGGGGATCACCGAGAAGGTGCTGGCCTCTCATCTGCGTGAGCTGGAAGCGGACGGCGTCGTGCATCGCGTCTCGTACGACGAGGTGCCGCCGCGCGTCGAGTACTCACTGACCGAGGACGGCAAGCGCCTCAACGACGCACTCCAGCCGCTGGCCGCCTGGGGGCGCCGACGGCCGGTCACCGGGGGGCTGGAGGAGGGCGCAGGCCGAAGTCGTTCGTGATCGCGCGAACCGCGCGCTTCGGCGATGTCACGCCCTGCGCGCCCTGCCGGGGCTGAGGTTGATCGAGGAACGCCAGGGCGCCGAGCAGGGATACCGCTTCTTCGTCCTCGGCCTGCGCCAGCCGGCCGACCACACGGACCCCTCGGCCGGGACCTTCGAGCAGCGCCTGACCCTGTTGCACACCTCGGTCGACCGCCCCACCGTCCCCGGACAACGTGGACGACCGTGACGACACCGCGTACGCGCGGTTCCTGGACCGTGTGGGCAGCCGGGAGTGCCGGGAGGCCCTGCGGACCGTGCAGCGGCAGGCTCTGCTGCGCCGCTTCGACCGGTCGCCCGCTACGAGTCCTGGGCCGCCTCCAACGGCACCTCGTTCCGTGTCGTCGGCAGCGCCGACAAGGCCCTGGAAATCGCCGTGCTGCGCGCCCCGTTCATGTTCTGGCAACGCAACACCGCTGCGGACCGCGCCTCCATACCGGGCCCGGGCTGCGGTCCCGACGAGCTGTACGCGTGGCTGGACGACATCACGGGCCTGGCCCTCTACGCCGACACGGCCCTGCAGCGCTACGTCCCGTACTTCTACCAACTCGGCACTGAGCTGGGCTACGTCGGCTTCCCCACCCGGCACTTGTCCGGTCTGCTGCGCTACCCGGACGCCGGCGAGCCCCGTACGTTCGTCCCGCGCGACATCCCGATGCGGTTCGACCGTGACGCCATGCCGGACATCGACCGCTGGGTCCACCGCCACGGCAGCCGTCTGCTGTTCGTCAACGGCGCCCAGGACCCCTCGGTGGCCGAGCCGTTCCGGCCCGGCAGGCGGGACTCCCGCGTCCTGTGGGCCCCAGACGCCAACCACGGCACCTCGCTGGCCGAGCTCTCCCCCGCCGACCGTGCGCAGGCCATCGGCATGCTGACCCGATGGGCGGGGGTCATGCCGGGCGGGCGGCGGGTTTCCTCGGCGTGAGAGCACGGGGATGCAGGGGCGTACACGCGATCGACCCGGATTTCCTCCTCGGTGAGTGGGCATGCCGATGCGGGCACAGGCCGTTTTACGGGAATAGTGATGACGTCCCGCCCAACTTCTTCGAAAGGGGTCTCCTGGCCATGGCCGACGACGCCTTGCTGTTTGTCCTTCCCGAGCGTCATCCGCGTCTGGGGGCGGCTCTGTCCGCGGTCGGCGAGCTGGAGTGTGCCGAGAGCCCCGCGGTGCTGGGCTGGCTGCACGCCCACGGGATTCCCCGCTCCTCCGAGCGCGTCAGGATCGTCCCGGCGGACGCCGAGGTGCTCATCCCCGAGGGAGCCGAGCGGCTTCCGGTTCCCCTCGGCGAGGAGGAGAGGCTGCGGGTGGAGCACGCGTGCTCGCCCGGGTCCGTGGCGGACGTGGAGTCCGAGCTGCTCAGTTTCCGGGACACCACCCAGGACTGGCAGGCGCTGGTCCACCGGGCCCTCACCGCGGGCATCCCCGCGCCGCGCATCGCACAGCTCACCGGCTTGGATCCGCAGGACATCGTCCAGGCGGTCGGCGACTGATCCGCCGACGAGTGCGGACCGCGGCCGTCCCTGCCGTCTCCGGCCTGGGCCTCGCGGCCCTGCCGGTCACCCCGGGTCGGTACAGCCGAACAAACCGGCGTGTCCCGGGGGCAGCTGGGTGAGCAGACGCCGCAGGAGCGCGTTGTCCGCGACCTCCGCGAGGGTGGGCAGTACGGCGTCGATCTCGCGCCTCGCCTCGACCAGGTCCTCGTTGCTTCGGTCGGCCACGGCTTCCACGAACAGCTCGGGGGTCAGCGGTTCGTTGGCCGGCTCGCCTGCGGTCAGCAGTGATCCGCACCCTCCGGGCAGCAGGGTGGCCAGGTCGGTGCGGTCGTCACCCACCAGGTGGGCTCCGAGCACCTCCAGCACGTTCCGTACGGCTCTGGCACCCTGCTGGGGCCTGTCATAGCCCGCGCGTTCGGTGACCTGGGTGAGGAAGGCGTCAAGGCTCCAGTCCATGGCAGCTCCTGTCGTGGCTCTCTTGTCTGTGCTGGGGTCCGCTCCGCGGACCTCACGCGGACGCGCCGGCGTGCACCATGCGGTGCACGCCGGCGACGCTGCCGCATCGCGCCGTCAAGAGGTCGGCTTCCGTCCTGGCGAAGCCGACGCCGAGTTCCTCCCGGCAACGCCGGCCGAGGCCTTCACGCACCCTGTTGACGAGAGTGCGCTCCTCCTCGTCCATGTGCCGGGCGGTGACCGAGGCCAACTGCTGCAGCCTCCAGTCCCATTCGGCGGAGCCGATCTCCCGCACCTGCAGAATCGCGAAGAGGACCTTGACGGCCTCCTGGTGCACGGCCTCGACGCGTTCGACGGTGTCGGCGTCCTCGAAGGAGACGAGAACGGGGTGCACCGAGGCTCGCTCCGCCTCACCGTGCGCGATCATCAGGTGTGCGAAGTCATGGAGAGCGGTCTCGCGGTCGGCCTCGGTGTTGCGCATGAGGCGGAGCAGATCTTCCATCGTCCGGTGATCCTCGAGGATCAGCTCGACGACATCCTGGGCCGGTGTCACGGGATGTGCCTCCTCCCTGGAGTTGCTTTCACCTCCCGATACCCGCACCCTCTCCAAGGATCCATCATTTGCCCCTTTTGCCCGATTCACCCAGGTGAAGCGGGTCCTCGTTCCGGCGCAGGCACCGGGGCCGATCCCAAGCCTGTGCCCTGGCCGGTCCCGTCCGCCCCATGGCAGGCGGGATGCCGAACGGCTGCGCTCAGAACCAGATCCGGGTGGACAGCAGCCCAAGGCCCGCCGAAGCGGCCTGTCTCCACACCCGCAGCGGCTGGTCGAGGACGTCGGCGGAGTCCTTGTCCCCCGGCCAGTCGTCGATGCGGCCCAGCACCCGTTCCCGCTCCGCTCCGGACAGTGCGAGCACCGACTCGACCACGCCCAGACGGCCGCGCACCTCGGCCGAGGTCAGCACCGCGTCGCCCGCCCATCCCGGCAGGGTAAGTCATCCGGCTCCCCGGGCAGGCACGTGGGGACAACACATGCACAGGAACTCACCTGGTTGTCCTCCAGGCGTCGGCCGACGGCCCGTCAACGCGGGATCACCCAGTCGGGCATCCAGGTTCCGGCGTCGTGGTGCCCTGCCGCCGTGGCGGCGAGGTGGGCGCGCAGCGTGGCCAGCGCCGGGTGGGGGTTGTCACGGTGCCAGAGGAGCGAGTGCGGGTAGACGGGGGTCGGACCGGTGACCGGGATGCGGCGCAGGCCGTGGTCGGCGGGCCAGACGAGGCGGGTCCGCTCGCTCATGAAGGTGGCCAGGGCAGGGGTGTCGGCGACGGTGTCGAGGAGCGCGTCGGAGCCGAAGTTGGGGCCGGTCGCCTCGATGGTGAGGCCGAATGCGGCGACGAGGTCGTCGTAGTAGGCCGCCCACTCGGTTCCGGGAACGATGCCGGGCATCCAGATCCGGTGTCCGACGATCTGGGCGACGGTGACCGACCGGGCGGACGCCAGCGCGTGGGCGGGGCCCGTGAGGAGCTGGAGCGGCTCGTCCAGCACGCGGACGGACGCGATGTCCTCGGGCAGGGGCCGGCCGGGCGCGGCGACGGCGCGGAAGGACGCGTCGATCGCACCCGACCGGATGGCGGCGACGGCCGTCTCGATGTCGAACAGCATCAATACGTCGAGGTCGATCTCGGGGTGCGCCTGGTGGAAACCGCGCATCAGGCCCGACGCCGCGCCGCGCGAGGCGATGATGTCGACGCGCAGTGGACGGCGGCCGGTGTGCACGGACGCCGCAGCGCGCTCGGCGACGCGCAGCAGCTCTCGCGCGTGGGGCAGGAACGCCTGCCCGTCGATGGTGAGCTCGGCACCGCGCGGGGTCCGGGTGAACAGCCGCACGCCGAGGCCGCGCTCCAGCACGGCGATGCGCTTGGAGACGGCCTGCTGGGTGACCGCCAGCTCGGCGGCGGCCTCCTGGAACTGCCCCGCGTCGGCGGCGGCGACGAAGGTCCGGACGGTGTCGAGGTCCATGCCGACAACCCTATGGGCACAACCATCGGTTGTGACGGGGTGGCTCTGCGGTTGTTTGATCCCCGGGTATGAGGCTCGCTTTGATGTTTCCGATCGCGAGTCGGTTGTCGGAGGAGTGGCGAGGGGCGATGCGGATGAGGACCGGGAACCGGCTGGGAGAGGCGCCCGGGCACCGGCTCGGGCGGCGGTTCGGGTGGCTCTGGGCAGCGTACGGAACCAGCGCGCTCGGCACCTGGCTCGCCTTCGGCGCCTTCCCGCTGATCGCCATCAGGGTCCTGCACACGGGGCCGGCCGGGGTCGCCGCGCTCTCCTCCGTGGGGGCCGCTGTGGGCGCGGCCGTGGCGGTGCCGCTCGGCCCGTGGGTGGAGTTCCGCCGCAGGCGGAGGGTGCTGATCGCGATGGATCTGGTGCGGTTCGCTGCGCTCCTGACGGTGCCCGCCGCGTACGCGCTGGGCGTGCTCGGCTTCCTTCAGCTCCTGCTGGTCTCGGTCGTCGTCGCGGCGGCCGACATCACCTTCCGCGCGGCCTCCGGCGCCTATCTGAAGACACTGCTGCCGGCCGGGGACCTGCTCGTGGCCAACGCCCGGTTCGAGTCCACGGCCTGGACGACGACGATCATCGGACCGCCGCTGGGCGGCGCGGCGATCGGGCTGCTCGGCCCGGTGGCGACGGTGGTGGCCGACGCGGTCAGCTATCTGCTCTCGGCGATGGGCATCCGTGCTGTGGGTGGGCACGAGCCGCGACCGGAGCCCCGGAAGGCCGCGCGCACGCGGGCCGGGGACCTGCTCGACGGCTGGCGGTACCTCCTCGCCGACGCGACGCTGCGCCCGCTGTTCTTCAACACCGCGGTGTTCAACGCCCTGGTCATGGCCACCTCGCCGCTGCTGGCCGTCCTGATGCTCGACCGGCTCGGGTTCACACCGTGGCAGTACGGCCTGGCCTTCGCCGTGCCGTCGATCGGCGGGCTGCTCGGTTCGCGGCTGGCCCGGCCACTCGTCACCCGGTTCGGGCAGCACCAGGTCCTCGTCATGTCCGGGGCGCTGCGCGCGCTCTGGCCCGTCGGACTGGTCTTTCTGGGCCCCGGCACGGGCGGGCTGCTGCTGGTGATCGGCGTCGAGTCCGGGCTCATCTTCTGCTGCGGGGTCTTCAACCCCGTCCACGCCACCTACCGCCTCGAACGCACCGCGACGGAGCGGGTCACCCGGACGCTGTCCGCCTGGGCGGTGACGACCAAGGCGTCGACCGCGCTCCTCACGGCGGTCTGGGGCGTGCTGGGCGGCCTGCTCGGCCCCCGGCCGGCGATCGGCCTGGCCGGCGCGCTTCTGCTGGCCACCCCGCTGCTGCTCCCCCGCGGCGCGGCAGTCCCCTCCCGGCCGGAACCGGCACCGGGCCGTGCTCGCGAAGGCGTCGACTGACCGGGGCGGAAGGCGTTCGCCGTCCGCTCGGCGGCACGGCGTTGCGCCGGCCTTCCGCTCCGGTCGGCTGTCTAGGCTCGGCCCGTGGGACATCCCGAGCAGCGCGCCGAGGGCGTGGGACCGTTCGTCACCAGACTGACGTGGCGCCTTCCGGGCGGTGGTCTGGCGGTGTGGGAGTCACGGCCCGCCCGGCGGCGCGGAACGCTGGTCGTTCGTCCGTCCGGCGCGGCGGAAGGTCGTCACGTCCGTGCGGACGCCGTTGCCATCGGCCGGCTGCGCACGCTCAACGTCATCGCGGCGATCGCCTTCGTCATCGGCGGTGCCCTTTTCGCGGCCGGTGCGGCCGTCGCCCGGTCCGGGTCCGGCGACGCCGTCGAGAGTGCCTCGATCTACTTCGCCGGCGGCCTCTTCTTCAACACGGGCGGATACGTCTCACTGCTCCAGGTGATCAACGCACCCCGGCACGCCGGCGGCGGGGACCGGCTGACCACCCGCCGCTGGCGGTGGTGGAGCTACGAGCCGATGCGGGTGGACTGGACGTGCGCCTTCACTCTCTTCGCGGGCACGCTCGTCTTCGCCGTCAACCTGCTCGACAGCTTCCTGAGCGGCCTGAGCGTCCAGCAGGTCAACCGGCTGGTCTGGGCACCCGACGTGGTCGGCTGCGTGCTCTTCCTGGTCTCCGGGCACCTGGGTTTCGTCGAGATCTGTCACGGCCGGCCCTGCGTCCGCCCGCGCAGCCTGGGCTGGTGGATCGTCGCCGTGAACCAGCTCGGCTCCGTGCTGTTCATGGTCTCGGCACTCGCCGCTTTCACCCGCCCGGCCACCGGCGACCTGGTCAACGCCCGCATCGCCGACTGGGGCACGTTCAGCGGCGCCCTGTGCTTCTCGCTCGCCGGCGTCCTCCAGCTCCGAGAGCATCCCTAGGCGCGGGCGGCGAGACCGCGGTGGAAGCCGCGGCGCGCCCTCCCACCGCGTCCGCGTCCGTCACCGGGCCCGGGCAGGCCGCTTCACGCGGGAGGGAGGGCGCCCTCACCGGGGCTGCTCCTACTTCAACGCGAAGCCGAACGCCGCCTTGCTGTACGGCGCGCCGACCGCCTTCCCGCCGAAGCTGAGGGCAGCGTCCGTGACCACACCGGAGGAGCTTCCGCGCAAGACCCAGACCGCGCCGTTGCCGTTGTCCTCCCACGGCGCGTCGGCGGCCAGGTCCGCGTGGCCGTTGCCGTCGATGTCGAGGAGCCGTACGGTGCCGCCGAAGGCGTCGTACTTCTCGGCGGTGCCGGGAACGTTCCTGGTGTTCTGCCCGAACGACTGGGCGCCGGTCCCGGTCAGCCCCGCGCGGCTGCCGCGCAGCACGTTGACGACGCCCTCGTCGTTCTCGCCGGGCACGCCGACCGCCACGTCGTCGATGCCGTCGCCGGTGATGTCACCGACGGCGATCGCCGCGCCGAACCTGTCGTACTCCTCCTTGCTCCCGGGGACGCCGGGCGTGTTCTGCGTGTACGACGCCCAGGTCTCCTGCCCACCCAGCCCGGCAGCGCTGCCGTACATCACCCAGACCGAGTTGTCGTCCTCGAACCCGGTCAGCAGGTCGTCGTACGCGTCGCCGTTGACGTCGCCGATCGCCACGGCGCCGTCACCGCCCGGGTGCTGGCCGGTGACACGCCTGAGGCCGGAGGGGCTGCTCAGGTAGAGCGTGCTGCAGTGGCTGCCGTCGCCGCAGTATCCGGTCAGGACGAGGTCGGCGCGGTGGTCGCCGTTGATGTCGCCGGTGTCGCCGTCGCGGACGTCGAGGTACTGCAGGTAGCCCGGGTCGAGCGGGGTCTTCGCCGCCGGGACGCCGCTGCGCTTGAGCGGGCCCTTCCAGATCGTGGCGGTGGTGCCGATCGGGTCGTCTCCCCCGGCGAAACCGGCCCGGAACAGAGCGAGGTCGAGGCGGCCGTCGCCGTCGAAGTCGGCGGTCTGGCTGGCGGTGGCCGGGAGCGACCTGCCGCCGGACAGGCCGCTACGCCCGCCCCAGACCACGACGGCGCCGTCCTGCTGCGCCTTGCTGCCGATGACGAGGTCCGCGTAGCCGTCGCCGTCCAGGTCGCCCTTGGACAGCTGGAGCCCGAAGCCCTGCCCCTTGACTGAGGCACCGGGGATGCCGGTGGTGGCCCGGCTGATGTTCGCGCGGCGGCTGGTGGACAGGCCGTGCGGGCCGCCGTACATCACGGTGACGTATCCGGCCGCGGACTGGCCGCCGGCCGTGCCGTTCGGGGCGCCGACGGCGAGGTCGGCGTATCCGTCGCCGTTGAAGTCGTCACGGACCGGGGCGCTCTCGTGCGGGGCGGCGGACGCGGCCGGTACGGTGAAGGCGAGTGCGGTCAGGGCGAACGACAGCGGCAGCGCCCAGCGCACGCGCGCATACGAGTGGAACAACGAAGTACCCCCAGGTGCAAGGCTGATGGATCACCGCAGGAGACTCGCGCCGCGTTCGAAGGGTTGTACGGCTCGGGGCAGCGGACCGGTCCGAGGTCGCGAGTGCACGTGACCATCCGACGCCGAGTCAGCCCGGCGGCGACGAGTCGTCCAGCGGTTCACCGCTGCGGCGTCGTGCTGCCGGGCGGGCCTCAGGACCGGTCCGCCCCGTCGCCCGCCGGATGGCTCGGCGCTGGGCGGCTGTCGTGGCGCCCCAGATACCGTCGTCCTCACCGTGGTCGATCGCCCAGGTGCGGCAGGGGAGGATGACGGGGCACCTGCGGCACACGGCCAGCGCCGGGGAGGCTTCGGCTCCGGGGGTGGAGAAACCGGACAGTGGAAAGAAGATGTCCAGATCCTCCCCGACACACGCGGCGTGATCACGCCAGTCGGCAGGTTCCGGACGTTCGCTGGGGCCGGGCATGGCGCACCTCTGGTCGGTCCGACCGTTCCCAGGTCGGTTGGCGGCTGCGGCACGGGGGCCGCGGACCCGGCAGAGGTTCCGGCCATGCTAGTGCACATGTCCGGTTTGCGTAAGTCTCTCGGTGCCCGGCCCTGGCAGCGGGCGGCCGTGTCGCGCCGGGTGCGAGCGTAGGCGGACCGGATCTCCGGCGACGGGCTTCACCTGGGTGAGCGGCGGCGGCTCGGCCTGCGACGCCGCATGCCGGCGGCGACCGCTGGCGCCGGTGCCGGTCGTCCGTCGAGGACAGTCCAGCGCGCTAGGGGCGGGTATGTCTGCCATGGTCGAAACGGGGCAGCAGTGCAGGTGCACTGTACACACTCCGTCGACAACCGAGGTGAGCCATGACGCAGGATCTGACCCCGAAGTACACGGTGCCCGGCATCGAGCGCGAGGCCGCGGGGCGGCTGATCGGACTGCTGCGGCTGCGGCTGCACGCACTCAACGATCTGCACCTCACGCTCAAGCACGTGCACTGGAACGTGGTCGGGCCGCACTTCATCGCCGTGCACGAGATGATCGATCCGCAGGTGGACCGGGTCCGGGAGATGGCCGACGACGCGGCGGAGCGGATCGCCGCACTCGGCGGGGTGGCGCAGGGGACGCCCGGCAAGCTGGTGGCCGAACGCACCTGGGACGACTACTCCCTCGGCCGCGCGGACGCCATCGCCCACCTGGGCGCACTCGACCTCGTCTACACCGGCGTGATCGAGGGCGTGCGCGCCGCGATCAAGGAGGCCGGTGAGATCGACGCCGCGACGGAGGACCTGCTCATCGAGCAGCTGCGCGACCTGGAGCAGTTCCAGTGGTTCGTCCGGGCCCACCTGGAGAGTTCGGGCGGCACCCTCGCCACCGGCCGGGCACGGACGGAGGAGGAGGCCGCCGCGAAGGGGGCCGAACTGAGCTGAGGCCGACGGCGCCTGCCGGTCCGCCTCGCCGGCTCGCGGGGACGCCGCGGGATCGGCGTTCGAAAACCTCCGTACGCCCGATCCCGCGCCCGCCTCGTACAGAACGCCTGCCGCACGTCCGGTGGCCGACGCACCGGACATGCCGGCTCCGGGCTCACCTCACAGCGACGCGGTCGTCCCCATCCCGGACGCGCTGCCGGCGAGCCACTCGTCCCAGCTCAGATTGAAGGCGGCGTAGCCGTTGTCGGCCGGGGCCTTGGCACGGGACGAGCCGGTGATGGTGACGGGGTCCCCCTGCTTGACCTGGCCGTAGAACCACTTGGCGTCGGACATGGACAGGTGGATGCAGCCGTGCGAGCCGCGGGCGCTGCCGCTGCCCGGATTGGGGTCACCCGTCGAGTAGTGCACGTAGGTGCCGGACTGGGTCAGGTGGACGTCCCAGGGCAGCGTCAGGTCGTAGTAGTTGGGGCTGCCCTTGTCGCAGCTGATGCCGACGCTGCAGGAGGTCATGTGGACCTTCTCCTGCTTGTCGATGACCGCCATGGTGCCGTTCCACGTCGGATACTGGGGGCTGCCCGCGTTGATCGACAGGGTGCGCACCGCCTTGCCGTTGCGGGTCACCTTCATGGTGTGGCCGGTCACCGAGGCATCGGCGCGCACGTCGTCACCGATCTGGAAGGTGTGCGTGTAGCCGTGCACGCCATAACGCCCGTTCCCGTTGCTGACACCCTTCAGGTCGGCGTCGATCTTCACCTTCGTACCGGAGGGCCAGTACGTCTTCGGACGCCAGTCGGCGCGCTTGTCGCCGAACCAGTGCCAGGCGCCGGCCACCGGCTGCGAGGCGCTCACCTTCATGTGCTTCTCGACCGTGGCCCGTGCCTTCGGCGCCACCGGGTTCGTGAAGACCACCGAGATCGGCATGGCCACACCGACCTTGGTTCCCGTCTGCGGGGTGATCGTCTCCAGCAGCATCGGCGGGCCGGCGGGCTTCGTCGGTGACGGGGTGGCGCTCACGCTCGGCTTGCCCGGCGCCTTCCCGTCGTCACCGCTCGCCTTGTCACTGCCGCCCCCGCCGCAGGCACTCACGCCCACCAGCATCGCACCCGTGACGAGTGCGGCCCCTATGCCGACCTTGCGCCGTCCCACGATCCGCCCCGTTCTCTCGTTCTTCGGCCCTCGAGGAGCCCGACTCCCTCTCAGACAGCGAAGTGGGCGCCGCAGTTCCATGCGCTTGCGTAAAACGTGTCTCAAGACTCGGTGCGCGGCGGGTCGAGCGCGATGGCCGACCCCGGTGTTCCGGTGCTCGCCCGGTCACTCGGACACGGTCGCCGTACGCCGGCAAGTGGCCGCGTCGACCTGGCGCGGTCAGGTGAGGGCGTCGCGGAGGTAGGCGGGCAGCGCCTGGCGGACGGCTCTGTCCGCCGTCCAGCCCCGGGCGGGGACTTCGTCCGCGGAAACGGTCAGCCGGTCGCCGTCGCCGGTTCGGACGACGGCCCGGAACGTTTCCCCGCGACGGGCCGGGCCGCGGGCGAGATGGCCGGCGAGGACGGCGCGGCCCAGCTCGGCCGGGTCGGCGTCGGTGGTCGCACGGCCGTAGCCCTGGCAGATCCACACATGGCTGAACGGCTCGTATAACTGAACCTCCCACACAAGGCAGTCGGCGTCACTCTCATGGGGCATGGCTGCGATCATGCCCTGGACCGCCTGCCTCATTGCCCCTACCAGCCAGTACTGGCCGAAAGCATGCGGAGCGGCCGCTCGGCACGGGACGTTCCGAAGGCCGTGCGGCGCACGAGGGCGAGCGTGCGTTCCGTGACCGCAACCGTACTCTGGCGGTATGCGCACGCGTCCCACCTTGAGCTGGACCCCCGCTGAGGACCTTCCACCGGGCACGACGGATCTCGCGCCGGTCGCCCGTGCGCTGGGCGCCGGGAAGGTGCTGGTGCTCAGCGGGGCGGGCATCTCCACGGAGTCGGGCATCCCGGACTACCGGGGTGAGGGCGGGAGCCTGAGCAGGCACACCCCGATGACCTTCCAGGAGTTCACCGCCGGCGCCCAGGCCCGTCGCCGCTACTGGGCGCGCAGCCACCTCGGCTGGCGCACCTTCGGCCGCGCACGCCCCAACGCCGGGCACCGGGCCGTGGCCGCGTTCGGGCGGCACGGTCTGCTGTCGGGTGTGATCACCCAGAACGTCGACGGTCTGCACCAGCACGCCGGCAGCGAGGGCGTGGTGGAACTCCATGGCAGCCTCGACCGGGTCGTGTGCCTCACCTGCGGCGCCTTCAGCCCGCGCCGCGAACTGGCCCGGCGGCTGCAGGCGGCCAACGCGGGATTCGCGCCGGTCGCCGCCGGCATCAATCCGGACGGTGACGCCGATCTCACCGACGACCAGGTCGGGGACTTCCGAGTGGTGCCCTGCACGGTGTGCGGCGGCATCCTCAAGCCGGACGTCGTGTTCTTCGGCGAAGCCGTTCCGCCGGGGCGGGTCGAGCACTGCCGCGAGCTGGTCCGTGAGGCCGCTTCGCTGCTGGTCCTGGGCTCCTCACTGACGGTGATGTCCGGGCTCCGGTTCGTCCGCCAGGCAGCCCAGGCGGGGAAGCCGGTACTGATCGTCAACCGCGACCCGACCCGGGGCGACCGGCACGCCTTCACCCGGGTCGCACTCCCGCTGGGCTCGGCCCTCACCGCCGTGGCCGGACAACTGGGCATCCCACTCGAGGACGGGCGGCGGGCCGGATGACGCGACGGCGGTGAGCGGCGTCGGGGTGCTCCCGCGCCGGCCCTTCGGCACGGCGGTGCGCCCGGAGCGCTGGCGCGTCCTGCCCGGACCGCACCGACAGGGTGAACGGCACCGCGACACGGACGGATACCCGCGCCTTCGCCCGGGGCTCGGAGTAACTTGCCTGCAGCTCCGGCTGCAATCGACCACACATCACGGATCCGTCCGCCCCGCACGCAGCACCTCCCGCGAGAGCCGTGGCGGGCCGGCCGGCCATCACGGAGGAATCACGTGTGCCGTCTCTTCGGCCTCAGCAGCGCCCCGCGACGTACACACGCCACCTTCTGGCTCCTCGACGCTCCCGACAGCCTCAGCCGGCAGAGCCATCGTGACCCGGACGGCACCGGCCTCGGCCACTTCGCCGCCGACGGCACCCCCCGTGTCGACAAGGCGCCCATCGCCGCCTACCGCGACCGTTCCTTCGCGCAGGAGGCACGGCAGGTGGAGTCGGCGACGTTCGTCGCCCACGTGCGCTTCGCCTCCACCGGCAGCCTGGAGATGCGCAACACCCATCCCTTCGAGCAGGACGGGCGGCTCTTCGCGCACAACGGGGTCATCGAGGGCCTCGACGAGCTCGACGACCACCTCGGTGAGGACCGGTCGCTGGTCCGGGGCGACACCGACTCCGAGCGCTTCTTCGCGCTGATCACCCGGGAGACGCGGCGGCATGACGGCGACGTCACAGCGGGCATCCGGCAGGCCGCCGGCTGGATCGCCGCGCACCTGCCCGTCTACGCCCTGAACCTGATCCTCGTCACCCCTCGGGGACTGTGGGCGCTGCGCTACCCGGACACGCATGATCTCTACGTCCTCGAGCGCCCGGCGGGCGGCCAGCACGGCAGCCGGCACCTCGACCACAGCGGCAGTCACGGCCGCATGCGCATCCACTCGGCGCACCTGGCCGGTCAGCCCTGCGTCGTCGTCGCCAGCGAACGCATGGACGACAATCCCCACTGGCGCCGGATGGAGCCCGGCGAACTGCTCCACGCAGGGCCCGACCTGCACGTCACCCACCAGGTCGCCCTGCCGGATCCGCCGGCACACCAGCTCACCCTCGACGACCTGCACCCCGACGCGGCCGCCTCTCAGACGGCCGCCTAGAACCAGGCCGGCCGATCGGGTCACCGACGGCCTTCAGGAGCGCCCAAGCGAGGACTTCGACCGGCGGGCGGACACGGGCGGTTCAGACGCCAGACCACGTCGATGCCGCTGCCCGAGGGAGCCGCGGGTGGTTCCGCTCGCTCACGACCGATCTCGGTGAACCCGAGGCGGCGCGGTACGCCGCCGCTGGAAGCGTTGGCCTCGTCGTGCGTGATCTCCAGGTAGTGCACGTCCGGCAGGGCGAACATCTCGGCGACCAAGGCTGCCGTCGCTCTCGTCGCGATGCCTTGACCGAGGGCCGCAGGGTGCAGCCGGTAACCGAGCCTCCACCCCCGGGCCTCGGTTCCGCGGCCGCCCGCGGGTGACGAGCCGGCCGTGTGCTCCGAGTCGTGCCGGACGCGGGCGGTGGTCCCTGGCAGGGCCGGGCCACCGCCGCGTGTGAGTGGGCCGTCGTGTCTCAGATGTCGGTTGTCGGCGTGGCGTCCACCTTGGTCACCTGGGTGCCGATGGAGTAGACGGCGGGTTCGCCGTCCGCGGAGATGATGCCGAGCTCCGTCTGTACGTAGTGGCGGACGACCTTGTACATGTGCGCGTCCGGGTCGCGCTCGACGAACGGCTTGTCCGAGTCGCCGAGGTTGATGTACGACTGCAGGTCCTTGGCGAGGAAGGTCTCGTCGACAGCACTGTCGGACAGCACGAGGGCGCCGCCGTCGGCTGTCTTCGCCGCGAAGACGTCCCCGGTGTGGGGGGCGGCCTTCTTGAAGTCGACCCAGGCGTGCCCGCTCAGGTTGTCGGCCCGCTCCGTGTACCAGGACCTGCCGGTGCGTCGGGCGGAGGTATCGGCGAGCGGGGTGTCGCGGCCGCCAGTCACCCACAGATCGGCGACCAGTTCCGGCAACCGCGAGGGCGCCGTACCGCCGATCTTGGTGCCGGGGTCGGCGATCTTCATCAGACCGGCTCCGTCGAGGGCGACGTGCGGCGCCTTGGCCAGGTCCGAACCGCTGAAGTCCCGGGCGGCGACCATCCGCCAGCCGTCACCGGAACGCTTGAACACGAGGAACCTGATGTCCTTTGACCACGGTTTGCCGGGCTTGCCGTGGGTGAGTTGCGCGCCCTGGGCGCGCACCAGGAACCAGTCGGCGTTCGAGGAGGCGGGCGGTATGTAGAAGGTGCGGTGGACGTACACGAACGGAGCGAGGTTGTTCGCGACGTCGCGCTTGTCGAGTGCTGGGATCTGCGTGAAGTACGCCCGGTCCATCGCCAGGACGGCGCCGTCCTCCGCCTTGGCCATGAGTGAGGGGGAACGCTCGGCGTTCGCCCGGTTGTTGGCCTTCTGATAGGCGTCCACCGTCCTGTTCGCCTCGGCCTTGGTGAGCAGCGGCCTCTCGGCCGGTGCGGCACCCGCGCGGTCAGGGGCCGTGCCGGCGGTGGAGCAGCCGGCCAGGGAAGCCGCGACTGAGAGTACGGCCGCGGTGAACACGCCGATGCGCGTGGCACGCGCTGTGCGAGCGGAGCGGGCCGAGTGGGCCGAGTGGGCCATGGCGAGGTATCCCCGTTTCTCGAGTGCTTGTCGCGACCGCTGCGTGCAGCGCGCACGAGACGATCGCCGTGCCACGGTATCGACCGCGCTCACCCGCGCCGCAACTCCACCCCACCGCGGAACCGGACCGTTGCTCTCCGGCCCTGTTCGCGTCGACATCCACTCGCCTGCCGAGCCGCTTCTGGAGAACCATGCGCATGGTGAGCGACGTGCCCGAGCGGTGGACCAAGGCGAGTGTCCGTGCCGACATGTGGACCGATCCTGGCGAGGATCCAAACTGTACGGAGCGCGTGACGGAGACTTCGACGATGCCGTCGCGCGACCGGAGCCGGTCGAGGGCGCATGCGCCGACCTCGCCCGCGAACAGGCGGTCACCGACGCGGTTCCGGCCGGGTACCCGGATCTCGGCGCGCGGGTGGGTCCCGATGGCATCGCCGTCCGGGCCTGTGGGTCCACCGCGTCGAGGAGTACGCCCGGCATTGCGGGCAGGCCGATCTGCTGCGCGAGTGCATCGACGGCCGGGGGGGCAGTAGCGTCCCGGGCTCCGCGGACGCGGAGCACACACGGTGCTCGCACGGTCCGATCTAGGCTTCGGGCGGTTTCGGGAGGGCTTCGCGCAGCCGGTCGAGGAGTACCCGGGCCGCGGGGCTCGCGGGACCGGTGGCCCGCCAGGCGAGCGCGATACGAGCGCGGATCTCGGGCCGGACGAGCCGCAGGGTGCGGACCCGGGCGTCGACGGTAGATCCGTCCTCCTCGGCAGGCAGCACGGCGATGCCGAGGCCCCGTGCGGCGAGCCGTGCGAGAAGATGCGGGGCTGCCGCCTCGAAGGCGACCCGGGGCCGGAACCCCGCCTGCGAACATCCGCGTTCCAGCGCCGCGCGCACGCCGGTTCCGTGCGGGAGGCAGATCAGCGGCCTGTCGCGGAGATCGGCGAGCGGGACGCTCGTGCCGTCGATGCGGTCGAAGAACGGGACTCCGGGCGCGACAGCGGCAACGAGCGGCACGTCGATCACCGTCCGGAAGGCCACTCCGGGCGGTGGCACCGCGTCCGCCGGCCCGAGGACGGCGAGGTCCAGCTCGCCGGCCAGGAGCGCAGCCTGCATCCGCTCCGTGGTGTCCTCGGTGAGCGCCAGGTCGACCGAGGGGTGGTCGTCGTGGAAGTCCGCGAGTAAGGCGGCGATGTCGAAGGTGTGGCCGGTGGCCCCGGACACCAGCCCGAGCGTGACCCGGCCGCGCAGCAGGCCCGTGTACGCGTCCACCGTCTGCCGTACCGCCTCCGCCGCGGCCAGTGCGGCGCGGGCATGCGGCAGGACCGCCCGGCCCACCTCGGTCGGCGTGACCGACCTGTTGGACCGGTCGAGCAGCGGCTGCCCCACCTCCTTCTCCAACTGGCTGATCTGGGCGCTCAGTCCGGGCTGCGACAGATGCAACCGGCCCGCGGCGCGGGTGAAGCCGCCTTCCTCGACCACGGTGACGAAGTAGCGCAGCTGACGCAGTTCCATAACCACGGATGATAGGCGTCAGCAGAACCATCTATTGGATATATGTTCCGGTCGGCGGCACGCTTGATCACATGGAGAACGCGACAGCCCGCAGGGAGAAGAAGGCCGAGGTGCGGGCCGCGATCTCGGCGGAACGCCGGGAACTGGCCGATCTGCTGGACACTCTGCGAGCCGACCAGTGGAACAGGCAGAGCCTCTGCGCCGGTTGGCGGGTTCGCGAGGTCGCGGCACACATGTCGACGGGGTTCCGGTATTCCGTGCCCGCGACGCTCGGCGAGTTGGCCAAGGCGCGCGGAAACCTTCACCGCATGACCGACCGGGTCGCGCGAAAGGATGCCGCCGCCTATTCCACCGGCGCACTCGCCGCCTTCCTGCGGGACAACGCCGACCATCCCTGGACGCCCCCGGTCGGCGGCCTCGCGGCGGCACTCGGCCACGACGTGGTGCACGGGCTGGACATCACCGTCGCCCTCGGCCTCGGCCGGCGCGTCCCCGAGGACCGGCTGCGCATCCTTCTCGCGGAGATCCGGCCCAGCAGCCTGAGGTTCTTCGGCGCCGACCTCGACGGGGTGCGGCTGTGCGCCGAGGACCTCGACTGGTCGTACGGCTCCGGCTCGCCGGTGTACGGCCGCGCCCAGGACCTCCTGCTGCTGGCGTACGGCAGAAGGATTCCGGGCGGCCTGCTCCGGGGGGAGCCGGGCAACCGCTTCACCCTGCCGACCGAGGAGGTCTGAACCGTGCGCACCCGAATCCTCCTGGCCGCGTCCCTGCTCTCCACCGGTCTGCTCGCCGGCGCCTTCGGCTACGGCGCCGCCAACTTGGTCCCGACCTTCGACGCCGTGCCGCTCGACATGAGGCTCGACTTCCACACCGAGCTGATGAAGATGAACAGCATCACCATGCAGGCGGCGATGGCCGTCTCGGCCGGCAGCACCCTCGCCCTGACCGCCGTGTCACGCGGCCGGAGCCGGGCCCTCGCGGCGACGGCGGGGCTCCTGACCGTCTCCTCCTTCCTGATCACCCGCTTCGGGAACGTCCCGATCAACGGCCGCATCAAGAAGTGGGCCGTCAGCACTCCACCGGCCGACCATGCGGAGATCCTGCGCCGCTGGGAGCTGTTCAACGACGCCCGCACCGGCACCGCCATAGCGGCGTTCGCCGTCCTGATCCTCGTTGCCCTGCGGCAGTCAGAGGCGCGTCCGGGCGTCTCCGGAACAGCGTGTGGCGGGCGTCAGGTCACGGACTAGGCTGCCCGCCTGACCGTCAGGTCACCGTTCGTCGTCGCCAGCTCCAGGCGGTACTCGCCTGACGGTTCGTCGCTGAACGCCACGTTCTTGTCGCCGTTGGAGTCGTCCGCCGAGACCCGGTACCGGGCCGGCGGCGCGGTGAGCGTGAGGTTGCCGCTGGTCGTGCGAGCCCTGACGTTCTGCGGGGTGGCCGTCCGGATCGTCACCTCGCCGTTCGACGTCTGTGTGTCGATGCCGCCGCCCGTGGCCTTCCGGACGTCGACGTCACCGTTGGACGTGCGCAGCCTGACCGGTCCCGTCGCGTCGGCCACCACGATCCCGCCGTTCTTCGTGCGCACATCGACCGCGCCGGTGCCGATCAGCCTGAGGTCACCGTTGGACGTGCCTCCCGTCACCGGGAGACCGGCGGGCACTTTGACGACGTAGTCGACACCGCAGTCCTCGCCACAGCCGGAGAGCGTGAGGACGCCGTCCGTGATGTGGAAGGAGGTACCACTCGGCTTGTCGCCGCGGTAGTGGACCCTGCGGTGCACCGAGATCGTGGAGACGTCGGCCGAAGAGTCCACCTTCACGTTCCCGTCCCTGTTGTCGAGGCGGATCGAGGCGATCCTCCGCGGCACCTCGGCGTCGTCCTCGAAGGTCTTCCGGCCGACGGCCGAGCACGCGGACAGTCCGCCGATCGTGCAGGCGGCCAGAGCCGCCGCTGTGGAAACGCGCATGTGCGAGCGTCGCATGGAGGTCCCCCGTGTGGAGCGAGTCGGATCAGTGATCAGTCACAGCGATCCTAAGCAGCGGCTGTTCGGCACCCACTGGGGAAAACCCCCCAATGTCAGGGCTGAGCCGTCCTCCACGGCCGTCACAGCCAACGTGCTGAATCAGCCTGTGGCCCGGCTCGAGCGCGCGGCTCCCGGCACAACCACACGGCCTGAAGCCGCTCCCGGGCCGGGCGCGGACGACAGAGCCCGGATCCCTGCGCGGCCACACCGCGTGCCCGGAATGTCATCTAAATCCCCATTTATGATGTTCGGCTGGTAATGGCGCCATCGGCGGGGTGGCGTGGTGCCACTGGAACGGCGCATGACCACAGGGCGTCTGTCTACGCGAGGATCTTCGTCGCCTCGGCACTGGCCCGCCTCCTGTCCGCACCACTCCGTTAACATGTGCGAGCCCACGACGATCACCTCATCACCCATTCTTCGGCGGGAAATCAGCCACCCAGCACGATACGCAATCAAATCCACCGACAATCGAGCAAATCGGCCAAAACAATTGATATCTAATGAATCGCGGACTCGTTCGCGAATAAACGACGGAGAGAAAGTCGCCGCGTGGCTCCGGCCACGGGTGATCCTTTGGACCGCAGCGAGTGTGGTGGCCCTCGGATTCCTCATCGCGCTGGAGATCGCCGCACGCCATTACGGCCTGCCGGGGCCGATCACCAATCAGGCGCGAGAGGTGGTATTCGCACCGAAGTCAGGGCCGCTGCTGTACGCCAGCATGGCGTTGATGATGGTCGTGCTCACCTGGCGGGAGCGGTTCGTCGCGGCTGGTGTCGCCGTAGGGATCGACGTCGCCTTCTTCCTCGTGCGGTGGGCGTTCGACGCCAAGATGATGTTCGGCAACGGTGCGCTCTGGGTGGTTCTGGGCTACGCGGTCATCGCTGTGACCCGCCGTACCGGCGCCGAACGCGTCCTGCTGCTGAAGGGTGTCGGGCTGGGTCTGCTGCTGGTGGCCGGCCGCAAGACCGGCGACACCTGGCTGCTGATCACGTCGAAGACCCGCCCGGTCGTGCTCGACCAGTACGTGGCGACGGCCGACCAGGCCCTGGGCAACCCGTCGTGGCTCGTGGGCCGGGTCGTCAGGGCGACCGGTTCGATCGGCTCCCATGTCCTCGACTACGTCTACATCCAGCTCGCGGTGGCCGCGGTCGTCGTCGCGCTCTACCAGCTGCGCCACGTGGCGGCCGAGCGCCGCTTCCCCCGGCATCACCTGGTGCGCACCTTCCTCATGATCGGCCTCCTCGGGCCCGGCATCTACATGATCTTCCCCGTGGTCGGCCCGATCTTCGTGTACGGCGCCGACGGCGGGCACTGGGCGGTGGCCAACCTGTGGCCGGACACGCCACCGGTCGGCGCGCCGCACCACATGCCTTTCAACGAGATCACTCCGCGCAACTGCATGCCCAGTCTGCACACGGCGTGGGCCACCGCGATCTTCGTTCATTCCCGCAAGGGGCCACGCGTGCTGCGATACCTGGGCACGTTCTGGCTGATCGCCACCCTCGGCGCGACGCTGGGCTTCGGCTACCACTACGGCACGGACATCATCGCCGGCGTGGTCTTCACGCTCACCATCGAGGCCGCTCTGCGTTCGGCCGAACGCGGCTGGGACCGGTCAGGCCTCCAACTGGTCGCATACGGCACGACCGTCTTCACGGCGCTCCTGGTGTCGTACCGCTATCTGCCGGTGGAAATGGCCAGGTATCCGTACGTGTTCGGTCCGCTTCTCGTTCTGGCGATGGCCTCGGTGATCTACGGCTACGTACAGACCACCAGGCTCTGGGAACCGCAGGTCGCACCAGCGCGGCCACTGGAGCCCCAGCCCGAACCCGTCTGAAGCGCAGGCAGGAGCGATCGGCCCGTCGGAGGATCAGCCTCCGGCGGGCCGATCGTCGTGGGGAGGGCGGTGCCGCCCTCCTCCGCCTTGCGACGCTCCCCCACCGCCCGAAAGGCGTGGGAGGTGCGCCCACCACCGGATCCCGCCTCCCTGATCCTGCCTGGTCCAGTCGAAAGACCCTAGTCCCCCACCAACGCGGCCACCAGGCGGGCCACTCGAGGGCGCGGGTCAGGTGCGCCCGGCCAACTGGTCATCAGCAGGTGGTGGGCGGTGCCGACGAGGGCGAGGGCAACGACGGGTGGGTCGGTCCCCGACGGCAGCCGGCCGAGTCCGCGTTCGTCCTCGAGGTAGCCGGTGATGGCCGTCTCGATCGCGGTGAAGCCGGGCGCCCCGCCCTCCAGGGCCTCGCGGATGCGCAGCGCGGCCGCTGGTCGGGTCATCGCGAGTCCTGAGATGGCGAGACCGCCGGAGTCGAACAGCGCGAGGACGACGGCGTCGAGATTGCGCGCCACCGTGCCCTGCCCGGCGGCCCCCGACAGCGCCTGCGCCTTCACCGCCGTCCGCGCGAACCGGTCGAGGCAGAGCTCGGCCACGAACTCGTCGAGCCCCGCGAAGTGGGCGTGCAGCAGCCCCTTGGCGCACCCCGCCTCGGCGGTGACGGCCCGGCTGGTGAGCGCGCCGGGCCCACCTCTTTCCACGACGCGCTCGGCGGCCGCGAACAGCCGCTCGCGGACGTCCGGCGTCGCCACTCCTCGCGGTGACATGGGTCGCTCTCCCGTTCTGCCTCATCGTGCAACTCCCGGTGATGGTAGCGGGGATTGCAGGTATGGGCATTTGCCCATACCGTTTGGGCGTACGCCCATTCTCTGTCGAACACCACAGGAGGCACCCGTGCCCGATGTCGTCAACACCGAGCAGGCACACGCGTGGAACGGTTCCGAAGGCGCCCACTGGGCCCGCCATCAGGACCGCTGGAACGCAGTGAACGAGGGTTTCAACGGACCGTTGCTCGACGCCGCCGGGATCGCCGGCCACCACCGGGTCCTCGACCTCGGCTGCGGCTCGGGGCAGACCACGCGCCTCGCCGCGCTCCGGGCCCCCCGGGGAAGCGCCATGGGCCTGGACCTCTCCGGACCCATGCTGGCCGAGGCGCGGGTCGGCGCGGACCGGGAAGGCGTTGTCAACGTCTCCTTCGCGCAGGGGGACGCACAGGTGTACCCCTTCGAGGCGGCCATGTTCGACTCCGCGATCAGCCGCTACGGCGTGATGTTCTTCGGCGACCCCGTAGCGGCCTTCGGCAACGTCGGCAGGGCGCTGCGACCCGGCGGGCGCCTGGCGTTCGTGTGCCCGGCCGACCCCTTGCTCAACGGCTGGGTCGCGGCGGTCGCGTCACTGCGCGACCTGCTGCCGGTGGGTGACTTCGGGGCGCCGGGGCTGCCCGGCATGTTCTCCCTGGCCGAGCCGGACCGCGTTCGGGAGGTCCTCACCGCCGCCGGCTTCACCGATGTCGCCGTCGAGCACGCGGAAGCGTACGGGACCTGGGGACGGGGAGCCGAGGACGCCGCGGAGTTCCTGCTGGGAACCGGGCCCGGCCGCCACCTGATGGAGCAGGCCGGCACGACCGCGCGGGCCCGCGCCCGCCGGAGGCTGACGGACCACCTGCGCGACCACGAGGCGGCGGACGGAACGGTGCGGCTGCGCAGCACGGCGTGGCTGGTCACCGCGGTCCGGCCGGTCGGCCCGTCGACCGGGCCCGCCCTCACCGACTGAGGTGGTCCGTCCCCCGACGGGGGGCCGGATCCGCGGAAGGCGCCCCACGAGGCCCTCGCGGCACCGCGAGCCGTCGCGAGGGGGCTGACCGGGGCGGGTGTCCGGCAACCCGCCCTGGCACGCTCAGGCCCGCGGTACGCCTACCTGCGCCACGGCCCGGTCACCGCGAACGTGGTGCCCGGCGTGTAGCAGTTGACGTACATCGTCCTGCCGTCGGGGGCGAAGGTGACCCCGGCGAACTCGCCCCACTCGGGCTGCTGCGCCGTGCCGATGTTCTGGCGGCCCCGCGCCAGCGCGTACACCTCGCCCTTGCGGGTGACGCCGAAGACGTGCTGGGCGCCGTTGCCGTCCTCGCACACCATCAGGCCGCCGCCCGGCGCGAGGCAGATGTTGTCCGGGGACTCGCCGGGCAGCTGTACGTCGGTGTCCGGCCCGAACACGATGACCAGGGTCAGCCGGCGGCGCGCCGGATCGAAGCGCCAGATCTGACCGTAGTGGTCGGCCGCGGAGCCGTCCGCGCTGCGGGCGAAGGACGATACGAAGTACACGCAGCTGCCGCCCCAGTAGCAGCCCTCCAGCTTCTGCGCGTGCGTGATGCCCGCGGGGCCGTAGTCCTGCAACCGGGTGGGCGTGGAGACGGCCAGCGGGTCGGGTACGTCCACCCACTCGATGCCGTCGAAGTGGGCACCGGGGTCCTGGATCGTCGACAGGTCCGGCACGCCGGGCACCCGCATCGCCTGGAGCCGGCCGCCCGCGCGCAGGGAACCGACACCGCCCAGGGGCTTGTTCGGCCGGAACCGGTAGAACAGTCCGAACGGCTTCAGGAAGGCGTCCTCCGTTTCGTAGACGGTGCCGTTGCGCGGGTCGATCGCGATCGCCTCGTGCTGGAAGCGGCCCATCGCGGTCAGCGGGACGGCGCCGGTGCGGTGCGGGTCGGTGGGGTGAACCTCGAAGATGAAGCCGTGGTCCTTGGCATAACCGTTGGTGCCCGCCCTGTCCTCGGTCTCCTCGCAGGTCAGCCAGGTGCCCCACGGGGTGCGTCCACCCGCGCAGTTGACGGCCGTGCCGGCGATGGCGACCCGCTCGGACAGTACGCGGTTGCGCGTGTCGAGCGTCAGGGCCGTACAGCCGCCCTTGCCCGCCGGGTCGTAGGTGAGGCCGCTGACGGTGGGGACCTGGAACTTCGCGGTGACCCGGTTCTCGTGGTTGCGGACGAGGTGGGTACGGCCGCCTTCACCGGCGAAGGCGGCCATACCGTCGTGGTTGGAGGGGACGGGGCCCTCTCCCGAGCGGAGCTGGTCGCCCTCTCGGGAGAGAACCCGGTAGCGGAAACCTTCCGGCAGATCGAGCAGACCGTCCGGATCCGGTACGAGCGCCCCGTAACCGGTGCCGGCCGGACCGTGCGCGGCAGCGGTGCCCGCGAAGAGTTCGGACAGGGCTCCGGTGAAGGCGATGCCCACTCCCAGGGCGCTCGCCCGGGACAGGATCTGACGTCGTGTTGCGGACATGCGGCAGCAACCTTCCTGCTGGCGGACAGGAACTGTGACTCCGCAGTGTCTACCACCTGGTGTCGGCCACCGGAACCACGCGCCGAGCGCGCCCCGGCTTTGTCGCGCCGACGGGCGCGGCTGGGTCGAGGGGTGTCAGAAGCGGGGCCCCTGGGGCGTGTTCCCAGGCGTCGGGACGATGCGCTGGTTCACGCCGGGCCTCCGGGGAGCCGGCGCCTCGCAGGTGACGTCCTCGGCCGGGAGCCTTCCGTTGCCGAGGTAGGCGTTGACCGCGCGGTCGGCGCAGGCGCGCGGGTCGCCGGAGTAGACGCCGTGGCCCTCGCCGCCCCGTACGTAGACCATGCGCGAGCCCTTCAGGGCGTGGTGCATGCCGAGCCCGCTGATCAGGGGTGTCTGGGAGTCCCACTGGTTCTGGACGGTGAGGACGCCGACGTTGTTGTCCACGCCGGTGACCGGCTCGGCCGGCCTGCCCCAGAAGGCGCACGGGGTGATGTTGGAGCCGAAGTCGCCGTAGAGCGGGTACCTGGCCTTGTCCCGGATCGCGTCACGCCGGTACCGCTCCGGGTCGTGCGGCCAGGCCGGGGTGTCGCCGCAGACCACGGTCCAGAACGCGGCGGAGCCGTTGTCGGCCGGCGCCTGCGCGGCGGCGGGCATGGGCCGGTGTGGTCCCTTGGTGGCGTCCCGCGTGAGGCGATGGCGGGAGGTCGCGCGGCCGCCTGCGGCCTTCTTGAGCCGCACGACCGCCTCGGCCGCGTCCTTGGGGCTGAAGAAGACGGGCCGCAGGCGGGCTCGGATGTCGTCCCCGGTGAGCTTCTCGCCGCCGTCGTCGACGGGGGTGCGGTCGGCCCGGGCGACGAGGTTCCAGAACGTCTTCTCCACCTCGGCCGGGGTGTTGCCGAGTCGGTAGGTGCGGTGGTGCTGTGCGGTCCACTTCGTCCAGCGGGTGAACGCCGGCTCGGTGCCCTCCGCCCAGACCTGGATCATGCCGCGCCAGATCCGGGCGGGGTCGACCGCGCTGTCCAACACGAAGCGATCGGTCCGCCCGGGGAACATCTGCGCGTAGACGGCGCCCAGGTAGGTGCCGTAGGAGTAGCCGAGGTAGGAGATCTTCCGCTCGCCCAGGACGGCCCGTAGGACGTCCATGTCGCGGGCCGTGTTGCGCGTGGTGAAGTACGGCAGCCTGTCGCCGTTCCGGGCGCGGCACTTGGCGGCGACACTCCGGGCCCACTTGACGTCGCGGCTGAACGTCTCACGCTTGTAGGGGTGTTCGATGTTCTCCTCCGTGGCCGTGAGACCACAGGTGAGAGGGCTGCTCCGGCCGACGCCGCGTGGGTCGAACCCGATGAGGTCGTACTGCTCTCGGACCTTCTCGGGCATCGTGTCCTTCATCATGAGCGGCATGTCCAGGCCCTCGCCGCCCGGGCCGCCGGGGTTGAACAGGATCGCTCCGTGCCGCCTGCCGGGGACGCTGGTCCTGATCCGGGAGACGGCCAGCTTGACGGTTCTGGAGCCGGGGCGGCTGTAGTCGAGCGGAACCTTGATCGTCGCGCACTGGTAGGCAGCGGGCAGTGAGGTGTCGCATCTGTGCCAGGCGGGCTTCTGGTTCGTGAACCTCGCCAGCGGTTCCGCCGCGGAGGCCCGCGCCGGGGAGAGGGCGGGAAGCAGCGTTGCCGTGACCCCCACGGCGAGCAGGGGCGCCATGCGGCCTATTCGCACGATGGTCGTTCCTTTCGATCAACTCCGAGTGAGGAACGACCATTTCGTGTCCGCGGTGGTGGGCGAATCCATCTGCGGGGCGGTCCTGCTACTACTTCGGGCGGATCGAGAAGGGACGTGCGGAGGAGAACCCGATCGCGCTGTTCACCGTCCGCCCGCGCCGATGGCAGACATGAAGGGGCCACCCCCTGGCCGGGGGTGGCCCGATCCGGTGGACGCGGGTTCACCGACCGGCGTCACCTACCGCCGGTCCGCGCGGTCAGCGACGGTGATCGCCGCGGTGGTCGCGCTCGCCGTGCCTGCGGTCGTCGCCCCGGTGGCCGCCGCCCCAGCGGTCGCCGCCGCGGTGGTCGCCGTCCCGGTGGTCGCCACCCCAGCGGTCACCGCCGCGGTGGTCGCCGTCCCGGTGGCCGCCGCCCCAGCGGTCACCGCCACGGTGGTCACGCTCACCGTGCCTGCGGTCGTCACGCCGGTGGTCGCCACCCCAGCGGTCACCGCGTCCGTGGTGGTCGCCGTGGTCGCGGCCCCAGGAGGCGTCGTCCACGAACCGGCCCCGGTCGTCGCGCAGCGTCGCGGTGTCGCCGTCGTAGTCCCACACACGTGCGCGGCGGTCCTGGTAGATGTCGGACCTGGTGTCGTGACCGTAGCCGGTGTGGACGCGGACGGTGGACCGGCTCGCCAGCCGGACGTGGCGGAAGGTGTAGGTGTGGCCGTCCTCGTCGGACAGGGTCCAGCCGTCCAGGTTCACCGCTCGGCGCGACTCGTTGGTGACGTCCACCCACTCCTTGTTCAGCGAGCGGTCGTAGCGGCCCTCCCGCGGGGAGCCGTACTGCACGCCGCTGATGATCACGTGCTCGCGGTACGAACGGCCGTGGCCGTGGTCGGCGGCCACGGCCGGCAGCGCCACCGCGCCCACGACAGCGGCTGCCACGCTCGTGACGGCGGTCAGACGGCGGACGGAAGAAGAAACGGACACGAGGTCCCCCTTCAAGGGTGCACACACCCGGTCGGCCGCGGCGTCGAAGCCCCGAAACCACAGGCCGGCGGGGGTGTGTTGTGCTGGTGTGAGGCCGGTCGGCCGCACACCCACACCCTGCCGTCCAGGCCGGCCAGAGAGACGGAAAGGCGCGGCCCGTTACAGTTTCAACATATTTCCGTGACTCTCACGTGCATTATCCATTTATGGCCTGGATGCTTCTTATTAGCGTAATGTCCGGCTTCTGGTGCCGGCCTCGAAGAACGCCTTCACCCGAAAGTGAGTAACAGCCGAGGCGGGGCCGGGCAACGGCCCCGTCAGCGGCGGGCGGTGGCTCTCCCGGGCGGCGCTATGCGGACCCGCTCGTCCTCGGGGGTGTTGTCGATGTCGTCGAGCTGCGCCACGACCGTTCCGCGCAGGTCGTCGTAGTTCTCGAACGAGTGGTCGTGGAAGAGGGTGTATCCCGTCCACATGAGGTTGGCGCACACGCGCGCCGGCACCCTGCCGGTCCGGGCGCCCATGCCGACCAACGCCACCGAACGGATGCTCCCCGGCGCGGCGTTGTTCTGCTGGTGGACCGCCTGGAACGCGGCCGCGCAGGCCAGGGCCACGTTCAGCGTCTCGCTGACGTTCTGCGAGGACGTCTCCATGGTCGGTGTGGAGATCAGGTACTTCGGCCTGACCGCCCCGGACGCGACGCAGACCGCGCTGCCCACCGGGAGCGCACCCGCGAACTGGCCGCGGATCGCCTTCTGCACCCGCAGCTGGATACCCGCGCCGAGGTACCGCTTGATGACCGCGTCGACACCACCGTCCATCCGCCCGCGGGAGTTGGTGGGGCTGACCCAGGCGTCGACGTCCTCGTCGAGGAGAGAGCCCTGGCGGATCTCGACCTCGGGGGTGTCGGCGAACGCCGCCCGCCAGGCCGCCACCACTTCGGTGTTGACGTCGGTCAGCACCACCCTGAGCGATGCCGGCACGCGGTCTGCGGTCATGATTCACTCCGATCGGAGAACGGTCACTCGACTGCTCGGAACGCTATCGGGCACCACTGACATCGGCAGCCTCCGGATCGTGCGGCCACCGGCCGGAGCCGGGTTGTCAGTGGGCTGTCCTATCGTCTGGGGCACTTCGCCAATCACGCCTGTGACCAGTGCAGTTCGACCACCCGGAGTTCCTCCTCATGAGCGACGCCCACATCCCCGCCGCAGCCGACCCGAACGACCCGCTCGCCCTCGCCGAGCTGTTCGAGGGCGGCGGTGAACCGTGGCTGCCCGTAGTCAAGCCGGTCATCGAAGCACAGCCGGACGCGGCCTCCTTCATCGGCCCCGGCCGCAGTCCGCAGGTCGTCCCGGTCCGTGAACTGACCTTCCAGGCGCTGAAGCCGAACGCGCCGCACAAGTGGAAGGTGGTCGTCTTCGGTCAGAACCCCTACCCGAGGCCCGAGAGCGCCACCGGCATCGCCATGTTCGACAACACCTTCCACGACTGGAAGGACAGCCAGTTCGGCAGGGTGGTCAGCATCCGCTGCATCATCAAGGCGGCGGCGATGTGGAAGTACGGCATCGCCAAGAAGACCCCCATAGCCGACATCCGGACGCTGCTGAGCAAGCAGGACACCGTCCAGCCGCCGGAGTGGTTCCAGGCGATGCTCACCCAGGGCGTGCTGCTGCTCAACGCCGCGCTGACGGCCAGCGGCGACGGGGCGATCGCCACGGACGCGCACACCAGGTTCTGGCGGCCGGTCGCCGAACGGATCGTCGAGGAGATCCTCAGGGCCAAGCAGAACGCCGACGTCGAGGACCGCGGGGTCGTGTTCGCCTGGTGGGGGGCGCACGCGCGCAGCCTGAAGAAGGTCGTCTCGCGGCTGGAGAAGAAGTATCCCGACGTCGAGGTGCGGCACATCGACCATGCCAACCCCGCGGCGCAGGGCGACATCTTCTGCGACGGCGACCACTTCGAGAGGGTGAACGAAGCCCTCGCCTCTCTGGGCGCCGACCAGGTCGACTGGCTGCCGAGCACCGGGTGGAACGGGTCCGCCGAGGACGCCGGCACAGCCGGCCGCGACGTCGCCGACCGCATGGGCGCGTTCATCGCCTCCACCATGGAGCTGCACCAGCTCTATCTCGACCGACTGGCCGGTGTGAAGGACGAGGGCCTCGTCCTCCCCGCGGTCACCGGTGTGTTCGACACCCCGCTCATGGACTTCCGCGAGGCCCTCGCCCCGGTCGCCCGGGTGCTGTCCGGGCTGAGCCGGCACGTGGACCTCTCCCACGAGTTCGGCAAGCGGCGGGCCGACGGCATCGCGGGCGCCGGCCTGTCCGCCGACGCGATCGCCGCCCTGCACCTCTACACGTGCGAGTCGGCGTTCTACCGGGAGATCAACACCATCCTGCGCTCCCCCGACCGCACCCGGCTGCTGCCCTACCTGCCCTACCTACGGCTCCTGTTGTCCGCGGTCTCACAACTGCCCGCCCGGAAGGAGCCGCTGTGGCGTGGTGTGTCGCTCGACCTGCGCGCGCAGTACCCGACCGGTCGGACCGTGACCTGGTGGGGCATCTCCTCGTGCACCTCCGAGCTCGGCGTCGCCAAGGCGTTTCTCGGCAGCCGCGGCAGACGCACCCTGTTCGAGGTGGTCCCCACCCGGGCGGTGGGCATCCGCGCCTTCTCCGCGTTCACCGGCGAGGAGGAGTTCATCCTCGCGCCCGGCACCCAGCTGCGGGTGACCGACGTCAAGCACGAGCGCGGCGGCCTGTGCACCGTCCGGCTGACGGAGTTGGAGGAGCAGAACCTCATCTCCTGACCGGCATCACGATGCCGGCGATCAGGGCCCATCCGGGTGAAGGTCGTCGGCGGGCCGGCCGTGCCTCACAGCGTGCCGAAGACGACCCCGCGCCATGTCCAGCCCGACTCCAGGACGGCGTTCCGCAGGGGTTCACGCAGCGCCGCGCCGTCGAAGCGGAAAGTCTCCGTCGCCTGCAGGCGGCCGTCGTCTCCGCGTTCGATGGTCCAGTGACGGGAGACCGTCCTGTTCGGGCCGCGGGAGTACTCCGAGGACATCGCGAGCCTCGGCGGATTCCCGACCCGGGTGACCTCCCACTGCTCTTCGAGGGCCCGGACCTCATGGTCCTCGGGGACCAGGCGCATCCGGATCCGCACGGCGTGAGTCAGCCGGGACTCGATGAAGAAGGTCTGCCAGGCGGGTTCCGAGATCCGCCACTGCGCCACCATGACGCCGCCGCCGCGTACGACGTAAGGGGCGTCGGGCCGGTTGACGGCGAGCAGGGCCGCGCGCACCTCCTCGGCCGAGCCCGGCGTGACACCGCCGGCCGGGCGTTTCGTGCCGGTGAGCTTGTCGAACAGTCCCATGGGAGCAACCTACCAACCCACCGGCTGAGAGCGGTGGGAGAGCTCCCACCGCCAAGGCCCCCGGGATCCCGTCGCACCGGGCAGAGTCCCGCGTACGACGGGATCCCGGGGGCGGGCCGGCCCGCACGAGATCCTCACCAGGTATGGGCCACGTCCACCACCAGGCGGTCGGACAGGCGCAGCACCCGGAACGGGAGCCGTGCCCGCACTCCGAGTCCGACCTGTGTGACGCCTTCGAAACTGGAGCCGAACTTGGTGTCGCGGAAGGTGCGGTAGCCGGTCAGGTCGACACCGGGCAGTGCCTTCCCGGGCCGGCCGGGGTAGGTCGGCTTGCCGGTGTCCGCGTCGTAGGCGGCCGCGCCGACGTGGATGTCCAGGATCGCCCCGCCGGCGACCGGGACCACCGTGCCGGACGGGTCCTGGCGGAAGGTGCTGACGTACTCGACGGAGTACGACAGCTTGTCGGTGCCCCCGCCGACGTCGAAGACCATACGGTCGTAGCAGTCGTGACGTCCGGTGCGGATGCCGGTGAGGGTGTGCGGTGCCGCCGCGGCGTCCGTCGCCCGCTTCGGCAGGCTGCCCCAGCCCGTCGGACATGCGTCCGCGGCCCTGGTGGCCGTCGCGCCGACGGCGGACGCCGTCGGCGCCGCGAGGACCGTGGAGCCCGCTGCCATCAGCGCGGCCACGGCGACTGCCGTCCATCTGCCCTTGTTCATGATGTACCCCCTGATATGACGTTTTCGAGCGAACCGTCACACCTATGACCATTGACACGGCCGATTGGTTGCACGGGCGGGGAAATCGTCGCCGGCCTCGGCCCGGGCCGCCCCGCCACCCACCCACCCGGGCGCCGTTCGGCCGGTTCGGTCCGTCGGGCATTCTGGGGGTGTCGGAGCGAGACGGCAAGGGGAGCTGTGGTGGACGAACGCGCGCGGGACCCGCGTGAGGCGGAGGCGTCGGGGGTCTCCCCCCAGTTGCGGCTGGACGCGCTGCTGGACGACCTGCAGCAGCAGGTGTCGCAGGTCCGGGCGGCCCGGGACCGGGTCCACACATTGCTGGACGCGGTCCTGGCGGTCGGCTCCGACCTGGATTTGGAGGTGGTCCTGCACCGCATCGTGGAGTCGGCGGTCACCCTGGTCGACGCGCAGTACGGTGCCCTCGGCGTGCTCGGCGAGGACGGCACGATCAAGCAGTTCGTCACGGTCGGCGTCGACGAGGCAGCCATCGCCCGCATAGGTCACTACCCCCGCGGCGAGGGCATCCTCGGGCTGCTCATCCGTCACCCCGAGCCGTTGCGGCTGGCGAACCTGGCCGAGCATCCGGCGTCCGTCGGCTTCCCGTCCGGGCACCCACCCATGACCAGCTTCCTCGGCGCCCCCGTCCGGGTCCGTGAGCAGGTGTTCGGCAACCTGTACCTGACCAACAAGCGCGGCGGCACGGAGTTCGGCACCGATGACGAGGCGGTGCTGCGCACCCTGGCCGCGGCGGCCGGTGTGGCGATCGACAACGCCAGGCTGTACGAGGACGCGCACCGCAGGCAGCGGTGGCTGGCGGCCGGCAACGACCTGACGCGCAGCCTGCTGTCCGGCACCGACCCCGCCACGGTGCTGGCGTCCGTCACCGCCACCGTGCGGGAGATGTCGGGCGCGGATCTGGTGACCTTGGCGGTGCCGGTCGGCGACCGCGGTGAGCTGGTCGTCGAGGCCGCCTCGGGAGAGCGCGCGGAGGAGATCCGCGGGCTGGTGATGCCCGCTTCGGCGCCGGCCGCCAAGGTCTTCGTGTCCGGGGAGACGATCACCAGCGATGCCGTCAGCGCCGACCCGCGCACCAGGGGCGGCAGCGCCTCGGTGGTGACACTGGGGCCGGCGTTCTTCGTACCCCTAGGCACCCGGGAGCACGTGCGCGGGGTGCTGCAGGTGGCGAACGTGCCGGGCAGCCCCGTTTTCACCGACGCCGTGGTCGACATGGTGACCGGATTCGGCAACCAGGCCGCGCTGGCCCTGGACGTCGCGGAGCACCGGCGGGACACGGAGCGCATGGTCGTGCTCGGCGACCGGGACAGGATCGCCCGGGACCTGCACGACCTGGTCATCCAGCGGTTGTTCGCCGGGGCGCTGTCGCTGCAGTCCACCCTGGGCCGGGTGGCCGACCGGCCGCAGGTGGGTGAGCGCATCCAGCGGGTCGTGGGCGATCTGGACGACACCATCAAGATCATCCGCTCGACCATCTACGCCCTGCGCGAGCACGACCGGACCCGTCGCGGCACCGGGCTGCGGGCCCAGTTGGTGACGGTCACCGAACGGGCCGCCGAGTCGCTCGGCTTCGCCCCGGCGCTGCGCATGACCGGGCTGCTGGACACGGCCGTCTCCGCCGAGCAGGCCGAGCAGGTACTGGCGGTGCTCGGCGAGGCCCTGTCCAACGCCGCCCGGCACGCGCGGGCCACCGTGGTCGATGTGAGTGTCGAGGTCACCGACACCGCCCTGCGGCTGCGTGTGGCCGACAACGGCCGCGGGATCGGCCCGGCGGTCGCCCGCAGCAGCGGCCTGGCCAACCTGCGCGAGCGGGCGGAGGAGATGGGTGGCACGTTCGGCCTGTCCCCGAACGAGCCCAGCGGCACGGTCGTCGAGTGGGCCGTCCCGCTCCCGTCCGGGGACTGACGTCCGCCGCCGCCCGAGGGACGCGGCGGCGGGCGCTCCGGCGGCGCTGCCGGGTGCCGCCGGAGCGCCCGGCACGTGTGCGGCCGCTCAGCCGTCCCAGGTCCAGTCGGCGACCTCGGGCAGGTCCGTGCCGTGCTCGCGGATCCAGACGTGGTGGCGCTGGCGGGCGTCCTCCATACGCTGGCGCAGGGCCGCCGCGCGGACGGCGAGGCCCGGTACGCGGTCGATGACGTCCATGACCAGGCGGTAGCGGTCGAGGTCGTTGCTGACGACCATGTCGAACGGTGTGGTGGTGGTACCGATCTCCTTGTAGCCGCGCACATGGAGGTTGCGGTGGCCGGTGCGGCGGTAGGCGAGGCGATGGATCAGCCACGGGTAGCCGTGGTAGGCGAAGATCACCGGCTTGTCGGCGGTGAACAGCCCGTCGAACTCGAAGTCGCTCATGCCGTGGGGGTGTTCCTCGCCGGGCAGCAGCCGTGCGATGTCGACGACGTTCACCACGCGCACGGCCAGCCCGGGCAGATACCGGCGCAGCAGCTGCGCCGCGGCCAGGATCTCCTGGGTGGGCACGTCGCCCGCCGAGGCCAGTACGACGTCCGGTGCCCGTGAGCCGTCCTCGGTGCCGGCCCACTCCCAGATGCCGGCGCCGCGCGCGCAGTGGGCCTTCGCCTCCTCCATCGACAGCCAGTCGAAGCAGGGCTGTTTGCCGGCGACCACGACGTTGACGTAGTCGCGGCTGCGCAGGACGTGGTCGGCCACCGACAGCAGTGTGTTGGCGTCCGGCGGCAGGTAGACCCGCACCGCTTCCGGGCTCTTGTTGAGGATGTGGTCGACGAAGCCGGGGTCCTGGTGGGAGAAGCCGTTGTGGTCCTGGCGCCACACGTGGGAGGTCAGCAGGTAGTTGAGCGAGGCGATGGGCGCGCGCCAGGGCAGGCGGCGGGTGGTGCGCAGCCACTTGATGTGCTGGTTGACCATCGAGTCGACGATGTGGACGAAGGCCTCATAACACGAGAACAGCCCGTGCCGGCCGGTCAGCAGGTAGCCCTCAAGCCAGCCCTGGCAGGTGTGCTCGGACAGGATCTCCATGACGCGGCCGTGCCGGTCGAGGTCCTCGTCGACGTCGAGGGTGCCGGCCTGCCAGGCCTTGCCGCTGGCCGCGTAGACGGCCTGGAGCCGGTTGGAGGCGGTCTCGTCGGGGCCGACGAGGCGGAAGTCCCGGCGGCCGGCGGTGGCGGCCATGACGTCCCGGAGCATGTCGCCGAGGACGCGTGTGGGTTCGTGCAGGGTGGCGCCGGGCTTGTCGACCTCGACGGCGTACTTCTCCAGCGGCGGCAGGGGCAGCTCGCGCAGCAGGAGTCCGCCGTTGGCGTGGGGGGTGGCGCCGAGTCGTCGGGTGCCCTCGGGGACGCAGGCCAGCACCTGCGGGCGGGGCCGGCCGTCCGCGTCGAACAGCTCCCCGGGGCGGTAGGAGCGCAGCCACTGCTCCAGTTGCCGCAGGTGCTCGGGGTTGTCCCGCACGGCGGCCAGCGGGACTTGGTGGGCGCGCCAGGTGCCCTCCACGGGCCGGCCGTCGACCTCGGCCGGGCCGGTCCAGCCCTTGGGGGTGCGCAGCACGATCACGGGCCAGCGGGGCCGCTCGGTGACACCGTCCTCGCGGGCGGCACGCTGGAAGGCGGCGATGCGGTCGAGGGCGGTGTCCATGGCGTGTGCCATGGACCGATGGACGTCGGCCGGGTCGTCGCCGGTGACGTGGATCGGGTCGTGTCCGTAGCCCTTGAGGAGGTCGTCGAGTTCGCTCTCGGGCAGACGGGAGAGCACCGTGGGATTGGCGATCTTGTAGCCGTTGAGGTGGAGGACCGGCAGGACGGCGCCGTCGTGCACGGGGTCGAGGAACTTGTCGGAGTGCCAGGAGGCCGCCAGCGGGCCGGTCTCCGCCTCACCGTCGCCGATCACGCACGCGACCAGCAGGTCGGGGTTGTCGAGTGCGGCACCGTAGGCGTGGGAGAGCGAGTAGCCGAGCTCGCCGCCCTCGTGGATGGAGCCGGGCGTCTCGGGCGCGACGTGGCTCGGTACGCCGCCCGGGAAGGAGAACTGCTTGAACAGCCGGGCCATGCCGGCCGCGTCGCGTGTGACGTCGGGGTACGTCTGCGAGTAGGAGCCCTCCAGCCAGGAGTTGGCGAGCACGGCCGGCCCGCCGTGGCCCGGCCCCCAGATGCACAGGGCGTTCAGGTCGCGGGCTTTGATCACCCGGTTGAGGTGGGTGTGCACCAGGTTCAGGCCCGGGGAGGTGCCCCAGTGGCCCAGCAGCCGCGGTTTGACGTGCTCGGGGCGCAGTGGCTCGGTCAGCAGGGGGTTGGCCATGAGGTAGATCTGGCCGACGGACAGGTAGTTCGCGGCGCGCCAGTGGGCGTCCAGCGACCTCACCTCGTCCTCCTCCAGCTGGGCCGGTGCCTGCTGCGTGTCGACGGACATCGGGTTCCTTTCCGTGTCGGGACAGCGGTCGGGTGCGTAGGTGCCGGTTCGCACGTCCCACCCTCCGCCGTCCCGGCGGGTACCCGACAGGGCCGTTCGGGTCACACCGGCGGCCGGCCGGCGGGAGCGCCCTGGCGCCCCTGGATTCCGCGTCCGCCGGCCGGTCCCGGCCCCGTGCACGGCCGTCCGCCCGGCGGCAGGGGCTGCGCCGGGCGGACGGGAGGGGGTGGGACGAGGAAGGAGAGGGCCGGTTCAGGCGGACCGTTGCGGCATCCGGGTGCCGATCCGGGCGCGGACCGCGTCGACGGCCTTCCATCGCCCGGAGTCCAGCACGGCCAGGGCGGCGGGGAAGACTCCGTCCGGACTGGGGTCCCGGACCCGGGGTCGCCCGCAGGGCCCGGCCGGAACGCGGGCGGACACGCGGGCGGGGCGGGGACAGGGGCCGTCCGGCCCTAACACCACGTGGGTCACGGGAGGGAGCATGGACGAATGTTCCACAGCGACGGTTTTCACACCCTCGACCGGCCGGAGTGCCTGCGTCTGCTGGCCAAGGTGCCGGTCGGCCGGGTCGTGTACACCCGCCAGGCGCTGCCCGCGGTCCTTCCGGTCAACTTCTCCCTGGACACGGATTCCTCCGTGCTCCTGCGCACGTCGGCGAGCTCGGTCCTCGTCCGTGCCATCGACGGTGTCGTGGTGGCCTTCGAGGCCGACGACTTCGACGCCGCGTCCCGCTCCGGCTGGAGCGTGGTCGTCACCGGCCGGGCGACCGTCGTGACCGACCCCGCCGAACACGACCGGCTGTCGCGGAGCGGCCCCCGCTCCTGGGTAGTCGCGCGCGACGGGGTCTTCGTGCGCATCGAATCCGACATGGTCACCGGCCGCGAGATCAGCGGCACGCCCGAACCGGTCTGACGGCCTTCCTACCGGTGCCGGGCCGGCTCGTCCCGCCCCGTGACCCGTACCCGGGCGCGCGGTGTGCGCCTGCCGTCCGGGCCGTAGCCGAAGCGGATCAGCACGTGGGGGTGGCACCGGTGCCGCGCGAGACCGGCGGCGGCCCGGAGGCCGGGCCATTCCATCGCCTGGTGCGGCAGCGAGGTGCGCACCCCGTGCAGGGTCGCGGTCAGCAGCACGCGCTGCAGGGCCTGGCCCGCGCGCAGCCGGTCCTCCCGCCGGTCGCGGGCGGTCCACAGCAGGGCGACCTGGGCGTGGCGTTCGAAGCGGAGGGCGGGCAGGCGAAGTGCGGGAAGGGGGCCGGTGAAGTCCCTCACCGGCATCCGCCCCGCCGCGTCCGGCGGGCCGAGCGCCGTGACCGGGATGCGTACGGCCGGTCCGCCCAGGGTGCGGTGATCCAGGCGCGGGATTCCGACGTGCGCGCCGCGCTGCCGTGGCTGCGGGCCTCGGCCACGGCGGTCAGACGCAGCAGCCGCCGGGTCCCGGCGATGTCGGGCAGGTGCAGTCGCGCGCCCTCGGTAACGCGGCCGAGGTCATGCCGGTCCTGGTACGGCGTCATCGCCGTGCTGGTCCTCGTCCGCTTCTGGTCCCACTGGAGCGGCCCGCTGTGAGCGGGCCGCGAGACCCCTCGGTCCAGGACCTTCGGCCACGTCCGTCCCGGAAGGACCGAAATTAGGCTTGCTCCGAGCAGGCCCCGCAGGGGCAGGCGGAGAGCGAGGCGACACCCGTGGTGCGAACAGACCATGACCAGTCACTGCCCGGCAACACGACGGCACCCGGCGCCGGTACCGACGCCTCCCGCATGCCCGGTCACTGGCTCCTGGCCCGCCTGGGCAAGCGCGTTCTGCGTCCCGGCGGCCTGGAGCTGACCCGCTGGATGCTCGACGCCCTGGCCGTCGGCCCGGACGACCGCGTGGTGGAGCTGGCCGCGGGCCTCGGGGCCACCGCGCCGCTGACGCTCGCCCGCACCCCTGCCGCCTACGTCGCCGTCGACCGCGAACCGGCCGCCGTGGCGCGGCTGGGCTCCCTCGTCGCGCCCGGGCCGACCGAGATACGCGCGGTGCGGGCGGACGCCGCCCGCACCGGCCTGCCGGACGCGAGCGCCACCGTCGTGTACGGCGAGGCGATGCTCAGCATGCAGCCACTCCCTGCCAAGCGGCGCATCGTACGGGAGGCGCGCCGTCTGCTCGACGGCTCGTCCGGCCGCTACGCCATCCACGAGCTGTGCCTACGGCCCGACGACATCCCCCCGGCCCTGGCCGAAAGGATCACCGCCGACCTGCACGAGGCCCTGCACATGGGCGCGCGCCCGCTCACCGCGACCGGCTGGAGCGGGCTCCTCACCGAGGGAGGTTTCACCGTCACCGCGCTCAGGACGGCGCCGATGGCCCTGCTGGAACCGCGTCGGTTCATCGCCGACGAGGGGCCGGCCAGGGCGATAGGGGTCGCCGGCCGGGCCCTGCGCGACCCGTCGGCCCGCCGCCGCGTCATGCACCTGCGCGCCGTCTTCCACCGCCACCGCGACCACCTGGGCGCGATCAGCCTGCTCGCCGTACCCACCGCATCCGCCCAGTGAGCGCGGAAAGGAGTCGCACCGCCATGACCGCCACCGTGATCGGCGACCTGTCCGCCGCGCTGCCCCTGCCCGAGGACGGCACCCACAGCCGCGTGCTGTACCGCGACGAACGGCTGCGCGTGGTCGGCTTCGCCTTCGCCGCCGGGCAGGAGCTGACCGAGCACACCTCGGCGCTGCCCGTGGTCATCCAGGTGATCCGGGGCCGGCTTGACCTCGTGCTCGGCGAGGAGAAGACCGAGGCCCGTCCGGGAAGCTGGATCCGTCTGCCCGCCCGGCTGCCGCACTCCGTCCGGGCCACCGAACCCAGCGTCATGCTGCTGACCATGCTGCCCGACGCGGCCGGGGCCTGACCGCCGCGCCGGCGGGTCAGAGCCGGACGACGATCAGGGCGATGTCGTCACGACCGCCGCCGCTGACGCCGAGGCGCGCCAGCAGCTCGTCTGCCAGGCGCTCCGGGCT
Source organism: Streptomyces lucensis JCM 4490 (assembly GCF_014650035.1). GTDB lineage: Bacteria > Actinomycetota > Actinomycetes > Streptomycetales > Streptomycetaceae > Streptomyces > Streptomyces lucensis. The sequence continues at coordinate 36,204 of NZ_BMUE01000007.1, read as the reverse complement.
GAGCGCGCGGCACTCGGTCAGCACGTCGGTCAGGCGGCGCAGGCCCCTGTCGATGTCCTCGCCGCGGCGTTCGATCAGACCGTCGGTGTAGAGCACGAGGACGTCGCCGGGCGAGTACTCCAGACTCGCCTGGGGGCGGGGCACGTGTTGGGGGCGTACGGCCAGTGGCGGGTCGGTGGCGTGTTCCAGGAAGACGCAGCCACCGCCGGAACGGACGAGCACGGGCGGTGGATGACCGGCGTTGCTGTAGATGATCAGACGGCTGCGTCTGTCGATCATCGCCTTGACCGCGGTGGTGCCCTGCGCCTCCTCGATGGATCTCGCGTACACGCCGAGGATCTCGAGGGCGTGGGCCGGGTGGGGGTTGGCCCGGATGGCGGCGCTGAGCGCGCTGCGGAGCATACCCATGACAGCGGCGGCCTGGAGGCCGTGACCGACGACGTCGCCGACCCCGACGGCGGTGCAGTCCGGCGACAGGTCGACCACGTCGTACCAGTCGCCGCAGACGTTCAGTGAGCCGGTGGCGGGCAGATAGCGGACCGCGACATCGCGGTGGAGAGCGAGGTCGGGGGTCCTCAGCATGACCTCCTGGAGCGTGACGGCGACCTCGCGCTCCTTCGCGTGCGCCTCACGCAGGTCCTCGTTCAGGCGCTGCAGCTCGACCGCTCTGGCGTACAGCTCGGCCTCCAGCGCGTGCATGGTCGCCAGCCGCTCGTCCGGCCGCTCTCCCGTGTCCGGCCGCTCCATGCCCGGGCGCCGCCTGCGGTGGGCCTGGACGAAGGGCGTCACGTCCTCGACCCGGTGGATGATCCACGCCACCGTCCCGTCCGGCCCCAGCACGGGGGTGTTGACCGGGGACCACCACCGCTCCTCGAACACGCCGGGTTCCCCCATGACCGGGATGTCGTACTTCTGCAGGGCCATCGTGTCCGGTCTGCGGCCTGTGAGCACACGGTGCAGTGAGGCGCCCAGGTTGCGCACTCCGTCGGCGTCGGGGTCGGCGGGGTTGTCGGGGAACGCGTCGAAGACGTACTTGCCGAGCAGGTCCTGCCGGGTCCGCCCGGTGGCTTCCAGGTACGCGCGGTTCACGTCCGCGATCACCAGGTCCGGCCCCAGCACGAGGTAGGGGCTCGGCGTGGCGGCGAACAAAGCCTCGTGGTCGACTTGCGATGCCATCCCGGAGCACTTCCCTCGATGACGGTCTGATCCCAAGCTACGAGACCTGGGCCGCCTGCGCTCCCTCGGCAGCGCGAGGGCGGCCGGCCGCCGAGGCCGCCGGCCGCCACTCGTCACCGGCCGTCGTCACCGGCCTGGGAGCCCCTCAGCTCTCGGCGTGGGCCAGCCACAGGTCGGGGCCGAAGACCTCGTAGCGGATGCTGCGCGCGGGGATGCCGGCCCGGAGCAGCTGGGCGCGGACGGAGCGCATGAAGGGCAGCGCGCCGCACAGGTAGACGTCGGCGTCGGCGGGCAGGCCGATGCCGTCGAGGTCCATCAGGCCGGTGCGCGAACCCGGTTCCCCGGCGGCTTCCTGCTCGTACCAGAACTCGGTCCGTGCGTCGGGCAGTTGCCGCACCAGCCGGGTGGTTTCGGCGCGCAGGGCGTGGTCGGCCGGGGTGCGGTCGGCGTGCAGGACGCGGACCGGGCGGGACGAGCCGGTGGCGGCGAGGTGTTCGAGCATAGCGACCATGGGGGTGCAGCCGATGCCGGCGGACACCAGCACGAGCGGGGTGCCCGCGTCGTCGAGGACCACGTCCCCGAAAGGTGCCGACAGGGTGATCTCGTCGCCGGTCCGGACGGTGCGGTGCAGCTGGTTGGACACCTCCCCCTCGGGAGCCTCGGCGACGCTCGCGACCCGCTTGACGGTGATGCGCCGCAGCCGGTCGCCGGGGGCGCTGGACAGGGTGTACTGGCGGGTCTGGTGGATGCCGTCGGGCAGCGGCACCCGGACGCTGACGTACTGACCGGCGCGGGCCTCGGGCAGGGGGCCGCCGTCGGTCGGTCGCAGCAGGAAGGACACCACGTCCGGGGTCTCCTCCCGCCGCTCCACGACGGTCCACTGCCGCCACGGGTGCCGGGGGTCGACGTGGGCCTCGTGGTAGAGCCGGGCCTCCTGGGCTATGAGGGCGCCCGCCATCAGCCAGTACACCTCGTCCCAGGCGGCGGCCACCTCCGGGGTGACGGCCTCGCCCAGCACGTCGCCGATGGCCCGGAAGAGGTACTTGTGGACGATCGTGTACTGGTCCTCGGTGACGCCCAGCGCGGCGTGCTTGTGGGCGATCCGGGACAGCAGCGCGTCCGGCCGGCTGTCGGGGTCGGCCAGCAGTGCCTGGGCGAAGGCCGCGATCGAGCCCGCCAGGGCCCTGCGCTGTTCGCCGCTGGCCTGGTTGCCACGGTTGAAGAGCCCGTCCAGCAGTTCGGGCTGCTCGGCGAACATGGTGCCGTAGAAACGCGCGGTGATCTGGTCCAGGGCTCCGCCGACGGCGGGCAGGGTGGCGCGGACGACGGCGGCCGACTCGGGCGAAAGCATGGCTCTCCTCGGGAATGCGGGCACGTGGGGGTCGACCGGTGCCGACCGTCTCAGCCGGCTCCGTCGTGCGAAGCGGAGCCGGCACACAGATCGTGCCGGTGGGGCCGTCACCGACGACAGGGCCGAAGGCCCTGAAGGCAGGGCCCGTTGGTCCGGTCCGCGTGTGAGGCCCGTCACTGCCCGCGAGCTGCCCCGGCCCTCGTGCGGCCACCGAGGCCTGCCGGGGCCCCAGGGGGCGCTAGGGGACGATGTCGAGGACGTCCCGGACGGGGCGGCGGGGCGTGGCGGGTCCCTGGGGTCCGTAGCCGAGGCGCAGCACCATCTGGACGTGACCCGTGCCCGCCATCGGGTCACGGGTCAGCAGGCGCAGGTCCGGGCTCTCCAGGGCGTGCGAGGTCAGGGAGGTGGCGAGCCCCGCGAGGGTGGCCTCCAGCAGGACGCGTTCCAGTGCCTGGCCCGCGCGCAGCCAGTCGGCGGCGGTGTCGCCCGGTGTGCTCAGCATGGCCAGGTGGGGGTTCTTCTCGAAGGCGGTCGAGCCCCGGTCGGCGACCGCACGGCGGCCGGCGAAGTCACGCAGCGGGGCCCTGCCGTCCCGCAGCCTCGGCCCGAACGCGTACTCGGGGACGCCGTCGGTGGCGACGTCCGCCTCCGGACCGAACCTGGTCCAGCGGTGCAGGTCCTGCATGGCCTCGGGGTCCAGGGCGTCACGGCTCTCCGCGTCGTGGACCAGTTCCAGCACCGTCTCCACGTGCCAGGGCCCGGGGAACAGCAGGCCGGCACCCTCCCGGCCGGCCGCTTCGCGCAACGTTGAGCGTACGTCCTGCGGGATGTCCTTCTCCTCGAACGGGTAACGGCTGGTATGCCGGTCGCGGATCGCGGGATGCAGCCGCGTCAGGTCGTCCTCGTCCGGCGGGGCCTCCCGCGTCCCGGGCAGGTGGACGGCGGCGAGCAGGAGCGGCTCCGCCGCGTCGGGCAGCAGCCGGACCCCGGGGGCGAGCCCGGCGTGCGCGGCGGCTACGCGCGCGTTGAACAGCGCCGCTCCGCAGCCGATGTACAGCGCACGGTTGCCGGGGTCCGAGCGGGGCATGGCCCGCTCGAGGTCGGCGTAGAGCAGGAGGACGCGCCTGCCGGCCAGGAAGCGGAAGCGCCACGGCTGCGCGTTGTGCATGGAGGGGGCGGCCGCGGCCTCGGCGACCAGTCCGGCCACCGTTTTCGCGTCCGGCTGCTGCGTGTCCATCGCATCCTCCTCGCCGCCACGCGGCGGTGACCCCGGGAGAGCCGGAGCAACCGCCCTCGCCCTTATGGTGCCTCCCGGTACGGCCTGTTTCAGGCCGTACCGGGACGCACCAGCGTGTTGTCACCGGCGCGGCCGGCGAAGTAGTCCCCGATGTTGGCCACCGTGGTCCCGATGATCTGGCCCACGGCGTCCTTGGTGAAGTACGCCTGGTGCGAGGTGACCAGTACGTTGCTGAAGGTCATCAGGCGCGCCAGTCGTTCGTCGGCCATCACCTCCAGCGACTTGTCCAGGAAGAACACCCCGGCCTCCTCCTCGTACACGTCGAGGCCGACACCGGCGAGCCGTCCCGCGCGCAGCGTCTCGAGCAGGGCGTCGGTGTCCACCAGGCCGCCGCGGCTGGAGTTGACCAGGATCGCGTCGTCCTTCATCAGGGCGAGGGCCTTGGTGCCGACGAGGTGGTGGGTGTCCGGCAGCAGCGGTACGTGCAGGCTGATCAGGTCCGCCTCGGCGAACAGCTGCTCGCGCGGTACGTACTCCATGCCGAGGGCGAGGCAGTCGGGGTCCTCGGCGACGTCCCAGCCGAGCAGCCGCATCCCGAACCCGTGGGCGATCCGGGCGAACGCGGCCCCGATCTTCCCGGTGCCGACCACCCCGGCGGTCCGGCCGTGCAGGTCCCGGCCCATCAGTCCGTCGAGCCGGAAGTCGAACTCCCGGGTGCGGTGCGCGGCCCGGACGATCCGGCGGTTGGCCGCCAGGGCCAGCGTCCAGGCGAACTCGGCCACGGAGTAGGGGGAGTAGGAGGAGACCCGCGCCACCGTCAGTCCGAGTTCCCGGGCGGCGGCCAGGTCGATGTTGTTGTAGCCGGTGGACCGCTGGGCGATCATGCGGGTGCCGCCCTCGGCCAGCGAGCGCAGCACCTGAGCGTCCAGCGTGTCGTTGACGCTGCTGACCAGGACCTCGTGGCCGACCGCGGTCGGTACGGTGTCCGGATCCAGGAACATTCTCAGGCACCGCAGTTCGTGACGGCCGTCGAAGGCCTTGTCGAACGCCTCCCGCAGCAACGGCTCCTCGTCCGCGAGGACGCCGTACGCGACGATCTCCACCTGCTCTCCTCTCGTTCTGCGGGATCGGCGAACTCCGTCTCCCGTGAGCCGGCGCCGGCATGCCGAAGGCGGCGGCGACGGCGGTCGGGGCTCAGGCCCTCGGCTCCTGGCGCTGCCGGTCCTGGATCTGGGTGGCGATGACCGCGGCCTGGATGCGTCGCTCCACGCCGAGCTTGGCCAGCAGGCGGGAGATGTGGTTCTTCACCGTCTTCTCGGCCAGGTACAGACGCTGTCCGATCTGCCGGTTGGTCAGGCCCTCGCCGATCAGGGCCAGGATCTCCCGCTCGCGGTCGGTCAGGCCGGGCAGGGCGTCGGGCTCCGCCTCCTTCTGCTGCGGGCCGCCGCGCAGCCGCGCCATGAGCCTGGTGGTCGCGCTGGGGTCGAGCAGCGACTGGCCGGCTGCGACCGTGCGTACCGCGGAGACCAGGTCCGAGCCCTGGATCTGCTTCAGGACGTATCCCGAGGCGCCCGCCATGATCGAGTCGAGGAGGGCCTCCTCGTCGTCGAAGGAGGTCAGCATCAGGCAGGCCAGTTCGGGCATCCGCGAGCGCAGCTCCCGGCACACGGAGACGCCGTCGCCGTCGGGCAGGCGGACGTCGAGCACCGCCACGTGCGGGCGCAGGGCGGGGACGCGGACCAGGGCCTGCTCCGCCGTGCCGGCCTCACCGATGACCTCGATGTCCGGCTCGTCGTTCAGCAGGTCGCGCACGCCACGGCGTACCACCTCGTGGTCGTCCATCAGGAAGACCCGGATCGGGCCGCCGGGACCGGGCTGCTCGCCGTCCGCCATCGATGACTCCCTCTGTGTCACGCGTCGCGCCGCTGTCCGCTCGTGGGACCGGTCGGTGTCCGTACCCGAATCCTTCTCCCGCCGGTACCGGAAGACCAGGGCCGATCGGCCCTGGCGTGAGCGGCCGTCCGGACGTCGTCCGGACGGCCGGCCGACGGCCCCGCAGGCAGCGGTGCCCCGTGTGGCCAGGTGGCGGGGGCGCCGCTGCCCGCGTGGGCATCGCCGTGGTGTGTCGCCGCGGTCGCGTCAGGAGTCCGGGCGCTTGACGGACTCAGCCCTTCTTGCGGTGGCAGGCCAGCCACAGGACGGTGGCCGCTCCGGCGGCCAGCAGCAGCAACCCGCGGTTGTCCCGGGCCACCCGGGCGCCCTGAGCCGCCTTCGCCCGCACCGGCTCCGGTGCCCTCTCCTCCCACAGCCTGCCCGCCTCGGCCGCCCTGGCGCGGGCCTGCCCGGCGGCCTGTCCGGCCTTCTCCCTGACGGGTTCGGGGAGCTTGTCCTGCAGCCGGGACGCGGCCTCGGCGGCCTTCGCCCAGGCCTCCCCCGCCTTCAGCGAGGCCTGCTCCTTGAGCTCACCCGCCTTGGCGGCCGCCTGGTCCTTGACCTCGGTGGCCTTCTCCTGGGCGCGGGCCTTCACATCGGTCTGCGCCGCGAGCGCTCCGACGGTCCGGCCGAGCTCGTGGCGGGTCTCCTCGACCTGCCTGCGCAGTTCCTCGGGGCTGGAGGCGGTGGGCTCGTCGTGGGGCGGCTGGGTCATCGGTGCGCACTCTCCTTGATCTCGGCCATGTCGGCCTTCACGTTCTCGATCGTCCGTTGCGGGGTGGGCGGCGCGGCCCGGGCGACCTGCTTCTTGCCGGTCATCGCCATCACCGCGGCGATCACACCGAGCACCGCGGTCACGATGAGGGCCGCGGCCCACAGCGGCAGCGGGATCGCGAGCGCGGCGATCACGGTGGCCACCAGGGCCTGGAGCATCAGGAACCCGACGACGCCGGCGCCGCCGAACAGCCCTCCGCCCTTGCCGTACCGTTTGCCCTTCTCCTTCATCTCCGCCTGTGCCAGGCGGAACTCTCCTCGCACCAGCTCCGTCAGCTGCTGCGACGCCCGCTGCACCAACTCCCCCACCGGTTCGGAGTTCGGCGTGTGCCGGCTTGTTCCGCGATGGATCTCTGTACTCGTCACGGCGATCACCTCCCGTCACGTCACTGCGTCACTTGTGTTCCTCGGCCGGCGGCGCGGTGGCGCCGGCCGGCGGCGAGGGCGCGAGTACCCCGAACGGAGCACTTCAGGGCACGGACTTGCCGCCGCCCGTCCCGCGGGCACGGCGGTCAGGTCTCGTGCAGCCGTCGTACGTCGTCCTCGGTCCAGGTGCTGGTGTCGCGCGGCTGCGTGTACGGCTCGGCCTGCGGCGGGTGCCCGCCGGCGATGGCCCGCTGCCGTACGGTCTCCGCGTCGAACTCCAGGCCCAGCAGGATCGCCACGTTGGTGATCCACAGCCACACGAGGAATACGATGACGCCGGCCATCGTGCCGTACGTCTTGTTGTAGGAGGCGAAGTTGGCGACGTAGAACGCGAAGCCGGCGGAGGCGAGCAGCCAGATCAGCAGGGCCAGGAAGCTGCCGGGGGTGATCCACCTGAAGCCCTTCACCTTGGCGTTCGGGGTGGCCCAGTACAGGATCGCGATCATCACCGTGACCAGCAGCACGAGCACCGGCCATTTGGCGATCGCCCACACGGTCAGCGCCGTGTCGCCGAGCCCCAGCCCCTGTCCGGCCCGGCGGGCCAGCCCGCCGGTGAACACCACGATCAGCGCGCTGGCCACGGCCAGCACCATCAGCACCACGGTGACTCCGACGCGCACGGGCAGGATCTTCCACACCGGGCGGCCTTCGGGCATGTCGTACACGGCGTTGGCGGCACGGATGAACGCGGCCACGTATCCGGACGCCGACCACACGGCCAGCACGATGCCGACGACCGCCATGATCGAGCCGGTGCCGGCGCTGCCCTGCAACTGCTCGACGGCCCGGGTGATGATGTCCCGTGCCGAACCGGGAGCGAGCTGCCTGAGGTTGCTCAGCAGCCTGTCGGTGGTGGACCTGCCCGTCATCCCCAGCAGGGACACCAGCACCAGCAGGGCCGGGAAGAGGGAGAGAACGGCGTAGTAGGTGAGTGCCGCCGCCCGGTCGGTCAGCTCGTCGTCCTTGAACTCCTTCAGACTGCCCTTGAGCACGGCGCTCCAGGCCTGCTTCGGCAGTCTCGTCGGGGAGTCGGGCGCCGCCTCCTCCACCGCCGGGTCCGGCCCGGCCTTTTCCGGTGGCGGCACGTCGTCGGCGTGGCCGGGCCGTCCGGAAGGGGCAAGGGGAGCACCACCGTGCTGGTTCCTGTGTCCTGGAAGATGCAGCTTCGCCATGCTCTCCGGGTAACCCCGCTCACCCTGCTCAACCAGGCCGCCACCGGCCGCCGCCGGCGATCAGGCGGCGTGGGAGGCCCGCCGGCCGGACCGCCGTGACCGAGTGGCTGTGTGCTGTCCACGCCCGGGGACGAGCCGCAGGTGACGGGCGCCGGCATGGCGAGGCGGCTTCGGCGGACGCGTCAGCCAGTCCTCGACTCGGTCCATGCCGTACAACAGCATTCCCGCCACCGGCAGCAGAAGGCACGCGACGATGACCACGGTTCGGGCTCCCTCCCGGCGGACGACCGGGGACGAGTGCCCGTTGCCGGGTACGCCAAGCCACCTCGGCGCCCCGACGGAAGACGCAAACGGCCGGCGCGGTTCACCGGGGGCGGTGGCCGATGCGCCAGCCCGAAGATCCGAAAGAGAGGCCCTAGTGGTCCATGAGGGCCAGGCGGGCGGTGACGCGTTTGCCGACCGGCTCCCGCTGGACGGCGAAGCCCTGGGCGACGGCCATCACGATCTCCAGCCCGTGCTGACCCACCCGCCCGACGTCGGCGGCCCGGGCCACCGGCAGCACCGGCTCCGAGTCCCACACCTCCACCTCGATCAGGCCGTCCACGACGCGCAGGCCCATCAGGACGGGGCCCGGCGCGTACTTGCGGGCGTTGGTGACCAGTTCGCTGACCACCAGTTGCGTGAGGTCCAGTGCCCGCTGCGAGACTGGCAGCCCGTGCTCGGCCTGCACCCGGGTGAGGAAACCGACGGCCAGATGGCGGGCCTGCGCGATGCACGTACCGTCCCCGTCCAGAGCCACCGAGATCCGCATGCCCTGATCGTCCGGCGCCGTACCGCCCTCGCGCTCGGGCCCTGATTCCATAACGGCCGCCTTCGCTACCCCGTTCACATCCCCGCGCGTACCCGCGAAACCGCCGGTAACGCCTGTCACCCCGATGTTGCCTGCGCCACACCGGGGCATCACCCGTCACATCCGGGGCAGTGGCCTTCGGTCATACCCGGCCCTGGCGTCGGCGCTCGGTTCCGCGAGCCGTCCGAAGTGGCTGTGCCCGGGCGATGAGGAGGGCGACGTCGTCGTGACCGGCGGGATGGCGCAGCTGCCGCAGGAGGCGGTCGCAGGTCTCCTCCGTGGAGTCGTCCGACGGTGTCAGCAGCCGCAGCAGGTCGCCCAGGCGTTCGTCGATGGGGTCGTTGCGGGTCTCCACCAGGCCGTCGGTGTAGAGGACCAGCCGGTCGCCGGGTTCCAGGGGGAGGGTGGTGGTCTCGAAGGGGACGCCGCCGACTCCGAGCGGCGTGCCGGTCGGCAGGTCGAGGAGTGCCGGTGGCTCGCCGGCCCGGACCAGGACCGGGGGCAGGTGACCGGCGGAGGCCACGTGCAGCCGGGCGGCGTGCGGGTCGTAGACCGCGTAGAGGCAGGTGGCGATGTAGGGGTCCAGCCCGTGGGTGATCTTGTCCAGGTGGGTGAGGATCCGGGCGGGGTCCAGGTCGAGGTCGGCGAGGGTGGAGGTGGCGGTGCGCAGCCGGCCCATGGCGGTGGCGGCCGGGATGCCGCTGCCCATGACGTCGCCCACCGTGAGGGCGGTGCGGTCCCCGTCGAGTGGGATCACGTCGTACCAGTCGCCGCCGACCTCGCTGAAGGCCTGTGCCGGCCGGTACCTGGCTGCCACCTCGAGACCGGGATGCCGGGGCGGGAGCTGCGGCAGCAGGCTGCGCTGGAGGGTCTCGGCGGCGCTGCGGATGTGGAGGTGCAGGACGGCGTTGTCGATGCTCAGTGCCGCGGACGAGGCCAGTTCGCAGGCGAGGGTGAGGTCGTCGTCGTCGAACGGCAGGGGGTTGCGGGCGCGGGCCAGGCCCATGACCCCGATGACCTGTCCGCGGGCGATGAGCGGCACGGCCAGGTCGCTGTGCACACCGGCCCGGGCGAGCACGCGTGCGGCGTCGGAGTCGGCGGCGATACGGCCGAGGTCTTTGCCGTCCAGATGGCTGATGAGCATGGGCCGGCGGGTGCGGATGACGTGGGACGCGGGGTGGTCGGCGTGGTAGGTGGTGAGGCGGCCGGGCGGGACGATCGCCCGGGCCGCCTCCGTCGGGTAGGCGGTCTTCACCGCCATGGCGCGGAACAGCGGCGGGCCCTCGCCGAGGTCCGTGCGGCCCGTCTGCAGGACGGAGTCCAGCAGGTCCACCGCGGCCAGGTCGGCCAGGTCGGGCACGAGGACGTCGGCCAGTTCCTGCGCGGTGCGCTCCACCTCCAGGGTGGTGCCGATCCTGGCCGATCCGTTGGCCATCAGGCGCAGCCGCCGCTGGGCCTCGTCCGCCTTCTTGGCCGCCCGGTAGCGGTCGGTGACGTCGACGACGACGTTGGCGATGCCCAGGACGTGCCCGTGGGCGTCCTCCAGCCGGTAGACCGACACCGCCCAGGCGTGGTCGTTGTCCAGATCGGCCGAGGTGCGGCCCACCACCTGCAGGTCGACCACGGGGACGCCCGAGGCCAGCACCTCCCGCATCACCGCCTCCGCGTTGAGGAACGGTGCGCCGGGCAGGATCTCGCGCATGTTCTGGCCCAGGTGGTCGGGCTCCGGGACGCCGTGCATGGCCGCCAGGGCGGGGTTGACGGCCAGGTACCGCAGGTTCGTGTCCAGCACGGCCAGTCCGATCGGCGCCTGGGAGACCAACCGGGTGGACAGGGCCAGATTGCGCTCCACCTGCCGCAGGGTGTTCCGGTCGGTGGCCAGTCCCAGGGCGTAGTGGTCGCCGTCGCTGTCCGTGAGCCGCATGTTGCGGAACTCGACCATCCGGGTGCTGCCGTCCTTGAGCCGCACGGGGAAGGCCCCTGCCCAGCTCCGGCCGGTCAGCATCACGTCGGCGAACAGGGTGATCGCCGCGTCCTGCTGCTCCGGGTGGAGGAGCAGCGGCGCCGCGTACTGACCGACCGCCTCGCCGCGGGCGTAGCCGAACAGTTGCTCGGCCTGCGGGCTCCACATGTCGACCCGGCCGTCGGCCTTCAGCAGCACCGCGGCGACGCCCAGCAGATCCATGAGCCCGCTCGGGACGGCCGCGTCGTCCGCCGGGCGGTCGATCGGTTCCGGGCGGTCCGTCTGCTCCGGGCGCTGCTCCGCTCCCGACATCACACCTGCTCCCTGTGGTCCCCCGGTGTTCCGGCCATCACTCCACTTCTACCCCTCCGCGGCGCGGGCGGTCGGTGACGGACGCGGCCGCTCTCGGCCGGCGCACCGCGGGTGACCCGGCCGGCGCCGGACGCTCACCGGGGAAGCGGACCGGGACGGTACGGCGGGGCCGCTGCGCCGGCCGACGTGCGCAGCGGCCCCGTGCCGGGCGTCCCGCGCCGGCCGTCCCCGGGGCTCGGCCGCGGCGGGGTTCACAGCGGCGACCAGGCCAGGACGTTCTGGCCGTAGACGTCCCACAGCCTGCCGAGGAAGAACTGCCCGAAGCGGCGCAGTACGGTGACCCGGGCGCCCAGGGTCGGCGCCTGTACGCGGAAGGTCGTCAGCTGCTTCAGGAAGTCGGCCGGGCGGATGCGGACGGTCCCCGAGGCGACCACCTCGGCCGCGTCGTCCTCTTCGGGAGCGAGGTGGCCGCGCAGGACGCGTGTGTACAGGACGGTCGTGTCGTTCCACAGTCCGCGCCGTGAGTCCTCGCCGACGTCCTTGAAGCCGGTGAGCGTGAGCGGGTGGCCCGCACGGTCGGTGAAGTGGATCCGGTACAGCATCCGCAGGTGTTCCGGGTCCCGGTCCTCGACGAGCAGCCGCAGGCTGCCGTGTTCGACGGGAAGCCGTCCGCCGAGTTCCTGGCAGATGACCCGACCGGTCAGGGACGCTTCGTGACGGGGGTCGGCGATGAAGCGGTCCACTCCCTTGATGCCGGCCGTCAGGCGCAGGTCCAGGCGGGCGACCGTGCCGGAGGCCGCGGCGGCCGGGGCGTCGTACTCCTTCTCGCCGAAGGCGACCGCGCCGACCATGCGTTCGCTGAAGCTCAGGCGGGTCGTGTCGCGCGGGCGGTCCGGGGACCGGGCAGGTGTGTACGGGATGCCCTGGTCCGCGCACCACTGACGGGCCTTGCACACCCCGAGCTCGACGGCCTGGGCGAACCGGTCCCGGCCGAAGTTGATCAGATAGTGCAGGGGCACCTCGGCCTCGATCGTGCGGACGTCGATCGGGCGCCCGAACTCCCCCTGCTCGCCGCGGCGGAGGGCCGCGTTGCTGGCCTCCACGCGGTCGAGCCAGTGTTTCAGCCGGCCGTTGGCGACGGTTTCGATGATGTGGAAGTAGTTGGCGACGAACCCGTCGCGCCAGCGCCGGCGCCGGCTGACCGTCCAGATGATCCACAGTTCGTCGCAGCCGCGCCGGATGGCCTCCTCGACGTTGGCGTCGGTCAGGTAGACGGGGTCGATGTAGGTCTGTCCGTCGATGACCACGGGAGGGAACCACATCGGCAGGGACACCCCGGCGCGGAGGCGGTCCTCGTCCATCCGGTCGGCGGTCACCGGCTGGAGTTCGTTGGCGCTGAAGTTGTAGAGGTTGAAGGTGGCGACGCGGTCGGTGGCCCTGATCCGCTCCCAGTCGAGCCCCCAGTCCGGGAAGACATGACGGCGGTACCCCTCCAGGGTGAACAGGGAACGGGCGTACGGGCCCTTGGGCAGTTCGCGCCAGTTCAGGCTGACGCCCTTCAGGGGACGCAGCCGACGCCAGTTGTCCGCGATGTCCCGTCCCGACATGCCCTGGCAGTACATGGCGAGGTTGAAGATGCCGCCGCTGGCGCCGTCGACGTGGTCGAAGCGCAGTCGGGCCTCGTCGAGGAGGACCTGGAGGACGCCCGCCTGGAACGCCACCTTCACGCCGCCTCCGGCCAGGAGCAGTGATCTGCGCGGGGCCCCGTCCCCTCCCGTGCCGTGGTCGTGCCTTTCGCGGTCGTGCGATTCGCGGTCGTGCGGCTCGTGGTCGTGCGACTCGTGGTCGTTCGTCATGACGGCCCCGCAGGGTGCTTGTCGTGGTCCTCGATGATCCGGTCGGCCGACCGGTCGGCCATCGCCGCGATGGTGAGCGAGGGGTTCGTCCCCACGGGTCCGGGCATGACGGAGCCGTCCGCGATCGACAGCCCGGGGCAGTCGTGCACCTGCCCGAAGGAGTCCACCACCCCTTCGCGCCGGTCGCGGCCCATGGGGGCGCCGCCGAGCGGATGCACGGTGATCAGCCGGTTCAGCCACCACAGCGGGCTGGAGGCGTATATCCCTCCGAGGCTGTGCGCGACCCGCCGCATGGTCCGGTTCATCCGGTCGAAGTAGGGCCCGGAGGGGGTCAGGTCCCAGGCGAGGTCCAGATTGCCCTCACGCAGGAACAGGCGGCCGTTGGGGACGTCCCTGCCCATGCCGAGGAGCGGCAGGGAGGCCGCCGTCAGCCGGCCCTTGCCCAGTGCGCCGGAGACCTGCCGGCCCACCCGGCTGCGGGGGCTCGCGGTCAGCTGGGACCAGCCGCGCCGCAGCAGGAACCGTCCGACGCGCCCGGACAGGGTCAGCACGTTGTCCTCGACCAGCCAGTTGAGGAACTCCGGGTAGCCGGCGTCCTCCAGGTAGAAGCCCCGGCCCGCGGCCCCGCCGCCGTCGTGCCCGTCGCGCATGAGCATCGCGCTGGTGATGACGGGGCCGAAGCCGGGCTCCAGCAGCCGGGGTGCCGTCACCTCCTCGTCGCCGTCGCCGGCGCGGCGCTTCGTCCTCGCCCTGAACAGCAGCCCGAGGAAGTCGCCGTTGCCGCAGAAGCGGCTGCCGAGCGCCGGGCTGAGCCCGGGGAAGGCGCTGCGGTTCCTGAGCAGCAGGTACGGCGTTCCCAGGGCGCCTGCGGAGAGCACCAGCCGTCTGGTCCTGACGGTGCGCCGGACCGGGGGCTCCGGCGGGTCTCCATCACCGGTGGGACGGTGTTCGAGGTAGGTGACCAGGAATCCGTGGTCCAGCCGCTCGAAGGAGCGGACCTCGCACAACGTACGGATGTCCGCGCCGAGTTGCTTGGCCGCGCTGAGGTAGGTGAAGTCCAGGCTGTTCTTGCTCCCGAAGTTGCACCCCAGGTCGCACTCGCCGACGAGGCGGCAGGTGTAGCGGGGGCTGCCGTGCAGGTTGTTCTCGCCGCCCTCGATGGGGACCCCGGGCACCGGCGGATGCTCCTCCTCGGCGAACGCGACGGCCAGGGGCGGCAACTGCCAGGGCAGGCCCAGCCGTTCGGCGGCCTGGCGCATGGCGATCGTCTTGGGCGTGTCCTGGTACGGCTTCTCGGCGAAGGGATACGGATTCGCGCCGAGCATGGTCTCGACCCGGTCGTAGTACGGGTCGAGGTCCGCGCGGGTCACCGGCCAGGATTCGTAGCCGCCCTCGAACGTCTCGTGCACGAACCACTTCTCGGGCTTGCGGAGCAGAACATTGGCGTAGATCAGGGATCCGCCGCCCAGACCGCTGGAGACCAGGGCGTCCAGCTTCGAGAAGCTCCACAGGTCGAACAGGCCGTACATCCGGAAGTCCGGGTCCCAGAAGTTCTTGGCCGTCTCGTGCGGATTGCGGGGGAAGGAGCCGGGCGGGTATTCCTTTCCGCGCTCCAGAACGCATACCCGCAGCCCTGCTTCGGCGAGGCGGAACGCCGTCACCGATCCACCGAATCCGGAGCCGACGACAACCGCGTCGAATGAGTCCATGGAACCCTCCGTGATGTCTCCCCAGGGCCCGGATCTCCTTTTCAGTAAGCGGCCGGCCTGCGCGGCTGTCAAACGCGCGGCCCGGCGCCGGTTCCGGCGGTGCGGGCGTGCCCGGACGCACGGTCGTACTGTCGCTCTTGCCTGCGACGGGCGCGCGGCGCAGCCTTGTGCTGTGGGTGCTCGGGACGGACCCACGCTCATCACGTCCGTGCAGCGGGCCTTCCGTCTGCTGGAGGCGGTGAGCGTGCACGAGAACGGCGCGCCGGCGAAGCAGCTGGCGCGGGAGACGGGGCTGCCCCTGGCCACCACCTATCACCTGCTGCGCACCCTGGTGACCGACGGCTACGTGCGGAAGCTGCCCGACGGCTGCTTCGTCCTGGGCGACAAGGTGAAGTCCTTGCACACGGCGGGCCGGGCGCAGGCCGTGCTCAACCGGGTCCGCCCGACGCTGGCCGGCCTGCGGGACGAACTGTCGACCGCCGCCTACCTGACGTTCTACGAGGACGGCGAGATCCGGGTCGCCGAGATCGTCGACGGCCCCCGCGCCCCGCGGGTGGACCTGTGGGTGGGGTTCGCGGACGCCGGGCACGCCACCGCGCTCGGCAAGTCCGTGCTGCGCGAGCTGGACGAGGAGGCCCGCCGGGACTACCTGTCCAGGCATGGCCTCGCCGCTCTCACGCCCCGCACCGTCACCAGTGTTCCCGAGCTGCTGCGCCGGCTCGACTCCTCCCCCATGGCACCCGCCGTCACCGACCTGGAGGAGTACGCGCTCGGTACGGTGTGCGTCGCGGTGCCCGTGTACTGCGGGGACATGATCGGTGCGCTCGGTGTGTCCCTGCCGGTGGGGCGGCACGCCCAGCTGCGGGAGGTCGGAGCGCGGCTGCTTCCGATCGCGAGCCGTGTGACCAGGGGGCTCTCGCTCACTATCTGAAAACCCGCTGCTTGTGGCCGCCCGCGCCGAACCCGTCTCCTGGATCGCGAGGGCAGGTGCGGGTGCGCGCCCCGCACACAGGTGAGGACTGCGGACGGAACATGAGCCAGGCTCCACTCGAAGGCGGCGGCCACGTGCCGAAGCGGCTGTCCGGTCACCGTGCGGCGGGTGCGTGGGCATCGATGCGACGGCGTGCGGCCGGGCACCCGGCCGCCGCACTGTCCGCGCTGCCGGTACTGGTCGTCGTCGCCGTCGTGCTGGTCGACGTCGTCGGCGGCGCGGGAATGATCTGGCTGCCGCTGCTGGCGGCCGGGCCCGCACTGGCCGCCACCACCAACGGGCCGCGCGGCGTGCTGTGCGCCGGCCTGCTGGCGGCCGCCGTGGCCGTGCTGCTGGGCGGCAGGCACCGGGTTCCCGGTCACGAGCTGACGGCCGTGCTGTCCGTCCTGCTGACCGTCACCGCGGCCAGTGGCCTGGCCAGCGCGCTGCGCGTCCGCCGGGAACGGGTGCTCGCCGCGGTCCGCTCGGTCGCGGAGGCCGCCCAGCACGCGCTGCTCCAGCCCGTCCCGGAGACCGTCGGCCCGTTCCAGGCGGCCGTCCGCTACAGCGCCGCGGCGGCGGAGGCGCGGATCGGCGGGGACTTCTACGCGCTGGTGCGCACCTCGCACGGGGTGCGGCTGATCGTCGGCGACGTGCGGGGCAAGGGACTGCCGGCCGTGGGGACCGCCGCACTCGTGCTGGGCGTCTTCCGCGAGGCCGCGCACGACGAGGCCGATCTGCTCGCCGTCGTCGGCAGGATCGAGCGGAGTCTGGCGCGCAACCTCGGCCCCGACGACTTCGTCACCGCCGTGGTCGCCGGCCACCCGGGGCCGGAACAGCTGGAGCTGGTCAACTGCGGGCACGCACCGCCGCTGCTGATCACCGCGTCCGGGGACGTCACTGCGGTGGAGCCCGACCATCCCGCTCCGCCCCTCGGGCTGCGTGCCCTGTCCGGCCAGGCCCCACGCCTGCAGCGGCTCCGGTTCGCGGTGGGCGACCGGCTGCTGCTCTACACCGACGGGGTCACCGAGGCCCGCGATCACGCCCGGGAGTTCTATCCGCTCGCCGAGGGGGTGGCCCGCCATGTCTCGGACGACCCGGCGCGCATGCTCACGGCGCTCCACGACGAGCTGCTGGCGCACGTGGGCGGCCGGCTGCACGACGACGCGGCCCTGTTCCTGCTGCGCAGGCGGACCGCGGACGAACCGGCGGTCTGCGTGTAGTCCGTGCGGTGCCCGGTGTTGTGTAGTCCGTGCGGTGCCCGGTGTTCCGCTTCAGGTCCGGGCCGGCCTTCGGTCGCGGTCGGGGCTGCGGCTCAGGCGGCGACGAGATCGGCCCAGCGGGTGACACCGCCCGAGTGGACGCGTATGCCGTGCCGGGTCGCCAGGGCGTGCACGATGGCCTCGCCGCGTCCGTGCTCGTCCGGGTCGATCCCCAGGAGGGCCTGTCCCACCGCGAGCGCCG
Source organism: Streptomyces lucensis JCM 4490 (assembly GCF_014650035.1). GTDB lineage: Bacteria > Actinomycetota > Actinomycetes > Streptomycetales > Streptomycetaceae > Streptomyces > Streptomyces lucensis. The sequence continues at coordinate 19,012 of NZ_BMUE01000007.1, read as the reverse complement.
GGCCCGCGTCGGTGACCTCGATCCGCACGGTGGGCGCGCCGTCGGCCTGCGCCAACGACAGCCGCAGTACGGCCGGGGGCCGGGCGTGGACGACGGCGTTGGTGACGAGCTCCGACACGACGAGCAGCGCTTCCTCGGCGATGTCCGCGGGCACGCTCCAGTCCGCGAGAACCGCCCTCACCCGTCGGCGTACGGCGCAGACGGCGCCGGCGACGGGCGGCACCGGACACACGTGTTCGTATGCCGCCCTGAGCAGCGTGTTGAGCTGTGCCGCCATGTTCTCTCCCGGGTCGAGTGGGCCGCGGTCCGGTGTGCCGTCTCTCCGTGCTTTCCGGGCCATGGGGAACGTTATGAACACAAATCGGCCGGGTCAATGAACCGCGGTCGGCATTGCCGAACGAGGATCTTCCTGGCCGACCTCGATGCGGCCCTCCGCGCGGCGATCCGGTCCTGCCGGTACTAGGCTCGCCTCATGGCCGGCCCAGTCCAGTCGATCGAACGGGCGGCGGCGATCCTGCGTCTGCTCGCCGGCGGGCCCCGCCGACTCGGGCTCGGCGAGGTGGCGGCCTCGCTCGGGCTGGCGAAGGGCACGGCGCACGGCATTCTTCGCACGCTGCAGCACGTGGACTTCGTGGAGCAGGACGAGGCGACCGGGAAGTACCAGCTGGGGGCCGCGCTGCTGCACCTCGGCACCAGCTATCTGGACGTCAACGAGCTGCGCTCGCGCTCGCTCAACTGGGCCGACGCCCTGGCCGCCCGCAGCGGGGAGTCGGTACGCCTGGGAACGCCCCTGGAAGGCAGCGTCCTCATCGTCCACCACGTGTTCCGTCCGGACGACACCTTTCAGACGCTGGACGTGGGCGCGCTGCTGCCCCTGCACGCCTCGTCCCTCGGCAAGGTCCTGCTGGCCTACGGGACCGCGATCACGGAGCCGGCGCAGCAGCCGGAGCTGGAGGCGTACACCCGGCACACCCTGGTCGATCCCCGGCAGCTCGCCCAGGCACTCGCCGAGATCCGGGACCTCGGGTGGGCCGCCGAGGTGCAGGAGATGAGCATGGGCGAGGCCGGGCTCGCCGCGCCGATCCGGGGGCACGGCGGCCTCGTCGTCGGCGCGATCGGGCTGTCCGGTCCGGTCGAGCGGATCTGCGACAGCCACAACCGTCCGCGCCCGCACCTGATCACCCTGATCCGGGAGGCCGCACGGGCGATCTCCAGGGACCTCGGAGCCACCCGCTGGTGAGCCGGAACGGCCGCCCTCGACCCCTCGGAAGGCAGACCCGATCATGGTGGAACGGTATGTGATGTCCATCGATCAGGGCACGAACTCGACCCGATGCATCCTGTTCGACCACCGTGGACGGCTGGTGTCGGTCGCGCAGAAGCCGCACCAGCAGCACTTCCCCAGGCCCGGCTGGGTCGAGCACGACGCCCTCGAGATATGGCACAACCTGCAGCGCGCCGTGCCCGAGGCCCTGTCCGACGTCGGGGTCGGCACCGATCAGGTCGCCGCCGTCGGCCTGGCCAACCAGCGTGAGACGACGGTCCTGTGGGACCGGCGGACCGGCGCCCCCCTGGGCCGGGCGATCGTCTGGCAGGACACCCGCACCGCGCCGCTCGTGGAGGACCTCCTGCAGCGCCCCGGGGAGGAGTTCTTCGAGGAGCGGTGCAGCCTGCCGCCGTCGACCTACTTCTCGGCATTGCGCGTCCGCTGGCTGTTCGACCACGTCAAGGGGCTCCAGGAGCGCGCGCAGGACGGCGAGGTGCTCTTCGGGACGATGGAGACCTGGCTGATCTGGAACCTCACCGGAGGCGCCGACGGCGGCCTGCACATCACGGACGTCACCAACGCCAGCCGCACCATGCTGATGAACACCCGCACGCTCACCTGGGACGGCGAGCTGCTGGAGTTCTTCGGGGTGCCCCGCCCGATGCTGCCCGAGATCAGGTCCTCCGCCGAGACGTACGGCGAGGCCCGCGCGCTGCTCCCCGGTGTTCTCATCACGGCCGCCCTCGGCGACCAGCAGGCCGCCCTCTTCGGCCAGACCTGCTTCTCGCCGGGCGAGGCGAAGTGCACGTACGGCACCGGCGGCTTCCTGCTGCTCAACACCGGCAACGAGCTCGTGCGGTCCCGGCACGGGCTGCTGACGACCATCGGCTACAAGATCGGGGACCAGCAGCCGGTCTACGCGCTGGAGGGGTCGATCGCCGTCACCGGCGCGCTCGTCCAGTGGTTCCGCGACCGCCTGGGAATGATCAGCAGCGCCGCGGAGATCGAGACGCTCGCACGGACGGTGGAGGACAACGGCGGCTGCTACATCGTCCCCGCCTTCTCGGGGCTGTTCGCGCCCCACTGGCGCAGCGACGCGCGGGGGGTCATCGTCGGCCTCACCTCGTACATCACCAAGGGGCACCTGGCCCGGGCGGTGCTGGAGGCCACGGGGTGGCAGACACGGGAGGTCGTCGACGCCATGAACGCCGACTCGTCGGTGGCCATCGAGCAGCTCAAGGTGGACGGCGGCATGACGGCGGACAACCTGCTCATGCAGTTCGTCGCCGACGTGCTCGACGTGCCCGTGGTGCGGCCGATGGTCGCCGAGACGGTCTCCCTGGGCGCCGCCTACGCCGCGGGGCTGGCCGCCGGCTACTGGCCGGACCTGGAGGTGCTGCGCCGCAACTGGCACCGGGCCGCCCAGTGGCTGCCGGACATGGACCCCGCGCTGCGGGAGTCGGAGTACGACAACTGGAAGCGGGCCGTCGAGCGGTCCCTGGGGTGGGTCAGGGCGCCGGAGTCCTCCTGACCCGGGTCCGCTGCCGGAGGGACGGGTCTCGGCCGCGGCGCGTCAGGCGCCCGAGGCACAGACCTCGAAGCCTCCCAGCCCGTCGAAGCGGACGACGTGGACGGCGTCGAAGCCGTCGGCCCGCGTGGGGCGGCGCAGGCGCCGCAGCGTCGCGTGGATGCCGGCGTCGGGCACCCGGGCGCGGCCCGAGCGGGCGGCGTTGCGGCGCAGGGAGCCGGCGAGGTCCGGCGGGAACCAGTACGCGCCGACCGTGGCGCCGTGGGCTCGGGCCGCTTCCACGAGCGGCGCCCATTCCTCGGGTGAGGGGTTGGTGTTGTCGACCACCACCGACCGGCCGGCGGCGAGCGCCTGTGTCACCAGCCGCATCTGACGGGCCTGCTTGTGCCGGGCCGAGCGCGGGAAGGCGTCCTTGCTGACCAGGACGTGACCGGCGCGCAGGCGCTGCTCGCAGAACGCCGACTTCCCCGACGCCTGCAAGCCGACCAGCACCACCAGCTCCGCCACCGCGCCCGGTCCTCGTCCGTCCATCCGTCCGCCGCCGTCCTCCGCGGCCCTTCCCCGCCGCGCGCGGCCACGACGACCGCACGCTGGGAACGGCTCCCGGCGCAGCGGAGTTCCCCGGGAGCCGGCAGCCCACGCCTGCCGCCTCGGGCTCAGCCTTCCCGGTGCGTCGCGACCAGGTCCTCCAGCGTGCGGACGACCGCGGACGGGGCCGGCTGGGTCAGCATCTCCTCGCGCAGGCGCAGGGCCGCCGCACGGTGCTCGCCGGCGCCGAGGAGCTTCCCCGCGGCGGCCTCGACGGCGTGCGGCTCCGTATCGTCCGGCGCCAGGACGATGCCCGCGCCGGTGCGGGCCAGGCGGTCGCTGACCAGGCCCTGGTCGGCGACCTGCGGGAGGGTCAGCTGGGGGACTCCGTGCAGGGCGGCGGTGAGTGTGGTCCCGGCGCCGGACTGGTGGACGATCGCGTCGCAGCCCGGCAGGATCAGTTCCAGCGGCATCCCCTCCACGATCCGCACCCCGGCGGGGACCGCGGGGATGCGCGCGGCGTCCGCCCGCCTGACGGCGACGACGACGTCCACGTCGAGGCCGCTGAGCCCGTCGAGGATGCGGGGCACCAGGAACGACTCCGGACCCAGGTAGGCGGTGGCCGCCGAGCCCCAGGTGACGCAGATCCGGGGTCTGCCGGCGGGCTCGGACAGCCAGGAGGGGGCCACCGCCGTGCCGTTGTAGGCGGTGAAGCGCATCGGGATCCGGTTCGGCACCCCGGGGAGCTGAAGGCCGGGCGGGCAGTTGTCGAGCGTCCGGACGGCGACGTCGGCGGCGGGCGTCGCACCGTGCTTCTCGTAGAGGGCGGCCAGCTCCGCGGGCCAGGCGGCCCGCGGATCGTCCCGCGCGCTCACCCCGGATCCCGGCATGACGAGGTGGCGGCACATGTCCGGACCCCACAGGTGCCGGACGAGGGGGGCTCCCGCCGCGGCCGCCGCCAGCGGGGCCGCGTAGACGAGTGGATCGGCGACCACGATGTCCGGCCGCCACGCGCGGGTGACGGCCACCAGGTCCTCGGCGGCGTCCTGCGCCGCCCTGGTGTGCGGGACCATCCTGAGTCGCAGCAGCTCGCGCCGCGCCTCCGGGCGGAGCTCTCCCCGCTCGTCCCGGCCGGCCGGCTGGTCCACCAGCTCCTGCCGCGCCTTCACCAGGCCGGCGACGCCCGCCATGAGATCGTAGCGGCCGCCCACCGTGACGGCGACGATTCCGCTGCCGGTGACGGCGTCGACGACGGACGGGGGCACGGCGACCCGGACCTCGTGGCCGGCCGCCCTGAACGCCCACACGAGGCCGACCATCTGGTAGTAGTGGCTCGCCCAGGGATACGGCGTGAACAGAACTCGCACTCGGTCTCCCGTGTCGGTGACTCGGATGGTCCTTCGTGGTGCCCGCGGCCTCAGACGGCCGTGACCGTCCCGGGCTCCTCGGCCGGCTCGGCGTCGCCGGGCACGGTCGTGGCCGCGGCCAGGAGGCCCGCCAGGTGCTCGCTGATGGCGGTCACGGTGGGCTGGTGCCACAGGAGCGTCGCCGGGAGTCTGTGGCCGAACCGCTTCTCCAGGCGGCGCCGGACGACGATCGTCATCACCGAGTCGAGTCCCTGCTCGACCAGTGACCGGCGGTGGTCGAGCTGGGTCGTGGCCAGCTTCATCTCGCCGGCGATCTGCGCCGCCACCTCCTCCAGCAGGCGCGTGCGCAGCTCATCGGGGGACAGGCCGGTGAACGCGTCGGTTCCCTGGCCGGTCGTGGGCGCCGCCTGCAGGGTCTGGTGGACCTCGCTCAGGAACGGCAGCCGGTCCATGTCCGGTTCGAGGGGCAGCAGGCGCAGGACGGGGTAGTGCCCCGGGCCGCGCCGCTCGGCGAAGTCCCAGGCGGCGAAGGCCTCCTGGACCGAGATGTCGGAGACACCGCGGGCGTGCAGCTCGCTGTCGACGACCTCGTTGACGGCCATGCCCTGTCCGCGCCACGAGGTCCAGCCGAGGCTCGTCGTGCCGGCGGACGCGGCCCGGGCGTTGCGGTGTGCGGCGAGGGCGTCGAGAAAGGCGTTGGCGGAGCCGTACGCGGCCTGGCCCGGCAGGCCGAGCAGTTGGCCGCAGGAGGAGAACATCACGAAGAAGTCGACCGCGCCGGGCGGGAACAGGGTGTGCAAGGCCCAGGCGCCTTCGGCCTTCGGCCGCAGCACGGTCCGCAGGGAGTCCTCGTCGACCGCGGTGAGCATACGGTTGTCGAGCACGCCGGCGAGGTGGACCACGCCCCGGACGGGCGGCAGCCCGAGGGCGTCCGGGTCCAGCTGCTCGGCGGCCCGTTCGGCGTCGGTGACGTCCAGGGGCACCACCCGGACGGTGACGCCCTGCTCCTCCAGGGCGCGGACCGCGTCCACGCGGCGCCTGGTGTCCGCGTCGGCGGGCCCGTCCCAGGCCGAGCGGGGCGGCAGGCCCCGCCGGCCGGTCAGTACGAGGCGTCGGGCGCCGCGTTCGGCCAGCCACCGGGCGACCTCCAGGCCGAGGGTGCCCAGGCCGCCGGAGATCAGATAGGTTCCGTCCGCCCGGCACTTGAGCGACTCGCGGACCGGCTCGCGTTCGCACACGGCCAGCCGGGCCGCCGTGGCCGCGCCGTCACGGACGGCGACGACGTCGTCGCCGGCGCCCCTGTGCAGGACGGCGAGGAGCGTCGCGGCGTCGGCGCCCGGATCGCCGGGGGCGAGGTCGATCACGCCGCCCCACAACTCGCTGTGCTCACCAGCGATCACCCGGCCCAGACCCCACAGCGGGGCGTGGGCGAGACGGGCCTCCTCGTGGCTCTCGCGCACGCCGGTGGTCAGGCACCACAGCCGGGGGAAGCGGAGGGTGTCGCGTGCGGCGAGACGCTGCGCCGTCCGGGTGAGCAGCCACGCGGAGCGTACGGCGGCTTCCGCGACCGGGGTGTCCCCCGCCGGCGGCGGGAGCACGACGACGTCGGTCCCCTCGTCGAGTCCGGCGACGCCGTCCAGGCGCGCGGGCTCCGGTACCACCAGCACGTCGGCCCCGGCGTCGGACAGGGCCGCGCTCAGGTTCCGTGTGTCCCGCGTGTCCTCGGCGACCAGCACGAGCCGGCGTGCCGGGGCGTCCGCCGGCGCGGGCAGCTCGAGTGGCCGCCACGCCACCTCGTACACCAGGTCTCGGGGGTGCGCCGCCGTCATGGCGCCCTGGTCCATGCCGCCGTAGCGCAGTCCGCTCACCCAGGCGACGACGCGTCCGTCCGCGTCCTTCACCAGGACGTCGACGATCCCCTCGCGGGCCGGGTCGGCGACGACCTCGACCGTGCTCGGCCCGTCCGGTGGGGCGCCGTCCGCCGCCAGCTCCTCGAAGGAGGCCACCATCCGCAGGGCCGCGGGCCCCGGTACGGCGGTCGGCGCGATGGACAGGGCGGCGTCGAGCAGCGGCGCCCAGGTCGCCTCCGCCCGCTCGGGCTGCCGCACGCGCACCCGCGCCCGCACCCTGCCCTCTGCGCGGGCGAGTTCCTCGATGGTCCAGTCGAAGCCCATGGTGGGCACGCCCACCGACGTCAGGTGCCGCTGGACGTCCGCGGGGTCGGCGGCGTCCAGTGCGGTACCGGGGGGCAGGCCCCGGGGCGGCGCGCTGTCGCTCGCCGCGAGTGCCGTGGCCGTGGTGTGGGTGAGCCACGTCGCGCCGTCCTGCTGGGACCGTGAGGCGAGGCGCAGCGCGGTGTCGTCCTTGATCACCTGCAGTTCGCGGCGCTCGGTGGTGGTCAGCGGCAGGCGCAGCGTCATGTCCCGCAGCACGGGCCGGGTGCCGTCGGCGGCCCGTCCGGCGTCGAGGAAGGTGTTGATCAGGACGGCGGCCGGAACGATCTCCGTGCCGTTGATGGTGTGGCTCCCGGGGTAGGGGCGGCTCTCGTCGTCGAGCAGGGTGCGCCACAGCTCCATCGGCCGTCCCGCGACGGGGACGCGCGGTCCGAGCAGGGCGTGGGAGTCGAGGTCGTGCTGCAGCCCCTGTCCGGTGGCCGCGCCGGCGCGCTCGTGCCAGTGCGGGCTGCGCTGCCAGGCCACCGGCGGCAGCGGGACGAGGTCGCCGGCCGGCTGCAGCCGGGTCCAGTCCACGGTGACGCCGTGGCAGTGGGCGGCGCCGATGGAGGCGAGCAGGGTGGTGCGCTCGGACTGGTTGCGCCTGAGCGAGGAGCCGGTGAAGGCGTCCTCCAGGCCGAGTTCGGACAGTGTCTCGCCGATGGAGTGGGTGACCACGGGGTGCGCGGACAGTTCGAGGAAGGCGAGGTGGCCGTCCTCGGCGGCCGCCGTCACCGCTTCCCGCAGCCGGACGGGGCTGCGCAGGTTGGCGGCCCAGTAGGCGCCGTCCAGCGGGGCCGTCGACCGGGGGTCCGTCATCGCCGTGGAGTACATGGGCACGCTCGGTTCACGCGGCGCCAGGTCCGCCGCGGCGGCCGCGAGTTCGGCGAGCAGCGGGTCCATGTGCGGGCTGTGGAAGGCGACGTCCGAGGCGACGCGGCGCATCTGGACGTCCTCGGCCTGCCACTGCTCGACCAGTGCCTCGATCGCCGCGGGGTCTCCCGCGACGACGGCGGAGTGCGGGGAGGCGGCGATCGCGGGCACCACGTCGGTGCGTCCCGCGAGACGCCGTTCCGCCTCCTCGAAGGAGACACTCGCCATCGCCATGGCACCGTGGCCGGCGACGCGCCGCAGCAGCCGGGACCGGCGGCAGATGAGCCGGGCGCCGTCCGTCAGGGACAGGGCGTCCGCCGCCACCGCCGCGGCGATCTCGCCGACGGAGTGCCCGATCACCGCGGCGGGGGCGGCGCCGTAGGAGCGCCAGACGGCGGCCAGCGCGACCTGCACGGCGAAGATCATGGTCTGGATGCGGTCGACGGTGTCGAAGTCGCCGTCCAGGACGGCCTGCCGGGCGGAGAATCCGATCTCCTTCTGGAAGACCGGATCGATCTCGTCGATGACCGCGGCGAACGCGGGTTCGGACGCGAGGAGTTCGCGTCCCATGCCGGACCACTGGGAACCGTGGCCGGAGAACACCCACACCGGTCCGGCGCCGGGGTCGGAGGGGACGGACCCCGTCACGGCCTCCCGGGTCTGCTCGCCCACGGAGACGAGCCGCAGCTTGGCCGCGAGATCGGCGTGTCCGGAGGCCACCACCGCGGCCCGGTGGGCCAGCGGTGACCTGCGCAGCGCCAGGGTGTGGCCCAGGGCGTCGAGGGACAGCTCGGCGCCGGCGTCCTGGGCCGACAGCCGGTCGGCGAGGCGTCCGGCGTACGCCCTGAGCGAGGCCCGCGAGGCGCCCGAGACCGGGAACAGCCGTTCAGCCGTGCCGGGGGGCGCGTCCTCGGCTCGCCGCGCCCGGCCGGGGAGTGTGCCGGCGGGGCCTCGCGTCCCGGGGGCCCGTTCCATGACGACGTGGGCGATGGTGCCGCCGTAGCCGAATCCGGAGACTCCCGCCCGGACGGGGCGGTCTTCGTGGGCGGGCCAGGCGGTTCGTCCGGTGACGACGCGCAGCCCGGAGCCGTCCCAGTCGACGGCGGGGTTGCCCTCGGTGAAGTTCAGGCTGGGCGGGATCTCGCCGTTGCTGAGCGCCAGGGTCACCTTGATGAGGCCCGCGATGCCGGCCGCGGCCTCCAGGTGCCCGATGTTCGACTTCACCGAGCCGATCAGGCAGGGCTCGTCCGCCGGGCGTCCCCGCCCGAACACGGCGCTCAGCGCGCCGGCCTCCAGCGGGTCGCCGAGCCGGGTGCCGGTGCCGTGGGCCTCCACGTAGTCGAGGGAGGCGGGGTCGACGCCGGCCCGCCGGCAGGCCAGTTCGAGGACGTGCTCCTGGGCCGTGCCGCTGGGCGCCATGATGCCGTTGGTCTTTCCGTCCTGGTTGACCGAGCTGCCCCGGATGACCGCCAGCACGGGATCGCCGTCGCGCCGGGCGTCGGAGAGCCGCTTGAGGACGAGCAGGCCGCAGCCCTCGCCCCGGCCGTAGCCGTCGGCGGAGGCGTCGAAGGACTTGGAGCGCCCGTCGGGCGCGGTCGCGCCGGCCGCGTCCAGGGTGAGCGTCAGACCGGGCGAGATGATGAGGTTGACGCCCGCGGCGAGCGTCACGTCGCTCTCGCCGGCCCGCAGGCTCTGGCAGGCCAGATGGACCGCGACGAGGGAGGCCGAGCAGGCCGTGTCCACCGCGAGGCTCGGGCCGCGCAGGTCGAGGGCGTAGGAGATCCGGTTGGCCGCCGCGCACATGGCGCTGCCGATGCCCGTCCACGCCTCGATGCCGGGCAGGTCCTCCAGCATGCGGCGGCCGTAGTCGTCCGAGCCGATGCCGACGAACACGCCGGCGTCGGTGCCCGCGAGGTCGCGCGGCGGGATGCCGGCGTGCTCCAGCGCCTCCCAGGCCACCTCCAGCAGCAGCCGCTGCTGCGGGTCCATCAGCTCCGCCTCCCGGGGGGAGAGCCCGAAGAACTCGGCGTCGAACCCCTCGATGTCGTCGAGGAATCCGCCCCACCGCGTGGCGCGGCGGAGCGCCGCGGCGTGGTCGGGGCCGGCCTCCTCGTACACGCGCCACCGCTTGCCGGGGACCTCGCCGATGCCGTCCCGGCCATCGAGCAGCAGGTCCCAGAAGGCTTCCGGGGTGTCGGCCCCGCCGGCGAACCGGCACGCCATGCCGAGCACGGCGATGGGTTCCTCGACGGCATCCGGGCTGCCTGCGCGGGCAGCGTCGTGACTGGGCACGGTCCAAGCTCCTTGTCGTCCGTGACGCGGTCGGCGGGTCAGAAGGAGGGGGCTGCCGACGGGGCCCGAAGCGTGCCGAGGTAGGGGTGCCACAGGTGGTCGGGATCGTTCTCGACCTTGGTCACGAGGTCCCGCATGGCTCCCAGCGCCTTGGGCTCCTCACCGTCGTAGAAGTCGCCCTGGAGCATCTTCAGTACGTCGATGCGGTAGCGGGGGTCCTGGACGAACGCGGTGAACAGGACGTTCAGCCGGTAGTAGACGGAGATGAACTCGTACCAGTTCCGCACGGCCCGGCGGAGCTTGTCCTCGTACGTCGAGAAGCGCTCCTTGCGGAAGTCGCCCGCCTTGTGGGCGGCGACTATGTCCTTCGCGGCGAGCCGGGCGCTGTTGAGGGCGACGCTCACGCCGCTGGAGAAGATGGGGTCGACGAACCGCGCGGCGTCGCCGATGAGCACGAACCGGTCGCCGCAGATCCGCCGCATGGAGTAGCTGTAGTCGCCCTCGGCCTTGAACGGGCGGACGCGTTCGGACTTCCGCAGCGCTTCGTGGATGTCCTCGCGGCTGGAGACGACGTCCCAGAAGAACTTCTCGCGGTCGGCGTTCGCGGCCTTGAACCGGTGCTTCTGGGTCACCACGCCCACGCTGGTGATGGTGTCGGTGATGGGGATCTGCCACATCCACGTGTCCTCGAGAGGCAGGAAGTGCACGTAGATGTAGTCGCGTTTGGACTGGTCGATGGCCATGGCCGAGCGGTCCAGTCCCTCGAACCAGGTGTGGATCGCGTACTGGTTGAAGACGGGGTCCGGGACCTTCACCTTGAGCTGGTTGCCGAGCATGGTCTGCCGGCCGGACGCGTCGACCACCATGCGGGCCGTGAAGTCCAGCGTGCGGGGGCCGATGCGGCAGTTGAGGGTGACGAGGTCCGGGTCGGTGTCGAAGTCGGCCTTGAGGACACGGGTCTTCTGGAACACCTGGGCGCCCCGGCTCTCGGCGTGCTTGAGCAGGATCAGGTCGAACTTCGCGCGGTCGACGTGAAAGGTGTAGTCGCGGTGGACACCGGGCTGGTCCCGCTCGACGAACATGACCTCGGCGGCCTTGAAGTCGTGGTCGAGGCCGGTGAATCCGTTGTGCGGCACGTCGCGTGACTCGGCGGACGTCCAGGCGGCCCCGTACTTCCTGGGGAACCCCGCCGCCTCGATGTCGGGCATCACGCCGATCTCGTCGAGGACCGGCATGGTCGCGGGGACCAGCGACTCGCCGATGTGGGGGCGCGGGAACATCTCGCTCTCGAACACGGCCACCGACAGGCCGGCCTCGGCGAGGTAGGAGGCGACGGCCGATCCGGCCGGGCCACCGCCGATGATCGCGGCGTCGAAATCGGGCTGCATCATGTCCTCCTGGTCGTCGTTCAGCCGGCGTTCGAGGCCGCGAGGTCGGTGATGACGGCGGCGATGGTCCCGGGCGACTTGAAGTTGCTGTTGCTGAGCTGCTCGGGAGGGATGACGACACCCAGTTCGTTGCGGATGTAGTTCATCAGGATCGCCGTCTTCAGCGAGTCGAGGATTCCCAGCTCCAGCAGCGGGGTCGACTCGTCCACCGTGACGTCGGAGTCCTTCGGTACGAGGTTCTCCTGGATGAACGGGACGAGCTTCGACGCGTATTCTTCTGCTGTCATCGCCTCTTCCTTGGTCGGGGGTCGAAGGCCGGGGCCGGCCGGGGCGTGGGGGTTCAGTCGCTCCAGGGGGGCGGCGTGACGACCTTGACGACGGCGCAGGAGAGCGTGACGCCCGGACCCATTCCGAGCAGCAGCATGTGGTCGCCGGGGCGCAGCTCCCCCGTCGTGACCAGCTCGTCCAGCGAGACGATCTGGTCGCTCGCTCCCACGTGCCCGAGCGTTCTGCCGAATTCCCACGTCGAGATCGACATGGGAAGGCCGAGGGCCGCCATGCACCGCTGTTCCACGATCTCCCGCGAGAAGTTCATGTAGGCGACCCGCCACACGTCGCCGAGGGTGATCCCGGCCTCGGACAGGGTCCGGTCCACGAGTTCGAGGGTCCGCTGGTGCACCTGCATCAGGACACCGGTGCCCATGCCCTGGGACAGGGCCTGCTCGCGGAACGAGTCGTTGCGGGCCGTGAAGTCCACGGCCCGGCCGATCGTCGGTCCCGGCGGGAACAGCGGTTCGGAACCCCGGTGCATCTGTTCGGCGTCGGGTACGGCGACGGAGCCCACCGCCAGCAGGCGGGCGAATCCGGGGTCGGTGGTGAGCACCACGGCGCTGGCGCCGTCCCCCGCGATGTAACCCGCCCCCATCGTCCAGCGGTTCATGAGCGGTGTGCCGAAGTTGTCCGACGCGACGACGAGGGCCGAGCGGGGGCCGGGGCCGGCCTGCAGGTGTGCCGCGGCCAGTTCCATGGCGCTGAACATGCCGTTGCAGCCGTGCTGGACGTTGACCGACAGGACGTCCCCGCCGACGAGGAGGCGCTGCAGGTAGTACTGGGGCTGCCAGCCGTCGGGGCCCTGGTGCCAGGAGTTGACGTACAGCAGCAGGTCCAGGTCCTCGGGCCGGTGTCCGCACCGCTTGAGCGCTTCCTGCGCGGCCCACAGCGCCATGTCCGGCGCGGGGGTGTCCCCGGCGACGGCGACTCCGCCCAGTTCGTGCAACTCGGCGTCACGGGCCGGGTAATGGCCTTGCTCGACGGCCCACTCGACGCTGACCGTCTCGGGGAGGAATCTCCCCGTCGCCTTGATGAATATGTCGGGCGTCCGCACGAACGTGCCTCCTTGGTTGCCAGGCTGCGACGAGCGTGCCGGTCGGTTCTTAAGGCCCTCTAAGAACGGCCGGGGAGCTTCGGCCCCCGCGGGAGCATGGCGCAGATCCTGTCGGTGCGCCGGGCTCCGGGTCGGTACGCTGCTCGGCAGGGCTGCGTGACCTGGGCGCCCCGTGACCGTCGACCGCCGGCACCCGCTCCCGGCGGTACGCCGTCCGTCGCCCCCTGAACCTCTCGTGCCCGTGCGCCGCACCGGCGGCGTACGCCTCCTGCCGTCGCCCGGTCGCCGGCCGCCCCTATCCACCGACGAAAGGCCGGCTCAGCATGGTGACGTCCGAAGCGTTCCGGGACCCCCGGGTGGAAAGTGTTCTCGAGCGACTCGACCGGGTGAACGTCGATTCCTTCAAGGAGGCGGTGGTCTCGGGCGCGTGGAGCGCGGACCCCTTCGCGCTGGCGCGGCTGCCGCTCTCGGTGAGCGCGGAGATCGGCGACCTGGTCTATCTGACCGCGCGAGCGGCCCGGGTCACCCGCGCCGTCGACTTCGCGACGTCCGTCGGCACCTCGCTGATCTGTCTGGCGGCCGCCGTGCGGGACAACGGCGGGGGTCTGGTGATCGGATCCGAGCTGGTCCCGGAGAAGGTCGACGCCGCACGGCGCAACGTCGCGGCGGCCGGTCTCGGCGAGTACGTCGAGATCCGTGAGGGAGACGCCCGCGAGACGCTCGCCGACGTCGGCGGACCGGTCGACTTCGCGATCGTCGACGGGTTCCAGGCCACCGACAGCAGCTGGACCGCCGAGGGCGGCACCTCGCTGGCGCTCGACGTGCTCAGGCTGCTCGTCCCGCAGCTGCGTTCCGGCGCCGTCGTCGTCAACGACAACGGCGAGCCCGACTATCTCGCGTACGTCCGGGACCCGGTCAACGGCTTCCGCTCCAGCTGGATCCCGCTGCTGCCCCGGCACGCGCGGGAGGCGCGGGGCCCGCTGGCCGACGGTATGGGGCGCCTGCCCGCGGACGCGGGGCTGATGGCGCTGATGCCCGAGGTCCCCGGTCTGGAGCTGTCGGTGCGCTGCTGAGGCCGGCCCCGCCGTTAGGACGCCTTAAGGCCGGGGCGCGACAGTGGAGTCCACCGGCGGCGTCCGGTCCGGGGGCGGTCCGAGCGCCCCCGTGGCACGGGGTCCGCCGCGAACGTCCCGGCGCCCACCCGAGGCCGGACCTTCGCGCGAGGCCCCGGCCCGGTGCGTCGCCCGCGGGCGCGCGGAAGGCATCGGGGAGAGGCAATGAAGGTCAGCGGCATCCACGTCCGGTCCATCGGGCTCCACCGGCCCACACGGTGGACGAGCCCGCAGGAGGCGCGAGCGGCCGGTCTGTGCGACGAGGACTTCCCCGGGGACGATCTGCTGCGCGTGCAGATCGCCCCCGGGGTCCCCCCGGTGGACATGGCGGCCACGGCGGCGCGGGAGGCGATCGGCCGGGCCGCCGTGGCCCCGGCCGCGATCGACATGCTGATGCACGCGGTGTGCTTCTGGAACGGGCCGGAGGAGTGGTCGCCCGCCGGATACCTGCTGCGGGAACTCGGCTGCCCGGACGGCGCGGGGCAGGTGGTGAACCAGGGCTGCAACGGCATGCTCGCCGCGCTGGAGATGGCGGCGGGCTGGCTCACTCTGCGGGGCGAGGACTCCACCGCGGTGCTCACCACGGCGACCATGGTCCACGACTCCCCCACCGTCGACCGCTGGCGCAGCGCCGGCTACGGCATCGCCGTCGGGGACGGGGCCTGCGCGGTCGTACTGGGCCGCCGGCCGGGCATCGCGGAGCTCACGGCCGTCAACTCCACCACCGTCCCGCAGATGGAGCGGTTCCACCGGGGCGCCCTGCCGCTGACCGAGCCGACGCCTGCCCTGCGGCCGAAGGTCGACGTGCTCGCCCGCGCCCGGGAGAACGCCGCCCTGTCCACGCTGAGCGGGCTGGAGCTGCAGAGCCTGCAGATCAAGGCGTACCGCAGGGCCATGGCCCGGACGCTGGACGACGTGGGCATCGGCCCCGAGGATCTCGCGAGGGTGCTGTTCGCGCACGTCGGCGGGGCCCAGACCGACGCGCTCGTGATGCAGCAGCTGGGTCTGCCGCTGAGCCGGTCGGCCTGGGAGCACGGCCGCTCGATCGGCCATGCCGGCGCGAGCGACCACATCTACGGCCTGGAGCGGCTGATCACCTCGGGCGAGGTCTCGGAGGGCGACCGGCTCATGCTGGTCTGCGGGACCGCGGGCTTCCACATCACGTGCCTCGTCCTGACGATCGGTGATCTCTCACCGTACGAGCGGTACGGGCGGTACCGGCGGTACGGGCGTTAGTGCTGTGGCCGGGAAGGTTTGCCGCGAGCCGGTGAACCCTCCCGGTCGCAGCACTGGCGTCCGTCACAGCGCGGCGCAGCTCAGACAGTTGTCGATCACCTTCTTGTAGTAGTCGTCGGGGAACTTCCGCCCCGCCGCTCCCGAGGTCAGGCGGAACAGCTTGTCCAGTGACACCTCGTAGCGGCTGGGCCGGTCCAGGTACCGGCGTTCCAGCGGGCCTCCGAGCCGGGCCTGGAGGTGGTCGATGATGTGCTCCGCGGGTACGGCGATGCCGGAGGCGACGTTCACCACCTGACCGCTGACGCCGGCACGGAGCAGGGTGTCGACGTCGGACACCATGTCGGCCACGTCGATGATGTCCCGGCAGGCGCCGCGGTGCACGTCGACCCGGCCGGAGCGCACCGCTCTGACCAGGGTCGGCAGCATCTGGTGGGCGGGCTGGTCCGGTCCCAGGACATGGCTGAGCCGGACGGTGAGATGGCGCACGCCGGACAGGCGGACGACGTTCTCCAGGGACAGTTTGTGGTGTCCGTAGCGGGACTGGGGGCGGACGGGTCCGTCCTCGTGGCCCCGTCCTCCGGAGCCTCCGTACATGGCGGCGGAGGCCGTGGAGAAGAACAGCAGTGTGCGGCCCTGGCGGCGGCACGCGTCGATCACGTCGTAGAGCAGCGCGGCCTCGCGCTGGTAGGCGCTCTGCTCCACCTCGCCCGTCGTCGACACTCCCGCGGCCAGTGCGGTGACCTGGGGATGGCGGGTGGCCAGCGAGGCGAGATGCCGGGCAAGGAAACCCCGGCCTATGACTTCCATGTGACTGTGTGTCCTCTCCGTGAGCAGGTCCGGGGGCGGCGCCGTCACCACCCGGCCGCTTCAGCCGGCGACCAGTCGGGCGCCTTCCCTGATCGAGTCGGTCAGGGCCGCGTGCCGAAGCAGCGTTTCCTCGTAGGGGCGGTGGTCCCGCTTCTCGCGCACCGCGGCGGCGAACGCCCTGACGAGCTGGGCGAACTGGTCGTCCGGGGCGAGCGAGAGTTCCTCGTGGTGATCCTGGCGTTCGATCCGGAGCAGCGGCCGGTGGGTCGCGGGCGGGGTGAAGGCCCGGTCGAGCGACAGCCGGCCCTCGCTGCCCCAGACGGCGTACGTGGAGCGGTAGGCGCGGTCGAAGCCGAAGGCCAGTGCGGCGGTGCGGCCGTCGGGGGTGTGCAGCAGCGCGGAGCCTGCCAGGTCCACTCCCCGGGCCCGGTCCACGCGCAGGACGGATCCGGCGACGGTGAGGTCGTCACCGAGCAGGAGCTGGGCCGCGCGGACCGTGTAGACGCCGACGTCGAGCAGTGCGCCGCCGCCGAGTTCGGCGCTGAGGCGGACGTCGTCGTCGGGGCGGGGCGGGATTCCGAAGGCGCTGGAGAACGATCTGGGTTCCCCGATGCGCCCCTCGGCGATCACCCGGGCCACGACGGCGTGCTGGCTGTGGTGCAGGAACATGAAGTTGTCCCTGAGCACCAGGCCGTTCGCGCGGGCGAGCCGGACGAGGTCCTCGGCCTGCTCCGCGGTGGCGGCGAGCGGTTTCTCCGCCCACACGTGCTTGCCGGCCAGCAGTGCGCGGCGGGCCCAGTGGTGGTGCAGTCCCGTGGGCAGGGCGACGTAGACGGCGTCCACGTCGTCGCGGGTGAGGAGGCGGTCGTATCCCTCGACGGGGGTGCCGCCGAACCGGTCGGCGAAGGTGCGGGCCTTGGCCGGGTCCCGGCTGGCGAGGGCGGTCAGCCGCACCTCGGGCACCCGCAGCACGGCGGGCAGGGTGTTGCGCCAGGCGATCCCGGCGCATCCCAGCACGCCGACGCGCAGCGCCGGGCCGTCGGCGGTCCGGTGCATGGTGGTGTCCTCTCTCGTCTCGTCCGCCGCGCGGAACGTGGTCAGCGCAGGCTGTGCAGGCAGGCGAGCAGGCTGCGGGCCTCGATGTTCAGGTAGTGCCCGTGCCGCACCAGCTCCATGAGCTGGCCGACCGTCATCCAGCGGTGGTGGTCGCCGGCTCCGGCCGGGTGGTCGGCGGGCAGCTCGATCACCTGGTAGCGGGTGAGCGCGTGGTGGAAGCGTCCGCCCTCCTCGGACAGCAGGGTGTCGAACCGGATGTGGCGGGGGTCGGCCGAGAGCACGTCCTTGAGGAACGGCACCTCCTCGTCGGCGGCGACCGGTGGGGTGCGGACCGTGGGGGCCAGTTCCACGTGGTCCAGCAGTCCGGGTTCGTAGCGTGCCTGGACCAGGAGACGCAGCGTGTCACCGGTGCGCCGGACCAGGAAGGCGGCCAGTCCCTCCTCCCGCGGGGCCAGCAGCGGCTGTGTCCATTCGGGGACCTCGCGGTTCACGGACCGCACCCGTACCGCGATGACGCGGAAGCCGGAGCCGTCGTCGGCGGAGATCTCGTCACTGCCGCGTGTCCAGCCGTGCGTCTTGTCCAGCGGGATGAGCCGGGTGTTCCAGCGGCCGCGGCCCTTCACGTCGTGCAGCCAGCTGCGGATGGCCGCGGTGCCGGATCCGGTCTCGTAGGAGCGGCGCAGCGCCGCGGCGAACGCGCCGGTACGGCCCTCGGCGGGCAGCAGTTCCCGCGGCAGGCACCCCAGTACGGTACGGGCGTCCATGTTGACGAGATTGTCGCTGTGCAGCAGGGCCAGCAGCTCGGGCAGGGCCACCCAGCGGAAGGCCTCGTGCACGGGTACGTCGCCGTCCACCTGGACGATCATGTTGCGGTTGTGTTTGTGCCAGAACCAGACGCCCTGCTCCGACTGCAGGACGTCCACGAGCACGCTGCCCCGGTCCGCTCCCCAGAAGTGCTCCAGATAGCGGGTGCGGCCCCCGCGGTGCACCCGCAGGTAGTTGCTGCGGGTCGCCTGCACCGTCGGCGAGAGCTGGACGGTGTTGAGGTTCCCGGGCTCCATCTTGGCCTGCATCAGGCAGTACACGACGCCGCCGAACTCCTTGACCAGTATGCCCAGAACACCGATCTCCGGCTGATGGATGATCGGCTGGCGGGCCTCCGCGCCGTCGTCCGTCTCGATCCGCAGGCCCTCGACGGTGAAGAACTTGCCGCTCGTGTGCACCAGGTTCCCCCCGTGCCGCTCGAAGCCCCAGCCGTCGAGCTGGGAGAACGGGATGCGCGTGACCTCGGACCGATGGGCCGACGCTCGCTCCCGCCACCACGCGCGGAACGGGGTATCAGCTGCTGCTTCAGTCACCCAGAGCCTCCTGACGGGACTTGCCCGGACATACACGGGAAGCTCAGCAGCGGTTACTGAAGCGGGTATTGGGCGCGGCCAAAGCACGAGGCGGCGGCCGGGCGCCCTTCCGGTCAGACGGCCGAGCGCCAGCT
The DNA here is from genome assembly GCF_014650035.1 of Streptomyces lucensis JCM 4490. Taxonomy (GTDB): domain Bacteria; phylum Actinomycetota; class Actinomycetes; order Streptomycetales; family Streptomycetaceae; genus Streptomyces; species Streptomyces lucensis. The sequence goes on along the minus strand of NZ_BMUE01000007.1, from coordinate 469 downwards.
GTGGGCCGGCGCGAAACCGCCGTCCCGTTCCAGGCGGCGCCAGACCGCCTTGTCCTGGCCGTCATCAGCGCGTTCGGGGCCGGTCGGCGCGGTCCGGGCGAGCAGTACGGCGGTGACGGCGGCGAGTTCCTCGGGGCCGGGGCGGCCCTTCTCGACGCGCAGGATGTCGTCGCTACTCATGCGTGATCCCTTCCTGGAAGGCTACTGCGGTGGGTTGCCGTGCTTGCGCGACGGCAGGTCGGCGTGCTTGCTGCGGAGCATCCCCAGCGCCCTGGCCAGCACCTCGCGGGTCTCGGCGGGGTCGACGACGTCGTCGACGAGGCCGCGCTCGACGGCGTAATAGGGGTGCATCAGCTCGGCCTTGTACTCCTTGACCATCTTCTGGCGCATGGCCTCGGGGTCCTCGGCACGGGCGATCTGCCGCCGGAAGATGACGTTGGCGGCGCCTTCCGCGCCCATGACGGCGATC